>CBDBLE010000002.1:0-1949 GCA_965206945.1 uncultured Pseudohongiella sp. | reverse complement strand
GACCACGGCCGATTTGTTTGAACTGGCCGCAGGTGGCGTCGGCTTCGCGGCTGGTTTTGAATATCGTGAAGAATCCGGTAGCGTGACCCCGTCAGGTATCGTTGGCAATGGCGACAGCGGAGGTAACTTTGCTGAGCCCACCGACGGTGAATACGATTTGTGGGAAGTGTATGCCGAATTCGACGTGCCACTGATTGCGGATGCTGCGGCTGCCAAAGAACTCGGCCTGGAAGCTGCGATTCGCTATTCTGAATATGACGAGTACGAAGAGACCACCTGGAAGATCGGCGGTCGCTGGAGCCCGGTTGACTCTTTTAGCTTGCGCGCACAGGCTTCCACTGGCTTTCGTGCTCCCAACATCCTGGAGTTGTTCGGCGGTGTTGCCGATACCTTTACCGGTGTGACCGACCCCTGTAACACCACCGTTCAGGCGACCAACCCAACGGTGGCTGCGAACTGCGCGTCTCAGGGGGTTCCGTCTGACTTCGTTCAGCCTGCTGCACAGTTGAAAACTTCAGCCGGTGGCAACCCGGATCTCGAACCGGAAACCTCTGACAACTTCTCGGTAGGCCTGGTTTGGACGCCGGGGGGGGGGGGGGGAGCTTTTGGTTCTCCTCGCATAGCACTGGATTACTATGATGTTGAGATCAGCGATGCGATCAGTACACCGAACCCGGCGCAGGTGATCAACAACTGCTATGAATCTGTCGCTCTGTCTGCCCCGGAGTGTGCGCGTATTGGTCGCGGCCCTGGCAACGATGTGGTGCGTTTCGATCTGTTGAACGAAAACCTCGCTACCATTGAAACCTCAGGTGTTGATGTCAACTCCTCCTTCAACTGGGATACCCCCATTGGCGGCGTTAGGGTCGACTGGTTGCTGACCTATCTGGACGAATATGTTGAAACTTCAGCGACTGGCACTGTTGATGATCGCACTGGCAAAGTTGCCTGCGACGTGTGTGACTTCGCTGGTTACCCAGACTGGAAGTCAAACATGACTGTGAGCCTGGCGCGTGACAACTGGAATGTGGCGTTGGCCTGGCGCTTTATTGACGAGATGGATATCGACGATCAAATCGGCTTCGACACGCTCAATACTGAAACGGATGCGGTTCACTACTTTGATGTGTACGCCAGTTATAGCTGGGACAACATTCGGCTGTCAGCAGGTTTTGAAAACCTGACCGACGAAGAGCCTCCCTATGTGCCGTCTATTTCTGCTAACACTTCGACTATCTACGACGCGCTGGGTCAGCTCTTCTTCGCTCGGGTCAAGCTGACTTACTAGGCCAGCCTGAACAGGAAGCCGCAACCAGAACGCGGACCGAACAGACCCGTTGTTGTGTAGTTCGGGACTATAAGTTCGGGGGCATAAGTTCGGGGGCATAAGGCGAGCCTTGCTTGAGGTTCGCCTTGTTTGTTTTCGATACAAACCGGCTACAGGCCAACAGTAAACAACCCCGGTCTTGCCAGCAGGCTGTCGGGCCTGACCTGACCGTTGCCCGCGAGGGGCAGCCGTGGCATCGGCCCTCAATGTTATGTTACTTCAGGCGTTTGACACCGATGGCACGGTCGGCGGTGACAAGTCTCATCTCATAAAAACCGAGACCGTTTTTGCTGATCACAACCCGATTGTCGCTACCACTGTAATAGTATTTGCCGCGGACACGCTGTTTCCAAATTTGTCCGTTTTCCAGCGTAAAGACGCTCTTCCCCTGCCATCCGCTAAAAGGTTCTTTGACGGTGCTATTGAGGAATTCCACAACTTCCGGTTTGGGTTCAGGGTTTTGCAGGCCGAAGTTGCGCTCTTCATAGGCGCTGTGCCCGGCGTAGTTGGGTTGTGGCGTCGCCTCGGCGGCAGCGGTTGGCGCTGGCTCAGGTGCGGCTGTCGTCGGCACGGCGGTCTCTGGCTGTTCCCCCGCTAGCCAGGCTTCCAGCGCCTTGAGCTC
>CBDBLE010000001.1:0-3905 GCA_965206945.1 uncultured Pseudohongiella sp. | reverse complement strand
ACCTGCTGCATCCTTCGGACAATTAGACAGTTGCGCACACAAGTCTGGCGTTACCGCAGCTTGCAGATTGCCCACATTGAGCTGGCCAGAGGTGATTTCAGTCAAGCGCGACTGTCCCCAGGTGACCCAACTGTCTGCCTGCCAATCGCGGTCGGCAAAATTCAGGTCACCCTTAAAGCCGAAGGTACCCTGCATGGTATCCGTGTCGTATCTGAATGTACGGTTACCCAAATCAAGACCGCGATAGCCCATCTGGAAAGATGTCGCTGTCGGGTCCGTGTCTAACTCGGCAGCCCTGATCACCGCCAGCGCGTCGGCCGGGATATTTGGGTTGCTAAACGGTACCCGCAGCAAGTCGGTAAAACGGCCCGCAGCACCCTGCACTGGCAGCGGCGTGAAGTTCAAGGTACCTTCGCGGTGCTGGGCCAGAATATTGGCATAGGCGGACCAGCTCTCGCTCAACTCAACATCGCCGATTGCACCCATATTAAATACTCTGGCAGCGTTGATCAGGCTGGATCCGTCACCGCCGGGGTCGTTGTAGTTAAAGCGGTGGTTGGTATCCAGAATTGACTGGATACTACCGTCACCGGCCGAGCCATTGAGACCGCTGGTACCAAAGGTATCATAGGGCTGAAAGCTGGCACCTGTGGTGGTGTCTGGCTCAAAAATCAGGCTTGCGGTAAGAGGCCGTCCCTGTGGTGGAATACCACTACCGACCAGATTCAGAGTGCCGCCTGCGCCATCGGGAGTCTGGCCCAACAGCGGAATTCTAGCCCAGTTGCGCTCCTGATAATCGACATTTTCAGTTTCGACAAATGTGGCACCCAGGATCATGCGACCCCTGTCTGATTGCACGCCGAACAAGGCACCCAGGTTCCTGGATTCGCCGCCGTCTGCCTTCGGCTCAGCATAACCGCCAGTCAGTTCAAAACCTTCAAAGTCATCGCGTGTAATCACGTTGACAACACCGGCAATGGCGTCGGAACCGTATACCGTTGAAGCACCGTCGGCCAGTACTTCGACCCGGTCGATCATGACGGCCGGAAAGGTTTGAATATCAACCGCCAGGCCGGTGGAGTCGCGCAGGGTGCTGACGACGCGACGGCCGTTCATCAGTACCAGTGTGCGTTCTTCCTGAAGATTGTGGATATCCACAAAGTGAGCACCGCGGCCGCCGTTAGCATTATTACGGCTGGTCCCCTGAGAACCGATTGACGGCAGTTTTTGCAGCAGGTCGATGGTGCTGTAAGTACCGATGTTTTCAATGTCTTCACCGCTAGCGACCGACATGCCGCCCAGGTAAGACTCGGGATTGCGAGCAATGCGTGAACCGGTAACGACAACTTCTTCAAGCCCTGTACTACTGGATGAGTTACTGGATTCCTGCGCGCTGGTTGCAACGGGTATAGCAAGACCTAGAGCCGTTGCTAATCCCAGTGCAAACCTGACCGCCCCAGGCAGTCGCTTCTTGTGTGTAAGAATTGGCATAATTATTCCCCTGTTGCCAGGAACCTGTCGGGCTTAACACTGTGCTACTGCGGAAAAACATTAATGTATTTTGCACGGTCAATGTCGTTAAACAAAACCACTGTTCGTCTCACAACTGCAAAAACTGACTCATTTCTGCTTCCCCTCGCTACCAGCGGTTAAATCCGACAGGCTCCTGGAGTGGATTGGTTGACAGGTTGCAGCGAGGCAACCGTTCACATGATCTAAGCTATAAAAGAGTTAGCGCGTTGGCAATCATCAAACCATCATCAAGTCAGGGCGCAATATGGCACTACAGGTTTCTTTGCATGTATCCGGGGTTTACTTAAGGTGAGTTGGCGAGCGTTTATCCATAGATGTTTACTTTATTTTCAATAACTTATAAATATTTCTTGCTTCATTTGGCAGGCGGCTGGCGAAAACCTCTGCCCGGTGACGTATTTCTCGGCACAACCCTCAATGGTATTAATACCAAACAAATTACGGCATTCGAGACGCACAGTTAACCTGTTCGAGCCCCCTGCGGGTTAAAGACCGCGCTGTTCTGTCAGTTTGTTTACAGCAAATAGCCTGTTGCAGTGCTTCGATTGCTTCAAACATAAGCGGGTTGCGGAATCAGTGACAGCGGCCCGTGTCGATGGGCGAGCGTGCGGTGCATGGTGCAGCTAGCGCCGCATAAGAAACTCATCAATAAGCCCCCTGATCTCGGACTGATAAACCTGGCTCTCATTGGCCAGGTGGTGGCGCGCTCCCACGACTATGCGCGTGTCGGCACCGGCAAAAATCCGCTGAATACATTCAATATTGTAGCGCCAGTCAACGGTTGTATCCGCATCGCCCTGAATCACGAGCATGGGTATGGGCGCGTTATTTTTCTGCGGCAAGCTCTTTAACCAGGAACCCAGGGCAGCCATCCAGCGCAGGGGCAAGCGCCGCTGCTGCAAGGGGTCATTTTGAATGAACGCGAGAAACTCGGCGTCACTGGAATTTCTGGCGAAGCGGCGCCTCACATCCTTGCAAAAAGGCCGCAGCAATGGCCGGGCCGCTCTGATCCACCACCAGCCCACAGGTCGAATCAGCGGCGCCAGCAACACGGCGCGCTTAAACGGCGCAGCGTCGTACCTCAGAAAGTAATCAAACACGGCAGCAGCGCCGGTACTCTGGGCTATCAACGACCAGTCTTGCGGAAAGTCGCCGCAGACCCTCACCACGCTTTTTATTGCTTCACTGTAATCGGCAAAGTTGTCGATAACGGCTGCCTCGCCACTCGACAAACCGTGACCCGGCAGATCAAAAGCCACCACGTTATAGCCGCGTTCCAAACCATATCGAATGAGGTGCCCAAACAGGCCAACATGATCGAGATAGCCGTGCACAAGTAACAGGGTCTCGCTGGCATTGGCCTGCTTAAACGTGTGCAGGCAAAGGCGATAGCTGCCGCTGGTTAAAGCGTGCACCCCATGCCGAAGCCGGGGGTAGTTGCGAGAGTCGCGAGCGACATTTATACCGTAAAAATCGAGATAGTCCTTGAGCTCGGCCGGCTGTGTTTCGTCTGTAGCATTGAACCGCAGAGACTCATAGTCTTGCAGGCCGTTGCGAACAGCTTCCAGTTCAGTCAGCGTTAGCGGCTTACCCAGCGCTGACAACCTGCTTCAGTTCTCCGGCGCTGTAGCGCAGGTGCATAGCGTCCAGAGAAACAACTTTTATTTTGTCTGCGTGGCCTGATGTCCCGAAAGCCTGGTAGCGAGCGACACAAATATCCTTCATGGCCTCAATGGTTTTTTGCAGGAATTTACGCGGGTCAAAATCGGATGGATTCTCAGCTAAAAAGCGGCGCACTGCACCCGTTGCAGCCAGGCGCAAGTCCGTGTCGATATTGACCTTGCGAACGCCATGCTTAATGCCTTCCTGAATTTGCTCCACGGGCACACCGTAGGTTTCCGGAATGTCGCCGCCGAATTCGTTGATCACTTGCAGCCAGTCCCGAGGGACTGACGAGGAGCCGTGCATCACTAAATGGGTGTTGGGAAGGCGCTTGTGTATATCGCGGATACGGTCCATAGCGAGAATATCGCCAGTGGGCGGGCGGGAAAATTTGTAGGCGCCGTGGCTGGTACCACAGGCGATTGCCAGGGCGTCAACATCGGTTGCGGCAACAAAATCCGCGGCTTCTTCTGTGTCTGTCAGCATTTGTTCATGGGTCAGTTTGCCCTCGGCCCCACTGCCGTCCTCTTCGCCGGCTTCTCCCGTTTCCAAAGAACCCAGGCAGCCCAGCTCACCTTCAACGGAGACGCCGCAGGCATGGGCCATATCAACAGCGCGGCGAGTGACTGCAACATTGTAGTCATAGTCCATCGGTGTCTTGCCGTCTTCGCCCAAAGAGCCATCCATCATCACCGAAGTAAAGCCCAACT
>OZ242251.1:645000-3177622 GCA_965206945.1 uncultured Pseudohongiella sp. | reverse complement strand
TCCCGAAGAAGACATCAATAAGAGCCGAAAGCTTATCTTCGATACCAATCGGGAAAACGTGAAGCTTATGGTAATTCGCGGTAGCGATGTGCCAACCTATGTTGAGTTTGGCAGCGCAGACATCGGTGTTATAGGTAAAGACCTGTTGCTTGAGTACGGGAATGAAGGTTTCTACGAGCCTCTCGATCTAAAAATTGCGACTTGCCAATTAGTGATCGCAGAACCTGTGAATGCGGTTCCTGTCCAAGGCAGGCTAAGGGTGGCGACTAAGTTTACCAATATTGCAAAGAAATATTTTGCCGAACAAGGAAAGCAGATCGAACTGATTAAGCTCAACGGCGCACTTGAATTAGCGCCATCGATGGGTTTGGCAGACGCTATCGTGGATATTGTCGATACCGGTAAGACATTGAAAGCAAACGGCTTGGAGCCACGTGAACTAATAGCAAAAGTGAGTTCCAGAATTATCGTGAATAAAGCTTCCATGAAAATCAAGAATGCTGGCATTCGAGAGATATTAGGGCAACTGCGAGAGTCCGTTAAAGGAAACCAAATTTAGCAAGTCGAGTGACCAGCTCGGATTCGAAAATCATGTCTAGTGCCGATGTAAAAATAAGCGAGCTTAATATTACCGACTCGAATTTCGAGTATCGGTTAGGCACATTGCTGCAACGCGAGATGATTGTCGCTGAGGAAGTAACCACCACGGTTAATCGGATTTTGAAAGGAGTCCAAAATCGTGGTGACGCTGCTGTGATTGAGTACACCAACCGCTTTGATTCGTTCTCCGCTAACAGCATGGAAGAATTGTTTGTAGCGCAAGATCAGATGCAAGAGGCGCTCGCCAATCTTTCAAGCAGGCAGCGAGATTCACTCGCTCATGCTGCACTGCGAATTCGACGTTATCATGAAAAGCAAAAGCAAGATTCCTGGACCTATCGGGAAGAGGATGGCTCGGTTTACGGGCAAAAGATAAGCCCTCTTCAGCGGGTAGGGGTGTACGTGCCAGGAGGAAAGGCCAGTTACCCCTCTTCCATGCTGATGTTGGCAATTCCTGCCCAGGTTGCCGGGGTTAAGGAAATAGTTGCTACTGTCCCAACGGCCTATGGAGACGCTGGAAAATTGGTTTTTGCAGCGGCAGCCCTGGCCGGCGTCACCAAGCTTTATACGATAGGTGGTGCGCAGGCCATAGCAGCCTTGGCGTTTGGTACCGAGTCCATCCCCAAGGTGGATAAGATCGCGGGACCAGGAAATATTTACGTTACCGCGGCCAAGAAGCTTGTCTTCGGCGAAGTTGGCATAGATATGATTGCCGGCCCTTCGGAGCTCACTATTATCTGCGACGGCAAGTCCGACCCTGATTGGATCGCAATGGATTTGTTTTCGCAAGCTGAGCATGATGAACAGGCACAATCAATCTTGATATCAAATGACGCTGCATTCTTACGAGAAGTGAAAAAGAGTGTCGATATGCTGTTGCCTGGTATGGAGCGTCGCGAAATAATCACAGAATCTCTAAGCAAGCGTGGAATTTTCATTCAGGTTGAAGATTTGCAGCAAGCTGCAACAGTGAGCAATTTTATCGCACCTGAACATTTGGAAATATCGATAGAGCATCCCGACAAGCTGCTTGAATCTATCGACAATGCGGGTGCCATTTTTATGGGAAGGTATAGTGCTGAAGCTTTAGGTGATTATTGTGCTGGTCCCAGCCATGTTTTACCTACTTCAGGAACCGCAAAGTTCTTTTCGGCGCTAGGTGTCTATGATTTTCAAAAGCGCAGCTCCATCATAAACTGCTCCGAAACGGGGGCGAATGAGCTGGCAGTCATCGCAGCAGAAATAGCCCGCAACGAACATTTGCAGGCTCACGCACTTTCTGCTGAATATCGACAGAAGAAATGAAAGATGGCTAGAATTACCTAGGCTTCTGGCATCTAGGGTTCTATGATGATTGCCTGACCGAAGCCTAGCGTTGTAGGCAATACAAAAGTCTGGCCATCACGGTAGATTTGAATGTCGATGGCATCTCCAGGTTTCTTGTTGCGCACTTCCATCATGATATTTTGGCCATCTATTACCGAGGTGGCTTCAACCTGTGTTATCACATCACCTGGTTCGATGCCCGCTCTTTCTGCCGCGCCACCCTCATCCACACTTTCTACCAACATCCCGCGAATATGATCTACGCCGAAAAATAGCTGGCTGGATTGGGCATTGAGTGCTTCACCGGTGATTACTCCGAGGTAGCCAGCATTTGCTGCGACAGCTTGTTGAGACATTTCCTCAAATACTGCAATGGCATGACTCGCTTGGGTAGCGAAACCTATTCCTTCAAAGTTGCCGGACTTTGAAAATATTGACGAGTTGATGCCCACCAGTTTTCCCTCTGAATTAATTAATGCTCCACCTGAGTTTCCAGGGTTTATGGCAGCATCAGTTTGAATAATGCCAGCAGAATTATCAGAATCTTCGGTGAGCGCACTAATGATACCTTGGGATACCGATTGGCCTATATTGTGAGGATAGCCTATGGCGAAAACTATGTCGCCTACTTCGAGAGAATCCTCGTCGCCAATTTGTATAGGAGTCAGGTCATCCATATTTATATGCAATACGGCCAAGTCACTTGCTTCGTCCCAGGCGACAACGGTTGCTGATATTTTGCGGCCATTGTTTAGTGTTACCTCAGCATCGAAGGCATCGAACAAGGTGTCAACAACGTGAAGCTTGGTAAGAATAAACCCGCCCTCACTGACAATGACACCAGAGCCAAGGCTAGCCCGCTCTCCCAGATACAAGTTTACCCGGTCTTCAGATGTGCGTTCTATCGATTTCACATTGACATTGGTCGCGTTGATGGCGACCACCGAAGGGGCGGCTAGCTTTATGGCATCTGAAAAGGACAGCGGAGCCGTGGTTTCTGTTTGAGCCATCTTCAGGGCTGCTGGTTGATCTGTCAGCAGCTTTAATTGCTGGTATTGCAATACGACCAATGCCAACAATACGCCGCAGGATGCCGGCCAGCTGACAAATTTAAGCAGGCTACCAATGTTTCTCATGGCTCTCGCAACTGTGATAGCAACTCTTTGACATTTTCTCTAAATTAGATCAGCCCGACTCTATGTTATTATTGCTGTAAAACCAATATACAGCGTTGTCAGGGTGGATTCCAATGCCCGTTAGCCTCAAACAACTCGAATCTGAGTTAAAACAAGTACTGAGACCAGAGCAGTTCAATGACTATTGCCCGAACGGTTTGCAAGTGGAAGGGTGCCCAGAAATTGCAAAAATTGTGACGGGTGTTACGGCATGCCAGGAGCTGATAGCTGCAGCAGCAAGTGCAGGTGCCGATGCTCTATTGGTGCATCACGGATATTTCTGGCGAGGTGAAGATCAATCTATATCAGGTATCAAGAAGTCACGAATAGAAGCCCTACTGAAGCACAGGATGAGTTTATTAGCCTATCACTTACCATTGGATGTGCATCGAGAATTTGGAAATAATGTGCAATTTGGAAAGCTGCTGGATGTAGATATCGATGGTGAGCTAGGGAAGCAGAATAACCATCCTGTAGGCCTGACTGGAAGGTTGAAAAAATCGCTGGATTTTACCGAAATGCAAGACTTGTTGGTCGATAGACTGGGACGACGAGCACTGGCGATAGAAGGGAACTCAAAACAGATTGAGTCTGTAGCCTGGTGTACTGGAGCCGCGCAGAGTTATATTGAACTCGCGGTGGAGGCTGGCGTCGATGCTTACATAACCGGTGAGGTGTCAGAGCCTACAGTGCATATAGCCAGAGAATCGGGCATAAATTTCTTCTCAGCGGGGCACCATGCTACTGAACGATACGGAGTGCAGGCGTTGGGGGATTATTTGTCGGATAAATTTGAACTAGAGCATCAGTTTATTGATATCGACAATCCAGTTTGAATGTAGATTAGTAGAAATTTCGGCTGATTGTTGTTGGTTAGATAATTTCTTCGTCGCGCATGATCTTAAGAACTCTGTCTAGGCATTCGTCCACAGAGAGAGTTGAAGTGTCCAGTTCCAGATGAGTAATTTCTGGCGCACTATAAGGAAAGGACATGCCCGGAATATCGGAAGACTCTGTTCCTTCGGCCGCCGCATAGAGGCCGCTAGGGTCGCGTTGTATGCAAATTTCCATTGGCGGGTTTAGATAGACTATATAACAATTATCTTTTCCTATAACTCGAATGGCGTGTTCTCTTGAATCTGTGTTTGGCGCAACGAACGAAGCACAACATATAACGCCAGAGTCGTTCAGAAATCTTGCAATATGCGCACTTCGTCTTAAATTTTCAGCACGCCCTTCCGTATCGTGTGGCAGATCTTTGCTGATCCCGAGTCGCATGGTTTTGCCATCAAGTACAGTGCTTACTCGACCTCGGTCAAATAGTTTTCTCTCTAGTCCATGAGCAAGGGTCGATTTTCCTGAACCCGATATCCCGACAAACATTATGGTTGCGGGTTTTTGTCCATAGCGAGCGGCGCGCTCTTCTTTGGTAACAATGATGTTGCTGGATTCAGAACGGGTTTGTTGCGGCGGCTGATCGCAGTTGATCATGCCAGCACCAACCGTAACATTGCTTAGTCGATCAATAATTATAAAACTGCCAGTTGCGCGATTGTCTTTATAGCTATCGAAGCAAACGGTTTCATCCAGATTAATTTTTGCTAGGCCGATTTCGTTGAGTTCTAGTCCCGGTGCGGGGTATGTGTCAAGTGTATCGACATCAATGCGGTTTTGAATGCCGTTAACTTTCCCGCTTACCGTTTTAGTGCCAAGTTTGAAATCGAATAATTTGCCAGGCAGCAAAGGACTATCGGCCATCCAAACCAAAGTGGCATCGAAACTAGTGCTACTAACTGGAATGTTTTCGGGATGAGCGAGAATATCGCCACGGCTGATATCAATCTCATCTTCAAGCGTCAAAGTGACCGCCATCTCGGCATGCGCCAACTCCAGTTCTTCGTCATACGTTACAATGGACTTAATGCGGCTGGACTTATTCGAAGGCAGCACCTTAATCTCGTCTCCTTTGCGAATTACGCCTGAAGCTACCGTGCCACAAAACCCTCGAAAGTTCAGGTTTGGGCGGTTGACGTATTGTACGGGGAATCGAAAATCAGAATAATTCTTGTCACTCGCAATTTCGATGCTTTCCAAAATAGGCATTAGTGCTCCACCTTCATACCAAGGGGTCTGATCGCTGGATTTGACCACATTATCACCGGTCAGTGCAGACAGAGGTATGAAGTGAAACTCAGCAGATTCGAGATTTTCGCTAAACTTGAGATAGTCCGATTTAGTTTCCTGGAAAACGCTCTCGCTAAAATCTACCAGGTCCATTTTGTTGATAGCGACGATAATATGTCGAATTCCAAGCAATGAAGCGATAAAACTATGGCGCCGAGTTTGCACCTGAACACCGTGTCGGGCATCGATTAGAATTATTGCTAGATCGCAGGTGGACGCGCCAGTCGCCATGTTTCTTGTGTACTGCTCGTGCCCTGGAGTATCTGCAATTATAAATTTCCGCTTTGCGGTGGAGAAATAACGGTAGGCGACATCAATTGTTATGCCTTGTTCCCTTTCTGCCTGTAGTCCATCGACTAGTAGAGCAAGATCGATTTTAGCTCCGGTGGTGCCAGACTTAATGCTGTCGGCTTCGATGGCAGCCAATTGATCTTCATAGATCATTTTCGAGTCGTGTAACAGGCGGCCAATTAAGGTGCTCTTGCCATCATCTACGCTACCGCAGGTCAACAGGCGCAATAATTCTTTGCGTTCGTGTTGGGCGAGGTAGGCGCCTATATCAGTGCTAATTAGCTTGGATTGGTGTGACATCTGGATTCGATTCTCGCGCTTCTGTTTTAGTAGTTAATCGGTCGAAACCAATTAAAAATAGCCCTGTCGTTTCTTTTCTTCCATTGATCCATTCTTGTCAGAATCGATCAATCTACCTTGACGTTCAGAACTGGTGGCCAATAGCATTTCCTGAATAATTTCGGGAAGCGTTGTTGCAGTTGAATCCACGGCGCCAGAAAGTGGGTAGCAGCCAAGCGTACGAAAGCGCACAGTCTTGGTTTCAATCTTCTGGCCGTCTTCAATCGGCATGCGCTCGTCATCAACAAGAATGTCTACCCCGTCGATATTGACTACTGGTCTCGGTTTAGCGAAATAGAGAGGGACTATATCTATGTTGTTCAGGTAAATATATTGCCAGATATCAAGTTCCGTCCAATTGGAAAGAGGAAAGACTCTAATGCTTTCTCCTTTGTATATTTTCCCGTTGTAGACATTCCATAATTCTGGTCTTTGATTTTTCGGATCCCAAACATGGTTTTTATCTCTGAATGAAAAAACTCTTTCCTTGGCTCTAGATTTTTCTTCATCTCGGCGAGCGCCGCCAAAGGCAGCATCAAATTTGTACTTATTTAGCGCCTGCTTTAGGGCCTGAGTCTTCATGATGTCCGTGTGTTTCTCACTGCCGTGAGTAAATGGTCCGATTCCCGCGTCTACTCCTTCTTGATTAATGTGAATAATCATATCTAGCCCCAGTTTTTCGATTTGCTGATCACGGAAATTTATCATTTCTCCAAATTTCCAGGTGGTATCAACGTGCATCAAAGGGAATGGAAGTTTGCCTGGGTAGAAAGCCTTTAGCGCCAGGTGCAACATTACAGAAGAATCTTTTCCCACAGAATAAAGCATTACTGGTTTGTCAAACTCAGCCGCTACTTCCCGCATAATGTGAATGCTTTCGGCTTCGAGTTGTTTTAGGTGGGTTAAGCTGTATTCGGACATAGGCGACTAATTCATTTTTTTACAAAGGCCCGGTTGCAACTGGGTAGTCTAGTGCTGTGATAGCAGTGCTATTGGAATTAGTGCTTTTGCTGAAGCGGAGATTCTTCTTCGTTCTGAGAAATTGATTTACCGAGCCCAAATTCTTCGGATAGAGCACCTTTCTGGCTGGGATCCTGCTTTGCTGCATAATCCTTGGGCGGGTTTAGTTCGCCCGCTGTTTCGGATTCTAGGTTGCCATCGAAAACTGCATCTGTGCCAGCCGGGAGTAGTTTGCCGGCTACTTCATTGCTACAGAGGTCTTGAGCCCCACTGGCCAAGTGTTGATACACCTCGCGGTAGCTCTCGGTCATATGCTGAACCAGATCGGCGGTCATACTGAAATGATCGCTCACATTGTCCTTATAGGTCAGATGATTGTCTGTTAGATCACGAATTTGGTTTTCTAATTCCTGCACGCGTGATGCGCTGCTGTTCAAGCGACTTGAGAACACTACGCCAATCACGATTCCCGCAGCTAGACATGCAATTGCAGTTAACCAAATCATCTAAGTGATCGCCTCGCCATCGCTTCTTTGTTAAACGCTCTATGATTGCCCAGTACTGAGATGAGCGATCCGCCAAGTATACATTAGTTAGCTTGATTTTTTTAACAAACTTCCTTGTCTTGTTGCTTTGATGATCGGGGGAATGGCAGATTTATATTGATTAGAGGTTGCCATTGCTTTCAGAATCTGGAAACTGCTTGCTTTACATAGTAGAAAATGTCCCCAGGTATCCGCGCGATTGGCAATAATGGGCCCGCTACAACGCTACCAACTCGATCTTGAAAACGGACTAGTCAGTGCAGATGAAGCGCAGTTTTCGCTGGTTCGGCAATTGCAGGAGTTATTCGAGCAAGTTACGCAAAACCAGAACAGGGTGCGGCTGCACACTAGACTCTGGAACAGGCTGTTCGCCAGGGACTCGTTTAAGCCAAACATTCGCGGGCTATATATCTGGGGAGGCGTCGGTCGAGGCAAGACTTACTTGATGGATGTATTCTATGAATGCCTGCCAGGCAAAGGAAAGCTTCGCACCCATTTCCACCGTTTCATGCAGCGCGCACACCGCGACCTGACAGTTCTGCAAGGTCATAAAAATCCACTCGAACTGGTTGCCGAGCGAATCGCCAGGGAAGTCAGCATTTTGTGCTTTGATGAGTTTTCTGTGCGAGATATTGGCGATGCAATGATACTTGCAGGCTTGCTAGATGCGTTATTTGAGCGCCGTGTAATTTTGATAGCCACCTCCAATACTGCCCCTGATTTGCTCTATGAGGGCGGGCTACAGAGACAACGTTTCTTGCCTGCTATTCAGCTCATTCGGGAAAATATGCAAACGATTGAGATCCAACACGGTGTCGACTACCGCTTGCGCAGTTTAACTCAGGCAACCCTTTACCATTGTCCAGTCACGGAAGCGAGCGACAGCTTGTTGTTATCATGTTTCTGCCAGCTTGTACCAGACCCGGCGAAGATCAGAAAGAATGAAAGTATCGAGATACTCGAAAGAAGCATAGATTCTCGGTATTGCACAGATGATGTAGTCTGGTTTGGTTTTGGGCAAATTTGCGAAGGCCCGCGCAGTGTCTTTGACTATGTGGAACTGGCAAAGATGTATCACGCGGTAATCCTGGCTGATGTGCCTCAAATGAACGAGCAGTTCGGTGACAGCGCGAAACGATTTATTAGCCTGGTTGATGAGCTTTATGATTGCCGAGTAAAACTAATCATTTCGGCGGAAGCTCCAATTTCGGCGCTGTATACAGGCGAAAAACTGAGTTTCGAGTTTGAACGAACTAGGTCTAGACTCATAGAGATGCAATCAGAGCAATACCTGCGTGGCCAGCACCTGGTTTAGCACAGGAGCCTGCCGGATTTAATCGTTTGTGGCGAGAGGAAGCAGAAATCAGTCAATTTTTGTGGTCAACTGAGGCGAATAGTCTTTCTCTAAAGAAATTGACCGTGAAAAATGGTTGATTATTATTTTTCCGCAATAGCACAGTGTTAAATCCGACAGGCTCCTGCGAGATTCTACAGATTCCAGAGTTTAATCCATCAGAACAACCCCATTGAGGACGAAAATCGATTGAGCTGATTTAATCTCAAGCACCCGAAAAACCTACATTCCGGGCCTGAATTCGCTTGAATATTAGAGATTGCTCCGGTAGTATTCGCGCTCCCTAAAGCAAGGCCCAATGGCAGAAAGATGAAGACTTATAGCGCGAAACCTTATGAAGTTGATCAAAAATGGCTTCTTGTAGATGCCGAAGGCCAAACTTTAGGCCGCATGGCTACTAAGATAGCGACACGCCTACGTGGTAAACATAAACCCGAGTATACGTCTCATGTGGATACGGGCGATTTCGTTGTTGTAATCAATGCCGACAAGGTACAGGTAAGCGGCAACAAGGCAAAAGGCAAAATTTACCATACTCACTCAGGATTTCCAGGTGGTCTAAAATCCCTGTCTTTCGAGAAATTGCTGGAAAAAGCGCCAGAGCGTGTCATTCAATTGGCGGTAAAGGGCATGTTGCCCAGAAACCCGCTAGGTCGAGCGATGTTTAAGAAACTGAAAGTCTATGCTGGAACTGAGCACCCACATGGGGCGCAGCAACCACAGATGCTTCAACTTTAGGAGGTTTGTTTAGTCGATGTCTAGCACGCAATATTATGGTACCGGCCGACGTAAAACCTCAACTGCGAGAGTCTATTTGACCAGTGGTAGTGGCGCTATCACTATAAATAACCGAACTTTGGATGGCTATTTTGGGCGTGAAGTAGCTCGTATGATCGTTAAACAACCTCTCGAATTAGTTGAGATGACTAAGAAGTTCGATATCAAGGTCACTGTTCGCGGTGGTGGAAGCTTTGGTCAAGCTGGTGCTATCAGGCACGGAATTACCAGAGCCTTGATGGATTACGATGAAGAATTAAGAGCAACCCTAAGAAAAGCCGGATTCGTGACTCGTGATGCACGTGAAGTGGAACGTAAAAAGGTTGGTTTACGCAAAGCACGTAAGAAGCCTCAGTTTTCCAAGCGGTAATAAAGTTGTTTCAAAAAACGCCGATTTCGGGTTTGAAGTCGGCGTTTTTTGTGCCGCAGAAAATATTTTTTTTTATTACTATTATCAACGATATACCTACTGTTTACGACGTGTATGCACTTGCTAAAAAGCGCAAAATTGACTAACATTCACGCGCCTTGCCGAGCCGCCTTAGCGGCTCTGGTCAAACTCGTGATCGTATCCCTGGTGTAGAGGGATATTTCAATTGAAAAGCTTGTTCTCAAGGAGAAGTTACGGTGATTGACGACAGTGCTAATGCTGGCCGTAGACGGTTTTTAGTGGGATCAACTTCGGTTGTAGGTGCTGCTGGAGTCGTTGGGGCAGCTGTTCCCTTTGTTGGATCCTGGAGTCCTAGCGCCAAAGCACGCGCAGCTGGCGCACCGGTAAGAATTGATATTAGTCGCCTGCAGGCAGGCGAGATGCTTGGCCCAATTCCCGCCTGGCGCGGACGACCTATTTTTGTCGTTAAGCGTTCTGAAGAATCACTTAGTGCACTGAACGAAGATACTGATCGTTTAACCGATCCTGATTCAACTGAGCCCGAGCAACCAGCGTATGCGCAGAATGAGTTTCGATCTCGAACCCCCGATGTGATGGTCTTGGTTGGCTTATGTCCTCACCTTTTTTGTTCACCGACTCCTTATATCGAATTAAAATCAGAGCCTTTTGACTCAGAATGGCGAGGTGGTTTTTTCTGCCCTTGCCACGGGTCTCGCTTTGATCTGGCCGGACGTGTCTACAGCGGCTCGCCTTCTTCTCGGAATATGGAAGTACCACCTTATTCCTTCGAGAGTGAAAACGTTCTCGTGATTGGTGTTGACGAGGAGACTGCGTAATGACCGATACGGCTAATAATGAAACTGAAAAACCGGGCCGTCTTATTGGTGCACTAGCAGGGCTTCGCGATTGGACTGATGCCAGATTGCCGATAGTGAAAAGCTGGAAGACTCACATGAGTGAGTATTACGCGCCAAAGAATTTTAACTTCTGGTATTTTTTCGGGGTACTTTCTCTAGTAGTTTTGGTGATCCAGTTACTAACCGGCATCTGGTTGACCATGAGTTACACCCCCACTGCCGAAGCGGCGTTCGCATCCGTTGAATACATTATGCGAGATGTCGAATGGGGATGGTTGTTGCGCTACCTGCACTCGACCGGCGCATCAGCGTTTTTCTTTGTTGTCTACGTGCATATGTTTCGCGGCCTGATGTATGGTTCCTATCAGAAGCCTAGAGAATTGATTTGGGTTTTCGGGATGACTATTTACCTGGTACTGATGATAGAAGGTTTCATGGGTTATGTACTTCCCTGGGGCCAGATGTCCTATTGGGGAGCCAATGTAATTGTGTCTCTAGCCGGAGCTATACCGGTAATTGGTGATGATTTATTGGTTTGGGTTAGAGGCGATTATCTCATTTCCGGTGCTACTTTGAATCGTTTCTTTGCATTGCACGTCGTGGCTCTTCCAATAGTGCTGATAGCACTGGTTGTGCTGCACTTACTCGCACTGCACGAGGTCGGTTCTAACAACCCGGACGGTATAGAGATTAAGGAGAACAAAGGGCCGGATGGCATTCCTGTGGATGGTGTTCCTTTCCACCCTTACTATACTTTGTATCATGATCTTTCGGGAGTAGTGCTCTTCCTGTTCGTGTTCTGCGCCATTGTTTTCTTTGCACCTGAGATGGGTGGTTACTTTTTGGAGATCGCAAATTTCCAGGAAGCTAATTCTTTGAAGACGCCTGAACATGTACCGCCAGTTTGGTACTACACACCTTTCTACTCCATGTTGCGCGCCGTGACCTACCCGTTGTTTAGCATTGATGCGAAATTCTGGGGTATGTTGGTCATGTTTGGGGCCATCGCTATCCTGTTCGTACTTCCTTGGCTGGATAAGAGTCCTGTGAAGTCCATGCGTTACAAGGGTACATTTAGCCGTGTCGCCCTATTATTGTTTGTGGTCGCATTCCTTGTGCTGGGTGTGCTGGGCACACAAGCGGTGAGTCCTGCCAAGACGTTGTTGGCGCAGATTATGACAGTAATTTACTTCGCTTTCTTTTTCGCTATGCCTTGGTATACAAGAAAGGAAAAGACCAAGCAACCTCCGGAAAGAGTGACGGGTCGATTTATATCTATCGCGCAATTGATTGGAAGTATTTTGTTGCTAATTCTTTTAGTCGTATTGCCTTTAATGTTGGTATCCGGCTCGGCAGATGCAGCAGAGGCGAATCTCAATTTGGAGCACGTTGAAACTAGTTTCGAAGACAAGGGTTCATTGCAGCGTGGGTTTAAGACCTACATGAATTACTGCTCCAGTTGTCACGAGTTAGGTTATGCACGCTATGCACGAGCTGCCGAAGATCTTGAAATTCCCGAAGAGCTTGTAGTTGAAAACCTTATATTTGATGGTTCTTTAATCGGTGACTTAATGGTGAATTCAATGTCGAATGAAGATGCCGAAACATGGTTTGGCGCAGCACCACCCGATCTAACCTTGATTGGTCGTGTGCGTCATCCTGACTGGTTGTATAGCTACCTGAAAGGTTTCTATGCCGATAGTACTAAAACATTTGGAGCCAATAATAAAATATTCCCTAATGTTGCAATGCCAAATGTGCTTCACGAATTGCAGGGTGATGTGATTTGTGATTCTCATGGCGATGATGATTCTGGTCATTGTGAATTACAGCATGTTGAAGGAACTGGGTCACTTAGCCCTGAAGAGTTCGATGCTGTGGTGGTGGATCTGGTTAACTTTCTGTACTACGTGGGAGAGCCCATTCGTACCAGACGCCAAGAAATTGGGCTTTGGGTTTTAGTGTTTCTTGGAATTCTCTATGTTCTTACAGCGTTTTTGGGAAGGGAGTTTAGCAAGGACTATCATTAGAAATTGATTGATAGGAATTAGAACTACACGCAGTTTTTTGTAGCGGTGTTTTTACGTAAAAGAGTAGTTAACAAGGATATTGGATAGATTGGATTTGAGGGAATAACATGGGTGTGGTAGCGAAAAGATCTTCCATGACATTTTACTCTGATGGCAGTAGTCACTACAGTCATCGGGTTAGAATAGTGCTTGCCGAAAAGGGTGTGACTGTCGAAACGATTGATGTCAACCCAGAGAGCAAGCCGGAGGATTTGGCCTCGTTAAACCCTTACAATACACTGCCTACATTGGTCGATCGAGATTTGGTGTTGTATGAAGCTGACATCATGATGGAATACCTTGATGAGCGATTTCCTCACCCGCCGCTATTTCCGGTTTACCCTGTAGCTCGCGCCGAAAGCAGGCTTTGGATATACCGAATCAAGCAGGACTGGTGCGCAAAAGTTGATGTGCTCATGACCGCTAAGGGAACTCCCGCACAGTTAGAAAAGGCGCGGAAAGAGTTAAGGGAAAGCCTGATCACCATTGCGCCTATATTTAGAGAAAAGCCGTTTTTCATGAGTGATGAATTCACGATTGTTGACTGTTGCGTAGCACCGGTCTTGTGGCGTCTTCCAGTGATGGATATTGAACTGCCGAAGAACAAGTCGACTAAACCTTTATTAGAATATGGAGAACGTTTATTCGAGAGAGATTCAGTACTGGCAAGTTTTTCTGAGCAAGAAAAAGAAATGGTCTGAGCTTCATCGAAGCGGGGTTTCAACAATGTCCATGAGTTCGAGCCGACCGTATATCGTAAGGGCGCTCTACGATTGGATAGTTGGGAACGATTGTACTCCGTATATTCTTGTAAACGCCTATGGCGATGATGTTGAGGTGCCACAGGAGCATGTCAAAGATGGGCAAATAATTCTCAATATCTCCCCTGCGGCGGTGCAGAATTTGTTGATCCGCAGTGAAGCAGTTGATTTTGATGGGCGTTTTGCCGGTATTCCTAAGCACGTGTATGTGCCAATCGCAGCGGTGATGGGGATTTACGCAAAGGAAAATGGGCAGGGGATGATATTTGATCCAGAAACTAGTTTACCGATGCCGCCCACACCTACTGGTAAGCAAGGCACCGATACAAAATCTTCGAATCCAAATAAAAAGCCTTCGCTTCGAGTCGTAAAGTAAAGCCTGCCATTTTTCTTTTTTTATCTGAGTACAATTCTAATTGAGGTATTCAAAAACCTTAACAACCTTAGTAACTCCCGATACACTTCTAGCTAGTTGGGCAGCATTATCCCCGCCGGATTGCTCAATCAAACCCATCAGATAGACTGCTCCGTTCTCGGCGATGACCCTTACCTGCGATGAAGGCACTTCGTTGTTGGTAAGCATCAGTGTGCGCACTTTAGTGGCAATCCAGACGTCGTTACTTCGTGATAACAGGCTGATTTTGCCAGATACCTCCAACTCATTATGTACACGTTTGATCTTAGTGCTTGCCTGGCTTGCTATCTCGCTAGCTTTATTTTTTAGCTCGTTTGATTCTACCTGCCCGACCAGCAGCACAACACCATTGTGGCTAATCACATCGAAGTTGGCTTTTTTAAAAGCTGGCTCTTGCGACTTCATGTTGACTATGATTTTGGTTTCGATTGATTGATCTTCTACTCTGGCACCAGCAGTGCGTTGCGTAGGGTCTTCTGATATTCCTTGCTCACCTGTGGTCTCAACTAAAATAGCTGTGCAAGAAGGGATAAAGAGAAGCAGAGCTAGAAGTAACAGATGTCGAGGGATTAAGAGCTCCTTAATCATGAGTCGTCACCTCCAAATAATTGGGAATCAATAAAATCACACAAGCAGTGTATAACTACCAGATGTACTTCTTGTATGCGTGCAGTGCGATTTGATGGTACACGTATTTCAACATCCTTCTCCCCAAGCAATGCGGCTATAGAACCGCCGTCGTTTCCGCTTAACACAACCAGAGTTATGTTCCGGTCTAGGGCGGCCTTCATGGCCGCAGCGACGTTGGCAGAATTTCCACTCGTCGATATGGCAAGCAGAACATCACCTGCCTGACCCAGCGCGGTCACTTGCTTTGAAAAAATTTCGTCGTAGCTATAGTCGTTTGCTATGGCAGTTAGTGTGGAGCTATCAGTAGTCAGTGCCAGGGCTGGCAGCCCTGGCCGTTCTTTTTCAAAACGATTCAATAACTCCGCAGAAAAATGCTGCGCGTCACCAGCAGACCCACCGTTTCCACAACTTAATATTTTCCCATTGTTAAGCAGGCTGTTCACCATAGCTTCACCAGCGCGATGAATAGGGTCGATTAGTTCCTTGACAGACTTCTGCTTGACTTCAATACTATCGAGAAAATGCTGACTAATCCGATTCGCTAATTCCATTTGAAACTCTCATTAAAAAGTATTTATCTATATCGGCCATACGGCTGGCAATATTTACCGCTAATTGTTGTAAATGTCAGGATTTTTACCTCTGCAATAGTAGACTGCCTAAGGTGATTGAAAGTTTCAGCTGAATGCATTTTTGATCCAGGTAATAACTGGGTCAGCCGATGAACCCCTGCCGCTCAAACCGATGACATCAAAGCGGCAGTTGAGATGCAGGTATTGGCTGTGGCATTGAAGATAGGTTGCCGCAGTGTGGCGTATTCTTCTTTGCTTGCTTGGGGTAACTGTCTCGAAGGCGTGTCCGTATTGACTGCCGCCTCGATAGCGCACTTCAATGAATACCAAAGTAGAGCCCTCAATCATGACTAGATCGATCTCTCCGTAGCGACTTCGGAAATTGCAGTCTATAAGTCTTAAGCCCCGTGTGCGGAGATATTTAGTGGCTCTGGACTCTTGTTCTCTACCAAACTGGTGACTATTTCTGAAGCGGCCGAAACTCATGAGCGCACGTCCTAGTGGCTAGTTCAAAACCTGTACTTGGGAGCTGCTTAATCCAAGTCAGTAATCGACTCTACAGCCAGTGTTGCCCTGCCATCGACAAATCGCGCTACTTCAAGACTTCGACGTATGCGGCCATTCTCATCCATGCTGAGCATACCGGTGGCTCCAGGTATTGAGCTGATATCGTTATCCAAAAACTGGCGTAATCGGGGATACAATCTAAAACTGTCTATTCCCATTGCCCGAAAGCGCTGCACCGGACCTTGTGCAGGACGCAAGTTAGACTCACTGTCCGCTTTTAGGGGATCACTATCGGCGAGTACCCAGGGGGCATCGGTGAATACAATTCCATTCAAATCCTGGTTCGCGCTTTGATTGTCAAGGCCATCATAAATCGAGGGTAGGGCATAAACCGGTATGTCTCCGGCAAAGTAGAAAGCCAAAGTTGGCTTAATCTGACGGCCTTCCCGAGGGTTCGCAATTAGAAAAATAAAATCTATATCGTTGCGACGACGCGGTGTGAACTCGATGTTAGACCTGGGGAGGATGTCCAGGAGTCGATCCTTTCTTGATTCACTGGAATCAATCGCCATGACTCGTTTGATGACATCCGCGTAGTCACTGCCACCGCCAAAAGTGGATTGAGCAACTACGATGCCGCCTCTGCTTGTCCAACTGTCTTTGAAAGTTTGCAGTAGGCGTAGTCGATCATCCGATTGAGGCGTGATGACCGCGGCATTTCTGTGTCCAGCTTCCCAGGCCAGAGCAACTGCCTGTGAAATTTCATCTTCTGGAGCCAGGCCAAATTGAGTCAGCTTACTTAAAGTGCTTAGTTCGTCATCGGCATAGTTTAGTGCGAGTGTGGGTACTGGTAGCTCGTCCAGCTGCTGTAATTGATTGACTAACTGCTTGTAAAGAGGCCCTATGATTAGATCAGCCCCGCTATCTGCGGCAGCATCATAGATTGGGTAAATGACTGAAGCGTCGCTGCTATTGTAAACCGAAATTTTGGGGACTTCTCGAGAGATATTAAGGGCAGCGTAGTAGGCGCTCAGAAACCCTTCCTGAATAGCTCTACCCGCGGAGTCTTGAAGCGGCAGAATCAGTGCTATGTGCTGTGGGCGTTGGTTCCATGTGTCTTCAATTTTTAAAAGAGTCGCGGGTAGTTGCTGCGCAGTGGGGTGTTGACTCCATGTCCGCTTCCATTGAGCGATGGCATCAAGTTGCGCTTTGAGGCTGAATTGTTCTGACTTCACCACGCGTGCAAGCTCTACCCAGCCTCTTGTCAGGTAGTTATCTGCAGTATCGGCAATGTCATCTAATTGACTTGGAGAAAAATGATGCAAGGCACTCCAAATTTCGTTGTGACTGTTTTGTTCTGACACTCCGTCATTTTGCGCAATACTACTCAACTGTAAATAGGTGTTGAGCGATTGTGCGAAATTTCCATTTTTCTGGAGGGCGCGTCCCAATTTAAGTAGATAATCTCGTTGCAGACTCGGTTGTTGGTCGAAACCGAGCTTATCAGACTGCTCTAACAAGCTCAGGGCCTGGACGGGTTGTTCCGCAGCAAGCGCAAGTTCTGCTTCAATTAGCAGGGTGCGAATCTGTTGTGGCCGAGATAACTCAGTGAGGCTTCGTATTAAGGGAGACTGGCGCGCGGCTCGATCAAGATCGCCAGCATCGACCATGGCTTCGAGGGCCAGGATTCGAAGCTCGGTCGATTCACTGCCGCTGCTATTTCTTGCTGCGTTAACGAGTTCGTCTATGGAGCTTGTGCCTGGATTAAACTCAGCCTGGGTCTGATCGGAATTAGTGGGCGCCAAACTACAGGCTTTAACAGTCAAAGCGAACAGGAGAATTGATAGTCGCAATTGTTTGGATTGAAGGTTTAATTTCATCTTTGTGGAATCGAGGTAATCTGCTAATTTGGTTGGTAGCTAAAAGACTAATACAGTTCAGTTGGGACAGCAATTTATTAGCCAATATGTTTGGATGCTATCGGCTATGATCCATGGCCCAATGATATCAACTAGATAACAACCAATAGAAGAAGTAAGCAGTAATGAGTGAAACAGGCATTCTCTACGTCGTGGCAACTCCCATCGGTAACCTGGATGATATTTCCAAGCGGGCGATCGAAGTCCTTAATACAGTAGATTTGATTGCAGCAGAGGATACCCGTCACAGCCAGAAATTATTGCAGAGTATTCAGGTCAGCACACCTTCGGTCTCATATCATGAGTTTTCCAGTGACGCTGCCATTGAGAAAATTCTGATGAAGTTAGGTGAGGGAAATTCCGTCGCCTTAATCTCTGATGCGGGAACCCCGTTAATATCCGATCCTGGTTACAAACTTGTGTTGAAGTCACGTCAACGTAACATCTCCGTGATTCCTGTGCCCGGAGCGAGTGCCTTTGTTGCTGCGTTGAGCGTTTCAGGTTTGGCCACGGATAAGTTTGTATTCGAGGGGTTTCTGTCGAGTAAGCCATCCGCCAGGCAAAAACGACTTTCCGAATTAGCTGATGAGCAACGTACATTGGTGCTTTATGAATCCACGCATCGAATTGCAAATAGTTTGCAAGATATGATCAGCGCATTCGGCGCTGGTCGCAAAATATTTATTGCCCGTGAGCTGACAAAACGATTTGAATCGCATTTTCTCGGATCGGCAGAGCAGTGTGTGCAATGGCTGGAGCAGGATGGGAATCAGCAAAAGGGTGAATTTGTTGTGCTTGTATCTGGATGTGAGGAAACATCAGAGGAGCGGCGCCGACATGAACAGGCCATGGAAATAGTAAAGTTGCTAAGGTCTGAAGTTTCCATGAAGAAGGCCGTCGGTCTGGCTTGTGAGATAACTGGGGTCAGAAAGAATCGACTCTATGAGTCGGCGTTGCAGGAATTTTCAGCAGTAGCACAGTGTGAAGTCCGGCAGGTTCATGATGAGTTGTGACCTGTCAATCGATGATATCAATCTTTCGTTTCTTTCTCCTTCAATAAGCGCTTGGGACAGAGACAGCATTTTACGACGGTTGATCAATCTGATATTCGCGCGCCTGACGAATCTTCGACGTGGAGCGCCTCTCTCCAGGTTTGAGGGTTGTTCCATTGTTCTGAACGCCTCTTAGGAACCCCGAGGATTCTCCCACTGGGCTACCTTTGCCCTGTCCCAAAAACTCATTCTCCTATCACTGGTTGTCGGCGTTCGCTATGCGTTTGTAGCAACGGTCGTTGCTGGCATTGTTGCGCGGGCAATTGCTCAAATAAATCCCACTAATCCCGTGCAATCGATGTGTTACGAAACTGGACATTTTTGTTTGTTGCTAACATATATTCCTGAAATACGATTTGTTGAACCTAATGACCCAATTTAATGTTCTCCAGCCAGTGCCAATAGGCCTGTGAGTCCATTTACTTTTCTCGCTGTCCTAGCGCAGTCCATGGCCTAACAAAAATGCACTCAGGCGCTGCTTCGCCTGCCGCTTCAGATGCTTTATATCCTAGCGGGCGCGTCAGATCTCGCATAGCCTCTTGAGGTCGCGTTGATCTGTCCTCACTCAATCACCTGCCTTGGTGGGTATCAGTGAGGGAGCCACCACAACACAATCATGTCCAGAATCGCCGATTTGGCGATAGATTCCATACCCACGCGGCCTCGCTTCATAGCAGTAAGAGATAACTTCTCCAGTAGCGTTGATCGTTTTCATTAACTTAGAAAGCGCCTTGGGCGTATTTGCTATTTCACTATAGAATCGTGGCTGTCCGCTCGCTGTATCGGCCATTGCAGCGGCTATCGTGTCCTTGTGTGCGAAAGGAATTTAGAAATAATTCTTGTTGTAACAGCCGGGTTTCTCCATTAGTCTCTGCAATTGAGTCAGCCGGGCAATTGCTGTCTTTAGCTCTTCTAATTTCGACTAACGATTTTTGAGGAAATTGACAGAGGAAAGTCCGGGCTCCATAGAGCAGGGTGCCAGGTAACGCCTGGGGGGCGTAAGCCCACGGCTAGTGCAACAGAAAGTATACCGCCCCGTTACTTTCGGGTGATGAGGTAAGGGTGAAATGGTGCGGTAAGAGCGTACCGCGCGGCTGGTAACAGTTCGTGGCAAGGTAAACCCCACCCGGAGCAAGGCCAAATAGGAATCTATTGATGTTGCTCGCATTGGATTCGGGTAGGCCGCTACAAATCTGTGGTGACACAGGTTGCAGATGAATAATTGTCCTCGACAGAACCCGGCTTATAGGCTGACTCGCATCTATTTCCCCTCCACTTGTTTTGTTTTTTAGCTTGGCCTTAATAATTTACTTTAACTAGGGTTTCTATTAAGCTGTTATAACTGAAATTACTATATTCAATACTAGTGATTTCTACACATTTTCCCCGCTTTTAGCTGCAAGTTCCTGCACTTTTTCCTATAGAAATTAGCCAAATAAGGCTTGCGCCGATGCATTAGTGCCTCTATAGTGTAACTTTGTGGCGAAAAGTGGGAAAAATTGTTGAATTGTGGGTAATTGAAGGATTCAAGCCCTCGACAATCTTTTTCTAAAATAATGGGGACAACGAGTGTTTCGCGGCATAAATACTATCAATCTCGATGCAAAAGGGCGCATGGCCATGCCTGCGCGTTACCGTGAGCAATTAACAAATCATTGTTCCGGGCATTTAGTAGTAACTATCAACATCAATCACCGATGTCTTTTACTCTATCCACTTCCAGAGTGGGAACAAATAGAGCCCCAATTAGAATCTCTTCCCAGTTTCGACAACGAGTCTGAACGTGTCAAGCATTTACTTATGGGCCATGCAAAAGATATTGAATTGGATGGTAGTGGCCGTGTGCTGTTGTCACAAGAGTTACGTCAACATGCTCAATTGGAGAAACATGTCTGCTTGATAGGACAGGGCAAGAAGCTGGAAATATGGAATCGGGATATTTGGAATCAACAAAGAGATCAATGGTTAACAGAATCAAGCATTGAAGGAGAGCTGCCAGATAAATTGCGGTCCCTGGCGCTCTAGATGGAGTAAGTGATGAGCGCAAAGTCATCCCACGAGACTGTGTTGATACGGGAAGCGGTCGATGGGCTTGCGATTCGTAATGATGGACTTTATATCGATGCAACATTTGGCAGAGGTGGTCATAGCGAGTTAATACTCGAGCAACTGGGATCTGACGGACGCTTGATAGTCTTTGATAAAGACCCCGATGCGATAGACGTAGCGCAGAAACTACGACAGAAAGATTCTCGACTGGAGGTCGTACACGCTCCATTTAGTGCAATTGAGTCAAGACTAACTCAACAGGAACTCACAGCTTGTGTTGATGGCATTGTTTTTGATTTAGGAGTCTCATCGCCACAACTTGACAATGCGGAGAGGGGATTCAGTTTTTTACATGACGGCCCATTAGACATGCGTATGAATCCAACTGCGGGTATAAGCGCCGCGCAATGGATTAATGGCGCAGAAGAGCAAGAAATTGCTGATGTGATTTATCAGTATGGAGAAGAAAGATATTCGCGACGCATGGCGCGACGAATTATTTTGAAGCGAGCCGAAAAACCTATTACGACGACAGCCGAGTTGGCTGAAATTATTAAGGAGGCCAACCCGACTTGGGAAAAAGATAAACATCCGGCAACAAGGGCTTTCCAGGGAATTCGAATTTTTATTAATGATGAGTTAGGTGAATTGGAACAAGGTCTACAGCAAGCACTGAAAGTACTGAAGCCAGGGGGCAGATTTGTCGCGATTAGTTTTCATTCTCTTGAGGATCGAATGGTTAAGAAATTTATCGCTGTGCAGACTAAAGGAGACAATTTTCCACGGGATTTGCCGATTCCGCAGAGCTTGCTCAATCCAACTATGAGGTCTGTTGGTAAACGAATAAAGGCCAGTGCCTCTGAATTGAGTAGAAATCCACGGGCAAGAAGCGCGGTTATGCGGGTGGCAGAGAAGATTGTCTGATTTATGCAAATTATGGATGATGACAGCTAATATGACTCGAAGAGTACGCAGCAAGACAAAAAATGGAGACATGGCCCAGCTATCCATTTTGCAATGGGCAGGAATTACTCGCTTTTCTACTTTGGGTTTATTTGTGGCTTTAAGTCTTGTGCTGGTAACCGGTTTGTCTGTGGTCGCTACAACCCACGAAAACAGGTTTGCGTTCAATGAATTGCAAGAGTTGAGAGATCAGGCGAATCGATTGGAAGTACAGTGGGGTCAATTGCTGATAGAGCAGAGTACCTTCGGGGTTGAAGGGCGAATCGAACAGAAGGCGCTTGAACAACTACAGATGGAAGTGCCCGATATTACGAGTACTGTGATGGTTAATCATGAGCAACACTGAATTATCTCAAATTTTTCAGCGATGGCGCTTTTATCTGGTGCTATTTGCGATGTTTCTGTGTGTGTTGGCGATTGCTTGGAAGGTGAGTGCATTGCACATTCTTGAGCGCGATTTCTTACAAGGCGAGGGTGATGATCGCACCATACGAACTGTACCCCTGGTAGCTAACCGAGGATTGATAACAGATAGAAACGGTGAGCCTCTTGCCGTAAGTTCGCCAGTTAAATCGATCTGGGTTAATCCTCAGGAAATAGGGAGCAATGTTGTTGCGATAAATAAACTTGCTTTCGAGCTAAAGCTAGATGCTGAAACTCTCGTGCAAAATATTCAGCGAAACAGCAGCAGGAAGTTTTTGTATACAAAGAGACGTCTGGCGCCAGCCGAGGCGAATAGAATTTTGTCTTTGGATATAGAAGGTGTTTATGGTCAGCAGGAATACCAGAGATTTTACCCTCAAGGAGAAGTTGCGGCCCACCTTGTAGGTTTTAGTAATGTAGATGATGTGGGACAAGAAGGCTTGGAGTTAACTTATGATGACTGGTTAAGGGGTGTGCCTGGAAGACGCCAGGTAGTTATGGACAAGCGTGGTCACATCATCGAAGAGTTGAATACGATTCAAACCGCAGAGCCCGGTAAGAATCTTCAGATCAGTATTGATTTCCGCTTACAGAATCTCGCCTATAAGGAGTTAAAAGCAGAATTTATAAGCCGTCGTTCAAAATCTGCTTCAATCGTGCTGCTCGATGTGGTTACCGGAGAAGTTTTAGCTATGGCAAACCAGCCTTCATATAATCCGCATAACAAGGCGAACATGACCGACTTCAGTGTCTTGAGAAATCGAGCCATCACCGATGTATTCGAACCAGGTTCTCCCATCAAGGCGTTTACCGTTGCGGCGGCACTGGAATCTGGTTTGTACAAGCCAGATACTATTATAGAAACAAGCCCTGGTTGGATGATGGTTAATGGGAAGGAAGTTCAGGACATTATCAACTACGGTAGCTTGAATCTGACACAGGTGATTACCAAATCGAGCAATATAGGTTCCAGCCTGGTTGCCTTTGATATCGGTCCCGAGCGCATACGTAACGTATTGGAGCGGGTAGGTATGGGGCAAGTTTCGGGCACGGGTTTTCCAGGTGAGCAAGGAGGTGTACTGCCGAACCACCGTCGTTGGAGTCGAATAGAAACAGCCACGTTCTCTTTCGGTTATGGATTGTCCACAACGGCTTTGCAACTCGCACAGGCCTATTCAGTAATTGCCGATGGTGGTATCAGGAAACCCGTATCTCTATTGAAACTTGATGAAGCTGGTTTACAAGCACTGCCTCGAGAGCAGGTGTTGAGTAAGACTATTAGTAATCAAGTGCTGGCTATGCTGGAAACCGTAGTTGACCCTACCCGAGGTGGCTCTGCGCGTGAGGCTCGTATACCTTTCTATAATGTGGCTGGAAAAACCGGAACCGTTCATGTGCTTGGCGAATTTGGTTACGAAGAAAGTGCTTATAACTCCTTGTTTGTGGGCGTAGCGCCTGCAAGTGATCCAAAAATAGTTATTGTGGTAATTGTTTATGAACCGAAAGGCAGTGAACACTATGGTGGGCAGGTAGCCGCGCCCGTTTTTTCGAGAGTTGCTTCTGGTGCCATGAGAATTTTGAATATCGCTCCGGACAATATTCCGCTGGATCAATCGATGGAACTAAGGTCACTCTAAAATGAATACAGCGGAACAATTGAGTTCGAACGGATCCCTACCAGACCTGATCAGCGGTTTGGTGCAATTGCCCGACCCCATACCACAAGCAGTAAATGTAACGGTAACCGGGGTTCAGATGGACAGTCGCCTATTGAAGCAGGGTGATTTATTTCTAGCCTGTTTCGGTCGCAATCACGATGCGCGAGAATTTGTTGCTGAGGCTATTCTATCAGGTGTCGCTGCCGTTCTGACAGAAGCGGGTGGTGAGTGGCAGGGAACAAGAATTATCGACGGAGTAGTAGTGATAGCGGTGGATAATTTGTCGGGCAAATTGAGCGAGATCGCTGCTCGTTTCTATTCCCGACCAAGCAAAAAACTAAATGTAATTGGAATTACCGGTACCAACGGGAAAACCAGCTGCAGTCAGTTTATCGCACAAGCGTTAGCTTCCTCCGGTTATAGCTGCGGTACAATTGGCACGCTAGGTTATGGTGTGTACGGTCAGCTTAAAGAGACACAACTCACTACGCCAGACCCTGTATTTACGCAAATGGCCCTTGCCGAGATGGTGCAGGATAGAATCGACCCAGTGGTTATGGAAGTTTCTTCCGTTGGTTTACATCAAAAAAGAGTGAAGGCAGTCAAATTTGACACAGCAATTTTTACGAATCTTAGCCGCGATCATCTTGACTATCACGAAAGCATGGAAGCCTACGGAAACAACAAGAAGAAACTCTTTACCTGTAACGGCCTGGAACACGCAATTGTAAATCTCGATGATCCTTATGCTTTGTCTATCATCAATGCCATCGCACCGAGTGTAGAAGTTTCTACTTATAGTATTAAGAACTCCGCGGCTACAGTCTACGCGGAGGAAATGTCTTTAACTCGCCAGGGGTTTGAGGCGCGTATCGTAACCCCCTTGGGAATGGGTAATGTTCAAGGCAAGCTTATTGGCCTTTTCAATATCAGTAATTTGTTAGCAGTAGTAACTGCGTTGATTAGTTATATGCCACGAAGACAAGAGACGAGTATCGATCAGTTATGTGAATTGATCTCTGGTCTGGCTCCAGTAGATGGCCGCATGGAAGTAGTCGGTGAGAACGATGAAATTACAGCCATCGTAGACTATGCCCATACGCCGGATGGTCTGTGCAGCGCACTACGTGGTTTGCGAGATCATTTTAGTGGAAATATCTGGTGTGTATTTGGCTGCGGCGGAAACCGCGATAAGGGAAAGCGCCCGATTATGGGGGAGATCGCTGAAAACCTCGCCGACAAATTGATAGTCGCCGATGACAATCCTCGAAATGAAGAAGGGGATGAAATTGTGCAGCATATTCTAAGCGGTATGACTAACCCAGACACAGCTACTGTGGTGAGAGATCGAGCGAAAGCTATATCTTATGCAATCGAGAATGCCGAATCAGGTGACGTTGTTCTTGTTGCCGGGAAGGGGCATGAGAGATATCAGGATATTGGGGGTAGCAAACTAATTTTTAGTGATGCGAATCAAGTGAGATTGGCATTGCAGTTGCGCGAAAAAGCCTAGTTGGAGACTAAAGAGATTGATTGGCACCATGACACTATCCCAACTTGCCAAAGAATTGGATGCAGAATTACAAAGTGGAGACACCATGTTTTCGAATATCTCTACTGACACTCGATCATTGCAGAAAGGAGATTTATATGTAGCTCTTGTTGGTGAGAATTTCGATGGCAATAATTTCTTAGAACAAGCGAGAGAGAAGGGCGCTTGTGCTGCGTTAGTAACAGTGAAACCCGAGACAGGATTAACTGCTTTAAGAGTGGAGGACACTCACGCTGCACTGGGTAAATTGGCTAACGTAAACCGTCAGCGAAGCATAGCAAAGGTTGTAGCTCTGACTGGTAGCCAGGGAAAGACTACCGTTAAAGAAATGATTGGTGCAATTTTGAATAAGTGCGCAGGCAGCCTGATAACTGAAGCAAATCTCAATAATACTATCGGTGTGCCGCTCACTCTCCTGAAAATTGCTGAGTCTCATCAATTTGCAGTGATCGAAATGGGTGCGAATGCAGTAGGGGAAATTGCTTTCAGCGCAAACATCACTCAGCCCGATATTGCTTTGATAACAAATGCCTGCCCCACTCACATAGAAGGTTTCGGATCCTTGCAAGGTGTTGTTGCCGCGAAAGGTGAAATTATCGAGGGGCTTAAAGATGATGGCACACTAGTTCTAAATGGAGACGATGCGAATATTGATAGCTGGGTGATTAGAGCGGGCAACAAAAAGACAGTCCGGTTTAGCTGTAGTAGCTACCGGGAATCAGAATACTACTGCACCAATATTGATATGTCCGAAGTCGGATCGAGTCGATTCAAATTGCATACTCCTGTTGGTGAACAAGACATCAACATTAATTTTCTCGGCAAGCACAATATCGGCAATGCCGTTGCTGCAGCCGCAACTGCCATTGAGGCGGGAGCGAGCCTTCAGAACGTTGTCGAAGGTTTGCATGGTTTGAATCCTGTTATGGGCAGGCTATCGAGCTTTCTAGGGCGTGAAGGATGCACTGTAATTGATGATAGCTACAACGCAAGTCCAGACTCATTTATTGCGGCTATCGATGTACTTTCTGCAAGAGAGGGAAGGAAAATATTGGTCGCGGGCGACATGCAAGAACTGGGCGAAGAAACTGATTCTGCCCATGCCGCAGTCGGCGACTACGCTAGCAGAGTCGGAATAGATGAGGTTTGGGCTACAGGCGAGAAATCGAGGCTGATAGTCAATTCGTTTCAAAGATGTGGAAAATATTTTTTAAAAAAAGACGAACTTGTTCAAGCGCTGGTTTCAACAGCGAGTTCAGAATTGACTATTTTGGTTAAGGGTTCTCGCATAGCGAGGATGGATCAAGTCGTTGCTGCGTTAAAATCGGGCGGAGAAAGCTAATGCTAGTATGGCTATCAGACTATTTGATACTGTTCGATAATAGTTTCTCTGTCATTCAGTACATAACCGTTCGCGGCATATTCAGTATTCTGACGGCGTTGGGCATTTCACTAATTATTGGCCCTGCCATGATACGCCGTCTCAACTACCACCAGGTCGGACAGGTGGTGAGAGATGACGGCCCCGAAACACATTTCAGTAAGGCCGGTACTCCGACCATGGGTGGTGCGCTGATATTGGTTAGCATTGCTTTTAGTACATTGCTTTGGGCAGACCTGAAGAACCATTACGTGTGGGTGGTTCTATTGGTGACGGTGTTGTTTGGCGCGATTGGTTGGGTTGATGATTACCGAAAAGTTCTTGAGCAGGATACGGCGGGGATTTCGGCGCGCTGGAAATTGTTTTGGCAGACGAGTATAGCCTTGGCCGCTGCTACGACACTTTACTATACAGCGATTAGCTCGGTTGAAATCAGCTATATCGTTCCTTTTTTCAAGGACGTAGCTATTAACACAGGTATTGTCTATATCGTGGTCAGCTGTTTCATTATCGTTGGTTTTAGTAACGCGGTGAATTTGACTGATGGCCTGGATGGACTGGCTATTTTACCAACTGTGATGGTGGGAGGTGCGCTTGGTGTTATTGCCTATTTAGCGGGTCACGTTGAATTTTCTGCTTATCTTAACATTCCCTATGTGGTTGGTTCTGGTGAAGTTGTTATTTTTGCTGGCGCGTTGCTAGGTTCAGGGCTAGGTTTTTTGTGGTTCAACACCTATCCTGCTCAAATTTTCATGGGTGATGTCGGCGCGTTAGCGCTGGGTGCTGCGCTTGGTGTTATGGCAATTATATCTCGGCACGAAATTGTGCTGTTTATTATGGGTGGTATTTTTGTCGCGGAAACAGTATCGGTCATTATACAAGTTGCCTCTTTTAAGTTGACAGGAAAAAGAATATTTCGCATGGCACCGCTGCATCATCACTTCGAGTTGAAAGGGTGGCCTGAGCCGAGAGTGATAGTGCGCTTTTGGATTATTACGGTGATGTTAGTTTTATTTGGTTTGGCAACCTTGAAGCTTCGTTAACTGTTGATTGGGACTGGAAGAGATGACGATGCAATTGGACGACCGCCTTACTGTGATCGTTGGGCTGGGTGATACGGGGCTATCCTGCGCTAAGTATTTCGCCGCCCTCGGTGAAAAATTTAAAATAGTAGATAGCAGAGAAAGGCCCCCAGGACTGATGCGTCTACGAGAGCTGATGCCAAACGTTGAAGTGGAGTTAGGCGATTTTTCAATAGAGACTTTTTTACAGGCAAAGTGCTTGGTTGTCAGTCCAGGTGTGAACATACGTACAAAGGAAATTGCCGCAGCGAGAAAAGCCGGTATTCCAATTACTGGTGATATTGACATTTTTTCGAAAAAAGTGACTGCACCAGTAATCGCGATCACTGGATCTAATGGCAAAAGTACGGTTGTTGCCCTGCTTGCGGAAATTTTGGCTAAGGCAGGGAAGAAATTCGCACTAGGCGGGAATCTGGATGGAGATAATTTCAAACCGGTACTAGATCTTCTGGCGGAAGAAAAGAAAGACTTGTATGTATTGGAGCTCTCTAGTTTCCAGTTAGAAACGACGGAAAACCTGGGAGCCGAAGTGGCGACAATGCTAAATCTTAGTGCGGATCATATGGATCGTTACGAAAGTTTAGAAGAGTATCATGCGGCTAAGCAGAGAATATTTTTTGGGTGTAAACAGATAGTGGTTAATCGAGACGAAAGTCGTAGCTATCCCTTTAATGAGAGCGACGCGACTGTTTGGGATTTTGGTTTTGGTCGGCCCGGTGTCAACGGTTTAGGTTTGTTGGAAGAGGGGGGCGATCAATATCTTGCCTACCAGTTTGAAAAGATTGTATCAGTGAATGAACTGAGAGTATTTGGGCAGCACAACGTTTCGAATGTACTGGCAGCTATTTCATTGGCAATGGCGGTTGATATAGACATGCGGTCTATTCGAGTGGCCGTAAGCAAATTTACCGGTTTGCCTCATCGCTGCCAATGGGTGGCGCATGTCTCTGGAGTTGAATTTTATAACGATTCCAAGGGAACGAATGTGGCAGCCACAGTGGCAGCAATTGAGGGTTTGGGTGAGCGAATCGATGGGCATGTCGTCCTGATTGCTGGAGGTCAGGCCAAGGGTGCTGATTTCGCAGCGTTGCTATCCGCGATGAACAAATGGGGAAAAGGGGTAATTCTTATCGGACAGGATGCTGTAGAAATAGCCGCGTATTTTGATGGGGATGTTCAGACTTATTTTGCCAGCGATATGCAGAACGCTGTTGAAATGGCATTGACCCATTCAACAGCAGGTGATGCGGTACTATTGTCGCCTGCCTGTGCGAGTTTCGATATGTTTGATGACTTTCAGCACCGCGGCTTTTCGTTTATTCAGTCTGTGGAGACATTGCAATGAGTATGGCTAGAGCATTGCAAGCACATAGTGGCGTTGCCGACAAGATAGCGCTGCGCCCGATGAATCGCATCCTGTTACTGACATTTCTTTTGCTTTTTTTCGGGTTATTGATGATGACATCGGCTTCGGTGGAAATTGCTAGCAGCCAGTATTCTGATCCATTTTTCTTTCTTAAAAGACAGGCAGTTTTTTCTGTTGTCGGGGTATTTGTATTAGCCATCACTCTGCATATTCCTGTGCATGTTTGGCGTACACAAAGTTGGTATCTGCTTATGGGTTCTTTTGCCTTGCTGCTGTTGGTGTTGGTACCGGGCGTGGCTGAGTCTATAAAGGGCAGTACGCGAAGAATCGATCTTGTCGTTTTCGATTTACAACCATCGGAGCTTGCGAAGGTGTTCATTGTCATTTATTTGGCGGCGTTTTTGGAAAGGCAATTAGACGAGGTCAGGGAGAAGTGGTCAGGCTTTTACAAGCCACTATTAGTAGTTGGAACCGCAGTGGTTTTATTTCACTTTCAACCAGACCACGGAACTATGGTTATTCTGACATTAACAACGCTCTGTATGATTTTTCTTGCTGGTGCAAAATTTTACCGGATTCTATTGATGCTGACATTTTGCTTGGGGGGGATTGCTTTGCTGGCGGCTATGAAACCTTATGTGATTGATCGTATCACCTCATTTTTGGATCCCTGGGCGGTAGAGAATGTAACCAATGGTGGCTATCAACAGGCAATGGCACAAGTAGCATTCGGTCGTGGTGAATGGGTTGGGATGGGATTAGGCAATAGTATACAAAAGCTATACTTCTTGCCTGAGGCCCATAACGACTTTGTATTCGCTATCATTGGCGAAGAGTTGGGTTTGCTTGGTGTGGCTACAGTAATTTTTCTATTTTGCGCTCTCATTTACAAGGCATTTTCAATTGCTCAGAAAGCGCAGCAAAAAAACAAACTATTTGGCGCCTTCTTTGCTTATGGATTGGGGCTGTTGTTTGCAGCTCAAACCATAATCAACATAGGTGCTAGCATTAGCCTGCTTCCGGTGAAAGGTCTTACCCTGCCTTTCTTAAGCTACGGCGGTGCAAGCCTGATTATGAGTTTTTTCATGATTGGATTATTAGTTCGTATTCAGTACGAAATTGAAAACCATATTGAAGATAAAGTGAAGACGGGGTTCTGATCATGGTTGCCGAACCAACAACTGTTCTGATCATGGCCGCTGGTACTGGAGGTCATGTTTTCCCCGCCTTGTCGATAGCGCAAAACCTTCAGGCGCGGGGTGTGCGCACGGAGTGGATGGGAACGCAGCAGGGAATGGAACATCGGTTGTTAGAAGGCATCGGTATTGCAATTCATCCAGTTTCCACGAAAGCTCTAAAAGGTAAAGGTTTGCTGCGTATTCTGTCGGCACCATTCATGCTTACTATCGCGCTGATTCAGTCAATAAGAGTGATTATTCGAGTTAAACCTCATTGTGTCCTGGGCATGGGCGGCTTTGTTTCAGGTCCGGGAGGATTGGCGGCGAAGTTAATGGGCAAACGCCTGCTTATTCATGAGCAGAATGCGATAGCAGGATTCACCAACAAGATGCTGTCGAAGATTGCTGACAAAGTATTTGAAGCGTTTCCCGGTACTTTTGAAGCCCATAAGAAAGTTGTTTACGCAGGCAACCCTCTTCGCAAGGAAATTACAGATCTCGCGGCGCGCTCTTCTAAAATGCCAGGTAACACGGAGAAAGCGCGTCTCCTGGTGCTGGGTGGCAGTCAAGGCGCCTTAGCGATAAACGAAGTGTTGCCCCAATTAATTGCGGAGTGGCCTGAGGAAACCCGGCCTTCTCTGCTTCATCAAAGCGGTGAGAAAACACTAGAGCAAACTAAAGTTAACTATCAGTCTTATGATTTAGAGCTATCGGCAGAACTAAAACTAGTGCCTTTTATTAGTGATATAGCAGAGTCCTACGAATGGGCAGATTTGGTCGTTTGTCGCTCAGGTGCGAGTACCGTCTGTGAGTTGGCGGCGGTTGGTTTGCCCTCAATACTGGTTCCCTATCCGCATCACAGTGATCAGCAACAGTTGCACAACGCAAATTGGCTGGTAAATGCGGGTGCTGCCATTTTGCTAGAGCAGAAAGAATTATCGGTTAAAACACTCTCAAATTTTTTAATGGATTTAGCGCAAAACAGAGACAAGTTGCAGCAAATGAGTGAGGCAGCAAGAGCTATAGCTATATGCAATGCGGATGAATCAATCGCCTCTGGTTGCATGGAGTTGGTTCATGCATAGCGCTGCAAATAGGCACGTCATTCCCGAAATGCGTCGTATTAATACTCTGCATTTTGTCGGTATTGGTGGTGCTGGTATGTGTGGCGTTGCAGAAGTATTGCTGAATCAAGGGTATAAAATTAGCGGTTCGGATTTGAAAGAGTCTCCGAATACCGAGCGCCTCGCATCGATGGGAGCGGAAATTTTTATAGGTCATGATGCTACTAATGTGAAGAATGCGGACGTAGTCGTCTACTCCAGTGCGATTGATAAAAAAAATCCTGAAATTGCAGCAGCGATAAAGTCATCCAAGCCACTGATAGCACGGGCTGAGATGCTGGCCGAATTAATGCGCTATCGTCATTCAATTGCCATCGCGGGCACCCACGGGAAAACTACCACCACAAGCATCATAGCTTCGGTTCTCGCCGAGGCTGGCTTCGACCCTACCTTTGTCATTGGTGGTTTGTTAAATAGCGCGGGAACTAATGCTCGTCTAGGAGAGAGCAGGTACTTGGTGGCAGAGGCTGATGAAAGCGATGCTTCATTTATGCACCTGCAGCCAATGGTAGCGGTTGTCACCAGTATTGAAGCAGATCATATGAGTACCTATGGTGGCGATTTTGAGAACCTGAAAAAATACTTTGTAGATTTCTTGCACAATCTCCCTTTCTACGGATTGGCCGTTCTCTGTATTGATGATCCAGTCGTGAGAGAGATTTTGCCAAGAGTGTCACGCCCAAAAATTACTTATGGATTTGCCGAGGACGCTGATTTTAGCATCACAAAACTCCGCCAGAGTGAACGAACGACAGAATTTTCGATTAACCGCAAAGAGGCAAAGGATAAGTTGAACATCACGCTGAATATGCCAGGTCGTCACAACGCGCTCAATGCAACTGCGGCAGTGGCTATCGCCACCGACGAGGGTATTAAGGTGGAAGATATTCAGAACGGGATAAAGAACTTCTCTGGTGTAGGTCGGCGTTTCGATGTGCAAGGGGAATTTCCAGTCGCAAACGGGTCGGTACTTCTTATAGATGATTACGGCCACCATCCAACGGAAGTGGCAGCGACCTTGCGCGCACTGAGAGATGGATGGCCGGAAAACCGTCTGGTCATGGTCTACCAGCCGCATCGTTATAGCCGCACAAAGGATCTGTATGAGGACTTCGTGGACGTGTTAGATGAGGCCGATGTATTGCTGCTTCTTGAGGTTTACTCCGCAGGGGAGAAAAAAATTGCCGGCGCCGACTCCAGGAGCCTCTGTCGAAGCATACGATTGCGTGGGAAAGTGGATCCAGTTTATGTAAGAGAAGAGTCTGAGGTGCATGAAATTCTCGTCAATTTAGTGCGTCCTGGAGACATCATTTTGACGCAAGGAGCGGGCAGTGTGGGTTCTCTGGTCAAACAATTGGCAAAGCTGGGATTTAGAATATAACTAATTGATTTTTATATATTATTTTTCAATTTAGTAGTTAAGAAAAATGAAATGAAAACGACAAATAGAGAGAAAATAGTCGCAAGTTGCGGGCATGTTGTAGTACTAAAAGGAGGCGATTCTGCAGAGCGGGAAATTTCCCTGCGCAGCGGTGAGTCAGTCTATCAAGGTCTGCTCCGATTAGGCGTAAATGCGAGTGTATTAGATGTCAGTGACAGCGTGGTTTCTGATCTCGCGGAATTAAGGCCAGACTTGGCCTTTGTCATGTTGCACGGTCAAGGTGGAGAAGACGGAACCATTCAGGGTCTATTAGAAATCTTAAAAATCCCTTACACCGGAAGTGGGGTGTTAGCTTCAGCTCTGGCCATGGATAAGGTCAAAAGCAAAATGATTTGGCAGCGGTTGGGTTTGAATACAGCCGATTTCGTGATGCTTGATGACACTACGGATTGGAAGGCGATCATACAGAAATTAGAGGTAGCCGTAGTGAAGCCGGTAAATGGTGGGTCGAGTCTAGGCATTGCCATTGTAAAGGACGCAGACAGTCTGCGGAGGCAACATAAGATAGCCAGCAAATTTGATTCTGAAGTGATGGCAGAAAAATGCGTCATTGGAAAAGAGTATTCAGTTGCAGTGGTTCAAGATCAACTGCTACCGGCAGTGCAATTAAATACAAAGAAAGAGTTTTTTGATTTTGATGCCAAGTACGTTGATGAAGATTCGGAAGTAGTTTGCCCAGCGGATCTTGGCGAGGTAAAGGTCATAGAATTGAATCGGTTGGTGAGAGCTGCATATGAAAGTTTGGGCTGCAAAGGCCTTGCCAGAGTTGACGTGATGCAAGACGAAAACGAACTATTCTATTTGCTGGAGCTAAATACCATTCCGGGAATGACCGACCATAGTTTTGTACCAGTAGCGGCGAATCAATCAGGTATTGGATTTGAAGAGTTGCTACTTCAAATATTGGAACTAGAACAGGCTCCGAATTAATCATGGCAACGATCAATAAAGCTATACGAACGGGAAACGGCATACATGCTGTTCGTCGCAATTCATTTGTTGTTAATCAGCCTCTTAAGTCGAAGCGTTCTGTGAAGAGAAGTGTTTTTGTTATGACTGTTTTAATATTGGGTTTGGCATTGCTTATCGCACAAAATAAGATGGAAATTTCTGAGTTTATAAATCGCCCGGTTAGTAAAATAAGAATAGAAAATCAGCAGCAGAGAATCAGTGAACCTGAGGCGAGCAGGCTGCTTTCTACATTTATGGGCAATGGTTTTTTCGATTTAAACGTAATAGCGGCTAAGCGTAAATTAGAACTGCATCCCTGGGTGCTGAAAGCCTCTGTAAAAAGAACTTGGCCAGATACATTGTCTCTGGAATTGGTAGAGCAAGTGGCAATAGCGCGCTGGGGAGAAAACCAGTTGCTCAATCAGTATGGTGAGTTATTCAAGCCGGATGAAGTGCAAGAGTTTAGTTCGCTGTCAATGTTAACGGGATCTGAAGATAGTCAAGGAATCGTGATGCAACAGTATCAAAAATTGAATCAAATTTTATTTCCCGCTGGATTACGCCTCTCGGGTCTAAGTTTAAGTAAGCGTGGAAGTTGGGAATATCTGCTTAATGAAGGAATGCAGGTTGTGGCGGGAAGAAAGGATGTGTTTGAAAAAACACAACGATTTGCAGACTTTTACCAAGATCAACCGCTCGAACTATCGTCACAATTTCTTACTGTAGATTTAAGATATGAGAATGGGATTGCAGTCAAAAGTGGCGAGTCTCAATTTACAGGAGTGGCAATTCGGTGAGTCAATTGTGGCAAATTAGTACAACCCTAATCGTCTATCGTTACCTGGAGAATTCGTATGAATGAAACAGCAAGCGAAAACATGATCGTCGGCTTGGACATAGGTACCTCTAAGGTAGTTGCCATTGTCGCTGACATTAACCCAGACGGAATCTTGGACATAGTTGGAATCGGCAGTCATCGTTCGCGTGGCCTTAAGAAAGGAACGGTAGTAAATATTGAGTCCACAGTAGAATCTATTCAGCGAGCGGTCGAAGAAGCAGAGCTAATGACAGGGTGTCAAATTCATTCCGTATACGCGGGTATCGCCGGCAGCCATATTCGTAGTATGAATTCTCATGGAATTGTAGCTATTCGCGATGGCGAGGTGATGAGGCCCGACATAGAGCGAGTAATTGATGCTGCGCAGGCGGTTGCTATTCCAGCAGATCAGAGAGTTCTACATATTCTTCCGCAGGAATACATTATTGATTCTCAGGAAGGCGTGAAGGAACCGCTTGGTATGTCGGGTGTGCGATTGGAAGCTAAAGTACATTTGGTCACCTGCGCAATTAACGCGATACAGAATATTGAAAAATGTATTAAGCGTTGCGGATTGCAAACTGATGAAATTATTTTGGAACAATTGGCTTCTAGTTACAGTGTGCTTACTGAAGATGAGAAAGAGCTTGGAGTTTGTTTGGTCGATATAGGTGGTGGCACTACTGATATTGCGATATTTACAGAAGGAGCTATTCGTCACACCGGCGTAATTCCAATCGCTGGAGATCAGGTAACGAACGACATAGCCATGGCGTTGCGTACCCCAACAGAGAACGCCGAAGAGATAAAAATAAAGTATGCCTGCGCGTTGACACAGCTCGCCAGTGCCGATGAAAAACTGAAAGTTCCCAGTGTGGGAGACCGGGCACCTAGAGAATTGTCCAGGCAGGCTCTGGCTGAAGTCGTTGAACCGCGCTATGACGAGCTTTTCACTTTAGTGCAGGCAGAATTGCAAAGAAGCGGCTTTGAAAACCTGTTGGCAGCAGGTGTAGTTTTAACTGGCGGCACTAGCAAAATGGAAGGTGTTGTGGATCTGGCCGAAGAAATTTTTCATGTCCCCGTGAGGATAGGAGCGCCTCATAATGTCAGTGGATTAGCCGATATTGTAAGAAACCCGATTTATTCTACCGGTGTTGGCTTATTGTTGTATGGGTTAAAACAATATCAAGAAAGAGGTGGAATGGATTCTAATCGTGAGCCGAAAATTCAGATTGTGGATAGAGTGAAGAATTGGCTTCAAGTAAATTTTTAATTTTGATATTGACAGTCAATAACTAACCCAATTAAAGAATCATAAATGAAGGGGGCTATATGTTTGAATTAGTCGAGAATGTTACACAAAGCGCTGAAATTAAGGTAATAGGCGTTGGAGGTGGAGGTGGAAATGCTGTACACCATATGATTAATAATCAGGTAGAAGGTGTCGAGTTTATTTGTGCAAACACAGATGCTCAAGCCCTGAATAATCTGAAAGCCAAGACGATATTGCAGATGGGCAGCAATATCACGAAAGGTTTGGGGGCAGGTGCTAATCCAGACATAGGTCGGCAAGCGGCCCTGGAAGACAGAGATGAGATAGCCGAAATTCTTTCTGGTGCCGACATGGTATTTATTACCGCAGGCATGGGTGGTGGCACGGGCACGGGCGCCGCTCCTATTGTCGCTGAGGTGGCCAGAGAGATGGGCATTCTAACTGTCGCCGTAGTAACTCGACCCTTCCCGTTTGAGGGAAGGAAACGCTCAACCGTTGCCGAAGAAGGTATTCGTCGACTTAGCGAGCATGTGGATTCACTGATAACCATTCCGAATGAAAAACTGTTAGATGTGCTTGGTAAGGAAGCACCTTTGCTGGAAGCGTTTAAAGCGGCTAACGATGTGTTGCTAGGTGCTGTCAAAGGCATAGCCGACTTGATCATGAATCCAGGCATGATCAATGTGGATTTCGCCGATGTTAAGACTGTTATGTCTGAAATGGGCATGGCTATGATGGGCACAGGTACGGCCGCTGGACCAGAACGAGCTCGCGATGCAGCAGAGGCAGCTATTCGAAGCCCATTATTAGAAGACGTAAACCTGGAAGGCGCGCGTGGCATATTAGTGAATATTACTGCTGGTGAAAACCTGTCTTTGGGTGAGTTTTCGGAAGTTGGTGACACTGTGGAAGAATTTGCATCCGACGATGCTACCGTAGTCGTGGGCACTGTGATTGATTCCAGTCTGGATAGCGAAATGCGGGTTACGGTAGTAGCCACTGGCTTGGGTGGGTCGGCTACCAGGCCCACTAAAGTGGTGGATAATACGGACAAGGACATGACTACTGATTATCGCCAGTTGGATAGGCCAGCTATTATGCGAAACCGTCAAGGCTCTGGACGTGCTGTGGCTGTGGATGCAGCGGAAGTAGCAGATTCCGATACAGGCACGGATTATCTTGATATTCCGGCTTTTCTGCGCAAGCAGGCAGACTAACGAAGAGAACGGATTCCAAGGTACTATTCCAGCAAGGTATTTATTGACTGGGAGCCGGGATGGAGGCTTGGGAGAGTTGATATATGGGCCTTTCGAATCAGTTTATTGGGTTATTCCTTAAATCTTGCTACTATGCCCCAATTTTGTGAAAGATAGTCATTGTGAGCTGAAACTGGTCAAAAGAGGGCCTTCTGAGCGTTCGAGCACATTAAGTCTTGGTAGATCAGATAACTATCTCGGCTTTAAGGAGCGTTCCGCTGATGGCCACATAGAGCGACACTGCACTGCAAATGTTTGATGGGGTTCGATTTGTCCCGAAAAAAGAAGACACAAAACGAGGGTCTATGCTGAACCTTTGCTGAAACTATGCTGAAACAAAGAACCTTGAAAAATGTGATCCGCGCCACTGGTGTTGGATTGCACACTGGTGAGAAAGTTTACCTGACTCTACGTCCCGCCCCCGAAAACAGTGGAATCATTTTTACCCGTGTTGATTTAGATACTCCAGTGGAAATACCGGCTAGAGCGTCTAACGTTGGCGATACCACGCTTTCGACCTGCCTGGTTAAAGATGGCGTGAGAATATCAACAATTGAACATTTGATGTCCGCGCTTTCCGGTCTGGGAATAGACAACGCATTCATTGATGTCAGCGCGCCCGAAGTACCTATCATGGACGGCAGCGCAGGCCCTTTCGTTTTTCTGATTCAGTCCGCTGGTATTGAAGAGCAATCTGAACTGAAGCGCTTTATTAAAATTAGAAAGCCATTGCATTTGAAACATGGTGATAAAGCTGTAAGCCTGGAGCCTTTTGATGGCTTCAAAGTAAGCTACACCTTGCTGTACGACCATCCTGTTTATAAAAAATACACCAAGAGTGCCAGCATCGATTTTTCCAGCACATCCTTCGTTAAAGAAGTTAGTCGCGCTAGAACCTTTGGTTTTATGCACGAGTTTGAGGAACTCAGAAATAGAAACCTCGCACTGGGTGCAAGCATGGACAACGCTATTGCAGTAGGTGATTACAAAGTGCTCAATGAAGATGGTTTGCGTTATGAAGATGAGTTCGTAAAACACAAAATCCTTGATTCAATTGGAGATTTATACCTGTTGGGTAATAGTCTAATCGGTGAGTTCAACGGATATAAATCTGGACATGCTCTCAATAATGCTTTATTAAGAATGCTCGCAGTCAATGAAGACGCTTGGGAAATTGTCAGTTTCGATAAAGAAACCAAAGTACCAATTTCCTATATGAAACCAGTATTGACAGCCTAGTGTTGCCATTCTATCCTAACCGATTGATATTAATAAAAAATGAGTTGGGCGTTGAGGTTTCTTGATTGGCTCTAGGTGCATTAACAGGCTTGCTGAGAATTTCGCTTAAACAATGTTTGCTTAAACAATGAAAGTTATTCTGGTCGACCAGCGTCATGGTCACACTAAAACTATTATCCTCAAAGCCTGGGTCAAAGGGCTACTCTCTGTGTGCCTGCTTGGTGCTCCTGTGGCACTGGGCTACTTCGCTTATCAATTGGCGATTTCACAAAAGTCTGGAGTATCCAATCAAGAGTCTGCTCAAAACCGGGAACATCAGGCCCGTATTCAAACCGAGCAAATCTCGGATATTAAAGAAGAATCAGAACAGCTAATAGAAGCATTAACTTTACGATTGGCAATGTTGCAGGCAAGACTGGTGCGTCTGGACGCAGTGGGTGAGCGCATCACTGCAATCGCAAATCTCGATAACGGAGAATTTGATTTCAGCGCTCCTGTCGCCATCGGTGGACCAGTGATCGGGGCTTCTCAATCCTATTCTGCGGCCGATTTTATTGATGCCGTCTATCAACTGGAAGTGCAGTTGGAGGATCGCCAGCAACAATTGGAAATTCTTGAAGAACTGATGACTGCCCGTAAAATTCAGTCTGATGTATTTATTACTGGTCGCCCTGTAGAAAAAGGATGGATAGCTTCTCGTTTTGGTCAGCGGCCTGATCCAATTACCGGTCGCATTGCCTTTCATGGTGGTATTGATTTCACTACAGGAAAATCCGGGGCAGAAATCAATACGGTTGCAGCGGGTGTTGTAACCTGGTCTGGTCCACGCTCTGGCTATGGTCTCATGGTTGAGGTTAACCATGGCAACGGTTTTACGACGCGATATGCCCATTCCGAGAAATTATTAGTCGATGTTGGCGATATTGTGATGAAGGGGCAGAATATTGCCCTGGTAGGTTCCACAGGCCGGTCTACCGGACCTCACGTTCATTTCGAAGTCTATAAGAATGGCAGAGTCGTCGACCCCGCAGCTTACATACACCGCACAGCCAGATGAAATTCTTCATCCTGGGAGCCTATCGGACTGAACCGTTCGTAGTGAGGGGAGGCAGAAATTAGTCAGTCTTTGCAGTCGATTGAGGCGAATAGTCGTTCTCTAACGAAATTGACCGTGAAAAATAGCTGATTAATGCTTTTCCGCAGCAGAGCAGTGTTAAGTCCGACAGGCTCTCGATACCAATCTCATTGGTCTGTAACAAGCCCTAATGCTGTTAGCTCGGCGTTGCTTGTTGAAGACTCACTTAGTGAAACAATATTACATAGCAATAGAGCATCATGACACTATTTAACAAAATATTTGGTAGCAGTAACTCGCGTAAACTTAAGAAATTGCAGAAGAGTGTTGATCGAATCAACACTTTTGAAGCAGACCTTAAGAGTCTGTCTGATAATGAATTACAACAAAAAACCATCGAGTTCAAGCAACGTTTCGATGCTGGAGAATTTATCGACGCACTGCTGCCCGAAGCTTTCGCTGTTGTTCGAGAAGCAAGCAATCGAACACTCAAAATGCGTCACTTCGATGTGCAGATGGTTGGTGGAATTGTATTGCACGAAGGCAGCATTTCGGAGATGAGAACAGGGGAAGGGAAAACGTTGATGGCAACCCTCCCGGCTTATTTGAATGGCCTGACCGGGAAAGGTGTTCATATAGTGACCGTGAATGAGTACCTCGCTGAAAGGGATGCCAATTGGATGCGCCCACTGTATGAATACCTTGGGCTTAGTGTGGGGATTATTGGTTCTGGCCAAAGTTCAGAAGACAAAAAAGCGGCTTACAATTGTTCGATTACTTATGGCACCAACAATGAATTCGGCTTCGATTATTTGCGTGACAATATGGCATTTCGGCTCGATGACAAAATGCAAAGAGAGCTAAACTTTGCAATCGTCGATGAAGTGGATTCGATTCTAATTGATGAAGCCAGAACTCCGTTGATCATTTCCGGTGCTGCTGAGGATAGCTCCAAATTGTATGTAGCAATCAATCAGCTTATTCCCAAATTGGAAAAAGGCGTAAAAGCAGAGAAGTCCAAGATGGAAATGATGGACAAGAGCTATGTTCCTGAAGAGTCGGGTCACTTCACAGTTGATGAGAAAAGCCGGCAGGTAGAACTCACCGAGTCGGGCCACGAATTTGTTGAAGATATTTTGATAAACAAGAAACTACTTGCCGAGGGCGAATCTCTTTACTCAGCCACAAATCTGTCCTTACTGCATCATGTGCATGCTGGCTTGAAGGCGCATCATCTATTTAATAAAGACATAGAGTACATCGTCCAGAACAAGAGAATTGTATTGATCGATGAACACACCGGTCGAACCATGGAAGGGAGGCGCCTTTCTGAAGGCTTGCACCAGGCTCTGGAGGCCAAGGAAGGCTTGGAAATACAAAGTGAAAGCCAGACCCTGGCTTCTACTACGTTTCAGAATTATTTTCGCCTATATGAGAGTTTGTCCGGGATGACGGGTACAGCTGATACTGAAGCCTTCGAATTTACTCAAATCTATGGGTTGGAGGTTGTGGTCATACCTACCAATCAGCCTATGATAAGGGAAGACGCTAACGATCTTATATACCTGTCGATGGAAGAAAAGTTTGAAGCGATAGTTAGAGACATTACAGAAATGAGCGCCAAGGGAGCTCCTGTTCTGGTCGGCACGGCATCGATCGATACTTCAGAAACGCTATCGAACTTTTTGAAGAAAGAGAATATTGCCCACGAAGTATTGAACGCTAAATTTCACGAAAGGGAAGCACAAATTATCGCGGAGGCCGGCAGACCTGGTGTTGTCACTATCGCCACTAATATGGCCGGCCGTGGTACTGATATTGTGCTAGGCGGAAAATGGGAAGCGGAAGTTGCAGCACTTGACAGGTCTAGTGAGGCACAGATAGAGAAAATAAAAGCCGAATGGCAAGTTCGTCATGATCAAGTCATTGCAGCGGGTGGTTTACATATTGTAGGTACAGAAAGGCACGAGTCTCGCCGCATAGACAATCAACTACGCGGTCGCTCTGGTCGTCAAGGCGACCCAGGTTATTCCAGGTTTTATCTGTCTATGGAGGACAATTTACTTCGAATATTTGCCACCGATGGTGTCAAGAATTTTATGCGGCGCCTTGGTATGGAGCACGGTGAAGCGATTGAACACAGCATGGTAACCAAGCAAATCGAAAAAGCTCAACGAAAAGTTGAGGGCAGGAATTTTGATACCCGTAAACAGTTATTGGAATACGACAATGTGGCGAATGATCAAAGAACAATTATCTACCGTCAGCGCAATGAGTTAATGGCTAGTGATGATATTTCTGAATTGCTCGAAGACATGAGAACGGAGGTAGTCGGACAATTAGTTGATGACTATATTCCGCCGCAAAGTGTGCCAGAACAATGGGATGTGGAAGGTTTGGAAAAAGCAATCGAGGCTGAGTTTTCTAACAAACAGGACATACAGAAGTGGTTGGACGACGATGAGCAACTCTACGAAGAGCAATTGAAGCAGAAAATGGATAAGATTCTCGGCAACGACTATCAGCAAAAATGCGCCGCAGTAGGAGAGAAAATGCGGCTTTTTGAGAAGCAGATCACGCTACAAATACTGGATGGTCTGTGGAAGGAGCACTTGTCGACTATGGATCACCTGCGCCAAGGTATATTTCTACGTAGCTATGGTGGCAAGAACCCCAGGCAGGAATACAAAAGGGAAGCGTTCACCCTATTTCAGGATTTAATGACAAATCTTCAGCGGGAAGTAATCAAAGTTCTGAGTAATGTAAAGATTCGACAAGAAGATGAGGCAGACGCCATTGAGCGGCAGCGGGAACAAGAGAGAGTTAAGGAGAGAGTGAACTTTCAACACCAGGCTGTGTCAGCCTTAGCCGATCAACCTTCCTCGCCAAGAGGGCAAGGGAGGCCAGGTGCTGGTGAGAGAGAAAAGGCAACACCCTTTGTGCGAGAAATGGCGAAAGTAGGCAGGAACGATCCCTGTCCCTGTGGCTCAGGCAAGAAGTTTAAAGTTTGTCATGGCAAGATCACCTAGAGCGAGCGGTATACAGAGCGGTAACGAAGGAAAGCGCCATGGCTGTTGGTTCTGAAAAAGCTGAATACATAAACTCGATAGCGGGTGTTCGCTTAGCCGCCGTGGAAAGTAATATTCGCTATGACAATCGGCTTGATCTGGTATTAGTTGAAATTACAGCCGAAGCCAGCGTTGCTGGAGTGTTCACCCAAAATGCATTTTGTGCCGCACCTGTTCGTATAGCAAAACAGCATTTGTCCAAAGAGAGCAGCCTTCTTTTCTTAATAAATACAGGAAATGCGAACGCAGGTACTGGTGTGGAAGGGGAAATGGCCGCGATTGCTTCTTGTCAGGCACTTGCCGATTTGAATCAGTGCAGGCTCGAACAAATTCTACCGTTCTCTACGGGAGTAATCGGTGAACAGTTTCCTGTCAGCAAAGTCATTGACGCGCTACCTGCGTTACAGAATGGCCTGGACGAGGATAATTGGGTGCTGGCGGCTAAAGGCATATTAACTACAGATACGCGAACAAAGATTGCTTCACGACAATACAACATTGCCGATTCGCCCGTTAAGATAACCGGGTTCGCGAAGGGCGCTGGCATGATAAAGCCTGATATGGCAACTATGTTGGGCTTCGTTTTTACCGACGCAAAAATCGCTAAACCCCTGCTCCAGCATTTCCTGTTAACGGCAGTGAAACGTTCTTTTAATCGTATTACAGTCGATGGAGACACTTCCACCAATGATTGTTGTATGTTGGTGGCGACAGGGAAAGGGTCACTGACAATTGATGACGCAAACAGCGCTGATGCTAAAGAATTTCAGGCTTATCTGAATGCTGTTTTCGAGCAACTCGCTACCGGTCTGATACGAGATGCAGAAGGTGCGACAAAGTTCATTACTATAGAAGTCACTGAGGGGGCGTCCGGGGAAGAATGCCTGGCAGTGGCTTATACTGTCGCCGAATCACCTCTGGTTAAGACTGCTTGTTTCGCATCCGACCCTAACTGGGGGAGAATCCTGGCCGCCATTGGTCGTGCTGGTATCAAAGATTTGGATATCGATTCTGTTACCGTATCCCTGGGAGAGACTTTGTTGGTGTCCAACGGTTCCGTAGATGCTAATTATTGTGAGAGTGTTGGCCAGGCCGAAATGAACCAGGACGAGATTCGAGTGAGTATCAATTTGTCTCGAGGCCAAGCCGCTGAGACTGTTTGGACTTCAGATCTATCCAATGAATACGTTCGTATCAACGCCGATTATCGCAGCTAGCTGCTTAGACAAGCTCAGGCTTGAATCGATTACCCTAACCCAGACAGCGCTTCTCTTGTTTCTTAGAAAGTAACTCAGGTAATTCAACTAATGCAATAAACCCAAATCCCCAGTTAGACTACCGCCAGCGCTTCAAGGGACTCTGAATCCCTCTTTCAAGTGTTATAGCTGAGCAATACAGCAGATATCGTAGAGAGGTTTAGTCAAAAACCGTTGCTCTGCGCATGATCAGCGCTCGTTCCAGTAGTATTCGGTGTTTTCCTTGTCGCTTGACAAATAACTGATGCCCCGTTTTGACCACCTTCGCCGCCATGGCGTACAGACGCCAGCGCAGAGTGACTGCACGATGACGAGCCAACTCCTCTGGCAGCAGTTGGCGCATCAAGGCCAACAAATTATAAGACAGTGCCGCGGTTAAAAAGTACAGCGCATTGGCATTAAAACCTGAGCATGGCAGCGTGTCACCGCCAAAGTCCAGCTTCAGTTCCTTGATGCGATTCTCGCTGTCTTCGGCGCGTTGATTGTACCAGTGAATGATCTCGCTATCGCACCCCAGGACACCCTCTCTTGATGCTGCGCACTAATTCACCTTGACCCAGGCATCCTGGATCTGTGGTTGTGCGCCCACTCGCCTCAGCCAATCGCCAGGCGTGGTCGCCCGGGGAAGTGTCTTCAGAGCCAACACCCTGCGCAGTGCCTCATCATCTTGAAGGTGGCGAATATCATCCAGATGAAAGCTGCCTTCATGCTGCATCAGGATGAGGGTTTTAATGAATTCAGAGGGTCGCTACCCAGGATTACTTTTAGGCTGAGGAAAGTGCTGATCAATACCTTCAGTGAGACTCAGGGAGTCCATTCATTGAGCAATGCTCAGTAAACCGGCACGAGAAGTGAGTAAATCGAGTGGCTTCTCCAGCAACAACGGTCATCACAATCGTTAGAACCAGAAACACCAGCTAACAAACATATATATGTCTTCATTCACCGAATTGTTAAAGCACGATTTAGCTGACACTCTCAATTTAAACCAAGGCGGCAACTAACTAAACTTTAGAAAAAGTTTACTTGAAGATTTTCAAAATTATTGGTGGGTCTGGGTGGATTCGAACCACCGACCTCACCCTTATCAGGGGTGCGCTCTAACCAACTGAGCTACAGACCCAAATTCTATGGTGCGCCGAAATTTGACCGGTCGGTTCGAATTCGCCCTACCCTTTATCCAAGGGTCGGGATGCGCTCTCCCAGCTGAGCTATAGCCCCATTTGCCTAAATAGACTTTAGGTATTCAGTGAAAGCTGACGACTAAAATCAAAACCAGCGTACGATTCGGATGCAACTACAAATTTGTCACCAAAATATTCGTTCTAAATCTTTAGACCAAGTAATAGAGGTAGGCACTTGCCGAGACAGCTACTGTATCTCTTTAAGGAGGTGATCCAGCCACAGGTTCCCCTACGGCTACTTTGTTACGACTTCACCCCAGTCACGAACCACAAAGTGGTAGTCTCACGCAGGCTCATCCAATAGTGACCGATCCGAAAATCCCGGCCTTTCCCCCGTGGGGCGTATGCGGTATTAATCCGGGTTTCCCCGGGCTATCCCCCTCTACTGGGCAGATTCCTACGCGTTACTCACCCGTCCGCCGCTCGACGACTGGGAGCAAGCTCCCACCTCTATTACTTAATCCAATTTTTAAAGAACGAACCAAAACCGCGCCTCTTCGACACAGAGCCGCGCATTATACTCGCCCAGACAGGATTGGCAAAGAGTGAGTTATGGTATCCCCCAATCCCTGGATAGAAACCTCTAAAACGCAGGAAGCCCTGGCCGTATAATGGTTAGCAATTAAACCCTCCATCACCCAATGGGTGCACAGCTCAAGGCTTATGACTATTCTACCCTACAAACTTGATACAACGAACGATTTACTCATCGTGCCGGTTTACTGAGCATTGCTCACTTAATGGACTCCCTGAGTCTCGCTGAACGTATTGATCAGCACTTTCCCCAGCCTAAAAGTAATCCTGTACCGACCCTCTGATTCAAACTGGCTACCCCTGTTTGAGCAACAAGGCGAAGCTGTCTGTGGCCAGGATAGCTAGCGCAGGAGCTTCTGTATCGGTGACTATGCAAAAGCCTTCACACTGATCATTCAGAGAACCGCCCTTAGCGGCCAGGCGAGTCTGGATTTGGATTCACAAGATAGCGCGGATGGCATAAGCCTGGGCTGTTATACATATCGTGCGATGGCCACCAACCGGGACGAGCTGAGCGATAGCGAGATCATTCACTGGTACAAGGTGAATTGATGCGCAGCATCAAGAGAGGGTGCCCTGGGGTACAATCAGCGCGCCGAAGACAGCGAGAATCGCATCAAGGAACTGAAGCAGCTAGTCAAGACCTAACAATAGAGCTACCATTGTTCGGGGTATTTCTTCGCAAAACCAGGTTGATCAGGGGCAGATATGAGGCATTTTTGCCGCAGTTCGCTGTTGCTGTCTGTGCTTTACCCGCTGATTGGGCTACAGGCACAAGAGGTAAGCCAATACCAACATTGGCTGGATTTGATGGCGGCAGATCAAAGTTTTGCGGATCGATCTGCAGAAATAGGACGAACTGGTGCATTTCTCGAATTTCTAGGAGAGGGGTCTACTGTCTTCCGTGACGGTCCAATTGATGCCCTTAGTCTATATACATCAGAAAGCTTTCAGAGCAATGCCAGTGAAATAAGTTGGGAGGCGCACTATGTTGATGTGTCCAGAGCCGGGGATTTGGGACTAACTGCCGGGCCATTGATTCTGATGGATGATGAGTCCTCAGATCAATTTGGACATTTGATTTCAATTTGGCTCAAACGAGAACAACGTTGGGTGTTGATGGCCGATATCGTGGCTGGCATTCCGGGTTTTCTTAGTCTGGAAGTTGAGCCAAATTTCGATGACACAGAACCGGTTATCGGAGAAACGGCGCATCCAGTTATGGCGATGGCAGAGAGCAATAACATGCAGGTCCTAATAGATCGAGACAATCTGTTCGGTCAGTCAATAAATTTTCGCGGCGGCCAGCGTGCTCTATTGCGTTATGGTTTAGAAAATACCAGAGTGTATTTACCAGGAATGGCTCCGGCTGTGGGGGCAGATGCCGCCAGCTCAGTATACGGAGCATTTCTGGATAACCAGTTATCTACCACGAATCAAATTAGCCTCACCCATGTGGGTGGTTATCTGTCTGCCTCTAAAGAAATGGGCTATACCTACGGTACCATGACAACGTTGGAAGATGAGTCTGAGCAGAATTTCAGAACCAGTTATATGCGCCTATGGAGGTTTACGGCGAGCAATGAATGGAAAATAGCTGTTGAGGCTCTGAATCCCTTCTAGAATAGAAGTCTGTCAGACTTAGCCCTTCGTAGCGAAGGGAGGCAGAAATTAGTCAGTTTTTGGCAAATAGTCCTTAACGAAATTGACCGTGAAAAATTGCAGATTAATGCTTTTCTGCGGTAGGACAGTGTTAAGTCCTACAGGCTCCTTGCATCATCTAGTTATTTATTTCTACGGTTCGTTCACCGTAGAGTTGTGTGATTCCCAATTGGTTCCTGATTTCGATCTCCAAACGGTATTTGCCGTTTTGCAAGAGATTGCTATCGAAGCTGTAGTTGTAACCAATATTTGGTTTATTAGGGTCTGAGCGCACCTGCCTGACTTCGACTACATCGGGGCGGCTCACGCCATAGTCGACTTGTCCGATCTTTTCACCATCTATCAATAAGTTGATACTCTCAATGCCTATATCTTCATTGTAGGCCCAGCCATTCACGTTAACCAGACCGCTTAATTCTGCTCCCCGGTCTGGCACATCAATCCACGCGATGGCTGGAAAGGGGCAGGCAGTGGCGCCAAATACTGGTGTGTTGAGAGCGTCAGTAAGAGAGTTGCCCTTATAAAAGCTAAATTGCTTGTCACCTTTGAATAAGACTAGTTCATCCAAGTGCTGTAATTGTTCGCTGCGTGCACACAGTTCGGCCAGCAGTTGGTACTTGGCAGAGTTATCCAGGGTACTGTCTTCACTAATGAACAAAAATTCACTGCCACTGACCTTGCCTAATTCGACGCTGTCTTGTTGCCAGAGTTGATACTGAGCAATTCGTCCATCACGAACCGCTTTATCATTATCAAGCGTAAACCCTTGATCTGAAAGATTAGAAAATTCAGCTTGTGCGAGGGTGTAGTAGTTATCGGTGATAAGAATGGGCGCGGATTCGAAATCTCGATTAAGTATTTCACGGGTGTGGGCTGAGAACTGCTTCCAGCCCGCCATTTTGTTAGATAACACACCGGCTCCAATAATTGGTTGCAGTTGAGTTTGGAAGGCCTGGGAACCTACCCCTATTAGGGCAATTAGAGTGCCAGCGAAACCGATTGCGGGGATCAGCAGTATTAGACGATGAGCCAATTTTAGAGTGAAGTAGTTGCCAGCTATTTCCGATGCAGACCTTAATGCAGAAGGAAGGAATACCAGCAGCGGGAAATATCCTGATAATGGCCAATGAATAGAAGTGCTGGTGGCGTCGGTCCACGGCGCGAGTAGCAAATAAACCAGAATATTAGGCAGTGAAAAGCTGAGCAACAGGGCAGCATTGCGATCGTTTCTCTGGGCCTTCACTATTAGTCGGTAGACGGTATAGACAAACATTAGATACAGAGGCGGAGTAACGAGGCTTGCTTGTTTGAAAACATGTAAAAGCCCGCTGAATTGAAAATCCCAAGGGTGGCGATCGACAAAATAAAAACTGGCACTACTCAGTTGATTGCTCAGGTTGAACCAGAGAATCGGAATTAGCCCCAGGCTCGATATGCCAATGCTGATCCATAATCTGGGGTTTTTCCATTGTAGTCGTTCGTCTTTGAAGAAAAGAAGAAAGGTGATCGCCGCTGCCGGATATAAGAAAAAACGGTAATGAGTACATAGACCTAACGCAACAACCACGCCGGTTAATACCCAATGTAGTAAATAGTTGGTTCTAAGTGCGCGTTCAAAAAAGCCAATCGAGAGCAGCCCAAAAAAAATTAGAGGAACATCTGGTACCGCGAGAACACCAAGAAAACCAGCGAGAGGCAGGCACAGGCTCAAGCCAGCTGCCTCCAGAGCCAGTTTGTGATTGGTGATAGGCCTGGCCAACCAATAGACCAAGCCTGGCAGACAAGCACCCATCAAAAGGAATAAACTTCTTGCGGCGAGCGTATTGCCAGTATCGATGGCAGAACCCAGTCCAATCAATAATGCAGTCATGAAAGGAAGGTCGCTGTAGGCAAGAGCAGGATTGGCTGATGCCTGCCAGTAAAATACTTCGTCACTATATAAGTCTAGTGTCGAGGCAAGAAGGACTTTGCCTGCCGTTAACAGGAACAGGCCAGCAGCAAATAGCTTAAACGCAGAGACGCCTGTACTCTGTTGAGTGGAATCTTGCAACAGCTTGCTCCTGCTATAGCTGAACAGCGGGGATGAGGTTTTTGGGAACCATTTTGCTAGAAAGCCTTTTCAAGTTAAAAATAAAGACTGCCAAGATGGTAACCATACTTACTATCCATATCGAGGAGAATAGGGGGTTTGTTGAAAAAGTGCCAATTTGATAGATGACCGTGGCGGTTATATAGGCCAGTCCAGTACACCAGCTAAATACCAGAAGTGTCCAATGCCAGCCGGCTTCTTTGTTTATAGCACCCAATACAGCCACACAAGGCGCATATAGCAACACAAAGACCAGATAACAGAAGGCGGCGAAAGGGCTGGCAAAGAGAGCGGCCATATTGCTAAGAGTGGTAGTTTCGATTTCCTGCTGATCCGCTACCGCATCCAAATCGCTGACATCTCCAATAGAAATACCAAGCGGGTCGGTTAGCGTTGAGCTCAATGCGAATATTTCAGTGCCAATTGAAGCGATAGCTTCTTCCATAGCTGTAATCAGGTCCGGTGCTGTACCATCATCGAGTTGGCTATTTGATTCGCCATAAAGCGCATCCAGTGTGCCGACGATGGCCTCCTTTGCGAACATGCCGGTGAATAGGCCTACCGTGGCTGGCCAGTTATCTTGTCTTATGCCCAACGGGGAGAAGGCAGGGGTGATTGATTTGCCTATAACACTGAGCACTGAGTTTTCTGAATCTTCATTGCCGAACGTGAAGTCGGTACTTATAGAGTTCAAGAAGCTCAACGCAATGACAACAACTACGATAGTCTTCCCTGCACGAAAAACGAATGATTTTAAACGAAACCATGTGGTCAACAGGATATTGCGCGCTATTGGCACGTGATAGGCGGGCATTTCTTGAAAAGAGGGTGTCATTTCATCGGTAAATAATTGTTTGCGAAATATCCAGCCAGTAAATACTGCGAGTGCTATGCCAAGCAAATACAAAGCGAACACGATGTTTTGACCGTTCTGCTGGAAAAACGCCGCTGCAAACAATGCGTAGACCGTAAGTCTGGCACCGCAGCTCATAAACGGCGCCATAGCAATTGTCATAAGCCTGTCACTGTCTCTACCCAGGCTGCGAGCAGCCATGACCGCCGGAACGTTACAGCCGAAGCCAACTATGAGTGGTACGAAGGCATTGCCAGGCAGGCCGATGCCGCTCATCGCTCTGTCTATGACGAACGCCGCTCTGGACATGTAGCCAGAATCTTCCAATACGGATAGGCACAGATACAGAAAACCTATTACGGGGATAAAAGTTGCCACCAGAGTTACCCCTCCGCCAACTCCTTGCGCTAATAGTGTAATCAATACCGCTGGTGCAGATATTTCCTGCAGCAGCCAGGCAACACCGTCCACCAGCACGGCAGCAAATAAAATGTCAAAGAAATCTATGAATACCGCACCAAGGTTCACCGCTATTGTGAACATCAGATAGATCATAAACAGAAAAAAGGGAATGCCAAGCCAACGGTTTATCAAAATCGCATCTATTTTTTCCGACAAGCTATGATGTGTCGGAGAAACTTCCACAACGCCGTTAACCAACAGCCGGGATTGGTGATAACGCTGTAGAATTTTTCCCTCCGCTACCTCGTTCCCAGTTTCTTCTGCTTTCGCATGAACAATGTTTTCTGAGGGGTGATTCATCCTTGGAATCAGGCTGCGGCGTAACTCCTCAATCCCTTGCTTTTGAGAAGCCACCATTTCTATTACGGGCAACTGCAATTTGCTCGCCAAACTCTGAGCATTTACAGAAATGCCCTGCTGCTTGGCCACGTCAAGCATATTCATAACAAGTAATATAGGAATATTTTTTTCCACGAGTTGCTGTGTCAATACCAGGCTTCTCTCTAGGTTAGTCGCATCAACGATGTTGATGATCAAACTGATGTCACTCTGCTCCAAATAGTCCTGAGCTATTTTTTCATCAATGCCGCTATAGTCTTGTTCGAGAGAATAGATTCCTGGAAGATCGACTAGTTCAAGCAGGTTGCTATCGAGCTCAAAGTAGCCGAATTTTTTTTCTACAGTAACCCCAGGCCAGTTGCCGACTTTTTGATTAGCGCCTGTTAACAGGTTAAACACGGTCGTCTTGCCGCAGTTTGGGTTGCCAATTAATGCGAGTTTTTGCATGTCTTTATTGAATATCCACAGTGATAATTTCTGCCTCGCTTTTGCGAATGCTTACAAAGCTGCCACCCACCTTAACTTGCAGGGGATCCCCTAGTGGGGCGAATCGCAGCAGCTTCAAAACAGAGCCTGGAATAATACCCAAAGCATAGAGGCGACTCTTTAGTTCCATCGGTTCGGAGTCTATTTCCAGTACTGTGCAGCGGTCGCCGTTGTTTGCGTGAGAGAGAGTGGTTCGTTGCATATTCACCTATCTAGCCCTTTAAAAACAATGAGTTACTGTAATTGAGCAGTGATTTTGTAGAGCTGGTAAACTAACAGATATAAATGTTGTTGACAATCATTCTCATTATCATTTAAAGTTAGATCCCACGCCGAGGAAAGACTGTGTACGTTTGTATTTGCCGACAAATTACTGACAACCAGATTCGCGACCTCTGTCGCGGTGGGGCCAGTGATATGACAGATTTGCGAGCTAAACTCGGTGTGGCTAGTGAGTGTGGTAAATGCGGCCAACTGGCACAAACCATAGTTAAAGAATTTCACAAGACAGCCTCTTATACTAACGTAGCTTAACCAAGGGTTTGCCTTTCTCTGTGTAGCTTCCTAGCCACGCCTGCAAGGGCCTTTCCTGCTTATCGTCCTCACTGGTGACTAAGAGACAAGTCGTAATGGGATTGCTTATCATTCAGTTTTCTCATTTATATCAATCGCTTACGCTAAATTTTCTTGACTTTTTGAGCACGAGAAGCGAAGCTTGCGCAAATCAGTCAGGAGGATCGCTTCATGAAGTCAGACCCCACCGTAATCAAGCACCTAAATAACGCACTAGCAAATGAACTAATTGCCATCAATCAATACTTCTTGCATTCACGTATGTATCAGGATTGGGGTTTAGAAAAGCTGGCAGAAAAAGAATATGAAGAATCTATTGATGAAATGAAACACGCGGATCAACTCATGCAGCGTATATTATTCCTCGAAGGTCTGCCCAATGTACAAAATTTGGGCAAACTGTTGATTGGTGAAGACACGCATGAAATGTTGGAATGTGATCTAAAGTTAGAGTTGATAGCTTGTCCCGATTTAAAAGAAGGAATCACCTATTGCGAGTCTGTTAGTGATTTCGTTAGCCGCGACTTGCTCAGTGAAATTTTGAACAGTGAAGAAGAGCACATTGATTGGCTGGAGGCCCAGTTGACTCTAATCAAGAAGGTCGGCTTGGAGAATTACCAGCAAAGTATGATTTGATGGTGCAAGCTTCTAATTCAGCTGAAATGAGAGAGCTGGGGTACACCTAGTCCACCGTTTTCGAGTTTAATCCACCTATCTGGACTGCGAATTCGCCTAAAACTCAGACTACCGCCAGGTCTGACGATACATAGACAGAGAAGCCGACAATAATTCATCGTCTCAGTCTTAACTACCATATGTATGCATGCATCGATCTAGGGTCTAACAGCTTTCATATTTTGATTGGTGAGTGGATCAATGGACGAGTTAAGATTATTGAACGTTGCAGTGAAGCCGTGCAGCTAGGTGAGGAAGTTGGCTCAATCGGATCAATATCTTCCGTTGCATTCCAGCGCGGCCTGGATTGCCTGCAACATTTCAAAGACCTGATGGATCTATATCCTCTGGAACGTTACTGGGCTTTGGGCACCAATACTTTTCGCGTAACTGACAATGCTGAAATTTTCATTCAGGCTGCAAAACGAATAGGAATAGAAATTTCAGCGATCAGCGGTGTTCAGGAAGCAGTCTTGATCTACGCTGGAGTTACCAGCTGTCTTCCCGTATCAGACAATCATAGATTGGTTATCGATATCGGCGGGGGTAGCACCGAAGTGATTGTAGGCTTTAAGCACACACGGCTGTTGACGGAAAGCCTGGCTATAGGCGGCGTTGCCTGGAGAGATGTTTTCTTTTCGGAGCACAGCCAGGATTTGTCAAAACTTGAATTTCAACTAGACACTGCGACAGAAGCTTCGCGACGTGCATTTGCCGAAATTGCTCCCGGCATGAATAAGGTGAGTTGCTGTGAGACCTATGCTTCTTCCGGGACGGCAAAAATGTTAGCCGCCATCTGTCGAGGACATAGTTTTGGTAACGGGAAAATTGGGTTGCAGGCACTATTAGAACTGAAGCCGACAATACTGTCGAAGATAGCGACAGGAGAAGATTTGCCTGGACTCAAAAAGCGCAGGAGAGACTTGTTGCTACCAGGTTGGGCTGTCATGGTAGGCCTGATGCAGGCTTACTCGTTGGGCTCGGTCAGCTTCAGCGCTAGCGCATTGCGGGAAGGAATGCTGGACTTCATGGTAAGGAACAAAAAGACTTTTGCCGCCATGCAAAGTAGTAATCTGCCCAAGGTTAGTTTCGCCAACAACTAGCCATACGCACTATACGCACACAGCTTTTAATGTTTTCACTACTCTCAGGAAAGTTGTTTTAGCAGCAGCATTTGAACTTCATCGATGCTCCCGTCCACGGTATCATTTTCTAGCAACTGATACTCACCATCTGCCAGCAATTCCCAGCTCTGGCTGCGATCACGCAAGTACAACTCCAGTTCAGCCTTTATCCTGGATGCATGCTTTTTCTTCAGGATTGGGAAGCAAACTTCGATTCGATTGTTAAGATTTCGTTCCATCCAGTCTGCGCTGGCACAGTAAATTTGAGGAAGGGCATTTTCAAAGTAATAGACTCTTGAATGTTCGAGAAACCGCCCAATGACCGAAACTACCCGAATATTCTCACTCACCCCGGTAATGCCAGGTCTGAGACAGCAAATACCGCGGACGATTAATTCGATTTTGACCCCTGCCATGGAAGCGGCATACAAGGCTTTGATAATATAAGGATCGGTAATGGAATTTAGTTTCGCCACAATGCGGGCGTTCTTACCACTGGTGGCGACTTCCGTTTCAGCCCCAATCATTTTCAGCAATGATTTTCTCAAATTGAAGGGGGCATGTATCAGTAATTTCGGGTGAATCTTTTTCCCCATGCCAGTGATTTGCTGGAATACCTTATGAACATCGGCGCACAGCACTTCATCTGCGGTTAGCAGGCTGTAGTCGGTGTACAGGAGCGAGTTTTTACGGTGATAGTTACCAGTGCCCAAGTGCGCATAGCGTTTTAGCGTATGTCCAATGCGGCGCACGAACAACAACATTTTTGCATGTGTCTTGTAACCCATTACACCGTAGACAACAACCGCGCCAGCTTCCTGCAGAATGCTGGCAAAATTGATATTCTCCTCTTCATCAAAGCGCGCACGTAATTCGATAACAACGGTTACTTCCTTGCCGTTTCTAGCTGCTTCCACCAGTGCCCCAACTAATTCAGATGATTCATTAGTACGATACAGGGTCTGTTTTATAGAAAGTACAGTAGGGTCTTTGGCCGCTTGACGTACCCAGTCAATAATTGGGACGAATGACTGAAAAGGATGAAGTAACAATTGATCCCCTTTATCGACAGCAGAAAAAATATAACTATCCTCGTCAAGTAGGCGTGGTGTGCCTGGTGAAAATTGAGGATAACGCAGGTCTGGTCGATCTATCATGCTGTACAACGCCATTAGACGTCGTAAATTTACTGGTCCATCAAGTCGGAATAATTCATCCATAGTGAGATTGAAGCGCTCCAATAGAAAACTGGTGAGTTCTTCCGGACAATTTACTCCGACTTCTAATTTCGTTGCGGCACCAAAGCGACGACTGTGCAATTGACCCTGCAGAGCCATGGCATAGTCTTCAACTTCGACATTAGACATTTCCAGATCGGAGTTTCGGGTAACTCGAAACTGGTGGCACTCGGTGACAGTCATGCCGGGAAACAATTCGTCGACATAGGCATGAATAATGGATGACAGGAATATGAAGTTGTCGCCATCTGGCGCTATTTCCGGCGGTACCTTGATCAAACGAGGCAAGGACCGAGGTGCGGGGACTATGGCCAGACCGCTATCCCTGCCGAATGCATCCTTACCATCTAAAGATAAGATGAAATTCAGACTTTTATTCACAAGCCTTGGGAATGGGTGAGCAGGGTCTAAGCCTAGAGGGCTAACAACAGGTTGTATTTCTCGATTAAAATAATCGCGAGTCCATTTCCTTAGTTCATTCGTCCAGTTGTGGCGTGGCAAAAAATGTATATCTTCTGCGGCAAGGCTGGGTAGCAGAGCCTCGTTGAGTATTCTGTATTGTTCTGCCAGAGCCTCGCGGACCTGGCTGTGAATGTCTTTTAAAATCTGTTCTGGATACTGCCCATCTGGTCCGGCGCGCTGACGCCCGAAATCCAACTGCTTCTTTAGTCCGGAGATCCTAATCTCAAAGAATTCGTCTAGGTTTGAACTGAAGATCAGGAGAAACATCAGGCGCTCAAGAAGAGGATGTTTTGGGTTGCTGGCTTGGCTCAAGACGCGCAGGTTAAACTTGAAATAGCTCAGTTCACGATTTTCGAAGAGACTGGGATCTTCCAAATCGATTGATGCCCGAACTTCTTCTACAGCCTCTTCCCGGGCCAATTCAGACGATTCCAATCCTCCCTCCATGCCGTTTCCTGCGACCAAGCTCAGTGTATCATTCTCTGCCTGTTCAGACATTTGACATGTTACCTACACCTACTCTTCACCAAGGGCGATAAGTATACTACCTAATCGTCCTGGTTAGTGGGTAAGCAATTGATCATTCCAGGCTAACTGTTATGCTGCCGCTGAGTTAGGTTCTGCGGTCAGTCAGCCTCTGGTTTTTGCCATAACTGTGATATATTGTCGCAGTTTAGTTTACAAGAATAAGGTAGCTCAAATGTTCCTGCTTATAATATACCCCGGATTTGGTGTGGCTACTGACCAGCAACCTAAAATGACGGTCTATGTGGATAAAAAATAGCAATCTAACAAGATTATCCCTGATGGCCAGTGACCAGGATTCTATAATGCCGATGTCGCTCAATTTCTTGAAACTGGCTTTTGTCTCATTAATGTGGAAACTGTTATGCAACTACGCACTAAAATCTCTACAGCCTTAGTCTTGCCACTGGGGCTTTGCTCGTCACTACTGTTAGCCGAAGCCGGTCAGTTTTATGTTGCCCCAGGTTTACAGTGGATGAATTTTGATGATAGCTTAGAGTTGAACAATGACGCTGGCTACTTCCTGGGATTAGGTTATGATATTACTGATCGCATTAGTCTCGAATTGAGTACATTTGATCTAGACCCTGACATTAGCGGCGGTTCGGACATTGACGTTGATCATTACAAGCTGGATTTAGTTTATAACCTTGATCTGAAGCTAGGTGCGTTGGACACCTTCGTGGTTTTTGGCGTAGGCAATACTAATTTCCAAGGAGAGAATGATTCTCTGTGGGACCTGGGGGCTGGGGTCAAGTACAAATTGTCGGATAACTTGACCTGGCGTACTGCGTTTCAGTCCTTTCGTTTCCTGGGTCGAGATTTAGAAGATAGTGATTACGGTGTTGGTATGTCCTTAGTCCACCGCTTGGGTGGCAAAAAGCCCCGGTCGGCAGTCGCCGCAACAGCAGCGCCAGCTTCTCCCGCAACTGGTAGTGCTGGACAGCGACCCGCGACTCAAGCACCAGTTGCTGTACTGGATGCAGACCGTGATGGGATTCCAGACGGTCGTGATAACTGCCCTGACACACCCAGAAACTACGCGGTTGATGCAGATGGTTGTCCAATCCCTATTGAAGAAGTGGCCAGAGTAGAATTATTGGTGAATTTTGACTTCGACCGCTCCGAAGTCAAACCCGAATATTTCTCCGAGATCGAAGAAGTGACAGATTTCATGCACCAATATCCTGATATGGTCGTTGAGCTGGAAGGCCACACGGATAGCCGGGGCGCAGAACAATATAATTTAGGGCTTTCTGATCGTCGTGCAAACGCTGTTCGGGAAGTAATGATTGATCGATTTAATGTTCAGGCTAGTCGAATATCCGCCAGTGGCTTTGGCGAGTCGCAGCCTGTGGCCAGTAACGATACAGATTCCGGGCGGGCTCAGAATCGCCGAGTAGTGACGGTAATTATTAAAACTCTTCAAAATTACCGACCCCGCTAGCTAGGAAGACTCACTCTGCGCAGCATTAAACCTGCCGCGCAGAGCAAGTTAGCAGTGGATTTGTCAGATCCGAGTTACCGCTATTTCAATCAGTCAAGGAATCCCCGCCAGGGGTCGAAATCTCCGTGCCTGACATATCGGGTCGGAACTTTGACTGGCACCCTGTAAATGAACTCACTATTCTCCCCGGTGAAACATGGAAACAATGGCTGTTCGATGCCGGTTCCCTGACCCAATCGTTGATTCGTAAAAGTCAAAATAATTTCAGGGTAGAAGTGTTGAGTGAAGATTGGGTGATTCAGCCTAGAGCCGATATTCGGTCCTGGTTCGGGCCACTATCGCTGTGTCACATTCTGGTCACCTAAGGTTTTGTTAACAGGGAACAGCAAGCCATGGGTGTTTGCGCACACTCTGGTCTGAACACAGCTTGTTAAGCCCGCTGAAGCAGGTTCAGGAATTAAATGAGAAGCCACTGGGGGAATATTTGCTTAGCTATTCAGATTTGGTTCGCAGTAGCATGGATGTAACTGCGTTCGCAGGTGATTCCTGGGGCAGGCGCAGTCTTTTTAATCTCCTTGCTAAGTCGGTTATGATGGCTGAGTTTTTCCTGCCAGAACTTTCGAATTGACCGCTTCGAAAATTCTCAAGAAACAATTCGTAATTTCCGTAAAGCCCTCTATACTTTGTTCTGATCATCTCCGCAAAAGTGAAATGTTCGACAGGGCAAAAAGCTCAAACTACTAAGCACACAGCATGTTGCTCAGAGTCGTCAAGGGTCAGGGAAGGAGCCTTCAAATGAATAACAGCAACTCAAAAAGACAATCTGCTGGGCATGGACACGGCTTTGCGTCCAGCAACAGGCGTTTTGATCTGAATTTTGACAGCAAAATTTCCCCAGAATCCAGTCTGGAATCCGACCTAGAGTTTGTTACTACTGAACCCGAGACTAGCCAGAGAGACAGTTCCCTGTCAGACCCAAGTGGACTAGACGTGACCCGCCTTTACCTGAAAGAGATAGGCCACACTCCACTGCTCTCAGCGGAAGAAGAAGTATTTCACGCCAGGCGAGCTATTAAGGGCAACTCGGTGAGTCGGCGCCGCATGATCGAGAGTAATTTGCGTTTAGTCGTGAAAATTGCGCGCCGCTATTTGAACCGGGGCTTGTCGTTGCTGGATCTTGTCGAAGAAGGGAATCTAGGCTTGATGCACGCTGTGGAGAAATTTGACCCGGAACGTGGGTTTCGCTTTTCCACTTATGCAACGTGGTGGATTCGACAGAATATTGAGCGCGGTTTAATGAACCAGGCACGAACTATTCGCCTACCGATACATATAGTAAAACAACTGAATGTCTATTTGCGGACACAACGGGATATCGCGAAGAAAACTGGCAGGGACGCAACAAGCACTGAAATAGCGTCGATTACAGATTCTTCCAGTGGAGAGATTGAACGCTTAATGATGTTGAATGAAAAGCCCATCTCTGCCGACACGCCGGTTTCGACTGGCTCAGACAGCACTCTGGTTGATTTGCTTAGTGGGGACGAAGGACAAAATCCAAGGCAGTTATTTCAATCCGAGCAAATGCAGGCTCGGGTTGAAATGTGGTTGCAACATTTGACCGATAAACAATGCGAAATAATCTGTAGGCGTTTTGGACTCAAAGGGCACGATACCGATACTTTAGAAAATGTGGGGCTTGAAGTAGGCCTGACCAGAGAGCGGGTTAGGCAGATTCAAATTGAAGCATTGAAACAATTGAGAACGTTAATACACAAAGAAGGTTTAAGCAAAGAGTTGTTGTGTGAGGCGGTTTAGAATTGGGCGAAGACAATGCGCTGAAGACGATGCGCTAGATTAAGTAAGTTTAATAAGCCCATGCGATTTCGAGCTACCACCTCGAGGCTGCCAAAGAAGCTTTCGATCAGTTCTCAAACTTGAACCGAGATCGACCCTGCCGTATCCTCTTGGCCCTTGCAATCACTTCCGTGTCAATACTGTCACAACACAAATCAGGACTATCTGTGTTTTCTCAAACAAACGAAGCTGCTCTCAAGGGCAAATTAGTTATCGATCTATCGCGGGTTCTCGGCGGCCCCTATTGTACTCAGATGTTGGGTGATCATGGCGCCGAGATAATAAAGATTGAGCCTCCCCGCGGCGATGAAACCCGTGATTGGGGGCCTCCGTTTCATGATGAAGATTCCGCGTACTTCCTGGGGGTAAATCGGAACAAGCGCTCCATGGGTTTGGACTTGTCTAAATCTGACGGCCAGGCTGTGTTGCTTCGTCTCTTGGAGAAGGCAGATGTACTAATCGAAAACTACAAACCTGGAACTATGGAGCAATGGGGCCTTGGTTATGAGGATGCCTTAAAGCACAAATTTCCTCGCTTGATACATTGCCGAGTAAGCGGTTTCGGCAGCGATGGGCCTTGGGGCGGCTTTCCGGGCTATGACGCTATTATTCAAGCAATGGCGGGGTGGTTTAGTGTAAATGGTGAAGCGGGTAGTAATCCAACTCGTCTGGGCCTGGCGATGGTAGATATGGGAACAGGCCTTTACTCGGCGGTGGCCATCTTAATGGCTATGGCGGAAAGAGAAAAATCCCGGCAGGGACAGTACCTGGATATGACTTTGTACGATTGTGCGGTCTCATTAATGCACCCGCATATACCCAATTATATGTATTCCGGGCAGGTGCCGGTGGCTACGGGTAATGCCCACCCCAATATTAGTCCCTATGATACTTTTCGAACTAAGACGGTGGATATTTTTATAGGGGCTGGAAACAACCGGGCCTATGCAAAAATGTGCGTAGAATTAGGTCGCGAGGAACTAATCAAGGATGAGCGCTTCTCGAATAATATTGATCGGGTTAGCAATCGTGTTGACTTGAAAGCTGAAATTGAATCTAGCCTAATGAAGATAGATGGTAGTGAAATTGCTGATCGCCTGGCAAAGGCTGGACTGGCAGCAGGACCTATACACGACACGGCGCAGGTAGTTGCTCACCCCCACACCAGCCGCAGAGAAATGGTAATCGAAGACGGTTGGTACAAGATGAGCGGGACTCCAATCAAACTGTCCCGAACCCCAGGTTCAGTTCGTTATAAGCCTCCAAAGTTTGGTGAGCATACCCGACAAATATTGGCGGAATTCGATTTTGCCGATCAAGAAATTCAAGATCTAATAGCCACCGATACCGTATTAGTAAGCCGTCAAACATAGAGCTATTCAGCTCTATTAGTCGTAATCCACAAATTTTATATTTAAAATCAGTCATATAGGGAATGTGCAATTTATTCTTGTTTTTTACTGATATAGTGTTATAGTGCCGTATAACACTATATGGGTAAGTGCGTGATAAATGGAAATCAATTGGAACAGCAAAGAGCCAATCTATTTACAGCTTAGAGACCGACTTGTCGAGCTAATCATGGATGGCATTCTCACTGAAGGTGATGCATTGCCATCGGTGCGCCAGATTTCCAGCGAGCAGCGCATAAATCCCATTACCGTCTCGAAAGCGTTTCAAATATTGGTTGATGAAGAGTTAATTGAAAAAAAACGGGGGCTTGGAATGTATGTCTTATCAGGAGCTAAAGAAAAATTATCCACTGAAGAAAAGTCTAAATTTCTTGAGCAAGAATGGCCGCAAATTACGGAGCGCATTGAGAGGCTGGGCTTGGGAATTGATGAACTCCTTGGCAGCAAGAAGAATCGATAGGAATCGAGGATTTTGGGGATAGAACATGAGTAATATCGTCGAAGCCAAATCGCTACGAAAAAATTACGGAAACTTTGTAGCACTGGACGGAGTGAACCTGACTATTCCTAATGGGGCAATAAGCGGTTTGATTGGTCCTAATGGCGCAGGTAAGACCACTACCTTGAAGGCATTGATCGGTCTTTGCGATGTTGATGGAGAACTTACAGTGGCAGGCCGTGACCCAAGAGTATCACGGCATAAATTAATGCAAGATGTGTGTTTCATTGCTGATGTAGGAATTCTGCCTAAATGGTTGAAGGTTTCCCATGTAATCGACTATGTAGAAGCAGTGCATCCTCGCTTTGATCGCAAAAAAGCAGAAAAATTTCTAAGCACCACCGACATTCCGCCTGGCAAACGTATCAAAGAATTATCGAAGGGGATGGTCACGCAGTTACATCTCGCCCTGGTAATGGCTATCGAAGTGCAGTTACTTGTGCTGGATGAGCCTACACTCGGATTGGATATCATATACAGAAAGGAATTCTACGATCGTTTACTAAATGACTACTATGACGGTAACCGCACAATAATTATTAGCACACACCAAGTTGAGGAAATCGAGACATTATTGTCGCACCTGGTATTCATCAATAGGGGAAAAATTGTACTTGATGCGCTAATGACAGATTTGTCCGAAACGTATACCGAGGTGCTCGTTGACGCTGAAAAGATTGCCGAAGCAGATGCCTTAGGACCTATTTACGTTCGCGAATTGCTAGGTAAGAAATCTTACACCTTTGAGTCTGCATCTAGAGAACGATTAGAGTCCTTAGGAGAATTGCACACCCCCAGTGTTGCAGATCTGTTCGTTGCCAAATTGAAGGAAGACAGACATGAATAAATTCGCACTACTTCAATTTTATGCCCTGCTGAAACGCGAAGTGCTTGAGCACCGAAACTTGTTTATTGGCGCTCCCACTGTGGTGGCGCTGCTTATTTTGGTGGCATCGATTTGGGTGGCAATGCAATTACCACAATCTGAAATAGCGCAGGGTCTGGAATACCTGGCCGTTTTGTTTGATGGTTTGTCTCCATTCGATATGGCGCCATTCTTCATGATCTTGGCCATACCGTTTTTTATAACTCTTTATATTTGTAGTCTAATTTATTTGATCAATACTCTTTATCAGGATCGAAAAGAGATGAGCGTGCTGTTTTGGCAATCGATGCCTGTATCTAATCTGCAAACTGTGCTATCAAAAGTAGTGACCATTGTAGCGATAGCGCCAATATTCTATATCTTGATAATTTCGGCGCTCTATTTGATTGCGATGATCTGGTTGACTGTTTTGGGTATCACGAATAATGTTGATTTGATTGGTATAGGCTGGATGTTCCTAGCCGCGTTAGCGAGTTTGCTTCTTATTTATATTTCCGCGCTTATCACCTCTCTTTGGTTGTTTCCCACCATGGGGTGGTTGCTCTTGTTCTCAGCCTTTGCTCGAAAGACCCCATTACTATGGGCGGGTGGTGTATTTGTTTTGGTAGGGTTCTTAGAAGACTTCGTGTTCGGTACGCAGTATCTCGCCAATTGGATTGAGAGCAGAGCGGCTGACCCAAATCAATATTTGCTGTTCGATTTCCAGAATGTATTCGAAAAATTGTTTAACTACGATATGTTTTTTGGGATTTTGGTTGGCTCAATATTGCTCACGGGTGCAGTGTTCATGCGACGCTTTACTGACTAAGCAGTTAAAGGAACTGAATTATGCTAAATATTATTCTGAGAAATCGCTACACATTACTGCTCTCTACTTTAGTAGCCTATATGGCAGTTCTCGTGACTGAGGGTGCGATAACAGGTCGTGAGGCGCGGGTCGTGGATTTCGAAAACCCTTTTTTTGACCTGAATGTGAATAATCTCGAAGGGTTTCGAGAACAGAGAGAAAATAGTAGAGTCAATCGAAACGGAAACATTCAAGACAGCGAAAACCCTGATAGCGATTCGAACCAATAGATCACTATAGATCGTGTCCTGTTGGGTACGATCTATAATGATAGTCGGGGCCAGTGATACTGGAGATCTAATTCAATCCAGCCATGGCCCTTAAAGAAGAGTCTAATTCACCATTTGCGAATCTTGAAAACAGAGGATCAGAGTTGACCTCATTAGGCGTGCAGGATTGGCTTTCGGTCTGGCTCGAAATTACAAAGAGAGAGCTAGAAACCTCGCTGCTGCGCGAAGCAATCCAGTAAAAGATAGACTCGCCACATGCATTTCTGAACAGGCAGGGTCGCGGGGGCCTTAACTTTAGTTGTGGGATGAGTGCTTGTTCGGGCGAGTTAAACAAAAGTATCCACAGATAATCTACTCGGTCCGTGCGAAGGGCCTGCTTTGCGCGTTCCAACTGGAATCTGACAAGTCAGCCCCACTTGTTACCCAGGCTTGCCTGGATTCTGGCTCGTTAGCCACCTCAACTAGAAATCCTGTGTCCGTCTAATTACGCCGCTGACGATGAGCTCAATTGAGTTGTAACAGGGCCTGGATTTGCTGGATTCGGCGTTAGCATCGGTTGTTCAAAGTCATTGAGTAAAGTAGACTGCTGCGCTGGATTACAAACATGTTAAATGTGGAATTGCATAATGATCAAGAATACGCAGGTATTGTTAGCCAAACGACCACTGGGCGAACCGGGTGATGATTGCTTTGAATTTAGCGAGATGGATATTCCGGAATTGGAAACCAATCAAATACTAATTCGAGCCTGCTGGCTTTCGTTAGACCCCTATATGCGCGGCCGCATGAATGACGTTAAATCGTACGCAGACCCATTACAAATAGGGGATGTAATAACGGGTGAATCCGCAGGAATAGTTATCAAATCAAATTCTCCGAAATTTGCCGAGGGAGATCGGGTAGCGGCACATATGGGTTGGCAGTCCCATATCGTAGCGAACGCTGATGATCCTCGTCTAATGAAAGTGGACTTAAGTAATGGCACGCTTTCTGCCCACTTGGGCGTGGTCGGTATGCCAGGCAGAACTGCCTATTTTGGTCTCATCGAAGTCGGTAAACCTCAGCCTGGAGAGACACTCGTCGTCGCGGCGGCATCAGGAGCAGTTGGCTCAGTAGTAGGTCAGATCGCAAAAATGAAAGGTTTACGTGCTGTGGGCATTGCTGGCGGGCCAGAAAAATGTCGCTATGTAAAAGAAGAACTTAAATTTGATGCCTGTATTGATTATAAAGCAGGAAATTTAGCGGCGGAATTAGCTGTAGCTTGTCCAGAAGGTATTGATATCTATTTCGAAAACGTGGGTGGAGAGGTGACTAAGACAGTAGCGCCCCTGCTAAACTCTGGCGCCAGGGTGCCAATTTGCGGGTATATCTCCAATTATAACGATGCAGACATTACTACCTCCGAAACTCCCTTTCATATCCTAAAATCTCTGGAAACTGAGCCAGAGCATAGATTCTTCGTTGTAACTGAGTGGCATGATCGATGGGTAGAAGCCACTCGCCAGCTAGGTAGTTGGGTAGAAGATGGAAGAATAAAGTACCGGGAGAGCATAGGAGAGGGGCTACAGAATGCGCCGGAGTATTTTAGGGGTATGCTAAAAGGCAAGAATTTTGGTAAACAACTAATAAAAATGGCGGACGAAGATTAGTGATGGGAACAGAAGCGGAAAAATTCGCGACAGAAGTGCTGTTCTCTTTATCGGGGAAAACAGCTCTGGTAACGGGAGGTAGCTCTGGCCTGGGCCTAATAATGGCTAAAGGACTTCTTCAAAATGGCGCGTGTGTGGTTATAGCATCCAGAAGTCAAAAAAAATGCGACATGGCTCTTTTAGAGTTGAGTCAATTTGGAGATTGCTCTGCTGTAGCTGCGGATGTAACTGATAATGAAGATCGAAAACGGCTACTAAGGCATGTCGATGAAAAGTTCGGTGGCCTTTCGCTATTAGTTAATAACGCAGGTGCAAATTGGGGTGCTAAACTCGAAGAATACCCTGACGAGGGTTTCGCGAAGGTTATTAATACCAACCTGACGGCTGTTTTTTCCCTAACACGAGATGCTGTTCCGTTGTTGTCGAAAGCGGCGAAGGTTGATGATCCGTCGAGGGTTATCAATATAGGTTCTATGGACGGAATTCATGTGCCTGTAGTTCAACGTGTGCCTACGTTCGCTTACTCATCAAGCAAGGCTGCTCTTCATCACCTTACACGAAGCTTTGCGATTGAACTGGCTCAGCAACACATCACGGTGAACGCTATCGCTCCCGGCTTTTTTGAATCAAGAATGACTGATTACGTGTTTAAACATTTCAAGCAGGATATAGAGGATGATTGTCCTTTGCATAGAGTGGGAAAGCCGGAAGAAATGGTTGGTATTGTTACTTATCTTGCCTCCAGAGCAGGGGCTTATACAAATGGGGCAGTGATACCTGTAGATGGTGGTACGAGTATATCCAAAGGGAAACGCAGCTGGACCGAGTAAGTTTTTGAACCTATCAATAGAAGCAAAAATTAACAGGAACGAGGCCTCTCCCCGTCGGGTGTGGTCTGGATGGAGAAAGCATGAGTTTATTTAGTCTCAAAGACAAAGTAGTAATTGTTACAGGCTCGAGCAAAGGCATAGGCCAGGCGATAGCCAGGCGCATGGCTGAGCAGGGAGCAAAAGTCGTTATATCCAGTCGCAACCAGGAAATTTGTGATGAAGTGGCCGCTGGAATTTGTGCGCAAGGCGGCGAAGCAATCGCCATCGCTTGTAACATAAACTATAAAGAACAGTTGCAGGAATTGGTTAGTAAAACCGAACAGCAGCTTGGTAAGGTAAATGTACTAGTCTGCAATGCAGCATTGAACCCCTATTTTGGCCCTTCTCAAGACATTTCTGATGAGGCCTTCGACAAGGTAATGCATGCTAATATAGGAAGTGTTCACAGGCTCTGCCAACTGGTATTGCCGGGCATGGCAGAATTGCAAGGCGGCGCGGTGATTATTATTTCTTCGATAGGAGGCCTAAAAGGTACTGACGCTCTGGGCGCCTACGCCATATCCAAGGCGGCAGATATGCAAATAGCACGCAATCTGGCTGTCGAGTGGGGGCCGAAGAATATTCGGGTTAACTGCATAGCACCAGGTCTTGTGAGGACAGATTTTGCCAGGGCGCTGTGGGAGAATCCGGAAATTTACAAGGCGACGGTTTCTAAGTATCCATTGCGTAGAATCGGCGAGCCGGACGAAATAGCGGGAGCCGCCGTATTCCTGGCGTCGGACGCGGGTAGTTTTACCACGGGACAAACAATCGTTATTGACGGTGGTGGAACAATTGCTAGCTGATCTAGTAGTTACAGTCATTTAATCAGGATAGGGGAAGTAATAAAAATGATGGATTTAGGATTGTCAGACGAGCTAGTTGAAGTGCGGGAAAAAATTCTAACTTTCGTCGAAGAAAAAGTCGAACCAGTTGAATTGGAATATCACAATGAGGTAAGCGTTGGGGACAGGTGGTCACACACAGAGCGCCAAGATGAGATACTGCAAAGTTTAAAGGATGAAGCGCGCAGACTTGGCTTATGGAATTTTTTCCTGCCTGAGAGTCAGGGCGGTGCCGGCATATCGAACCTGCATTACGCCCACCTTGCTGAGATTATGGGTAGAAGCAGGCTCGCCTCTGAAGCGTTTAATTGCAGCGCTCCCGACACTGGAAATATGGAAGTATTGGAGCGCTATGGATCTGAAGAACAAAAGAAAGAATGGTTGGAACCTTTGCTGGCAGGTGAAATACGCTCCGCGTTTGCGATGACTGAACCAGGAGTCGCCTCTTCTGATGCGACTAATATATCGACTAGAGCGGCACTCGACGGCGATGAATGGGTAATCAGCGGTGAGAAATTTTATATTTCAGGTGCTGGGGATGCGCGCTGCAAGATCATGATTGTCATGGTAGTAACAGACCCTGATGCTCCCAGGCATACGCGTCAGTCCCAGATTCTTGTGCCAATGAAGACAGAAGGTGTAGAAGTGATTCGGCCCATGCAGGTCTTCGGGCGCGACGATGCCCCCCATGGACATATGCATATTAAATTCCACAATGTCAGAGTTCCTGAAAGTAATATTATTCTCGGGCGTGGTCGTGGGTTCGAAATTTCTCAAGGTCGTTTGGGACCAGGGCGAATTCATCATTGTATGCGTTCAATCGGTGCAGCAGAGAAAGCGCTGGATTTGATGTGCAGGCGCGCAGTAAGCCGCGAAGCTTTCGGAAAGCCTTTGGCTGTGCTTGGGGGCAATTACGATATTATTGCCGACAGTCGCATCGAAATAGAAATGTGCCGCCTGCTGACCTATAAGGCAGCATGGTTGATGGACACTATTGGCAACAAGGCAGCGCGCGACGCTATTTCTCAGATCAAGGTAGCAGTGCCAAACATGGCTCTTCGCGTTATCGACCACGCCATACAGATGCACGGTGCAGCAGGAGTGTCGCAAGATTTTCCGCTGGCTTCTTTGTGGACAAGTCAGCGAACCTTGCGCCTGGCTGATGGTCCCGATGAAGTGCATCGTCGCGTTATAGCGAGAAAGGAATTGGCGAAATATAATTAGTTGCCAGTTTGCTTTCAAATGAACCATCATTCGTAAAGCGGTGGATTGGCTGTGTAAGAAAGGGAACTGAGGTTCCCTTTTCTGTGTGTGACAGAGTCGCAGCTATCTATCGCTGAGCAGCGAAAAATTACTGGATAAAGCAAATTGAATTGATGGCAATGGATGATTCAATCGCAGTCATAATTCCTACTTACAATAGAGTGGATACGTTAAAACGCGCTTTGGATTCTGTTTTTGCGCAAACTATAGCGGTACAAGAAATTTGCGTGGTGGATGATGGCTCGACTGACGGAACCCGGGAACTGATTGTGCATGATTACCCCGCAGTAGGCTACGTCTATCAGCAAAACAGAGGGGTAAGTGCTGCGAGGAACATCGGCGTAAAGAATACCAGGAGTACTTGGCTGGCGTTTCTGGATTCAGACGATAAATGGCTGCCGCAAAAATTGCAGTTACAATTGGAATTGTTGAGAGAAAATCCAGAATGTAAATTGGTGCATAGTAATGAAGTCTGGATTCGCAATGGTAAGAGAGTTAATCAAATGCGTAAGCACCAAAAAAGGGGCGGGTACATTTTCCCTTTTTGCTTGCCTCTTTGCGTAATCTCTCCTTCTGCGGTAGTACTTGACAGAGGATTGTTTGTTGAAATGCAGGGCTTTGATGAGTCTCTACCAGTATGTGAGGACTATGACCTTTGGTTAAAAATCTGTAGTCAGCAAGAAGTACTTTATATTGATAAGCCGCTTCTTAATAAGTATGGCGGGCATGAAGATCAGTTGTCGAAATTGTACTGGGGAATGGACAGGTTTAGGGTTAAGGCCTTAGCTAATTTGCTGGCCTCGTCAATGTTGGACAATACCCAGAGGAAACTGGCAATTTCTACGCTACGTGAAAAGGCAGAAGTAGTAAAGAATGGCGCGCTAAAAAGAGAAAAGCTCGATGTCGTGCGCTATTATTGTCAACTTATAAAAGAGTATGTTTAGGCGGGGTTAACAGATGTCCCAGAGTCGGAATTGCGACAGCCAGGATAGTTTTTCAGACTCTGCTATGACGCCAATAAATGTTGTGGTCGCCCATGGTCTCGAAGCGAAGCCTGTGATCGCGATGTTGAATTTGCGGCCAGTGCAATCCGAGACGAAATATCTTGAATACACAAACTCCAGTGGCATAACGCTAATTGTCTCAGGAATCGGCAGAGAGGCTGTTACAGCCGCCGTTAGGTTTTTAGGTGAGCGGCAAGGAAACGAAAACGGCCAGCTGAGAGCCTGGCTAAACCTTGGTATCGCGGGGCATAAAACGGCGGAGATAGGAAGTGGCTGGCTGGCCAATAAGATCACAGAGCACGTTTCTGGTTCCAGCTCTTATCCACCTCAGCTTCTGGAAGGCTTTAGCAGTCGCAGAGTAATAACGGTAGACGAACCTGAGAATGTCTATACAGAAGATGCAGCTTATGAAATGGAGAGCTCGGCGTTCTATGAGACAGCCACACAGTTTTCCACGGCAGAGCTTGTTCAGGTGTTCAAGATTGTTTCAGATAATGCACTTAGCCCAGTAAGTAGAGTGGACCTGAAGATGGTGCCTACTTGGATAGCGGCGCAGGAAAACAGTATTCTGGATTTGATAGCCAAGCTGAAAGCTCTAGTTGTTGATCATAATATTAGCCATAGCCTCCCTTCCTTCTATCAAGAAATTCGTGCCAATTATCACCTAAGCGTTAGCCAGCTCATACAGTTGAGAAGACTGTGCCAGCGGTATAAGGCGATGGGCAAAGAGGAAGATCTGCGCGCCATCTCTGCTTCCACAACAGCTACTGGCAAGCAGTTACTGCAAAAACTGTTGTCCTGTCTGGAAGAGGTGAAACCTCGCTAACGGTTTTCTGCTATGTTTTCGGCAATCTATATAGAAGAAGAGGTAGCGCAATCTCAACGGGTTAGGCAATTGCTCGCCAGATTTCCTCATGTTCCTCAAATTCACTGTGGGCGATACGGTGAGGTCTTTAATCGGAAATCGCAAAACTTTCGACTGCAAAAGAAAGCTCCGGCGCTTGTTCTGGCAAAGAAATACGGAAATTTACTGCTGCCGGCACCGCCAGGATACGGTTTTGATGAAGGCAACAGTTATTATTTCTCGCACATGTTGAACTGCCTCTATGATTGTCGATACTGTTTTCTGCAAGGCATGTATAGTTCAGCGAATTATGTACTATTTGTGAACTATGAGGAATTTGAAACAGCTTTGGAAAGCAAGATTCTAAGCAGCGACGGCGGTGGTGTTTATTATAGTGGGTATGATTGCGATAGTTTGGCTTTGGAGCCGGTAAGCAACTTTTGTGAGTATTTCGTACCAGTCTTTGCCAAATATCCAAATGCAATGTTGGAAATTAGAACCAAAAGCACCCAAATTCGATGTCTGCTCGAGCAAGCAACTATAGAGAATTGTGTGGTGGCCATGAGCTTTACCTCACAAGAAGCAGCACTTCAGTGGGAACACAAGGTTCCTTCCATCGAGAAAAGAATCAAGGCGCTGTGTAAGCTGCAACAAGCTGGGTGGAAAGTGGCAATTCGGTTTGAGCCTTTGGTTTTAGATGACAATCACCAAACCTGCTATAGATCTCTGTTCGAGACTATTTTTAGTGCCCTTGATGCGGAGAAAATACATACTGTGAGCAGTGGTTTATTTCGCATGCCGCTGGATTTCCATAAGAAGATCGTTAAGCTTTATCCTGACGAAGAATTGTTTGCGAGACCCACTGTTACATCTGATGGAATGATTGCTCTACAGAACCAGGAAGAGCACATGTTGTTGGCGGAAATAGAAAAGCAATTGTTTGAGTACATTTCACCACAGCAATATTACCGTTGCGCGTAAACCTTTTTATGTCTTGAAGAGTGGAGAATCGATGGAGCATAACAACAATCAATTGGTAGTAATAACAGGCGCTTCATCTGGGATAGGGCTCGCCATGAGCAATCTCTTGTTGCAAGAGGGTTACAAAGTACTTGGAATCGCAAATAAGTTCGCGAAATCGACTATTCAGCACCCTAATTTCTCTTCAAAGACTATGGATTTAGCAGACCTTGATGCTCTCCCGGAACTAATGTCCGCACTTGTTGGCAATGTAAAACTTCCGGTAAAGGCGTTGGTCAATAACGCTGGTATCGGAAAAATGGGGTTTCTGGAGCAGTTATCTGTAAAAGATATTCGTTTAGTAATGGATACAAACTTTACCAGCCACGCAATTGTGACTAAGTCATTTCTTCCACTGCTGAAGAGGCAGGGCGTTGGCGATATAGTATTCACTGGGTCGGAAGCTGCGCTAAAAGGCGCCAGGCAAGGCAGTATCTATTGTGCGAGCAAGTTTGCCTTACGCGGCTTTGCGCAGGCCTTAAGAGAAGAGAGTGCTAAATCGGGGCTGAGGGTAACACTGATAAACCCCGGTGCCGTTCGCACGCCATTCTTTGACGAATTACACTTCGAACCGGGTCCTGAGCCCGAAAATGCTATCGACCCAGAAGATATAGCTAAAACTGTGTCGATGGTTCTTCAGGCTAGAGCTGGTACTGTATTTGACGAAATTGTCCTTTCACCCGGAAGTCGCGTTTGGCAGAGAAAATAATCCTCTAAAACGAATACCCGAAACAGTCGCTCAACCAGGGCTTTGCCGTCCGCGACAATTTGTCGTAGACCACTGAATTCGCCTATTCCAGACAGAGCTGCCATAATTCCCTGTCGAGCATTCCAGGCGGCGCTGGGGCTCTCTTTTTTAACATCGAGGCATTCTAATGAAGCACTCAATTCTATCTTTACACACGGCTACGCGACTAGCGCTTTGCACTACCCTTACATTGCTGTTCTCTGTTCCAGGCTTCGCGCACACTGCTCTTAAGGAATCTACTCCTGGTAATGGCGCCATCGTAAGAGAAGCACCTGCTCACATTAATCTGGTTTTTAGTGAACCAGTAAGCTTAGTGAAGCTTGAACTCATGGGTGTGGGCCATGAGATGCCAACAAATTTCGAAAGCAATAGCGAAGCGAAAGCTGCCTTCATGATTGAGACACCAGGAATGCACCCAGGTGAATTCACTGTTAATTGGGCCGTGATAGGTGCGGATGGTCATACTGTAAGCAATAGCTATAGTTTTACTGTTGATCCAAATGCAACTGATGAACAACTGCACGCAGATGCAGGTCAAGGCGGTAGAGATCACTAGCCGTAGCCAAGAGATAAATGTTTACCGTCCCCGACAATTGGGAATTAGCTAGCCTACTCGCAAAACTGCTTCTTTATATTGGTGCTGCTGGTGTTGCCGGCGGTAGCCTCACAGCTTGGCGCTACTCGTGTTCAAATCGGTCGGCGCTCGCGTACAACTATTCCTATATTCTCACTGCTTCAATAATCGGTTTCCAAGGAGTTCTTCTTGGTTTTTTGGTACAGGTCGGTTTGATAAACGACAATGGAATCTTCGCCATGTTCGATTGGGACATGATGTCGATTCTGCTGGAAACTGCGCTGGGAGATATCGTATTTCTGCGGTTGCTGGCATTTGTTCTGGCTGCTATCTCTAGTTTATTTTTACTAAAAGGAATTCTACATTCCAATATTGTCTCATCAGGCAGGTTTGTACGAATAATGATGGGTTTACAGTTAACGGCCTTGATACTACTGGCGTTTAGCCACAGAGTCTCGGGCCATGTGTCCGTACTAAGTGTTATCGCACAAGCAGCAATCATTGTGCATTTTGTTGCATTTGCGGCATGGATAGGCTGTCTTCTACCGTTTCTGCAACTAAGTCGAAGTTTGGATATTGAGTCATTGAGAGTCAGTTTAAAGGGTTTTGGAGATAACGCGACTGTTATCCTTCTGATGTTATTGATAGCCGGCACGCTAATGCTACTGGAATTACTTAATTCTCCCCGCGAGTTATTCAACACCGATTACGGGCAGGCTCTATTAGTGAAATTTGTTCTAGTGTTGGCGATACTTTTTGTGGCAGCAATCAACAAGTTGTATTTGGTGCCGGCGCTTAGTAATACAGACAGTGTGGATAAACTACAAACATCGATTCGCTATGAAATATTTTTAGCGGCGACAATTCTTGTCATCACCGCCTATTTGTCTACGATAATCGGTCCCGCAGAACATCGGTGAGTGCGCATCGCTGAAGTAGGTTAGCATTCGCTCCCAGTTGGGTTTGATCTCGAAGAGGTGGTGTTAGGTGAGATTGAGACCTTTCGTTGATTCAGTGGCGGCAGGACTCATATCCTGAACAAGGCGGCTGGTTTCCAGAGTGTTCAGATTCAACATGAGCAACTCAGCTGTTTCGCTTGTTGACGAGTAAACAGCGGCGGTTGTCATAGACGGTTTCATCGCGAACAATAAATTATCTCCCACAGGCGACCAGGCGAGATTGAATAAATGGCGATTGCTGAAAAAAACCGGCATTGGCTCGATTGCGGTGCCCAGGCTGCCTAGGAAAATCGTAGAGCCAGTCATGTCATATTGGATAAACGCATACTGCTTTTCGTCCATCGATACCACCGGTGTCGCAATTGTCACCACCCCCGCTGATGTATCGTTCATTGTACTAAGAGTAAGTTCCCCACTCAGGTAATCAGGCTCATTTTCAAGAATCTTATCCGTCAGCAAAACCGCAGTACCCTCACTTCCTGCCTCCTGCAAAATACCTGTGGTGTTTAACCATAGCCAGCTGCCGATGACTAGACTAAAGCATAGTGCTGAAATAGCTGAGCGGTATCGCCATCGCGATTTTTGAGAAAAGCTTGTCCGGGAATTATTTTTAGTCGCGCTGGAAGCCGAAACCTGCTCTGAGGTTATTGCCGTTACAGCGGGTATTAACCGATAACCTCGTTTGGGGATAGTTTCTATATAATTTTTGGTGCTTGCGTTCGACGTATACAGTTTTTTGCGCAGTTCAGAAACAGCGCGGGTAAGGGAATTTTCATTAACGATTACACGAGGCCACAATTCATTAACTAATTCTTCTCGAGATAGAACTCGCTCTGAATTGGCGGCGAGGTAACAAAGCAAGTTAATCAGGCGAGGTTCCAGTTGCCGTTGGGTTGTACCTCGCAGGTGTTGGAGTCGATTTAACTCTGGCAATACCTTCCAGTCGCCAACTGAAAACGGAGTTGAGATGCCCAGCATTGTCTGCCGTACAGTATCTAACGGTTCTGTGACTATAATTGACATGAACTAAGTCGCCATCTTTACTTCAATAACTGATTGCAAGTCGTTCAAGGGCCGAAATCTAACTTGGCGGCCAATTCTTACAAACCTATTCTAGTTCAATAAGAACGCTCGAACTGTAATTTTCTTCCTCCGCAGGTTTTCTGGACATAAAATTCATCGCAATTTCAGGTTACTCGTCGCTTCTACCCCTAAATTCGAACCCATTACAGTCTCCATCGCATGCTGCGCATGCTGGATGAAGGCTACGTCGTCCATAGGGTTTATTCGGGAGATTTTAAGATGACTCGTGAAATAGTAGTGAAACTTAGCAAAATATTAGGCTTTGTGGTGTTTGTACTTATCACCGCTCAAGCTCAGGCAATAAGTACCGCAGCACTGAAGCAGGGAATTCCCTCGTTAGCACCCATGCTGGAGGAGGTCACGTTAGCCGTAGTCAGTATTCGGGTAAGCAAGTCTACTGCCGCCACAGGACGCTTTTTCTTTAACGGAGAAGAGCTTCCTGAAGGGGCTAGACGTTTTTTTGAAGGTTTGCCTGTCCCTCGACGTGGCGAGCCAGGTCGGCTCTACGCCACTGCTGCGGGGTCTGGTGTGATCATCGATGCGGCTGAAGGGTTGATAATTACTAATCATCATGTGGTAGAAGATGCCTCGTCGATCACGGTAAGCCTCAGTGATGACAGAACCCTTGATGCGACTCTATTAGGGAGCGATTCTGGTACTGATATAGCACTGTTAAAAATAAACGCTGAAGATCTAGTTGAAATCGGGTTTGCGGATGTACGCACTGTTCAGGTTGGTGACTACGTAGTGGCAATCGGAAACCCTTTCGGTATGGGGCAGACTGTGACCTCAGGCATAGTTAGCGCGCTAGGTCGAGGAGGAATCAACAATGACAACTACGAGAACTTTATTCAAACCGATGCCGCCATCAATTTAGGTAATTCTGGGGGCGCTCTGGTCGATATGGAAGGCAATCTGATAGGAATTAACACCGCCATCATCAGCGGAAACGGAGGCAGTAACGGCATTGGTTTTGCAGTCCCCAGCGACATGGTCTCGACGGTTATGGAGCACTTGAGGCGAGATGGTGAAGTTCGCCGAGGGATGCTTGGCGTCACGATTGCAGATGCAACTCCTGACATTGTCGCGGCTCTCAACGTTGACGTAGATTATGGTGTGGTAGTGACTAGCATATTACCTGGCAGCGCGGCCGAGCGAGCAGGTGTGGAAATTTCTGATGTTATTGTTGAGATCGATGGCAAGGAAGTGCGGGGAAGTCGACAACTGCGAAATATGGTCGGTTTGATGTTGCAGGAGCAACAGGTAGAGTTGGTGCTTTACAGGAATGGGGAACGGGAGCAATTGCAGGCGAAGATAGGCGGACCTGCTGGAGAGGCAGCAAGCGACATGCGCCCAGCTACCAGCAGTGAATTTCGAGGCGCACGGCTGGAAACAGTAAGTAAGGATAATATCCATACAGATCAAGGTGTTGAAGTTGTTTCTTTAAATCAACTAGGAACGGCGTGGGCTGCTGGGCTACGAGAAACTGATGTCATTACAGAGGTTAATAGACGTCCTATCGCTGATTTAGCCGCCTTCAATGCGGCGACGGAGCCAGAAGAAGAGTCAAATGCCAGTGATCGTCGTTTTTTCGCTTTAACCGTTTTACGAGAGGGACGTCGAATGTTGCTGTTTGTCCCTTAGTGTTACAACGGGTTGGTGGCAAAAATTTGAACGCGAGAGAACTAAAATGTGCCTCCGATTGGCCGACTTAATGAGAGTTAAGTCGGTCTTTTTTTTGACCTTTTAGTTGAAGGTTGCTTGTTACAGGGTAAGTTCAATAACATTAGTAACAAGTTTTTATGCTTAGCAAGGCAGTCATTTTATATTGACCATTTATTGATTACTCCCCGGTTGAAGTGAAGAATATTAAACATCTGTCAAGTAACTCCAAATCATGCATCTCAAGTCAAGCTGAATTTAGCCTGTTTGAATACTTTGCTATGTTGCTAAAGCTATCGGCGATCAAGCTACTATTGGTTCTGGCTATCGTATGCAATTGGAATTTGGCCCTAGCCGACAGTCGATCCAGCGAACCAAGTTACAACTACGATCTTTCAAAGTTTGTTACCTGGATGGAAGCTGCGACTAGAGAAAAAGGGATACCCGGGGTTGCGCTGGTGATTGTTTCTCGTGAAGGTATTATGCACATGCAGACTTGGGGTGTTAAGAGTATTGAAACTGGCCTGCCGGTAAATACCGACTCCATTTTTCGAATAGCTTCAATGTCCAAAACATTTGCAGGTGCTGCTGCCGCCTTACTGGTCGATCAGAATTTTCAAACATGGGATACCAAGTTGACCGATGTGTTTCCAAATATGCGTTTAGGAACTCGACGTTCGTCACAAGGAATTACTTTGAAACATGTGCTAAGTCACTCAACGGGTTTAATGCCGCATTCTTACTCGAATTTGCTGGATGATGGCGTTTCTTATGATCAAATTAAACTGCGCTTTCCTGAAATTCCTACTGTGTGTCAACCCGGTGAATGCTATGGCTATCAGAATGTTGTGTTTTCAATAGTAGCCGATGTGGTAGCAGCAAGCACGGGCGATAGTTACCAGAAGTATATCCAGGAACAAATCTTCAAGCCTCTGGGCATGATAACGGCGTCAGTTGGTTTAGATGCCTATTTACAGAGTGACGAGATAACACAACCACATCGCCGGGCAAGAGGCTCATGGCGTACGACCACTACCAATCAGGCATATTACTCTGTGGCACCGGCCTCAGGGATTAATGCGAGCATCTTCGACATGAGTATGTGGCTGCGGGCTAATCTGGGTGCTTTTCCAGAAGTGATGTCGCCAGAGTTGCTTGCCAATATACACGAACCGATTATCGCCACCCCTAGAGGAAACTATTTCAATCGCTGGTCGGGGCTGGAGAAAGCTTACTACGCTACTGGCTGGAGAGTTTTCGATTATGAGGGACAACGAGTGATCCACCACGGTGGAGGTGTTCGAGGTTACAGATCGGAGATGGCGCTCGTACCTGAAGCGAATATAGGATTAGTACTGTTATTCAATGCTGAATCCAATTTAGCCAATGACATAGTACCGGCATTCCTCGATAATCTCACCAATATCCCAAATCCCCAGATAGACTACCGCCAGCGCTCCAAGGGCCTCTGAATCCCTCTTTCAAGTGTTATAGCTGAGCAAGACAGTAGATATCGCAGAGAGGTTTAGTCAAAACCCGTTGCTCTGCGCATAATCAGCGCTCAATTCGCCATTTTGGACGAACCTATCCTGTATAAGCCGTCACTTCTTGTCCGCTATTGGATTAAATGGGCGGCGGCTCAAACTCCTTCAGTGCCATCAGCACTCGTTCCAGTCGTATTCGGTGTTTTCCTTGTCGCTTGACAAATAACTGATGCCCCGTTTTGACCACCTTCGCCGCCATGGCGTACAGACGCCAGCGCAGAGTGACTGCACGATGGCCAGCCCACTCCTCTGGCAGCAGTTGGCGCGTTGAGGCCAATAAATTATAAGACAGTGCCGCGATTAAAAAGTACAGCGCATTGGCATTAAAATCTGAGCATGGCAGAGTGTCACCGCCAAAGTCCAGCTTCGGTATGATTTGATACGCAGGCTTTTGATCTGCATCGGGTAGTCTCCTGTGTGGATTTAACAACTCACAGGCTACCCGATTTTTACACTTTAAGAAGTCTCACTTCTATCTGAGCCCAGACATGCTATAACTCTACTGCAATGCAATGGGCCAGTCTATAATCTGCAAAGTGAGCTCCTGGCATCACCATTGCGTAGAACAATAATGAAGTTTGAAATTTGGAGGACTAACCTTGATCGATTTGTCAAAATTGCCCACCCCTGAACCCATTATGGAAACGATTGAAGACGTTGAAGCATTCGAAAAAATATCTTTGCAAGAACAATTTCCCTACGCTGACAGCTACAATCTAATAAAGGACAGCGCACAGCGTTTCGGTAAAGACAATGCGCTCGAGTTTTTATTGCAGGGGTTGCCTGACGAAGACCCGATCTCAGTTAGCTTCGCTGAACTTGGCGAGCAAATAACTCGAACGGCAAATCTATTAACTAAATTGGGTGTTGCTACAGACAATTCTGTTTCGATCATTTTGCCCATTTTGCCTCAGACTCACTATGCGATTTGGGGTGCGCAGGCAGCCGCTATCGCGAACCCGATAAATCCGATGTTGGAGGCTGAACATATTGCCGAAATTTTTTCGGCCGCCGACTCAAAAGTTGTAATCTGCCTGGCTCGCTCGCCGCACAGCGATATCAACCAGAAAGTGCGAACGGCAGTATCCAACTGCGCGTCGGTGACTACCATTTTAGAGGTGAATATTGTTGGTTTATGCGAGGCAGATTCTCAGGCTTACGCGAATGACAAGGTCGACATACTCGATTTCGACAGCGCGATTTCCAAAATGGGCTCAGACTCATTGGACAGTAACAGACAATTCAGCGCCGATCAGATTGCCGCATTCTTCCATACCGGAGGCACCACTGGTCGGCCTAAACTTGCTCAGTTAACGCACGGCAATATGGCCTTTCTGGGGCAACTGATGCAAGTGTACAGCGCGCATATGGAACGACATACAGTCCTCTGCGGACTACCCTTGTTCCATATTTATGGTTGTATAGTACAGGGCATAGCCGCCTTCGCGGTGGGATATCGCATCGTATTAATGACGCCTGCAGGCTTTCGCGCTCCGCAGGCAATGGTGAATTTTTGGCGGCACATAGATCGCTTCAAAGTCAAACAATTTTCTGCTGTGCCAACGGTGTTAATGGCGTTGGCGGATATTCCTGTAGGAGCTGCTGATATCAGCAGTCTGACCAATATTAATTCCGGTGCGGCACCTCTCTCCCTGCCCTTCGAACTCAGTTTTGAGAAGAGCTATGAGCTTGAAATCGGTAATGGTTATGGGATGACAGAAACCACGGCGCTGATTTCCAGAGCGCCACAGTATCAGCCTCCTGGAAGTGTGGGCATGCGCGTACCCTATTCACAAATACGCATTGTACACCTGGACGGAATCAGCGTAAGCAAGGACTGCCCCCCGGGTGAGAGCGGTGTCATCTTGGTTAAGGGAGCACAGGTATTTAAAGGCTACAAGAGTGAGACTGATAACGCCTCCGCCTGGATTGAAGATGGCTGGTTCAATACAGGTGATTTAGGATACATGGATGCAGATGGTTTTCTCTTTCTTTCTGGACGCGCGAAGGATCTGATTATACGCAGCGGTCATAATATTGACCCGGATTTAATCGAGGAACCGTTGAATGCCCACGCAGAGGTAGTGACCTCTATCGCCATCGGTTTACCTGACCCCTATGCGGGAGAACTACCAATGGCCTATGTAGTAAAGGTCGCTGGCAGCAATGTCTCTGAGGATCAGTTGATCGAACATTGCAAGAATGCTATCTCAGAGCGCGCCGCCGTACCAAAACGCATAGAGTTTATTGATGCTATGCCACTAACCGCTGTCGGTAAAATCTTCCGACCCAGCTTGCGTCAGAAAATTTCTGAGCAAGTGATACGCGAATTGCTCGCGAAACAAGATATCGCGACCATTGTAACAAGCGAGTTGGAGAAGAAACGAGGTTTGGTTGTCAGCATATCAGTCGATGACAAGAGCAGGCTTTCAGAAGTGAGCAAACTGGTGGAAGGATATACCTTTAGCAGTGAAATCAATTAAAGCGGGGCAGCCCTATGATGCCGATTTGAACTAGATTATGGCGCTGTTTAAGAGAGCCCGCAAAGAAGAAGTCAGTCTCTTCTTCTTTTTCGATCTGGGGCAAATATACTGATACCTGGGCTGGATTCTCGCAAGATAGTTGATGAGTCAATAATCCTCACCTTCTGACTATTGGGTTGGTAAATTTCATCATAAAGTGCCAGCATTTTTTCAGCCGACTGCATATAGCGTGCAGCCTCTAGCTCGTCTCCCATTTCCAGGTAGACACTGGCCAGGGCAAAATAGAAATCAGGCTCCGCTTCTTTTAGTCTCAGTGCTCGCCGAAACGCCCTGCGCGCTGCCCCCATGTCTTTCTTTTCAAAAGCGGCACTACCTTGCGCAAAATGATAATAAGGATTTCGTTCATTGAAACGCTGGATCGCTAACTCATATTCACTTGCCAATTCCAAATTACCAGTGCGGCGATAATGCTTCGCCAGATTGTTGATTGCCGTCGCATTGTTGTCATCGGCGTCAAATGCCATACGATAACTGTATAAGGCAAATTGGGTATTTCCCAAGCGATTATAAGTGCTGCCAATATTGTTCCAGGCGATAGAAGAATCTTCATCTAGGAAAAGTGCATTCTTGAAGTACACTAAAGCCTGTTCAAAATTCCCATCTATCAATTCTTCAACGCCAAGATTATTAAAATAGAGCGTGCGTGCATATTGATCAGAAACAATCTCAGAGGTTAGCGTTTGCAAAGAAATCTCGGGGGTAAAATCTACTATATAAGTTCGCCTGGCACTTATCCGCCCGCTGGCGTTGATATGTTGACTTAGCACCATTAGATCACCGCGGCGGTCCCAGCTAGGCTGCACTTCCACCGTTTGAAAATGCGCATCGAGATTTGCATAGCGTGCCATCGCCACATACAGGTTCATTATCGAAAGACAATTTCCTTCACGCGCATGAAACGCCTCCATCGCGGTATGAGTCTGCTCACTTGAATATTGTATATTTAGAAATTTCTCGCCGTACAAAAGATCTTGCAGTATATCTACGCGAGTTTCTTCACCATCGCGCAGACCGATATTGTCATCGATGAGTTTTTTAACCTCATCTGAAATATAAAGAGGATCAATTTCGGGAAAACGGTCGCTTGTCTGATCTATAATGGCGCTATGAATCTCTTCATCAATAACAAAGTTGGTCTCGATATTGATATTCATACAGCCTGCCAACACAGCGACCAGCGCAGTAATGCACATGCCCTTGAAATGGCTATTGACGGCTGGCACTGTTTTCCACACAATTTTAACTTTCATCGTTAGTAGCGGGCAGGGGTGTCTCTCCCTGTCTTATCTATTTTCATGAATTCGTAACGTCCCTGTAAGAATGTTACCTTGTCTTCCTGCAAGCGACGAAACAGGCCCACCCAAGCCGCATAGTCGGCAACTTCTTCCATGCTACTGCCCAGACCGGAATAATCGAGATTCTCATCCAATCTGTGCAAGTCTCGGCCCCAGCCATCTAAATAGCTCATATTTCTGCTTTCGGAGTGATAACGATACCCTAATGCTACGCGCGTCTGAGCTATACGCATAATGTCAGCCGACAAGAAACGCACCTCAAAATCTGTCCTAAACTGCAGCTTATCCAGCGATGGCGCCTTGCGCCAGTTGACTGCTGTGTCGATCACGACACTCTTGGTAACAGATAAATTTGGCACAAATTCGAAAGGCTGAGTATCCGCGTGCATAATCACGAATCCTGCGTCAGTGTCTCTTAGTGCAGATGACATTCGAACTCGTCCATCGGCATCAATGTCCACAATGGCATCGGATTTAATGGCTTCGGAACGCATGACAAAATCATAGAGCGCTTTTAGATCAATTGGCGTAATTTCGGGTAACAACCATAAACCACGAACTTCATCAATGAGGCGCAATTCCCCATCACGATAAACGAGCTCAAGCACCGAAATATCGATAGAAGCAGTTTCACCCAAGGCAACACCACCGGGCACTATAATCGCTTCGATAGTTGATTGATTGAACTCATCTCCCAAAGTCTCTTTCAGGAATACAGAGGGCTCTCGTCTCGCCAGCGATCCATCGCCTTTGTTCCCGTTTGCAAGGAATAAGGAATTAGAGTTTCTGCGAACTCGTTTACCAAGGTATTCCAGCTCTGTTACTTCGGTTCTATAGCGACGTGCAGCTCGGCTATCGATAGCCAGTCGCTGCGCAGCGGTTGCGTACAAAGCACCTGCATCTGCCGCGCTGCCATTCTCATAGTAAAACTGTGTTGCGAAACCGTAACCATTTGCAACTGCTTCAAGTTTTTGCGCGGCGGATAAATCGGATGAATAAAAGCTGATGAACAAGCGTTGCTGTTTACCGGAATTCAACCAGCGAGCAAAAAAGTCTTCATTGGTTTCAAACTGCTGTGCGTCTTCGTTAGCAATTATCACCAACCCACCTATTGCTGATTCCAGGAATTCTTCTTCCCAGGCTGCAATCTCCGCACTGTCTGGAAAACTGTCTGTTGGTATATCGGGGAACCGACCAAGCCGTGGCCGCTGAATTCGCTGACTGATGACCTCGCGGTTGTTAAGATTTGATGTAACATCAATGTCATGGGCCGACAGTGCTTCTGAAAATTTCTGCAGAAATGCATCTTCCATCACGGCAGCATCGAGAGAATCCGCGCAAACAGTTGCCGACAAGAGCAAACTGCTGACAACAGCGACTACACGCACAAACTTCAAGTTTGCCACTTCAGCTCTCGACATTTTCGCGCTCCCATTAATCACATTCACTATAGATTTCACCACGCCGTTTTCTCAATAGACGTTCACGCAAGTCTGTCACCCAACCAGGTTCACCATAAAAATGGGTCGGTTGTGCCAGTTCGTTAATAAGATCTTCGGCTTGCTCGTATTGATCCGCGGAAATGGCATACCTGACAGCCTGCTCCATAATGAATGTATCTGCTGGCAAAAGATCAAATGCCCTTTGCTGATAGACAAGTCCTTGCTGCCAGTCATTACCTTCTAATAAATAATATTGACCCATCGCCAGGTTTACTTCTGGATTCTGAGGTGCCAGCTGCAATGCTTGTTCGAAAAATTGATGTATCTCCGCGAGGATCGACTCTCGTTGTCCAGCAGGCCAGTTGTTCTCACAATCCCCGAGTTCTGCCTCCCAGTATTCTCCGTAGTCCAGTAGAATATTTACATCCCTGGGTGCCAGCTCCACTGCCTCTATAAAATAGCGCGCGATGCGCTGATCAATGCCTTCAAGCTCTTGCATACGCAAAGCATCACCCAAGCCAGAAAGCCCTCTAGCTGCCTCACCATCGCGATCGATCACCGCTTGAAACATAGTCTGGGCTACTTCGAAATCACCCGAGTTAAGTGCTAGCTCGGCCAGGGCAGATGCGAGAATTGCGCCTTCAATTGGTCCGCTTTCGATATTTTCCGGCTGCGCAGGCATTCCTGTTTCTATGCTGCCCGCTGGTCGCTGAGTGTCGATCAGGTATTGATGAAATTCATCATCCAGTTGCGAAGTGGTCACATCGAAAGATCGATCATAGGCATACCGCGGATTGCGTCCATCCAGCAGTAGCCGTAAATAATTTTGTAGTTGCTCACGGCGATCTATGAAACCCTCTTCCTCGTAAGCGTGAAGTAGATAATGCAATAAGGTGCTGGATTTAATATTGGCTATTTGAATCATTCTTGGCGAAGCCAATGCATCGTCGCTGTACAGCAATCTATCCATAGGCAAGGTTTCTGACAGCGTTGTCAAGGTCTCGTTTCCTTCTCGGCGGAAACGATCAAATTCCACATTTTTCCCATTTATCTTCATTCTCGCTATGTAACCCGCCAGACCTTCTTCATACCAACGTGGTAGACGCAAATCTGAAAAATTTCTAACCAGAAAATGCACATAATGATGAAACCCAAGGCCAATCGAACTCTCCTCATTCATCGCCAGCGCCATAAAGTTTGCACGTGGCGTTGGAGAGAAAAAAGCTGGATCGTTTGTCGAAACAAATGCTTGAAGAGTTTCTACATCACCAAACAAGTAGACATAGTTGGGAACATTCGCTTTAGGGAAATTATTAACGCCGGCGATGGCAAAGGCAGCTACCTGTCGCCACAGCTCAAATTCATTGGCGAATCTGCTGGTCTCGTGTGAGGATAGTTGGCTGTAGAAATGGAAATTGTCACTTCTGACTTCCAGCCACCGCTCTCTTAAGGATTGCTCTTGTAAGGACTGCCCTTGCGCGGAAACAAAGGGAGACAGCAACAGCACCAGGTTGAGCAGGCACATTAGGCTTCGGCGAATTACAGACAAGTGGTCAAACATGATCGCGCACCAGATTGACGTAACAATTCCCAGCACACTACTTTAGCATGCAAAACCTTGGAATTTAAAGGAAAACGGGACTGTCCCGCTTCCATCCCGACCTGTTCAAGATGCTACATGGCAGGATAATTGGGGCCTCCGCTGCCTTCTGGCACAACCCAGTGTATATTCTGTGAAGGGTCTTTAATGTCACAGGTTTTGCAGTGTACACAGTTCTGCCCATTGATCTGAAATTTCTTGTTACCGTTCGCCTCTTCTATCACCTCATAAACACCTGCCGGGCAATAACGCTGAGCAGGTTCATCATAAACAGGAAGATTGTGACTAATGGGAATGGACGCATCTTTGAGTTGCAGGTGACAAGGTTGGTTTTCTGCATGGTTGGTATTGGATAAGAAAACAGAAGACGGTTTATCAAAACTGATTTCTGCATCAGCTTTCAGGTAGTCAATACTTGAGCATTCAGCCGCTGGCTTCAATTGCGCGTAATCCTGAGACTTGTCATGAAAAGTTAAAGGGAATTTACCAAAGAAAATATTCTGCTCAATGAAAGTTAGCGTGCTACCCAGCCAAAATCCGAACTTATGAAATCCAGAACTAAAATTTCGCGTCTTGTGTAATTCATCATGCAAATCGGAATTAGTAAATCGAACACTGTAATCTACTAATTCTCTTTCATTTGAATCACTACTCAACGCGGCGAACAAAGTCTCGGCTGCTATCATTCCCGACTTCATTGCCGTGTGACTGCCTTTGATCTTCGCTGCATTCATCGTTCCTGCATCGCAACCGATTAGTAAGCCGCCAGGGAAGGTCATTTTAGGCAATGAATTCCATCCACCTTTGATAAGCGCACGGGCCCCGTAACTTATTCTTTTTCCGCCCTTGATGTATTGTTTAATGAGCGGATGGTGTTTGAATTTTTGAAATTCATCGAATGGACTGATATGTGGGTTTTGATAGCCTAAATCTACGATTAAACCCAAAGAAACCTGATTGCCTTCCAGGTGATACAGGAAGCCACCGCTACTGGCAGCATAGCTGGCACCAATCATAGGGTAGCCGGCGGTATGCACAACCAGACCTTCCCTATGCTGCTGTTCTGGAATTTCCCAAATTTCTTTTAGACCAATGCCATAATGTTGGGGATCACTGTCTTTATCGAGTGCATACCTGCTAATTAGTTCTTTACCCAAATGTCCTCGGCAACCTTCCGCCAAAATGGTGTATTTCGCGTGGAACTCAAAACCTGGTTCATAGGAAGGTTTTTGTTCTCCGTTAGCATCAAGTCCCCTATCTCCAGTTGCTACACCTTTGACACTGCCGTCTTCGTGATAGAGGATTTCCGCAGCGGCAAACCCGGGAAATACTTCGGCACCCAATCCTATTGCTTGCTCCGCAAGCCAACGGCACAGATTGCCCAGAGAAATGATGTAGTTGCCATCATTGTGCATGGGGCGAGGTACTAATAAACCGGGAAACTTGAATGACTTTTTGGCTGCCGGCAAAAAATAAACGTCATCCCCGGTTACTGCTGTGTTGAGTGGAGCTCCTCTCTCTTTCCAATCTGGGAACAGCTGGTTCAATGCCGAAGGCTCAAACACTGCCCCCGACACTATATGCGCACCCACTTCCGAGCCCTTTTCCAATACACAGACCGATAACTCTTTTTCTGCGTCCTTTGCCATCTGTAGGAGCCGACACGCTGTAGACAAACCCGCCGGTCCAGCACCTACAATGACTACGTCGACTTCCATGGATTCACGTTGCATGTTTAACCTCTAATCTACTTTAAATGCTTGATAAGCTGATCGAATCGGGCAGTTGCTTCATTTTCCTGTTGCACCGGCTCTTACTTGCAGACGGCCATTATCCTCAATTTGCCGATCAAGCGCAAAGCAACGGCCCGCAAATCACATTACAAAATGTCGCAAATAAGTACAGTTCACAGATAATTAGGCTCCATAATTATGTGCATACTTACGCCCGATTTTCGATCCATCTGCGGCTCATTTAATTCAGCTACAGAGCAACAATATTTAACGATTCGGAGCCTGATATGCGCTGCAAGTCCGCAAGCTGTCGCCTGCTTCACCTCCTCGCGTTGATTGTCATCCTGTATTGCTCAGCTTCCTTACCAGCTCAGGAATCATCCACTGTAGCGAGAGATTCCACCATCACCTACGCAGCCGAATTCTTTGATCAATACCAGACGTTCTCGGTCAATGATATGCTGGATCGAATCCCGGGCATCAGTGTGGCACGCGGTAACGGTGGTAATGGTGGTCCAGGTAGCTCCAACGGTTCTGGTCGTCGTGGCTTAGGTTTAGGTGGCGACCAAATTTTAATTAACGGCAGACGTACAACCGGCAAAGAGAACGAGGGCAATAGCCAACTTGGTCGCATTCCTGCCAACCAGGTCCAATATATAGAAATTATTCGTGGCACTTCCGGAGACCTGGAGGTTCGCGGCGGTAATCAGGTAATTAATATCGTATTAGTGGAAGCTGAAAACCGTTCTGCCGTTGCCTACGAAGTGAATGCAGACCACCTTCATGATGTTCAGAATTCCACCACTCTATCTTTCTAAGGCTTTGCAACTTTGGAACTAATTATGGACATTTCCTAAAGCTGCCTTTTCCTGGGTCAATATTCACTCGCTTTGGGCAAAGTGAAAGTCATCGAAAAACCTCTAACTATGACACTTTCGCCACATTTTTTGCACAATTTGTCACAGCCCAAATCCCCAGTTAGACTACCGCCAGCGCTTCAAGGGCCTCTGAATCCCTCTTTCAAGTGTTATAGCTGAGCAATACAGTAGATATCGCAGAGAGGTTTAGTCAAAACCCGTTGCTCTGCGCATAATCAGCGCTCAATTCGCCATTTTGGACGGATCTATCCTGTATAAGCCGTCACTTCTTGTCCGCTATTGGGTTAAATGGGCGGCGGCTCAAACTCCTTCAGTGCCATCAGCACTCGTTCCAGTAATATTCGGTGTTTTCCTTGTAGCTTGACAAATAACTGATGCCCCGTTTTGACCACCTTCGCCGCCATGGCGTACAGACGCCAACGCAGAGTGACTGCACGATGGCGAGCTAACTCCTCTGGCAGCAGTTGGCGCATCAAGGCCAATAAACTCCTGCTGTATTTTGCACCCGGTTGGGGACACCATGGGGGGGGGGGTTACTTACCCGCATTTGTGGAACTTTGGAAGCGGAGTCGTCTTGCCAAATTTGATGAGCAATCTCTACTAAATGCTATTCAGTGATAGAATGGCTCCCAGAAAGTATCCATTTTGAGGTTAAGTTAAACATGACTATTATTCGCAATGAAGATGTCATTCAAAGTGTTGCCGATGCACTGCAATACATTTCTTATTATCACCCTATCGATTTCATTACTGCGGTAAACGAAGCCTATGAAAAGGAAGAGTCAGATGCAGCGAAAGATGCAATGGCGCAAATTCTTATTAACTCCAGGCTCTGTGCCGAAGGCAAACGGCCAATTTGTCAGGACACCGGCATCGTTACCGTTTTCTTAAAAGTGGGCATGAATGTGCAATGGCAGGGAGATATGTCTCTCGAAGATATGGTGAACAAAGGCGTTCGACTAGCCTACTTACACCCGGATAATGTTTTGCGTGCTTCTATATTATCTGACCCTGCTGGAGATCGGAAAAACACCAGGGACAATACTCCAGCTGTGATACATACCCAGATCGTACCCGGTGACCAGATAGAGGTGAAGTTAGCCGCCAAGGGTGGCGGTTCGGAGAATAAGGCCAGGCTGGTAATGTTAAATCCCAGTGACAGTGTGGTGGATTGGGTCGAAAAAACCTTACCGACAATGGGGGCAGGTTGGTGTCCACCGGGCATGTTGGGCATAGGCATAGGAGGTACGGCAGAGAAAGCGGCAGTCCTTGCTAAAGAATCATTGATGGGTCCAATCGATATTCATGTATTGCGGGAACGAGGCCCAAACAATCGAGTTGAAGAACTGCGTTTGGAGATAATGGATAGGGCGAATGCCCTGGGTATAGGAGCGCAAGGCTTGGGAGGGTTGACAACAGTATTGGATGTGAAGATTCTTGATTACCCAACCCATGCTGCATCGCTGCCGGTTGCGATGATTCCAAACTGCGCCGCCACGCGCCACGCTCACTTCATTCTGGACGGTAGCGGAGTCGCTGAATTCGAGCCGCCTGGTTTAGATCAATGGCCTGAGATTTTTTGGGATGCAGGTCCACGCGCACGTAAGGTGGATTTGAATTCACTAACAACAGAGGACATCGCGCTTTGGCAACCGGGTGAGACTTTGCTGTTATCCGGCACTATGTTAACTGGACGAGATGCAGCCCATAAACGCTTGCTGGGTATGTTGGCAAATGGAGAAGCGCTTCCTGCTGGCGTCGATTTTGATAATAAATTTATTTACTACGTTGGCCCGGTTGACCCGGTGCGTGATGAGGTGATAGGCCCAGCTGGGCCTACAACCGCAACCCGCATGGACAAGTTTACGGATGAGCTATTAGAGAAAACAGCTCTTATCGGCATGATCGGAAAGGCTGAACGTGGTCAAGCAGGCATAGACGCAATTAAGAAACACAAAGCTGTCTATCTGATGGCAGTGGGTGGAGCTGCTTATCTGGTGTCGAAAGCTATTCGAAAGGCAAGAATAGTGGCTTTCGAAGATTTGGGCATGGAAGCTATACACGAGTTTGAGGTTGAGGAGATGCCAGTCACTGTGGCGGTAGACGTGAATGGCACTTCAGTGCATCAAACCGGACCAGCCTTATGGAAAAAGAAAATAGCCGAAGAACATGTGCTTGAAGTGACCTAGATATTATGTAGTGACCTATTCTCCTGAATAATGGCTCTGGGCCGAAAGTGTTCCATCCTCAGCTTAATACACGGCGTTGAGGGCGGGCAGGTTACTACATAATGTCCAGGAGATGTGTTAGCACCTGTTCTGAAGAAGATTATGAAGGGAACCAGGCTCTCAACTAAGCACACATGTCCTCGTAGGTATTCTTGATATCCAGGCTTATTTCTGGTGTAAGCCCTGCCACAGCAATATTTTCCGTGGTAAGTTCAATAGACTCGCTACCCAAAACATTATGATCGAATTTATAGATGGTTCGATTTTCTCCCTCCAAGGTTGATGTGTCATATGCCATTGTATTTTCTGTCACCGGCTCATTAAGTGCTTTGTATTGGGATATCGCTTTTGTGCCATGTCGCCGTGTCAACATTTGTTCCACTACGTGAGGAGCCAGGACAGAGGCGCTTGCGTTATTGCCGCCGAAGCCTTTCGAGTTAATGATAACCGCATCCATACCCTGCTTTCCGACTTCTTTGTGTTGCAGCAAAAAATCGATACTGCGATGATCAACATCGTCTGCGATTTCATCTACTGTGAGGATACCCGGTATTACTCCTTCAGCCCAAACACCCAGGCTTGCCGCTAGTTGATCTCCCGACGAAGAGGCAAGCGAGTGCCCAATATAAGATTTCACCGCGGCAATTGGCCAGTCCTGAATACCGAATGCTTGAGCTATATGATTGATAATATGGGATTCAGTCTGGCGATTTTGCAATGTGCCGGTTCCATGGGCCTGCACATAGCTACGCCTTGCCAGGCCTTCCTGCCCTATGATGTTTTTTGTAGCTGCCGCTGCTTTTGCCATCGATATATAGTTGCCCAGGCCGGGGCTGGCAATAGATTTTTTGAAACCGTCGGCATTGACAAACACTTCGTTGATCCCAGCATGAATATTCGCACCCAGTTCCAGCGCCAAACTATCGTCAAAAAGAACGATGCATTGCGCAGACTCCGCTAGTGTGAAACCCGCGTTGTAACCAAATGGTCTGCAGGCTCGGCGATAATTTGGGTTTGCGCTGTCTTCCAGTTTGTCAAGCTGACGCAAAGAAGCATCATCTGCCAATGCTCCCATGGTGGCAAAGCCATCAAAAATTTCTGGCACCAGTGGCGCTTCACTAGTGCCGACAATCACCACTCGATGGGTTCCGGATTGAATATCTCGAACACCCTGACGCAGGTTGTATAAGAAGGTGGCACAGGCTGCGACATTAGTGCCAGTTGTCCCTAAATTGCCAAGCAAATAGGCATTAATGAAATCTGCGGGCATTTCTGCGTAGCCAAGAGCAAGCTGTTTCGAGGAAACTTTCTTGCCCAGCAGCCTCGCCTGCATCATGCCGCCATATCCGTTGTAGTCGAGTTGACTCATGCCACTGCCGACATAAACCGCTATCTGATCAGGTGCCACCTTTTGTTTCACATCTTCCCAGTCAATACCCATTGAATTAATCGCATCGGAGGCAGCGAATACAGTTAGCTGCAATCCTCTGGGATGGTTTCTGGCAGGATACAGACTGGCTGGCTCGAATCCAGAAGGCAGTTGCCCAGCACTATGCACCGCTGTTTTGCGTGTACATTTCAGCATGATCTCAAAGCTGTTTGCGGCGCGTACGCTAACTTTTCCTTTCCGACAGGAATCGACCACCTCCCAGCCTGGCGGCACGGGAGAAGGCAAATCCTTGCGCCATAGCTCGAACTCAAGCGGGCCCTGGGCTGGTGGCGAAAAGGCGGCACTGCGGTGAAAGGGGAGTTGATCAGCGTTGAATAGATTCTGCTCTAATTCTCGAATTAAAGTGCCTTTTAACAGCGAAGGGCTAAGTTGCTTGATATGACTATCAAGTACTACCTCGTCGCCTCGCTGGTCAACCCATGTACTACCATTTTTTCGCAGTGTGCCAGTTAATGCAGCAAGATTAGCATAAGTACGTTGTGTCAGGTCTTCTGGAAGCGCATCCAGTACCATACGTCTGTAGCCATGATGACCCGAACTGCGCCCTGCGGCGTTAATACCGCCAAACCCTGTGATTACAGGTAATCTTGTCATATCTGTGAGCCCTTGTTACTGCACGCCAAGCTGTAGGTCGCCGTTGCTGGGACTATAGTAGGATTATTCAGAAAAGCCTTAAGATAAATTGGACAGTAACCATGCCATATTGGCCAAAGTCTGCTTATGCTTGTTCCCAGTACAGTGAATTCGCCTGTTCACATCGTTCCACTACCGGGGTGTAGAATTTATCGATAGTTCATAAGAGAGACTAGAGCTTGCATAAACCCATCGCCACACATAGCATGTCAATAATACGAGCAATCACAAGATTTCCTGCGGAGGAGCTATGAGGATCAAAAAAATAGTCGCTATATTCGTTTTGCTAACGGGGGTCGGCGCAGCCACGGCGGTGCTCGCTCAGAATGATAGATTTGCCAACGTCACCATTGAGACTATATCGGTTCGAGGTAATATTTCCATGTTAGTTGGGTCGGGCGGAAATATTGGGGTTTCCGCTGGAGAAGACGGACTGCTTATAATAGATGATCAGTATGCGCCGTTAGCTGCAAAAATTCGAGTAGCTCTCGCTGACCTGGGATCTGATACTCCCAGGTTCTTGTTGAATACCCACTTTCATGGAGATCACACTGGGGGCAATGCCGATTTTGGTGTCGCCAGCATTATCGTTGCCCATGAAAACGTGAGAGGCCGGCTCGAAGCGGGAGGCTCTCCCGCATCGGCGCTGCCCGTGGTTACCTACGATGATGATGTGACAGTTCACTTCAATGGAGAAGATATTACACTTATTCACATGCCTCGGGGGCACACCGATACTGACAGTGTAGTGATGTTTGCGGACAGCGATGTCATTCACATGGGAGATCATTTCTTTAACGGGAGTTTTCCCTTTGTGGATCTTGGCAGTGGTGGCACGGTGCAGGGATATATTAGTAATCTGGAAAAAGCCCTGTCATGGATTGGTGATGATACGGCTGTCATCCCCGGTCATGGTGCGCTGGCGACTAAAGCGGATTTGTTAGCTTTCTATAATACGGTGAAAGATACGTCGGCAGCGATTCGCGTGATGAAGTCACAGCAAATGAGCCTGGAAGACGCTGTAGCCGCTGGTTTGTCTGATGAATATGAATCCTGGGGACAGGGGTTTATTAGCGAAGAGCGTTGGATCACAACCGTTTACCAAAGCTATCCTTGATAGCTATCTCCAGGCCATCGAGTGGTGATTAGTTTGCGGGGTTAGGCTCGCTTTTGGGGAGCTTGGGCTAACCATGAATAAGCCGGACGAATTTCAAACTACCCTGGGTCGATTGCACCAGGCCTTGGGCATCCCTGCGGATTATGCGCTTCGCTGTAAGCTTCCTCTCTGCCCTGAACCCGATGTCTTGGTGGGTACTGAGCCGGATTTCTATGAGCGGCCACAGCGATTGACACCTTCCGCGTTTGCGGCCTGGACTGCAATGCGGGACGCTGCAAGCCAACAGGGTGTTTCTTTGTTCCTCATTTCTGCTTTTCGTGGTCTGCAATATCAGCATGATTTGATCGCACGCAAACTTCAGCATGGACAAAGCATAGAGCAGATACTCAAGGTTAATACGGCGCCTGGTTACAGTGAGCACCACAGTGGTCGCGCCGTTGATCTGGGCACTCCGGGTTGTGATGCATTAACTGTGGACTTCGAAAATAGTAATGCTTATCAATGGCTTAAACAAAACGCAGAGGCTTACGGATTTCACCTCAGCTACCCCCGTGGCAACCCCCACGGCATTGACTTTGAGCCTTGGCACTGGTGTTTCCTGGATGAATAACTTGTTTAGACAAACGCTATTGAAAGAGGTAATCTAGAACTCGGGCTACAAAGGAGAGGAGATGTTTCAGGCTTATCGTCCTGCGCAGTTTACGTCGCAATATCTGAATACTTCTGTATTTGGCTCCTTGGTTCAAACTCAATTTTCTTCTCTGTCACTACTGGAATTTTCTGCCACAGCAACTAGATCATCTGCTTTGGCCGTGCTTCAGTCAGAAAGCGTGGGCGGCTTTGTCGTGCTCGGAAATTGATCAGGGACAATTTGGCAATCACTGTAGGAGAGTAATATCTAAAAACCAGACTTAAGTTCGTAATTCGCCACATGAATGACATCAGGAGATAGTATTTTATGACTAATGAATTCCAGGTTGTGTATCACAATATCGATCAAACAAAGGCTATAAGCGAAGCGGTACAAAAGCGTATAGGAAAATTAGAGCGCTTTTGCGACCAAATTATCAATGGTCGAGTGGTATTGGACTCACCACATAATCATCACCATAAGGGTAAAGTGTATTCAGTAGGTTTAGAGATTCACACTCCTACGTTAGAAGTTCGGGTAAACCAGGACCAGCACGATAATCACGCCCATGAAGATTTATATGTTGCAATCCGGGATGCTTTTAATGTGGCAGAAAGACAGCTTAGGTCTGTCGATAAAAAGCACAGAGCGACGCCCCTACACAAGGAGATAGAGCCAATCTCATCGGGTGCGAATGATTTCGATGACAAGGATTTGGACAATATCAATAATGAGGCAGCAGCTTAACAAATAGTGGATCAACAAATGAATGATGCAACACGGTTGGAGATTGAGGCTGCGACATTTAGAAAATTGCTACAGCATTTGGATGAGCGCAAAGATGTACAAAATATTGATCTAATGAACCTGGCGAATTTTTGTCGGAATTGCTTGTCAAAATGGTATGCGGCAGAGGCTCAATCTCGTGGTCTGGATGTAGACTATGAGGCGGCCAGGGAAATGGTGTACGGGATGCCTTATTCTGACTGGAAATCACAATATCAAACAGAGGCTGGTACAGATCAGCTACAAGAATTCGATAAACGCCCTGTCGAGTGAATAGAAGTTAGGGTGGATGATGGCCTCCGCTTGCTGCTCACTTAGTGTTTTTCCGACGCCTTATTATTATCGGTATTACTCCCTGCCAGAAATAATTTGTTTCTGACCAGGCTTCTGTATTCGTTTGGAGTAACCGTATTTAATTTTTTGAATAGGTTAGTGAAGTAACTGGCATCATGATATCCAACCAGGTCGGCTACCTCCAACACGGTTAAGTTGCTCTGCTTGAGCAGACCTTTTGCGTGGTTGATTCTCAATTCTTGCAAGTATCGTAGTGGCGAAGTGTTTGTGGCCAGTTTAAATCGTCGATTCAAAGAGCGAACGCTCAACTGGAACTTTTCAGCTACATTGCTAATTAGGAACTCAGTTTGATAGTTCCTGTCCAGCCATTCCTGAATCTTTATTATCTCTTCGTCATGATGACTTCTCTGTTGCTCCTCATTTAGCAGTAAGGATTCATAGGATCTTTTTAATTCATGGGTGAATTGGCGCGAGATTTCGTTAGCTATTGAATTTCCATACAGTTGCTCTACAAAATGCAACATGATATCCCGAACGGCATTGACACTGCCGGTACAAAATAAGTTGCTGTCGCTGGTGATAAAGCGTTTCCTTTGCAACTTTGTCTTCTTGTAACGTTTCTCAAATTCGTCGAAGAAACGCCAATGTGTAGTAGCAGATTTGTCGTCCAGTAAACCTGCCTCAGCAAGGAAGAAACTCCCGGTAACTGTGGAGCATAGAGTACTGCCTGTTTCATATTGTTTGCACAACCATTGCTGCATGGGAATATGCCGATTAAGAGATGATCGTGGGTTCCCCCATATACCGGGAATAAAAATTAGATCGCTTTGACTAATATTTTCCAGTTTTGCGTGACACTGAACTGTCAAGCCACCGCTGAGCTCGAATTGAAAGTCGTCATTTCCAGAGGCAAGCTCGATGCTTACTAATTTGTCTTTCTGTCTTCTTGATAGCGCAATATCGTTGGCCGCACTGAGCATTTCCAGGGGGATAGTGACAGTAGAACCGAGGGCTCGTGGCAGAGCGATTATAGTGACATGTTTCATGCTGGAAAATGATTAGTAGATGATGGCAAGCACATGGTAAACCTTCTGTCCTTGCGGAGAGTTAATTTCAACTTCGCTATCCACTTCCTTGCCCAGCAGAGCTCGCCCCAATGGGGCGTCTATGCTGATGTGTCCCTTTTGAGGGTCTAGCTCGTCAGGCCCTACAATTTTGTAAGTGACAGATGTTTGTTCTTGGTCTTCCAGAGTTACAGTAGCACCAAAATATATTTTTCTCTGGTTTTCTGGTGGCTCAGAAACGACAGTCATTTCTTCAAGCCTCTTGCTTAGGTATCTGACTCGTCGATCTATTTCCCTCAATTTCCTTTTGCCATAAATGTACTCAGCGTTTTCCGAACGGTCTCCCAAGGCAGCAGCATCAGAGACGGATTGCGTAACAATCGGTCTTTCTAGCTTCCAAAGTTGGTGGAGCTCGGCTTTCAATATCTTCTCCCCCTCGGCAGTAATGTATTTTGCACCGGGTTTTTGTGGAGGGCGATATCTGCTCATAGTGTTTATCTTGGCTACTAAATAGGAATGCACGGATTGTATACTTCAGCTAATTTTAGAAACCAGTTGTGGTCAAATTTCCAGGCTGAGTTGATCTTCAGTTTCTTCAAGGTTTGCAGGAAGCAGTCTAACCCCCATGCCTAGAAGACGCACAGGCTTATTGCCTCTAGTGAAACCTTGTTCGCAAAGAGAGCGAAATTTCTCGCTGTCGGTGTTAGAAGAAATCATCTCGACTGTGGTGCCCACAAAATCATGAAATTTTATTTTTACAAACTGTTTGTGTATTTGGTAATCGGCACTCAAATTTTCCATTCTCTGTAGCAGTTGTAGTTCCAGCTCGGGTAGTTCTTGTAAACAGCTTGCAAGTGAAGGCAAATCTTCGGCATAGGTATTTTCAACACTTAGGGATTTTCGAATGCGCTCAGTTTGAACGATTCTATTGTCTATACCTCTACTCAGGTTATGCAAACGACTCCCAAAGCTACCAAAGTAGTCTTGTAATTTATCCTTGCTAAGCTGCCTAAGGTCTCCGCAGTTCTCTATGCCTAGTCGATTCATCTTTGCCGCAGTTACCTGGCCGACACCATGTAATTTGTTGACCGGGAGTTGCGCCACAAAAATTTCGACTTGCTCGGGACGGACGACAAATTGACCGTCAGGTTTTTTCCAGTCACTGGCGATCTTGGCCAAAAATTTGTTGGGCGCTATGCCAGCAGAAACAGTTATGCCAATCTTTTCTCGCACTTCGCTACGAATTGCTTCAGCGATTCGGGTGGCACTGCCCTCGAAATGAGCCGATTCACTTACATCGAGAAAGGCTTCATCGAGTGATAAGGGTTCTATTACATCGGTGTAGTTTTGAAACACCTCGTGGATGAGCCCAGAAGCATGACGATACTTCTCCATCTCAGGCCGGATAATAATCAGGTCTGGGCATAAGTTTCGCGCGGTCGCCGATGCCATGGCGGAATGAACCCCAAACTTTCTCGCTTCGTAATTACAGGTTGCTACAACGCCGCGTCGGTTAGGTGATCCACCAACAGCCATAGGCAAATTGGCTAAGCTCGGGTTGTCGCGCATCTCTATGGATGCATAGAAACAATCGCAATCGCAGTGAATTATCTTGCGTGGAAGATCCATGACGGCGTTTATTCGGCTTTAGAATTGTAAGAACAGTAGCCAAAACTACAACAGGGCCCAGCATAAGTAAATGTGCATGGGTTTACTGTTTCGAATCACGGATTAGGCGTTGTGCTTCTCAAATCCCCGCATGAAATCCGCTAACGCCTGACAGCCTTCGTGAGGCATAGCGTTGTAGATAGATGCCCGAACGCCGCCGACGTTGCGATGACCTTTTAGTGCATACAGTCCTTGCGCCAGCGCCTGTTCGAGAAAAGCGTCAAGCAAAGCGTTATTTGCCAGATTGAAAGTCACGTTCATGGTGGAACGATGCTCTTTCTGTGCTGTGGCAAGATAGAAATCGGAGTTATCTATCACGTCGTAAAGTAATGCAGATTTTTTATTGTTGCGTAGTTCTATGGCCTTTACTCCGCCTTCGTCTTTTAGCCATTCCAGTACCAGTTTCATCATGTAGATGGCAAAAGTATTGTTGGTGTTGGCCAGGGAATGTTTGTCCGCATAAGTCTTATAGTTCAACAGGTTGGGTGTTTCCGGAATGGCATGCCCCAGTAAATCTTCGCGAATAATCACACAGGCTGGTCCCGCCGGGCCCAAATTCTTTTGTAATCCAGCAAAGATAATGCCGAACCGGGAAACATCCAGTTCTCTGGACAGCAATTCGGAAGTCATGTCAGCAACCAAAGGTATGCCACCTGTGTCGGGAAACTGCTGCCAGCGAGTCCCATAGATAGTATTATTGCTGGTGATGTGAATATAGGAAGTGTCTTCATCGAGTCTGGCAAGGTCAAATTCCGGGATTCTATCGAAATTGCTTCCTTCGCTGCTGGCGGCAATGGTCACGTTTCCATAACGTGAACCTTCTTTCCTTGCCAGAGCCGCAAAATTACCTGATTCAACATAGGCTGCTTTTTTCGCAGGCAATCGATTGATCAGATTCATTGGCACTGCGGAAAATTGCATTTGTGCACCGCCATGCACATAGAGAATCTCGTAATTATGAGGTATGTTGGCTAGCTCCAGCAGCAAGGAATCCGTGGCATCAATGACTTCGTCAAATTCTTTTGAGCGATGACTGATTTCAATTAGACCAGCGCCCATGTTTTGGTAGTTCAAAAATTCTTTCTGTGCTCTTTCCATAACAGCGCTGGGTAGCATCGCCGGCCCGGCACCAAAATTAAAAACTCGAGTCATTGTTACTTTCCTGATAGGGGTTTCAATAGCGCTGTCTATTCGAAGCCTGTGCTTCTATAACAGCGTTACCTTGATTACATCTTCGATGTCAGCGATTGCCGCAAGCGCTTCTTTGGAGGGTGTTGTTTCAAGGTCAATTAGATTATAGGCAATATCGTTCCGGCTTTTGTTCAGCATGTCTAGTACATTGATATTTTGGTCTGCCAGTACCGACAGGATCTGACCCAGCATTTTAGGAACGTTGCGATTGCAAATGGCGAGTCTCGTACAACTGTCAGCGTCAGGAGTTCGGTCTAGAAATACATTAGGGAAGTTCACCGAATTCTTGATATTTCCATTCTCCAGAAAGTCCATCAACTGATCTGCAGCCATGACTGCACAGTTCTCTTCCGCTTCGTTAGTGCTGGCACCGATATGGGGCATTGAGATTACATCGACTCTGCCCATTAACTCTGGGCGAGGGAAGTCACTCACGTACTTGGCCAGTGATCCTGATTCCAGAGCATTGAGCAGTGCCTTTGAGTCAACAATCTCATCTCGCGCAAAATTCAATAAACAAGTGCCTTCCCGCATAGCCGCAAAAACCTCTGCGTTGATAAGACCTCTTGTGGAGTCCAGGACGGGCAAGTGAAGAGAGACAAAATCAGAGCTTGCTACAAGGGAGGCTATGTTCTCTTTTCGTTTAACCTGACTGGGCAGGCGCCAGGCTGCATCAACTGATAGCGCCGGGTCATAGCCTTGCACTTTCATGCCCAGGCTTATGGCCATGTCCGCCACCAATGAACCAATAGCGCCCAGGCCAATGACCCCCAGAGTCTTGCCCGCTATTTCGCTGCCTTTGAATTTTTTCTTCTCTCGTTCCATTAACTTGGACAATTCGGCTTCATCTGATATCGCCGTTTGCGTGCTGGCAAATCCTATACCTGGAATGATTCCTCTGGAGGCTAGTAATAAGCCACATAAGACGAGTTCTTTAACAGCATTGGCATTGGCTCCAGGAGTATTGAAGACAACCACACCTGCTTCTGTACAGAAATCGACTGGTACATTGTTAGTTCCCGCGCCCGCTCTCGCTACAGCCTTCAACCCTTCTTCGATAGTGCCCACCTCCAATTTATGACTGCGTAGCAGGATGGCGTCAGCATCAGCCAGTTCTGCATCTACCTGGTAAACTTGTTTGGGAAAGCGTTGCAAACCCTTCTCTGAGATGGTACTGCAGGTCTTGATTTTTTGCATTTGAGTTCCTGGCGGTATTGCTATTCACTATTTCTATGAACCTTCGGTCAACCAACCTCAAAACGGCTTAAATATAGTTGAAATCCAGCTCGAAGGTGTATCATTTATGGCGATTCGGCAGGACAAAAAAAATGAGGTATGCTCTGCGGAATCCAGGGAAATTTGAAGCGGGCAATTATGTCGTGAATAGTGATGAAACTCCAGCCAGATTTCTATTACATTGAAGCTGGTCTTCTATTGATTGATTTTGATCAAACAACGGCAATTTTCGAAGGCAGGCTCTAGTACGGGAATTTGACGAATGAATGAATCTGAAGCTGGCACAGCTATTGCCGTGTCAACACGTAGAGTACCTGTAAAGCGAATTCTCGGCCGAAATCCCGGGCCTATGACAGGCCCTGGCACTAACAGTTACTTGATTGGCGAACAACGATTGTCTTTATTAGACCCTGGGCCTGTGGATGGGGCGCAGTTGCGAAGCTTTCTCGAAGCCATCGGTGATGCAAGCCTGGAATATATTCTGATAACCCATACCCACCGAGATCACTCCCCCGGTGCGTTGCCATTGCAGGAAGCGACGGGGGCTACACTTGTCGGCCTGCGGGCACCTGCTGTGGCCGGCCATGACACGACATTCTCCCCCCCAAAAATATGGCAAGATGAAGAAATCATCGACTGCGGAGAATACAGCCTACAGCTCATCGCTACGCCTGGGCATGTGTCCAATCATGTCTGCTTTCTATTGCGGGAAGAACAGCTTCTGTTCACTGGTGATCATGTGCTGCAAGGCACGACCTCGGTAATTTTGCCACCCGATGGTGATATGGGCGCTTATTTAGATGCGCTTGCACGATTGCAAAAGATTCCGCTGCACGCGCTGGCGCCTGGGCACGGCGGCATCATGAGAGAGCCCTATGTCGAAATTGAAAAACTCATAGCACACAGATTGAAAAGAGAAAAAAAAGTGCTTACTGCGCTGGATGGCTCTGGCGCAATCAGTTTGGATGAACTGGTACTAACGGTTTACGACGATGTGGCAGCACATCTCATACCCTGGGCAAAAAAAACACTATTGGCACATTTAATCAAGTTAGAGCGAGATCAGAAAACACAGGTAAAAAATGGCTTCTGGCAGTTGTTATCGCACTAAAAGATGCGTATCGATAAGAAGGCAAAGGAGAATTGGTCGCTCTACATAATTCGTGGTGGAGACGACAGTCTATATACCGGTATCAGCACTGATGTTAGTCGTCGCTTTGACGAGCATCAGAATACCGATAAGAAAAATAATAAAGGAGCTAAAGCGCTGCGAGGTAAAGCACCCTTGTGTCTTGTCTATCAAACAGTTGTTGGGAGCAGATCTGAAGCCCTGAAATTGGAATATAAGATTAAACAACTAAACAAGAACCTTAAGAAAGAGTTGATTGATCTGCGAGTCGATACAGAGGGATTGAAAACATGGTTGTTGAACAATCAGGTGTAGAAGAACCGGACTCAAAAGGATTAACCGCTGAATCTTGCAAGATACCAGTGGGCATCAGTAGTTGCTTGGTGGGGGAGAAGGTTCGTTACGATGGTGGTCATAAATCGAACTCCTATATTATCAAGACTCTAGGCCGGTACTTTGAATTTCAAACATTCTGCCCGGAGCTGGATATCGGCCTGGGTGTTCCCCGTAAGCCAATTCGTCTTTCTCGAAAAGGCTCTGGGCGGGTTCGCTGTGTCCCGGTGGATCAACCAGGATCAGACTTTACTGAAGCGCTCATGCGCTCGGCTGAACGCCATAGCGCGTGGCATGGCACGCTCTGTGGCTACATACTAAAGAAGGATTCTCCAAGTTGCGGCATGGAACGAGTCAAGCTGTGGGGTGATGGTATGCCGGTTCGTGAAGGCACAGGAATATACTCTGCCGAAATGATGAGTAACTTTCCTGCCATGCCTGTAGAGGAAGAAGGGCGTCTAGGTGATGCTGTTCTAAGAGAGAACTTTATCCAGCGCGTGTTTGTCATGCATCGGTGGTTTCAATTGGTAGATCGGGGATTAAAGTTGCGAGAACTGCTGGCGTTTCATGCAAGCCACAAAATGATTATAATGAGCCATGATCAGAACAGTAATCGTCAATTGGGGCAGATGCTTGCCGCTGTCACAAAAGATAATGTGAATGACATTGCAAATAGGTATTTACTACAGTTGATGCAGACCCTAAAGACCCCTGCCACTCGTGGCAATCATGTCAACGTGCTGCAACACATCCAAGGCCATCTGAAGAAACCCCTGGCTGCTGCTGACAAGGCCGAACTAGTTGAAGCTGTGGAGAAATACAGACTAGGTTTATTGCCTCTTATTGTGCCCTTAACTTTGTTGAGTCACTTTTTCCGGAGGTATCCTGATAACTACATTTCGAATTCCTGGTATATGAATCCCTACCCGGAAGAATTGAGTTTGCATAACAACATCTAAAAACAGAGGCAAGCACTTACCGGGGTGATTGTCGCGGCTTTGGCGACAGCCTAGGCAAGCTGTTCTTTATGCAGTGGTGTTATTTTGAAATTCATGAAGCCGTAAGTAACAGCAACAAAGGGGCAAACCAGATTGAAGAAGCAATAGGGCAAATAGGCGAAGGTGGCTACTCCGAGCGTACCGCTCATATAAGCGCCACAAGTATTCCAGGGAATCAAAGGTGAGGTCATGGTTCCAGCGTCTTCCAGGCTGCGAGATAAGTTCTTCGCGTCCAGGTTCCTATTTTGGTATTCAAGCTTGTACATTCGTCCCGGCAACACGATGGAGATGTATTGGTCTGATGTGATGATGTTGGCGCCAATACAGGTGACTATAGTTGTTGCAATCAAACTACCAGTGCTGTGTACAAAGGAAAGCGCATAATTTACCAGACATTGCAGTAGACCAGTGTGATCCATCACCGCCCCAAACACCATGGCACAAAGAATTAGCCAAACAGTATTAAGCATTGAGCTCATCCCACCTCGAGTCATGAGGTCGTCCAGGGTTTCATTTCCGCTGGATAGGACGAACCCATCAAACAATGTTTGCCAGGTGCCCTTGAACAGGCCCAGGAATATGTTTGCCGTGTCGCCCGCTAAACTTAACACCGCGCTCTGCTGAAACACTACAGCGAGAACCACTCCGATTAGAGCTCCGGCGAGGATTGTGGGGATTGGAGGCAGCTTTTTTCGTGCCATAACCAGCAAAACTAACACCGGCAGCAGCATGAGAGGGTTAATGGTAAAGTTTTCATTGATAAGCTGCATGGTGATAGCAAGATCACCAGCGCTGTTTTCTGTGTCAATATTTAGGCCAATCAGAACGTAAAGAATTAGTGCAATAACTATACTTGGAATAGTGGTCCATACCATATGAGCAATATGAGAAAATAAATCGGTGCCTACAACTGCCGGAGCCAGGTTGGTGGTTTCTGAAAGAGGTGACATCTTGTCGCCGAAATAGGCGCCGGAGATAATTGCGCCAGCGGTGATTTCTACGGACAATCCCAGGCCTGCGGCTGCGCCAATTAGTGCTATGCCTACCGTGCCAGCGACGGTCCACGAACTGCCAATGCTAAGTGCTATCAAAGCGCAGATGACACAGCTGGCAGCATAAAATATTGCAGGGTCCAGAATTAACAAGCTGTAGTAAATCATGGTGGGAACAGTGCCAGAGAGAATCCAACTGCCGATCAACAGCCCCACACTGAATAGAATCAGAATGGGCTTTAATGCGATGGTAACGCCAGACACGATGCTAGTTTCAATCTGCTGCCATTTTTGCCCATTCTTCCAACCGATGGCTGCGGCAACCACTGCCCCGATACAGAGTGCTATTTGATTCGGGCCGTAACTAGCATCCTCGCCAAAAAGATAGACAGAGAAAGAAAGTAGACTAATAAGAGCGAAAACCGGAATCAGTGCCTGAAACACTGTGGCGGACTGCGTTGGTGATTCAATAGTCGAGTCTTGTGTTGTTTCCATTGCACCTATCCGTCTGATCAGAGGTGATTAAGGCTAGAGCATAAAGGCTGGAGTCGTCGCCTGTCTACGCCATATCCATGTATTGGGCCTTATCCTGACCAATTTGGGTTATAATTCGATCCCCGTGGTGGTTGCTCGGCCAGGTTGCAGTTGGTTTCTTACTTATAGTGGCTGCGGAAATTGTCATTAGAGTCGTGTTGAAATAAGTAAAAATGTCTGAAATCGAAAAATACATGTTGGACATGGGGCATCAGGCAAGGGTCGCGTCACGGCAAATTGCCAAGGCCAGTACAGCGCAAAAGAATATTGCTCTGCTGGCTATTGCTGATGCCATTAATGCCAGCCGTGAACAACTTATGCTGGCCAATCAAAAAGACATGCTAGCTGGCAGTGCTAAGGGGCTGGACGCCGCGTTGTTGGATCGATTGGAACTCAATCGGAGTCGTATCGATACCATGATTGAGGGGCTGCGGCAGGTAGCGGCATTAGAAGACCCGGTGGGCGCGGTTTCCGACCTGAAATATCGGCCAAGTGGGATTCAGGTTGGCAGGATGCGGGTACCGTTAGGTGTAGTCGGCATAATTTACGAGTCTAGACCCAACGTGACTTGCGAAGCCGCTGGCCTGTGTTTGAAGTCTGGTAATGCAACTATCTTGCGAGGTGGCTCCGAGGCTATCCACTCGAACCAGGCTATAGCGAGTTGTATAAGCGCTGGGCTACAGCAAGCCGACTTGAGTCCTGGTGTAGTTCAAGTACTGGATCGTCCCGATCGCGATGCTGTAGGGCTATTGATCACCATGCCCGAATTTGTTGACGTGATAGTGCCTCGCGGTGGTAAGGGCTTAATCGCTAGAATCAGCGAGGACGCGAAGGTGCCAGTAATAAAACACCTTGATGGAAACTGTCATCTCTACATCGATGACAAAGCGAATATCGAAAAGGCTATAGCGATCTCAATGAACGCGAAGACACAGCGGTACGGTACCTGTTGTACTCTTGAGTCCTTACTGGTTGCCGAACAGATTGCGGAAACAGTATTGCCTCCGCTTTCGCAGCAATTAGTTAAGCAAGGCGTAGAACTCAGAGGCTGCGAAAAAACCAGAAGCATAGTGGGAGGAATAAACCCAGCCTCTGAACTTGACTGGGAAACGGAATACCTGGCACCTATACTCTCCATCAAAATTGTTGAAGACGTGGATGCAGCCATTAATCATATTAACAGCTACAGTTCCCAGCATACTGAGTCGATCGTAACTGAGGACTATGTCTGTGCTCAGAAGTTTTTGCGAGAGGTTGATTCTAGTTCAGTCATGGTAAACGCATCGACTCGATTTGCAGATGGATTTGAATACGGCCTGGGCGCAGAAATAGGCATATCAACGGATAAGTTGCACGCTCGTGGCCCTGTAGGTCTGGAGGGATTAACATCACAGAAATATATTGTTCTGGGAGATGGTCATATCAGGCAATGAGTTCTCATGTGGCGGTGTTTGGAGGTATATTTGACCCAGTTCATCATGGGCACATGCAAGCAGCCCAATTTGCGCTGGAGCATTTGTCTGTCGATTGCCTGAAAATAGTTCCCTGCCATTGGCCAAATCATAAAGAGTCTGCGAGGACTGAGGGACATCATCGCCTGGCGATGCTTGAACTTGTTACCTCCGATATTCCCAAAATTGAGTTAGAGCCGATTGAGTTGGAAAGGGATGGTGTGTCCTACACTGTTGATACGCTTAAGGCCCTTAAGCAAAGACATAGTAGCCTGGTTTTTGTATTGGGCCTGGATTCCTTCAATAGTCTTACACAGTGGTACCAATGGAAACAGATACTGGAATTAAGCCATTTACTGGTTCTGTCGCGACCCGGTTCCAGTCTGTCGCAAGAAACAATGGCAGCAGTAAGTTTTGATCAGAGACGGGTCAATTCCAGTGAGGAACTGTTTGTCAGCGAAAGCGGTAAAATAATCTACCGGGAAGACTTTTATTTTGATATTGCCTCCAGTTCGGTGCGCCAAAAGCTGGCGCAGAATATGAATGCGGCGGCAGAGCTGGATCAACGGGTAATTCAGTACATAAACGATAAACGTCTCTACCAGGAGCATTAACATTAGCACGAGGTGTAAATTGAATAGTAAAAAATTGTCAATAGTAGTTGCGTATTCATTGAATGACATGAAAGCTCAAGCGATTCGCTGTATCAATGTGGAAAAACTGACTGCAATTACAGATTACATGGTGATAGCAACAGGAACATCTAATACTCATTTGAAAGCCTTATCTGATGCTGTCAGCAAAACAGTAAAGGAAGCAGGACAAGAAGTGGTGGGAGTAGAAGGGAAGTTACAGTCTGAATGGATACTTGTGGATCTAGGCAACGTAGTTGTTCATCTCATGCTCGCTCCGGTTCGCGCACTCTATAATCTGGAAGAGTTGTGGAATTTCGAATCGCGAACGGAGATTGAAACTAATCCGTCCACAAGGGCCGTGGCGGGGCATCGAAGCCATCGAGTTTCCGACATTCACCTGGGTTGACCGCTTCAATAATCTCCCTAATGCCTCAATATCACTCTGTAAGGAACAGTTCATTTCGAGGCTAAAGTCTTGTGTAGTCCCATTAAATGAGGTCTGCTTTCCGCTCGAAAAGAGGTATCTCATGCTCCCTTCCAGCCCTGGGGGTTTCCCCCAAACGAGTCTTTTTGATATCGCCGAGAGATTGGATAGAAGCCGTCCACTGATTGCGTTGGGCAGTACCCTGGCTCCCCACAATGAAAACCTTACATTGGAGGCCAATAATTTCATGTATCTCACCCCCGAGCCTGTCACACCGACGGTGGCCGAACCGGGTAATTGGGAGTTGTTTATTGGCTATGCACTGAATAGACTATTCACCGCTGAACAAAAGGCGTATCGAAGAGTCACGACGAGAACAGAGAGAAAGGGTCATGCTTGGCATCGCGGCTAACATCCAGCGCTGTTTTTTAAGCCAGTTCGCTAAAACCCCCTGGAAAAACCCGGTAAACTGCGCGAATACACGGTTGCCAGGCAATTGGGTAAACTATTTGGACTGGTTATTGTCCAAGCCTGTTGGGGGAAGGGCTTTAGCGCACTACCTCTTAGCCGATTAAACTAGTCACAGCCAGGATTATATTCAAATGCCGGGAAAATGGCAGCTTAAGGATCGCGAAGCGGAGCGGGAATTATTTAGCCGCCGTCTTGCTGTGGCTGCTGTCTTTGTGATCTTGCTTTTCACAGCCCTCATCATGAAGCTGGTGAATTTGCAGATTTTACAATACGACTATTTCTCCGCCAGATCCGATGGCAATAGATTACATTCACAATATGCGCCCCCAGCTCGGGGTCTAATCTTTGATCGCAATGGTGAGCTTCTTGCAGATAACCAACCCATTTTTAACCTGACAGTAGTGCGGGAACAAACCGAAGGTCTCGATAAAACACTGCGGCTGGTGGGTGATCTAATTGGTTTGTCAGACGAGGACATCGAACAATTTGCTGCTCGAATGAAGCGAAACCGGGTGCCTTTTTCATCTGTGCCGTTGCGCTATGTTTTGACAGATGAGGAGAAGTCCATCATCGCTGTCAACAGTCATAAGCTGCCAGGTGTTGCTATAGAACCTCAATTCGTTCGTCATTATCCTTATGACAATCTCGCTGTCCATGCGGTTGGTTACGTGTCCGAAATTAATCGCGAGGAGCTTGACAGGCTCGATCCCGAGGAAAGAGAGAATTACGGCGGCACTAATCATATTGGGAAAACCGGAATCGAGCGAACTTATGAAGAATTGCTACACGGTACTGTTGGGTACGAAATAGTTGAGAAGAACAACAGGGGTCAGGTCATGCGCCGACTTGATCGAACTGATCCTGTAGCGGGTAAAAATATTACACTACATTTGGACAGCCGTTTACAGTTGGTGGCAGAAAAAGCCCTGGGTGATTTTAGAGGGGCAATTGTCGCTATTGAACCTTCAACCGGCGGCATATTAGCCATGGTAAGTAAACCAGGCTTTGATCCTAACTTGTTTGTAACTGGCATTAGTAACAAAGACTATCGTGTTTTGGTAACAGATGAGATTAATACCCCTCTGTTCGATCGAACAACCAATCCCTACCCCCCAGGATCCACAATAAAACCCTTTATTGGATTAGGAGGATTGCAACACGGGTTTGTAGATTACGATCACACTCTAGAAGATCCTGGCTATTTTAGAATTCCAGGCGTTTCCCGTCGCTATGGAGATTGGACCTACAGGACGGCTATTGGTGGTGGCCATGGCACTACTAACCTGCAAAGAGCAATCTATCAATCCTGTGATACCTTTTTCTTTGATCTCGGCTACAGAATGGGTATCGATAATATTCACAGTTTTATGTCACAGTTTGGGTTCGGTGACAATTTTGCTATCGATATTCCTTACGCGAGAACTGGCGTCCTGCCGTCTCGAGAATGGAAACAGTCGGCACGCGGTGAACCCTGGTATCAAGGGGACACAGTAGTATCCTCAATCGGCAATGGTTATATGTGGACAACCCCGCTACAGTTGGCTACGGCGGTCAGCATTATGGCAAATTCAGGGAGGGTAGTTGCGCCACGTATGTTGATGAGCATTGAAGGCGAATCCGAATTGCCGCTTGTCGATAAGCCGGTACCTGATGTGGTGGTCGATGATCCGGACTATTGGCGCTATGTACAAGAGTCCATGACAATGGTCGTACATAAGCCCTTCGTAAACGGTGAATTTCGAAATAATGGCAGCGCTTACCAATACACAGCCATGAAAGATCGGGATATGCCATACAAGATGGCTGGTAAAACAGGGACAGCACAGCTAGTGGCTATCAGTCAGGATATTCTAAGAAGCACTGACATCGAATTGCAGGATAAGTATAAGGATCATGGCCTTTTTGTATCCTTCGCTCCAGCAGAAAATCCGTACATGGAACCCAAAATTGCCTTAGCTGTATTTGTCGAGAACGGCGAGGCTGGTGCTTCAGTAGCGAGTCCTATTGCTAAAAAAATAATAGATGCTTATCTGCTTGACATCCTGGCAATCGACTTTGCTGCATTAGAGTCTGGTAACGACGGCTTAATTTCTCTGGTCGATGAATAACCAAGACTTCATACGTCAATCCGATGGTTTGGATTCCAGGGTTGGACAGCACAAATCATTTTGGCGCTCTATTCACACTGACCCCCCTTTGCTGGTTGCTATAATTTTACTCTGCGGACTTGGTTTGTTTGTTTTGTATAGTGCCAGCGGTGAAGACATACTTGTGGTGCAACGTCAGGCACTTACTATGCTGGTAGGGTTGGTGGTGATGTTCACTGTGGCACAATTTAACGTGCACTTTTTCAGACGGTGGGCTCCATCCATGTACGGCGCCTGTTTGGGTTTGTTGTTGTTGGTATTGTTTATAGGAGTGGAAGCAAACGGTGCCAGGAGCTGGCTGGACTTACCAGGACTACCCAGCTTCCAACCTTCGGAATTAATGAAGTTTGTAGTACCTGTGTTGATGGCCTGGTATTTGGCAGGCCGGCCCCTGCCACCAGGATTTAAGCATTTGTTCTGGTCAGCAGTAATGATGGTGGTGCCAGCCGGACTAATCATTGTTCAGAATGATACCGGTACTGCAATCATGGTCACCATGTCTGGTGTTTTCGTGGTGCTGTTAGCGGGTATTCGTTGGCGCATAGTTATCGCTGGATTTATCTCGCTGCTTTTAGTATCGCCTGCCTGGTATCTATTTCTGGCGCAGGAGCATCAGAAAAACCGAATACTCACATTTTTCGACCCTTATCGTGACCCAGCGGGAGCAGGGTACAACATAATTCAGTCTCAAATTGCGATCGGTTCGGGTGGTATCTACGGAAAAGGATACCGCAGTGGAGCCCAGTCTCATCTGGATTTTATTCCAGAAAGCAATACAGATTTCATTCTGGCGGTATTAGCGGAGGAATTTGGATTGCTGGGAGTGCTGTTTCTGATTTGTATCTACTTATTGGTATTAGCGAGGGGTTGTTTTATTGCCCTGGCAGCGAACGATATGTTTAGTCGATTGCTTGCGGGCAGCCTGACCCTCACCTTTTTCTTCTATGTATTCGTCAATATGGCAATGGTCTCAGGGTTATTGCCGGTAATAGGTTTGCCGCTACCGCTAATGAGTCGTGGTGGTACCTCTGTGGTTACGTTATTTGTCGGTTTTGGCCTGCTGATGTCAATACAGGCTCATGGGCGTGGAAAAATAATCTAAGTCATTGTTTTTAAATGATATACCAGAGAAGCAGTAGAACGAAATCATGGCTAAGGTCTGTTTTTGGGCTTAGAACTGCTTAAGTTCCGACGAATTGGTTAAAACTATTATCAGATCGGACGTTATTCTTCAGGTGTGAGTGGTTTTTATGACAATCATTGGCATGAAGCGGCCTCCGAGTCGGACCGGTTAATTGATGTGGCATGGCCAAATAAATGAATCCAGATACTTTGAGATATGCGCTCTTATCCATAGCTCTTTTAACTGTAGTAGCTTGCAGCAGCGCGCCCGTGCTTGAATCTTCCAATGCGGGTCGTTACAGTATTCAGCAAGATAGAGCACCAGTGCGTTCTGTCGACCTTTCAGTTATTCCTGATGTTGTACCAGAACCGATAAATCGAACAATGGCAGGAAATCGCAGCCCCTACACTGTGCTTGGAAAGAGTTACCAGGTATTAGCAACCGAAGAAGGCTATAGCGAGCGAGGGGTGGCATCCTGGTACGGCGAAAAATTCCATGGTCACAAGACGTCCAATGGTGAGATATTCGATATGTACCAGGTATCCGCTGCTCACAAGTCACTGCCAATTCCCAGTTTTCTTAAAGTGACCAATTTGGACAATAATCGAAGTATTATAGTTCGTGTGAACGATAGGGGACCGTTTCACGGTGACCGCATTGTTGACCTCTCTTATGCAGCAGCTCTCAAGTTAGGTTATGCCGATAGAGGCACTGCGCGCGTGCAACTTGAGTCTATCATTGCTCGGGGAGCTGCCGTTGATGCTTATTCGGCTTCTGCGGGAACTAATCAAAATAGAATATTGGCGTCAAGTGTAGTCGGCGACAAGTATTTGCAAGTTGGCGCTTATTCTGAACTTAGCGCTGCGGAGAAAGTCTCAAGTAGAGTAGAAGCGCTTACCAGCTTGCCGGTTGTTATACGTTCGGTGAATACGTCGAACAATAGAGTTTTACATCGAGTCAGAGTCGGCCCGATTTCTGATCCTGGTCAAATTCAACGGCTTAGACGAAGTGTTGTTGCGGCTAACCTGGGAAGTCCGTACACTGTCACCGAGTAGCCATCCTGAATGGGCTATTCTGAAGTTCAACCACGACCAGTATCATCAATTGATTCGTCACTTCTCAACTCAGTACACACTAATTCAAGACGGGTTTTTATGTCATCTATTCTTATGCCTTTTTCAGTTAAAAGTTCGAAGTTTCTAGTCAGCTACTTACCGTTTTCGGTCAAGTCGTTGAAATCACTGTTTCTAATCATAGTAATGCTGCTCTCCAATTTTTCCTATGCGGCGCCAGCAATAATCCCCAGGCCTCCCGAAATAGCTGCAACCAGCTACATACTTATTGATGCCAAAACTGGTCACATACTGATCGAAGAAAATGCTGATGAGGCCCTTCCTCCCGCCAGCCTAACCAAGATCATGACTGCCTATGTTGCGATAGAAGAAATTTTAGGCGGTAACCTGGCCCTGGCGGACGAAGTACACATAAGTGAGAAAGCCTGGCGTATGGAAGGTTCCAAGATGTTTGTCAGGGTCGATACCCAGGTGGAAGTAGCAGATTTGCTTCGCGGCATCATTATTCAGTCTGGAAATGATGCCAGTGTGGCAATGGCCGAACACATAGCAGGGAGCGAGGAGGCATTTGCGGACATGATGAATCAGTACGCGGAAGTGCTGGGTTTGAGCCACAGTTATTTCATGAATTCCAGCGGTTTAGATACTGAGCTTTATTACAATACCATGTCGGCCCGGGACCTATCTGTTCTTGCCAGCGTAACAATCAGCCGACACGCAGAATTTTATCCAATGTACGCAGAGCGTGAGTTTACCTATAACGATATTCGCCAAAGCAACAGAAATTCTCTTTTGTTTCGTGATCGCAATGTCGATGGTATGAAGACAGGCTGGACTGACGCTGCTGGCTACTGTCTAGTAGCTTCGGCGGAGCGAGATGGTATGCGTTTAATTTCTGTAGTGATGGGCACCGCAAGTGAAGAAACTCGAGCAATAGAAACACAGAAACTGTTGACCTACGGTTTTCGATATTACGAAACTCACAAACTCTACGACTCCAATCAGGTTCTGACCAATGTGCCAGTTTATTCTGGGGTGCAGAATTCCGTCGATCTGGGAATACAGGATGAGGTTTATATTACAATTCCTCGCGGACAATCCGGGGCTATGAGCGCTACTGTGGATGTGGATGAAATAATCCGAGCTCCTTTAAGTGATCGACAGATCATGGGCGAGGTGCGTGTGGTACTGGACAATGATATTCTCTATCAGGGTGATGTGATTTCTATGCAGGCTGTAGAGCAAGGCGGATTGCTCAAACGTTTTGTCGATTGGATTACCCTGGTATCCAGTAGTATATTTTCGGATTAGGCGCTATCAGGATGTCTGAGGGCAATAATCAGGGGAAAGGTCTTGAGCAGGAAGCACCCGAGATCGAGTTTCCTTGCCTCTATCCTATTAAGATTATTGGCGTCGCCAGGCAGGGTTTCCAGAAAGAAGTAATTACAATTGTCGAGAAACATACCGGTAAAATTTCTGCAGATTTGATTGAATTGCAATCCAGCAAAAAAAATACCTACATTTCTGTCAGAATCAGCATCGTTGCGACAGGTGAGGGGCAACTACGCCAACTATTTGAAGAGTTAAAAACCTTAGATAGCGTGAAGATGGTTCTTTAGAGTGTTGCTGAGCGACTATAAACATTTTCACGCAGAGCCAAGATTAGACAAGGAGTTTTCCGGGCAGCCCTTGATAGTGCGTAACCTAGGGCTTCAGGAGTATCAACCAATTTGGAGTTCGATGCGCTATTTGGTTGAGCATGCAGAGAGTCGCCGTAACGATGAGGTTTGGTTGCTAAGCCATAAACCCGTGTTTACTCAGGGTCAGGCCGGTAAGGCTAAACACATCCTCAACGCGGCTGACATACCCATTGTTCAAATAGATAGAGGAGGACAAGTCACCTATCACGGTCCTGGCCAATTAGTTGTCTATTTGCTGCTTAACATGAGACGTCGAAAATTGGGTGTTCGTGATCTGGTAGATACCATCGAGAGTGCAATAATTCAAACTTTGCATGATTTTGATATTTCGGCGTCCAGCAAAGCGAAAGCTCCAGGGGTATACGTGAATGATGCTAAAATAGCTGCCTTGGGCTTGCGCATAAAAAACGGCCAGAGTTATCACGGTTTGAGTTTGAATGTGCAGATGGATCTGGAGCCATTTTCCCGCATCAACCCTTGTGGTTATGAGAACTTAGCCGTTACACAAATCGCTGACCATGTGTCCAATTCAGCGTCGCTGATGCGGAAAACAAGCAAGATATTGAGTAATAAATTGCTCACTGAACTTGGCTATTTTGAATATTACGAAATAGATTAACGGGCATCTGAATCTAATGGCTGAACGAGAACGAAGAAATGTTTTGGTGGAAGGTAAAAAGCTGCGGGGCGCGGAAAAGGTTCGTCGTATCCCGGTGAAAGTAGTTCCCACTACCGATCTATTAAGCAAACCGAAATGGATTAGGGTAAAAATTCCAGCGTCGCCAAAGATCAATCACATTAAACAGAGGTTGCGACAACACAAGCTGGCATCAGTTTGCGAGGAGGCATCTTGCCCAAACCTGGGTGAGTGCTTTAGTAGCGGCATAGCGACTTTCATGATCATGGGTGATATTTGTACGCGTCGTTGCCCATTCTGCGATGTGGCACATGGCAAGCCGAAATCATTGAACGATAGCGAACCGACTGAATTGGCGACCGCGATAAGTGAAATGCAATTGGGCCATGTAGTGATAACCTCTGTCGATCGAGATGATCTGAAAGACAGCGGCGCTCAACATTTCGCCAACTGTATTAGCGAAACCCGGCGCCTGAACCCAGGCATTACAGTCGAAATACTGGTGCCAGATTTTAGGGGCCGCATGCCGATTGCTTTAGATATTTTACAACAAACTCCTCCCGATATTTTCAACCACAACCTGGAAACTGTCCCTGGACTATATAAGAGGGCAAGGCCGGGGGCAGATTACCAGTGCTCATTAGAGTTGTTAAGGCGATACAAGGCGCGCCAAAGTCATGTGCTGACAAAGTCAGGGTTGATGCTTGGCCTGGGCGAAACCATTGATGAAGTAACACAGGTGCTTGGTGATTTGTACGAACATAATATTGACATGGTGACCCTGGGCCAATATTTACAACCTTCAAGGGATCACTTGAAGGTCGAGCGCTTTGTCCATCCAGATGAATTCGAAGAATTGCGAGTTTACGGTGAAAAGCTTGGCTTCAAACATGTTGCCAGCGGACCTTTAGTGCGCTCTTCTTATCATGCTGACAAGCAGGCTCTTGGCGAGCAAATCTAGAATCATATAACGCCCTCACAGCACTTGTTTGTCTGCACAATCATGAATATTACTTTAAGAAAAATAGTCGTCTGCATCCTTGCGCTACTGGTAGCGGTTTCTACCATTATTTTTATTTCTCAGAACCCTGTCCGTATTGGTAGCGAACCCTTAATAATTCGTGCCGCTGTGTTGTCATTGGCTATCGTTGCCGCACTTGTCGCGGTCTATCCGTTTAATCAACTGTTCTCGGAAAAACCGGGCACTTATGCTGCTACGGTCTGTTTTCCAGCCGTTATTTCTGTTCTGGCATACTATTTTTTGGTGCTTCCCGGTCAATTGGAAGGGGGTATGTCGGGTGAACAAATGCAAAGCGAGCTGATCACAGACAGCTCCAGCAACGGACTAATAGAAGTTGGCTTCAGTTACCCCATCTATACTCCCTCTTTAAGAATCGCCAACCATGAGCTTTACACACGAGAAGTGAACGTCTTCCTTCGAATGATCGACGGCAATAATGAATCAACACTGTTTCGGGCGGTTAGAAAACGCATACCGGAGCCTGGCCTTAGTGTAGAAGCAACAGTACAAGGTATGTTGAGTGAATCCAGCGGCTACCAGTTCAACCCCCTGGAGATAGCTCCGGGTCATAGTATCATCACCAGAGTTGTTTTTATTATTAGCAATCTGGATGATGACACTACATTCACAGAGGCGTTAGCAAGAGCGTATCAAGCGCAGTTTGAGTTGCGAAGCCCTGAAACAGGCGAATTATTGCTGGAATTTCCACTGAAAAGAATTTAATTCGCTGCCAAAGATTGTAGCTGCCGCTTTCCTGAAATTAGCAAGACAGGTAGTGCTATGGCTGTGTTAACGAGAAACACCCAGGTCAAAGTCACGCTGATACCCAGTAGTAACAGGCAAGGAATCAAGAACACAAGCCGTACTATTTCCAGTATCCGGGCATTCTTGTCATCTTCTAGCCAGGCACCATGGGTGTAAAACGAAAAGCAGAGATAGAACACGATCGTGCTTATCACACCATAGCTCAAATTCGATGCACTTAGCAGCACAGCCGAACTCAGTGCCACCGTTAACACAAATTGAACTAAGCTGTAGTTACGATTGAATCTTGATATCTGTGGGTCGAATCGACTATTTGGGAGCACCTTGCCTTTGTCTAACTTGCAATTGCTGACAATACCTTCTGATCGCCATCCTGGCGGCTTCAACAACAGTTTAATCTTGTTTGTCAGTCCAGGCATCTGCTGGAAATCCTGTAGTAGGCGCCAGTATACATGGACATTGGCCCACAGTGGATTCCAGCTATTGAGAGGCTTACGCAGACCAAACACTACTCTCTCATCGCTTAGCTCTTCTTGGAAGCTACCGAATAATCTATCCCAGACAATGAAAACCCCACCGTAATTTCGGTCCACATAAATCTTGTTTCGAGCGTGATGAACCCTATGGTTAGATGGTGTCACAAATACCCATTCCAGCAGGCCCAGTTTAGGTATGTGCTCAGTATGTACCCAGAACTGATAGATTAGATTTAGGCTAACAACGGTATAAAGAACTTCTGCCGGAAAACCCAGAAAGAAGAACGGCAAGTAAAACAAAAAGCCATGAAAATCTATGCTGGTCTGCCTCAAGGCGGTGCTCAAATTGAAATCTTCGCTTTGGTGATGGGCGACATGGGAACCCCAAAACAAGGCAAGCTCATGGCCCAGGCGATGTTTCCAATAGTACGCAAAATCATAAAACATGAAGCAAACGAACCAAACCCAGATACTGTCATCTGCCAACTGCGCCAACTGATGCGCATCCGTGATGTATTCGTAGAGAGAGCCAGAAAAACCCAGGATAACCAGGCTTTGCAAACGACTAAGGCTGCCCATCGAGAGACTGTTAATGCTGTCATTGACTCGGTAAGTATTGTTAGCACAAGCAAGACCGTAGGCGATTTCCAGCAAAATAAGCAGGGAAAAGAAAGGAATCGCATACAGTATTAGACTCATAAAGAGCACCTCCTGTAGAGACTGATCTGGATAACATATTTAAATGTTGACACTCTCTATACTAACTCGGAATAGGGCTGGATATTAAATGAATGGCTACAAATGCTCCAAAACACGCTATTATTCGCAGCCATCAATTTGGACAAATGTGTCGTCGGGAGAGCAGCCGTTATGAAGAGAGTCGCCTTACTTGCAACAACAATAAGCTTGTTCTTTAACAGTTCCTTATTGCTTGCACAAGGTATTCAGCAGACAAAGGGATTGTTTCAAGACAAATTTCGCCAATTAGATGAAGTCTTGCCCACGCCAAACATCTATAGGAATGCTGCGGGTCAGCCTGGTCACGCATATTGGCAACAGGAAGTGAGCTATGAAATAGATGCAACTCTGGATGAAGCTGCTCAGCGCATAACAGCAACAGAATCAATTCATTATCAGAACAATTCGCCAGACACGCTTGGCTATCTTTGGTTGCAGTTAGATCAGAATCGATTTCGAAACGACTCCATTGGCAATAGAAGCGCTGACTTCAACGGTAACAGTCCTGATGCTGATACACCAGCCAGGCTTAGCTTGAGTCAACTTCGACGACTTCAATATATGGATGATGTAGATCATGGCTATGAAATCAACTTCGTACGCGATGGCTCGGGAAATAATTTGCCTTATACTGTTGTCGGAACCCTCATGCGAATTGACCTGGCTCGGCCTCTAGTCTCTGGCCAGGATGTCGAATTTGAAGTGGGCTATGCCTATCAGGTTGTCAATGGAGATGTGTTAAGTCCCCGCGGTGGCTATGAATACTTCCCGAATGACGAAAATGAAGACGGCAATTTTATATTTGCCATTTCGCAATGGTTTCCCAGGTTGGTTGCCTACACAGATTATGAGGGCTGGACCAATAAGGAATTTTTGGGCTCCGGTGAATTTACTCTGGAATTTGGAGACTATGAGGTTTCCCTCACCGTGCCTGCCGATCATATTGTTGCAGCCACTGGAGTACTACAGAATCCTAATCAGGTATTAACTCGTGAACAACGAGATCGTTTGCAAGAAGCCGAGACCGCTGCGCGTCCTGTATTCATAGTAACCCCAGAAGAAGCTTTAGAAAATGAACGGGAAGGAGTGGAGGATACCAAGACCTGGAGATTTGCTGCTGAAAATGTGCGTGATTTTGCCTGGGGTTCTTCGAGAAAGTTTATTTGGGATGCGAAGGGACATCCACAAGCTGATGCGGAACAGGAGTTGGTTATGGCCATGTCCTTTTACCCGAAAGAAGGTGGAACACTTTGGTCTGACTATTCTACAGAAGTAGTTATTCATACTTTGGACGTATATAGCCGCTTCTCGTTCGATTTTCCTTATCCGACTGCGATTTCACTGAACGCTGGATTTGTCGGCGGTATGGAATACCCGATGATAACTTTTAACGGCCCCAGAACCACTTTGCAAGAGGATGGAACTCGAACCTATTCCCTGGCCGAAAAAAGGTTTTTGATTGGCGTGGTGATCCATGAGGTGGGGCATTTTTACTTTCCTATGATCGTCAATTCTGATGAGCGGCAATGGACCTGGATGGACGAAGGAATAAATAGCTATCTCGATTCAGTGGCTGGAAGAGAATGGGACGCAGAAATTCCTTGGGGAGTGGAGCCAAGATATATCGTCGATTATATGGTTTCTCAGAATCAGGTTCCGGTTATGACGCAGTCGGATAGCGTCTTGCGATTGGGTCCAAATGCCTACGCAAAACCAGCAACAGCAATTAATATTCTGCGTGAAACTATTATGGGACGAGAGCTTTTTGATTTTGCATTTAAAGAATATTCGAGGCAATGGGAGTTTAAACGACCGACTCCTGCAGATTTTTTTCGAACTATGGAAGAAGCCTCTGGTATTGATCTGGACTGGTTTTGGCGCGGTTGGTTCTATACTACAGATCACGTTGATATTTCTCTGGATCGCGTCTATGAGATGCAGATCGACACGGAAAACCCGGATATCGATTACGCCAGGCAGCGAGAAATTGAAAAAGCTCTACCTCCCTCTCTGTACCATGAACGAAACCGTCAAGAAGGCAGGCTTACCTGGGTGGAGCGTAATACAGATGTTCGGGACTTCTATGACGACAATGATCAGTTCACCGTTACCAACAAAGAACGCAATAGCTATAACAATTTCTTGGAAGGACTTGAGGATTGGGAGCGTGTTGTACTGGATAGGGCTGTTTCTGAAGATTTAAATTACTACGTTCTTGATCTGTCCAATGTCGGCGGATTGGTGATGCCGGTGATTTTGGAATTGCAGTACACTAACGGGGTTAAAGAAGAAGTTCGCTTGCCTGCCGAGATTTGGCGCAGGAACCCCAGCAGGGTGAAGAAATTGTTAGTGAATGAGAACGAACTACTTAGTATAGTCATTGATCCCATGCAGGAAACATCAGATGCGAACATCGAGAATAATTACTATCCACGTCGAATCATTCCCTCACGTATAGAAAGTTTCAAATCTGAAGGTGGCGACGATCTAGTCGACAGAGATATTATGCAAGATAGTAAAACCGAATTGAAAACCGATGAAAACGAAGAGCATGAAAATGGGTCAAAAGACTAGAGATTCTATCCGTGCATTGCAAGGAAAGCGTATAGTTGCTGTCCTGGCTTTGGTTTACATTTGTTACTGTCTTGTTCCCATACAGAGCTTTGCCCATCAGCAGAAAACTGCGGTAACCCGAATTCTTTTCAACGAGAACACAGGCAATATTGAGGTGATGCATCGCTTCTTTATCCACGATGCGGAGCATGCAGCCAGCATGGTTTTTTCCAAGTCACAGAACTTGATGGAATCGGCCGCTTCGCGGGAGTTATTCAGTAATTATGTAATAAATCGATTTGCCCTGGCAGCAGAAGATGAACTGGGAGTAAGCACTGAGTTAGATTTGAGTTATGTTGGAGAGGAAATAGACGGTCAATTTCTGTGGGTTTATCAAGAAACGATTCAACGCCCTGATGTGAGAGCCTTGTCAGTTATCAATCTGGCGCTGAGAGATGTTTGGCCAGATCAGGCAAACCTGGTCAACGTGGAAAGAGATGGAGAAGTTCACTCTATGTCGTTTTTAGATTCCGTTGAATCGCTGCGAATAGAGTTTTAACTTGGCGAAATCGCTATTCAGGTATGCTCAAGATTACGCCATAGGAGTCCGTCGGACTTAACCGTTCGTAGTGAGGGAAAGCAGAAAGTAGTCAGTTTTTGCAGGCGTGAGGCGCCTAAGGAAATTGACCGTGAAAAATGGCTGATTAATGCGCTTCCGCCGTAGAACAGTGCTAAGTCCGGCAGGCTCCCAGTCTTTGATAATCTGCTATTGCGAGTCCAGCCGCGACGCTGGTGAAGGGGTCGTGTTCTATTACTTTGCCAGAGAACCGCTCTTCCAGAATTTGCTTCACTGCTGGAATTAACGAAGAGCCACCGGTTCGAATCACCAGTCCAATATCAGAGCTGCTAAAGTCTACTTGTTCAAGAAGGTCAGAAATCGCTTTGCTGAATCTTTCCAAAATATCGCCAATCATAAGTTCAAATTGTTCACGGCTAACAGAAAATTCGATATCCAGTTCAGGTATGTCCAGCAAAGCAGACTCTTTTTCCGAAAGTTCAGCCTTTAACTCTTTGATGCATTGAAAAACCAGATAGCTATGATTACTTTTAATCAAGTTATAGAGCCTTTGAAATTTGACAGCAGCGTCATCATTGATGCTAATGCGTTGCATTAGCGGCGTAGTGAACTTATTTTGATTCAGCATATAGCTAATTGCCCAGTTCAGAAGCAAATCTTCGTACTCTTCAAATGGAAACAAGGTTTCTATCTCCCTATCTTCTCCGGCTCGCTTCCAACGCTCACCTTTCCCGAGAAGCGGGAAAAGCAGCTCTTTGAATAGTACCTGATCTATGTGATCTCCACCCAACCCGATGCCATGGGTCGCAATAAGCTTAAACTCAGTCTGTGCTCGATGGATCACACAAAGGTCGAGAGTGCCTCCACCGAAGTCCACAGCGAGTAAGATCTGAGACGTATCACTGATAGCCGGGTTTTCATGCAAATAGCTAAGCGCTGCGGCATTCGGCTCCGGGTAGTAGGTTTGGAGAGGGAATTCGGCGTAACCGCAGGCTTCCGAAAGCATTCCCAGCGCTGTTTGGTTTCTATCAGTACTACTGCCTTCAAAATTTACCGGATGACCTATACATACATGGTTGATTAAGGCGGGGCTTGATGACAGCTCGGACATTAGTAAATCTATACTTCTTTTAATGCGCAGTAATAGTGGAGTGATTAATGCTACCAGGCGAAAAGCGCGATCAAACACCATCAGGCGTGGCGCATCTGCGTTTCCCAGCAGTCTTTTAATACCACGGAACAATCTCCCTGCTTGCCCTCCGTCAACAAATGACTGGCCGTACATTGTTTGCGTATTACTCTCTTCAGGCAGGCCGCCCTCACCAATTTGCCCCGTGCTGGTTCTTCCTTCCCCCAGTATCTCCGCACTTAGTTCTACAGTTCTGCCTGTATTACTTTCAATATAGTGATTTATGGCGCTTTGACCAGTACTAATTTTGAAGTCTTTATCAATGTATGTGGCAGATGGCATGATTGCGGAGTGCTGTTCCAGTTCGACCAAATACACATTTTGTCCATCGAAAATGGCAGCTGCACTGTTACTGGTTCCGTAGTCGACCCCGACCCCGACCCCTACGAAGCTACTCCTCTTAGTAGAGCCTTCGCTGTTATCGGGTTGAGAATTTTTGCTTTTTGATTCAAAACCAGGAAGGGAATTTTGATAATTTGATACTGACAAGCTGTGCCTGCTTTGTAACTGAACGATTAGATAAAAATTCGAAATTTAAGGTCTCTGGAAAAGTCGCATGTTATAGCATATTTGCGGTGTTAGCCGCTAGCTAATTCCCTGTTCTCGGTATTTGACTCTGGCGAATTCCATGGTCTTGGCGGGCATATTTCATAGCTACAGAAAAAGTTGATTGAGTCTGGAAATCATATCATGTTGAGCTTGGAAGGGAGTTGAATCTTGCCGGAACTTAACCTATGCTCCCCCGGTTAGACAGGTATGAGAAAGTAGCAGCCAATAGTTTTAGGAGTTTTTATGAGCGTAGTAAGCTGGCGCGGTGCAGAAAAGAGAATTGTCTGCGCGTTGATCTCTGTAGTTCTGTATTTTGTCCTTGTATTGGCTTCATCTGCCCAGGCAGGAACCATAGTACGAGTAAGCACCAGCATTGGCGACTATTCGATTGAGCTTTTGGACGATGTGGCTCCTGTAACGGTCCAAAATTTCCTGAACTATGTAAATCGCAATGATTATAACGGTACATATATTCACCGGGCGGTTGATAACTTTGTTGTCCAGGGTGGCGGGTTCCGATTTCAGCTTTTTGAAGGTCCAATCGACGTGCCCTCAGACCCTCCCATTGTGAACGAATTTAACCTGTCCAACACCCGTGGCACTGTTGCGATGGCCAAACTAGACGGTGATCCGAACAGCGCTACTAATCAATGGTTTGTGAATACGGCCGACAACAGCGCTTCTCTGGATATGAACAACGGAGGCTTTACTGTTTTCGCAACGGTGCTCGGTGACGGCATGACTATCGTGGACGCTATCGATGCTTTACCATTTGTCTCACTTGGCGATAAAGCGCCCAACGCGCCCTATGTCACTGATGTATATACTGATCCACGGGATTTCGTCTACATAAACGCGGAAGTCACAGAGCGATTTAGCGCCGCACCTCATGTTTTCGAGTCCTCCTCTGGCTTGCTAATCACCTCTGTAAGTATTGATGCCGGGGCACAGGTGGCAAGTATGAATTTCAATGCCGTTGCTTCCTCTCCCAATGTAGTAATTCGGGGCAATCCGGAAAGCTTTATCCCTAGAAGAGAGGGTTTTGATGGAATCGCGGAATATTCTACTGTTAATGGTCGTTTACGAATTCCGGCGCTGGAAGTTAATTTAAATGGGTCTGTGAGTATAATTACCAACCTGGTATTCGTGCTTACTGACGCGGCAACCGCCAGTTTCACTTTAGAGTCTTTTGATCAATAAGCAAAATGGGAGCACCTGCAATAATGGCCTCAGCACGCGGAGAGTTTTCATCGAGGTTCGGTTTTCTCATGGCTGCGTCAGGTTCAGCTGTTGGCCTGGGGAACATTTGGGGGTTCCCCACAAACACAGCATCTAACGGCGGGGCCGCCTTTCTATTCACTTACCTGGTATTGGCTTTTGCCCTGGGTTATCCCGCCCTGATGGCCGAGCTTATCATCGGCCGAAACACCCGTTCCAATGCAGTCGCTGCACTCAAATCCATTTCCATGGGGCCAAAGAGTCAATTGTTAGCCTCCATCGTTGGCATTGTGGGGATAATAACAGTGAGTTTTATCCTCAGTTTCTATGCCATTGTCAGCGGCTGGATGATTGCTTTTTTTGTTGATCCACTGTCACGAATGCTGGGCATGAACGAGTTTTCACTTTGGCTTACAACTAATGGAGAAATTCGGAATTCAATTTTTGTTGTTATTTTCATGACATTGACGGTGTTTATCATCAGTGCCGGGGTTAAGGAAGGTATCGAGAAGTGGGCATCAAGGTTAATGCCTTCGCTGATAGCAATTCTTTTCCTGCTAATTCTTTATGTGTTCACCTTAGCGGGTGCTATGGATGGTTTACGGGCTTATTTGGTACCCGATTTTTCTCGAGTTACCGATCCTCAATTATTGATAAATGCTATGGGACAGGCCTTTTTCTCTCTCTCGCTGGGAGTTGGAACTATGTTGGTTTATGGCTCTTATATCAGCAAAGATGAAAACTTGCCAGTTGTAGGCAGCTTGGTAGCCTTACTTGATGTAGGTATTGCTGTATTGGCAGGACTGCTTATCTTGCCTGCGATGTATGTGGCTCTTGCTAACGGTGTAGAGATTTTTGACGACACGGGAGGCTTGATAGCGGGGCCGGGGCTGATTGTTTCAGTTTTGCCAGAACTGTTCAGTAATATGGGTGCCGTAGGTCTACTTGTCGCTTTAGCGTTCTTTGCCTTAATGACAATTGCTTCATTAACTTCTTCCATATCCATGCTTGAGGTGCCCGTTGCTTACACTGTAGAGAATCACAATATACCAAGGCGAAAAGCAGCGATTATGATTAGCGCAATTATCACCTGTATATCATTATTGATTGTATCTAATTTCGATCCGCTATTTGATTTGGTTGTTAATCTCACCACCGAACGCAGCCAACCTTTGTTGAGCCTGTTCATTTGCGTTTTCGCTGCCTGGATTTGGCGAAGGAGCGAGATCCTCAACGAAATCAAGCAAGGTAATCCGGAGGTAGAGCAGGGTATTTTCTGGAAAATTTGGCCTTTCTATGTGAGGTTTGTTTGCCCAATTGCGATTCTTGTCGTTTATTTCCAGTAGCCGTTTTTTTAGAACGGGCAGTATGCTAACGTAGTTGAAAAAGAGTAACGTCCCCAGCTTATTGTCAGGAGAATGGCCATGGCTAAAAAAAATGCCGAATCACTAAATACGCCCAGAAGAAAATTCATGCAACAGATGGCTGTATTATCGGTGGGTACCGGTTTTGGGCTTTTACCGACATATTCAAGTGCTGAGAGCATCGGGATTGCTGCAAGTGTTAAAGCCTTAACTTTCGATGTATTCGGTACGGTGGTGGATTGGCGAGGGTCGATCATTCGTGAAGGTCAATTACTATCGGCAAATAAAGGGTTTGACGTAGATTGGGCTGAATTTGCAGATCGTTGGCGATCTGGATACGGGCCGGCGATGAATAAGGTTCGAACAGGTGAATTAGCATGGACCAAGATTGACGATTTGCACCGCATGATTCTGGACTGCTTAGTGCAGGAGTTTGAGCTCGAAGGGCTGAGCGAGGCTGAGCTGGTCCATTTTAATGAGGCTTGGCATCGTTTATCGCCCTGGCCAGATACGGTCGCTGGTTTGAATAAGCTAAAGACGAAATTCGTTATCACTACCCTCTCTAATGGGAATGTTTCATTGCTAACGAATATGGCGAAAAATGGCGGTCTGCCGTGGGATGCGATTCTCTCGGCTGAACTGTCTGGTCGCTATAAGCCAGACCCTGAAGTCTATTTAAAAGCAGTCGATCTACTCAGCTTGAGCCCGGAACAGGTGATGATGGTAGCAACTCATCCAGGGGACCTTCGTGCGGCGGCGCATGCGGGGCTGCGAACAGCCTATGTAATTCGACCATTGGAGCGTGGTCCTGGGCAACCGGTAAATCTGAACCCGGATGGAGAGTTTGATTATACAGCTAAGGATTTTAATGACTTGGCCCGTCAATTGGGAGCTTGACCTTGTCAGAAATTGAGCTGGATGATTCGGTCAAGGTTGAGATAGTGGGTAAGTTACAGAAGTATTTTGCCGACGAACTGGAGCAGGAAATTGGCAGTTTTGATGCTGAGTTTTTGCTGGATTTCTTTTTAAAAGAAGTGGGGAATTTCTTTTACAAGCAAGGTCTAGCTGATGCCTTAAAGACTTTTGAGTCCAAGATAGATGACTTTAGCGATGCCATCTATCAACTCGAGAAAGAGGTTTAATGTCGTCGCTTACATTATCCAAGGCCATGCGTTTCGGTAGATCACTGTCAACTCGCCGAATCATCAATCAGCTCTTCTATGTCGAGCTCGCGATTGGGATCGTCAAAATAAGCCAATGGGGAGCCAAATTGACCGGTAGTTGATTCTGTGTGTAATATTCAGCTTAGCGGCCTATGCCCTGGTCGCTGGTAGCAGCGAAGCAAGCCGTCATGAAGCAGTATTGTATGCCAATCACGGTGTTGAAGCATCAAGAAATAGGGTTTATGGGGGCAATTGTTAACTAAAATTGAGATACATGTGCAATTTCTCTTCTTATTCAGTAACTGCGTTTTTACACGGGGGATTCCCATGATTGAGCTATATTCTTTGACGCCTCGTATTTTGGCGGTCACCAGTGTTCTCATTATTGGTGCCTGCTCGGAGCCAGTGCCAATAGCGGTTGAAGAAAGCACAGTAATTGATGAAACTTCGCAGATCCTGGAAGAACTGTCGATGGGAAACCCCTTTTTTCAGGAAAGCCCTCTTTATTTAAACTACCCTCCCTTCGACCGAATCGATAACAGTCATTATCTCCCGGCATTTGAGCGGGGCATGGTCGAGCAGCTAGCGGAGATTGAAGCAATTACTGGACAGACGGCAAACCCAACTTTTGAGAATACAATACTAGCGTTAGAACGGTCTGGGCAGTTGCTAAACCGGGTTGCTACCGTATTTTTTGGTATGTCGGGAGCCCACACGAACGAAAGTATTAGAGCGCTGGAACAGGAACTGGCTCCGCAATTAGCTGCCCATGATGACAGCATTTTGCTGAACTCGCAGTTGTACGCACGAGTCAATGAACTCTACGAAGGCAGGATTGACCTCGGACTGGGTCCACAGGCACTGAGATTATTGGAACAGTATCAGATTGACTTCGTTCGCGCCGGAGCAGGGCTCACCGCAGAACAGCAGCAGCAGATGCGGGAGATCAACGCGGAAATCGCTATACTGCAAACGCAGTACAGCCAGAATGTGTTGAGTGAAGTGAATGACTTGGCCATTGTGGTTGATTCACATGAAGAGTTAACCGGGCTCAGTGAAGCGCTTATTACCGCTGCGGAAGAAGAGGCGGTGTCCCGTGATATGCCTGGAAAATTTGTCATTCCTCTGCTAAATACCAGTGGCCAGCCTGGTTTGGGTAGTTTGCAGAACCGGACGCTACGAGAGCGTATACACAATACTTCTTTGTCTCGTGGCAGTCGTGGTGGTGAATTTTCTAATACAGAAATTCTTTCCGACGTATTGCGGCTGCGTGCATCTCGAGCCCGGCTTCTGGGATATGACAATCATGCGGAGTACATCCTTGAGGACAGAACTGCTGGTACGGTAGAGGCGGTAAACCAACGCCTGGCTGAGTTAGCTCTGCCCGCGGCCGAAAATGCAAGAACGGAAGCGAATGACTTGCAACAATTAATCGACGAAGAAGGGCTGGATTTAGAACTTGAGGCCTGGGATTGGCAGTATTACACCGAGAAATTACGAGTAGCCAGGTATCAGTTCGATGAGAGTCAACTGCAACCTTATTTCGAAATCGACAATGTTTTGCAACGGGGCGTATTTTTCGCGGCAGAGAAATTGTTCGGTATAACTTTTAACGAACGCTTCGACCTGCCAGTCTATCAGGAAGATGTGCGTGTATTCGAAGTGTTCGATAATGACGACACGACATTAGCCATCTTCTTAATGGATCCCTATGCAAGATCGACTAAGCGAGGGGGTGCCTGGATGAACGCATATGTTGCGCAGAACGAACTGCTAAGTGCGCAACCCATCGTTGCAAATCATTTAAATATTACAAAGCCCCAATCTGGAGATCCAACGCTACTAACATTTGATGAAGTTACTACGATGTTCCATGAATTTGGACATGCATTGCATGGTATATTTTCTAATGTCGAGTACCCTTACTTTTCTGGAACACGTGTGCCCCGGGATTTCGTCGAGTATCCATCTCAGGTGAATGAGATGTGGGCAACCTGGCCAGAGGTATTAGAAAACTATGCTGTACATTTTGAGACAGGCGAGGTAATGCCGAGAGAGCTGCTAGACAAAGTTCTATCGACTCAGAAATTTAATCAAGGATTTGCTACTACAGAGTATCTAGCGGCTTCGATCCTGGATCAGGCCTTGCATCAACTGACACCAGAGCAAGTTCCAACTGCAGACAAAGTAATGGAATTTGAAGAAAACGCCCTGGAGGCCGCAGGCGTAGCGTTGAACACGGTGCCGCCACGATACCGAAGCCCTTATTTTTCCCATATTATGGGTGGTTATTCTGCGGGCTACTACTCCTACATCTGGAGTGAAGTTCTGGATGCGGATACGGTTGAATGGTTTAAGGAAAACGGCGGTTTGTTACGAGAAAATGGGGAACATTTTCGACAAACACTGTTGTCCCGTGGTGGAAGTGAAGAAGCGATGTCTGTGTTTCGAAATTTCCGAGGGCGAGATGCTGAAATTCAACCATTACTAGAGCGACGAGGATTGAACTAGAGACAATTCGTGCCCGGCCAGGGTTTAGATCGATTGAAATTTGCGAACGGAACTCGCTCCGCTTAACCGAAGTAGCATTAGACTCAGTTCATCCCAAGGGTCAGCAGTAGACATGCCTTTTATACACTGATCGATTACACGGCCATGGTCTAACAATGACCATACGGTGTGGGTCTCAATTCTCGATAAAACGCAGGACACCGCTTGCTTACGGTTGAACCAGACACGCGCAGACTGGAGTATCGCATTGATGCCTTGTCCTTGCTGTTTTTTTTCTAGCATCGGTAGCAGAATCCTTAGCTCACGACAGATTGCCGTCAATATGACAAGAGGGAAAACCCCTTCGTTTCTCAGTCCAGCCAGCATTTTCTGAGACCGTACAGTATCCCCAAGTAGCGCTGAATCAATTAACTGATAGACACCATAGCGAGAACTGTCAGCGACAACTTGCATGACTGTTTTTACATCAAGATTTATGGGTTTGCTCGAATCGCCTCCCGCTAGCAGTTTTAGCTTTTCTATTTCCTGCATGGCAGCAAGTAAATTTCCTTCAACTTTATCAACCAAGAGCTGTATTGCATCAATGTCGGCCTGAATATTGTCTCGAAGTAGTCGTTGTTCTAGCCAGTCGCCGAGATTTTCCCTGTTAACTGGCCAGATTTGAACCAACGCGCCGTGTTTTTCTATTTCTGTGAACCATTTAGTTTTTGGAGTGGCCGCATCCAGTTTTGGTCCGCTAACAAGAATTAGATAATCTGGATTTAGTTCATCGAGATAGTGTTGTAAGGCTTTTTTTCCACTATCTTCTAATTTGGCGCTTGAGAGGCGCAGCTCTATAATTTTTCGTTCTGAAAAAAGGGAGAGGTTGCTGGTAGATTGGGAAAAGTTTCCCCAATCGAAATTCTTATCCACATTGAATAGCTCTCTTTCTGTGTATCCTTGCTCGCGGTAATGCTTACGTATTAACTCCGCCGCTTCTTGCATCAGCAAAGGCTCGTCACCAGTTAGCCAATACAACGGTAAGTTATTATTGGAGAGAGTTCGAGAAAGCTGTTCGGACTTTATTTTCATCCGTATCAGAACGGTTCTAAAATTTCAACAGTAGCAAGTCTGCGCATTAACTGATTTGCAAGTTCCCTGCGCATTTCCGCAGAAATTATTTCAATCTCTCCCTGGTTGCCAATGATATTTTCAATGTCTTCGAAGTAAGTTCGTTCAACGAAAAGTGTTTCCGGCTCGACCAGGAATTGATCGGCAAGGGTAAGTGCAATATCTATAGACAAGCGCATTTCAACTTGGGCCGCTCTGGCTCGTGGGTTAATGGTAACTGGTCGCGCTACCACTTGTTCATTCGCAATGCTTAGCAGCGGTAGATCGGCGTTGAAATCTTTCCGATGACTAGAAAAAATGTCGCTATCAGAATAAATTTCAACAGCAGATGCAAGCAGACTGCGACGTAGCAGTTGAGTAAATTCGCTGTTAGATTGTTGGCTATTCAACTGTATGCTTGGAATTTTTACTGACAATACTTCGCTGCCGCGTAAGCTAAAACCGCAGCCGCTTGATAGCAGAATCAGCCCAACTGTTAGTAGTCGTTTCAGGATAGAAATTCTTACCATGTCTTACCTCCCGTCTTTGGCCCGTCGTCAATTTACCACGATATTGACTAACCTACCGGGTACAATAATGACTTTTTGAATACTTCCGTCGGTGAGGAATTTAGCCACTGATTCATTTTCTAATGCCAATTTCTCCAACTCTTCCTTCTCGATATCTTTGGGAACATCGATTTTAGCGCGCAGCTTGCCGTTGACTTGTATAACGATGACAACAGTGCTTTGTGCCAATGCAGATTCATCAACCTGAGGCCACATAGCATCCATCACCGCCCCATCATGGCCAAGATATTGCCAAAGGGCATGGCAAAAATGAGGCGCTATGGGGGCGAGCATAAGAATCGCGGTTTCCAATGACTCTTGTATCACCAAAGGTTCGTTGTCATTTTTGTTGGAATCTGTAAACCGAGTTACCGCATTCAATAATTCCATAGTAGCTGCAATGGCGGTGTTAAAGGTGTGTCGACGACCATAGTCATCACTTACTTTCTGCAAAGTTTGATGAGTCTTTCGACGAAGTTGAGTCTGTTCTTCGGTTAGAACCAGGTTGGCGAAATCTTGCAGTGGGAGAGGCTGGTGGTTTGTCACAATTCTCCAAAGCCTTTTTAGAAAACGAAAACTTCCTTCAACGCCACTGTCTGACCAATCCAGAGACTGATCCGGTGGAGACGCAAACATGGTAAACATGCGAACCGTATCGGCACCGTATTTTTCAATCAACGGCAAAGGATCAATGGTGTTGCCTTTCGACTTGGACATCTTGCTGCCGCCTCTAAGTACCATACCTTGTGTAAGGAGCTGCGTGAAAGGCTCATCTGAATCGAGCAGACCTCCATCGCGCATCAATTTGTGAAAAAATCGTGCATACAGTAAGTGTAAAATAGCGTGCTCGATGCCACCAATATATTGATCTACAGGCAGCCAGTAATTCGCTCTCTCATCCAGCATGCTGTCGTTCTGATCCCGGCATGCATAGCGGGCGTAGTACCAGGACGACTCCATAAAGGTGTCGAAAGTATCCGTTTCACGCACTGCCTTTGCCAGGCACTGTGGGCAGTCGACTTCGTAAAACTCTTTGAGTTTGCCCAACGGAGAGCCGCTCGCGTCAAATTCAATGTCTACCGGGAGGCGAATTGGCAAATCTTCATCTGGCACGGCGACGGAGCCGCAGTTATCGCAATTGATAATTGGTATGGGAGCGCCCCAGTATCTCTGTCTGGAAACACCCCAATCCCGTAACCGAAAATTCACGGTTTTCTTACCTTGGTTGTGCTTGCGAAGGTGTTTTTCTATGGCGGCAAAAGCCTCCTGGAAATCCAAACCATCGAATTCACCAGAATTGATCAGCAGCCCTTTTTCGACGAAAGCCTGTTTCCCTGTATCGCAGACGTTTTCATCGGATAGTGGTTTTATAACTTGTTTGATCGGTAGTTGATACTTTTTGGCGAATTCCCAATCTCTCTGGTCGTGAGCTGGTACAGACATAACTGCGCCTGAACCGTAGCTCATCAATACAAAATTGGCCAGATAGATTGGTAACGGTTCACCACTGATCGGGTGAACGGCTTTAAGGCCTGTATCGACGCCAGTCTTTTCCATAGTAGCCATTTCCGCTTCGGCGACCTTAACATTCACTTGCTGCTCCATATATTGGGCAACGGCAGAATTCAAGCGTGCAGATTTGATAGCCAGTGGGTGTTGAACTGCGAGAGCCACATAGGTTACACCTAATAAGGTATCTGGCCGAGTCGTATAAACCGAAAGAGTTTTCAAACACTCGTCAACTTCATTGGCTACTTCAAAATCAAGTTCAATACCCTCTGAGCGTCCAATCCAATTGGCTTGCATGGTGCGAACTTTTTCCGGCCAACCGTCCATTTTTTCCAGACCATCAAGTAATTCCTGGGCGAAGTCGGTGATCTTAATAAACCATTGTGGAATTTCCCTGCGCTCAACCACAGCTCCAGAACGCCAGCCCCTGCCATCGACAACTTGTTCGTTGGCAAGCACTGTCTCATCTACGGGATCCCAATTAACCTCCGACGATTTCTTATAGACCAGGCCTTTTGCAAAGAGCCGGGTAAAGAACCACTGTTCCCAACGATAGTAATCAGGATGGCAGGTGGCTATTTCGCGATTCCAATCATAGGCGTAGCCCAATTTTTGAAGTTGTTCACGCATATAACCAATATTGGCGTAGGTCCACTTCGCAGGTGCTACTTTGTTTTGAATGGCTGCGTTTTCAGCAGGTAAACCGAAAGCATCCCAACCCATGGGCTGCAACACGTTTTTCCCCAACATGCGCTGATAACGGGAAATGGCATCACCGATGGAATAGTTACGCACATGGCCCATATGAAGGTGGCCGCTGGGGTAGGGGAACATAGACAGGCAGTAGAACTTTTCGCGAGTTCTGTCTTCACTCACTTTGAAGCTCTCGTGTCGTTCCCAATAAGATTGTGCGTCGGCCTCAACTGTCCGGGGTGAATACTGCTTATCGATGCTGCTCATTTTCTCTCTAACTAATGTTCATTGCTGCGAACAGGCAAGCTGGAAGTTACTTTTATTAATTTGATCTGTCGACTATCCGCATTGAGTATGGTCATCAGGAAAGGGCCTATGGTGATTGTTTCACCCCGTTCCGGGATATGCCCAAACTGTTGTAGAACCAGCCCGCCAACTGTTGTGAACTCCTGGTCGCTGAATTCAGTTTCAAAGCAGTCATTAAATTCGTCCACTGGCGTTAAGGCTTTTACGATGTAATTATCTTCATCAAATTTCTTAATATAGCTGTCATCATCGACATCGTATTCGTCCTCTATTTCGCCAACTATTTGCTCCAGGACATCTTCAATCGTAACTGCGCCGCAGACACTCCCATATTCATCTATGACAATCGCCATGTGCTGTCGGGTTTCTCGAAATTCCCGAAGTAATACATTAAGACGTTTTCTTTCCGGTACAAAAGTAGCAGGTCGAATAATGTCTTTGATACTAAATTTGTCAGCGTCAGAGGAAAGAGCTAAATGCAATAAATCTTTAGCCAGCAGTATCCCCATAACAGTATCAACATTGTCACCTATGACCGGGAATCGGGAATGGGACGCCTTAGTGATCAACTCAATTATTTTGTTTGCGGCGAGTTTTGCTGGAACCGTAACAACCTGGGATCTTGGAATCATGATGTCTCGCACTTGCATGCTGGACACCTGGAGCGCTCCCTCAATAATACTTAACGCATCAGCGTCGAGAACTTGATCCTGCTCGGCGTTTCGAATTAACTCGAGAAGGCTCTTTGTATCAGTAGGTTCATCTGAAAAAACCTGAGCAATTTTATCGATCCAGGACCTGGGCCTTGGATCGATGCTAGATTGGTCGTCGGCCATGCTCTGAGTTCTCTTCCTCTGGGCTTGAGCCAGCCTTCGATTTCGACTATTTTAACTGAAGGCTGGGTACAGCTAATGAAGTTTACACTACCAAATAAGGGTTGGGGAATCCAAGCCTTTCCAATGCTTTAGTTTCAAGGCTTTCCATTTTTTCTGCGTCCCTATCCAGGTCATGTTGGTAGCCAAGCAGGTGAAATAGGCCGTGGATCATGAGATGAGCCCAGTGCGCAGACAATTCTTTTTCCTGCTGTGTCGCTTCTCGCTCTACGATATGGGGGCAAATCACAATGTCTCCTAGAGGAAAGCAATCTAGCTGCTGCTTTAAGGAAGCCAGGAACTCGACCGGGAAAGACAATACATTGGTCGCGCTATTTTTGCCTCGAAATTCATTATTCAATGACTGAGAAGTAGACATTTCCACGAAACTCACACTAATGCTGCAATTTCTACTTTCGCAGGCGCTTTGCAGGCCGCTTAACAGCCATTCCTCGCATTGGTCTTGGCTGGGTGTCCAGTTACCATCGCAACCGCTACTGATTTCAACTGTCACGTTCATTTATTTGTGCGGTTTCTTGGTTGGTCAGTGTAGGCACGGAGTTTCGGTCAGATTCGTTATACGCTTCAACGATTTTCTGCACTAAACGATGACGCACCACGTCTTTGGCATTGAAGTAGGTGAAGCCTATTTCTTTTATACCCTTAAGGACTTTGTTGATATGGACGAGCCCAGATCGAGTTCCCTTTGGTAGATCGATCTGAGTAATATCACCAGTAATTACAGCGGTAGAACCAAATCCTATGCGGGTCAGAAACATCTTCATTTGTGAGCTGGTAGTATTTTGGCTTTCGTCAAGAATTATGAAAGAGTTGTTTAATGTTCTTCCCCGCATGTAGGCCAGAGGAGCGACTTCGATAACATTCTTTTCTATCAGTCTGGCCACTTTTTCAAAACCCAGCATTTCATATAGTGCGTCATACAGCGGGCGGAGATAAGGATCAATCTTCTGCGCTAAATCTCCTGGTAAGAAGCCGAGCTTTTCGCCGGCTTCTACTGCTGGTCTTACCAGTAGCAGCCGGTTTACCTTCTCCTGTAGTAGAGCTTCGACAGCGCAGGCCACGGCTAGATAAGTCTTCCCAGTGCCAGCAGGACCGATTCCAAAATTGATATCGTGGCGCTGGATACTCTCCACATATTCACATTGGTGTTTGCCTCGTGGCTTAACCGAAGACCTGGGGGTTTTGATAAACAAGTGGTCGCTACAATCACTTTCACCATTGGATTCAGATGGCAGGGCCTCTTGCAGAGCAAGATGAACAAGGTTTGGATTAAGCAGATTGCCTTGCGCCGTGGACCTGTAGAGAGATTCAAGAATATGCCCACCATCAGAAATAGCAGCTTGACTGCCTGACAATTGAAAAACATTGCCGCGCTGCTGGATATTGAGAGTTAGAAATGTCTCGATCTGATGGATATGTTCATTGAGACGCCCACAGAGATTGGCGAGGCGTCGGGCGTTATCGGGTATCAGAGTCAAACTGAGTGTGTGAGTTGCCATGCAGTTGGTAATTTACCTCTGGTGAATAATTCTGTGTCTCTAAACTGAGTATAACAAGCAAATTTCCTCATACAACAGTCTGTCCGTGTTTCCAGCACGAAATGAGTCTGACATAGCCTCCTTTTCCGTTCATGGTGAGGGGACGAAAACCATCACGAAACTTGAAGACTTAACGACAATTAGTCAGCTTGCCGATTTCCTGGCAGGCACCCAGGCAGTGGCTTTTTCAATTATCAGCGACAAGGACGCCTGCTACCGCTGGATTCAGGGGGAACTGGTTAGATTCCGGTATCTGATCTGTTCCCGCCAGAGCAGGGATGTGATGAACTCTTATCTGATGAAGATCAGCGCTTACTCTCGTCAACAACTCACGCGGATGATTGCCCAGTACCGCAAAACAGATCGACCCCAACGCCGTCAACGCAGCGTATCTGGTTCCAGGATCAAACCTTTGGTACCCACAACACGGAAGCTGGTCCCAACACCCCTGATGATCGAATCCAGGGCTTGAACAGGGTCGCTACGGGAGTAACATTTGCGCCGGTTCTGGCGCGTCTCACTCCACCACTTCTATCCGCAAAGGCTCCGTGTGATACAACAACTCACCGCTGTCAAGCTGATAGCCAATATACAACTCCCAATTACCCAGCTCCGCAGACGACAGCATGACCGGCTCAGGGGTGAGATTGATAAGCCTGACCCCCGCCTCCAGCATGAGGTCTTCCTCGAAATAGGCCAGGGTTTCACCATCATAAAGCACCAGTCCAGACTGCGTCAGTAACCACACCGTCTCAGGGGCAGACGCGCTTCTTGCCGCCACCACAACATTAGCCTGCTCCCCCACATCGATGCTGCGTGCTGTGATGGTAAACACGATATCCAGCTCCTCACCCACCGGGAAGCTGCCATCCTCGAAGTAGCTGTCGCCGCCGTCACTGCTTGCTCCGCTGCGGAACACCGCCTCCGTGCCTGTACCATCGTCTGCCTCGGGGTTTAACACCGGCGGCAGCGTCGTTACATTCACTGGCAGGAAGCTAAAGGCTTCCCTTATATCTCGAATGCGCAGCCGCGCCTGGCCTGCATTCACCCCGGTGACAAGCAGCGTCCTGCCAGCAACAACCGACCGCGTCGTCCCGCCGGGGTCGCCGCTGACGAAGAACGGCGGAAATCCACCCTGGATGCTCACTTCCCTGGTTTCTCCAACCACTATAGTGAGACCTGAGACAGGAAAACCCTCTGCGTTGAGCAGTTGTACCCCATCGTCTTCATCTGGCGGAGGCTCAGGGTCTGGGCCAGGTGCTGGTGGTGGCGGAGCAGGCGTTGAACTCGCTGTAATCAGCGCCGTGGGCGCGCTGGTAAGCGGCCCTTCGTTGGTGTTCCCGGCATCGCTATAGCGCACGGACACGGTGATTTGATCGCCCAGATCGTCCGCGGTCAGGAGGTAGGTTGCAGCGGTCTCGCCGCTGATGGCCGTGTCCGTGCCGCTGGCGTGGGTATTCCATTGATAGGTGAACGTCAGGCTAGCAGGGCCATCGGCATCGTTAATGCCGCCGGTCTCCGCCGTCAGGGTCGCGCCCACCCGGGGCGTGCCGCCGATCGTCACCGTGCCGCTGGGCGCGTCATTGACCGCGTCCACGGTCAGGGTTGCCGTGGCGGGCGTGGTGCTGAAGTCGGTGCCGTCGGAGACGCTGAAGGTGAAGGTCGCTTCGCCATTGACATTGGCCACCGGGGTATAGACCAGATTCGGAATACCGGCAACGGGAATCACTTGCCCTACGATCACCGCCGTACCGTTCAGGGTCAGGCTGCCGCTGGTGCTGGCGGGCAAGGTATCAATGCGCACTTGTTGCAGGCTATCGCCGGTGTCGGCATCGTCAAAACCAAACTGGTCGGCTGCAAAAGTATGGCTGTCATCCTCGTCCAGCGTGGCCGTCAGCCCGGTTGAGGTGGGCGGGTTATTGGGGGTGCTTGCCGCCGCCACCGCCGCCGTAGGCGCGCTGGTCAGCGGCCCCTCATCCTCGCTCCCGGCATCGGTATATTCCACGGACACGGTGATTTGATCGCCCAGATCGTCCGCGGTCAGGAGGTAGGTTGCAGCGGTCTCGCCGCTGATGGCCGTGTCCGTGCCGCTGGCGTGGGTATTCCATTGATAGGTGAACGTCAGGCTGGCAGGGCCATCGGCATCGCTAATGCCGCTGGTATCCGCCGTCAAGGTCTCGCCTACGGTCGGGGTGCCATCAATGATCACCGTGCCGCTGGGCGCGTCATTGACCGCGTCCACGGTCAGGGTTGCCGTGGCGGTCGCGGTGCTGAAGGCAGTGCCGTCGGAGACGCTGAAAGTGAAGGTCGCATCGCCATTGACATTGGCCACCGGGGTATAGACCAGATTCGGAATACCGGCAACGGGAATCACTTGGGCCACGATCACCGCCGTACCGCTCAGGGTCAGGTTGCCGCTGGTGCTGGCGGGCAAGGTATCGATGCGCACCTCTTGCAGGCTATCGCCGCTGTCGGCATCGTCAAAACCAAACTGGTCGGCTGCAAAAGTATGGCTGTCATCCTCGTCCAGCGTGGCCGTCAGCCCGGTTGTGGTGGGCGGGGTATTGGAGGTGTTTGCCGCCGCCACCGCCGCTGTGGGCGCGCTGGTGATGGACTCGGGCGCGTTAAAATTATCGGTGTAGCTGACCTCCACCCTGATCATCTGGCCTATTTCGGCATCGGTCAGGGTGTAGGTGCTCAGGGTCGCGTTGCTGATCGGATTGCTACCCGCAAGCCATCGATAAGTGAACATGGACGGGTCGGGCAGACCATCGATATCCACCAGCGCGGTGGTATCCGCGCTGAGGGGCTGGCCGGCCACCGGTGTGCCGCCGATGGTTACACTGCCGCTGGGCGAGTCATTGATATTCGCTACCAGCCCCCGGGTCTCCGTGCGCCTGTTCTCATCATTGCCATCATTATCCCGGTAGCTGACCTCCGCGACGATCGATTTGCCGACCTCGGCCTGGGTCAGGGTGTAGGTTGCGGAGTTCGCGCCGCTGATGATCGGGAAAGTGCCCGTGTTGGCGTCTCCCGCTGCCCATTCGTAGGTGAAGGTGGACGAGTCGGGCAGCCCATTCGGGTCGCCAAGGTCGGCGGTATTTACCGTCAGGGTTTGGCCCTGGATCAGGTCACCGTCGATGGTCAGTATGCCAGTGGGTGGCGAATTGCCCCTTACCACTGGCTGCGTGGGCAGGCTGGTCACGCGCTCAGCATTGCCGTCGTTATCCGTGAAGCTGATCGTCACGGTGATCCTCTCGCCGATATCGTCCAGGGTCGTAAGGTAGAAAGAGGAGGTCTCGCCGACGATCGGCGTGTCCGTGCCGGCCTCGTGCCTGTTCCATTGGTAGTTGAGACTGAAGGGCACACCATCCACATCCCTAACTGCCCTGGTAATCGCGACTAATCCGGTGTTGACCTCTAGGGAGGGTCTGCTAGGTGAAGCGGAGATAGTCGGGCGGCCGGTGGCCGCGTCATTGACCTGAGTAACGCTCACGGTTGCCGTGGCCGTGGCACTGAAGGCAGTACCGTCGGAGACGCTGAAGGTGAAGGTCGCAGCGCCGTGGACATTGGTGGCCGGGGTATAGACCAGAGTCGGAATACCGGCAACGGGAATCACTTGGGTTGCGGTCACCGCTGTGCCGCCCAGCGCCAGGCTGCCGCTGGCGCTGGCGGGCAGGCTATCGATGCGCACCGCTTGCAGGCTATCGCCAGTGTCGGTATCGCTAAAGGGAAAGTCGTCCGCCTCAAAGGTATAGGCCATATCCTCAAGCGTGCTGACCGCCGCCGCGCTGGTGGTGGGCGGGGTGTTGGCCGGCGCATCGCTCGCCGCGATGGTCGCCTGGGCGCTGGTGGCCGAGGGGTTCAGGGCGACCCCGGACGGGAAGCCCCCGCTGGGCGCGCTCAAGGTCAGGGTGAAGGTCTCGTCGCCCTCGGTCTCGCTATCGTCCGTCGTCGGCACGCTGATGGTCTGCATCAGGTCAGTCCCGCTCGCGTTGGCGGCGAAGGTCAGCGCGGCATTAGTGGCCGGGGCGGTGAAATCGTTCGCCATCGCCGTGTCGCCTGAGGCGGCGTAGTTCACCACCACTTCCGACCCCGGCGAAGCCGACAGGGTCACGGTGAAGGTGGCGGGATCGCCCTCATCGACCGAAGCGCTGGGGGGCGCAATGGAAACCGTCACCGCCGGCGCATCGCTGGCCGCGATGGTCGCCTGGGCGCTGGTGGCCGAGGGGTTCAGGTCGACCCCGGACGGAAAGCCCCCGCTGGGCGGGCTCAAGGTCACGGTGAAGGTCTCGTCGCCCTCGGTCTCGCTATCGTCCGTCGTCGGCACGCTGATGGTTTGGCTCAGATCATCCCCGCTCGCGTTGGCGGCGAAGGTCAGCGCGGCATCAGTGGCCGGGGCGGTGAAATCGTTCGCCATCGCCGTGTCGCCTGAGGCGGCGTAGTTCACCACCACTTCCGACCCCGGCGAAGCCGACAGGGTCACGGTGAAGGTGGCGGGATTGCCCTCATCAACCGAAGCGCTGGGGGGCGCAATGGAAACCGTCACCGCCGGCGCATCGTTGGCCGCGATGGTTGCCTGGGCGCTGGTGGCCGAGGAGTCCAGGGTGACCCCGGACGGGAAGCCCCCGCCGGGCGCGCTCAAGGTCACGGTGAAGGTCTCGTCGCCCTCGGTATCGCTATCGTCCGTCGTCGGCACGCTGATGGTTTGGGTCAGATCATCCCCGCTCGCGTTGGCGGCGAAGGTCAGCGCGGCATCACTGGCCGGGGCGGTGAAATCGTTCGCCATCGCCGTGTCGCCTGAGGCAGCGTAGTTCACCACCACTTCCGACCCCGGCGAAGCCGACAGGGTCACGGTGAAGGTGGCGTTATCGCCCTCATCAACCGAAGCGCTGGGGGGCGCAATGGAAACCATCACCGCCGGCGCATCGCTGGCCGCGATGGTCGCCTGGGCGCGGGTGGCCGAGGGGTTCAGGGCGACCCCGGACGGAAAGCCCCCGCCGGGCGCGCTCAAGGTCACGGTGAAGGTCTCGTCGCCCTCGGTCTCGCTATCGTCCGTCGTCGGCACGCTGATGGTCTGCATCAGGTCATCCCCGCTCGCGTTGGCGGCGAAGGTCAGCGCGGCATTAGTGGCCGGGGCGGTGAAATCGTTCGCCATCGCCGTGTCGCCTGAGGCGGCGTAGTTCACCACCACTTCCGACCCCGGCGAAGCCGACAGGGTCACGGTGAAGGTGGCGGGATCGCCCTCATCGACCGAAGCGCTGGGGGGCGCAATGGAAACCGTCACCGCCGGCGCATCGCTGGCCGCGATGGTCGCCTGGGCGCTGGTGGCCGAGGGGTTCAGGTCGACCCCGGACGGAAAGCCCCCGCTGGGCGCGCTCAAGGTCACGGTGAAGGTCTCGTCGCCCTCGGTCTCGCTATCGTCCGTCGTCGGCACGCTGATGGTTTGGCTCAGGTCATCCCCGCTCGCGTTGGCGGCGAAGGTCAGCGCGGCATTAGTGGCCGGGGCGGTGAAATCGTTCGCCATCGCCGTGTCGCCTGAGGCGGCGTAGTTCACCACGACTTCCGACCCCGGCGAAGCCGACAGGGTCACGGTGAAGGTGGCGGGATCGCCCTCATCGACCGAAGCGCTGGGGGGCGCAATGGAAACCGTCACCGCATCCGCGCCGATATTGAGGGTTCGGGTCAGGGTTTCAACGACATTGTCAGTATTGTTAACAAGGTCCGGGATCGTTAACTCAGCGATGAATCGAACCTCGCGTCCGCCACTACCGGCGGGTGCCTGAAAGGTGAAGTGCCGGATCAGGTTATGCCACCGATCTGGGGCTTCGTCATCGTTGTTGGGGGTACCAACGCCGACTATTGCGTTTAGCGGTGGAGCAACACTGGCGATGGGTACAAATGTAATTTGATAATCGCTCCTCTCCGCAGCAGCAGCGAGCGTCACCGCATCGCCAGGGTTCAGGTCAGCCGTACTCTCGACTCTTAGTCTAAAGGTACTGGGCCGCCCTGTGTCTATGCTCAGGTCGGGAAAGATTGCCACCGGAGCACCCCCGGCGATGACGCTAAGAGGCGTTATCGTCCCGCTCAGTTCAAGCGGGGACATCATCGCCACCGCCGCCGTGGGCGCGCTGGTCAGCGGCCCTTCATTGGTGCCCCCGGCATCGGTATAACGCACGGACACGGTGATTTGATCGCCCAGATCGCCCGCGACCGGGGTGTAGGTTGCAGCGGTCGCGCTGGCGATGGCCGTATCCGCGCCGCCGGCGTGCGTATTCCATTGATAGGTGAATTCCAGGGGATCGGGACCATCGGCATCGCTGATGCCGCTGGTGTCCGCCGTCAGGGTCGCCCCCACTCGGGCCGTGCCGCCGATCGTCACCGTGCCGCTGGGCGCGTCATTGACCGGAGTCACGCTGACGGTGGCCGTGGCCGTGGCACTAAAGGCAGTGCCGTCGGAGACGCTGAAGGTGAAGGTCGCAGGGCCGTTGACATTGGTCACCGGGGTATAGACCAGAGTCGGAATAGCGGTAGCGGCAATCTCTTGGGGCACGGTGACCGGCGTACCGTTCAGCGCCAGGCTGCCACTGCCAGCGGCGGGCAGGCTATCAATGCGCACCGCTTGCAGGCTATCGCCGCTGTCGGCATCCTCAAAACCAAACTGGTCGGCGGCAAAAGTGTGGCTGTCATCCTCGTCCAGCGTGGCCGTCAGCCCGCTTGTGGTGGGCGCGTCATTGACCGCATCCACGGTCAGGGTTGCCGTGGCCGTGGCACTGAAGGCAGTGCCGTCGGAGACGCTGAAGGTGAAGGTCGCAGTGCCATTGGCATTGGCCACCGGCGTGTACACCAGCGTCCCAATATCCCCAACGGGAATCACTTGGGGCACGGTGACCGGCGTACCGTTCAGCGCCAGGCTGCCACTGCCAGCGGCGGGCAGGCTATCAATGCGCACTTGTTGCAGGCTATCGCCGCTGTCGGCATCGTCAAAACCAAACTGGCTGGCTGCAAAAGTATGGCTGTCATCCTCGTCCAGCGTGGCCGTCAGCCCGCTTGTGGTGGGCGCGTCATTGACCGGAGTAACGGTCAGGGTTGCCGTAGCCGTGGCACTAAAGGCAGTGCCGTCGGAGACGCTGAAGGTGAAGGTCGCCTCGCCGTTGACATTGGCCACCGGGGTATAGACCAGAGTCGGGATAGCGGCAACCCCAATCTCTTGGGGCACGGTGACCGGCGTACCGTTCAGCGCCAGGCTGCCACTGCCAGCGGCGGGCAGGGTGTCAATGCGCACTTGTTGCAGGCTATCGCCGCTGTCGGCATCGTCAAAACCAAACTGGTCGGCGGCAAAAGTGTGGCTGTCATCCTCGTCCAGCGTGGCCGTCAGCCCGCTTGTGGTGGGCGCGTCATCGACCGGAGTCACGGTCAGGGTTGCCGTGGCGGGCGTGGTGCTGAAATCATCGCCGTCGGAGACGCTGAAAGTGAAGTTCGCTTCGCCATTGGCATTGGCCACCGGGGTATAGACCAGAGTCGGGATAGCGGCAACCCCAATCTCTTGCCCCACGATCACCGCCGTACCGTCCAGCGCCAGGCTGCCATTGCCAGCGGCGGGCAGGCTATCAATGCGCACCGCTTGCAGGCTATCGCCGCTGTCGGTATCGGCAAAACCAAACTGCTCGGCTGCAAAAGTATGGCTGTCATCCTCGTCCAGCGTAGCCATCAGCCCGCTTGAGGTGGGCGCGTTGTTGGCGCTGATAGTGAGGGTTCGGGTCAGGGTTTGGGAGGAGTAGCTGGAACCACTGTCGTAACTTACCTCAGCGATGAGTTGAATCTGGCGTCCGCCAGTAGCGGCGGGTGCCGCAAAGGTGACGTGCCGCAGCAGACCATGCCACCTCGCTGGGGTAAAGGCATCGCCGCTTGCAATAGCGGTGAACAGGTTATGTGGCGCTGCGCTGGCCTCGGCGCCGGTTCTGGTAAAAATCGAATACTCGTCCGTATTCGCATCAGCAGTGAGCCCCGTGGTATCGCCATCGTCCAGGGCAGTCGGGTTCAGGACGCGTATTCTAAAGACATCCGGCCTGCCGCTCACGCTCAGGTCGGAAAAGATCACCACCGGATTACCCCCCGGCGTGACGCTAAGCGGCGTTGTGGTGCCACTCAGGTCAGCGGACACCGCCGCCGTAGGCGCGCTGGTCAGGCTTTGCGACGCGGTGTCGGCATCGGTATAGCGCACGGTCACAGTGATTTGATCGCCCAAATCGCCCGTGCTCAGGGTGTAGGTTGCAGAGTCCGCGCCGCTGATGGCCGTGTCCGTGCCGCCGGAGTGCGTATTCCATTGATAGGTGAATTCCAGGGAATCGGGGCCATCGGCATCGCTAATGCCGCTGGTATCCGCCGTCAGGGTCGCCCCCACCCGGAGCGTGCCGCTGATCATCACCTCGCCATCAGGCGGATCATTGACCGCGGTCACGACGACGAGTACCCTGCGGTTCGCGACACTAAAATCCTCGCCATCAGAGACGCTGTAGAGGAAGGTCGTAGTGCCGTTGAAATTGGTCACCGGCGTGAACATCAGCGTCCCAATATCCCCAACGGCAATCACCTGCCCTACGATCACCGCCGTACCGTTCAGCGCCAGGTTGCCGCTGGTGCTGGCGGGCAGGGTAACGATGCGCACTGCTTGCAGGCTATCGCCGGCGTCGGCATCGTTAAAGGGGAAGTCCGCCTCCCTGAAGGTATATGGGCTGTCCTCAGCAGTCGTGACCGTCGACCCGATGGAGGTGGGCGGGTTATTGGGGGCGGTGACTTCAATGTCAAAGGCGGGAAGGGTCACCGGCGTGGCGATGATGCCATCGGTGACGCTGATGACGATGTCCTCGTAGTTGCGGATATCGCCGCTGTTGGGGCGGTTGGTTTTGTTGGTCAAGGCCCCGGTCGCGGTATCGAAATCCGCCCACTCTGGCAGGGTGCTGATGGCGTATTCCAGCGTGTCGCCGTCATCCACATCACCGCCGCCCGGCGTGAAGTTATAGGTACCGCCCGCGGACACGCGGGTTTGGGGGCTGCCGCTGATGGTGGGCGGGTCGTTGACCGCCGCGATGGTGATGGCGGCGTTGGCCGTGGCGCTAAACTCATCGCCGTCGGAGACGCTGAAGGTGAAGTTCGCAGTGCCATTGGCATTGGCCACCGGCGTGAACACCAGCGTCCCAATATCCCCAACGGCAATCTCTTGCCCGGCGCTCAGCGCCGCGCCGTTCAGGGTCAGCGCGCCCAGGTTGGCGGGGGTGGGCAGGCTGTCGATGCGCACTGCTTGCAGGCTGTCGCCGTTGTCGGCATCGTCAAAACCAAACTGGCTCGCCGCAAAAGTGTGGCTGTCATCCTCGTCCAGCGTGGCCGCCAGCCCGCTGGTGGTGGGCGCATCATTGACCGCATCAACGGTCACGGTTGCCGTGGCCGGCGGCGTGCTGAAGACAACGCCGTCGGAGACGCTGTAGGTGAAGATCACGCTGCCGCTGGCATTCAACGCCGGGGTGAACACCAGATTGGCGATAGCGCCGCTGGCAATCACCTGCCCGGCGCTCAGCGCCGCGCCGTTCAGGGTCAGCGCGCCCAGGCTGGCGGGGGTGGGCAGGCTATCGATGCGCACTGCTTGCAGGCTGTCGTCATCGTCGCCATCGTCAAAGGGGAAGTCCGCCACCGCAAAGGCACGAGGGGTATCCTCATCTATGCTCAGCGTCAGCCCGCCGCTGGTGGGCGCGGCATTGTCGCCCGCCCCCCGCACCGGGCCACGGGCCGGGCTGGTGATGGACTCATCCGCCTCAAAAGCATCCCGGTATTGCAGGTTCAGGCTGATCTGAGCGCCGATATTGGCCGCGGTCAGCAGGTATTCCGGCCCGGTGGCGTTGGCGATGTCCGCGCCATCGGCCCGCCATTGATAGCTGAAATCGGACTCAGCCGGCAGGCCATCGATATCCACCAGCGCCGAGGTATCCGCCCTGAGGGTCTGGCCCACCACCAGCCCGCCGCTGATGGCCAGGCCGGTGGGCAGGTCGTTGATGTTGGTGATGCGGGGGAATGAACTGAATAGTGATGTTTGTTGGATGGTGCCCTGCGCATCGGTATGGAAGACATCCAGGAACATGATAGCGCCCACATCGGCCTGGGTCAGGGTGTAGGTGCGCTCGGTCGAGACGGGCGGTAGTTGACCATTACGGAGCCATCGGTAAGTGAAGGTGCCCAGACCATCCTCATCCATTATGGCGGAGGTATCCGCCGTCAGGGTCTCGCCCTGGATATGGTCGCCGGTGATGACGGGAAGGCCAGTGGTGGGGTCATTGACATTGGCCACCGGCGCCGAGATGCCGGCCACCCTGGAGTTGGCCGTGCCATCAGTATTGGTGTACAGCACACTGCCGCGGACGCGCCGGCCCACATCCGCCTGGGTAAGCTGGTAACGGCGCTCGATCGCGCCGGCGATCACCGCAAAATCATCCCCATCCCCATCGCTGGAACGCGCCCATTCATACACCAGCGCACCGGCGGGGGAATGCCCGTCGTCAAAACCCGTGCCGGCAATCGTCAGCCGCTGATCCTCCCGCGCCGTACCCGTCAGCGCCAGATCAGTAACTAAATGATCCGCATAAACCGCCCCCAGCCCCCCACTCAACCCCAGCACCAGCCCCAGCCCCAAACCCAGCCGCAGGGCGCGGCGCAGGGCGTGTTGCAGGCCGTGACCCAGGGCAAAACACAGCCGCCACCCGCGGCGCAAGGCGTAACCAAGCCCGCGACCCAGCAGCGCACTCAACCCCAGCCCAAAACACAGCCGCAACCCGTGGCCCAGAGCGTGTTGCAGGCCGTGCCCCAAGCCCAAACACAGCCGCAGAGCGTGGCCCAGGGCGTGTTGCAGGCCGTGCCCCAAACCCAAACACAGCCGCAGGGCGTGGCCCAGGGCGTGTTGCAGGCCGTGCCCCAAACCAAAACACAGCCGCAAGGCGTGGCCCAGGGCGTAACCCAGCGCGCGGCCGCTCACGCCGACACCCCAGCAAAACGCCCCACAACGCCGCTGTAACGCCCTGTAATGCCCCTGTAACGCCCATAGCCGCAAATTGGGGGGGGGGGGGGGGTAGCCTGGCCGCAGGTGCTCCCCGCGCCGCAAATGCCCCAAACCGCCCTGGCGGCCTGCCTGCGGACGCTTCCTGCGCTGCAAATCGCGCTACGAGCCAGCCCGCAGACGCTTCTTGCCCCGCAAATACTGCCAGCCAGCCCGCCAATAGAAATAACCAAAGTAGAAAATGCGTTCATTATGAATACCCGTAGATGGTTGGGGTTGGGTTAGTGTTTGAGGTAGTTAGCCAAATGCGCGCTCCCCGCCCCGCCAGCTTCCCAAGCCGCCTGGGAATAGAAATAACCGGAGTAGAAAGCGCGTTCATTATGAGTACCCGTGGTGATGGTTGGGGTGGGCTTGCGCCACAAAACCCGGAAAATCATAAAACAGTTATTTTTTGAGGTCAAATACAGGCACTAAAAAGTGGCGGTATAATGGCCGAGATAGTGCCGGTATTTGTGGTTGGGTTTGTCTGTGCGTTTATAGTTGAGCAGTGCCGGTGTTTGTGGTCATGCCTGCGCCTGAGTTTGTGGCAGCGCCTGCGCCTGGGCTTGCGCTGGCGCCTGTGTGCTCAACAGCGCCCTTGAAAGCCCTTCCACCAAGCCATCAGTGTGCGACAACCGCTTATCGACAGCCGCTATGTCCGCTGACAACCGCTCATTGACAGCCGCTATATCTGCGCGTACTTCCTTTATCTCCGCGGATAGCCGCTCATCAACAGCCGCTATATCCGCTGACAACCGCTCATTGACAGCCGCTATGTCTGCTGACAATCGCTTATCGACAGCCGCTATATCCGCGCGGACTTCCTTTATCTCCGTACGAACTTCCTTGAACTCTGCACGAACTTCCTTGAACTCTTCTTTGGATTCCTTGCGAATCCGCTCTTGGCCACGAATCATCATGACTGTCTGCGCAGATATGAAACTAACAACGGTCAAAATCGCTATGATGGTGGTCAGTATTTCACCCGACATTGGCCGTACCTCTCATGTTATCGATAGGGTTGCAGGATACCATATACCTTCGCTCCCGGCAGTAAGGCGTACCCAGCCCCCAAACCGCCCTGCCAATAGAAATAACCGGAGTAGAAATCGCGTTCATTACGAGTACCCGTAGAAATGGTTGTGGTTGGGCTTGCGCCACAAAACCCGGAAAATCATAAAACAGTTATTTTTTGAGGTCAAATACAGGCACTAAAAAGTGGCGGTATAAATGGCCGGGATAGTGCCGGTATTTGTGGTTGGGTTGTGCGTTTATAGTTGAGTCAGCGCCGGTGTTCGTGGTCATGCCTGCGCCTGGGCTTGCGCTGGCGCCTGTGTGCTCAACAGCGCCCTTGAAAGCCCTTCCACCAAGCCATCAGTGTGCGACAACCGCTTATCGACAGCCGCTATGTCCCCACGGACTTCCTTTATCTCCGCCGACAGCCGCTCAGATTGCCGCTTATCGACAGCCGCTATCTCCGCTAACAGCCGTTCATTGACAGCCGCTATGTCTGCGCGTACTTCCTTGAACTCTGCACGAACTTCCTTGAACTCTTCTTTGGATTCCTTGCGAATCCGCTCTTGGCCACGAATCATCATGACTGTCTGTGCAGATATGAAACCAACAACAGTCAAAATCGCTATGATGGTGGTCAGTATTTCACCCGACATTGGTCGTACCTCTCAGGTTATCGATAGGGTTGCAGGATACCATATTCTCTCCCGACAGTAAGGCGTACCCAGCCCCAAACCGCCCTGCCAATAGAAATAACCGGAGTAGAAATCGCGTTCATTATGAGTACCCGTAGATGGTTGGGGTTGGGCTTGCGCCACAAAACCCGGAAAATCATAAAACAGTTATTTTTTGAGGTCAAATACAAGTCTTTTCCAATATATATGAGCCTGAAACGGAAGGAAGCACGGAAAGTCTTTTCCATTATTTCTGGATTGGAAAAGACTATGGTAATCGTTCGTTGTATCAAGTTTGTAGGGTAGAATAGTCATAAGCCTTGAGCTGTGCACCCATTGGGTGATGGAGGGTTTAATTGCTAACCATTATACGGCCAGGGCTTCCTGCGTTTTAGGGGTTTCTATCTGGGGATTGGGGATAAATGGGCAGTTCTCCGTGAATCAACAGCAAATCGTGCATGTCGCCGTTGGCATCGTTATCAATAATAATTCAGAAGTATTGGTCACATTCAGGGCAGCAGATAGTCATCAAGGCGGGCTATGGGAATTCCCGGGTGGCAAGGTAGAGCCGGGGGAGATGGTTCAAGATGCCTTGAAGCGTGAGTTTGAAGAAGAAGTGGGAATAACCGTGCATGAAGCTGTTGCCTTCATAAAAATCGAACATCACTATTCAGATAAATCCGTATTGCTCGATGTTTGGAAAATATCCCAATTTTCGGGAAACCCAGTTGGAAAGGAAGGACAAGCGCTTGCATGGAGGCCGATTGCTGGGTTACAGGTTGATGATTTCCCCCGTGCCAATGAACGCATCATTCGGTCCCTGGCCTTGCCAGATAGAATCGCCATTACTCCAGAAGCCAAAGACTTTGAGATGCTGACAGAAATTATCAATAAGCTATTTGATCAGGGCTTGGACATCATTCATTTTCGACAAAAAACCCAAACTCCCCAGAGCTATCAGAAATGGTTTAGCTGGGCTGACAAAGAATGTAAGTCCAGGCAGATCAAGCTAATGTTTTCATCGCAATTACATGACTACAAAGCAAGCTTTCTAGCAGGAATCAGTGGATTTCACGCAACTTCCTCGCAACTGTTAGGGCTGAAATCTCGCCCTGTTAGCAAACAACAACTGTTTAGCGCCTCCTGTCATGATTTGGAGCAACTCAAGCTGGCTGAGTCTCTCGATGCTGATTTCGTGTACTTATCACCAGTCATGCCCACCGCTAAATACCAGGCTGATCAATTGCTGGGCTGGCGCGGATTTCAGCATCTAGTCGACCAGGTCGATGTCCCTGTCTATGCATTAGGTGGTCTTGACCTGGCTGATATGGATATATGCAAGCTGCATAGGGGCGTTGGAATAGCTGGAATTTCAACATTCAGACCAGGTTAGCTGGAGTTGCAATATGACTCTATTTCGGGCTTTTGCTCGTGATTGTTTTAAGGGAAATGTTCGGTAAAATTGGCGGCAGCTACTGATCTTGTTCGTCATTCGCTATTGGATAGATCGATTCACCGGCTATTATTTTCCCCTCCGTAGCCCATTCACCAAAATCAATCAGTTGACAGCGCTTGCTACAGAACGGTCGGAATTCGTTCGTTGCTATCCAGGCAATAGGTTTCTTGCAGTTTGGACAATCGACAGAAGTTGGGTGAGTGGTCATTTTTTGCTCGCCAGTGTCAGATAGTTTTTGTGAAGGCGTTTTACTTGGATATGCAGCTTATCTTGAGCATCGATATTATTGATAATATCGTCAGCCATCGACAGACGCTCATCTTGAGCTAGCTGAGAAGCGATGATAGATCGAATCACAGTGGAGTCACCGCCATCTCTTTCCATTGTCCTTTTTAACTGTGTTTCCTTGTCCACGTCAACTACCAGAATTCTATCAACCAGTCTGTGTTGCTCTGTTTCCAGTAAAAGAGGGGATTCGAGAATACAATACAGCGATTCTGACTCGCTAATTCTAGTGCGTATCAGGTCGGCTATTAGCGGGTGCAGCAATGCTTCCAACCAATTTTTGTGTTCGTCGTCGGCAAATACAGTACCACGCAGATAGGCTCTGTCCAATGTTCCATCTGGCAGAAGAACCTCAGCGCCGAAGTTCTCAGCTATAGTTCGCAGGGCGGGTTGGCCAGGCTGTACCACCTCGCGTGAGAGATGATCCGCATTAACTACATGAATTCCCAATGCAGCAAATATCTTCCCCACCGTGGACTTTCCACTACCGATGCCGCCAGTAAGCCCAACTACAAATTTGGATTGATTGTGCTGTAGGTTCATATAGGAATGATTCCGGGAACACTGTGCAGAGGAAGAAAGAAGTGCATTAGCCCATCATTGTGCTGATATAGAAACTGCTTAGCTGAGGCCCCCAGATCAACATGATAAAACCTGCCCCGGCCAGGAACGGCCCGAAGCATAGGGGAACAGATTTATCTCTGCCTCTAAACAGGATCATGGCCAGGCCGAATACAGCGCCCACAAGAGACGATAGAATAATTACAGGTAATAGACCCTGCCACCCCATCCAGGCACCTAGCGCGGCTAGTAGTTTGAAGTCGCCATAGCCGATACCGTCTTTGCCAGTGGCTAATTTGAAAGCCCAGAAAAAAGCCCATAACACAGTGTAGCCAGCTATCGCTCCAATGACGGCATCTCTTGGGCTGACACCCAAGCCTGAATCCACGGTATTAACCAGCAGCCCCAGCCACATCAGCGGAAGAGTGATATTATCTGGTAGTAGCTGGTGGTCGAAATCGATTAAGCTCAATGCAATAAGAGACCAGGTGAAGAACAATAGCGCCAATGTGAGCCATGTCGCTCCAAAGTAGATGGCAATAAACCCCGACAATATACCACTGACAAATTCTACCGCAGGATAACGTACGGAAATTTGGGTTTTGCAGTTAGCGCATTTTCCGCGTAGGAATAAGTAGCTGAATATTGGTACGTTTTCCCAGGGTTTTATCTTATGCTTGCAGTGCAGACAGTGTGAACCAGGTTTTCGCAGATTAAAAATTTTGAATTTTGCTGAGGATTCATTGCTATCGGGAACGGTATTTTTTATCTCAAGATAATCACAGCACTGTTCACGCCATTCACGCTGCAACATGATAGGAAGACGGTAGACAACAACATTTAGGAAGCTGCCCACCAGCAGTCCCAAAACAAAACAGATTGCTAATAAAAATGCAGGGCTTGCAGAAAGTAGATCAATAATTTTCATGCAGAGACGTATTACCTACATGACCGCGCCGAGCTGGAAAATTGGCAGATACATCGCGATCATCAAACCACCGACCAAAATACCTATCAGCGCCATGATCATTGGCTCCATGAGAGCGGTTAGTCCTTCAATAGCGTTATCTACTTCGGCTTCATAATAGATAGCACATTTATCCAACATAGAATCCAGTGCGCCTGACTCTTCACCAATGCTGATCATTTGAGTGACCATGACAGGAAATAGTGTTGTATTTTTGATGGCAAAATTTAGTTGCTGACCTGTTGTTACATCGTCCTTAATTTTCCTCGTCGCAGTGGAGTACACGATATTGCCAGTGGCTCCAGCTACCGAGTCCAAAGCATCTACAAGTGGTACACCAGCAGAAAAGGTGGTAGAGAGAGTTCGCGTGAATCGCGCGTAACAAGATGAATTCAGAATAGGACCCACGATCGGAAGTTTCAGAGAAATTCTGTCTATAGTATCGCGTACTGCCTGAGATCTAACTTTTACTTCTTTGAACAAGAAAGCTAAACCCACAACACCTATTGTTACTGACCACCAATGTGCGATAGCTAAATCTGACAGATTCAATACGAACTGAGTAAACGCTGGCAATTCTGCACCAAAGCTGGAAAATGTGGAGGCAAGCTGTGGTACAACTCTAACAAGCAAAATGCCTGTAACCACAATAGCAACAACTATTACGGCGATAGGGTAGTTCATGGCATTTTTCATCTTGGATTTTAGCGCCTCCGACTTTTCCTTATAAGTAGCAAGACGATCGAGCATGGTTTCCAGCGCACCCGACTGCTCTCCTGCATGAACCAGGTTGCAGAATAAATCATCAAAATAACGGGGGTGTTTGCGGATACAATCAGCAAAATTATTACCGGCGGCTACATCGTCTCGTATTGCCCCCACTAGCTCTCGCATGGAAGGATTATCGAGGCTTTCACCCACGATTTCGAAAGATTGCACCAAGGGAATACCAGATTTCACCATGGTGGCCAGTTGGCGTGTGAACACGGCAATGTCGCTGGGCTTTATCTTTTGCTTCTTTGCGCCAAACAGAGTGCCAAACAGATCCTTGGACTTGCGTTTTACGCGCGTTGGCACCACTCCTTGTTTGCGAAGTTGGGCTTTAACCAGGGCTTGGCTGCTACCCTGGATTTCCCCTTTGCTCTTGTTGCCGTTTTTATCGGTTCCCTGCCAAAGATAGGTTGCCGCTGATTCAGTCACCATAAGGCATCTCATCGTATAATTGAACAAACATATCCCGCTGACTATACCACGGCAGCGGGTATTTTATGTATCTGGCAGCATGGGCCAGAGCCTGCTTAAGTCAATCTGTTCGCTTCTTCCAGACTGGTCACGCCCCCAGCCACTTTGACTAGCACAGAATCCCGCAGACTCAAGAAACCTTCCCGCCTAATGTACTCAGAAACTCCTGCCTCCAGACTATCCTCCATGATAATTCGAGAAAGATCCTCAGAAATAGGAACCACTTCATAAAAACCAACTCTTCCGCTATAGCCATCCTGACAGTGCTTACAACCCTGGGCCCGATACAGAGTCAGACTTGACAGTTGCGCAGTCGTAAAACCTTGTTCTATCAGTGCTCTTTCGGGCATTTCAATACTTTCTTTACAATAATTACAGAGTCGTCGCGCTAAGCGCTGAGCTATTACAAGAGTAATGGTATTGGCCAGATTGTAGGCCGGGATTCCTATGTTACGGAGCCTTGAGAGGCTGGCAGCCGCGCTAAGAGTATGTAATGTTGTCAGCACCAAGTGTCCAGTTTGGGCAGCCCTTATGGCAATTTCCGCAGCTTCCGTATCGCGAACCTCCCCAAGCATAATGACGTCTGGGTCTTGACGCAGAAGCGCGCGTAAAGCGGATGCGAAAGAAAGCCCCGATTTGTGGTTAACTGCGAGTTGATTTATCCCTTCAATCGTTATCTCTATTGGGTCTTCCACTGTAGAGATGTTTTTCGACTGGATATTAAGTTCTTTAAGCCCACAATAAAGAGAGAAGGTTTTGCCACTTCCCGTAGGGCCTGTCACCAGAATAAGTCCCTGTGGTCTGTGCAGAGCATGTAAGTAAGATTCCTGCTGAATTGGCTCCATGCCAAGGGAGTCCAGACCCAGGCTCGTGTTCATAGGGTCGAGTATGCGCATAACGATCTTCTCCCCCCAGAGAGTCGGTAATGTATTGACTCGTAAATCGATGACTCTTTTCTTGGCGAGCAGAATTCGTATCCGACCGTCTTGTGGGAGTCTTTTTTCCGATATATCAAGTCGTGCCATTATCTTTATTCGCGATGCCAACCGTGGCGTGAGTTTTACTGGAGGGCGAGTCATCTCTCGCAGTAAACCGTCTATGCGAAAACGTATACGATAGATTGACTCATAGGGTTCAAAGTGAATGTCAGATGCCTGCATGGCGATCGCTTCCAGTAGAAGTTTGTTGATAAAGCGAACCAGGGGGGTTTCGTCGAACGTGTTGAGTTCTTCGTCAGGTTCTAATTTATTCCTGAGGTCAATCTCGATATTGTCCAGGCCACCATCTGAGATATTTTCTTTTGCTTCGTAGCTACGATCCAAACATTGCAGGTATCTTTCAATTGCGGATGCCAGTTTTGATACTTCGACAACAATTATTTCAACTTTGAACCCACAGTGAAAAGCTAATTCGTTTATTGCACTGGTATCTCCCGGATCAGCGGAGGCGAGGAACAGCCGATTACAACGCACAGACAGGGGTAGTAAGTGATGACGTTTTATCAGTTCTGCGTCCACAATTTTTTCTGGGCAGCTTTGTATGTCGAAGCTGTCAAGTTTGAATACTGGCAGACCAAATTCTTCAGCCGCGGCCAGGGCAATAGTTTCTTCTGCTATTAAATTGCTACTAACAAGGTGGCTGACTAGTGAGGTATTTTGTTCCCTGGCCGCGGCGGTTGCGAGAACCGCTAGTCGTTCATCAACTAACTTCTCCGAGACTAGCCGTCTGGCAAGACCAGCCAATTTAGTAGGCATAGAGACGCAACCTCATTAACCTTGAAGCTCCATAGATTTATAATTGTAGGATATCTGCCTGCTATGTTCTCAATATCCTGAAAATTCGATTATTGGAGAAAGATTTACCATGAGCCGATGGAAGGCGAGTACAATGCGCTTTTCCATTAGCCTGGTTGTTTTTCCAGATCTGCTGAGTAATTCTGGTATCGGGACTGGTATCGGGAAATACTGTTCAGCGTAGATGGTGGCTGAGCTATTCGCGTAGTCTTGTGAGTTCGAGAATTTAGTGTTTGAATTGATGGCACCCACTATCCGTTATCATAGGGATGCCAACAGGTTCAAATTTAGCTAAGCAAGGGCTTTCTAACAGAAACCGCGAGTCAAGCAAGTACCGCCTTCAGTCCACTGCACTGGCGGAGTGATATCGTCGGCAGTTAGAGAGTAGGTCACAGTATTAAGAGCAGAGTCAGTGTCAAGTTCCCAGGTCATAGTGATCACGCCATCGGCAACCGCCGCACCATGTATACCAGCAGCAGCGGTAACATCAGCCGGGATACCTAGCACACCACCATCTAATGCAGTTATGGCACCAGGGTTGCGAGTTTGGATAGCTAGCTCAACGGCTGTCTTAAGTGGTGTAGCTGCTAGAACCAGCTCAGAGAAGGTAGCGCGGTTAGAATAGTCCTGGTAAGCAGGAAGCGCAATCGCCGCCAGAGCACCGATAATCGCCACAACGACCATCAGTTCGATCAATGTAAAACCTTTTTGAACATTCTTCATTTTTCTATCTCCAGTTTTCAGTATTAAAACTATAGTGTTTGTGAGCTCATTCCGCTAGTTTTAGCAACCCCTGGCCTGTCCTAAACACTCAGGTCGAGAATTGACGGCTAAAGGACTATTTTATTTGCGGCAAAGGTCGTGTTTTCAGGGTTCGTAGAGTTCGACCTTAAGTTACGGTTAATGTTGCCGGATTTATTGTAGATTTAATAGTTAAGAAATTGATTTAAAAGGCTTTATTCGAAACTGTCGAATTGAGAAAAAGACCAGGCCACTTGCTAAAATGATCAATGTGGTTTATGTTTGCCCGGTTTCCAAATAGGGGTTAGAGTTACAAGATTCAGTTAGCGGCGGCCACTGATGAGATTCGACACTCAGACTGGTTGCCCAAAGAAGAAAGCAGGGCTCGAATAGAGACTTCAATCGCTGTAGAGGAATTGAATAATGAGAAATTCAGTGAGAATGATCTTGATGCTAACTGGTCTTGTATTGGGTTGCACTTCAGTGGCACAAGAAGTGGCACAAGACAAAACAGTGAATGATGGAGTATTTACTGCGGCACAGGTGGAGGCGGGGAAGATTGTCTACGACGCCAGTTGCAAGACCTGTCACGACATGCGATTTTATCGAGATATTCTGCAGTCATACAGCAACCAACCTGTACTGTGGTTATGGGAATCTGTGCTCGGTACCATGCCGGCGGACAATCCTGGCTCTTTGATGCTTGAAGAATATACGGATGTAATTGCTTACATCCTTTCGGAGAATGGTTTTCCTGCCGGAGAAACAAAACTGGATCCTGATAATGGTATGGACACAATTCATATTTTGAGCCCCTAAGTTTTTTCTGGAATAAAAAATGCCGAACTAAGTCCGGCGTTTTTTTGTTTTAGTTTTCCTGCTTTATTTGAGCATCTGAACAAGCATCCAGGATCTTGCGAATCCTGTTTCTATCACGGGTCTCAATAGTCAAATCATAGGTTTTTGCGATAGCATCCCACATGCCAGCATAATCACACTGAAACTCTTTGCGTGGCAGATAGCGGTCAGGTCCTCGTTCTCTCTTTTTCCGGATTTCATTTTTGTCAACCAACATCAAATTTATTGGGTCGTTAGCGAACTGCAGTTTCTTTTCGGGTGGCCATCGATCACCGCCATGAGTATGCGCATACATAAGAGGTATCACATGATCAATGTCTACCTGCACAGCGACATTAAACAGCTTTCCTGTATATTCGTCTAACCACTCTCCGGTTCGAACCACACAATTTCGAGGATTGGTGTATCTCACAGTAGTTCGACTTGTAAGAATTAGCATTTCCTGGCGTGTTGACTGACAGTCGTTGTCATAGTCAAGCTCAAAATTCCAATCGTCGGTATTGAAAAATTTCTCTCTGTCTCGATGATTGGTCATAATGCCATCTCGGCGAGCACGCCCTATGCTAAACGTGTCGGGCATTTCGCATCCCCTCAGGTGACAGTGGTATGAGCGTCCGTAATAGTGACCGCCATTCAGATCGAGCTTACCCCCATGACTAAAAGCCAGTACCGGGAACAGCAATGAGCCCGCCATTATTAAGCTTTTCGCTAGTAGTGTATTTTTCATTTTCCCTCCCGAGTCGTTCTTTTAGAGGTTTGTGTTATTGAGTTGCAGAAGAGTTTCATTCAACCAATAAGGACAAGTCGATGGCTTGACAGTTTTTGGTCAGGGCACCTATCGATATGTAGTCTACGCCAGTTTCTGCGATAGATACCAGTGTATACTCATCGATGCTACCGGAAACCTCTAGTTTAGAGCGACCGTCGTTAATGGCGATGGCTTTCATGATCTGCTCGATATCAAAATTATCCAACATTATGGTGTCAGCTTGAGAACGAATGGCCTGTTGCAGTTCATCCAAATTGCGAACCTCGATTTCAATCAATTTATCTGAATGTAATTGTTTGGCTCTATCGACAGCAAATTCGATACTGCCGCAGGCGGCGATGTGATTTTCCTTAATCAGAAAAGCGTCATAAAGCCCCATACGATGGTTGTAACATCCTCCCACACTAACAGCATATTTTTGGGCTGTGCGTAGATTGGGTAGAGTTTTTCGAGTATCCAATAGTTTAACCTGGGTGTGACTGACTAAAGAGGCGTAATGATGACTTACAGTGGCCACTGCGGAAAGCGTTTGTAAAAAGTTCAATGCAGTGCGTTCCGCTGTTAATATACTTCTAGCCGACCCAGATAATTGCAGTATTTTTTGACCGTCTACTATTCTGGCGCCATCTTCAGTTTTCCAGTTCAATCGAACGCTGCTGTCGAATTGCCTAAAGATTTCATCAACCCACGGCCTGCCGCAGAAAACTCCTTGCTCGCGGCTTATCACATAGGCTGACAATATTTTCTCTTCAGGGACAAGTTCTGTAGTAATATCTCCTGCGCCAACGTCTTCAGTTAAGGACAATTCCACAACGTCGGCTATGTCAGTGGGCAGAACAGTGGATTTCATTTCTTATTTGTCAGGATTCCGGGAAATAACGCAGCGTGAGCGTGGTACCGCGTTGACTGAATTCAATCTGTTTCAGGGCGCTCATGCCCAGCAAGATTGTATCGCCGACCATGCTGCTCGTGATGCTGGCATTGACACCTTCAAGCACAATATTACCGAGACTCAATTCCTTAACCTGCGTAGAGTAAACTGTCACCATGCCATTCGCTGTCGCAGCAAATGATGCATTGCCGCGCACCAATCCCGCTTGAGCCGCTATTGTTTCAGGAATTGCGACATCCGTTGCCCCCGTATCCAACAAAAAGGTGACAGGAACCTTGTTCACTTTACCGCTAGCGACATAGTGCCCTTGTCGATTTTGCTTTAACACTACTTCTCGAATTCCAGAGAGCAACTCCATCGATTCAGGATTTCGATTGGGATTAGTCTGCAAATCCAATCTATCAGTGAAGAAAAACGTAAGTCCTAGCAGAGCTAGCACAAAACTCGATATCAGCATTCCCTGGCCAATGCCCTTGCCGGGTTTTTCACTATTGGATGAGTGTTGAGATGACATCGCACAAATTATGTCTCATCCCGTCAGCAATGGAAACTCTGTTGTGATGAATGCCATGGTTTTTCAATATTTGCGGTGATGCAAGTTTGGTCCGAAGTGGAGAACTGGGCTTTTTAGAATCCTTTCAAAATGCTTCTCTTTCTAAGGGAACTGTTTTAGAGAGTAAAACCTGGTATCGATTTAACGCGCCCAAGATGTTCGATTCTCCATCCTGAAGTAGAAGCCACATTCTGTGGTACCATCGTTAAAAACATGTGAGTAAGGGTTCGCGCTATTGCATCGGTGGGCCACGGTAATGCAATTCTCAATCGCCAACGATATCCTGGTCGGTGCCCGTCTGCTGGACTCGCCGAACCAGAATGCCAGACCAGACAATGTCGATATTGATCTGTTGGTTATCCATAACATCAGTCTACCCCCTGGTGAATACGGCTCTTCCTGTGTAGATCGGTTTTTCTGTAATCGGCTTGAGGCAAAGGCTCATCCTTTTTTTGAAGAAATTGCTGAACTACGGGTCTCAGCCCATTTGTTAATAAATCGTGAAGGTCAGCTCACCCAATATGTTCCATTCAATAACAGGGCCTGGCATGCCGGTGAGTCACTGTTCTGCGGCAGGGAAAATTGCAATGATTTTTCCATTGGAATTGAATTAGAAGGTAGTGATTTTGAAAAGTTTACTGATAGTCAATACCGGAGCTTGTCCTCGGTAACCAGGGTATTGCTTCAAACTTATTCGAGTATGAGCGTGGAAAATATTGTGGGACATTGTGATATAGCGCCTGGCAGGAAAACTGACCCTGGTCCTCAATTTGATTGGGATAGATATAAAAAGTCGTTGGTCGGCACTAATAATGCGTAATATCTAAAAACGTGGCTACAACAACCGCGCTTAAAGGTCTGCGATGAATTTCTTGGTGATTTTAATTTGCTTAATGGTCAATTATCTTTGGCTGAAAGATTTCGATCGTTTTGATGATGGCTGGTTTTTCCGCTTTCGTTGTCGTGTCGAAGAGTTGAGCGCTAACCTCGCCGAGAGGATGCCGATGGGCTGGTTGCTTGGAATAGTTCTACTATATGCCCTTCCTTTAGTTGGGCTTGCTGTGATCCTTTTTATAACGGGAGATAGAGTTTTTGGTCTCGCTACGATGATAGTGCATGTGTTGGTATTGCTGGTTGCGTTCGATAGAACCCAGCCTGGAAAGCTGACAAACGACTTTCTGGACACATGGAAAGAAGGAGATATGGAAGCCTGTGTTGATTTTCTGCGCCAGGAGTTGAACGCTACAAGCCTGCCCGAAGTTCACGACAAAGAGGCGGTTGCCCGCTTCTTCAGCAAGCAACTTACCTATAGAAGTTTTAAAAAAATGTTCGTCATGTTTTTCTGGTATATGTGTACTGGAGCGTTGGGAATTTTGTTTTGCTACATAAGTTACCAATTACAGGATGATCCCCGGGAAGGGCTGCGAAAGAAGCAGCTTAGTCTTGTTGCTTTCATGATTTACTTAGTAGAGTGGATTCCTGTTCGCTTACTCGCCTTGACGTTTTCGCTAGCGGGAAATTTCGTGCAGTGTTTTGAAAATGTACGCAAGTCATTCTGGAGATTTGATGTGAAAGTAGATAATGCCGAGTTGCTGTTCGGCTATGCGAGCTGTGCTATTTCTGGGATGCTAAGGACCGATGAGTTAGAATCCGAGGAAGACACAGAGCCAGTTGATAGAGAAGGACTAGAAATACAAGCTCTGCTGGGCCTGCTTGGGCGTAGTCAGGCTATTTGGCTTAGTGTGTTGGCATTGATAACCATATTGGGGCTGTAAGCCGCCTGCCAGGCAAGAGTTACCTGAGTAAATCACTGGGGATTGCAGTATTTGCTGAAACTGAACAATTTTGATGACTTGGAGATTCTTGTTTGGCTTGCTAGTATTTTTCTAAGCTATTAATAAATATGGACAAATTTGAGAGGAAGCTGTGCTTTTTCTAACTGAGGATATGTAGTATTACTACATAATAATACAATTCTCAATGGGAAGAATACTATAAATAGAGTAGAATCACGCTCGATTTGTAATTTATTTACACAAATTGGCCGAGCAGTTATTGCTCTGGATGGATGCGGAACTAACAAAAAATGACTCAGCAAAATGATGGAAACCCGGAAGAAACCAAGGAATGGCTAGATGCCCTCGAATCGGTAATCGGTGAGGAGGGCATCGATAGGGCCCAATATTTACTAAATCGATTATCTGACAAAGCCAATATGGAAGGACTTGTTTCCTCAACTGGTTCAGTGAACACGCCTTACCGCAATACCATTTCTCCATCGAACGAAGACCGAATGCCTGGTGACATGTTCATGGAACGGGAAATTCGCGGAATTATTCGTTGGAATGCCTTGGCAATGGTGATGCGTGCAAACAAGCGTGATCCTAGTATTGGTGGTCACATTTCAACATTTTCATCAGCGGCCACGCTCTACGATGTAGGTTTCAATTATTTTTTCCGGGGGCCCAATGACGAGAACGAGGGGGACCTGATTTATTTTCAAGGCCATTCATCGCCAGGAATTTATGCCCGTTCCTATTTGGAGAGGCGCATGGATGAAGAGCAATTGGACAAGTTCAGACAGGAAGTTGATGGCAATGGCCTTTCCTCTTATCCCCATCCCTGGTTGATGCCCGACTACTGGCAGTTTCCGACAGTATCCATGGGGCTAGGTCCGATACAGGCGATCTACCAGGCCCATGTTTTGAAATATCTTACCAGTCGTAAACTACTCGATAACAGCAATCGGAAGATTTGGGCTTTTCTTGGTGATGGAGAGACCGATGAGCCCGAATCACTGGGTGCGATCAGCAAAGCAGGGCGTGAGAAACTGGATAATCTGATTTTCGTTGTCAATTGCAATTTGCAGAGGCTTGACGGCCCCGTGCGTGGAAACGGAAAAATCATTCAGGAACTGGAAGGTGTTTTTCGCGGTGCCGGTTGGTATGTGATTAAAGTAGTTTGGGGAAGACATTGGGACCAACTGCTTCATGCCGATAAAGATGGCATTTTGCAGGCGCGTATGGATGAAGTCGTTGATGGTGAGTACCAGAACTACGTCAGTCGAGGTGGAGCTTATACGCGAGAGCATTTCTTTGGTAAGAGCCCTGAGTTATTGAAGATAGTGGAACATCTTTCAGACGATGACATTATGGCGTTGAACCGTGGTGGCCATGATCCTTATAAGGTCTATGCTGCGTACGCAGAAGCGGTGCGAGGCAATGGCAAACCTACGGTGATTCTTGCAAAAACAGTAAAGGGCTATGCCTTTGGAGATACCGCCGAGGCACAAAACGATACGCACTCGGTTAAAAAGCTGGACATCGAAGGGTTGAAAAAATTTCGCAATCGCTTCGGCATTCCCATTAAAGATAAAGACCTCGAATCAGTTCCATACTACAGGCCGCCAGAGGATAGTCTGGAAGTTACTTATATGCGTCAGATGCGCAGCGTCTTGGGCGGCCCCGTACCACAACGTCGTTCGGAAACCGTTCCGTTAAAGGTGCCAGGTTTGGGAGCTTTCGAGAATCAGATTAAAAGCAGTGGTGACAGAGAGCTGTCTACTACCATGGCGTTCGTGCGAATGCTGGCTGCACTTTGCAGGGACAAGGAAGTAGGGCAACGGGTCGTGCCTATCGTGCCAGATGAGGCTCGAACTTTTGGTATGGAGGGCATGTTTCGACAGATGGGCATATATTCATCGGTTGGGCAACTCTACGACCCCGAAGATTCAAATCAGGTTATGTATTATCGCGAGGACAAAGAGGGCCAGATGTTGGAAGAGGGTATTAGCGAATCTGGTGCTTTTTCCGCATGGTTAGCTGCGGCCACATCTTATAGTGTAAGCAATTACCCACTTATCCCTTTTTATATCTATTACTCTATGTTCGGATTTCAACGAGTTGGAGATCTTTGTTGGGCGGCTGGGGATTCCCAGGCGCGAGGATTTTTGATTGGCGCCACGGCCGGTCGGACTACTTTGAATGGTGAAGGTTTACAGCACCAGGATGGGCACAGTCATATCCTGGCTTCGACGATTCCCAATTGTGTTTCCTACGACCCCGCTTATGCCTATGAATTGGCGGTAATAGTTCAGGAAGGCCTGCGTAGAATGTATAAGGAAATGGAATCGGTCTTCTTCTACATTACAACCATGAACGAAAACTACCAGCAGCCAGAGTTACCTAAGGGTGTAGAAGCTGGAATAGTTAAAGGTATGTATTTGTTGGAAGATGGTGATAGCAACTCCTACAAAACAGCAAACCCCCAATCAGAGTTGCGACTGCGTTTGTTAGGAAGCGGTACCATTCTCCGAGAAGTAAGGTTTGCCGCTGCTGTGTTGAGAGCTGATTTTGGAATTTCAGTTGATGTGTGGAGTGTGACTAGTTTTAATGAGCTCCGCAAAGAGGCTTTAGCTGTATCAAGAGAGAATATGTTAAATCCAGGCAAGAAGCTCAAGACAGCTTATGTCACGGAAGTGCTATTAACCCGGAACGGCCCAGTTATTTCAGCTACGGATCACATGAAAGTGCATTCGGATCAGATTCGTGAGTTCGTGCCTGATACTTACAAAGTGCTTGGAACTGATGGTTTCGGTCGTAGTGATAGCCGAGAACAACTGCGGCGTTTTTTTGAAGTTGACTGTAAATTTATCGTTCTGGCGGCGTTGACCGAGCTGAAGGATCGCGATGTCATCAGCGCCAAACAAATTAGGGATCACATGAAGAACAACGGGATTAGTCAAGGAAAGGCGAATCCATTGGCGCAATGAATGGTGACATAAATAGAGAATATGATGAATTTTTCAGGAGCCGCTTTCGGTGTCAATTGAGAATATAAAAGTTCCAGACCTGGGTGACGCCAGTGAGGTAGAAGTGATCGAACTGCTGGTCTCGGTAGGCCAGACAGTAGCAGAAAATGATTCACTTTTGGTATTGGAAAGCGATAAGGCCGCTATGGAAATACCTGCTCCTATGGCAGGAATAGTCAACAAACTATTCGTGAACCTCGGGGATCAAGTTAGTTCGGGAAGCGAAATGCTGTCATTGGAAGTTGCTGGAGAAAGCGAGGCAGAACCGATCGCTACCAGCGAAATTGAAGAGCCAGTTGCTACAAAAAAGGCTGATGACAATAAGGCGAAAGAAAAGGAACCAGAGACCAAGCTGTCTATTTCCGCCCCAGTCGCTAAGTCCACAGCCAGCCAAGAGTCACTAACCATCGAAGTGCCTGACCTTGGCACTGAAGACGAAATAGAAATTATCGAAATCCACGTCAAGCCTAATGCAAGGATAGCGGTTGATGATACGCTGATTACATTGGAATCAGACAAGGCGGCTATGGATGTGCCAGCACCTTATGCAGGTGTTATTGAGTCGCTATTGGTTGCGGTGGGTGACAAGGTAAAAACTGGTAGTGCGATAGCTCAAATCCAAATTCCTGAGCCAGTGGCAGATGAGCCCTCAAAAACAGCTAGCAAAGAATCCGAAACAAAAATAGCAGAACCAACAACAGAACAGGCGCAGGTTAAACAAGCAGAAACTGTGGCGGCACAGGGAATCAAGCAGCAACAACCTGGCACTAAAGTCTATGCAGGGCCAGCGGTAAGAAAACTTGCCAGAGAGCTGGGAGTAGACTTGCATTTGGTGAGTGGTAGCGGCGCAAAATCCCGAATAGTTAAGGAAGATATCCACAACTTCGTTAAGAGCAAAATTAAAGGATCGACCGGACAGCTTGGGGTATCCACAATCCCCGATATTGATTTCAGCAAGTTCGGTGAAATACAACAACAACCACGCAGCAAGTTGCACAGGCTTACTGCAACGAATATGCATCGAAGTTGGACAGCTGTCCCTCATGTCGCTCAGTTTAATGAAATCGATGTAACAGACTTGGAAGATTTTAGGACTGATCTAAAAGTGGAAGCTGAACGAAGGGGCGTTAAGCTGACGTTTTTGCCATTTCTACTAAAGGCATGTGCGAAGGTGTTGTTAGAATACCCGCAGTTTAATGTGTCTCTCCATTCCTCTGGCGAGTATGTCATTCAGAAAAAATATGTTCACATCGGAATGGCTGTGGCTACCGAGGCCGGATTGGTAGTGCCTGTAATCCGAAATGTTGATCAGAAAACGATTTGGCAACTGGCGGCTGAGGTAATCGAGTTGTCCGATAAGGCCAAGAACAGGAAACTAACGTCGGAACAGATGCAGGGCGCTTGTTTTACTATATCCAGCTTAGGCGCGATTGGTGGGACCGGTTTTATACCTATTGTTAACGCACCTGAAGTCGCAATTCTTGGAGTGGCGAAAATGGATATAAAGCCTGCCTACATCGATGGGGCTTTCGTGCCACGAAAAATTTTACCTGTTACGCTTTCCTACGATCACAAGGCAGTCAACGGCGTGGACGGCGGATTGTTTGCAACTTATCTTGCGAAATTGCTGGCGGATGTAAGGCATTTAGCGCTTTAATGTACCAGCCTGAGGAAGGGCCTGTCAGGCGGGGTAGAATAATTGATAACTGTCGTTAGACATGGTTTTTATGGGGCAGTTGTATGCCTTGCTAAGGTTTTCCTCAGTGAGAATTTCACTTCGCCGCCCTATCAAAAAGTCCCCATCGCCTAACAATAAAATGATTTTCTCGCAGTGTCGTGCGGCCAGATTAATATCGTGGGTTGCCATCAATAAGCTGGCGGAATTCTCGCGAATTTTTTCTTCTAGCACCGAAAGTAGCTTCACTTGGAAAGCAATATCCAAATGGTTGCTGGGTTCATCCAATAGAAAGACCTGAGGTGTTTGCGCTAGCAGCATCGCTAAAGCAAGTCGCTGTAGTTCTCCCCCGGAAAGTGTGTTGACTTCCCGATTCGCCAACGTAGTTAAATCGAACGTAGCGAGCGCTTCGTAAGCAATGTCCATGTCCTTTGGATCGTCCCGTAACAAAGACTGTAGGTGAGGGTGTCTTCCCAGCATGACGGTTTCAAATACTGTGGACGGTAATACATCCATCCCTTGTTGTAAAAGAATGCCAATTTTGGTGGCCAACTCTCTTTGCTGAAGTTCGGCAATGTTTTTTCCGTCGATTAGAATATGGCCGCTGCTTGGGAGCCCTTGTCCGATAAGGCTGTGCAGGAGTGTGGTTTTTCCAGCACCATTTTTCCCCAGCAGCCCCCAACGTTCGTTCTGCAAAATCTGCATGCTTAAATTGCGGCAAACTGTGCTGTCCGCGATTTGTATACTTAAGGATTCTAGCTGCAGGGCTGCCATTCTATTTCCTGATTGTAGATCTGAGGATGATTATAAAAGCAGGCACGCCGATTACAGCAGTGACTACACCGACCGGCAGTTGTTGCGGTGCAATCAGGGTTCTTGCCAGGCTGTCCGCCAAAACCAGAAAACTCCCACCAAGTAGAATAGATGAGGGGATTAAGATTCTGTGATCTCTGGCGCTCAGGAGTCTAAGCATGTGAGGAATAATCAGGCCGACAAAACCGACTGAGCCTGCAATGGTAACCGCAGTTGCGGTAAGTACTGATGCCGAGAAAAACAGTAATAGCCGTAATGACTTAATATTTATGCCTAAACTAATGGCAAGTAATTCACCGCGAATAAGAACATTGAGTGATCGACCTACCGCCAAGCCGCCTAGTAGTCCAATGAGTAGTAGCATGAAGTGAGCAAGACTGACTCGACTTTGACTCAGATCACCCATTAGCCAGAACAGCATGCTTTGAACATTATTGGTGGAACTGGTGGTGAGAAGAATATTAATAACCGCTCCCCAGCCTGCTGACACAACGACTCCAGTTAGTAACAATCTCGTTACAGACCAATTACCAAATTTATTGGCGATACTGAAAACCAACAAGATCGATAACAAGGCGCCGGCGAACGCCGCATTTGCCAACCATAAGCCGGAAACCCCTAGTAGTATTGCTGAAAGTGCGCCGACGGCAGCCCCTCCAGATAGGCCTAATATATAGGGGTCCGCTAGTGGATTGCGCAGTAACACCTGCATGATTACGCCAGATAAGGACAGCAGTCCGCCTGTGACAAAGGCAGCCAGGGTTCGGGGTAGGCGAATTTCCCGTAGCACTTGTGTATTAAGATTGATTTCCATCGTAAAAAATGCCGAGAGAAGCTGACTCGGCGAAATGTCAACGCTGCCACTCAAAAGTGAAAACAGCACACTGACCACCGCAAGTAATAGCAGTAATGTAAGCAGCAATAACTGCCTGTTGGTGATCAAGAGATATTCCTTGTTTTGGACTTGCCAAGTGCAATGTAAACAATTGATTTGTCTTATGAGTTCAGCAATCCTGTCACTTGGTCGATCTTATCATTTAATGTGTTGGTTTCACTATTAATGTTGGATTGATAAACTGCATGCCAACACCTGCTGCTGCCTGATTTGCAGGAGGCGTTTTAGCAAAATAAGAGATATTTAGAATTAGAGTTCGAGCCAGGAGTAAATTGAACAATGCCATCATTCGATATAGTTTCAGAAGTTGATATGCATGAAGTGAATAATGCCCTCGACCAGGCAAATCGGGAAGTAGGAACACGCTTCGATTTCAAAAATACCGACGCCTCATTTGAGTTGAATAATGATTCCGATATCAGAGTGAATGCAGAAGCTGATTTTCAGATTCAACAAATGCTGGAAATACTGCGATCTAAGATGGTTAAGCGTGCTATAGATGTCAAGAGTTTGAAAGAAGGCGAGGTCCAGTTAGTAGGCCAGAAAGTAAGCATGGTGGTAACCATACAGCAGGGTATTGAATCCGAAATCGCAGGCAAGATTGTGAAAACGGTTAAGGAAGCAAAACTAAAAGTTCAAACAGCCATCCAAGGTGAGAAACTAAGAGTTACTGGTAAAAAGAGAGATGACTTACAGCAGGTTATTGCTTTATTGAAAAAGATCAGTCTTGGAATTCCGTTACAATATGATAATTTTCGAGACTAGAGCCTGTCGGATTTAACCGTTCGTAGCGAGGGGAAGCGGAGATTAGTCAGCCATTTTTTGCAGTCGTGAGGCGTTTAAGGAAATTGACCTTGAAAAATGGCTGACTAATGCTTTTCCCCAGTAGACAGTGGAACAGTGTTAAGTCCGACAGGCTCCCAGATTCAATTTACGAGTCTTACTACTCGTCATTTTAAGGACAACAATTGTCACAGCCACTCTCATTTGCCGATTCAGTCCGAGCATTAAAAGATAAGCGCTTTCTTACAATCTTACTATTCGGATTCTGTAGCGGTTTTCCTTATGTTCTGATTGGGTCTGTTCTCACACTTTGGCTTCAAGAGACAGGTTTTTCACGGTCTACAATAGGTTTTATCGGGGCAGTGGGGACGGTCTATGCGGTCAATTGGATGTGGGCCCCGTTTGTCGATAGAGTAAAGCTACCCATTCTATACCGTCTGTTCGGACAACGCAGATCCTGGATCTTGTTATGCCAGATGGCGATCGCCATTTCACTGTTTGCAATTAGTCTGGGCGATCCCAGGGAGAATCTGCTGTACGTAACTCTTGTGGCAGTGGCTATTGCTGCTTTTGGAGCCACCCTGGATATTGCCGTTGACGCCTATCGAATAACCATTTTTTCTCAAGATGAGATGGATGCCAAAATGCCTTATGCCGCTGCCATGAGTACCACCGGATGGCATGCCGGTTATGGCTTTGTTGGTGGGGCATTAGCCTTGGCTCTGGGTGGCGAAACTATTGGTCTGGATTGGCCTATAGTGTATCGCTACTTGATTTTGTTTTATCTTTTCATTTTTGTATTAGTAATTGCATCACCGGAACCGGTTATTGAAAAAGCTGATTTGATTCCGGAAAACGCTACCAAGAACTCTCAAAAATCGATTGCTGCCTGGGTGGCAAAATATTTTGTAGCTCCCTTCAAGGAGTTTTTTGATCGCTGTGGGTTTCGGTTGGCATTCTTGGTATTAGTTTTTTTGTTGGTGTTTAAGCTCGGTGAAGCCATGTTAGGTCGCATGTCTTTAGTTTTCTATGTTGAGCTTGGTTTTACTACTGAGCAGATTAGTCTCTATCAAAAATTTTTCGGAGGCTTGGTAACTGCGGTATTTTCAGTTCTGGCAGCGATGCTCAACACGCGGTTTGGCGTGATCAAAGGTCTATTCATCGCAGGCGTAGCCATGGCGGCTTCAAATTTGTTGTTTGCGCTACTCGCAATTGTCGGGCCTAACGGTAATCTATTTATGCTTACCTTGCTGATAGATAATTTCTTCGTTGCTTTTTCCACCGTTGCTTTCGTTTCTTTCGTTTCTTATTTCACAAGTCGTACTTATACGGGAACCCAGTATGCCTTGATGGTTTCGATTTCAAATTTGGGTAGGACTACGCTAGCATCAGGAAGTGGTGTGCTTGTGGATTTTCTCAACGGCGATTGGCCGCTATTTTTTGTGTTGACCAGTCTGATGGTAATCCCTGGTCTTTGTCTGTTGCTTTGGGTGGGTAAGTTGATGGAATCCTATAGCCGCGAGAAAAGTATTCAATCGGCTTCTTGATTCCAGGCAAATTTCTTTAACGAAAACCTCCCGTTTACAAACACCACGCCTTCGGCTTCGAGCCTCCGTTTTTGTGTCTGGTATTCGCAGCTGTCGCGAGGGAATGAGAGTTTGCCCTGGAAATTTGCAACCCGGTGCCAGGGTAGTTTAGTACCTTTCGGAAGATTCTTCATTACATGGCCAACGTACCTGGCGTAGCCTGGTAACCCGGCCAACTTTGCCACTTGCCCATAGCTGGACACTTTTCCCCTGGGAATTTGGTGCACAATTTGCCAAATCTTCTCTTTGTTGTCCATTTTTGAATTTTCCATAGCAACTATTTGTAGTTTTTCGTTGACGAAGTAATTCTATTGTCACTCGTGATAAAGTGTAGGCATTATAAATTCGGCTGAGGATGGCTGTGCGCTTTCTTTTCATTTTTTTCATCATAATTCCCTTGACCGAAATGATGTTGCTGTTTGAGGTGAGTGATCGCATCGGTGGTCTACTTACCTTGAGCTTGGTAGTTGCAACAGCAGTTGTCGGCGTGCAGATTCTTAAGCAACAAGGCCTGGCAACTCTTACCCGTGCTGGTCAACGTCTACAGTTGGGCGAATTACCCGCGCAAGAGATCGTGGAAGGCATACTATTAGCTGCGGCTGGAGCCCTGCTGCTTACACCCGGATTTATCACTGATACCATCGGCTTTATATTTCTTACCGGGCCGCTACGCAAGCCAATCGCCCGTAAGATAGTTCAATCGGGTATGGTGAAAACCATGGGCGGTTCTGTAGCAGGTGGTGACTTTAGCTTTAGAGCCGGGGCCAGTAACAGCGCATATAGACCCGGGGAGACGAATATCTACGAAGGGGACTTCTCAGAGGAATCCGAAGCATTGCCAAAAGGTCGTGAAATCACTCCAGATAACAGCAAAGGCTCAAAAAAAGACTAATAAAAATAAGAAGTTAGACTTTTTTGTCTCGTTAAATCAAAAAAAACCAGAGTAAATGCATTGAAAGCATTGAATTTTCTCTGACTATCCCCATCTAGGTGACATCAACTAATTTGCTCAGAACGCCAGAAATAGCAGGCTGAGCTACAGATTGGTACTTTGAGGATGATCACCGCAGCCACCGGGGCTGATGTGATTGCTGTCAGTTCTGTTAATCAAATCGTTTGATTTGGGAGAGATGAATAATGAATATCCGGCCTTTACAAGATCGCGTTGTAGTACGACGCATGGAAGAAGAAACAACCAGTGCGGGAGGCATCGTGCTTCCAGGCTCTGCTGCTGAAAAACCAGCGCAAGGCGAGGTTATTGCAGTTGGTCCTGGCAAACGCCAGGAGAATGGAAATACCCAGCCGGTTGACCTAAAAGTTGGTGATACTGTGGTTTTTGGAAAGTATTCCAGTAATACAGTGAAAATTGGTGACGAAGAGTTATTGATTTTGAATGAAAGCGAAATATTTGGCGTTATCGAAAAATAGTAGATACTGAGTTTCGACTCCAATAATCATTTAGATAAGACAGGAACTATGAAAAATGGCTAAAGACGTAAAATTCGGCGATTCGGCGCGCCAGAAATTATTGGCAGGTGTAAACGTACTTGCTGACGCTGTAAAGGTAACTTTGGGACCCAAGGGTCGCAATGTTGTTTTAGATAAATCTTTCGGTGCACCTACTGTAACTAAAGATGGTGTATCCGTAGCAAAAGAAATCGAACTAGAAGATAAGTTTGAAAATATGGGCGCGCAAATGGTGAAGGAAGTTGCTTCTCAGACTTCTGATGTGGCTGGCGACGGAACGACTACTGCTACAGTGCTTGCTCAATCAATCCTGAACGAAGGCTTGAAATCAGTTGCCGCAGGCATGAACCCAATGGACCTCAAGCGCGGAATCGATAAAGCTGTTGTCGCACTTGTTGAGCAAGTGGGTAAATTGGCGAAGCCTTGCACAGACTCAAAGGCTATTGCGCAAGTTGGTACTATTTCAGCGAATGCTGATGAGCAGGTAGGACAGATCATTGCGAAAGCAATGGATAAAGTTGGTAAAGAAGGTGTAATTACAGTTGAAGACGGTTCTGGTTTAGAGAACGAGTTGGACGTGGTTGAAGGTATGCAATTTGATCGCGGTTACTTGTCTGCTTACTTCATCAATAATCAGGACAGCATGAGTGCCGATCTTGAGAACCCTTTGATTCTTCTCGTTGATAAGAAGATTTCGAATATTCGTGACATGCTTGCTCTGTTAGAAGCTGTAGCGAAGGCTGGACGCCCTCTATTGGTTATAGCTGAAGACGTCGAAGGTGAAGCCCTCGCTACTTTGGTGGTTAACAATATGCGCGGTATCGTAAAAGTTTCTGCAGTTAAGGCGCCTGGATTTGGTGATCGAAGAAAATCCATGTTGGAAGATATCGCTATATTGACCGGTGGTACTGTGATTTCTGAGGAAGTTGGCTTAAGTCTTGAGGGTGCAACTATAGATGATCTCGGTTCAGCTAAACGTGTTCAAATTAGCAAGGAAAACACGACTATCATCGATGGTTCTGGTGACAGTAAGAAGATCGAAGGTCGTGTTGGACAGATTCGCGCACAGATTGAAGAAACTTCTTCAGACTATGATCGTGAAAAGCTACAAGAACGCGTTGCCAAGCTAGCTGGCGGCGTTGCGGTGATTAAAGTTGGTGCCAGCACTGAAATAGAAATGAAAGAGAAAAAAGCTCGCGTCGAAGACGCATTGCATTCGACTCGCGCTGCGGTAGAAGAGGGCGTTGTTCCTGGTGGCGGTGTTGCCCTGGTTCGCGCTTTGCAGAAAGTCGAAGGCCTTAAGGGTGATAACGAAGATCAAAATGTCGGCATTGGTATATTACTCAAAGCGGCCACAACGCCTTTGCGTCAAATTGTGTCTAACTCGGGAGAAGAAGCCTCTGTGATATTGGACAAAGTTAAAGCCGGTAAAGGTAATTATGGCTTTGATGCGGCCACTGGCGAGTACGGCGACATGATCGAAACGGGTATTCTTGATCCTGCTAAAGTAACTCGCACAGCAGTTCAAGCGGCCGGTTCTGTTGCTGGTTTGATGATTACTACCGAAGCGATGGTTACTGAATTGCCTCAGGAAGCTGGCGCCGGAGGAGGTGGTGGTGTGCCTGATATGGGTGGTATGGGGGGGGGAATGCCCGGCATGATGTAAAAACCCGCGTCCAGGGAGGTCTTGAACCTCCCTGGCTTCGTTGCTTCAGGACTTTCGATGCTCAGCTCATTAGGGTTTATGCATTGCGCTTCGGCTTTCTAAAGCGCCTCTCCAGGAAGGAGCAATTCTTTCCCTGGATACCGATTTTGAACACTGATGGATAGAGATTTCGATCAGTAGAAAGGCAGACCCTAATGGATCTAGAAAAGTCATAGGCGTCGGCTGGTTTTTGGCTGACGAAGTTCCAGTGGTCAAAGTCGTCCAGGACAGAGCTGAGGGCATCTAAGCGGCAGTTCCCGAAGTGTAAATGCCAGGTAGGTTCCCGCTGCTCGCGCAGATTGCTGGCAAGGATTGTACTGTAGCGAGGTGAGCTAATTCCTTTAAGGCATCCCTATCACTATATGAAATAGCAATAGGAATACTTATGAAAGGAGACTGTTCACAGGTATTGCGTGATAAGAAGCAGTGCAGCTCCTAAACCGATGCCACAATGGATCACACCAACTATAGTGGTCATAGGGCCTTGCTTGCCCTTTAGGCCGTTAAGCGCCAATCCAAGTATGAGAACTACACAGAGAATCTGAGCCAGCATGCTTACACCGCCATCCATCGACATAGGCAGACGTCCAGCTCCAGTCAGGTGAGAAGAGGCTCCCATGAAAAATAGCATGGGTAGAGAAAACAAGGTATTTGTTCTCGATGCCAGTCCGGCTCTTGCCAGCGCACCGGCTGCGGTGGGGTCTGCTTCGCCACCCGCAAGCACTGCGTCAGTTGAGGCGATAACAATTTTCTGCGCGGGCCAAATTACGAGCCACACATTAAGAAACATTATTGTGCCCAGCAACATGCCGATCATGATGTAAAAGTTGATCGCGCCACCAAGGAAACCAGCCAATGCAAGCCCGGACAAGAAGGTGAACAGCGCACCGTATCTAAACCACCAAAGTGCGCGCGGCACTAGTTTGGAAATAGCCGAAGATTTCGCCGCAGCATCGGTTTCCTTGAAAAATTCTGTTTGTACAAAATTAAAGTAATACAGAATGCCGATCCAGATCACACCAGCAAAAAAATGAATCCAGCGAAAAAGGTAGGATATAAAATTTTCTAATTCCATAACGGGCTCCAGCGCTTGTTGAGGTCATTATTCTTCCACCTGCTAATGCGGACAGCACTATGCAGGTTGTTTGATGCAGTTTACCACTGGCCACAATACTTAGCCATTAGAGTGATTGCAGGCTAGGGATGGTATGCAATCTGGATTTCTAGGATAATGGTAAGTTATGAAGGAAAACGACGAACTAGGCAATATTCCACCTATGATCCCGGACAGGGACGACGTGGATTCTCACCTCAGCAATAAAAGGGCGCAGGGACAAGATATTGTTCGCTCTAGCTATTATGCAAAGAAAGTAACAGTGAGCACTTGGCCGGTGCGTGTCATGCTGACACTGATTATCTTCGCCATAGGTGGCGCTGGCTACGGTGCCTATCTTGGCTACGGTATTTATTTGGACCACATGGAGCAGGCACAATTACGTATTACCGACCTTGAAAGACGGTTGGCACTAGCTGGCGATTCGGCGGAAGAATCGACTCTGAACATGTTTGAAAGAATGGACTTCAACTTCTCGGAAATAGACAAACTCTGGGCGGCACGCAGAATAATCAATGGCGCCCTGGAAGACCTGCAGTCAGAAATTGCGAAACTGGCGTTGGTAAATGAAGGTCAGGACGAAACTGTGGCCAGCAACAGCCGACAAATAGCTGCTGGTGAGCAGGCGCAACAGGCGACGGAAATCAAAATTAGTGCGCTTAATGCAGATTTTACCCGGCTGACTGAGTCAGTAAGTGGACTGAATACGTCTGTTCAGGAATTAGATGCGTTGAGAGGGGATATAGCGTCGATTCGCCAGGCACTCAACAGCGGAGATAGCACGCTACTCGGGTTGGTGGGCCGCCTGGAATATATAGAAGAATCTATGGAATCGGTAAATGCCCATAGATTACAGATCAATGAAAGCCTGTTTCGATTGCAGGAAAACATTGAAGCCTTGCAAATCTCCTCAAGCAATCTCTAAGTGGTGGGTCTCGTGGTGCTGTTTACTTACCAGTAAATACCGGCTCTCGTTTCTCGATAAAGGCACTAACTCCCTCTTTAAAATCAGCGCGTGACGCACAGTCAGAAAAATACTCTGCCTCTGCCTGTAGTTGGGACTCGAATTCATTCTCCAGAGATCGATAGAATAATGCTTTGGTGTTCCCGTACACATGAGTGGGCCCGTTGGCCAGCCGGCTTGCTAATTTGTCCGTCTCTGCATCAAGGTCGCTGCCAGGCACCACAAAGTTGATCATTCCCATGCCTTTTGCTGCCTGTGCATCGAAGCGATCACCAAGCAGCGCGATCTCCATCGCTTTCTTGATGCCTACCGCCCGGGGTAGGTGAAATGATGAGGAGCCGTCTGGGCTAGTGCCAATTTTGCTATAGGCGAGGGTAAAGAAAGCATCATCTGCCGCCATGATCAAATCGCAGGCCAAAGCAATACTGACACCCGCTCCGGCTGCGGCCCCCCGGCAACTCGCAATAACCGGCTTTGGCATTCTGCGCATGGCAAACATAATCGGATGCAAGTCATGGATGCGTAGCATGAATTCTTGGCGAATATCCTCTGGTGGCTTCTTGATAGATTCCCCCATGCCCTTAACGTCTCCTCCGGCCATGAAATGATCACCCGCCCCGGTTAAGACGACGCAGCGAACTGTATCGTCTCGCTCTATTTCATGTAGCGCGTCGCGTAGCTGAGACCGCATCTCCATACTCAGGGCATTTCTGGCTTCTGGACGGTTCATGGTTAGGGTGGCAATACTATTGCTTTTAGAGACTTCTAGGTGCGACATAGGCTTGTCCATTTCTGTTGTTGATTTGGTTTGGGAATTTCGCTGCTGTGAAGTATACCGTCAGAAATTGATCGAATGACAATAAATGGACGATAAATGGGAGGACGATAAATGGGGATAAATGGGACACCCACTCAAAACCAAAATAAATGACCGGAGACCTCAGCATAACTGGGGGGGATAAATGGGACACCCACTCAAAACCAAAATAAAGGCGACGACAAATTGCGATAAATGGGACACCTGCGATAAATGGGACACCCACTCAAAACCAAAATAAATGACCGGAGACCTCAGCATAACTGAGCCCTATTTGCTCGATTTCTCAACCTGTCCGTTTTTAGGACGGAAACGCCTGATTTTTGATCATTTAAGCCGGTTTAACGGCTAAATCTGTTCTGTTTTGGCTCGTTTCCCATAGTTCAGACGCACCTAGCCTGCACAGTGAAGGTCTGGCAGGCCATACAGCGTTAAAAATCGGGCACCCTTACGGATATTTGCGGCCATCGCCGCCAATCCATACACCGTCGCATTCTTCGTCAGCCCCATAAATCGTGTTCGCGCCAAACCGTAGTGCCATTTGTAGGTGGCAAAGGGTCGTTCTGCTCCCGACCGGGTCACGGCTATGTTCTTGTTTCTCTGCAGGTCTTCATGGGATAAGGGTTTACCTCGATCCGCTTTGCGTTGAACCTGGTCATCAATTCCCAAGCGGGCCAACTGATCGCGGGTCGCTTTCGACGAGTACGCCGCATCGGCAACCAGGGCCGATTCATCCCCCAGCACTAACCTGTTTAGAGGCATAGATCGGCGATAAGATCACCTCGACCTCAGACCATTCAAGCAGAGCTTCTGTGTCGTCAAGACTGTGGAGTATGGGATGCTCAAGGTCTACCCTTGAAACAAAGAGTGGGGGTTGAGTAGAGAATGTTTTTTGCATGCGTCATTTTATCAAAATAACCAAGTGATTGCTGAGTTATGCTGTGGTCTCAAGGTGGCAGTGAGGCGGCAGTCATCATCAGCACTAAAGTGACCGCAAGTTGCCGATTAACAAGGCAGCAGTCGTTTCTACCGGGTAAAACCCGCAGGCACCCTCCCAACCATTGTGATTTCGCAATCATACACATAATATATGCTACAATACACACGCCAGCGACATAGAAGTTAAAAGGAGATCACAAAATGCCTAATACCGCCCACAGAACCAATATTGTTTTGGATGAAAATATCGTGCAGGAAGCACTCAAACTCAGCAACATAAAAACCAAACGGGAGTTGATTGATGTGGCCCTAAAGGAATTTGTGCAAAACCACAGAAAAAAAACAACTTTAGACGAATTGCTGGATTCGCTGGATGGAGAGAGTCCTTTTTTTGAAGGATACGACTACAAGGCTTTACGAGTTAATCCGCATTTGCCAGACGACAACGAATGTATCTAGCCGACACCTCAATCTGGATTGATATATTCAATAACAATTCCACAAAAAACATCAAAGAATTGTTTGAATCGCAACAAATCGCACTCACTCCAGAAATTTATTTTGAGATTCTGCAAGGTTGTAAGAATTTTTCATTATTTAACAAACTCAAACAGATTTTACTTGAGCAAACTTTTTATCACCTGAAAGACGATAAAAAAAGTTACGAAGAAGCGGCACTAATCTACTGCAAATGTCGTAAAAAAGGCCTCACCATCCGTTCAAGCACTGATTGCCTGGTCGCCCAATGTGCTATTGAGAATGATCTGATTCTGCTGCATAACGATAAAGATTTTGTGCGAATGGCAGGGGTGATTCCAACCTTGCAACAGGAATATACAGGCAACTGATGGAATTATTCAAACAGGCCTACAACCAGAGCATCTATCTTGCTTTTCTGGCGGAGAAATTTATTTTTGCCTTTTCCCAAATGCTCAAACACCAGATTCAGTTATAACTCACTACGATTGGAATAGCCCGAAATATGAAACCAGCCGAATCTAAAAAAATGTTAGAGCGATTGCTGTCTTCTGTGTCCACCAAAGAGGTTGAGGTAATTGTCCAGGAGCACAATTTTTCTGATGATGATTGGAAACCTTACGGAAGTCGTGAGAAAAACTGGGATACCGTTTCCAACCAGCAGACAAGTGCGGTTGGTGCTTTAACCGAGCTTATCACCAATTCCATCGATGCTGTGCTATCCAGAAAAGCCTACGAATCGGGGATTGAGGACTTGTCGAGCGATCAGGCACCACAGTCTATGCAAGAGGCAGTGCAAAAGTTTTACCATGTTAACGAAGGCAAACTTTCCAGCTTGGAATCGGGAGCACTGACCGACTTGGCGAAAAAAAGTATTTTGATTGGTGTTAAAAGGAGAACGAACGGTAAAAAGTATCCGACTATCACGGTTGTGGACTTTGGCGAAGGTCAAAACCCTGAATGTTTCCCTAAAACATTTCTGAGCTTGAGCGAAACTAATAAGGAAGGTATAGGCTTCGTGCAAGGTAAATTCAATATGGGCTCGACAGGATCCATTCGCTTTTGCACCCAATCGGATATTACCCAAAAGCATTACAAGCTTATCGCCAGCAAGAGGTATGACGGAAACTCGTGGGGATGGACTCTGATTCGGGTGTCAGAGGTTCAAGCAGGGAAAAAATTGCCTATTGTCGAGTATCTCATGCCAAATGGTCGGGTTCTCAATTTTGAAGGAGACAGTGTCAAAGCATTTGGTGATGATGCTATAGGGGTCATTGATCAAGGGTCTTTGGTGCGTCTTTTTGAGTATGATATTGGTGATGGGGCACATGCTGTAGATTTTGGTCTATATCGTGCGCTCACACTTAATTTGTTGGATTGCGCTTTACCGATACGGATATATGATTTTGATGCAAAGCCGATTGCAGGAAGAGGTGAATTGCGCGCAAAAGGTATTGCTGATCGAACATTTAGCGGCATGGGAGTCATGTTACACGCTGATTTTGTGGATGAAAATCAACAAAGTCCTGACATCCCTGAACAAAAACCAGAAAAACAAACTACGGAGTTTGTCCACTTGGTTGCTGAATTATCTGATGAAGAATTGGGAACAATAAAAATTCTCGCTACTGGACTCAGTGAATTGCCCGAGTTTATAAAAAGCAGTAAAAAACGCATTTTCTATACAATCAATGGCCAAACCCATGCCACGGAAAACGCCAGTTTTTTGAATAGGTCTAAAGTAAAATTGGGAGACTTGCAAAGTCACTTGGTGGTCAACGTACTATGTGAACGAATGGATAAAACAGTCCTAGCCCGGATATTTCACTAAGGGGGATAGAAAAACGGCGGAAAAGCCTTGAAAATGGGGCTGACCAAAGCCGTGGCCCGCGCTATGGGCGACACCCGTCGCAAAGCCAGCTGTGATCATTCTCTGAATGAATTGCTCAAACAGCGTATCTACGCCCTGGCCCTCGGCCATGAGGACTTGAATGATCACGACCAACTACGCCAGGATCTGGCGCTGCAAACAGCCACTTCGCGAGACAAGCCTCTGGCCAGCCCGGCGACGCTGTGCCGACTGGAACAACGCGCTGACAGCGCATCCACTCTGGCCATCCACCAGGTATTGTTTGCTCAATTTGTCGCTGCTCACGACAGACCGCCGAGACGATTGATTCTGGACTTCGATGCCACTGATACGCCCTTGCATGGTGACCAGGAGGGCAAGTTTTTCCATGGTTACTACGACCATTATTGTTACCTGCCCTTGTATGTCTTCTGTGGGCGCCACCTTTTTGTGGTGACCAATTTACCCCAGGGGGATCAATACCTTTACGACAAGGTGTACTGCGCCCGCGGTGACATGGAGAACCGGATCAAGGATCAGCAGTTGGATTTGTTTGCGGATCGCACCTCTTGTCACCGCTGGTGGCCCAACCAGTGCCGGCAGTTGCTGTCAGGTTTGGCTTACACGTTGATTGAGGGATTGCGGCGCCTTGCACTACAGGGCACCGAACTGGCCAAAGCCAGTCCTCACAGGATCAGGCTGACGCTGCTTAAAATCGGTGCCGTGATCATCCGCAACACGCGCCGCATCCGCCTACTGATGAGCAGTGCTTATCCCCATCAGGCGTTGTTCCGCACGGCAGCCTATCGGCTCAACTCCCCATAAACCCAACCCAGTGCTGCCCCGGCATGTTGATAAACAACGGGGGTAGGGGGAGCTGCGCCCAAAATCTGCGAACAACGAAAGAATTGACCAAAGAACAGGCAACTGCATCATATGATGCAGCGACAGGGATGGCGCTACCGAAAAACCGACCATCACCGCTTCACTCATGAAATATCCGGGCTAAGGCGCGCGGCGCTTTAGCGGTGCGCGGATGCCGCTTCTGGTCGGGTTGCCGGATCGTCGGGTTGCCGGAACAGTCAACCCGCCTGCGCCGACAATCGCGCCAGGGGTTTTTCGTTAATGGGCAGGTGGATGATGGCGGCGACGACGCCGGCGATGATGCCGGCCCACCAGATGCCGTCGTAGGAACCGGTCTGGTCGTAGAGTCGCCCGCCCAGCCACACGCCGAGGAAACTGCCCAGCTGGTGGCTGAAAAAGACGATGCCGAACAGCGTCGCCATGTAGCGAACCCCGAACACCTGGGCGACGATGCCGGTGGTCAGCGGTACTGTGGACAGCCACAGGATTCCCATGGCGCCGGCGAACAGGTAGATGTTAAGTTCGGTTTTCGGCGCCATCAGCAGCAAAAAAATACACACCGCGCGCGTTATATAAATGACGCTGAGCCCGCACTTCTTGCTCCAGCGTTGTCCCGCCATTCCCGATAAAAACGAGCCGAAGATGTTCATCAAGCCGATGAGTGCGATGGAATACGCGCCGACCGCGGGGTCGAGGCCGATGTCGCGCACGTAGGCGGGGAAATGCACGGTGATGAAGGCGACATGAAAACCGCATACGAAAAAGCCGACGGTGAGCAGTATAAAACCGCGGTGGGAGGTGGCCTCGTTGATGGCTTGACCGATGGTTTGCACGGCTTTTTGCTGGCCCGCCGCCGGGTCGTTCGGCAGTAATAATGCCAGCGGAATCATCACCAAGGTGGTGGCGGCGAAAATCAACAGGGTTGAATGCCAGCCGTAGGCGCCGATGAACCCCTGACAAATCGGCGAAAACAGCACCTGCCCGAAGGAACCGGCGGCGGTGCCGAGGCCGAAAACCAGCGAGCGTTTTTCCGGGCCGACTGCTTTCGCCATCGCCGCCATGGCGATGGAAAACGCCGAAAACGCGATGCCGGTTCCGGTCAAGATACCGCCGCTCAGATACAACGCAAATCCGCTTTCGGAAACGCTCATACCCCACACGCCGACGCAGTAAATCACCGCGCCAAGCATGATAACCCGCACCGGCCCGGCCCGATCCGCCATCGCCCCGGCGAACGGCAACGCCACTCCCCACAACAGATTTTGTAACGCCAGCGCCAGCGCAAAGGTCTCCCGCGGCCAGTCGCGGGCCATAGTCATCGGCTCGAGGAACAACCCGAACACCGAACGAATGCCAAACCCGACGGTCGAGATGGCGCAACCGGCGATGATGACAATCAACGCGCTTCGCCAGGGGGGAAGTGAAAATTTCATTTTCGGATCACCCTTAAAATCGATATTGGCCACTTCTGTCCATACTTAATATAAAACTCTACTGTTGAATGTTTCACAGTTTCATAGTTGAATTTAACTTCCACAAAGCTGATTTTTTCATCCTTTATCAATAGAAGATCAGGTGTGCCACTTTTGTCTTGAACCATATATGCAAGTTCTTTAAATTCATTTGGAGACATGAGAGATTTCAATTTTCTGATAAGTTCTCTGTCTTCCTCTGTGACTTGTGAGGCGAAATCCCGCCAGTAAAACTCAACTCCAATTGTCCGATATCCTCCCTTTATTCTGGAGCGATAAACTTCATATCCCCTTTCGTTAAACAATCTTTCTGCGATTGATTCCGCTCTACCTCTTTCGAAAACTTCTAGCTCTTTATATGGTATTTTTGAAAGCTCATAGTAAAATAACTGGTTGAAATTTTTGCATAGCTCCAGTTTTTCTTCTCGCCCCATTGCGGAAAATTTTTGCTCATCAATCTCTACGCTTTTTTCTTTCTTCCCATAATTCAACCTTAATTTATGTAGTGCCGCTCCAAAGAATAAACCTTAAGAGTGGTCAGTAGAATAGGGCACACTCATTTTTTTATTTGAGGGATTTTTTTGTACAATTTAGCCCAATCAATGTGCGGGACTAACTTAATAAATTCCTGTTTATCTACGTATCTTTCCCTTAATTTATTTTCGCAGCCAGATATATACTCTTCAATCTTACAAAGAATCCCGTTATTGGTGTCATCTTCTATTGTTAGCGCCACGTGGAGTTTATGGGTTTTGATTTCAAATTGTTTTTTTCGACTTTTCACTATTTTTTTCGCTTTGACCGCCCAGTATTCTCCCCGTATCTGATTACCATAAAAATACAGTTTAACATAACCTATAATTTCATTAAATTCCCAGCATCCGCCGTAGTTTTGGAAAGAAATAAATGGGACACCCACCCAGGAGTAAAGAGGGCTTTCAGTTGAAGGAGTTTAAAGCCACCTGCCCGGTCACTGGTACCACGATTATGCGAGCCTATAGCCGTGCCAGTAGTCGCAACGCCAAACGCTTTCTGAACGAGCTGAGGCAGCAGTTACCCTTCGAGCTGCTCTCGATTCAGGTGGATAGCAGCAGTGAATTCAGGGATGAGTTTGAATCGGCTTGTTAAGGCACTGGGCATTCCTCTGTTCGTGCTACCGCCCAGAAAGCCCAAATGGAATGGCTGCGTTGAGCGTGCTAATGGCACAACAGCTTATGAGTTCTATCCATTTTACGAGGGCAGTTTGACGGTTGCTGCGGTGAATAAAGCCCTGGCGGACTATCAACAATACTACAATCATTATCGACCCCTGTGTGAGTTGAGCTGAACTGAAAGCTCGTTTATCATACGGCGACTTCGAGCTACGCAATTCCCAACGCCGAAACCACTACGCGCGCTTGAGTACTTAGACCCCAAAAACACCGGGAAAATCACAATGCAATTACTTGATGGCAAGTCTTGCTCTGAGCAAATTCGCCAGGAAATAGCCGAAACTGTGGAAAAAATTAAAGCAAACGGAAATCGTGTTCCTCATCTGGCAGCAGTACTAGTGGGGAACAACGGTGCCTCACAAAATTATGTGGCTTTTAAAGTTAAAGACTGCGCAGAAGTGGGATTTGACTCAACCACGATACATCTGGAAGAAAACACCAGCCAACAGGAGCTTCTCGACAAAATTGATGAATTGAATCACAACGACAGGATAGACGGTTTTATTGTACAATTGCCATTACCGGCCCATATTGACAAAAACAAAGTGATACTGGCAATCGATCCCGCCAAGGACGTTGATGGCTTTTGCCCGGAAAACGTGGGTAAGTTAAGTTTGGGTCTTCCTACATTTATATCGGCCACCCCCAACGGTATCATGGAGTTATTTCGTCGCTACGAAATAGAAACCGAAGGTAAAAACTGCGTGATACTGGGTCGTAGCAACATCGTCGGCACTCCCATGGCTGTGTTAATGTCACGTAATACCAACCCTGGAAATGCAACCGTAACAGTCGCCCACAGCCGCACCGCGAACCTCACCGAACTATGCGCCAGTGCCGATATTCTAATAGTGGCAATAGGAAAAACTGAATTTGTCACCGCCGATATGGTTAAGCAGGGAGCGGTTGTGGTTGACGTAGGCCAGACTCGCGTTCCGGACCAAAGCAAAAAATCAGGTTTTAGAAACGTAGGTGACGTCGATTTTGAAAACGTAAAAAACAAATGCTCGTATATTAGCTTTGTCACTGGAGGTGTTGGTCCTATGACTCGTGCCTCATTGCTACAAAACACCCTCAAAGCCCACCAGAGAAGATAGAATAAATACCATGTTTCAATCACTTCAAGCTCTTCCCGCAGACCCAATTCTAGGACTCATGGCCAGCTACCGTGCCGACAACAACCCAAATAAGATTGATTTGGGCATTGGTGTCTATAAAAACGAGAATGGCGATACACCAATCATGACCTCGGTTAAAAAAGCTGAAGACATCATACTCAATTCTCAAACAACGAAAAGCTATGTGGGGCCAACCGGTGCCGCTGATTACAACAAGATAGTCGCTGAATTATTACTGGGCACGTCACTGACAGATAACCTGGGCAAAAGATGCACCACCGTGCAATCTCCGGGAGGCTGTGGAGGCCTGCGTCTGGCCGCTGAGTTCATTAAATCAGCCAGCTCCGAAGCAACGGTTTGGGTAAGCAACCCAACCTGGGCAAACCACGTTCCACTATTAGGCTCAACCGGCCTCAAGATCGAGCAATATCCCTACTATGACCATGCCAGCCACCGTGTCCAATTTGAGGAAATGCTTGATTGCCTAAGCAGAATTGGCAGTGGTGATGTGGTTCTGCTACATGGCTGCTGCCACAACCCCTGCGGCGCCGACCTTGGCGATGAGCAGTGGCAACAAGTTCGCGATGTAGCACTACAGCAAGGCTTTACGGTATTTGTCGACCTTGCCTATCAAGGCTTGGGAGAGGGCCTTGAAGAAGATGTCTATGGAGCCAGATTGTTAGCCGACTCTCTGCCAGAATTAATAATCGTCAGTTCCTGTTCGAAAAATTTTGGCCTCTATCGTGAGCGTACTGGCGCCATGACCCTCATTTGCGATAGTGCGGAGGCCACCGCAACAGCCACCACGCAAATAGCCGCAGCAGCACGAGCAATGTACTCAATGCCACCTGACCATGGTGCCGCAATCGTTCAGTTAATTTTAGCTGATGAGAGTCTGCGAAAGGAATGGGATACTGAACTGACCAGGATGCGCAATCGTATTAATGGCTTGCGCGCACAATTCGTTAAACAAATTCAAGCCACTGGTGTCGAGCAAGATTTCGGTTTTATCGAGCGAGAGAAAGGGATGTTTTCCTTTCTGGGTGTGACTGCTGATCAAGTCCAATCTCTGGTAAATGATTACAGCATATATTTGGTCAATTCTAGCCGTATTAATGTTGCGGGCATTAACGACGCCAATATTGAGTACCTTGCAGCAAGTTTGGCAGCAGTTCTAAAAGCCAGATAGTGCTCTGTTATTACTCTGCTTTGCCTGTATAGGATGCAATGCCCATCGCAGTGCGAGGCCGAGGGTCTCAACCCTTCCCACATGCTATTTCACCGCGGCGGGTACAACTCAAACTGTACGCGATTTCAATGAGTCGGTGATCGCTGCGGCAAATTCCCGAAGTAGCATTTCAGTCGAAGCCCAATCAATGCAGGCATCGGTGATCGACACTCCGTGTTTCAAATCGTCTAGATCATCCGGAATAGGTTGATTGCCCTCTTCGAGATTACTCTCAATCATTACGCCAATAATGGATTTATTGCTGTCGCGAATCTGACCAGCCACCTCAGTAAGAACCAATTTCTGCTTATTATGATCTTTGTTCGAATTGCCGTGGCTGCAATCAATCATAATGTTTTGAATCAGGCCAGCTTTTTCTAATTCTCTCTCGCAGGCGGCAACACTTTGCCGATCATAGTTGGGAGACTTGCCCCCCCTCAGTATCACATGGCAATGAGGGTTCCCTTCTGTTCGAAACAGAGCAACCTTACCCTCTTCGGTCACGCTAATAAAACTGTTCGTAGCCGACGCCGAACGGATTGCATTTACCGCAACCATCAAGCCACCATCGACATTGTTCTTGAACCCAACAGCTGAAGAAATACCGCTCGCCAGTTTGCGATGGGTCGGTGACTCTGTTGTGCGTGCACCAATTGCAGTCCACGCCACTAAATCCTGTAGATACTGCGGTGAAATCAAGTCTAGCGCCTCTACCCCGATCGGCAGACCGATCTCTGCTATATCCAGCATAAGACGACGACCAATTCGTAGACCGTGATCGATTTTGTGGCTACCATCAAGATGAGGGTCGTAAATCAAACCTTCCCAGCCAACAGACGTTCTCGGCTTCTCGAAATAAACACGCATGACAATCAATAACTCATCTGCCAACTCGTCTGCCAAAGGCTTGAGGCGCCTTGCGTATTCGAGAGCTTCTTGCGGATTATGAATCGAACAGGGGCCAACCACAACGATCAACCTCGAGTCCTGATGTTCCAGAATTTGTTTTACCGACCTGTGCCCGTCCTGCACTGTGTTTAGAGCCTTGCCCCGCAAGGCAAGTTCTGTCTTCAAGACAGCAGGCGAAGGCAACTCCTCATGCCCAATGATGTGGAGATTATCGATTTCCGCTATACGATCTGACATTATTAAACCTGCACAAATTTTGGACTCGGGATTATGGTGTAAATATTACTGTATTCAAAGCCCTAATCTCGAATTACACAAGAGAAAACCAGGCATCAATTGCTCCGGCATTTAAAGCTAGCATCACATTAGGTAGATTCTGCTCCGGAAGTGAGTCAACATCTATCCTGCTTCAGCCGAAGTGCTGACTCATAGACAAGACATTGTGATCTACCTTAACAACGAAGGAATCAATCGTGCCCAAAGCCAGTGAATTAAAGCGAGGAATGATAGTAGACATCGACGGCATTCCTCATATCGTTAAACAAACTGAAAGCAAGAGTCCTTCCTCACGTGGTTCTGCCACATTATACAAAGTGCGATTTAAAAACCTGCAGACACATCAAAAATTCGATTCTTCTTTCAAAGGAGACCATCAACTAAAGCAAGCCGATTGTGTCAGGACAGGAGTGCAATACTCTTACCTGGATGGTGATGAGTATTATTTCATGAACATGGAGGATTACAGTCAATACGCGATAGCTGCCGATCAGCTTGAAGGTCAGCTGGGTTATCTGGTGGAACAACAAGAAGACATTATTGCCTTGATCATGGATGGCAAGCTACTTGGAATCGAACTACCACAATCAGTAAATCTGATCATAACTGACACACCACCCGCAGTGATCGGTTCGTCTGCCACTAATCGAAGCAAGACAGCTACACTTTCTACAGGCTTGGAAATTCAGGTTCCTGAATATCTGTCACCAGGGGAAGTGGTAAAAGTAAACACAGTGTCGGGGAAATTCATGTCTCGTGCCTAATCCAGATTTTCTAAAGGTTCGATATCGCCTCACGCTCTCTTAGTCACAATAGTCTTCTCAGAGGCGCTTGCCTTAACTTTCGAGATTTTCCTGGTATTGGTTGATAATGCATTCTTATGTTTTCTGCCTGATAGATTTTGCTCCTGGATCACATCGCCTTCTTTTAGAACATAAGCCGTCATTTTTTCTATCAGCGCAATGGCGACATCGGCACTGGTAAGTTCAGCAGAATCGATTCCCAATTCTTTCTTCACAGCACATTGGCTAAGGTGCAGCATATCAACAATCGACGCTTCACTCATTCGGCGTCAAAGCCCCTGCTCTTGGGTATAAAGAAACCAGTCTTCAAATAGTGGATCGTATGATCTATAACTTTGTTATTACGCATCATAAAAGTATGTGTCACAGGCAAGACCAAATGCGCATTCATGCCTTCAACCTTTGTGCTCTCAATTGAAACTATGCTGTCACTGGGTCCTGAAATAAAAAAAAACTCCAGTGGATTAATATTGGTACTACCAGCGATAACTGCCAGGTCAAAATCTACCGGGCCTAAACTGTCAATAATACTGTCTTCACCAGTACCTAAAGCCACGCCAGCAGGGCCGCCAATAAATCGAAAACCAGGAATAGGCAATAGACTATCAACAATTTCACTGCCTTGATTAGGCGGCCCCAGCATGACTACACGTCCCAATTCATCGATATCAGCCTGTGTGACATAGTAGCGCAGAAGTATGCCGCCTAATGAATGGGTAACAAAGTGAATCTTACTCGGGTCTATTGCCCTGCATTGATCAAGCCCACGACCAATAGCATCCTTCGCCAATACATCAATAGCAAAACTTCGAGATGGGTACTTAATATTTGCCACAGCATAACCCGCTTTACCGAGCTTGTTTTCAAGCTTAGTCATCGAGTTGGACAATCTGCCCAAACCGTGCAATAAGACGACACACTCAGAATCCGCCGCCACCGCAACAGGACTTACCAGCAAAACAAACAGCAAAAAGTATTTTTTCTTGGACATAATCTTCAATCGACTGGCGATTTCTCATCGCCTGATTCACAATTCCAACACAAGGCAAAATTTGCTGCATTGGATTCTCCACAATCACGGCAATGCCATTCCGAGTCTTCAAGCTGAGAGCTGTTTTCGATCTCCAAAATTATCTGCTCAGCGCGAGCGAAGTACAGAGGTTTTACCCATACTTCTGGCAAACACTCAGTTACAGGAATTTCACCAGCGACAGAATATAACTGTTGGTTTTTCACCACCGCTGCAATGTCATGTTGTTCAAGCACATTTCTTATATTCCATGCCTTGGCAATATTGTCTGTGCTGTAAACTCGCTTCATTTTGCTACTTTCCACCGATTTTCCTGCCGCTTGCTTCCCACTACTATAACTGTCTGGACGGTTGCAGTTTCAAATTTGGGCTTCTAGTGATAAATATGCCGCCAGCGTACTCCAGACAAGAATAACATCACGCCATATATTAGCATTCCACCAAAAACCAAAATGCCAAGCTGCACTATCTTCCTCGTCATACTCCAATCTAGCCATGCCTGCCAGTCACCAGCTAAGCTAAGCAGAAAAAAAGCCATGGCACAATTCCCCAACAAGACACGCACTAGAAACATCAACCATCCCGCCTGAAACCTAAATACCCCACTAACCTGCAACCCGCGCAATAGCAGCCCTGCATTCAGGAACGCGGCTAAACTGGTAGCTAGAGCCAGACCGACATGAGCAAGGCCCGATAGATAAAAGATCAGATTCATGGCCATATTAGCTATCAGGGCGACTACACCAATTTTCACGGGTGTACTGGTGTTCTGTCTCGCATAATAGCCTGGTGCGAAAATCTTAATTGCCATAAAAGCAATCAAGCCAAACGCATACGCTTTGAGACTGCTTGCCGAGTTAGCGACATCAGATTCCGTGAAATTGCTATTTTGGAACAGCGTCACTAACAACGGTTCCGCTATGAGAATTAGAGACAGCGTCGCTGGAATCGCAATCAAGACAACAAGACGAAATGCCCAATCAAGAGTCTCGGCAAATTCATTTAAAGAAGACTCTGCGTGTTTCCGCGACAAACTAGGTAACACAGCAATAGCCAATGCAATTCCGAATGTTCCCAACGGCAATTCCATCAAACGATCAGAGAAATACAGCCAGGACACACTGCCTGACATCAACAATGAGGCAATAAAGGTGTCGAATAATAAGTTAATCTGGCTAACGGAGACTCCGAACAACCCAGGCACCATTAACTTCTTTATACGGTCTACCCCTTCATGAAATTTCCCGAACTTCGGCACTGGCATCAACTGCATACGCGCCAGAAAAGGCAGTTGAAACAGAAGCTGTGCGACCCCGGCAATTAAGACTCCCCAGGCAAGTGCCAATTCAGGCACACGCATATAGGGCACGAGGAAAAATGAACAGCTGATCAGAGATATATTAAGTAGTGCTGGGGTGATTGCTGGAATGGCAAAACGGGAATAACTGTTTAAAACAGCCCCACACAAGGCGGTCATCGAAATCAGTAAGAGATAAGGAAATGTTATTCGAAGCATTTCCACAAACAGCGCGAACTTAACTGGTTCATCGGTGAAACCGTATGCCAGTGGAACAGCCAGGAGTGGTGCAGCAACAACAGTACACACAGTGACAATAAGCAAAAAACCACCGAGACTGCCTGCCACTGCATTGATAAGCATCTGCACGTCAGCCAAAGACCTATTGCTCCGGTACTCAGAAAGAACTGGTACGAAGGCTTGATTGAACGCTCCTTCTGCAAATAACCTGCGCATGAAATTGGGTATCTTGTTTGCCAAAAAGAAAGCGTCAGCCCCATCGCTTACACCAAACACACGAGCAATAACCATATCACGGGCCAAACCCAATACACGCGAAACCATAGTCATGGAGCCAGTGATACCACTGGCCCTCAATAGACTGGTTTCATTCTTATTGCTGGTTTGTGACGATTCTTCGCCAGCAGAGTGGGATTCACCCATGAGATTTACAGCCTTGACAGTGGTTTATTGGTAGCCAAATGCGTAATTATGGCAGTTCCGGCCGCCAAATGAAGCGACGCTGCATGAAATGGACAATGCCCGGCAATATCGCTGCTTAAAAAGACATCAACATACTCTGGCAACCAAAAAAAACCGATAGACGCCTCGTTGCTGTCAAAGACGAATATTACCCTACCGGGTATGTTCAACAATAAGTTGAGCGTTGTTAAGAGCTTAGGGGGGTCTTGCCAGACTCTCCGGTAAGTCTTTTCGAATCCAGAAATGAGCTTGAAACGACGGTGTATTAAGCCCTTATCTTGAGTCGCTCATGGAGTTGTGTAAATAATCTCGTGCTGAATTGAGTTGTTCAGCGGCTTCATTGTCCGTCATTTCATTGGCGAATGCATCCAGATTTTTGAAGGTGATCCCAGGTTTGAGGTATTGGCTGGGTCTGGCCAGGGAGCGGAATTTCTCATAGGGCGTCATCATGTCCTGGTAGCGGTATTGCTTACGCTCCTTGCCCTTCTCATCAGTGATTGTGGTGGGGAAATAGCAGGGCCGGTGGAAATTAACGTATCGGTAGACCTGTTGGCTGTTCAGTTGGGCAAAGTCAGTGGCGTACTGCTGCGGGATGTGTGTGTACCCATAGAGTTTGCGAACAACGGAGCCGTTTTTTCTCTCAACCAAGCCATTGTCGTTACTGTGCCGAGGCCGTGATTTGGTAAATTCAATGCGTAGCTTGTCCAGTAGCTGAGCCACAGTATAGTTGATGTATTCACCGCCATTGTCTGCGTGAAAGCCCCGTATTTTAAAGGGGAAGGCCGCCAGAATCTGCTTGAGGGTTGGTCATGCCGCTCATCCATACTCGCCAACAGGCGACTATCTAGCACCGTATAAGCGCGCTTGAAGCCATTACCGCGAGCGGGTTTCACTGAGATTGTGCCTGTTTTGACGTATTGTTGTATCAGGCGCTTGGTCTGGGCCAGAGAGTAGCCAGTGACTTTCATCAAGTAGCGGGTGACGGTTCCCCGGTCTGTTTTTCCAAGCTGTAAGTATCGGTGTTTTACCACTGCGTCAGCCCCTTGCAAGGTATTTTTCACCCACGAGTCGCTGCGCTGACCTCCCTCTCGTTGGTACCAGGAATAGTAGTGCCTCACATTCCAGCCCTGGTGCTGGCTGCGATACCGATCCACCAGACGCATGACCTCGTCGACCGGAGCGCGGCGGTGGGATATCTGTGATAACCGTTTGTCGATGAGACCCTCCAGGCCCTCTTCCTCATATTGATCAATGTAGCGGCGAAAGGTTCGGTCACAAACCCCCAGCAATCGCGCCGCCTCCTCATGGGTCAGACGGCTCTTCGTCCACCCTTCACAAGCGTCCTCGAATCTCATTAGTCGAGTCTCCTGTAGCCACTCTCCGTCTCATAAGCGCCCCTCCTCGGGGTTCTATGAGAACCGGACAGATCATGTGCTACAAGACCGGACAGTTTATGTGTTACTAACATTGGAAAAGACTCGGTATGCATGGAAAAGGATACATTAGCCCTGCTGGAATGGAGATTAACAGCTACGGGTGACTGAAAATTTAACCATCAATTCTAGGGCATCACGGTACTCAGATGTGGGCAGCGTCCGCAGGTAATCTAAAGCCCGGTTCGATTGAGACTCTGCCAGGTCTCGTGCGTAGTTCAAAGCGCCGCAATCTTGCACGATTTTTATGACCTGGTTTAGAGTTTCCGTCTGTAACTGCTCTTCAGTCAAACAGTGTCTGATTAAACTAGCCTGCACCTCGCTACTCTGTTCGAGTGCATAAATGAGGGGTAGTGTTGGTTTTCCTTCCGCCAAATCGTCTCCGATATTTTTCCCCATCAATTCACTATCGCCATCGTAATCCAATACATCGTCAATCAATTGGAAGGCGATGCCAAGGTGCATGCCAAAGCTCCTGAGAGCTTGCTCTTGCTCGTCACTTGCTCGAGTCAGAATAGCACCGCATTGCGCGGCTGCCTGAAACAGAATAGCAGTCTTATTCTGAATTACTTCCATGTAATTTTGTTCTGAGGGTTTCGGATTATTCTTGCTCATTAATTGTAGAACCTCCCCCTCGGCTACCCTATTCGTTGTATCCGCGATGATCTGCATGATTCTCATATCGCCTAAGGTGACGAGAATCTGGAAGGCCCTGGAGTAAATAAAGTCTCCCACTAAAACACTAGAAGGGTTATTCCACCGTGCATTGACGGTGGGTCTGCCTCTTCTAAGGGAGGACATATCGACCACGTCGTCATGCAACAGCGTCGCGGTATGAATGAATTCGATCACCGCGGCGAGGGGTATATGTTGTTGGTTATTGATTTTACAGCATTTGGCCGCCAGCAGTACCAGAATAGGACGCAGACGCTTACCACCAGCTTCTACAATATAATGGCCTATGCTCTCAACCAAAGGCACACCAGAGTGAAGTTGATCCACTATGAAATGATCTACTGCCTGAAGGTCGAATTCGACTACAGCTCGAATTTTCTGGTACATAGTGCTGTGTTTGCTTATTTCCGGCTATATAGTTGGATTTGAGTATTTCTGCGCCAAAACTCCGTGAGCAGGCATGCTAGGGAGCGAATTAGGTGCTGTCAAGCTGCAGCTTGCCGTGCTTCCTTCCGTTTCAGGCTCATTTTATATTGGAAAAGACTTGTGCTTGCTTCAAGGGTGTTGTTTCGGTAAAATTCCGCCCCCTAAAAGAGTGGGTTGAATTCCCATTTGCAAGGTGGTATCGGAGAGAATTATGTACGCGGTAATAGAAAGTGGTGGCAAGCAACACAGGGTTGAAGAGGGTGAAATTCTGCGACTTGAGAAACTGGAAGCCGCCACTGGCGAAAAAGTGAGTTTTGACAACATTTTAATGCTAGGTGAAGGCGAATCTGTGAAGATTGGCACACCCTACGTGAAAGGTGGTCAGGTCACTGCGGAAGTAGTCAAGCAAGGTCGAGCGGCGAAAGTCACAATAATTAAATTTAATCGTCGTAAGCATTCGCGTAAGCGACAAGGCCACAGACAGTGGTTTACAGAGATTAAGATCACTGGAATCAAGGCGTAAGGGCCGGGAGTCAACTAATGGCACATAAAAAAGCAGGGGGTAGTACTAATAACGGTCGTGATTCGGTATCGAAGCGATTGGGCGTGAAATTATTCGGTGGCGAAGCCGCCAGAGCTGGAAATATCATTGTGCGTCAGCGTGGCACTCGCTTCCACCCGGGTGAAAACGTCGGTTGTGGAAAGGATCATACGCTATTTGCTAAAGCCGATGGTGTTGTTAAATTCGCCGTGAAAGGGCCGCAGAATCGAAAATTTGTGAGCATTGAAGTAGCCTAGTAAAACATTTCGTCACAAAAAAGCCTCGTCGTTCGACGGGGCTTTTTTGTTTATGCTGCGCTGCCAGTAGAATTGCGAGATGTTCCCGTATTCGTCCTGCGCGAATCAATCTGTTAAAACACATGTCAGCGGAAAATGGGTAAAAGGTGAAATTTGTAGACGAAACAGAAATAACGGTAGAGGCAGGCAACGGTGGTAATGGTTGTCTCAGCTTTCGTCGTGAAAAATATATTGAGCGCGGTGGCCCAGACGGCGGTGATGGCGGTGATGGGGGTAGCGTTTTTATGCAGGCGGACGCCTCGCTAAACACCTTGGTGGATTTCCGTTTTCAACCTCGTTATAGAGCGCAATCGGGACAAGCCGGGCAGGGACGAAACTGCACAGGGAGAGGTGGTGAAGATTTATTGATCAAGCTGCCCTTGGGTACTTCGGTTATTGATGTAAACACCGAAGAACTCATTGCCGATTTTAAGGTTCCTGATCAACCGGTCATGGTTGCCAAGGGAGGCTGTCACGGTTTGGGCAATACTCGCTTTAAGTCCAGTACCAATCGAGCGCCGCGCAAAGTCACCAAAGGTTCACCCGGGGAGGCCAGGAAATTGCAGCTACAGCTACGTCTTGTGGCGGACGTAGGTTTGCTTGGCTTTCCAAACGCAGGTAAGTCAACTTTGATTCGATCGGTATCTGCCGCGACTCCCAAGGTTGCCGACTATCCATTTACAACCCTGGTGCCCAATTTAGGTGTGATCAGCCTTGGCAGGGAGCGTAGTTTTATAATGGCCGACATCCCTGGCCTTATTGAAGGCGCATCTGAGGGAATGGGCTTGGGTTTCAGGTTTTTAAAGCACCTTTCGAGAACCAGATTGTTGTTACACTTAGTTGATGCGTTGCCTGCGGATGGAAGCAACCCCGTGGATAATGCTGAACAAATTATTAGAGAGTTGCAGAAATTTAGCCTTACTCTTGCCTGCAAGGAACGTTGGTTGGTAATAAACAAAGTCGACCTGTTGGATGCAAAGAGTTTAGAGTATTTAAAACAGGAGCTGCGCTCTCGGCTGTCATGGCAAGATGTTATTCATGAAATATCAGCACTGAACAACGCCGGTTGTGAACCTTTGTGTGAGGAGTTGATGCTGTCGATTGAATCTCATAAACAGAAATTATTGGATGACGAAGATTATCGAGCGGCTTTACAAGAAAAAGAAGCAACAATGGCTTTCGAGATCAGACACAGTATTGAAACTGGCAAAATCTCCAAGCAGCGTGATGATGGCCTGTTGGATGTTGATAGGGACGAATGAGCACCGAGAAAATGCGAGAGAAGATTAAAAACTCGAAGCGATGGGTGGTCAAAATTGGTAGTTCGTTAGTTACCAACAACGGCCGCGGGCTGGATCTGAATGCGATAGCAGATTGGGCAGGCCAACTCGTCACCATGCAAAAAAATGACATACAGCTTGTCCTGGTTTCTTCCGGGGCCGTGGCCGAGGGTGTGGCTCGTCTGGGGTTAAAGTCGCGCCCCAAGCAGGTTCAACTTCAACAAGCGGCGGCAGCCGTTGGTCAAATGGGTTTAATTCAAGCCTATGAGAGCTGCTTTATGAAGCAGGGCGTACATGCGGCACAGATTTTACTGAGTCATGATGATCTGTCTGATCGCACTCGCTACCTGAATGCTCGTAGTACTTTGACGACCTTGCTAGAGATGGGAGTTGTCCCTGTTGTAAACGAGAACGACACGGTGGCGACGGCTGAGCTGTGTTTTGGTGACAATGATACCCTGGCAGGATTGGTCGCTAACCTCATCAATGCCGATGTAGTGGTGATATTGACCGATCAGGACGGCTTATTTGAAGCCGACCCCAGAAGCAATCCTTCAGCCAATCTGGTTGCTACGGCATCAGCAATGGATAGTGGTCTTAGCGCAATGGCGGGCAAGGGCAGTAGTCTAGGCAGGGGTGGCATGATGACAAAGCTGTCAGCGGCGCGACTGGCGGCCAGATCCGGTACTAATACCTTAGTCGCTAATGGTCGTGAGAATCAGATTCTTACACGGTTATTAGAAGGTGAGGTAGTGGGCACCTTGCTGGAAGCAGACAATGAGCCAGTAACCGCCAGAAAGCAATGGTTGGCCAGTCAACTCACCTTAAAAGGGAAGCTGGTTTTAGATGCAGGTGCTGCACAGGTGTTAAAATATTCAGGCAGAAGCCTTCTGGCAGTGGGAATACAGGACGTGATTGGGAAATTCAGCAGGGGAGAAGTGGTTTCCTGTGTTGATGGGTCCGGGGCAGAAATCGCCCGGGGTTTGGTCAACTACGGTGTTGATGAAGTAGTAAAACTAAAAGGCCAGAGCAGCGAGGAAATAGAAAGTCTATTGGGTTACGCTGGAGAAGCAGAGATCATTCATCGCGACAACTTAATATTGAGTGATTGAATAAGCAGAACGAGGGTTCAAGACGAGCAGTACTGCATTTCAGTCATGAAACCAGCAAGTACCGGGTTTCATGATGGCTAAAAGTTATTTCAGCGCTTTTACTGCTGTGTTTAATCTGCTCTTATGTCGCGCCGCTTTATTCTTGTGAATAATGCCTCTATCTGCCATACGATCAAGCACAGGAACGGCGGCATTATAGGCCTCTGTTGCAGTTGTGTGATCGCCTCCCTGAATTGCAGCGTCTACTTTCTTTATGTGGGTGCGTACCATGGACCGAAATGAAGCATTGTGACGACGACGAGTTTCACCTTGTTTTGCACGCTTGCGGGCTTGTGGAGAATTAGCCAATTGGAACTCCTTAATAGAATTGGTTCAGTGTTTAGCAGTAGATAATTTCGTTTGGGTAGAGACGACGATTATGGCGTGGCAGCTCTCGATTCCGAAGCGCGACACTATGCCGTTTTCGACCCATGATGTCAATATACTTACACCACCAACATATACTTACATCAACTCGTCCCGGTTGGTGGCCATCGCAGGATAACTATAGCCCCCCAGGCTGATGCCATCCGCGCTATCTTGTGAAGCCGAATCCAGACTCGCCTGGCCGCTAAGGGCGGTTCTGTGAATGATCAGTGTGAAGGCTTTTGCATAGTCACCGATACAGAAGCTCCTGCGGTAGCTATCCTGGCCACAGACAGCTTCGCCTTGTCGCTCAAACAGGGGTAGCCAGTCCGAATCGCTGGCCGCTTCTATCTGTGCCCGCATAGCAGCACTGCTCCTGGCGCGGATGGCATACTGGATAGGCTGCTCATCACAATATTCAATGATATTGGTTTGGTAGCCTGCGGCGTCAATACGCAGCGCCCCTAGGGCGCAACCTTCTGGCAACGACTGTTGGCATTGTTGGATAAAGGCGAGATTGTCTTGTGCCGGCGGTATATGACCTTGACGAAAATCCACGGCCACGACCTGTCCGGTTTCCGCAATGTGGCCCACCATGGGCATAAAGCCTTTGTTTTTGTTGTAGGTCCACCGTGCATCGGCTTTATGGGCCACAATTTCGGTGGCATCAATGTCCAGCGTCACTTTTTTGCGGCGGTACTTTTTTTTACAGCAGCGCAGGGCTGACTGCAACAGGGCTCTATTGACCTTGACCCAGGCATCCTGGACCTGTGGTTGTGCGCCCACTCGCCTCAGCCAATCGCCAAGCGTGGTCGCCTGGGGAAGTTTCTTGAGAGCCAACACCCTGCGCAGTGCCTCATCATCCTGAAGGTGGCGACTATCATCCAGATGAAAGCATCCAGATGAAAGCTGCCTTCATGCTGCATCAGGATGAGGGTCTTGATGAATTCAGAGGGTCGGTACCCAGGATTACTTTTAGGTTGGGGAAAGTGCTGATCAATACGTTCAGTGAGACTCAGGGAGTCCATTAAGTGAGCAATGCTCAGTAAACCGCCACGAGAAGTGAGTAAATCGTTCGTTGTATCGAGTTTGTAGGGTAGAATAGTCATAAGCCTTGAGCTGTACACCCATTGGGTGATGGAGGGTTTAATTGCTAACCATTATACAGCCAGGGCTTCCTGCGTTTTAGGGATTTCTATCTGGGGATCGGGGAATATTACTTATTAACTCCTGTGATCAATTTGTCGTGACTTTTCTATAGGTAATTCAGTATGAACTCAGTGATTGATTTGCTGAAATCCCATCGCAGCATTCGAAAATATACTGGCCGGGCAATTGAGTCAGAACTATTTTCTGACTTGGTTATAGCAGGGCAGGCAGCGGCGACATCAAGTTTCTTGCAGGGATCTACAATAGTCAGAGTAACTAATAGCGAAACACGCAGTGCAGTAGCGAAACTTGCAGGTGGACAAAACTATGTAGAGACAGCAGCCGAGTTTATGGTTTTCTGTGCTGACTTAAAAAGAGCCGGGAATTATTGCGAGAAATATGAAAAAAAGTTTGAGGGAGATTATACAGAACATTTTATGATTGCTACTGTAGATGTAGCGCTTATGGCGCAAAGTATGGTAGCTGCGGCTGAATCAGTTGGTTTAGGGATATGCTATATCGGTGGTATTCGAAATGATCCAGCACAGGTGTCTGAATTATTACAATTACCTAAGGGGGTTTACCCCGTATTTGGATTATGCCTCGGTTATCCGGATCAGAACCCAGAAGTTAAACCGCGTTTGCCTTTGTCTGTGATTTTGAAACAGGAAGTTTACAATGAGGAGGGTGATAACGAAGCGATTGCGGACTACGATGAAAACATTCGTGAATACTATCGTACGCGAACTGGCGGAGGGCATGGCATTAGCTGGACAGAGCAAGTGTCGAGCTTGTTGTCAGAAAAAGCGCGACCACATATGAAGGGTTTTCTAGCCGAGCAAGGATTTAAATTTCGATAGATAAATATTCTGCCAACCACAATAGTTTTTCATAAAGTGGATATGATGATTTTCTACTGAATCGATTCCAGTCTATAGGCGCCGGTAGACGGAAGGTTTTCTTCCAGATCAGTGACCCTTGATGCAATAGTTTCTGAAGGAGGTATTGCTCCAGGGCCAAATGCAAACTTGAACTCACCGTTTACTAACCTGCTGCGATCATCCGTTACAGACCATCGTGCCACGTAGTATTCAGACTTGGGTAACTCGTCGGGAATCGGAAGCACAAAGCTGTGGCTTAATCGTGACGGATCGTATTGAAAATTAATGCCGATCCATTCGTCTTCAGCTGTATACAGGGCCAATTTGAGAAGTCGTACGTTCACCCTAAAGCTCATAGTAATAAGTTGAGGTGGTTCAGCGAGCACTGAGTCATCCTGCGGAAAGGTAACACCGGGTGTCAAAATTCCATGAGTATGTTGTGCCAATGAGATAGGAGATGAAAACAGCCCTGCAATTAATATAACGCTTAGGAGGCATAATCTTCGCTGAAAATCGCTATTGTTCATCAATTTCAGAACCTCAATACCAAATCTCTGTCGCCAATTCTAGCAAAAACCGACATCAGTCTCTATTCACCGTTAGTGGACCCAACTGCGCATCAAAATCTCAGCCAAAGTAGACCATACATTGCCGAGTTAAGGCGACCAGGCGACCCAGTTCGTCATAAACTTTTCCAGATTGCTGCGTATAACCATCTGCTGCCGCATCAACATTAAATTCAAGATAGAACCATTCACTAGTAATGGATTCTGGCGCTTCAACAAATTCCAATGACCAGCTAAGTGAGCTTGCAGGCACTGGGGGTTCGTCAAAATGCGATAGCAGCACGGGAGGGGGAATGTCTGCTATCGCTACGATTTTTTCCAGCGGGAATCCAGACAATTCCTGAGTATGTCGCACCCACATCTTTAGACAAGGTTGGTAGTTTCCCGAGAAAGGTATGCCAGCACCTATCCAGCAGCCATCGAAGTATTGCAGAAAATGCGGAAGCCGCTTTGCGTGATCGCTGAACGCGATGCCCTGATCTCTTTCTGGCAAGTCAATTCTGGGTGCAGCAGGAGGCTTAAAAGCCTCGCGAGCATTACCAAAGGCCGCCATAGCTTGCAGTCTTGTTTGCTCATTGGCGAGCACGGAGGCGCTGCATTGGGTGACGTTCTTGCCTTGGCGCAAAATTTCCGCGTGGACCCGAATTCGGCCTGGTGGCACTGGCGCGATGAAAGAAATCATTAGAGAGCGAATTGTGAGTGGCTGGAGTAATTGCTTTCGCATGGCCGTGACAGCGAATGCGGCAGTCAGTCCCCCAAAGGCTGAACGACCCTGAGACCAATTTTCACTGAATGTAGTGCTATTAGTACCGCTCTCCTCCAATTCTGTCAGTATATCTTCGAGATTAGTGTTTTGCATATCTGTCCTGCTGGTTTTACTGGTTGCTTGCCTACCTTGCTTGCGCTTGCGTCTTCTGAGTGAAGTATCGCAAGTCGCAAGCATTGCCCAAATATGGCCTACGATGCTATTCTTCGCCATCTTCTTGGCTGTCGCCATTGGTCTATTTTTTTGTTGTAACAGGCAGGGCCAAACTGGAATAGCATTGAAATTACATCATTTCCAAAAAGCCGGTATATTTCTAGCGAGTCTAGGGCTCTGGCATTCTGCCTTTTCCCAAATCGACATCTGTCAGCAAGAATCTGATGGTACAGGAATAATCATTGAAACAGAAACCTCGCCATTAAATGACAGTGTCTTGTCAGAGGCGCCAGATCATTTGACCCTGGCTTTTTCTTACGCAGTGCGTCTGGTAAAGCTGACTCTGCAGAACCAGCTACGAGACTGGGTCGATATCAGCTTTCGTTATGACCCGAGGACGCAGAAAAACTTCCTGTGGGAAATTCCTGAACTAGACGCGGCGACATACTACACCGCCGATTGGGCAGTTTTAGGTGAAAATGATCGTCTTATTCGGGGCAGTTTTAGCTTCTCCTTCGGACCTGATGCGGAGGCACCATCAGTCATCAAAGCAGCAGAAGCAGTGCTCCTCAAATCTGGAAATGGTGTGCCAAATCTACGTTATGTTACACCACCACCAACGAAGATAATTATTAATCAAAATCCACCGCGCTACGACCCCCCGTTCACTATTAAATTGGAAGATCAGCAATCGGATCTGTAGGCGCAGGAGGTCAGCGGCGAACCCTGGTGACTCTCTCTGGGGCTTACGGCTATCCTAACGTACTGGTCGTGATAAAGACCTCCATCATCTGCCGCAAGCCCAGGGTACTCACTTTGGTTCTGAAAACGCCTTCTCAATTCTCATTCATGTAGCCGAAGATGAGGCGGTAGGTTCCATCTTCAAATTTGGAAGTAGGCACTAAGCGACCATGCCAAGATCAATACTAGAGATACGGCCTGAGTATTGACCCTGATCAATATTCATTATCATTGCTGACCTTGGCACTCAGTTTGTAGCAATGCATTTCGCTGGCAGTGTTACTGGATTATTCAATTATCATTGATAATTTGGGCAAACAAAAAGGCGATTTCCAGCCCCTTTTTCGGTATGTTTAGCTACTCACTGACATTCACCGTAAGGTAGCTATCATGATAGAGACCACCGTCATCGGCTCGTCCCCATAGTATATAGGTGCCTGGCGTATCAAAAGTTGCTGTTACTTCATACAAGCCATTCTCGGGAACTTCAGGTGGCAACCAAAGAGGGCCCCAGGGGGAGTTAGCCGATGTTCGCGTATCTTCCCAAGGCTTAGGCATTGGTGGATCAAACGTCACATTGCCCGGACCACGGTACTTATTCCAGGATAAAAATAAGCCGTTTACCTTACCAACAGTGATCCGAGTTGGAGGTCTCATCATTCTATGTTTTAGCTCATCGGCAGTGTTGGTACTTTCCCGCCGTGGTACTGGCAGACCATCGTCGGCAATATGCGTGACAAATTTTATTGGTTCACCCACTTTGGCTGTGCGAATGTTGTCACCTTGAACCGTCGTCACTGGAGGACTATTCGCTCTCGATTCTGGGCTGCTTGTACCGGCACCCAAGGAGCCAGTCTCGGAAGCGATGACCATATTATCAACAAGATAGTCAGCCTTAAGCGTTGCATAGGCTTTGCGTTCAACTCCATTCACGTTTAGTGTCCAAACTAGCTCGCGTTCTCCCCAGTCGGAGGGAACGACCACTTCGAAGGTAAATCGGTTCCGGCGTGGCAGGAAATGGGCAGGTTGGCCTTGATCCACGTCGCCAGGGGAGAAAAAATTATTATCTCCAATTGGGACGTCGGGTTGCTCAGTCCAGTTTTCGTTCATATAGCCGAACATGAAACTGAAAGTGCCATCGGCATTAGGACGCCAGCCTTCATAGGCAGGTTCTATGTGCTGTCCAAACTGATAAGTATCAGCAAAAAGAACGTTTGAAGTTACTAATAAAAATGAAGCAATCAGCAAAGCGCGAGCTCTGCTGATTACTTCACTAGCAATCTTGCTCATCTTTGCTACTAAAACCTCAGCTAATTACCCGCAACATCGTTGCCATCTTCACTTTCTGCCTCGGCAACGGGCGCCACTAGAGGAGCCAGGCATAGTGGGCAGCCAATAACGTGATCGTTCGGCCCGAGGTTGAGCGCTTGACGTCTCTCTTCCATCGCTTCGAAGAATTGATCGTCAGTTAAGGTAACTCGGATGCCCAAATCAATGAACATATTCGTTACTGAGCGGTTACCTGAACCTTGCCAGTTGCGGGGATCGGGAACATTAGGGTTTGTATCCGTGTTATTCATATAGCCAACGATATGAAGAATAGTGCCTTTCGGCAGCAATGGGGCAGCGTTTTCTGCGTAAGGATAGCCACGAACCCAGTTATGGTCGTAACCTGCGCAGGAAAGAGTTTCAACAGTGTAACCCCAAATCGCTTCCAAACACATGCGCTCACCAGGAGCATGCAGGTGAGGTTCGAAAGTCACCACCTTTGTGTGCTGGTTTAGAACAGTATAAGCATGAAGTTCCTGGTCTTTCTGATTACCAGTAATACTAATGTCTACACCATTCCCTAAACCGATAAATGCATTCTGGTACTTAGGCTGGTAGTCCTTATCGTGAAAGCGAAAGCCTACTTCCAAGTGACCAGTGGTATCGCGACCGTTGGAGTGTAAGTGAACTGAATCAGAAACAATAGATGATCCTGCTTTGAGAAGGCGACCAGCATCCTCATCAAAGATATCGGCGTTTCTGCCTACTTCGTGCACAGGCCAGGGAATAGAGATGCCAGGACCACGTTCGCCGTTCTCGTCAAGAATGGCTGTACCCCAAATCATGTGGTGGAAGATGTAAGCGCCGCCTACTGTTTCTCGACCGGAACCTGCTTGATTGTCCACATCGTTAACTTCGACCACTTCGACAGACTTAACATAGCGATCTTCTTCCAGACCTGTTGGAATGTAATCAATCTCACCCCACCAGTCTGGCGTTCCAGCCAGCTTGGTTACGTCGTTCATTCTAACGACTAGATCCGGCTCGCCAGCTTTCCACTTCAGACTGTCGTCAAATACTAGAGGAGTAGGTGCATCAGCTTCGTCTCCCTTAGGAGTTCCGCTTCGGGCCCAGGTAGAGATGAGAGTCAATTCTTCATCACTGAGAGAAGGGTCATCTTTGTATTCTTGAATACCAATATTTTTTTCCATGTACCACGGTGGCATCGCACCAGCTCGATCACGAAGAGCTGTCTTGTATTCGATCAAGCCTGCGAAAGGGGCAACCTGATCATAGGACACCAAAGGCATCGGTCCAGCGCCACCTACACGGTGACAATTCTGACAGCTACGCTGCAGAATAGGCTCGATGTCTTTGTGGAATGTGACATCGCTTGATTGTGCCAGCGATATTCCAGGAACGGACATTGCTGCTACTGCAATACTGCCCAGCAGTATTTTAGCGGGAAAAATTCGCATAATTGCTACTCCTCATAGCTCGTTTGGTCTTTAATCTGTTGAGAACAGGGTTAAATCGAGTGCATCCTTAGTAACAGGCGAACCATAGCACTTTTCGCGTAATTTTTGAATGCCTGGATTGGCCAATTGATTACCATAATCAGCTACTTGATTCCGCATTATTGCTGGATTTGAATCAATCTGATTGATAATTTCAAAAGCAGTCAACATTGTCGAAAAGAGGGTAGCTACATCAGCTTAAGGTTTGCCTCCTTTCAACAATGCCCAGAGATTAGTGCTCGCTAACACACTGATAAAAAGAGCTAATAAAGAGAAGCTAAACCATTGAACTGCATAGAATAAATTTTGGTTTACGGCGGCGTTCGCCGCAGGCCAGTGACGCACCAACACACCGTCTTGTTCTGCGGTTAATCGGACTTCAAAAGGAAACAACGGCTCACCGATAATTTCAGCGATTACATCGATTTCCAGACTCCTCATGCGCAGCGGCCACACCAGTGCATTGATTTGGCTGGTAAGAACCCGAGTATTCTCAGGAGGTATAAATATTTGTGCCGTTATTTCCATTGGCCCAGAGACTGGACGGAGATCTGGGGAGGTATCAGATGGTAAGATACCGGTAGTCCAGCCCCTATTGACCAGAACCAACTGATTAGTGCTGGCCAAACGAAAGGGTGTAACCACTCCGTACCCTATCATTCCCTGGAAAAACTCAGCCAGCAGCAGAATCGTATGCTCGTTGTCGAACTCACCCCGCAAAGAAACGTGGCGATTCTGAAGCGCCGGGTTGGTGCGATGCAGATGCCCACTGGGGATGTCCTCTAAGGCTTCGGCGTTTACTCTGGATTCGATTTCCATCGCCCGCTGCGCCTCAACTTTTTCTGCGGCACGATCCAACTGCCAAAGACCAAGTCTGGCGAATGTGACAGTTGTCATTAACACACAGGCAGCCACAATCCAGTTAATACGCATTTGGAAAAGGCCAATGGAATGTTGCGAGCGGAGTTGCATGGATAAACCTTATGACGCTCTGGAATGGAGCGCAGATGAAGCATTAATTTCTACTTGTCTTCTGTGAGAAAGTTGTTCAATCAGCAGGCGCAGAGAGACTAATTCAGTTGAGATTCAAATTCAATCAATATGAGAATAGGTATTGACGATTAACACCAAAAACACCAATGACAGAGCGGTCGGTAGCAGGTTGTCAATCAAGCACAGACGATTACGGCACACCAACACAGTAAAGAAATCGCCCTCGAATACTTCGCGCAGGTAGGTGCCACAGTCGGTGCCCGAGCAGTTTTTACCTCGGTTGCAGTTGTTGCGTAAAGAATAGCATATTGGTACCAGAGACTAACATAATGCGTCTACACCTATGTGTTACTAACAAACTGCTGTGTTAAAATTTTGCTTCTGCCGCAGAAATCATAAGGCAGGGGGTAACAATAACAACGGAGGCTAATATGGTTCTTTTTCCGCTAAAGAGTAGGCTAGTACTTGCAACTCTATTGACGACCTTGGCTTTGCTGCCAGGGAGCAATATTGGATTGGCTGCAGAGAATGCGGCGGTGCCTAGAACTGCTGATGGGAAGCCAGACTTCAATGGCATCTGGCAAGCACTTGGCAGTGCACATTGGGATATTGAGCCTCACGCTGCGGATTTTGGTCCCCTTGTAGAATTGGGAGCCATCGGTGCTGTGCCAGCAGGTCTCGGCATAGTTGAAGGTGGCAAGATACCTTATACAGCCGCTGCCCGGGTTCAACAGCAGGCCAATAAATCGGATTGGTTGGCGCAAGACCCTGTTGTGAAGTGCTACATGCCTGGTGTACCACGCGCCAATTACTTGCCTTTTCCCTTTCAAATAGTTCAATCGCCTGAGCACGTGGTAATGGCTTATGAATTCGCGAGCGCTAGCCGTATCGTGTACATGAATCGGCCAGATTTCGAAGCGCCTGTATTGAGTTGGATGGGGCATTCCAGAGGGCACTTCGAAAGGGACACTTTAGTTATTGATGTCACCGATCAAGTAGCGGACACCTGGCTTGATCACGCTGGGAACCATCACAGTGACGCTCTGCGTGTTACTGAACGTTATACACATCTTGGTCCAAATACTCTCATGTATACAGCGACCCTTGAGGACCCGAACGTATACACTTCGGCCTGGACACTCAAATTTCCGCTATATCGTAGATTGGATGAGAATATGCAGTTATTGGAGTATAAATGCGTAGAGTTTACCGAAGAGCTGATCTACGGACATCTGCGCAAGGGCGCAGATAACAACTGAGGCCTGTTCGAGCTTGGGTTTGCTTCGGCGACAGCTTGCTAAGCTGCTGTCTTTGCCTGCTGTTCCCGGTTGTTCGATCGCATATCAAGTGCGAACAGCATCAGCAGCTATGGAGTTAATCGAGGTATCCCCATCTGCCGTCCCGATTGTATAAGTGGTTCTGGGGAACCTGGTGTTTCAAAATCAGCGATCTTGCTAATCGTTTTGTCCATAGCGTATATTGCATCGGTCAAGCCGAAAGCACCAAAGAAATCTCCGCTCGGGCCACTGATGACTGCAAAACTGACTAATTTCTGCCTCCCCTCGCTACCGATGGTTAAATCCGACAGCTTCCTGGTAACAGAATGAGTTTAACCATGATCTAGTTCTCTGGGTTTCGCAGTGGGGCAATGGAGCGATCCACAATGGAGGCAAGTGTAGATGCGGTTAATCCGTAGGCTGCTAATTCATTTATTGTATTCAGAATCTGTTGGAGGTTTTGGACAAACTCCAGTCTTGATGTGGCAACTAATACTAGTGGAACAAAATAGAAAATCCCATTCCAGCGACCGAGAAAGCTGATACGTAAATGTTTCTGCTTGAACAGAAAGTAGGAATCGAGAACGTACTGAATAAAAGCGATCACTATGAGCAGTGGCAGCACCGGGTTAGTTATCCCAGCCATGGATAGGGCAGCGAGGCCAGAGGTCACGAATAAAAAATCAGTGCTATGATCGAATAGCTGTCCCCGAGCAGAAGCAGTATCAAAGGCTCTGGCGACTTTGCCATCGAAGTAGTCGCTTGCAATAGCTATCAGAATAAGTGTTAACAATAGCCAGCCGGGCATAAATTCTGCATCGGCGATTGCAATTGCCACTGGCAAAGCCAATAGCAATCGAATTGCGGTTAACAGGTTAGCCATTATTTACCGAACAAATCCCGCTGTGCTCTACGCCAGAAAACGAGTCCTATTGCTGCGTTAAATAGAATAAAAAAGTTGTGTTGAACGAAGCCGAAGGCTGCCATTTGGCCCTCGTTTTCCGGGAATAGAATGACCCAAAAAGTAATAGCAGCGGCGCGCATTGGCGTGGGAACAGCGGCGGCGAAAAATATGACTGGAAGAAAGGGGAGCAGAGTAAGTAGCGAAGCTTCAACACCAAACAGATTTAACGCAACCGTATATACAACAATCGCCGCCATTAATGCCGGGGAACGCATTAGAAAGAACGCACCGTAATGCCAAAGTTTGGCCATGCGAAAAGCATGCAATATTCGACGTTGGCGAAATTTGTTGTTAGGCAGAATCATGCCCCGGAAATAGGCAATCCAAAGTACCAGCACAACTGTGGCGACTGCTGCAATATAAGGCACTAAACCGAATACTTCTGGCAGTGCGCCGCCGCCTATGGCGTAACCGATTGCAGCCCAGACCAGCAGGTAATAGATCTCGCAAAACATAACAAACAACATCACGGATCCCACTTCCCAGCCAGGAATCTGATCGCGTTTGTTCAAGTAGTAAGCCATTGCCCCTTTTCCAATCTGTTCGTTAAAGATTGAAATGATGTAGGCACTGGCGCGTATGGGCATAATGTTCTTGTACTTAATGTCGGCAATGAACCAGTTTAGTGCGCGTGTTACTACCAAAGTGTCTATTGCGAAATAAAACAGGGAATATCCGATCATTAGTAATAGCCAGGGAATCCAATTTACTGTGGAAAAGACCTGACTCATGTAGGTGACGAGGCCCAGGCCTTCACGAGCGGCGGCATCATTTAGTCGATAATAGAGATAGAAAAAGCAAAGTGCTGTAACCAACAAAAACAAGCCCCGACCGATAGGGTTTGGCTTCTTTTTTGTTACACCGTTTTCTGTGTTCTCGAGATTTGTCGCTTCGATAGTATTTTCGGTTTCTTCGCTCATTTGCTTTGTTTGTACTCCAGGATTTTTTCCAATGTATTCTGTAAGGGGGTGAGAGAGATATTTAGTGCGCCATCGGCGTTGCTGGCCACAACTTCATCTTTTGTTATCACTTCAATCACGGTGGGAGTTATACCACCACCTTTGACGCCGCTGCTAATAGCAGCAAGCAGTTTGGCCAGAGTAATAGGCAACGATCCTATTTCAACCTTATTGTTCATCATCATTGCTGTTTTCTGAATTAAGTCACAATAGTTGATGGCTTCGGGGCCCACTAATTCGTATAGACTGGATTCGTGCCCATCGCTGTTACAACAATTCAATATAGCTTGGTTGAGATCATCAATGTCTAACGGCCGCATGGAGTATTTCCCGCCACCCAGAATTTTTGTTTTAGATTGGGAGGCGGCACCTATTAATGAGTTGGCCCCGGCTGTATTCAGGCCCAGTAGTATAGGGGTTCGTATAATGCTATTCGGTATGCCGGAATTGCGGACTAACTCTTCGGCAAGCGCTTTAGAACGGAAGTAGGCGTTGCTGGAATCGGCACTAGCTCCCACCACACTGATAAATACCAAATGCTTCGCGTTTAACTGCTGTGCCGCTTCGACCACGGCGGCAGTTGCATTAACATTGGCGCTGGCATAGCTGGTATTTTTATTCTCTATCAGAATTCCTGCAAGGTGGACTATACAGTCTGCTTCCTGTAAAGCGCTGGCAAGTTGCGAGGTATCATCGTAGGAAATGATGCGAGGCTCAACCCGAGATGACTCTGGTAGAGACTGTATTGCTCGTTCAGACCTTACGCCAGCGATGGTGTTGATATCAGTTGCCGAGATAATGTGATTCAGTAAATTTTGGCCAACACTGCTGTTGGCTCCAGTGATCGCAATTTTCATTCTGTGTTTGGTGTGTCCTGATTAGCCTGCCGTTCAGGGAAATATTTCCCAAGGGAGTTCTGGATTAGACAAAGATGTGTAATTCATGGTGGACGATTTTTCGAGACTATGCTTGTCGACAGAAGCTTGCAGCATGCGACTTCTATCGCCAGGATTATTCATTTGCGGTGTATTCTTGTCTTTGTTTAGCAACCAGGGTGTCTGCCGACCTGGGCTGGATTGTTTAGTCTCTTGCTACGCTGTTTCTTGTCAGCCGAATGGTTCTCGATTTCGCGCAGCTTCTCAGCGTTGATGGTCGTCTGAAGGCGTTCTTCGGGAGCGTCAGCATACAGTGTATTTCGCCTGCGAGGCAGTCGGTCCATGTTACGAATTGTGTCTTCAATGGCCTTGGGACTCCATTCCTGTCCGTAGCTAGCACCCGCAGCGCGGGTGATACTTTCGTTCATTAGTGTACCACCGAGGTCATTAGCGCCTGCGTTCAGGCAGGCGATTACACCGTCCAAACCCATTTTCACCCATGAAGCTTGGATATTATTGATTTGTTTATGAAATACCAGCCTTGCCACAGCATGCATCAGTACAGCCTCTCTGAAGCTGGGTCCCTTGCGGGACTTGCCTTTCAAATACATGGGCGCTTCCATGTGAACATAGGGGAGAGGTACAAATTCAGTAAATCCGCCTGTGCGGCTCTGTAACTCTCGAATCTTGTAAAGATGGCTGGCCCAGTGTATGGGTTTGTCGACATGACCATACATAATCGTAGCGGTAGTGTTAAAGCCTACGCTATGAGCTGTTTCCATGACTTCAAGCCACTGCGCAGAATTTAACTTGTCCGCACAAATAAGTTGTCTCACGTCATCGTGTAAGATCTCTGCCGCAGTACCGGGCAGCGTATCTAGTCCGGCAGATTTTAGTTGTTCAAGAAACTCTCTGAGGGAAATACCCAAAGTACTAGCACCTTGCCAGATTTCCAAAGGAGAGAATGCGTGAATGTGCATGTCTGGTACGGCATGTTTAACTGTTTGTACGATGTCCAAATAAGTCTGCCCCGTGTAATCAGGATGAATTCCTCCTTGCATACAGACTTCAGTGGCACCACGACTCCAGGCTTCCTGAGAACGCCTGGCAATCTCTTCAGCGCTAATATCATAGGGACGACCGCGCAAGTTTTCACTCATCTTGCCCTTAGAGAATGCGCAAAATTGGCATTTGAAGTAACAAACATTGGTGTAATTTATATTTCGATTTACCACGTAGCTAACGGTATCTTTGTTGGTCTCCTGGCGTAATCTATTTGCTTGTTGGGCTACATAGCTGAAATCGGCGCCTCTGCTTTCGAACAGCCTGCCTATGTCATCAACGGAAACGGCAGCCTGTTTTTCGCAGGCTGCGACGATAGTCCTAATATGTTTTGAAACGCGATCTACCAGTGTCGGAGTTTCCAGCAGCAACTTGTCCATGTCAGGGATTGGCTTGATGGCTCCAGGTGTCCAGTTGTCCCTTTTAGCAAAGCCACAACTGTCAGTGTGCCTGAGCACCTGGGTCTTTAAATTAGTGTCTAGCCACTTTTCAGAATTTTGAGCGAACTCGGGATAGATTGTAAGTCGTTGCTCCAGAAATTTACCTGCGGCATTAGTCGCTCTGGCGAGGCTCTCCAAATGTGGCCACGGTGCCTCCGGGTTTACATGATCTGGAGTCAGCGGAGACACGCCACCCCAGTCATTAATGCCAGCGTTTACCAACTGAGTTAGAACACCTGGACTTAAGTTGGGCGGAGCCTGGATATTCATCTCGGCACCGAAAATTATTCTGGCAACAGCGATGGTCCAAAGCAATTCATGCAGGTCAGGCTCCGGCGCCTGCGCCATCCTGGTATTAGGTTTGGCACGAAAGTTTTGCACAATGATTTCTTGCAGATGGCCGTACTTTTGATGAGAGCGGCGCAGGGCCAGAAAGGATTCGATTCTTTCTAAACGAGTTTCGCCAATACCGATGAGGATGCCCGAAGTAAAAGGCACGCGGGCCTTACCCGCTAATTCCACTGTCTGCAATCTGGTCACTGGGTTCTTATCTGGGGAACCATAATGCGGCATGCCCTTCTCGCAAAGGCGAGACGAGACAGATTCCAACATGATTCCCATAGACGCACTCACTTGCCTGAGTCTTCCTGCTTCTTCAGCGGTCATATTGCCAGCGTTAATATGCGGCAACAGGCCGGTTTCATTTAATACTCTGCCAGCAATCTCGATGACATAGTCTATGGTTGAAGCGAAACCCAGTTCAGCCAAGGCTTCCCGGGCTGCCTTATAACGTAACTCGGGTTTTTCGCCCAGGGTAAACAGGGCCTCTTGGCAGCCTTCTCTGGCACCCTGGTGACAAAGTTCGAGAACCTGGTCAGCACTCATATAGGCCTGCTCGATGCGTTTAGGTGTTCTGGCAAAGGTGCAGTAGTGGCAAACGTCGCGACAAAGATGGGTTAGCGGAACGAAGACCTTCCTGGAATAGGTGACAATGTTGCCATGTGCGCTATGGCACAATTTTTTGGCCTGTTCGGCAAGAAAATCGGTGTCGGTTCTCTCGGCCAGAGACAATGCTTCAGCTTCGCTGGGCAGGCTATTTGACGTGTTTTGCTGCAATGGGAAAACCTGACTGCGAAAAATGCAGATTATTGTTCAAAGATGCTAGATTACCAGTCTCAGCGACAAAAAGAGAGCAACAAAATGCAGTTAAAACTACAAGCGGTCAACGCGCAGGCTGTTTACAGTGAACAGCAGACGATGAGAACTGCCTTGAACCGGGCGCTGCTGGTTGCAGTTCTGGGTTGCTCCTTGGGTTTTTCTTTCTCTGGTGTTCATGGGCAGGAGGATGTTGGCTCCCAAGTATTGCTGGACAATGCTCGCTTGATTATTGGTGATGGTGAAGTTATTGAAAATGCGGCGTTGTTGATGCAGGGAAACACTATAGTGGCCGCAGGTTCTCGTGCAGAGATGTCGCTAGAAAACGGTGTTTCCGTGATAGATCTGAGTGGTAAAACGATTATTCCAGCGCTGATCGACAGCCATGCCCACCTGGGCTACGAAGGCTATAGTAGTTGGGGCTCTCAAAACTACAGTAGAGAGAATTTGATTGAACATCTACAAAGGTATGCTTACTACGGCTTTTCCGCTGTATTTTCTGCTGGCAGTGACCCGGATCGGTTAGCCTTTTCAGTGCAACAGGCTCAGCAGCGTAGAGATTTTGCAGGAGCGAGATTTTTGTTTGCTGCTGGAATGGCACCTCCAGAGCAGGGTCCGAACAACCAGTTCCTATCGCAGGCACTGGCGATTCAAGAACAAACAGCACAGCCTGTCTTGTATGGAGTGGCATCGGTTGAGCAAGCTCAATCAGCTGTTCGGGAAATTGCTGCCAGGGGTCTTTCTGTAATCAAAATTTGGGTCGACGACCGTGGTGGAACTCAACAGAAACTGCCTCCGCCGCTTTATCGGGCTATCACCTCATCGGCCGCTGAAAACGGCCTGGTTGTCTATGCACACCAACAGTCAGCATCGGATATGCCGGATCTTCTGGAGGCTGGGGTGGACGGCTTCCTGCACGGCAGAATCGGGCCGAATCTAGGTCAGAATATCGCTCAGCTAACAGCGAGTGCGAATGCTTTTGTAGTGCCTAACCTGGGACTGGGAGAGTTGCGCCGTGAGGCCATCGGAGTTGATCCGTTCTTACGTTCGTCGATACCTGCCTCAGTAGCATATCGTTTAGGTGTCAGTCAACAAAGACAGCTTCAACCCGGCAGAGATACTGCGGACGAAGCAGAGCTACGTACCAGTCTTGGGCATTTGCTGGATGCTGGTGTAGACATATTGTTAGGAACGGATGCTGGTGCTGTGCCCGATCATTTTTTTGGCTATAGCGGGCATAGGGAACTGGAAATACTTGTGCGTCTCGGCATGACTCCAATGCAGGCGATAATTTCGGCAACAAGTAAACCAGCACAAAGATTGGGTTTAGACGGTTTAGGTTTATTAAGGGAAGGGTACAGCGCGGATATCGTAGTTCTCGATGAGAATCCGTTAGAGGATATTCGCAATACACGTACTATATCAGCCGTATTCCTGAACGGAAAATTGATTGACCGGGAACAGCTTGCTGAAGGTTTTGTGAACTAGGGACCGGATTATTGTCTGCCTGAAGATCAATAGACCGGATGAATGGAAACCCCTTGCCTTTTTAAACAGCCAACTAGGGAAATCCTGATCTTCGATCTCCAATAACTACCTGCGAAACTTTATTGTCATGAGTTCTCCAGAACGGAAAGCGTCAGTTTACGCTCTAATTCCCGGACTAAACGACCCGCAATGGTCTTGGGCCGCTTAACCCCTTTGCGGGCCTTGGCGCGATTCCCAGGGTGTCCCGCAAAACGCAGCGCCTCATCATCCTGAAGGTGGCGAATATCATCCAGATGAAAGCTGCCTTCATGCTGCATCAGGATGAGGGTCTTGATGAATTCAGAGGCTCGGCACCCAGGATTACTTTTAGGCTGGGGAAAGTGCTGATCAATACCTTCAGTGAGACTCAGGGTAGTCCATTCATTGAGTAATGCTCAGTAAACCGCCACGAGAAGTGAGTAAATCGTTTGTTGTATCGAGTGTGTAGGGTAGAATAGTCATAAGCCTTGAGCTGTGCTCCCATTGGATGATAGAGGGCTTTCTTGCTAACCACTACACAGCCAGGGCTTCATGCGTTTTAGGGGTTTCTATCTGGGGTCTGGGGATAACTAGCTAATGAGAGACATAGACCCTGATTTTGATCCAAAATGGCATACACTGACTGATTCCAGTTATTTTGAAGACATGAAAATTGGTCAGCGATTTATCATCCCTTCACGAACCCTGAGTGACGCTAATTTTGCGGCATTTCAATTGGCCTCTGGTGACAATCATCCCATTCACTACGATGTGGAGTATTGCCGTGCAAAGGGACATCCGCAAATGTTAGCCCACGGTTTTCAGGTGGCTATTCAGACGGCACCTGGAGCGGGTATGTTGCCTCATGTTCTCGAGGCGAGCCTGATCGGTTTGATTGAGCAAAGCTCAAAATTTCTAAAACCCGTGTACTGCGGGGATACTGTGTATCCTGCATTGAAGATTGTTGAGCTTACAGCGGGTCATACAACGGGAGTAATAACTTTGCTTAGCACTGTTCATAACCAACATCGAGAGTTAGTTATGCAGGGTGAGCAGAAGATGTTGGTACGCAAAAGAAACACTGATTAGCCGCTGGTTCAATTTGCTATCTTGACTGTAGCGATGTGGGTTCTTCCAGCGCCAGCTTCTAACAGGTGAATCAGATTCCAATGAATTTCGGCTCTTTCCTCTGATTCCTTGCTTGCTGGCAACTGGAGCAAGGCATCGACCGGGGGGAATTTCGTTGGTAACCATGATTCCATTTTCGCCATAACTCTCTGCGGGGAATGTAGGGAGAGGCTTCGACATGCCGTTTTCGCTGGTCAGTATGCAGGCTTTTGCTTCAATTCGAAGCAAATCATCTTGATAGGCTGGCCTTCTAGCCAGGTTTCACCAAAATGCTGTACTAAGGGTTGGGTTAAATAGCCAAAAACAACAACAGTCATTATCTATTTGTCATGGGTACCAGCCAAATTGTCAGCGAATAGACAGCAGAAGACTGCATTTTGCAAGACTGAGGGCAGAGGAAGAAAAACATAAGAGCAAAACGGGTTTAATTGGCCAAATTCAGCTCCTGGTTACTGATTTTTACCAGGTTTCATTTCTGCCCATATTGTAGAACTCACTATTCGGTTTAATATCAAGCATATTTGCCATCCGGTTAGACAGGGCAAATAAAGCCGCGATAGCACCTATATCCCATATTTCATCTGTGCTAAAGCCAATATCCTTAAGTGTATTCAGGTCTGAATCAGCAATTTCATGGGCTCGTTGAGAAACCTTAACAGCGAAATCCAACATAGCTTTCTGTTTGTTGCTTATGTCTGCTTTCCTATAGTTGGTAGCGAGCTGATCTGCAATGAACAGGTTTTTTTCTCTAATTCGTAGAATAGCACCATGGGCTACTACACAGTAGGTGCATTGGTTGATGCCGGATGTCGCCACTACGATCATCTCCCGCTCAGCCTTGCTCAAGCCGTTGGACTTTTCCATAAGGGCATCGTGATAGGCAAAAAAGGCCCTAAATTCATTGGGCCTATGAGCCAGGGCCAGGAAGATATTCGGGATAAACCCCGCTTTTTCCTGGATCACCAGTATTCGTTGTTGAATATCATCCGGCAAGCTGGCGATTTCGGGTATCGGGAATCTGTTATCTGAGCTATTAGTCATGTACTTCCTATTGATTACAAACTATAGGGCGGTTTTTGATCTTATGGAAATTTTAAACATCGCGGCCAGGGCCAATTTGTGCTCTCATCTCATAGCTTACAAGAAGCTTGAGATTTTTTCTCGACTTATGAGCATTCTTTGATCCAACACTGGTCTGCTGGTTCGGCTCAATCAACGAGGGAAGGCTAATGAACGATTCGATATCAATTCCAGCAACTCTAAACGACGCTATCCTCATGGAACCTGCTTGGTTACAACTGTGGGTGCTGTTGCTGGTGCTGGCAAATTTGGGGTCTTTGCTATTTGTTTTCAGCAAGGAGGAAGGAAGTTGGAGTGTTCGTAAAGAGCCTATAGCAATACTATTTGGCTTCGTACTTGCGGCGGCGATAATGGAGTGGATATTTGCCAATTATGGCTATGTCCGACTGCTTGGCCTGGGACACCTGCTGGCCTGGACTCCTGTCTATATTTACCTACTGTTGCAGCGAGAGCGACATGGAATGACAAGCTGGTTTGGAAAATACATCCATTTCTATTTGCTGATTGCGGGAATATCTCTGTGCATAGATGCCATAGATGTAGTTCGTTATCTACTGGGAGATGGCGTCTTATAGCTAATCAACTGGCTTGCTCGTTTTGGCTGTCCAGGCCTTAAATTGAATAGAACAGGGGAAGAAAATACCGTGACCGGATAGGCTCACTTTCTAACAAAATCTATCTGCTTACGAGGGCTGGTAGTGGTGTCGGTTTTTGCGGAGCCAGGCGATTTGCAGAACCGGCTGCCAGCGTAGTGTTGGTTTGCCCTGGCTAACACAGAAGTAGCAAGGCGTTGTTGAATATTGATAAGCAAACAGGAAATCCAAATTATCCACACACGGAAGGCTTGTGGCAGACCCAGGCCATTGGAGGCAGACTGGGTGATTTGTTTATTCCACTTTTTTGAGAGCCACAAATTGGGGAGCTGTAAGTTATGACAAACCCAAAAAAAATTACACCCTATATAGAGAATGTTTGTGAGGCTACCGCAGCATGTCTATTTACCATGGTGCAAGGTAATTTCTTGTTGCTGGGAGTCAGCCATTGGCTGATTGCTTCTCAAACAGGGATTATTGCGGGGATATTAGCAAGTGCGGCGTTATTATTAGCGAAGAGCAATAAACCCTGGATTATTTCACTTGTTCTTGGGTTTATCACCGGTATAGTGGATTTCTTCATTCATCCTGGCATGTTCGGTTCGGTTGCCACAGAGGCGATTGTGACGGGAATTGCTGCGGCCATTCTCTCTTATTTGGTCAGTACAATAATTGTCTTGCTGAGGAATAAAAAGAAGGCGAGCGATGCGACCCTGGTAGATACAGAGTCTTAGATTTCTTCATAAGTTGTGAAAAATGCCAGTTCGTTTTGGCTTGAACTCAACGCTGACAGTGAGCACTCAGCCCCTCTGGCCAGAGGGGCTGATTACTTGAAGTCTTGGGGCTAAAACGAAAGGCAGCAGCTCAAAACAAGTTAATCTCCTGAGTCGAGTCGATATTTTCCGGGGCGTCCCGGGTAGAGAGTAATTCGTCAACGGCGGAGAAATGAGCTAGTTTACTGAACGCCCCTGGCCTTGCCAATATGGGGCTCTCAGTTCTCTTTTTAGCACTTTTCCAGGGCCGGATTTAGGTAGCGGTTCGAGTTGAACATCGATGCCTTTTGGTACTTTGTATCCTGCAATTCTTTCGCGACAAAAACTAATCACTTCCTCAGTATCGAGGTTGCTGGCTTCTCTTGGCACCACGGTAGCCCATACTGCTTCTCCCCATTTATCATCAGGCACGCCAAATACGGCAACTTCCAGTATAGCGGAGTGCTGATAGAGAATTTCTTCGACCTCGGTGCAGTACACATTCTCGCCGCCAGTGATAATCATGTCCTTGCTTCTATCGACTAGAAATACATAACCGTCATCGTCCATGTATCCCAGGTCGCCGGTCCAGTATGCGCCATTTTTTAAGACCGCCTGAGTTTGTTCCGGTTTGTTCCAATAGCCCTGCATGACATTTGCTCCTCGAACCACCACCTCACCAATATCACCAGGGCCTACAGGCTTACCTTCAGCGTCTAAAATAGTGATTTCATCGCCTATAGCAGGGCGGCCACAGGAGCGGACGATTGGTGAGTCGATTAAATTCTGCTCGTTCTTAAGAATGGTACACACAGGAGACAACTCAGTTGCACCATAGACTTCCACGAGTTCAGCGGTGGGAAAAGCGGTATGGGTGCGTCTGAGTATTTCCGTAGCTATTGGTGAGCCACCATGAGCTATCATTTTTAGAGTCTGGGTTTTTCGTGGTCGAGCATGCTGTTCTTCAGCCATGGCAGCGAGCATCGTCGGTACTCCGAGAGTTTCTGTTATGCCGTGTTGCTCGATTAAATCCAAAGCCGCTGCTGGATCGAATGTGGCTAAGGTAACTTGTGTGCCCAATGTCCATATGTTCGCTATTACGCCATTGGAACCTGCGGCATGAAACAATGGAGCCATAACCAGCATGATATCCGTTTCGCCTTGAGGTATAGCCGCCAGATAGTGAAAAGTATTCGCAATAAGATTACGGTGGCTAAGCATCACTCCTTTTGATTTGCCAGTAGTGCCGCCAGTGTAGAAAAGCCCGGCCAAGTCATTTTCATTGAGATCACTACCTAATTCTCGCTCTTTGGCGTTGCACAGCAGTTCATCGTAGGCGGTTGGGATCATGACTACCTGCTCAACACATGCTGCCAGCTCACCGGGATCACGGTCTACAAGAAGCACTTTGGTCTGTGAATCTTGCAGGGCATATTTTAGCTCGGCCATTGCATGGCGGGTGTTTAACGGTACTACCACGAAACCGGCAGCCGGAACGCCGATATAGGTTTCTATGTAAGGTTGACCGTTATTAGCAAGAATAGCGACCCTGTCGCCTTTCTTGAGCCCCAGAGACGAAAGACCGCCTGCCAATAATCTACAACGTTGGTGCAGCTCTCCATAGCTAATTGAATTGCTGCCATCCAGGACAGCGGTTTTATTTGCCGCCATTCTGGCGGCATATTTGATGGGTTCAGCGAAGGTATGCATGGTCAGGATTAACTCTCTTGGGCTATTGCCTCGTAGATAACTCGGTCAACATTAATCTTCTCGAAGCCCGAAGGTATAAACCACGTTGCCAGAGGCGATGGTCACATACTGTTTGCCAGCAACGGCGTAAGTCATCGGCGCTGCGTGAACTCGCGCGCCCAGTGAGATGTGCCACAGCTCTTCGCCACTGCTTGCATCCAATGCGAAAAAATAACCATCTGCACTTCCGGTAAACACAATACCACCAGCGGTTGTTGTAATTCCCGCCGAAGATCTTGGCATTATTGGAAACTCCCATTCTACTTCTGCAGTGGCGGGGTTGATGGCTCGTATCGAGCTATGAAAGGCATCCATAGGCTGCTTGTAGCGACCGCCGCCTCCGGTAAAACGTTCGCCTTCTTCATATTCTTCATCACGCTTAAAGAATTCCTGCTCTCCATCGAAAGAGGTGACGTAAAACAAGCCTGTCTGCTGACTATAGCCCGGTGAGTACCAATTGGTTGCTCCGACAATGGGGGGCGAGACAAGAATGCCTTCATAGGTGGGAGCCATTCCAGGTACTCGAATTGGTCGACCGTTAGGATCTAGCCCCTGTGCCCAGGTTTGCGTAGCATAGGGTTTGCCTTCTAAAAATTCACCGGTTGCACGGTCGATTGTGTAGAAGAAAGCATTACGATTTGCCCACATCATGACCTTTCTGCTACTACCTTGATATTGAATGTCAGCGAGAATTGGAACCTGGATAGAGTCATAATCGTGGACATCGTGAGGAGTGAATTGAAAATGCCAGGCAATCTCACCGGTGTCGCCGTTCAATGCCAGGGCAGAATCAGAATAGAGGTTATCTCCCAGACGTAGGTCTCCGTTCCAGTCTGGTCCAGGGTTGCCTGTTCCCCAATAGATTAGATTTAAATCTGGATCGTAGGAGCCAGTAAGCCAGGTAGCAGCACCCCCGGTTTTCCAAGAGTCACCAGACCAGGAATCATTGCCGGGCTCATCCGGGCCAGGTATGGCGTAGGTTCGCCATTCCAATTCACCGGTAACTGGATCGTAAGCATCGATAAAGCCACGAATTCCAAATTCTCCACCTGCGATACCGGTTACAACTTTGTCTTTCACAATTAAGGGAGCAGCAGTCTTGCTATACCCAGCCTGGTAATCGGCCACCTCTACGTCCCATAGCACATTGCCTGTGCGAGCATCGATAGCGACCAGATGTGCATCCAGAGTGCTCATGAACAGAGTCTCATCGAGTATGGCAACACCACGATTATTGCGTCCGCAGCAAATGCGTAAATCATCTGGCAATTCGTGATCATAACGCCAATATACGCGACCGGTTTGCGCGTCTACCGCAGCCAGGTTACTAGGGGCTTCAGTGATGAACATAATGCCATCAACCACGGTAGGAACTGTTTCGGCCCTATCGATCACCGGGATTTGATAAGACCATTTCATTTCCAACTTGGACACATTAGCCTTTGTTATTTGATCCAATCGACTATACCGCTGGCTATCCAGTGTGCCGGAATACATCATCCAGTTTTCCGGCTCTTCCGTCGCGTTGACTAGGCGCTCCCAGGTTACCGGGCTAAATGCCGGTGTTATTACAGTTTGAAACTGATCTTCCTGCGCGAATAGAGGAAGTGCTACGCCTAGCCCTAATGCAAAAATTGCGAATCGCTTCATTCTTAATTCTCCTTTCGCAGAGAAAACAGATAGGCCACCAGGTCATCAATTTCACTGTCGTTCAAAGTCTGTGAGTAGCTCGGCATGGTCGATTCTTCGACCCGTCGGTATGACGCGATCTGGCTTTTAGGGTAGGACCAAAGATTGGAATCCGAGTCCATGATTCGAAGAGAGAAGCTGTCCTCGTTCATGCGCAAACCTTCCCTGCTATGACTGTCTTTGCCAATGACTTGCAATGTCCACCAACGTGGGTTCACCTCTTCATGGGGGTTTAAAAGATCACTCAGCAATTCTTCAGGGTCCCGTCTTTCGCCCACCCTGGAGAGATCGGGGCCAAGTCGTCCCCCTTGACCATCTATCATATGGCAGCTATTGCACTCGGCTTTACCGTCAAATAAGCGACTTCCATTTGCTACTGAGCCAGGTAGGTCAACATTAGCCGGGTCGGTGCTTAATGATCCTATAAAGGTAACCAGCTGCCATATCTGTGCATCGGGTACGTCTGTAGCCACTGGTAACATGGCAGTGCCGGGAATTCCGGTGCGGATAACATTATAGATGCCTACATCTGTGCTGGCTCGAGAAAGTCTTCCAGTAAGATCAGGCGCACCAGTCTCATCATTTCCCTTGGCGTCAAACCCATGACAGCGGGAGCATTGACGTTCGAAATAACGTTCCCCCGCATTGATATCGAAATAAGTATTGTAGAGGTTGCCAGCGTCCTCCGCCTGACTGAAACTACTTGTTAAAAGCAATACCGAGATAGCCAGTAGCAGTAAACGCCTGTGTTTAAAATTCATATCGAAGCCCATGCTCACTCCTCGTTTTTGTCGTTTGGGCGAGAGTTCCTAGTGTAACACCAAGAACTTTACGCGCAATTGAGAATGAGAAAATTAGTCCCACAGGAATTTTCTCAGGTTGTGGCAGGTGGAACCGGAGCATTTTGCTTCTTACTGCATAATTATGTTTCTCAGATTTGAACTTTCTGTAGCAGCCTGTATCTGCCCTTGTTCATCGATTTCGGAAAGCTGTGCGAATAGTACAATTTTATGACAAAAAGGTAGAGTTTAAGTTTACTGTCGAGTAAAACTATACACCGATCAATTTAAAGCAGGCTAAAATTATGTCAACTCCGCTAAGCGCTCTTTTTGGTCGATCGCCGATCAGACCTATTCAAGAACACATGGCTATTGCTCACAAATGTGTCGAAGCTCTTGGTCGTTTTTTGGAGGCCAGTTTTGTAAAGGATTGGGATGCCGCTTATAAGATCCAGCAGGAAATACGAGATATTGAAAACAGTGCTGATGATCTAAAAAGCGACGTTCGTACAAACCTTCCAAAGAGTTTATTTCTCCCGGTCCATCGAACAGATTTGCTAGAACTGCTGTCGACTCAAGATCAATTGGCGAATAGAGCCAAAGACGTTGCTGGCTTAATGCTTGGCAGGGAGATGGAAATCCCGGAAAGTCTGGTTGTCGAAGTGCGAGCATACTTTCAAGAAAGCTTATTGGCGTCTAACCAGGCTCTGAAGGTGATCAATGAGCTGGATGAACTACTAGAAACAGGCTTTCGTGGCAGGGAAGTTGATTTAGTTGAGGGCCTTATCGAAGAGCTGGATGCGCTAGAACATCAGACCGACGTTAGTCAGATAAGTCTTCGTGCAAAATTATTCCAGATGGAGGGGTCATTGCCTCCTGTACACGTAATGTTTCTGTATAAGATTATTGATCAGATCGGCGATCTGGCAGATATTTCACAGAAAATTGGCGGTCGGCTATTGTTGCTGATAGCACGGTAATAACAATAAACATACGCGGAAGCCAGGTGAACCATGTCTGACATAATTCTTCAATACGGCACTATCTTTTTGATTATGGCCTGCATCTTTGGCTTTTTTATGGCTTGGGGTGTAGGTGCGAACGATGTGGCTAATGCTATGGGCACATCGGTTGGTGCCGGGGCCATTACCATAAAGCAGGCAATTCTTATCGCGATGGTTTTTGAATTCGCCGGTGCCTATTTCGCTGGAGGCGAGGTCACCTCTACTATTAGAAGCGGCATTATAGATATTGAGAAAGCAGGCTTTTCCGACTCTCCCGAGCTTCTGGTGTATGGCATGTTATCGTCCTTATTAGCCGCTGGTACATGGCTGTTAATTGCCTCTCATAAAGGTTGGCCAGTGTCCACCACCCATTCGATTATCGGTGCAATAGTGGGTTTTGCCGTTGTTGGCATATCCACTGATGCGGTGGTTTGGAGCAAAGTCTGGTCCATAGTAGCGAGTTGGGTAGTGTCCCCCATGTGTTCGGGGATAATCGCGTTCTTTATTTTTCGAAGTGTACAAAAGTTAGTATTGGACACTGGCGACCCTTTTAATAATGCAAAGAAGTATGTGCCATTCTATATTTTCATGGTGGGTTTTATTATAGCAATGGTTACCCTGGTTAAGGGTCTTCGCTATGTGGGTTTGAGTTTTACTTTTGGTCAATCATTGGCAATCGCTGTAGGAGTCGGGCTTGTTGCCATGATGCTTGGCATATTCCTGCTGCGTAGTATTAAAGATGAACCAGGTGACAATAAGAATTTTCATTTCAGTAGTGTCGAGAAAGTTTTTGGTGTGCTAATGATTTTTACCGCCTGTTCGATGGCCTTTGCACATGGTTCTAACGATGTGGCTAACGCTATCGGCCCTCTTGCTGCGGTTAACGGCGTGGTAAGTAGTGGTGGCGAATTTGCTTCTCAATCCGGTTTGCCATTTTGGATTCTCCTTCTCGGTGGTGGTGGAATAGTTACTGGACTGGCAATGTGGGGCTACAAAGTTATAGCGACCATAGGTCGAAACATAACGGAACTGACTCCTAGTCGTGGTTTCGCAGCCGAATTGGCGGCGGCTACGACGGTGGTTGTTGCCTCAGGAACGGGCATTCCAGTATCGACCACCCATACGCTGGTAGGGGCAGTGTTGGGAGTTGGTCTTGCCAGGGGTATAGGTGCGTTGAATCTCAATGTGGTCGGCAGGATATTCCTGTCATGGGTGGTAACTCTGCCCGTCGGTGCAGCTATTTCTATTTTGTTCTTCTTCCTCTTCAAAGAGATCTTTTCCTAAGATGTAAGTCAGTAATCTTACACGGGCAAAACCCTTACCTAATTACCCAAATCCACAGATAGAAAGCCCTGAAACATAGAAATCCCTGGCCGTATAGTGGCTGGCGAGACAACTCTACATGACTCCGTCATATCCATCGCGAAGGCCATGCATAAGACTCGAAAGAGGGGTTCAGAGGCTCTTGAAGCGATGGCAATACGCTATCGGGGGACTAGGGTAGAGATGGAGTCCAGTATTTCAAAGGTCACCCCTGGTTTTAAACAGGTCTGTGCATTGGGCAGTGACTTGAGTTTCTGGTAGGGCGTCTTCAGTGAAGAGTATGGATAGCGCTTGCGCTCCCTGCCTTTGTCGTCAGTGATGGTTTCCGGGAACAGGCAGGGCCGGTGATAGTTGATGTATGGATTGAGGTGTTGCTGACTGAAGTCATTGATCAGCGATGCCCAGCGTTGCGGGATATGTCCGTGGCCGAATAGCTTGCGCAGCACATGGGCATTCTTGCCTTCCGCCAGGGCGTTATCGTTGCTCTTTCAAGAGCGTGATTGGGTGAACTCAATGCGCAGTTTATCCAGTAGTTTGGTCACCCGTTTGTTGATGTACTCCGAACCCTTGTCTGAGTGGAAGCCCTGGACAAGGAAGGGGAGGTCCTGCAACAGGTGTTCGGGGGCGGGGATGAGGTAGCGTTCGCTGATTTTCTCCACGCTCACGACGACCTCCATCTGTGTCACTTCATCCATCTGAGCCAGCAGGTGGATGTTCTGGTCGGTGTGTCTATTAGTCTATATCTTTTCCTTCCGATGAATGGGTGTCCCATCTATTCTGGATGAATGGGTGTCCCATCTATTCTATCTCGAGAAGTGAGTCAATCGTGCGTTGTATCGAGTGTGTAGGGTAGAATAGCCGTAGGCCTTGAGCTGTGCACCCATTGGGTGATGGAGGGTTTGGTTGCTAACCATTATACAGCCAGGGCTTCCTGCTTTTAGGGGTTTCTATCTGGGGACCGGGATATAAACCGACCGTTGACATGGTTGGATTTACACCCTCTCTAAAACTGGCAGGCACCAGTAAAAAACGGGTAACTGTCAGATCAAGTCTGACCTTCTACACTTTTATGGAGTAACCATGGCGCCCTCAGAATGGATTGATACACTATTACAACGCCATGATATTGAAAAACCTGATGGCAGACCTCTATATCAGTATCGGCTCAGCGAACAGGAGTTCGCTGCTCTGACAGACCTCTTAAAGCTAAGCGCCCGGCTAGGGATTAATGAGATCACTGAAATGCGGTTCTGGGACGCTGCATTTGTTATGTATGGGGCCGAGTGGTGGCGTCGCTATTACACTGGAGAGTGGGGTTGGGGTGGGGTATTCGATTCAATCGGCATCAATTCCATAGAGCTGAGTCCTGTTAAACGTAATTCGCTGGTTGAATCAGGGTTACAGCGCTGGCGGCGAGATGTTCGTGCTGTTGGTGGTACGCGCAAATTTCTGGGTACCGTTGCGACTGAAGGTGGTTTGCCGCTCAATCGGCTTCAAGGTTCTGGCGGGTGGCTGCGAAATGTATTACAACCATCGTTGAGAAAGCACTTATCCCGTGGCATCAATATTTTCGTACTCATTGTTAGCTATGAAGATTTAATCCCCCCGAGCTACCGCTCGGAAGAACTCAGCCAAATACTGACTGATATCGCTGAAACCATCGTTACTTTAAGACAGGACTACGACCTTAAAGACAAGGAAGAGCCGCTGGCATGGCTGGATGCCAAACGCCCTGGTTGGCGCGAGCTGTTTCCATTACCGATGGATGACAATCAGGCGAGATCGCTGCTTGGCGACCTGATTGGTACTGCTTCAAGAGCCAAGATAGGCGACGCAGCCAAAACACCTTTTGAAATCGAGCGAGTATTGGTTGGAGCAGAAACGGACTCTCCTGAGCTTATTGCACAAATTGACCCGCCGACGTTCGTCTTTCTGGATGATAGTGATTTTCTTACTGGAAGAACCGATATTCCTTCTTCAATGGAGCTAGAAGTGTATGAGCCTGGCGGCGATAGCTGGCCGTGGTGCCGAGCAATAGCTACCACCTATAAAAATCGACAGGCTTTGAAATTATCAGGCACGTCGTTGCGGTTGAAAGGGGAACAGGCAGTAAGAGAGTTGCGGTTAAGATTTAAACATATTGGGGAATGCTTGTTTGATGTACCTATTCCGGGTGGAGAGCATTTAGACTCAGATTTGCCTTGGCTGTTCAGGAATGTTGAGGGGAAATGGATGCTACAGGGTACTGCAAGCCAGGCAGTTAAAGATAGAGACGCTTTAGCATTTGTGCCGGCTAGTTGTCGTTTTTCCTGTCAAGATGAGGATACCGAAATTTCCCGCTGTGGCAGGCTCTTGAGTGGTGCTCTCCTGAAACTGTCCGGCGTTATGCACTGTTGCTGTGGTGACGCCAGATATCAGCTGTCAGCAGGCCTGGAAGAAAGCCTGGTTCAATTTGACCTTAAAGGCAAAAAGTGTCCCTTTCCGTCCACGCCCAGGGATATCTACATTGGCCAACCCGAACTGGTCGAGACAAACATTGTTTCTGGTCATGCTTTGCGCCGCCATAATGCCGACTTGAAAGCTAAAAAAATTGGTGCTGATGAGGCTTGGAGGCCACTGAGCCAGGCAGAGCCTGGATACTATGAGATCAGGCTCATTGATGGTGATGGTAATACACAGCTACGAAAACGGGTTGGTATTTTAGCTGAGGATTTCAGGGTCGAGATTAAGCCTGACCCCCAGCAGGTAAAAGCCGGTGTTATCTCCCTTTGTGGTGCAACTGGCCTGGAAGTGGCTGTCAGTGATGAGCAGTTATCATTTGAGGTTTCCAGTATGGGTGGGCGTAAGGATATCCGGGTTGAGGCAGACGATGAGCCCCCACTGAGTATTAATGTGTCCTTGTTGCCTGGTGAGCAGAAGAAGATTATCTCGATGACGCTTCCCTACCCATCAAAGGGGGCGTTGCTCTTTGATGCTGCGGGACTCCCTGCTTCATTAACTACTCCCCTACACTTGAGTCATCTCAGAGGCTATCGGTTAAAACTGTTCAATGATAGGCATCGTGATGGAGAAAAGGCCGACTTGGTTTTTTCCCTTGACGATCCAGCAGTAAGAATTGCCGATGTTCGTGATATCTATATCAAAAAACAGATTTCGTTATCTCGGCGGATCACAGAATTTGCTATCTATGACTGGCATCAATCTATCGATTCACTGATCAGTGTGGGAGTATCCATCGACTCAAAGGTGCAAATCAGCATGTCGCTAAGAGGGCAGAACACATTCAACCTGACTGTCCAGCGATACGAGAATGAGCTGGTTCCAATTGGCGCAGGGGGTGTGGGGTTTAGCCCTAACACACTTCAGGATATTGGTGTAGATCAACTGGCTGGCATGGGTGTTTCAGTCATGCATCTGGCCCAACCTGAACAGGATTTTGATGATCTTGAACCCCGGCTTAGCCAGGGAGTATCAACAGGTTGCTGGGATTTTAAGCCTGAAAATCGATCAGATGGCCTGTGGATTATTTATCCCTCGCCCGAGTCAAAGGTACGGTTCCGGCCAAAGCGCCGGATTATTGGTGATGGTGATGGAGATATAGAAGTTCATACTCTAACTCAAGCGATGTCAGTTAATGCCCCTGAGGCTCGAACCCGGCACATTAAGTCAGTCATGCGAGAGATGGCAGATAAGCCTGATCACAAAAGTTGGGGCTATCTGGTCAACCTCTGGGAAAAAACAAATCACCTGCCAGTCACCACATTTGATATATGGCGATTAAGTATCCGTGAACCATCGTTTCTAGCCAACCTGTTTATTCGTGACGAGAACGAGATTGTTGATTGGTTGGAGAATCAGCTTCCGGTAATCTGGGAGTTGGTCAGTGTTAAAGACTGGCTGAGATCATTGGAGGCGTATCGATCAAATATCTCAAGCAAATTAGATGATGATGGCCTGGTCGGTGAGTTACTTGTCAAGAAAATCGAATCCATTGAGAAACTGAGCCCTTCACTGCCCGGTATTGGGAAGATACTTCGAAAAAAGCTTTTGGGAGAACCATCCCAGGAACTAGCTGCATTCCAAGTGATGCCTGTAGAGACATTTTTTGACTCGCTGCTTAAAGAGGAATATCAGAATCTTTTAAGGCGGCGGGCGGATAGCGATTGGCCAGAATTCTTGTCGGAATACATATATCGGCAAGTACAGGATTTACCGATAGTGCGTGAAGCCCTGGTTAGAGAGAATCATAGCCATCAAAGAGCGGTGATTTTTTTGCCTTGGCTTATGGCCTGGCGATCCCTCGGTTCAGGATCTGATGAGTGGCCAGGCACCCCCGCTGAAGTTTTTAAACTTCAGCAATTGATACGCTTTGATGAAGACTGGTTTTCAGTTGCCTTTCAATATCTTGCAGGTTGGCTGTCCCAGCAAGAAATGGAGGCAGTATAAGCATGGCAATTCGCGAATATTATCGGGATGTAAGAGCCAGAATTTCCAAGCGCTCAGTTGAGTCAACCGTGAGCATCCTGGGGATCTCTGACAAAGCTCTCAGGCAGCATCTTGTGGCCGAGCTCAGCAAGAGAAACTCTGGCAATGGTTTTCTTTCTGACCCGGTTTTTGAATCGATGTTCTCCTGGGAGCCGTCAGATGTAACGATGGATGATCTGGCAGGAAATCTCTTATTACCGAGTCTCGTGGATGCCATGGATAAAGCGGGTGAGCATCGCTTCGAACGCTCCTGGCATCCTTTTAAACATCAAAAAACAGCCTGGAAAACGCTGCTTGAACCTCCTCATAAGTCACTGGTGGTAACTAGTGGCACGGGCTCTGGCAAGACTGAATGTTTTATGGTGCCGATCTTAAATGACCTGGCCGCTGAGTATGAGCAAGCTGATAGACCTTTGGTTGGTATACGGGCGCTGTTCCTTTATCCGTTAAATGCGTTGATCAATAGCCAGCGAGAACGCTTTAGGGCCTGGACTGACGATTATAACGATGGATTGCGGTTCTGCCTGTACAACGGCAATACAGAAGAGAATAGACATTCAGACCAGGGCCAATATCCTAATGAAGTGCTAACCCGCAAGGCCTTGCGAGACCAGCCTGCTCCCATGCTGATGACGAACGCAACAATGCTCGAATATATGCTCGTTCGTCAGATTGACGAGCCAATTATCAAGCAGTCCTGCGGGAAGTTGCGATGGATAGTACTGGACGAGGTTCACACTTATATGGGATCTCAGGCTGCGGAACTATCTCTATTACTGCGCCGGGTGATGCATACGTTTGGCGTGTGTGCATCAGACGTTCGTTTTATCGCTACTTCTGCAACCATGGGCAACGACCCGCAAGCAGATAGTCAGTTACAGCAATACCTGGCAAACTTGGCCGGTATTAGCGGTGATCAGGTGGTGGTCGTTGGTGGCCGACGGGCAATCCCGTCACTTGCAGGTTGTGCGTTGCAGAATGAGCCCATTGAGGAAATAGCCGTCATAGAGGCAGCTAGTGAAAATTCAGATGAGCGCTATCGCGCCTTGTGTGAAAGTTCGGTTGCTCGCAAGATTCGATCCTCTCTCACACAGAGTGCCGTACCTCGTACATTGTCTGATTTATCAATGGCTGTGTTCAACGATGTGCATAAAACAGAGGAAACCCTCAAATGGCTTGATGTTTGTTCAAGTACAATTGGGTCGCTAGCAAAGGGTACCAAGAGCAACCCGTTTCTACCGGTCAGGGGGCACTTGTTCCATCAGGTCTTAAGCGGCCTGTGGTGCTGTGTAAACAAGCATTGTCATGCCAAGTCAGATACAAGCCTTAAGGATGGCTGGCCATTTGGCAATGTGTATACGCAGAGAAAGAGCCATTGCCAATGCAGTGCTCCGGTGTATGAGCTTATATTTTGCAGCGATTGTAATACGCCACACTTACTGGCGGTGGAGCATAGCGGCAGTTTCGTGCAGATGGAGCGTGAGGCCTTAGATGAGTTCAGCCTTGACTATGAAAACCCTGAAGAGAGCGACCCGAATGACGACATAAATAGCTCTGAAGATCAGGTTATTATTGCGCCAGCCCCACACCCTGAATTAACTTATTCAGTGTCTATCAACGAAGGCCGAAACCAGGTTCCTCCAGGCATGGATACGTTTGATATCGATGTCATTCAGCCAACAGACCAAGCCTGTAGTCATTGTGACTACACTGGTCATAAAGGCCCGTTTTATCGAAGAAGTCTGCTGGGCACACCTTTCTATATTAGCAACGCCATTCCCACTCTCCTGGAAGCTTCCCAGGAAAGTGATGCCGCCAGTGAACGTCCGAACCGGGGCAGGCGCCTGATAACCTTTACCGATAGTCGGCAGGGGACGGCGAGGATTTCAACAAAAATTCAGCAGGACTCGGAGAGGGATTCCATTCGCGGGCTGACTTACGCCTCTGTAGCCAATAATGTCACTCTCATAGGTGCCGATAAAACTGCGGAAAAAGAGGCTAAGTTAAAGAGCTATAGAGAATCAATTGAAAAATTTAGGGAAAAGGGAGAAGACGACCTCGTTAAAGGCATAGAGGACCTCGCTGAAAAAATTCAATTAGAGCTGGACAGTCAGGGAACTGCCAAGCCTTTAAGCTGGCGCGATGCCATTGCCAGGTTTCATTCAAGCCTGGATATATCTCGCTGGATATTTGATTATTACCGGGAGATCAATCCGCAGTTATTTGTGGAGGGTGAAGGACCGGTAATTTTGGTTGAAATGTTACTCCTTCGAGAGTTCGCTCGCCGCCCTAAACGTCAAAACAGCATGGAAACTTTGGGGCTGGTTTCTGTCCAGTATCCAGCCTTGCAGGAAATCGTCACGCTACCAGGTATTTGTCAAGAGCTTGAATTGTCAATTGATGATTGGCGAGCATTCTTGAAAATCACCCTTGATTTTTATATCAGAGAGAATTCCATCATCGATATACCTGACGATTGGGTAAACTGGATGGGGGCAAAGATATATGCCAAATCCGTCCTCAAGCCAGGCTCTGATGAAAATATCGGTTCACGTTTGTTGCGGTGGCCACAAGTTCGTCAAGGCAGAAATAGTCGCCTGATTCGGCTGCTTGCGGCTGCTTTAAACCTGGATATTACTAATGCTGCGGATAAAGATGCGGTTAACGATATCTTAAAAGAATCCTGGGGGGCGTTGACCAGGCGATATCCTATGGTGAATGCAGATACAGGTCAGCAAGAAGAGCGCCAAATTTTAAAGAATATCGCTGGCAGCTTGCATTTCCAGTTAGATAGGCGGGAGATTGCCTTTCAGGCTTGCCAGGATCTTTGGATATGCCCTGTCACCCATCGCCTACTGGACACCACCTTTAGAGATTTGACACCTTACCTGCCGTTTAAATATGTCAACGAAGAGATCAAGTGCCGGAAAACATCCAGCGCAATTTGTCGGGTTGATGCGTCTACCTGTAATTCTGATGAAGCGCGGGTGCGGCATATCAGGCAGTGGATTGATCAGCAAAGCGCTGTACAGGCCCTTAGAGACGAGAACCTTTGGACTGATGTTAGTGACCGTATAGTGGAGGGAGGGCGCTTTTATCGGGCCGCAGAGCACTCTGCACAACAACCGGCGTCTATCTTGAGTAAATATGAACGTCTTTTTAAATCTGGTCGGCTTAATGTTCTGAGTTGCTCTACAACTATGGAGATGGGAGTTGACATCGGCGGTATATCTGTTGTTGCAATGAATAATGTGCCCCCTCACCCTGCGAATTATTTACAGCGTACGGGCCGTGCTGGTCGCCGGGGCGAAACCCAGGCACTTGCATTTACTATTTGTAAGGATAACCCGCATGAAAGGGCTGTGTTCTCCAATCCGGTCTGGCCGTTTACTACCGCTATACCCGCGCCACATATTAGCCTCAATAATGAGCGGATAATTCAGCGGCACATCAACGCTCTACTGATGTCCTGCTTTCTTAAAGAAGTTGCGGCGGTCGGTGAAACCGCTGTCACAAGTTTGAACTGCCAATGGTTTTTCAGTGCTGAAGATGATTCAGAAGCCCCTGTAGATCGCATGTTGAGGTGGCTTGAATCATGCTACCTGGGCTCTGTGCCAGAAAGTCTTGGCAAAGGCATCACCAGTATCATCCACGGCAGTATCTTGGCTGCGCATCCCATTGAGCATATCATTAAAAAATCCGTAGCGTCCCTAACCAGGTCAAAACAACAATGGCTCCCGGCTTTCAACAAGATCAAGTCACAGGCCGCTAGTGTAAGCAGTCTTGGCGAGACAGACCCGCTACGGAAAAAGGTAGAATATGACCTGCGGTGTATGGGCGAGCAGTTCCTACTATCTGAATTGGCGTCTAAAGCATTTTTGCCCGGCTATGGGTTTCCAACCGGTATTGTTACCTTCGATCATTACTCTGTATCAGATTTTAAGCAAGGCATGTATCGAAGACCCAATGGCCGCATCGATAATCAGACAAGAATGCGAGAACGGCCTGGCAGGCAAATGGCTATTGCCATCCGTGAGTATGCCCCAGGTGCAGATGTGGTGCTCAATGGACTTGTCTATAAATCATCGGGGATACTCCTCAATAAATTCTCTCCAAACGAAGATTATTCTCAGCCACAGATGATGATGAAGGAGTGGCGCTGTGATGGGTGCGGTTTTATTGGTAATGAGTCTGGTGCGACATTCAATGCAGCCTGCTCTGAGTGTGGCCGCGGTCTCAAAGAAAAGAATATCAGGGAGTATATAGATCCGGTTGGTTTTGCGGTTGATTTTTATAGCACACCCTCAACCGATATTAGCTCTCAGGCCTATGTGCCCGTCGAAGAGCCATGGGTTACTGCTAATGCGCCGATTAGCCCCCTGTTTGATCCGCGCCTGGGCGCTGCAAGAGTGAGTTCCGAAGGGCACATTTTCCACCATAGCTCCGGGGAAAACGGTACTGGTTTTGCCGTTTGTCTTCGCTGTGGTCGATCTGAGTCTATGACGCAAAATAATAACTATCCAACAACCCTTCAACCTGGGCAAACCCATAGCAAACTGCAGGGAAAACTGGGCCCTGATTCGCTGCCAACCTGTGCGGGTTCTGATGAGGCTTATGCGATAAAAGCGGGGGTTCATTTGGGGACTACGGATCAAACCGATGTGTTTGAACTTTATTTAAAAAATCCTGCAGAGGGATCTTACTTGCGCCATAAAACAGGTGATCAATTGCCTTGGACTCTGGCGGTGGTCTTTAGACAAGTGCTGGCAGATATTCATGGCGTTAATGCAGAGGAAATGGGGTACACAGTTAAAGCCTCAAAGATTCCAGATTGTAATTATCCAGAGGGAGCTGCGGGTATTGTTCTATTTGACACTCATGGCGGCGGATCAGGGTTTGCATCTTCTGCATCCCGGCACTTAAGAGATATGCTTTTGAAGGCCAGGGAATACCTTGCTTGTAAAGATAATTGCGAAAGTGCATGCCAGCGTTGCCTGCTTGGCTACGATACCCGCTTCCATGCCGAGGTGTTAAATCGTCACGTTGCACTGGAGTATTTACAATCAATAGAAAACTATTTAGATCTCCCTCCAGAGGCAAAAATATTTGGCGATTCCACTGAGCATTGCTTTGAGTCCCTGTCAGAGGAAATCTTGGCGGCGACCAATCACGGCTGTAAAAATCTAAGGCTTTACCTGGCAGGCCCTTACCCAGGCTGGGATATCAGCTCTAGTGATTTAAAAGAAGTGTGCCTTAGGTGGCAAAAGTCTCTTGATGAGGTTTGTCTCATTCTATCTGATACCAATTTAAATGGATTAAGTGATGTGCACAAAGAGGATTTGCGGGCATTGAATAATCTCGGTGTACGGATATGTGCCCTTAAAGGGGACGAAAGTGTGATAAACGGTTCCGCTACTCTTTTAGCCCAGCTAGAGGGTGAGTCGGCGACATATACCTTTGGAACTAACGCCACTGACGCCAATATTCCTGGTTCCGATTGGTTGAAAATGGAAAGGGATTACCTACTTAAAAGCAAGGCGGTTTCTGTTTTATCGATTGGGGATATAGATAAGAATTTGCTGTTTGATCAGTCTGTTGCAGGCGATGTTGAAATAGAGATCATGGGTCAATGTGACGGTTTAGTCCGCAAATTTGGCGGAAAACTATGGAACGAGTTAAAGACCGGCTCCCATCTTTTGGCTGACGCAATGGATTCTAAACCTGAGCTAAAAGCATTGAGCTACTCGGACCCCTATATCTGTTCGCCATGGAATCTGATGTTGCTAGCTGAAGTGATTGATGGGCTAAAGAAAAATCAGGCAGAAAAGTGGAGCAATCCAAGTATTGTACTTTTAACCAGTGATAAACCACCAAACCCTAAATTTAGAGGAATGTACGCTGAGTGGAGCAACGCTTCAGAAAAATCATCAGTGATTACAGAGTATTTTAATCAGATGGGCGAGAACATCACTGTCGATATCAAGCCCAACCATGATCTCGCTCATGGACGGGTTTTGACGCTCATCTGGACTGACGGGGCTCAGTTTACCGTACGCTTTGATCATGGCTTCGGTTGCTGGAGCATCGATGGAAAGACTTCTAAATGGTTCGATATCAAAGGCACTCCAAAAGATCAGATTTCTGATATGTACAGTATTTTGCGTGACTTAAAGGTGAGATTTGGCAAGAAATTTGCCACTCAAATTTTTGTGAAAAAGAAAAGCTAACAGCTTGCATTGATTTGTCGGCTGGATTATATCGACGAAAAACAAAAGCAATGATCGTATAGCATGTATGGTGCCTGCAAAATCGGAGATATGTACTTCAAACTTAAGTTATTACCCAAATACGACAAGCAAACCAATTCCCCGCCACTCCACAAGTGCAATAACAATCGTCCAAAAATCTCATAGGTATCTGAACCTGGACACAGTCAGAGGCTTCCCAACAAGGAGTTCGGCAATGCATCGGTGATCTTGCTGGTCACGAAATTGCCAATCAATGAGCGGTCATCGCTTCGAAAATTCACCACTCGATTGTTTCCGGTCCGGCCTTGTAAATCCCCCGGGTCTTTTTTCGACTGTCCAGTAACCAGGATGCACTGTTCGGTGCCGACCATGGCTGCGCTGATGGCGTTGGCCTGCTTAACTATTTGGGATTGCAACGTCGCCAGTCTATGTTTCTTTTCTTGCTCAGGCGTCGAATCAGCAAGATCTGCGGCTGGGGTTCCGGGTCTGGCGCTATAGATAAAGCTAAATGAGGTGTCGAAGCCAATATCTATTATAAACTTCATTGTGTCTTCGAAATCGGCGTTTGTCTCGCCGGGAAACCCAACGATGAAATCAGAAGAAAGGCTGATATTGGGTCTAATTGAGAAAATTTTCCTAATGATGGATTTGTACTCGAGTCCAGTGTGCCCTCTTTTCATTGCGGCTAGAATTCTATCTGAGCCGCTCTGAACTGGTAGATGTAAATGATCAACAAGCTCGGGAATTTGAGCATAGACATTGATCAAATTGTCGGAGAATTCTATGGGATGAGAGGTAGTGAAGCGAATTCGATCAATGCCATCTATACTCGCCATGTATTTTATCAATGTCGCTAGATCAACTAGCTCTCCTTCGTGACTCAGACCACGATAAGCATTTACATTTTGTCCCAGCAAGTTGATCTCCCGAACACCCTGTTCGGCGAGATGGACGGCCTCGGCCAGAACATCGTCTAAAGGGCGGCTGACCTCTTCTCCACGAGTATAGGGAACTACGCAGAAGCTGCAATATTTGCTACAGCCTTCCATTACAGTAAGAAAAGCCTGGCAAGAACTGGCGTCAGGCTGTGGTAGATGATCAAATTTCTCGATTTCCGGAAAACTGATATCAACGATAGGACTTCCCGAACCTCCAGCATCCAGCATTTCAGGTAGCTTATGCAATGTTTGTGGGCCAAAAATCACATCGACATAAGGTGCGCGCTTGCCGATGGCGGCGCCTTCCTGACTTGCCACACAACCACCAACGGCTATTTTTAGATGCGGTTTATCTTCCTTCAGGCTGCGCCAACGGCCGAGTTGGTGAAACACTTTTTCTTGTGCTTTCTCGCGAATAGAGCAGGTATTGAGCAGCAGCAAATCGGCATCGGCCGGATCGTTTACCAACTCAGCGTCCTGCGATTCTTTTAGCAGGTCGAGCATGCGTGCGGAGTCGTACTCGTTCATCTGGCAGCCGTGGGTCTTGATGAAGACTTTCCGAGGCGGACTTAGCGAACCGCTCGCGCTGGCGATGGTGCCAGGTTTGTTATCAGTCTGTTCAGATTTCACTTTGTTTCCGCAAATTTCGACTATTTGAAAGGAACCGAATTATAACAGCAAAAATCAGCGGTGCTTAAGCTGGAATTGGCGCATAATGGCTTGAAATACATAGAAATAGCCTGATACTAGACTTAGAAGTAAAAACACGGCCCAAATATACTGCTACAGGCTGTAAGCCTGAGAATTTGGCCGCTAGACGACTAAATGCTTAAGAGACTGATTTTAATGAGAAATAATGCAGAAATTTACAAAATCACCTTCCTCAACAAAGGCAAGGTCTACGAAGTCTTTGTGAAACAGGTATATCAAAGTGATTTATACGGATTTATTGAGGTTGAGGATTATGTATTCGACGAGCGATCACGGGTGGTTGTTGACCCAAGCGAAGAAAAGCTCAAATCGGAATTCAGTGGCGTTAAGCGGAGTTTTATTCCCATTCAGGCCATCATTCGTATTGATGAAGTAGAAAAGTCTGGGATAAGCAAAATTTCCAGCGGAGACAATGTGTCACCCTTCCCGGCTTCTATTGTCGGCAGCAAAGTAGATAGAAAAGATTCTTGAAACCAGTCTTCCCTGTTTGCAGCTTAGCTAGCCGATTTGACCTCGCGCTGAATAGCTCTACCTAGATGGAATCTTCTCCCCATCCATACTTTGATCTCACCCCGGTCACCGTACTTGAGGCAATTGAAAGTCTTGGTTTCGAAACCGATGCCAGAATTTTTGCTTTAAACAGTTACGAGAATCGCGTCTATCAAGTTGGTTTGGTGGGCAAGCCATCAATCATTGTTAAGTTCTACAGGCCCGAACGCTGGAGTATCGAGCAAATCCTGGAAGAGCACAGTTATACCTTTGAGTTAGCAGATTTAGAAATACCAGTAGTACCGCCACTATCTTTTGAGGATCAGGGAAGCCTGCTGCAATTCAATAATTTTAAATTTTCAGTATTCGAGCAATTTCTTGGAAGGGCACCGGAGTTGGATAATCTCGACAATTTGTTAGTCATGGGGCGCTTTGTTGGCCGCATTCATGCGGTCGGCGCAAGCAAACATTTTTCCCACCGAGTTGATTTGTCAATGGAGCGCTTTGCGATCCGCAGTAGACAGTTCTTGTTAGAGAATAACTTCCTGCCCGCAGATTTACGCACGGCCTATGAGTCCCTTTCGCGAGACCTTGTGGATAAACTACGGCTTCGGCTGGCAGCTCATGGTGATATAGAAACCTTGCGTATACATGGAGATTGCCATCCTGGGAATGTGCTGTGGAACGATGGAATACCTAATTTTGTGGATTTTGATGACACAATGACAGGCCCAGCCATACAAGATTTATGGATGATGTTATCGGGCGATCGTAATCAGCGACAGGCACAATTGCTGGAATTGGTCGAAGGCTATAACGAGTTCTACCACTTCAAAGCTGCCGAGCTGGAGTTGGTTGAATCGTTGCGCACCCTACGCCTTATGCATTACAGTGCCTGGTTGGCGCGGAGGTGGCAGGATCCAGCTTTTCCAATGAGCTTCCCCTGGTTTAATACTGAGCGTTACTGGGCTGAACATATTCTTGAGCTGCGGGAGCAACTAGCCTTATTGGATGAACCGGCGCTAAGGTTGATCTGAGTGTCGTGGATTGACCGCCTTCGTTCAGAGCCAGCCTGGAAGTATTTTCATCACTGTCCATGAGCACATGCGCTCGTCGCTTAAAGACTCGTAGTTTGCAGCGATATGTTTCCAGTGAGCGGAGACACGAGCTGAAATTGATGTACATCAATACCATAGCGCTCTAATTCACCGAGGGGTGTCTGACAGGTACTGAACCTGGACAGCTACTTGACAGTCACGTTCCCAGGCACGAACTTCAGTTCAGGAAACCAGCAGCGTGTTGACTAATACCTATAAAAAACACAGAGTGCGCAATACACTTGTCGGTCTGCCCAGCTAAACTTCGGCTACCTGGTCCTAGTGCCCTGCTAGTGAATTTTGAATAGCTTCTTCTATTATGTCGATATCCCCCTGGCGAAAACCCATGTGAACTAATTTAACTGTTCCATCTGGTTCGATCAGGTAGGAAGTGGGCATACCGATAACTTCGAACAACTCCGCTGCTTCGCCATCGGGGTCAGCCGGAATCAGAAAATCCAAGGGTGTATCGGACAGGAAATCCAACCCGTCTTCGATCGGATTGTCGACGTTAATGGCGACGATCTCCAGACCCTGATCTTTGTATTTGTGATACATATCATTATACAAAGGCAAAGAAGTGAGGCACGGAGCACACCAGGAAGCCCAAAAGTCTACATAGATAGTTTTACCCTTAAGGCTGGCCGTCGTTATGCCAGGATGGTCAGCATAGATTGATGGCAGGTCGAAAATGGGTGCTGTATCACCTTCCTCGATTGCTGTCGTCAGTGTGCTAACCAAGCCAAGTGCCAGTAGCGCGAGCATCTGTGATTTCTGCTTAAGTTTCATGAATACGCCTTTCTTGTAAGTTAACGGGCATGCAGTGACCTAAATGGTTTTACTGGCTCCGGAATGCAAAGCTACCCTGCCAGGGAGAGCCAACTATTGTGGCTTCAACCTGGAGACCTTAAGAGTGCTCTACTTATTGCAGACAAGCGGTAATATTTTGGTGACTATAACGCATGAAAATCGAATTCGTCCACAAATCTTCAGTCTGATCAGGTGGCTTGTGGCTGTGGCTGTGCAATACTCCTCAATAAGTGTTGCCAACGTCTTTTCTGTGCTTTGAGTCTGTGCTGCATTTCTCTGTAGCCATCTTTCAATTGCAATTGATCCAGTGAACTGAGGCTCTTCTGTAATTGCTTTCCTTTCGCTTCATACCAGGCTTGTCGATGTTCGGTCCACAATTGAAGAGTTTGTAAGAGTTGTTCGTATTCCAGCTCTAAACGCAGTCTCCAAGTTTCAGGGATATTGAAGTGCTCACATTTTTCGGCAGCATTCTGGTATTCGATTTCCAATTTCGCCTTTTCTATTTGTGCGAGGTTGCAGCGTTTGAGATCGTGTGTGAGACCGACAAAGGAAAACAAGCTGATCATCCACTTGGTCGGATCAAAATGCCAGCACCTAATGCCATTACGATAGTCCCATTGGAAAGTGTGGTGATAATTATGATAGCCCTCACCGTAAGTCACTAGCGCAAGCAATGTGTTGTCTCGGGCTGAGCTGTCCCGGCTGTAAGGTTGTCGGCCCCACATGTGTGCTATGGAGTTTATCAGGTAGGTTACATGCTGACTTAATACAAGACGTAAAAGCCCACCAAGCAGTATGCCCGCAATTATGTCGCCATGGAGAAACCCAAGAAAAGCAGGTAAGCCAATATTCATTAGAAGGAGTAAGCTCAGATAATGTTTGTTTTGCCAGACTACTACAGGGTCTTGTCGCAAGTCTTTAACATTCGAGTAATCTTCTTTGCCACTGTCATGATTACGCAATATCCAGCCAATATGGGAAAACCAAAACCCCCTGCCAGCGGAGTAGGGGTCGCGTTCGTTGTCATCCACGAACCGATGGTGACGACGGTGAGCAGATGCCCAACTCAAAATGTCATTTTGCAGAGCACAGGCACCACCGAGAGCAAAGGCAAAGCGAAGCACAGGGTGGGCCTTGTAAGTCTTATGGGACCACAGGCGATGATATCCTGCGGTAATAGACATGCCGCAAAAACCCATTAGAATAATGAATACCAGCCACTCATAGAGATCGTAGCCATAGCAAAAGCCATAAAGTGGTACCAGGGTGAGGGCAAAGGCAGGGGTGAGACTAAAGAGGGCCGTATTGGTCCAATTAACAGGGGCTTTTTCCATTACTCGTTTTCCTGATTGTGGCTATCTGAATCGCGCCCGAGTGGCTTGGGGAGTATAGTAAATCAATTAGCTCAATAATTCCTGCCCACGCAGGGTGCATCCTGTAGAACTGATGCTCGCATAACGTAGTATTAGCAGAATAGAACGGCATTGTCACCGTAGTCTCGACACGTAGTCTCGACACTTTAGCTGATGCGGCCAGAGAGCATGGAGAAATTCTATGGAAGAGAAATTAATAGAATTGGAGAGCAAATTTAGTTACCAGGAAGATTTGCTTTCTGATCTAAATAAAACGGTAATCTTTCAGCAACGTCAAATAGACGAGCTGTTACGAGAGGTGACCTTGATTAAGGATCAATGGCAGGAGGCTATCGAACACGATGCAGGGCAACGGATGCGGCAACGGGATGAAAAGCCCCCCCACTATTGATGGTTATTATTTAAAACTTAACCTGCAATTGCCACATCATCTGCTTGGAGACCTTTTTCGCCTTCACTTACAGCGAATTCTACTCGCTGTCCATCATGTAGCACCCGATGGCCTTTTCCTCGTATCGAACGAAAATGCACGAATACATCATCGCCGCTGTCACGAGTTATGAAGCCAAAGCCTTTGTCGGCATTGAACCACTTAACATTGCCGCTCTCTCTCGGAAAATCGCCGTGCTCTTCGTCATATTCTGATTCTGTGTGAGCTCTGTCCATTTGCACCCAGAAGCCACTGATCAAGAGAACAGCGAACAGTGATAGCGTAAAAAGTGGAAAGTTGGAGGTAGTTAGAGAAAATTCTTGCGTGCCAAGAAGATAGAGAGGCACGCAAGTTAGAAGTGTCATCGTGAATGAAACAAACAGTGGTTTTTTGAACATGATTATTCTCTTATCGCTTTATAGTTATGGCCCTTAAAATACACTACTGTTCCAACAAACTAAATAGTCCTTTGTTGCCATCAAACTGGCGAGAACCCCTTGCCTTCTTCAGCTTAAATTCAGGTTGTTCTTGCTAATTTGGCAACCTGAGCAGGGAATAGAGGATCTGTTTGTTGTCGCTGAGCTGCTAACAATTAATTTGCAATGTTGAATAATGTCGAATGAGGATGCGTGATGAAAACTAAATTTGTAGGCACAATTGCTGCTGTGGGATTATTATCCGGTCAATCCTGGGCTGAGACCAGTTATACAACAGCCCCTGTAATCGAATCTCGCGCAATTTATGAGATAGTCAAGGTGTCCACACCACAAGAACAGTGCTGGGAAGAAACAGCGGAGGTTGATCGCTACAGAAACGATCACGGCTCCAACACGCCGGTATTGGTAAGTACTATCATTGGAGGAGCTATCGGAAATGCTGTCGGGCATAATAAGTCCAATCAACGGATAGGCGCTGTTCTCGGTGCCATGTTGGGGCACTCCATAGGACGTGATATTATGCGTCACAGTGATAGAACTAGCAGTGGCGAGTACCAGACCGTGCAACACTGTGAAACAGTGTATCAGCAGCATGAAGAAGAAAGGCTGGTAGGTTATCGGGTGACCTATCTTTACAACGGAGAAGAATTTTCCGTGCGAACAAGCAGTGATCCTGGGAGTGAGATTCGGATTAGTGTAAGTGTTCAGCCTGTTCTATAAGCCTGTAGCTGATTAGATAGGTGACCAGTACGAGCAATGAGAAATATTTTGAGTAGGAAATTGACCATCAACTTGCTGCCGATATTGCTTTTAGGTGGAGTAGCGCTTGCTCACGCCCAAAATATTCCAATTCAACCGACGCAAATCGACCTGAATCGAAATGCTGGCGTTAGAGAAATTCGAAATAGCCCCCAGGCCAATGCCAGGGTTACCGAGCGGCAGGCCGTAGCTCTCGCCAGACAACGATTTGCGGGGAATATATTACGGATTAGTTTAGTCGGTGAAGGGGAAAATCAGAGCTATCAGATCCGTATGGAAGACGAAGGCAAAGTATTCACTGTGTTCGTGAATGTTGCTACAGGAAGAATTAGTGGTGGCGGTTAGTATGCTCGCTACAACACTGCGGAACAATCTGAGGTAGGACAGCATGCGATTACTTGTCGTAGAAGATGAGAGCTTGTTGCGGCAGCAGCTAGAACAAGGGCTTTCTAAGCAAGGCTACGTGGTGGACGGGGCTGAAGACGGAAAATCCGGCCTTTACTATGCGACCGAATATGACTTCGATGCCGCCATTATCGACCTTGGTTTGCCCGAAATTGATGGGATTTCGCTCATTCAACAGATTCGCTCGGCGGGGAAAGAATATCCCATTCTGATTCTAACCGCTCGTGGGGATTGGCAAGATAAGGTAGCAGGGCTGGATGCGGGTGCAGATGACTATGTAGTCAAGCCTTTCCAGTTGGAAGAAATAGTTGCTCGTTTGAACGCGCTATTACGAAGGGCAGCGGGCTTCGCAAAGCCCAAGCTGGAGTTCGGCAGTTTGAGTTTGGATATAGCGGCAAAACGATTATTGGTTGATGAGAAGGGCGTTGATCTAACCGCGTATGAATATAAGATGCTCGAATACCTGATGTTGCACCCTGGGCAGCTTATCTCTAAAACTGAATTGACCGAACATTTATATGCTCAGGATTACGACCGTGACAGCAACGTATTGGAGGTTTTCGTAAGACGCCTACGACAGAAGCTGGACCCTGAGCAAACGCTGAAACCGATCGAAACTGTGCGTGGCCAGGGTTACCGATTTAGTCTTGGGGAATCCTAGAGAGGCTCTGCTCAAATCTGTAACGACACTAACGATATTCCTGCAAAGCAGCCTTGAAACCGATTTAAGACTTTCTGGTTTTATTCAATTGGGCTAAAACGCAGCACACTATGACGCCCCAAACCAATTCCTCAAATTACTCCATTCAGACGCGGCTGCTTATCTCGTTTAGTATTTTGTTATTCGTTTTTCTGGGGCTTACAGGAACTGTGTTAGATCGCTCGTTCAGAAATAGTATTGAGGCGGGCGCAGCTGAGCGATTGCAGGTTCAAATATACTTGCTGTTAGCTGCTGCCGAGGTTTCTGATGGCGAGTTCTATTTTCTGGAAGACTTGAGGGAGCCTAGATTTGGCCAATTAAGCTCAGGACTCTACGGCTTTATTAGTAGACCAAGTTTGGGAGAATTGTGGCGCAGCGATTCAGCCCTCACTTTTAATTTGGCCGATCCTCAGGTTTTGCGCCAGGCGGTAGCGGTAGGTGAGAGGCGATTTTCAAAAACACTCAACGCAAACCAAGAAGAATATTTTGTTTTGAACTACGGCATTCTCTGGGAAGATGGCATTAGTGAATACAACTTCACCGTGATGGAGAGCGCGGCTCCTTACTATTCAGAAATTACAAATTTTAGAACCAGTTTGTGGTCCTGGTTGGGAGGGGTTGCGGTATTACTGTTACTAATGCAGGTTTTTCTGATGCGCTGGGGGTTATCTCCACTGCACCGAATGGCGCGAGATCTCAAACAGATAGAGTCAGGTGAGAAAAATCACCTGGCGGAAAACTACCCTCAGGAATTGCAAGGCTTAACTAATAATCTCAACTTGCTGATCGAAACCGAAAGAAAACAACAAGATAGATATAGAACCACTCTGGGTAACCTCGCACATAGTCTAAAAACACCTTTGGCGGTTATCGCCGGCAGTATGCAGGCTTTCTCTCCTGAAGCGGACGATGTCGAGCAGCAACTCGACACAGTGAGTGAGCAGTTGGCGCGTATGAATCAGATTGTGACTTATCAACTACAGCGTGCGGTTCAATCCAACAAGGGTTTGTCTCTCGCAAGGCAGGTACAAGTTAAACCGACAGTCACAAAAGTTTTGGATGCGCTGGCAAAAGTCTATTTGGATAAGGCCGTTGAGGTTAGCACACAGTTGGATAGAGACGCGGTCTTTCAGGGAGATGAGCGAGACCTGTTGGAAGTCCTTGGCAATGTGTTGGATAACGCGTTTAAGTACGGCCGGAATCAAATAAACATTAGTGTGACATCAGTAGCTGGCGCGGCAGCTGGTCTGCAATTAGTAATCGAAGATGATGGCCCGGGCATCAGTTCAGAAAAACAGGAGTATGTACTGCAAAGGGGAGTGAGGGTTGACACTTTGGTGCAGGGGCAAGGTATTGGCCTAGCGGTTGTGACCGACATAGTAAGCAGCTACAACGGCACTATCGAACTAGGGTCAAGTGAGTTGGGCGGGGTTCGTCTATTGATAAGGTTTCAATCCAGGTAGCAGGGATTTTAAAACCACAGACCGGCCGCAACGGCGCACAGGGTCATTAGAAAGAGAAACCACTTGATACTGTTTTGGGAGGCGCGAACCGCTACTTTTACGGCGAAGTGAGCTCCTGTCATAGAACCCGCTGCTAATATCAGTCCAGGAACCCACCAAACCTGATCGAAGATAATAAACACGATTAGCGCTACACTGGTAAAGGCAAGGGCGCATGCTGTTTTTAAGGCATTTGCCCGCAATAGGTCGTAGCGCAATCCGCCTGCCAGAGTGGCTAACAAAATAAAGCCTACTCCAGCCTGAACAAAACCACCATAAACGCCCGCTGCAAACAAACCCCACCAGGCGCGGCGATTTTGATCTGGGGTTAAATTCTGAGTGCCAGGCGGCGGTGCGATGACTTCTGGCTTAATCAAGATGAGCAAGGCCATAGTCAAAATCGTCCCTAGCAGAACCGGCTTCAGATAGAGGTTGGGGATCAGGGCGGCAGCAATTGCGCCGCAAAGGCCGCCAATTATTGTTGGGATTAGAATGGGGATAATGGCTGGACGGTCCAGAGTGTCATGTTTATCAAATCCCGCGAGCCCAACCAGGCATTGTAGAGTGATTGAGATGCGATTAGTCCCGTTGGCGATATCAGCCGGAAGACCAAGAATCATCAGGACTGGCAGCGTCAGATTGGAGCCACCGCCAGCGACCGTATTGATCCCGCCTGCCAGGAAGCCGGTAAAACTGAGTAGAAAGATTGTGGTGAAGGTGATTTCCACTGTGTGTTCCTGTGGTTAGGGTATCAATTTGGTGCGGCGTCAATGTTGCGTATTGGCTGGCAGGCGTTGGAATTGGGCGTTATGCATCTTTATCTGGGCAAATTGCTATACTTAAGTCTGCCTGGTCCCAACTCTGAGGTTTCAGTTTACCCGGTACGCAGAATGATGTGAATTCTGTCACAAGTTAACCAATTAAGTACCTGAATTTACTGGTTCTTTTAGCGATATCACAATCTTGTGCCGGGGGTTCTATATGCCTGGCCATGAGAGAACCACGGATCGCCGCTTACTTGGAGCTCGAAACAAACAAACTAATGGAAGGGTGAATTTCTGCCCCGGAGCTCAGCATTAGCCTGCATGTCAGGGCTTGTTTTTCGGTAGGGAATACCTCCTTAAGAATTTGGTACTTTAAGTACACCTTGGATCACCCGAGAGCGGAAAATTTCAATAAAGACAACGGCTATTCTAATAGAGTGGCTGTTGACAGTTGCAAATCGGGTCCCCGGTTGAAATTGGAGTATCAGACCGGAGCATCGAAGTGGGGGTGGTTTAGCGTGTCCGTAAAATTGTCAAATGCAATAGCTAACTTTTCTCGACAATCAGGAACCACGTTAATGGAAGTGCTGGTTTCCCTGCTTGTGCTTTCTTTCGGTATGTTAGGCATGGCGGGATTGCAAGGGGTGAGTTTGCGAGGGAATCAAGCCGCTTATTTCCGCACCATGGCGACCACCCTGAGTGGCGATATTGTGGAGCGGATGCGGGCCAATATAACGGCCGTTGGCAGTGGAAGCTACGATGATGGTGCTGGTGCAGCCACGGCAAATTGTTTCACGGCAATCGGCTGTACCGGGGCACAGATGGCAGCTCAAGATATTTTGGATTGGCAGGCCTCAGTCGCTGCGGCGCTGCCATTGGGCGCATCCGTGGTCTGCATAGACTCTACACCAAACGATGGCACAGCTGCTGCTAACGCTTGCGATGGAACCGGTAGCATTTACGCAGTAAAACTTTGGTGGGACGATGACAGAGACGGCACGGCGGATCAGTTTTTTAGGACAACTTTTCAACTGCTGGCTGAGAAAGAACACAGTAGCTATGAAATGAACCACAGCGATGAACATTAACAAATCGGACGGTTTGAGTTTGATTGAGTTATTGGTAAGCATGGTGCTTGGCCTGACATTGGCCACCGGCGTGGTGCAAATTTATGTCGGCAGTAATACCACAGAGCGGGATAGAGAGGCGCGGCAACGTATTCAGGAGAACGGGCGATTCGCCATGAATTTTCTTTCTCAGGAAATTCGTATGGGAGGTTATCTGGGTTGCCTGGGCTCACTTGAAGGTTCTAGTGTTAACAATATACTTGATACACCACCAGCGACTTTCCAACCACACTATGGAGTTCAAGGTTGGGAGGCGACCGCTACAGGTCCCGGTATGATCAACAACAGTGCAGACAACCTGGCACTGGTAGCAAGCAATACGGCAGAGTGGAGCACTGGTGAGATTGGCCATGTTATTCCAGCGTTTAGCGCGGTACCGAATTCCGACATCATTCGTATCTGGAGTGCTGCTGGAACCCCGGGCGCAGTCACGTCAATCACCCAAGCTGTGATAACCAGCATACAGGCAGAGTCAGCGGCAGGGATTGCTGCCAATGATTTTTTAATAATTAGCGACTGTGAACAGGCTGATTTTGTCCAGGCCTGTGTGGTGACACCAGATGCTGGCCCGGCGACAACCAGCACAATCACCCTTTCAACGGCGTGCAATCCGGGAAACGTGGCCTCATCGACAATTTCCAGCTTGACCAGTGCCTTGGACCCGGCCGAAGTGGTCAAACTGGAAGGCACAATATTCTACGTTGGTAAGAGAGATGGCAGGGCCACTAATCCGCCTGCCTTATTTCGTCGACAGTTGAGTGCCACCGGCACTGTAGATGCGTCCGAAGAACTCATAGAAGGTGTAGAGAGCATGCAGATTCTCTACGGAATAAACCTGGATCTGGATGTTCGCAACACAGTGGATGCTTATGTCCCCGCAAATTTAGTCACCGATTTCTCTAGGGTAATCAGCGTAAGGATTAGCCTGTTGATGCAATCTGTTGAAGATGGTTCAGTGCCGGCTCCGCAGACCTATACTTTTAATGGGATTACTTACGACGGTAGTGACGGAAATGGAGCTTTGCCCATAGATACTCGTGTTCGCCGGGTATTTACCAGCACTATTAGTTTAAGGAACCGGGCACTAGGCAAGTAATAAGGCTAAAGCGCTGGGAAATCCGTGCTCAAAACTAGAGTTTGATCAGCAAAATAGACAGGTATTAACGCAAATTGGCAGCCATGAAGACGATGAAAAGGCCAGCTCAGATCGCTATGCAGTGCCGACAACGCGGCGCCATTTTGGTGTTTTGCCTGGTGTTCCTGGCGATTTTGACGGTTATGGGCATAGCCGGAATGGAAACTGTAATTCTAGAGGAACGTATGTCCAACAATATGCGGGATCATAGTTTGGCTTTTCAATCGGCAGAATCTGCACTGAAGAACGCAGAAGCCTGGCTAGCTACTCAAACCCTGCTACCTATCGTAAGCGATGATGGTAGCACCCGGGTTTGGGCAAGGGACGGGATGGATCCTGCGGCAGATGATGGCAGGTATTGGTGGGATCACGCCAATATTGATGCTGCCTGGTGGGCCGCTAATGCGGATGCTATCACTGGAGTTGACGGTGTTGCGTCACAGCCTTCCTATGTTATTGAGGAATACCGGACAGTAAATAGTGGGAATTCACTTGCTATTGGTAGTGGCAAACAAGCTCGTTCCAGAACTTTTCATCGTATTACTGCCCGAGGGGTAGGTGCCAACGTGAATACTACCATTCGCGTGCAATCAACTTTTGTTCAATCCTACAACGGCAGTTAGTATTTCCCAAGTAAAATCTGTGAGGTAATGATGAATTCAAAACTACAAATTCGATTATTTCTTTCATGGATAATGTCTGTGTATCTGATGGCGGCTTCGACCACGGTGCAGGCAGCAGAATTGGCTCTATCTCGAACTCCGTTGTTTTTGAGAACTCAGGCTGATCCCACTATTTTCTTCATGCTGGACGATTCTGGTTCAATGGATTGGGAAACCTTGACTCCAAGTTACAATTTCTTTTCAAACTATTGGGACAGTGGCCCGGGCAAAACCAAATCTGTAAAAAACGGCGGTATTTATAGAGGCTCTGATAATGCCAATAGCGGCTCTTGTGATGATGATGAGTTTCGTTACATATATTCCAGAACTTACAATACCGACAACGTGTATAGTTCTTGTGAACTAGAAGACCATCTCGGGGCAGCTGTATTGGATTGGCGAATTCGCTCTTCAGACCTGAATATCATGTACTACAACCCGGCCGTAACCTATCAACCCTGGCAGGGTTTTAGCGATGCTACCTTTACTGCGGCTAGAAGCAACCCACAATCAGGTAGCATTGGTTATTCCAAAATTCGTAATTTAGCCGGTTTCATCTACGAAGTCTGGATCGATAACCTGGGTTTTGACGACGATGGCACTGCGAGTGGCACTGCGAAGGGTCCTGGCAGTGTGGTCGATGGTGCGAACGGCATGGTGGATCTTTGGGACAGTCATACTACCTATACCGTCAAATCCGTTAGCATAGACGTTGATGCTTTAACCACAACGTTCGCCAGCGTCAATGGAGCAGCGGAATCAATCTGTGATTGGGACAGCGCCGAACAAACTATTCCATACGAAGAATGCTTTGGCACGATGAGAGCCACCAGCACTATCAGCGGGGTTGCTGAAGACTCTTGGGGACGAACAGTAACCGAGGTCCAGCAAAACATAGCAAATTGGTATCAGTACCACCGTCGCCGAGCCTTTGTGATGAAGGCCGCAGTGGGTAGAGTGATGAGTGTGAATACCAGTTTTCGTTTTGGTCTAAGCGTTCTAAATGATGATCATTTATTATTTCGTGAGGTGCCGGAAAAAAATGTACCGGAGGAAGATTTTCCCGCGCATAATGCCGCCACTCTAGCAGCCCTTTTTGCTCATAGACAACGTGCACTGGCTACACCCTTGCGTAGCGGACTGGAAATTGCAGGACGCTACTACGCAGATGCGATTTCTGGCAAGACTAATCCCATAATATCAGCCTGTCAGCAGAACTATACAGTCCTGTTTACTGATGGTTATTGGTCAGCTAATGACTCGTTGAGTACAGCTGCAATCGCAGATGAGGACGGTGACGGGATCAGCGATACGCTAGCAGATGTAGCCCATTATTTTTATAACGAAGACCTGAGTCCTCTGCCCAATAATGTGTCTACCTCTCCGAATGAGCAAAACGAAGAGCAGCACATGGTCACGTTTATCGTGGCTTTTGGTGTGGATGGTAATCTGGTAGATACTGATAACGATGGTCTTCCTAATCCTGAACTGGAAGAAGATGGAGATTGGACCGACGGCGATATCAATTCCGAGCCAGAAAAAATAGATGATACCTGGCATGCTGCCTTTAATAGTAAGGGCGACTTCGTGTCCGCTCAGGCAACTGATGGCCTGACCATCGCCGAAGCGTTGCTGGAAATGACTGAGCGAATCGGTTCGGCAGCATCCGTTGTAACCAGTACAGGTTCACTTAATGCGGGAAGCCATTTGTTCCAGGCGCGTTTCGATAGTTCCGATTGGAAAGGTGAACTACTTGCTTTTCAAATTAATTTGGACGGCAGTGTTGAAGCCAAACCGGATTGGGAGGCGGGTTCTGAGGTAAATAGTCAGCACTATGATACCGGGCGAGAAATTATTACCTATAACCCCGATGCAGATATTATTCCGGGAGGGCTACCAGAAGGCCAAGGCATCCCATTTAGATTCCCTTCAGATTACACCTCAGCAGACTCATTGCTAGAGATGAGCTCTAGCCAGGTATCGGCTTTGATGACTATTTCCCCGCATTCGCTCAGCACTGTGGATGTTAACGAGATTTCGAGAAATCAGGCTTATGGTGGGGCCCTGGTTAACTATTTGCGGGGTGATGATAGCAATGAAGGTGCAGGTCAGGACTTTCGTGTCCGCAGGAGTGTACTGGGTGACATTGTAAACTCTGACCCTATGTTTGTGGCGGAGTCTACGGCGCATTATCCCGATGATCTTGAAGACAAATCTTATGATGCGTTCATCACCGCCAACGAAACTCGCGACGGTGTGGTTTACGTTGGGGCGAATGATGGTATGTTGCATGGCTTTGCAGAAGTCTCAGGGCAAGAAGTGATTGCCTACGTACCCAATGCCGCCTATAAAAATTTGTATGAATTGACTTCAGAAGACTATAGGCACCGCTATTTTGTCGACGCAGGTCCAAATATTATAGATGTCTATATGGACGATATGGATGACCCGGGTAGCGCGACTGATGGTGTTTGGAGAACTGTCCTGGTCGGGGGCTTGGCGGGTGGTGGCCAGGGCATCTATGCCTTAGATGTCACTGCTCCTAGCAGTTACGATGAGGCGAATGCAGCCAGTATCGCGCTGTGGGAATTCAGCGATAGTGATGACGTCGACCTGGGATTTACCTATGGTAGACCGCAAATCGCAAAGATGGCCGATGGTACCTGGGCGGCTGTGTTTGGAAATGGCTATAACAATACAGCTACTGATGGCAATGCCAGCACAACAGGGCATGCCGTGTTGTATATAGTCGATATTGAAACCGGAGGTCTTATTAAGAAGATTGACACCATGGCGGGCGATGTCGCAACGCCAAATGGTTTGGCGACACCTCTAATGATTGATCACGATGCTGACTTTGTGGTGGATTACATCTACGCAGGAGACTTGTTAGGAAACATGTGGAAATTTGACGTAAGTAGTTCCAATACGGCAAATTGGAATAGCGACTTTGTTACCGCAGGCACGCCGGATCCGCTATTTACGACCACTGCGGATCAACCGATAACATCTCAGCCACAAGTTTCTGATCATCCCGATAACCTGGGTGGTTTCATGATTTTCTTTGGCACAGGCAAGTATCTGGAATTTAATGACAATGACTCCGCCGGTGAGACAACACAATCTTTCTATGGAATATGGGATAAGAATACTGGCTCTCTAATGTCATTCGACAGTTCGGATTTGCTTGTACAAACTATTACCAATCAATACCAACAGGCATTCGATACGGACAGGGATTCTAGCGATGATGAAACCTTCACATTGCGTGAAGTCTCCGCCAATGAAATAGATTGGGACACGCATTTAGGGTGGAAGTTAATCTTACAGCCTGAAAATATCGAAAGCTCTGCAAACGCCGATAATTTTGGTGAGCGACAGGTTAGTAACGCGATTATTAGAGATGGACGTGTCATTTTTACCACGCTTGTGCCTGCTTCGGTGGAGTGTGAGTTTGGCGGCACTAGTTTTTTGATGGAAGTCGATTTTAGAACCGGGGGCGCTTTAGAATTCCCGGCGTTCGATCTAAATAACGATGGGGAGTATGATAGTGACGATAACGGTGCTTCAGGTCGTGCTTCCGATGTGGGTATTATGCCTGCTGTGAGTATCCTGGCTGATGGTGCACGAGATGTGGCCTTTGGCAGTGGTGCAAGCGGCAATATTGATGTAATCCTGTTAAGTGTCGGTAATGAATCCTATGGTAGGCAATCTTGGCGACAGTTAGAGTAGTCGAGCACAAGAAAGGAAAATGGTAATGAGACTTCTATTACAGAGTAGAATGATTTTAGTTAATGGTCTGCAACTAGGGTTCTTGTTAGTGCTTTTCGGCTTTTCAATACCTGTAAAGGGGCAAACCGGGCTCTCCGCAGCGCAGACTGGTACCATTCAGGACATACGCAGGTTTGCTGGGTATATCACTATTTCTGATCGAAATTATGGCTTCCATGAACAGCTAACTCAGGTATTTTATAATGAAGAAGATGTTGGAGCGGATTTTCTAAACGAGGGTTTGCTTGTTCGTTTTACCTTAAACCGAGACAGTCTCCTGTTGAGAATTGAGGTGTTAGGTCCGCTGGCAAATATTCAGGCACTGGAACCTAGTTAATGCGACTACCAGCATCAAGACGCAGAATAACTAATGATAGAAATTGGGTACTATGATGCAGCCTCCTAATCACACTGGTTTTACTCTCATAGAGCTCCTGATAGTCATCACTATCATAGCATTTTTGACGGGCATAGCTTTGCCCACCTACCAGAACAGTGTATTGCGATCAGGTCGTGCCGAAGCAAAGAGTGGGCTGCTACAGGTAGCCTCTGATCAGGAGCGTTATTTCTCCAATTTCAACACCTATGTTGACGATGCGCTGCCGCTTAACACCCCTGTGCTTGCGGGCCGGGACAGAACCACCGTTAACGGTTTGTATACGATAAGTGTTAATGCCTGCGCCGGTGGTACAATTACCAACTGCTTTCTTGCAACGGCAACCGCAGCAGGTATCCAAACCGGCGATACCTGTACAACACTGACACTATCCAGTGTCGGCGCGAGAGATGCAACTGGCGATACCACGAATGAGTGTTGGCAACGGTAGCATACTGCTAGTCGCATCTAATCGGCTTCCCCTGACTGTCTTCTTTAATTCCATCACCATTGCTATCTACTGCATAGCGTAGCCGTGCTGTTCTGTTCAATATCAATTGATTGGCAAGATGTGGGCGGCCATTGTCGGGGCAGTAGGTAAAGTTGCCGTTCTGGCTTCGAGTGAATCCTAAGCTGGTAATTTGCAGATACTGCTTATTCTGAAATGCTCTAAAGCTGAGTTTGCCCTCTGTTTCTGTGAAGGGAACGTAGCCCAGTAGTTTGTCGCGGTCATTGATTCCTTGATCACCGTTCTCATCAGTGAATAGAATCACACCATGGCGCCATTCTCCTCCACAGCTTAAGCCATCCGAAGAACGGCAAATAGTCACGAGATGACCGCTAGCGATCGCCGAGGATTTAGCGAGTTGAATTGCGCTTGCCAGCTTCCTCAAAGTTACTTCGCCTTTCTTCTTAAGCAAGGTCTCGCTGAAGTTCGGTAGAGATATGCTAAGGAGCGTAGACAGTATTAGCAATGCAGTGAGCAACTCAAGCAGGGACAGACCCAACAGCCTTTTCATACCTCTTTACCTCCATGTGAACCAGTCGATTACTGCTATTTCAGTCTAGTTCAGAACTCCTGATTTGGAGACACAGTCAGCGAAATATCTTTTCATGCCGGTAATCTTCGGCGAATAATGAGAAATGGCAAGATCAGGGTCATTTCGAGAAGGGCTGTGAAGAACAGATGTCTACAAAATGAACAGCTTTTCCTTTCCCTGGCTAGAAGCCTGCCAGACTTGACACTGCTCTACTGCGGGAAAGCATTAATCAGCCATTTTTCACGGTCAATTACATTACTACACCGAATATTGCGTAGCTCGTACCAGCCTGGGCAAAAAAAGGGGGGGCTAGAGTAACGAGTAATGCGGAGCTGGGGGCAATCAATGTGACCAATGGAGCCAGAGGCAGGACGATGCAGTGTATTGAGTGTGTTGCTACTTGCACTTGCATCGATATAGACTCTTAAATCGTATCCAAATCAACTTGGGTAATCTTCATGGCCGTAACCAGGCAATTTCGAGAAGCCGACAATACAGATTTCGATCAATTCTGGCCAATATTCCAGCAAATAGCGCGAGCTGGTGAAACCTATCCCTACGATCCAGATATCAGTGCTGAGGAGGCTAGATCTTGCTGGCTCGACAAGCCCAGAAAAACTTTCGTAGTAGCCGAAGGTGGGGTCATTCTTGGTAGTTATTACATTAAGACGAATCACCATGGTCCAGGCAATCATGTTTGTAACTGCGGTTATATGGTATCACTGGCAGCGAGGGGAAAAGGCCTGGGCACCGCCATGTGTGAACATTCTCAGAACGTCGCCAGGAAACTGGGTTATAAGGCCATGCAGTTTAATTTTGTTGCCAGCAGCAACGAGGTGGCGGTGAATCTTTGGCTTAAATCAGGTTTTGAAATTGCAGGTCGTCTGCCAAAGGCTTTTGAGCACCCGGGGTTGAGTTATGTGGATGCTTTGGTCATGTACAAATGGCTACAATCTGAGTGAAGCTGGACTGCATTAATTTGGATTGCCTGGAGCGTGTGCAGAAACATAAAAATACTGTTTCATTTTGATCCACCAGCCACAGATGAGGATATTCATGCGACACCAAAAGACAGAGAAACAGAAAAGGCTAAGGCGGGGGCCAGGGTGTGATGGAGACTTGCCAGCCCCGAAACGACATTGGCTTCATCCAATCGGCTTGAGGACTATTAAGTGCTTCACCAGCCGGTGCATGGCTTTTGCCTTTCCGCAATAGAACAGTGTCAAGTCCGACAGGCTTTGCTAGAAAAAGTGGCCAAGAAGGAGTAGTTTTCAACTTCTGTTCGAACTACCTCTTGTGAGAGAAAACAATGAAAACAATTCAACCTCTATCGGCAAGCCTCGTTGCATCCGCGCCATTCCTTTGCCTGCATAAGGCAGTTGCGACCCAAAAAATGGGCGCAGCTTTCTTCTTGTTGCTTCTTTTCAGCTTATTGTTTATCAATTTTCGAAGCAGTACCGCCTTCGCTGCGGAAAATGAATTTCCAGGTGAGCGCATTGTTCACTTGCTACAGGAGCCCAGGCACAGAACTGTGCATCGAGAAGGTGATCTCTATCTTTTGGATGTGCAGATTAATCCTGGTGATGTGTCGTTACCGCATATACATGATCAGGCAATTATGTTGACGTCTATTGACCGCGGCGATGGTCCTCGCGGCGGCGAAGTTAGCAGTAACACTGATTATGCAAGTGAGCCATTTACGCATAAGGTGCCGAACTCTGGGCCGGGCCTGTTTCGTATCATCGCCATGGTGAACGCCGGTTCTGGAAATAGCAATTTGCAGGTGGACAGGCCGAAAGGTCTTGTGGGTGAGCCGCAATTGGAAAATGCCTGGTTTCGATCGTACAAAGTTGAATTAGCTCCAGGCGAAGCGACTACTGTTCAGACTCACCAGTTACCCAGTGTGGTAGTACAAATAGCAGAAGGGGTTTTACATGTAAGTCGTGACGATGAAGTGATAGACGAGCTTGATCACAGGGCAGATTGGGCCTGGAGGAAGGCTGGACAATCTTATCTGGTTCGCAATGTTGGTGAGCTTGCATCGGCTGTGGTGATCAACGAAGGGAGACTTTAGCTCGCTTCAAAACAGCGCCTCTATTCAATAGAACGCAGCTCGGTATCATTTGCTATGCCGAGCACGGCCTTTTTCAATAGGCCATTAATTTCCTGACGGGTCGGTTCCCTGCATGCTGTTGTAATGGTAATTCTCCACCCATGACAGAAACTCTTTCCATTCACGATGCGCGCCGTATAAGCCTCGCCAGCCAAAATTTGATCAGTCGTACCAGTTTTGGCCGAGGAGAAGGCGCCACCCTAAAAGCAATCGAACACCTGGGTTATGTGCAGATTGATACTCTTTCCGTGGTGGCGAGGGCGCATTTGCATACTTTGTGGAATCGGGTGGCAGGTTTTCAAGCGGCACGGCTGGCCCGTTTGCAGGCGCAGGGCAGGGTGTTTGAACACTGGGCCCATGCATTGGCTATTCTTCCCATGCGTGATTTTAGATTTTCTTTACCGATGATGCATCGCATTGCCGACGGGGACATTCATTGGCACCCAAAAGACAGAAAGGAAACCAGTAAGGTATTAAAGCGAATTCGTGAAGAGGGGCCGTTAACGGCAAAAGACTTTAAAGACAAGAAGAGCAGTGATGCGATGTGGGCGAGATCACCATCCAAGTTAGCTTTGGAGCAACTGTTTATGGAGGGACAGTTAATGATTCCGCATAGGCTGAACTTCCACAAGGTCTACGATCTGCGCGATCGAGTTTTACCAGCTAACATTGACACCAGCATGCCGTCAGCAGACGAATTGTGCCGTCACTTAATTTCCTCTTATTTGAGAGCAAATGGGATCGGTCAAATTCGAGAGATGCATTATTTGCGAAAGGGTTTAGGCGCGCAGATGTCAAAAACTATGGCGAATATGACTGAACAGGGTCTGGTAACTCAAATAGAAATCTCGGGAAGGCATTATTATTGTGAAACGAATACCCTTCAATCCTCAGCTTGGTCCAAATCACGGCCTAAGCTGAAGATTCTCTCTCCCTTCGATAACGCGGTGATACAGCGTAGGCGTCTCTCTGAGCTTTTTGATTTCGACTACCAAATAGAATGCTATCTGCCTAAGGCAAAGCGTAAATTTGGCTATTTCTGCCTGCCCGTATTGCGTGGGAATCGATTTGTCGCCCGCTTGGATGCGAAAGCAGACAGGAAAAAAGGCGTTTTCCACCTGCTGCATTTACATTTGGAGTCTTCGCTAAAAAACAGCGACAGCTTCCAGGCCGAACTGCGGTCAGAGTTGAAGAAATTTGCAGCGTTTGATGGCTGTAATGAAACGAAAATACACAGAATATCGCCTTTTTGCGCCAGGTAAAGCCCTTAGTCTTTACCCTGTGCGCTTGAAGGTTTTTAACTTTGCTACAAAGAGATAAAAAAACAATAAACTATTAAAGAAACCTAACTAGTAGCTCAGATAATTTACACAAGAACCTGTTGAAATGGCTTAGATTAGGATTGATTTCTCAGTGCCAGGCCCTGCATAGCTGAAGAACTTAGTTGAGTAAAGGCAGGCTCAACTCAAATTCTGCCTGGGCAGCAGGCCCAGTTTTTCATTCGGGCAGGCGATGATGTCGTCTTGGCCGTCGTTACGCCATTTACTGAAAGGCACTAGCTTATAGATTCCACTGCGTTTTGCCCGCGTACTTCGACGCCTGGCTTTACTTCCATCAGCTTTGCGATTATCGAATAGGAACAGAGAGTAGTTCGCCGGCAATACTGCCCGTAGGTCGTCGAGTGACGGAAAAGACAAAGCGTTCCCGTAGCTGACTTCCACCACGATGATAGGGCGGGCACTGTATAAAGTTCCCTGCAAGCCCACAAGCACATTTTTTTCAAAACCTTCCACATCTATCTTAAGCAGCGCTAAGTCCTGAAGTTCCCTCTGTTGCAGATAATCATCCCCACGCAGCAATTCAAGTTTCCCCAAATTTACATTTCCCTTGCTAACTGTCCCGGCATCGAATGAGCCTATTCCCTGGTTGTGGCCGGTCGGGGCGAAAAAATCCAATTGCTGGTTTTTATTGCCAAGGCCTATCGGATGCAACTGAATATTATCAATCTTGTTGAGTTCTATGTGGCGTCTAAGCTGTTCGCTTACTGTTTTATAAGGTTCAAATGAGTGAACCTGGTCAGCATGCAGAGACATGAACAGCGAATGTTGACCGGTATTGGCCCCCACATCAAAAAAGTTCACTGGTGATTTAGCTGCTTCCTGTCGCAGTTGTAGCATTGTATCGCGCAGAAAAAAGAGCAGGGGTTTTTCAAAAGCACCAAGAAAATAGATGCTGAATTCGACACTGTTGTTGAGATTTCCCTGGTACAGCAGCCCGAAAAAATCCTGAGTGAAAGGGGCGTCCGGCACATCGCCATAATTGCACAGCTTTTTGTAGACAGTTTTCTTGTATTTGAGACCGACCCAGGTCTGATTCCAAATAAACTTGAAGAGTCTGTGCGCTAGATTCATCGGTTTTTTATCCTAATTCTGTTATGACGCTGACTCCGCTTATTGTACAGCTTCTCCAGGAAAGACGAGCGGTGTTTTCGAGCCTTGATAGTTAATGGATGCTCTGGCTACCTGGTTTGATTCCGAAGTGTTTGATCCCGAAGTTGCCTTAGTTGTAAAGGTGTCGTATGTTCACAGCCCAGTTTGCACAGAGGAAGCTGATGTTAGCTATTGTTGGTGGTAGTGGTTTATCGTATCTTGATGGTTTCAAGCTGTCTGCTATCGACGCAGTAAAAACCCCCTATGCACGCAGCAATGTGCAAGTAAGTCGGTTTAGCAGTGAACAGCAAGATTTTCTGTTTTTACCTCGCCACGGCTCCGAGCATCAACTGCCACCACATGAAATCAATTACCGCGCTAATATCTGGGCACTTTCGCAATTAGGTGTCACGCAGATAGTCGCCGTGAATGCAGTGGGTGGCATTCATGCCAGTCTGGTTCCTGGTTCTTCGGCGGTTCCCGAACAAATTATGGATTACAGCTACGGTCGAGAGTCGACTTTTTTCGACAGTAAATCCAGACAAGTCAAGCATATTGATTTTGCTCGACCTTATACCGACAGCTTACGGCATTTTATTCTGTTAGCTGCAATAAACGCGAATAAACGACTAGGGACACACCATGAAATGATGGATGGTGGCGTGTACGCTTGTACTCAAGGCCCGCGCTTGGAAACCGCCGCTGAAATTCAAAGGCTCAAGCGTGACGGCTGTGACATGGTGGGTATGACTGGAATGCCTGAAGCCGCGCTTGCACGCGAATTAAATATTGACTATGCCTGTTTGGCCTTTTCCGTTAATTGGGCGGCTGGTTTAACGGAAATTCCCATTGCCCTCGATGAGATACACCGGGTTTTGGAAAACGGGATGAGTTATATAGTCGGCGTGCTGAGAGAAGTGCTTGAGATTACTGCGGACGGTCGCGGTGGCAACAGGAAAGAATAGTAAGGGCAATAGTGTCTGGATGTGTTAGCAGGAAAGACGGAATTAGTTGTCTTCTTCAAAATCAATTTCGGTAAGTGGCATGGGCGGCACTTCATAGGGTTCAACCCAAATTACTAAACCCATTGCTGGATGATCTATGTAGTGAAATTCCCTGCTGCGCATATGGCGACTTTGTTGTAAATAAAACACCCGACTAATCCCGTAGGCCTGGCCTTGTTCTAGCTCGTTTGCAGGCTGCAATGGAGATCTCATCCGATCCGGTATTTCTGGTAGTTGCCATTCCCCATCCGGGTCCACCGCTGTGCTAAATTCCGTCAGCCACAAATTGGTATCGATGACGATCCTGTCTTGGTTGTCGTTAAAACGTAAAGTGATTGAGCCCTGCAATTCATGCTGCTCCCCATAGTTAGAACCGCCTTGCACATACAGTGGTATAGCGTCGCTGGGGTCAGCCATTGGTTGTCGCCAAAGCGCGTGGAACAGGAGTCTATGCTGTGGTGAGCGTTCCAGTGCCCGATTTGTTTGCTGAAAGTCACTTTCTTGTGCGTCAAGCTGCAAATGTGGGTCACGCAGGAAATCGAAGAAACGGAAATCGCCTTCCGCTCGAAGTGGCTGAGGGCCTGCCGCCAGGATAGCAGCTAAGGGATTTGCGTCTTCCTGGGCAGCCAATTCTGCCGCACCTGGCTCAAGCTCAGAAAGCTCTACAAAATCATCGATGAGGGAAGAGTCAGTTTGGAGCAACTCTTCGGTGAGCAGTAAATCGTTAAGCTGTCCTAGTTTTTGCAGAGGATCAGGGTACTGCAATCCCAGGGCTTCGGGTTGCCACAGTTCTTCGTTGCGATCTGTGAAAGATTCGTTGCTAAAAATCGACACTTCAATTTGAAACCAGCGCTGTGTTGTCTGACCTTGAGCAGTAAGGACAGGTGGCAACATCATCAGCAAGCCCAGAACCAAACCCGGCAAAACAGTAAAGACACCCTTGCCTTGTCTCTGAGCAGGGCTGGGATAGGACTGAGAATAGGGCTGGGAATAGCTCATGGTTTAACTGGTTTAGGCCGCTTGTTGTTCTGCGATTTTGAATTTATCCAGCGATTGGTTGATAAAGTCCAGTTTATCGTCGGCATCACCGCAATTATGGTTAAACTGGAGGTAATTGGCTCCTATTAGTTTGTAGGTCTGTGGCTCGTTCTGAATCATTTGCACCAGAGAAAGAGGCTCTATGGGTGTTTGCGCCATAAATTCGATACGGCCACTGCTGATATTCGCATCGATTTTCTTAATCCCATATTGTTCTGCTTTCAACTTTAACTGTGTAAGGCGAAATAGTATTTTGAGCGGTTTCGGCAGCAAACCAAAACGATCAATCATTTCAACTTGCAATTCCTGTAGCTCGCTTTCGTCAATCGAGGCGGAAATGCGTTTGTACATAATGAGTCTAATATGGACATCTGGCAGATAGTCTTCCGGTATAAGTGCGGGGATACGAAGGTTAATTTCAATCGATTTATCCAGATCGAGATCAGGATTCGGCTGATGACCTGATTTGATAGCGGCTACGGCCTGTTCCAGCATTTCTGTGTACAGCGAGAAACCAATTTTTTGCATATGACCACTTTGTTCGTCACCTAATAGTTCTCCGGCACCGCGGATCTCCAGATCATGGCTAGCCAAGCTAAAACCAGCGCCTAGAGTAGTCGCGGATTGTATAGCTTCAATTCGTTTATGTGCATCTGCACCCAGCTTTCCATGAGCTGGCAATAATAAATAGGCGTAGGCTTGATGGTGGGAGCGTCCTACTCGTCCGCGTAGCTGATGCAATTGAGCGAGGCCGAACCTATCGGCCCTATTGATCAATATAGTATTGGCGCTGGGTATGTCGATGCCTGTTTCAATAATCGTCGTGCAAACCAATATGTTATAACGTTTGTGATAAAAGTCAGCCATGACTTTTTCTAAATCACGTTCGGCCATCTGTCCGTGTGCAACACAGATTCTTGCTTGAGGAATAATAGCCTCTAAATGCTCCGCCGTGGTTTCTATGGATTTGACTTCGTTGTGCAGATAGAAAACCTGACCGCCTCGTAGTAATTCCCTGGAGACGGCCTCTATTACCAGGCTGTCCTGTTGTTGCCGCACAAAGGTTTTGACGGAGAGTCGACGCGCCGGGGGAGTCACGATGAGTGACAGGTCTCGAATGCCAGAGAAAGCCATGTTCAAAGTACGGGGGATCGGTGTGGCAGTGAGTGTAAGAATATCCACACTGGCTCGTAAGGCTTTTACTTTCTCTTTCTGCCTAACGCCGAAACGATGCTCTTCATCAATTATTAACATGCCCAGATCTTTGTAATCGATATCGCCATGTAACAACTTGTGCGTACCGATCAGTATATCGATTTTTCCTTCTGTCACTTTTTTGAGTGTTTTAGCTTGCTCGCTAGTCGATTTGAAGCGAGAGATTACCTCCACCATCATAGGCCAGTCGGCAAAGCGATCCTTAAAGCTTTCGTAGTGTTGCTGGGCGAGTAAGGTAGTGGGCACGAGCATGGCTACTTGTTTGTTATTTTGCACGGCAACGAAGGCCGCTCGCATTGCAACCTCGGTTTTGCCGAAACCAACGTCGCCACAGACCAACCTGTCCATAGAGCGAGCTTTTTTCATATCTTCCAGAACCGCCTCAATCGCGTTTTCCTGATCAGCAGTTTCTTCGAAGGGAAAACTGGCCGCAAACTTGTTGTAATCTTCTGCGGACCAAGTGTAGTTGTAAGCTTTTTTGGCTTCACGTTGTGCATAGATGTCGAGTAGCTCGACTGCCACATCACGAATTTTCTCGGCGGCCCTGCGTTTAGTTTTCTGCCACTGATCGGTGCCTAAATGATTTAAATGCGCTGTTTCTTGCTCGGCACCACTATAGCGATTTATCAGGTGCAGCGAGGAAACTGGTACATACAGCCTTGCTTCGTTGGCGTATTCCAGGGTGAGAAATTCAGTGGCCTGATTGTCGGTAGTAATGGTTTGCAATCCGCGATAACGTCCCAGGCCGTGATCCAGGTGCACCACGGCGTCGTTTATGCGTAACTCGGTCAGACTCTTGACAATAAAATCTGTGTTGCTCTGGTTCTTGTTGCGTCTACGTCGTTGAGCGATGCGATTTCTGAAGAGCTGGGCTTCGGTGATTAATAGGATCTTCCGATCCGCCAGCCACAAACCTTGATCAAGCGGTGCAACAACAATACCTGAAGATTGCGTGGAGTTTACAAAATCTTGCCAGTGATCAAACTGCTCAGGCTGAATCTCGATTTGCTTAAGAACCTCCAATAGAGTTTCCCGTCTACCCACTGATTCAGCACAGAATAAAATACGTTGATCCGGGTTGTCCTCGATGAATTGCTGTACGGCAACGAAAGGCTTTTTCAGCTTCGCGTCACTGCTGAGTTGCGGCAGCATTTGGCTCTGCAGGGAAATGGCACTACTGCTGTCCTTAAAACCGATCTGTTTGAAACGCTTAAGCTCCAAAAGCACAGAATCAATGTCCAGGAATATTTCATCGGGAGGCAGAATGGGGCGAAAACGGTCTATTTGTCGATCTTCGTAGCGGTGCTGGATGTCCTGCCAAAAAGCATTAGCCGCAAGATTGAGGTCACCTATCTTGCAGTAAGTCATATTGGCTGGAAGAAATTCAAACAGCGAATCCAGCTTTTCATAGAATAGTGCCAAATAGTATTCCAGACCTGGGGAGCTAATGCCGTCGCTTACATCCTGGTAAATCGGACATTGGCGCAAATCCACATCGAACCTTTCTCTAAAATTACTTCTGAATGCCGTGATTCCCTTAGTGTCCATCGGGTATTCGCGCCCTGGTAAGAGTTTTATTTGTTTAATCTGTTGGCCCGAGCGCTGAGTTTCAGGGTTGAAGAGACGCAGCGTTTCGATCTCGTCATCCAGTAAATCGATTCGGTAGGGAAAACGACTGCCCATCGGGTAGATATCGAGGATAGAGCCCCTTACGGCAAACTCTCCGTGTTCGAATACTAAATCGACAGCCTGATATCCCGCATCGACTAACTGATTCTGCATTTCTCGTAAAGACAGTTGCTGGCCGATTTTTAAATCCAGGCTATTAGCTCGAATGATTTTTTGCGGAGGTAGCTTGTGCATCAGGCTGTTGATTGAGGTAAGCAATATTCCCTGTCGCAAATCGGGCAAATGGTAGAGAGTGCTAAGACGATCGGAAACAATATCTTGATGAGGGGAGAAATTATCATAGGGCAATGTCTCCCAGTCTGGCAGGCTAAATACCTGGACTGGCGTGTCTGTCTGAGGCTGTTTAGCGCAGAAATAGCGCAGCTCGCGTTTGAATTGTTCCACCGATTCGTTGTCTTGGCATATCAAAAGCACAGGACCAGCGCTGTTTGCCGCAGCACTGGCAATGGCCAGGCTAGAGGCAGAACCAAAGACTGGCTTCCAGTGAGTAGCTGACTGCGGGTTTTCTGGCAGAGGGGGGTTAAAAATTGTCGCCATGGGTGATGGAATTAAAAATTCGCCAAATCAGAGTCTTGGATGTTCCCAAGCTCGTTTAGCCAGCCTCGGAAATAACCGTTACAACGGATGATTGTATAGCAAATCTCCATGCGCAGCAGGATTGAATAATGTATGCCGCTTCGTTGCAGGATAGTGTCACTTCGGTTGCACTGACTAAGCTTTCACAAGATAATAGCCGCCTTCTCAAATTTGGCAATTTTAAGCACGCAGAAAAGGGGTTTTTGTGGTTCGTCCAAGCGTAGATGATTACTTTGGTGACTGGAAACAGCGCGAAGCATTAGTACAGGAGATGATTCCTGTTATCGGTCGATTATTTAGCAAAAGAAATGTGGGAATATTTATCTACGGTCGGCCGCTGCACAACCGTTCTGTGACCTTTATCATGAAAGCTCATCGCTTTGTGCGTCAGATCGAACGCAATGAGATGTCTGAATTTGAGTCACATAACGTATTATTGGCGTTAGCGAAACTGGATCTTTGGCATGTGCAGATCGATCTGGGCAAACTCACCGTGCGTTTTATGGAGCAGCTTGAGATAGAGGGTGATAAGGCCTCGGATATAGATGCTTTTGTCCGCGCCGAGCTCGCTTATTTGGATGGTGTCAATCAAAAGCCCATAGAGAAATGCCAGCACGTAGTACTTTACGGTTTTGGTCGCATTGGTCGTCTGCTGGCTAGACTGCTAATTGAGCGCACCAGTACAGATGAGATCATGCAACTCAAGGCGGTAGTGGTGAGGCCTGGCGGTGAGGGTGATCTGCAGAAGCGCGCCAGTTTGTTTTCCAATGACTCGGTGCACGGTGCATTCCAGGGAACCTTGCGTGTCGATGAGGAAAGCAATTGCCTTATCGCGAATGGCAACGAGATTAAGGTTATCTATGCCAGTAAGCCGGAACAGGTTGATTACACGCAATACGGCATTCAAGACGCGCTGATTATCGACAACACCGGCATGTGGCGGGACAGAGACGGGCTCTCGCGTCACCTGCAAGCGAAGGGGGTGGCCAAGGTAATCCTGACAGCACCAGGCAAGGGCGATATCAAGAATATTGTTTACGGGATAAACGACGATCAGATTACTGCTGACGACTCGATTATTACAGCGGCTTCTTGTACAACGAATGCGATAGCCCCGGTGCTGAAAGTGGTCAATGACAAGTTCGGTATTGTACGGGGGCACATGGAGACAGTTCACGCCTATACTAATGATCAAAATCTTATCGATAACTATCACAAGGGCAGTCGTCGCGGGCGCTCAGCGGCGTTGAACATGGTGTTAACCGAAACTGGCGCCGCCAAGGCAGTAGTCAAGGCGGTGCCAGAATTAGCAGGGAAATTGACGGGCAATGCGATTCGCGTGCCTATTCCTAATGTGTCGATGGCAATCATGAATCTAACGCTGGAGAAGGCAACTACGCGAGATGAATTAAATGAATTCCTTCGCGACATCGCATTACATTCCAAGCTGCAGAATCAAATCAGTTTCACCGAATCAGCAGATGCCGTTTCTAGTGACTTTGTTGGAACAAGAGAGGCAGGCATCGTGGATAGCAATGCGACTATTGCTAACGGCAATCATGTGGTTCTTTATCTCTGGTACGACAATGAGTTTGGTTATTGCTGTCAGGTAGGCAGAATGGTCTATAAAATGGCTGGCATAATCTACCAACAGTACCCGCTTGAAGCGTAGAAGTATTTGCTGTGATAAGCAGCATCGTGTTCATTATTTCAGCGCCTTGAGCCTACGGTTCATCGCGCTTAAAACACGGCCATTGGATTCCAGTTCCTTCTATAAACATCCGTTGTCACATGCCTGCGTGACAACGGATGCTGTTTGTTTTAGAGCAGTGAATAGGAATCACAGCGGGAATCACAGCGGGAATCACGGCGAGTTAGACCGGTATAGTGACCAGAACTAAACGCGGGTTGAATCTACCGGTTTCCAGAGCACCGGTACAAGTTCTGGAGGCAGCGCGGCAAACCAGTTAGAGACTCGTTACTTAGGGTGCTTGATGAAAGAACTGCTTAAACGTCATGGCTTCTCCGCTACTTTTCTGATTCTTTTTTTGGGATCGGTTTTTCTGCTTACCAGAGGCGCAGATGAAATTCAACGATTTGGCGGGTTCACTATGGGAACCAGCTATGAATTGCAAATCGTGGATATGCCAGAGGGTATCAGCGCAGATCAGGTGACAGCAGATGTCGCTACGCTGCTGTCAGAGTTGGATGTAGAAATTTTTTCTACCTACGCAGCCAATTCGGAGTTATCTCGCTTCAATCGGCTCGGGGTAAACCTACCCTTCATTGCCTCGGCAAGAATGATCGATGTATTGTTGATGGCCCAGGAAGTTTCTGCTTTGAGTGGAGGAGCCTTCGATATAACTGTGGGGCCTCTGGTCAATCTTTGGGGTTTCGGTCCGGACATTCAGTTGTTTGCAGCGATGCCGCCACAAGCACAAATAGATTCCGCCAAAGCCTTGGTTGGCTTTCAGCATTTACAAATCAGTCCTGCTAGCCAGGAAATTCGCAAAACCCGGGATGTCACTGTGGATTTGAGTGCGATTGCGAAGGGCTATGCGGTAGACCAGCTTGCTGAATACTTTGATGGGGCAGGGGTTCAAAACTATTTTCTCGAAGTTGGCGGCGAATTAAAAATAAAGGGAACAAAGCCAGCAAGCGAAAGTTGGGTTCCTGCCATAGAAGCCCCGTTTGATGGCGTCTCGCAGGTATACCAGGCATTTTATAGCCGTGGTGATAACATCGCCGTGGCGGGTTCGGGAGATTACAGAAACTATTTCGAAGCGGACGGTGTACGCTATTCCCATGAGATTGATCCGCGCAGTGGCAGGCCCATCGCCCATAACCTGGTGGCGGCCTATGTAATCGATGATTCAGCCGCACGAGCCGATGCCCTCGCGACAACCTACATGGTATTGGGTCTTGATGAAGCGAAGGTACTGGCTGAGAGGCAAGGACAGGCTGTCTATTTCATCTATAAGGATGAAGAAGGTTTCGAAAATTTTGTCAGTGACGAGTTTGCAAACTATCTTGGCAATAACTGATGATTCCGGCGTGTATTAATCCGGCTCATGGCTGGTTTACTGTTTACTTTTTTAGAGATTGCCACGGTAATTTTATTGATGTTCGTAGCTGTTTTGTTCCGGCCTGAGCCGTTGCAAGGCTCCTATGCTGGCATGGGCTGTATCAATTCTCTATCCGAGTGCGAGCCATGTGCTGGCGACCCGTTAAAATGTAAGCAGTCTGACACGGTAAGGAACGCACTACTTTGGGCAATTAAGGTACAGGCAGAAGCTCTACTATGCAGAAAGAGCAGTTTGACATAATCGTTATCGGCAGTGGCCCAGCAGGTGAGGCGGCTGCAATGAATGCGAAAAAGAAAGGGCGTAGTGTCGCTGTTGTCTGTGACTTGGAGTATGTTGGGGGAAGCTGCACACACCTAGGTACAATTCCTTCAAAAGCATTACGCCATTCCGTTAAAGAAGTGATGCAGTTTAATAGCAATCCAATGTTCAGAGACTTCGGTGATGCCAGAAAATTAAGTTTTCAGCAAATTTTGAAACACACCGAGCGAGTCATCTACGCCCAGGTGCGGATGCGTACGGATTTTTATGAAAAGAATCAAATTCCTGTCTTTAAAGGCAAGGCGAGCTTCCTCGACAAGAAAACTATCAAGCTGGTAGGCAAGCGGAAGCAGTTATCGGCCAACTATTTTGTTATTGCCACAGGCTCCAGTCCTTACCACCCGCCCACTGTAGATTTTTCTCATCCCTGTGTATTCGATAGCGATACTATACTTAAACTTGCTCATTCGCCGCGCAAAGTCACAGTAATAGGGGCGGGTGTGATTGGTTGTGAATACGCTTCGATTTTTGGTGGTCTGGGTTCCAAAGTAGAATTGATCAACCCTGCGGCGGGCTTGCTCACGTTTCTGGATACCGAGATATCCGATGCGCTGAGTTACCATCTTCGCAATGTCGGTGTACGCAGTCGCCACAATGAAAAATTTCAGAAAATGGAATATCACGATGATCATGTTGTTACTTACCTTCAGTCCGGCAAGAAAATACGCAGTGATATAGTGCTTTGGGCGAACGGTCGCAGCGGGAATACAAAAAATTTGGGCCTGAAACAGATTGGATTAAGCAGCAATAACCGGCAGCAGCTATTGGTAAATAAAAAGTATCAGACGTCAGTCAAGAACATTTATGCGGCGGGGGATGTGATTGGTTGGCCGTCCCTGGCAGGTGCAGCCTATGGCCAGGGCAGGGCAGCAAGTAATGCAATCGTCGCTCCCCGGGAGTGTTATCCGGTCGAGCAGGTAGCCACTGGTATTTACACCATCCCCGAGATCAGTACCCTGGGGGCAACCGAAGAAGAACTGACCAAAACAATGATTCCTTATGAAGTTGGGAAGGCATTTTTCAAGAATACCGCAAGAGCTCAGATTACTGGTGAACAAGTAGGCATGCTTAAGCTGATCTTCCATTTTGAAACTCTCGAACTTTTGGGTATTCACTGTTTTGGCGATAGAGCATCGGAGATTATTCACATTGGTCAAGCCGTCATGCGACAGCCAGCCCCAGGGAATTCAATGAAATACTTTCTTACGACCACCTTTAACTACCCCACAATGGCGGAAGCGTATAGAACGGCGGCGTTAGATGGTTTAAACAGAGTGTTTTGAGGAACAGCAACGGCGTGTTATCGCTATAAATCAGCGATAGTGAACACAAGAACTGATTGGCGCTCGATTCAGCAGAAGAGTGGTTATGACTATGACAAGAACTGCCAGAAACATCCCTAAAGAAGAAGCCTGCAACACCACCAGAACTGGAAGCAAATCCAATCCCGAAGATAGCCGTTAACCTCGCTTGGTTTTAGAAACCCGCTAATCCCATCGAGGCCACTTGCTGCCTGCCTTCCGGGCCACAAAACACTTGCTATCTGGAAGCTATGCGTGTAAGTTTTCTAGCGATATTTAGTGTTGGATTTGTATCAAAATTCCTAATGAATTGATCAAACAGAATGCTATCAAGGTTGCAGATAAAACTAATGATTAAACTAATGATTAAACTGATGATTAAACTGATGATTAAACTAATTAATAAAGGGCCTGACTCTTAGCACGCCGTTCCTGGTTTTTTATTACTGTGCTCAACAGGGCAGTTACTGAGTAACTAAATGATTCAGCGTTGGCCGGTTTGAATGTCCTATTTCCCTGGTGGCAAAATCGGCCTGAATCCGAAAGACCGTAGGTTGGGGTGTTTGGAGTTAAGTTCTTGGAACCAGCTAATGAGTTTCTGGACGGTTTAAGACCGTTCCTTTTTTATTTTGCCTTGGTGATGGCTGTTGTGCTTATTATGTTGGCCCTCTCCTATTTTCTTGGGCAGCGTAAATCCGCCCACTCTAAAAATCTGCCCTTCGAATCGGGTATTGTCTCGGTGGGCAGTGCGCAATTCCGTATTTCGGTTCATTTCTATCTACCTGCGATACTTTTCATTATTTTCGATTTGGAAGTTGTGTTTCTGTTTGCCTGGGCGGTGTCCGTCAGGGAGTCAGGTTGGCCGGGCTTTATAGAAATCACGGTGTTCATATTCATACTAATTGCCGCACTGTTTTATCTCTGGCGCATAGGTGCGCTGGATTGGCGTACGCTTACTCAGAAACGAGAGCTGAAAACTCTGATCGGACCTGGTGGCGTAACCAACAAAAAGGAATTCAAATTATGAGCTGGGAACTACAAAAAGCGGAGGATGCTTCGTCCCCCAAGCCTGGTGGCAGCGCCATGGATGAGTTTATTCGTCGCAATGTAGTAATGGCCAATTTGGAAGACATGGTCTCCTGGGGCCGAAAGAATTCGATATGGCCCTTTAATTTTGGACTTTCCTGCTGTTACGTCGAAATGGCAACAGCCTTTACCAGTCGCCACGATTTGGCACGATTCGGTGCCGAGGTAATTCGGGGTACGCCCAGACAGGCGGACATGATTGTTATAGCAGGCACTGTATTTCGCAAGATGGCACCAGTGGTAAAGCTGCTCTACGAGCAGTTATTGGAACCTGGATGGGTGATATCAATGGGTTCCTGCGCGAATTCGGGTGGTATGTACGATATTTACTCAGTTGTTCAGGGGGTAGATAAATTTTTGCCCGTTGATGTTTACGTCTCTGGCTGCCCGCCACGACCAGAGGCATTGTTGCAAGGGCTTATTCTTCTGCAAGAGTCCATTGGCCGGGAGCGAAGACCGCTGAGCTGGGTAATCAACGATCAGGGCATTATCCAAAAACAGGCAAATCCGGTGCAACGGGCGGTTCGGTCGCCAGGCAGGATTGCAGCAAGGGAATTACGATCTCCTAACGACATATAATTAAAATAATAATATCAAATAGATAAAGTCAATACTTCAAGTAAAATTGTTTATGTTGAGCAGTGGAAGCAGTCTAGAAAAACCAGATCCAGATTCAGTGGCATTACGGCAACTGCGTCGCGACTACGGTGAACTTATTGCAGCGGAGCAGTCTACCTGCGATGGTATGCCGACGGTATGGGTTGAGCGACAGCACTTGAAAACAGTGCTACGGGCGCTACGAGATGTGCTTAATCCCCGATTTGAGATGCTATTTGACATCACTGCCATCGATGAGCGGTTAAGAAATAACCGTGCTGGTCAGCCGGACAGCGAATTTACCGTGGTCTATCAGCTTACGTCCTTTTCAGGAAATTGTGATTTCCGGGTAAAGGTGGCTCTTCAAGACAGTGATCTTGGCTTACCGACGATTATTGAACTCTGGCCCAATGCGAATTGGTACGAGCGTGAGACCTGGGACATGTTCGGCATACAGTTCGAGGGTCATCCGAACTTGTATCGAATTGTCTTGCCCCCAACCTGGAAAGGACATGCTTTGCGCAAGGAACACCCGGCTCGGGCGACCGAAATGGAGCCGTTTTCCCTAAGCGATGAGCAGGAAGACTACGAACAGGCGGCATTGAAGTTTAAGCCAGAAGAATGGGGGATGGAGCGAGAATCTGAGAATTCTGAATTCATGTTCCTGAATCTGGGTCCAAATCATCCTAGCGTGCATGGTGCTTTTCGGATTGCACTTCAATTGGACGGTGAGATTTTGGTCGATGCGGTGCCAGATATAGGCTATCACCATCGCGGCGCTGAGAAGATGGGAGAGCGGCAATCCTGGCACACCTATATACCTTACACTGACCGCATCGATTATCTCGGTGGGGTAATGAACAATCTGCCTTATGTGATGGCGGTTGAGCAGATGGCAGGAATCCAGATTCCTGAGAGAGTTAAAGTAATTCGAATCATGCTGTCAGAAATGTTTCGAATCTGTAGTCATCTTCTGTTCTATGGCACATTTGCGCAGGACGTGGGACAACTGTCACCTATTTTTTATATGTTCGTCGAGCGAGAACGAATCTTCAATATTATTGAATCGATTTGTGGGGCCCGTATGCACCCTGGTTGGTTTCGAATTGGCGGTGTCGCTCAGGATCTGCCAAACGGCTGGGAAAAGCGTATTCAAGAATTACTGGACTTTATGCCAGCAAGACTCGATGAATACGACAGCATGGTAATGAATAATGGCATCTTAAAGCGACGTACCCAAGGTGTGGGTGTTTATGATACCAACGAAGCATTTGATTGGGGCGTTACCGGCGCTGGATTACGCGCAACAGGCTTGGAATGGGATTTCAGAAAACAACGTCCTTATAGTGGCTATGAAAATTTTGAGTTCGATGTACCAATAGCGGCTAACGGAGACTGCTACGATCGCTGCGCTATTCGCGTAGAAGAGATGAGGCAGAGCCTGCGAATCATTAAGCAGTGCATGGACAATATGCCATCGGGGCATTACAAATCTGATCACCCCCTGACGACCCCGCCGCGTAAAGAAAAGACGATGCAGGATATCGAAACGCTAATTAATCACTTCCTCAGTGTTAGCTGGGGGCCGGTTATACCTCCGAATGAAGTGAGCGTCGCAATCGAAGCGACGAAAGGGATTAATAGTTACTATTTGATTAGTGATGGCAACACTACGTCTTACCGAACACGGATACGAACGCCATCATTCGCTCATCTGCAAATGATTCCGGAGATTTCGAGGGGCTTTATGGTTTCGGATCTAATAGCGATTATTGCCAGCATAGATTTTGTGATGGCAGACGTAGATAGATGATATTCGCCGATCTGTTACTGGATTTCAGCACGGGCCTGGCAAGAGAATTGCCGAGCAAAGATAAAAAAGTACAGCGGTATAGCAATGAATCGAGAAGTAATAGCAAGCACATCAACAAAGCCTCGTAAGCTTTCTGCGGAAGAAATTGCAGAAATCGAACATGAGATGATGCTCTACCCCGATAAGAAAGCGGTGGGGCTTGAGGCGTTGAAGATAGTGCAAAAACATCAGGGCTGGGTCTCAGATGAAAGCCTGCTGGGTATTTCGAAATACCTGGATATTCCTGCTGCGGATCTGGAAGGAGTAGCGACATTCTTTAACTTGGTTTATCGACAACCCGTTGCTAACAACGTGATGTTATTTTGCGATAGCGTTAGCTGTTGGATTATGGGTTGTGAAAGCATTAAGTCCCATATTAAAGATCGGCTTGATATTGACTACGGTGAGACCAGCAAAGGGGGTGATTTCACTTTGATACCAGTGCCCTGTCTGGGAGATTGCGACAGAGCCCCGGTGATGATGGTGGGATCGGACCTGCACAGAAATCTGACCCCGGAAAAGATCGATTCAATCATCACTGATTATCAGAACAAACAGGAATAACGGAAACACAGGTGGTAACGAAACCCTTAACAAAGAATATTGATATGTCTCGTCCACCGCTGGACATCGCAGCTTATGAGGCGAACGACGGCTATCAAGGCTTGCATGGGATTGCACGGGGCTTGAGTGCCGAAGATGTTCTACAGCAGGTAAGGGATTCAGGTCTTAAAGGTAGAGGCGGGGCTGGTTTTCCAACAGGTCTTAAGTGGAGCTTTGTGCCGATGGGGGAAAATTCTTCCAGGCAAAAATACCTGGTTGTCAATGCCGATGAGATGGAGCCAGGCACGTTCAAGGACAGATTGCTTATGGAAGGCGATCCACACCTGTTAATAGAAGGCATGATAATTGCCGCCTACACGATTCAAGCGAGTAAAGCCTATATATTCCTGAGAGGCGAATATACTGTTTCTGAGCAGGCTTTACGAAAAGCCATACAGGAAGCCAATGAGAAGGGCTATCTCGGCAAGGACATATTGGGTACTGGTTTCGACTTAGACATTGTTATGCACACCAGCGCCGGGCGTTATATATGCGGCGAAGAAACTGCCTTACTCAATGCCCTCGAAGGTAAGCGAGCGACCCCAAGAGCCAAGCCTCCTTTTCCCCAGGTGAGCGGTCTGTGGGGGAAACCCACTATCGTGAATAACGTGGAAACACTTTGTAACTTGCCTGGCATTCTTACTTATGGTGTAGATTGGTACCACAGTTTAACAAAAGGGAATGATCATGGAACGAAGCTCTTTGGCGTAAGTGGCAAAGTAAAAAACCCTGGTTGCTGGGAATTACCTTTAGGGCTGCCCATACGCGAGTTGGTAGAAAACTACGCCGGTGGTATGCAAGACGGGCTAAAACTACGGGGTTTTCTTCCTGGCGGAGGCTCCACCGATTTTATGTTGCCCGAGCATCTGGATATTCCCCTCGATTACGATGAAATAGCGAAAGCAGGGAGTCGATTAGCGACAGGAACGATGATTATTCTGGATGATAAAACCTGCCCAGTTGGCATGGTTGGAAATTTAATGAAATTTTTTGCCCATGAGTCCTGCGGCTTTTGTACACCTTGCCGTGACGGCCTGCCGTGGCTTGATGAAATATTTCGTGAATTTGAACGTGGGCGTGGAACTGAAAAAGATCTACAGGTTTTGCATGATCATGTAAGTTATTTAGGACCCGGACGCACATTTTGTGCTTTAGCTCCTGGCGCAACGGCTCCGTTAGGAAGCGGTTTAAAATATTTTGAAGAAGACTTTAATAGGCATATTAGGGAAAAACGCTGTAGCTACAAGCACTAAACAAGGCAGAGATTGGAGTTTTAGATGGTTAAAGTTGTTATTGATGGGGTGACTTACGAAGTAAATCCCGATAACAATCTATTGCAGGAATGTCTGTCGCAGGGTTTGGATCTGCCTTACTTTTGCTGGCACCCCTGCATGGGTTCTGTTGGAGCCTGTCGCCAGTGTGCAGTCAGACAATACCGTGATGCTGATGACAAGGACGGTATGTTGGTCATGGCGTGTATGACACCGGCTAGCGACGGAGCGATTATTTCGATTGAAGATGAAAGGGCTAAGTCGTTCCGGTCCGATGTGATCGAGAGTTTAATGATCAGCCACCCTCATGACTGCCCGGTCTGTGAAGAGGGCGGTGAATGCCATCTGCAAGATATGACCCAGATGTCGGGCCACAATTACCGACGTTATGATAAAAAGAAGGTCACTCATCACAACCAGTATCTTGGTCCTTTTATCGGTCACGAGATGAATCGCTGTATCACTTGCTACCGCTGTGTGCGTTATTACGATGAGTATGCTGGCGGCACTGATCTTTCGGCGCAGGCGTCCCATCATCATGTTTATTTTGGTAGACACGAAGAAGGGGTTTTAGAAAGTGAGTTCAGTGGAAATTTGGTTGAGGTGTGCCCCACTGGCGTGTTCACTGATAAGGCGTTCAGTGAACACTACAGCCGCAAATGGGATTTACAGACAGCACCTTCCATCTGTGTTGCTTGCTCGGTTGGTTGTAATACTGCACCGGGCGAACGCTATGGGAGTCTGAGACGAATCGTAAATCGCTATAACAACGAAGTTAATGGTTATTTTCTTTGTGATAGAGGTCGCTTCGGCTTCGATTTTGTGAATGATAAAGACCGACTGCTGGAGCCGGTAAGGCAAAAACAAGGAGAGGCAGAATTTCTGTCGGAGCAACAGTTGGAAGCGATCTTGAAGGAATTTTCAAATGCCGGGACTATCGGTATAGGGTCGCCTCGTGCTGGCAATGAGTCCAATTTCGCGTTGCGTTGCCTGGTAGGTGATGAGAATTTTTATGCCGGCTACTCCGATGCTGAGCACGAATCACTACAAGTTATCTTGGAACTGGCGCAGGATGTAGCTTTCCATAGCCCGAGCATTGGTGAAATCGAACAAGCGGACGCTATTTTGATTTTAGGGGAGGATGTCACCAACGTAGCACCTCGAATTGCCTTGGCACTGCGTCAATCCGTGCGCAATAGGGCGCTGGATCTCGCCGAGCAAAACCGGATACCGCAATGGCAAGACGCGGCTGTTCGCGAACTGGCTCAGCATGAGCGCAGCCCGCTGAGCATACTCAGTCCTGCAGTGAGCCGACTCGACGATATTGCATCAGAGCGTATTATTGAATCATTGCCAAAATTGACTTCTATAGGACATCAGATAGCCAACAAGATATCGGCCTCGGCCCCTGGGGTTGTTTCTGAATCAGCAGGACATAGTGATGACATAGAGCAGATAGCCAGGCAATTAGAAGAAGCTAAACGTCCTCTCATAATTTCCGGTAACAGCAACGGCAGCGACCTCATTAAGGCTGCCGCAAATATTGCCCGGGCTCTGCAAGAAATTAACAGCGGGTCTGCCATCGATCTTTGCTTGTTGGTCCCCGAAGTCAACAGCATTGGCATGGGAATGTTAGTGGGTCCAGCCAATAATTTGGGCGCGGCATTAGACAAGTTGCAAAGTGGGGCGGCACAACGGGCCATCGTTCTGGAAAACGATTTATACAGAAGAGCGACCAGGGCGCAAGTGGATTCAGCCCTGGACAAGGCTGAGCAAGTATTGGTGTTAGATCAACTACCCACAGCAACGACCGCCAAGGCGGACATAGTTTTACCTGCGACAGCTTTTTCTGAACACGAAGCGACTTATGTAAATTATGAGGGCAGGGCGCAACTTAGTTTCCAGGTAAACAAGTGCCAAAAGCTGGCTAAACCTTCCTGGCGGTGGATAAATGACGCCGAGCATATCGATGACCTGGTGCATCGCTGCTGTAAAGAAGCAAAAGGTTTTGCCAATCTCAGTGAACTATTGCCGCTTGAGAATCAATTTGTAGCGGGCATGCAGGTTCCGCGTCAGCCCCATAGATACAGTGGTCGTACGGCTATGTTGGCTGACCTGAATGTACATGAGCCGAAGCAGATGGAGGACAATGAATCCGTGATGTCCTTTTCCATGGAGGGCATCCCCTCGCAAAAAGACGCTACCCTGCTTGCTTCTTCCTGGGCGCCTAAGTGGAACTCGAACCAGTCTATCAGCAAATTTCAAGACGAAGTCAACGGCGAGCTGAAACAAGGTCACAGCGGGACTCTGCTGTTCGAGAAAGGCAGCTCGAAAGGTTCTTTTTATGAAGCGCCAATCAATGTACAGATGGCATCGGGCGCGCAATTACATTTAGCTATGGGGTTTCAGATATTTGGCAGCGATGAGCTAAGTGCGCGCTCGAAACCAATACAGGCCCGCATGACCGATTCCTATATAGGATTGTCTCCAAAGGATGCGACAAGTAGACAACTAGTACAGGGCGATAGTGTCAATATCAAAGGCTGTGATGCCACCGTGACAGTATGTATAAGAACGGGAATTAAAGTCGGCACCGCCTTACTTTATTGCGGTAACGGTTTTCTCAATCCAGCAGAATTGGCAAGCCTGATAGAAATAGAAAAAAGTGATCAGCAGGCTTCGAGCAGAGGTGTTCGCAATCTTATTGTTAGTGATTTTCAGGACGAGGCAAACTAGCTTATGACTTTCGAAGTGGGTTCCGGTTTAAGCATAGGGGTAATTCTGACAACAGTGATTGTCGTTGCGGCCATGCTTATTTGGGTAGAGCGTCGATTGCTGGGTTTCTGGCAAGACAGGCTGGGACCGAATCGGGTAGGGCCCTTTGGTTTGTTGCAGGTAGTAGCGGACATGATCAAAATTTTCACCAAGGAAGACTGGATTCCACCATTTGCAGATAAGTTTAGCTTTGTGTTAGCGCCAGCCATCATCATGATCGTGATCTTGCTCAGTTTTAGTGTTGTGCCGTTTGCCCCGGGTGTTGGTGTCGTAGATTCCAACATCGGGGTGTTATTCGTTCTCGCCATGGCTTCATTGGGAGCCTACAGCGTTATGTTGGGAGGCCTTTCTTCTGATAACAAATATGCATTGCTGGGCGCACTGCGCGCCGCTGCTCAAATGGTGAGCTATGAAGTGTTCATGGGGATTTCTATTCTTGGTGTTGTCGCGCTGGCAGGTAGCTTTAATTTGCGCGAAATTGTTCTTGCCCAGGCTGATGGCTGGTATGTCATTCCTCAATTTATCGGTTTCGTCATTTTTCTTATAGCTGGTGTAGCCGAAAGTCATCGCCTGCCTTTTGATATCCCTGAAGCGGAACAAGAGATTTGCGCCGGTTATCACACGGAATATTCCGGGATGAAGTTTGGCATGTTTTTCGTTGGTGAGTACCTGGGATTGGTTCTCATATCATCATTGATCACCGTGCTGTTCTTTGGCGGTTGGTTGGGACCATCTTTTCTACCTCCGATTATTTGCTTCGTTATAAAGGCATCCGCTTTTATTGCCTTTTTTATTTTGTTGCGAGCAGCCATTCCAAGGCCACGCTATGACCAACTAATGACTTATGGCTGGTTGTTTTTGTTACCGGTTTCGTTAGTGAACTTGTTGGTTACTGGCGCGATTATTTTGAGTGCACAGTAATGTTGCAGTTTTTTGGAGAAAGTTATGCTCACTCTGATTAAGGACACCCTAACCAGCCAGGTGGTTACTCTTTGGCGGGTGTTTTCTCATCTATGGGTTAAGACGGACACTGTCGAGTATCCAGATCAGCAACCTTATATGTTTCCACGTTGGCGCGGTCGCATCATTCTCAGTCGAGACCCTGATGGCGAAGAACGCTGTGTCGCTTGTAATCTTTGTGCGGTAGCTTGCCCTGTGGACTGTATTGCTTTACAGAAAACTGAAGACGACGAAGGGCGTTGGTATCCAGAATTTTTTCGCATCAATTTTTCCCGCTGTATCATGTGCGGTTTCTGCGAGGAGGCCTGCCCTACTAATGCAATTCAGCTAACCCCGGATTTCGAGATGGCGGAATACGTGCGCCAGGACATGGTATGGGAAAAAGAAGACTTATTGATAGACGGTACCGGTAAATATCACGATTACAATTTTTATCGGGTTGCTGGCAAGAAGATCGGCGGCAAAGATAAGGGTGAAGCTCAGAACGAAGCAGTTCCGGTAAATGTGAGGAGTTTGTTGCCGTGATATTACTGTTCTATATCGCCGCTACGGTTGCAGTTATTTCCACTATTGCCGTGATATTGCAAACTAATATTGTGCATGCCTTGATCTACCTGATTCTTTCTTTGCTAGCTGTAGCTGTGGTCTTCTACGTACTGGGCGCACCCTTTGCTGCGGTTCTTGAGGCTATAGTCTATGCAGGGGCGATCATGGTGTTGTTCTTGTTTGTGATAATGATGCTGAACATGGGGCAGCAAAGTCTTGCGCAGGAAAAAAGTTGGATAGGCCCAAGAGTATGGATAGTGCCATCGATTCTTGCCTCAGTGCTGCTAGCGCAGTTGCTTGCGGTACTTAGTCAATATGAACATGAGTTGAGTCCGTCAGAAGTGGATGTGATGGAGGTCAGTGCTTTATTGTTCGGACCCTACGTTCTGGCGGTAGAGCTTGCTTCTATATTATTACTTGCGGGTTTAATTGCGGCTTATCACCTGGCGAAGAAATAGACTGACGGTTACAGCAAACCAACGAAGTGAGTGTGGTGGATCTAAATAAGATTACAGAAGACCGAGGAGCACTATGCAGTCAATTCCCTTAGAGCATGGTCTGATTCTGGCTGGCATTTTATTTGTGCTGGGTTTGGTAGGTGTGCTTACCAGGCGCAATATCGTTTTTATTCTAATGTCGTTGGAGATTATGCTCAATGCCAGTGGTCTGGCTTTCATAGTAGCGGCATCTCGCTGGGGTCATGCAGATGGGCAGGTAATGTTTCTAATGATTCTGACCTTGGCGGCGGCTGAGGTGGCGGTAGGTTTAGGACTGATTATTCAGATGCATAGGCGCTTCCATACTATCGATATCAACGTACTAAGTCAGATGAAGGGTTAGGGAAAATACTATAGTGCAAGACCTAATTTGGCTGTTAGTCACATTTCCATTGCTGGGCTTTTTAAGTCTGGTTTTGACAAGTGGCAACTTGCCCAAAAACATAGTGGCGATAATCGGAGCTGGTTCAATTGGACTGTCTTTCTTGACAGCAGCCGTTATCGCCGTTCAGTTTATTGCTTCAGGCGAAGAATATTTCGTGTTGGAAGTCTGGACCTGGATGTCAGTCGGAAATTTCTCATCCGGTTTCAGTTTCTACCTCGATGGTCTTTCTCTCGTAATGATGTTGATCATTACCGGTGTGGGTTTTTTAATTCATCTGTATTCGACAGGCTTTATGCTGGACGATCCCAGCTATAGCCGATTCTTTTCCTGCATGAATTTATTTGTCGCCTCCATGTTGATGCTGGTTCTGGCCGATAATTTGCTTTTGCTCTATCTGGGTTGGGAAGGGGTTGGTCTTTGCAGTTATCTATTGATCGGGTTCTGGTATGAAAAACCAGAAAACGGTTACGCAGCACGTAAGGCATTCGTGACAACCCGCGTCGGCGATGCCTCAATGGCAATTGGTCTGTTTTTACTGTTCGCGCAATTGGGTACGCTTAATATTCAAGAGATATTGCACGCCGCTGAGGGGCAGTGGGTAGTTGGTTCCGGATTGGCTGTTGCTGCTTCTCTGCTGTTACTTGGCGGGGCAGTGGGTAAATCTGCACAGCTACCGCTTCAAACCTGGCTGCCTGATGCGATGGCGGGGCCTACACCTATTAGCGCATTGATACATGCGGCGACGATGGTCACCGCTGGCGTCTATTTGATCGCTCGTACCCACGTTTTATTCGAGTTAGCTCCTGCTGTGCAGTTGCTGGTTGCGTGGATAGGCTTAATTACTCTGCTCATGGCTGGTTTCACAGCGATGACGCAGCACGATATCAAACGCATACTTGCGTATTCAACCGTAAGCCAGATCGGTTATATGTTTCTTGGTTTGGGAGTAGGTGCCTGGTCAGCCTCTGTGTTTCATTTGACGACCCATGCTTTCTTCAAGGCTTTGCTATTCCTCGCAGCGGGAACCGTAATTCTGAGCCTTCACCACGAGCATGATATTTTCAAGATGGGCGGTAAGCGAAAGCAATTACCGATTGCCTTTGCTTCGTTTCTAGTCGGTAGCCTTGCGCTTGCGGCATTTCCATTTACGTCAGGCTACTTTAGCAAGGATGAAATCCTGATTGCTGCTCTGGAGATGGAGGGGCCGGGTCTATCACTGTGGATTGGCGGTGTGATCGGTGCATTCTTCACGGGCATCTATAGTTTTAGATTAGTGTTTGTTGTGTTCTTCGGCGAGAGCAAGGGGCACCATAACGAACAGGAGGCGGCAGGCTTTAGCATGACAGCGCCACTAATCATTTTGATGGTTTTGGCACTATTCGGCGGTTGGATTCAGATACCAGTCGACGCTGTGTTTAGCCATGGCGAAGTGCATGAAGAGCATCACATTAGTTTGTTGATGCACGGAATTATGATTGCGGTGCCGCTGCTTGGCATATTAGTAAGTTATCTTTTCTTTATGTCCAAGACATTTTCTGTAGAGAAACTTATGGCGAATCCATTAGCCTCGCTTTTGCATCGCTTTTGGTTCAGCGGCTGGGGCATGGATGCACTGTATGGCTTTCTATTTATAAGGCCATTCCTGTTTTTAGCTCGAATCAACAAAAAAGATATGATCGATGCCTGCTACGCCTTTCTCGTTGAAATTACCCGGGCTGGACATGGCATGTTGGTGAGGACGCAAACGGGCCAGCTGCGTTGGTATGCACTCAGTATTGCTGGTAGCGTGGTGATAATTATTAGCCTGGGGGTACTGCTGTGATATTGGTAGTTCTCATAGGCATTCTATTTCTGGGTGGTGTGTTGGCCTGGCTGTCGGAAGGCTTGGACTCAAGACTTCCACGGGTAGTAGCTCTGATCGCAGTGCTGATCGACCTACTGGTGATGTTAAGCCTGCTGGCCGGGGATGGCGGCAATTCAAATTGGCTTGTTTCGCTGAACGCACAGTGGATGCCGCGCTTCGGTATTTCATTCCATTTGGCCGCCGACGGATTCAGCGTTCTCATGATGTTACTAACAGCCTTCCTTGGGGCCATTGCCGTAGGTGCCGCCTGGAGTGAGATTACCGAGAGGGCCGGTTTCTTTTACTTTAACCTGCTATGGACGCTGGCAGGCGTGATTGGTGTCTTTACTGCGCTGGACTTGTTTCTATTTTTCTTCTTCTGGGAAGTCATGTTGATACCCATGTACTTCATCATTGCCATCTGGGGGCATGAGAATAAAAATTACGCCGCGATGAAGTTTTTTATCTTTACCCAAGTCACCGGCATGTTGATGTTGGTGTCTATTCTTGTATTGGCATATTTTCACTATGTGCAATTTGGCTGGTTTAGCTTCGACTACTTTGATTTACTCAATGTCAGCATCAGCAGTAGTATCGAGATGTGGGTCATGCTGGGTTTCTTTGTGGCATTCAGTACCAAGTTGCCTAGTTTTCCGTTTCATTCCTGGTTGCCTGATGCACACAGCCAGGCACCGACGGCTGGCAGTGTCATTTTGGCCGGTGTGTTACTTAAGACAGGGGCTTATGGTCTTATTCGATTTGCTGTTCCACTGTTTCCTGAGGCATCCCTGGAATTTGCGCCGCTAGCAATGACCCTGGCGGTAATCAGCATTCTTTATTGCGCGAAGCTTGCTTTCGCACAAACTGACATCAAGCGGCTGGTAGCCTACACCAGTGTCAGTCATATGGGCTTCGTATTGCTTGGTATATACGCATGGAATGAACAGGCTTTGCAGGGCGCTGTAATGACAATGCTGGCTCATGGCCTGAGTGCCGCTGCATTGTTTATGTTGGCCGGTGGTCTGCAATATCGAATACATACGCGTAATATGGAGGACATGGGAGGATTTTGGGGCAAAGTGCCACGTATGTCCTTCGTCGCCTTATTTTTTTCAATCGCTGCCTTAGGTATGCCGGGTCTTGGTAATTTTGTTGGCGAGTTTCTGGCGCTGTTGGGTGCATTCAAATCCAATATTACACTGACAGTGCTGGCCGCGTTCGGACTTATTTTTGCGGCGGTTTATTCCTTATGGGTAATACAAAAAGTTTTCCATGGTGTCTATAGCAACAGGAATTTTGATGACAGTCATTTAAGTGATCTTAATCGACGAGAAATGTTCTATTTCGGGGCAATGATGATTGGTCTGGTCTGGATGGGAATGTACCCACAGAGCTTTCTGGATCTTTCCGCCGATACTTTAGCGGTTTTACTGAATGAATCCGGAGCAGCCATCCCAGCGGTGGCGCAGCAACAATGACTATGACCTTCGATGATTTATTGCCACTAATGCCGCTGCTTATAGTGACGGCTACGTCGGTATTGGTAATGCTGATGATTGGCATTCGCCGCAGTTACATAACGACAGGGGCAATAACTATTACCGGCCTGCTGCTGGCCGCCATAGTTGCTGCCTCGATGATGGATTTGAGCAAACAGCAGATTACACCACTGTTGATAATAAACCAGTACAGTTTGTTGTTCACGGTGATTGTGTGTGCTGCGGCCATGTTTATTGCGATTCTAGGTTTTCCTTACTTTTTTGAATTGGACGATCAAAGGGAGGAATATTTTTTATTGCTTACAGTAGCAACCATAGGCGCAATTGTGATGGTAAGCAGTAACCATTTCGTTAGCACGATACTGGGCCTGGAAATTCTGAGTATGTCTTTATACGGCATGCTTGCTTATCCGTTGCACAGTAAACAGTCATCCAGGTATCCATTGGAAGCGTCGGTAAAATATCTGGTGTTGTCTGCTGTCGCGTCAGGATTTATCTTGTTCGGTATGGCGCTGGTTTATGCGCAGACCGGAACCCTGTCTTTTTCCAGCCTGATTGAATTGCCCAGTGGTGCGAGTTTATTGGGTGAAAACTATTCAGTACTGGCCTTGATAATGATTATGGCAGGCATGGCATTTAAGTTGTCATTAGCGCCTTTCCACCTGTGGACTCCAGATGTTTACGAAGGCTCACCAGTGCCGGCTACAACCTATCTGGCCACCATTGGTAAAGCGGCCATGTTCGTTATTTTGCTGCGTTTTGTTGAGACCAGTGGTGCGCTTAATTTTGAATCGATAGTGGCGGTGCTTACTCTGATCGCAGCGGCCTCTATTTTGGTAGGCAATTTATTAGCGCTATTGCAAGACAATTTAAAACGTATTTTGGCTTACTCATCTATTGCACATATGGGTTATCTGCTTATTGCCATTATTTCTGGTCATTATGTAACGGGAACCATCGCTGTTGAAGCCGTTACATTCTATCTTCTGGCTTACCTGATCATGTCTCTGGGCGCCTTCGGCGTTGTATCGATTGTATCTTCCAGTGAAAAAGAGTTCGACAAAATCAGGGATTACCGTGGCTTGTTCTGGCGTAATCCCTGGTTGTCGACAGTGTTTATCGCCATGTTATTGTCACTTGCTGGGATTCCACTTACTGTAGGTTTTATTGGAAAGTTTTACATCTTTCTCAGTGGCGTTGAATCCGGCTTGTGGATGTTATTGGCTGTTTTGGTATTGGGCAGTGGCATAGGTTTGTATTATTACCTGCGTATCGTTTATCGCATGCTAATGCCGCAAAAACACGCAATAGCATATCGGGTTGGGGGTGTTGAAAGTGTTAGCTCCTATGGCGTGTTGGCAATTTTGCTGTTTTTACTTCTCCTTCTCGGTGTTTATCCTTCCCCGATGATGACTATAGTTGCGACCGCCTCATCTTTTATTTAAATAGATGGCCCGCGTTGCAACGGTATCAGAGAAAAACCACGAAAGCTGGTTTATGATGACCTGTTGACGCTTTGGGAGCCGAACCAAATCAGGCAGTTGCTGCAAATTGGCCACTTAGCGTAAAACTGGCAAAGAAGTAAAGCTGATCGTAGCCTCGCGCCTGTCGATGGAAGGAGACGTCAGAAGGAGACGTCAGTGTTGGTATTGGCTCTTAATCAGACTATCATTGAGTTTTTGTTGTTGGAACAATGGGTTTAGCATGTCAACACCCAAGGTCTCGGTTATTGGTGGTGGCAGCTTTGGCACCGTGATAGCCAATATTACCGCTGAAAACGGCTATGACCTCAGTTTTTGGATGCGCAGTGATTCTCGGGCGCGCGAATTGAATAGGTTACAGGAGAATACCCAGTATCTACCAGGTTACCGTTTAAGCGAAAGAATTATCGCCACCAGTAACATGGCTGCTGCGGCGCAAGACAGTAAGCTGATATTTGTGGCGGTACCTAGTGGCTCGTTTCGTCAAGTAGTGCGCGAGTTGGTACCACATCTGCTGGAAGATGTGGTGCTGATAAGCACCACTAAAGGAATTGAGAGTGGCAGCTTTGATCTAATGAGCCAGATATTGAATCAAGAAATGCCTCGGGCAAAAATAGGAGTGCTAAGTGGTCCGAATCTCGCGAAAGAAATTGCAAATAAAAATTTGACGGGCACAGTGATCGCCAGTCCTCATGTGGAAGTACGTGAATTGGTGAAAGATGCCCTCAGATCCAGGTTTTTCAGAGTCTATGCGAACAACGACATGTTTGGTGTGGAACTGGGAGGCTCACTAAAAAACATTTACGCAATAATAGCTGGGATCGCCGCAGCCCTTGGCATGGGGCATAATACCAATAGTATGTTAGTGACCAGAGCGCTAACTGAAATGGCCAGGTTTGGAAAAGAGTTAGGTGCGGATCCGATGACATTCCTGGGTCTGGCTGGTGTTGGCGATCTGGTGGTTACATGTTCTACACCTCTTAGTCGCAACTATAGAATCGGTTTGGCCCTGGGTAAGGGCACAGCATTACAGGAGGCCATCTCTGAGTTGGGGCAGGTGGCAGAAGGGATAAATACGGTAAAGTTAGTGAAAGAAAAAGCAGATGCACTTGGCGTTTATATGCCTCTCGCTAGCGGCCTGTACAAAATTATTTATGAAAATGACTCTTTGGAGAATATAATTTCTTCACTGATGCTGAGTGAGCAGGCCCTGGATGTCGAGTTTGCCTCAAATGAAGACAAAACATTGAACTAGCTGAACTTGGAAAATGAATGTTGTGTAAAATCTCCAGGTTGAAACGAGGGAAATCATGTCGGACGAATTCATAGAAATTGTAGATAACATAAAAAAGCCATCCCCGTGGATTCGGGTCCTGTTTATGGTTGCGTTTGCTACACTCCTGTACATGGTTCTCATGCCTATTGTAGCGGTGTTCGCAGTGGCACAGGCATTATTCTCAATTCTTGCTGGTGACAGTAACGCGAACCTGCGATATGTCTCGGGAGCTCTTGAATTGTATATTTCTCAAATTGTAAAGTTCCTTACTTACAATACGGAAGGAAAACCCTTTCCGTTCTCGGATTTCCCAGAAATCGATGTTGACTCCATAGATCAGGAGAACGCACAAAAGGCAGATGCTCCGACAGCATCAGCTGGTGGCAAAAATAACGATGCCAACAATACTGTGACAGACGAGGGAGTAGTTGTCGCCAAGAAAAAAACGGCAGCTAAGAAAAAGTCCAGGGGAAAAATTACAGCAAAGGAAGATGCAGCAAAAAAACCGAAACAATAGTAAGATCAAATATGACTGCTTACACATTACGGCACTGCTATTGGTTTATGGAAACAGCATTCCTTAAAGAACAGGCCTACTAGAAGGATTAACGGCAGAATACGGATCAATACAGGCAATAGCACGCTGGTTTGTATTGCCGTGGTTTTTGCAGCGCTGGCTTGCGGTGTAATTTTATACACTTTGGAACCGTGATTACTAAACCTCGCCTAATTTTTATTTTCCTACAGCTGTCTGCTCTGATAGCTCTGATTGCGTCAGGGAGTGTCTATTCTCAAGCCGGCAATACACAATCAGGGTTTACTGATCATGCCTTGCTTAGCGGCTTTCCAGAATCGGAAATTGTTAGCCGCGAATTACTGCGGGACGTGAATTATCGAATAGTATTGGGTGGTTTGCAGCGAACACGGGGTGAAGTCATACCGGAACACTCTGAACGCTTGCGAGGAGACATTACAAAGATCACCTACGAAGTCTCGCAAGAGTTTAGCGCAGAAGATACTTATCAGTTTTTTCGCGAGCAACTAAGGAGCAGAAATTATTCCGAGTTATTTAGCTGCGAAGGTAGAGCCTGCGGCAGTAGTAACTACTGGGCAAATGATATTTTTCGCAACCGAACTCTCTATGGCCCGGAGAGGAATCAGTTCTACCTGGCATTTCGCGGTAATACGGGTGCGGAAAGTGAGCCATACTTTGCGCTGTATATCGTTACCAGGGCAAATAGAAGAATCTACGCGCATTTAGAAATAGCAGAGCCAACTGGGACGCTGGAGCCTGAACAGTTGCGCCTGCAATCGAATACTCAACAAATTGAGTCTTTAGAGCCGAACCGAACGCCAAATCCCGCCGGGACAACTGAAGTTTCAACTATTATTCAGCAATTGCGGCAACGGGGTAGTGTAGTTATACCTGGCATCGTCTTCCAGTCGGATAATCGGTTGGCGGAGAGTACTGATCTTTCCTTATTGCTTTCTGTGTTGAATGTTGAGCAATCTCTTTTTGTCTATTTGGTGTCTCATTTGCAAGATCATTCACAGACCCTGCCAATGTTGATGCAGCGGTCTAATACAAGAGCTGCTACTGTAAGGCAGGCGCTAATAAGCGAAGGCATTGCGGCAGCTAGAATTATAGCTGCTGGCGCAGGCCCACTTGCGCCAAACTGCAACGCTGTCAATTGTGAACAACGTGTTGAGCTGGTCCTGCGTTAAGCGACCGATGCCTGGCAGGTTTATTTGCTTAGAAGTGATAGAAATTCCGCGCGGGTAGTTTGACTCTTCCTGAATGCGCCCAGCATACAGGAAGTGGTCATTATCGAATTCTGTTTTTCAACGCCGCGCATCATCATACACATATGTTGTGCTTCAATAATTACTGCTGCCCCAGCAGAGTTGGTTTTCTCTACAATGCAGTTAGCAATTTCATTGGTAAGGTTTTCTTGAATTTGCAATCGTCGGGCAAAGACATCCACCAGCCTGGCAATTTTTGAGAGCCCAAGCACCTTTCCTTTTGGTAAATAGGCAACATGGCACTTGCCAATAAATGGCAGCATATGGTGTTCACACATAGAGTACAGCTCGATATTTTTGAGTATCACCATTTCGTCCGTGTCTGAGGGGAATAGAGCTTCGTTAATTACCTCGTCAATGTTCATCGAATAGCCCTGTGTTAAAAACTGCATTGCTTTCGTTGCCCTGCCTGGTGTGTCTAATAGCCCTGCGCGGTTTGGGTCTTCGCCTATATTTTTGAGGATATCCAGAAAAGCCTGTTCCATATTTTTTCACCGTTGCCCGAGATCTTTAAATAACCGACTATTTCCTGCTCAATACAGGAATCGTTATAGCAGTACAAATAGCAGGGCGTGAGATTAGCACAAATTGTAAAGAGTTGATGACTCAATGTGTGATATTAGGAGGTAGACTTCACGGGTCTCAACAGACTCAGAAGCAAAGAAAATAGCATGACGACGTTCGGGGATTCCATGAAACTAGAAAATTACATACAACAAACCGCCAGGCTATTAGATAGCTCGGAGCTTTACTTTGGCCATGGAACTGCGAATGCCGTAGATGAGACATTTCATATTGTCTACGGCATGCTTGGCATTGGTTTTTCGGACACAAATGGTTCTGAGCGCGACTTAAGCGCAGCAGAAATAGCCAAATTGGACGACTTGGTTCAGCGTCGAATCGAGCAGCGTATCCCGGCGGCGTACATTGTTGGCAAAGCCTGGTTTGCGGGACACGAGTTTCACTGTGATCAACGCGCATTAGTGCCTCGCTCACCAATAGCTGAGCTCATATTGGGTGATTTTGAGCCTTTGCTAAGCAGGCCAGCAACAAAGGTTCTCGACTTATGTGCAGGTGGTGGCAGTATCGGGATAGCCACAGCCTTGCAGTGGCCGCGATGTAAAGTGGATTTGGTCGATATTTCGGAACAGGCCCTGGCGTTGGCGCGGGCGAACATTGCCTTGCACGGTTTAGAGAATCGGGTGAGCGTCCTGCACAGCAATCTGTTTGAATCGGTAAATGCAGCTTATGATCTAATCGTGGCCAACCCTCCCTACGTATCGAATCAGGAGTATGCTCAATTGCCTGTTGAATACAGCCATGAACCGGCATTGGGTTTAATAGGCGCCGATGAAGGTTTGCAGATTCCGCTGCAAATTTTACATGAAGCGGCCGATTACCTCTCTGATTCAGGACTATTAGTGATGGAAGTAGGCTATAGCCACGAGGCACTATCACAGCGCTTACACCAGGTTCCTCTGCTATGGCTTGAATTCGAACACGGTGGTGAGGGTGTATTGACATTGCGTGCGGAACAGCTACAGCAGTACAGAGAACAGTTTAACTAGTGTACAATCCTCCTGCTTTTTCGCGCTTGCTGCTAGTTCCGCTGGGTTTTAGCTCCTCTGTTTGGGTATTCAGATGTCAGGAAATAGTTTCGGTAAATTGTTTACAGTAACCAGCTTTGGTGAAAGCCACGGGCCTGCTCTGGGCTGCGTGATTGATGGCTGCCCTCCAGGCATGGAGCTTAGTGAGTCTGATATGCAGCGAGATCTGGACAGGCGCAAACCCGGCCAAAATCGGTTTACTACTCAGCGCAGGGAGGACGACGCAGTAAAGATACTTTCCGGTGTGTTCGAGGGTAAGACCACGGGGACTCCCATAGGCTTGTCGATTGAGAACAGCGATCAGCGTCCCCGGGACTACAGCAAGATCAAGGATCTGTTTCGACCCGCCCATGCTGATTACACCTACTGGAAAAAGTACGGTATTCGCGACTACCGGGGTGGCGGCAGGGCATCAGCCAGAGAGACAGCAATGCGAGTAGCTGCTGGCGCCATCGCCAAGAAATACCTGGCTGAAACCTGTGGAACCGAAATCAGAGGCTATTTAAGTCAACTTGGGCCCATAGCCATCGATTCTGTTGATTATCAGGAAATCGAGAACAACCCGTTCTTCTGTCCCGACGCATCAAAAGTGCCAGTAATGGAAGAATACATGGCGGCCCTGAGCAAAGAAGGTAATTCCATAGGCGCCAAAATCACGGTTTGTGCGGGTAAGGTGCCGGTCGGGCTGGGCGAGCCCGTGTTTGATCGTTTAGACGCGGACATTGCCAAGGCGTTGATGAGTATTAATGCAGTAAAAGCTGTTGCAATAGGGGCTGGTTTCGACTCTGTGACACAAAAAGGCAGTGAGCATCGCGATGAACTCACGACAGATGGCTTTGAGGGCAATAACTCGGGCGGTGTGCTAGGCGGAATCTCTAGTGGGCAGGATATTATTGCCAGTCTGGCCTTGAAGCCTACGTCCAGTATTCGATTGCCAGGCAAATCGATTACCATTGCAGGCGTAGCCAGTGAAGTGGTCACCACTGGGCGTCATGATCCTTGCGTGGGTATTCGAGCAACGCCCATCGCTGAAGCGATGTTGGCATTGGTGTTGATGGATCATTTGCTGAGGGATCGCGGGCAAACAGGAATCAAACGATCAGCAATCAGCACGCCAATCTAGAGCGACAAAGAGCTGTTCGCAGCTAAAATTGCATATACAGTTTCTATAAAATAATATTAAAATCAAATAGCTATACGAATTATTTGCTAATTTACATAATGTATAGTATCGGTGACAGAAATGAATAGTAAAACCTTATATGACAAAATCTGGGACAGCCACCTGGTTACCCAAAGAGATGATGGTACAGCCTTGATTTATATTGATCGCCATCTGATTCACGAAGTCACTTCGCCCCAGGCTTTTGAAGGACTGCGTCTTGCGGGCCGTTTGCCTTGGCGAGCCGATGCCAATTTTGCGACACCGGATCACAATATTCCAACGACTACGGCAGAGCGGAAACGGGGATTAGGGGGAATTAAAGACCCGGTGTCCAAAATTCAGGTAAGCACTCTTGATGACAATTGCCGTGAATTCGGCATCTTCGAGTTGAAAATGAACGATCTCAGACAAGGCATAGTGCATGTGGTTGGTCCCGAGCAAGGCGCTACGTTGCCGGGCATGACGATTGTTTGCGGCGATTCCCATACTTCCACTCATGGCGCTCTGGGGGCCTTGGCTCATGGTATTGGTACTTCCGAGGTCGAACATGTGTTAGCGACACAATGCTTGATGCAGAAGAAGGCGAAAAATATGCTGGTGCGAGTCGATGGGCAATTACAAGCAGGTTGTACCGCTAAGGATATCGTGCTGGCCATTATCGGTCGAATTGGAACCGCCGGAGGCACTGGTTACACCATTGAATTCGGTGGTGACGGGATCAGATCGCTGTCGATAGAAGGGCGTATGACGGTCTGTAATATGGCTATCGAAGCCGGTGCAAGAGCAGGTCTGATCGCAGTGGATGAAACCACCCTGGAATACGTCAAAGGCAGGCCGTTTGCGCCTTCTGGGGACCTTTGGGAAGAGGCGGCAGCGTCCTGGCGTGAGCTGGTGAGTGATGTGGATGCTTCATTTGATGCCATAGTAGAACTACAGGCGGAGGACATCGAGCCTCAAGTTACCTGGGGAACGTCCCCTGAAATGGTCGCGCCAGTGTCGGGGCAGATACCTGACCCCGCCCAAGAGACAGATGAAACGAAGCGTGGCAATATCCATCAAGCATTGGAATACATGGGTTTGCAAGGAGGCACTGCGATTAGGGACATCAAATTGGACTGCATTTTTATTGGCTCCTGCACTAATTCACGAATAGAGGATTTACGCGCTGCGGCGCAAGTTGTAGAAGGCAAGAAAGTCGCCGCCAGTGTCGAAATGGCAATGGTGGTTCCAGGTTCCGGGCTGGTGAAGAAGCAGGCAGAGGCTGAGGGTCTGGATCAAATATTTATTGAGGCTGGCTTGGAGTGGCGGGAACCGGGCTGTTCCATGTGCCTGGCGATGAATGCAGATCAGTTAGCCGAAGGCAAACACTGTGCTTCTACCTCGAATCGTAATTTTGAAGGCCGTCAGGGCTTTGGCGGTCGTACCCATTTGGTCAGTCCGGCCATGGCTGCTGCGGCTGCAATCCATGGCCACTTTGTTGATATCAGAGAACTTATTTAATTATTATAGATCAATCAGTTAAGAGATAAAGATGAACAAATTTATAATTGAAAAAGGTTTGCTATTGCCATTGGATAGAGCCAATGTGGATACGGATTTCATTATTCCCAAGCAGTTTCTAAAATCGATTAAACGCACGGGTTTTGGTGTAAACCTATTTGACGAGCAGCGTTACCTGGATAAGGGTTTACCCGACGCCGACAATAGTCGCAGGCCTTTAAATCCAGACTTTGTGCTTAATCAAGCACGTTACCAGGGTGCGAAAATCTTGCTGACTCGTGATAACTTCGGCTGTGGCTCAAGCCGCGAGCATGCGCCTTGGGCTCTACAGGATTATGGGTTTCGGGCAATCTTGGCACCTGGTTTTGCTGATATCTTCTTTAACAATTGTTTTAAAAACGGCTTACTGCCTATCGTTTTGGATAAGGCAGTGATTTCAGCATTGTTTGCCGAGGTTGAAGCGGAAGAGGGGTATCAGTTAGAAGTAAATCTGGAAGCACAAATAATCAACAAACCGGATGGCTCCAGTATCCCTTTTGTCGTGGACGAGTTTCGCAAACACTGCTTGATTAATGGTCTCGATGATATAGCCCTTACTCTGGAAGATGCCGATACAATTCAGGCTTTCGAGCACGAATGGCGTAAAACGGCCCCCTGGTACTTCACGACGACCAAGGCGACCGCCACCTAGGCTCTGTACAAATCCCGTAGAGGTTTTTGAGCGATGCTGATCGCTGCCCTTCAGTGTTCCAGATATTAAAGCAAATCAAGAATTTAGAGAGAAGTATCATGACTAACTACAATGTAGCAGTAGTAGGTGCTACCGGCGCCGTAGGGGAAACTTTATTGAGCATTCTGGGGCAACGCAATTTTCCGGTAGACCATATCTACGCCTTGGCTAGTGAACGCTCGGCCGGCAACACAGTGATGTTTAATAATAAACCCTTAATGGTGACAAACCTGGCCGAGTTTGATTTCACTCAGGCTCAGATTGGATTGTTCTCGGCGGGCGGCAGTGTTTCCGCAGAATATGCGCCTAAGGCGGGAGTAGCGGGCTGTGTCGTCATAGATAACACTTCCCACTTTCGCTATGAGGACGCTATTCCACTGGTGGTGCCAGAAGTAAACCCGGAGGCCCTCGCGCAGTACAGGAACCAAAATATCATCGCTAATCCCAATTGCTCCACTATTCAGATGCTGGTGGCCCTGAAACCGATTCACGACAGCGTGGGTATCAGGCGAATTTCTGTGGCAACGTATCAAGCTGTATCTGGCTCTGGCAAAAGCGCGGTAGAGGAATTGGCCAGGCAAACCGGCGAGTTGCTTAATGGTCGTGAGGCTGAATGTAAGGTGTATCCGCGCCAAATCGCGTTTAATGCGCTGCCCCACATTGATACCTTCCTCGAAAATGGCTACACCAGAGAAGAAATGAAAATAGTTTGGGAAACACAAAAGATATTCGCCGATGACAGCATCAAGGTCAGTGCTACTTGCGTGCGAGTTCCGGTGTTTTACGGGCATTCCGAAGCGGTTCAGATAGAAACTCATAAATTCATAAGTGAACAAGAAGTTCGAGACTTACTGGGGAATGCCTCAGGCGTTACGGTACTAGATGAGCGCAAAGACGGCGGTTATCCTACGGCAGTTCATGAATCGGCGGGCCAGGACTCAGTTTTTGTAGGTCGAATCCGACAGGATATCTCATTTGCTAATGGTATAAATCTGTGGGTGGTTGCCGACAATCTGCGAAAGGGAGCAGCTCTCAACTCAGTTCAGATAGCCGAAGAGTTGATAAAAAGCTACTTATAATGAATACTTGCAAGCCGTAGTGAAGAAACATTCTTAATAAGTTTACCACGTCAGCAATAGCCTGTACTGACCGATCACACTGATTTAGAGAGCCAGCGAAGGGCTTGGCCTCACTATGTATAATAATTGCTGGCAAACTATTGAGAGAAAAAGGGACTATGTCACGTAGAATCGTCGTCATTCTGGCCATGCTGCTATGCAGTATGGCGACACAACTGTATGCCCTGGGTCTGGGCACAGTGACTGTCGAGTCCTCGCTTAATCAGCCGCTTCAGGCGCGGATAGAGTTACTCCAGCTTGGTGCTACACCCCTGCAAGATATTCGCGTGCAGATAGCATCTAACGCTGACTTTCAGCGCTTTAATATTGAGCGAACGGCTTTCTTATCTAATATTCGCTTCAGTGTTGAATCTACTCCTCAGGGTAATGCTGTTGTCCTCACTACGCCGCAGATAGTTCGCGAACCTTATCTCAGTTTTATCCTCGACACACGTTGGCCTAATGGACGCTTGCTGAGTGAGCACACGATTTTATTGGATCTTCCTGTTTTCGATGAACAAGGTAGCGCACAAGAAATCAGGCAGCCAATCAGTCCTGTTTTGCAACAGGCTTCCCCCGTTCAGATCACTACACAAGCGTTTGTAGAAACCCCGGCAACCCCAGGCTCTACCAGTTCTGCGGTTGATTTACAGCCAGCGGCGACAGCCGGGATAGAAGCAGAAGTAAAACCTGGGGAAACACCGGTAAAGATTAGTGCGGAGCCTGAAATCGCGCCTGAAGTGCAGACAATAGAGCCCAGGTCTGATGCTGGTACCACAAACGCCGCAGAGCCTGAGCAAGCAGAAACACAAACTATTGAAACCGATACAGGCGACACGCTTTCCGACATCGCAGTACAAGTCAGGCCGGACAGTTCTGTCTCCATGCAGCAAATTATGCTGGCAATCCAACAACTTAATCCCGGTGCGTTTACCGATGGCAATATCAATCGACTAAGAAGTGGTCGGGTACTGCGAGTGCCGACTCTGGAACAGATGAAGGTGATTGATGCGCGGGATGCAGTTGACGAAGTAACGCGACAAAACCAGGGTTTTGTGGTTGCCAGCATACAGCCGCTGGCTGCACCAGCAGATACTGTGCCTGCGCAGGATGATGAGCCTCAGGGTCAACTAAGCGTTGTTGTTGCTGCTGTTGCCAGGGCCATAGAAGTAACTGCTGGATCTGCGGATTCAGGTAGTGTCGAGTCAGCCAGTGTCGAGAATGAGGCCCTGGATCAACGAATAGCCGAGCTGGAGACACAGCTTGCTCAGCGTCAGGAAGAAGCAGACAGAGCCAGAATAGAACGGGAAGAGCGGGACTCCCGCATGCAAGATCTGGAAATGCAGATCGCGGCGGCCCAGGAAATAATTCGTTTACAAGACATTCAACTGGCCCAATTGCAGAGGTCGCTGGCCGCTGCCGCCGAAGCTCAGCTTCTTGCAGAACAACAAGCGATTCAGGATACAGCTGAAGCTGATGTGTCACAGCCGATAGTCTCTCCCCCGGGCCTTTTCGATGAGCTATTGAGAATACTCACCAGCAATAACCTATTCATGATCTTCGGTGTAATAGTGGTTGTCTTATTGCTCGTCGTGTTGATGCTACGTCGTAATCGCGCTACTAACCTGAGTGCTGAGGGTGACGTCGACGCAATTGACCAGCAAGAGTTAGAAAACGGCAGAGACGACACCGCGTCTGAGTATGCACAGCAGGACGAATCAGATAGAGCAGCAGAAGAGGCGAGCCGTGAATCCGACACGAAACCTTTCCTTGATGATCTGGCTATAGATTTAGATTCTTTCGACGATGAAAATGAGCAGTCGGAAGATGCGTTCGAGTCAAGCGGCGGTGGCAATTCGATTACAGAGATTCCCGAGCCAGGCGCTGAACCAAGCGAGGGCAAGGAGTCTGATGACACGGATTTTAGCTTCGATCTGGCTGATGATGACGAAGTGGCAGCTAAAAATAGAATGAGTGAAGAAAATCAGGAAGAATTAGAAACCTCTGATTTAGATTTGGACGACGCTGTCGGCGCTAAAATTGAAGACGCAGTCGATAACGATTTGGAATTTTTGCCAGACGATGAGCTTGAAACAGGCTCTGTAGATGATGCCGAGGAAGTTGAACTGCTTTCTGACCATGACGAGACCGCGACTAAACTTGAACTGGCTTATGCCTATAAAAACATGGGTGACACAGAAGGCGCCAAAGAAATTCTCCAAGAAGTAATTAAGGAAGGCTCCGAAGGCCAAATCGAAGAGGCTAACAGATTACTTGGCACGCTTGACGACAACACCGAATAGTTGAGTGTCAGGAAACTCGACTCGTGCCTATTTCCGAAGACACCAGCAATAGCAAACATCGAATCGTCCTCGGTATAGAATACGATGGATCTTGCTACTCTGGCTGGCAAAAGCAGAAATCCCCGCAGCAAGAGACAGTTCAACAATACCTTGAATCTGCATTAAGCAAGATCGTTGATCGTGATGTGCAAGTTACCTGTGCTGGCAGAACCGATGCCGGGGTTCATGCTAGCTGCCAGGTAATACATTTTGACAGCGACGTTAATCGTGGGAATAAGGCATGGATAGAAGGTAGTAATAGCTTGTTGCCAAAAACCATCAGAGTGCTATGGGCCAGTGAGCAATGTGAAAATTTCCATGCACGATTCAGTGCTTTGTCGCGCCGCTACCTCTATCTGCTGTATCAGCGCAATGTAGAGTCTGCCATGCTGTTTGGCAGAGCAACTCATGAAAGAAGTCCACTGGATATCGAAAAAATGCACGAAGGTGCTCAGTATTTGCCAGGCGAGCAAGACTTTAGCTCATTCCGTGCCGCCGGCTGTCAATCGAAAACAGCTAACAGAAATATCGTGCATGCGAATATCTACCAGCGGGGATGCTTTATTATTTTCGACATAAAGGCTAATGCTTTCTTGCAGCACATGGTACGCAATATAGTGGGCTCGCTTTTAGTGGTAGGTAAGGGAGAGAGAGAGCCGGTTTGGATTGCCCAGTTATTAGCGCAAAAAAATCGTACTCTGGCGGCCGCCACAGCTTCAGCAGACGGTTTGTACCTGTCGGCAGTAGATTATCCGGCACACTATCAATTGCCCACGCAATTAGCTCTGCCGGGATTGCTGTTGGGGGTGTAGGAACCAATGCCTGGTAATTTGCAGCTTTTTTCAGTGCTCAGATAGTCCCTCAATGGCGAATTTGGTAGAATGTCTGTCTTTCACCAATCGTCAGACCTATCTTGCAGAAAATCTGGATTAAAATTTGCGGAATTACCCGGGCGCAAGACGCCTTGGCGGCTGCCGAGCTAGGGGCAGACGCTATTGGCCTCGTATTGTTTGCTAACAGCCCGCGCTCGGTGACAGTGGAACAGGTGGCCGGAATTGTCGGAGACATTCCCCAACATATTGAAGTGGTTGCCTTATTCGTTGACCCTGATCCTCATTTAGTTTGGGAAGCGCTAGCAACGGGCCTGGTAGATTTGCTGCAATTTCATGGTGATGAACCGGCAGAATTTTGTGAGCAATTTTCAACACCCTATATGAAGGCTATTGCTGTAAAAGAAGACAGTGAGCTGAACCAGGATTTGACAAGCTATAGTTCTGCAAAATATTTATTGCTGGATAGCTATGATCCTTTGCTGTCTGGTGGTACCGGGAAAACCTTCGCCTGGCACAAGGCCAGGCAGTTGGCTGAAAGCCAGCAGATCCGGTTAGTGCTGGCTGGTGGATTAAACCCAGGGAATATCCAAGCGGCCATCCACGCAATTCAGCTTTTTGGTGTGGATGTGAGTAGCGGAGTCGAAACAAGCAAGGGTGTTAAGGACTTGAGTAAAATGAAAGCGTTTATCGAGGGAGTAAGGGCAAGTGCTTAAGCCTGATGAGGCCATCATTGCCTCCGATCCCGCTGTATTCGATGGGCCGGATGTGCAGGGGCATTTCGGACCCTACGGTGGAATTTTTGTCGGGGAGACCTTGATAGCAGCAGTTGAAGAGCTAGCAGAAATGTATGAAGCACTCTCTGTGGATGAAGGTTTCTGGGCAGAGTATGACTCAGAGTTGAAACATTATGTGGGTCGCCCCTCGCCCCTCTACCTTGCCGAGCGACTGACGAAGGCGGGAGGTGGTGCTAGACTCTATTTGAAACGTGAGGATTTAAATCATACCGGTGCACATAAGGTTAATAATACTATTGGCCAGGCATTGCTCGCGAAGCGTATGGGTAAAACAAGGATAATTGCAGAAACTGGAGCTGGTCAGCATGGCGTAGCCAGTGCAACCGTAGCCGCGAGATTAGGTCTGGAATGCCATGTCTATATGGGAGCTGACGATATAGTTAGACAGGCTCCGAATGTCTATAGAATGAAACTGTTGGGCGCTAATGTTATTTCGGTCGAGTCGGGTTCCCGAACCTTGAAGGACGCGATGAATGAAGCTCTAAGAGATTGGGCAACGAATGTAGACAATACTTATTACATTATTGGAACGGTGGCCGGGCCGCATCCTTACCCTAAACTGGTTCGTGACTTTCAATGCGTTATCGGCAGGGAGGCCAAAGAACAGTCACTACAGCAAACAGGCCAATTACCAGATGCACTAGTGGCCTGTGTAGGCGGCGGCTCTAATGCCATAGGTTTGTTTCATCCTTTTCTTAAAGACGAATCGGTGGCCATGTATGGAGTCGAGGCTGGAGGGCGTGGACTGGAAACAGGCGAGCATGCTGCACCGCTAAATGCAGGAGCGCCTGGTGTGCTGCACGGCAACAGAACTTATCTCATGTCCGATGAGGCAGGGCAGATACTTGAGACTCACTCAGTTTCGGCAGGATTGGACTACCCCGGTGTTGGTCCGGAACATGCCTGGTTAAAAGACATGAACAGGGTTAGCTACGTCGATGCCACGGATGAAGAGGCTATGCATGCATTCCATCAAGTTACACTACTGGAAGGAATTATTCCGGCGCTGGAATCCAGTCACGCGGTAGCGTACGCGATGAAGCTGGCCGCCACCATGAGCGCGGATCAAAACGTCGTTATCAACCTTTCTGGGCGCGGCGACAAAGATATTGAAACAGTTGCACGAATTGAAGGAATAACACTCAAGAATTAGTGTATGTCCAAATAGAATTTCAACGCAATCTGCCAAGCCCGGTCCACAGACAGGAATGCCTAAAACGTAGCAACAAAACCCTCCATCATCCAATGGATACATAACTCGGGGCTTATGAGCACTCCATCCTACAAACTCGATACAACGAACGATTTACTCACGTCTGCTGCTGGTTTACAGGCCATTATTCAGTGTGTTGGGTATCAAGACACTTCTCCAGGTGACCACAGCTGGAGATTGGCCCGGCGAGTCTGGACTTGGATTCACAAGATAGCTTGGATGGCATGAGTTTGGGCGGTTATACTCATCTTGCGATTGCCAGCAACCGGGATGGGTTTAGCGATAGCCAGATTGCCCACTGGCGCAACCAGCGTGCCGAGTACAGTGAGAACCGGAACTAATGATTTACCAAGGTACGCATGAGTAGAATAAGCAACATAACGGAAAAGGCCGCCGCAGTGGGCAGGAAGTTGCTGATTCCCTACCTGGTTGCAGGGGATCCTAATCTAAAAACAAGCCTGGCACTAATGCATTGCCTGGTTGAGCAAGGCGCTGATGTAATTGAGTTGGGCATTCCCTTTAGTGACCCCTCGTCAGATGGGCCGGTCATTCAACGTAGTGTCGAACGCGCCTTGTCTGCGGATACCACTTTGCTACAGGTGTTGGATTTGGTGGCAGAATTTCGTCAAGTGGATGACGCAACAGCTGTCGTGCTAATGGGCTATCTGAACCCCATCCAGATCATGGGCTATGAAGCCTTTGTCCACAGAGCTGTTGCAGTTGGTGTAGATGGTGTTTTAATTGTCGATATGCCACCAGCCGAAGCAAGCGAGCTTCACCAGATGCTGCGGGGGAAAGGAATTGAAACTGTATTCCTGGTAGCACCGACGACTCGGCAGGAGCGAGCCGCCACCATTATCTCCCATTGCTCGGGCTATTTATACTATGTTTCCCTCAAGGGAGTTACCGGTGCCGCGCTGACTGATTATGCTTCTGTCACAGCAAACATAGCGAAGCTGAAAGAGTTAACTGGCCTGCCGATTGTAATCGGCTTTGGAATCAAAGATGCTGAGAGTGCGGCAGCCGTGGGGCAGCTTGCAGACGGAGTGACTATTGGCAGCGCGCTGGTTGAAAAAATTGCGGAATTGGCCGATCAGGAAGTGTGCGACACTGAAGGTTTGGTTCGTGCGACGGGAGTCATTGCAGCTGCCCGACAAGCACTGGATAGCATACAATAAGATCAGTAACTTAATAAATGACTGGACTGCACAATGAGCTGGATAGACAAGATACTCCCTTCCATAGCGGCTGCTTCCAAGGACGCGAAGAAATCAGCTATTCCTGAAGGGACCTGGAAACAGTGTCCGCGTTGTGACGCAATGCTTTACAAAAAGTCGCTTAGTGAAAATTACGATGTCTGCCCTAAATGTGATCATCACCTTCGAATAACTGCTCGAAGAAGGCTTGAATTGTTTTTGGACGCGGGAGAGCAACAAGAATTAAGTGCCGAACTGGAGCCGGTGGATCTGTTGAAATTCAAGGATCTGAAAAAATACAAGGACAGGTTGAGTGCCGCGCAGAAAGGTACCGGTGAAAAAGATGCCCTGATAGTGATCAAGGGCAAGGTGAATAATCTGCCGGTGGTAGTTGCCGCTTTCGAATTCAGTTTTATCGGCGGTTCCATGGGAGCAGTGGTGGGGGAAAGGTTCACCCAGGCAGTTAACACCTGCATCGCCGAAGGACTACCCCTGGTGTGCTTTTCCACAAGCGGTGGAGCACGAATGCAGGAAGCACTTATCTCACTTATGCAAATGGCCAAGACCTCCGCAGCCCTGGAAAAGCTGAAACAAAATTTGCTGCCTTATATTTCGGTACTGGTTGATCCGGTTTACGGTGGTGTGTCTGCCAGCCTGGCAATGCTCGGTGACGTGAATATTGCAGAGCCCAATGCGTTGGTAGGTTTTACCGGACCAGACGTGATTCGCCAGACAGTGCGAGTCAAATTGCCAGAAGGTTTTCAGCGCAGTGAGTTTCTACTGGAACATGGGGCTATCGATATGATCGTGCATCGAAGAAACCTGCGCGACAAGATTGCCTCTGTGCTGGAAAAGTTGTTGTATTTCAGATACACCGCTTCCTGACTTAAATAGAGTTTATACAATGCCGGCCAAAGGAAGTTCCCTCGATTCCTGGTTGCAATACATTTCATCCGTTCACCCCCGGGAAATCGAACTCGGTCTTGATCGTGTTAAGGCGGTCGCAGGACGACTGGATTTAGTCAAGCCCGCGTCGTTGGTGGTAACCGTTGCCGGTACCAACGGCAAAGGTTCTTGCGTTGCCAGCATGGAAGGCATCTTGCGACAAGCTGGAATTAGCACTGTAGCCTACACCTCTCCTCATATTCATCGATTCAACGAACGCATTCGTATTGAGGGGGCTTGTGTAGCCGAGCGATTCATTGTTGCTGCATTCGAGAGAATTGAGCAAGCCAGAGAAGATGAATCTCTTAGCTATTTCGAATTTGCCACCTTGGCTGCATTACTCTTATTTGAGGAGGCGACGGTTGATGTTGCATTGTTGGAGGTGGGGCTGGGCGGTCGCCTGGATGCCGTTAATATCGTGCACGCAGATGTGGCGGTAATCAGCAGTATCGGCATAGATCATACTGATTGGCTAGGAAATGATATCGAGAGCATTGCCGCAGAGAAGGCCGGGATCATGCGCCCGGAGACGGCAGTGGTGTTTGGAGGTGATTCTGTACCGAAGGCGATAGTGGAGAAAGCGGTTTCTTTGAATTCCCGACTATATGCTCAAGGCTATGAGTTTGGCTACAGTGAAATCGCTCCGAACCAACAGTGGTGTTGGTACGGCAAGGACGTGTCTGGCGCCAGCATAGAACTGCCGGGTTTGCCAGTACCTCGGCTAGCCCTGCCTAATGTGTCCACGGCTTTGCAGGCCCTGCAATTGCTGCCATGTCCTTTGAAGCCCGAAGAGATCAGGCGGGGGCTGTCCAGCCTTCGATTGGCAGCTCGTTTTGAGCTGAGGAAAGACAGTTTCAGTGGCAGAACCGTGATATTCGATGCAGCCCATAATGCCGATGCGATGCAGTTTCTGGCAGTCAATTTGACTCGATACAGGTTGCAGAACCAAGGTATTCGACGAGTTGCTGTAGTCCTCGCGGTGATGGCAGATAAAGATGTAGCAGGAATGCTCACAGCCTTAGAATCCTGCGTAGACATCTGGTATATTGCGCAGGTCGGTCAGGCTCGCAGTATGGCCGCAGCTAAAGTGACACAAACCATGAAAATCGTGGGAAATCGGGCTAAACAGCAGGATTACCAGCAATTCGAGACTGTCAAATCGGCATATAAAGCGGCATGCGGTCAGAGCGACCAACAAGATATTGTCCTGGTCACTGGTTCATTTTTCACCGTAGCAGAGGTTCATTCACTGAGCCAACAGGCTTGAACCATCAGCAATCTTATCAACACTGGAGTATTTGCAGATTGAATCAAGGTGTCAAACAAAGAATAGTCGGTACCGTTGTGCTACTCGCTTTGGCTCTCATCTTCCTGCCAATTATTTTTGATGGGGACGGCAGTTATCAAACTCCCTTGAGCAGCCGTATACCCGAAGCCCCGCTAATCACCATCTTTCCAGAGCCGGTGCAATCGCGACCGGTCATAGTGGGTGATATCGAACCCGACGAACTGACTGCTTCTACAACGACACCTGAAGCAAATGATGTCATTAAGCCGCCAGTTGCTGGCGTAGAAATAACAGAATCTCAGGCCGTATTCAGTCGAGAAATACCACAACTCAATAACTCGGGCCTTCCCGAGGCTTGGAGCGTGCGGCTTGGTTCATTTTCTGATGCGGACAATGCCAATATGCTTATGGCCAGATTGCAAGCGGCTGGCCACAAAGCTTATACCCGAGAAATCGTCAGCGATCAGGGTGCTTTGACAGGCGTATTTGTAGGGCCGTGGCTAGAGCGCAGGCAGGTCAACGAATATCAGCGGAGATTACAACAAGAATTTAATCTGGCAGGCTTGGTAGTGCGCTATGAACTTGAAAGCCTATAGCGGTATTTTGTTAGCAAATGGCATTTAATCAGGTAGATATCGTAATTTTGCTTATCATGGTGCTGTCTTCCCTGTTTGGATTATGGCGTGGATTGATCAGGGAAGTTCTGTCGTTGTTGACCTTGGTGTCAGCTTTGCTGGTGTCCAGGGTATACAGCGAGCCCTTCGCAGGACTAATGTTGGGCATGATTGAGAATGATGCTATTCGCTATGCAACGGCGTTCGCCTTGTTATTTGCTGTGGTGATGATGCTAGGGACATTTCTGAATTTCCTGATGTCGAAGTTGCTCACAATCACCGGGTTGAAATTAGCAAACCGATTGCTGGGGGCTGCGTTTGGAGTAGTTCGGGGTATAATTATTGTTTTGTTTATTTTGTTTATTAGCGGCATGTTCGTTGCCGAAACAGAATTGTGGCAGCAATCACAATTAGTCCCGTATGGGATAAGCTTGATTGAGAAATCACAGGTTTTTGTTGGTGATTTTAACAGCGTCAGTCCGACGCCATGAATATTGACAGTCGCGGAGCTCGATATGTGCGGATTGGTTGGTGTAATTGTAAGCAAGGATGTTGGTGTTTGTCTTTATGACGCACTAACTGTGTTGCAGCATCGAGGTCAGGATGCAGCAGGCATAATGACCAGTGACCATGGTAAATTGAACCTTCGCAAAGACAACGGTCTGGTTAAAGATGTATTCCGCACTCGGCACATGCGTCGGTTAACAGGGCAGATGGGAATAGGACATGTGCGCTACCCAACAGCAGGTAGCTCCAGTCCAGCGCTAGCTCAACCCTTTTATGTGAACTCCCCCTACGGGTTAAGTCTCGCACATAACGGCAATCTCACCAACAGCAAAGAGCTCAGTCGTGATCTATTTAAAGAAGATTTGCGTCACATAAACACTGATTCTGATTCAGAGGTGTTGCTAAATATTTTTGCCCACGAGTTACAGCGCCGGAATAAGATGAGGCCGCTCCCAGAAGATGTGTTTGCGGCGGTGGCAGGAGTACATAATCGTTGCCGGGGTGGATTCGCTGTAATTGTAATGCTTTCTGGTTATGGCATTGTAGGCTTCAGAGATAGAAATGGCATTCGACCACTGGTGTTCGGTAGCAGAAAAACCGATACGGGGAGCGAATACATGATCGCTTCAGAAAGCGTCGCCCTGGACTCCCAGGGTTTTACTATTGAAAGAGATGTTGCTCCCGGTGAGGCGGTCTATTTGGACGTTAATGGAAACCTGCATACTGAAATCTGCACTGAACAAGGAGCGCACACGCCGTGTATTTTTGAGCACGTATATTTTGCAAGGCCAGATTCTTTAATGGATGGCATTTCTGTGTATAAGGCACGCTTGCGCATGGGGGAGAGACTGGCAGACAAGATTGAGCGTGTGCGGCCGGCTCATGATATAGACGTGGTTATTCCCATACCAGATACCAGTCGAACCTCGGCCTTGGAGCTTGCCAATCGGCTGGGTATCAAGTTTCGCGAGGGCTTCGTCAAGAACCGCTATATTGGCCGAACTTTTATTATGCCTGGTCAGAGTCTGCGGAAAAAAAGTGTAAGACAAAAGCTGAATGCCATCGATCTTGAGTTCAAGGGAAAGAATGTCTTGTTAGTTGATGATTCGATAGTACGCGGCACCACTTGTAAGCAGATAATTCAGATGGCCAGAGATGCAGGTGCTGCCAAGGTGTACTTTGCTTCTGCTGCACCGGCGATTCGCTTCCCTAACGTGTACGGAATTGACATGCCAGCAGCAGCAGAGTTGATTGCCTCGGGCAAGAATGACCAGGAGATTGAAGAGGCCATTGGCGCAGACTGGCTTATTTATCAGGATCTGGATGACTTAATCTCGACTGCGGCGGAAGGTAATCCCAAAGTTTCCCGTTTCGAATGTTCGGTATTTAACGGAGAATACATAACTGGCGACGTAGACGAAGTTTATCTAAAGCGCCTCGGAAATTTGCGTAGCGACTCTGCCAGGAGAGCGAGCAAAAAGGCGGCGCAAGCGAAATATTATTAGCTGCCGGTCTTCATGGTGCTACTAAGGCCGGCCAGCAGCTCTTGATTTGGACGTCCGCAATTCTTGCTCTGTAATGCCCGGCACAACAATATTTAAGGGGCCTGTTAAGCTCCGGCCAGTTTTACATTTTTAAATTCCTTTTCAATCTCTTGTTTTATTAGCTCGCGGTGGTCGCCTTGAATTTCGATGCTTCCTTTTTTGAACGTACCGCCTGATCCGCAAAGTACTTTTAATTTCCTAGCCAGAGCTTTTGTGTCCGACCCACTTAGATCGAAACCGGTCACCAGGGTTACTCCTTTTCCTTTTCTCCCTTTTGATTCTCTACTTACGCGAATTACCTGCTCGGCTTTCTGCTCAGGTTCGTCTCTATTTTGAACAGGCCGACACTGGCATCTGCGCAACGGTTTGTGACATCCGGGGCAGTGTGAAGAATTCAAGCTGCTGTAGACGAGGCGCGAGTCGCTCATGCGGAGGCGTTCCCAAAGCGGGTTCAGGTTTTGTACAGTGGCGGCAGTGCATACTGGTCTTCGCGTTGCCGTTGCTTATGTATTCTTAGTTTGTTTTTTCTGAGTCGCGCTACCAATGCAAGTAAAAGCCTGGAATCGAATGTGGTATCAATGGCTTGGTCAGCGTTGGTTTGGAACAGGGCAGACTGGATATTGCCGACGTGTTGGTGAAGCTCGGGCGCTTCAGATTGCTGTAAAATATCTTCCATGCTAATGACGTGTCTATCGTCCAGGTAGTGATCACACCAGCGCAGTAATGTTTGTCTGACTGCATTGGGGTCATTGGATGCACAGGCGCGAACCAACTGCTTATAGGCTACAGGTTCGTTGTTTTCTGGACTGTATCTTGCGGCAATCTGCGCCTTGAGATGTCGCAGGTAATCATCGATTTCGCGTTTGTTGCCAGCGATGACAAGTGTGTAAATGCTGAAGATGACTATGACGAATGCCAGGGCAATGGCGTAGTTCAACCAGGCTGCCTCTACTTCAATGAATTCTGCCTGGGCCTGTTCATCTATCATGTCTTGATCCACTACCGGCAGGCCTGTCAATAGATCTTCTATATTTTCAGTACTGACAACAGTTTGCTCTGCGGGAACTTCCCCGGCAACGGTAGCTATGACAAGTTGCCTTGCCGGGATTACGGCAACCTGCGGTTGATCAGTTTCTATATTCCACCACGGAATTGTGATCTCTGGAATGAGCACATTGCCACTGTCTATGGGAACCATAGAAGTGGTTTCAATACGAGTGCCAACAATGGCCCCATCGACAAATGTGCGTTCGATTCGGGGCGGGTCGGGATACAAGTTTACTCCTGCAATTTCCGTGTCACTGAATGGAGGTAGTACTGCTCCATCCAGACCCGCTGCTGTCATGGTGACAGTTCGTACCACGCTATCACCCACTTTCAGATTTGAGATGTCGGTGCTCCAATTTTCTTCCAAGATGAGCTCTGCTACTGGTAGCCAGAAATCTGTGCTCTGAGCGGCTGCTGGTCGTTCTTTTACATCGATGCTAATGCCCTCTATAAATGCGGTAACTCTTCGCGTATTCAGGTTGCGAAATACAAAGTTACTGGAGCCGTCGGTGACTTCGCCACGAAACAAGATGTCCGGAATTACCAGCGGGCCACTACGTTGCGGGAAAATGACATAGCGCTTTTCGTATACACCATAGCGCGTGCCATCGACTAATTTTTCGTACTGATTAGGAGAGCCGATTAGCTGAATAACTGAATCTTCCATTTCCAATTCGGTAAACTGCGGGTTCCTGATACCGTTGATCGTGTAATACAGACGAACGTTAAAAAGCAGTTGCTCTTGAACGTAGACAGATTCCTTATTGGTTTCAATCTCCAGAAACAGCTCCTCGCCAGACTGGTTAGAACGCGGACCTTCATTCACTACGGTAACAGTGATTGCATCTATGGTTTGGCCGTTAATGTTTAACGCGGGAATGGTGAGTTCACCTTCCTCTAGCGGAAACAAGGTGACTATATAGTCGGTCCATGCCTCAACGGCACCATTGACACTGCGTATCTGGCTCGACGTTCGGGTGCCTAGCACGTCAAATTGACTGGTGAGGGGGGTCAAGTCTAATTGCATGCCTTGACGCTGTTCGTATATGCGAATAGTCAGGGTAACGGTTTCGCCACGAGCAACTTCACTGCGATCAAGTGAAGTCTCAATTTCCTGTGAGTTCGCCGTAGTTAAAACCATTGCGCCAAGGAAAAGGCTGAGCATTGTAATTTTGGAGAGCAGCCTCACCAGATCTGTCCCCCGTTTTGCAGGCTATTCGCAGTGCCGTTGAGTTGGCGCTGACGATATTGATAGCGAAATTTACGACGTAAAAGCTCGCCAGGGTCATCGTCGATACGCCTTAACCACTGTTCCAGCGACTGTTGCTCCTCGAATTCTTCATTAGTGGTTTCGCTTGGCGTGTTTTGCTCGCTATTGGACTCAGAGCCTTCCTGCTCTTCAGGAGCTTGATTCTGCTGTTGTTGCTGATCCTGGTTACCTTCCTGGCTTTCCTGATCTTGTTGTTCGCTGTTTTCAGAATCCTGTTCTGACTCGTTTTCAGAGTTCTGTTCGGACTGGTTTTCCTGATTATCGCCTTCCTGCTGCTCGCCGCTTTCTGATTCCTCTTGTTCTAATAGCCGCTCAACTATTTCCTTGTTCTGAATGGCATCGGCATGATCTTCATCGATTCCCAGAGTTAGCTCGTAGGCAGCTATGGCCTCGGCATAGTTGCCAGCGAGGGCGAGGGCGTTACCACGATTATAATGACCGTCTGCGGTGTCGGCTGCGCTAAAAGCCGCAATGGCTGCTTCGTAGTTTTGCGCTCGATAATTCGCCGCTCCCCGCCAGTCTGTTGACTCGAACAGCATAGCTGCCGTGGAATGTTCTTCGTTGGCATAGGCTTCGGCCGCTTGCTGATCCCTGGTTTTCCAGAGATCTTTCCATTCAAGCGCCTGTGCCTGCTGGCTGGGTAATATCATACCCAAGCTAATGAGCAGGGCAAAACCAAATAACCAGCCGCGACGAAAGCTGAGCGCGGCAACAGGCAGCACCAACAATAACAGCCAGGGACCAAACTCATACCAAATATCAAACTCTTCTTCAACGTCGGATAGCTGTTCTTCGTTCAATAATTCAAAGTCTGTGAGCAGATACGCAAGGTCTGAATCTGCCAGTTGGATGTCGTGATAGCGTCCATTAACACGATTTGCGAGAGATTGCAGTACATTCTTATTCAGGCTTGGGATGACAGGGGTGCCGGATTCATCGGTCAGAAAATTTCCGTCGTTAGTGCGAATAGGCGCGCCTTCTTCTGTGCCTATTCCCATGATGAGCAGTTGGTAGTCGTTGTCGGAAAATTGTTCAGTAATCAGCAGTTCTTCATCAAAACCACTTATTCCGTCGGTCATTAGCAGGATTTTACCTCGACCTGCTTCGGTGTCGTCGAGTAAGCCTATCGCCAGCTCCAGCGCGGCAGTTGGATTGCTACCAAATAGAGGCATGATGTTAGGACTAAGAGAAGGTACTAAAGCTGCTATGGTTACTACATCGTCCGTGAGAGGCGTAACGGTATGTGCATCACCAGCATAGACTACCAGAGCGGTTTGGCCTTCCTGCCGCAGGTTCAGGATGTCACGCAGCTTTCGTTTAGCCAAATCCAGACGGTTAGGCGCATGATCCGGGGCAAACATTGAAAGAGACAGATCCAGCACGATAACCAGAGCATCTTCGCGTTTCTGTACTGGTTGCGGTAACTGTTCCCAGACCGGCCCCGCCAGGGCGAAGATGGATAGCAGCCAAGCGATGAATAACAGTACTAAAGGTGTTCGTTGCGAGGCGTTTTTGCTTCGATCCAGTAAAAAGGGAAGCAGGGATTTATCGATAGCCTTGTCCCAGGCCGTAACCACCGAGTTGACCCTCCACATCGCCACAAGAAATAACAGCACTGGAATCAAAGCCAGCAACCAAAGAGGTCTCAGGAAGTGGAAATTCTCGATCAGGTTGGCTGGTATTTGAATATCCACTAGGCATTACCCCTGCGGGCTGCATCCACTTCGGGTTCATCATCAACACCAGTCAGTTTCGCTTTACCTGCTAGTGACATCCATGGAATGGAGAACAGGGTTAATAGAAAGCTGATGAGTAAGGCAGCTCCCAAAGGCCAGTAAAACAAGACCCTTGTGGGTCTATAGGTCTGCTCATCTTGTTCAATGGTTTCCAAACGATCCAGTTCTTCGTAAATTTCTACCAGATCATTGATATCTCTAGCTCTAAAATAGCGTCCGCCGGTAGATTCGGCGATCTGAGTGAGTACCTCTTCATCTAATTCAGCCGAAGGATTGATAGCCCTTGCACCGAAAAAGGTGCGCTGAAGGATCTGGTCTGCGCCAATGCCAATAGTATAAATTTTAATATTCTCAGTGCGCGCCAGTTCCCCAGCCTGTTCCGGCGAAACGGCACCAGCGTTATTAACACCATCGGTTAAAAGGATCAATACCCGGCTATTTTCTGGTCGGGTTCGCAGGTGTATCACTGCTAATCCGATCGCATCGCCAATGGCAGTAGCAGATTCTTCGATGATGCCGATTTCGGCTTCAGCGAGCAGGGTGCCTACCGTTTGGCGGTCGAAAGTAAGCGGAGCCTGAATATAGGCGTGAGCAGCGAACAGAATTAGACCCAGACGGTCGCCTTCGCGACGTTCCACGAAATCTCCTACTACTGCTTTCACCACATCGATTCGCGAGGCCTGGCGGTTTCCAACAACCATGTCCTGTGCTTCCATGCTGCCAGAGATGTCCACCGATAGCATCAGATCCCGGCCAGTCGAAGGCAGCTGCACTGCTTCACCAAGCCATTGCGGTCTGCTAGAGGCAATGACCACTAATAACCAAATCAGAGTGCAACAGATCAGATTAAGTAATCTGCCTGAGGTCATGTTTTCGTTATCGGACTGCAGGCGACTAAGAATGTTGAAGAAGGGAACGTACAAAGCAGCGTCCTGCCGTGGCGCGCGAGCCAGCACCCTGTATATCAACAGGGGCAGCGGTAGAGCCAGGAATACGTAGGGCCAGGTAAATTCAAGCATCTGTGCTTAATCCTTGAGTATCTGCGGCAGCAGGGTCTTTTGACTTGGCAGTGCCAGTATAGAGACTCTTAACCCACTGCTGACCAAAGTTTTGCATGGCCTCAATGTCGACGTCGCACCTTGTCTGAAAACGCCCATACTGCAAGGCGGCAGCCATTTCCTCAGTCATCAGGGAAGATTCTCCTTTTTCCCGGATAAAATCAACCCAAGAGACTCCATTCAGGCTGGCCACATTGGCTTGTGGGTAATGAAAAAGTGCGACTCGACGTATAACTGTGTTGAAGTGGTTTAGGTAGGCAAGTTTGCTGCTGTCCTCGGCACCGGCCTCGGCTTGGGAATAGTTGTTGTAGCAGCGATTCAACTCGGCTTGTGCGTATTGGCAAATCTTCCGCTGATGCCTGTAGTTGGCAAATTTTTGAATCAGTAACAGCAGCGTCACCAGCACCAGCAAGGCCAGAATCCACCAGCCAATCGCAGGTGGCCAGTAGCTTATGGACTCGGGAAGATGTATATCAGCTAATTGAGCTAAAAGTTCTGCGCTATCCATTGACGGATTTGCTCCACGACCAATTGATTCGTACGCATCTTGATGAGCTGAATTTTCAGCTTATCAAGTTCTGACTCCATGCCCTTCATGCGCTGTTGAAACTGCTCCTTATAACGGTTTCGTGCTTTATTGCTGTGCGTGTTCAAGGCGCCTTTGCGGGTTCCATCAGTGATGCTATAGACACCGGGAACGGGCAGGGATTCCTCAAGGACATCGTGAACCATGCAGCAAATTACGTTGTTGTGTCGCGACAACTGATTCAGATATTGCAAAGCCTTCTCATCCAGAGTCATGAAATCGGAAATAACATACAGAGTGCTGCCTGGTTTCGTAATCCTTCTAATTTGGCCTAGCGCATGAGCCAGGCCCGGTCTAAAACCCGGTTCTGGTTCACGCTGGGTTTCGGGGTCTTTTACCCGCTGCAATTCCTGATTATAAAGAAACACCTGGTTCAACAAATGCAAGGCCGAGCGACGGCTTCGCTTGGGGCGCACCAGAGAAGAATCCCGGTCAGAAAACACGAGGCCACCCACTCGATCACCGTTATCGATGGCCAGCCAGCAAAACAAAGCCGCAGCCTGCGCCGCGAGAACCGATTTGAAGGCTACCTGACTGCCAAAATACATATTGTGGGTCTGATCTACCGCGATGATTACGGGTCTTTCGCGCTCTTCCCGAAACACTTTGGTGAACGGTCTATTTGTCCGTGCGGTGACCCGCCAGTCTATGAGGCGAATATCATCACCGGCTTGATAAGGTCTGAACTCTTCGAAATCCAGCCCCCGACCCCGCATCTTTGAAAGATGCAGCCCAGAGATTCCGGCAATCGAGCGAGTATGTGCCAGATAATCGAGATGCTTGGCAGCATGGCGCTGAACCAGCATCTCTTGCAGGGTAATAACTGCCCCAGTGCTTTGGTAGCGTTCGTAGTGTGGATCAACTTGTAGTTTGACTGACATGATAGGCTTTGGCTAAACGCTCAGGCTGAAGGAACCCGTTCGCGGATAGTCTCTAATACTTTGTCAGCCGTGACTCCGCTTGCTTCAGCTTCGAAGCTCAACAAGATGCGATGACGCAGGCAGTCGAATAGGGTTTCCTGCACGTCGTCAGGGCTGACAAAGTCACGACCCTGAATCCAGGCATGAGCCCTGGCACAGCGGTCGAGCGAGATCGTACCCCTGGGGCTGGCACCGTATTCCAGCCAGGAGGCGAGATCGTCGCCGTAATTCTGTGGTTTCCGTGTTGCCATGATCAGTTGAATAATATATTCCTCGACCTCGGGTGCCATATGCATGTCGAGTATGTCTAGTCTGGCTGCAAACAGGTCATCCTGGGCGACCTCTTTTGGTGGCTCTGCCACTTTATTGGCTGCTTCATTGCGTACCAGGTGCAGAATTTTTCGCTCTGCGTCTATTTGTGGGTAACCGATAGTGACGTGCATTAAGAAGCGGTCTAGCTGCGCCTCGGGCAAGGGATAGGTGCCTTCCTGTTCTATCGGATTCTGTGTCGCCATAACCAGAAATAAAGGGGGGAGTTGAAACGATTCCCTGCCTACGCTGACTTGATGCTCACCCATGGCTTCTAGCAGTGCGGACTGTACTTTAGCCGGAGCACGATTGATTTCGTCCGCCAATACCAGATTATGAAAGATAGGCCCTTGCTGAAAGCGGAAGCTGCCATCTTCGGGTCTATATACTTCGGTACCTGTGATATCACTGGGCAGTAAATCGGGCGTAAACTGGATTCTATGAAAGTCGCCTTCTATCGCTTTTGAAAGATCCTTGATGGCTTTTGTCTTCGCAAGTCCGGGAGCCCCTTCAACCAACAAATGGCCATCAGCCAATAGGGCAATTAGCAAGCGATCAATCAGGCGCTCCTGGCCTATAATTTGATGCGATAACCAATTTTTGAGTTCTGTTATTATTGCGTGATGGCTCATATTGATAATTCTCTGTAGTCAATGCTGTGCATAAGGCGAAGTCAGGGATTTTAAACGTTTTGAAGTGTATGTCTAGGTCAAGGAAGTGTATGTCCTGGTCAAGATTGTAGCTGAATATAACTGCCCTGGAGCTTGGGCCATGAATGGAATTACTGCCCGGGATTGGACCGTAGTAGAGTGATTCGCAAAGGGTGTAGTAAATGGGGAAGGGCAGGAATTTGAATCCACTCTTCAGTGTCGGACAAGATGTGGGCGTCAGCGCTACAGCTCACAAAGGGAAGCAACTATGAGTACCGAATACTTACTTGGGCATGAAAAACTTCTGCGATTAAGTAAAAAAATAGGCAAACAATTTTCTGTGACTAAGGCAGATTCTCTGAGGCTGTTTGCAGGACGGTATTTCGCGAGTACATCAAGAACTGATTTGAACACTTTTACCGATGAATTCATCTATGGGAACCTGCTACGGGCTTGGGATTTTGTACAAAGTCTTGATTCTGCCAGACCAAACATACAAATAAAACACTTCGATGCTGTCGAACGTGATCAGCGCAGCAGCACGCAAATTCTTATTCTGCTGGATGATATGCCTTTTCTTGTGGATTCTACTCGGCAGGCCTTACTGCGATCCTCGGTTGTTATTAAACGTCTAAACAATGCTGTTTTCTATGCTGAGCGGGCCGCAGCGGTCATCCCCAAGACGGGATCTAAACAGCATTCAACTTTAGGAAAATTGAAAAGGATCTTGCCAGCACCAGCATTAGGTATGAAGGCCGAAGCGCTTATTTGCTTTGATTGTGTTCGCATCAATAAGGCTGAATGTAAGGACATAGAAAACGAAATACGGGACACCTTGAAAAACGTCGGTGCGGCAGTCAAGGATTACCCTGCCATGTGCAAGCAGATGGCGAGTATTCGGGACGGCTTGGCGAAATATGCAAAGCGGGCTCTAGTTTCCAAAGTTAATATACAAGAATCTATCGCATTTATATCCTGGTTGCTCGCTAATCACTTCACCTTTTTGGGTTATGAAAAATACTACATTACAGGTACTGGAAAAAGCCCGGTCATCGAATTGCAGAAAAAATCGCTGCTGGGTGTGTCCCGGTTTAAATCAGATATAAAACCGAAAGTAAAAATTTCTACTTTATCCAAAGGTGCTGGGGAACTCATTCTCAAGAAGAAAATATGTAATTTCGCAAAGTCTGGAACCCGCTCCAAGGTTCACCGCCCGGCATATTGTGACTACGTGCTGTTGAAGGAGTTCGATGACCAGGGTGAAGTATCCGTAGAGCACCGCTTCCTGGGTTTGTATACCTCAACAGTATACTTTCAGGAAGTTCTGGACATACCCTTGATTCGTCAAAAAGTTAAATCTGTTCTTAAACAGTCCGGCTTCGCGAAGAACGGTCATAACATTAAGGATTTGCTTCAAGTTATCAATGTGTTCCCTAGAGATGAATTATTTCAGATACGACGAAGTCAGTTATTGTATACGGCGACTGAGATAACTCGCATTCAGGATTCGCGAGATAGTCGCCTGTTTATCAGGAAGGATCTGTATGGAAAATTCTTCTCCTGTCTTGTTTATGTGTCACGAGACACGTTCTCTACCAAAATACGACTGCTGATACAAAAACTGCTGCAAGATCGTTTGCATGGAGAAGAAGTCGAATTTAATGTCTATGCGTCAGAGTCTGTTTTTACGCGAGTGCATTTTATTTTCCATGTTCCAGAAATTGAAAAAGTAGACTACAAAGTTACAGAAATAGAAGCGGAAATGGTTCAGTTGATTAAGCCTTGGGAAGAATCGTTCTTCGATGCTTTGCAGGTTCAGCATTCTGACATAGAGGCCGGTAAGCTATTTATCGACTATGTCGACTGTTTTTCCCTGGCCTACAAAGAGTCTTACGATGGTGAGACTGCGGTTGCCGGCATTTCAGACATTGAGCGTGTGACAGAATCCAGGAAGGTGGCAGTGAATCTTTCCCCTTGTGTGTCTGATGGGCAAGCTGAATTCAGTTTCAAAATTTATAGTTACACGGAACAACTACATCTCTCCGACGTCGATCCAATTCTAGAAAATCTGGGTCTAAATATAGTCAGCGAGAAAACGTTCAAGTTACAGCTCAACGGTAATGATGTGGTGTGGTTGCACGACTTTTCCTTGTATAGGGCTAAGCCTCTTGGTCGCTATAGCAACGAAACCAGAAAAATTTTTGAAGACGCATTTACTGCAATCTGGAATGAAGAAATTGACGACGATGGCTTTAACGAGCTGGTTACCACTGCGGAAATCAGTTGGCGTAATGCCGCGCTGCTGCGAGCCTATGCTTCTTATCTGAAGCAAATTCAATTTGGCTATAGCGTTGTATACATCGCGGAGATTCTTTCAAGCCACAGGCATATTTGCCGTTTGCTCATTCAGTATTTTGATGAGTTGTTTAATCCCAAGCCGAGGGGAAGCGCAGGAAAGGGAGCAAAGCTAACCCGATCTCAGTTGCTGGCCGAAATTGAGAATGTAAGCATCCTTTCTGAAGATAGCGTGTTGCGTACCTACCTGAATTTATTCGACGCAACCCTGCGCACAAACTATTTCCAAGTGGACTCGAACAGTGGTGAGGCAAAGAACTATTTTTCATTCAAGCTTGATCCAAGCCAAATCCTGGGTATGCCCAAACCAACGCCAAAGTTCGAGGTTTTTGTTTTCTCACGTCAGATGGAGGGTGTGCATCTGCGCGGTGGAAAAGTAGCCAGGGGGGGATTGCGCTGGTCAGACAGACGTGAGGATTATCGAACAGAAATACTGGGCCTGGTTAAGGCGCAGCAAGTTAAGAATTCAGTCATAGTCCCAGTCGGGGCGAAGGGAGGCTTTGTTATAAAGCGCAATACCTCGGACCTCGACCGCCAACAACTGGCAGAACTTGGGGTTCTGTGCTACCAAACCTTCATACGCGGACTATTAGACATAACTGATAATTTGCTGGGAGATGAAGTGCGGCCACCGCCTTCTGTCATACGCAGAGACGATGACGACCCTTACCTTGTGGTGGCGGCGGACAAGGGCACGGCAACCTTTTCAGATATAGCGAACCACCTGGCTACTGCGTATGGTTTCTGGCTGGGGGATGGTTTCGCCTCGGGTGGCAGCAATGGCTATGATCACAAGCAGATGGGAATTACGGCAAAGGGTGCCTGGGTTTCGGTGCAGCGTCACTTTAGGGAGCTTGGAGTTGATATTCAGCGGCAGGATTTTAGTGTTGTTGGTATAGGGGATATGTCTGGTGATGTATTTGGCAATGGTATGTTGTTATCGAAGCACATCTGCCTGGTGGCTGCTTTCAATCATCTGCATATTTTTATTGATCCAGAGCCAGACGCCGCACGCAGTTTCACCGAGCGATCACGCTTGTTCAAAAAACCAGGCTCCTCCTGGACCGACTACAATGCCAGGTTAATCTCAAAAGGAGGGGGTATTTTCTCGCGTCAGTCAAAATCAATCGCTATTTCAGCGCAAATGAAAGCGCGTTTTGATATTGAACAAAAGCTGTTGACTCCAGACCAACTTATTTCCGCGCTATTGACCAGCCCTGTCGATTTGCTGTGGAACGGTGGCATTGGCACTTACGTGAAAGCAAGGACTGAGAACCATCTGGAGGTGGGAGACAAAGCTAATGATTCGCTACGGGTCAACGGCAATCAACTGCGTTGCAAGGTGTTAGCTGAGGGCGGCAATCTCGGTTTAACACAGCTTGCTCGAATCGAATACGCCATGAGGGGCGGCATTTCCCTTACTGATTTTATCGACAACTCGGCTGGTGTCGATTGCTCGGATCACGAGGTGAATATAAAAATACTGCTAAACACCTTGAATCAGAAAACCCGGTTAACTGAAAAAACACGCAGTACATTATTGCAAGATATGACCGAAGAAGTGTCGGAGTTGGTGTTAGAAAACAATTATCGACAAGTGCAAACCATCGGTTTGGCGAATTCTGAAATGCAGTTCCGTAACAAGGAATACGCTGGATTGATCTCCTACCTGGAAAAAAATGCAGGTCTCATACGCGAACTCGAATACTTACCAACTATCGATCAGATGGAAGAAAGAACGGTAAAACAACAGTACCTTGCGCGGCCGGAAATATCGACAGTAACCTCTTATATGAAAATGTATCTAAAACAAGAGCTGGTTGGTGCAGAGTATATCGATGAAGATTATTTGCACAATTACTTGTACGCGGCATTTCCCAACAGCCTGGTGGAGAAATATCGGACGGAGATATTGTCTCATCCCCTGCGACGCGAACTCGTGGCAACTCAGTTGGCAAACTTTGTAGTTAACCTAGTAGGCCCTAGTTTTATCTACCGGATGGTAGATTCTACTGGTGCTTCCTGCGGTGAGGTAGTGAAGGCAACGGTAATCGCAAAAGACATATTTCAAATTGAAAGATACTGGGAGCAAATAGAGACCCTGGACTACAAAATCGGAGCAGGTACTCAGGCTGCGATGATGACAGGTTTAACCAGACTGCTAAGAAGGGCTACACGCTGGCTTCTCAGAAACCGGGAAAGTACCATGGGTTTTGCCCAGGCCTATTCGAAATATGCCAGACAGACCGAATCTATTCGGCAACTTTTTCCGGCGAAGCTGCCTCCTGATTTTCAATCCATGTTTGCTGAAAAGCACAGTGACTTAATGGCGAATGAGGTGCCGGAGACCCTGGCTACTCAAATAACCCAGTGTGAATTCCTGTTTCCTGCTACAAGCGTCATCGAAATTAGTGATCGCACGGAGGAGAACTTGACGGCAGTGGTTGATGTTTATTTCGCCGTCGGTGAAGAACTCCAGCTCAACTGGTTGGGAAAAATGATTAATCAATTACGGGTCAGCAATAATTGGCAAGCACTGGCAAGAGAAACTTATCTGGACGATTTGTCATGGCAACAGCGCATATTAACGGCGAATATAGTAACCACGATCAGAAAGTCCGGGTCTGCAAATGCCCGGGTGCGACAATGGAGTGAGTTACATGAAGCGTCCCTGCATCGCGCCAAGGAAATGTTGCATTTGTTGCAATCAGAACAAGAGCCTGACTACTCTATGTTTTCGGTCGTGTTGCGTGAACTACAATCCCTGGCTCAACAAACAGTGAACAAGAAATAGGGCATTCTTCTGCTGCCGCGCATTTCGTCGGCTATTGGGGCGTCAAATTAGCCATACATTGCGCTATTAGCAGAGCCTGCTACCGCGTACAATTTCAGGCCATAAACCAGACAGCTAAACCGGCGATTCCATTTTGTATAAATTACTTAGAGACCTTCTTTTCTGTTTGCCGGCTGAGGCTTCTCATCGCGTGGCCCTGGACGCCATGAAAGCAGCTAATCACATGGGCCTGTCTGCTTACCTCGCGGCCAATACTAAAGAATTGGCGCAAAGCAAAGAAGTGATGGGGATTGAATTTCCCCATGTAGTTGGCCTGGCAGCGGGTCTGGACAAAAATGCAGACTATGTCGAGGCTTTGTCGGCGTTAGGCTTTGGTTTTATCGAAGTGGGTACCCTGACACCAAGGCCTCAGCCCGGTAACCCTAAACCGCGGATGTATCGCTTGCAATCTGATCAGGCAATTATTAACAGCTTAGGCTTCAACAACAAAGGTATTAGCTACGCTTGCGAGAGAATCAGTGAACTAAAAAACCGTGGTGTGTTAGCGATAAACATTGGTAAAAATTTTGACACACCGGTTGCACAAGCCAGTCAGGACTACATCAAGTGCTTGCGGCAATGTCATTCACTGGCTGACTATGTGACGGTTAATATATCATCGCCTAACACACGAAACCTGCGTAGTTTACAGTTCGGCGACGAACTTGATAACTTGTTGGATGAGTTAAAAGAGGAGCAAGCCGTGCTTCACAAGGAGCACGGAAGCTACACGCCGATTGCAGTTAAACTGGCACCGGACCTATCGGCCGATGAAATTGAATCCTGCTGCCAAAGTCTGTTGAGTAGAGAGCTGGATGCTGTCATCGCAACCAACACCACTTTGGATAAATCATTGCTCACGTCCCATGTTTATGCTGAGCAGGTCGGCGGCTTGAGTGGCGCACCGTTAAACGCTCTGTCTTGTGCAGTACTTAAGCAAATAAAAGCGCATGTAGATGAAAAAATGCCAATCATTAGCGTTGGCGGCATCATGTCGGCGCAACATGCGCAGGAGCGCTTGCGCGCAGGTGCAGATCTGCTACAGATTTATACCGGTTTTATCTATCGCGGCCCGCCACTTATAGAAGAAATTCTTTTATCATTGCATCGTGAATAAACTTATTCTCTACACTACAGACGGCTGCCATCTTTGCGAACAGGCCGAGCAACTGCTGCAAGAGTTTGTGAGGATGAAGGCAGAGTCAATCCAGTTTGAGCTTGAGTCCGTTGATATAAGTTTTGATGAAACCCTGGTAGATCAATATGCTATTCGTATACCAGTGGTCAAAAATACCGTTACCGAAAGGGAAGTAGCCTGGCCATTCGGTTTGCAGGAGCTGCATAGGTTATTTTGATGTGTCAGGGTTTGAAGTCTACGCCAAAAAATTGGCGGTAGGGCAGCGAATTCCACGTAAGCTGGCGTAGCGATTTTTTGTATTCGGTAGTATTTGGAAAATACGATTGAAGTTTTTCACATTATAGCCAGTTTTTCCAATGTTAAAATTCCCTATGCCTTTATTAGGAACATCATCGCCTTAACCTTGATTCAATGGATCAACAAACATAATGTTAATAATGTCAAAATTGTGATTGCCTAATTGCACCACGGGTCTCATGTAAAGTCAGAGTTTATCGAAAACAATCGATAAGTAGGTGAAAGAGTGCCCAATAAGCTAATTATGGAGACAATTGCAATTATACTTACCGCTTGTTCTAAGGATGTCTCTAGTTTGAAGACGGTTACAATAAGGCCGATTCCAGATGTGGATGCAACACGTCCATCGAAAGCGAAGTAGGCAATAGTGAAGCCAAGAATTCCAGAAAGAATACATAGACACAAACTTTCGATTAGCAAGCTAACGGAGAGAGCGCTCTTACTAAACCCTATTCTATGCAGTATGATGAGATCGCCTAACCTTGCTTTCAATGATGCAGAGGATGATACATACAAGGCTATCGCAGCTCCTAAACCAAGAAATAGAGTCACGGGTAAAGCCACAGCATTGATGAATCTAGAAGATGGTTCGACGAGATCAGAGTAATAATCTGTTAAACTTCTAACTTCTAAGGTAGCAAAATCCGCCTCTCTTTCGAACAGTTCAGTTAGCATTGCTATTGAAGAATTTTGATCTAAGAGAATGCGAATACTCTGATAGCTGTGACCTCTACGAGAGAGTATATCTGTTGACTCAAGGCTACTCCAAAGCTCAGATTCGTAGAGGTTTCCACCACTACTGAATAAGCCGACAATACTCCAGTTTTCGCCATTAATACTTAGAGTATCGCTTACAGAAAAATTTAGTGAATTAGCCAATGCCTGTCCAACAATGACTTCTGTTGTTCCTATTCTAGGCATTCTACCCGTCAGAATTAGAAACCCAGGTCGCGTATCGATGGATCTTTGACTAATGCCTCGCATTGGTAGTGGTAGCGGAGGCGTATTTTCATCTTGCTTTACAGATACAGAGAGGTAAGTTTCAGGAGATATGATTGTTGAGCCCTGGATCTTGTTGGACAAATAGGTATTAAGCAAATTCACCTCGGACTGTGCAACGACAGAAGTTGCTTCTATATTTGCTCCTCTCCTTGACGCAACGAGAACATGATCCGAAGAAGAAAACAGTAGGGTGCTTGATATGCCGTTCGAAACCGAAATGAAAAAGGAAAAAACAACGGTAGTGAGCACTATTGCGACTATTGCAGATACAAAATACTTTAAATTATGAACAACAGAGCCCAGGCACCTAATCAGGATAACCAGTGCTTGCATTCCTGTATCTTTCATCAAAACCTGGCTACCTTAAAAGTCCAATATTAAAAATGCTTGTAACTGCTGTAGATAAAAAACTGAATAATATCGCGATAATACTACAAAGCAATACGGTGAATAATTGTAGACCTATGGCAGGCAGGCTATAGTATTCCGTAAAAAGCAGTAGAGCCAATTTCGCCAATACGATCCCAAGCAATAGAGCTATCAAGACAATGCCGAAATTCTCGAAAAAGGTTGCCAAGGTCAATTGAAGCCTGGTAGCGCCCAGGTAATGTAGCAATTTGAGATCATTCACTCTTTCTTGCGCAGAAAGAAACTGAGTGGAGTTAAACACAATAAAAGAGACAAAAAAAGCTGCACTAAATAGCCAACGACTGATCGCGCCAAATTCTTCTAACTGGGATATAAATGCAGTTGCGAATGAATGCTCAGATAGAATTGAAACACTTGGCAGTCTATTCTCGAACGCCAATTCGATTTCTTTTAGTATTCCTTCTTCAATAGACTGGGATGCTAGCCGGAATATAATTAGTCCGACGATATCTTTCCAACCCAGTGTTAATTCATTTACGTGCCGATAATGAATGTATATAGAGTTTTCATCACCGTTCGCGGAATCAGTAGAGAATGAACCAGCTACTCTGAAGGGCCAATTAGAGCCGTGCTCAATGTTTACAAATGATGAGCTTTGCAATGTGATCTCATCTCCGACTTCCCAGCCGAATCGGCGCATTGTCTGTACACCGACCAGAATCGAGTTTACATCAGTCTTGAACTGCTCTAACTGTGAGTTGCTAGCCAGGATTTCAGGAAAAATGTCGAAGTAATTCTCGGGATCAATGAGAAAAGCAGCCACTCCCTCTTGAGAACTTGCAGCATAAGAGCCAGAAAACCAAGTTGAGGATGAGGCGGGCGTTGCTCCTGAAACGCTTTCCAGGGTATCTAAATATGTTCGAGGAATTGGTTGTAAATAGTGAAGGTCGTTGGCAAGAAAGTATATGTCGCTTTGCATGCTATCTGAACTCTTTGACGCTTCGATTAGAGAATATACGAATGAAAATGCGAAAAATACCAGGGCCAAGGACGTTATAAGAAGATTCCTTTTTGCTGGATCATGACTGAAGTTAATCCAAAGTAAACTTACTACTAACATACTCATTTAGCTGACGAATGAATGTCGCCATCCTTGATGTGGTAAACAGCATCAGTATACTCGGTGATAATTTGATCATGAGAGACTATAAGTATTGTCTTTCCTAGCTCTTTACTTAGTATGCTAAATATTTCAAGAAGTTGAACTGTGGTCTCAAGATCAACACTGCCAGTGGGCTCGTCAGCAAGAATCAGGGATGGATCCGAGACTATAGCTCGTGCTATAGCTGTACGCTGCTGCTGACCGCCTGAAAGCTCACGCGGTCTGTGATAAATTCTATCACTTAATCCAACCAATTCCAGGGCTGTTTGACATCGAGACAATCGTTCTGCTTTTGGGATATTTAGAAGATAGAGCGGTAAGTTAACATTTTGAAGTACGTTTAAGGACGAGATAAGATTGTCATACTGGAAAATCATTCCAACGTGAGCTGCTCTCCATCGGCACCTTTGATTTTCTGTGAAATTTTCAAGTTCATATCCATCTACGATTGTTCTGCCAGAATCGGCCCGCTCTAAACCGGCAATTATTTTGAGAGTTGTAGTCTTTCCACTGCCTGAAGGACCCATAAGGCCAATGAACTCGCCTTTGTCGGCAGTCAGCGTGAGATGATCCAACACATGTACACGACCGACTCCACTAGAATAAGTTTTGCAGACTTCAGTAAGTTCAATCATCTATTGTTATTTCTACATCCTTTGTGGTTTAAAATGAACATCTACGCTAACACCTGGAATTACGTATTCGTCTATTGATTCAAACTCAACTCGGACGGAAACAGATGCTCGACTTCGATCAGCAATAGGCATGATGTGAGATACAGTCCCGTTGTAAGAATGCGAAGGATTCGAAGGGATTATAATGTCCACTTTTCCATTTGTTTGAATGCTGCCACTTAGAGACTCAGGAACCTCAATCTTTATAAAAGGGTCGGTTATATCGACGATGGTGCAAATGCCGGTTCTAGTGAACCCTCCTCCCGCAGAGAATGGGGATATAACTTCGCCAGCCTGGGCATCCACACTGACTACGATTCCATCGAACGGTGATTTGATCGAATGCAGCCTCAAATTTTCTCTTGCTGCTTCCAGTTTCGCTGATACAGCTTCTTCGCCAAATGTTGAGGCATTTAGTGTGGCCTGCAATACTTCTATCCTATTTAAAGAAGTGGTTAGTTCCAATTCTGAAACATATCCATCTGCTTCAAGTGTTCCTATTTTTTCCAGATTTTTCTCTGCTAGTTGTAACTCGGTTCTGATGGCAATTGAGTTGGCTTCGGCTACTTTTAGATTAACTTCGCTCTCCTGAACACTTGAAACAGCCAAATTGTTATCTAGTATCGCGAGGGTCTGTCCTCTTTGAACAAAATCGCCTTCATTGACAAGAATCTCATCAACTCGCCCCGTTATTTGAGATGACACTGTGGATTGACGATTTGGATAGATAAAACCTGACACCCTTATGGTGTTCACTTCCTCTTCGGGTAATTCTTCTTCACTTTGAATAGTCAACTGAGGCGGTTTTTGTACCAATTGAGGGCTTGCTTCTTCAAGATTATATCTAAGGCCGAAATAGAACGATATAAGGCCAGTCGCTACGCAAATTGACAGCCAAAGCACTGGGATACCATGTGTTTTGCGGCTGTAACGTCGACCATTTTGGTCTTTAGAGCCTATAGTGAGGCTCCTTAGCTTGTCTTCTGTGGAATCACTGTCGTTCATATAATAGAGAATCTATCGTACACATCCCTGACCTGCTCCATAGTTGGAGGAAGGAGCCAAATGTTACTGTGGACTTTCCAGCTTTTGTTTGACACTTCCCGGCTTGAAAAAACTGTCGTCGGGCGTATTCTAAATTCTGTAACAAAGTAGTTCCTCGTTAGCCATCTGATCACAGCTTCAATGAGTCATCAAGCAGCAGCTGCTCTGCTTGTTAGCAACACATAAACTGTCCGATCTTGTAGTACATGATCTGTCCGGTTCTCATAGGATCCCGAGGAGGGACGCTTATGAGGGGGTGGACGGAGAGCCGTCTGACCCAGGAGGAGGCGCGATTGCTGGGGATTTGTAACCGGACCTTTGGCCGCTGCATTGATCAATGTCCCCCTGAGCGATGGTCAGTTCGATGGCTTGTATCCTTTACTTACAATCTCGGCGGCGGAGCACTCCAGCGCTCAACACTGCGCCGTAAAATCAACCGCGAGGAACATGGCGAGGTGCCCGAGCAGTTCATGCGCCGGGTCTGGGCGGGTGGTCGCAAACTCAGGGGGCTGGTTCGGAGTAGGGAGGCTGAGGCCCTTCTTTACAAGACTCAGCAGCTTTAGCTCATCGTTTTTTTAAATTTGCCCACCGACACCTTTAAATTTCTCAACAAACGCCACGATCTTTTGAAAAACGCTCTGTTTCCTGGTCAAATACCGGGGGTTTAGCGGGCTCATTTTGGGCAGAATCCCATTCAACTCTGTCCCATTGTCACTGGCAAATTCGCGTTTGATCGAAATAGCAATATAACGTTTTGCCGCTTCGATATTCAGGTTTTCCGCGTTGATAAGTTCCTCCGCCTCACGTCGCTGCTCTTCTTGTGCGAAAGTGAAGAAGGCGTCGATCACGCTGGCCTTGTCGCCAGGTTTATCGAGGTCCGTTTGATTGATGAAGTCAACCAGCAAACTCTCTTTAGCGCGGTTACCGACGCTGGCTCGAATCATGCGACGCACATTTTCAAGCAGTGCTGTCTTATCTTTCACTTTCTTATTGTTCTCAAAAATCTGTTCCAGAATGTAATCCAGATCAATTTCTTGAGATTTTAGCAGATCGACCTCGAACACAACGTCATCCCAATCGATGGTCGATTCTTCTTTTTCATTGGCAGTTTTTTCGCGTCGCAACCAATCCCGGATATCGTTATAAGTGGATCGATAGTCCTGAATCCTGCGCTCGGCCGGCACCTCAAGTGCTTTCATTGTGGCTAAATCGTCATCGCTTAAATGATGTTCTGCCTTGAAAGATTCAACGGCTTCCGCATCATTCACATCAACGTTTTGCAAGGCTTTCAAGCTCGCAAATTCATCATAGTTCTGCAGCACATTTTCTATGCGTAAATATTCACCAAACAATTGGGCAAAGGCTTTTTTGTCAGATTCTTTGACAATCTCATCAGGGTTGGGAAAGCGCTGTTCCAGCTCCTTCACCACATCTATAAAGCCCCGCCGCGCCTCACCGGTGGCAATATCGGTGAAGCCTTCCATATATTCCTTATAGCTTTTTTCCAGCACCACGTTTTTGGTATTTTCATCGCCAAACAAGGTAATGGCATCGACGGTAGCCTGCTCCAAATCCCGGAAGGTGACGATATTGCCAAACGTTTTGGTCGCGTCAAAAATGCGGTTGGTGCGTGAATATGCCTGCATCAAGCCGTGATAACGCAGGTTTTTATCCACGAACAAGGTGTTCAGTGTCGGAGCATCAAAGCCTGTAAGGAACATGCCAACCACAATCAGCAAGTCAATTTCCCTGGCCTTCACCCGCTTGGCTAAATCGCGATAGTAGTTCTGGAAGCCGCTGTTATCTACACTGAAGTTTGTTTTAAAGAAGCTGTTGTAATCGTTTATGGCCGCGGTCAAAAATTCTTTGGCACTGCTATTCATGGCCGAGACATCAAAACTTTCATCCTGAATGCCACCCACGGCACCCTGTTCTTCATTGGCGGCAAACGAGAAGATGGTTGCTATCTTTAGCGGCTTTTCACTACCAGCTTGCAATGTGTTCAGCGTTTCGTAATACAGCTTGGCCGCATCCACGCTGTTTACGGCAAACATCGCATTGAAGCCTTTATTGCCACCTTGCAGGCGATGGGTTTTATGGCGATAGTTGCCAAGAATATACCGGGATGTTTCCCCGATACGCTCTGGGTGCAGCAGGGCCTGTTTGTTCTCTGCCGCACTGAGCTTTTTCTCATCCTGCTCGGTTTCAATAGCCTTAAATTGTGGGCGCACATCGTTATAGTCCACCTTGAACTTGAGCACCTTTTCATCACGAATGGCATCGGTGATCACATAGGAATGCAGTTCACGCCCAAACACGCTGGCGGTGGTGTCTGCACCTAACGCATTTTGTGGGAAAATTGGTGTGCCCGTAAAACCAAACTGGTAAAACCGCTTAAACTTCTTCTTCAGGTTTTTCTGCGCTTCACCAAACTGGCTGCGGTGGCATTCATCGAAAATGAAGACCACCTGCTTGTCGTACACCGGCAGACCGCTTTCGCTTTTCATCAGATTGTTGAGCTTCTGGATAGTGGTGACGATGATTTTATTGTCGTCTTTGTCCAGATTTTGTTTAAGCCCAGCCGTACTATCCGAGCCATTCACACTATCGGGTGAAAAGCGTTGATATTCCTTCATGGTTTGGTAGTCGAGGTCTTTTCTGTCCACCACGAAAAAGACCTTGTCGATAAAATCCAGTTCGGTCGCCATGCGAGCCGCCTTAAAGCTGGTCAGCGTTTTGCCAGAGCCCGTGGTATGCCAGATATACCCACCGCTTTCCGGCTTGCTCCGGTTCTTAGCTTCATAGGAACTATTGATCTTCCACAAGATACGCTCAGTAGCGGCAATCTGGTAAGGACGCATAATGAGCAAAGTATCGCTGTCATCAAATACCGAGTAATGCAGCAGCACGTTTAACAATGTGTTTTTCTGGAAGAAGGTGGCGGTAAAATCTTTGAGGTCTTTGATCAGGCCATTATCAGACTTTGTCCAATTCATGGTGAAGTCGAAGCTGTTTTTATCGCGCTTTACGGTGTTGGCAAAATAACGTGTGTCAGTCCCATTAGAAATCACAAATAACTGCAAATATTTATAAAGCGAATGCTCGCTGTTGAAGCTTTCTTTGCTGTAGCGATGTATCTGGTTAAAGGCTTCTCGAATAGCAACACCCCGCTTTTTCAGCTCAATCTGCACCAGAGGCAAACCGTTGACCAGAATGGTCACATCATAGCGGTTCGCGTGGATGCCGGTTTGCTCAAATTGCTTGATCACCTGTACCTTGTTGCGGACAATATTCTTTTTATCGAACAGATAGATGTTTTGGATACGCCTGTCATCGAACACGAAATCATGGATATAATCATCGTGAATTTTGCGGGTTTTATCGACGATGCCATCATTGGGTTTGTCCAGGAAGGTTTCAACAAAGCGCCGCCATTCACCATCGGCAAACTGCACATGATTAAGAGCTTGTAACTGTGCGCGCACATTAGCGAGCATGGCTTCCTGAGACTTTAGGTCGGGCAGAAATTCATAGCCCTGATTGACCAGATCCTGAACAAGTTCACGTTCCAGGCCACCCTCGCTTTGGTAGCTTTCTGCGACCTTCCATTCCCTGGTGTATGTCTTGAGTACAATAAAGTGGTTTGATTCCGCGATAGGTTTCGTCTGTTCAACCATTATTTCTGTTCGCCAGTCTGTTTGATATTATATTCTTTAAGCAAGTGCTTCAAAAGAAAAGCAACGGTTTGCTTTTCTTGCAGCGTTGGCTCCGCAACGGTCTCATTAGATAGTGTCCGGCTCATCCTACGCTGCCGCCTCAGGTTTGGGGAAGCTCAAAAGCAGGTCGCGGTAGTATTCATATTGCTTGTTTCGTAATTCAATTTCACGCGGCAAACCTTCGCTAATAGAGTTTGTCAGCGCATCAAATTTATCGAGTATGGCAACAATTTCTTCCTGTACCGGAAGTGGCGGGATGGGGATTTTGAACTGTTTCAGTGTTGATAAATTTAGCATCCCATAATTACGCATCTTGGACTTTAGTTCGCTGTACAAATTTGTTATGTAATAAAAAACAAACTTATTATTTAGCACGTTGTGATCTATTGATTTGATGTTTGCAATATTTTGATTAGTTGTACCTTCAAATTCTAGGTAAGCAGTTTTGAAAATGGTGGCACCAACTAAGGCGATCAAAACAGTGTCTTTTTCTAATAGTTTGGCGCTAGAGTTCTTTAATCCCAACTCTGTTATGAAATTATCTGCATAATAAACGGACTCATTATTACATGACTCGGATTTGAGCCAAGGAACATTACCATTTTCCCAAAATTCTCTTTTAGATCTTGATGGAGTGCCGCCCGAGGAGACATGACAAACCTTTCCTAAATCTTCGAATATATCAGACCCATCAAAACTCAGCAGTTGATCACGATAATAGTTGTATTGTTTTTTGCGGGCTGTAAGCTCGGCTGTAAGCTCGGCTGTAAGGGAGGTAAATGCGTCCAGAATCCGCACGATTTCTTGTTGTACCGGAAGGGGGGGGAGGGGAACCTTAATCGTGGACATTACATTACTCATGAGCTTTGGGTTGCCCATGCCGCTATACACATAACTTTTTGCGGTAACACATAAGACATAATAAAGAAATTTGAGATCAATTTTTTCCGGCGAACTATTGCTGATCAAACCACAAACATTTGTGATACTAAACTTTTCATTCTCACGAAAAAAAATTGAACCAGCATTCGCACCGTCAGTTGTCCATGTTATGAATGTTCCATCTTGGTCGTAAGTGTTAATTCGACCAAACACTCCATTGCTGGCTGTTTGCGAAGAATAAACGGGATATTCTCCAGCATTATCCCGCAGATAATCCTTTGACATTACGCGTCCTCTTGATAACTTACCTATTCCTCCTAGAGTTGTATATTCCACCCCATCCGGGCAATGTTCGTTTATCAATTCATCAATTTTGCTCATAATTTGTCTTAATTTCTTAGCTAACTTTTTTGTCGTTACATTAACCAGAGACTTCCTCTAATACTTTAGGGTTTTTTTGAGCGACCTTAATGAGAGTTACCGCAGCACTGTCAGGCTGCTTACGTCCTTGTTCCCAATCTCTGATTGTGCCTAAAGGGACACCCAACAATTTTGAAAAGGATAGCTGTGATTTTTTTAGCTGCTTTCTAACAGAAATAACAAGCAACTTTTCTGGTGTCCAGACTTTAGCCGGTGCGCCAGCTTTGATAGCTCGCACATCATCAAGTAGTTCTTGTCCAGCTTTACTCATTTTCTTAGCCTTAGCCATTGATAGCCTCCTTAATTCTCTTTAATTCATGAGCCGGAATATTTTCACGTTCATTTTTTGCGTACAGGGTAAGAAGCCATGTTTTTTGGTCAGAACTATTAAAATAAATGACTCGTACCCCACCTTGTTTTCCTCCGCCTTCTTTATCCCAGCGAATCTTTCTTACTCCACCAGAACCGGAAACCACTTTACCAGCGTCAGGGTTTTCGGCAATGTACAAAACAAAATTTTCATATTGTACTGATGTCCAAATTTTAGTTGCCTTTGCGCTGAATCCCCTGGTTTCGATGATTGTGTTCATGGGTTAATTATATACGGCAAAGCCGTACTTTATCATGTAATTATCAAAGATATCTATAGAAAAAACGTGAAGGGCGTTACATCAAAAGTCTGACCAGCTTTATCCGCGAGAAACTCCGTTCTTTCAGGAGCTCCCCTGCTTTAGCTGGGGGAGCGTCAAGTATATAGTTCCCTTTCTGCTTTAAGAATCAGATCCAGCCAGATGCGCTGCATGGCAGAAAGATGCTCATCTTTATCCACTGCGTTCCAGTCCACCTCGGCACCATCCAGCAGTTTCTCCATGTAACTCACATTGCTCATGATTCTAGCCCTTCAATATGTTGCTTTAACCATTCACGACCAGAACCAGACTTAAAATACTTTTCACGCGCAACTGCTTCTTGTTCTGTTTTATAGGTTTCATAGTAAGCTATTTTTATGGGCCTATGCTTTGCTGTATGTTTTGCACCAGTGCCGTTTAAATGTTGCTGATAGCGCTTCTCAAGGTCATTTGTGAAACCTTTGTAATAAGAACCATTACTGCATAGTAAAATATATGTGTAAAACATCACTCATGCTCCTGCCTGCCGGCAGGCAGGTCAATCTCCACAACGATGGCATCGATATCGGAACGCAGTTGGTCAATCTTACTAACGGTGGTTTTGATTGCTGCATTGAGTTCAGTGATATCAATCACCTCTCTTGTGTCTTTCGCTTCTACGTAGGAGCTGACCGACAGATTGTAATCATTGGCAACAATCTTTTCATAGGGCGCGGTTTCGGCCACGTGACCGACCTTCAGCTTGCTGTCGAACATCTGCATAATCTTTTGAATATGCGCATCAACCATCAGGTTATTGTTGGTCTCTTTTTTAAAGAATTCTTCACCGCTGGCATCAATAAACTGGATGTTGGTGTCAGGCTTGTTTTTCGCCAGCACCAAAATCGTCACGGCAATGGTGGTGCCGTAAAACAGGTTGGGCGCGAGTGAAATCACGGTTTCCACATAGTTGTTATCAACCAGATATTTTCTGATTTTTTGTTCTGCGCCCCCACGGTAAAAAATGCCGGGAAAGCAAACAATCGCCGCACGGCCCTTGCCGGAAAGATAACTCAAGGCATGAAGAACAAAGCCAAAGTCGGCCTTGGATTTGGGGGCAAGCACACCCGCAGGCGCAAAACGGTCATCGTTGATCAGTGTCGGATCGTCCGAGCCAATCCATTTCAGCGAATAGGGCGGGTTGGAAACAATCGCATCAAAGGGTTTATCCTCGCCAAAGTGCGGATTGATAAGCGTATCGCCTAGCTGCATATTGAACTTGTCGTAATTGATATTGTGCAGAAACATATTCATCCGCGCCAGATTGTAGGTAGTGTGGTTGAGCTCTTGCCCGAAGAAACCTTCTTCAACAATATGGGCATCAAAATGTTTTTTGGCTTGTAACAGCAAGGAGCCAGAACCGCAGGCGGGGTCATAAATTTTATTCACGCTGGTTTGCTTGTGCATGGCAAGCTGGGCAATGAGTTTGGAGACATGTTGCGGCGTAAAGAATTCGCCGCCTGATTTTCCGGCATTGGCAGCGTACTTGTGTATGAGATATTCATAGGCATCACCGAACAGATCAATCTGGCTGCCGTGAAAATCGCCAAATTCCAGCCCCGCCACACCTTTGAGTACAGCCGCGAGTCGTGCGTTCTTCGCTGTTACCGTATTGCCAAGGCGGTTGCTGGTGGTGTCAAAATCGGCAAACAGGCCTTTGATGTCGCCTTCAGAAGGGTAGCCATTGGCCGAGGCCTCAATTTTAGCGAAAATGTCAGCCATATCCGTATTCAGGCTTTCATTGGTGTTGGCGGTTTTGGCAACATTGACGAAGAGCTGACCTGGGTAGATAAAATAGCCCTTGGTTTTGATGGCGTCATCTTTGATTGCTGGCGTAATCACGTCATCGGCAAGCCGGGCGTAATCGATGCTGTCATCATCGGCTTCAATATAGCTGGCAAAGTTTTCACTAATAAAACGGTAAAACAGTGTGCCGAGAACATATTGTTTGAAGTCCCAGCCATCGACCGCACCGCGAACATCATTGGCGATCTTCCAGATTTGGCCTTGTAGAGCAGCGCGTTGTTGGTTTCCTGTCATGTTTTATCCTCTTTGTTTTGTTCTTGCTCACTGATCCAGCGATCAATCTCGCTCTTTCGAAACCGCCATGCGCTACCCACCTTGAAGCCCGGAACCTTGCCCTCAGATGCGAATCGATAGGCCGTTTTCTCCGCAATCTTCAAATAATCGGCGAGTTCTTTAACGGTCATAATGTCATCATTGGGCATAGTTTTAATGTCCTTCTCTGGATATATGGATTGAAAATAGAGGAGAATGGATGAATAATCAAGTCAGTTATCGAGGAAACCAGGTTATAAGACAGGTCATGCAGCTATACGGAAACTATCAGGTTCTCTATTCGCCATCGGAGCTGGTCACCTTTTCGGGGTGTCACTATGCGGCACAGTCATGCGGCACAGTCATGCGGCACAGTCGAGCAGATGAAGCTGGTCAACACATTCTGCACATTCTGCTGGCTGGATGAATATGCTGGAAAGTTAGCCTGGGTGTGTTTTTAATTAATCATTAGGTAAACCCCCGGCTATGCCGGGGGGACTCGAATAGGTTTGACCGACCCGTCGGTCTCATTAGTCTCTGGATTTCGACCAAGAAATTTAGAGTACAACCTATGCGAGACTATAAGAGTTTGGCGCATACGCGCTGGGATTGTAAATACCATGTGGTGTTTATACCGCAGAAAAGACAGAAGCTGATTTATGGACACCTTCGTACTTTTTTGGGTGAGGTGTTTCACGATCTTGCGGCCCGCAAGGGCTGTAAGATTGAAGAAGGGCATTTAATGAAGGATCAGGTGCATATGTGCTTGAGTGTTCCTCCTAAATATGCGGTTTCCAATGTGGTGGGCTACCTTAAAGGGAAAAGTGCGATAACAATTGCCCGCCGTTTTAAGGGTAAGCAGAGGAATTTTAATGGAGAGCACTTCTGGGCCAGAGGCTACTTTGTATCGACAGTGGGTCTGGATGAGGAAATGGTTAGAGAGTACATACGAAATCAGGAATGGAATGATGAAAAACGAGATCAAATGGTTCTGGGTGTGTAGCGCCTTGGGCGCAAGAGTAAGCCCTTTGAGGGCGTCAATTGATAAGCCTCCGGCTATGCCGGAGGTAATTTAACTTATCTTGAGACCTTTGCACGAAAGCCATTTCACCTGCATGCTGTGTTAAAAACGTACTCAATCGGTCATTTATAAGCATAAACTCCCTCATTCCGTGCGTTTTTGCCTTGCCTGAAAGCGAAATCATCTTCCGTGCAAAGGTCTCATCTTAATTTCTTAGCTAACTTTTTTGTCTTTACATTAACCAGAAACTTCCTCTAATACTTTAGGGTTTTTTTGAGCGACCTTAATGAGAGTTACCGCAGCACTGTCAGGCTGCTTACGTCCTTGTTCCCAATCTCTGATTGTGCCTAAAGGGACACCCAACAATTTTGAAAAGGATAGCTGTGATTTTTTTAGCTGCTTTCTAACAGAAATAACAAGCAACTTTTCTGGTGTCCAGACTTTAGCCGGCGCGCCAGCTTTGATAGCTCGCACATCATCAAGTAGTTCTTGTCCGGCTTTACTCATTTTCTTAGCCTTAGCCATTGATGGCCTCCTTAATTCTCTTTAATTCATGAGCCGGAATATTTTCACGTTCATTTTTTGCGTACAGGGTAAGAAGCCATGTTTTTTGGTCAGAACTATTAAAATAAATGACTCGTACCCCACCTTGTTTTCCTCCGCCTTCTTTACCCCAGCGAATCTTTCTTACTCCACCAGAACCGGAAACCACTTTACCAGCGTCAGGGTTTTCGGCAATGTACAAAACAAAATTTTCATATTGTACTGATGTCCAAATTTTAGTTGCCTTTGCGCTGAATCCCCTGGTTTCGATGATTGTGTTCATGGGTTAATTATATACGGCAAAGCCGTACTTTATCATGTAATTATCAAAGATATCTATAGAAAAAACGTGAAGGGCGTTACATCAAAAGTCTGACCAGCTTTATCCGCGAGAAACTCCGTTCTTTCAGGAGCTCCCCTGCTTTAGCTGGGGGAGCGTCAAGTATATAGTTCCCTTTCTGCTTTAAGAATCAAATCCAATCAGATGCGCATGGCGCGTCCGTTGCCTTCGCGGAACGGGTGGGCAATGTTCATCTCCACATATTTTTCGATGATCTGATCAAAACCGCTTTGCGGCATGGCGTCGATATGTTCCAGTGAGGCTTGCAGATACATCCGTGGCGCAAAACGGAAATTGCCCTTGGCGATGTTTTGATGGCGTCATCTTTGATTGCTGGCGTAATCACGTCATCGGCAAGCCGGGCGTAATCGATGCTGTCATCATCGGCTTCAATATAGCTGGCAAAGTTTTCACTGACAAAACGGTAGAAAAGTGTGCCGAGAACATATTGCTTGAAGTCCCAGCCATCGACCGCACCGCGAACATCATTGGCGATCTTCCAGATTTGGCCTTGTAGAGCAGCGCGTTGTTGGTTTCCTGTCATGTTTTATCCTCTTTGTTTTGTTCTTGCTCACTGATCCAGCGATCTACCTCGCTCTTTCGAAACCGCCATGCGCTACCCACCTTGAAGCCCGGAACCTTGCCCTCAGATGCGAATCGATAGGCCGTTTTCTCCGCAATCTTCAAATAATCGGCGAGTTCTTTAACGGTCATAATGTCATCATTGGGCATAGTTTTAATGTCCTTCTCTGGATATATGGATTGAAAATAGAGGAGAATGGATGAATAATCAAGTCAGTTATCGAGGAAACCAGGTTATAAGACAGGTCATGCAGCTATACGGAAACTATCAGGTTCTCTATTCGCCATCGGAGCTGGTCACCTTTTCGGGGTGTCACTATGCGGCACAGTCATGCGGCACAGTCGAGCAGATGAAGCTGGTCAATACATTCTGCACATTCTGCTGGCTGGATGAATATGCTCAAGCATCTGCCTGACCATATTGCTGACCTCGGCAAAATGGTCATTCAATCATTGATGCGGTGAATAGCCTACACAATCACCGCACCATCTGCGGTGATTTATCTTGACCTTGCGGTGAATAGCCCCGTTAATCACCGCATATTGTGCAGGTATTGCTTTGACCGTGGGGTGAATAATCCTTATAATCACCTTAAATAATGCGGTGATTAATATGTGGATTCATGAACATCAAAACTGGCCCAACTTTACATGGGATGCAGAAACCCTTGCGTCCAAGCTGGCTGATATACGTCATCGCCAAGGTCGTTTGCTGGGGCGCATGGAGGGGCTTGGCTTTGAGCTTAAATGTGAGGCTTCTCTTAGCACGCTAACCAATGACGTGGTTAAATCATCGGCCATTGAAGGTGAAAATCTGAACCCGGAAGAAGTGCGCTCATCCATTGCCCGCAGGCTGGGCATTGATATTGCCGGGCTTATTCCCACAAGCCGAGATGTGGAAGGCAGCGTTGAGATGATGCTGGATGCCACGCAACAATTTTCCAAACCACTAAGCAAAGCCCGCCTGTTTGATTGGCATGCGGCATTGTTCCCAGCAGGGCGTAGCGGGATGCGGCGGATTACGGTTGGCAGCTGGCGCACCATGGATACAGGTCCCATGCAGGTTGTTTCCGGCCCTGTCAGCAAAGAAAAGGTCCATTTTGAAGCCCCAAGTGCAGAGCGCCTTAAAAATGAAATGGGTGCATTTCTAACATGGCTGGAAAGTGAAGATGATACTGATCCTGTTATCAGAGCAGGTATTGCCCACCTATGGTTTGTGACAATCCATCCGTTTGAAGATGGCAACGGGAGAATTGCCAGAGCAATCGGCGATATGGCGCTGGCTCGCGCAGATGGAATACAAGAGCGTTATTATAGCCTGTCATCCCAGATTGAGGCGGAGCCTAAGCATTACTACGATCAGCTTGAAAAACAGCAACGCGCCACGCCCGACATAACAGACTGGCTGTCATGGTTCTTGGATTGCCTTGGCCGCGCCATTGCCAATGCCGAACCCACACTCGGCAATGTCCTGTTCAAGGCACAGCTCTGGGATACTATCAATCAAAAGCCTGTTAATGATCGGCAGCGGCAGATCATCAACCGCATGCTGGAAGATGATTTTGAAGGCTTTATGAATACCTCGAAATACGCCAAGCTGGCCAAGTGTTCTAATGATACCGCCCTGCGAGACATTCAGGAACTCAAGGAGCGCGGCATCTTTATTCAGAACCCCGGTGGTGGACGTAGCACCAGTTACAGGCTGCCGGATAGAAAAGATTAACCACGTTTCCAATGAATTCCAAACAGAGATTCGAACCTACGATTAGTACCGTACTTTCACAGTCATGATTGAAATTATGCCGAGAGCAGAAATCAAACCAGCACAAGGCGTTGCAACATAAATCAGTAAGGTATATTCCAATCCTTGAATGAGTCTAAGAACCAGGTAAGAGAGCGTTTTGTCAGCCAGCTTTTACTACCCGTCCATTGAGGGTTTCAAAAAGTTTCCGGCGAGCCCTTTGCAGTTGATCCGCCGCCTGATTGTCGCTAATCTGGCAAGCGATCTTATCGAGTGTTGCAAAACTGAGGCCGGTTTCAAATGGTAGCCCTGGTTATTTTTCTTTGTTGTCTAGTAGACGTATATTGAATAAAGCAGCGGCGTTACTACTGGTTTCTCCTGCCAACTGAGCGGGCGAGCGGCCAGTGTATTTGGCGATGGTATTCAGCACCTCAATCAGGTATTTGGGCTCGTTGCGTCTGCTCTTTGGTTTCGGAGACAAGGTGCGCGGCAGCAGGTAAGGAGCATCAGTCTCGATTAGTAGTCTGTCATAGGGGATTTTACACACCAGTGATTGAAGTTCTGAACCACGACGTTCATCACATATCCAACCGGTAATTCCAATATGCATATCTAAAGCCAGATAGTCTTCTAGTGCTTCTTCGTTGTCGGTGAAGCAGTGTATGACGCCTCCAATTAGCTGTTTGTGGTATTTCTGTAGTAGTCCAAAAAACTGTTTATGGGCATCCCGCTGATGCAGAAACAAGGGTTTCTGCACTTCTGCTGCCAATTGCAGATGCTGCTCGAAGACCTGTAGCTGAGACTCTTTGCTGGAGAAATTGCGATTAAAATCCAGGCCGGTTTCACCTATGGCAACCACCTTTTCTTCCCTGGCTAACATCTTTATGGACGCCAGTGCCGCAGCATCGAATTGGTCTGCCACATGGGGGTGATATCCGGCTGTGCTACTGAAGAGCTGCGGCCGCGACTGGCTCAGGCGAAGAGATGCCTCGCTGGAGTTTCTATCGGTACCGGTGATGATAATATGGGCCAACCCTGCACCCAGAGCAGAATCGACCACGTCTTCAAAGTCATGATCGAAAGCTGCGTGCTCAAGATTGGCGCCAATATCTACAAGGTTCATTTTTTCGCCTGTGCGTCATAGTTGAAAAGAGCGGGGGAAGTCTATCTTATGCACAGGCATGGAACCAGTTAGCATCGACTCCAAGAGAGAGATAGATAGATATTTTGCGGCTTATGGTCGATAATAACAAGTTGGATAAACAACGGATCGAGCCGAATTGGACGCAAAAGTAAACATGCATACTGACAAGAAAACCCTGGACTGGGCTAACCTCGGTTTTCAGTATCAACGTACCGATTTTCGTTTCAGCGCGAACTGGGAAAATGGTAGCTGGGATGAAGGCAAGCTTATAAGCAGTGAAACTATTGCTGTGCATGAAGGGGCACCTTCTTTGCATTATGCTCAGCAGTGTTTCGAAGGGATGAAGGCGCAGACCGCTGAAGACGGTCGCGTGTTGCTGTTTCGCCCTGATCTGAACAGCGAGCGCATGAAATTGGCCGCTTCAAGATTGCTAATGCCTGAGATTCCTGGAGAGTTGTTTTACCGTGGTGTAGAAGAGGCGGTCAGGGCGAATTATGCGTGGATACCTCCTTACGGCTGCGGTGCTTCTCTGTATATCCGTCCGATGTTAATCGGTGTTGGAGACAATCTCGGATTAAAACCAGCCCGGCAATATGAATTTCGTGTTTTCGTCTCACCCGTGGGGCCGTATTACAAGCAAGCGGGTTTGTCGGTGATTAGCCTGGCTGTTTCCGAGATTGATCGTGCGGCACCGAACGGTACGGGTAGTTTTAAAGTCGGAGCGAACTATGCTGGTGGCTTGCTCGCTACTAAGTTAGCCCAGGAACTGGGAGCAAATGAGGCTTTGTACCTGGATTCTGCCGAGAGCCGCTATATTGATGAGGCGGGGTCTGCCAATATAATAATTGTGACGAAACAGGGCATAGTCCTTAGCCCTAAGTCAGACGCTATCCTGCCTGGTATTACCAGGCGTTCAATCATGACGCTGGCGAAGGAAGAGTTGAAGCTGCACACAGAAGAACGCCCAATAGACTTGCGTGCAGAGTTTTCCAGCTTCCAGGAAGCCGCAGCCTGCGGGACGGCCGCTGTGCTTTCTCCAATAGGCAAAATCTGGTTCGATGGGCTTTGGCATACAGTGGGGGGGCCGGGCTCGTCAGTCGGTCCCAGCATGCAAAAACTGTATGATCTCCTGATAGGAATTCAAAAAGGTGAATTGCCAGATAATTATGGCTGGCTGCACCAAGTTAGCATCTAATCCTGCCCAGCTTCATAAATAGTGCCATTTGGCACTATTTATGAAGCAGGTCAATAGGCTGCTGATCTTATTATTTTCAATTTTGTCCCTACACCAGCAAATTCAGCGCGAAAAGTCCTGGTGCTGACTGTGAGGTAAAGTGATGCTGCAAACGAAGAGCAGTTCCTCTCAGTAATTATTTTAAAAGCAAATCGGATCAGCGCTGGATTTGGCTCTTGCCTTCATAAAAACCCCCCTGATTATTAATGAGTTGCCATAAGCGAGGAGGCCCTGTTTGCAATCCTGCCAAAAAGTTTTTTAAGAGAAAACTTGACCCGTCTGCAACTAATCCTTATATATGTGCGCTGTTTGAACTGCCACGACCACGAGATTCAGAGAAAATACACAGCCAATGTCAAAATCTTTAGTAATAGTTGAGTCACCCGCCAAGGCAAAAACTATTAACAAGTACCTGGGTCCTGAGTACATAGTTAAGTCGAGCGTCGGGCATATTCGAGATCTGCCCACCAGCGGCAAGGCTATCGACAAAAAAGCCCGCGCAGCGGCTAAGGCTGCAACCCGCAAGATGGCACCGGAAGAAAAACGCATCTTCAAGAAAAGGAAGGCCAAGCAACAACTTGTCAAGAGGATGGGTATTGATCCCGAGAAGAACTGGGCCGCGCAATACGAAATATTACCCGGAAAAGAGAAAGTCGTTTCGGAGCTGAAAAAACTTGCGAAAAATGCCGATAACATCTACCTGGCAACTGACCTTGATAGAGAAGGAGAGGCTATAGCCTGGCATCTGAAGGAAGCTATTGGTGGTGATCCTGAGCGTTATAAACGGGTTGTATTTAATGAAATAACCAAACGCGCCATCACCGATGCCTTCGAAGAGCCCGGTGAACTTGATATGCGCTACGTAGAAGCGCAACAGGCAAGGCGCTTCCTTGACCGTGTCGTGGGCTTCATGGTTTCACCATTGCTTTGGGCTAAGGTCGCACGCGGCTTGTCTGCTGGTAGGGTGCAGTCTGTCGCTGTAAGGCTCGTGGTCGAACGGGAGCAAGAGATACGCGCCTTCATTCCTGAAGAGTTTTGGGAAGTCTTTGCCAAACTGAATACAGCCAGGAAACAGAAGCTGCGTTGTCAAGTGTTTAGGCAGGATGGTAGTAATTTTCGCCCGAATAACAAAGAAGATACAGATGCCGCGCTTGCCATCCTGGATGCGGCAGACTTTAAGGTACTTAAGCGTGAAGATCGACCGACTTCGTCTAAGCCCAGGCCACCACTGATTACGTCAACTTTGCAACAGGCAGCGAGTAACAGGTTAGGCTTTGGCGTCAAGAAAACCATGATAATGGCTCAGCGTCTCTATGAGGCGGGCTATATCACTTACATGAGGACCGATTCAACCCATCTGAGCAGTGATTCCCTTGCCATGTGTCGTAACTACATTAAAAAAAGCTTCGGTGATAATTATCTCACCGAGAAGCCGATGCTCTATAGCTCCAAAGACGGGGCGCAGGAAGCACACGAAGCAATCAGGCCGACAGAAGTAAAAATGGTTGCGAGCAAATTAACGGGGATAGAACTGGATGCGGTACGCCTGTATGATTTGATTTGGCAGCATTTCCTTGCCTGCCAAATGGAACCGGCCAGGTATCTAAGTTCCTCAATAACGGTATCGGCAGCAGAATTTGAGTTACGCACCAAGGGAAGAATCATGCAGTTCGATGGTTATCTGAAAGTGATGCCATCCAAAGATCAAGATGTGGTGCTACCGACCGTCGAAGAAGGTGATAGCTTAAAGCTCGAATTGTTAGAGCCGTTTCAGAATTTTACCAAGCCATCTGCTCGTTATACTGAAGCAAGCCTCGTTAAAGAATTGGAAAAGCGGGGAATTGGTCGCCCTTCCACCTATGCATCCATTATTTCTACGATTCAGGAGCGCGGTTATGTGCGTACCGAAAGTAAAAGATTCTATGCCTTGAAAATGGGTGACATAGTTGCTGAGCGCCTGCAAGAAAGTTTTGCTGAATTAATGGACTATAACTTCACAGCAAAAATGGAAGAGTCACTGGACGAGGTGGCCGGTGGAGAGAAAAACTGGAAAAAACTGTTAGACGAATTTTATGCCGGTTTCACCAGTCAGTTAGCAAAGGCTGAAGCTGAGGCAGGTGGAATGCGCACGAATAATCCCACCGATACAGATATACAGTGCCCGGAGTGCAGTAGGCAGTTGCAGATTCGCACGGCTTCCACCGGCGTTTTTCTGGGTTGTTCTGGTTATGCCTTGCCTCCTGGGGAGCGCTGTAAATCTACTATTAATCTAACCCCAGGTGATGATGCAGTACGCACCGACACGGTCGAAGAAGCAGAGGCTCAGGAAAATATCCTGCTGCGCGAGAAGCGCCGCTGCTCAATTTGCACTACGGCAATGGAACCTTATCTACTCGACGCGAAGCGTAAATTACACGTTTGTGGAAACAACCCTGATTGCCCAGGCTATGAGATAGAAGACGGCGAATTCAAAATAAAAGGTTACGACGGTCCAGTTATCGCATGCGATAAATGCGGTCAAGACATGCAGTTAAAAACGGGCCGCTTCGGAAAATACTTTGCTTGTAATAGTAGAGATTGCAAAAACACACGCAAACTTTTACGCAACGGCGAGGCCGCCCCACCAAAGATGGACCCAGTGCCAATGCCGGAGCTAGCTTGTGAGACTGTCGATGACCACTATGTGTTGAGAGACGGAGCGTCCGGTATGTTTCTGGCTGCCAGCAAGTTTCCAAGAAACCGCGAGACCCGGGCGCCTTTTGTTGAAGAATTATTAGCTCATAAGGATGAGATTGACCCCAAGTACGCTTTTATTATGGAGGCACCGCTTGCGGACGATGAAGGAAACAAGGCCCTGGTTCGTTTTAGTCGTAAGACGAAAAAGCAGTACCTGCGCACTGAAGTGGATAAGAAGGCCACAGGTTGGACAGCTTTTTATGAGGGGGGCAAATGGGTAGTCACCAAGCCTGAGAAGAAAGCCAGAGCGGCGAAAAAGAAAGCGAAAACAGCGGCAGAAAAGAAAAAATAGCCAGCACTGTGACAGCCACAAGGCTATCACAAGGAGTGAATCTGAACGCTGTTTGTCAGATATTGCATCGAATCACCCCTACGCTAATCCCCTCGATTGAGAAGTCACTACTGCGTAAGTCAACTTCGATAGGTTCGTAGTCAGGATTTTCTGGCAAGAGACTTATTTTGTACCTGCTGCGGCTCTTTTCTAAGCGTTTAACCGTAACTTCATCATCTATTCTGGCTACGATAATATCTCTATTATTGGCTTGAGCGGTCTTGTGTACGGCTAGCAAATCATCTTCGAAAATTCCGATATCAACCATACTGCTGCCTTTCACGGTAAGTAGATAGTCTGCCCTGGGAGAAAACATATCGGGGGGAATATCACAATAATCGGCTATGGATTCTTGCGCCAATATTGGGCTTCCCGCAGCGACTTGACCAATAATGGGCAAGCCTGCTTGTTCGTTGATAGGCAGTCGCAAGCCCCTGGAAGTGCCGGGCAACACTTCGATAGCACCCTTCCTGGCGAGTGCGCGCAAGTGCTCCTCGGCCGCATTTGGCGACTTGAAACCCATTTTTTGTGCAATTTCAGAACGAGTTGGAGGGAATCCAGTCTCTTGCAGATAGTCCTTGATGTAAGCAAGGATTTCCTCTTGCCTGGAGGTGAGTTTAAGCATGATTGAATCCTTAGCGGGAGTGATAACTGTAATTATATACAGTTATCTGGCAACAACAATAAAACTTTAGGAGGCGCGGGGAAAGTACTGGGCATCTAGTCTGCCCAGGAAGCACCACGATTTAGAGAATCTGAAAGTCATCTCCTAAATCCAGTGAGTCTGGTTCAATGTCCAACAGCGCGCCGGAGAAATTGTCGGGGACAAACACCTGGTCTGAATAGGCCCGGTCCTCGGAGTTAAGTTCGTAAGGGCTACGCCAGTCTTCTGGCGCTTCGGCCCTGTTTAGGTAAAGCTGCTCCCAAATAGCGAAATCGTATTCACCCAGTTCGCCATCAACCAGTTGCTACTCTATGGTCTTGCTGTCTTCATCAATCGCGACAATTTCAAACAGGCTTCCGCTGGCTAAATCTTGATACCAGGCAGAAACTTCGGGCAGGGTTTTATTCATTGCCTTGTCTCCAGGATAGTACAGAATTAACCAGGTGAGCTCCTTGTAGTGCTAAAGGTGTAGCGCTAAAGCTTGCGTTGCAGCTTCCTTTACAGTTTAACTAGTGTGACATGTAAACTCGAATTGAAAGCAAAATTTTTTGATATTTCTTGAGCTTCTTTATCATTCAATTTAACGGCAATAGCTAAGTGATTGAGCTTATTGAAAAACTGATTTTGCTAGCGTCAAACATATTTGTGATAATCAATTCCCTGGTTTTTGAGAAATTGTAATGCAGCCGCGGGAATTGGAATCTGGTGTTTTAATGCTTGACCTTGAGGGGCTAGCCCTTGGGATCTTGGAGCGTGACTTGTTGCTAAGCGCACAAGTTGGTGGGGTTATCTTGTTTAGTCGCAACTACGCTTCTCCTCAACAATTAAGCGATTTAGTTGCTTCGATCAAGCAATGTAATGAGCGCCTGCTTGTTGCTGTGGATCAGGAAGGTGGCCAGGTGCAGCGATTTCGCGAATGCTTTCTGCCACTTCCTTCGCTGCGAACCATTGGGGCTGTGTATCAGCAAGAGTCTCGGCAAGGTTTAGAAGCAGCCAGGTTGTGCGCCTGGGCCATGGCAGCAGAGCTATTGCAGTTTGGTATCGATATTAGTTTTGCACCGGTTTTAGATTTATTTAGCGCTAGTAGCCCCGTTATAAAACACAGGGCTTTCTCGCCCAATGCGGCGCAAGTTAGCGATTTAGGCTTAGCCTATATCGCTGGAATGCACCAAGCAGGAATGGCTGCTACTGGAAAGCACTTTCCGGGTCACGGCAATGTGATGGTAGATTCGCACACAGAGTTGCCAACAGATAGGCGTAGCATGGATGAAATTCGGGCTAGTGACATGCAGCCCTTCGCTGCATGTGTGGGCGCGCTGGATGCGATTATGCCTGCACACATAGTTTATCCAGCAGTTGACCAATACTGCGCAGGTTTCTCGAAAATCTGGATTCGGTCTGTCCTGCGTGAAGAACTTGCCTTCAACGGCGTGGTTTTCAGTGATGATCTAACTATGAATGCCGCACACAGCGCTGGCACCATCTCGCAGCGTGCAAAACTTGCCCTTGCTGCGGGTTGTGACATGGTATTAGTTTGTAATAACCCGAAACAGGCTCGTGAATTAGTCGATTCTCTTGATAAGCAAGATCAAACTGGTAACGCGAGAATAGGGCAAATGCTTGCCAAGCCCGAGCTGATACAATCAAATTTGTATGAATCGGAAAAATGGCATGAGGCTGAGCATTTGATAGCCAGTCTTTCCGCGTAGGTAATTTTAACAACAAGAATGACGACGTTTGAGAGGAGTGTATAGAAAGTGGAAGGTTTTCTTTTGATGTTGGATGCGATCAGAGATTTAGGCTGGGGTGCTGAATTGTTTGCCGTGGTGAGCATCACTCTGATAGGTCGCTATATCGCAATGCGCTTACTGAAGGTGCTTGGGCGACACTTTGAAAAGACCACTAACACTTGGGATGACGCACTTTTTGATGCCGCGCGGGTGCCACTGAGCTGGTTTATTTTGATCATGGGCCTGCTCTGGGGAATTGCAGTGAGTGACGGCTATGTGGATACCGAGCTTTTCTCGGCCGAGAATCTTGGCTTGTTCCGACAACTTACTTTCATTGTACTCATCGCCGTGTTTTTAGTGCGATTCATCAGTCGGGCCGAGTCTCGTTTGCTTAATAATCAGCAAACAGCGACCACAACATTAGGCGCAGCTCTTGATGCCACTACAGTACACGCATTAGCCAAATTGCTTCGTTTGTCTGTCGTAATTACCAGCATCCTAATAGTGATGCCAACATTAGGGATTGAGATAACCGCCTTGTTAGCCTTCGGTGGGGTTGGCGGCATAGCAGTTGGTTTTGCAGCGAAAGATTTATTGGCCAATTTTTTTGGCGGATTGATGATCTATTTGGACAGACCTTTTACCATCGGCGATTGGATAAGATCGCCAGACAAAGAAATAGAAGGGACGGTAGAGACCATTGGCTGGCGATTGACCGTGGTGAGAACTTTCGACAAGCGACCTTTGTACATACCCAATTCAGTATTTAACACACTTTCCCTGGAAAACCCTTCGCGTATGAATAATCGACGCATCAAAGAAACCATAGGTATTCGCTATCAAGATTCGGCGAAGATGGAGGCTATCGTGAAAGACGTTAAGGTGATGCTACAGTCTCATGGAGACATTGACACTAATCAAACCTTGATCGTCAATTTCTTAAGCTATGCCCCATCTTCCCTCGATTTTTTTATCTACACATTCACCAAGACAACCAATTGGATTCGGTTTCACGAGATCAAGCAAGATGTATTGTTAAAAATTGTTGAGATTGTCCATTCCCATGCAGCGGACTTTGCCTTTCCAACCACAACCCTGGATGGTTTGGACGGTCTTGTTTCTACAGTAACAGAGCAGGAATCTTGAGCCCATTGCAGATTCTACAAGTCCAAAGCCGCGCCAGGTGCTTGCACGAAGAGGCGGAGGTCGAAGCGGTTTTGGATCGCATGGCAGTTGCTGTCGGTTCGAAATTGCAAGACAAAAATCCTCTGCTCATTTGTATTATGCACGGCGGCCTGATCACCAGCGGCAGGCTGGCAACGCGATTAAACTTTCCACTGCAAATGGACTATTTGCATGCGACTCGTTACAGGGGTTCTACTACCGGGAAAGACTTGCAGTGGAAAACTTACCCCAGCGAATCATTGAAGGATAGAGCAGTGCTGCTGATTGATGACATTCTCGATGTAGGCAAAACTCTGGAGTTGATCGTTGACTATTGTGTGCAGCAGGAATGTGCCTCGGTGCATACGGCGGTGCTGCTCGATAAACAACACGATAGAAAAACAGCAGCAGCCAAGGCGGATTTTGTCGGTCTGAATGTGGCGGATCACTATTTGTTTGGCTACGGCATGGACTACAAAGGTTACTTACGGAACGCCCCAGGCATTTACGCTATCGCAGAGCAAGACTGGTAGCGGTATTTGCGTGTTGCTCGACTAGTCTCAGCTATTGTATTCCACCAGTTCTGGCAGGCTGGTGAATAGCAACGCAGTTCTGATACCTCGATTGCGCTCTTCTTTGAACAAGGATTTATAGCGTGACAGTTGAGCTGCGTGAAGTTGTATTTGTTCATCCAGGAAACTTGCAACAGACAAGTTCTCGGGCTTGCTCGATGACTTGTAATCAATAATCCAGCGCTGCCCTCGCTTGTCTATGAAGGTGCGATCTATAACATGGGTTCGAAGAAAGCCATTGTTGCAGGTTTGTACAGATAACTCGGCGGCGCTTTCTTCAAGTGTACTGTCGAATATCCAATTAATTTTGTCATTGCCCAGGGTAGTCAGTAAGGAGTTTTGAATTACGTCAAGCGCCGCTTGTATTTCCTCACTGCTGAAGTCAAAACTTTGTAATCGTCTTTGCCAGCGTTGTCGAAGTCTGGGCAGGTTTTCAGGTTTTAGCAGATTCGAATTGTCGAGGTAGCTCTGTAAAACCTCGTGTATCAGGTTGCCGATTTGTACCTGTAATTGATTGTCCTGCACGAATTCATCCTGCACGAGCTCATGTTTGTTCTCAGCTAGCTGATCTATCGCTGAATTCGGTGTTTCGTCAGTAGCTTGGCCAGGTTTGAAGAATTTGCTTGGTAAGCGCCATAGGACGGGTGCCCTTAGCAATGGATCCTCTTGATGGAGTAGCCTGGCAGCCGTTGAGTTAACGGGAATGTAGCTAATCGCCGAATCGGCATAATCTTCCGATAGCAAACTATCCCAAATGGTATGCAGAAGGCTGCGCGAAAAAGGTTTGCCTGTTTTTCCGTCTTTATCTGGCAATGCCGCAGATAAATAGACGGATTTCATGGCGCGGGTTATGCCTATATAGAGCAAACGAGTAGTCTCAAACCGTGACTTCTCCGACTTTTCAAACTTCAGCAAGTTGTACAGGCTGTCATCTTCGCTACCAGTCGCTGCGAGGGTTGCGAGAAACAACTTGTTGTTGCCTGCCTGGTTAAGCCTTTGGTGCCAAAGCAGAAGTGACTCGTCATCTGTTCGGCCAGCTCTTGCCAGGCAGGGCAAAAACACATGGTCAAATTCCAAGCCTTTTGACTTGTGAATGGTCATTACATGGATGGGGTTGTTGTCCTGGCTATTTGCTGGCGTAGCAATAAAACTGCTTTCTACTTTGCGTTGAAAGTCAGCAAAATTCTCAATGCCTCCCGCAACTTCTGACTCTCGGATGAGTTCGTAGAATTTTTCCAGGTTGTGGAGCTCCGACGTGGATTGTAGTGTCTGCGCGCCATCTAAGTCGGCAAAGAGCGATTGCATCACCCGACTTAGGCGATAGCGCGTTTTATCGGTAATTGCGTTGATCAAGAGCGGTGTTACTTTCTTTAATCTTAATAGACCATCAGGACTTAAACCGTCTTGTGCTGATCCGGCTGTGAGCTGACTGAGGCTCTCCAAAATGCTGAATTTTGGATTCCAGTTCGCCACAATAAGCAAGTCTTCAAGTTTTAAACCGCACCAGGGTGCGCGCAGCAGAGCGAGCCAGGAAAGCCTGTCCGCCTTGTTACATATGGCGCTTGTCAGGCTTATCATGTCTGTAATGATTCTCTGGTCGTCAAGCTTATCGATTTCGTTGGCGAGCCAGGGGATTTCGGCTTCACGTAAGGCGGGAAGGATAAATTCCAGGTGTTGCCTGCCCCGCACTAATATGGCTATCTTGGCTTCAGGATGGTGCGAGCGTAATCGCGATATCTCATCGGCAATATAGGCTGCCTCTTCAAGATGGGCTTCGGCCTTACTACTCTCGTCATATTGATAACAGCGGGTGGAAACTGCGGTCGCTATATCGGCTGGGTGTATTGCCGCTGATCTGGAATAGCTAACGGCGCCCCTGGAGATGTCATTGCGTCTCGGAAATGCCCTGGAAAAAATACTATTTACCCAATTCACAATGCCTGCATCCGATCTAAAATTCGCTAGTAAATCTATGGGTTCCAGTTTGATGCTGCCTACACCTGACTCCCTTAGTTTTATAAACAAGCCAACATTTGCGTTACGAAAACTGTAGCAAGATTGCATGGCATCTCCGACTACAAATAATGTCCTGCCATCATCTGGCACCCAACCCGCTGTTAGTTTGTGCAATAGACTCATCTGTGCCGAAGAGGTGTCCTGGAATTCGTCAACCAGAACGTGCTTTATTTGATAATCCAGGCTTAAAGCGAGGTCTGTGGGCGCTTCGTCAGTTCCCAGGGCGCGCAAGGCGGCAAGGCTTAGCTGTGGATAATCCACCTTGCCTCTGCGAGCAAAAGCCAGTTCCAATTGGGCCACCAAGACAGGTAGTATTTTAGTAAGGGTTGCTAAAAATTTCCAAGTCTGGGCTACCTCGCCTGGTTTGGGAAGCCGTCGTAAATAGTCCAGCGCTTGCAACAACTCTTGGGATTCGGACAGGGATTTGAGTAGATCAGCCATGTCTTGCTTTTTCTCGCTACAAAGTTGTTTGTCTTCCTTGCTGCCGCTGGATGCGGGAAAACCTGTGTTCTTGTTGACGCTCTTACGAAATGCTGGTTTGTCTTCGTTCCTGGTAAGCAGTAATGCAGTCAAACCGGTCCAGGATAAAAGATTATCGGGATCAGTATCTGGGAGCTCATCGAGGCCCGCGCAGTCAGGTAATATCGATGCACTGCCATCCCTTGCGAGGTTTTCTGTGGCGTAATGCAGCAAGGGTATCAATCGGGCTTTATAGGCTTGCAAGTGGAATGCTACCGCCTGCAACGATTCTTCAATTAACTCCAATAAGTTTTCAGTCAAATAGGAGAGAGCCTGCTGAGGCGAGTTGGCAACGGCAACGATGTCTTCGATCCACTGTTCTCGTTGCCTCAATAACTCCAGTAGCAGATTTTCGACCTTGCTGCTGTCGTTACCAAAATGCAGCATCAATTCGGCGATTGGCTCAGAAGCTACATTATCTTCATCCAGTAACTTCAGGCAATTCTGGATTGCCAGGCTATAACAATCGTTTACGTTTTCGCTGATTTGTATAGGGCCGCCAAAATTTGAGAGAATAGGCAGTCTGCTTGCCAGGAAGTTACAGAAACTGTCTATGGTCTGAATTCTCAATCGATTGGGCGATTGCTGCAACAACCATTCATTCTTTCTATCTTGCGCTAGCACACTTTTCGCTGCGGCATATCTATCCCGATCCAACTGCCTCTCAATTTGCCTGGCATCGACCTGGCTCGCCCAGTCCAAGGTGTCGAGAATTCTTTCAGCCATCTCGTTGGCGGCTTTCTTGGTAAAGGTAATGGCGAGAACTTCCTCGGGTTGCTCACACACTGCAAGCAAACGCAGGAAACGTAAGCTGAGTAATTCAGTTTTTCCAGAGCCCGCCGGGGCTTGTACCGCATAGGATTTAGTAATATCCAGCGCATCCTGCCTGGCCTCGGCGTCTATGATTTGTTCGAACTGCTTATTCATAGCGCATCTTCAGTTGCTGAATTCAGCAGGTGAAAGTTGACGCTGGTCGGATTCGTTGATTCGGCACAGCGAATGCAATCCGCAATATTGACAGCTTTGTCTGCCTCGGGTAGGTGCAACAGAAACCAGCCCTGACTCAAACTCATCAATCAAGGAGTGAATAATTTTGTTCCAACGCGCCTGTAATTCGCTCCAGTTGCCAGAAAAGCTCCTCAGTTCAGACAGCGGCTTTGTTTTTGGGTGAATAGTAGCAAGATCTGTTGTGCCAAACAGGGCAGTTTTCTCTGCATTTATCTGGCAGATAAGTGTGGCACTAATTGCTCGGTCTTCGCTGTTTGCCAGCGCTATTCGATAAAGTGGCAGTTGCAAGTCATCGGGTCTGTCATCGAACCAACGGTAGCTGCTCTTCAGGCCGGTCTTGTAGTCGATGAGCACGAGTGAGCCATCTTCAATCTGATCTACGCGATCGATTCTAAATGAAAGTGAAAGCCTGGAGTGGCTCCAATTTAGTTCTGCTTCCGTCGCTTGAATGACAAAAGGAGATCGCGCTTTTTCCAATTCCAAAAACCCGTGAAGTAGGTTGGCGAGTCGAATCTGTTCCAACTTTGTAAATGTGGGTGACATGGTTTCGGGGTGCTGTGCCTTCAATGAGTTGATTGCTGGCACGAGGGAGCTGTGTACAAGGGTTTCTGTTTCCGCCGTTGATAATCGCTGTAGCTTATCGGAGCTTTCCAGAGCGTCACCAAGTTTTTTTAGTGCCAGGTGTAACGCATTACCTCTGGTGATCGGGTTTAGCCCCAGCGTAAATTCGCCCAGCCTGGACACCTTTAAGCGATTGCTGGCAAATGCTCTGAAAGGACAATTCGACTGCTTGCTTAACAGGCCACTTCCTCCGCGAACTTCTTCTTCGTCTGGCAAAGGGATGTGCAACTGTTCCTGGAATACTTCTAGAGTTTTTGTAATTAAAGGTGTTGGCTTATCAACTAACTGTTCATCTTGCGTGTTGACAAACTCCATCTCCTTAAGAAGCGTGCTAGCTCTAATGCTCAAATCTTCTTCCAGCCAATGGTGGCTGATAAGCAACTCTTCTTTGGTGTTGCTGCGCAGCCGAATCAATTGCGACATGCTGGCTTCCAGTTGTTGCTGATGTGAACAATTCGGCATAGATAGCTGTTTTTGTAAACTGTAAGGTAGAAATGAAGCAGGATTGACAGGAGCAGGCCAGTTACGGTTATCCACCGCCAGAACCCAGGTCGAGTCAAATTCAAAATCCTGTGCTTCTTCAATATCGAGTAATGATATTTGCAAGCGGCCATCAAAGTGCAGATTGGAATTAGATTGTCTCAAATACGAACTTAACTTGTGCAGCGCGGTAGCGAGGGACATGCTGCCCAGTAGGTCGGACGAGGCGGATAATCGCTGCAAGCCTTGTTGCCATTGACGCTCTGCGTCGTCGTCCGAATTGCCATCCCCGATACCGGGCCAGCCCAGAATTTGAAGTTGACGATTAAAAAAGTGCAACCAATGGCGCAATGTCTGGTGTGGCTTTTCATGGCTCTTAGCTTCGCTAAACTGCAATAGAGCTTCGGCTAGAACGGGGCAGGAGTGGTCTTCGCCCTTTTGCTGCATTATGTCTCGCAGATGGCTGAGCCGAACCTGCGCTTCCACGTTTTCCCGTAAATAGATCTCCAGGGCAATGCGGGCCTGAGATTCAATATCTGCTGCAATGGTGCTGTTCGATTGCAGTATTTTACAAAACCGTTCGCTGTCCACTGGCTCAGTATTTAACTCAAGAATGCTTAGAGCAAAATTGATAGAAGGAAAGTCTGCCAGGGTTTCGTTGCTTTGGTATCTGTTTAGCCCACTGGCTCTGTGCAAATTCTTGACACCGCGAATTTGATTTATTTTGAATACAGCCTCTTCAATCAGCGGTTCCAAAGCGCGCCCCTTATCGATAACGATTCCTATATGGGCCTGGTCATTCTCTCTGACTTTTTGCAGGCACCAGCTTATGCAGGCTCTAATTTCGGTGGCGCTGTCTTGGTATTTTGTGCGCCTGCCGGACTTAGCAAGAAGTGCGGTTTTAAGGCTTTGTTCCTCATTGCTGTGCCTGTGCCAGGCAACGCTGCACACAGTAGCGAGGGCATCAAACAATTTTGAGTACAGCGGAGGGGGCTGATTGAAGTTGACCAGAACAAGCTGCTGAGGAAGCAAGCCCTGTAGTTTTTCGCTATTTAAAGTAATTAGTCGGCTGGCGTCGCTGAGACTTATCAGCTTGCGAGCAGCACATAGGGTCTCGAACTGGCTACTCCATTTTAAAAATGCCTGAAAATTGATAGCAGCAGTGTACTGCCCGATGTCAGCTTGAGTTGCTATATCCCATTGTTTGAAGAGTTGATAGTTTTTGGCTGCCGAGCTGGCGGCTTCTTCCATGTTTAGTAAGGAATAGCTGTCGTAACTCGATTGTAAAACTTGTATCCACAGTTGTTGTTCGTCAAAGCGGTTCAGCAAATCAATCTCGGAAAATGGTGAGATGCACTGTGCCGCTGCTTTTTGCCAGAGTTGCTGCAAGTAGATATCTATCGCGAACACTGGAGGGCGAACCCAGGCTGATGCCTGCTGCGTACCAGATTGCTTATAATTAGCAAATTCACGCAATATGCCATTGACGCTGCGATTATTTGGAGTGAGTAGTGTGTGTCCGTTCTGCAATGACGACAGCAAGGGCTCGATGTTGAAGCGGTGGATGGCCATGGTTCAGGTCTTTTCTTTATTCAAACGGGAAGCCCAGGCCAGAAATTCCTCTTTTGATCCGCGATAGATAACACGGTTCAGTTTCTTGTTCATCTGATACTGGTACATTGGGTCGTAGTAGTCCTGTAACAGCCGCTTAATCCATTGCCTGTGCAGAGCATCCGCTTCTTGCGCGTTTTCCTGTTGCAGGGCATTTTCCATGATGCTCTTTAGTTCCAGGTACTTCTGGCCACCGAGGCGTCTTTGAATTTTTTTCAGACTGCCCAACAGGAAGTCGGAAAAACTGGTTTTAGCCTGGTTCGGGTCGCGGTTAACGAAATCCTGATAATTCGAGTTTATGTAGTCCCTGTAGATAGTATCAATACGCGCTTGCAGTGACTCTTCCAACATCGCCATTGGTGAAGTGTTCATCTTGTCGTGTAATGATTTAGGAACAGACAAGGAACCTATGGCCCGGCCCTCATCTTCCAGAAAAATATGGCGGGCTTGCTGGAAGGGCAATTTTAACAAGGTAATGCCGAGTGTATTCTCAAAGCCTATTTGGGTGGGCTGAGGCAGAATTCGCCGGCCAAAGGCGGAACCCCGATGATTGGCCAGACCTTCCAAATCAATACTGAAGTTTAAGGCATTGATAAGATGTGTTTTACCGCTGCCGGTTTTCCCTCCTACTATCATCAGTTGAGAGTTTTCACTGACCTGATCTACAGTCTTCATCAAATAGCGCCGCAGTGCTTTGTAGCCGCCCTCTGCCAATGTGGTGGAGATGCCTGACTCATGCATCCATCGTTGTACTGTGTGTGAACGCAGCCCGCCTCGAAAGCAGCAGATGACTGCTGCCGGGTTTGTCTCAAAAAAGCCTTTCCAGCTTTGTATGCGTTGTATCTTGTTTTCAGCACTGAGTAGTCTTTGAGCAAGGTCTATGGCGGCTTGCTTGCCTTCATTCTTGAAGCATTTGCCTACTTGCCGTCTTTCATTGTCATGCAATAGGGGGATGTTTTGCGCGGCAGGAAATGCGCCGCGCTGAAATTCAAGCGGCGCCCGCACATCCAGTATGGGGGTGTCGTTGATAAAAAGCTCGCTGAAAGCCGATTCGGGTAAGGTTTCAGGCATTTGATAGCTAGAGGTTCATGCTTGACGTTGAATTGGATCAATATTAGCGGCAAAGTGTAACACTTGCTTGTTGCGTGTCCCAGGGAAAGCGCTGAGGCTTGGAAGAAGGCAGCACTGGGCTTATTATTAAGCTGCCAGGTCGATCAGTCTTGAAGCACAGAAAAAAATGGGAGCTGGGTTATAACAGAGCTGAAAAACAAAACAGGAAAGACCAATCTGGATCCATTTGCTTTGGTTCGAAAAATCCAGAGTAAGGGCCCGGCCCCCGTGCATCTGTGGAATCCTCCTTTCTGCGGCGACATGGATATGCTGATTCGCAAAGACGGCACCTGGATTCATGAGGGAAAGGCAATCCACCGCAAAGCTATGGTGGCGCTTTTCTCTTCTGTATTAATGTTGGGTGAAGATGGGGAATACTATCTGGTAACACCAGCAGAGAAAGTCCGTATTAAGGTAGAGGACTGCCCTTTCGTGGTTCTTGAAATGGATGTCGATGGGCGAGGAGACAAGCAAGTATTGTCCTTCACCACTAACATAGGTGAGCAGTTCAGGGCCGGGAATGCCCATGAATTGCGTATCGACGTAGATTCTGATTCCGCCGAACCACACCCGATAGTCCATGTCCGTAACAGCCTTTACGGGTTAATCAACCGGGCTGTATTTTATCGACTGGTGAATTTGGCGCAGGAAATCAAATCTGAATCAGGGGAGTTAATCTATGGTGTTTGGAGTGATGGCGTGTTCTTTGAACTTGATCGATACCATGCCGAATGATGAGATAGACAGCGACGCCCAGAGGCGAAAATGGCTCAAGCAAATAGCCGACTTGGTTGACCTGACTGGGCAAAGACGGCATTATTGCCACCTTTTTTGGGTGCTGCAAATGGATTTTTCAACAGCGCCTTAATTCAAGCGTTTTTGTTAGACATTTACTATGGGGCACTCATGAAGATTCTTGTTGGTATAAAACGTGTCGTTGATGCGAATGTAAAGGTCAGAGTAAAGAGGGATGGTAGCGGTGTCGATTTAAGCAACGTCAAGATGGCCATCAATCCTTTTTGCGAAATTGCCATAGAAGAGGCTATTCGCATCAAGGAATCTGGTGCGGCGGACGAAGTCATCGCCGTTTCAATTGGGCCTCGGTTCTGTCAGGAACAAATCCGAACTGCTCTGGCGCTGGGTGCGGATCGCGGGATTCTTGTCGAAACGGATCAACTGGTTGAGCCTTTGGCTGTGGCCAAGATACTCAAATCCGTGGTGGAGAAAGAGGGGATTGATCTGGTGATTCTGGGCAAGCAATCGATAGACACCGACAATAATCAAGTGGCTCAGATGTTAGCGGCTTTGTGTAATTTCCCTCAGGGCACTTTTGCCTGCAAAGCAGAGCTAAAGGATGGCAAGATCGAAGTGACCCGTGAGATTGACGGTGGAGAACAGACAGTATTGCTGAATTTGCCTGCTGTCGTTAGCACAGACCTTCGCCTCAACGAGCCGCGCTACGCATCATTGCCAAACATCATGAAAGCGAAGAAGAAAACTATCGATTCGACAATACCGAGTGACTTGGGAGTTGATATCACGTCAAAGTTACAAACCCTGGGGGTAGTAGCTCCAGCGGAGCGAAGTGCAGGCATTATTGTTGAGTCCGTCGAAGAACTTGTCAACAAATTAAAGACAGAAGCTAAAGTCATATAGGTGCTTACCATGTCAATTTTAGTTATTGCAGAGCATGATAATAATTCGATCAAGGCAGCCACGTTAAACACTGTTACGGCCGCCGCTGCTATAGGCGATGATATTCATGTGCTGGTAGCGGGCAGTTCATGTCAGGCAGCGGCAAGTGCTGCGGCGGAAATTGTTGGCGTCGCCAAGGTAATCATAGCCGATGCGCCAGAATACACTCATCAATTACCGGAAAACCTTGCGCCACTCATCGTGGAACTGGCGAAGAACTATACTCATCTGGTATCGGCAGCAACAACTAACGGCAAAAATCTAATGCCCAGAGCGGCAGCACTGCTAGATGTGGCACAAATTTCCGATATCGTTGAAGTAAAGGATGCCAATACCTTTGTGCGCCCGGTGTACGCTGGTAACGCGATGGCGACAGTGCAGTCATCTGATTCGGTGAAGGTGATTACTGTCAGAACAACGGCTTATGCGGAGGCGGAAAAGGGTGCTAATGCGGCAATCGAAGGTTTTGATTTTGTCAGTGCTCAAGAGCAGGCAGTCTTTGTCGGTGAGCAGCTTTCTGTTTCGGAACGTCCAGAATTAACAGCGGCATCGATCGTGATCTCAGGCGGTAGGGGAATGCAAAATGGCGAGAATTTTGTTCTGCTGGAAAAAGTTGCGGACAAATTAGGAGCGGCTATAGGAGCCTCAAGAGCAGCAGTAGACGCTGGCTTTGTACCGAACGATATGCAAGTCGGCCAGACAGGTAAAATCGTTGCGCCTGATCTGTACATTGCTGTGGGTATTTCTGGTGCTATCCAACACCTTGCGGGAATGAAAGACAGCAAAGTAATTGTCGCTATTAATAAGGATGAAGAAGCGCCTATATTTCAGGTGGCAGACTATGGTCTGGTAGCAGACTTATTTAAAGTGTTGCCAGAGCTTGACGCAGCGCTATAGCAGGTAGGTTCAGGTTTAAACTGTCTGCAAACAAAAACCAGACCAAGAGCCTGGCTTTTTGTACCTTTCTTTCACTGCCTGGTGCAGATCAATTACTTTTAGGCTTCCTTCGTCTGCTCTGCTGCCCCGGCCATTTGACGCTTTTTTACCTCTCTCGGATCATTCGGTGCTCTCCCAGAGGCCGCCACTGGCACTGCTGCTGTGCTACTCTGCCTGGCCGCAGCCACGGTTTCTTGAGCAGCGCTTGGCGCTGAAGCAGGAGTAGAGGCAGGAGCAGCACCAGCCACAGCCCCGTCTTCTTGCTCTACTGCATTTCTTCTGGCAACAGCTTGAGTTGGCCTGGCAGTTGCTTCTCGATTCGCACTGCTTGCCAGGGCTACGCTCTCATTCTGAGCAGCGGGCGTCACAGCGGCTTGCGCAGGCTTGTCCTTCTCGACCTCAGGTTTTGCAGGCTGTGTGTCAGGCCTGTTAGCAGCCTGATTAGCACTTTGGGCCCTTTCAGTCCGCGCTGAGGAAAAGGCGGGTGCAACAGAACCGGGCTCAGTATTTTCTATTGCTGGCCTGTCTGCCGCTACGGGATTTGCGTTAGCTGCTTGCACAACAGAGCTAGAGTCCAACTCCGTATCCTTAACGTTAACGCTGCTTGCAGGGTGGTCGTTAGATTGTGGTCTTTCCTGTTGCCTGGCTGTTTGGTTTCGTTGCGGCTGTGAATTACCAGTCGCATTATTGGCAGCCTGGTTGCCGTTCGAGTCATTATTCACAACAGTTGGGGTAAGTTGTTGATTGCTCGCAGTTGTACTTTCTTCCGCTTTGTTAGCACTTGCTCGCGCTTGCTCAGGTCGCGGCCCGCGTTTACGTTGATTGGTATTGCGTGGCCGCTTATTAGCCGGTCTGCGCTGTGCTTTTTGCTCCGGTTTTTCTGATGCTACGGGTCTGGCCTGATTGTTCTGGCTTTCAGATTGAGGTTTATTCCTGGTTGTCTCATTGCCATTCCTGGCAGATTGATTGCGGCGCTGGTTTTGATTAGGCTGTTTTGCCCCCTGATCGCGGCGCGACTCGCTGCGTTGTTGATTGTTGCCTCGGGGTTGTTGGCTGCGCTGATTCGGATTCCGTGATTTTTGGCGATTGCGATTAGAGTTATTTCCCTGAAGTCTTTGCCTGGTTTGTACGGTTTTCTTTTTCGGAGGAGCAAACAGATTGGCAAACAATCTGGCAAGGAAACCCTTCTTGGGCGGGGACGGAGGCGGTGTTCGTTGTATCGGGACATTGCTTACTGGTGGCTTCTGCACGGTAGCGTCCTGTGCTTGCGACTTGGTATTAGGCGCAGGTTCAGCAACGGCTGTGATTTCAACTTCATAGGTTTCATCTTGGTGGTTAACCGCCGTAATCTTATAATGCGGCGTTTCTAGCTCAGGATCAGGTGAAATAACGACCCTGGTTGAACCTTGCTCTTCAATCTCTGCCAGCGTAGCGCGTTTCTCATTTAATAGATAAGAAGAGACTATCAATGGAACAGTAGCCCTGACTTCCTGGCTTTTTTGTTTGTTTGCTTCTTCTTGCAAGATTCTTAAAATAGACAACGACAAAGATTCGACGTCGCGAATACTGCCTTGGCCACTGCAACGAGGGCAGACGATAGCGCTGGTCTCGCCTAATGAAGGCCGTAAACGCTGCCTGGACATTTCCAGCAGTCCGAAGCGTGAGATGCGTCCAACCTGAACCCTGGCGCGATCGGCTTCTAATGCGTCTCTCATTCTGTTTTCAGTTGCACGTTGGTTACGGCTGGAGTTCATGTCGATAAAATCGATGACCACCAGTCCGCCCATGTCACGCAGCCGCAACTGTCTTGCTATTTCATCGGCTGCTTCAAGGTTGGTGTTTAAGGCCGTTTCTTCGATATCGGCGCCACGGGTGGCTCGGGAAGAGTTAATGTCAATAGAGATAAGAGCCTCAGTTGGATCAATAACGACCGAGCCACCCGAGGGAAGTTTCACTTCACGTTCGAACGCACTCTCGATCTGACTCTCTATCTGATAACGATTAAACAGAGGTAATTTATTGTCGTAGAGCTTTATTCTGTTCTCATACTGAGGCATCACCTGTTTTATGAAGGTAATGGCTTCATTATAAGATTCCTGGGTATCAAACAAAACTTCGCCTATATCTTTACGTAGATAGTCACGAATGGTGCGAATGATGACATTGCTTTCCTGGTAGATCAGGAAGGGAGCTGGCTTCTCGGCACCCGCCTCTTGAGTTGCCTGCCACAATGCCAACAGGTAGTCTAAATCCCACTGTAATTCATCCTGCGCCTTGCCAACCCCGGCGGTTCGAACAATCATGCCCATGCCGTCGGGAATAGCTAGCCCGCGCAATGCTTCTCTTAGTTCAGAGCGTTCATCCCCTTCGATGCGACGTGAGATACCTCCTGCTTTGGGGTTATTTGGCATCAATACCAAGTAGCGACCAGCAAGACTCACGTAGGTAGTGAGTGCAGCGCCCTTGTTGCCACGTTCTTCTTTCTCTACCTGCACGATGACCTGTGTGCCTTCAGGCACGAGCTCCTTGATATTGTTACTTTTTACATCGCTGGCGTAGTACTGGCGGGATATTTCCTTAAACGGGAGAAAACCATGGCGTTCAGCCCCGAAATCAACAAAAGCGGCTTCGAGACTGGGTTCCACCCGAGTCACTTTACCTTTGTAGATATTCGCTTTTTTTTGAATTCGGGTTCGATTTTCGATATCCAGATCATAGAGTTTCTGACCATCGACGAGAGCAACACGAAGCTCTTCTTCCTGTGTTGCATTAATAAGCATTCTTTTCATAATAGGTTCACTTTCTGTTGAACCAGATAAGAGGCTTGGGAGGGAATATTTGCGAGTAGATCATCACCCAAAAGGTGACTGATCCGTTCAGTGGCAAGGACTAAGCCTAATTCGGTGATACGGCTTCAACTACAGCAAATTCTTAATATATTAACAATAATAAACTCTCCACGGACTTGATGTGAGAAGTTATGTGCCTATGTAGTGCCGGTATAAGGCCTTGTCTCTTTCATGTAGTCTATTGTTTTAATTAAAAAACATTGTGCTTCGTAGTTGTGTCACTGGCAGCTCGCTAATTAGCGCTGTGCTTCAGCATTCTAATAACGGGCAACTGCTTGCTCGAATATAAATTCCTAAACTTATCCGGTTTGTCTGGTCATATCCTAAATGGCATGACTTAAAATAACTGTTTAATGGGTTGGCAGTCTCTTGAGTTATCTGCTGCACACTTTGTAAGAGTTTTCAGTCTTATGAAACTATAATTCTACCACTTTGATCCATGCTCTATAGGCATCGGCCTAACAAGAATGTCACCAGGCTAGACACTGCCCCTTCAGGCTCTCGAATAGCAGCTACAGACATTCATCCTCTCTGCATCTAGTGACGAAAAGTGCTGCCAGTAGACAGCAGATACACCCTCTTGTTACACAACAAGAGGGAACCTGGCAACGGAATATAACAGTAATGCCATTGAGACTCAATCTTCTTCATCAACCCGTACCCGTCCGCACACCCATGGCCGTTTGTCCGCTCAGGGCTGTGCTGGTGTCTGCGCTGGTATTTTGGCGCTCAACTTTTCGATTCCGGCCCGGTCACCTGGTGCAGGGTTTCGATTTCAGCCGAAGTCCTGAGGCAAGCCGACCGAAGCTTAGGATGCCCTGGAGGTTAGTAACGCCCTTGAGAGCCCTTCGACCAGACCATCGGTGTGCGACAAGCGCTCATTGACAGTCGCTATATCCGCACGAACTTCTTTTACCTCCGCCGACAACTGCTCAGATAGCCGCTCATCGACAGCCGCTATCTCTGTGTGAACTTCCTTGAACTCTGCACGAACTTCCTTGAACTCTGCACGAACTTCCTGCATCTCCGCTGATAGCCGCTCATTGACAGCCGCTATCTCTGCTGACAGCCGGGCTGTTTGTCTGTACATGAAACTCAAAATGCCCAGAGCCGCTATGATGGTAGTCAGTATTTCACCAGACATTGGCCTTACCTCTCATGTTATCGATAGACGCAGTATAGCAGATTCTTTCTCTCCCGGCAGTCATCAGTCTTACCCCCTCAGTTAGACTACCGCCAGCGCTTCAAGGGCCTCTGAATCCCTCTTTCAAGTGTTATAGCTGAGCAAGACAGTAGATATCGCAGAGAGGTTTAGTCAAAAACCGTTGCTCTGCGCATAATCAGCGCTCAATTCGCCATTTTGGACGAACCTATCCTGTATAAGCCGTCACTCTTGTCCGCTATTGGGTTAGATGGGCGGCGGCTCAAACTCCTTCAGTGCCATCAGCACTCGTTCCAGTCGTATTCGGTGTTTTCCTTGTCGCTTGACAAATAACTGATGCCCCGTTTTGACCACCTTCGCCGCCATGGCGTACAGACGCCAGCGCAGAGTGACTGCACGATGACGAGCCAACTCCTCTGGCAGCAGTTGGCGCGTTGAGGCCAATAAATTATAAGACAGTACCGCGGTTAAAAAGTACAGCGCATTGGCATTAAAACCTGAGCATGGCAGGGTGTCACCGCCAAAGTCCAGCTTCAGTTCCTTGATGCGATTCTCGCTGTCTTCGGCGCGTTGATTGTACCAGTGAATGATCTCGCTATCGCACCCCAGGACACCCTCTCTTGATGCTGCGCACTAATTCACCTTGACCCAGGCATCCTGGATCTGTGGTTGCGCGCCCACTCGCCTCAGCCAATCGCCAGGCGTGGTCGCCCGGGGAAGTGTCTTCAGAGCCAACACCCTGCGCAGTGCCTCATCATCTTGAAGGTGGCGAATATCATCCAGATGAAAGCTGCCTTCATGCTGCATCAGGATGAGGGTTTTAATGAATTCAGAGGGTCGCTACCCAGGATTACTTTTAGGCTGAGGAAAGTGCTGATCAATACCTTCAGTGAGACAGCTTGATAAAATGAAAGTCCTATGTCTAAAATGGCCGCCGCAGTGGCTTTGCTACTACGCAGACACAAAACCAAGAGTCTACTGTAAAAATACAGAATCGGGCTGAGTTACGCGCAGTTGATTCAGGCCGATAATTGAACAATAAGAACCAGGACAAGCAGAACAAGAATAGTGCGGTGGCAGCCAATTACCCGCTAAACACCGCATCCGCCAGGGACAAGATTGATGACTATTTATTCCTATTGCCGTACCTCTGAATTGGAGGCTTCATTAGAGCAAGATGCGCTGGACACAATACTGGAACCAGAAATGTTGGCAATTCAGACTTACTGTTTACGGCAACGCTGGTTTATGACAGAGACATTGGAGGATTTCAACTGCAATTGGAATCACGAGTTTAGTAGAAGGAACGCAGGCAGGCGCCTGTTGAATTTACTAAAACCAGGCGATGTGATCTTGTGCAGCAAACTCGAACGTATTTGCAGTTCAAGCCACGAGGCATTGAAGCTGCTGGAGAGACTCAAAGAAAAATCTGTTCGCCTGCATATAGTCGAGCTGGGTGGTGATATAACTGACCCAGGGTTAATGGTTAGTTTTGCCAAGCTGGCAAAAGTATTTAGTGCTCTTGAGAAGCGCAGGTCAGCCGAGCGAATCAAAGGTGTTAAACAACGACAACGTAAGCAAGGGCGGTATCTCGGTGGTAGCCGTCCGTTCGGCTATATGATTCACCAGAATGGCCGGCTTATCGAAAACCCGATGGAGCAAAAAATACTTCGAAAGATCATGGATTTAAAAAAGCAGGGTAAATCCCTGCGTGCCATCTCTCGCGAAGTTTCTACTCCCATGATACCCATCAGTTTCAAAACAGTGCAAAGGTTTTTACAGCGACACGCTGAACAAATTTAGACCGGGGCGCAGACAGTGCGGATTGCTCATCGGACTTGCCGTTATCAGTTCCAGTGCTGTCACTAGCCTGGAGCAACAAGGCTAAACCATGATTAGAGCGTTTTCTGTTTTCATCGGCTTGCGTTATACCTTCACACGCAAGCGAAATTTCCTTCTCTCTTTTGTCTCTTTGCTCTCAATGCTTGGTGTCAGTTTGGGTGTGATGATTCTTATTGTAGCCTTGTCGGTGATGAATGGCTCTATCGCTACCTTGCGCACTGACGCACTGAAATCTGTGCCCCATGTTACTGTGTCTGGCGCCTCACTGGCTGCAAATTGGCAGCAGCTCTTAGACACAGTGACGAGCGCTCCGCAGGTTGTAGCCGCCGCCCCTTTTTTGGAGGGTGAAGCCAATATCTTGCACCAAGGGCAGAATCGATTTACTAATTTGCGTGGAGTCGAAGGAGCGCTGGAAGCAGCGGTGGTAGACGAGCCGAATGCACGCTATAGAGATCTGCTGCAAGTATTAGCAAACACAGAAAACGGTATAATACTCGGTGCGCAATTAGCGAGTAGTCTGGGCATATACGGCAGTGCAGACATCTCGGTGGTCTCTCTAGGTAGTTTACTGGACAGGAATTTATCAGCCACTGAAGGTTTTACCGTGGTTGGGTTTGCCGATTTTGGTGTCCACGGCAATAGCGATACAGCCCTTATTAACTTAGCACAGGCACAAAGCTTGTTTGCGAGTAATTCTGGCTCACAATTGCAACTACGTTTGCGCGTGGCTGATGTTTTTAATGCCAGGGTAATTGCCGAAAGGGCATTCGCCCAGTATCCAGGCATGACGGTTCAGCCCTGGAACGAAGCGCAGGCAAGTCTGTTTAATGCACTCAGGATGGAGAAGATACTCACCAGCTTTATGCTGTTGATGATTGTTGTAGTGGGCGCGGTAAATATAGTGTCTACACTGGTGATGGTGGTCGCGGACAAAGGCGCCGACGTCGCTATTTTGCGCACCATGGGCGCGAGTAAAAATACCATCATGAAAATTTTCGTGGTACAGGGTCTGGTAGCCGGTTCGGTCGGCACAGTGGTCGGTGCCGTGTCAGGCGTTATTTTGGCAGCCAATATTACTGATCTGAGCCTGATACTGGAAAGGCTGGTTAATTCAGTTTTCACCGGTTCAAAGGTGTACTTCATTTCCCATTTGCAAACTCAGATTGATTGGCAGGAACTTGTATTAGTTTGCATTGCAGCTCTGTCCATTAGTTTTCTTGCCACGCTGTACCCGGCTTATCGTGCTAGTAAGATACAGCCGGCTGAAGTATTGAGATACGAATAGACATGACAACCAGACCGACAGTACTGAGCTGCGAACATCTTGAGAAAACCTATGCGCAAGGGCCCCAAGTTGTGCAGGTGCTAAAGGGCGTGAATCTAGAAATTCGTCGCGGAGAGCAAATAGCTATCATAGGCAGCTCTGGCTCAGGCAAGACTACGCTGCTCAATTTGCTGGGTGGTCTGGACCTGCCTACTGGCGGCAAGGTGCTTGTAAACGGCAAAGACCTTGCACAGGTCAGTGAAACCGAAAGGGGTTTATTACGAAATAGATGTTTGGGTTTTGTCTATCAGTTTCATCACCTGCTGGGAGAGTTTACTGCTCAGGAAAACGTCTGTATGCCGTTGCTGATAGCAAATATGGGATCAGATGTCGCCTTGGAGAAGTCTCGGCTCATGTTACAACGTGTTGGTTTGGAGGCCAGGCTAGCACATAGGCCGTCCGAGTTATCGGGCGGTGAGAGACAGCGTGTTGCCATAGCACGGGCGTTAGTGACTGAGCCAAGTTGTGTGCTGCTGGACGAGCCCACGGGAAATCTTGACAGACAGACCGCTACGGATATTCATGGCTTAATGAATGAATTGAATTCAAGTTTGCAGATTAGTTTTATTGTGGTGACTCACGATGAACTTCTCGCTTCTTCCGTGCAACGAAAATTGATCCTCGCTGATGGAGTCTTGCATGACTGATAAATCGGTGGCCTTATCTCGCTTCATTGCGTTTCGTTATGTGAGCGCAGGCAAGAGCAGTCATCTTGTTTCATTTATGTCCTCTATTTCGGTGTTTGGTCTCGCTTTAGGCATTGCTATCTTGATCATCGTGCTATCAGTGATGAATGGCTTCGATAAAGAAATGCGGCAAAGTGTTTTGGCTGTGGTGCCACATATCACTCTTAGTTCCGAGGAGAATCTCAATGAGGCACAATGGCAAGAAATTGACTCTATCGTCGCACAAAATCCTTTGATTTCTTCTGCTGCCCCGGTTATCCAGGAACCAGGTGTCGCGGCAACGAGTGCAGGGCATAAAAGCGTCATCATCAACGGAATAGACGCCTCTGCTGAAGCCCAGTATTCGGTCATTAGCCGTTTCATGCGCTCGGGCGGCCTCGGTCTCTTACAGAGTGAAAGATGGGGCCTGGTTTTGGGGCAGAGTCTGGCGAATAGTTTAGAGGTAGGACTGGGTGACAATGTCCGTCTTTTTTCTACCGCAATTTCGATTAACCCGATAACGCCTCTGCCAACATTTAAGGGCTTTGAGGTGGTTGGCATTTTCAGAGTGGGTTCGGAGGAATTAGATGGCGAGTTGGTTATAATCAACCTGGCTGCCGCACACTCGCTGTTCCGATTACGCACACCATTCAATGCGCTGCATCTGCGAACCAGGGATGTATTGCTGGCTGAAGCCATTCGGTCGGAGTTGGGCAATGTCCTGCCGGCGGATTTGCACAGCGAGAGTTGGGTGGCGGCGTTGGGGGCTATTTACGAGAACATCCAATTCTCACGGACTATCATTAGTTTTATGTTGTGGTTATTAATCGGCGTGGCAGCATTCAACCTGGTGGTCAGTCTAATTATGATAGTCCGCGACAAGCGTAGTGATATCGCAATTTTGCGAACCCTGGGTGCCAGCCCAGAGACGATCAATCGCATTTTTATGTGGCAGGGCTGCTTTATCGGGCTCATGGGTATCAGCATTGGCATCGTGCTTGGCGTGATTGGCTCACTTAATGTGAGTCAACTCGCAGCGTTCATAGAGAATAGTTTTTCTATTCAGTTACTGAACGCTGAAGTTTATCCCATTGATTTCTTGCCTTCTGAATTACATCTAATGGATGTGCTTTTGGTAGCAGCCGGGGTATTGGCTTTGTCGCTGTCGGCAACAATCTATCCGGCGAGACAAGCAGCGGCTATTCAACCGGCAGAAGCGCTACGCGCCGAGTAATTTTCTTCCTGCCTCGCATTCCTCACGAGTCTTCACTAGCTTTAAAGTATTGAAGCCTTGGAGAATTTGCGGTGCGTTACGCCCTGTTGTTGTTTTGTGCCGGGATAACGGGTGCGGCTTTCTTTAGTGATGTGCCCGCTGCATTGCAGCCAGCTCAGATTGGCTTCAGTTTACTTCTGTTAATCAGCTTCGTTGTTGTCAGGCTTTACCCTCATTCTCTGTTGACGAAAGCGATATGCTCACTCTGCTGTGTCCTGCTTGGTTTACTATGGCATTTGCTATGGGCGGATCGATTGCTACAGCAGCGCCTTCCAGAAAGACTGGAAGGCATGACTATGTTGGTTGAAGGTGTGGTGCTAGGTCTTCCGCAAAGGTCAGCAATCGCACAGCAATTTGAATTCAACATCACAGACAGTGAGTCAGGCTTTGTACAGAGAAAGGTCTTGCTCAATTACTATGGTAGCGAGACGATAGTACCTGGTCAGTTCTGGCGATTTGCTGTGCGACTGAATCGCCCTCACGGGTTTTCGAATCCCGGTGGATTCGATTACGAAGGCTGGCTATTTCAGCGCAGAATAAGCGCCAAAGGTTATGTGCGAAACCGGGACGACAATCAACTTTTGGCTGAGTTCGCGCCTTTTCCCGTAACAGGGCCTTCGGCACTTATGAATTACTGGCGCTATGGCCTGAAATCCAGGATAGAAAAGGTTCTGGCCGGGTCTCCCGCCGTTGGCTTGATACTGGCGCTTACATTGGGAGATAAAAGTGCCATCTCACAGTCTGAATGGCAGTTGTTCAGCGCCACTGGCAGTAATCACCTGTTTGTTATTTCCGGTTTACACATAGGCATGGTTGCCGGCTTTTTCTATTATTTGCTTATGTTGTTGCTGCGCCTGTTGCAGCCATCGTCATTTGCCTATCCCGCACAGAAAACTGCGGCGTTTGTCGCATTGCTGGCTGCTTTCGTTTATGCCTTGTTAGCGGGCTTTACTCTGCCCACGCAGCGGGCGTTAATCATGATTGCCGTGTTTATGTTGGGCAGTCTGAGCAGTCGACAGTATCTGGTGTCGTTTCGTTATCTGCTAGCGCTCGCGGTAGTGCTGGCATTGAATCCGTTAGCGATGACGACTAGCGGGTTTTGGTTGTCGTTTTCTGCCGTGGCGGCGTTGTTGCTCGCGGTGAATGTTAAACGGACTTCCCTTATTGCAGGCCAACTGCGCAATTCGTTTAGAGAAAAGTTAGCGAACACGATCTATTACCTGGTAAAACCGCAGTTTGTAGTCTTTGTGGCCTTGTCACTGCCGCTGGTTTTCTGGAACCAGCCATTGTCTTTGCTTTCTCCGCTGGTAAATATTATCGCCATTCCTATCGTGGGCTTCCTGGTGTTGCCTCTTTGTTTTCTCGCACTTGTAGTTAGTGTGATCAATGAGCCCTTGAGTGGCCTGTTGTTTGTCTTGGTAGATAATATCCTTACAAAACTTCTTGGGTTTATGGGCTATTTTTTGGAGTCGGGAGGAGAAATATTCGTCTTTGGTTTTTCGGGTCTTTCACCTTGGCATGTGTTGCCTCTGTTTTTTGCAGTTTTATTGTTGCTTCTTCCCAAAGCTGTGGTAGGACGCGCTTTAGTCGTTCCACTTTGTATGCCGGTACTCTTGCCGATTGTTAGTGTTGCCTTTCCCCTGGCGGAAAATACAGCGAAGACAGAGCTTCTGCGATTTCATATAGTGGATGTGGGGCAGGGCCTGGCAGCGATTTTGGAAACTGCTCAGCATGTGCTTGTTTACGACACCGGGGCTAATCTCAGTCCTGATTTTAATATAGGCTCCGCCGTGCTGGTTCCGGTGCTGCATTCACTGGGAATTTCTGCGATAGATAAGGTAGTGATCAGCCATGGGGATAACGACCATGCAGGTGGGCTTAGTGGTCTGGAATCCAGCATGACTATAAAGCATTTGATCAGCAATGATGCCGATATGAATAGTAATTTGAAGGTAAGCCTGTGTACGGAGAGTGATTCGTGGGAATGGGACGGGGTCGAATTTCGATTTCTGCAAACCAGGCTGGATTATGCTTCTGAGAACAATAACTCCTGCGTGTTGCAGATTATTTTCGCTGAAACCCGGATATTATTACCAGGGGACATTGAAAGAGAAGCAGAAATAGACCTTGTGCTGCGTTACGGGAGACAACTAGATAGCACGGTCTTGATTGCTCCGCATCACGGCAGTGCCAGTTCTTCCAGTTATGGCCTGCTCAAGCATGCAAGGCCCACTTATGTCGTGTTTTCCGCAGGCTACAGAAATAGCTTTAATCACCCTAACGAGGAAGTGGTTGCGCGCTATCTGGACTTTGGCAGTGTTGTTCTGTTCACCGCCGATACCGGTATGATTAGCTTCGATTTCGATTCTCAGGCTGATCCGGCCAGGCAATCCAGCATGGCGAAGCTGTATAGGGAAGAAAACTCTCGTTATTGGCACTAAACAGACCCGGCAAAGATGACGACAGGCTCCTAGCTGGATATGGTAGAGTTATCAATCGATTATCAGGAGCAACTACGTGGTAGAAGTAATCAGGGCAGGGGGATGGTTGATGTTGCCCATTGTTCTTTGCTCCATTGTGGCGATTGCCATCGTGATAGAGCGTTTTTGGAGTCTTGCTGTCGCTCGAATAGCTCCTAAGTACGTGCTCGCCGAAGTGTGGGTCTGCTTAAAAAACAACCAATTAGATTCCAGTAAATTACGCGAGTTGCGATTGTCCTCGCCATTGGGTCAACTATTAGCAGCGGGCTTGCTCAGTTCCAAATACGGCCGTGTCGCAATGATAGAGAGCATGGAGCAGACTGCGGCGCAGCTCATTCACGATATGGAGCGCTATCTAAATACTCTGGGCACTATTGCAGGGATTGCTCCCTTGCTTGGGCTTCTTGGCACTGTCGTTGGCATGATTAGGGTTTTTAGCGAGATCATGTTACAGGGAACAGCTAATGCAAACGCGCTGGCCGGGGGTATTTCTGAAGCCCTGATATCAACTGCAGCGGGCCTGACAGTAGCGATTCCCAGCTATATGTTTCACCGATTCTTTATCAGGAAGGTGGATTCCCTGGTGCTGAATCTCGAATCGGAATCGATTAAACTGGTCGACGCACTGCACAGTGAACGTAAGGTTGAAGTGAAATAGCAATGATCTTTATCAAAGTACAACTAATCTGCAATTTGAGCTGGATGCACAGTGAAATTTAAACGAGCCCAGCGGGAAGGACTCGTCATTAACGTCACGCCGCTGATTGATGTGGTATTTCTGCTACTCATTTTTTTTATGGTGACCACGACTTTTAGCCGCGAGACCCGCTTGTTGATCAATTTGCCCGAGGCCAATGTCGAGGCGGCAGAAAACATTCCCTTGCAGATCGAACTATTGGTAGCAAGGGACGGTAGCTATTCCATTAACGGCAAGGCTCTCGTCAATTCCAGAATTGAAACCCTGGTAAGGAGCCTGGAGATTGAATCTGCTGGTGATAGAAGTTTGCCTGTCTTATTGATAGCCGATGCCGAGGCAACTCATCAGTCCGTTGTCACGGCAATGGATGGGATTGGACAATCGGGCTTTACTCGCTTAACTATTGCGACTCGGCGTCCACAGGAACTTGAGCAACTGAGATCCGCCCCAACAAGGCTGCTATGAGTAAACCACAAGCAAAAATAGACAAGGAAGAAAGCTGGCGCCTGTATAGGCGATTTTTTGGCTATATGGTTCCCCATCGTCTGGCCTTCGCAGCAGCCATGTTGGGCTATGTCATTTTTGCCGTCACCGCATTTGGCGCCACTTGGTGGTTGGGATGGATCGTCGATTCCATTACTAGTGGAGACTATACCGAAATGCGCGCTCTGGCCCCGATGGCTTTTATTGGCTTGGCCGCGATAAGAGGTCTAGGTGGGTTCATGGGCAGCTACTACCTGTCCAGTATTTCCAACCATATCGTGCATAAATTACGCTGCGAGCTGATAGATCATCTCATCAAATTGCCTGCCAGTTATTTCGACAGAAATTCTTCAGGGCGTCTGGTTTCGAAACTCACTTACGACGTTATGCAGATTACCGGTGCCGCAAGTAATGCGGTAGCTGTGGTAATACGCGAAGGATTTACCGTGATAGCGCTGTTGGCCTATTTGATGTACATGGACTGGAAGCTCAGCCTTAGCTTCTTAATAATAGCCCCCCTGGTCGGCAAAATTGTATCCATCGCGTCGAGAAAATTTCGTCGCTACAGCACACAGATGCAAGACTCGATGGGTGAAGTCACTCAGATTAGCAACGAAACGATTAAAGGCCATCGGGTGATCCGCACATTCAATGCGGAAAGTTTTGTCATACAAAAATTGTCAACCGTCAGCGAGCGTAACCGTCGCCAGAATATGAAAATGGTATTGACCCGTAGCGCTAGCACACCGCTGATACAACTAATTGTCAGTGCGGCAATTGCTGCTCTGGTTTGGTTTGCGATGTCTCCCAATTTTTTCACAAATAATACACCCGGCGATTTTGTTGCCTTTCTCAGTGCGGCTGGCTTGTTAGCAAAACCGATTCGGCAGTTAACGCAGATAAATTCCGTAATTCAAAAGGGCATGTCCGCCGCCTCCAGCATATTTGAACTATTAGACGAAGAGACTGAACGAGACACGGGTTCACATACAATCGAACGTGCGGCGGGTCGCATAGAATTTAAGAATGTCAATTTCTCCTACAAGGAAAATGCACCAACCTTGACGGATATAAATTTTACAGCCGAGCCGGGACAGACGATTGCATTGGTCGGTAAATCTGGCAGCGGCAAGTCCAGTTTGGTTGGATTGATCCCACGCTTCTATGACAACGACGCGGGCGAAATCAGCCTGGACGCCGTGCCTCTAAAAGATTTTACGCTGGAGAATCTGCGAGAAAATATTTCTCTGGTTACCCAACAGGTGGTTTTGTTTAATGGCACGGTGGAAGAAAATATAGCCTATGGAGAAGATGTCATCGATCACGAGAAAATTCTCAGGGCAGCCAATGATGCGCACGCTATGGAATTTATCGGTCTATTGGCGGAGGGCATGGATACCCAGGTAGGAGATGATGCCTTACTGCTATCTGGCGGCCAACGACAGCGGCTTGCCATTGCCCGGGCATTATTGAAGGATGCGCCTATCTTAATATTCGATGAGGCCACGTCTGCTTTGGACTCCGAATCCGAGCTGCACATTCAAGACGCTTTGGATACTCTGAGAAAAGGTCGTACTACCTTCGTTATTGCCCATCGTCTTTCTACAATAGAAAATGCGGACTTGATATTAGTTATGGAGAAGGGAAAAATTGTTGAGTCTGGTACCCACGAGGAATTGCTGGCGAAAAAAGCAAGCTACTCAAGGCTTCATGCAATACAGTTTTCGGAGAGTGCTGCGGCAACACCTGAATGAATTTTCTAGAACGGGCTTGGCACAAAAAGACACGGTGGCTAATTTTGTTATGGCCATTGTCACTGCTATTTCAGTTACTGATCAAATTGCGACGCTTATGGCAGGAAGAAAACAGCGCGCCCGAATACCTCAAGGTGCCGCTAATCGTTATTGGAAACATCTCTCTGGGTGGAACCGGTAAAACACCGTTGCTTATAAGCCTTGCTAATCAGTTACAGAGCCGGGGTTTCAAGCCGGGAATAATCAGCCGAGGCTACGGTGGCAATGCGCCACTCTACCCACTCTGTGTTGATGGCGATAGCAGTGTGCTTGAGTCGGGTGACGAAGCCTTCTTGATTGCCGAGAAAACCGGCTGTCCGGTGTTTGTAGGTCCGGACCGCTGCGCTGCGCTGCAGGCGCTGCTGGATGCCGAAGATGTGGATGTGGTGTTAAGCGATGACGGCTTGCAGCATTACAAACTTTATAGAGATATCGAAATAGTTGTGGTTGATGGGCAGCGTCTTTTCTCGAATGGTTTTTGCCTTCCCGCCGGACCGCTAAGGGAGCCAATGGCTCGTTTAAAAGAAGTTGACCAGATTGTGATCAACGGGCAACCGGCGTCAGAGCTTCCCGACCTGGCGAACGCGAGTCTCATGCAGATGGAACCGCGTTCCCTGATCAATCTTGTCAGTGGCGAAAAAAGGCCGTTCTCTGGCGCGCCCTTCAATATGGGCAACAAACTACAGGCTGTCTCCGCTGTAGGCAACCCTCAACGTTTTTATGATTTTTTGCGGCGCTTGCCTTACCAGGTGCAGACATTCAGTTTTCCTGATCATCATGGCTTCACCGCCACCGATTTTGCGCAAAAAGACATGGATGCACATCAGCCTATCGTAATGACGGAGAAGGATGCGGTAAAATGTCGACAGTTCGCCAAGGCGAACTTTTGGTACTTGTCGGTGGACGTTACACTGGAACGTGAAGTTACCGACCGCCTCGTTAGGCGAATCCGTGAACTTGCTGTTCTTTAGAAACAAACACTCAGGCAGGAGCGTGTCAGTTTACTACATGGCAGAGGCCAGGAGTCTTCAATCATGCTTGATCAAAAACTACTGAGTATTCTGGCCTGTCCGGTATGTAAAGGTGATTTACAGTATGATCGGCTAGCCAAGGAATTAATTTGTTTTCCAGATGCACTGGCTTTTCCGGTAAAAGATGATGTGCCCGTTATGTTGAGTAACCAGGCAAGAGATTTGTCGCTAGAGGAATGTGAGAAGTATCGATGAACTTTAGCGTTGTCATCCCGGCCCGTTATGCTGCGACCCGTTTGCCTGGCAAACCGCTGTTGGATATAGCGGGGAAACCGATGCTGCAACATACCTACGAGAGAGCCTTGGCCAGCAAGGCAACACAAGTGATTATCGCCACCGACGACGAGCGTATCCAAAAAGCGGCGGAAGCGTTTGGCGCCAAGGTTTGTATGACCAGGGGCGACCATGCCTCTGGCACCGACCGTATTCAGGAAGTGAGCAGTCAACTGTCGATGGAGGAATCGGATTTGGTGGTCAATGTGCAGGCTGACGAGCCTCTTATTCCATCGACTGCAATCAATCAGGTAGCGGGAAATCTTGAACAACATGCTGAAGTGGGTATTGCCACACTCTGCGAGACCATAACGGCCAAGGAAGAAATCTGTGATGCTAACAGCGTTAAGGTGGTTATCAATGCGCAAGGCCATGCTCTATATTTTAGTCGGGCGACAATTCCCTGGCAGGGCAGTGCCTCGGCAAAGAATTGTTTACGGCATATTGGCATCTACGCCTACCGCGTTGCGGTACTGAATCAGTTTATCCGCTGGCCTGTCTGTGAGCTGGAGGTCACCGAGAAACTGGAGCAATTGCGCGCGCTCCATAATGGCGTTGAGATACATGTGGACGTATCCAGCGAGGGTATTCCTTCAGGTGTGGACAGCGAGCGCGACCTCGAAATAGTTCGTGCTCATGTCAGTGCTGCTTAGAGCTGACTACTATCCCGGTGTCGAATTCAAACAAATCCAGTATCCCACCGAAAAAGCGCCGGGTCTTGATGGTCTGTCTGGGTAATATCTGTCGTTCTCCAACTGCCCATGGGATATTGGAGAAAATGATAGAAAATAAAGGCTTATCTGAATTTATTGAAGTCGATTCAGCGGGTACTAGTAGTTACCATGTCGGCCAGCACCCCGACCCGAGGTCCATAGCGGCGGCTGACAGACGCGGCTATTCATTGCATGAGCAAATCGCGAGACAGGTGATTGCCACTGACTTCCAGGAATTCGATTACCTGCTTGCCATGGACAGGGACAATCTCATGAGTTTACAACAGGCCGCGCCGGATCAATGTCGCGCTCAGGTACAGTTATTGCTCGACTATTTCCCTGGCTCGCCTGAATCGGTGCCAGACCCCTATCTCGGTGGCGCAGAGCAGGGCTTCGAGGTGGTGCTGGATTTACTGGAGAGCGCTTGTGAGGGCCTGCTGCTGCATCTGCAAGAACTGTTGCAGAGCGGGCAGGCTTAGCCGGCATGGAACTGCGGGAACAGGTCGATCTGACACCCTATAACAGCTTTGGCGTAAGTTATAAGGCGGCTTATTTTGCCGATATACAACAAGTGACGGACCTGCACCAGGCACGGGAGTTTGCCGCCAGCAAGCATCTGCCGATACTGGTCTTGGGTGAGGGCAGCAACACCCTGTTTATCAAAGATTATCCAGGCTTGATCTTGTACATGAACTGCAAAGGCAAAGAGTTGCTGCCAGGCGCGGGTATGCTCCGTGTGGCGGCGGGAGAAAACTGGCACGAACTGGTAATGTTTTGCTTGCAGAATAATCTGTATGGTATTGAAAATCTAGCACTAATACCAGGTACGGTTGGTGCAGCTCCGATCCAGAATATAGGCGCCTACGGGGTGGAACTGGAACAGTTCTTTGTCGAATTAGAGGCGTTTGATCTGAATACCGGTGAGATAGTCCACATGAGCAAAGCCGATTGCGAATTTGGCTACCGCGACAGTGTTTTTAAACAAGACCCTGAACTAAAGCTGGTGGTGTTGTGTGTGAGACTGCAATTATCCCAATCACCTGCGGCGGAATTGGGCTACGCTGGCTTGGAAGAGGCGCTGGCGGGGCGACAGGCGACACCTCAGCGGGTGTTCGATGCGGTATGCGATATCCGGCGCCGCAAGTTGCCAGACCCGAAGCAAATTGGCAATGCGGGTAGCTTCTTCAAGAATCCTGTAGTGTCCCGCAGCAAATACCAGTCATTATGCCAGTCCTACCCCGCACTACCAGGCTGGGATACCGACGACCCCGATTTGGTTAAGCTTCCCGCTGCGTGGTTGCTGGAACATAAGGCCTGGAAAGGGAAGCAAAGAGGTGGTGCCGCGGTGCACGAAGAGCATGCATTGGTGCTGGTGAATAAGGAAAATGCCAGTGGCGAGGAGCTTTTGTTGCTGGCGCAGGACATGAGCAGTTCCGTGTTGCAGGGATTTGGTATTGCTTTGCAGACTGAGGTCAACATTGTGTAAGGAGTGCCCAATTTCGACTTGATTGCTGGTTAAAGGGTATTAATTCCGCGATAGCTTTAGCTAGCGGTTGAGACTGCGAGCGGCATCCGCTAATCTCCCAGGCAATCTACTCCCAGAACGGCCGTGTAGCCGACCATTGCAGCACTATGTGTTCAGAAATCACCGCTAAATTTGATCACAAGCATTTCCTGTCCCATTTGAGCAGCCGCCCCGGTGTGTACCGTATGCTGGATGAGGCGGGCAAAGTTATCTATGTTGGCAAGGCGCATAACCTAAAGAGCAGGGTGGGAAGCTATTTTCGAAGCTCAGGGTTAACCAACAAAATCCTGGTCATGATTAATAAGATCCAAAATATCGAGATCACCGTGACCAACAGCGAGGTCGAAGCCCTGCTGTTAGAGCAGACTCTGATCAAGAGTTACCGGCCACCCTATAATATTCAGCTACGGGATGATAAGTCCTATCCCTATATCTTGCTCACCGACAAAGACGAATACCCACGACTCGGTTTTTATCGGGGTAGCCGCAAGCGTGCCGGGCACTTCTTTGGACCCTATCCCAGCGCCCATGCGACTAGAGAGACACTTCAAGTATTGCAAAAGGTTTTCAAGGTAAGGCAATGTGAAGATAGCTATTTTAAGAATAGATCGCGTCCCTGTTTGCAGTACCAGATTAACCGCTGCACAGCGCCCTGCGTTGCTGCCATAGGGATCGAGGACTACGCAAAGGATGTGCATTATTCTACCCTGTTCCTGCAAGGCAAGAGCAATGCCTTGATCAAGGAGCTCACCGTCAACATGGAAAGCTTGGCCGCTAAAGAGGATTTCGAGCGCGCGGCGGTCGTTCGTGACCAGATTACGGGGCTGCGACGCATGCAACAACAGCAAATTGTCGCTAACCAAGGGGATGATGCCGACATTGTCGCCGCAGAGATACAGCAGACCTATGTCTGCGTGCATGTTATTTACGTCAGAGCGGGTCGAATCATTGGCAGCAAGAACTTCTTTCCACGCTTTAAACTCGCCAATAGCAGCGCGGATCTGCTTTCGGCTTTTCTTTCCCAATCTTATCTTGCTGATGATAAGGCCGCTAACATCCCCGCAGAGATCATTGTTCCAGGGGAGCTGGAGGATGCGGAAGGGCTTAGGGAAGCCTTGTCCTACGTGGCTAAACGCAAGGTTAAGCTGTCTATGCGGGTTAGAGGGTATAGGGCTAAATGGTTGCAGCTTGCGGTGACCAATGCCAGGGAATCGCTGCATGCCTATGTCAGCAATAAACAGAGCATCTATAAACGTTTTGAACAGTTACAAGATTCTCTTAAACTAGAGTCTGCGCCAATGCGAATAGAGTGCTTCGATATTAGTCATACCTCGGGCGAGGGCACTGTGGGCTCCTGTGTGGTATTCGATGAGAACGGTGCGGTGAAGAGCGACTACCGGCGTTTTAATATCAAGGGTATTACCGCAGGAGACGACTATGCTGCTATGGAGCAGGTTTTAGACCGCCGCTTCACACGGCTTGCCAAGGGAGAAGCCAAAATACCGGATATTCTGCTAATAGATGGCGGTAAAGGCCAGTTGAGCCGGGCCAGGAAGATAATGGAGAAGTTTCAACTAGCGGAGATTCAGCTATTGGGCATCGCCAAAGGCAGAAGCCGACGGGCAGGACAGGAAACCCTGTTTCTAGCCAGTGGTGACCGCTTCAAAGAAATTGTCATCGCCACCGAGTCAGCTGCGTTACACTTGTTACAGCAAATACGAGATGAAGCCCATCGCTTCGCCATTACTGGCCACAGAACCAGACGCACCAAGGCTCGTAAGCAGTCTATGCTGGAGCACATAGCTGGGTTGGGGCCGAAACGCCGACGAGAATTGCTACGCTACTTCGGTGGACAACAGGAAATTAACAGAGCCAGTGAAGCAGAAATCGCAAAAGTTACTGGGATTAGTAAGAAATTAGCCGAAAACATCTATGCGTATTTACATAACAGCTAGACGTTCCGCTGATTTCTGGCTTGGCTAAAACTTTGGAATATTGCCTCTTATTTACTTCACATTTAGGATACAACATTCTGTAAATAGGTCGAAAAGCATTTCAACTCCCAAGATAGCGCAAAGCGAACCAAAGACTAAGTGAATATGAACTGGGCAAATATCGCCACTCTCAGCCGGGTAGCTCTGATACCAGTGATTATCCTCTGTTATCACCTGGACACACAATTCAGCCACTGGCTAGCCGCCATTCTGTTTGCTATTGCCAGCCTTACCGATTGGTTGGACGGTTTCCTCGCACGCAAGCTCAAGCAATCCTCGGACTTCGGCGCCTTCCTGGATCCAGTGGCGGATAAGCTGTTGGTGGTAGCTGTCCTGATCATGCTGGTTTCCGTGTACCCACTCTTATTGCTGGCTGCTGTCATCATTATCGCCAGAGAGATGCTGGTGTCGGCACTCCGTGAATGGATGGCAGCGAAGGGTATGCGCAGCACAGTGGCCGTTGCCTTCTCTGGCAAGCTGAAAACAACCGTTCAGATGCTGGCCATCATCACCATGTTATTGGCCTATCCCGCACAGCCAGAATGGCTGCTGTCCTTAGGCCTCGCGCTGACCTATCTTGCTGCCGTGTTAAGCATTACCTCAATGGTGCAATATTTTCGAGCAGCCTGGCCAGTACTGTTTCCAAGGACATGAGAATTGCCAGATAGCGGTGAGTTCAGCTTGACTTGGACAACTTAGGCATTAGAATAAGCGCCTCTCTTGAGCACTGGTTTCAGCAAGGGTACTTCCTGGCTTTGCGGGATGCGCTCAAGAGCTGATAACGCCTCAAAGCGCGGGAATAGCTCAGTTGGTAGAGCACGACCTTGCCAAGGTCGGGGTCGCGAGTTCGAATCTCGTTTCCCGCTCCAATTTTGACCATACCATGGTATTCACTTCTACTGAGTTTTCGTTAATCAAATAAAGTTGCAGATTTTTCATGCAGTAAAACCTGGGTTAGTTGTGAACCGCAACGCCGTGTTAACGCCAGCTTCACAGCCGCGAAGGGTGCAAGCAGCAAGAGACTACAGCGAGAGGGTGAGAGATTGGACTCGTTTCAATTTTGAATCATTTCGACTCACTTGATGGCTACTTATGCCAAGAATATTTTTTTACCCTTTTCGCAATCAACCCATGCTCAAAGTCAGCAGTTTTGGTATAGTGCGCGATCTTTTGTCAGGCATGAAATGAGATAAAGGCTGGATGGCAGAGTGGTCATGCAGCGGACTGCAACTCCGTTAACGCCGGTTCGATTCCGACTCCAGCCTCCATTATTTCAGATTAAGCCCACCCCTCCCAAAATGCCCGGGTGGCGAAATTGGTAGACGCAAGGGACTTAAAATCCCTCGGAGGAAACTCCGTGCCGGTTCGATTCCGGCCCCGGGCACCATTCACATAAGTACGTTGAAGATGGTGTCAGGGAGTTGGCTACTTCCGTCCAGCTCATTGAGAGATTTTCAATATACCTAAATTATGTTATTCGTGTGGCCAATCCTGACACCTGCAAGCAGTAGTAAAGAGTATCCTCTGGCAACGTATTTCCGCAAACTACAGGGGCCGATGTGAGCACGATTAAGCCAGGGAGGTAAGCGCTATGCAGGACTCAGCCATGTATAAAACTTTCTTGTTTGAAATGAGTGCTTGCCTTACAGAAAATTGTTTGGCCAGATCATGCTGCGCCACATATGAGCCACCGGGCTGCCATCGAACCCCAGGCCTTCCTTGGGCTGCCGAAAGTGCCTGCCTATGATGTCAGTAAAATCATCGACATCAACTACTACGCCCTCCTCAAAGGAGTAAAGGTCGTTCAGTGTGATTAGACGTGATGTCATGTACCAGCGATGATTCCTGGCTTTCTCATGGGCCTCAACGATATAGGGTTCAGGTTTGTAGTCGGCGCCGAAGAAACCTATATAGGCCTCAGGGTACTCATAGCCTACTGACTCATCCGCAAAGAACCTCAGTGCCTGGTGCGCTTCGATAGCCCAGCTTATCTCCTCTCTGACATAGGGTCTCACCATCTGCGCGCACCAATAGCCATGATCGGTGCGTACCAGGTTTGAGACACAAATATCATGCAACAGGCAAGCGAGCACTACCTTTTCATCCATGCCATTGATCTTGGCGAGTCTGGCACTCTGTAAGACATGGTTGGCGGGAGCGAAACGAAGTTTGAAGAAATCCACCAATGTAGGTGCTGCTGGCATCTTCGGTAGCCGGGGGTCATCGTGCATGTAGTAGGGGCGAGTATCGCCGGGTACAGGCTCTGGCGTCGGATCTATATTACAGAAGATAGGCGTGGCAATACGTTTATCCAGCTCCAGGCTCATGGCTTCTTCTAGCGCGTCTGCCTTCTGGGACAGCGTTGCTGCGCCAGCAATGGAGGCGACAGTAGCGGTGCTCATGTTGCTCAAGAAAGTGCGTCGATCCATAATAAATACCTCATGTATGGCAGCGCAGAGGTCGCTGCGGTTGCAGTGATTCGCTTGTCGCTCTCGAATCTACTTCTTCCGCGCTAGGTTTATCACAGAAACGCCTAATGCGCGACTGGTTTTTCTCGCCAAGTCCCCCTGCTCTTGCACGGGCACGGGCACGGGCACGGAGTTTGGTTTCACCGAGGCGGGGGATTGCCTATACTGTTTTTCTCAATGGTCGCTTATAGTGGCTTTGCGCCAGAGCCGATGAGTTTACATTGGCAATCATAAGGAAATGCCTACGCTATGTATGAAGCAAATTGGATGTCTGTTATACCGCCTTTACTGGCGATAGTGCTGGCAATTATCACTCGCCAGGTCATTATTTCGCTCAGTGTCGGTATTTGGATAGGATTCTGTTTGCTGCAATCGGTGAACCCCTTAACCGGAATAGCGTTGGCATTGGATGGAATCATCAATGTGTTTTCCGATGCGGGCGATACGCGGGTATTGATGTTTACCCTGGTCATTGGCGGTTTGATCGCAACCATCGAGAAAGTGGGTGGCGTGCGTGGCTTCATTCATCTTCTGGAACAGCGTAATTGGGTGACTAATGGAAAGAGGGCGCAATGGCTGGCTTACTTCACCGGCATTGTGGTGTTTATCGAATCCAACATTACCTTGCTGGTTGCTGGCGCTATCTCCCGCCCCTTGTTCGACCGCTATAAAATCTCAAGAGAGAAACTTGCCTACATCATTGATTCAACCTCGGCGCCTGTTTGCGTGCTTATTCCCTTGAATGCCTGGGGAGCTATCATTATCAGTTTGTTGGGTTCGGCGGCTATCGAAAACCCCATCGATGTATTTCTCTATGCGATTCCCTTTAATTTGTATCCTATTGTTGTGGTTTGCTTCAGTGCCTTTGCGATTTACCGCGATATCGATATAGGCCCAATGAAAAACGCACAGGCTAGAACGGAGAGTGGTGACTTACTTTGGCCGTCCATGGTTGAGCCATCTATTCTGTCACGGCAGGTGGAGCGTACAGACGGGGATAAGGCACGTTTTATGATTGTGCCTGTTACGGTAATGGTGATAAGTATGCCCCTGGGCCTTTATATCACTGGGGACGGGAATGTTAGCGCAGGTTCCGGGTCTACATCTGTTCTATGGGCGGTACTAGCGGCATTAGCTTCATCCTGGGTATTGGTATTGCAACAAGGCCGCATGAACCTGGAACAGCTAATGCAAATATTCCTGAAGGGAGCGGGAGGTTTGTTACCGGTCACTATGATCTTGCTTTTCGCTCTGGCCCTGGGTGATGTGGCGCATCTGTTAGGCACTGGCGCCTACGTTGCGCAATTCGTACAAGAAAGCATACCACTGGTGCTTCTGCTGCCCCTGTTGTTTATTATTTCGGCTTTTATCGCCTTTTCTATCGGTTCAAGTTGGGGCACATTCGCCATCATGATTCCGTTGGCTATACAGATAGCAATCCCGTTAGAGCTTAATAGTTCCCTGTTCCTGGCTGCGGTACTGTCTGGTTCTGTATTTGGTGACCATGCTTCGCCGATAAGTGACACAACTGTGGTTGCATCAATGGCTGCGGCCACCGACCATATAGACCACGTTAGAACACAGTTACCCTATGCTTTGCTTAGTGCTGGAATTAGCATTTTCGGATTCTTGCTGGTGGGTCGCTTTATCTTGTAAGCCTGATCACCGTTATCTATTGCTACCACGGCAATATGAGTCCGAGTGCCGCAGCCTGTTTTGCGGAACAAGGTGTCGAACGGGTCTATAGCATGGATAGGGGTTTTACTGATTGGGAGCTGAGTTTTTCCGGTACAGTCGAAACCAGCCAGTCTGCGGCAATACTTATTCCTTTGCAGCGTCTTCACTGTCCTTCCTGGCGAACATCTGTTTTGCCGTCATCACCGTCACCATGTAGATCATATTCAGCATGGCCCAGGCGAAGACTTCCAACTTCCATAGTTGGTGAGATTGGGGCTCAATCTGCTTCGACAGCGCAATGAGCAGCAGCCACACCACTAGTGCTAACAGTGGTAAGGCTGCTACTATTTTCCAATTCCGGTTCCATCGCCTAATGGCGGCTATGGGTAGAACTGCGCTACCTGCTGTTGCTGCAAACACCACCAGGATAATCACCATGTCCCAGAAATTGCTTGCTGTAGGGCTGACACCAGAAGCGGCCGTTGCCGAGCCAGCAATAGAAAGCGCTATAACTAACAGAGCAGTTGGGATAAAGGAAACCGAAGCACCTGGATTAGGGGAATGATGTGTCATTGTAGCGTCGCCGTCCTTTGCTCTTGAACCAGGATAGCAGATTTAGTCAGAACTCAGGAGCTTATCGGACTTAACACTGTTCTGCTGTAAAAGGTAAAAAGCAGTGAGGGATTGACTGCAGTGCTTTCTTTACTGGCTCTGCTTCCAGGCTGCGTTACTGGCCTTGGGGTTGGCTCCAGACAGAACGGTTGCGGAAAAAATTGATTTACCTCAAGATGAATTCAACCGGGGCATTGGGTCCCAGCGGTATGCCTGATATTACCCAGACTATAGTCAGCAACAAGCCAGACCCTAATAGAAACATAGAGTAAGGCAGCATGGTTGCGGCCAGGCTACCTAAACCGAAATCTTTTTGCCAGCGCTGACAGAAAACAAGAATAAGAGGGAAGTAGGGCATAAGGGGAGTAATGATATTGGTGGCACCATCGCCAACACGATAGGCGGCCGTGCTCATCTCCGGGCTAATACCGATTAACATCAACATCGGTACCAACACCGGAGCCAACAAAGCCCACTTCGCGCTGGCGGAACCGATAAACAAGTTGATCGTGGCGCCAAACAAGATTATCAACGCCATTAACACTGAGTTCGGCAAGTTTGAGCCTTCTAGTACCGCTGCCCCTTTAATTGCGAATATAAGCCCAAGATTAGACCAATTAAACATAGCGACGAAATGCGCGGCGGCAAAAGCCAATACCAGATAATAGGCGAGGTCTGCCATAGCATCGCTCATCATCTTTACGATATCCCGATGGCTATTCACCGATCCCGATACAGAACCATAAGCCCAGCCAGCGGCTAAAAACAAGAAGAAGAAACCTGCGACCAGAGCCTGAAACATTGGGGTAAGTCTTGCTTCAGGGTTGGCATCTTCGTTTATTAAGGGTGTACCCGGGCCTATCGTGAGGAATATCCCTAAGGCTATGACGGCCAGACAAGCATAGCCAGCCCGTACCAGACCTTTACGCTCCAGATCAGTGAGTGTTGTATTGGGGTCTTTAATGACACCCGCGGTACTGCTTTCCGCATCGCCAGCAGCGACAGGTACCAGGCGAGGCTCTATGATCTTATCGGTGACGTACCAAATCGCCGGGAGAAACACGAAAGTCATGGTGATAATAAAATAGGCATTACCGGCGATGTTGGCGTCCCATGAAGGCTGTACGGTTTCTGCCGCAGCTTCAGTTATGCCGAATAGCAGGGCATCTAACTGACCCGGTAACAGATTGGCAGAAAAACCACCAGACACACCGGCAAAGGCTGTCGCAATACCAGCGACAGGATGTCGACCGGCCGCCGCGAAAATGACACCCGCCAAGGGTATTAACACCACATAGGCGGCATCAGCCGCCAGATTACCTAACATGCCAATCAGCGCGACGGCTGGGGTGAGTAACAATTTAGGAGCTTTCGAGACAGCACCACTCATGGCGGAGGCGAACAAACCGGAGCGTTCGGCGACACCAGCGCCTAACATAACTACCAGTACATAACCCAGGGGATGGAAACTGGTAAAGGTAGCAGGCATCTCCACCAGCAGGCGCTGGATATTTGCGGCGGAAAGCAGGCTCTCTGCGGTGACTATAACCGCATTGCCTGAGGCGTCTATCCGGGTGGGGTGGGCGGCTGAGACGCCGGCCAATGCGGCTACTACGCTGATCGCAATAACTGCCGCGATACAATAGAGAAATATGAATACTGGATCAGGAAGTCTATTACCTGACTTTTCTATCCAGGCAAGAATTCCTTTCATTTCATTCGCTTGTGTTTGTATGTTCTCAGTCATCGTTTATTCCAGTCTAATGATGTTAGGCGCGTTTTTGTTGTTTGAGATCTAAAGTTAACTTTAGGCCAGGATCCTAGCGGAGTAAACGGAAAAATGTGGTGAGTTCCTTAACGTAGCTTTCCGGCTGCTCCAGTGCCGCGAAGTGGCCGCCTTCTTCCATCAGCGCGTAATGCCTTAAATCATAAGATGCCGCAACCCAGGACTTTGGAGTAATATAGATTTCGGCCGGATAGACGGCTACGCCCGTGGGTACGTCGATATAGGCAATCGGTTTGACCACTGGTGTTTTACTGTTCTCGTAGTAGATGCGTGTAGAAGACGTAATCGTCTGTGTAAACCAATAGATAGATATATTGGTAAGCAACTCATCCTTGGTGAAATGATTATCCAGATCCCCACTGGCGTCTTGCGGTATATCGCTCCAGCCATGAAACTTTTCGACTATCCAGGCCGCTAAGCCGGCTGGTGAATCATTCAAGCCATAACCCAGGCTTTGTGGTTTAGTTCTTTGAATTTGTTGATAAGCAACTTCGTTTTGCATATAGGCACCGCGAGCAGAGCGCAGCTCGCGCTCGACGGCTGTCATGTTATTTCTTTGCTCTTCATCCTCGGGTGCCGCTGCCAAAATCATATTCGAATGCAAGCCTATTAAGCGTTCTGGGTAATTGTTTGCCAGGTAACGATTGATGATGGCACCCCAATCGCCTCCTGCTATTGCGTATTGTTCGTAACCAAGACGCTGCATAAGGGTCGCCAGAATGTGGGCAAATTTTTCCGGGCTGTAACCGGGCTGCTTCGGTTTTTCCGAAAAACCAAACCCTGGCAGGGAAGGCGCTATAAGATGGAATGAATCAGCCTGACTTCCGCCATGAGACTCAGGGTTGGTTAAGGGGCCTATAATTTTGGCGAATTCAGCCACAGAGCCTGGCCAGCCATGCACCATCATAAGAGGTATGGCATCCGGGTTCTCTGAGAGTTGGTGAATGAAATGTATATCTAAACCATCAATTTCGGTTTTGAATTGATCAAATTTATTTAACTCGGTTTCTTGTTCGCGCCAATCAAAATCATTCTGCCAATAGTCGAGCAGCTCCTTGAGGTAGCTGGAATCTGTGCCATATTCCCAACTGGTGCCCGCTATCTGGTCTGGCAGGCGGGTGTTAGTCAACCGGCGTTTTAAATCACCTATGGCAGAATCGGGAATCGATATCTGAAAGGGGGTAACAGGCGCATTATTGGCAAGTTTACTTGTGGCCATGATTGTCTTACTCGAAGAGAAGTTTATTGTATGATCGCTGATTGCCAGATCAGAGTCAGCCCTGGCGGGTAAACCGCAAAGAACAAGCAGAGAAAGTGCGGTGATACCCGTTTTTCTACTAATGGCTAGCCGTGAGTGCATTTCTAACCCCCATGAAACTATTGAATTTGGTTTGAATATATTTGTCTCAGGAGCCCTCGGACTTAACACTATGCTACTGCGGAAAAGCACCAATCAGACACTTTTTTAGGGTCAATTTCGTTAGAGAACGACTATTCGCTTCAATCAACTGCAAGAACTGGCTGATTTCTGCTTCACCTCGCTGGCAACGCTTAAGTTGGACAGGCTCTAGTCTAACAGCAGCTTGCTGATAATTTGTAATCCTGCCACAGCAATTTAGCCGATTAGAGTGTATCATTCTATCCTCAATCTATAGACAGGAAAGCCAACCTTGTTCCAGCTTCGTCGCAAAGGGCATGAAATTCCAGATGCCGAATCAGCCCTGCCAGGCAGGGATCAGGCAATACTGCCGGCGCCAGAGCACTTCGTTTCAGGAAATCGTTTTATAGAACCGCTACCTGGACATTTACAGAAAGCTGTTTTTGGGCTTGGTTGTTTTTGGGGCGCGGAAAGACTGTTTTGGCAACTGGACGGTGTGTATAGCACGGCTGTTGGTTACGCAGGTGGTGTGACGGTGAATCCCGCTTATCAGGATGTGTGTTCCGGTGGCACTGGCCACACTGAGGTGGTGCTGGTTTATTTTGATCCGGCCAGGGTTAGCTATCAGCAATTATTGACTGTCTTCTGGGAATCCCATGACCCGACGCAGGGAATGCGTCAAGGCAACGATGTTGGTACTCAGTACCGTTCGGCAATTTATGCCACTTCGTCGCAACAGTTAGCCCAGGCAGAAGCCAGCGCTGTCGATTTTCAGCCTGCATTGACTGAGAAAACTTATGAAAGCATTACAACTGAAATCAGTGAGTTAAAGAATTTTTATTATGCTGAAGATTATCATCAGCAATACCTCGCCAAAAACCCCGGTGGTTATTGTGGGCTTGTTGGAACTGGTGCCTGCTACCGGGAAAAGACGGAAGACTAATCCTCTGGAGCGTCATTTCCTGAAGCATTACAGTATGCCAGCTTCCTTGTTTGGTACGTCCTCGTATTTTTAGTTAAATTTAAACAAGACAGTACACACTGTAGTTCACTCTGTCTCTAATGCTATTTCTGCATGGCAAAGTTTATAGTAGCGAACTATCATGGTGGCGACTGCAAATACGAGGCTGCAATGGTAACTCAGGCAAAGATAGATCCCCTGGTGATTGCGATTTCCTCCCGCGCCTTATTCAACTTGGAGGAAAGCCACCATGTCTTCGAAGAGGAAGGGCTGGATGCCTATCAGCGCTATCAAATCTCAAAGGAAGACCAGGCGCTGGAGCCTGGCGATGCCTTCCTGCTGGTACAGAAACTATTGGCCTTGAATGAACTACTGAAAGAGTCACCGGTGCAGGTGATTTTGCTGTCACGTAACAGCGCCGACACGGGTCTGCGCATTTTCAATTCCATTCAACATTATCAGCTTGATATCAGCCGTGCCGCCTTCAGTGGTGGTGACAGCCCGTATCGCTACATCTCGGCGTTTAATAGCCATCTCTTTCTGTCCACCGATGGAGCAGACGTGAGGCAGGCGCTTGAGTCCGGGGTGGCTGCGGCGACTATCTTGCCTTCGGAAAAAAATCGAGCGCCCCATGAAAAGCTCAAAATAGCCTTCGATGGGGATGCGGTATTGTTCTCTGACGATTCGGAAAGAATATTTAAAAGTAAAGGGCTGGAAGCTTTTACTGAAAATGAACGTGAGGCAGCGAATGAACCTCTAAGCGGTGGTCCATTTAAACCAGTGTTGGCCGCTTTGCAGCAAATCCAGATGGCATTTCCTCCAGGGGAGACCCCGCTGAGAACCTGCCTTGTCACCGCCCGCGCCGCGCCAACCCACGAGAGGGTGGTGCGTACACTGCGAGCCTGGAATATTCGTATTGACGAATCCTTGTTTCTCGGTGGCCTGGACAAGGGCGAGTTTCTGCGCGCATTCGATGCCGATGTTTTCTTTGATGATCAAGAGGAGCACTGTGAATCGGCTAGAAATCACGTAGCTACCGGGCATGTCCCCCATGGCGTATCTAATAAATAATACTTATATATCAAATAGATATAATTTTTATCTAATGTAAATTATTGAATAGAGTATAATACAAGCCCAGGCTAAGCAATAGCAGGATTAGCAAGCTTTGCAGAGTTTTCTCCGGTACTCGATTGCTGAGCCTGGAGCCCAGGTGAATAGCAGGTAGGGAGCCTAGCAGCAGGCTTATCAGTAAGGCGCAATCCACAAAGCCAGCAAACAGATAGCCAAGGCCGGCGATGAAGGTAAGCGGTACAGCATGAGCGATGTCGCTGCCTATGATTCGAACTGCGCTGGTTTGCGAGTAAATGATCAGTAGTATAGCCGCCGCAAAGGCGCCAGCCCCTACCGACGAAAGCGTTACACATATCCCTAGCAGTATTCCCATTAGCACGGTAACCGCCGTGCGGTTGCTGTGCAGCATCACCATTAACTTCTCTGGTTCGTTATCTATAGCTCTTTTTCTTAGTAAGTTCTTGAATATCAATATTATAGAGGTTGTTATTAACATTATACCTAAACTGGTAGTGAGTAGGCCCTCAAAATTTTCAGACTGCTGCAAGGAGAAGCGACTCAAAAAGCCGTGCACCAGAACAGATGTGGGAATACTCCCGATTGCCAGGGAGCGTACTATATGCCAATCCACGTTCCCTTGACGGTGGTGGGAGAGTGCGCCTCCGGCTTTGGTGATGGCGGCATACAGTAGGTCGGTGCCTATTGCCACTGGCGCCGGGTAGCCAAAAAGCAACAGCAGAGGAGTCATGAGAGAACCACCGCCGACACCAGTAAGTCCAATGGCAAGGCCAACAGCGGCTCCCGCCAGGATATGTAGTAATAAGTCCATGAATGGTCACAAATCCTCGAAATAGTGAGCTGGGTAGAGAGTAGAGCCAGAGAGACATGCAATAAAGGAATGTTTAGGAATTTTTTTGTAACTAGAAAGGACGCGGATTTAGTGTAATAGAGTCCGGCCAGCAAGCATTACCAGCGGTGCTGGCTTGCTCAGTCCAGATTTCTGCTGTGTAAGCCGCATTCCTTGATGGTGGCCTCTTCCCACCACCAACGACCTTCACGCTCATGCTGGTTCGGACCCGTAGGCCGGGTACAGGGCTCGCAACCCAGGCTGACAAAACCAGCATCGTGCAGCTTGTTGTAGGGAACATCGAACATTCGAATATAGTGCCAAACGTCCTCGGAGCTCCAGTTTGCCAGTGGATTTATCTTCACCACTGTATGGTTTTCTGTAGAGAAACCGGGGTCTATCTCTATCACCGACAGCTCAGCTCGGGTGGGGCTTTGATCTCGACGCTGACCGGTAATCCAGGCGTCCACTGTAGCTAGTTTGGCCGCTAGCGGTTCGACTTTGCGAACACAGCAACATTCTTCATGCCCGTCTTCGTAGAAACTGTATAGACCTTTTTTCTGGATGAGTCGGCTTAGCTTCTCTGGGTCAGGGTGAAGCGTTTCGATTGGCAATCCATAGTGTTTGCGAACGGTTTCCAGGAATTGATAGGTTTCGGGGTGTAGTCGGCCAGTATCCAAGGTGAATATGGAGGGCTTAGGGTGCAGTTTGCCTGTCATTTCAATTAGTGCCACGTCCTCCGCACCGCTGAATGAAAGAGCAAAATTAGGTAGTAGTTCTATTGCTGCACTGATTATCTCTTTAGGCTCACCCTGGTTGAGTTTGCTGTTCAGTTCTCGTACTTCTTCTATTGAGATCATGGGTGTAATGTAAGCTCAGGGGTTTTATCGCGGCTGATTACAGGGAATGTCTGAAGTGAGTAGTCCGCTCAGGAATAATACACCAAAGTGCAGTCTAATCCGGGCATATTCTCGGTTATTTGTCGGGCCCGGTAAAGGGGTGGCAATCATGTCCCCTTATCAGGGTGGCAAATTATGCCAGCTCTCGGCTGGAATGAGTCAATGTTCCACATGAAAACCTCAATTATTTTTTTAACCTGGATAGTCTAAATCAAGCTGTTCTAGCAGATGTTGGTAGCGTTTCTAGATTTATACCTACATATAGTATTAGAGCTTAGCCCAGACAGTGCATTGCTGTTCCGGTTCATTAATATCTGTTAAATTGGCGCAGCTTTAATAGTCGGCCTGCTGGTACTCATTAGCAAGCCTGGCTTGTTTCTACTGAGTAGACCTTAAACCAACTTATGTAGCTTGAGGGGAGAAGCACGTAATTATGGAGATAGCCTGCCTTGATTTAGAAGGAGTGTTAGTCCCGGAAATCTGGATCGGATTCGCGGAGAAAACCGGCATCGACGCGCTACGCGCTACGACTCGCGATATTCCAGATTACAATGTGTTGATGAAACAAAGGCTGGCACTACTAGATCAACACGAGCTGGGATTGCCTGACATTCAAGAAGTGATTGCCTCCATGGCACCCTTACCCGGCGCGAAAGAATTCATAGACTGGTTAAAAGAACGCTTTCAACTCATTATTTTATCGGATACTTTTTATGAGTTTTCTCAGCCGCTAATGGGGCAGTTAGACTTCCCAACATTGTTTTGTCACCGCTTGATTGCCGATGAAGCAGGGCGTATTGTTGACTACAAATTACGCCAAAAAGACCCTAAACGGCAGTCGGTGAAAGCCCTGCACGATTTGAACTTTCGAGTAATTGCCTCAGGTGATTCTTACAATGACACGAGCATGTTGGAAGAGGCTGATGTGGGAATACTGTTTAGAGCGCCAGCTAATGTTATCGAAGAATTCCCGCAATACCCGGTCGTAGAAAGTTTCGATCAGCTCAGGCAGGAATTTTGCGCCGCTAGTGAGCGCGAACTGTCTGTCTAGCAGCGAGCTGTTCAGTCAATGCATTCCCGGGCTTGATTGCAGTTCTCTGGTAAAGTCAGTTATTGAGTCTATTTCATCCTTAAGTTAATCCTGTGGTGTTTTGAAAATATTGGAAGTTTTTCAAAAAATTTTACCGTTGCTGTGGGCAATCGGAATCGCTGATCATACTAGCGCCAAGCCAGCACTGTAGTAGCCCTTGCTGCCACAATACATTACGCTGGGTGATACTGGCTGTATCCTGGAATGCAGGTAAATCAAAGTAACATCAGACAAGCGCTGTCACTGTAACAGGGTAGACTGTCTTTGAAAGAAGAGGACATGATGATTGCTGACTTGTCGCGATGTGTTGAAGTAACCGAGGGCTTACTCAGGAATCAGGAGACTGCCTTGATTTAGTAGCTGGCGCAGTAATTCTGCTATTTCCGGCTCTCGGCTCAGATTGACGAGGGTGTTGCTATCTAATTCTTGTTTCCCACAAATGAGTGCAATGCATTCTATTTGCGACGATTCGAAACACATCATGACGCCATCGACGAAACACAGCACAACGGGTTCCTCACTCGATTCGATAAAGGCAAAGCGTGAACAGGAATTACGTCGTAGATAGCTAACACTGCCAAGCAAATTGGCAAACTCTTCTGAGGCGATGGGAGTTTCCGGCCCGTTAATTAGCTCGGGGTATTTCGGCTGACAGACATAACAACCAAACCATCTAATGAATTTTTGCTTATTGTTGAATTGTTCTAAAAGCAATTGAAAGTAAGGGGTTAGCAGCTCGGCGCGAATCTCACCGTGGCGACTGGCGGGGGACAAATTGCTGTCTTCATAGCGAAGCGCAGAATCACTGTCCTTAATCAAGAAATCACTAAAACCCTCAATCATCTCTGCGCAAGAAGGCGCGCGAAAACCTATCGAATAGCAGAGGCTTTCTGTTTCCGCGACTCCCCAATGCGGGAAGCGCGGGGGGACATACAAGGCGTCACCCTCCTTCAGTTGAAATTCCTGAATTGATTCGAAATCTCGCAAAATACTTAAACTTGTACCTGCTTGCAACGAAGAATCTGCCGCACAGCGTGAACCAACTTGCCAGCGTCGTTGCCCTAAGCCTTGCAGAAGGAATACATCATAGTAGTCAAAATGCGGGCCAACACCGCCGCCTGGTGTGGCATAAGAGATCATAATGTCTTCTATTCGCCAGTCAGGAATAAAGTTGAATAGCCTTTTAATATCGGCGACTTCGTCAATCCATTGATCAACCGCGTGCACCAGCAGGGTCCAGTTAGTGTCGGGTAAGCCAGTAATATCAGATTCTACGAAGGGGCCGTTGCGAAGTCGCCAATCACCCGTTGCAAATTCTGTGACCAGCCTACTCTCGATAAATTCTTCGCAGGCTAGTCCAGCCAGTTCTTCCGCTGTAATGACATCCCGAAAATTGGAAATCAGTCCTGTGAGTAAAACCGGTTCTTTTTGCCAATATTGCCGCAGAAAGTTTACTGCATCAAAATTCTGGTTCAAATTTAGCGTGTTCAAATAGAGAGGGCCTGCTCTGTGGCATTGCCCAGGTAGGTTCTTGGAGTCAGTTGCAGAAGTTCGTTCCTGGCCTTGTCAGGAATAGCCAGGTCGTTCACAAAGGCATGGATGCTGCTTTGATCAATCTGTTTGCCTCGGGTAAATTCCTTTAGTGTCTCATAGGGTTTTTCAATTCTGTACTTTCTCATAATAGTTTGTATTGGTTCGGCCAGTATTTCCCAGCAAGAGTCTATGTCTCTATCGATAACTTCAGCATCAAGCTCGAGTTTGCTAATGCCTTTTTGTGTTGCGCGGTAAGCGACCAAGCTGTGAGCCAGGCCTGTACCACTATTACGCAGCAAAGTCGAATCAGTCAGGTCTCGCTGCCATCTGGAAATGGGCAATTTTTCGGCGAGGTGTGCCATGATTGCATTAGCAATGCCAAGGTTTCCCTCGGAGTTTTCGAAATCTATAGGGTTCACCTTGTGTGGCATGGTAGAAGAGCCCACCTCGCCAGCGATCGTTCTTTGCCTGAAGTAGCCCAGGGAAGTATAGGCCCAAATATCACGATCGAAATCGATCAACACGGTATTAAAGCGACAAACGGCGGCAAACATTTCTGCGATGTAATCGTGAGGCTCAATCTGCGTCGTGTAAGGATTCCAGGTCAAACCAAGTTCTTCTACAAATTCCTTAGCTGTTTTCTGCCAGTCGATACCGGGATAGGCAGAATAATGGGCATTATAATTGCCCACCGCGCCATTGATCTTACCAAGTATTTCGTTAGCGGAAATTTGTTCTACCTGACGTCTTAAACGATAAACAACATTGGCGAATTCTTTGCCGACGGTTGAGGGAGATGCTGGCTGACCGTGAGTGCGACATAGAAGTGGCTGCGAGGAAAATTCTTTAGCAAGGGCTGACAAGCCCTCAATAAGTTCTAACATCTGGCCCAGCACGACCCTGTCACGACCATCGCGTAACATTAGCGCGTACGCCAGGTTGTTAATATCTTCTGATGTGCAGGCAAAGTGGACAAATTCCAGTTGTTCGCCAAGCTCAGTGCTTCCTTCAAACTTCTCCTTGATAAAATACTCTACCGCTTTTACATCGTGATTAGTTGTCGCTTCAATCTCCTTTATGCGCTTCGCATCTTCGATGGAAAATTGATCGATGAGCCTATTGAGATAACTTATACCAGCGGCGCTAATAGCGGGAAGCTCTTCAACTCCTTCGTGGTCTGCCAATTTTTGCAGCCATTTCACTTCCACTAAAACGCGATAACGCATGAGGGCATATTCGCTAAAGTAGGGCGCTAGATCATCACACTTGCTTCGATAACGACCATCGAGAGGCGATATTGCCAATAGGGAACTGTCTGAATCATGTGCCATCACGTTTTTCCTTGCTGCTGTGCTACTTGTTTTGTATTTGCAGGTTTGTATCGTTGTATATTAGTTGTGACATTTCTGTTGTTAAACAGAGGAATACACCGACCAATAATTCAGTCTCAGAGGCGTTTCCGTGAACCGCTGGCTTCGCAACTAATGCTATGGATTGATAAACAACTGCCAGCGCTACGATCTGCTATTCCCAGTGGCTCAATTCAGCGATGGAATTGTTCAATGACCGACCCTCCCAAGCAGCGCTCGCCTTGATAGAACACCACATACTGGCCAGGTGTAACTGCCCGCTGGGCTTGATCGAAATCAACTTGTAATAATTCATCAGCCAGCGCAGTAATTGTGCAATCCTGGTCGGGCTGGCGATAACGAATTTTGGCTTTGCAACGCAGTGGTAACTCGATAGAGTCCTGGTTTACCCAGGCTGGAGCGCTGGCAGTTAAACTATTAGAGAACAAAGTTTCATGTTCGTGGCCCTGGGCTACTCTCAATACATTGCGCTCCAGGTCTTTATCCACAACATACCACGGAGCTTCACCGTAATTTTGCAGACCACCAATGCCCAAGCCTTGCCGTTGACCGTAGGTGTAAAACATTAGTCCACCATGACTACCGAGCTCATCTCCATTCATTGTCTCAATAATGCCAGCTTGTGCTGGCAGGTATTGTTCCAGGAAATCTTTAAACTTACGCTCACCGATAAAGCAGATACCTGTGCTGTCTTTTTTGTCATGGGTACGCAACCCCAGTTTCGCGGCAAGCTGGCGCACTTCGGATTTATCCAATTCACCAACCGGGAAAAGACTTTCTCTGAGACAGGCTTGGTTCACTTCACACAAGAAGTAACTCTGGTCTTTGTTGTTATCGAGCCCTTTTAAAAGGTGAGTTCCATCCTCGGTGGTTTGCTTGCGTGCGTAATGGCCTGTTGCGATGAAGTCAGCGCCCAGTTCACTGGCGTATGCTAAAAAGGCCTTAAACTTTATTTCCCTATTACACAGAACGTCTGGATTAGGCGTGCGCCCGGCGGCATATTCTTTAAGGAAGTGCGCAAACACATTGTCCCAGTATTCAGCGGAAAAATTCGCACTGTGTAGCTGCATATTAAGGGAATCGCAAACTGATTGTGCGTCAGCGAAATCTTCCTTGGCAGTGCAATACTCCGTGTCATCGTCTTCCTCCCAATTCTTCATAAAAAGGCCTTCTACCTGAAAACCCTGTTGCTGGAGCAGGTAGGCGGCCACGGAAGAATCGACTCCGCCGGACATGCCAACAATGACTTTGCCGTTTGATGGAGATGTTGATGTATCTAGTGCGTGCATGAATTCTCAAGGCCTGGGTGAGGGGTTTGAAGTCCAACCGCAGGAAAAGTCACTCTAAGAGGGCGGGGTGTCGCTTTCACAGCCCCAGCTCGCTATGTGAACCGGGGAACACAAGTTGCAAAGCCTCATTATCGGGTTTATGGTAAATCAGAATCAAGTCGGGCGTGATATGACAGTCTCGATGATCTTTCCACTTGCCCGTGAGTGCATGATCCCTGTATTTTTCGTCCAAAGGTTTAGCTTTGGGCAAGTTTCTCAGAACAACAAGCAATAAAGATTCGAGTTTTGGCCGATGACATCCTTTCAATTCGCGTTTATAGTCGCATCTGAGCCAGGCCGTCCGTTCAATCCCCCGCATTCAGGTCTACCATCAAGGATTCTACGTTGTCGAAAGATTTAGGCTTGCCTTGTCGTGCTTCTCTCATTGCTTCAATGGTCTTGCTGTTGGGAACCAGTGGTTCAAATGGTAATGCTTTTTCTGCGGCAACTCGGGTAAGCATTAATCGGAAAGCATCAGAAACAGTCAGTCCCATGCTGGCTAGAACAACGACAGCCTCCTCTTTTATCTTTTCATCGATACGAGCGCGTACTACTGTATTAGCTGGCATAAGCTTGTTTTCCCGTTTCTATTTGAGCCACATTGTAGCTCGTGCAACGGAATTGTCAAATTGCTGTATAACCTAATGACCTCAGCCCGGCATGATCTCGATGCATAAAAGAGTGTTCTTTCAGCGTCGAGAATTTGCTGTCACAGTCCATTGCCCTGGTTACAACAGGAGGCAGTCTCTGCATTTTAAGCCCCAGACAGACTTTAGCTCACAGCCAGAAACGTGGATAATGGGCAATTAGGCAAGGTTACAGATTATGAGCAAGTTGACCCATATTGATAGTAAGGGTAATGCCAGGATGGTGGACGTGGGTGGAAAGCAGCTTACCCAACGCATCGCAACCGCTAGTGGCAGAATACGAATGGCCGCTGCTACATTAGAACTCATTTCTGCTGGTAGCCACAAAAAAGGCGATGTGATCGCCATCGCCAGAATTGCGGCTATTCAAGCTGCCAAAAGCTGTTCCCAATTAATTCCTCTTTGTCATCCCTTGATGCTGACTTCAGTCAATGTGGCCTTGCAGCTTGATGCGGAGAAAAGCTGTGTGCTCATTAGCGCTAGCTGCAAAGTGAACGGGCAGACCGGCGTTGAAATGGAAGCCCTGACTGCTGTTTCTGTGGCTGCGCTGACTATCTATGACATGTGTAAGGCGGCAGATAAGGGCATGATAATCGAAGGTATTTGTCTTGATGAGAAACAGGGCGGGAAGAACGGCCACTACCAGCGTGCGGGGTCAGTTTAGCCTGTCATGTTAACTATTCAATACTTTGCCAGCATCAGAGAATCCCTGAATAGAGATCAAGAGCAGATGAAACTGCCGCCATCAGTCGTCTCGGTGGAGGGTTTGATTGATTATTTGCTAACGATCAATCCGCACTTTGATTTGGTATTCAAGGACAGCAACAAAGTACTGGTGGCAGTGAATCAAACTGTTGTTGATCGCTCACACCCACTATCTGGCGACGACGAGGTCGCTTTCTTTCCTCCAATGACCGGTGGATAGACTCATGATTAGTCTGCAAAACGAGGATTTCGATACAGCTAAAGAGTACGCCGCGCTAAGAGAGCGTGCGGGAGATGCGGGAGCGATAGTAACTTTTACTGGCCTGGTAAGAGAGTTGTATGACCTTGCTGACCAAGGCCAACAACAAAACCAGGTGCAGTCTCTTTATCTTGAACACTATCCAGGCATGACAGAAAAATGTTTGCAAGAGATACAGACTCAAGCCGAGCAACGATGGCCATTGCTAGCCACAAGAATTATTCATCGCATCGGTGAGCTCAATGGCAAAGAACAGATTGTTTTTGTGGCAACTGCCAGTGCCCATCGACATGCCGCGTTTGAGTCGGCACAGTTCATTATGGACTATTTAAAAAGCAAGGCGCCGTTTTGGAAGAAACAAAAAACCGGCAAAGACAGCAACTGGGTTGAATCCAGAGAAATAGATCAAACGGTTTTGAATCGTTGGGAAGTCTAGTAAGATTTCACGTCTGCTAATCTAAGTTCACCGGGTTGGAGTTCCCCCAATTCCCACTCTGCTATTCTGGTTCTGATTAGACGCAAGGTAGGAAACCCTGTTGCAGCGGTCATTCTGCGTATCTGACGGTTGCGCCCCTCGGATATCGAGAGTTCGACCCAACTGGTGGGAATATGTTTGCGAACTCGAATCGCTGGTTTCCGTTCCCAGAGACAGGGCTCATCAACTTGTCGCGCTTTGGCAGGTTTGCTAACACCATCTTTCAAGCTAACGCCGCTGCACAAAAAATTTATAGCAGCATCGTCAATTTCACCCTCAACTTGCAGCAAATATGTTTTCCACTTTTCGTATTGGGGGTGGGAAATAGTCTGTTGCAGCTTTCCATCATCGGTGAGCAGAAGAAGCCCCTCAGAATCCTTATCCAGTCTTCCAGCGGCATAAAAGCCTTTCTGCGAAATGTATTCGGCAAGCGTCTTATGGGGTGGTTCTGCGGTGAATTGAGACAACACTCCGAACGGTTTATTGAATAACAGAATTTGAGACATGCGACTAGTATCGGTAAGGCGGGCGCTGGCTAAAGTGAGGCAGGAACAACCACTTCCAGCTTAACAAAAGCTCTGCCGAACGAAGTTGATTTGAACGCATGATGAGCAAGCTGTTCAAATTATCCGCTACTCAAATCTGAACTCTTTATAAATCAGGGGTGCTCAGTTTCGGATTCCGATTCATTCTCTGTATCAGCCGCACTGGAAGGGAGTGCATCCTCTTGCTCCGGTACTGATTGCTCCTCAGGCGGTGCAGGAGCATCATCAACGGCGTGAATATTTGCTGCATGCAGTCCTTTTGGCCCTTCGACGGTATCGAACGAAACCATCTGCCCGGCTTTCAGAGTCTTATAACCCTCCATGCCGACGGCGGAGTAGTGTGCGAATAAATCATCGCCTCCTTCATCGGGTAATATAAAACCGAAACCCTTTGCGTTGTTAAACCACTTTACTTGCCCGGTACTCATGAGAGAACTCCGTACTTCTTGTTATTTTTTGACTTCGAGGCTTATAGCCGCAACAAATGCTATACATCATTGAATCTGCAATGTCAAAGCAAGCGACAAGCAGATCACTCGAATAGCGGCGCAAGCAGGCTATGATTTGAGCTTGAAATAAAGGGAGGAAGCCCAAATAAACTGTATACTGGGCCCTTCCATGGGTTCGATATCAGAGCAGTACACTAAAGCGGCGACTTTTCGTAGAATGATGTTTACGGCAACTTATTCCCACTGGCTGATTTAGCGAATAGTAGCGATATGAACAAAAACGGGCTAAGAATAAATGGCAGCGAGCTAATAATAAAACTGCCTGCCCCGATCAATTCGGGTGACGACAGCGATGAATGTGTCGACCACGAATTGGGTTATGTCGCCATCACCGAAAAACCAGAACTGAAACGGCCTCCACTGTACAAAGTAGTTTTAATAAATGACGACTACACCCCAATGGACTTTGTAGTCGATGTGTTGCGCTCATTCTTTGACATGAATGTAGAGAAAGCGACTCAGATTATGTTGAAAGTGCATACGGAAGGAAAAGGCGTTTGCGGGGTATTTGCTAAGGATGTCGCCGAAACAAAAGCGGCCCAGGTTAATGATTACGCGCGCCAGTGTGAACAGCCTTTGCTGTGCTCTGTGGAAGTAGATAAATAGGCTTTACAAGATAGTGCCAAAAAGCAAAGTCATTGAAAAAATTCAACTTCCGTTAGGTCAACGCTAATGATTGAGTAAAAGGGTAACTATGTTAAGTAAAGATCTAGAAACAACACTTAGTGAAGCATTCAGAGCTGCCAGTAAAAAACGTCATGAGTTCATGACGGTGGAGCACTTACTACTCGCGTTACTGGATAACGAAGTGGCGTCCAGTGTGCTATTGGCTTGCGACTGTGATCTAAGTCGATTGCGCGGTGAGCTAGTTGATTTTGTTGACGCTACCACGCCGCGAATACCCGAGTCTGAAGAGGATCGAGAAACTCAGCCCACGCTTGGGTTTCAGCGTGTACTACAGCGTGCTGTTTTTCATGTGCAATCTTCGGGCAAGCGTGAAGTCACAGGTGCTAATGTATTGGTGGCCATTTTTAGTGAACAGGAAAGTCAAGCTGTGTACTTTCTGCGGCAGCAGGATACCGCACGGATTGATGTGGTCAATTTTATTACACATGGAATATCTAAGATTCCTGGGCAGATAGGGGATAGGGAATCTGCGCCGGAACAGTACGATGAAGAGGGCACAGCCGATACGTCGAGTACACCCCTGAATAGTTTTGCGACCAATCTAAATGAGGAAGCAGAGCAGGGCAGAATAGACCCACTTATCGGGCGTGAAGACGAGATAACAAGGGTAGTACAGGTGTTGTCTCGACGTAGAAAAAATAATCCGTTACTGGTAGGTGAGTCTGGGGTAGGTAAGACCGCTGTCGCTGAAGGTCTGGCAAAACTAATTGTCGAAGACGATGTACCCGAGGTTCTCTCTGGCAGCATTATTTACTCACTCGATCTGGGTGCGCTTTTAGCTGGAACCAAGTACAGAGGAGACTTCGAAAAGCGTTTCAAGGCCCTGCTTGCTGAACTCAAGAAAAACCTTCAGGCCATTCTATTCATTGATGAAATTCACACCATTATTGGTGCCGGTGCGGCTTCTGGTGGCGTAATGGATGCGTCAAATTTGCTCAAGCCGGTGCTTACTTCCAATAATTTGCGCTGTATCGGTTCCACCACCTACCACGAATATCGCGGCATCTTCGAGAAGGATCGAGCCTTATCGCGGCGCTTTCAGAAGATTGACGTAGATGAGCCAGATGTCGATACTACCTATCGTATATTAAAAGGGCTGAAACCGCGCTTCGAAGAGCATCATGATCTGCGTTATAGCGACAAAGCGTTAAAAGCCGCTGCGGAACTAGCCAACCGTTATATCAACGATCGGTTTATGCCGGATAAGGCCATTGATGTTATCGACGAGGCGGGCGCTTTTCAACGTCTACAGCCCGGCAGCAAGCGCAAGAAATTGATCCAGATCACTGACATGGAAAAAGTAGTTGCCGCTATCGCCAGAATACCCCCTAAACACGTTTCCAGCTCCGATGTTGATGCCTTGAAGAATTTGGAGCCTAATCTGAAGATGGTTGTTTTCGGGCAAGACAAGGCTATCAATTCCCTCGCTACTGCTATCAAGCTATCTCGGGCAGGTTTGAATGACGATGAAAAACCAATTGGTTCTTTCTTATTCTCTGGCCCCACTGGTGTAGGTAAAACCGAGGTAAGTCGTCAGTTAGCGAAAATCATGGGTATAGAATTACTGCGTTTCGATATGTCTGAATACATGGAACGGCACACTGTATCGCGCTTGATCGGTGCGCCTCCAGGTTATGTGGGTTTCGATCAAGGTGGGCTGCTTACCGAAGCAATAAGCAAGAACCCCCATTGTGTTTTGTTGCTGGATGAAATCGAGAAGGCCCACTCCGATGTCTTTAATTTATTGCTACAGGTAATGGATCACGGCACCTTAACAGATAATAATGGGCGTCATGCCGATTTCAGAAACGTTATTGTAATTATGACCACCAATGCTGGAGCGCAAGAAATGTCCCGTTCTTCTATTGGATTCACAGAGCAAGACCATACTACCGATGGTATGGAGATTATCAAGAAAGCATTTACGCCAGAGTTCCGAAACAGACTTGATGCCATTATTCAATTCGGTGCGTTGACCGTTGCAACCATTCGCACAGTTGTTGATAAGTTTTTGGTTGATTTGCAGGTACAGTTGGATGAAAAAAAGGTTTTGCTAAATGTAGATGGCAGTGCAGTGGATTGGTTTGTGACCCACGGTTACAGCGAGTCTATGGGCGCAAGACCGATGGCGAGACTAATTCAGGAGAAGTTGAAAAAAGAGCTGGCGGAAGATATCTTGTTTGGAAAGCTTGCTAACAACGGTGGTGAAGTACAAGTTGGCTGCGAAAATGACAAGCTGGTGCTTACGATTAAAGAAAGCAAACAACAGGGAAAAAAGGAGTTGAGTCAGGCGAAGAGTTAGCGGGCGCGGTAGGTGATGCGTCCTTTGCTCAGGTCATAGGGAGTGAGCTCAACACGCACCTGGTCGCCGGTTAGAATTCGGATGTAGTTCTTACGCATCTTGCCGGATATATGGGCCGTGACAATATGGCCATTTTCCAGTTTTACCCGAAACATTGTATTGGGAAGCGTGTCTACTACTTCACCTTCCATTTCAATCTGATCTTCTTTTGCCATTGGCAAACCTCAATGAATTTATTAGCGGCCGCATTGTGCCGGATTTTCGCCAGATAAGCAAAGTAGTCAAGCCCCCGGGTTAGCAGAGGCTTGATACCGACTATTTAGTCAATAGCCACTTGCCCTCTATTAGCATTTCCAGCGGTCTAAATATGCGCTTGTACTGCATTTTCGGGCAGCCCTTGATCCAATAGCCGAGGTAGAGATAGTCCAGTTGCATGGCCTTGGCCTGTTGGATTTGCCAGAGAATAACGTAGTTTCCCAAGGACCTTCGTTGTTGCCTGGGGTCAAAAAAAGTGTAGACTGCTGAAATACCGTGATCGAGTACATCAGTCACGGCCACCGCCAGCAATTTCTCGTTCAGGTAAAAACAATAATAGCGTCCCTCCTCCGTACCAGTTCGAATAAAGGCATCGAATTGCTCAGGCGTAGCAGGAAACATGTCTCCGTCGTTGTGGCGCTGATTTATATAATTTTGATAAAGGCGATAAGGTGCATCCCCTGTTAATGAGCTTAATTCCTCGACTCGTAAATCTGAATTGCGATTGATGATCTTCTGAAAGCGTCTATTGATCTGGAATGCGGTCACCGGTAAGCGACAAGAAATACAGGCGCGGCAATGATCACAATCGGGTCGATATAAGTGAGCACCACTGCGACGGTAACCCAGTACGCTCAATTTGCTGTTCAGACTCTGGTTGATAGTGAGCTCAGGATCCACAAATATCGTGGACGCTGTTTCATCATCCTTGTAACTGCAAGGGTGTGGTGATGTTCGAAATAGTCGAATAGTTTCGCTAATTTTCGATTTAGAGTTCATTTAAGCCTTTTGTCCCTGTCTAACTACCGAGGTTTGTGTCAATTTCCCAGTATTTCATTCTACCGGCTTTGGACAATAGCTGGCGCAATTTTTGCTCAAAATCGTTGCGGCTAATTTCAGTGGCGCCCAGAGATTCCAGGTGTTTACTACTAACCTGGCAGTCGATGAGTTTATAGTTCCACCGCTGCAATTGTTTTACAAGATTTACCAAGGCTACCTTGGAAGTATTGCTCTCAAAACTAAACATGGATTCACCAAAAAACACCTGTCCCAACGCAATGCCATACAGACCGCCTACAAGGTCGTTTCCAGACCAGACTTCTACAGAATGTGCAAAACCTGCTTCATGCAATTCCGAATAAGCAATTTGCATCTCACTTGTAATCCAGCTACCTGTATCGTTTCCTCGTGGCTCAGCGCAGCAACTGATGACCTCTGAAAATACAGTGTCCATACTTAACCTGTATGACGATTTTTTCAGAGTCTTTTGCAAGCTCTTGCTGATGTGCAAGTCATCTGGCAAGAGCACCATGCGAGGGTCGGGCGACCACCACAGAATAGGCTGGCCTTCTTCATACCAGGGAAAGATACCCCTGCTATAGGCTTGTAACAGGCGATTAGCGCTCAAACTGTCACCGGCCGCCAACAAGCCATTGGGATCTGAAAGCGCAAGATTGATGTCTGGAAAGCTGCTGTCTGTATCCAGCCAGGGTAGAGGCATTTACTTAATCGAGCCTGTTGGCATCAGCTGTCTAAGAATTTCTCGGCATCCAATGCGGCCATGCAACCAAAGCCGGCACTGGTTACTGCCTGTCGGTAGATCTGATCAGCTATATCGCCAGCGGCAAAAACTCCAGGCACACTCGTCTCCGTCGCGTTTCCGGTGGTTCCTGTGTTTACCACAACATAGCCATTGCGCATTTCCAACTGGCCAGCAAAAATTTCTGAATTAGGAATGTGCCCGATAGCGATGAAAACGCCGTCCACATCGAACCTGGTGAGCTCACCACTTGCAGTGTGTTTAATAGCGACACCAGTCACACCCATGCCGTCGCCCAGCACTTCATTCAGTTTGTGGTTCCAGTTGATGCTTATCTTGCCTTCCTCTACTTTCTTGAACAACCTCTTCTGTAGAATCTTTTCTGCCCGCAGGGAATCACGTCTGTGCACGAGGCTTACATGGGAGCAGATGTTAGCCAGATACAAGGCCTCTTCAACGGCGGTGTTTCCTCCTCCTATAACGGCTACCGGCTTGTTGCGATAGAAAAATCCATCACAGGTAGCACAGGCGCTAACGCCTTTGCCCATAAAAGCAGTTTCCGAATCCAGTCCTAAATATTGGGCCGAAGCACCAGTCGCGATTATTAGAGCATCGCAGGTGAATTCTGCACTGTCTCCCTGTAAGCGGAAAGGGCGTTGTCGCAGGTCTACGCCGTTGATATGGTCAAATATAATCTTGGTTTCGAATTTTTCCGCATGCTCCTTCATGCGCTCCATCAGCACAGGTCCCTGAAGCCCTTCCACATCGCCTGGCCAATTATCCACATCAGTGGTGGTTGTTAGCTGCCCACCTTGCACTATGCCGGTAATAACAACCGGGTCCAAGCTTGCTCGTGCTGCATAAACCGCTGCCGTATAACCAGCCGGTCCAGAACCCAGGATGATTAGTCGATGATGCTGTGTTTCTGTCATAGAACTGTTGCCTGCCAATTAGTGCCTGGCTAACAAAGAGCCAGCATAAAGCGGCTGCTGAAGCTCGCCGACGAATGCCTAGTATGTGATGGCAAACTGCGAAATTTAAAGACCTCAAGAGCATATTTTACTCAATTTTTAGCCTCAGGAACCGTTAAACTAGTGAGGTTTTGACTTTAGTTTGTCCTGTGCCCGTTCAAAAATCGCGGAACGGTTAATCCAGGAAATTCGAACGAGTGAAGCGATGAGCAGCTCTTTCTACTGCTTTGTCGGAAGCGCTAACTGTTCTCGAAACGATAGTATAAACTACGTGCAGATCTCTGAATAAATTGAGAAATGCAAGCATGAACATTAATGGGCAGGATCCAGAAATTAATAATCACATGCAACGCCTGGTGCGTGAAGGCACCCTGATTGCTTACTCTTTGCTGGCGTTGTTTCTACTGATTGCGCTTATTAGCTATTCCCCCAGCGATCCAGGCTTTACAACAACTGGCAATGGCGACGAGGTGGTGAATGCCGTGGGTGTCTATGGTGCCTGGTTGGCAGATATCTTTTGGTACCTGTTAGGGTATTTGGCCTTTGCGTTCCCTGCCTTGCTGATATACAAGGTTTACACCTCATTTCGTGAATCGGCGCTGGAATCTGAGTTTTCCTGGTCACTGTTTGGCTTGAAATCGAGTGGGTTTATCCTGCTGGTTATTTCCGCTTGCGGATTGGCCACACTGCACTTCAACATTACAGCAGAACTACCTTCGGCAGGAGGCGTTGTAGGCTCTTTGGTCGCCGACTTGAGCATCCCCGTGCTCGCTACACTAGGTAGCACGCTGTTACTGCTGGCCGTGTTCCTGTTCGGGTTAACTATTGTGGTGACGATTTCCTGGCTTGCGGTGATCGACAGACTCGGTGTGGTGACTATTAGTTTTGTCTCCATGGTCACGCTAAAAATTCAGAAATGGATGGAGGCTAGAAAACAGGAAAGGGCAACCAGGGAACACCTGGAAAGCCGCAAGAAGGTTTTGGATGTACATATAGAAAAGCAGCGTAAGCGTGTTCCGCCTAAAATCAAGACCCCGATAGAAAAGCCCTCCCCCAAGAGTATGCGTGTTGAAAAAGAACGCCAAGGGACTTTGTTTGCGACTTCCTCTGTTAAAGAACTCCCGGCCATCGGTCTGTTAGATACATGGCAAGAAACCAATGAATCAGGATTCTCTAAGGAATCGCTGGAAGCCATGTCCAAGCTTCTGGAATTGAAGTTGAAAGATTTTGCTATCGAGATTGAGGTAACCGCCGTGAACCCTGGCCCTGTGATTACCCGCTTCGAAGTGCAACCAGCGCCGGGAATCAAGGTGAGTCGTATTAGTAATCTGGCAAAAGACTTAGCGCGCTCACTGGCGGTCATTTCTGTGCGTGTGGTGGAGGTAATCCCAGGTAAGACTGTAATCGGTATCGAGATACCCAATGAATCACGCGAGATTATCCAGCTCAGTCAGGTGTTGTCTTCGCCAGATTTTGATCGCGCCGCTTCCCCCCTCAGCATGGCGCTAGGTCACGATATCGTCGGTAAACCAGTCATAGTCGATCTGGCAAAAATGCCTCACTTGTTGGTGGCTGGTACAACGGGGTCGGGTAAATCTGTCGGTATCAATGCGATGATTCTGAGCCTGCTATTTAAATCCACACCGGAGCAGGTACGGGTGATCATGATAGATCCAAAGATGTTGGAGCTCTCTGTCTATGACGGCATACCCCATTTGCTGACACCAGTGATCACAGACATGAAAGACGCCGCTAATGGATTACGCTGGTGTGTTGCTGAAATGGAACGGCGTTACAAACTGATGTCGGCACTAGGTGTTCGAAACCTTGCCGGCTTTAACAAGAAAGTCACCGATGCGAAGAAAACAGGTAAACCACTGGTAGATTCTACCTGGAAGGCAGACCCCATGTTGATGGAGGAAGAGCAATCTGCCCCAGAGTTGGAGTCATTGCCCAGTGTTGTAGTTATAGTCGATGAGCTGGCCGATATGATGATGGTAGTGGGCAAAAAAGTAGAGGAACTCATCGCTCGTATTGCGCAGAAAGCAAGAGCTGCTGGCATTCATCTGATTCTTGCGACACAGCGGCCATCGGTCGATGTTCTGACCGGATTAATAAAGGCCAACGTGCCCACCCGACTTTCTTTTATGGTGCAGTCAAAAGTGGATTCCAGAACCATTTTAGGCGAGGGGGGTGCGGAACAGTTACTGGGTCATGGTGACATGTTGTTTCTGCCCCCAGGCGGAGGCGTTCCGACTCGCGTACACGGGGCATTCGTGAGTGATGAGGAAGTGCATCGCGTTGTTGCCGACTGGAAACAGCGAGGTCAGCCGGTCTACATAGAATCGATTACTCAAAGTGTTGATGATCTGGATATGGGCGCCATGAACAATTCTGGCAGCGGTGAAGAAGAGGAAGACGACGCGCTGTACGATGAGGCAGTACGCTTTGTCACCGAGTCACGTAAAGCCTCGATTTCTGCGATACAACGAAAGCTGCGAATCGGCTACAATCGGGCTGCCAGGATGATTGAATCCATGGAACTTGCGGGTGTGGTATCAGAAACAGGCAGTAATGGCTTCCGAGAAGTTATTGCACCAGCTCCGCCTCGCGACTAAACCCCAGAGTAAGCCACTATAGAATAATGAGATACCCTTTCACACAAGCATTAGGTTTTTGCGCGCTTTATTGCAACGCTTCCTGGGTCGCTGTCGCTACTGCTCAGGAGCAGAATTTCAAACACCTGGAATCATTGCTGGCGGAAGTTAATACACTTTCGGCCGATGTTGTGCAGCTCATAGTGGAGTCTGATGGAGGTATATTGGAAGAGAGTGAAATTAAAATGCTACTTAAGAAGCCGGATGGCTTTTATTGGGAAACACTTTCACCATTTCCCGAATTAGTAGTAACCAATGGCAGTAAACTTTGGAATTATCAACCTGACCTAGAGCAGGTGATTATAGAAGAATGGGATAGCACCAAGTCCGAACTAGCCGCTCAGTTGCTTAATGGTAAAATCGAAAGCCTGGTAGAAGAGTACACCGTAATAAGTGTCAACGAACCGGACAGCGAACATCAAGAATTTGAACTTACGCCGCTAGCAGCGGACAGCGTTTACCAAATTATTTCAATAAATTTCATGAACTGTGAACTGGAATCCATCTACCTCGACAGCAAGAACGGCCAACAGACCGTATGGCGTTTTGAAAATGTTATTCGCAACCAGGTTATCGCCGACGCTCAGTTTGAGTTCTTAGCGCCGGAAAATATTGAAATTATAGAAAACAGCTACACTCAGTAGCACAAACGCACAGGCCTTGCCGCTGGATGCAAAGTCAAATCAACGAGTTAACTTGTCGTGTATTACTATTTAGCAATCGCATCAGGAGGCGCGGCCGGTGCTGTTTCACGCTATTGGCTTAGCAGCATTGTGCAGGGTTTTAATGGTGGTGGGTTTCCGTTGGGCACTTTTGCCGTGAATGTGCTGGGTTCTTTCTTGATTGGTGCCTTGTTTATTGTTTTTTCCGAGAAGTTGTATTTAGCAGAACAATGGCGGCCAATCCTGATTGTCGGATTCCTCGGTGCTATGACAACTTTTTCTACTTTCTCTCTGGAGGCCCTGTTGTTATTCGAGCAAGGCCACTACAATACCGCTCTTTTCTATATAGTCAGCAGTGTGCTGCTCTGCTTATTTGCTGCATTTGCCGGCATGCAGATAAGCAGAGTGCTGCTGTGACTTAGTCTTCAGGAAAGGTTTTGAATGTTAGATCCGAAAAAAATCCGTAATAATGGAGAACAAATAGCCCGGGCGCTTCTTAAGAAGAAATTTGTTCTGAACATCGATTACGTATCTGAACTCGATAGTCAGCGTAAAACCTTGCAGCTAGCAACAGAGTCTTTACAGAACGAAAGAAACCGTCGCTCTAAATTGATTGCTAAGGCGCAGGCAAGCGGCAAGGATGCGACTGACGTATTACAACCGATGGAAGGAATCAAGGCTGAATTGGAAAGCAAAAAAGGACAACTGAACAAACTTCAGAACAAGCTGAATGATTATCTGCTCACTGTGCCTAATGTCCCAGACGAGTCCGTGCCTGAAGGAACAGACGAAAACGATAACAAAGTAGTATCGATCTGGGGAACCCCAAGATCTTTCGATTTTGAAGTCAAAGACCACGCTGCATTAGGCGAAGCTTTGGAGCAGGGCCTGGACTTTGAATCGGCCACTAAAATAACCGGTTCACGGTTTACAGTAATGCTGGGGCGTACTGCGCAATTACACAGAGCGTTGATTCAGTTTATGCTCGGTATTCATACACAAGAACATGGTTATACCGAAGTCAACGTGCCCTACTTGGTGAATGCTGATTCACTATACGGCACCGGTCAATTACCCAAGTTTGAGAAAGATCTTTTCAAGCTAAGAGCTGAGCATGAATATTATCTTGTTCCCACAGCAGAAGTGCCAGTGACAAATCTGCTTAGGGGTCGAATAGTCGATGCTGAATCACTGCCCTTGAAGTTCACCTGCCACACGCCATGTTTCAGGTCAGAAGCTGGCAGCTATGGCAAGGACACCAAGGGCATGATTCGCCAGCATCAATTCGAGAAGGTAGAACTGGTTCAGGCAAGCAAACCTGTCGACTCGGATGCTGCCCTGGAAGAGCTAACGGCGAACGCCGAGAAAATTCTACAACTGTTGGAATTACCTTATCGGAAAGTCATTTTATGTGGTGGCGACACTGGCTTCGGCTCTGCTAAAACTTATGACCTGGAAGTCTGGCTTCCATCGCAAAATTGTTACCGGGAAATTTCCTCCTGTAGCAGCTTTACAGATTTTCAAGCCAGACGTATGCAAGCTCGCTGGCGTAACCCAAAAACGGGTAAAACTGAACTGCTACATACAATTAATGGGTCCGGTCTTGCGGTAGGGAGAACGCTGGTGGCTATTTTCGAGAATGGCCAACAGGCAGATGGCAGCATCAGTATTCCTTCGGCCCTGCATTCCTGCATGAATGGAATCGAGTTGCTTGACTAATGGAACATTTGCCCATATTTCTGGATATCAGGAATAGGACTTGTGTGATTGTCGGCGGTGGAGATATTGCGTTTCGCAAAGCAAGTTTGCTACTACGCGCGGGTGCACGCTTACACATCGTAGCTAAGACTTTCTGTCAGGAATTAACAAGCCTCTGCGATGATTACAAGATTTCTGTGAATGAGAAAGCCTTCACTGAATCAGATCTTGAGGGCGCTATTCTCGCCGTGGCTGCCACCAACGATGACGCTGTCAATAAGCGGGTTAGCGAGGCGGCGACTTCAACAAATACGCCAGTCAACGTCGTAGATCAGCCTCAGCTCTGCACATTCATCATGCCCTCTATAGTAGACCGTTCACCTATTGTTGTTGCAATTTCAAGTGGCGGAAATTCCCCCGTGCTTAGCCGACAGCTCAAAGAGCTAAACGAGATCATGATCCCTTCAAGGATCGACAAGTTGGCCTTGTTGCTCGGTGCTTACAGAGATAAAGCCAGGAATAAGATTCACGGCTTTCAAAAAAGAGTGCGGTTTTGGGAAAAGATTTTGAACAGCAATGTGCCAGAACTTGTGTACACTAACAACGATGACAAAGCTATCGCCGAACTGGAAAAGCACTTCGATGATTTTGCCCACGCAGGTTTGTCAGGTGAAGTCTATTTGGTTGGCGCTGGTCCGGGCGACCCTGACTTGTTGACACTGCGCGCACTACGATTGATGCACAAGGCTGACATAGTGTTGTACGACCGACTTGTATCCGATGAAATACTAATAAAGCTAAGGCCGGATGCAGAAAAAATCTATGTAGGAAAACAAACAGCGAACCACAGTGTCGAGCAAGAAACCATAAATGATATGTTAGTTAGACTGGCGCGAGAAGGGAAAAAGGTTCTGCGTCTAAAGGGGGGAGACCCCTTTATATTCGGCCGCGGTGGAGAAGAACTGGAAACCCTGGCAATGGCAGAAATACCGTTTCAAATCGTGCCCGGTATAACGGCAGCTTCTGCTTGTGCGACCTATGCTGGCATACCACTTACCCATAGAGACTACTCGCAGTCGGTGCGGTTTCTTACTGGGCATACCAAAGACGGCCAGGTTCCGTTACAGTGGGACATCTTGGTAAAAGAACAACAAACCCTGGTTTTCTACATGGGGCTTGCGGGTTTGCCGGCGATCAGCGAGCAGTTGCTTAAACATGGCATGAACTCCAGTGTTCCAGTGGCGGTGGTTCAACAGGGAACCAGAACGACCCAGAAAGTGTTAACAGGGAAGTTGGCAAACATAGCCGAGCTTGCAGTGAGCAATGAGATCAAAGCCCCTACTATAATCATCGTTGGAGAGGTGGTTAGTCTGCAAAACACTCTTTCCTGGTTTAAGCGCGAGCAGTGAGAGCTAAGCGGGAACCCTCCAGGCATAACTATGAAAGAAATTTTTCAGAGACAGTTATCTGGTTTTGGCAGACCCGCGATCTTACTGGCAGTCTTGGCTGGGGTGCCTCTGAATAGCTTCATCAGATAAATACTTTTCCCCTTATCATTTCCCAGGTCTCGTTTAACCAGATTTACCAACGCTCTTGTTGCTGGTGAAAGTTGATGTCTTGCGTAGAAAACGCGAAGTAGATTCAATATCTCCCAGTGGGATGGGCCTAGCGTAATTTGTTCTTGCAAGGCCAATGCGACGCCAACATCATCGTTCCAATCATCAAGATTTTGTAAATAACCTTCTTCATCTAAAGGAATTTTAAGGCTGGCTATTCTTAGGTAATCAGTCATGGCTGTTTAATACCGAATTAGAACCAGCTAACTGTTTTGTCGTATTCGCAACTGAGTTCAACAAAACGATGATAATCGATGGATTCTACGTTATCGGCAACCCTTGTGTGAATTGCTCTGGCCAGCATGTCTTCCCGTAAACTAAACAGGCGAATTGGATGAGGGATTTTTTCAAGCGAATGGGGCACGGTAGAATAATAAACGCCATCTTCAATGAAGAGTAGGGCATCATCTTCTTGAATGGTGCTTAAGCAGGTCTGCAAAAGCTGCGAGTGCGGGCTGCGGCTAATCGTGTGCAAGCAACTCATAAGTTGAATACCGTGTCCGAATCTTGTATCAGCCTGGCAATAGCGTCTTTGCTAATAGGTTTTATCCCTGTCAAAATATCTGCCTCACAGAGTCCCCGTGTAGTTAACGATTCCTGATCCGCGACCACGTTTTCTATACCATAAAGTTCTAAAGTTTCCAGGGCGCTACCTAATGTTTTGCTAGTAATAGACGTGGCATCTTGACCTTTAAGCAATTGGTATACCCCGTCCTCAAGAAATATATAATTAACCTGCTGTTCGAAAACAGCAGAGGCCAGCGCCATGTCCAGACAAAGATCGGCTCGGTTCTGTCCATAGGGTGCTGCTCTACTGATGAAGGTGATAATTTTCTTCTCTGGAATTTTGCTAGCCGTAGAATCTGACATAGAGCTATCCGAAATTCACCACACGATCTGAGTTTATGGTGGCATCGATGAGCTGGCCCAAGCCGGCAATCTCGGAACTAGCGTAGGCGCTGATCCCGCTCAGGCAGTGCCGGTCAGCTTCTGATTGGTTCACTATCCCTCGTCGGATAGCAGAGCTAACACAAATGACGGAATCCAGATTGTGTTGTTGGATGAGCTCATGCCATTGTAGCTGGAGGTTTTGTTCATCCTGGCCCAGCACAGTTAGCTTCGATGCGTTCTGAACACCGTCACCAAAAAAAAACAGTCGGTAAAGTTCATGGCCTTGTTCTAGTAGTGTATTGGCAAACCGAAAAGCCGACGCGGCGGATTCGGAAGAGTAGGGGGCAGAATAGATGACTAATGAGAATTTCACGATCAGAGTTTAATCCAGCGCAGTAAAGATAACTAATCCTGGCAAACAAAAAACCCCAGACTAGCTGGGGTTTTAGCCGGGGTTTTATTTTAAAGAAGCTAAGATTTCTAGTCTCTGCCAGTTAATGCGCCCAGCAAATGCAGCAAATGAACAAAAATGTTAAAAATGCTTAAGTACAAGGAAATAGTGGCCATTATGTAGTTGCGCTCACCACCGTTCACGATACGGCTGGTGTCATACAAAATAAAGCCAGACATCAGCATGATAACAGCAGAGGAGATTGCCAGGCTCAGGGCTGGGATTTGTAAAAATATATTTGCAATCATGGCGACAAGCAGAACCATCATCCCTGTAAACACAAAACCACCCAGAAAATTAAAATTTTTGCCCGAAGTCAGCGCATAGCCCGACAATGACAAAAAAATCAGCGCAGTACCGCCAAGAGCCTGGGCAACAATTGTCGATCCGTTGGTGTACGCTGACATGTATATCGAAACGATGGGACCAAGTGCTGCGCCCATTAGTCCAGCAAATACGAACACAGCAATCAGACCTTTCGAAGATTTAGCGGTTGCTCTTACTACGAAAGTCATTACAAAACCGCCAATCAGAAAACCCATGCCAAGACCGTAGCCAACCTGCATAAGGATGCTGGTTAGCGCACAAACTGCGCTGAAAAACAGAGTCATGGACAACAGCATGTAGGTGTTGCGAACTACCTTGTTAACAGACAGCGCCGATTCCTGGCTTCGACCAATATTTAACTCAACTTCGTTCATTGTTATCTCCGACTGATTGTTGAATAAAGTAACGCCTGAACTATGTAACGACCCAAGATGCCCAGGCTTTACACAGACATGAGGGCGATGGTCTGTATTTTCAACAGCTTCCCCCAATATATGGGAATAATCATACCCGTAAGCTGTACAAAATCAACGGATTTCGGCCCGATTCGGCGCTTGCGCCTATTGATCAAATAGTCAAATAATCAAAGTTCGCGAAAAGAGCCAAGCTGGAAAATTGCCGTTTGTCTGGTGAGTGTTTGGCGGAGGAGGAGAGATTCGAACTCTCGGAGGACTTTCACCCTCGCTGGTTTTCAAGACCAGTGCATTCAACCGCTCTGCCACCCCTCCGCAGTACGGTGGGGAATCTTACTATAATCCCGGCTACAGTCAACAAGCCGCTTCAACTCACCAGGCGCCGAAGGAGCAAGGCGGGAGCTTCAGTTTACTTAAGGAGCGATTGCCACATTATGGCCACAATTAGCCCCGGCATGGTCCTTTTGCAGAATACCGTTGTTAGATTTACTTGTTTTAATGAAAACTCAATCAACTACAAATTGATTGAACCCTCCTAGAGCTTGACTCCGTTGAAGGCCCTCCCTGTGAGGGTCTTTTTTTGCTTGGCAAACCCAGTGGCCGAAAGATAGTGAGTTCATCCCGGCCCAAGGGAAGACAATCAGAATGACAAGGGCGTCACTGACCAACCCTGGAGTCTGAAGTAAGCCATAGCAGCCAGCCAGGCTACACCTAAGCGAATCTGATTCGGCCCTGCATAAGCAGTTAGCGTGCAAAGGGGTTAACGGTGGGTTTTAGCGTGAGCCAGGTTCAGTGATAGCGCTTATCCGATTTGAATTAAGGGCAATAAAATCTGCAAGAATGCGGCCGCTTTCTTGCAATAGGGGATCTCCCTCATCTTCAGCGATGTCCTCATCAGCGATACCATCAGCCAGGCTAAGGTCGTTGTTAGCAACTTCAGGCTCCTCTCTCTCATCTTCCTCCATTTCATTTATATCTTCAATCCAGTCCTTGAGAGGTAAGCCTTTAAGCAGTCGTCGCATGTTTTCTGCATCGAATTCTTCACGTCTGTTCTCTTCGCGCTCGCTCTTTACCATCATCTCGTTGAGAGACCACTGCTCCCTTTGTCGCAGTTCGCGGGTACGTTCAATTTGACCACGGAGATAAATAAAGTCTGGCGAGTTTTCTGCACGTTGATCGTGGCGTTGTTTCAACTCTGGCAATAGCGCCTGAATTGCATGGTAGGATCTATATTCAACCGGTCGAACAGTATCCCAGGGAAGGGCTCCATCTAAACTACTCTCACCTATGTCTTCATAAGCTTCGTAAAAATCCGGAAACCTGATATCTGGAATCACACCGCGATGTTGAGTGCTGGCGCCGGAGATGCGGTAGAACTTGGAGCGGGTAAGCTTCACTTGCCCATAGTCCATAGGAATAATTTCTTGCACTGTTCCCTTACCAAAAGTTTGACCGCCTAACACGATGCCGCGTTGGTAGTCTTGAATAGCACCAGCAAAAATTTCCGACGCCGAGGCGCTGGTTCTATTGACCAATACTGCTAATGGGCCGGTGTAGGCGACCTCAGGGTCGTTGTCACCAAATGATCGTGTGAAGCCATTACGTAGTCCAGAATAGCGTATCTGTACCGTGGCGCCGGTCTCGATAAACAGGCCTACAAGTTGGTTGGCTTCACTCAGGCTGCCACCACCGTTGTTACGCAAATCCACCACTACTGCATCCACGTTTTCTTCTTTAAGTTGATCCAGCAGGGCGTGTACATCGCGAGTCGAACTTTTGTAGTCGGCGTCTCCTCTTGAGGCGGCTTCGAAATCAAAATAGAAAGTAGGCAAATCTATAATACCGATTTTGTAAATATCGTCGTTGTAACTGAGTTCAATCACTTCTTTTTTGGCGGACTGATCTTCCAATTTAACGGTGTCGCGAGTAATGCTGACAACAGTCGCATTCGATTCGCCAATAGAATCAACCGGGATGACATTGAGTCGAACAACAGTGCCTTTCTCGCCACGAATTTGTGCTACAACATCATCGAGACGCATACCAACGACATCTTGCAATTCGCCATCAACTCCCTGGCCAATGGCGATGATTCGATCACCTGCTCTTAGCTCATTACCACGATCAGCAGGGCCGCCTTTAATCAGCTCCGCAACCTTCGTGTATTCTTCTTCTGTCGTGAGTTGAGCGCCTATGCCTTGCAAGGACAGCGACAGACCCATATTAAAATTCTCAGAATCCCTGGGTGAGAAATAGGATGTATGTGGATCAACTGCCGTCGCCACAGTAGCCAGATAGGTTTGGAATATGTCTTTGCTATTAGTCTTTAAAATCTGGCTTAGCTGATTCCGGTAGCGCTTGCTAAGTTTTTCCTTAATTTCATCGTTGTCATCACCGGTCAGTTTCAAACTTAGTACGCTGTTCTTTACGCGCCGCCGCCAGAGCTCGTCTAACTCAGCCAGGGATGCCGCATAGGGTGCGTCTTCCCGATCCATTTCTATGGATTCATCAATCGTAAAATCCATCTCTTCGATGTGATTTTCTACACGATCAACGGCGTAGATCATGCGCTCAAGAATTCGCTGATAGTAGCGATTATAGATAGCGAAACCGGGGTCGACACTGCCATCTTTAAGGCTGTCATCCAGTGTGTACCGGTAAGTACTGAGTTGATCGATATCGTCTTTCAGAAAATACAGCTTGGAACCATCTACAGCATCGATGTAACTATCAAAAACAAGAGACGAGAAATTGTCGTCAATCTGAACCGGAGAGTAGTGTTTGGTTTCTAGTTCTCGTAGCAGGCTAACGGCGGTTTCCCCATGAACTGGCTGGCTGGAGAGGGGAGAATAGAGTACATCTATGTCGAGCACGGTATTTAATTGTGCAGGTTCTTCCTGGGCCAGGAGAGTCGATGTGATTCCTGCCAGCAGCAAGGAACAGGCAATTACTGTGGTGTTCTGGATGGTATGGCTTGGTTTGAATTTTAAAGGGCTGATATTCATGCTTCTCCAGTTAGTTACTTGCTTCCTTCAATGTAAAGAGCTTGGCGCGATACGCGATCTCAAGTTTGGGTAGCAGCGTGCTGGCCCATTCAGGAAACTACAGATTAAGCGAAATCCGCGCCTCTGAGAAGAGTCTTGACATTTAATATGGGTCTGGAAAAGATCCAGATTGATGCAGACCTTGCCTACCTGTTTGCGCGTGCCAGGAGTCCGTCGGACTTAACCCTTGTTAACGAGGGGAGGCAGAAATTAGTCAGCTTTTGCGGTGAAGTGAGGCGAATAACCGTTCCCTAATGAAATTGACCGTAAAAAATGACTGCTTAATGCTTGTCCGCAGTAGCTCAGTGTCAAGTCCGACTTAACTATTTAATTAGTTTCTGTCTGGCTGAGGCATGCCTCTCAGTGCGCTCCACATCGATATATCGGTCGGTTACGGCACTTGATCCATGGCCTGCATCATCCCGCACATGCTCTCGCGGTCTGTGCTTAACATCTTCTGAAATACCGGTGTGACGTAACCAGTGAACCGTAGCAGCACCCAGCCTCTCTGCGTCCTCCCTAAAGCCATTGTCTCGCATCTTCTGCGCTGCTCGATCAAAGCATTTCTGCACGATACCACGAATTTGTCGGGTGCTGCTGATCCCCCCCTTGCCTCTGGTCTTGTGAATCAAAGGTGTTGATTCCCCTGGCATAGGGAGCCCTGTAAGTCCCCGCGACAGGCGATAGCGCTGTAAGGACTCCAGCATCGCATCGCTGACGGATATTTCTCGTTCTTTATTGCCCTTGCCCACCGTCATAAACCACCAATTGCCTTCCTGATCCGTCTGGAAGTGTCCCATTTGCGGCTGCCAACGGCTGCTATCTACCAATTCAGAGATACGTAAATACATGGCAAACAAGGCGTTCATAATAAAAAGCGTTCGTTCGTGCAGTAAAGGCTGTTCTTCTGCCATGATTTCAGCCGTTTCAATAACAAAGTCCCATTGCAGAGGCGATAAACGGCGTATCTTGCCCTGATTTTGCAGTTTCCGCAGGAATTTACCCTTCTGGCGGATTTGGGCCACAGGATTCGCCGAAATATAACTTTCCTGAATGAGGAAATTAAAAAAGCTGCTGAGAACACTGAACAGAGATTGCAGAGCGGCCTGTGAAACCACAAATTCCCCGTTTGCCTGAACATAGGGGCGCCAGTCGGCATTAGGGACACGTTCGCCTTGGCGACGCAAGAAGCGGGGCACATTCTTTTTTCCAATCCAATTAGCAGGGGGTTGTTTGGAAAATTCCACATAAGATTCAATATCTTCTCTAACTATCTGGCTTAGCGTTTTTTTTACCACAATCAGACACCAGTGCAGGAAGTGTTCAATCTCTCGCCTGTAGGTGCTGAAAGTATCTGGGCTGCCACGATAGCTATAAATAAATTGACTTGCGTACTGATAGTCGGCCAGTGCGTCATCTGAGACATTAGCAGACAGGTGATGTAAGGATTTCACCGACTGTTTGAATGGATTGGGCATTTCATCGAGGGTATCGAAGAAAGCTGGTGGAGGACTAATATTTTGCATGAATTAAAATTTCTAGTAATTTGTTTTAAATACATTTTGGCTTTTAAGAATAAGGCAAGCACTGGCAATTTTCCAGCTTCAACAAGCCGCTTGCCATGCAGCTAACTAGTTAGTCGGTACAATTGGCGACTTACTTGATAGGCCGCTGAGCTTTGCTGGATTCGGCCATGTCTTTGAATATCCCTCAGAAGCGTTTGTATTCAACAGGATCAGCTATACAATATCGCGTTATACAACAAACGAGGCTGCAACTGGTGTTAGCGAACAGATTCTTTCCCATAGGGTACGGGCTGGTACTGTTTTCTTGGTGCTCTCTATTACAGGCAGAGACGCTAAATATTGCGGTGGCTTCCAATTTTGCCGGTGCCGCCGAGGCAATAAAAACGGCCTTCGAGAAAAGTTCCGAGCATGAAATTCAAATTATTCGCGGTTCCAGTGGAAAACACTACGCGCAAATTCGTAACGGCGCTCCATTCGATGTCTTCCTGTCGGCGGATCAGCGACGACCGAAACGGCTCGTCGACGAAGGCTGGGGCATAACAGACAGCCGTAAAACCTATGCCCACGGGCAGCTAGCACTTTGGTCTTCCAATGATCAGCTTATACTTGGCGAAAACTATTTGCTAAATACAGAAGGTTACACCCGCATTGCAATAGCAAACCCACGCTTGGCGCCTTATGGACAGGCCGCAATTGAGTTATTCACTGCGCTTAAATTGAATGGCAGTCTTAGTGGCAAGCTGGTCATGGGGGAGAATGTTGCGCAGACATTCCAGTTCGTGTTTAGTCGCAATGTCGATGCGGGTTTGGTCGCCTATTCTCAGTTGTTGTCATCTGTAGTCAGTGGACTCGGTGCACATTGGCTTGTTCCTGGCTCCTATTACCATGCCATCAAGCAGGACATGGTATTGCTCACTGAATCAAGCGCAAGTCGCGAATTTGCAGCATTTATGTCCAGTGACAGTGTCAATACAATTTTACAGGATTCCGGGTACCTACTGCCGGGTGTCACCCCCTAAATGCTGTCGCCTTCTGATATCAGTGCGTTGTTCATCACGCTTAAATTGGCTGCAACGACGACAGTTATTCTGTTGTTGGTCAGCACGCCGTTGGCCTGTTGGCTGGCACGTACGCAATCACCCCTGCGGAGTCCGATTGAGGCCGTGATAGCGCTACCGCTGGTGTTGCCCCCTACGGTTTTGGGCTTTTATCTTCTCCTGGCTTTTTCACCCAACGGTGCCATGGGCGAACTCACCGCTGCTTTAGGGCTGCCATCACTGGCTTTTTCTTTCTGGGGACTTGTTCTTGGTTCAGTTGTTTATTCGATGCCTTTTGTTGTCCAGCCGCTGCAAAACAGCTTCGTTGCTGTGGGCTCGAAACCCCTGGAAGTTGCTGCGACTTTGGGAGCAGGGCGCATTGACCGCTTTTACTCTATAGTTTTTCCGTTATCCAAGCTGGGATATTTAACGGCGGCGGTACTGGGTTTTGCACACACGCTGGGAGAGTTTGGCGTGGTACTCATGATAGGCGGCAACATTCCAGGGCAGACACAGGTTCTCTCGATAGCGATTTATGACCACGTTGAGGCGCTGGAGTACGGCCAGGCACACTGGTTGGCAGGAAGCCTGTTAATTTTGTCTTTTCTCGTACTGCTGTTGATTTATAGCGTAAACAAACGCTTTAGTTTGATGAGGACGGCATGATATCGCTTAATGTCCAGCTACAAAAAGGCGATTTTCAGTTACAGGCCGAGTTCAAGGTACCGGCAAAGGGAGTCACCGCGGTATTTGGTCCCTCTGGTTGTGGCAAAACTACTTTGTTGCGGGCCATAGCGGGGCTGGAAAAAGAGACCCTCGGCACTGTCAATATCGCAGGTGAGCAGTGGCAAAGCCCGGAACGTACAACCCCGGTGGATCAGCGTGGGGTTAGTGTGGTGTTTCAAAGTCCTGGTCTATTTCCTCATCTTAGTGTCGAGGAAAACCTGCTATACGGTAGGAATCGCCTTAAAAAAGATTCAAAACTTATTGATATAAAAAAACTTTATAGTGTTCTAGGTGTTGATAAACTGCTTCATCGCTCACCACAAGGGCTGTCTGGTGGGGAAACCCAACGAGTGGCATTGGGGCGTGCGCTATTGGCCGAGCCCAAGCTGCTACTTATGGACGAGCCTCTCTCCGCGTTGGACTCGGCAACCAGATCTCAATTGATGTCTTTTCTGGAAGGCTTCTTCCAACAGATTGATATACCTGTTTTTTATATTACTCATTCAACAGAAGAAGTTGCCAGGCTTGCGGACAACTTGCTACTAATGAACACTGGGAAGGTCAGCGACTACGGCCCCATTCAGGAAGTATTGGGGAAAGTGGAGGGGGGGCTTAGCAGCAGCGATACGGCTTTTAGCGTATTTACAGGCACTATCCAGACTAATAAGCTGCCTTACCTGAGCACGATCAGTTGTGCGGGAGGCATTGATTTACAGCTTCCAGTCACTGGCAGCACGACAGAATTGGGTAGGCAGGTCAGGCTTCGTATTCGTGCACGGGATGTCAGTCTCTGCCTGGAACAGCCTACCAATAGCAGTATATTGAACATACTGCCTGCCAGAATAACCGATATGAGTTCACAGCCGCAGCAGGGAAGCCGGCTGATCAAGCTAGGCGTGGGCGGAGAACAGTTGTTATCGCAGGTGTCGGAATACTCTGTGCAGCAACTTGGTCTGGAAAAAGACAGGGCGGTCTATGCACAAATCAAGTCAGCTGCACTGCTAAATTGATCGTTACATCTATGAAACAATGATAAATTTCCACTATGCCCTATCCGCAGGGCAACACAGGGCTAAAAACACTTTTTATTCAATAAGATGTAGAAGGTATTTATGACAAATTCTCTAAAACCCATTGAGTTAATGGGGGCTCCAGGTTCCCCCTATACGCGAAAAATGCTGGCTCTGCTGCGCTATCGAAGAATTCCCTACAGATTGCTGTCAGGAACAAGACACTTGATTAGACCCGATCCTGCTCGGTACCCACCGAGAGCAGAACCGAGAGTCCCGTTACTGCCAACATTCTATCAGCAGGATGGGCAGGGCGGGGAGAAGGCAGTTTGCGATACCACCCCAATACTACGCGGCTTGGAACAGAGCCATGAAGGGCGCTCGGTGTTGCCGGATCAGCCGAAACTGGCATTACTCAACTCCATCATCGAGGACTATGCTGATGAATGGCTCACCAAGGCCATGTTTCATTACCGTTGGTCCTACGAGGCTGATATTCGTAAGGCCGGAGACTTGCTGCCTCGCTGGGCCAATATTAGCGTCACTGAAGCGGAAATCGGGCCGCGTAGTGAGGAAATTACAGCGCTACAGATTTCACGGCTGCGTTATGTAGGTTCTAACCCCACTACACGCGAAACCATAGAGCAAAGCTTTAAGCGATTTATTGAATTACTTGATAAGCATTTGATTGATATGCCTTTTATTTTGGGTAAAAGGCCATCTAGCTGCGACTTTGCTGTATTTGGTCAACTTAGCTGCCTGGCTTTGTTTGATCCCACACCCCAGCAGATAATCTTGCAAAACTGGCCGCGTGTTCACGCCTGGACTGAAGTGCTTGAAGATCTATCAGGCTATGAACTGCTTGAAGGTGATTGGTTAGCGGAGTGGCCACTGCCGAAAACCCTTGTCGGCATCCTGGGGGAAATAGGGGCCTTGTATGCCCCATACCTGATGGCCAATGCAGAGGCATTGGCCAATAACAAAAAGCTATTGAAAATGAGCTTAGACGGTCGAGCTTGGGAACAGGCGGTTTTTAGCTATCAAGTTAAATGTTTGCAGTGGATTCGCGAAGAATATTCTGATTTAAGCCAAGCTGATTTTGAGGAAGTGCAGGAAGTACTGAAAGAAACCGGATTGGATCAGTTATTCGTGGCTCCCTAAAATCCTGTACCTGCGTTTTCTTGACCGACAAACTGATTCCGACTATAACATTTTTACTCATCATAGCGAGCGGCTTCCTGGCTTGCCTATGTAAGAGAAACGCCAGGGCCGGGAAGGGGTGGTCTGAGTGAAGCTGTCGTTACTGTGTGATGCCTGCTCTACTATTTCCGGTAATCTTTATTACCGGAAATAGTAGAGCAGGCATCAGAAGGCGGGTTAAAGCCTTCCTTCCTCTGAACCCTCTAAAAGTGTGCTTGCACAGACTTTCGGTGACTACAAGAATCACTCGGTGCTCGAGTCCTTTCTGCTTCTCATCGTGACAAACTCTTCGGCTAATGTCGGATGTATGCCTATTGTTCGGTCAAAATCTGCCTTAGTCGCTCCGCTGTTCATGGCGACCGCAAAACCCTGAACTAACTCAGCGGCATCAGCTGCGACTAAATGCAGACCGATGACCCTGTCAGTCTGCTTCTCCACAACCAGTTTGATCATGGATCTTTCATCTCGGCCACTCAGAGTATGTTTGAGCATTGTTACAGTATCTATGTAGATATCGACCTCAATCCCTTGATTTACTGCTTCATTCTCAGTCAAACCTACAGTAGCAAGATTGGGATGACAAAACACGGCAGTCGCTATGTTCTGGTAGTTCATTTTTTGTTTAAAGTCAGAAAACAAGGACCTCGCCACGATTTGACCCTCAGCCAGCGCCACTGGTGTCAAGGCCACTCTATCGATTACGTCTCCGACTGCATAAATACTGGGCTCTGCAGTCTGAAAAGCAGCATTTACCCGTATAGCACCAGAGTTCGCAGTTTGCACGGCCACCGTGTCCAGGCCAAGATCCGCTGTCATAGGGCGTCTGCCTGTAGCAGACAGCACCATCCCGCAAACAACTTCATTTCCATTACTAAGGCTGACTGTTAAAGTATTATTTTTATTGGATATACCATTTATGTCTGTCTCAAGAATGAGGTTCAGCGACTTGCTTATCTCGGTGCTTATAAAGTGCCGTATATCGTGGTCAAAGCCGCGTAATAACTTCTCTCCACGGTAAATTAAGGTGGTTTCGCATCCCAGGCGGCTAAAAATGCTGGCAAACTCCACGGCGACATAACCACCACCAATAACTGCGATTTCTTGGGGTAACTGGCCCAAGGTGAATATCTCATTCGAGCTAATAGCGTGTTCAGAGCCAGGAAACCTGGGGCTCCAGGGCCAGCCACCTACTGCTATCAGGACATACTTGGCGCTTACAACTTTGTTGTTCACCTGCACTTTATGAGGCCCGCAAATTCTTGCTCGATTCTCAAATACGGTGACGTCGTTACTATCAAGTATTGATTTATATATACTATTTAAACGATTGATTTCTTTATCTTTATTTTTCTTTAGCCTTGCCCAGTCAAAACGAATATTATCGAAATCCCAGCCGAAACCAACACTGTCCAGCAGGTCATCGCGGTAGTGAGCAGCATAGCTAAACAGCTTCTTGGGCACACAGCCGACGTTGACACAGGTTCCTCCAAAATAGCGTTCCTCCGCGACTGCTACCCTGGCACCCAAGCTGGCTGCGACGCGGCAGGCTCTTACGCCGCCGGAGCCCGCTCCTATAACAAACAAATCGTAATCAAATTCCTGCAAGTTCCTGTATCCTTTTATGTCCTGTGTGATGCTGCGTAGGCGGCCACCATACGAGCATTATGCATCAGCTTCCATAACGAGAACACAGTACCCCATGCAGACGAATCTATTCGATGAAGGCGATCACTCGGATCAGTGCATAAAACATGATCTTGAGGACGCACAACTGCTGGAATACCCGCGGGCTTTCGACGTGGCGGAAACTGAAGAACTAATGAGCGCGTTGCTACAGGAGCTTAGCTGGCAGCAGGAACGGCTGAAGGTCGCAGGCAAGCTTCGTGCAGTACCTAGACTGCAATGCTGGATGGGCGACCGAGCCAGCTTGTATGGCTATTCTGGTGTGAGACTAACACCCTGCCCCTGGAATGACACGGTCAAAGTTATCCATCTTCGTGTACGCGAACTGAGCAAGCTGAGTTTTAACTCGGTGCTTATTAACTACTATCGAAACGGTCAGGACAGTGTTGCCTGGCATGCGGACGACGAAAAAGAATTGGGCAACCGAGCGGTCATCGCCTCGGTTAGTCTGGGCGCCGAAAGAAAGTTTCAGTTAAAACACAAACACAATAGCCCAGCGCAGAGATATCAACTGCAACTGAGAAACGGCAGCTTACTGTTAATGGGCGATACCATGCAGCGTAATTGGTTACATCGGTTACCCAAGGTTCCGGGCTTGCAGCAGGCAAGAATCAATTTAACCTTCAGGAATATCGTTTCTGAAAATCAGTAGTAAGAACGGAAGCAAACGGCGGCGGCAGAAATGACGGTAGCGAATACTCAAATGGACAGCTTCGATATCTGCATTATCGGAGCAGCTATTAATGGGCTTGCCATTGTGCATGAGCTTGCACAAAAATCTGAAACCAGGAATTTATACTGTTCGGCGCGAAGTAGCCTGGTTTGACAGCGAGCTTTGCCATGGCGAAGAAGGTGTTGGCGAAGAAGGTGGTTCGCAGCATAATATTCGCAGCACAATAGTTGTATGGGCGCAGGGATGTTTTAAAATTATAAGGTTTGTGTTTCCTTGTCTGAACTCAAACATTCTGCAAGCAAGGTTTCGATTTTTGATTTAACACATGAATCATTACTATCGAAATGCAGGCCAAACCCAGTGCACTGTCCGGCCCTGGAGCTGGCTGGAGTTATCCATACCACTGTTGCTGTAACGGCTACTTTTTCTGGCTCATCTAATAACTGCAATAGGAGAAAGACTCTACTACCTAAAGCAGGTTTTTGCAGGCTGGAAAGTTCTTTTTGCCAGGAATTTCCGGCAGAGACAAAAAGTCCACCATTTTTTAGAAAAGGCATGTAGGCGCTGCGTAACACCGTGAGATCTTCTACCCGAATAGAAAGTAGTTTGCTATCCATAGGCATTGAAGCATCTCCCCGTTCTGTTCTGCTGAAAGTCATTTTGACAAGCTGTTTCTTCTTGCTCGAAGATTAGGCGGTAGTAGCATTCAAAGGTAGTTCACTCCAGCGCCATAACAAAGATTCCATGATCAACTGCGGGTTGGGATTGGTGCCGGATGCTAATTGTCTTCTAGCTGTTTCTACTTCCGTGTAGAAATTAAGCAGCGCAACTCCGCGGGATTGGCTTGCGTCTAACTCTTCTATGGGTTTCGATAAGGCAAGCAGGTTCTCAATAGTTGAGCCTGCGTCGCCTGCATTAAGCCCTGTAACACTGTACTTGGTAAGTGTAGTCAAGAAGGCAGCAAAGTGCTGCAAAACCTCTGATTCTCCAATCTTGGCGGTTAATGCAAGTGAAGACTGGATCGATACCCTGCCCTGTTTTATGTCACAGAGGCATTGTAAAAATTGTTGCTGCAATTGCAGCGAGTCGCCTTCGGCAAGTTGCAAGGCAGTCAATGGGCAATGCTTACTTGCGCTTAGCAGGGCATTGATATTGCCATCACCTAAAACCCCGTGCAGCCAATTTGAGGCTTGTTCGTTTTTCGGGGCATCAAAATGGAGTTTTTGACAACGGCTGCGAACCGTTGCTATCAATCTGCCTGGAAGACCGGAAACCAGAAAAAGATGGGTATTATTATTTGGTTCTTCCAAGGTGTTTAGCAGCGCATTGGCGGCGCTTCTATTCAGCAGATGGGCATCTTGAATAATGGCAATTTTTGCAGCGCCTGAGTGGCTGCTACGGGTTACAAATTCGGAAAGCGCACGGATTTGCTCAATCTTGATGTTGTTGCTGCCTTCCTCTGGCTCAATACGAAATATATCCGGGTGAGCTGCGCCGCCCCCCTTGCGGCAGTTCGTGCACTGCCCACAGGCCAGTCTGCATGCAGAGGAATTATTCTTATCAATAACAGGGCTTAGGCACAACATGAAATTTGCGAACGCCTGTACAAACAAAAATTTTCCAAGTCCTTTTTTTCCACTGAAGAGATAGGCGTGTGCAAGTTGATCGGCATTGAAGGCGGTGCTTAGGCGTTGCCACTGTGCTACCTGCCACGGAAACGGCGCGCTAAATTTTGAACTTAAATTATCAGGCTTTGCGTTCATAGCTATGTCTCTCACAGGGACTGATTAGCTGACGATTGCCAGTTTATTTTCGAGTGCGCGCACAAGGGCTAACCGAACTTCTCGCAGCGGTTTGGAGGCATCTATCACCAGGCAGCGCTCCGGCTCCCTGGAGGCAATCCCAAGATAGGCCTGGCGCACCTTCATAAAGAAGCTTTGCTGTTCTTGTTCAAATCTATCCAGGCTGGCACGGTTGCTGGCTCTTTCCATTCCAATTGCCGGATCAAGGTCCAGAATGATAGTCAGGTCGGGCCGTAGACTGCCCTGAACCATGGTTTGCAGCTCTGCTATCTTGCCAAGATCTAAGCCACGTCCAGCGCCCTGGTAGGCAAAAGTGGCATCGGTGAAACGATCGCAAATCACCCACTTTCCCTCGTCCAGTGCCGGGGTGATTAGCTTTCCCAAATGTTGCGCCCTAGCAGCAAACACCAACAGCAGTTCGCTAAGCTCCATTAATGGTTCGTCATGAACAGCAAGCAAGAGATCGCGAATTTTTTCTGCCAAATGTGTGCCACCTGGCTCCCTACTGAGAACAGATTCGATACCGCGCTCACCAAGATATTGTGCAATAAATTCAATATTCGTGCTTTTGCCAGCGCCTTCGACACCCTCTAATGTAACAAAAAGTCCACGCTCAGGCTTCATCTTGTTTCTCATCTATGTCGCTGATCACACCAGCCAGGCACCCGCTTTCTGTAACGCTAGTTGCCTGCATTAAGTTGGTATTGTTGGACTGCGGCATTGTGCTCTTCCAGTGTTCTCGAAAATTGATGACTGCCATCGCCCCTGGCAACAAAATATAAATAGTCAGATGACGAGGGGCTAAGAGCCGCACGAATAGAAGTTTCACCACTTAGAGCGACTGGCGTTGGGGGCAAGCCATTAATGCGATAGGTATTATAGGCCGTCTCTTCCAATAAATCTGCCCGACTAATGTTGCCGCTGTAAGATTCTCCCCGGCCATAAATCACCGTAGGATCGGACTGTAAGCGCATGCTGCGGTTTAGTCGGCTTATGAAAACTGAGGCGATCAGCCCCCGTTCACTATCGCTTGCTGACTCTTTCTCAATAATCGATGCCATAATCAGCGCATCGTATGCCGTAGCATAAGGTAATGCCAGGCTTCGCGTCTCCCAAATGCTATTCAATACAGTATCGAGTCTCCGATTCGCTCTTATTAATAAGTCCAAATCAGTGGTTCCCTTTGTATAAAAATAGGTGTCTGGGTAGAGCAGCCCTTCGGGGTTATCTCGATCCAGATTCAGGCGTTCTGCTATTTGCGCCAAGCTAAGCGAACTCAGGCTTTCTGCAATGTTATCGCTTTCCCAAATTGCCTCCAGAGCTTGCGCAAATGTCCAGCCCTCAACCAGTGTGATGCGATATTGCAATGTATCGCCGCTCACCATCTTGCGCAACAATGCGGCGGCTGTTATGCCAGGCTCCAATGCGTACTCACCGGTTTTAATCGCATTTTCGACTCCCCGTAACCGCGCCAAAAGTTTAAATAAGTTGGGGTGCTGAATGTAACCCTGGCTCTGTAATTCCGAGGTGACACGAGAGAGAGAGCTGCCTTCGACAATCTCTATCACCGTTTGTTCGCCTGCAAGATCAGCGGAGCTGAGCCTGCTTATCGGCGAATACAATGCGTTGAATACGTAGAAAGAAGCGCCGAAGACTAAAACGGCAATAGATAGCAGAAATAATTCAATTCTATGTTTAGTAAAGCCAGTGTGCATGACTAAAAATTTCATTTTTGAAATGAAGGGCTGGCCGGAGCCGGGTTGTAAGTTTTTCCTTCCTCGCTTCGTAAAATCACTTAAACGCTGGCCCCCGCATTACCATGAGCAACTACTGTAGCTGAATCAATTTTCACGGTAGTAATCATTGGATAAGAAAACTCGTTTAATTTTATCTCGTGCACATCATTAGATTTAGTCACTACCTGTGCGCTACTTAACGGGGTTACTGCGACTAATGTCCCCTGCGTCACTGGACAAAAGGATAACGAGCGCGTAGCGCCGCGAGCGCTGCTTCATCCTTTGGCGTCAAACCGGCGAGCACTCTCAGCAGCGATTGCGCGGATGGATTCTCCGCCGACGGATAAATCGCCAGCGACTTGCGCAACAGGGCCAGGGTTGCGCCCATCGCCTCACGGGATCGCCACTCCGCCGGGGACATCCGATTGATCTGGTCAAAGGCGCGGGCGTACAAGAGTTCAGCCCGATCTTTGGGGCGCACCGCCGGGGGCGCGGGCAACTGCGCAATCCGCTCCAGCAACTGTTGCAGGGTCACGGCTTGCGGCGGCGACTCGTGCCACAGTGACACGAAGCGGATCAGGCTCAGCAAATCGTAATAATCGCCGTCCGTCAGTCGCGCCTGCCATGCCTGCAGCAACGCCGGGTCTGTGTCCTCCGCGTGCACAATCATTCCCACCATGCACCTTCTGAACAGCCGTTTCGCCTGGGCGTCAAAATGGAGGTCGTCGCCCTGCAATTCCGACTCGTCCCACAAGGCGAGGAATTCGGGAAGCAGGGTCAGCTTTCTGCGGCCCGCAGGCCAGTCCTTCCTGACTTTGTTATACAGGCAAAACGATTCCACGCCGTAGTCGTGGGCGAACTCCCGGACGTAGTAGACCGGGCGCCGGGTGCGCGCCACGAAGTCGGCGGCGGCCCGATCCTGTTTGGCGCGATTGCCGTGGGCCGCCAGGTAGCGGTTGCTCAGGAACAGGCCGGTCATGTTGTACAGGGTGACGTCCTCGCGCACCCCTTCCAGCAAATTGAGTTCCATAATCGGCAGTTGGAAATCCGTGGCCAGCAGCATCACCGCGTTTTCATCGACGGATTCCAAAACCGCCCTGGCCTGATTGAAGGCGAAGCGGTCGCCCGAACGGTTGTTGAACCCCAGGTTGGAAAAAGCGACGGTGGCGATCAGCAGTGCACTCAGCGCCGCCCCGGGGCCGCGCGCCGTAGTGAGAAAACCGAGAAAACCGGCCACGCGCCCGCCGAGGGCATCGCACCGAGTGCGAACAAACGCGAGCATACGCTCAAACCCCAGCGCCCCCCACAGCGCCAGCGTGCACCAGGCGATGATGGGGTAGATGCTGAACACGCCGGCCCACAACTCGTCATACTTGAAGTCCACAAGCCACACCAGCAGGAAGGTCGTACTCAGGTAGAGAACCACCAGCGCCCAGCACACCGACCACGGCCAGCGCCGCCACTGCAACAGGAACCCACCCACGGCAAACAGCAGGAACACGACGCCGTACTGGGCCAGGCTCTCGGTCAGCACCAGTTTCATATAAAGCGCTTTCTCAAACCACGAAACCTGCTGATTGTCGGTCAGCGCGTAGCCCTCTCGGGCCACGTAATGGAGCAGCGCCCCGGCATGATCGAGGGGCCCGTAAAAGTTAACCGGCGAGGGGAGATTGGTGACCAGCAAATACGCATATGGCAGCGCCGCCGCCGCGATAAAAAGCCCCGCCAGCATCGCGAAGTTTTTGATCCGCCCCAGGTGCCGCAACAGCTCCCTGCGGGCGGGTAGCAGCAGCAACGGCAAGGCCGGCGCGACCAGGACCGTCAGCACCCAGTGGTTGGACAGGCCAAGCCCGCACACCACGGCAAACCACTTGAGGTGCGCCGGATTTCTACCGCGCACGTACACCAGCGCCAGCAGCAGCATCAGCAAAACCAGTAGCGCGTGGAGGGAATACACCTCCTGGATGATGGACTGCGACCAGAACAGGCGGGAGAAACCGTAGCCAAAGCCGGCCAGGTAAGCGCCGCCAGGGCCGATGTTCAGCATCACCGCCACCAGATACAGAACCGCGCAAGCGGCGGCGCCGAATAGCGCGCTCAACAGGTTGCCGGCCACCGGAGGCGACAGGAACGGCAACTGCGCGAACGGGAAACACAGCATACTGTACAAGGGATAGCCCGGCGGATGCGCCGGCTGGCCGAAATGACAGATCAGGTTGAAGATCGCCTCGTCTTCGTAGGTGACCACCTGCGGCATGGTCGCCAGATAGACGACGAAAAGCCCCGCGAACACCACCAGCGCGTGGCGGCCATGGCCGGAGAAAAATTCCGCCCACGAGAACGGCGGCGCAACGGCAGACGGCGTAGGCGGCGCGGGCCGGGCGCGGCCCTGTTTTTTATTCTTTCTGCCCATCATCTTGCGCGCTGGGATGTTGCGTGCTGGGAGGTTGCGCTGCGCGGAACGTCCAGTACGAGCTCAGGAAATAGTTGAGGAAGGCCGCCGGCAGGATGCTGCAGCCCTGCAATAACAGCGGCTGGGCATCCGCGAACAGCGCGGAAAGCAGGATGAAAGTGCCGTAGCTCAGGCTCAGGGTCATCAGCGAGACGAGGTTGAACTTCAACCCACGGATGCGATTGCGCCCCACCAGCGCCCGCTCGGCGAAGGTCCAGTAGTTATTCAGCAGGAAGTTGGAAATGATCGATAACTGGATGGCGATGGGCGACGCCAGCAGTTTGTGCACGTCGAATTCGAGCAACAGTTGGAAGGCGCCGAGATTGACCAACACGCCGCTACAGCCGGTGACGGCGAACTTGAGGAAGGTGCGGTGGCTGGCCAGGCGCAGCCACCAGACATGGTAGAAAAACTCGATGAGGTCGCGCACCCCGAGTTTGGTGCGGCCGCGCTCGCGCTCGCGGAAATACACCGGCTCCTCGACGATGCGCGCGCCCGCGTGCATCAGGCGATGCAGCAACACCATCTGAAAAGCGTAGCCCTGCACGCGAATATCTTGCACCCTGGCGGCGCGCAAAAGCTCCGCCCGGATCGCCTTGAACCCTGCGGTGCAATCCCGCACTGCGGCGAGCCCGGCGATCCAGCGCGCCATGCCGTTGCCCCAGCGCGACAGCAACCGGCGGCCCAGGGACCAGCGCGCGTCCACCGCACCACCGGCCACATAGCGGCTGCCAATGGCAACGTCGGCGCCGTCCTCAAGCCGCCCCAGCAGGCGGCGCGCGTCCGCGGGGTCGTGGGAGAAATCAGCGTCCATCTGCACCAGCGTCGCCGCGTCCAGGGTATCCAGCGCGTAGCCGAGACCGCGCACGTAGGCGTCCCCGAGCCCGCGGCGGCGCCCTTCCAATAGATGCACGCGGCCATCATCCCGCGCAAACTCACGCACCAGCCCCGCGGTACCGTCGGGACTTTCATCGTCCACAATCAAAAACGCGACCTCGTCGCCGGGATACAAAACACACAGCCGCCGCAACAGCGGCACGATGTTAGGCGCCTCGTTATAGGTGGGAATGACAAAGCACACCCGAACCGGGTTGTTGTTACGCGACTCCATGGCGGGGGATTATCCTACTAAAATTACTGGAATAGAAGTTGTAGGGGGAGTTATGAATGTCCCCTATTCCCTATGATCGCCTACGTTCCCTACCGACTCACTAGTGGTTTCAAAAATTACCTGACTCAGAGAAAACACAAGTTCGAGAGCGCTGGCAATCACTTAGCCCCGCACAACGCGATGCCCTGCGTGAGCGCCTGTCAAGCATGACCCCGCAGCAGCGACGCCAGATCATGAACCAAACCCTGGGTAACGCCAGCAAAAACACCCCCTAAAGCTTTTATGCAAGATGCAGCCTGTGAACTCCATGCCCACCGCGCTTTGCCTGTTTTGCACAATGTTGACTGATGCTGGCAACATAGCGAGTAATAGGTATTCTTCGATTTAGAAGGCGCTGGAAAAACTATCCTTGCGAAAATCTTCAGCAAGCAAACACCCTGTAACAGAGGCGAACTGAGCTTCGGCGCAACTATTTTATGACAAGACGCTTTGATCAAGGCTCTGATAGGATTGGGAAGAGCGACAAGGCATTATGGCGACAGGCCAATCGGTTAGGAAAATGAACGCAACAGGGCTAATCCGGACTCTTTGCCGAATCGTTGATGCAATACGGCAATTTTTGCAGCGGCCAACGACCGCCGACGGCGGGACTGTGCCGAATGGCAAGGAACAGGCCCTTTCGAATGAGGTGCCAAAAACAGCGGTTTTATCCGAGACAGCCGCGCCGCCAGCTGTCGAAGTTCCATCGGAAGTCGCATCTGGTCAAGAAACAGCGATCAAACCTGAGGTGGTGCATCCTGTTGCCGAGCCGGTGTCCACCCCGGAATCGACCATCACACCGGAACTTGATACCGCCCTGAAAGCGGTGACAGACAGTGCTGAAGACAGCACCGAAGGCAGTACCGAGGACAGTGCTGAAGACCGTGAGGACGAAAGCGAGCATCCGAGTCCACCCCCTCCGCAGGCGTCGCCTGAAAAAAATAACGAGCCGCCAAAACAGCCACAGGCCAGGAGCGGGAGACGCGGAAAATCCAGATCCGCAAAGTCGTCCAGCCAGGAAAGGACAACGCCGGAATCCAGGCCGGAAATAATTTGCCGGGAGCTGCGTAACCAATGGTGCATTTTTCTTGATATTCAAAACCTTCAAAGCGTTGATGTGTCCCAAGGGGAAACCAAATTGTCGTCTGGCAGTCACGGCGAATATCAACTGCCAAATTTCACCGACGATGTGAATTGGGTAAGTGACGACAAAGACGGAATAATCAAACTGTTTGATGAGGCCGACCCGTTAATTTTTAAACTGCGAAAAAACTGGCAAGGCGTTGGCCATCAAGTAAGGCATCTGTCCAGGGGTTGCTATGTAGTTTTTGCGCCGCGCGAATGGTCGAGAAAACAGTCGCCACCGGTTGAAGCGTCGACATGCGCTGACGATAAGTTCATGGCGCACTATTTTTTCTGTGACGGCGCTTCGGAAGCGGACGGTTTTGATGAATGCCCTCCCTTTTTCAAACAAACGCGTTTTTCGTTGGCAGGAGAGAAAATTGCCGACGATTCTGATCAAGGCGATTTGTTCATTGGAACAGCGCCAGAATTAAACGATAGTGATAATTGGTCAGGTATTTCATGGATTAGGGTGGGCGAAGAGGGAGGAGGGATAGTCGGCGAAAAGGGAGAACGCAAATGGGGCGAAAACTTCAAGCCAACCGAGCGGAGTCTGGCGGATGTTTTGCATGATCGGGAAGGCTGGTTTTATATTCGCGTGTATGACGATGCCGGCAAAATGATCGATGGATTCGCTTTTCGAAGGTTGGTGAAATTAGCAGGAATTTTGATAGACGGAAAAGCGTATTCTGCCAACGATGTTATCGCGCCTGCCGCTGGTGGACACAAGGAATCCAGGATTCAATTCACGGGTGAAATTCAAGCGAAAGGCGATGTCGCCGTGGATGATAATAACGCGGCGGTGATCGCCGCGAATGCGAATACTGACCAGACGCAATGGACGATTATTGGCGACAACGGGCAAGCGCAAGTCAGCATTCATCTGCAACGCATTTGGTGGCGAATGATCAGTACCGACGACAAGGGCGATGACAAGGCCGACGAGTGGAAAGATAGGGCTTTTCGACTGTCCCGCGACGATTTTTATGCTGCCAGAAATGCTGAAATGACGGTTCGCTTGCCCGTTTCCGCGCGGTCCATTTGGGTGGGGTTTGGCGCTTTCGACCCAGCCAACGGCGCGCGTCAATATCAAACCAAGATCGACCGTTCCGGCAATGTCGCTCAGACAGAATTCAAGTTGCGTGATTTTTCCGACCACACAGAAATATCAAAACCGTCGATCACCGGGTCGGCTTTGCGGTTGCAGTACGATGAAGCGGAATGCACGCTAATTCGCATCCTTGCCGACCCAGAACCCAAGCAGGTTGCAGTGATAAAGTCACCGCTAGATACCAACCATCCTCCGCAGCAAGGCGTTTTTCGCCCCAACACCAAAAACAAAAGATTTAGTTATGCTGAAATAGACGCTGTTGGACTCACTCCCGCCGAGGCAAAAAAAAGGAAAATCGCCATCGATCATCGCCGAAAAACCAAGCGCAATGCCAATATAGAAACATTGCAAACACGACTGAGGACAAACCATGCCGACTGAACAAGAAATTGAAGGTTGGAAAGATGAGATTCACACCCGATACCTTAATTATCTAACAACATCTTTTTATTTTAAGGATGCCGATTTGCGCGAATCTTTTAAGCGTGCGTTGGATGACTGCGAATTAATGAAAGGGCCATTCCCCGAATCAGCGCATGATTTTGAAAAGGGAATTAATGCCCGTGAGTTAGCAAAAAAATGCTTCGATGCGCCCGACGACATGTTGCCGGCGTTACGCGACGATCCCTTGTATGTCCATCAGGAACAAGCCATTCGCAAGGTGCACAAAGCCCAGCAGAATGTTGTTGTCGCCACTGGCACCGCCAGCGGTAAAACAGAAAGCTTTTTGTATCCAATTTTGTTTGATTTATACCAACAGCATTTAGACGGGAAACTATCTGAGCCCGGCGTGCGCGCTTTGATTTTGTATCCGATGAACGCGCTTGCTAATGACCAGCGACGGCGGCTGGGCGAAATCTGCCAGGCCCTGGAAGATGCCAATTCCGATTTTAAGCCGACCTTTGGTCAGTACATCGGCGCAACGCCGGAAGATGAAAGAGATAGACGGCGTAATGCCACAACCCATGAGAAGAACCGTCTCGCTGGTGAACTGGTCTTTCGCAAGGAAATGCGCAACACACCACCGCACATCCTGCTGACCAATTATTCCATGCTGGAGTATTTGCTCATTCGGCCTGATGATAGCGAGCTGTTTGACGACGATCGCGGGCAACATTGGCAGTTTATTGTGTTGGATGAAGCGCATCAATACCGCGGCGCCAAGGGCATGGAAATGGGCATGCTGGTGCGGCGACTTAAACAACGCCTGCAAGCCGGCGGCCGCGAGCATCCGTTTCGTTGTATTGCCACTAGCGCGACCCTTTCATCCGGCGAAGGACTGGAGGATAGAGAATCCGTTGCCCGGTTTTCCTCTACATTGTTTGGCGAAGTTTTTGATAATCATTCGGTTATTTTTGGCCAAAAAGAAAAATCCAACGACACAGAACCGCAACGGTTTCATCTGTTTATGAGCGCGCTGGAAGGGGCGTTTTTATCTTATCAAAACAGTGAGGATACTATTATCCTGAACCGTACAACAAAGACAGAGAACGATGAAAACGATAACGGAGAAGTCGCAGCACTGGAAATCGCGCTGTGCCGAGAATGTGGACAGCATTATTATGTCGGGCGCGAAGATGAGGGTTGTCTGGTTGAGGCAATACGCGATCCCAGTCACGATGATTTTGGGGTAGATTTTTATCTGCCATTGGACGACGAAACCGAGGAGAAACTTACTCACTGTTTGTGTCGTCGATGCGGAAAATTATCCAAAGGAACCCCCGATCTTGCTTGCGAATGCGACGCGACTATTTCGGTCAAGAAGTGTGATAACCGCAAGGATCATCCCGATCAGTTGAAAACATGTGAAACCTGCGGCTATAGCCGCGGTAGCATCGGTGACCCGGTGCAAGAGATTGTGCATGGTTCCGATGGGCCAAACTCGGTGATTGCCACTGCCTTGCACGGTTTATTGCCGAAGGGGGATCGGCGAAAAATATTATGCTTTGCCGACAGTCGGCAGGAGGCGGCGTTTTTTGCCTGGTATGCCCAGGATTCCTATGACAAAGTGCGCGACCGAAATTTTATTTTGCGCGCGTTACAGCAAAATATCATTGACGATGGCGGTTTGTCGATCGATGATTTACAAAATCGTCTGCAAATAGTTTGCGACGAGAACGCTGTATTCAAAAAACCTGATACGACTGACGGACAGAAGAGAAAGGCATTGGGTATGATTTTCCGTGAACTGTTAACCAGCGAAAAACGCCTCGCGCTGGAGGGCGTGGGTTTGGCAAAATGGTCGGTGAAGATTCCGGAGCGGTTGCAATTACCAGACAGTATGTTCAAGCCGCCGTGGAACTTCACGCAGGATGAAGGCTTGAATTTGCTACGTTTTCTTTTGGATGGGTTGCGCCAAAAACGGGCAGTCAAACTACCGCTGGATGCGCCGATTTTCAAGGAAATATCTCCGTGGCCGCAACAGGCGGTTAGACTCGGCGCAGGTGATCCTTTAAATAAAATAGTAGCATGGGGTAATGCCGCAACCAGTATTGTTACACATTTTCTCCACCGTTTGCATCCAGATACGGGTGGCGGGTTGACCGACAAAGAAAAATACAACAACGGTGAAACATTGATGAACGCTCTGTGGGACGCCATTCAGGATTGCGGTCATCGCATTTCCGATGACGATAAACTCTTGGTGGAGGCGCGAACCAACGGAACTTTCCACCTGAATTCCGCTTGGCTGCGCATTGAACAGCCATTGCTACAGGAATGTTTTGAATGCGATACCTGTGCGAGGTTAAGTTTTTACAACATTCGCAATGTTTGCCCGCGCAACGGCTGTCCCGGCAAACTGGTCAACGCAGATCAGGGTCGGGTGGAGCAAAATCATTACCGCACTTTGTATAAAGACGACAAGATGCCAACCCGGTTGCGCGCCGAAGAACATAGTGCGCAACTATCAAGCGAGGAAGCACAAAAGCGGCAGGACGGATTCATCAATGACGAAATTGACTTGCTCAGTTCTTCGACAACCTTTGAAGTCGGCGTCGATTTGGGTGATCTGGAAGTGGTTTTTTTGCGCAATGTGCCGCCAGAGCCATTTAACTATACCCAGCGCGTCGGCCGCGCCGGAAGACGCGGCGACATGCCTGGCCTGGCGCTGACCTACTGCCGCCGCAACCCCCACGACCTGTATCATTACGCCGACCCGAAAACGCATATTCTGGAGGGGAAGGTTCACCCTCCGCAACTGCGGTTGCAAAACGAAAAAATTATTCTTCGACACATCACTGCGGTGGCCCTATCGGCGTTTTTCAGAGTTCCCGTGAACTGTGAGCGATTCGAAAATGTCAAACAGTTGATCGGTGATGACTGGGAAAAACCACGTGCGGTCGCCGATTTTCGGGATTTTTGCGCGAACAACCAACCCCTGATGGATTCTCTGCGCGCGGTTGTACCGCCAGCAATGCACGAAAAAACCGGGCTGATCGATGGCAGTTGGGTAGATAACATTGCCGGCCAGAATAGCCGGTTTGCCGATGCCGAACAGGAAGTTTGCAATGACTACTGCCTGATGCACGAAAAACGGAAAGCGTATCGAAAACAAAACAGCGACCGTCAAGCGGCACATATAGGCGACCGCATTAAAACCATTGCCGGCGAAAAGTCACTGACCTTTCTTTCACGGAAAGCGATTATTCCAAAATACGGCTTTCCGGTGGATGTGGTGGAACTGGATACTCGCCCGCGCACTGGTGGAGATGCGCACAAGGTTTCTCTGCAACGCGATTTATCGCAAGCCATCGCCGAGTATGCACCGGCCAGCAGGGTAGTCGCCAACAAGCAGGAGTGGGAATCCTGCGGGGTGAAAATCATTCAGGGCAAAGCGCTTGCGGTCAAACATTACCATTACGATCAAGCGCGCGATTTTAAGCAATGGGATGAAAATGCCCAACCACCAGATGGCATAATGAAAAAAGGCAGCTATTTGTTGCCGCAATTTGGCTTTGTTACGAAGTTGGAGGCAAAACCCGGGAAGCCGCAAGGGCGCGCGCGCCGCTTGTATACCACACGCCCGTTTTTTGAGGGCTTTGTGAGGGAGCAGCAACAATCACAAAATCTGCTTGGCGTTAAAATCACTCCCGCATTGCCGGGGCGCATGGTGGTGTTGTGTGAAGGTAAAAACGGCAACGGTTTTTATATTTGTCGTGGTTGCGGCGCGGGCTTTGCCAAAAGAGAACGTCTACATAAAACACCCGAAAACAATCAATGCAACGGCACGCTGTCACAACTGGCCCTCGGCCATGAATTCGTGACCGATGCCATACGCTTGCAGTTTCCCGAACTTCGCGACCAATGGCAGGCATATTCGCTCGCTTACGCCGTGCTGCTGGGCGCCGCGCAACGGCTGGATGTGCCGGCCACTGACCTGAACGCCACTATTACAGCAGGCGAAACCACTGACGAAACGGCCATTGTGCTGTATGACAATGTGCCCGGCGGTGCCGGCCTGGTTGCCAGCCTGGAGAAAGGCGATGTCTTTTCCGATGTTCTTGGGGAAGCAAAAAACCGCGTGAGTGGCCAGTGCGGTTGTACTGAAAGCTGTTACGGTTGCATCCGCAGTTACCGCAACCAATTCGCCCACCCGCACTTGCAACGTGCGGACGCCTTGGATTATTTAGAATCCGCCCTGGCGGAGCGTTCTCATTAATCGCCTTACGCATCCACCGTTTGCGCCGTTTTTCGCGGGCGGGATTGGAATGCAACCCCCAACGCCACAGCCGAATAGCATACAATCCGCCCTTTGATTTTATCACTGGGGAAAACTCGTGGGCGTGGCCAACACTGACGATTTACGCATCACCAATATCGCGCATGTCATCAATCCGGCGGCGCTGATTGAGCGTGTGCCGGTGAGCGCGGCGGCGGTGCGTACTACGATTGAAACGCGGCAGGCCATTCACCGCATTTTGGCGGGGGAGGACGACCGCATTCTGGTGATCGCCGGGCCTTGCTCCATCCACGATACCGCCGCGGCGCTGGAGGCCGTGAGCGTCAACGAAGCCAGCGAAAAACTGAAATACTAAAGGACACCCATTCCAGGGAACATTCTCTTCCTCTCTACTCTAGCCGAATGGGTGTCCTATGCATTGGTGGGTATCCCATGCATTCTTATCCATGATACAAACGGCGAGTCGATATAACGCACCAGGTCAGATGGGCTAAATAGTCAACCCTGAAAAACATGTAACTTATTGATTATAATAGACAATAGTAGGTATTTGTGCGATAATTTCGACCAGTTTCAAGCCTGTTTTACGATTAATCTGGTCGAAATAAAGGTGGCTCCTCAATGAAACAATCTTCCCCCGATCACCATCAAATGAGTTTCATGTCCGCAGGGCTGATGGATCAACTCAAGCCAAAACATCCCCTGTTATGTCTCGCGCGCTCAATACCCTGGGACTTTTTTGAGTCAGAGTTTGCCCCCCCGGTAGGCGGCGGTCGGCAGGCCCGCCAAACCCCTACGTTTGATGGTGGGCTTGTCTATTCTCAAGCACATGGAAAATGTCAGCGACGAGCTTATCGTGCAACACTGGATACAAAATCCATATGACCAGGCGTTTTGTGGAGAGGTCGAATTCCAGTGGTCATTCCCTTGTGACCCCTCCGATCTGGTGTACTTCCGCAAGCGCATCGGCGCGAAGGGATTTGAAAAAATACTGGCATCGTCCATCACCCTTCATGGTGAGAAGGCCATCGAAGAAGAAGTCTGCATTGACACCACAGTACAGGAAAAAAATATCAGCTTCCCCACCGATGCAAAGCTGTATCGAAAGATGATTGTGCGCTGCCTGAAGCTGGCCAGGAAAGAAGGAATAAAGCTTCGTCGTCGTTATGGGAAAGAAATCAAACAAAGGAAACTGGAATGTCCCCTAAGAATCGCGCCAAGGCCCGCAAAGCGGTTAGGCGTCCCAAGACCATTGCGGGTCGTTTAGTCCGGGAATGAGAGCGCAAACTGCCACTGTCCGTTCTGGAGAAGCTGGCAGAGGAGTTCGCATTATTCCATCCTGGACTGAAGCAGAAGCGCGGTGACAAGAAAAAGTTGTACAGCTTGCACGAACCTCATGTTTACTGCATGAGCAAAGGCAAAGAACACAAGCGTTATGAATTTGGCACCCAGGTTTCTATCACGACAACAGGAGATTCTAAAATCATTGTCGGCGCCATGGCCTTTGCTAGCAATAAATTCGATGCTCATACCTTGCCGGACGTGCTGCTGCAATTGAAGCGTCTCAATGCGCTGAACCCGGCAGTTGGTTTATGTGACCGAGCTTACAAAGGAAAGAATACGATCAATGACACAGGCATCCTGCGACCTGGCACAACCACTCGGGATACCGACAGTGCGTACCAGGCGCTCATGCGAAAACGCTTTCGAAAGCGGGCGGGTATTGAGCCGGTGATGGGTCACCTGAAGTCAGACCCTCGGTTAAACAGAAGTTATCTTAAAGGATTTGAAGGCGACCCGATTAACGTACTCATGGCCGCTGCTACGTTTAACTTCAGGCAATGGATGAGATTGTTTTTCGGCCTCGAAATGGGCGAACAGTTGGAGCCGTTTGACGGAATTTATTATCAAGTTACCCCCTCACGGCAATGCCGTGCTGGCCTCAGACTTTTTCAGGGTCGACTAAATATCAGTAAGGCTCTCCCGTCTCGGATCTCTTCAGCGTCCCCTGCCTGGGGTTATCCTTTTCACGCCTATCAGGACTCGACCACCGGATAGACAGCATCCCCCCAGAGAGTGTTCGGGTTATCCAGCATAAGTTTAATGACATGTGGGACAAGCTTTCCCAGAAAGCTGGCACAATCGACCAACTGATCACGATTGACACTGGAATTCCAGGTAGCGCCGCCGTGCATCAACTGATTGCGAAGCGTATACATGCGCGAGAGAACAATAGATAGCGAATCGGCGGTTCTGTGCTCCGCCAGGGCGTGATTTGCCGCCGCCTTGGCACTGACAAAACCTGACTTCCACTGCGCTTCTGAAATATTCCCCCGCTGGTACTCCCAGAAGGGTTCGAACACAAACCGGTTGTCTAGCAGGACTCTGATTGAGCCTGAAAATTCGGACCAGATCAGCTGGTACAGGATATCGTTAGTATCGAGTTCCACGAGTTTTTCGAGGAACATCGCAAACGTCTTCTTCTCATGTGCTCGCTCGCCCTCGACGATCTCGTTGGCATAGGCGGCGTTAAAGGCGATCCAGAGGAATATGAATTTGCCGTCCTCATCTTCGCATTGCTCGGCCCTGTCCAGCCAACTGAGCGCCCGGTGGACGCGCAGCGCCAGGCCTTGGAATGGCCTTCTCGTTCCGCCCGTTGGCGCGCTTTTAAATCTGCATGAGTGATCGACATCTACCGGCTTCCCTGCAACAAGCTGTCGGTCCATTATTGGCAATTCCCCTAATCGAGACAAGGTTTTAGGTGCCGCTCTGCCAGAAATTCACGCTGTTTAAGCCCTTTGCCGATTATTCCATGCGGCTGTTTGAAGTGGGGCTCCTTAAAAATGAAACGCTGTGGGAGGGTGCAGCTTCTCGACCTTCCAGTTCAATAACGTTATTCTTGCTCATGGTGGCGTGTCCTATTGCTTGCTTGATTGTTTGGTGATAACCAATCAACCAGATACGCCGCCTTTTTTCAAATATTCAAACACCAGATTCAGTTATAACTCTTGCTCGCCTTTTCAGAGCCTTGTGTTAGAACCAAAATTTGAATCCAACGATCCAGTGATTGTCCGTTCTGTCTTCACCAGCAGGCAGTAAGTCTGCCGTTTCTCCGTATTTGATCACTCGCTCATACCCTAAATAGGGAGCAAATTGCCGATCGAATTCATAACGTAAACGGAAACCGGTTTTGAGTGTTGAAAGTCCAGATCCACGGCCCATTTCCTTGTCAGTTTTCCCGTAAGAGTGAATATCAATTCGAGGCTGCATGACTAATCGTTGAGTCAATAGCAAGTCATACTCTGCCTCGATATCCAAGAGAGAGTTGCCGTTCTCACCCAGGAACAAACTCGCGTCAACCTCGAACCAATAGGGTGCCAGGCCACTGAGCCCTATGGACGCCCAGTTTCTCTCGTCCTCTTCTCCAAATTCGCGTCGAAGCCCGAACTGCACATTCCAGAATGGCGATATTGCCCTCGTATGCAAAAGGTCTAGTTCAGCCGTTTCAATCGAGTCGTTGACGATCTCGATCTCGCTGCGGAAGAGGAAACGATTGTAGCTATCGCCAATCCAGGCATGTCCTTCAAATTCAGTTGCGTCAAGGTCGTGTGACTCGACATATTCAAACCTGTCTACCCACAACCCTGTGAAATAAGTTTCATCAGCGAGACCTATCTTGCTCCCTGATTCAAGCAAGTACGGCCCCGAAGTAAGCTCAAATCCATTTGAATAAGCATGAGGGTCACGCAGAGAACTTGCTCCCTCACTCTGCATCATGGAATCGGACATTGCGTCATGATCCATGGCTTCAGGCATGTGTTGATGCTCCACATCACCGTTGTCAGGCTGAGATTCATGCTGATTGTGGTTTGTCAAAACGACAGAATCTGGCTCTCCAGAACTGTGTTGAGAATGATCGATGGTTTCATTTCCGTTGGCTGGCTCTGCACCATGATCAGTGGCCGCGTCTGTATGCATATGTTCTGCGTGTTCTGGATGCACTTGGGCATTCTCTACTTGTGCTACAGCAAGAGATGCCTCGACTAACAATGAGAAAACGAAAAATGGCCGAAATAGCGCCTGCTTCATACAACCACCACTTCGCGAAACATGCCTGCATCCATATGCAATAGCAGGTGGCAATGCCATGCCCAACGCCCTAATGCGTCTGCGGTCACACTGAAACTCACGCGCTGTGCAGGCTGCACAGGCAAGGTGTGACGCCGGACAAGAAAATTACCGTTGGCATCTTCCAGATCGCTCCACATGCCATGCAGGTGCATTGGATGTGTCATCATTGTGTCGTTATGTAAGTGGACTCGTAATCGCTCACCATAACGAAAATGAATTGGCGTCGATTTGCCATACTCAAGCCCGTCAATAGACCAACTGTAGCGCTCCATATTGCCTGTTAAATGCAGTTCGATTTCTCGCTCAGGTTCTCGCTGATCGATAGCACCTCCAAGCGTCCGAAGATCAGAAAGTGTCAATATTCGGCGGTCCGTTTCACGCAGCCCTACTCCCGGATCGTCCAAATTGGTTCGCGGAAAGTCCACGCGCATGTCAGTGCTAGGGCCAAATTCTGTGCTTGCATGACGTGCCTGCACTTGCATCGAATTCGACATGTTCATCCCTGCATGATCACCACCGTGATCCATCGAGCCCATGGTTTGATTCGAGTGAGACATGTTGCCCATCATGTCTTCCATGGATAACCACTGCGCCTGCCGGCGTGGCGGAATTGGAGCAGACAAACCCCGTCGTGTGGCGAGAGTGCCGCGAGCATAGCCAGTGCGGTCCATCGTCTCGGCGAATATTGTGTGAGCGTCTTCCTCAGGTGTCACCAGAACATCATAAGTCTCGCCTGCCCCCATGCGAATCTCATCCACCGTGACAGGCTCAACATCCATGCCATCGACCTGAACTACTGTCATTGGCAGATCCGGCATTCGCAGATCAAAGAAAGTATTCCCAGCGGCGTTGACTATGCGCAGGCGAACTCGCTGCCCTTTTTCAAAAAGCGAAGTGTTATTGCCTGCTGGTGTCACGCCATTCATCAGGTAGATAAGCGTATCCGCCGAGAGATCGGCGAGATCTGTCGGTTTCATGCGCATGACATTGAACATGTCACGCCGTGTAACGGCAGCATCCAGACCATTACTCGCAATGTCTTCCATTAAAGCTGGCAGGGTTGGTTGATTGAAATTGTATAAGTGACCCATGGTCTTCAGTTTCTGGAAAACATACATGGGGTCTTCATCAGTCCACTCTGACAACATAATCAGATGTTCTCTATCAGCCTGAATCCTTTCGCCCTCCGCCGGCTCAATAACAATTGCACCGTACATGCCGGTCATTTCCTGAAAAGCAGAGTGGGAGTGATACCAATAGGTTCCACTCTGTTGCAGCTTGAAGCGATATTGAAATGTCTGACCCGGGGCAATACCTGGAAAGCTGATACCTGGCACACCGTCCATCTCGAAAGGCAAAATAATGCCGTGCCAATGAATAGAAGTAGGCTGGGAAAGCCGGTTAGTAACATTAATGGTAACTGTGTCGCCTTCTTTCCAACGTAGAGTTGGCGCGGGAATTGAACCATTAATCATGGTGGCAATCCGCGAAGACCCGGTGAAGTTTGCAGGCTGCTCTTCAATAACCAAATTAAACGCCTTGCCACTTAGTACTGGTGCTCTGCCTGCACCCGAGGGTAGTTGCGCGTCTTGCGCCCAACTGCTGGAGGCAAAACCTGCACCAATTATTCCCCCTCCTACTAATCCATGAACAAAGCGGCGCCGCGACTTTAGTGATGGAGCTAAAGCCGGGTCGAACCTGGATCGATTTTTATACTGCATTACAAACTCCTAAAATTACTCGGATGCGAAAACGCACCCACAACAAACAGCGTGAGTTTTCAGATTAGGGTCTGAGGCAATGCAAGACTTCGGTTGGTGCCTTCCGAAAGGAATGGACATCAACCTAGTGAGAGTAAAGCAAGGATATTGGCCAACAGACCCACTAGACGTGGATAGGTGGTCGGTAGAGGAGGTATTCGCGGGTAAGTACCACGCCAGGTGTTGCGCTGGCATGGAGACTGCGCTGATTCTGAAAATCAGCTACAGATGACGTGATGCTTGAGCTATAGCAGTGACTACTACAGGACATGCAATGTTCATCACAATCTTCAGAGTCATGCTCGTGATTGGAATCCGAATCCAGGGATTGGCTGCTACCCATGCTCATGTACTGTTGATGATCATGATGCAAGCTATCTGACGAATTGAATACCTCTGTAACTTCACCGGATTCCGCCATCGACATTGCCATCCAGGTTGCCGCCCCTGCATTTAGAGGTAGGGCAAGCAAGACAATCAATGACATAATCAAAGGGCGTTTCAGCACAGGAAAACCTTATAAAATTTAAGGATTCAACATTCTAAGGCATTAAAATAACACGAACGGGGCAGTTTGACACTTAGAGTGGCTCTAAGGTCAATCGAAAACATTTTCCCCAATCCCCAGATAGAAATCCCTAAAACGCAGGAAGCCCTGGCTGTATAATGGTTAGCAATTAAACCCTCCATCACCCAATGGGTGTACAGCTCAAGGCTTATGACTATTCTACCCTACAAACTCGATACAACGAACGACTCGATTGACTCATCGTGCCGGTTTACTGAGCATTGCTCACTTAATGGACTCCCTGAGTCTCACTGAACCTATTGATCAGCACTTTCCCCAACCTAAAAGTAATCCTGGGTACCGACCCTCTGAATTCATCAAGACCCTCATCCTGATGCAGCATGAAGGCAGCTTTCATCTGGATGCTTTCATCTGGATGATAGTCGCCACCTTCAGGATGATGAGGCACTGCGCAGGGTGTTGGCTCTCAAGAAACTTCCCCAGGCGACCACGCCTGGCGATTGGCTGAGGCGAGTGGGCGCGCAACCATAGACCCAGGGTGCCTGAGTCAAGGTGAACTGATGCGCAGCATCAAGAGAGGATGCCCTGGGGTGCAAGGTCAATAGAACCTTGTAGCAGTCAGCCCTGCGCTGCTGTAAAAAAAGCACCGCCGCAAAAAAGCGCCGCTGGACATTGATGCCACTGAAATTGTGGCCCATAAAGCCGATGCACGGTGGACCTACAACAAAAACAAAGGCTTTATGCCCAGGGTGGGCCACATTGCGGAAACCGGACAGGTCGTGGCCGTGGATTTTCGTCAAGGTAATATACCGCCGGCACAAGACAATCTCGCCTTTATCCAACAATGCCAACAGTCGTTGCCAGAAGGCTGCGCCTTGGAGGCGTTGCGTATTGATGCCGCAGGCTACCAAACCAATATCATTGAGTATTGTGATGAGCAGCCTATCCAGTATGCCATCCGCGCCAGGAGCAGTGCTGCTATGCGGGCACAGATAGAAGCGGCCAGCGATTCAAACTGGCTACCCCTGTTTGACCAACAAGGCGAAGCTGTCTGTGGTCAGGATACCTACCGCAGGAGCTTCTGTATCGGTGACTATGCAAAAGCCTTCACACTGATCATTCAGAGAACCGCCCTTAGCGGCCAGGCGAGTCTGGATTTGGATTCACAAGATAGCGCGGATGGCATCAGCCTGGACGGTTATAGTTATCGTGCGATGGCCACCAACCGGGACGACCTGAGCGATAGCGAGATCATTCACTGGTACAAGGTGAATTGATGCGCAGCATCAAGAGAGGGTGCCCTGGGGTGCAATCAACGCGCCGAAGACAGCGAGAATCGCATTGAGGAACTGAAGCTGGACTTTGGCGGTGACACGCTGCCATGCTCAGATTTTAATGCCAATGCGCTGTACTTTTTAATCGCGGCACTGTCCTATAATTTATTGGCCTTGATGCGCCAACTGCTGCCAGAGGAGTTGGCTCGCCATCGTGCAGTCACTCTGCGCTGGCGTCTGTACGCCATGGCGGCGAAGGTGGTCAAAACGGGGCATCAGCTATTCGTCAAGCTACAAGGAAAACACCGAACACTACTGGAACGAGTGCTGATGGCACTGAAGGAGTTTGAGCCGCCGCCCATTTAATCCAATAGCGGACAAGAAGTGACGGCTTATACAGGATAGATCCGTCCAAAATGGCGAATTGAGCGCTGATTATGCGCAGAGCAACGGTTTTTGACCAAACCTCTCTGCGATATCTACTGTCTTGCTCAGCTATAACACTTGAAAGAGGGATTCAGAGGCCCTTGAAGCGCTGGCGGCAGTCTAACTGGGGATTTGGGTTGAGTGCGCTGCTGTTGAGTGCGCTGCTTGCAAATTCCGATACAACTGTTTTACACTGACGCTACTGTCGAAGAGGCAGCCAACCCATTATCGACGGGTTTGAGCTTGATATTCCAGCTCTTGAGGCCGACAGGAATTTAGAGCAGGAGCGCCTCAATACAGCACTGGATGTAATTATGGAAATGAATGCGACAGGTGAAATTGATGATAGGGATTTTCGTGTTCTTTGGGCGCTCACGGCAATGTTGGATAGTGCGCCACTGGTGACGCCAGAGAAAGAGCCAGAAACACGCGACATGTGGGAAGATTAGCCATGTCTGCCACCGCGTTTGACACGCTCAAATTTGCCCGCAAGCTAAAAGACTCTGGAGTCGATGATGCCCAGGCAGAAGCACAGGCAGCTGCAATTCAGGAGGCCTTTGCCGAGGCACTGGAGGCGCAGCTGGCGACCAAGGGAGACATTCAAAGACTTGAAGCCAGAATGACTCTGACTCAATGGATGCTGGGGGTTGTCATTGCGGCCCAAGTCTTGCCGCTGCTTCGGTCTATTGGAGTGTTTTAGGGCCGTATTTTGTTTTCTAGCCCATTCGTGTCTCCTTTGCCTAGAAAGGTTAAAGTCGCTCACCAGTACGTTACATTCCGATGGCGCTATTACGACAAGGCCCAGTTGCCCCTCTTGGTAAAGCTAATTCTACTCACCCCAATCCCCGGATAGAAACCCCTAAAACGCAGGAAGCCCTGGCTGTATAATGGTTAGCAAGAAAACCCTCCATCACCCAATGGGTGCACAGCTCAAGGCTTATGACTATTCTACCCTGCAAACAGGGCCTATCTGACACGAATGGGCTTAACTTAAGCGGGAGAAAATCAGGCTGCCGTTGGTGCCGCCAAAACCGAAGGAGTTTGAAAGGACTATGTTGACTTCTGCCTCGCGGCTTTCATTCGGCACATAGTCGAGGTCACAACCGTCATCCGGGTTCTCCAGATTGATGGTAGGAGTGATTACCTGATCTCGTAGTGTGAGCACAGAAATGATGGCTTCAACCGCACCAGATGCGCCGAGAAGATGACCTATCATGGACTTACTGGAGCTAACGCACAATATACTCGCGTGCTCGCCGAACACGGTTTTAATGGCCTGGGTTTCGGCGATATCACCTGCCATTGTCGAGGTGCCATGTGCATTAACATAGTCCACTGCTGATGCTTTTATTCTGGCGCTTAATAGAGCGTTTTCCATGCACTGTGCTGCACCAGTACCGCCCTCGGCTGGCAATGTCATATGGTAAGCGTCACCGCTCATTCCAAAGCCTATTAATTCTGCGTAAATAGTAGCGCCACGTTGCTTCGCGTGCTGGTACTCTTCCAGCACCATGATTCCAGCACCATCACTGAGTACAAAACCATCTCTGTCTCTGTCCCAGGGGCGACTGGCGTGGATTGGGTCATGGTTTCTGGTAGACAGCGCTCTTGCTGCACAGAACCCCCCAAGGCCGACCGCTGTGGTAGCCATTTCGGCTCCACCGGCCAGCATGACATCGGCTTGATTAGCGGCAATCATATTTGCCGCAAGTCCGATATTGTGAGTGCCAGTAGTACAGGCTGTGGTCACCGCTAGATTCGGACCCTGCAATCCAAATCGAATCGAGAGTGTGCCGGCAATCATGTTGATGATTGAGCCGGGAACAAAGAAAGGAGAAACTTTTCGAGGACCAGATGCTTGAATCGTGAGGGTGGTTTCTTGGATGCTGCCAATACCACCAATGCCTGAACCGATGGCGACGCCCGCCCGTTGCAGGACAAAATTAGATTCATCTAAACCGGCGTCTTGTAGAGCCTGCACGCCAGCAGCGATGCCGTAGTGCATAAAAATATCCATGCGGCGAGATTCTTTGCCAGACATATAGTCATCGCAGTCAAAATCTTTGACAGCACCGCCAAATTGAGTACTGAAACCTGATGTATCAAAATGTTCAATCTTGTCGATACCAGATTGACCATTCTTTATAGCATCCCAGGCTGTTTCGACATCATTCCCAACCGGGGTGATAAGGCCGAGACCGGTAACTACTACCCTTCTGCTGCTCAACGGTTTGCTCTCCTGACTAAAATCACATATCGCCAGATAAACAAAAGCTACTCAAGAATAAACCAGAGTAGCTCAGTTTTTTGTCTTGTTCAGTGTTACAGGTGTGAGTTGATATAGTCACAGGCCAATTGAACAGTGGTGATTTTTTCAGCTTCTTCGTCTGGAATTTCAGTTTCAAACTCTTCCTCCAAAGCCATTACCAATTCGACGGTATCTAAAGAATCAGCGCCTAAATCTTCTACAAAAGAAGCAGAAGGTTTTACTTCATCTTCTTTAACGCCTAGTTGTTCGCAGACAATTTTCTTAACGCGTTCTTCAATGCTACTCATATCTATTATTAGCTCCTAATACTGTTTTCTTGCGGTGTTGCCAGTGGCCCTGCTATCAGCCCTGTTATCAGTTGGTTAGATAAACCTCGATGCTTCGATTTATCGATTATGTCCTTTTCGCGGGCCTCGCAGATACCCAGCGAATAATTCAGGACGCAAGTTTACCTCTATTTCAAGGCGATGTAATGTCTAAATTCAAAAATTGGCTACCTGGGATAAAACTCAAATTCCCCAGAGCAACTGAGCCCTATCCCAGGTACATGCCGCCGTTCACATGCAGGGTCTCGCCAGTGATATAGCTAGCACTGTCTGAGGCAAGAAATCCTACCACCGCTGCAATTTCCTGAGGTTGCCCCAGTCGGGCCAGGGGAATCGATGAGAGCAGGGTTTCAGCCTGTTTTTCGGGTAAGTCCCTGGTCATGTCTGTATCGATAAAACCGGGTGCCACGGAATTAACAGTAATCCCTCTTGAGCCAATTTCTTTTGCCAAGGCCCTGCTGAAACCCTCGATGCCAGCTTTTGAGGCAGCATAATTTGACTGACCCGCGTTACCACTGGACCCTACGACTGAGCTAATATTGATTATTCGGCCCCAGCGAGCCTTTGTCATTCCTTTTACACAGGCTTTGCAGAGCCTATACATTGAGGTTAAATTGGTGTCGATCACGGCTGACCATTCTTCTGCCTTCATGCGCATGAGCAAATTGTCTTTGGTAATGCCGGCATTATTAACCAGTACGGCGGGTAAACCGTAGCTTTCTGCAACCGCTTTCATCAGCGTCGCTACCGAATCGTCTGAGCAGACATCGACGCACATGCCTTCTCCCGCCAGTGCTTGCTCATTCAGATAAGCGCTAATATTGCCCGCGCCAGCCTCGGTAGTAGCCGTTCCGACAACCGTAAAACCCCGTTTGCCTAAATCGATCGCGATAGCTCGCCCTATGCCGCGGCTTGCTCCAGTTACCAGAGCAACTGTATTTGAATCATTCATTGCTTACTCCCACTGTCCTCGATTTCAGCCGCAATTCCAGTCTCAGCCATCTAATCCTTTATCAGGTGGACACCTCAGCGATGGCGCTGGCCAGGCTTTGACTGTCGTCGCTGGCAAAACAAGGTAGTTCTGGCTGAATACGCCTGATTAAGCCCCCAAGCACTTTGCCTGGGCCGCATTCCACAAGCTTGCCGATGCCGGTTTTGTACATCAGTTGCACTGAATCTACCCACAAGACGGGTGCATACAACTGTTTTATCAGGTTTTTCTTTATCAATTTCGGATCATTATTTATTTCTGCATTCACATTTTGTACTACCGGTATCGAGGCATCACTGAAGCGGACTTTATCCAGCTCCGCCGCCAAAAGTTCTGCGGCTGGCCTCATCAGCTCACAATGGGATGCTACGCTGACATTCAGTGGCAGAGCTCGCTTGGCACCAGCCTCCTTGCACAATGCCATGGCTCTTTCGACAGCTTCCGAATTGCCGGCAATGACCGTCTGCCCTGGTGAATTAAAATTAGCGGCAGAAACTACTTGTCCCTGGGTAGCCTGCTCACAAAGCGCTTGGATCTGATCGTTATCAAGACCCACGATGGCGGCCATTTTCCCGCTGCCAGCCGCAATAGCTGACTGCATGAATTTCCCGCGCTGGTGCACCAGTTCTATAGCATCTTCAAACTCAATGACAGCAGCGCAGACCAGTGCCGAATACTCACCGAGGCTATGACCTGCTAATACAGAGGGTTGTGGCAATTGTTGGGTATTCCACAGGCGCCATATTGCGATTGATGCTGCCAATAGGGCTGGCTGGGTGATTTCGGTGCGATTCAGACAATTATTTTGATCATGCTGGGTTATTTCCCAAAGGTCTACATTCAGAGCCGCAGACGCTTCCGCGAATGTTTGTTCTATAACCTGAGAACTACTTGCTAACTCCGCCAACATGCCGAGCTTCTGTGAACCCTGTCCTGGAAAGACAAAACCAATTTTTTGCATTTCTGTCTTCTGACCTCTTCTATTTATTATGCCTTTGCACGCCCTGGCAAATCAGGGGGGTGATGAATTGTCTATTGGCTTGCGTCCATAATGGCAGCTACTTTTTCTCTGATCAATTGAGGTACGGCGTTATCCGCTTCCTTGACCGCCTGGGTGATTGCATAGGCAAAACCCTCAACCGTTGCATTACCATGACTTTTAACAATGCTTCCCCGTAACCCAAGCAAACTGGCTCCATTAAAGCGATGCGGGTTGATCTGCTCACTAAGGTGGCCGAATAATTTTGCTCCCTTTAATGTTGTCTCATCCTTCCTAGATTCCGCAAATGCTGGCGACGAAAGCAGTTTCTTTACTACATTTGCGACAGCTGCGCTGGTTTTTATGGTCACATTTCCAACAAAGCCATCGCAAACCACAACATCTGCATTGCCCTCAAATAATTCATTCGCCTCGATAAAACCAACATAATTAAAAGCCGAACATCGACTCATCAGCTTGCCTGCTTTCCTGACTTGTTCCGTTCCCTTGAATTGCTCAGAGCCGATGTTGAGCAGCCCTACTTTTGCTGACTGTCCCTGTAAAGATTCAGCCAGTACTGAGCCCATCACGGCGAATTCAAACAGTTGCTGTGCATTGCATTCGGGATTGGCGCCTACATCCAGGAGGTAACATGATTTAGTGGCACCCGGAATGTTAGCGACTATGGCGGGTTTTTGTATGCCATTGATAGTTTTTAAAAGGTGTCGCCCTATCATCAGCAAGGCGCCAGTGTTGCCAGCGCTGACCATGGCTTCGACCTGTTCGGTGTTCAGTAATTCGACTGCTTTGTACATGGAAGACTGTTTGCCGCTACGCAGAACGTTCGCAGGCTTGTCATCATCGCCTATGGTTTCAGCCGTGTGTTCGACCTGAATCCGGCTGGCGACAGTGCGCGAGATTGAGGCCAGATAAGGCTCTATCTGTTCATTGTCGCCAACCAGATAGAGCGACAGCTCAGAATTTGATTCCATGACTTGCAGGCAGGCGGGCAGGGTCACTTTAACCCCTCCTTCGCCACCCATAGCATCGATTGCTATGCGTTTACTCGAACTCAAAACCGGCCAGCCTAGTCGCCGCCCAAATTCAGTACTTTCTTGCCCTTGTAGAAGCCATCGGCCGTTACATGGTGCCGGCGATGGATCTCTCCGGTGGTCTTATCTGTTGATAAGGTGGGTTCCGCAAGGGAGTCATGAGTTCGTCGCTGACCACGCCGCGAACGAGTGACTTTGCTTTTTTGAACTGCCATTTCAATCTCCTAATGAAAATTCTTTATTTTTTATTTCAATCTGTTATGTCACTTTCTTTAAGTGATTTAAGCACATTGAAAGGATTCTCAAGCAAGTTGGCTGCTGATTCGTTTGACTCGCCAGAAACATAGTTCCTTCTGTCTATGCATGCGCTACTATCGTGATAGCTGACTATGGGCATACACAGAATTAGCTGCTCTTCCACAAGTTCGGCTAAGTCCAGTTTGTGACCCTCGCAAAACCAAGGATCAAGCGCCGGGTCTAGCTGCCTGACTGCCTCTTCGTCCTTCAATAAAGCCAGCCTTATTTCGTCCGTTAGCTCGATAGCCAGGGGATTAAGGCAGCGCTGACAGAGAACATTTACCTGCGCCTGCAAATGGCCTGAAATAAGCCTCTGTCCAGCATCGTTCAGAGCAAAAATAAGCTCTACAGACACTGAGCCAACGTCATCTGCTAAACATTCAACAAACCGGGGCAGCCTTGCCAGACTGAGCTGGCCGCTAATATTCCCTTGCCCCAGGAAGACTTTGCGGGTGTCAACATAGGCTTGAATAGAGCTATCTAACATCAGCCGCGCATAATAGGCGGATGCATCTCATCTGTCAAAGTTTTATAAAAAATTTTTGGCTTTAACTAAACTCTTTAACTATTTGTAATGATTAATTTTTATCTAATAATCGAAGTAAGGATTCGAGATGCCCGGCGAGAGGAGCCTGCACTTTTACCGGGGTCGTTGCCTGAGGTTGAGTGAATTCGATTTTCCAGGCATGTAAACACAGGCTTTTGACCTCTTGCAGATGCTCATTGGCGGCCCTGGACGTGTATTTTTGGTCACCCACTATGCTATGTCCCGCATGTTGGCAATGAACGCGAATCTGATGGGTACGCCCTGTCTCTGGCATCGCCTCGATGAGGCTGGCTCCAGCATAGTGCTGTTTCAGCGCAAATCGGGTGAGGGATGGTTTTCCTGCCTCACAGACTCTAACAATTCCCTGGTTTGCATCCACCGCTTCTTTTTGTAAAGACGCATCTACGTGCAGTAGTGACTCCGGCCATTTACCGTGCACCAATGCCAGGTAGTTCTTTTTGACATTTCTAATTTTAAGCAAATTTTGCATGTGTTTTAAGAATAGGGAGTTTTTTGAAATAACAAGACAGCCAGAAGTGGCTCTATCCAGTCGATGCGCCAGTTCTAAACTGCTCCATTGGGGTTTGCATTGGCGCAATGCTTCGATAAGACCAAGACGGATACTGCTACCTCCATGAACCGCAAGCCCTGCCGGCTTATTGATAACCAGGAACTGCTCAGTCTCAAGCAGAATACTCTCTAACAGAAAATCCCTTAAAGCAGGGCTGGCTTTGCCAATTTGAGGGCTATCTCGGCCAGTGTAAGGCGGTACTCGAATCTCGTCCCCCATATCGAGTTTATGTTCCGGCTTACAGCGTTTTTTATTAACCCGCACCTCGCCGCGACGTATCAGCCTATAGATTCGTGCTCTTGGCAGGCCCTTGAGCTGCCGTATCAGAAAATTGTCGAGACGCTGACCAATATGGGCTTTCTCAACTCTAAGCAACTGTACTGCTTCGCTGACACTCATATTGTTAACTCATGGCCGACGCTGGGCTTTGCTGGAGGGAAAAATCAAGAATTCGGTATTTTACACCAATCCGTGTTCTACATAATGGTGTACAATCCTCTCCTTTTTGCTTTTGTCGAATTCGATGGATACCCTTAAGCACACACTCAATCAGCTCGTTGGCGACAGTTTAACTGAAGTCTCAGGTGTTGCCGACTGCAATGCTAATGTGACTACCGCATCAAAACCTGAATTTGGCGATTATCAAGCCAATGGCGTGATGTCGGTTGCCAAACAGACAGGCTCTAATCCAAGGCAGCTCGCCAGTGCGGTGCTGGATAATCTGCTGGCTAAAGAAAATGCGCTTATCAGCAAGCTTGAGGTCGCTGGGCCGGGTTTCATCAATATACACCTCGCCGATGCGGCACTGATGCACAGAGCTGGGCAAATACAGCAGGATCTTAGTCAGCTTATTCCACCGACTGCGAGCCCGGAAAAGGTTGTTGTCGATTATTCTTCGCCTAACCTGGCCAAAGAAATGCACGTAGGGCATTTACGTGGCACCATCATTGGCGATTGCCTGGCACGCACCTTGGAACGGCAGGGCCACGAAATTATAAGACAAAACCATGTGGGTGATTGGGGTACTCAGTTTGGCATGTTGATCTCCTATATGAGGGAAGTTAGCGGCGATGATAAAGCTGAGCTCCCTACCCAGTTGGCTGATCTGGAATCATTTTATCGCGCAGCAAAAGAACGATTCGACACTGATCCGCAATTCGCTGACACTGCCAGATCGAGCGTGGTCAAATTACAAAGCGGCGATGCCGAATATCTGGCCGTGTGGAAGCAGTTTATCGAGGAATCACTGACACACTGTCAGGCTGTTTATAACAAGCTAAATGTCACTCTGAGTCGAAAAGATCTCAAAGCCGAGAGCTTCTATAACGACGAACTCGAAGGTGTTGTAGAAAAACTTGAAGAAGCGTCACTGCTCTCTGTCTCCGCTGGAGCACGTTGTGTCTTCCTGCCTGAGTTTAGCGGTAAAGATGGCGACCCCCTGCCGGTTATTATACAAAAATCCGACGGTGGCTACCTGTATGCCACAACCGATCTAGCGGCAGTTCGGTATCGTTCTTTTGACTTGAATGCCCGACGTTCCCTCTATGTGGTTGACGCGAGACAGTCACTGCACTTTCAGCAGTTATTCGCGGTGGCACGCGCCGCAGGCTTTGCCTCAACCCGTATTTCACTTGAGCATATTGCTTACGGAACCATGATGGGTAGCGATGGCCGGCCGTTCAAAACCAGATCTGGAGATACCATCAAACTGATTGATCTTCTCGATGAGTCTATACGGCGAGCGCATGAACTGGTGGCCGATAAGAACCCCAGTCTCAATGAAGCGAGTTGTGCAGCAATCGCCGAAAAAGTGGGTATTGCCGCTGTTAAATACGCAGACCTGTCCAAGAACAGAACCAGCGATTATATTTTCGACTGGTCGAGCATGCTTTCCTTTGAAGGAAATACTGCGCCGTATCTAATGTATGCCTATGCAAGAATTCGGAGCATATTGAGGAGGCAGGAAAACACCTTAGTTACATACAAAATTGCGTTACTTTCTGAACAGGCAGAAAGAAATTTACTGCTCAAAATTCTACAGCTACCTGAAATCGTCGATATGGTAGCCAAAGACGCTTATCCAAACATTCTTTGTAACTATTTGTATGAACTGGCAGGATTGTTTATGCGTTTCTACGAATCCTGCCCGATACTGAAAGCCGAGCACGACTTGCGAAATTCCCGTTTGTCCTTGTCTGCCCTTACCGCAGAAACATTGCAACAGGGGTTGGATTTACTTGGTATCCAGACCCTTGAGCAAATGTAATCAGAGTAAAGTCCGTACAGTAAACCCTTCTGCTCAGCCAACCAACTCTAATAGTAGCTTGTTCAGCCTCGAGGAAAAATCTGCCGGGTCTTCGAGTTGTACACCATCTGCCAAACCTGCCTGACCGAACAGGATGGAGACTATGTCTCCAAATCGATCCTCGTCAGCCTCCTTGTCCAATTTGACCACCAAGGGATGATTGGGGTTTACTTCAAATATCGGCTTGGTGTCAGGCACTGCCTGCCCGGATGCTTCCATTATCTTGCGCATTTGCATGCCCATGTCATGGTCATCTACGGCGAGACAGGCGGGTGAGTCTATAAGCCTGTGCGTAACCCGTACATCTTTTACTTTTCCGTCCAGGTTTTCCTTAATACGTTTAGTGAGCTTAGCAAATTCTTGCTCTGTTTTTTCCTGTTCTTTTTTGGCTTCCTTGTCTTCCAGCTTACCCAGATCCAACTCACCACGACTGATGTCCTGGAACTGATGACCATCGAATTCTTGTAAATGACTCATTAACCACTCATCGATACGATCATGCATGAGAATTACTTCTATTCCTTTGTTGCGGAATATTTCCAGGTGAGGGCTGTTACGACCTGCTTTGATAGATTCGGCCACCAGATAATAGATCTTTTCCTGTTCTTCCTTCATACGAGAAACATAGTCTTCCAGGCCCTGGTCTTGCTCGTCAGTTTCTGAATGAGTGGTAGTAAATTGCAGTAGCTTTGCCACTTTTTCTTTGTTGGCATAGTCTTCGGCAGGCCCCTCTTTTAAAGCCTGACCAAACTCTTTCCAGAAATTGTTGTATTTGTCTTTGTCCTTCTTACGCATTTTGGCGAGCATGTCTAATGCTCTCTTAGTCAAAGCACTACGCATGGAATCAACCACTGGGTCTTTTTGCAATATCTCTCTGGATACATTCAAAGAAATGTCGTTGGAGTCGACGACGCCTTTCATAAAACGTAGATACAAGGGGAGGAACTGCTCTGCATCATCCATGATAAACACACGTTGAACATACAGTTTCAAACCGCGCGCCGAATCTCTATTCCAAAGATCGTAAGGTGCTCTGGCGGGCACATAGAGTAGGCTTGTGTACTCCAGCTTGCCTTCAACCCTGTTATGACTCCATTCCAGAGGGTCTTCAAAATCATGACTCACAGACTTGTAGAATTCTTTGTATTCGTCGGTTTTGACCTCTTTTCTGGAGCGTGTCCAAAGGGCTTTGGCCTGATTTATCGCTTCGTATTCTCTGGGATCTTCTTCTTTTTTGCTTCCTTTGCCTTTCTTACCTGCTTTGCCTTTTTTGCTATCAGCAGCCTCTTCTCCAGCTACCTCTTCCTCTCCTGGGAGATTTTGCTTTTCCATGAATACTGGTATGGAAATATGATCGGCATATTTTTTTACAATGCTGCGTAAGCGGTAACTTTCCGCGTATTCTTTTTCTTCTTTCTTTAGGTGCAGGGTTATTTCAGTACCAGAACCAGCCTTCTTGCTGGCCTCCAGTGAATAGTCTGCTTCTCCTTTGGATGTCCAGAGAGTTGCTTCGCTTTCAGCTGTGCCCGCCTTACGTGTAAGTACCTGCACTTCATCCGCAACAATGAATACCGAGTAGAAACCGACACCAAATTGACCGATCAATTGTGAGTCTTTTTTCTGGTCGCCAGTTAAAGACTCTAAAAACTGTGCCGTTCCTGACTTGGCTATGGTGCCAAGATTACTAATAATCTCATCGCGACTCATTCCAATGCCGTTGTCGCTAATGACCAGAGTGTTTTTCTTGCTGTCGAAATCAATTTGAACTTTAGGTTCACCGCCTGTTTCTAACAGTTCCGGCTGCGAAAGCGCGGCAAAACGGAGTTTATCTGCTGCATCGGAAGCATTGGAGATAAGTTCTCGCAGAAATATCTCTTTGTTGCTGTACAGGGAGTGAACCATTAAATGAAGCAACTGCTTTGCTTCGGTTTCAAACCCTCTGGTTTCTGATTTTTTTGCTGCCATCAGTCTTTCCTCTTCCTTTACCTATCTCAAAAAATCTATCTCAAAAGTATCTATCCGAACCAAAAAAACCCAATCACCAGTCTCTCGCTGATTGATTGAGTCTTATAAATGGGGGTTTAGCTCAGTATTTCAAGCCAGGCTCTGGCTGATATCGCTACTGTAACGGTGGGTACGGTTGATAGAAATCAATGGCATCTTGCTTACGCCCAGCGATGGTATTGTAAAATAAACGTCTGCCGTCTATAGCGCGGATGAAGTCCCGCGCAGAGCGGTTTGCACTCTCATCTCCAGCGTCCGCAGCATCGGTTGCGGCTTCTTCTGCGGCATCAAAATCCTGTAGTTCCAGATAGGCCCTGGCCAAGAACATTAGTGTATCCGAACGGTCATTTAGCTCGCCCTTTTCCATAGCATCCTGAAACGCTTCGACCGCTGCCTCATAGTCACGCAGCACATACTGGATATAGCCCAAGGTGTCGTAGCCATTTCCGGTTTCATCGGCCTCTGCTGCCGCTAAGGCAGGTGCTAGCGCTTTCTCGTATTCACTACCCATGAGGTGCATTTGTGTTAGACGCGTAAAATTTTCCTCATCCTGTTCCACGATTCCATTTTCCAGACCTTCAGCAAGAATCTGTGAGCCGGTATATGGAACATCTATTCCGGCCAGTGATTGAGCGAGGTTTACGTAGCGTGCATCATCCTCCATCATCCCTCTAAGATAATACAGATTCAAAGCCTGAACACCACGATCATCGTTATCTAACGCGGAATAGATAGCACTGAGGTTTTGCCAATCTTGTCTATTGTCATACAAGACGATCATAGTCTTAGTAAGCTCCAGCGCGGATTCAAAATCTTCAAGGGTGAAGTACAAACCATTCAGGTAGGAGTAATCATCTCTCTCCAGGGCTTCGCCGTTATCCAGCAGTAACTCCATTCTCGCCAGCCAAAATGGCTTGGCTTCTTCAAACCTTTCCAGTTGATAATGCGCATAAGAAAGACCCCGGTAGACAATCTCGTCTTCTACCTCCGATAGATTACGCCATTGTTCGTAATTATCGATAGACCCCTGCCAATTTTCTTCTGATGCGTAGAGCTGACCCAGAGAACGGTGAGTACGCAGGCGGGTATCAGCGCGTAGAGTCTCAATATTCAGCATTTGCTCAAAGATTCCAATGGCGCCAGGATAATCTTCAGTGTTGAGGTAGTAGTTGGTATAGAAGCTAAGTGTCGTAGACTTCTCAAAATCATTCATGCGCTCATAGCGACGATCATATAAGTCATCAAGCTCCTCCTTCGCTCTAACCAGATCCGGTTCATCGTCTTCATCTTCTGGCTGCATTAGCTCCTGGATTGCACTAATGGCACGCAATACTGCTGGCCCCAAGGTACCCGATGTCCTCGCTTCAGGTGGAGCGCGCTGCTCTTCGCCTGCAAAAATGAACTGGGTCGGCAACAAGACGACGCTTAACACAGCTGCGAGGAGCCCCAGCTTACGCTTATTGCTTATTCTCATCTCTAATTGTCCTCTAACTCATAGCGAAATACATACTGTACACCTTCTACCTGCACACCCTGCCCGTCAACGACACGCGGTTGAAATTTAAATCTACCTGCCGCGCGTATTGAGGAACGGTCGAAGATATTAGCGGGTTCAGCATCGACAACTTCAATTGAATCTTCGACTACATTGCCCAGTCCATCCACGGTAAAACTAACCAGACACCAGCCTTCGATTCCGCGTTGAGCCGCTCGGGTTGGATATTGGGGGGCGATTGCCACTAACGGTAAAAAGTCACCATCTGTAGCAGAGATGGAGGCATTGCTTAGTTGCAATCCTGTGTCAATTTCCACCGAGGCGCGTTCGATATTAAGCGAAGGGCCATCAGACAAATTGACTTGTCGCTCCGGGACATCTTCCACTACCTCAGTGTCGTCCTGAATCGGTTCTGGCTTGTCGATTTCTTCAAGAACTTCCAGTTCAATTTCAGGCATTGTGGCGTCAACAATTTTCACTACAGATACACGTTGATCCAAAGATGCACCAGTAGCAATCAAAGCCTGCATGAAGTAGAACAGACCTAAGGTGATTCCAGCCGCCATCGCCATGGATATAGCCCATCTTATTACGATCATAGTCTATGCCTCCGCTGAAATTGATACGTCTAAAATGTTCGCTTCTCTAGCCGCTTCTAATATGAGCATTACCTGTTCATTCGCCGCATTCGCGTCGGCTTGAATTATCACAGCAGAATTCGGCGCATCTGCCAGTCGCAATTCAAATCGAGAACGAATAAATCTAGGGTCGATCTGATCACCATCGATCCAGATATCCCCACCAGGACCTACTGCGATAAGTATTAAGTCACCTTTCTTGCCTTCGGAAGTTGAAGCCTCTGGTTTGGTCACTTCGATACCCGCTTCGGTGACGAATACGGATGTCACGATAAAGAAGATAAGAAGAATAAATACAACGTCCAGCATTGGAGTGAGATCAATCTCGCCTGCTTCCTGGTCGCCCCTCTTTTTCATTAAACCTGATTTCATTATTTCACCTTGATTCAAATAACTGGGGTCAAACGATTGAAACTGGCTATTGAGGATTGAACCATTCTCAGCGTGGTTGGATCCCAATTAGCGCTTAGTCGCTTAGTGGTAAATGGTCTTCCAATAGCTCCAGGTCTCGATCAACTTTCGCCTTCAAATAGTTCGAAGCGAAAATCCCTGAGATAGCTCCAACCATCCCCGCCATCGTAGGTATGGTTGCCATCGACACACCGCCAGCCATTGACTTGGCGTCACCACCACCAGTTACAGCCATTACAAAAAATACATTGATCATGCCGGTCACGGTGCCAATCAGTCCTAATAAAGGACAGATGGTCACTAATACTTCAATAATCGGCAAGGTGTTTCTAACGTCCAAGGAAATTTTGGAAATCATCATGGTCCGGATCTGGTGGGCACTCCAGGACTTGGTGTCGGCGCGCGCATTCCACTCGGCCAGTGTGTTCTTCACATTGGCCTTATGGGTGGTGTTTAAATACCAGATTCTTTCGAATACCAGCGACCATTTAACCAGTAGAAGCGCTGCGATGAATGTAAGTACAGGCCCACCACGCGACATAAATAGGGTCACAGAATCGATAATATCCAGAAATGCAAAATACATAGTATCTTCCCTTGTTTACCGGATTAACCAGCTACCGACTGCTCAGCTTTCTGTGCAATCATTCCAGTCGCCTGTTCTTCCAGGATATGGATGATGTTGTCGGCACGACTCTTGACTACTGTGTGCATAAAGATAGTAGGGATCGCCACAACAATGCCTAATACAGTGGTCATCAATGCTGATGAAATACCACCAGCCATGATTGTTGGGTCGCCAGCACCGTAAACGGTAATTTGCTGGAACACTTGAATCATGCCGGTAACTGTACCGAGCAACCCACCCAACGGCGCTATGGTTGCAATCATCTTGATAAGCGTCAGCATGCTTTCCAATGATGGCGTTTCCTGCAAGATTGCCTCACCAAGCTTCAATTCCAGGGTTTCAGTATCAGCAGTTGGATTAGATTCTGCCACCAACAGTACGCGGCCCAGGGGATTATTCTTTGATGGTTTATCACTCTTAAGTTGGCCTCGTACTTTTATGGATACCAACGACAATATGAGCAGGCGCAGGAAGCCTATTAAAATACCAACCACACCGACACCGATAATGATGAAACCAATTGTGCCTGAGTTATTTCTGACTTGTTCTTCTACAGAAGGGAAGTTAACCAGATTGGCCATTACCTGACCGCCAACACCACCGGTGGGATCTATCCCCACCTGGGTGAAGCCGTCGCTGGAATTTTCCAAAGTACTGGCTGCTGCAAGCAGAGAGTTATCAGGTTGACGAGGTAATACCTGGAGATGACCAATATCGCCGTTGTAGCTGAGATATTCGCCTTCAGAAATCGCGTTGAAATTACCTATCCGAACGATGCCGCGGTTAACCGTAGCACCAGACGGGAGTGCAATGTCACCGTTATATTTAACTACACGGGCTGACTCCACCACCTCTTGTTGCATGTAAAACCAGAAGCGCTCTATTTCTTCAGGGTTCAACTGATCAATGGTACTGCCCGCTTTCTCTATAAAGCCTTCCAAATACTCGCTTCGGCCAGGGTATTGGGCACTGATTAGCGAGTTTTCAAAATTACTCAAAAAATCACCAGCAACACCTTGCAGGGTGCCAAATAACTCATTTAGGTCACCACGACGATCACGTAAAATGTCCCGTTTGTCGCGGATGATAATTTCATTAGCTTCGAACTGATCACTTAGTCGTGACTGCTCTGCTTCTTGTTCAGTGATTCGCTCATTCGTTGTCTGTAGAATTTGTTCCTGACGATTAGCATTCTGCTGGAACTCTTGCTGTCGTTGCAGGTACTCAGCTGATTCTGCTACGCGATCGTTCTCAACCAGGTCTAATAAACCAGACAAGGTAGACGCGCTCTGGGCAGCAGCTAAATTTGCTGTCAGCCCCAGTACGCAGGCTGAAACAGTTAGGCTTGTCAATTTCAGTAAATTTCTCATTGTGCCACCTCCGGAGCCATTACAGGCAGTTCAATGATGTCGGGTGCGTCCACATTTGAGGCAACGCGCATCGCTTTTTGTACGGTTGTTCGGTAGGCACCAGCAGGCAATTCAACCCACTGTCTGGTGTTATTATCCCAAGTGCCAGTAACTTGCCGATCAGTCGTTTGATACATCAGCGCTACACGGCCGATTCGAACAATGTTCACATCTCGCTCCACATTATCGATTTCGATGGTGTCAGGGTAAGTAGCATTGGTGCGCCCGTAAGTCGATTCTGTCTGATAAATTACCAATACCTGACGAAACTTCTCTGCGATGGACACGTCCGGGTTGTCGATGGCGTCTCTAGCGAATTGAAGTCGATTGGCACGCTCATCAACCTGGAAGGGATAATCCAGTTCGACGAATTGCTCAATGCTGGAAAGCATTTTTTCCATCAATAAGGGAATCTCCCGAGTGATCGATTCGACGCTGGCGATAGACTCATCCAGAGTGGCGATATTTTCTTCCTGGATAGAAACTGACTTGCGAAAACCTGCATTGAGCACTAGCAGCGCTTCCAGAGCATCGTTCTGTCGCTTAAATTCCTCAAAGGTTGCACTGCTTGCATTTGCCAAGCGGTTAATTTCCTCCTGCGTTACAGCCAATTCGCTGTTCTTGACCCCAATAACATCCATTGCCTGATCAAGAATACTGCTGTCCACGAGAATTTCCGCAGCTTGAGCCGAAGCCATGATGCAAGACATGAGCAACGCTAGAGCAGTCATACTCATATTCGTAATTCGACGGTTTTTCATGTGCCATCCTATGTTTTTGTTAAAATAGTCAAATCCGATTTACTTAGCCACTGCTGTTGTTCTGGTTTCAGCAGCGAGTAAATCAGACACGACAAACTATTATTTTTCCCTAATATCAAATAAATCCGATACCTCGAAACTGCCCGAGAATTCTGTGATTTTTCTAATCTCTCGTGGCCGACAGCTTTCCCTGAAATATACTAATCAACTAGTTACCAAACTACTCAAAGCCTATAAGTTTGAGACGCTTCGTAACCAATGGATTGACCTTGCTACTAATTCGAAAATTACTAGCTAAATAGTCCCTCAAATTCAGCATTTTATACATGAATCTCAGCAAAGACTATCACACTACATCGCGCTTTTAGAACCTTTTCAAACAGAATAATTACGCGCGATGTTTGCGACAAGTTGCTGAGATTAAGAGGAAGGAAATTACAACAATATAGCTGGCCGGTGGTTTACCAGCCAGTTACTTCACTGAGGCTGTTGCCGATTTCGGCAAGACTTCGAACCGTTTTAACTTCAGCATCCTGAAGCGCCGCAAATTTTTCATCCGCAGTGCCCTTGCCACCGGATATTATGGCACCGGCATGTCCCATTCGCTTGCCTGGAGGAGCAGTTACACCAGCGATATAAGCTACCACCGGCTTGCTCACATTCGCTTTGATGTAGGCCGCTGCTTCTTCTTCGGCCGTACCGCCTATCTCCCCTATCATTACTATGGCTTCTGTCTGCGGGTCCGCTTCAAACAGAGACAATACATCGATAAAATTAGAGCCTGGAATTGGATCACCGCCTATACCTATACATGATGACTGACCGAAACCGTGGTCCGTGGTTTGCTTTACCGCCTCGTAGGTAAGAGTACCGGAGCGAGAAACTATACCTACTTTACCAGGAAGGTGTATGTGACCCGGCATAATGCCAATTTTACACTCTCCCGGCGTAATAACTCCGGGGCAGTTTGGGCCTATCAGCCTAACTCCCGACTGATCGCACTTTTCCTTGGCTATCAGCATATCCAATGTGGGTATACCCTCTGTGATACAGACGATAAGTTTTATACCCGATGTTGCCGCCTCCAGAATTGAGTCTTTACAAAATGGAGCTGGCACGTAAATGACGGAGGCGTCTGCTCCGGTTTTGTCACAGGCTTCTTGCACTGTGTTGAATACAGGCAAATCTAAATGAACCTGGCCCCCCTTACCCGGTGTCACGCCGCCCACCATTCTCGTACAGTATTCGATAGCTTGCCGGGAGTGAAAGGTTCCTTGCGTCCCGGTAAAGCCCTGGCAGATGACTTTTGTGTTTTTGTCCACAAGAATGCTCATTGTGAACCCCTGGCCGCAGTGACAACTTTTTCAGCAGCGTCGGATAAGCCAATTGCAGCGATAATATTGTGCCCGCTTTTTTCTAAAACTTCTCTGCCTTGTTCGGCATTGTTTCCTTCTAGTCTGACTACCACAGGAACTTCGACCCCTACCTCGTTTACCGCGCCGATAACTCCTTCTGCGATTAAATCACAGCGCACAATACCTCCAAAAATATTAACCAATACAGCAGCCACGTTTTCATCGGAAAGAATTATTTTGAATGCCTCTGCCACTCGTTCTTTGGTCGCTCCTCCTCCTACATCGAGAAAATTTGCCGGGCTGCCCCCGTGTAACTGCACAATGTCCATAGTGCCCATGGCAAGGCCGGCACCATTTACCATGCAACCGATATTGCCATCCAAAGCGACGTAGTTAAGATCCCATTCTGCGGCCTGTGATTCTCGTTCGTCGTCCTGACTCCTGTCATACATTTCACGAAGACGTGGCTGTCTGTAAAGCGCATTCCCATCAACGTTAATTTTTCCGTCCAGGCAGTGCAGGTTTCCTTCCTCGGTAATGACCAATGGATTAATTTCTAAAAGAGCCAAATCCATTTCTTGAAAAAGTTTGGCCAGTCCAAGAAATAGATCTGTAAATTGTCTGATTTGTGCGCTTTTTAGCCCTAGACGAAAAGCTAAATCTCTTGCCTGAAAGGGCTGGGCTCCGCTAAGTGGATCGATTATGGCTTTTAGAATTTTCTCTGGTGTCTCAGCCGCCACCTTTTCAATCTCCACTCCCCCTTCGATAGATGCCATAAAAACAATTCGTCCTGTAGAGCGATCAACGACTGCGCCTAAATACAATTCCTGTGTAATATCCGTACAGGTTTCAACCAAAATCTTATTCACCGGCTGGCCGCTGGCATCGGTTTGGTAAGTGACCATGTTTTTTCCCAGCCACTGCTCAGCAAAGGCTTGAGCATCCTCTGGCCTGTCCACTAATTTGACCCCACCAGCCTTGCCTCTGCCCCCCGCATGCACCTGTGCTTTTACGACCCATTTGTCGCCACCAATTTTCATTGCGGCAGCGGCAGCTTCTTCGGCAGTATCTACAGCTATCCCCGCAGAAACCGGCAACCCATACTCGGCAAACAGTTGTTTCGCCTGATATTCATGTAAGTTCATTTATGCTCCATCATTCGATTAATACTTTGCCGATTAATACTTTACGGCACTGCGACTATCTGCGTCGTTTGCGATTAGCTACATGAATTGCATGTCCGTTTGCAGCCAGAGCGGCCTCGTGCACGGCCTCAGACAGAGCTGGGTGGGAGAACATGGTTAAGCCAATGTCTTCCGCGCTCGCACTAAACTCCATCGCTATAACGATTTGTTGAAGTAAATCGGCTGCGCTTGCCCCCACTATATGACAGCCCAATATGCGGTCTGTTTTGGCATCAACTATTAGTTTCACCATACCTTCGGAATCATTCGCGGCCAGCGCTCTTCCGCTGGCAACAAAAGGAAACACGCCAACATTATAGTCCACACCTTCTTCTTTTAATTGCTCTTCGTTTTTTCCAACCCAGGCAATTTCCGGGTGGGTATAGATGACAGATGGCACCAGCTCATAATTTACCTGTGTCTTCTTGCCCGCTAAACGTTCCGCCACCATCACTCCTTCTTCCATACCCTTGTGAGCCAACATGGGGCCGCGAACCACATCCCCTACTGCATAAATAGAAGTAACATTCGTGGCGCAGTGTTCATCTACCTCGATGAAACCTCGCTCATCTAATTCGATGCCCAGGGATTCAGCTAGTAACGATTCTGTAAAGGGTCTTCGGCCTACCGCGACTATTAGTTTGTCGAAGGTTTCTTTTTGTTCACCTTCTTTGTCGGAATATTCAACCGTGACGGTTTTGTTTGCTCCTTTGCCAAGCTTGCTGCCATTCACGCGGCCCCCCATTTTAATGTTCAGCCCCTGCCTGCCTAGAATCTTCATTGCCTGTTTCGCTGTCTGCCGGTCAACAGCGGGCAGGAAATCATCTAAAGCCTCCAATACGGTTACTTTGGAGCCAAGTCGAGCCCAGACACTGCCTAGTTCGAGACCTATAACACCTGCGCCAATTACGCCCAATCGTTTTGGTACATTCTGGAATTCCAACGCGCCGGTCGAGTCGACAATAGTTTCTTGATCTATAGGTGTTGGTGGAATATCGATGGGCACGGAACCGGCGGCAATTATTATGTTTTTAGCAGTAAGTGTTTGTTTTGTTCCATCTGCGGCTGTCACATCAACTTTACTGCTGGTGACTACTCTGGCGGTACCTGCGATCCCGTCAACCTTATTTGCGGTAAAGAGTCCTTTGATTCCTGAGCTTAGTTGCTCTACTACCTTGTCTTTACGAGCAATCATTGCTGCTACGTCCATAGCGACCTTTCCAACACTTATTCCATGGGTTTCGAAGTGGTTTTGTGCCTCAATATATTTATGTGAGCTGTCCAACAGAGCCTTGGATGGTATGCAACCTACATTCAGACAGGTTCCCCCAAAGACTGTCTTATTTTCTTCGTTAAGCCACTTCTCGATACAGGCGGTTTTAAAACCCAACTGGGCACACCGAATAGCTGCTACATAGCCTGCTGGTCCAGATCCGATAACAACAACATCATATTCTTTTGTCATAAGGCTTTCTCAAAACTTGTAAAGATTATTCGAGCTTTTTGCATCAGTCAGCTCAGTTTTTTATTTGATAAATCTGGCTTATATTTCTAATACTTATATTTCTAATAATAGCCGTGTTGGATCTTCTAACAACTCTTTAACAGTAACTAGAAACTGAACTGCTTCCTTTCCATCTATCATTCTATGGTCATAGGAAAGCGCTAGATACATCATGGGTAAAATTTTTACTTCACCAGAAACAGCCATTGGTCGTTCCTGTATTGTGTGCATCCCTAAAATTGCAGTTTGCGGGGGATTGAGTATTGGTGTAGAAAGTAAGGAACCGAACACGCCGCCGTTGGAGATAGTGAAGGTTCCCCCCAATATTTCTTCAATGGCTAATTTCCCGTCTCTGGCTTTTTCTCCAAACTGACGAATTTCTTTCTCCACCTGTGCCAAAGCCATATTGTCCGCATTTCGTAGAATAGGAACTACCAAGCCGCGTGGTGAAGAAACGGCTACGCCAATGTCCTGGTAACCATGGTAGATAATGTCCGATCCATCCAACGAGGCATTTACGGCGGGATAGCGTTTTAACGCCTCGGTACAAGCACGCACAAAAAAGGACATAAAGCCCAATCGTACTCCACCATGGACTCTCTCGAATTCTTCTTTATAACGGTTGCGTATATCTATAACCGGTTGCATGTTTACTTCATTAAAAGTTGTCAACATCGCAGTGGTTTGACTGGCTTGCAATAGCCTTTCAGCTACCTTTGCGCGAAGCCGACTCATGGCTACACGCTCTTCCAAGCGACCTTCTTCTGAGACGCCAATGCCAGCGGCAGCTGCACTTGCAGGGATGTCGAGTTTATTATCAATGCTACGCAGCACATCTTCCTTGGTAATTCTTCCGCCCTTACCGCTGGCTACAATGGTGGCTATGTCCAGGTTGTTTTCTTCGATCAATTTTTTGGCGGCCGGGCTTACCAAGAGTTCGGAATCCTGAGCAGTTGCTTCTGACTGACGCTGCTTTATCACTTTGGCTTCAGCTCTGGTTTCAGGTTCGCCTTTTTCAGTTGGAGCTGCGGCCTGTCCATCGCTGGCCAAAATACTACCGATAGCCTGATTGCTGACAATAGTTTCACCAGCCTCTTTTAGTATTTCCTTCAGTGTGCCATCGGTAGGTGACACAACTTCAATAACTACTTTGTCGGTTTCGATATCAACAAGCAGCTCGTCCCGGGCTACCGTATCACCAACATTCTTGTACCAGCTCGCTATCGTCCCATCGGGAACCGATTCTGGGAGTGTGGGAGCTTTGATCTCAATGGTCATATTCAATCCTTAACACTTTTCCGTGTACCGTTGCTTAGTACACTAACTTAATGCTTGATCGACAAATTCTTGTTGCTGGCTCAGGTGCAGTGCGGGGTAACCGGCTGCTGCTGCTGCTGATGCATCTCGGCCCACGTATTCCAGGTAAACATTTGGAAAATGCACTTGTATAGCGCGTCTTAAGTGATGCTGGCTGGAATACCAGGCTCCCTGATTCATAGGTTCTTCCTGACACCATACAATTGAATTCAGATTTTTGTACTGGCTAAGACGCTTCTCGAAGTCCTCGTGAGGGAACGGATATAACTGCTCTAGCCGAATGATGGCGATGTCATTGATTGCACGCGAACGCCTTTCCGCGCGCAAATCGTAATAGACCTTGCCGCTGCATATGATCAGCTTTTTAATGTTTTCCGCTTCTAATTCATCCGTTTCATCTAACACTACCTGAAAGCTGCCCTCAGCCATTTCCTGTAGCGTAGAAACTGTCTCCTTGTGACGCAGCAAACTTTTCGGTGACATCACCACAAGTGGTTTGCGCAGCGGACACAGCACTTGCTTTCTTAGCATATGAAACACTTGCGCCGAGGTCGTTGGCAGACAAACCTGAATATTATGTTCGGCACATAGTTGCAGAAACCGCTCAAGCCTTGCAGAAGAATGTTCCGGTCCCTGCCCTTCGTAACCATGCGGTAGCAGCAATGTTAAACCACATAGACGCTGCCACTTATGCTCACCGCTGGTTATAAACTGATCGATTACTACCTGGGCTGAGTTCGCAAAATCACCAAACTGTGCTTCCCAAACAACCAAAGCATTGGGCATCGTTGTAGAGTAGCCATACTCAAAGGCGAGCACCGCCACTTCTGACAAAAGCGAGTCATAAATAGTGAAGCTCTCTTGATCTTCGATCAGATTCTGCAACGGAATATAAGTATTACCAGTTTTTTGATCAAACAGTACCGCATGTCTGTGTGAAAAGGTGCCACGACCCACATCTTGACCGGTAATGCGAATCTTGTTGCCGCTGGTTAGTATGCTTGCGTATGCGAGTGTCTCAGCGAAGCCCCAATCAACCGAAATCTCGCCAGCGGCCATTTTTGCCCTATCATCTATTACTCGCTTAACCTGCCGTTGCAGGCTGAAGTCTTTTGGTAGTTCTGTCAATTTCCTTGCAATGGCCTGCAAGTTTTTGAGGGGTATTGACGTGTTAAAATATGGACTCCAATCATGTCCAAGATACGGGCTCCAATCCACGAACAATTCTACTGATGGTTCTTTTACCAAACTCTTAGCAACATGCTCGCCAGTATCCAGCGCTGTTCGATAATTCCGATTAATCGCATCAGATTCTTCAGTCGACAGGATTTCTTCGCGAGCGAGCTGTTCAGCATAGAGCACTCGGGTAGATTTATGACTCTTTATTGCCGCATACATGAGTGGCTGCGTAGCTGAAGGTTCATCCGTCTCGTTGTGTCCTCTGCGTCGATAACAGATGAGATCTATAACCACATCTTTTTGAAACCTGTATCGAAAATCCAGCGCAAGCTGAGTGACGAATAGCACCGCTTCCGGGTCGTCCGCGTTGACGTGAAAAATAGGAGCCTGAATCATCCTCGCCACGTCAGTGCAATATTCTGTAGAGCGGGCATCATCTTGGCGGCTTGTAGTGAAGCCCACTTGATTATTGACAATGATATGTACCGTGCCACCAGTTTTATACGCCCTGGTTTGAGACATTTGGAAGGTCTCCATTACCACGCCTTGACCTGCAAATGCAGCATCGCCATGAATGATGACAGGAAGTACCAAGTCGCCTTCTTTGTCTTTGCGGCGAAACTGCCGGGCTCGGACAGAACCTTCAACTACCGGGGCAACGATTTCCAGGTGAGACGGATTGAAAGCCAGCGCCATGTGTACCTCGCCACCGGCGGTCATGATGTTCGAGGAAAAACCCTGATGGTATTTCACATCGCCGGAACTTTCGTATACGGCCTTTCCTTCAAATTCATCGAATAGATCGGCAGGGTTTTTACCCAGTAAATTTACTAACACGTTCAGTCGGCCACGGTGCGCCATACCTAGTACTATTTCCTTGGCTCCATACTTTCCTGCTCGTTGTACTAATTCATCAAGAGCCGGTATAAGGCTTTCTCCACCCTCCAAACCGAAGCGCTTTGTACCTGGGTATTTCGAATCCAGATGTTTCTCCAGAGCTTCTGCCGCAGACAGTCTCTCCAACAGGTGGCGCTTGACCTCATTCTCGAAAACAGGGTAGCCATCGTTGCTCTCTATGTGCTGTTGTATCCATTGCTTCTCTTCGAGATTAACGATGTGCATGAACTCGTAGCCAATCGAAGCACAATAAATGCGCTCCAAAGTATCAACTATTTCTCGTAATTGGGTTCTATCTTTGCTAATAAACAGCGAACCCGTTTGGAATATGGTGGAGTGATCAATTGGGGACAGGTCGTGAAACTCGAGTTCAAGATCAGCAACTCGTTCCCGATACATGAGGGATAAAGGATCCAAATTCGCTTTCTGATGCCCTCGTACCCGATACGAGCTGATCAATAGTAATACCTGAACTTGTTTGCTTTCGTGTTCCGAGTGGACTACCGCGTCATTGCTTAAAACGGCTGTATAGCGACTTCTTTTTCCCAGAATTTTGAATTCACTCTCAATACTGGCATGAGAAACATCAGGGTTAACATTGCCGTTACTGGAAGACAAAGACTGGAAGAAATCACGCCATTCTATTGGTATTGATTCCGCATTGTCCAAGAATCTCTCATACAACTCTTCTACATAAGCCGCATTGGCCCCGGACAAATGCCCAGTGCTTTTCATGATTTCCAACAAGCTATTTTGCATACTGCTTCCTCTCAACCCCGCCAACGCACTGCGACGTTAACCCCGTAATCGAATAGTGATTAGTTTTAGGAGTTAGACTAACTACGTCCCTTGCTGGATTAGCATTGTGCGGATATGACCGATTGCCCTGGTAGGATTCAGGCCTTTTGGACAAACAGCCACGCAGTTCATGATCCCGCGACAACGAAATACGCTGAACGGGTCATCGAGGCCAGCAAGCCTTTCGGCGTCAGCGGTGTCTCTCGTGTCAGCGAGAAAGCGATAGGCCTGCAACAGGCCAGCCGGGCCTATAAATTTATCTGGGTTCCACCAAAAGGAAGGACAATTAGTGCTGCAACAGGCACAGAGTATACACTCATAAAGGCCGTCAAGTTTCTCGCGGTCTTCTGGTGATTGAAGGCGCTCAATTGCTGGCGGCGCCGAATCATTTATTAGATAAGGCTTTATCTTTTCATATTGCTTATAAAATACTGACATATCGACGACTAAGTCGCGTATCACTGGCAAACCCGGCAATGGCCTTAGGACTAATTTGCCACCGGGCTTCACTACGTGGGACATTGGCGTTATACAGGCGAGCCCGTTATTACCATTAATATTCATTCCATCTGAACCGCAGACACCTTCCCTGCAGGAGCGTCGATAGACAATGCTGGGGTCTTTTTGCTTTGCCAGCTCCAATACATCCAACACCATCAAGTCTTTGCCCTCTGGTAATTGCACCTCAACGCCCTGCATAACCGGCTTGTCATCGGTATCAGGGTTATAACGGTATATGCTAACTAACACAGTTCACCTTCTATTTAGTTGCGATCAAATCGCGGTCGCTTTTCGTTGTTGCGTTTCATTTGACACCATAAAGTCTTAGGTATGTAGCAAGATTATTCTGTGCTGCCTACTCCTTAAGCCTGTAGCGCCCGACCCTAATAAGAGCGAACCTGAGGTTCAAAGGTCTCTACGGTCTTGGGAGAAAAATTTACATCACGCTTGCCGACTCGCTTATCTACGGGGAAGTACATCGAATGACACAGCCAGTTGTCATCGTCACGTTCGCGAAAGTCATCACGCGCATGGGCTCCCCGACTTTCATTTCTGCCTTCTGCCGTAATCGCAGTTGCCTCGGCCACTTCAAACAAATTTTCCAGCTCCAGTGCTTCTACACGAGCGGTGTTGAATGTTTGACTCTTGTCTTCAAGATGTGCGTTGGCGATTCGAGCACGAAGATCGGTTAACTTCTGAATCCCTTCCTGCATAAAATCACCGCGACGGAACACGCCAAAATAATTTTGCATAGTGCGCTGAAGTTCTGCGCGCAACGACGCAACGCTTTCACCGGAGTGAGACTCGTTGAGACGTGACAATCTATTTTGAGCTAATTCAATATCGCTTGCAGAGGCGTCTCGCTGTTCTACACCTCGATGCAACATTTCTTCAATATACTTACCAGCAGCTCGACCAAACACAACCAGGTCGAGCAAACTATTTCCGCCAAGTCGATTGGCGCCATGAACAGAAACACATGCTACTTCGCCAACGGCAAACAACCCGTGGATGATTTGATCTTCACCTTTTTCGTTCTGAGTAAGCGCTTGTCCGTTAACATTGGTTGGAATGCCGCCCATCATGTAATGACAAGTCGGCACAACAGGTATGGGCTCCTTGACCGGATCAACATGGGCAAAAGTTCGTGAAAGCTCAAGAATACCAGGTAGTTTGGAGTTTAAAACCTCCTCTCCAAGATGATCGAGCTTAAGCATTACGTGATCGCCATTTTCACCACAGCCACGACCCTCAAGCATTTCTAGAACCATTGATCGCGCAACGACATCACGACCGGCTAAATCTTTAGCATTCGGAGCATAACGTTCCATGAAACGTTCACCATCTTTATTGATTAGATAGCCACCCTCCCCTCGGCAGCCCTCGGTTACTAATGTGCCAGCACCGTGTATGCCGGTTGGATGGAACTGCCACATCTCAATGTCTTGAACTGGGAAGCCAGCACGTAAAGCCATGCCGACACCGTCACCGGTATTGATAAGCGCGTTCGTAGTGGAGGCATAAATACGGCCTGCGCCGCCAGTTGCAAACACTGTCGCTTTTGATTTTACAAAAGCTGTTTCACCTGATTCGATACAAATAGCAATGACACCGACGATCGCTCCATCCTGGTTTTTAACCAGATCGGTGGCGTACCACTCGTTAAAGAAAACTGTATTGTTCTTTAGATTCCCTTGATACAGAGTGTGCAATAGTGCATGTCCGGTCCTGTCCGCGGCTGCACAAGTACGAGCGGCTTGCCCGCCTTTGCCAAAATTTTTCGACTGACCACCGAACGGTCGTTGATAGATACGGCCATTTTCGATTCGAGAAAACGGCAAACCCATGTGCTCCAATTCAAATACTGTTTGCGGACCCTCGCTGCACATATATTCAATAGCATCCTGGTCGCCGATATAATCAGACCCTTTGACTGTGTCATACATATGCCAACGCCAATCGTCATTAGGGTCGGCACTGGCAATCGCACAAGTGATTCCGCCTTGGGCTGAAACCGTATGCGAACGTGTCGGAAACACCTTGGTGATTACCGCCGTATTGTAACCTGACTGGGAAAGTTGCAGTGCTGCACGCATACCCGCTCCGCCTCCGCCAACTATTACCGCATCGAAAGATAGTGTGCGCATACCCGTCATCTAATTACCCCAGAAAATCTGTATGCCCCAAAGCAAGTACACAGCGATTAAAAGCACGCAAGCAGCCTGAAACATTAAACGAAGAAATGTAGCTCGCTTGCCAAACTGAAGCGATGTTATGTAGTCAGTGGAGATGGTCCACATGCCTATCCAGGCATGTGCACACAGTGCAAGCAAGGTAATCAGGCTGAATAATCTCATCGCATTACTTTCAAACATGGCGCTCCATTTTTCAAAATCCATATCCGGATTCATAACGAAGCTCGCCAGAATGCAAAGTGAATAGGCAGCAAGGATGATCGCGCTGAAGCGCTGTATTATCCAATCGTAGAGCCCGGACCGTCCGAGGTTCGTTACGCTTGTTACCATATCCATACTCCTGCGACGATAATGGCAATTCCAGAAAGCGCTAGAGTAATACGGGCGCCCAGAAAACCACCCGTTAGGCTTTCTCCGTAGCCGAGATCCATCAATAAGTGTTTTATTCCCGCTATGAGATGGTATAGCAGGCCTGACAACACCAGCCAGGCAAGTAATTTGACCACCACATTGCCCAGAAGCTCTTGCACTAGCGCAAAACCGACTTCAGATTGAAGTGATAATTCCAGTAGATAGAGCATCAGAGCAACACCTACAAAAATAAACACACCCGAAATGCGATGTAGTAAAGATGCGATTGCAGGCAACGGGTATTTGAAGGTAGTTATGTCGAGGTTTTTTGGTCTACTATCGTTCACTTTCTACTCATCGCTTTGGCCAATAAAGACGGGTTGCAGTTCGAATGTTGGCATCTTCGAATTTGTCCAAACTGATTGAAATAATTACATTATTTAGGCATTAAAAAGCGCCAGCAGTATATGCCCTAAAGCCATGGAATACAACAAATCCAGCGCCAGTTCGAGGATTAATGACAATATTCTGTCATTCCTGCTGTATGCCTGTTCAAGACTGCGGCTTCGAGGGCGGGATTTCTAGCCAACCAGGGTAAACTGCGGCGGAAGGCACTACTAATTTGAACCTTTGCAAGTCACACAAAATATCATTAACAGTTAGCTCCTGTTACGAAAGATTTGACAAGTAACACACTCTCTACCTAGTATTGCCGTCCCGGTCACGCACTGCACAGGTGGTAATAAGATACTAAAACACACTGCTAAACGATTGTTTCCTCAACAAAAACCCAGATATAGATCTAATTACAGGAGTCACGCATGAGCGCAAAGAAGGCCCAGTTGACCGTTGACGGCATTGATAAAACCATCGAGCTGCCTGTCTATGAAGGTAGTGCCGGCCCAGATGTCGTAGACGTAAGTAGTTTGGTTGGTGAAGGGCTTTTTACCTACGACCCTGGGTTTATGTCTACCGCAGCCTGCGAATCGAATATTACCTACATCGATGGTGGCAAGGGCATTCTCTTGCACCGCGGTTATCCCATAGAACAGTTAGCTGAAAAAGTCAGCTTTCTGGATGCTTGTTATCTATTACTAAATAGTGAATTACCGAATAGCAGCGAAAAAGAAGAATTTGAAAACAGCATTCGCTATCACACGATGGTCGATGAACAGGTTCACCGTTTTTTCCAGGGCTTTCCACGTACCGCACATCCAATGGCCATGCTACTTAGTGTGGTGGGAGCTCTGTCCGCCTTCTACCACGACACTCTGGACAACGACAATCCGGAACATCGGAAGGCGGTGTCCCACAAAATCATAGCCAAAATGCCGACACTGGCTGCCATGTGCTACAAACATGGCGTCGGTCAACCTTTTATGTACCCACAGAACAGCATGGGCTTTGCCGAAAATTTCCTGCATATGATGTTCGGCACTCCCTGCGATCCCCCAAAGATAAGCCCGATACTAGCCAAGGCTATGGATACTATCTTCTTGTTGCACGCAGACCACGAGCAAAATGCCTCGACCTCCACAGTGCGTTTAGCTGGCTCATCCGGCGCTAACCCCTATGCATGCGTCGCATCTGGCATAGCGGCGTTATGGGGGCCTGCTCATGGTGGTGCCAATGAAGCAGTGCTTGCCCAGCTACACGAAATAGGCGATGTATCCAATATCGAGGGCTATATTCTTCGCGCGAAAGATAAAGACGATCAATTTAGGCTTATGGGCTTTGGGCATCGAGTTTATAAGAATTTCGATCCTCGCGCGACGGTAATGCGCGGAATTTGTAATGAAGTGCTTGATGAATTAGGGGTAGAAGACGACCCTCTGTTCAAGATTGCACGCAGGCTAGAGAAAATTGCTTTGGAAGACGACTACTTCATCGAGCGCAAACTCTACCCTAATGTTGATTTCTATTCCGGTATTATTTTGAAAGCAATCGGTATACCGACTAGTTTATTCACGGTTATCTTCGCTACGGGTCGAACGCCGGGTTGGATTGCTCACTGGGACGAAATGCTAAGCAATCCTTTCCGTATCGGTAGACCGCGACAGCTTTACAGAGGTCACAGCAAACGCGATATCTAGACATTATGTAATGACTTAGCCATCCTCAACGCCGTAGATCGAGCCTGGGATGAATACTTTCGCTCCAGAGCCTCTCGGACATAACACTACCCCGCTGTAAATAAAGGGGCCAGCAAACCACTGCCGCTGATGTTTGAAGTCAAAGAATTGGTGGAGCCTAACGGGATCGAACCGTTGACCTCAACGCTGCCAGCGTTGCGCTCTCCCAGCTGAGCTAAGGCCCCGTGACCACTGTGGAAGGAAGCCGCATTCTAAGCACAGTTAGTAAGCCTGTCAACGCATCGCAGTTTGAGTTTAAACAAAGATATTAGAATTCGCGAAATTCTCTTTGCAGAGACCTTCCCTGTTTCTTCGAGATACCTCCAAGCACTGAAATGGCCTTGCGTAGTCTGGCCCTGGTGATGTCGATACCTAAGATCCCTATCGACTCGATGACTGATGTAGAAACCGCACTGCCGTTTATTGCCACAAATAGAGGAAACAGTAAATCTCTGATCTTCAGTTGTAACAGAGTGGCCAACGCTTGTAGTTCACGCTCCACATTTTCGCTATTGAGTTGCTGTATCTGCTCTAGTTTCCAGAGAGAAAACTGCAATATTTTCACAATCAACTCTTTCTCTAAAGTCTTGTGGGTGAAGCTGGATTCATCCAGGTTCAGATCGGCACTAATAAAGAAGCCAGCGAGAGATGCAACGTCACTAAAGCGCTCGACTCGCTGTTTTAGCAACGGCACAATCTGTTCGACTTTTGCGCGCTCGAAGGCCCAAGCCGTAAATCGCTCGATAAATTCTTGATCGCTGAGCTCTTCACGCAGGTATTTTCCATTTAGCCAATCCAGCTTTTCAATATCAAAGACTGGACCACCCAGCGACACACGACCGATATTAAAATTCTCGGTCATTTCGCGTAATGAGAACTTTTCTTGTCCATTAGGCATTGTCCAGCCCATCGTACCCAGATAATTCAATAGCGCTTCGGGCAAATAACCCATTGCTTCGTAATAACCGATACTGGTAGGATTTTTACGTTTGCTTAGCTTGCTTTTGTCCGGGTTTCTAAGTAAGGGCATATGACAGAAAGCTGGAACTTCCCAATCAAAATACTGATACAGCAAAATATGTTTAGGCGTGGAGTTAATCCATTCTTCACCGCGAATCACATGGGAGATAGCCATCAGATGGTCATCTACCACGTTCGCGAAATGGTAAGTCGGCATACCGTCAGACTTAATTAGCACCTGCATATCTACCTGAGACCAACTGATACTGACTGCCCCCCGTAGCATGTCCTGAAACTCGCAATTCCCGGATTCCGGTATCTTCATGCGTACAGTATATTGTTCTTCGGCGGCAAGTTTAGTGCTGATTTGTTGCTCGTTTAGACGAAGGCAATGACCATCGTAACCCAGTTGGGTTTTGTCTTGCATTTGCTGCTGACGTAAAGCATCCAGTCGCTGAGAACTACAAAAGCATCGAAATGCAGATCCAGTATTGAGCAATAGTTCAACAGTTTCAGAATAAATCCCTGAGCGTTCGCTCTGCCGATAGGGGCCAAATTTACCTTCGCTACCTGGTCCTTCGTCCCAGGACAAACCCAGCCATTGCAAGGAATGCAAAATGTCTTGTTCCGATTTATCGCTGCTACGTTGCTTGTCAGTATCTTCAATACGCAATACAAACTCACCGTCATGTTGGTGTGCGAAACAGCGATTAAATAAAGCAATATAAGCCGTACCTACATGGGGGTCACCGGTTGGAGATGGGGCAATACGTGTGCGGACTTTACTCATCGTAATTTTTACAACTCGCCAGCAAGGAGAATTTCAGTCATCAGATCTGAGCAACGCTAATCAAGCTGTGTCTTTAGAAGCAAAGATTATACGCGAAACCAATTCAATTCCTATCATTCGCAATGACGCCCAATTTTTCCAACATTTCTTGACATGCTAACTGCCATTAGCTAAAACCTGCACCCGAATCAACTATATCTGCAATTATGATCAGTTCAACAGCACGGAATTTTACTGATAACGCCGTAGACACAAACCTGAATCACAAGTTTTGTGTGGCCCCCATGATGGACTGGACTGATAAACACGACAGAGTGTTTCTTCGCCAGCTTTCAGGCCATGCCCTGCTCTATACGGAAATGGTTACCAGTGCTGCTCTAAGACACGGTGATGCAAATTACCTGTTGCAACATAATCCAGAAGAACATCCCGTGGCCTTGCAACTGGGTGGCAGTAATCCTGTGGAGTTAGCTGAGGCAGCTAAGTTAGCTGAGAGAGTAGGTTTTGACGAAGTAAATCTAAACGTGGGATGCCCCAGTGATAGAGTGCAGTCAGGCGCCTTCGGCGCTTGTCTGATGGCGGACCCTCCCCTGGTTGCTCGCTGTATCGCCAGCATGAAATTTACTGTCGACATACCGGTTAGTGTAAAGTGTCGAATAGGTATAGACAATCGTGATAGCCAGGCTGAGCTCGAAGACTTCATCGCTGTAGTCGCTAATGCTGGTTGCGAACTATTTATTGTGCACGCACGCAAAGCTATTCTTTCGGGGCTGAGTCCAAAGGAAAACCGTGAAATACCGCCCTTGAATTATGAAAGTGTTTTTTCCTTGAAGCGCAGCTTCCCAGACCTGTTAATTGTAATAAATGGCGGCATTAAGTCGCTAGATGACGCTAGCGCGCTATTAGAAAACACTGACGGAGTGATGCTGGGACGAGAAGCTTACCAAAATCCTTATGTCCTGAATGATGTTGACAATAGGTTCTTTGGCGAAGAAAAGAACAGGAACACACGACAAGATTGTCTTAGAAAATTTATCCCCTACATCGAACAGGAACTGAACAAAGGAACCCCCTTACATCATATGACCAGGCATATATTGGGACTGTTTAAGGGGCAGAAGGGTGGAAAGCAGTTTCGTCGGTATTTGAGCGAAAATAGTTACAGCAAGAACGCAGACATTCGTGTTTTACTGGATGCTATTTCCTGCCTAAACTAAGTCGAGGTGGAAACGGAAACTATCGGTATGATCAATTCAATTAAAAAAATTTTCGAGAAGAAGCTTGCAAAAGACAGTGATTCAAAGCAGGCAGGCACTGTGATAAGGCAGATGGATCTCACTTGTGCGGCACTGTTTATCGAAGTAATCAATTCTGACCATGAGCTGGATGATCGCGAGCATCAGGAGTTCATGACTGTATTGAAGCAGAGTTATAATGTTGATGAGGCGGGTCTGGTTGAGCTAGCAGAGCTGGCCAAGACTGCGGCTCATGAGGCTACGTCTTTGTATGAGTTCACACGGCTCATTAATGACCACTACGATTACGATCAAAAAATATCTTTGATAGAAAACATGTGGCGCATGGCCTTTTCTGACGAAAGGCTGGACAAATATGAAGACCATCTTATTAGAAAGATTACTGAGTTAATCTACGTGTCCCATAGCGATTTTATCAAAACCAAACTAAAAGTGAGAAATGCCCAAGCCAGCTAATTGTCAACTTTCTAAAAATCACCGAAATCTCCAAACTCATCTTCCACTTTACCGTCCTTTACCAAATAGTCACGTCGCTGCACATAGGCCTCACGTACGAATAGATAACGATCTCCTGTAATTAGTTCATCCAAGGCTAACAGTCCTGCCCTGGAGTCTGTTTCTTCCAGCAAAAACAGTGTCAGGCGTAGAGACGCATCATTATTGTATTGTATAGGGTTGAATAAGGTATCCAGAACCAGACCAAACGAATCCCGCACATTGCTTGCACCGAACACAGGCAACATTACATAAGGACCTGGACCGAATCCCCAACTGCCCAGTGTCTGCCCAAAATCTTCTTCGTTCTTGCGCATTCCGAAACCACTGGCAACATCCACTAATCCCGCTACTCCCAGCGTAGAGTTAATGAAAAATCTAGCAGAATCATTCAAGGCAGCATCAAATTTAAATTGCAGCAAATCGTTAACAAAGACATTGATATCATCAATATTACTGAAAAAATTTCCAATGCCCTGGCGCGCTATCCTCGGCACAAACAACGTATAGGTTGAAGCAACCGGTCTGACTATTAGTTGGTCGAAGTAATCATTCAACTTGAACACACGTTGATTGCTGCCCTGCCAAGGATCATTTGTTTGCGCAAAGGAAGAACCAGCCATGAGGACACTGACTAGTACCAGGAAACAAAAAAGTCTCCCGCCAAAGCGAGACAGTTGTTGAATGATTAAGTATTTCACGATTTGCTCTTGTCTTAATTATTGCCTGAAGGTAATTTATCAAACTGGTTATCGATACGTTTTGTGGATACAGTAAGTCGAGTACCTAAAGATTGCGCAAACAGCGACACTCGAAACTCTTCCAACATCCAACGCAAAATCAGTAATTCGTGTTTATCACCGTCTGAAATCTTCGCTGCCAGGCTGTGATACCTGGATTGGTATTGACCCAGTATTTCGGTGTTAGAACGGTCCTTGTCTCCCATATGGGGTGCCTTGGCTAAACGCAATGTGATGGCTTTCAGGTACCTTGGATACTCGGTAAACCATATAAGGCCTGTTTCAGAAAGAAAGTTTTCGTGTAGCAGGCGATGCAACTGCTCCCCTACGTCTTTTCCTACGTAACCTAGAGCCCCTTTTTTCAAGCCTTGCAGAGATCGTGTGATGTTAAAATGCTGATCCACTACCGTGATAAACAAAGATTCGATTTTATCCGCAATGCCTGGTAACTGTGATTTACCTTGAGTCAAAGTCTTGTCAAATTCCGATCTGGACCGGGGTGTCCCGTGTTCTAAATCGAACGCCGCTACATAACTGACCCATAGCGCATCTTCACAGAAATTCGCCATGGAGAAAGGGGCTTTTAAAACAAGAGCATCGGCCAATCCAGCGTATTTCTTTCGTATTTGATTGCACTGCTGGATGCTTCGCAACTGAAACAGCTTAACTAAGCCTTGCAAATTGCTCTTGCTGGCAACAGCCCGGTCAGGATACAAACAGACACGAACCGAATCACCCTCATCTGCCAGGGCCGGGTAGCGTATCAGTTTGAGCGAATCACCCACTTCAACCTGTTCCGGTAAGTCTGCAATTGTCCAATCTTCAAGTCCCGCGACTTCAAGCGGATGATTATAGCGGGAATTTCCACCCAGCTTGTGATCCTCATCACCAACAGTCGTGGCACCCTCAATATCTTCTCCGAATCCTTTGTCTCTGAGTTGTGCTTTAGCATCTTCCAGATCCTCCGCGAAAGCTATTTCCATCCTTTGCTCATTTAGCACCCTGATTTTCGTGTTAAGGTGATTTGGTAGTAGAATTTGCTGAAAAACCTGTTTTTCCATATGCAGTCCCTTTAAATTTCGAATTTGGGACAGAAGCGAATCTATTATATCCCCATCCCCACTGCTCATTTGCTGTCGAGCCTGTTCAACGAAGCCATTCACTGGTATGAAAGTTTTACGTAAAGACTTAGGTAAGCCCTTGATCAGAGCCGTACATTTTTCAACAATATTGCCTGGGACGGCCCAGTCTATATCGGATTGCTGCAATTGGTTTATCGCCGCCAGAGGCACTTCCAATGTCGCTCCATCAGCTCTGTTGCCTGGTTCAAAAACGTAATCGAGATTGAAGCAGTTGCTATGCACCGCCGTTTTATCGGGAAAAGCCTGGACCGCATCCAGAGAAGCTGAAGAGTTCGTCAGGTTCTCGACACTCATGAGCAGCAAATTTTCTATTTTCTTGCCACCTTTTCGCAACCAAGCGCTCAAATCTTGTGTGCTGCAGATATTGGCAGGCAGGCGCTGTTCGTAGAACGCCGCAATATCTCGTTCACTGACTAATAGATCAGGCTTGCGCATTTTCTGTTCTTGCTTACTCAGAGAAGCGAGAAATTTCTCATTTCTTCTATAAAAAGAAAAATCGGAGGTAAGTTGAGCTCTTGCCAGGCCCTCTCTTATAAACAGTTCTCTGGAGATTGCAGGATCAATTTTTCGATAGCTTAGTAGCGCTTTTTCTATAATAGCCAAGCCGTATAACCGCACCTTTTCATAAGCCATAACTTGTTGCCGCTTCTTGCTCCAATGTGGTTCAAAATAATCGCGCTTGACCAAGTGCAAAGCCATTTCCACTATCCATTCAGGCTCTATTTTTGCCGCTTGAGTTGCAAAGGTTTGCGATGTTTCAATCTGCTCGCCTGTAACAATCCATTTTGCTCCTCCAGCAGTTAACACTGATGAAGAGAACAGGGTGAAGGTTTTATTTCTGCTTCCTCGATAGTTTCTGGACTCCAATCGTTTGGCGACCTGGTTGAGAGAGCCGCTAATCAGGCTTTTATGAATGGCAGCATAGGCGCCCTCTTCCTGGTTAATGCGAAATCCTAAATGCTGACAGGAAAGCACTAACTGATGATGTAGCTCGCGCCACTCACGCATTCGCATAAACGCCAAGAAATTGTCCTTACAGTGTTTTCTAAGCTGTCCCTGGGTGAGGCTCTGCCGCTTTAGTTCGTAGTCATCCCATAGCTTTACAAAGCCCAAAAAGTCCGAATGAGAACTATTGAATTTGGCCAACTTCTGTAAAGCCTGTTGCCTGTTATCACTGGATATTTCTCGAGGATCCTGAATGCTGAGCGCACTCACTATGATTAGAAGTTCCCGCAGGCAGCCCCTGGATTGGGCCACAATAAGCATACGCGCATATTTGGGATCCACCGGCAGCATGGCCATTTGCCTGCCGACATTGGTCAATTGTAGAGAATGATTCAATGCGTTTAGCTCTATTAGAAGCGCTGTTCCTTCGTTAATCGCTTTCTGTTCTGGCGCATCGAGAAAGGGAAACTCCTCCACATTGCCTAGCTTCAAGTACTTCATCCGCAAAATAACCGAGGCCAGGTTAGTTCGAGTTATCTCGGGGTCAGTAAAGTGTGGCCTGGACTCGAAATCACTTTCCGAATACAAACGTATGCAGACACCATTTGCCATCCGGCCGCAGCGTCCCTGCCTTTGGTTTGCACTGGCCTGAGAAATAGCCTCGATGGGCAGTCGTTGAACCTTACTTTGCAGGCTGTATCGACTGATTCGAGCAAGTCCTGTATCGATTACATAATTTACACCTGGCACAGTTATGGAGGTTTCTGCAACATTTGTCGCCAATACGATTTTTCGACCTCGTCCTGGTTTGAATATCTTTGCCTGCTCTGAGTAACGCAGCCTTCCGTAAAGGGGGAAAATTTCCGTGTCTTTAAGTTTTTGCTTTCTTAGCTTAGTTGCCGTTTCCCGAATCTCGCGCTCACTGCTTAGAAACACTAATACATCGCCACTGGATTTGCCGCGTTGCCTGTCGCTTTGTAGAATTTCACGTAGCGCTTTAATTATCCCGCTCATCTGAACTTCATCTTCAAGCTGATTGTCTGAGGAATTATCGAGTGGCGCATACCGGGTTTCTACTGGATAGGTTCTGCCTGAGACGGTGACGATAGGTGCGTTGCCGAAATGCACGGAGAATTTTTCAACATCGATAGTCGCCGAGGTAACTATGAGTTTTAACTCGGGCCTTCTCTTTAATAGTTGCTTAAGATACCCCAGCAAGAAATCGATATTGAGAGAGCGTTCATGCGCCTCATCTATAATCAGGACTTCGTATTTATTTAGAAACTTGTCTTGTTGAATCTCTGCTAGCAAAATGCCATCGGTCATTAGTTTTAAGTAACTTTGATCGCTGGTATTGTCGTTGAAACGTATCTGAGAACCGACCCCAAGCCCGGTTTCGGTGCCCAATTCCTCCGCTATCCGATTTGCCACAGAGATAGCGGCTAAACGACGGGGTTGGGTGTGGCCGATCAGTCCCCGAACTCCGAACCCGGCTTGCAGGCAAATTTTAGGCAACTGAGTGGTTTTCCCGGAGCCGGTATCCCCTGCCACAATCAGCACCTGATGCTTGGAAATAAGATCAACGATTTCAACTACTCTGACACTTACCGGCAAATTCTCGGGATAATTTAGTGTTTTGGGGATGACACGGCACCTGCGATCACAGGCTTTTTGAGACTTGATGATGTCAGCTTTAAGCGTTTTTAGAGAAGACGCCTCGTCTGTACTTGGGCATTTCCTCCGTCCAAGTCGATTTATAGTTTGTCGTAGCCGATGAACATCTGCCAGCTGACAACTGTTGAGTTCTTGCTTTAAGGAATCTAACACGATGATTTTCCAGCAATCTGCTTAGGTCTGAACTGCATTCTTATTCAGCAATACGATAAACAGCTAGATTATTCGCGCAGTTCCCTATGCAAAATCTTACCTATGTTCGACTTTGGGATATCGGCCACTATCACGATTTCACGTGGAATTTTATAGGCGGTTAGACCGTTCTTGCAATGTGTCCTTATAGAATCTATATCGAGTCTTTTGTCTCTTGGTACTACGAATAACTTGATCGCCTCACCGGTGTTGTCAAAGGGAAACCCGATGGCCGCACTTTCCAATATATCCGGATGTCTATTTACCCAATCTTCCACTTCGCTGGGGAACACATTAAAACCGGAGACCAGTATCATGTCCTTCTTCCTGTCGACAATGCTTATATATCCATCTTGATCAATTTCCACATAGTCTCCGGTCTTAAGCCAACCTTCTGAGCTAATTGACTCTGCCGTTTCTTGTTCATGCCGCCAGTAGCCAAGCATAACTTGAGGTCCCCTAACCCACAACTCACCCCTTTCTCCGGTCGCTACTACTTGATCGGAATCATCAACTACCCTGGTTTCTGTCTCTGGTACTACCGGGCCTACAGTGCCCGCTCGCACCATGCCGGGAATATTGACAGCAACCACTGGTGAACATTCAGTCAAACCATAGCCCTCAAAAATTTCACAACCGGTAACGTCTAACCACTCTTCGGTTACAGACGAGGTCATGGCCATGCCGCCAGCCCCGCAAAATTTCATGCTGCTAAAATCGACGCTAGCGAAATTCTTATGTCGGAGCAATGCCTGATACAGGGTATTGATTCCAACGAAGCCACTAACTGGCCAGGACTTTAATAAGCTGATCAGGCCGGAAATATCCCGCGGATTAGTCACCAATATATTGTGATTACCAGCAAACGGCATGGTCAGACAATGCAATAGAAAAGCATAGCTATGGTAAAGAGGCAGTGGAGCCATGATATTTTCCACCTTGTCGTCAATAACCAGCAAACAGCGAGAACGCAATTGCATCATATTGGCGATTAAGTTGTTATGACTTAACATGGCCCCCTTGGCAACACCTGTAGTACCGCCTGTATACAGGACTAAAGCGACGTCATCCCCACTGGCAGCATTCGTGTATTCGGCTTCAGGAGCCGAAGTGGAAATAATTTCCTGGAAATGTATTTCGCTATTCAGCGAGTACGCTGGCACTATTTTACGCACATGCCTGGCAACGAAGTTAATTAGTTTCCGCTTTAAAGGTTTTTGTAAATCACCAAGTTGAGTCACAATTACCGTGTCGATGTCAGTGTCATCAATAATGCGTTCCAACTTATCGCAAAAATTAGACAAAATTACGATGGCCTTAACAGCAGAGTCTTCAAATTGATGAGCCATTTCCGTAGCGGTGTATAGTGGATTCGTATTAACCACCACCAGGCCTGCTCTTGTTGCGCCATAGAAAACAATTGGAAATTGCAGAATGTTTGGCAACTGAATGGCTATCCTGTCGCCTGGCTTTAAATTAGTTTGAGACATTAAGTAATGGGCGAATCTATTGCTTAATTCATCCATATCGCGATAAGTTAAGGTACACCCCAAGCAGGTAAATGCCGGTCGGTCTTCATGCTCGGTGCAGAAATGTTTGATCAGTTGCGACAAGCTGGTAAATTTTTCTGGACGCAGATTGTCTGATAATCGTTCAGTCATGGGGTTACTTTGTTAGCAAAGTCATGGCCTGTTCCAGACCTTTTACTGACAATGGAAACATACGCTCATCGAGAAGCTCTCTTACGATCTCAATAGAATAGCTATGCTCCCAAAAATCCCTGGGTGTGGGATTGATCCAAACCGTATGATCGAAAACCTCGGTCAACCGTTTCATCCAGACTGCTCCGGGTTCTTCGTTATAGTGTTCGATGCTACCGCCTACATGGGTTACTTCGTAGGGGGCCATTGTTGCATCACCGACGAAAATAAGCTTATAGTCCTTTGAATACTTTTTTAGTATTTCAAATGTCGACGTGGTTTCGGCGTGTCGCCTATGGCTTTTTGACCATACAGATTCATAAATAAAATTATGGAAGTAATAATATTTGAGATGCTTGAATTCAGTTCTTGCGGCGGAGAACAATTCTTCGCAGAGCCTCACATGAGGATCCATAGATCCGCCTACATCAAAAAAAAGCAATACCTTCACTGAATTGTGTCGTTCTGGCACCATTTTTATATCTAACAGTCCCGCGTTCCTTGCAGTCGATGAAATAGTATCGGTAATATCTAATTCTTCTGCGGCACCTGTCCTTGCAAACTTCCTTAACCTGCGTAACGCCATCTTAATATTTCTGGTGCCCAGCTCCACAGAGTCATCCAGATCGCGGTAATTGCGCTTGTCCCATACTTTTACAGCGCTTTGATTGCGACCTTCCTGTTGGCCTATTCGAATGCCTTCCGGATTATAACCATAAGCACCAAATGGAGATGTTCCCCCAGTACCAATCCATTTATTGCCACCTTGATGTCTTTTCTGCTGCTCTTCCATCCGCTTCCTAAATTCCTCCATCAGCTTTTCAAGTCCACCAAGTGCTTCAATCCTGGCTTTCTCTTCATCGCTAAGCATGGACTCCATTTGCTTACGTAGCCACTCATCCGGGATTTGATACATCGCCAGATCATTAATTGCCTCAATATTCTCAAAATACTTGCCGAACGCGATATCGAATTTATCAAAATTTCTCTCATCTTTTACAAAGCACATTCGAGACAGATGATAAAAATCTTCGACACTGGCAAAGATAATATTCTGCTTTAGACATTCGAGCAGTGAAAACAATTCAGTAAATGAAACGGGTAATCGCTCTTCCTTGAGGGCCATGAAGAAGTTAATCAACACTAGCTTTTTGCCCTATGCACAAAAGCCAGTTTTTCAAGCAAATGTACATCTTGTTCGTTCTTGAGTAGCGCCCCGTATAGTGGAGGGATCGCATTTTTAGCACTGTGGTTCTTCAAAACATCTTCCGGAATATCATCGGCCATCAGAAGCTTTAGCCAATCGATCAGTTCTGAGGTTGAAGGCTTTTTCTTCAAACCGGGAATTTTACGAACATCAAAAAAAACATCCATGGCCTGAGTAAGCAATTCTTTCTTTATGCCTGGATAGTGAACATCCACAATTTTTTCCATGGTAAGTGTATCGGGGAATTCTATGTAATGGAAAAAACAACGGCGTAGAAAGGCATCCGGAAGCTCTTTCTCATTATTGCTTGTGATGATAACTATTGGTCGAGTTTCGGCCTTAACCAGTTGCTTTGTCTCGTACACAAAAAACTCCATTTTGTCCAATTCGAGCAACAGGTCATTAGGAAATTCAATATCGGCTTTATCGATTTCATCAATCAATAATACTGATTGCCGACTCGACTTAAAAGATTCCCATATCTTTCCCTGAATGATGTAGTTTGAAATATCATGAACCTTGTCATCACCGAGCTGAGAATCACGCAGGCGTGAAACGGCATCGTATTCATACAAGCCTTGTTGAGCTTTGGTGGTGGACTTTATATGCCATTGAATCAGCGGCAAATTCAGCGATTTGGCAATCTGTTCCGCCAGCATTGTCTTCCCTGTTCCGGGCTCTCCTTTGATTAGCAAGGGCTTCTGTAGCACTATTGCCGCGTTGACAGCCATTTGTAATTCATTCGTTGCGACGTATTCTTCCGTTCCGGTAAAGTTCATCAATCTTTCCACTGCTTATTTCTGGTGCCTGTATTGTAAACATCAGGCTTTCATTAATACAGGAAAACCAAGCACTTGAACCAGGTAAAGAATGGCTGTGCGAAGTCTGCCTGGAAGAAAGGGTGTAGAAATTGACAATACCAGTAGCGGCACCAACGACACGCATGATGAGAACCAGAGACGCGAAATAAGAGGTTGGGGTAAGCCTCTCCTTGCTGAACCATTTTCCTAATTGGTAAATTTTGATAAAACTTCTATTGCGAGGCAAATTCAAACAAAAAAATGACGTTGGGGAAGTCAATATCCTGCTAAACAGTTGTGTCAAATTAGTTGTATTACATTAGCTTAACCATCTATCTTTTTTGTTTTTAATAGATATACTTTTTCTTTTCTTCTTGATGGCCGACATCGTCCCAGCGAGAAACAAGGCAAATAACAACGCCAGAAGCAGAGGTACGACACTCCTGAATATCGCATCTGCACCTAGGGTAATGGCGTCCAAGGTAACAACCATGAGAGCTGGCGCCATTAAACTGTCTTGTGGGTTGCTATACCAGGGAGTGAAAATCACCGTAGCGGCAACGGCTCGCAGGCTATAAGAAATCCAAATCGCCTTCTCAAATTTGGTGAGCTTCCAAAATATGATAAAGAACAGAGTGGCTGCCGTTACATACAGGCTCCAAAATAACCAATAATTTCCGACTGTCTCCATTACGCGCTAACCCAACGAATAATATGCTCTTCGAAACCCTCAGCATGCACATGCTCCTCTGAAATAACTTTACCGCTAACTGGCAACCCTGCACGCTCCATTTTTTCCCGAGAGCCGACGATAAGGGGATGCCAATCAAACAAAGGCTGATTTTCGAACCGTAGTCGATATGCACAAGTGTCAGGCATCCAGCTCGCAGACTCCAAATTCATGTTATGGACATTAAGGCATTCTGGAACGAGCTCCGTCCTGTCTTCATAGCAGTCGCAATGACTGTTTTCCTCAACAAAATAGCGACACACTACCCGAGTGTAAAGGATCTCATCACTTTCTGTGTCGCTGAACTTTTTGAGACAACAGCGACCACATCCATCACAAAGATTTTCCCACTCTCGTTCATTTAGTTCCGATAGAGGTTTCTCCCAAAATTTTTCTCTTAAATCCAGCGCAGATTCAGGTTCGTTCATACTTAATCAACTTCAGCCAGTTTCCTGCATAATGTCGGTGAGTTTAGATTCCAGCAGCTCTCTTCTCCAGGCTGAAAATTCGTTACTCCATTGAATTTCACCACTGCTATCGAAGCTTCTTACTAGTTCCATCAAATATTTTTTCCTACCCAGCAACTCAGGGGAAATTTGCAGCTCTTCGGCCTTTGCATTAGCAGCTTGCTGACAAAGCTTCAGCTTCTTTCTAGATGACGCGCTTAGCGGTTTACTTAGCAATGACGGATCGACATCTCGCAGTTCTGATGCGCCTGAAAGCAAGGCCAGCAACTCATGGCCATTGCGAGCCAGGAACTGATTGTCGACACCCTTTGCATCTGAAATCGCCTCCAGAGTTAGCTCATCTGCTGTTAAGGCCGGGCCAAGCGCAATAGACAAATTTAGCAAATCGTCGTCTTTTACAATCCAATTCCTCGGCTTGTTTCTATCCCTTGCTTTTTGTTCTCTCCAGTAACACAGGCGCTGCAAAATTCGTAGTTCATTGATATCCAGACGCCACGCATTGCTAATACTGGCATAGAAAATCGTCCAATTGGAGTCATCCTCTACATTTTTAGCGATCTGCAACTGTTGATCGCATTCTGCCCGCAACCAGCCCAGCATACCCTTCTGTTCTATTTGTTTGGTCAGTAAATCTTTGACCTGGAGCAAATAACGAACATCTGTTGCCGCATAGAGAATTTGTTTCTCGGATAAGGGGCGTTTCATCCAGTTCGAGCGAGTCTCGTCTTTGGCTACTCTAATTCCTAGTAGACGTTCTACTAATGCCCGATAACTGACACTGAAACCGATACTTAAAAAAGCAGCGGCCAATTGTGTATCAAAAACGGAAACAGGAAGACGGCCCAGAAAAGTTTGCAATATGTTAAGGTCTTCACTGCAAGAGTGCATAACAAAAGTGCAATCAGGATTGGCTAGTAACTCAGAAAAGGCCGAGCAATCATCTATCAATAACGGGTCAATGATGTAGCAGTTATTCCTGTCAGCAATCTGTAGCAGGCCAATGCAGGCGTAAAAGGTATTGGTCCGTTCGAACTCTGTATCAATGGCGAGAAATTTTTCCTTTTTCCATGCTTGACATAAGCCATTCAGAGTAGCCGAATCTGCTATGTAGTCAATAGGCATGCCGCGACTGAATCTGCTTGCGCTCAAGATTTGTCCATGGCCTTGCGCCCGCTGAAAGCGTGAGTGAGGGTAGTGCCGTCCACAAATTCCAACTCCCCTCCAACGGGAACGCCGTGTGCAATGCGCGACACTATTGCCTTCGAAGCTTTTAGCTGCTCCGCGATATAATAGGCAGTTGCATCTCCCTCAACATTCGGATTGCAGGCAATAATGACTTCATCAATGCTGTTTTTCTCGACCTTGTCGAGTAGTTGCCTGATACCTAGTTGCTCGGGGCCAATTCCATCTATTGGCGACAGATGTCCCATTAGCACGAAATAGATACCTCGAAACGAACCTGACTGTTCGATAACAAAAACATCAGCAGGAGACTCAACCACGCAGCAAATTTTGTGGTTTCGAGAAGCGCTTGCACATATTCGACAACTTTCTTCTTCTGTAAGGGTACGGCAGTGTATACAATTGCCAACCTGCCTAAGTGCTACTGTCAAGGATTCACTGAGCTTCTGGCCGCCGCTTCTATTTCTCTCCAGGAGATGCAATGTCATCCTCTGCGCCGATTTAGGTCCAACCCCCGGCAGGCAGCGAAATGCTTCAATCAATTGCTCTATGAGTGGGCTTGAATTCACCGTCAGTCCTAAAAGGGGAATTTAAAGCCTTCAGGCATTTTCATGCCGCCGGCCATTCCACCCAATGCATGCCTGTTTTTTTCTTCTATCTTTCGAACCGCATCGTTAACCGCAGCGGCAATCAGGTCTTCAACCACGGCCTTCTCTTCACTTAGCAACGCGTCGTCCAAATTGATACTTACGACATCGTGCTTACCATTCATAGTAACTTGAACCAAACCAGCTCCAGACTCACCTTCAACCTGCGTTTTCAATATTTCCTCTTGGGCTTTCTGAAACTGTTCCTGCATTTGTTTCGCTTGCTTCATAATTTCATTTAGGTCTGTCATGGGCCTCTCAATCTTTGTTCGGGGCGATAGATTCTTTGGACAAAGTGCCGGAAAAATGTTTTAGCAATGCTTGAACATTTGCGTCTTGCTCAAAATCATTAACCATTTCCTCATGTCTCTCTTGTTTTAACCTTTGGCTTAACAGCGCTGGGGTTTCATTCCTGGTTTCCCCAATTTGAATATGCACAGCCAGGTTTGCAGAAAAGTAATCGCTCAGTGACTGCGAAATTTTCGGCAGTAGTTCTTCGCTATAAACAGCGCTCTGAGATTGATCAAGAACGAAATAAATATTTTCAGAATCTGCCTTAAGAAAATCGGAATTTGCCAGGACGTTAGCAGCGATGCCACTAATTGACAGCCGCGGGTACGTTTTCAGCCAGGTTTCTCTATTCAGGGTATCAATTGTGCTAGCTGCTTTTAGTTTCCGATTCTCATTATCATCCACAGCCGGCCTTTCTTCGATAGATTCAAACTGAATCGGCTCTTCAGATTCGTTGCCAGAAGCTTGCACAATGCCGTCACTTTGACAATGTTCGGAATCGGTGTCTGGTTTACTCTTTTTTTTTTCACCTTCTGGGTGAACGCCGGCCGAGCCAGTTGAATCTTCACTTTGCGGAGTTTCAGTTTCCCCCGCGTCTATAACAGGCTCTACATAGTTAGGGGAGAAAACCAACATACGGATCAACAACATTTCGAATGCCGCACGCACTTCTGCTGACAGGCGCAGGTCTTCCCTGCCCTTTACACCCATCTGATAATACAACTGCACATCCTCTGCACTTAATAGAGAAGCCAATTCCAGAATCTGTGACATATCACCATAACTATTATCTACCGCCCTGGGTTCAACTTGCGCTATAGCAATTCGATGCAATGTCGATAACAGACTGTCAAGAGTATGCGCATAGTCAGGTGTTTGTTCGGAAATTTCGCGAATCAGACCGAGTATTTCCGCGATGGACCTGGACGCCATGCCTTTGAGTAGTTCATAGATTTGTTTTTGCGGTGGCACACCCAGCATTTCGACTACACCACTTGCAACAATACTACCTTCGCAGTACGAAATAGCCTGGTCGACGAGGGTAAGTGCATCGCGCATACTGCCTGCCGCAGCTGCGGCGATTTGCCAAAGTGCTTCTTCTTCGAACTCGATCTGTTCTTTATCTAAAACCGAACCCAGGTATTCTGTAATTAGCTGTGGGCTCAGATTCTTCAAGCTGAATTGCAAACACCTGGATAACACCGTGATGGGAAGCTTCTTTGGATCAGTTGTTGCAAAAAGAAATTTCACATGGGGTGGCGGTTCCTCCAGAGTCTTCAATAACGCATTGAAACTGTGGTTCGATAGCATATGTACTTCGTCGATCAAGTACACCTTAAAGCGTCCCCTGGAGGGCGCGTATTGTACGTTATCCAGCAATTCTCGGGTATCTTCTACCTTTGTGCGCGAAGCCGCATCAACCTCTATTAAATCAATAAAGCGGCCTTCATTGATTTCTGTGCAAGCTGAACAACTTGTGCAAGGTGTGGAACTAATTCCAGACTCGCAATTCAAACACTTCGCCAGAATCCTGGCCAATGTCGTCTTACCTACACCACGCGTTCCAGTGAATAGGTAAGCATGATGCAGCCGCTGATTGTCCAGTGCATTGATGAGAGATTTAAGAACGTGAGTTTGACCGGCGACTTGGGAGAAATTTCCGGGTCGCCATTTTCTGGCTAGCACCTGATAGCTCATCGTGTTTCTTCGTCAACGATCTGTAAAATTATAATACTCTTACTGAGCAGAGCCGATTTCCTGGATATCCGAATCGAGGCAGCCCTTGCCAGCCACACCACGGCACATGAGTCAGCTACTACCGTTGCTCCCTTCCGGGCCTGGCGGAGTTTATAACCTGTCATTGCGCGGGGACCGACAAGAGTTACCAAAGCGCATAATAACATAGACAGAGTCCAAAGCAGCGGCGGATTGTTAGAAATTCTGATCCATTTATGAAAAAGCAACTGTCGGCGACTCCTTGCTTAAGGCAATGAAAGCGTAAGAACCCTCGCGTCCTGGCCGCCACCCAAAGTCAATGAAATAGACTGCTTTTTGCTCCTGAGGAAATTTAATAACAATGCTCGTTGGATAGTACCTTAGAGGGTGCGGGATAGAAACCGCGAACAAGCTAGTGCTAAATGCGGGTACTCGCGTGGGCAGGGTTTTATAAAATTGGCGGTGAGGGAGGGATTCGAACCCTCGAAGCCTTTCGACTTACACACTTTCCAGGCGTGCTCCTTCGACCACTCGGACACCTCACCATTGTTCCATATTATGCAAATCGTACGCATATACTGGGCCTAGGCTTTCGAGTCCTCGAGCCTTGCGGCTTAGCCAATCCCAAAGCGCTATCCCTCAGATTTAGGGCGGCGTAACCTTAGCTTACCGTCTTTGCAAATTCAAGCTGGCAATTTACTGCCTGATCAAGCGCTTGTTGACTGAGTCAGAAGTAACCGGGGCGGTACTGCGATATACATTAATGTCCAGGCCGCCGCGACGTAGGAAATTCATGCCAATTCTGAACTCGCTGGGCTGGCAGGCCAACATGATGTCCCTGAATATGCGTTCGGCACATTCTTCGTGATAAGCCTGCTGCCAACGGTATGTAAGCAGATAACGCAATAAGCCAGGTGCATTAATTTTCTTGCCTGAGTAACGCAATTCAAAACTTCCCCAATCTGGCTGGCCCGTTACCGGGCAATTTGATTTAAAAAGATCAGAATAGAGCCGCTCGTCATCGACCTGGGTATCTTCCGTTGAAAGCAGTTCGGTATCTATCTGTTGTGATTCACATTCAATATCCAGGTTATCAATAGAACGGCCAGCTCTAACTTGCGGCCACGGATCTTGCAATTCATCTAAAAAATGAATGTTTACTTTTACTGTCGAGAGACTGATGCTGGAAAGATCCCTGCTTAGGAGCTCGCGGACTGTCTCAACACTCTTATATCGCTCCTGATTCAGTGAGTTTAAATACAGCTTCAAAGACTTCGACTCTACAATGTTTTCTGATTCAGAGTTGAAGAAAAACTCCGCCACAGCCACTTGCGGTTTACCCTTATTATTTAGCCAGGACAGTTCGTAGGCCTGCCAGTGGTCTAATCCATACATCGGAGTTTTTTTGTCGATACCCAACAAGGATCTATTAGCCCAGCGTGGAATAGGATAAAGAATATCTGGCCGGTAATGTTGTGGGTTTTCTGCTTGATTACCTAGAGGATTTTCTGTCACTGAATGAAGCGTTAACTAGTTTCTTAAACCAGTTCCCTTCCTTAAGAGCAATATGCAGCAGCCATACAATATAACGATGAACAGACCTAGAATGAAAAATGCCCAGACGATGTCAACATCGGAGCGGCCTAAAATACCGTATCTAAACGTGTTCACCATGTAGAAAATAGGGTTAAGCAAGGAAACGAATTTCCAAAAAGGAGGCAGCATTTCAACTGAATAAAAAACACCACCGAGATAAATCAGAGGAGTCAACACGAAGGTCGGGACTATCGATATATCGTCAAAACTATTAGCAAACAATGCGTTTATAAAGCCAGCTAAAGCGAAGACAGCCGAAGTTAACAACACCACTGTAACAGCAATGCCCAGGTTCTGGATATTCAGGTCGGCGAAGAACAGTGACATTACCGTGACTATGGTACCAACAGCTAGCCCTCGCGCCATACCACCAACGACGAAACCTGACAACATAATGTAGTTAGGTACGGGTGATACCAGCAGTTCTTCGACACTATGCTGAAATTTATGGCTGAAAAACGAGGAGACCACATTTGAGTAAGAGTTTTGGATAACCGACATCATGATTAATCCGGGCACTATGAATTCCATGTATTGAAAGCCATCCATTTCGCCTATTCTTCTGCCTACCAAATTTCCAAAAATAGCAAAATACAAGCCTATGGTTATCGCAGGAGGGATGAGGGTCTGTAACCAGATTCTGGAAAAGCGCCGAATTTCCCTGATTACAATCGTTTCGAAAGCGATGTATTTGTGATTTGATAACACTGCAGGTTCCTATCGTTAATTCCCTTCAAGTTTGGAAAGAAACAATTGTTCCAAGCGGTTCGTTTTGTTTCTCATGCTGTCGATCTTTACGTTGCTTTCACTGAACTTCGCAAAAATATCATTAATGCCCAGGCCCCCTGAAACAGTAATCTCGATAGTATTTTCATCAATAACTTCAAGACTGGAGTTTTCCAATCCTAAATTAAACCCACTTGGCAATTGGGAAGTAGTCTCTAAAACATAAACTTGGGAATCGAGCTCCATTAGTAACTTGCGCATGTTGGTGTTCTCGATGATTTCACCTTCATCGATAATTGCGATATTTCGACAAAGTTGCTCGGCCTCCTCCAGATAATGCGTTGTCAGGATTATTGTTGTGCCACTGTTGTTTATCTCAGTCAAAAATTCCCACATTGAGCGGCGTAACTCAATATCAACACCGGCAGTGGGTTCATCCAGTATTAGCAGACGCGGTTCATGCACTAAGGCACGGGCGATCATCAGGCGCCTTTTCATGCCCCCCGATAGCGAACGAGATCTTTCATCGCGTTTTTCCCAAAGCCCTAGCTTCCTCAGGTATTTTTCACATCGCTCACTGGCTGGTTTACGGGGCAGGCCGTAGTAACCGGCCTGGGTCATTACTATGTCTTTAACTTTTTCGAATTGGCTAAAATTCACTTCCTGGGGAACAACACCAAAATCTAGTTTGGTCTCGTAAGTATGCGTATCAACATTCTTTCCGAATACCTCCACAGAACCTGATGTTTTGTTCACCAGGGTGGAGATAACCCCTATGGTAGTGGACTTACCAGCACCATTGGGGCCTAGCAGAGCGAAAAAGTCGCCCTGTTCAACTTCCAGTGAAATACCCTTCAGTCCCTCAAATCCATTGGCATAGGTTTTCACCAAATTTTTGATAGAAATAGCTATGGTCATCATGGTTTTATCTTCATATGGCGGGAATACCTAACACTGCCAGTGTCGAAGAAACAAATTAACCGCCTGTAACTACGCGGCTGCTGGAATATGTCGAGTGTTAGCTAGTTTTTCAACTCTCTCTTGGCTGCTAGCCGACTTTTTGAAACAAAAAAGCCCAGCATTAACCGGGCTCCCGTATTTGGCGTCCCCTAGGGGTTTCGAACCCCTGTTGCCGGGATGAAAACCCGGTGTCCTAGGCCTCTAGACGAAGGGGACTTGGACTCTCTACTGCTAATTCAAGTAGCGGGGGATTCTAAGAAGCCTGGCCTGTACAGTCAAGGGCAAAGCCTTAATATTAAGACAATAAGCGCTATCTGTTTCCCTGCTCATTATTTCCCTATTCAAATCCTGACTCTGAATTCTCTGCTAATTTGCCGCAAAAATGGCCAGTGAATCTGAATCCTGCCCTGCTGTGACACGGAAAAAGAAGCCCCTGCTTTCCACTACCCTACTTTCCACTATCTGTCTGTTTGACTACCGACACTGATATCCCACGCTTTGTAGAATGGTACGAGGAGTACTATGCTGCTTTGTATCGGATTTAACTTCCTAGTTAATACTCAGCGTGAAAGGACTTCGGGTATAAACTAACTCTCCTGTACTTTCTACCCAGTAGGCAATGAACACGGACAATCGTCTATTGGAAAATGCGCTGCCAAATCGAAAGCCATCCATGATCGTTAAATGCTCCGACTGGCGTAAAGACTTCAATCCACTGAAGGCGATTAAGCCCTCAACGGTTTTATCCCATTCCTCAAGCTCCCCAACTTCGTTAAGCTGAAAAAAGTCTTGTCCATCCAGACCTATAAGCACAAAAATAGCACCATGCATTCCCAGATGGGATTTATCTATCTCCACATTTGCCTCAAGATTCACAGAGTCCCTGGTCGTCACAAGGTTGGCGAAGGTAAGCCCTCCGTCGCTACTGGCAGCAATGGAAATATTAGCACCAGTGGGCTCTCCAGACAGCGTTGAGATGGCTGTAGCAGGTAAATCAGGAACTCGAGTTGGATAGTAGTTTGCTATTTGATGCCGCACCAGGTTCAACGACTGTACAGCATCGGCTCCGAACTCTGCGTCTGCTTCAACACCGCAGCTAAAGCCGAGACAATCGTGAGACGGGCTGGAGAATAGTGGAACACGAACCTGGGTATTAAATGCAGCGGGAAACGCCATAACGGTAGCAAACTGACCATCGACTCCGTAGCCAGTTGAGAAATCGAAGGTGCCGCCACTCCCATCTTCCAAATGAGAATGAGTAAGCCCCATATTGTGCCCAAGCTCGTGAGCGGCGACTATGTCTGCAGGGCAATCCACCACTATGTAGGAATAGGCAGATTGCCGCTCAACACTGGCACTAAAATCGCCGTTGGTATTAACGCCTCCTACTGGTGCCAAACCACAACGACCATCGCCCGGTTGCGCCGGCCTGAACAACATCACCACGTCCGCACCAAAAGTTTCTCGTAGCTCATCTACTTCAGCGAAGGCACTGTGAGTTTTTTCCAGTAGGTGATTCAACGCAGTATCCATGTCGTCGTTGTCGTTGTAATCGACAGACCCATGGTAGACTGGTCTCAGGGTGATTCCGACTCCACTGTCTATGTAGGTTTGGTTTGCTACACTGATTAGCTGATTGATACGAGTTTGCACACCGTTGGGGTAAAGCACTGCTGCTGCTGGTGTATACAGAGTCAACACATCAATAACAGAATTACTGTGATCAACAGAGTCAGGATTTGCCGTATCTGTGCTCAATAACATTTCGTTAAAATCACTTATGCCGTCGTTGTCACTATCGATGCGAATATCTTCGACCACATTCACAACACCATCGACACGTATATCTCCCATTATGACTGAGCTTATAACCTGTGGCTTGGAACCCTCGTCTGTAGCAACACGGTAGGTAAATGTTTTCTTCTCATTTGCTTGAAAATCTCCTAGCTCGCAATAGAGAATCTTTTGCAATGAAAGACTCAGTTGTTGTCTACATTCGCCCGGCGCTGTGAGCAGCTTTGTATTCTCCAGAACAAAAAATATTTCTACATAGAGGTCATTGTGAATTTGCTCACTAATGTTCTCGAATTCCAGATTTGCGTCGATGCTATTCCCGACAATTACATTGCTATGGGAGAACCTCTGGCTGATGCGAAAATTGCTTTCATTTATCCCAGGAGTGCTGACTGTAGCCTCGTCTTTATCATCGGGAACAGTATTTGTTGGCCCCTTAACAGCATCAGTTTGTAATGGGAGAGTGGAAATAATTTTTGCTGCTGGCTTCTCAATAGCCTTCGCTTTAGAAGTTTTGTCGATAATTACAAAGTCATTTTGAAACCCACGTCCATGACTTAGGAAATTGCCAGGCTTATACAACCAGCCCTGATACAAGGCATTGTCCGAATTCGCGATAGCATAAATCTGAAAAGATTCATCACCGCTGTTCATGCTTCCAAACAGATTGTGCTGGCCCAAGGTAAGAGTCAGAGATAGGAATAAGTCATCGCTTCCTCCCTCTGCCCTGATTACCTGGTCGCCATTGATATAGCTATGCAACATCACTAGGTTCAGTCGTAGTTGTCGTACGTCGTTAATTTGCAGACTTAGTTCCGCGCCCAACTCGATATTCTCAAGCTGCGCAACGTCGACTGCTATGAGTTGCGAAGTTTCGACATAGCTGGGCGGTTTGTAATGAGTACCGACCTGCTCTATGGGGGTAATGAAGGCCTGTTGTGCATGTAATGTAGTAGCCCAAAACAAGGTCACTAACAAACTCAAGCAGCCAGCATGGCGTATCAACGAAAGAGAATCGCTGTGTACTGTAATCGAAGCTACTGGTGGGGATATATTGGGCATAATGGCAGTTAGTTACTGATTGAGGCGAAATCTGTCGATTGTCGACCTCCTCGCTTTGAACTGAATGCGTCAGCCTTATGGTCGGCCTCATTCGCGCGAAATACAGCCTGAGCCTAAGCTGTCGACATTCTAACCTAAGTCTAAATACTTAGCAGCATTGATTTTCTCCAGTCGGCCTTTCTTTTTTAGATTAAATATAACTCATATACCATTGTTTTATATACCTTACCTGAAAACTCAACCAGTGTGAATAGCCAGTATTTCTGTGCCTTGTTGAACAAGCCGAAGCTGTCGACAAGGCTCAAACCAAGCTAAAGAACTTTTTGGTTGAAGTTTCCGCGATGGATGATATCGATACGTTATTTCAAGTCGAAAAGGCCCTGCTCACCAATGAGCTTGACTGGAAGGTGCGATGTCAGCATTGAGAGATGTATAGGCACGTCACTCCGACCGAGTGGAAGCCTGGCACCGTGTCTGGGAGGTTTTGCCGCAAAGAAGTCACTCCGAGGATAGAATGGCGCAGAACCTATGCTAGACTGCGTACTGAGCGCCCATTAGCGAACGACTTGGAGACTTCTAATGATTGACTATAGCAAGTATGAACCCATGGACGAGGAAGAGCTGCAGGCCATGAATGACATGTTTGATGCCATGGACCGAAACGACAAGGAAGCACAGAAGAAGCTTTGGCCCAAGATAAAAGGCATGCCTCACAGTTTAAAGGCTACCAAGAAGCTCCTCGGGGCCGATTATATCCGGCAGAAGGGCATCAACACGGAGTTGGCTGACAAGGAGTTCGGGCCAGGTTGGCTGGATGAATAGGTGCTATTGCCATGTCAGTAAATTATTACCTGGACAAAGCTCATGAGCTTTTCTTGCTAGAACAGCGAGCGTTGAGGAATCTTTCGCGAGTTGAACAAGCCGAAACTGTCGACAAGGCTCAAACCAAGCTAAAGAACTTTTTGGTTGAAGTTTCCACCACGAGAGATATCGATACGCTGTTTCAAGTCGAAAAGGCCCTGCTCACCAATGAGCTTGAGTACTATTCCGATACCCCGGCCATGACTTCCTCTCTCACAGCCGCAATAAAAGAAATTGACGCGGCAATCGTCATGCTTGGTGCTGTGCGGGATCCATCCACCTATCAGCATTTTAATTCAACCCTTTACACCCTGCCCAAAACACGCAAAGGCGAACTTCCCCTGGATCCGGCCAGAATGTTCTTTGCCTCACATTTATCGAGGCTGCAGAATCTCGAGAAATCCCGGACAAGCAACAACGAAAAATCTGTTATAGCTGCCCGCATCAAAACCGTCAGAGCAGCTTAGAAAATCTACATCGGTTTGCAGCGCCAGGCACTAGTCAAAACACAGGAGCGCGAGAAGGACGATGATCTGGGCATGGAACTTTAACAGCCATTTCGACTAAATCAGGCGACACCTGATTTGGTTCTTTTTTACCAGGGGAATACCTGACCCTTTTGCTAGAACCTGGCCACTTGCCCGCCTCCGGCAGCGGAATTTCACTTTGTCGGCCGTCAAAGTGCGCGCCAGGGTGTCCTGGTTTGCTTTTATGCGGCTAGTTACCCTTGCCTTATTCACGTAGAAGCGCCTGATTTGGCTGAAATACACATGAAAACGTGAGAGAAGGATGAGAGCCGACCATTCAACCGGGCATAAAAAAGGGTGGGGAACCGCCCTTTGATGAGTTACTGTCGTTGATTGCTGATTCAAGCCACAGCGCGAGCGACAATGGCTTCCTTAAGGCCCATTACCAGCCCTTCCAGTGTCGCCATACGCTCGTTCAGCCCATGTTGAGCATCGTTCAGGCTCTCGATTTCACTGCGCACGTCCTTGATTTCACTGCGCACGTCCTTGATGTCAGCCTTCAAATCGGCTCGCAGTGAGCGATTCATCGTCCAACTTGCAACGAGAATCGTGACGGTCATGCCTAACATGGTAAGAATCTCGGGTGTCATTGCATTTCTCCTTGGGGGATAGTTTAGGTGGTTAAACAGCTCAGCGCAATGCATCCATGGATTATGCACGTAGCAACGCCTGATTTGATTCTTTTTTGCCTCCGGCCGGCCAGGTAGCCCCCGTAAAAGAATCTTCCTCAAAGGGGCCAGGTGCTGTCCTGTTGGTTCCGCCGGCTGTTCAAGTTATTTACGTCGGAACTATGGTCTTTGTGGTGAGTCTCTCTTTTCTCTGAGGATACTCATACTCGGTCTTCGGGTTCTTCTCCTGGCCTGGTCGGACATGTGGCGGCAGCAAACTGCAGTTTTTTTCGCCTGAGAGGAAATAGTCTGGTATCTCTCCCATTTTCGCGCAGGCTTTTTTTGCCAGGGGTGTGTTGTTTAGGAGATCGTCCCATGTTATTCCGGTACTGTGGTATCCAATCCCGGAAGTGAAGGCACCGCGAACCCTGCTCCCGGCAGCCCAATACTTTTTGCTGATGCTTTTGTCAGTAACGCCGACATGCTTTGCTGTAATGTAGATCCGGCTCAACCTATCATAACCAGTGAGCATTTGGGCCGCGAGGAAAGCCAGCGGTACAGTAAAATGTATCTCTATTCTTGTGGGGGATGTCGATTTAGCGATCTCGATTTCCAGCCCGGTGAGGTTGTCGAGCTTATCTGTAAGTTCTTCCTGGAACTGAAGCAACTCCGAGCTACATTTCTCGATTTTCTGCTCAATGTTATACAACCACCATTCGGCATAAGGATCATTCTCCAGGGCCGCAGTCCAGATGGGACCCAGCTGCGAAGCGAATCCAATCAGCCCAATGATTGGCCCGCGCTTTTCGTCTTTCGGCCGACCACGCAACAAACCCACGGCTTGATCTGTTTGTAGGTTTATGTATGTCTCACCATCGAGTCGCCCAGGGAGCTGGATGTTGTCGGTTTTATTATAGGGAATATTAATTTCACTCATTATTTCAAGTCCTCCAGCAAATGCTGATTGGTTTCAAAGATGGACAGATGGTCAAGCCCGCCGTCCTGTTCGTATTGTATTCCTTTCAGAACGATAGTCCTAGCTCTGCTCTGCACTGCTTTGCACAAGTAGTGTTTTTTAGGTATAGCGAAATTGTAGCGCTTCTGGGCTGCTCGAAATCAACAATAGCCGCTGTAAAAAAATCACTCCGAGGATAGAATGGGGTTTGGCTGGTTTTTGTAGACCTGCAACTGGCCCGAATACAAGTGCAGAACCTATGCTAGACTGCGTACTGAGCGCCCATTAGCGAACGACTTGGAGACTTCTAATGATTGACTATAGCAAGTACGAACCCCTGGACGAAGAAGAGCAGCAGGCCATGAGAGACATGTCTAATGCCATGGACCGAAACGACAAGGAAGCACAGAGGAAGCTTTGGCCCAAGATAAAAGCTATGCCCCATAGTTTAAAGGCTGCCAAGAAGCTCCTCGGGGCCGATTATATCCGGCAGAAAGGTTTCAACACCGAACTGGCAGATAAGGAGTTTGGGCCAGGTTGGCTGGACGAATAAGCACTATTGCCATGTCAGTAAATTATTACCTGGACGAAGCCCAAGAGTTACTCGTTTACGAACAGCGAGCATTGCTGAACCTTTTGAAGATTAAAGAAGTCGAGGATGTTAGCAAGGCTCAATCCAGTCTAAAGAACTTTTTGGTTGAAGTTTCCACCACGGGCGATATCGATACGCTATTTCAAGTCGAAAAGGCCCTGCTCACCAATGAGCTTGAGTACTATTCCGATACCCCGGCCATGATTTCTTCTCTCGCAGCCGCAGTAAAAGAAGTTGACGCGGCAATCGTCATGCTTGGCGCTGTGCGGGATCCATCCACCTATCAGCATTTTAATTCAACCCTTTACACCCTGCCCAAAACACGCAAAGGTGAACTTCCCCTGGATCCGGCCAGAATGTTCTTTGCCTCACATTTATCGAGGCTGCAGAATCTTGATAAATCCCGGACAAGCAACAACGAAAAATCTGTTATAGCTGCCCGCATCAAAACCGTCAGAGCAGCTCAGAAAATCTACATCGGTTTGCAGCGCCAGGCACTAGTCAAAACACAGGAGCGCGAGAAGGACGATGACCTGGGCATGGAACTTTAAGGGGTTTGAAGTCCAACAGTACGAAAACGTACGCTAAGAAATAGAGGGAGGCGTGAAGATCCCCCGAAAATGACAAGATGGTCTGTTAACCGGTTGGCGGCCACTGCTGCGCAGCATGTAACACGCGCAGTATTCGTACTGTCAAAGCATCCTCCTGATACACGAGAATATAGTTCGACCAGGCGACGAGTTCCCGGGTTCCTTCAACCCGACCAGAGCGGCCTATTTGACTGAAATACACATGAAAACGTGAGGGAAGGATGAGAGCCGACCATTCAACCGGGCATAAAAAAGGGCGGGGAACCGCCCTTTGATGAGTTACTGTCGTTGATTGCTGATTCAAGCCACAGCGCGAGCGACAATGGCTTCCTTAAGGCCCATTACCAGCCCTTCCACACCCGCCATACGCTCGTTCAGCCCATGTTGAGCATCTTTCAGGCTCTCTATTTCACTGCGCACATCCTTGATTTCATTCCCTAAACGGGTCTCCACCTGCCCAAGGTCAGCCTTCAAATCGGCTCGCAGTGAGCGAATCATCGTCCAGCTTGCAACGAGAATCGTGACGGTCATGCCTAACATGGTAAGAATCTCGGGTGTCATTGCATTTCTCCTTAGGGGATAGTTTAGGTGGTTAAACAGCTCAGCGCAATGCATCCATGGATGCATCCATGGATTATGCACGTAGCAACGCCTGATTTGATTCTTTTTTGCCAGGGGAATACCTGACCCTTTTGCTAGAACCAGGCCGCTTGTCCACCTCCGGCAGTCGAATTTCACTTTGTCGGCCGTCAAAATGCGCACGAGCGTGCCCTGGTTTGCTTTTATGCGGTTACCCTTGCCTTATTCACGCAGTGACGCCTATTTCCTCTTTTTTAGCAGGACAACCTGACCCTGTCGTAATAGCGCCATCGGAATGTAACGAGCCGACTTCGGTCTTGGTCTATCTTTTTCAGAGACTGTGATATACCCCGCTGCGAGCCTAATATAGCTAAACATGGAAATTACAATGATAAAGATATTTGGAAATACTGTTGTATTCGTGGTTGTTTATTTACTGTTCATGCTGCCGACTTATGTCTTGCCATTCTTCGGTTCCAATTCCGTTTTGTTGAATGCGGCAGTTGGATTAACCCTGCCATTCTGGCTGCATTTGCTCTCGTTGATTGCCTTGACTGCTATCACTTTTTTCCGTGGTGTTGCCGTGGATAAAAAATGGCTGATTATTTTCCCTATCCTTGCCACAGTCTTTGATTTGATCCCAGTGCTTGTCTGGATTCCCTTAGTGCCTACAGTAATGCACTTGTTTGCTATTATCTTAGGGGTAACTGGTGCCAAGACAACCGGTTCAGCGTAACAAAGCATCAAGCATTCCAGTCAGAGGAACAACACACATTGAGCCCTGCGTACTAAGTGAGCGACTTTAACCCTTGGGTACTGCTTTACGGTGTTTCATTGATGTGTACGGTGATTGGTTTGCTTGAGTAGTAGATGTTGGAAGGATTCTCGGCCAGCGCATAGCCGATATAGACGTTGAAGGTCTGGTTGGCCATCCCCACCGAGCTCGGCACAAACTCCTCGAACACAATGATTTCGTTGGTGAGTTCCAGGTTCTTGGTTTGATACGCTGGCAGTGTCTCCAGAGAATCACCGACAGGCACAAATGCCCCATCGCTAGTCTTTGCAAACAGGCTGCCGTCTTCCAGCGCGAGAAGAACATAAAGATGGCCTTCTTGCAGCTTCGCTTCATCATAATAGTAGAGCTGCCACCAACCTGTTCGCGAGGCATGGTCATCTTCCACTAACACAGTCGCAAACACGGAAATAGCATCGTCTGGTGAAAAGCTGCTTTGATAAGTCTCGCCTCTGTCGGCACTGGCGCCGCCAGTGAAATTGGCTTCTTTGATGAGGGTACTCTCGGTCGCACTGGCTCCCAGTAGCAGGGAGCAGCCTTCCGGGTTGTCGTACAACAGATTCACACCGCAGATGTCATCCGCGCTCGGCGGGTGTAAATACCCCCCGTGCAACAGCGTTGATCCGAAGAAGATCGAATGGCCCAGTCCCAGGGCATGGCCGATCTCATGCCGAGAGACACGAGCTAATAGATTTAGCCCATCAGGCCCTGGATCGCGGTGATAAAAACATTTCGGAGGGTCACATGGCAACCACCAAGTAGCGGTGTCAGAAAACGAAATATCGGTGGAGGAAAACTCCCTGTAAATATTAGTGGAGGGGAAAGGCCCATATTTGTGGGGTAGCGGGATCAATCGTGGCGACATGAAAGGCGTGGTGATGTTTTCCTTGCCGCAAAAGTTTTTAACAAACGCAACCGCGCTGATAGCATCATCTGTATTGCAGGAATCTGCGGTTTCATCAACCACCCAGCTAATATCAACTGGAGTAGCAAGGTTCCAGTCCTCCAGGGCCCGCTCCCAGGCTGGCAGGTAAGGAAACCCGCTTGCCGCCAGTCCAGGCAGATTTACATGGAAAATAACGCTGCTGTCAGGGTGTTGTATTTTTTCGTCATAGAGATAAACAAAGCCGCTGCTGGCCTGGGTATACAGCAGCACCCCCATCAGTGCTGCTGTGAACATGGTCTTGCTTTTTTTGTTGATTTTGTTCATGGGTCTATTCTCTCCACTGGGGGCTTAACCGAGCCTTAATGCCTCCGGCTCTGTATACCGTAGTTGGTTGCAGGTGACTTCCTCACGGACCTACCCAGCGCTTGCAAAAAGTCCACGAACCATTGTTGTCAATGAAGATATCTGTGCCACAAGCCGTTTCCCGTTCTCTCGCTGTATAGACAATCACCGTGTAATCCTCCCAGTATCCGGGCTTGGGTGGTGGCGGTGGCGCTGGTGGTCGCTCAACCTTGGTGCCGTAGACGATGCCAGTCCCCTCGCAGCCATCATCATATTTGTGAGTTGCTCCTAATGGGATGGTGCTCGGGTCTGGGCCAGAAGTGGGTATACAGTCGGGATCTGGCGCTGGTGGTCGCTCAACCTTGGTGCCGTAGACGATGCCAGTCCCCTCGCAGCCATCCTCATATTTGTGAGTTGCTCCTAATGGGATGGTGCTCGGGTCTGGGCCAGAAGTGGGTATACAGTCGGGATCCGGCACAGATGGTCGCTCAACCTTGGTGCCGTAGACGATGCCAGTCCCCTCGCAGCCATCCTCATATTTGTGAGTTGCTCCTAATGGGATGGTGCTCGGGTCTGGGCCAGAAGTGGGTATACAGTCGGGATCCGGCACAGATGGTCGCTCAACCTTGGTGCCGTAGACGATGCCAGTCCCCTCGCAGCCATCATCATATTTGTGAGTTGCTCCTAATGGGATGGTGCTCGGGTCTGGGCCAGAAGTGGGTATACAGTCGGGATCCGGCACAGATGGTGGGGGAATGGTCGTTATCTCGGGCTTCTTCCCACCACCATCATCGTCACAATAGAGCGACAGGCCCCAAGAGCACCGTTTCTGTCGCCGCGTAAGACCGTCTGTGGGGCCAGGAGGAACCGGGTCGAGGGTTCGCCGCGGTGGTGGTGCTGGAATTGAAGGTTTAGGTGTCCATGTCGAGCGGCAATTTTCGTTCGGCCGGCAGTTGGCCATGTCTGTGTTGGACCCAAGGTCTCTGAATTGACCGAGGCTGCTTTGATAGGATCCTGCTACCAGGAAAATTCCCATCGCTTCATCCGGCTGCGTAGAATTGTTACGGAAGCGGATACATGTGCCTGGCGTCATCTGTCCTCTATAATCATCCGCGCACAAGGTTGTGTCCTTGTCCCCGGCTTCATGTCCTTTCACCAGGATCACACGGCCGTCCGAGTTTTGCTTGCCAGGTACGTCGGTCTGCCTCAGCAGGCAACTATCGCCACCGGTGGGCTTACAGCTTAAATCCCCCGCTTGGGTCGGTACAGCAACGAATGCCGCTGTAATACCAAGGAATGTCGCTACTAAATAGCATGCAGTTTTTCTATACATCATTTGCCTTCTCCTCAAGTTGCCGGCGGCAGCTCGACTGCGTCCGGTAATATAATCACGAATCGCTTTCCTTTTCCAACAGTTATGGTTGGGGCCATGTCCAGACCCTGGCTTGCGTATTCGGTACCCAGTGTTCCTACCTGTCGACCGATCTCTCCCGCTGCAACCTCCCTGCCGGAATAATTTTCTCCTCGTGTTGTTTGCGGTTGCGAAAGTTGTAAACCTGCACCTACGCCACCAAGAGCAATCGCATTGCCGAGATTGCGCCAAAAATGTCGATCCACCTTTCCAGTAATGCCCGCCGCGCCACTGGTGTCTGATACCAACCAGGGTGGGTCCAGTGGCACTGTTCGTCCAGACGGGTAAACCAGGTTGTTCCAAGCCACTTCGACCCTCTCTGCGCCGACGTTCACCGCTGATGTGCTGCCGACCAGGCGCGATCCGGTTGGGATGAGCAGGGTCCTGGCGGCATTCCGGATAGCCGGTAGCGTTGCGCCGGAGCCTGAAAATGTTTGCGTGAGCGTGATTAGCCGTCCCGGTTCATTGGAGAACGACATAGCAAGCAGCAGGGAATATAACCCTCAGAGATTAAAAAGGCAGGAATTACAAGAGGTTAAATGGCGGACCGGACGGGACTCGAACCCGCGACCTCCGGCGTGACAGGCCGGCATTCTAACCAGCTGAACTACCGGTCCGCGACAAACGTCTATCTATCTGGTGGGTGATGAGGGATTTGAACCCCCGACATTCGCCTTGTAAGGGCGACGCTCTCCCAACTGAGCTAATCACCCGTAGCACAGAGAGACGCGCATTCTACCGATTTGGCTCAACATGTCAACAACGACGGCGCTTTCAGCGGTACAGCTCCTGAACGTGTGTGTCCCATCCATATCCATCATGCCAGGTTAATCTCGATTCATAGATTGATTGTATGCCATAAGGGTATACATGAAATGTAAGCCTCTGTACTATGAATCGCCTTTCACTTTTCATCTTTCGATTTCACCTCGCGCTGCCAGATTTGGGATTTAACTCTAAAAACGTGAAGATTTTTAAAGAATTCAGTTTTGAAGCAGCTCACCGACTGCCTAATGTTCCTGGGAGTCATAAATGCGCGAGGCTGCACGGTCATTCCTTTGCGGTCAAAATCGTGGTGGAAGGGGACGTAGCACAAGAGAGTGGATGGGTGATGGATTTTGCGGACATCTCCGAAGCCTTCACGCCTATCCTGAATCAGTTGGATCACTACTATTTGAATGAGATTAGTGGTTTGGAAAACCCCACCAGCGAAAACCTCGCTAAATGGATTTGGCACAAGCTAAAACCGCAGCTTGCCGAACTCTATACAGTTGAAATTAGGGAAACTTGCACCAGTGGCTGTGAGTACTCGGGCGATTAGTAATAGTAACTAGGAAACCAGGTTTACTGGCTCTATCGTTTCATCTTGTAAGATAGCAGGTTCAATCTTCGCCCTGTTCTTGATTAACCGCTTGCTGATCATGAACTCTTTTGGCCTGGCAACACAATCTGCCGCAATTACGACTCCCTGCTTAAAATAAAACAGAGCAAAGCTGGGCTGAGTTCCAATCTCGGCACGGCCTCTGCATACCACTTGATCATAGCCGTCACTAAGACCTGCCATCTGCAGCTTGATATCATATTGATCTGACCAAAACCAGGGAACTGAATCATAGGCTAGCGAGCGGCCACAGATGTTTGCCGCCACAGCTCTTGCTTGATCATTAGCATTCTGTACAGACTCCAACTGCAGCTGTCGCTGGTAAACTACATTAGGGTGGACGGTGCAATCCCCCGCCGCGAAAATGTGTGGATCGCTAGTTTGGCCGAATTCGTTAACATGAATCCCTGCTCCAATGAGCAGGCCCGCAGTTTCAGCCAAAGCCGTGTTCGCAACTATGCCTATACCCACTATCAGAAAATCAGCTACATACTCACTGCCATCAGCACAAATAATTTTTTCAAGGTGATCACTACCCTGTAGCTCAGTCACTTCGACTCCGGTGTAAATCTCTACATTCTGTGACTCATGAAGCTGTTGCATAAAGGCCGACATGATCTCGCTGGTGACTCGCTTTAAAATGCGGTCAGCCATTTCGAGAACCGTGACCTTGACTCCTTTCTGTGACAACACGGCGGCTGTTTCGAGACCTATGTACCCTGCACCAATAATTAGTGCCCGTTTGTCTTGTTCAATATGAGCAGACAACATGGCTGTATCTGCCGCTGTGCGTAGATAGAATACTTTGTCTAACGAGTCTGCGAGCTTGAGCTTTCGGGCATTGGCGCCGGTGCACAGGGCTAACTTATCGTAACGAAGTTGCACACCATTGGCGAGCGAGATCGTTTTCAATTTCTTGTCTATATGAGTAACTGCGGTAGAAAGTAACAATTCGATGTTATTGTCTTCATAGATTTTTAGCGGACGTAACCGAATGGCATCCAGCTCTTTCTGACCCGACAAATACTCTTTTGATAAAGGGGGCCGGTGATAAGGCAATTCTGCTTCTTCGCTTATCAGTTGGATAGAGCCTGTCCAGCCTTCTTTTCTAAGCTGTAGCGCTAATGAAACACCAGCGTGGCTGGCACCGACGATAATACAATTGTTAGTCATAAATTGATTCCGGGTTCACAAAGTTACCGATCAGACAATTGCCAATCCACTGCCGACTTGTTGTTCGCCAATAAGTATTCATTGCTGCGAGAAAAATGATGGTTACCAAAAAAACCTCGACTTGCCGAGAACGGCGATGGATGAGGAGACTCCAGGACCAAATGTTTTTTTCTGTCAATCATGGCCCCTTTCTTCTGCGCGTAGCTTCCCCATAAGATAAAAGCGATGCCTGAAGCTCTCTCATTCAAGAGACCTATGATGCGGTCGGTGAATCTCTCCCAGCCCTTTCCCTGATGAGATGCTGCTCTATGTGCCTCGACTGTCAGCACAGAATTTAGCAGCAACACTCCCTGTTGAGCCCACTCCTCAAGACAGCCGTGTTGTGGAGGATTAAACCCCACATCGGCCACCAGTTCTTTATAGATATTCTGCAGAGAAGGAGGAATTCTGACACCGGGCCTAACCGAAAAACAAAGACCGTGAGCTTGCCCGGGTCCGTGATACGGGTCTTGACCAAGGATGACAATCTTTACCGCACCGAAAGCGGTAGAATTGAGAGCGGCGAAGATTTCATTCCCAGGCGGGCATACCGTTTTGCCCAGTGCTTTCTGTTCGCGCAGAAAATCTCGCAATTTTTCCATGTATTCAGAATCGAAATCATTTTGTAGCGGTTCTCGCCAAGACTCATCCAACTTGACTCGGCGCGGTTTTGATTCACTTGATGGCACTATATTCTCGCTATGTTCTCGCTTAGTCCTGCTCATGCTGAGGACGCATATGAGGAAACAGCAATACATCTTTTATAGACACAGAGTCTGTAAGCAGCATCACCAGCCGATCAATACCAATACCTTCGCCAGCGGTAGGTGGCATGCCATATTCCAATGCGGTGACGTAGTCTTGATCGAAATGCATCGCTTCCTTGTCACCCGAGTCTTTCTGCACAACTTGAGACTTGAAGCGTTCTACTTGATCTTCTGGATCGTTCAGTTCAGAAAAACCATTCGCCAATTCTCGGCCACCAATTATCAATTCGAATCTATCTGTTATCTCAGGATTTTCTTCATTGCACCTGGCCAGAGGGGACACCTCTATTGGATACTCGGTAATAAAGGTAGGTTGATCCAACATCGCTTCCACTTTCTGATCAAATATTTCCATCAGAATTTTACCTTTGGGCCAGGATTCGTCGAAGTCCACGTTTAGATCAGTAGCTAAGCTAGCGAGTGATTCTACAGAGGAAAAGGCATCATCGCTTTCAATATTGCAGTGTTTTTTGACTGAATCGACAACGGACAAACGCTCAAAGGGCTTAGAAAAATCATACTCTGATCCCTGGAAGCTTAACTTACTACTGCCGCGAATCTCGATCGCAATCTTAACAAACAAATCCTCTGTAAGATCCATGAGGTCTTGATACCTGGCGTAGGCCTGATAAAACTCCAACATAGTGAACTCTGGGTTGTGTCGTGTCGATAAACCCTCATTTCTAAAGTTTCGATTCAGTTCAAACACTCTTTCAAAGCCACCTACCACCAATCTCTTTAAAAACAACTCGGGAGCTACTCGAAGATACATATCCTGGTTCAGTGCGTTGTGGTGAGTAATGAAAGGTCTGGCCGTGGCGCCTCCGGGTATCAGTTGCATCATCGGGGTTTCCACTTCCATAAAATCCAGCGATTCGAAATATTGCCGGATAAATCGTAAAATGCGGGAACGAACAGTGAATATCTCGCGCGAATGCTCATTCACGATCAGGTCGAGGTAACGCTGTCTATAGCGTATTTCTGTATCGGTTAATCCCTTGTGCTTGTCTGGTAGTGGCCTTAGCGACTTCGTTAGTAATTGAAAATTTGCCGCGCGCAGGGTCAGCTCTCCCTTATCAGTTTTAAACATCCCTCCCTGAACACCAATTATGTCTCCCAAGTCCAAAGACTTAAGCTGTTCCGCTTCGTGTCCAGAAAAGGATTTGTTATTGATGTATATCTGCATCTGACCGGCACCGTCCTGAAGCACGGTGAACGGTCCACGCATACGAATTATTCTGCCGGCGATGGTCGCCTGGGCGGCTAATCGTTCCAGTTCTTCTTTGCTCTTGTCATCATATTTTTCAACTAATTCCGAAGAACTGTTCTCCCGAATAAAATTGTTAGGAAACGCCACTCGCTGCCGACGAATTTCAGCCAGTTTCTCTCTTCGTCCGGCAATCAGCTTATTTTCATCATGATTTTCGTCGGTCATTTGACTTGGATTCCTGTATCCATTCTGTTAGGGCAATCTCGCCTTTGCGAGTCGTTCTTTGTTCCAGACTAGCCCTATAGGCCCATCTTTAGACTGGCTTCGATAAATTTGTCCAAGTCGCCATCGAGTACTGCACCGGTGTTCCTTGTTTCCACATTAGTACGAAGGTCTTTTACACGGGAGGCATCAAGAACATACGAGCGAATCTGACTTCCCCATCCAATATCAGCCTTTGATTCTTCGATATTTTGCATTTCCTCCTTCCGTTTTAATTCTTCCAATTCGTACAACTTGGCTTTCAATTGCTTAATGGCCATATCTTTGTTCTTGTGTTGTGAGCGCTGACTCTGGCATTGCACCACAATACCACTAGGCTGATGAGTAAGCCGTATCGCAGAATCGGTTTTATTGACGTGTTGGCCGCCTGCGCCACTGGACCTGTAAGTGTCAATCCTGACCACAGACATATCTAGATCTACTTCTATGTCGTCATCAATTTCTGGAGATACAAACACCGAGGCGAAGGAGGTATGGCGGCGGCTTCCCGAATCAAAAGGAGATTTTCGTACCAGGCGATGCACTCCTGTCTCGGTGCGTAACCAGCCGAAGGCGAATTCACCGCTGATTCGAATCGTCGCGCTCTTAATACCGGCCACATCAGCACCGGATACCTCGACCAATTCGGTCTCGAAACCTTTATGCTCTCCCCACCGAAGATACATTCTAAGCAACATCTCGGCCCAGTCCTGGGCTTCTGTACCGCCAGAGCCTGCCTGGATGTCCAAATACGCATTAGTAGCATCTACCTTTCCAGAGAACATGCGTCGAAACTCCAGGTTTTCCAGCCCGGCCTGTAGTGATTTTAAATCCTTATTAGCCGCTTCATAGAGGTCTTGATCGTCTTCTTCTTGAGCCAGACTTAAAAGTTCTTCAATCTCGGTGATATCTGAATCCATTTTTTCAATGGTTCGAACCACAGTTTCCAGATTTGCTCGTTCTTTTCCCAGGGCTTGAGCGTATTCCGGTTTATCCCACACGGTAGACTCGCCCAGCTCTAATTCTACTTCGGCCAAGCGTTCCCTTTTTGTTTCGTAGTCAAAGGTACCTCCTGAGGCCGTCGGTTCTACTACCCAATTTTTTTAATGTCCCTAATTGACTATTAATCTCCAGCATCTTGCAAAATCCTATGTGCTTCTTTGGCAAAGACTGCATTTTACCTCAATATTTGCACGAAATGTCGGCTTCCAGTGTCAAACTCGCCCTGAAACTCAGTTTGCTTCCTGCATCTATTCCGCAGTGCGGTTGGCCTATCCACGCCAATCTGTTCGCAGTAAGATAAGAAGAGTAAGCTCCACCAGAAGCATCAAACCAAGTGACCTTTGGATACTACAGAACTCAGCACTCCACAAGAAGCTCAAGACTGAATGAAAATTGAAAACGCGAGTATTAGCTGGCTCACATCCGGTCTGCCTTATTCGAACAAATACCGGGATGTGTATTATTCGGAAGAAGACGAATTGGCCGAAAGTCAGCACGTATTCTTGAACGCCAACAAGCTCGGCCAACGTTGGGCTTTGGAAAAAGACGCCGACAATTTCCACATAGCGGAGATAGGCTTCGGCAGTGGATTAAATTTTCTTCAGGTTAGTAAGCTCTGGAAAAAAAGCAGGCAACGACCCACGCGACTGCATTATCTCGGTTTCGAAAAATACCCACTGACAAAAACTCAGATGCAAAGCATCCACGAACGCTGGCCAGGTCTTATCGATTTGAGCGAGACACTGCTTAGCCAATACACTGACCACAGCAGAGGCTGTCACAGACTTATACTTGAACAAGGAATTACCCTGGATCTCTATTTTGGCGATGGCTTCGAGCAGTTGAATTCACGCCTGTGGGAATCTTGCCCGGCCATTCAGTGTTGGTTCCTGGATGGTTTTACTCCTGCCAATAATCCAGAATTGTGGAATGAGAAATTAATGCAACTAATAGCCGGAAGTAGCAATGAAGAGACCACACTCAGCAGTTACAGTGTCGCAGGCAAGGTCAGGGCCGCCCTCATAAATTCCGGATTTGAAGTAGAAAAGCTGGATGGCTATGGCCGTAAACGACATATGTTATTCGCCCGAAAAATGTCAACAAGAGAGGATTCTGACAAACAACGGTATGAACCCTCCAACAATAAACCATGGTTTCGACTACCCCAAATTAAAAACACAGGAAAAACAGCAGCAATTATTGGCGCTGGTTTAGCTGGCAGTAGCACAGCGTATAGCCTGGTTCAACGCGGCTGGAACGTGGAGGTTTTCGATTCCGGCAGTCGCATCGCACCGGCTGCCTCTGGTAATGCCCTGTTAGCGCTTCGCTGTCGATTATTCAATGCCGAGTCGGAGGAGGCCGAGTTCTTTTTGCATTGTTATCTGTTCGCGCTACGCCAGTTCAAAATGCTTAAGAAAAAATGCGCTATTCCATGGAACGAATGTGGTGTGCTACAGCTGCACAACGCATTGAACAGACGCAGCCCCTTACGGGCTGAAAAACTAAATGAGCTCTACTCAGAACAAATAGTCAATTTGCTTTCCAAAGCGAATGCATCAGCCGCGAGCAGGGCCCCACTAGTGGACGCTGCATTGCATTTCCCTTCTGGAGGTTGTATTCCAGCCACGTCGCTTTGTGAAAGCTACCTGAAACAGGCGAATATCAAGCTCCACCTGAATAGCACTGTCACAGACTTCAGCAAAGAAAATCAATCCTGGTCACTGCAAATAGGAAATGCCAAAACGGTGCAAGCTGACATAGTGGTGATTGCTAACAGTTACCGCGCAGTGCAGTTTGCACAGAGCAAAAAACTGCCGCTGCAGGCACTGCGAGGACAAACCACCGAAACCATCAGTAACAAGGCTAGCGACAAACTGAGGGCAACAATATGCGGGGAACGCACGGTGTTTCCAGCAACTAATGGCCGTCATTTAGTCTCCGCGAGTTATTCGAAAAATACCGGCATGCAAAGCAGTACGGTCGATAATATCAGCAACCTGCGCATTGCCTCTGCCAATTTCGACGACGAAGGATTCATTGAACGCAATCCGATTGCTGCCAGGGTGTCACTGCGTTGCAATTCCCCGGATCGACTACCGATAGTTGGAATGATGCCAGATCTGACTGCAATGAGAACAAGCTATCGCATTTTAGCCAGGAACGCCAAAGCCAGCACCCAAACAGCGGGGCAATACCTGCCAGGCTTGTACATCAATGTGGCACATGGTTCGAATGGACTAGCCAGTTGCCCGCTCTGTGCCGAATTGCTAGCTAGCATGATACATGGGGAGAATCTCCCTATCGGCCAAGCTGCGATCAACAAGCTAAATCCAAGTCGGTTTTTGATAAGGGAACTACAAAAACAGAAGCCTTAGTGAATTCTAGAGCCTGGCGGACTTATTACTGTGCTACTGCGGAAAAACATTAACCAGCCTTTTTTCACGGTCAATTTCATTAACAGAAAACGACTATTCGTCTCATTTGACTACAAAAGCTGACTGGTTTCTGCTTCCTCTCGCTGGCAGCGCCTAAATCCGAAAGGTTCTAGCGATTGAAAAAAGACTCTATGACGGAAGTCACCGATTGGACATCATCAATTCCCGCACTTTCCCTAATCGAATGCATAGCAAAACTCGCCACGCCGATATCGACAGTTGTTATACCCAGTGCGGCGGCGGTAATAGGACCAATTGTACTGCCGCAGGCCATATCCGAACGCATGACAAAGGACTGATGACTAATATTAAGTCTATTACAAATCGCCTTTATCAAGGCCACAGACTGACTATTGCTTGCATAGCGCTGGCTTGCATTAATCTTAATTACAGGCCCAGCATTTAACAGAGGCAAATGCGCATCGTCGTGCTTAGCCACAAAATTTGGGTGAACCCCGTGGGCATTGTCAACAGAAAGTAATACCGAGTGTTGAATTGCCCTGCCAACAGCATCCAGCTTATCTGTTTCTGCTGCGATTACCCTTTGCACGACAGACTTCAAAAAAGGCCCTTCAGCACCAGAAGCCGATACCGAGCCTACTTCCTCGTGATCGCTACAGACAAGCATGCCGGATTGATCATCGTTGCTGTGAATAAGGGCCTTTAACGCCATGTAGCAGCTCAACAAGTTGTCCAGTCGTGCAGCAGAAAGAAATTGTTTACGCAATCCGACCAGGGCAGGAGCCTGTGTGTCGTAAAGCATTAACTCGTGGGAGAGCACAGAACCTATTTCTGCATTCTTTAACTCATTCTGCAGATACTGTAACAAGAATTCATCGAAATTGAATTTCTCGGCATCAGCCAATTGCAGCAGGACTGGGGGGAGCTCTTTCTGCCTGTCAATCTGCCTCCCTTCATTGGCTGTTCTGTCAAGATGAATAGCCAGGCTTGGAATAAAGGCAACCGGCTCCTTTAAGTCAATCAGGGTCGATGCAAGGCTGCCATCGAATTTCTGATAATGCACTCTGCCTGCTATGGATAAATCTCGATCGAACCAGGGATGTAGCAATGCGCCACCATAGACTTCAACCCCTAGTTGAGCATAGCCTTTACTCACAATTTCTGGTTGTGGTTTTAATTTTAGACAGGGACTGTCGGTATGTGTGCCAACTATCCTGAGGCCTCGTTCCACTATGGGTACAGTGCCCATTTTAAAGGCTATCAGTGCCGAGTCATTTCGCAGCACATAATAATTTGTATTTTTTTTCAGGCTCCAAGAATCGCCGGAGTCCAAGCGTTCGAAACCAGCCTGCTCCAGTGTTGCCGACATATTCGCGACCGCATGAAAAGGGGTTGGTGACTGCCGCAGGAACTGCAGCAATCCATTGTGGTTGGTGTTGGCATTCAATGACTTTAACCCTGCTGTTTGCCAGGTTCTGGAGCCTAGCGAATTTCCAGTAGCTCCACATCGAAGATCAAAGTAGAATTTGGAGGGATAGCCGGTGTAGGAGAAGCCTCACCATAGGCCATTGCTGCTGGAATAAACAGACGCCATTTGTCTCCTACTTTCATCAGCTGTAAGGCTTCGGTCCAGCCACTGATAACCTGCGATAAACCGAACTGGGCCGGTTCACCTCGGTCCACTGAACTGTCGAATACCGTGCCATCGATTAATGTTCCATGGTAGTGAGCGAGCACCGAGTCGCTTTCAGCGGGAGACGCACCACCTTGAGGACCTGGCTCAAGAATCAAATACTGCAAACCTGACTCCAGCGCAACTACACCCTCTTGTGAAGCGTTAGCACGTAAAAATTCTTCATTGGCGGCGGTACTCGCTGTTAATGCGACTTGTTGCTGTTCAGCCATGCGTTGCTGAAACATCTGAATTGAGGTAAACATTTCTTCGCTGCTCATTCTGATCTTGTCATTTATTGCATCCAGCAAACCAGCGATGAAGGTATCTAATTCAATGTCATCCAATATTTGTTGAGCTTGTAAATTCTGGCCTATGTTCACCCCTATAGAGTACGCGAGCTTGGCATCATCGCTTTTCAGGTCCGTGTCGCTCTGTGCGAAACTCTGGGCGCACAGTAACAAACCTAGAACGCTGATTATGATTTGGCTTTTACCTGTACTTATGTTCATACCAATTTCCTTAGATTCATTGGACAATTGCCAGCGAAAGGGTTTCAATCCAGTCAGCGACAAAACTCGGGCATACTAACTGGGATGCCCAATAAATGCCAGTCAATCTGAGCCATTGAAACCGACCCTGAAACTGTAAATTTTGCTAAAGTATTAGGCATGCATTCGGCTTTGATCAAGCGACCCAAATTATTTTCCAAGCTGCTAACCCTGGTGACGCTGCTATGCTGCACATATTGCTCGCAGAATTTTACCGTCTCGGTAAACAATCAGGCCGTGTTCGACCCAACGGGCCGACTATTCGACGGGCAGCTAGCCGACCCAGACCTTCAAGGTTGTGCAAATATCGCGATGCAGCAACAAAGAGTACAAGATGCAAGCCTTCTGCAAGTTTTGTCCTGCGCGAATGCAGAGATCGAAACCTTGGAGAATATAGCGCAACTTAGCCAACTTCGGTTTCTCGACCTGGGTCACAATAACATTCAGAACATCACCCCCTTGGAGGAACTTGCTTTCCTGGGTGGGCTTAACCTCATGAATAACTCTGTCAGAGATATTGCGTCGCTGCTGAATATGGCGACATTGGTATCGGTAAATCTGGTTGGCAATAACGAGATACCTTGCTCACAACTACAAGTTCTAGCCGATAAATTAGGAAGCAACCTCACTCAGCCCGTCCAATGCAGGAATTAAAACCCGGACGCTGGCCCGCTGTGAAATCGAGACAGTTCATCATCTTCAGTAATGAGTTTTTCTTCTTCCCGTGTAAAGTTTCTTATTTTTTAGAACTAATGTTTCCGCTACTATACGCTCTGGCAAGCATTAGATAGTCTTGAAAGTGTCGCGCCTCCGGCTTCAGCAGGCTGGTATAGAATTTCTCCAATGGCAGATCTAATGATGGCGCTGACTCTGCAAATCGTTTGCAGGATCTCGCCTCGATAAAAGCCCCGACAAGTAGAGTATCCCTGAGTTGATCTCCTTTATCAGCAAAGATCAATGCGCGCAACCCCGCTGCATAGCGGGAAGGGCTGAGTTTTACATACTCAATTCCCCTCAGCCGCAAAATCTCTACCACCTGTTGAAAGTGCAACAGTTCCTCCCTTGCCAACTGCGCCATTTTCTTCAGCTATTCTGGTCTATTGCTGTGTCTGTACGTCAAATTCATCGCTGTTGCTACAGCCTTCTTTTTACAATAAGCATGATCGACAAGTAACACATTCTGGTTGCGCAAGGCTTCTTGTAAGCAAGTGTCAAGGGTCTCGCAAGGGAAAAATTCTCGAAGTTCGGAATACATAGACCGCTAGTGCTGATTGCCAGGCAGGATGCCTTAATATTAAGCAGAGTGGCAAGATTGATCTTCACAAAGAATAAAATAATCTCGACTAATGGCGCAGCTTGTCGGTTAACCCTTTAACTGAATCGTCTGGGTCTAATTCTGCTTCTTCGACACCAACAGCGTTCTCAAGAGTCTCTTCTTGTTCATTCTCGGAAAGCTTCTCGTGCCTAAGTTTTTTCGATGTCTTGGCACCTAGTTTTTTCAGGTCTTCCACACGTCTAATTAGGTTTCCATTGCCAGAACTCAATTTATTATGGGCTTTATCGAAACTCTTTTTGCTGGAATCAATCTTCGTCCCTATCTCTTCGAGGTCGCCAACAAAGTTTACGAACTTGTCATATAGCGCGCCGGCTTTTTCAGCTATTTCAACAGCATTTTGATTTTGCTGATCCAAACGCCAAAGGTTTTGTGCCAGCTTCAAGGTGGTGAGCAACATAGTTGGACTAACGAAAACAATATTCTTTTCAAAAGCAAATTGAGACAACTCTGGGTCATTTTGAATTGCAACAGAATAGGCAGCATCTATTGGCATAAACATAAATACATAGTCCAGGGAACTTATGCCCAGCAATTTCTGGTAATCCTTGGCGGAAAGAGATTTCACATGATTGCGCACTGATTGTATATGCCGCTTCAGCATCTCTGGTTTTTCTACTTCGTCATCGGCTGAGCAGTAGGAATCCCAAGCCTTCAGAGACACCTTTGAGTCGATAATGATATCTCTGGACTCTGGAAGATGAACTATTACGTCTGGCTGCAACCGCTCTCCTTCAGTAGATTGCAAACTTACTTGAATATCGTACTCTCTTCCCTTCACCAGGCCGGCATTTTCCAATAGGCTTTCAAGAACCAGTTCGCCCCAATTTCCCTGGGTTTTGTTGTCCCCTTTTAAGGCATTGGTAAGGTTTACGGCATCTTCGCCTATTTTACTATTTAGCTCCTGTAGCTGTTTGATCTCCCTTGCCAAGGAAAATCTTTCTTTTGATTCCTTGTCGTAAGTTTCTTCCACGCGTTTCTCGAACTGGAGGATTTTCTCCTGCAAAGGCGTTAAGACTGTAGAGAGGCTTTCCTTGTTTTTATCTTCAAACTTCTTGCTCTTGTCTTCAAATATCTCATTTGCGATATTTTTAAATGCAATGCTCATTTGTTCTTTCGATTCATTTAGTAAGGCGAGCTTCTCCCCCTGCTGCTTACGCTCCAGTTCCAAACTAGTTACTAGTACCGCTTTTTGCTCACGTAGGGATTGAAGTTCCTGACTAAGGGTTTCGTTCTCTTTCTGTGATCTGCCGAGGCTGCCTGCCATATCAGATAACTCTGCCTCGCGAGCGAGTAGTTTTTCTTTAGAAGATAATTCTGAAAATTTCAGTTGCTGGGATTGTCGAAACAGCCAGGCGATACAGGCAATTGCTGAACCAAGGAGAATAACTACAGCTATGCTGGCTAACGAATTCATAGTGCTCGCATTATGTTAAAAGTAATTTCGCCAGGCCAACTACCTGCTGTTGGCGTTGTCAGTGGCAGATGGAATACCGACTCGAGCAGTTCAGCAAGGTGTATCAGCTCAAATTGTTGTTTATAAGCAGCAGTAGTTCGGCGCTAAGCTCGGCCAAATCTCCCGAAGTTTCCAGCGGCTCAGCCACCACCGTTACGACGCCGTCATTTTCCAATAGCCGCACACTAAAGTCCCGCTCCTCGGCCTCAGATTCAGCGCCACTACGACCAAACAAGCGACCTATTAACCCAGGTGCATCTTGTTCCTCTTGAATACCCGAAAACCTGACGTTAAAAAATGATTGATCACGATCACTATCGACAATAGTAACCTCTGCCTCTTCCAATGCAGACCGTACCAAAACCCAGGCTCTCCGGTATTCAAGACGTAACTCCAGAACCTGGCCACCCTGGGCATCTTCAATGATATTGGCTTTTCGCTCTGCCTCGATGCTACCTGCCAGTAAACTGGCTGAAGATGCCTGATACACATCATTTCGATCAGCAAGGTACTGAGAAAGCGTATCAAGAATCTGCCGCTCTCTATCAGTGGAGGAAGACGATTCCGGCCAAGTCACGATTAATGGAACCGGCTCACTCCTTGGACTTTGTAAATGGAGAATATAAATTTCGGAATAGCCAGAGTGTAAGCCGGGTTCGATTGTCATCCGGTACTTGTGCCGAGTTTCCAGATTGGAATCCACTTCCAACCAGGAAGTTTCCATGATGCCCTCGCCCGGGTTTTCATAGTCCAAAATTACCTGTAGCCGAGTCCAATAATCACGAACCAGCGGCCAAACCTGACCGGGGGTAGCATCCAGCACGATCCAACGTCGATCACCCAGGTTTTGAATAACCACGCCTTCACGACGATTAGTTTCTATAGGCTTAGGCAGAGGTATTTCGTCGAACGGTTCGGTAGAAGACACAAACTGCTCTGGAATAACGTAAAGCTCATCGAGAGTATAGCTATCCAGCTCCTCAGGTATTCGCATTGCCGGAAGTACCGGCGCTTCCATGTAGTCATCAGCGCGGTCGCGAAACGGGCCATCCTCACCGGCAAGATAGTTACATCCTGTAAGCAATGTGCCTAGACAAAGAATAAGTACTGATTTATGCATTGAACACTATTCTTGATTCGCGATCCTGAACCGACTATCCCATTCTGCGATCAACTCTCTACTCCTGCTGCAGCAAGTGCTTCCCGGAGTTTGACGTGATATTGTGCATCAAGTTCCACAAGAGGCAATCTTATTCCCCTTCCTACCTTGCCCATGGTCTGCAATGCCCACTTTACCGGCACGGGGTTCGCTTGCAAGAACAAATTTTCGTGCAGCAAGGCCAGCTTGTCATCTACTGCCTTCGCTTCGACATCTTTTCCTGCAAGAGCCAACGCACACATTTCGGCCATCATGGCTGGCACCACATTCGCGGTGACAGATATAGTTCCATCTGCTCCCGCCAATATAAGCTGTCTGCTCAACGCATCCTCGCCGCTGTATATGGCCAGTCTAGGTCCGCAATGCTGAATTAGCTCCAAGCCTCTGGAAATATCGCCACTAGCGTCTTTAACAGCAACAATATTTTCCAGTTCTGCAAGTCGCTGGACTGTTTCCAGGTGAAGATCGCAGGCGGTACGGTCAGGTACATTGTAAAGAATCTGTGGAATATCCACGGCTTCGGCTAGCAACTTAAAATGCTGGTACAAACCCTCCTGGGAAGGTCTATTGTAATAGGGGGTCACCAATAGCGCGGCGTCGGCCCCATGCTTTTTGGCAGATTCGGTAAAGTATAAAGCCTCGGCTGTGTTGTTAGACCCTGTGCCAGCGATCAGTGGAATCCGACCGCTTACCTCATCAACACAATAAGCCACCAAATCACAATGTTCCTCCGTACTCAGTGTTGCCGATTCACCGCTGGTGCCCGCCACAACGATGGCGTTTGTGCCTGAGTCTATATGCCATTGCAGTAATTTGCTAAGCGTTGGCAAATCCAGGAAACCATCAGAAAGCATCGGTGTGACTATGGCGACAATGCTGCCGCGGAGTTTATCATTCATGGGATTCCTATCACTGGTTCCAGAAGCCTGTCGGACTTAACACTGTTCTATTATGGAAACGCATTAATCAGCCATTTTTCACGGTCAACTTCGTCAGAGAATGACTATTTGCCTCACGACTACAAAAACTGACTAATTTCTGCTTCCCCTCACTAGCAGCAGTTAGGCCCGACAGCCTCCTAGCATCAACTCTGACTTCGAATTTTAGCACAGGGCAATAGTTCCAACCAAAGTGGCTACGGCGCCTTAGAGCGCATCGCTGTCTTGCTCAATTCCAGGCACAGGAGGTTGAATCTTGTTTGGCCATGCATTGATAATGGCCTTGATAAGGGTGGCTAGCGGAATTGCGAAGAAAACCCCCGCTAACCCCCAAATTCCACCAAAAACTAAAACAGCGGCAATTATAGCCACTGGATGTAAATTGACCGCTTCCGAGAATATTACGGGTACCAGAAAATTGCCATCGACCAACTGTAAAATACCGTAAGCAATTACCACCGTATAAAACTCACTGCCTATACCCCACTGCACATAGGCCACTGCGGCAACGGGAATAGTGACCACCGTTGCACCGATATAGGGAACAATGACGGACAGGCCCACCAACACGGAAAGTAATAAGGCATAGTTTATGCCCAATACAACAAACATTAAATAACTAACGCTGCCTACGATAAATATTTCCAATACCTTGCCACGAATATAATTCGAAATTTGCTGATCCATTTCTAGCCAGATGCGATTCATTAACGGACGGTTTCTTGGCAGAAAATTTCCCGCCCAATTAATCAATTCTGATTTGTCCTTCATTACGAAGTAAACCAGAATTGGCACCAAAACTAAAAACACGATCCAGGCAACAATGCTAGGAATGCTGGCTAATGAATATTCCAACACGGCTTGACCATAGCCACCGACCTCACCCCTGACACCATTGATGAACTCCCGAACACCTTGTTCCGAAAATAAATTCGGGTAGTTCTCTGGCAACAACAGTAACGAAGCCTGCCATTGACTAATGAGATTTGGCAACTCATTGGTTAAACGCCGAAGCTGATTCCAGGCTGACGGCAATAAAAACAGTAACATAGCCAGGAACACACCGACAAAAACGGCATATACGAGGACAAACGCAACTCGCTGAGAGAGGCCGTAACGAAGCAGAATATTTACCAAGCCCTGCATCAGGTAGGCAATGATAATGGCTGTTATCAGTGGTGCCAGAACCCCGCCTAATAACAACAACGCGGCCAAACTCAAGGTCAACAGCAACAGTAGAATGATAGATTCTTCATCGTGAAAATAACGGTCGAAAAAATCGTTAACCAGCTTTTTCATTTCCAGAGGTCTCCAGTGCGCTACTAACCTTTCTTAATCCAGTAGAAATAGGTGTTGTCATCTTTCTGAAAATCCAGAATTTGGTGGTCACTTTGATCAGCAAATAGATGCAGATCCTTCTCAGAGCCAGGATCCGTTGCAACCACCTTGAGTATTTGCGCGGGTTCCATGCTATTCAATGCCAATTTCGCCTTCAGCAAGGGCATTGGGCACTGCAAGCCACTTAGATCTATCTCTAGGTCGACATTTATCTCCATCTCTGCATTTTATCAAGCTATGCAGCCTAAAGACCACGAATCATTCGGTCATTCTCTACGGTGAACAGAAGCAAGCTACAGTTCACATCTGGACATTGAATAACCGCTCAGAGATGCCTTAAATATCTGTGGAAACTTAGCAAAAACTGACGAATTAATTATGATAGTCTGGGTCTTATCTTTACTATCGATAACACTTATGCCTATTACCTGTCTCAAAACCTCAGTAATACTGCTGTTTGCAGCACTATTACCGACATCACTGCAGGCACAGCCAGCCCTGCCCAGCCTCGGAGACCGAATCTCTGGCACGGTGTCTTTGGAGCAAGAATATGCCATGGGTCAGCAATTTCTAAGCAGCATTCGTCGTAGCGCTCCCACAATCCCCGACCCTTTGCTGAACGCCTATCTGGAGAATGTCACTTACAAACTGGCCTCCAGAAGCCAGCTTCAAGACCATCGCCTGTCTTTTGTGATAATCGATAGTGAAGCGCTAAATGCATTTGCCGCTCCTGGGGGCATCATTGGCGTCAATACGGGTCTATTTCTCAACGCTGAGAACGAGGCGGAGTTTGCTTCGGTGATGGCTCACGAGATTGCCCACGTCAGCCAACGCCATTTTGCGCGCAGCATCGACGAAGCTCAGGTAGCTCGCGTACCGCAATTAGCCGCCTTATTGGCCAGTGTGATCGTCATGGCTACATCAGATGCAAGCCACGGCACCGCTGCCATAGCGGCAGCGCAAGGGCGTGTACTGGAGAACCAACTTCGCTTCAGCAGAAGCAATGAAACAGAAGCCGACCGCGTAGGCCAGGACACCATGTTTAATGCAGGTTTCGACCCGAATGGTATGTCCACACTGTTTGAGCGCTTAATGGCGATAAATCGGTTTGGCCGTCGCCCCCCGGAATTTTTACTCTCTCATCCACTGACCGAGTCCCGGGTAGCCAGCAGCCGTGGCAGAGCTATACGCTATCCTAATCGACAATACGGCCTGAATCTGGAATATCAACTCATGCGTGCACGAGTTGTCGGTCATTACACAGAAAATAAGGCTGACTTGGTAACAGAGTATGAACGCTTACTTGCAGACAGCAGCAGTCAATTCACTCAAGATGCGAATCGCTATGCCCTGACAATCGCCTATTGGGAAGACGAACAATATGCAAAAGCTAACACCACGCTTGCACCGCTGCTCAACAAAGACCCTAACCGCATTAGCTACGTGGTAACCCAGGCAGAAATTTTTACCGCGCAGAACGAACCAGGACAAGCCATTGACTATTTACAGCGCCATCTCGGCATAAATCCTGATAATAATCCGCTCACCATGGCCTACGTGGATGCCCTCATCGAAGCACGCTCCTATTCAACAGCTGCCGCTGTGATGGAACAGCATAGCCTGAGCCGCCCAAATGATTTTCATCTGTGGTACAAATTGGCGGAGACTCAAGGCCAGGCCGGGAATATCAGCAAGGTGCATCAGGCGCGGGCGGAGTATTTTAGGCTAATAGCTGACTACCAGAAGGCGCGGCAACAACTGCAACTCGCTTTAAGGATTGAAAGTAACAATGGCGCGGCGCCGGCGGAGGAAGCGCGGCTTCGCCAAAAGATTCAAGAAATAGAGAACTTGCAGCAAAGCGTCTGAGCTTGTTGCGCTAAGCTCTACCTCCCACCCTTAGTTGATTACTCGCAGCAAAATCCAGCATACGCTGTAACGGGATCATGGCCTGCTCAGCGAGTTCTGAGTTCACCACTATCCTGTTGCCTTCTCCCTGCAAAGAACTGTACAGGCTTTCAAGAGAGTTCATGCCCATCCATGGACACTGCGCGCAGCTCCTGCAAGTTGCATCGTTGCCAGCAGTAGGCGCAATAATAAAATTCTTCTCGGGAGCAAGTTGTTGTAGTTTGTGAAAAATTCCTTGATCCGTAGCCACAATTATTTCTGTATTCGGCAGGCTTTTGGCAGCGTTGATTATTTGCGTGGTAGAACCTATCAGGTCGGCAAGCTCAAGCACTGCGCCTGGAGACTCAGGATGGGCCAGAATCGCAGCATCAGGATACATAGCGCGCATGTCGTCAAGCCCGCGTGCCTTAAACTCTTCATGAACTATACAGGCTGCATCCCAAAGCAACATATCGGCACCGGTACTCTTCTGAATATAAGATCCAAGATGCTTATCCGGAGCCCAAAGAATTTTCTTGCCCTGCTCCATCAAATGTTCAACCACATCCAGCGCAATGCTGGAAGTTACCACCCAATCAGACCGTGCTTTCACTGCCGCAGAGGTATTTGCATACACTACGACAGTGCGGTCATCGTGTTTTTCACAGAAGGCAGAAAATTCATTAATTGGACAGGCAATATCCAATGAGCAGGTCGCTTCTAAGGTCGGCATTAATACAGTTTTGTTCGGGCTTAATATTTTTGCCGACTCCCCCATGAACTTTACACCGGCCACTATTAAAATATCTGCATCGCAGTCACGGCCGAATCGTGCCATCTCAAGACTATCCCCGACGAAACCATCGGTTTCTTCCGCAAGTTCCTGTAATACAGAGTCTGTGTAGTAGTGGGCAACAAGGTGTGCTTTCTTTGTGGCCATTAACTGCTTGATGCTGTCTCGATAATTTTGCTGCGTAACCTCATCCAATGGCTCAGCACGCACCGCCTTGTCCAGATACTCGCGAACCAGAACAGTATCTGACGTTAATTGCGATGTGATTTCCGGCGATACCGTGCTTGGACTCATAATCATTATCCAGAAAATAATTACAGACAAGCAGTTTACCACAAGCGGAACTCCGATTACTCCGAAACGAAAACAGTGAGGCAATCTGTGATACGGCGGGTATAGAGGTCTAAACACCTAATGAAGAAAATGCCGGGGGCCATAGCGTAGCAAGCAATGAAAATGGTGGGGCGTGTGCGACTCGAACGCACGACCAATTGGTTAAAAGCCAACTGCTCTACCGACTGAGCTAACGCCCCAAGAAAGGGCGACATAGTACTATCAAAATGAAAAAAGACAAGTCATGACACTCATTTTCTGCCCCCAAACAAAGCTTCGTTGCTATTGATAGTGAGTTGGGTCTTCTACCTCCGCTTTTTCGAAACCCTTGCGCCTGAACCGACAACTGTCACATTGACCACAGGCTCGCCCCTGCGAGTCCGCCTGATAGCAAGATACAGTAGACTGGTAGTCGACTCCAAGACCCACTCCTGTCTTAATTATCTCGGCTTTGGTCAAATCGATTAGTGGTGTCTGCAGGCTAATTACACCACCCTCAACCCCTGCTTTTGTTGCGAGATTAATGAGGGTTTGGAATGCGGAGATATATTCAGGTCGACAATCCGGGTAGCCCGAATAATCCAGGGCATTGACACCAATAAAAATCGCCCTGGCATTTACTACTTCTGCCCACGCCAAAGCATAAGACAGGAACACCGTGTTCCTCGCCGGCACATAAGTGGCGGGTATGCCTTCAGTTTGTTGCTGAGGAACGGAAATTTGTGTATCAGTGAGCGCTGATCCCCCTATTTCCTCCAAATTCAATTGAATCACTTTGTGTTCAATCACCTGTGCCCTGGATGCTAAACGACTAGCTGCTTCAAGCTCACTGTGTGAGCGCTGGCCGTAATCGAAGCTTAGCGCATAGCAATCAAATCCCCTCTGCCTCGCGATTCCCAGACAGGTAGCAGAATCCAGACCCCCTGACACCAGGACTATCGCTGTTTTATTATTTTCAGCTAACATCATCGTACCCGGTTACTTTCCTGCGACCGAGCCCCATATTTGTTTATGCAATTGCAGCTGCATGCGAATCTTTAATTTGTCTCTAAGTACCCATTCGGCAAGCTGCGCTGCTTGAATTTCTTCAAACGAAGGAGAAAACAGAATTTCATCTACTTTGTTAGCTAAATCATACTGATCCAGTTTCGCTTTTGACCAGAGATAATCTTTCTCATCACAGATTACGAACTTGAGCTGATCACTCCGTTTCAGGAAAGAAATGTTTTCATAACGGTTTCTGTCAGCCTCCAGAGACCCTGGCGTTTTTAAATCCATGACTATCGATACACGTTTGTCCACGCGCTCTATAGGCATCGCTCCGCTGGTCTCCAGCGACACCTCATAACCCGCATCGCAAAGTTGTTCCAGGAGAAGCAGGCAATCAGGCTGGGCTAATGGTTCTCCGCCCGTAACCGTAACGTATTTGCAGTCATATGACTCTAACTTTGGTTTTATGTCACGAATCTCTACCAGCTCCCCTCCATCAAACGCATAGGCAGTATCGCAGTACTGACAACGTAAGGGGCAACCAGTAAGCCGGATAAATACAGTTGGCATACCAACGGTGCGAGATTCACCTTGAAGTGAATGAAAAATCTCGGTGATGCGCAAGGTAGCAGAGGAATTCATTTGTAGCGTCCTACAAACATTTGCCGATGAAGCGGCAGTGACCCTTCCCAAACGATTCGAATAGGGGTAATCCGAATCAAACTCCAGCCTTTGAATCCAACTAATCGAGGGAGAGTAGCCGGGTATCGGCCAAGTTGGCAACACCAGTGTTCGGAAATCTTCGCTTAATATCATTTAGCAACTGCTTCGCCTGAGGTATGTTGCCCATACCTTGATAAGCCAACGCCAATCCATACATAGCATCAGCTAACTTCGCAGATTCTTCTGACTGACTCAAAATCACTTCGTAAGATTCGACTGCTTCTGCATGGCGATTCAAATAAAGATAGGCCTGACCCTTCCAGTAGTGTGCATTAGTAACGAAGCGACCCTGCGGATAAATGCTGAGGTATTGATCAAATTCCGCAATAGAAAGATCAAAGTTGCTCTTGATAACAGAGTCATAAGCCATTTGATAAAGTTGTTGCTCGCTCAGCACTGCCGGTTCCAGTGTTCCGCGCCCAATATTTCGTACTGATGGCGACCTGCCAGTGGCTGGCGCTGTTGGTCGCCCCTGACTGGTTGAAACTGGACGCTGACTCGATGGCGCTATCCCACTATCAGCGGGAGTTCCAGTAGCCAGTTCAGATGCACCGGTAGCAGTGCCTGCTTCGAGGCCACTTAATCTATCGTCCACATTGCTGTAACGGCTAAGGGCATCACGCTGCATCTTGCGCACTTCGAAACTTTGCTCTTCTACCATGGCACGCAGAGCTTGAACTTCAGTCTGTAAATCTCGAATCTGATCCAGCAGCAATGACATCGCGTCACTGTTGCCGACGGAAGAATTTGAAGTGATGGGGCGGGACTGGCCTGGAGTGAAAGCTTGCGATTCTACTACCGAACCAGGTCCTTGAGCTACAACCGGGGAGCAAAGAAAACCAGCATAAAAAAAGATATGTAGCTTAGGAGTTACAGCCTTCAGGAATTGTTTCATGGCTATTTGGTACTACATCCAGGTTAGTTCGAGCTATCTGGCTACGACTTCAACACGCCGATTGCGGCTGTAGGCGTTATCGCTTTGTCCTGATTGTGCCGGACGTTCTTCACCATAACTAACCACTTCGATTTGCGAGCGCGAAGCACCGTTTACGATTAGGTAGTTATGAATACTGTTTGCGCGACGTTCGCCCAGGGCCAGGTTATACCCGCGTGTGCCACGCTCATCCGCATGGCCTTCCAGACGAATTCTCTTGCCGGAGTTTGCAGCAAGCTCTCTGGCATGAAACGACAAAGTCTCTCGGTCTGCGGCCTTGAATTCGGCAATATCGAAATCGAAATAAAACACCGTTTGGCGCAGCGCATTTTGCGCTCGAATTTCTTCTTGAGTTAGCTGGCCTGAAGTCGACCCGGGGTTAGTGCGGGCACTGGAATTGCTATTTGAAGAGCTTCCAGAGGAGTCTTCGCTGTCCATAGCGCCTTCGTCGGTGTCGCTGGTTGAGCTACAGGCCACCAGGGCTGCCAGCGAAATAACCATCAGACCCATTCTAATTGTTTGTATACTTTGCTTTGCCACTTTTTGAGTCCTCCGAAGACATAAATGGTTGTCTAAAAGCCTGTTGCTCTATCTGTTTCTAATAGTTTAATCAAGAAACGGAGACCAAGCCGGCTCCCTCACATCGCCCTGCGTAGATGGTAAACGGAACTTCACTCGGCCGTCAATGGATACGGCATCTAACACACCTCTACCGTCGAATTTTGTGGCGTACATTATCATGCTGCCATTCGGTGCAACGCTGGGTGACTCATCTAATGAGGTACTGGTTAAGGTGATAACTCTTAGGCTGTCGATATTCAGCACCGCTATCTGGTAATTAGGGTCCTGGCGCGTTTCTCTGCGTACATGGACCAAATTAACGCCATCGGGCAAGAATTTTGCGTTAAGGCATTGAAAACAATCATAAGTCAGGCGTTCGACGTCGAAGGAGCTGGCGCCAAGTTCTATCTGATAAATTTGCGGTTGGCCGGTACGTTCCGACATGAACACGATCGAACGTCCATCTGCTGTCCAACTGGGTTCTGTATCAATAAGTGGATGGTCGGTCACCTGAATCAACTGATTAGTAGTTAGATCCTGCACGTAAATATCGGGACTGCCATCTTTAGATAGCACCATCGCCAACTTCGTGCCGTCAGGAGACCATTCTGGTGAACTGTTTAGATTTGGATAATTGGTGATTTGGCGTCGATTCCCTGTGGCAATATTCTGAATGTAGATACGTGGGAGATCCGTTTCAAATGATACATAGGCCACATCTCGGCCTGTTGGCGACCAGCTCGGCGACATAATAGGCTCTATCGATTCCAGCAGCACCTGTGCTCTCTGGCCGTCATAGTCAGCCTTTTCGAGTCGGAAATTGCTACGCTCAGGGCTAATATATTCGGCTACCACATACAAAATTTGCGTGGTGAAGGCACCACGAGTCCCAGTGACTTGCTCAAAAACCACGTTACTAATTTCGTGGGCGATATCACGCAATTGTGCAACGCCGCCGGTAAGTACCTCTCCTGCTAATTTGATCTCGCGATTAATATCGAAAAATTCATATTGTACTTGTACCAACTGACTACCTGGTGCCCTGTCGATTTTACCCACAAGTAGATAATCCTGGGCCAGGATGCGCCAATCGCGGTAATAGACATCCTGTTCCTGGCTGGGAAGACTCAGCATATTGGAACGAGGAAGCGAGCGAAACTCTCCTACTTGCTCCAAGTCGTTCATTACAATCCGGGAAACGTCTTCGCTTAAGACACCCGAGCCTTCCCAAAAAAATGGGACAACTGCGATGGGAATAGGGTTATCAACACCCTGAGTAATTTGGATGCTGAGCTCGGAATGGGCAGAAAACGAGAGCAGGCTCAATGCTGCAAGTATAAGACTATGTAAGCTTGTTCGTAGTTTCAATTCAATAAATCCTCGGGTTCGAATATCAGTGAAAGTGTCCTGAAATTCGCGTTAAATACATTAATCGGCAAATTCTGTAATTCTCTGAACGGGGCTGCACGATAAACGGCGTTTTCTGCCGATCTATCGAAGGCCGGGTCGCCGCTGGACCGTGTTATTGTCGCATCGACCAATTCGCCTGTCGGTAACATTCTAATTTGCAGAATGGCCTGCATTCCGTTTCTGGCACTGGGTGGTCGCGACCAATTTTCCTGCACAAGCTGCTGAATGAGTGCGGTCCCGCTCTGAACCATTTCAAATTCCGATGTAGCTAATTCGGCTGCAACTGCATCTGCCGCTTCCTGCTGTCTTCGCAATTCTCTATCTCTTAGTTCCTGCTGCCTTCGCACCTCTGCCAATTCTCGCTGGCGACGCTCTTCTTCGTCTTTCCGCTGCTGCTCCCTTTCTTGCTCACGTTGCAGCTGCTCAGCATTCAGTCTTTCCTGCTCCTGTCGTTGACGCAGAGCAACCCGCTCTCGCCTTTGCTCTTCCGCTCTAGTCTGTGTCTGTGCCTGCTCCAATCGCTGGCGTTCAGCCTCGGCTGCTCGCTGCGCGTCCGCCTGTTGCTGAATTCTTTGCTGCTGCTTTTCCAGACGCTTTCTCTCGTTTGCAACTTGCGGGTTCTGTTGCACCACCAGCGCCTTTATCACCGTTGGTTGAATCAACTCCAGCGCTTCTGAATTTCTATTACTCAGTAAGTAAAGCAACAAAGCCAGAATCAGGCTGTGAAAAATAACCGCCACGACGACAGACAGTGGATAACCGTTATAAACAATTACATTATTGAATGACTTGCTCATTGCTGTACTACTTCGCAGGAAAACTAGATCTCGCCTAGAGGCTGAGTAATGAAGCTCGGATTTGCAACACCCGCCGCCTGTAGTGTGGTTATCAAATTAATCATGGCACCCCAAGCTGCCGCCGTATCGCCTTCCACTAACACCTGTATGCCTGGATTGGCGTTAGTGATAATGCCAACTTGCGTGCCCAGCGTTTCAAGACTAACCGATTCACGATCTTCACCAGTGGCTCCAACACTTATAAAATACTCACCCTCTTTTGTTAATGAAACTACCAGAGTTTCTAAATTTTCATCGATAGTCAACGGTTCGTTATTCGCTTCAGGAAGTTCAACTTCAACACCCTGGTTCAGCAAAGGTGCGGTCACCATAAAAACCACCAGCAACACCAACATCACATCGATAAACGGAACAACGTTTATTTCCCCCATCAGTTTCCGTTTTTTGCGGATAATTGTTTCCATCAATCAAACCTTTTCGATGACATGGAATTAATCGCCATGTATTTGTCGATGCAAAATACTAGAAAATTCATCGGTGAATGTAACGTAACTGCTGGTTACGTTGTCCACAATGGCTGAATAGCGGTTGTATACCACCACTGCTGGTATCGCTACGAACAAGCCCATTGCAGTGGCAATTAGCGCTTCCGCGATATCTGGCGCGATGACTTGCAGAGTTACCTGAGTCTGACTAGCTAAACTAATAAAGGAATTCATGATGCCGATTACGGTCCCGAATAAACCAATATAAACTGAGACCGACGCAACAGTGGCTAGAAAGGGTAAATGTTTCTCCAGCTTTTCTTCTTCTCTCGAATATGCCACTCGCATGGCTCGTTGCGCGCCTTCCATGATGGCTTCTTTATCCATCGAAGGCTGTTGACGCAATCGCATAAATTCCTTGAAGCCAGCTCTGAAAATATTTTCCATACCCACTACCGGCATATTTTCTTTCTGCATTTGACTGCCTTCTTTATACAATTGACTTAAATCCATGCCGGACCAAAATCGATGTTCGAAACTCAACACACCTTTGCTCGCTGCGTAAAGCACCATCCAGCGTTGAAAAATCATCACCCAGGAAATTATTGAAAGCAGAAACAGAGTAAGCAGCACAAATTGTACTGGTGGGCTCGCTTCCCAAATTAGACTTGCGACTGTTATCCCTTCATTCACTCCAATTCTCCAGAACAGACATTGAAACCAGACACCCTGATTAACGCAATTGCGACGCTCGCAATAGCGCTACTCGTAGCAAAGGCTGCTTTGGTTTCATTTACTTAGATTTTACCTACTATGGCAACCTAAATCGCCAGGGAATCCGAGACTTCAAGGGGATTATTCGGCCAAAACAGAAAATAGTTTTGTGAAAAGGCATTTAACTCGCCAAACCTGACAATTAGCAGATAAATCGAGACATTTAGCGGGCAAATGATGTCCGAATCGTGGCAATAATCAAGCTGATTGGTTGCGACAGAGCAACGTGTTGGCTCGCTCAAAGGCATTGACCAGGAATTAGTCTGCGCTTTGTTCCTGCTGAAATAAATCAAGCATTTGTGCAGACGGTTTTATACCGAAATGTCGATAGGCAAACTGGGTAACTACTCGACCACGAGGCGTACGCATAATGAACCCCTGCTGAATCAAGTAGGGCTCCAATACGTCTTCGATGGTGTCTCTTTCTTCGCTAATGGCGGCAGCCAGACTATCAATGCCAACTGGACCACCTTCAAATTTTTCAATCATGGTCATCAACAGGCGACGATCCATGTGATCGAAACCATTTTTATCAATACTGAGCATATCCAGAGCCAGACCGGCGGTGATCAGGTTGACCTGTCCGTCCACTTTCACCTCTGAATAATCTCTGACACGGCGCAGCAATCGATTTGCAATACGCGGTGTCCCTCGCGATCTTTTTGCTATTTCCACTGCGCCTGCTGCGTCGGTTTCGGTGCCTAGAATTTGTGCCGAACGACTCACGATTTTGCTCAACTCCTCAACCGAATAAAACTCCAGTCGTTGGATTATTCCGAATCGATCACGCAGTGGAGAGGTTAACAAGCCGGCGCGGGTAGTAGCACCGACCAGGGTGAACGGCGGCAGATCTAACTTAATTGAACGCGCGGCAGGACCCTCGCCGATCATTATATCGAGTTGATAATCTTCCATTGCTGGATATAGTATTTCTTCTATAACAGGGCTAAGCCTATGAATTTCATCGATAAATAGTACATCTCCTTCTTCAAGATTGGTCAACATGGCGGCAAGATCACCTGCTTTTTCCATCACCGGACCGGACGTGGTTTTAATCGATACCTGTAGCTCATTGGCAATAATATTCGCCAATGTGGTTTTGCCTAGACCCGGAGGCCCAAACACCAGGGTGTGGTCCAATGGCTCTTTACGGTTTCGAGCGGCACTGATAAAAATATTCATCTGTTGTTTTACTTCGATCTGACCAATATAGTCTTGTAAGTAAAGCGGACGAATTGCCCGATCGGCGGATTCTTCGATAGGGGCAGTTTGGGGCGATATTAGTCTCTCTTCTTCCATTGTTTTTCCGCTTAATAAGACCAGTAAAATTGAGTCGCTATCGTCTAGCCCATACTTTTAAGAGATTGTCGAATCAATTGTTCCGAATCGCTTATATCCGGGTTCACCTTCATTGCCTGCGCAATCGCGTGGCTCGCCTGTTGTGGCTTATAGCCTAACGATATCAATGCCGTCTCCGCATCGTTCGTCATAGTAGAAAGTGACGTTCTCTGCTCTTCACCTCTCTTCGAATCGGCAAGGTCACCCCAATCTCCTAAGCGATCACGCATTTCAATCAGCAAGCGTTCCGCTGTTTTCTTCCCTATACCAGGCATTTTGACCAGGGCGTTAATGTCGTTGCTGCGCACGGTCATTACAAAATCGTCTGCTTCCATATTCGAAAGAATGCCCAGTGCCATTTTGGGGCCAACTCCATTCACTTTGATAAGCGACCTAAACATGGCTTTGTCCTTTTCGTTATAGAAACCGTAGAGTAGCTGTGCATCCTCTCTTACGACAAAGTGGATATGAAGCGTCAATTCCTTATCTAGATCGGGCAATTGGTAAAGGGTGCTCATGGGCACCTGTACTTCATAGGTAAGCCCGGCGACATCAATCTGAATCTCGGGCGGTTTCTTGTCCACCAGAATTCCGCGTATTCGTCCTATCACTTAAATCTCTTCCTGTTAAATGACTTTGCACCAGCCATGCGAACCAAACCAGCTTCAGTATTGGCATGGCAAATTGCAACAGCCAGGGCGTCGGCCGCGTCTTCCGCTATACTATCACTTATCGATAACAGCGCTTTAATCATATGCTGAACCTGTAACTTATCAGCCCCACCCGCACCAACTACCGCCTGCTTAACTTTGCGTGCCGAGTACTCGGCCACCGGTAAGCCGTGAGACAGACAGGCAACCATTGCGCTGCCTCTGGCCTGACCCAGCTTTAAAGTCGAAGAAGCATTGCGGCCCATAAAAACTTCTTCCACTGCGGCCTGCTGTGGAGAATATTTTTCGATAACCTGACAAATTTCCGTGAAGATAATCTTTAAACGCTCAGGCTGAGAAGGTGAGCCTGTGCGTACACAGCCACAGACGATGTATTCCAGTTTATTGCCAATCGCATTTATCAAACCATAACCGGTAATTCTGGAACCAGGATCAATGCCGAGAATTATGGCCATAAGAATTCCTTGAGTTTATACACATCAGGATTTGAAATCTTGAAGAAGCAGCCTGGCAAGCTATCTCAGGACAGAGCGCAAGACAGAGATAGTAGTCTTAAAGCTGAGCCGCAACTTCGTCCGAGATATTGGCATTATGGTAGACATTTTGCACATCATCCAGCTCGTCCATAAGATCAATCATCTTTAATAATGTTTCGGCAAAATTCAGGTCGAGTTCCACTTCTGTTGACGCCAACATGGTCATCTCGGCAGAGTGGGGTATAAGTTCGGCTACGGTTAGCGCATCCTGAACCGTACCAAAGGTTTCCAATGTGGTCATCACTTCGATGCTGTGCTCATTACTGACGATATCATGGGCACCCGCATCAAGTGCTACCTCCATGATTTGCTCTTCGTTATTGTTTACAGGAAAACTGATAATCCCGGTTCGTTCAAAAAGGTAGGAAACGGAGCCGTTTGTGCCCAGCGTACCACCGAATTTGGTGAAAGCGTGTCGCACTTCAGCTACGGTACGATTCTTATTGTCACTCAGTGTTTCGACCAGGACGGCAACACCTCCCGGACCATAACCTTCATAATCAAGTTCTTCGAGATTATCATTCTCCACGGTGCCTGCGCCTCTGGCGACGGCCCTGTGGATAGTATCTCGTGTCATATTGGCACCAAGCGCCTTATCTACAACTGCCCTTAAACGTGGATTGTCTGCAACATCTCCTCCACCCATCCTGGCAGCGACTGCCAGTTCTCTAATGATTTTAGTGAATATCTTGCCACGTTTAGCATCCTGCCCTGCTTTTCGGTGCTTGATGTTGGCCCATTTGCTATGTCCAGCCATATCAACTTAACTCCGGATGAATTATTGTATTTGCTCAGTAGCAGCAGGCTGCTCACGCAATCGAATATTAAGCTCTCGTAATTGCTTGGTGGAAACCACACCCGGTGCATCCGTTAACGGACAGGCCGCTGATTGTGTCTTAGGAAATGCAATTACATCACGAATGGAAGCCGCACCAGTCATTAACATGATTAACCGATCCAGGCCAAATGCTATGCCGCCGTGGGGAGGACAGCCATAACTTAAAGCGTCCAGTAGAAAACCAAATTTCTCTCGTGCCTCTTCTTCGCCTATCCCCAACACTTTGAATACGGCCTGCTGCATCTCAGGTTTGTTTATACGGATCGAGCCGCCGCCCAGTTCTATCCCGTTTAGTACCATGTCGTAAGCTCGAGACAAGGCAGTCAACGGCTGCGTTGCCAGTTGTTCTGCATCGCAAGCCGGTGCAGTGAATGGATGATGTAGTGAAGTCAAGCTGCCGTCGCTTGCTGTTTCAAACATTGGGAAGTCGACCACCCAAAGAGGTGCCCAACTGTCCTTAACCCGCCCTAAGTCTTCGGCTACTTTAATGCGCAATGCACCCAGAGCCTCATTAACAATTTTGGTTTTGTCGGCTCCAAAGAAAATAATATCGCCTGTTTCTGCATTAAGCTTTTGCATGAGTGAGTCAATCACTTCAGGAGACATAAACTTCAAAATTGGCGATTGCAAGCCTTCCAGGCCTGCGGCTATGTCATTCACTTTAACCCAGGCCAGGCCCTTCGCGCCGTAAATCGCAACAAAGGACGTATAGTCATCTATCACTTTTCGACTGATACTCGCCCCTTGAGGAACGCGCAGTGCTACCACTCTGCTCTCGTCATTATTAGCCGGGCCGCTGAACACTTTGAAGTCCACTCCCTGCATAAGCTCAGCTATGTCGGTAAGTTCCAGATCTATTCGTAAGTCTGGCTTGTCCGAGCCAAAGCGCTGCATCGCTTCCGCATGAGACATTCGAGGAAAACTGCCGAGGTCAATACTCAGGTGAGACTTAAATACGTTACTAATCATCTGCTCCATAACGGCCATGATCTGCTGTTCGTCCATAAATGATGCTTCTACATCAATCTGGGTAAATTCAGGCTGCCGGTCTGCCCGCAGGTCTTCATCTCTAAAACATTTTGCGATTTGGTAGTAACGATCCATAGCAGCCGCCATCAAAATTTGTTTGAACAGCTGGGGAGACTGCGGTAATGCGAAGAATTTGTTGGGATGAGTTCTGCTAGGCACTAAATAATCGCGAGCTCCTTCGGGAGTCGCCTTAGTCAGCAAAGGTGTCTCGACATCGATAAAGCCGTTACTGTCGAGAAAATTCCGTACAGTATTGGTTACCTTTGAACGAAACCGTAGTCGTTCTGCCATTTCTGGCCGACGCAAATCAATATAGCGATAACGCAATCTTATGTCTTCCCCAACCTCAGCGTGGTAGTCCAAATGTATCGGTGGGGTATTGGCTGCATTAAGCACTTCCAGTTGCTTTCCCAACACTTCGACCTTGCCGGTGCCCATGTCATTGTTCACAGTCCCTTCTGGACGTAGACGCACTATTCCTGTCACTTTGATCACGAATTCGTTACGCACGCCTTCAGCAATTGCAAAGCTTTCCAGCGTATCTGGGTCATACACTACCTGGGCGATGCCTTCTCTATCTCTGACATCGAGAAAAATTACACCACCGTGATCACGGCGACGATGGACCCACCCACAAAGCTCGACTTCCTGGTCAATAAATGATTCGTTCAATTCACCGCAATAATTGCTGCGCATGGCGTTTTCCTGTCTCAATACATTCTCTATTCGCAACCCGTCTGCAAAATCTTCCAGTATTTGTATTACCTGAACTTGGATCCAGCTTGCTCTAGGTCTTGCCGGGTGAAGCCTTTGATCCAACCTTCTTTTTGTCTTTGCCAACAGTTTTAGCTTTTTCTTTCGTCGGAGCAGTTGTTCCGAGCGATGTGTTGGTATCTGAATTTTTTTGTTCATTTGTACTGGCTTTGCTGGATTCAGTAGCAGCAGGCACCGCTGACTCGGGTTCAGCCAATTGCTTCTTATTCCCGGTTTTAAAGTCAGTTTCGTACCAACCGCCACCTTTCAGCCTAAAACTCGTCGCCGAAATCAACTTGCTCAGGTTTGCAGTGCTGCAAGCCGGGCAATCGACGAGAGTGTCATCGCTGATTTTCTGCAACGCCTCCATCTTATGCTCACATTTCGAGCACTGATACTCATAAATCGGCATCTATCTAAATCCTCGAATCTCTTGAAAACCGGCTAATACTGGTTTTCCCCGAGCACAAACCCAGCAGGCTGACCCAGGCCAGCGCCATTAAAAGCCGGCGATTATACCTTATAAGGTTTTTTTCTCGCACCTCCTTCAATCTTTAATCTCAATCTAAGCTCAGTCGTTGCGATCCATTCTGAAACCACAAACACTTAGCGGGCAACAATGCCAGGCCGCGTTAATGCAAATCTGTTGCTGCAATTTTTGTCCTGCCCCTGAGTGGCCTGGGACAGGTTCCGATGCAAACCTGGAGCAAATATTGGCTATGGATGAGCCCGTATTTTTATATCCTCACTTTTTCCATCCTCACACTTGTCATGCCTCCAGTAAGATACAAAGATGCAAGACCGGCACGATGAAAGCTCAGTGCATCCCGCCAGCCTCTTAGCTTGGTCTGTATCCTCTTACTCAACACCGCAACACGTCGCCAAACTGCGCGGCGCTATTTTGTGCAATCAGTTACTTTTTTACTCGCCTTATACTGCAATTTGACACCTGATTTCCCGGTTCTTATGAATCCATGCGGGTGCACAGAAAAGTTAGGGAAAGTTTCCATAATTACTTGCTAGCGTAATGTGAATGTTTTATAAATACACCCCCTGTGAGGCAGTAGGAAAATCAATTTTGGGACAGAAGCCACGGTTCTGACTCAACACGGAGTCTCATCTAATCAGGAATAGATTTAGCGACGCTGGATCTTAGAACAAAAACCAAGTTAACTTGTAATTTAAACTGTAAAGAGAGCGGGCATGGCTGTTAAAAAATTCTCGAAGAAAGTGGCATCAAAAGCTAAAACAGGCGCGGTTGCAACGCGCAAGAATCCAGCTATTCAAAAGAAATATACCAAAACCGAAATTCTTAATGAGATTTCAGAAAACACCTCAGTCAGCAAGAAAGAAGTTGCAGCTGTCCTGGAAGAACTTAGTGTATTGATAGAGCGTCATGTGAAGAAACGTGCTGTTGGTGAATTTACGCTACCAGGTCTGTTGAAAATTAAATCTGTTGTACGCCCGGCCAGACCTGCCCGCAAGAACGTACCAAATCCTTTTCGCCCTGGTGAACTGATGGACATTCCACGCAAGCCTGTCAGCACGCGCGTAAAAGTACAGCCACTGAAAAAGCTAAAAGAATTTGCTCTATAAGGCATTATTCAGGTTTCCGGGCTTTGTCTTATCCCTATCAGAGAAGAGAGCCGAGAAGTCAGCAATACACCGGCCGCAAAGCCCATTAAGAACAACCAGAAAGGCAGTCCCCAGGCTGCCTTTCTTCATTATGGCGTGACTAATTCGTCTCGTTGCCGACCCCCAAAGTAGTCTAAAATGGGCCTCTATCAACCCGAAATGGATAAACCATGCGAGCGAGTAACTATCTAATAGCTACGGTTAAGGAAACCCCGGCTGATGCTGAAATCAGCAGCCATCAGTTAATGTTGCGCGCAGGCCTGATTCGCAAACTTGCTACCGGCCTGTACACCTGGCTCCCCTTGGGCCTGCGTGTACTCCATAAAGTTAGCCAGATTGTGCGTGAAGAAATGGACAAATCAGGCGCCATGGAAGTGTCTATGCCAGTGGTTCAACCCTCAGAACTGTGGGAAGAATCAGGTCGTTGGCAAGGCATGGGGCCAGAATTACTCCGTTTCCAGGACCGCCACGAACGGGATTTTTGTCTTGCTCCAACCCACGAAGAGGTAATAACCGATCTGGTGCGCAATGAATACAATAGCTACCGGCAACTCCCCGCTATTATGTATCAAATTCAAACGAAATTTCGCGATGAGAGACGTCCCCGCTTTGGTGTAATGCGAGCGCGCGAGTTCATCATGAAGGACGCCTACTCTTTTCATGCTGATCAGGAGTCTCTAGATAACACTTATCAAAAGATGCATGCTACCTATTGCACTATTTTTAACAGGCTCGGTTTGAATTTTAGAGCAGTGATTGCCGATTCCGGTACCATAGGAGGTAGCACTTCACACGAATTTCACGTTCTTGCTGACAGCGGCGAAGACGAAATCGCGTTTAGCAGCGAGTCTGACTACGCGGCCAATGTTGAGCTTGCACAGGGCGACTCAATATCGACCGAGATGGATATCGAAGCGCGTGCGCGCAAACTGGTCAAGACAGGATCGGCCTGCACCGTAAACGAAGTTGCAACAAAGTTAGAGTGTGAACCTTCTCAAATTTTGAAGACTTTGTTCGTTCACGCTGCCGATGACCTTGGGGAACGATCCGAGCAACTGGTCGCACTCATACTCCGAGGCGATCATGAGCTTAGTGAAACAAAAGCACAAAACCTTCCAGCAGTAGCCTCACCCCTGGAGTTCGCCGACGACGAGCTTATTGAGAAGCTAGTGGGCGCTCCGGTTGGCAGTCTTGGACCATTCGGACTTTTTCTGCGCGGAATCCGCACTGTGCTCGACACACAAGCAGAGCAGCTAAAAAATTTCGTGTGTGGTGCCAATCAAGCCGGTCATCATTTCATCAATGCCAATTGGAATGACAGCAGCGAAACGGAGCTTATCTACGATATTCGCAAAGTGCAGGAAGGAGATATAAGCCCGGACGGCCTCGGCACGCTTTCAATCAAACGGGGCATAGAAGTCGGCCATATATTTCAACTCGGGACGAAATACAGTAAGGCACTTAATGCAACGGTTTTGGATAAACAGGGTAAGTCCGTGGTTATGCCAATGGGATGCTATGGCATTGGCATAACGCGTGTAGTGGCAGCCTGCATTGAACAAAACCATGATCACAGAGGTATTATCTGGCCTGATACAATTGCACCTTTTCAGTTGCTTATTGTTCAAATAGATGCGCATAAATCCGAACAGGTAGCGGCTTACTCAGAGCGGCTCTACCAACAGGCTCTATCGCTAAAAATCGAGGCCTTACTCGATGACAGGGATAAGAAAACCAGCCCAGGTGTAAAATTTGCCGATTCTGAACTGATGGGCATACCACATCGCCTTGTGATCTCAGCAAGATCTCTTGCAGACGGTGTAATTGAATATAAAAACCGGGCCGAAGGAGAAAAACAGCTGATCAAAACCGATAGCATTACCGATTTTCTGCAACGGCTGTTTCGCTAGTCCTGTGCAGCATTTCTATCCAGGCAGCTATTCCCGTCCGGTTTTTTCTGCAACAGCAGAGATATGGGCGCAACTGCAGTACAATAGCCAGCACACTCCTGTGGTTGTAGCCTTATGACTCTTCAATTCTCGCGCCTAAAATCTCTGCGTGATCAGATGCGCTCTGTAGTAAATAGTTATATCTGGCAGCAAGCTACCTCAGCAACCCCTTTGTGGCAGAGGACTCTGATTCGTAGTAGTCAAATCTTCCTGGCTATTCTGCGCGATCTCATGCAGGGTCAACTATCGCTTCGAGCCATGAGCTTGGTATTTACTACTGTAATAGGTTTTTTCCCTTTGCTTGCTCTAACTTTCGCAGTGCTTAAAGGCTTAGGTGTACACAATGCGCTGGAACCGACGCTGTTAACTTTATTGCAACCTCTAGGAGAGCAGGCGAAGGAAATTACCAGCGACGTTCTCGGTTATGTAGATGCAATGCAGGTGGAACTGATCGGCATTACCAGTATCGGCTTTCTACTCTATTTTGTACTTAATATGATGCACAAAATAGAGTCATCATTTAACTATATCTGGTCAGTTAAGCAAGAAAGATCCTGGTCGAGTCGCGTCAGCGAGTATTTATTCGCGGTAATTGTCAGCCCGCTGCTCCTGTTTCTTTCGATCACCATTACCTCTTCCGTAAACACAAATTTTTTTAGTCGATTGCTCGAAAATTTAAGCTACGGAAGTCTGATTATCGAGTTCTTTGCAGTACTCGTACCCATACTTCTAATGTCATTGGCTTTTGCGTTTGCCTACAGCTTCCTGCCGAATACCAAGGTACAGTTTAGCTCAGCCTTTATCGGTGGACTTGTAACAACCATCATTTGGAAATTAATGGGCTCGGTCTTTCAAGGCTTCTTCATTGCCTCAGCGCGAGAATTTATCTACCTTGCTTTTGCGACCGCTGTGGCCGTCATGTTTTTCGTCTATATAGGTTGGTTAGTCGCCCTTGTGGGTAGCAGCATTGCATACTATCACCAGTACCCTGAAAAGACTCGTGTCAGGCGCGGCGCTAGCAAGCTTAGTATTTCGCAACAAGAAAAAATCGGTCTTAGCGTAGCTTCTGCCATCATCAATCGGTTTCTCGCAGCCCAGGAACCTTTGACGGAGAACGAGTTGGTCTCCACATTAAGTGGTCAATCCCTTGGTATAGAAGACTCTCTCCTGGCTCTGGAAGAAATTGGCTTCATAAGTCGAACAGCTAATGACCCGCCACGATTCCTTCCAACCCGCTCAGTACAAAATTGCACTATGGCCGAGATTTGGAAGGCACTGCGCAATTACAATTCGAAGAGTCTGGCAGAAAATCTAAATTCACCGGATCAACTGAAAGCAATGGATTTTCATGATAGCGTTGAAGCCGCAGTACAACAGCAGTTAGGCAAAAGAATATTTACCGATAATAACTAGCCATTAGAAGCAGGAGACAAAAGGAGGACCGCCATGGCCTGTATTACAATCTATCATAACCCAAATTGCTCGAAGTCCAGAGCGACCCTGGCGCTGTTAGAGGAAAACGACATCAAGCCTGAGATCATTTATTATCTCGAAACACCACCAAGCATTGATGAGCTGAAAAGCATCCTGAAAAAACTGGGCATGCAATTCCACGATATTTTGCGCCGTTCCGAAGAGGCTTTCGATACACTTGGCTTGGACGATGATACGCTGAGCGAGGAAATCGCATTTGACCTGCTGCAGAAACACCCACACTTGTTACAGCGTCCTATTGCAGTAAAAGGTAATAAAGCCATAATTGGCAGACCCCCGGAAAACGTATTAAGCCTGATCAGGGATTAAAACATGGAATCGCCATATGTACTGGTACTGTATTACAGTCGCTATGGAGCCACGGAGAAGATGGCGCAGTTAATTGCTCGCGGTGTAGAGCAGAATAGTCAAATCGAAGCCAGAATTCGCACTGTGCCTTCAGTATCTGTGAATACTAAGGCTAGCGAAGCCGAAATACCCACCAATGGCGCTGTGTATTGTACCGAGGAAGATTTGAGAAACTGTAGTGGGCTCATTATAGGCAGCCCCACTCGCTTCGGAAATATGGCCGCTGCGCTAAAGTTTTTCCTCGATGGTACCGGCGCGATTTGGATATCAGGTTCCCTTATCGACAAACCTGTTGCTACCTTCACTTCAACCTCCTCTCTACATGGTGGTCAGGAAACCACCTTACTTACTATGGCGATTCCGCTGATCCACCACGGTATGGCGTATTGCGGCATTCCCTATTCCGAGACTACTTTAAATACAACTACTACCGGTGGAACCCCCTATGGAGCCAGCCATTTTTCGGGAGCCAAAGGGAATAAGCCGATTAGCGACGATGAAGCCACTCTGTGCATCGCACTGGGAAAGAGAATTTCTGCTGTCGCGCAGAAGTTAATGGCTTAATTCATAGAATGATGAATTTCAGCGATACCCTGCCTGCAAAAATTGAGCAAACTCGAATAGCCATATTAGTGTGTTACTACGGTTTGCTACTTTATTTTGTAGCCAGCGTTTTCATGGTGTTTGATGCTTTACGCGCGGCTGGTTTTGTAATCTGGTTAATGCAGACAGCACCGCTATTATTATTTTTCCGTGGCTTGCACCGCGCTCAACTACGTACCTATGGCTGGATGAGCTTCGTCATACTTCTGTACTTCATACATGGAGTTCTTATCACTTTCGAGCCGGAAAGATTTTGGCTGGGGTTTATTGAAATCTCACTCTGCACTGTGATGTTTGTTTTGCTAATTGTTTTTATTCGACTTTATAGAAATCACTTCAAAGTACCCTTATGAAAGTACCCTTATAATAGTCAGGTGCGTCAAACAACATTACCAACCCAGGGTTGATTTCACCAAAGGAATCGTTAACTTGCGCTGCTGTTGCAAGGAAGTTCGATCCAGATCGTCCAATATTTTCATCAAGGCTGGAAACCTTCGATCCGCCCGCAACAATATAAACTCAGCTACTGCAACAGACATTTCAAGCCCTCTCTTTCTGGCTCGAAAACGCAAAGCCAGCAATTTATCCTCATCACTCAGTTCCTTAAGTTGCAGAATTAACCCCGATTGAAGACGTGAATGTAGATCTGGCAACCCGACCGCCAGATGTTGAGGGGCCATAGTTGCTGAGATAACTAATCGTGTATCGCTATCCCGTATCGCGTTGAATGCTGTAAACAACGCCGACTCCCATTCACTATATGAAACGATAGAATCTATATCATCTATACATACCAAAGATAGAGAATTGCTGCCTTGAAGGATCTGCGGGCTGAACTGCGCTTTATCGGCAAGGGGTAAATAGATCGCACTGTTTGCTTCGGCTGTGGCTTTATGACAGGCAGCTTGTAGTAAATGACTCAGGCCAGGGGAACCATTCCCCCACAGATACATATAAGGCTCCGGCTCTGGCGCATTGAGATAATTAACTAACTGTTGATTCCCAGCACTTGAAAAGAAATTTTCGAATTGAGCATCGTCATCGAGGCCAACCCCCAGCGCTAGCTGACCAGGACTAGAATCTGGCATGGCTTAACGAGTCCAGCGATAGTGCAAAAGTGATGAATTAGCCCCACTAACCGAGTCACTAATTAGCAGAAGATCTCTATCCAGCGCGATTTGTTCGTAAAGCTGACGACTGTCTCCCAGCAGGCTCAACTGTAGATCGATACGTTCACCATCCAATTCAGCCGTGGTTACCGTCTGCACCAAGCCCAGGTTTTCGAGGTAGCTAAGCAGCGCAGTATAGGCATTAAGGTTTTTTATACCATCGATTCGAAGTCGAACAGTTTCTTGATTCACAGATTCGGGGAGAATAGCGAAATAACCAGCCAGACGGGCAGTAATCCGATTCAATGGTTCATGTAGATACGATTCTAGCTCTTCGTCAAATCCATCAAACACTTCTGTTTTCTCCTGAAACAAAAACTGCCAAAGACCGACCAATTCACCGCTTGCAGTGAAGTGCAGGCGGCCAGCCAGGATACTGTCCGCATCGTATCGCTGACTCGCCAGGCTAATGGCCTGCTCATTCAAATTCCAAACCAGGTTTTCTGTAAGATTTCTTCTATCCTCAAAATCCAGAACCGGAAAAATAATCGGTAGGCCGCGATCACTGGCGAAGTCTTGCATGGCTTTTACTATTTCAGGATTGGCATCGGCGGTGAGAAAACTGCGCTCCCCGGTCGAGCATTGCAAAACCATCCACACCAGCACACTGGGCCGATTACTGTCCCATATCGGTATATTTGTATTGGTCAATAAATCGTCTATAAGCGCAGCGGCAAAGTTGACTGATATAATGCGCTGCTCCACCGTGTAGAATGCCGTCGCTGCACCATTGCTGGCTGTGGAATTGTCCTCAATAGGCAGCTCCACTGATTCACTGAAATAGCTGCTCGCTTCTACATAATTTTGTGCCTGAGATACGGCTCTCTCAATAGTCGGATTTTCCAGCCAGCGAGGGTCGCCACTGACTTTTACTATGACAGCGGCCAATGCTTCCCTAAATGCTCGATTGCGCTCCCCCTCCCCATCATTAGCCACTGCTATTTCCTGGGTATAGAGCCCGGTTACTTGTAACGCTGTACCGGATTGGATAGGCAGGAATTGCAATGAGACTGCAATAAGGAAAATTTTACACCTGCCTCTGTTACGCTTGGTCATTGATGAATAATACTGCAAAATGCGCAGTAAGACATAGCTGGCACAAGCCACGCATGTAAACCTGGTAGCGACTGACGCTGCCCGCTTATTGCACTGTTGTTCATTCATACTGGATTATTCACACACTGGATTATCCACTGACGTGGGTAGCGCATCTTGATAAAATACTGGCTTTATTTCGTGGTCGTTATTCGGCCCGATCTAATTCCAGCGGTTAGTGGAATCCTATAATGACTCTCGGCGATGAACGAAACAAATCTGCCTCTCCAAAAACAGAATCTTTGAGCTATCGTGATGCTGGTGTCAATATTGACGCTGGTAATGCGCTGGTTGACAAGATTAAGAACGTAACTCGCAAAACCAGTCGTCCCGAAGTGTTATCTGAGTTAGGGGGTTTTGGCGCCCTATGCGAAATACCTGGTAAGTACCAACACCCGGTGTTGGTATCGGCGACTGATGGCGTAGGTACCAAACTGAAACTTGCAATGGAAATGGGCAAACATGACACAATAGGCATTGACCTTGTCGCCATGTGCGTTAATGATCTAATTGTCTGTGGCGCCGAACCACTATTCTTTCTGGATTATTACGCGACAGGAGGATTGAACCTGGACAGCGCAGTCCAAGTTGTGGCAGGGATTGGGGAGGGTTGTGAACAGGCTGGATGCGCCTTGATTGGCGGCGAAACAGCGGAAATGCCTGGCATGTATTCTGGAGAGGATTATGACCTGGCTGGTTTCTCTGTTGGTATCGTAGAAAAGTCCAAAATTATTGATCAAAAGAAAGTAGCTATTGGTGACAATCTCATAGGGCTCACCTCCTCTGGTCCACATTCCAATGGCTACTCTCTCATTCGCAAGATCATAGAGGTGAGCGGTGCCACACTGAACCAGACTTTCGGTGACAGCACTCTAGGGGAAACTTTACTCAGGCCTACCAGGATTTATGTAAAAACACTCGCGGCTCTGGCTAATTTTATCGATGTCCACGCATTAGCCCATATAACTGGCGGTGGCATCACAGAGAACCTGCCCCGAGCATTGCCAAACAACACTCAGGCACAAATTAGACGCGATTCCTGGAAACCCCCGGAAATTTTCAATTGGTTACAAGAGAACGGTGGGGTGAGCGATACGGAAATGCGGCGTACGTTTAATTGCGGAATCGGCATGATCATCTGTGTTGCCGCTGATCAAACTCAGCAGGCATTAAAGCAGCTAAATCAGGATGCTGAACAAGCATTTCTTCTTGGCAGTGTAGAAAGCCGAGGAGACCCGGAGCAAGCTTCAGTACTAATGATTTAGCGGCGGGCTATTCACCAATGAAAAATTCCCAGCGTTCTGTAGTTGTACTGATCTCTGGCAACGGAAGCAATCTTCAGGCACTCATTGATTCCAGCCTACCTGGCGACTACAGAATAGTTGGCGTTATTTCCAATATGAAGGATGCCTACGGACTAAGTAGAGCCAGGCTAAGCAATATAAACTCGACAGTTATTGACCATCGCCAATATGAAAGTCGCGAGCTATTCGACCAAGCACTGGCAAAAGCAATCGATGACTACGAACCTGGCCTGATAGTGCTAGCTGGCTTCATGCGTATTCTTGGCGCCAGTTTTGTAAAACGATACCAGGGCCAGATTCTCAATATCCACCCCTCCTTATTGCCCGCCTATCCTGGTACCAACACGCATCAACGGGTCTTGGATGCGGGCGAGAAAGAGCACGGTGTGTCGGTTCACTTTGTTACAGAAGAGTTGGATGGCGGTCCGGTGATTTTTCAGGAGTCCATAAAAATTGCTTCCGTCGATACCGTGGAAAGTCTCGCCGCAAAGATTCACAACCTGGAGTACGATATCTATCCTGAGGTTGTCTCTTGGTTTGCTGCTGGCAGATTAAGGCTTGAATCAGACAAAGCCTATTTGGACGGCCAACTTTTACCCGGTTGCGGCGCGAAAGTAAATTCCTGATGAAACACTACGCCATCTTTACATTGATCTGGTCGTCATTCACTCTGAGTAACGATAGCTACTCACGGACATCACCGGTACTGGAATATTCTGCGACATACCTGGCCAGCACCAATGGCATCGGCGCCACAACGAAATGCAGCTTGGCCAGGCTAGCTGATGACTCTTATCGTCTTACCAGCATTTTAGAAGCCAAACAGGCCGAACAGACTCTCGCCAATTTAGCGCAAAGTAGTGAACTGCTTTTTGAAAATGAAGACTTGCTTGCACAAAACTATTTCCATCTGCGCCAGCCATGCCATCGTCTACAACTGGGACGCAGGGTTGGTAGCCAGCAGTGAAGATGGGCAAATCTGGCAGTTAAACCGAAGGGGCGATTGACTAATTAAGTTATCAGCATGCACTAAGGCAGGCATTGCGTGAACAATTTCCCATCGGGACAGAATTGGATTTCTGACTTATCGATGCCGACGATATCCAAACACAGCGCTATCGAATCACCGATAATGAACTGTTTAGCGATTCGGAGCTACATATCTGCCTGGAACTGGAACCCGCTGTTGTGGATAGCAAGGCGGCAATAGCTTCACGGCGGCTCCGATTACAACTCACTAGACTGAGGCTACCTTGCCACCATCGACTTGCTTTTCGATCACATCAGTTGCTTCTGCTGTTGCTTTGCTCTCAACTTGCTCCCTATGGCCGTCCTGAATTTTCTGCAAATTGTACTTACGCATTTTCTCCACCAAGGTGGTTCTGCCCAGTTGCAGTCTATCGGCGGCTCGGGCCACGACACCACCGCTATCGGTCAGTGCTTTGACGATAAGGTCTTTTTCCAGCTTGGCCAGGTACTGTTTCAGATCTAATCCCTTAAGAGGTAACAAGCTGCTGCCAACTTCTTTATTGTCCAGCTTGCTTTGCCCAGCAGAACCTCTTTGCAAAGAAAAGACACTGCTGTTCATTGAAACTTCGGATACTGCTGAACTCGAATCTGACAGATTAGCAGGCGGCACGTCTACCTGCCGAAACTTTTCCGGTAGATCAGCAACCCCAACAATACTGTGAGGATAGAGGATAGCCATACGTTCGACCAGATTCGCGAGTTCCCTCACATTTCCTGGCCATGTATAGCCACATAACGATGCTATGGCGGCCGAATTAAATCGAACAGAACCTCGATTCTCAACTTCCATAATGGTGATTAATTCATTCAAAAGCAGAGGTATGTCCTCCGGTCGCTCACGCAACGAAGGCATCTCGATAGGAAACACGTTGATCCTGTAATAAAGATCTTGCCGGAATTCACCTTGTGCAATCATTCGCTCCAAGTCTTTGTGTGTGGCCGCCAGTATCCTCACGTCGGCTTGCAATGTATTCGCGCCGCCTACTCGCTCGAAACTGTGCTCTTGCAGAACTCTGAGCAATTTAACCTGCATGCTTAGTGGCATATCGCCAATCTCATCAAGAAATAGTGTTCCTCCATCTGCCAACTCGAAACGCCCGGCTCGCGAAGCAATAGCCCCGGTAAATGCCCCCTTCTCATGACCAAACAATTCACTTTCCAGAAGCTCTCGGGGGATCGCACCGCAGTTTATCGGTATGAATGACTTATCTGATCTATTCGAGTTTAGATGCAGGTTTCTAGCCACAACTTCTTTTCCCGTACCCGATTCTCCGGTAATTAACACGCTCACTTCTTTACCTGCAACCTGGCCCATCATATCCCTGACTTTTTGCACGGCATCACTCTCACCTACCAGACTTCCAAACATATTAAAATCGCGAACCCCATCAAAGTCGCGTAGTCGATTGTGGTGCTCGTGAAAAATTTTCGCTTTATGCAAAGCATCCAGCAGTGGTTGATAGCTTAAACTCTCTGGCAGTTGAGCAATTATACGGGCCTGTGATTCAGAATCTAGATTCTGCGGCAGAGCGCGTTCACCAACTAGGATAAACGGAAGACCAGCTTCCCACTGACAAATTTCTTGAAGCACAGATTCGAAACTTTGTGCCTGACAATTCGCTATTATCACTACTGAAAATTGCGAACTTTTTAGTTGACCAGCTTCAATCCTGCTACACCAATCCGCGCTGCTGGTTGCGAGAATCGATTCCCCTACGAAGGACAGTACTGCCTTAAGATTCAGGCTGGAATCAACGTCATCATCAACTAGCAGTATTTGAGTATTCTCTATCATTAATGATCAATTTTACGGATAAACCGGACAATAAAACAGTCGTGCGCCAGTCCCAGGCAACAATCGCCAGCGCAGATGCCAGCATAACAGAGTCAGAAATCTAGCGTCTCAATTAGACCCGCTCACTTGCTAATAGTCAAACAACTACTACGGCGCATAACGCCACAACTGACTGGATCAAGAAAATCAAAACTATGTGGCTGTATTTCTTTGATGAGCTGATTAGTGTGTGTCTGCAAAAAGTAAATGGCTTCTGGCAAGCTTATTATTAGGTGCTTCCATAGTCGAGCTATTTACGTGGCGAGATGCTTCTTTAGCAAAGCCAATACACTTTCGGCCTTGCGCGTCCAGATATAAGCCAAGATTGCAAGCGAAGACAGACTCCTCGGCGGCTATAAGCAAAAACGAATGATCTGTAAAATCGGGAATATCTTCGCCAGAGAGGCGCTCTTGTATGAGCACATAATATTTTGACATTCTGCATATTGACCAACTGTGTTCGTCAAGACTGGTATAGTTTTAGGATATACCCTATATCAGTACAAATTTCGGGGAAAGCCAACATTAGTAAATGCCAGCTCAAGAGTGGCATCGCGTGAAAGGTCAGATGACAAGCGCATTCCTGCTACGAAATTAGATTCTACTATTCCGGTAGTGTAGGAAGTTTTAGACGCAAACTGGCGCTGCTGCGTGTAAAATGACGAAATGAACCAACAAATCGGGCAAGTCAACTGGGATTACCCAGACCCGCATATCTATCAAATCGAGGTTAAGAATTCTGACATAGATGGCATGGGTCATGCCAACAACACTTGTTATGTGGTTTGGTGTGAAGAATGCGCTTGGAGTCATTCTGAGTCATTGGGATTGAGTGTTGAAGACTATCAACGACTGGATCGAGGTATGGCCATTCGTAAAGCGAAGTATGAGTATTTTCTCCCAGCATTTGAAAACGAGCAGCTTCTCATAGGAACCTGGTTGACCGCCTGCGATCAAAAACTGCGACTCGAACGCAGCTTCCAAATAATAGATCTGCACTCGAGTCAGACGGTGCAGCGTGGCCATTGGCAACTCATCTGTGTATCGGTTAGCAGTGGCAAAGCGGCAAGATTTCCTTCAGAGTTTATCGATGCCTATGGGAAAGCTGTCGTCGTCACTGCGTAACTATCTGCCAGTTTCCAGCGCAAAACCCTGGAGCTGCTTACCTCCTCTCCCTCTTGTTTTTTGGTCATTTGGACTAAAAATTTTTGCTAATTATCCACTCATTAAAAACCAGAAATTCGGTCGTAAAGCCGTAGTGGGTACTTCGCTATCGCGCACTCAGAAAGCACAGCAGAGACTACATTTTTAATTTTTCCTTTAAATAACAAATAGTTAAATATAATATTTGAGTGTAAGACTAGCAGCGGCTGTGCATGTTTAAATGCTATTTGCCGCCTTTAAAGATATTAATCCAACTGTCGCTATAGTTTAGACCTGCGGCAGATAGCGCCCGTAACCAAGATAAATGTTGGCAGGAAAATGGCAAGAAACCAGCGCTTGACAAATACCACGATGGATCTGCCCCTGCCTGGCTTCGGGTAAACACAAGCAGAGAATAACCGGTATCAGTTATGGATTTTGAAGCACTATTTTTGTGAAAAACTCAGCAACCAGGCCAAATCGAGCCCCGCCTAAAAAACGACAGGGCGAGCGCACTTCTGATGCAGTAATTACTCAGCTGTCGCTTGGTCGAGCATACAGGAAGCTCGCAATGAAGCAGGATGTAAGTTCTGACTTTGATTTTGGCGCACTCGAAAATATCCTACGTGACCTACCCACTATAGACGCCACTAAAATGGTTGCACTGCATCGTCGCATCACAAACGGTGACTACAACATTCAATCTAGTTGCGTTGCTGAAAAGCTGATGGATCTTGAATCCACCCTGGATCCTTCTTGAAACCGCATCTTCTTTCATTCAAAACAGACATTCTGTCCTTCGGAACCCGCCATTCTAAGTGATTTTTAAGACTCTATTCCCAGTGCAGCGGAGGCCACAGTTGCTTCAGGAGTGCCAGGTCTTCGGGTCGATCCACATCCCACAGAGTGTCCAGCAGGCTGTAGGACAGGGCATGAGTCTTCAGCCTGCTCAGAGTTTCATTCAATACTTGATTTGAACCCCAGAAAATATTTGTAAATAGCTCCGGAATAGGCTGTCGGGAACCAATCAAGACATAGCCACCGTCTGCCGCTGGACCTATAACAACGTCATTTCCAGAGTGCAGCGCTGCCAGTGCCTTGTCCAGATAGGAAGAGTCCATAGCAGGACAATCAGCCCCTATCAGTAGCGCGGAATCTATAGACTCGCAATTGAGGGTGCTGCCTATTGCGTGGTTCATTTTTTGCCCTAAATCCATCCCCATTTGCTGGTGTATATTCTTTATATTACATATAGATAGAAAACTTTTATGAAATCTGTTTGAAGTTACCCATAAGTCCCAGGCAGCCAATTCGCCTGCCTGCAATAAAGCACCGACGCGTGCTAGCATAGCGAGGTACAGTGACCGGGCTTTCTTGTCCCCTATAGTGGAAGCCAGTCTCGTTTTGACCTCACCTAAATTGGGCTCTCTGGCAAAAACAAGAACCTTGGAACGGGGATATTTTTTAGTCATGACCTGGATAATACATCTTCGCAAGGCGTGAAGGCTTAATCCCCAGGAAATACAGTAAGCGTAGCTTCCACATCAACCATATTGTCACAAGCAGACCTTTCTCCTCCCAACGCCTGCTAGATGCAACAGCCGCTCCTTGCGGGCGCGCCGCGCGTGAATATCGCCGAAGAAGCTTGCTAATTGCAACATCTTCCATTAATTCAATGGCAGGAAACCCTTCTACGCGTTGAAATAACTCGCGCTGGACAAATAACGCCTGATCGCCAGTGCACACAGACGTAAGGCGTGATCGGAGATTCATCAAGACTGCAACTAATGCATAAGAGAAACGTTTGCTGCTAAGGCGCACATCAAACCAGCCCCAGAGACTATCTTTTTCCTGCAAGGCACTGAAGATCAACTCATCGGCATGCTCTGGTAGAACTGTATCGGCATGCAAAAATAACAATACACTACCTTTTGCTGCTGATGCACCGCTGTTCATTTGCTGGCTCCGGCCTGGTTTGCAGCTTAAAACCTGATCTGCCAGCTCGCCCACCTGAGCCAACGTATCATCGCTGCTCTTGCCATCCACCACGAGCACCTCGTGTCCGGCAGCTCTGTAGGTCTGCAGACTCGCGAGCTGTTGTGAGACCAGTAAAGACTCATTTCGAACAGGTATTATTATGCTAAGTGACTTCAAACCAGGTCTGCTCTGAACCTTGCGACAGAATATCGCAATGCTGCTAATAAATTGAATTTTCTGTATTTTACGCTTCTCAACGAAATCCTGCCCCTAGCTAATTCACTGTATTGAGCCAGACTCGGCAGAAATCTGCAAACCAGCTACTCGGATCAAGGAAATCATAGCAGTAATAGCAATGTTCAGGATTGTGACACAGCACTCAAACATTGGAGAGATCGGATATTAAGCTGGGCCCGCCAAAACTTGAAGCACCAGGCGGGTTAGTGCGAATACGCAACAAAAATAGTACCAAGCCGATCTTGTATTAGAACAACTGTTGGTTTTTAATACGCGGCCGATAGATGCCGTATAAAACCCTCAAAGCTCTGGTCGCAGCGTGCTTTGACGTGTGATCAGGCGCAATTTAAAATGGTAAATCTGCTGCAAACAGGTGGAATAATAACAGGTGGACTCAAAGAATTTTTATATAGTAGCGACCGCGCCGAATGAGCCTAGTTTGCAGGTTAAGGTTTCTGGTCCTTATCTCACCAAACAGGCTGCTCAGGCTGATTTGTCTGCTGCTATTGATGAGGCCATGGATATTGATCCTAGCGCTGCCAAGTATAACTACAGCATCTCAAAAGTTGAGAGCCGTAAACCTGGTGTAATTCAACACATGGCATCCCACGCCTAGCCCCTCTCAAACTATGGGTGTACACTTTAAACCTGTACTTCTAATTTCAATCATTTTTATTGCCAGCTAATCAAGCGACGACTTATTTTAAATATGTGTGCATTAAAAAGCGGTTCGCTGCTTTCTGTTATGGTGCTCATAACAGTAGTATTCAGGCTCCGCGCCACCAAACCCAGCTTTGTGGGGAAACTGAATAATCGACAAAAAAGCAGCAGTTAGCTAGACCGAAGAGAGGTTCCTGTGAAAAAACTAAGCGCGCTACACCATATCAGCATTATTGAATCCCGAGGTACTAACTGCGCATGGGTGCGTATTAAGTACGATGGGAAGAGTTTCCAGCGGTCTTTCCCCTTCAAGAAATATGGCGGTAAAGCGAAGGCGATAGCCGCTGCGAAAAAGAAACGAGATGTAGAGGGGAAGAAAATATACGGCAGTAATTGGCCCTATGCGAAGTTTAGCCCAAGAAAAGTGTCGCCACTGAATAGCTCTGGTGAAATCGGCGTCAGTTATTCAAAGAAAGACCGTTCCTGGGTAGCTACCTGGCAGGAAGGCAAAGGGCTTAAGAGAAAGCAAAAAAATGCCTACTTCTCCATTAACAAGTACGGGGAAGATAAAGCCAAGGCCTTGGCGATTAAAGCACGGCGCAGTGCAGTCAGGGCCAATAAGATTAGCTAGAAAATATAGATAAGCCATTGTCTAGATTGCTTTGCCTGTTTTCCAACCCTGGCTCGTGTAATTGCTGCCGACAAGAAAATATTTTGCAAAATATGGGTCTGGCACAGGAAGATCGTAAATCGTAGTAAGAGTGGCGTCTAATTCAGGAGGGAAGGACGCGGTTCCCCCCATATTTGCGCTGTATCCAACAGATTCGTGTAAACCAGATCCGCATCGAAGTTCAGTCGGTCTATGCCATGGACCTCGAACAAGGCTTCAAAGCCGGCAACCGCTTTATCTGTGTCACTATCGATAGCCACGATAAGATCATCCAATCTTTGTGAATCCGACAAGGCCTGCGCAGTGTGCATTAACCCGGCGTCACGCATACCCGATATCAAAACTACCTGGGTATCTGTGCTGGCGGGAAACGTTGAGAACATACCATAGTCACGAAATGGCTCCCCCGCTTCTGGTAAGCCAGCATCGCTGGTGTAGTATTCTGCGGTATAGGAATTAAACAACTCATCATAGCTTCGGCCCAGGCGTAAACCTGATCCTGCGAATGTCATCGTTGTTAATTTTTCCAAGGCACTGATATAGCCGATGTACACGACATGATTGCTGCGAATGTCCGCACTGCTAAGATCAGACATCATGGTAATATTCACCGTCTTGCCACTGTTTTGTAGGATAGGAACTATCTTCGCCAAAGCGAAGGCACTACCCTCAGGCATATAGCTTAAATCCAGGTCGAGATAGTTTTCGGCATGTTCGATGTCACTGAATTGTAGATTTTCAAGGTCGCTACTGGAGTTCACATTAAATTCGCGTACCATGCGAGCAATATTACCATTGGCATTCAACTCACCGAAAATGTAGTAATCTCCCATAACTAACAATATGGGTTGGTCATCACTTAGTACGGTTTCCCAAATACGGTGAGTCGCCGCAACCTGAGTTGGCAGTTTATCCGCTTCGCTTTGCTGGTTAAGGATATAGAGCAAATTGATACTCAACAGAACTACTGCTGCGGCTAGTAAGGAGGTATTTAAATCAAAGCGCGAAGGCAGAGAATTAACAGTCGCCAATCGTGGCACGGCTGCCAAAGAATATTTGCCTTTAGGGATCGCAAGTTGAAAAAGTGCATCCAGCTCGTGCTCTTCATAATAGCTTTTAAGTTTCTTGCGCAACTGATGCACATACACCCGCACCGAAGAATCTGCCGACACATCGAAGTCTTCAGGCTTGCCCAATACCTCTATCGCTAATTCGATCTCTTTTGACGGTTTTCCCTCGATAGAGCGTTGCACCAGATATTCCAGCATGGCTGTGTAGTGTTTGGATCTACCCAGCACACCACTGGCGACAATCCGCTGGCAAAGATCCTGCAATTCACTGGTACTGAATGCAGCTTGAGCCGGCTGCGCAGTTTGATAAGTGCCTGTCTCGGTTTTCATGAATATTTTTCGTTAAATCGTAGTGCCGCCAGACAAAGAATGGCGATTATAGCAGTTTTAAAAGACAGGAACCTGTGTGAGCGCATAAGCACCGCAATTCTCTTCTACCTCTGATTTAGTGTCCCGCTGGGGATCAGTCTGTCTGCCTCGAACCTGTAGTAATTATTTGTTAGGCTCAGCACATTCCAGCCAAGTTTTTGACAAGTATACCCAGGTATTAATTCAGAGCAACGCCTGACTGGATGACACAAAAGCACTGCTTCCAAAATATAGTACTTGAATCTTGCCAAAAAACTTGAGAGAGGGTCGCCTTGAACGGTCAATTTTGAATGTCCCGAAATAACATCATCAGAAAATACGCGGAACTTCTATTTTAATACTCGCCACTTCAACTTTAATGCCAGCTATTCTCAATCACTAAAAAAGCTATTCAGCAACATAAGGATGATCTACTGCGGATTTAATGAACTCAGGCATTCAACATTATCTAAAAGGCAGAAATAAATCGAACAAAAATAGCTGAATTGTCAACAACTTTGTTGATTATCAGTCAGAATTTAATAACAATGTTTAGTCCATCTATTTATTGTTGACATAAAGGTCATACAGGTATCGAAACACTGTCCAAATCTCTAACTCTCGCCGACACGGTCTTCGACCAAATGCGTACTGCTATTGTCAAAGGCGGGCTAGCACCGCAAACAATACGGCATCAGCCGCGGGCCTCTGCGCGAGGCTATTCGGCGACTTGAGGGTTGTAAACTGGTGCAAATTACCCCTAATGTCGGCGCCAAGGTGGTTTCTCTAAATAGCGCTCAAGCTATTGAAATATATGAAATTAGAGAATCTCTTGAAGCATTGGCCTGCCGCTTGGCTGCGAGCCGTACTACGGCGGACGATTGCCTGAAATTACGCCAATTACTGGCAAATCATGACAAACAAATCGAGTCGGAAAATGATCGTCTCTACTGTCAAAAAGAAGAGGATTTGGATTTTCATTACCTCATCGTGCAACTCAGTGGAAATACTCGTCTTTTCAATCTGTTATGCGGCGAACTCTATCATTTGCTACGACTCTATCGAGTGCAAACCAGTAGCGGCCCTGCCAGGCCGAAGCAGGCATTTAAAGAACACCACCAAATCGTTGACGCGATACAAAATCAGGACGCCGAATTGGCCGAATTGTTGATGAAAAGACATATCAGCGGCGCGAAAAAAACACTTCTTACTCAATTGAATCGGTAGTTTAAAATACTCATCATGAAATACAGTTTAAGGAATAAGCTATGAGCTCATTGTCCGCCGGCGCAAAATTTCGCAGAGCACTTGAAGACAACCATCCTATGCAAGTTGTGGGTACAATCAATGCGTATTGTGCCATGTTGGCCGAGGATTCCGGGCATAAAGCTATTTATCTCTCTGGCGGAGGGGTGGCAAATGCCTCTTACGGACTACCGGATTTGGGCATCACCAGCCTCAACGATGTTATTCTGGATGTCGAGCGCATCAGCCATGCCACTGAAATTCCCCTTTTGGTGGACATAGACACTGGCTGGGGTGGCGCATTCAATATCGCTCGCGCCATTAAGGCTATGCAGCGCGCTGGTGCGGCGGCGGTGCATATTGAGGACCAAGTGTCCCAGAAACGCTGTGGTCACAGGCCGAATAAGGCCATTGTCAGTCAGCAAGAGATGGCAGACCGTATTAAGGCGGCGGTTGACGCCAGGACCGATGCCGATTTTGTGATTATGGCCAGAACAGATGCCCTTGCGGTGGAGGGTATGGAAGCCGCTATCGAGCGGGCCGTTGCCTGCGTAGAAGCTGGTGCCGATGCGATATTTCCTGAAGCCATGCTTGAACTTGATCAGTACCGACAATTTGTGGAAGCGGTTCAGGTTCCTGTGTTAGCTAATATTACTGAATTTGGGGCGACACCGCTTTTTAACTGTGAAGAGCTGGGTGAATGCGGAGTTGCTATGGTTCTGTATCCTTTAAGCGCATTCAGAGCCATGAGCAAGGCAGCCCTGGATGTGTATCAAACCATCGCCATCAACGGCGATCAGATTGCCTGCCTGGACAAGATGCAGTCTAGAATGGAACTTTACGAAGTGCTGGGGTACCACGCTTATGAGCAGAAACTGGATGCTTTATTTCAAGACGAGAAAAGTTGAACTAAAAATTAGTTGAGTTAAATCAAATAGTATAGAGAACTATTTTCTCTGATTATCGATTTTTAACTGATGCAGAAATTTGTCATCAACTAGCGCTACCAAGCCAACTGTCAGTATCAAATGTTAAGACCCTGATTGACGAGTCAAAAGAGCAGAACTACCCCGTTTTCTGGATCGAACAGGCCTGCTAGGTCGAGATCCAGAGGTAAAACAAAATTTACATACGAATGGAGAACGGACATGGCGGAAAAAAAACTAAGTGGCGCTGGGCTGCGTGGACAGATAGCAGGCGAAACAGCTCTTTGCACGGTGGGAAAAACAGGTACTGGCCTCACCTACCGCGGTTACGATATTAGCGTGTTGGCAGAAAGAGCCAAGTTCGAGGAAGTGGCCCACCTACTCCTGAAGGGGCACTTGCCTACAGCAAGCGAATTAGATGAATATATAAGAAAAATAATATCACTAAGAGACCTTCCTCAAAAATTAAAAGATGTTCTTGAGCTGATTCCTGCGAGCGCCCATCCCATGGATGTGATGCGCACCGGTTGCTCCATGCTGGGCAATCTGGAGACCGAAACAGATTTCTCCCAGCAAGATGAAGTCATTGACCGAATTCTAGCCGTCTTTCCATCAATTATTTGCTACTGGTATATGTTCTCCCACGAAGGCAAATCTATAGACACCGCTTTAGATGACGACTCTATTGGGGGCCATTTCCTGCATATGCTAGGGGCTGAACAGCCCGATGAACTGTTCAGCCAGGTTATGAATGTTTCGCTTATCCTGTATGCCGAACATGAGTTTAATGCCTCGACTTTCAGCGCCAGAGTTTGCGCTTCAACCCTTTCGGACATGCATTCCTGTATTACTGGTGCTATAGGCACCCTGCGCGGCCCCCTGCATGGCGGCGCCAATGAAGCTGCCATGGACATGATCGAGAATTGGACTAGTGCCCAAGAGGCCGAGCGCGAAATACTGGGCATGCTTGAGCGTAAAGACAAAATTATGGGGTTTGGCCATGCTATCTATAGCGAATCGGATCCACGCAACACGATTATCAAGCGATGGTCGGAAAGATTGGCTGAACACGTCGGTGATACGGTGCTTTATCCCGTATCGGTGCGATGCGAAGAAGTAATGTGGCGCGAAAAGAAGCTGTTTTGCAACGCCGATTTCTTCCATGCCTCGGCTTACCGCTTTATGGGAATACCTACTAAACTATTTACCCCAATCTTCGTGATGTCCAGGCTCACAGGCTGGGCTGCTCATGTGAAGGAGCAGCGGGCCAATAACAGAATAATCAGGCCTAGTGCAGATTACACAGGTCCCGAGACATCGGAATGGGTGGATATTGCGGATCGCTAAATCAGCACCCCTGAACGCAATCAAAGCGTCAGCCTAGTCGGCAAGGTCAGTCAAAACGATACAACAAAAATTTATATTTTTTACAGTAATTAGATATTTTAAGTTACTATTTTAAAAGGGAATACAAGTGTCAAATAACGTTGAACTCAATAACCGCCCCGACCCGGATCAGGTGCTTGTAGATATAGCCGACTACGTCTGCGATTACGAAATAAACTCTGGCGAAGCCTACGATACAGCACGAAACTGCTTAATGGACACTTTAGGCTGCGGCCTACTCGCACTCAGATTTCCGGAATGCACTAAGCTGCTTGGACCACTCGTTGAAGGAACAGTAGTACCGAATGGTGTACGTGTGCCTGGCACCCAATTTCGACTAGATCCCGTTAAGGCGGCGTGGGATATAGGCTGCATCGTACGCTGGCTCGATTATAACGACACTTGGTTGGCAGCCGAATGGGGTCATCCCTCGGACAATTTAGGCGCCATCTTATCCGTTGCTGACTACCTGTCTCAACAGAATATTGCCGCTGGAAAGTCTCCTCTAAGCATGCACGATGTTCTGACCGCAATGATAAAAGCACATGAGATTCAAGGTGTTATAGCGCTAGAGAATAGCTTCAATCGGGTCGGCCTATGCCACGTCCTGTTAGTACGTGTGGCATCGACTGCCGTAGCGACAAAGATGCTTGGCGGGTCGCGGGAACAAATCATCGATGCTCTGTCCCAGGCCTGGCTAGATGGATCCAGTCTACGTACTTACAGGCATTCACCCAATGCCGGCCCACGCAAATCCTGGGCTGCTGGTGATGCAACCTCCAGGGCGGTACGCCTGGCCGATTTCACCATGCGCGGAGAGATTGGCTACCCCAGCGCACTCAGCGCACCCAACTGGGGCTTCTATGACGTTTCTTTCAAAGGTAATTCCTTTACTTTTACAAGACCTTATGGAAGCTATGTTATGGAGAATATTTTATTCAAGATATCATTCCCGGCCGAGTTTCACTCGCAGACTGCTGCCGAAGCCGCAGTGCAGTTACATGCTCAAGTTAAAGACCGACTGGATGAGATAGAGAAGATAGTTATTCACACTCACGAGTCTGCCATCCGCATCATCAGCAAAAGCGGCCCTCTTAATAACCCGGCGGACCGCGATCATTGCCTGCAGTACATGACAGCCGTGCCTCTGGCTTTCGGAAATCTGGTTGCCGAGCACTATGAAGATGATTTTCATGTCAATAACCCCATCATCGACCAACTTAGAGAGAAGATGGAGATTCACGAGAACCCTGTCTATACCGAGGAGTATCTAGAGCCAAAGAAACGCTCGATCGCCAATGCTCTGCAAGTGTTCTTCGCCGATGGCAGCAGCACAGACCTGGTCGAGATCAACTACCCGGTGGGCCACCAGCGCCGCCGGGACGAAGGCATTCCTTTGTTAGAAAGTAAATTCAGGGCCCACTTAGCCACACGATTCCCGGCCAGGCGCTGTGCCGAAATATTCGAACTGTGTAAAGACCAGAAACGGCTGGAGCAAACTGCGGTCAATGATTTTATGGACCTTTTTGTTATCTAAACATACTATCCAGATAATCAATAAGGTTTTATAAAACCTGATTTTATATGCTGGCAATTACCTTCGTTTCACCCTCGATCTTTACTTTCAGTCAAAACCATTCCTAACTGCGCATTCCCGCACCCAGATGCTTGAATTAACAGGCAGCACCCCCATATTTAACTCTGAAACAGGTGCTCAAGAGAGGCCTGCTCACTGCCCAGTCGAATCGATGGGCAAACTAAACTTAACTACATATTGCTTAAAAGCAAGGATATGACCATGCGTAATTTTGACTTTTCACCTCTATACCGCTCTACCGTTGGCTTTGATCACCTCTCCTCGTTGCTGGATTCGGTAAATCGCGGCGATGCCAATCAAACCAGCTACCCACCTTACAACATCGAACTGATAGATAAGGATCAGTACCAAATCACCATGGCTGTTGCTGGCTTCTTAGAAGAGGAACTGGATATACAGACTGAGAAGCTCACATTAAGAATAACGGGCAAGAAAACCGACGAGGACGATGCAGGGCGCAATTATCTTCATCAGGGAATAGCGGCCAGAAACTTCGAGAGACGCTTCCAGTTAGCAGACCATGTGGAGGTCACCGCTGCCCACCTTGCCAACGGTTTATTACATATAAACCTGGTAAGAGAGATACCAGAGGCAATGAAGCCTAAGAAAATTGACATCGGCAATGGAAAAGCAACTCTGAAAAACCAGTTACATGCTCCATCGGGGCTTGGTGGTTTCGGATCGCCCATAGATGGATTAGATGTAAACAAGCAAGATGCCGCTTAGCCTTAAGAAGCGACGATAACAGCCAGAGCGTCGATACCAGCCAGTACAGGACGCTCTGGTTTTATTCAAACCGGGACGAGGCTGGCGCAACAGTGAAGTGATGGCCTGTAAAAACTTTTATGTGCCACTACAGAAATTATTCAGCCCTGCCCCCTTCAAGTGTTTAATAAAGGAGCGGGGCAAAATCTAGCCGATTGATACAGTTACGAGCTATTCCACCAGGCAGAGAAGAAACTATGAAATTTCTTAACAACGCTTCCCGAACCTTCATAGATACATTCATGTACTATGTCTGTCTTCGATTGTGATTTAGGAACAATGTACTAACATAACATCAATCAACTACCGGCGCGCAATCGTATTTAGATAGTTACTGTTCTGCCAAAAACCAGCGGACTATTGCTAATCGAGTTTATGAATCACCAATCCACTTTTTAACTTCGGCTCGAACCAGGTAGACTTTGGAGGCATCACTTCATTGGCGTCGGCAATGGCCATTAGGCTTTCTATAGAGGTAGGATAAAGTGCAATAGCCGCTGCCCACTCTCCCGAGTCCACACGCTTTTCCAGTTCTGCCAATCCACGTATACCACCAACAAAATCAACTCGCTTGTCGGTTCTTTGATCAATAATTCCCAGCAGTGGCGTCAATATAAAGTCTTGTAAAATGCTTACGTCGAGACTTCGAACTGGGTCTGCATCGTCAACTCTTGCCGTCAAATTGTCGTTAGCACACAACCGATACCACTGCCTGTCAAGGTACAGAGCAAACTCTCCAGCCCTGGAGGGTTTTGCATTCTGTAAATCTGTTTTCTGGATGTCGAAACATGTACTGAGTTTTTCCAGAAAAACCGTTGAATCTGACCCTCGTAAATCCTTAACGACTCGATTGTAATCGAGTATCTGTATCTGATTATCAGGAAACAACACAACCAGAAAATAATTATAGGACTCATGACCGGTGTGATCTGGATTCTTCTTTTGGTAGAGCTGCCTAACACGCGATGCGGCCGCAGAACGGTGATGACCATCGGCGACGTACAAATTTTCTATTTCCGAGAATGCAGATTCGATGCTGGCCGACAGAGTTACATCTTTTATCACCCAAAAAACGTGGCGGGTTCCGTCCTCTGCCTCGAAATCATACTCCGGCTCAGTTGAAATTACCTGGGCTATCAGAACATCGACCTCAACATGAGCTTTGTAAGTAAGGAAGACCGGACCAACTTGTGCATCCAGTGCAACCATGTGATCCACCCTATCGTCTTCTTTTTCAGGCCTGGTGAATTCATGCTTCTTTATCAGGTTGTTCTCATAGGCTTCAACAGAGGCCACTGCGACCAAACCCACTTGCGCGTGATCACCCATGACTTGTTTATAGACGTACAGCTTCTCTCCGTCATCCTGCTTGAGGGTGCCTTCAGCTTGAAATCGATCTAGATTTTCGCGTCCTTTTTCATAAACCGACGAATCGTGTGCATCCACAGAAGCGTCCATGTCTACTTCGGGCTTATTGATATGCAAAAAGCTGAACGGGTTTTCCTTGGCAAGTTCAAAAGCCTCTTCTCTACTGAGAACATCATAAGGGTGGGAAGCGACACTGTCAGCGAGTTCACGGCTAGGCCTGAGGCCGCGGAAGGGTTTAATCAATTTCATGAAGGATTCCAATTAGGTTTGTGATTATATGAGCTTACATTGCTCTAACTATTTACTACCGAAAACAAATTCCCCCTGTCAGTCCAGCCCCGGTGAGTTTACTCGGAATTTGCTTATGCGTCCGAAGAAAACCTGGCACAACTATGAATTGTCTATTCATTGTCGCACTTTATTTGTAGCAACGAAATTGTCGCTCTACCTCACCCCGTTTTTAGGAACGATATTCTTGCAAGGCTGAATCAAACATCGCGACCCTGTTTTATTTTCATCGCTAAGTTTGTCTTTCTTCCATAGCTATTCATAAATGCGTATAAATTCCGATTTGCCCGCCACACAGATTGCATCCAATTCAAGATAAGGCCAGTTGCACGCATCGTTCATACTCGCCTCACTCACAATATTGGGAACATTAAGGAATCGGGCCAGGTTTTCCATGCTGGCCGTGGGATTACAGTGTCGCCAATAACTGAATAGTTCATTCTATTGCTTGAACCTAAGTTACCCGCTACTGCGATACCGACATTGATGCCGACACAGGCCGACAGCGCGATTTCTGAAACCGACGGAACTGTACTCCAGATCTGCAAATAAACTGAACGAATCGTAATCGAACACCTAAATGGAACGCTGAATTCCGGAGCAAGGCTGAAGCCTGCAAGTACCGGGTCATGGGGCTAAGATTACAGTCTATTCTGGCCCCACTAATCAATATCAGCAGCGCAGCTTTACGGGCTAAGCCTTGGAATAGTGTTTTCCCAGGGTTCTTCGAATCTCCGTCTCACCAAAGCCTCGAGACTTCAGGAAACGTGACAGTCTTATGTGCTGTTTTGAACCATGTTCTAGAGGTTTCTGTGTCCGCAACTTCTTTTCTACCAAATATTCTGCAATCGCCTGCCAGGCTTCGTCGTCGATAAAGAGGTGTTGGGCGATCAGGCTACTTTTTATACGTCTGGAGGAAAGGTCGGCCTTAATATGCTGATAGGCAAAGCCTTTTAATTTACGGTAGCGTACATAGAATTCAGTGAAACGGTCGTCGGACTGTAGGCCTTCAGATCGCAGTGTTTCCAAGACTTTCTGAAGTAAATTTTTATCGACTTCCGGAAATTTTTTACAAAGTTTTTGCGTTAATTCATACAAAGAATGTTCCCGGCGAGCCAAATAATCCATTGCGGCCCGCCGGAGAACAGGGACATCGTTACATGATGTTGTCTCAGGCACTTGAAGAACACGCCTAGTTTGAAAGCGACGCTACACCGGCATTCCTGCTTTGTTGTACTATCATCAACAACGAGAACATGGCATAGCTACTTTTTCAACAATCCTTATCAGCTACCTTTGTTCGCCTCAGCCAATACGACGACATCATCATTTGCCGACGAAACGGGTTCTTCACCTGAATTTGCCGCTTCGTTCGCAAGATCTCCACCAAGCAGCTGAGCACGAATTTGCAATTCTATTCCTTCGGCGATATGGGGGTTTTCTTCCAGATACAAGCCAGCGTTCTTTTTGCCCTGGCCAATTTTTTCACCCTTATAGGCGTACCAGGCGCCGGACTTTTCAACCAGACCTTGCTTCACCCCAAGGTCGATAATCTCACCTAAATGATGAATACCTTTACCGTACATGATTTGAAATTCAGTCTGTCTGAATGGCGGTGCTACCTTGTTCTTAACAACCTTGACGCGGGTTTCGTTACCCACCACTTCATCACCTTCCTTGATGGAACCGATACGACGAATATCGAGTCGCACTGATGAATAGAACTTGAGTGCGTTACCACCAGTGGTAGTCTCAGGGGACCCAAAAATCACACCAATCTTCATACGAATCTGGTTGATGAATATAACAAGGGTATTAGAGTTCTTAATATTTCCCGTCATCTTGCGCAATGCTTGCGACATCAGGCGAGCCTGTAAGCCCATGTGGCTGTCGCCCATGTCGCCTTCAATTTCTGCCTTTGGGGTAAGTGCTGCTACGGAATCTATCACCACAACATCCAGTGCGCCTGAACGCACAATCATGTCGCAAATTTCCAGAGCCTGCTCGCCCGTATCAGGCTGGCTGACCAGAAGGTTATCTACATCCACACCTAAGTTGCTGGCGTACACAGGATCTAAGGCATGCTCTGCATCGATAAAAGCACAACTGCCACCAGCCTTTTGTGCTTCGGCGATAACTTGCAGGGTTAAAGTCGTTTTACCCGACGATTCAGGACCATAAACTTCTACCACACGGCCACGGGGTAGACCGCCTATGCCCAGCGCTATGTCCAACCCCAAAGAACCTGTAGGTATAGCTGGAATAGCTTCGCGCTCGGTATCCCCGAGTCGCATCATAGAACCCTTGCCAAACTGTCTTTCGATTTGCGACAGAGCTGCTGTCAGTGCTTTTTCTTTATTGCCGTTATCTTCAATCATCTTAATTTCCTTGTGTCTAGATTCACAACTGAAGCCTGGTTCCATGAGTAAAGCAGTTGTCGGGTTGCCCCTTAATACTCAGTTTCCTGAGTTCTAAATAGTAGCTTGTCCCCAGCTACTTGCTAAATTTTTTACAATCTTCTTTTAGCTTTTTTTCTACTCGCGTGTTGTAAGCTGTGTGTTGTAGCAGTTTTTCTGCCAACCGCTGACTGTCTATCTGCTGGCTCGCTATCCAGTGGCTCGAACTCGATGTCACTCCCGTGACCATCGGTGTGCCTACGGCGGTTAACATCGAATTCAACCATAAATCGTACAGCCCTGTTGCAGTAGTTCTTACAGGCTTTAATCCGGCTGGTGTAAATTTGCCTGCATATTGCATTGGCTTAATCTGGTTCCATCATCTTTACGTGGATCTTTATATCCTGGTGTATCCTGGTGTATCCTGGCCCGTAGCCTGGTTCAACTACTGTACAAATAGACAGTAAGAATTTAAACAAATTTTTACTGTATATACAACCAGTATATTGGCAAAAAATGCTAATCCTTTAGCTTTTCTCATCAATCAATCAACAACAGGCATCCTTCCACAGCCGCATGCACTGTTGCCCGCCTTACAGACTCCCTGTTCCCACTGAAATGGAAGCGTCTGGCCAGACTCTTGGTTTCCCATTGCCAGGCAATCCAAACTGTTCCGACTGGTTTTTCATCAGAACCACCGTCAGGCCCAGCCACGCCGCTGACCGATACAGCAACACTGGCCCGACTGTTTCTGATCGCACCGGCAGTCATAGCGAGCACAGCAGCCTCACTGACTGCACCCGGACCGTCGCTTTCAAACAGAGTGGCTGGCACTCCCAGTAAGCGCTGCTTGGCTTCATTCGAGTAGGTAATAAAACCACTATCGAACCAGTTGGAACTTCCAGCGAGTGCGGTAAGTGACTGAGATATCCATCCACCCGTGCAAGATTCAGCGGTGGCAATGATCAATTTTCTAGCGAGGAGTCTATCGGCGAGCCGCTGAACCAGTTCAGGAATCGAGCTAGAAAGTGTATCTGACATCGCGCCATGTTATCGGCTTAGCCTTCCGAAGGGAACACACACACAGCCGCCAATTCTTAAGTAACGAGCCAGAGGCCGGGCTGTTATTTGCGAACAATCAGGGCAGCAAGTCCATGAACCAACAATACACCAGTCTCCAGCGGCCAGACAGACTGACGCACACATACTCATATCTCGACTGCTCAAATACTGTTAATTGCGCCGCTTTTTTCAGTAGCCAAAATAGCAAGCTAACAGAGTCAATTAGCTACCCCCCTACCCTGCTAAACCGTGTAGAATCTTAAAATTGTAAGCACTCAATAAAAATCGACCGAGTTAAAAATCTCATTCGTTTCAGCCTACTTAGCGGTTAGCCATTTGACCGGCACACAATTACACACACCAATGATGCAGCAGTTCCTGCGCATCAAAGCTCAACATCAAGGCAGTTTGTTGTTTTATCGCATGGGTGACTTCTACGAACTATTTTTCGAAGATGCCAGGTTAGCGGCCAGCATTCTCGACATCACGCTGACTGCCCGTGGAAAATCTGCTGGGGAGCCTATACCAATGTGCGGAATTCCTTATCACGCTGCTGATCGTTATTTAGTAAAGCTGGTAGAAGCCGGGGTATCTGTAGCTATTTGCGAGCAAGTAGGTGATCCCGCTGCCAGCAACGGGCCAGTAGAGAGACAAGTGGTCAGAGTCATCACTCCAGGTACTGTAAGCGATGAAGCATTACTTGATGAACACAAGGACAATGGCCTGCTCGCCATTAGTGCTACGCTGAATTCCGCGTTGGGGTCTGACGGGCGTGAGAAAACCTATGGCATTGCGTTTATGAACATAAGCAGTGGCCGTTTCGTGCTCAGTGAGCTGCAAGGTCTGGATGCACTTACCTCGGAAATAGGTCGCATTAAACCTGCAGAGATTTTGTTGCAAGAGGAGTTATCAGAAGTAGCGAATGTCCTCACCCATCCGGCCAAACACAAGCGACCGGTTTGGGAGTTTGAACTGGATAACGCGAACAGAATTTTGACAGAGCATTTCAATACCAAAGACCTGTCGGCATTTGATTGCCAGAACTTAACAGCAGCCCTTCAGGCGGCTGGCTGTCTAATTCAATATGCACGGGAAACGCAAAAATCTGACCTGCCCCATATCCAGGGTATACAGGTTGAACGACTTGAAGACAGCGTCATTCTGGATGCCGCCAGCAGACGCAATCTGGAATTGGATATGAATCTGGCAGGTGGAAGAGACAATACCCTGCTCTCCGTCATTGATCGCACAGCGACAGCAATGGGCAGTCGTCTGCTCTCGCGCTGGATTAATCGTCCACTGCGCGAGCACGCCCAACTGGCGTTACGGCAACAAGCTGTTTCTGCATTAAAAACGGATTACCATTTTGAAAAAATGCACGCGCTACTTAAACAGATAGGGGATATTGAACGTATTATAGCGCGCTTGGGGCTTCGATCGGCACGCCCGCGAGACTTAGCTAAACTAAGGGATGGACTTGGTTTGCTACCCGAGTTGCAACGGCAATTAGCGGGAATGAATTCTGACTTCATTGGCAATCTTGCCGATCTCATTAATGAATTTCCAAATCAATGCGAGCTACTTGCTCGTGCTCTGGAAGAGAACCCTCCCGTTGTTATTCGAGAAGGTGGAGTGATCGCAGAAGGCTATGATGCCGAGCTTGATGAGTTAAGAAACCTGAGCAGCAATGCCGGTCAGTATTTAGTCGATTTGGAACAGCGAGAAAAAAAACGTACTGGACTCGGCACCCTAAAGGTCGGCTATAACCGTGTGCATGGCTACTACATTGAAATTAGCAAAGGCCAGGCTGATGCGGAACTGCCTGCTGAATATATAAGACGGCAAACCCTGAAAAATGCGGAACGCTTTATCACACCAGAATTGAAAGAGTTCGAAGACAAGGTACTCAGCGCACGTAGCAAATCTTTGAGCAGGGAGAAGGACTTGTATGCAGCCTTATTGGAAGAGCTAGCGGCCGAATTAGCCAGCCTGATAGCCAGTGCCGACGCTCTGGCCGAACTGGACGTGTTAAATTGCTTTGCGGAACGGGCAGTGAACCTGGAGTATTGTCAACCTGAACTAAGCGATGAACCAGGAATTACCATCGAAGGTGGCAGACACCCCGTGGTTGAAAAGGCTACGGAGGAAGCATTTGTTGCCAACGACCTCTGCCTGAACGTACAACAAAAAATGCTAATTATTACCGGACCAAATATGGGGGGTAAATCCACCTACATGAGACAGACTGCCTTAATTGTGTTATTGGCGCTTTGCGGTAGCCATGTGCCCGCCTCCGCCGTCAAGTTGGGCCCTATCGATAGAATATTCACGCGCATAGGTTCCTCCGATGATCTAGCCAGTGGGCGCTCTACCTTTATGGTGGAAATGACTGAGACAGCAAATATTTTGCATAATGCGACTGCCAATAGTCTAGTGCTAATGGACGAGATAGGCCGTGGCACCAGCACCTTCGATGGGCTTTCTCTGGCGTGGGCAGCTTCCATACACATAGCGGAGCAGATTAAGGCTTACACACTCTTCGCGACTCACTATTTTGAACTAACTAGTTTGCCGGAGAAATTCGATAATATTGTGAACGTGCATCTGGATGCCGTAGAGCATGACAACGGCATCGTTTTCTTACATGCGGTGAAATCCGGCCCTGCCAATCAAAGCTATGGTCTGCAAGTAGCGCAACTAGCTGGCATCCCCCGTGCTGTCATTGAGCGGGCTAATCATAAATTACTGCAATTAGAGAACAACGCACCCCCCTCAGTTTCTACTAACGTTTTGCCTGTCACTGCCGAACCGATGCAAGGTGAAATGTTTGCGAGTCAGCCCCACCCAGCTGTGGATTATTTAAAGCGTTTGCAGCCAGACGATATCAGCGCGAAAGAGGCCTTGAAAATCCTTTACGAACTGAAGCTGAAAATCTCTAGTTGAACAAAGCCAGAATCAGCCTGCGGTTCGGGGCTGAAATTACCTCCGTGCGATAGATGCGCCGGGTGGATGGCCTGGATAGGATGGAAAACTGCCGGAAAAAACTGATAGAATGCACGCCGCGAGACCGCAGGAGCAGCCATAAGCCAGTCTTTTCAGGCGTTGGGAATTTGTACCACGATAATTGATGACTTGGGCTGGAAAACGGCTACAAAATGCAAAGTTTGGAGATAACATGACGTTCATAGTAGGCGATAATTGTATTCGTTGTAAGCACACTGACTGCGTTGAGGTTTGCCCGGTAGACTGTTTTTACGAAGGTCCCAATTTCCTGGTAATACACCCTGACGAGTGCATTGACTGCGCCCTATGTGAACCAGAGTGTCCAGTTGACGCGATCTACGCCGAAGATGAGCTGCCGAAAGAGCAGCAGCAATTTCTCGCGCTGAACGCCGAATTGGCAGAAGTCTGGCCGAATATCACTGAAAAGAAAGATGCCTTGCCAGACGCTGAAGAATGGACTGACAAGACCAATAAGCTCCAATTTCTGGAGCGCTAAGCGACAAGTCTCATTTTCCTGGCTGAATAATTTGATCCCATCTGACAGGCAGTTATCGTGAGGGCAAAAACCTCGAAGGGTCAACCGAGCCACCGTCTTCGCGTATTTCAAAATGTAACATCGAAACACCCGCTGGGTTTTTACCAATTTCAGCGATTTTTTCGCCTGCTCGAACATGGCTGCCTTCATTTACCAGCAAGACACTGTTGTGGGCATAGGCACTCAAATAGCGGCCGCTGTGGCGAATAATGATCAAATCACCTGTTCCCTGAATACCTCGACCGGAATACACCACGTCACCGTCACCAGCCGCGAGCACCGGATCACCAGTTCCTCCCGCAATATCGAGGCCCTTGTTAATACCCCTTTGAAAGCCTCTCAGCAAACGCCCCTGATGAGGCCACTGCCATTGTATACTCCTCATTGAAGATGTCACAGCCTGCCCCAGAACCGCGGACGATGAAGCCTTACCCGCACTCGCTTTAGCGATAGAATTGTTAGATACCGCCGTACCCAAATTTCCTGATGCAATCACGCTGGAATCCGGAGTAATAGTACCGATATCCAGATTGATTTCTTGATCAACAAAAATCGTATAGGGTGGGCTCAGACCGTTCGCTAGAGCCAGGCTACGGAAATCTAAATCATACTGAAAAGCGATAGAAAAAAGCGTATCCCCAGACCCCACGCGATGCGAGCTTGCACTAGGAGATACAGCACTTCGAACCGGCCTTCTGCTTACAGCTACAGATGCTGACACAGGTGCAGCGCGATTCGTCGTGGAGGTAGAGACGATCGGCCTGGGGCTCTCAATTCTAAGACTGCTGTCAGCTATTGCACTATCGATTATGATCGGCGCATTAATTACTTGCCGTTCTCCCTGATCGGAAACCGGTGCCTGGTAGTTGCCGCCACAGGCAGCCACCAACAAGGTGAGCCCTGACAAAATTGGGGTAGTAGCAATACCCTTACTTCTAATTTGCAAAACCATACTAATCTGATTTTTCCACTGGATTAGAAACAAAAACAATTTGTAGTAATACAACAACCGCAACTCCAAACACAATAGCAATTAGTGATGCCGTGCCCATGGTAGCCTGCTCAGCGTGCTGCCAAGGCCAGAGCGCCGGAACAGAACCCAATAACATACCCACAATAAAACCATAACTAAGCTGATAGTACCTAAGCAATAGCCAAGTCAGGACTCGAGAGAAAGCCAGCAGACCAACAGTGCAACCCAGGCCAAACACGAAAATATAAGGCCAATTGAAATTGATTAATGCGCCAAGAATAAACTCATACACTCCCAGCAATAATAGAATAAAGGCACCTGACAAGCCGGGCAGGATCATGGCGCTGATAGCGAGTGCTCCGCTAAAAAAAATATACAACAGAGACAACTCTGTCGAACGAGGGCTTATAAGACCTATGCCAACCGTTAACAGCAAGCCAAGCAAGAGGGCCACAATATTTTGCCAAACAGCGAGGGAGAATTTGTTTTTTAACAACCAGCTCGACGACAACACCATGCCGACAAAAAAAGCCATCAGCGGCGGGAAATAATTTTCCAGAAAAAACAATATCGTATTAGCCGACACCAGTAAACCCGACAAAATGCCCAATGCCAGTGTCAATAAAAAACTGCCATTGACGTGTTGCCAAGCTGCCAGAACACGTCCGGTAAAAAGCAACTTTCCCGCTTCTAAATCGACAGCTCGAATTGAAAAAACAAGTTGATCATAAATTTTTGTAATTACAGCAATAGTGCCACCCGAAACTCCGGGGACAGAATCTCCCAGCCCCATTGCTAACCCTTTTAAGTACAGCAAGAACTTTTCGCGTGGTGAGCTAAACGACGTTCTGGAAGCCTGCGCTTGTGTGCTTGAGTTGTTGGTCATGGTCAAGCCATTGAATAATTGAATTGGAAAAACTAGTGTTGAAGCTGACCCACTAGAAGAGGTACAAATCGCACCGCCTCTAACACCTGCGCGTCAAAATCACTTCCTTGGCGAGTAATCAACTGCAATTCTTGTTGATTACCACCACCGACCGGAATCACTAGCCTTCCACCCTCTTTCAATTGATCAAACAATTCCCGAGGAATCTGTTGCGGTGCCGCAGTAGTGATAATGGCATCGAAAGGGCCATTGTTCCCCCAACCCGCGCTGCCATCGCCATGCCGGAAGTTGATGTTTCGAAGCTTGAGCAATTTCAAATTTCCTCTGGCACGGTCGAGTAGCGGCTTTATTCGTTCCACCGTATAGACGGTTTTAGCGAGTTGGGCCATTACTGCGGTTTGATAGCCACAGCCAGTTCCAATCTCTAACACCGTGTCCAAAGGACCACTCTTGAGCAAAGCTTCAGTCATCCTTGCTACAACATAGGGTTGAGAAATCGTTTGCTTGTGTCCTATGGGTAACGCGACATCCTCATAAGCTCGGTGCGATAAGGCTTCGTCGAGAAATATATGCCTGGGTGTCGAACGAATAATATCCAGCACTTCCATGCTGCTAATACCCTGATCAATCAACCTTCCAAGAAGTCGTTCCCGAGTTCGTTGAGAAGTCATCCCGATTCCACTCAAATTTGGCTTACTGTGTCCTCTGCTACTCAAAGCTGAATCCCTGTATCGTTAATTTGTTGGTCTATTGCTGCTTAGGTTCTATAGTGTCGCAGAGTTCCCGGAGCAAGCTGGTAGCATAGGCCCCTTTCACTAAAGAAAAGTCTAACAGTAAATCATAAGCTCCACCCCTGGACTCAGCGAGCTCGCTTTCTGTCCACTGCCACCCCAAATCAATGGGGCTATGCCGAAGAGCCCTGCGCGACGCCCGAAGACCAAAATAGCGCAAGCCTTCTGTCAGCAGAGCAAATTGTTTGCATACCGCATCTTCAATATCGGCAGCTTTGCCGCTGCTTACATATTTATCTTTAGTGTCTACCAAACCTGGTAGCAGGCCAGTTATATGGATGTCAAAGGATTCTAATCTTCGTTGCAGTAATTGATCCCATTCTAACTCGTTGTTCAGCACCAATGAGCAATTGGTTCCATCTAAATTCAGCACATCACCTGGTAGATAGTGATTCCAACTACCCTGCTCTACTCGTACAGACAGCAGTTGGTTAAAGAGGTATGACCTGGCTGCGGAAAACAGCATCCCGCGCTTGAACTTTTGTCTAAGCAGCGCCTTCGTTGCAGTGGCTTCCGCTCCCCCGCCTCTTAGCACTGACTCCATCAGCGACTGCACCTGCGTCAAATTACTTAATTCCTGACCAAAGCGCTGCTCGCCAAAATAATTGGGGACGCCTCCAGAGTTAATCCGATTGAGTCTTGCCTCAAATTCTGCTTGCAGACCCTGGCAATTTCGTAACCTGATCCTGAAGTGGTTAGACTTGTGACTACCAATCTTGATCTTACGCGCGTTACGACACTGGTCGACTATACGTAGCGCCTTGCTTTCAAATTTTGCCAGGCCTGTTTCTTGATCTTCTGCTAATTGCAAACTGAACCATTGCTTCGCCACTGCCCTGCGGTCTTTCATTCCTGCGTAGCCGATAGCTGATTGGCTCACGCCACATAATTGGCTGAGCCTCCTGGCAACGTCGACGGTGGAATAGTTGGTTTTTTCCACACAAATGCATAGATGTTCGCCTTCCCCAGAGAATTGAAACCCTAACTGCTCATCTACACGAAAATCGGCAAATTCTCGTTTTAGCGTCGCCTGCAAAACGGGAAAGCCATAGGCGAAAGCCAGATTATCCAGACTTGCGAACTCCATTGGCGTAAGCGACGGTAAATGAGGGAGAATGGTCTCAGGCATTGCCAGCCAGGAGAACTACCGCTGTGCAGGCAATACCTTCTTTTCTGCCAATGAATCCCAGACCTTCGGTAGTTGTGGCTTTGAGATTAACCTGCCGCTCCGGCAGCTCTAACAGATTTGCCAGGCTGGAAATCATACTGATGCGATGCGGACTCAACTTGGGCACTTCAGCGACAACAGTTATATCGACGTTAACCAGATATAATTCACGAGCATCCATCAAGATCAGTACCTGTTTCAACAAGTCGGCACTGGCTGCTCCCGAATACTGCGCATCTTTATCAGGGAAGTGCTGGCCTATGTCTCCTTCTGCCAAGGCACCTAAAATAGCATCACAAACCGCGTGCAGAATAACATCGCCGTCAGAATGAGCTAACAAACTCATTTTCTCTGGCAACACGACTCCCGCCAACGTCAGTGGCTTCACTTCATCGAATTGTTCGCTAAAACGGTGTACGTCATGACCATGCCCTATTCGCATATTGTCAGGATTCATCTGCATTCGCCTGAGATCGGAGTATCTGCGCTGCTAACTGCAAATCTGTTTCACGGGTAACCTTAATATTATCCTTACTTCCCACTACCATAACAGGCTTATGACCAGCCGACTCTACAGCTGACGCTTCATCGGTGATCTCTGTAGTAGAGGTCATCACAGATTCGATTGCGTCTCTAAGCAGGGAATAACGAAACATCTGTGGCGTAAGCGCATTCCAAATAGTTTCTCTGTTGACAGTTCTGAGCACGGCTGCCCTCTCATCCACTTTCTTCAGGGTATTATCCACAGGGTAGCCTAACAGTCCTCCTGTTGACTGTTGTTGAACCCTGTTAATCAGGTTTTCTATATCTGCCGTTCGCACGCAAGGTCTAACTGCATCGTGCACCAGAACCCAGTCATCGAGTTGTGCAGTATTTGCTAAACCGTACAGACCGTTCAAAACTGATTTACATCTTTCATCTCCGCCGATAACAGTTTGTATAAGGTCTGGAAATTCAACCGCAACCTGATCCTGAAGCTTTGGCCAGAATCGATCATCGGGATGAAGAACTACCACGATTTTCTTTATTGCAGCGACTGCACTCAGGCGACGAAGTGAATGTATAATAACAGACACTCCATCTATCGAATGATACTGTTTAGGGGTATTCGATTCCATGCGGCGACCGATGCCAGCGGCTGGCAACAAAGCCCAGATTGTCATAGTCAGCTCTTCTTTGTAAATTAAGCCCGATCGAGCCCAGGAATTGTTAGTTTTCGACAGGCACCAGCAGGTAAAAAGTTTCCCCTTTCTGAATCATCCCCAGCTCAGACCGCGCCCGCTCTTCAATGGCTGCCAGACCATTCTTAAGATCAAGCACTTCAATTTCGACAAGCCTGTTACGCAGCTCAAGTCGCTCGTTGCTGGTACGTTGGGCCTGCAGCTCAAGCTCCAGGCTATTCAGAGCACGCACACTGTCATTACCAAACCAGAGTTGGTACTGTAGTATCAGGAACGCAAATCCCAGGAAACTGAACAATATTTTCATCAGAATATTTTCATCAGTTTAATACGGGGTTCTTCTTTGACGTGAATTAAACACAACGTTGTAAACCCTTTTGCCTTAGCCTTGATTCAAGGACTGCTGCAAATTCAACTTGTGAATTTGGAAAATTCTTTGATGCCATTGAACACTGAGGCACTCCCCAGCTCTTCTTCTATTCTCAATAATCTATTGTACTTGGCAACCCTCTCAGAACGGCATAAAGAGCCAGTTTTAATCTGCCCAGCGGCGGTAGCCACCGCCAAATCAGCTATGGTGGTGTCCTCGGTTTCACCGGAGCGGTGAGAAATCACCGAAGTATAACCTGCTGCCTTGGCCATATTGATGGCCGCCAGGGTTTCAGTGAGCGAACCAATCTGATTAAACTTGATCAAGATAGAGTTAGCGATGTGTTCACTGATCCCTCGCTGTAAGATACTCGTGTTGGTGACAAATAAATCATCACCTACTAACTGAACTTTATCGCCTATTTGAGCCGATAATTTAGCCCAACCCTCCCAATCACTCTCGTCCATGCCGTCTTCTATGGACAAAATAGGGTAACTCTCAGCTAGACCCTGTAAATAATCAGCGAATTGAGCCGAATCGTAACTCCTATTTTCGCCTCTAAGTTGATATTTACCGTCTTCATAGAATTCAGAGGCAGCACAGTCTAGCGCTAGGTGAATATCCACGCCAGGTCTAAAACCCGCGACCTCGATGGCCTGAAGTATCGAATCGAGGGCGGCGACATTAGAGGGCAAGTCAGGCGCGAAGCCACCCTCATCCCCCACTGCGGTGCTCAAACCTTGCTTGCTCAGCACCGATTTCAGTGCATGAAAAATTTCAGCCCCATAGCGAAGCGCCTCGCTGAAACTGGGAGCACCGCTGGGCTGGATCATAAACTCTTGAATATCCACGTTATTATCAGCATGCTCACCTCCGTTAACGATATTCATCATCGGCACAGGTAGTGTGTAGACAGCGGCGCTGCCATTCAGTTGTGCAATATGTGTATACAGGGGAATGCCTGACTCCGTGGCAGCAGCCTTCGCAGTTGCCAGCGATACGGCGAGAATTGCGTTCGCACCCAGCATTGACTTGTTTTTCGTACCATCTAGATCCAGCATGACCGCATCAATGGCCTGCTGATCCAGCGCATCCATGCCAATCAGTGCCTCTCTTATCTCGGTGTTAACATTCCGAACAGCTTTTAGCACGCCCTTCCCGAAATACCGTGACGGGTCCTGGTCACGCAATTCCAGCGCCTCTCTGGAGCCCGTCGAAGCGCCAGAGGGAGCGCAGGCTAAACCCAGCACACCGCTTTCTAATTCAACGTCCGCTTCGATAGTCGGGTTCCCGCGGGAATCGAGAATCTCGCGCGCTCTTATGTTCTTAATTATCGCCATTTTAATACCTTATGAATTACAGGAATCTGGAAGAAGTGAGATAGGGAGCAAATCAGGCCGTGTCGATTGCTGGCATCGATTTAATGAGAGTGTCCAAGTCCCGCATCTGCTGCAAGAAGGGCCTGATACTGTCCAGGCGAAGCGCACAGGGTCCATCACAAAGCGCCTTATCCGGGTCTGGGTGGGCTTCGATAAATAGACCCGCTATTGCTTGAGACAGACCCGCCCGGGAAAGAGAGCTTATATCTGCACGACGACCATCAGCGGTGCTCCCCAGCCCACCTGGTTTCTGTAAGGCATGAGTCGCATCAAACATAAGTGGGCAGCCAAATTGCCTCATGATCGAAAAGCCCAACATATCGACCACCAAATTGTTATAGCCGAAGCTGCTGCCCCGCTCGCAGAGAATTACCTGATCATTTCCTGCCGATTCAATCTTCTTAAGGATATGTCCCATTTCCTGTGGAGCCAGAAATTGTGCCTTCTTCACATTAACAATCGCCTCACTTTTCGCAATAGCTGCGACCAGATCCGTCTGCCGGGATAAAAAAGCAGGTAGCTGCAGAACATCGGCTACTTCACTTGCTGGTTGCACCTGCGCAGTTTCGTGCACGTCGGTAATTATTGGTAGAGAAAATGTATCGCGCACCTCAGCCAGTATTTTCAGGCCCTCTTCCAGGCCAGGACCGCGGTAGGAGTTCAGCGAAGATCTATTGGCTTTATCGAAAGAAGCCTTGAACACAAAAGGTATATTTAATTCTGAAGTGACAATGTGAAACTGTTCGGCAGTAGTCATTGCCAAATCTCTGGACTCAAGCACGTTCATCCCTGCAAACAAGACGAACGGTTGTTCATTGCCAATAATAAAATTCCCAAGCTTTATTTGCTGCGCTGTCATTAGTGTCAATCGAGTCCTTGTATAGTCGCTCAGACCTGAGCGTTGTTCACTGCCAACTTCGGGGCTTCTGCGTCACTGACAGTTTCATGTCGCGCTATGGCAGCCTCGATAAAGCCGGTGAACAACGGATGACCGTAGCGTGGCGTAGAAGTGAACTCCGGATGGAATTGGCATCCTACGAACCAGGGGTGATCTGGAATCTCGATAACTTCAACCAACATGCCGTCGACTGATTTTCCAACTAGCTTAAGCCCAGCTTCAGATAGCGCATCAATGTAGTCGTTATTAAATTCATAGCGGTGACGATGGCGCTCAATAATTTCATCTTTGGCGTAGCATTTGAAGGTTGTGGAACTCCTTTGCAGCACACATTTCTGTGCTCCCAGCCGCATTGTGCCACCCAGATCAGAGCTCTCGTCACGAAATTCTGTCACACCTGCCGTGCTTGTCCATTCGCTGATTAAGGCGATCACTGGATTCTCACAGGCTGGAGCGAATTCAGAGCTGTGCGCATCTTTTAAGCCAGCAACATTCCTGGCGTACTCGATCACTGCGACTTGCAGACCAAGGCAAATTCCTAGATAAGGAATTTTATTCTCGCGCGCATATTGCACCGCCATAATTTTTCCTTCAACACCTCTCTCACCAAACCCACCCGGCACTAGTATCGCATCCTGATTAGCCAAAACCTCGACACCTTTGTCTATAACATCGGTCGAGTCTATATAAGTGATATTTACCCTGGTTCTGGTCTGGATACCGGCATGAACAATGGCTTCGTTCAAGGATTTGTAAGCATCTAATAGATCCATGTACTTGCCAACCATGGCCAGATTAGCTTCTTTGCCTGGGTTCAGATTTGCATCCACCACCCTGTCCCACTCCGAAAAATCGGCTTGAGGACAATCCAATTTGAATTTTTTGACCACGATCTCATCGAGTTTCGCGCTGCCTAAAATTGAGGGTATTCGATAAATTGAATCTGTATCCGGCAGTGAGACTACGGCTTCCGATTCAACATTGGTAAATAGCGCAATCTTCTGTCGCGCTGGTTCATCAATTTCCACGTCTGAACGGCACACCAAAATATCAGGTTGAATACCGATTGAACGTAGCTCCTTAACAGAATGTTGTGTGGGCTTGGTCTTGGTTTCCCCAGCCGTTGCGATATAAGGCACCAGAGTTAAATGCATAAACAGGGCAGCATCAGGTCCGAGCTCTACTCGTAGCTGTCGCACCGCTTCCAGAAACGGCTGTGATTCAATATCACCGACAGTGCCCCCGATCTCAACCAATGCCACATCGGCATCACCGGCACCGACCTTAATCCTGCGTATAATCTCATCCGTAATATGAGGAATAACTTGAATTGTCGCACCAAGGTAGTCGCCACGGCGTTCGCGCCTGAGGACTTCTTCATACACTTTACCGGTAGTGAAGTTATTCTTCTGTAGCATGGTGCTGCGACTGAAGCGTTCGTAATGACCAAGATCAAGATCAGTCTCGGCACCATCTTCGGTCACATACACCTCGCCATGTTGAAACGGGCTCATGGTGCCAGGATCCACATTGATATAGGGGTCCAGCTTTAACATGGTGATATTTAGGCCGCGAGCTTCGAGAATTGCCGCGAGAGATGCAGAAGTAATGCCTTTACCCAGCGACGAAACAACACCACCAGTGATGAAGATATAACGAATCATGCTAGCCCCATCCAGAAGAAAGAGTTGGTCGTGCACCAGCCCACGCAGACGGAGTTACAGCCTACCAGAAGCCCCGCTATAGGACAATCTGAAATGTCAATTTAGCGCCTTACCATTCTTGCAACACAAAATTCAAAGCCAGCAGCAAACGCTTTATGAATGAAGCCTTAGATCAGGCCGGTTCCATTTCAGGAGGATACCAGGCTCTCCCGTCTTTGCTGCAAAATCCTCGCTGACCCCCACTCCTGGAATACACACAAGCCTATCGCCTTTGTAGAGTAACGGCAGTCGATCTCGCAACCAGGGTTCTATTCCTGCTTCCTGAAGAATTTTCTTCAGAGATTTAGTCCGGCGTCCTGCCAGTCGGCAAGATTCTCCACTGCGGCGGTAGCGGATGTTGAATTCCACACAATCTGATTGCAACGCACCACAACCGTGGCCCGCGCCGCAAGCGAGGCTGCCGTTGTTCGGCAGAGCAATTTCGGGAAGGGTAGCAGGATTCCAGCTCAACTCGAACTCTGGTTTGCCATTATCGTTTTCGAATTCATCAAGAGGCAATACATATAAGCTGTTTTTGTAGCGACGTAGTTGAAAACCTGTTCCCACAAATTGTGCGCCTGTGGTCTTTTGCAGTACTTCGTTGCTCAGTCGTTGTGATTGATTCCAACCCAGCTCGGGCAACCCTAAACTCATCAGCCAATAGCGCAGCAGATTGCGTCTTCGCGGTTCAGAAAGCGCCATTAGTTGGTCGATTTCCAATATTGACATTGAGTCTACAGTGGCAGTGGACAAATCCAAAGCTGCCAACTCCTGCATCAATAACCCGCTTTCCTGCGCGAGCACAACCACCTTACTCCAACTTTCCCGATAACCGGACCAGCGTGACTCGATCAACGGAAGCAAACGGTGCCGACAATAATTTCTATCGCGGTTTTGCTCCTGGTTGGAGGTATCTTCTACCCAGACAAGTTGCTGATCCTCAGCATAGCGCTGCAAATCTCGCCGATCAAAGTCGAGCATTGGGCGCAACAGGCTGCCTTGTTTCAGATCACGGGTTCGCGGAATGCCGCTAAGGCCGCGACTACCAGAACCCCGCATGAGTCTTAACAATAAGGTTTCCATCTGGTCATCGCGGTGGTGAGCAAGCAGCAGCAATTCGTCCACCTGCAACGTCTCTTCGAAGGCACGATAGCGCGCTTCTCTAGCCGCGTTCTCTGTATCCGGTCTAGCAGAAACATCAATTTCGACACTACTGAAATCCACATTCCATTGTTTGCAAATAGCGGCGCAGTGTTGTTGCCAACTAGCGGCTTTATCTTGAAGTTGATGATTGACATGGAATGCCCGCAAGCGGAAATTCGTCTTCGATTGTGCTCTCAGTTCCACTAGACCGTGCAGTAGCACGACAGAGTCCAAGCCGCCGCTGAGACCGACAACAACAGGCTGACGGGAAGCCGCTCCGACCAATGCCTGTCGCAACTTTTCTTGAAACAACTGATTGGAATAGCCCATGATTTGAGAAGCTTGGAAGCGATGATAGTTAGAATTAGTTCCGGCAAGGGAAAACCCGCTATCAGGATTTAGCCAGCAGATAGCCCATAGCTCATTAGACGCCTGTATCGACGCTCCACCAGCTCGCCAGTATCCATTGCCGTTAAACGATCCAGCTGTTCGAGAAGCGCTGTCTTTATGTTTGCCGCCGTGGCTGCTACATCTCTATGGGCACCACCCAAAGGCTCCGCAATAGTGTGATCTACGATGCCCAGTTTTTCTAGTCGCTCTGACGTTACACCCATCGCATCAGCCGCTGCCGCCGCATACTCAGAAGACTTCCACAAAATTGTGGCACAGCCCTCCGGGGTGATTACCGTGTAAGTTGAATACTGCAACATATTGAGTTGATCGGAAACGCCGATAGCAATGGCACCACCTGAATTTGCTTCGCCAGTGACAGTAGCAATTAGTGGAGTACGCACCTGAGACATCATCGCCATATTCTCAGCAATGGCTTCGTTAATACCACGCTCTTCTGAATCCATGCCAGGATAGGCGCCAGGTGTATCTATAAAACTTAATACGGGCAAGCTGTATTGTTCTGCCAAGCGTACCAGGCGGCGTGCTTTTCTGTACCCCTCAGGACGAGGCATGCCGAAATTATGCCTTACTTTTTCTTTGGTTCCCCTTCCCTTCTGGTGTCCTATTACGACAACCGGACGCCCATCGATTTTTGCGAGGCCCCCAATAAGCGCTTGATCATCGGCAAACAGGCGGTCACCGTGCAACTCATCGAAATTCGTAAAGATATGTTCGAGATAATCCAGAGTATAAGGGCGCAGCGGATGTCTTGCTACTTGAGAGATTTGCCAGGAAGAGAGGTCGGAATAAATCTTCTCTGTAAGCTTGCTGCTTTTGTCTTTTAGATTTTGAATTTCTTCATTGATATTTAGTTCATTGTCGCTACCTACCAACCTCAATTCACTGATCTTGGCTTCCAACTCCGCAATAGGTTGCTCAAACTCGAGATAATTAGGATCCATACCGCTCTCAATCTATCCTGCTTCTGTTTCGGTGTCTCATGCCTATTTGTAACTCAGTACCACTTTGTCTTTGCCGTACTCCAGACGCAGGCGCTGAATCAAATCATCTGACGGCGATACTGCCCATTCCTGACCCAACATTATACACCCTATGGAATCTGAGCGCTGGTATCGAACCATTACCTGACAACCCTGTGATTGACGCATATCCAAGTCCTGTGATTCCAAGTCCTGTGATTCGGATCTGGTGCGACCCACTGCTGAATCAGCGTTTTGACCTGAATTACTTGCGGCGCTCATCGCCGCTACAGACTTGTTTATCCCCAAGGAAACCGGCTGAGCTGTCGGTTTGCGATAAGGCTCAAGAATACGAGCCAGATGTTCACAGAAACCATTAGAGAGGGATTCAGCCTGCAAATTGACCGCCACCCGATGAGCATGACGTTTACGTGCCTCTGACAAGGTCATCACAGTTTTGCCACGGCCGCGCACATTGCCATCATCCACACTGACGCTGCACTCAATGACCATAATCAAATCTTTTTGCAGAGTTTCTCTATATTTCTCATATTCCTTGGCGAAAAGAGAGATTTCGAAGCGGGCACTGCGATCATCTAACACCAGGAAAGCGATGCTGTCTCCTGCTTTGTTTTTCATAGTACGAAGGTCGTGCAACACCCCTGCTACGGTTTGAATGCCTCGCTCCGGCCGTAAGTTCACCAATCGATCCTTGGTGATATGCTCCAGTTCGGGTAAGAATTCGTTGACAGGATGACCGGACAACCACAATCCCAGCGTTTCTTTTTCAAGCTTCAACCTCTGCTGCTCCGCCCATGGCCGCACTTTGAGAGTAGATTCACTCAAATCTGCATCTTCTGTGCCTGCCGGTACTATCTCCCCGAACATGTCATCCACACCACTGGCCTGATTGCGACTGAACTGTTCCGCCGCCTGCATGGCTTGAGGCAGCATGGCGGACAGCAATGCCCTGGTATGGTCGATATCACCTTCGACCATACCATCCAGCGCGCCAGAACGAACCAGGGCTTCCATTGTGCGTTTGTTAACATTTTGTGAATCGACTCGCTGGCAAATATCCAACAAATTAGCGAACGGGCGTTCTTTTCTGGCGGCCAATAGTTTATCCACTGGCCCTTCCCCCAGCCCTTTAATAGCACCTAGTCCATACACGATTTCGTCTTCATCATTCACGGTGAAATTGAATTGTCCTCGATTGATATCTGGTGGAACAATAACCAACTTCATGGATCGGCACTCGTCAATCAGGGTAACAATTTTATCAGTATTCTGCATATCCGCAGACAGTACCGCCGCCATAAAGCAGGCCGGGTGATGCGTTTTTAACCAGGCTGTCTGATAGGAAACAAGCGCATAGGCAGCAGAATGAGACTTGTTAAAACCATAGTCGGCGAACTTCTCCATGAGATCAAAAATTGATTCGGCCAGCGCTGCGTCTATACCTCTTGCTTCAGCACCGGCCGTGAACAAGCTACGCTGCTTCGCCATTTCTTCCGGGTTCTTCTTGCCCATGGCCTTGCGTAAAATATCGGCGCCAGCCAATGAGTAGCTGCCCAACACCTGGGCTATTTGCATTACCTGTTCTTGGTACAGAATGACGCCATAGGTATTACTTAGCACTTGTTCCAGTTCCGGATGCGGATAGAGCACAGGGGTTAGTCCGCGCTTTCTGTTGATAAAATCCTCTACCATTCCTGACTGCAATGGACCAGGGCGGAATAGCGCAACTAAGGCAATAATATCTTCGAAACAACTTGGCTCCTGTCTCTTAATCAGATCTTTCATACCACGGGATTCAAGTTGGAAAACCGCTGTGGTCTCGCCCTTTTGCAAAAGCTTGTAGACCTTCTCATCGGTCAGCGGGAGGCGCGTGATATCTATTTCAGTTTCACCCTCTCTGGCACGCTGGTTGATCATCTTTACTGCCCAATCGATAATCGTGAGAGTACGTAAACCGAGAAAGTCGAATTTAACCAAACCTACTGTTTCAACGTCGTTTTTGTCAAATTGGGTTACTAAACCCTGACCCGCCTCATCACAATACAGTGGGGTGAAGTCAGTCAATTTCGTTGGCGCGATGACTACACCACCGGCGTGTTTCCCAACATTACGGGTAATGCCCTCCAACTTGTAGGCCATCTCCATAATTTCTTGTGCGTCTTCGTCTGCGTCGACGAATTCACCCAATAGCGGCTCCACCTCAAATGCCTTTTTCAATGTCATCCCTGGCTCAAAGGGTATTAACTTCGACAATTTGTCGGCCAATAAATAAGGTTTGCCCTGAACTCGCGCCACGTCGCGCACTACTGCCTTCGCCGCCATGGTACCGAAGGTGATTATTTGCGATACCGCATCCTTTCCATAGCGTTCGGCCACATGCTGGATAACCCGATCACGGCCTTCCATGCAAAAATCCACATCGAAATCTGGCATTGAAACACGCTCCGGGTTCAGGAAGCGTTCAAATAGAAGGTCGTACTTCAATGGATCTAAATCGGTAATACCCAGGGCATAAGCAACAATTGATCCCGCACCAGAACCTCGACCTGGTCCGACGGGAATGTCATTGGCCTTGGACCACTGAATAAATTCCATAACAATCAGAAAGTAGCCGGCAAAGCCCATCTGATTAATTACCTGCAATTCAAATTGCAGTCGCTCCCAATAAGGCTGTTCCACATCCTTGGATTCGTAGTCCTCTCCATAGAGGCTGTGTAAACGCTTCTTCAGGCCCGTTGAGCTCAGATCTGAGAAATATTGCTCCATAGCCATATTCTCAGGGATGGGGTAGTTAGGCAGGCAGGGCCTTCCTAGTTTTAATGCAAGATTGCAGCGTTTTGCTATTTCCCAGGCATTCTCCACCGCCTCTGGAATATCACAAAACAGCTCGGCCATTTCCTCTGCGCTCTTCAAATACTGTTGATCAGTATAATGGTGAGGTCGGCGCGGATCATCCAGAGTACGCCGCTCGTTGATGCATACGCGAACTTCATGCGCATCGAAATCAGTTTGATCGATAAAGCGCACATCGTTGCTTGCCACCACCGGGCAGCCACTTTCAATAGCCAGGGAAACTGCGGCGTCTATGTAGTCCTCTTCTTCTGATCTACCTACTCGCTGTAGCTCAAGGTAGAAACTATCAGGGAATAACGCCTGCCACTCCACTAACAATTCTTTTGCCAGCTCTGCTTCACCAGCCAATAATGCTGAGCCCAGATCACTGTTTTGCGCCCCAGATAAGCCAATCAAACCGTCAACCCGCCCTGCTAGCATGGACTTGCGGATTATTGGCTCACTTTGACTAGGGTTTTCCGTGTATAACGCTGATATTAATTTGGTGAGGCTGAGATAACCGGCCTGATTTTTTATCAATAACACCAAACGGGTTTGTCTTGAATGGTCGTCACTCTCGACCAGTACATCACATCCACAAACCGGTTTAATGCCCGCTTTCATAGCAGCGCTATAAAACTTGATCAGGGAAAACATGTTCGACAAATCGGTAATCGCAACCGCAGGCATTGAAAGTTTACGAAGTCTCGCGATAAGCGGCTTGATGCTAATCAAGCCATCATTGATTGAAAACTCTGTGTGCAGTCGCAGGTGGGCGAAGGGGTTTTTCGGTGAGTTTTCAGGCATTGAAAAAAATGGCTTCGGGTTGCAAGTAAGCTCTCAATATACTCTTTTTTTTAGTGGAAGTTTAATGGAAAAGCAAGAGAAAAGTTTAACGGCTCGCTGCTAAACCTGACATTCTCGCAACTGGGGCGAATGTACGTCGATGAACGGGAGTAGGCCCTAAAGACTGCAATGCGGCCAAATGAACAACTGTGGGGTAACCCTTGTGTTGTGCGAAACCATAACCTGGATACTGCGCATCGAGTTCAATCATTTCCTGATCTCGACTTACTTTTGCGATAATTGATGCGGCTGAGATACTGGGAATTAGTGAGTCTCCTTTCACTACCGCTGCGGATGGATAATCCCATGACGGGCATCGATTACCATCCACATAAACAAACTCTGGTTGCAGCCCTAGCGCCGCCACCGCACGCTGCATGGCCAACAGGCTCGCGTGCAAAATATTTAATTGTTCAATCTCGGCAACTGATGCACGCGCAATGGCATAGCACCGCGCGTTTAGCACTATCGAGTCAAAGCATTGCAACCTCTGCCTGGTACTTAATTTCTTTGAATCAGCCAGCCCGCTAATTGATTTTTCGGAATCCAGTATCACCGCTGCCGCTACTACGCCTCCGGCTAAAGGACCACGGCCTGCTTCATCTGTTCCAGCGACTATCTTGCAAGCACTATTTGCTCTATTAGACGGGGCCGATTTGATCATTCTATGATTCTGTAGGCGACAAAACAGCGGCAATCGCCGCAGCTGCCTGCTGAGATGCATTAAGCCGCAAAGCCTTATGTATTTTGTCGAACTCTAGCATCAAGGGCTCATGACCTTCGGACTGATTCATGTGCTTCACAATATCATCCCTCACTGTTTCGACGGTTAGTTTGTGTTGAATGTACTCTGGCACCAACTGTCTCCCTGCGAGCAAGTTTGGTAGAGCAACAAAGGGAATTTTCACCAAGCGTGATGCTATCGCAAAAGTAAAGGCCGCCAATTTGTATCCGACTATCATTGGTCGTCTTAACAACAATGTCTCTAAAGTTGCCGTACCTGAAGACAAGACAATCAGGTCGGCGGCGCTAATCGCAGCGTGGGAATCGTCTACCAATCTGAATTGCTCTCCTGCTATGATGCGATTCTCCCGAAGCAACACGAGCAACTGCGCCTTTGCGGAGGCACTGCTGTATGGAATCAAAAATTTCAGATGGGGACACTCATGCAGAGACTCCATTGCAGCTGAAAAAAATACCGGTGCAAGCCGTTTGATCTCCCCCCCCCGGCTGCCAGGCATCAAGGCGACAATCTCATCGTCTGCATTCAATTTTAGCCGTTCCCTACACAACAGTTTTTTGTCCTCAAAGCCGATAGTGTCTGCCAGGGGGTGACCCACATACTTTACCGGCACGCCATGCTGTTCATAAATGGCTGTCTCAAACGGAAACAGAGTCAACATTAAATCAACAGCGTGCTTAATCTTGTAGATTCTTCTTTCGCGGTAGGCCCATACGCTTGGACTCACATAGTGAACAGTTTTGATGTTTCGCTGCCGTAGCTCGCCTTCCAGGCGCAAATTGAAATCAGGATTATCGATACCTATGAACGCCGCAGGGGGACGCTCAGTAAAGTAGTCCCGAAGACGTTTCTTTAGTGCGAACAATTCAGGCAATCTGCCAAGCGGTTCGACGAACCCCATGACTGAAAGTCTCTCCATAGAACCTAATGACTTAAAGCCCAAAGCAATCATATCTGGACCACCGATGCCGACAAATTCCGCTGCGGGGTATTTTTTACGCAGCGCCGTCATCAGGCCAGCGCCGAGAATATCTCCAGATTTTTCGCCAGCAACAAGACCAAATAGTAAAGCTTCGCTCATAATATGGGTTATGCTGAGTTAGTTGAGTTGCATGCCTTTGGGCAGGCAGTTTAGCAAAAAGCGAAGCCGCAGGAGTTAGCGGTGAATGCCCTTTTCAGACCTTAGCAAAGAATCGATTAACAGTTGTAAAGCTTGGCAATCTTTCCGCATGATTTTTAGTTCTTCGATTGCTTCCTGAAGGCTGTGCCCGCGAAGATAGATGACCTTGAAAGCCGTGCGAATCGTTTTGATTGTGTCTTTATCGAAACCACGCCGCTCCAGACCGATACTATTCACGGCTCGCACTGCGGCAGGCTGACCACTGACAATCATATAAGCCGGCACGTCGTGGTCGATATGAGTCACACCACCAACCATAGCATGAGAGCCAATCTTCAGAAATTGATTGACACCCGCATAGCCACCAAGAATCGCCCAGTCATCCACTTCTACATAACCTGATATGCCAACATTATTCGCAAAAATGGTGTGACTTCCAACCATGCAATCGTGAGCGATATGTACATAAGGCATAAACAAGTTATCGCTGCCGATGCGGGTAAGCCCCCCTCCTACACCGGTACCTCGATGCAGGTTTGAACCCTCACGAAGAATATTGTTATCACCTATTTCCAGCCAGGTCTCTTCACCAGCAAATTTTTTGTCTGCCGGGTCTTCGCCCACCGAGCCAAATTGAAAAATACGATTGTTCTTGCCAATCCTGGTATTACATCGAATGACAACATGAGAATCGATAACCGTTCCAGCAGCAATTTCAACATTTGGCCCGATGATCGTCCATGGCCCGATTGTTACATCAGAATCAATTTCAGCTTTAGGGTTTATCCTGGCGCTGGCATCAATCGACATCCACCTTCCTCTCAGCACACAGTATGATCATTGTTCCCACTAAGTCGTCACCTACTGAAGCACGACATGCAAATTTGTAAATGCCCCTCTTGTTCATCACTATTTCTGCCTCAAGTGTTAGGCAGTCGCCCGGAATCACTGGCCTTCTTAAGCGCACATCATCGGCACCTACAAAATAGTATAGATAGCCATCTTTTGGCTTCTTCTCCTGACTTTTAAAACCTAACACTCCTGCCGCTTGTGCCAGGGCCTCAATAATCAAGACTCCTGGCATAATAGGTTTGTTAGGGAAGTGGCCTTCAAAAAACGGCTCATTCACGGAGACATTTTTATAAGCAACAATCGATTTACCCAAGTCCATTTCGACCACCCTATCCACCAGTAGAAAAGGGTAACGTTGGGGCAGGTATTCTTTTACTTCATCAACATTCATAAATATCCTGTTCTCTGTACGTTTATGCACATGAGCAGGATGTGCGAATGGGTGATCTTGCTGCATTATCTTTCAAGCCTGCCTCGGAATTAGCTATTTAGTCTTTATCGGTTAAATGCTCAATTTCTTTCAGTCTCTTGGAAATGCTATCCAATTGCTGAAACCGCAGTGCGTTTCGTTTCCAGTCGGCGGTCTTCATTTGGATAGTACCAGAAGAATACATGCCTGCCTCGGAGATAGATTGACTCACCAGCGACATGGCACTCACCTGTACTTTGTCGGCAAGGCTGATGTGGCCAACAGCACCCGAAGCACCGCCCATGATGCAGTATCTTCCTATGGTTACACTACCGGCTATAGCAACACAACCACAGATTATGCTGTGCTCACCAATTTTGCAGTTATGGGCAATTTGTACCTGATTGTCTATTTTTACCCCATTGTGGATTTCCGTGTTCTTAAGCGCGCCACGGTCTATGGTAGTGCCAGCACCAATCTCAACGTCATCGCCGATAATCACGCTACCAAGTTGACGAATTTTTATCGATTTTGCTCCATCAAAAGCGAAACCGAAACCGTCTGCTCCAATCACGGTACCTGAATGTACCTCCACATTCAGCCCCAGCACAACACGATGATACAAAGTGACGTTACTATGCAATCTACAAGATTCGCCCAACACGACAGCTTCACCAAGATAACAGCCAGACCCAATAATCACATTGTCAGCCAGGCGGGCATCGGCTTCCACGACGGCGTGCGCGCCAATACGTACATTCTTTCCCAGTACCGCTGTCTCCGCAATGCTGGCGGTCGGGTGTACTCCAGGGTTCTGTACCGGTGATTCATCAAATAACTGTGTCGCCTTGGCAAATGCTACATAAGGAGAAATGGCAACCAGTTTGTTGCCAGGGCAGGTTTCAATAAATTTTTCTTCGATTATGATTGCAGAAGCTTTGCTGCCAGCTAATTGCTCCGCATAGGCAGGATTACTTAGAAAACCAAGTTGACCTGGCTCGGCACTCTTGAGGGTTGCCAGGCCGGTTATTTCACACTGAGAATCGCCGACTAATCGCACATCAAGCAATTCGGCCAAGGCTGCCAGTGTGTAGCTTTTTTTATGTGTCACCTGACACTAACCTGAGCGGGAATATTCCCTCTACTGTTCCGCCTGAGTATTTTCGTTTAATTTCGCAGTGACTCTAGCCGTGATGTCTAACACCGGCGCAAAATAGGGCGCACTGTCTGAGTTCAAAATAAGATCGAAACCACCTGCAGCAACCACGTCTGTCACCGCAGCAGCCAATTCTGTTTGCATACTTTCCAGGAACTCTTGATTCTTTGCTTGAAGTGCTGTTTGCACTCTTTCTGAAATCAGTTGCAATTGAACTTGTAAATCTTGGGCATCGGCATTCATGCGACTGATTTCTTGTTCGTTCATTACCGCCTCATTCTGTTGAAATTCTTCACGTAGCGTATTCAATTGATCAGTTAGTTCTGCCGCCCTCGCTTCATCAGAACTGAATTCTTGCTCCAGTTCTTCTTGTACTATTCTAGCCGCATCAGAATTAAATAATGCCTGCAACGCGTTCAGTATACCGATTTTGGTATCCTGAGAAGCGGCGCCTTGAGAAACAAATGCCAGACCCAAACAGATGATTAAACCCCTAAATGTTTTCACGGTAATTCTCCAATTCTTGCTATAAATGCCAAACATAAATTCAGCAGAATATTTTCAATTTATCACTCAAAAAAAAATGCGCTTCCAATTCGCGCAATTCAATTCTGTTTTTAGCCCTCATCAATAGCAACAACAGAGAGCTAACTAGAAGCCATTTCCAACAGTAAAATCGAATGTCTTAGTGTCATCTCCATCTTTTCCGAATGGTTTCGCAACATAGAATGTAAGTGGGCCAAAAGGCGAAAGATAGGTGATACTGATCCCCGCAGAATACCTAATTTCACCCAAATCGAAATCTGTGCAATTATTTAGCAATTTCTGACGTTCCGTACAATTAGAGGAAAATACATTTCCAGCATCGATAAAGAAAGCCGATCTCACCTGCCCCGACTGCTCTATAAACGGTAAGGGAAATAACAACTCCAATGTCGCGGTGGTCAGTATATTACCACCAAAACTGTCAAAATCCTCATCCAGAAAGAAATTTTGTACAGCTAGAGCTATATCCTGATTACCGTTGGCATCCAGCACCGGCAGACCGTTGTCATCAAATAGAGGCATAGTTTCATAACCAACATCCCTGTTAAAGCCAACAGCTGAGCCGTCCGCCTGCTTCAAAATTTCACCATTCTCGTCTCGCCGCAGTGTGAGCCCAGAATCAGTTAAATATCGAGCTCCCGGCGTGCTTTGGGGACCCAGACTGTTTTCTTCGAATCCTCGAACGATACCAGCAGAACTAAGGCCACCTGCGAAGTAGTTATTGAAGAACGGCAACTCATCTGTATCGCCATAACCAATGCCATAGCCCAGATTAGCACGCAAACCGATTACCCAGCGCTGATCTCGAGTCAATGGCCAATACATCTGATTGCCGTAGTTAATGCTCGCGTATTGCAAATCACTTCCCGGCAAAGTCACCTCCAAACCGACCCTGTGCTGCGTGCCATTAGTAGCCATTTGACCTCGATTGAGGGTGCTGCGAAACCAATTGCCAGTGATCGTGAAGTTATCGAAAGTGTCACCAAATTTGTCTACAAAACCTTTGTCAGTGTTTGTCTGCAACTGAATAGGGCTAAGATCAGACACATCACCAAGTACAGCATCAACTACCGGGCCGTTAAATACATTGGCGTTTGCAGGAGTAATTACGTATCTATCGACACCCTCAAAAAGAGTAGGACTAGAGGTAATTTCTTGCACAGACCCAAGACCAGCACTAAGTTCTGTATGGGTATAGCCCAAATCGAATCCTAGAAAATCAATTTCACTTAAAGGGTAGCTGAAGCTCAAAGAGCCGCCAAAAGAAGATGTATTAAAATCAGACACATTAAACGGTGACTCAATCTTTTGCGCAAATACATTAAAACCCCTGCTGACTCCATCGGGAGTGAAATACGGATCCAGATATTGAAAATTCAAGCCGGTCTGGAAACGGCTCTTATTAATTCCAATGCCTACTGTCTTACCAGTTCCCAAAAAGTTTTGCGCTTGCAAACTGGTGCTAATAAAAAAGTCACCCCCGCCGCCAGTACCGACTTGAAAATTGAACGCGCCAAAATTTTGTTCTAGCACATCGTAGTTAACATCAATCTGATCCTCGGTGCCGGCCACTTCCAGTGTATCCACTTCGACACTTTCAAAATAGCCAAGTCGCTCAAGTCTTATTTTAGATTGCTCTATCTGTAGACTTGAGGCTGGCGCTGATTCCAGTTGTCTCATCTCTCGACGCAACACGTCATCAGCGGTCGATGTGTTACCGGCAAAATTTATTCGATTAACGTAAGTGCGATTTCCGGGTTCGACAAAAAATGTAACATCGACTGTTTGATCTTCTTCATTCACTTCCGGCACACCAGTGGCTTCGGCAAAGGCATAGCCCAGGTTACCCAAAAACTGCACCATAATTTCTTCTGTGCCGGTTACTAATCCTTGTGAATAAATTTGTCCGGGTCGTACAAAAACTGCGGCACGAAGCAGTGCTTCGGCATCTACCAGATCTCCTGCGAGATCAACCTCATTGATGGTGAATAAATCTCCTTCACTCACGTTCACTGTTATATAAACCTCCTTGCGGTCCGGTGTGATAGAAATAGGTGTAGAATCAATACTGAATTCAACGTAGCCATTGTCCAGATAGAAAGATTCGAGTCGCTCCAGATCACCCGAGAACTGTTCGCGAGAATAACGGTCCCGCCTGCTTAGAAAAAGATACCAGGGCTTTGTTCCCAACTCGAACAGACCCAGTAAATCATCTTCGCTGAAAGCACTGTTACCAACTATATTGACGTGTCGTATTCGTGATTCTTCGCCTTCATTAATGTTGAGGCTGATAGCCACTCGATTTCTGGGTAACTCTTCTACTTCAATTTCAACAGCAGCGCCATATCGGCCTCGCGAAGAATAAACATCCTGTATCCCATTTCGAATAACTTCAAGTGCGGGGCGTGTAAAAATCTGACCTTCAGCAATATCGGCACTAGCCATATTTTCGATAATATCTTCAGTCTCAAGAACGCTGTTACCCTCGATCGTTATTTCTGCTACCGAGGGTCGTTCCAACACAGTGATCACCAAAATATTTCCTTCTCGAGATACTTCTATCTCGTCGAAATATTCAGACTGGGATAGCTCGCGAATAATTTGCGCAGAAGTGCCCACAGTAACCTCATCACCAATACCAACTGGCAGCAGGTTATAAATTATCCCGGGCGAAATGCGCTGATAGCCATCGACAATAATATCGGCTATTACGAAATCTTGGGCGTTGAGAGACTTTGATATTCCAAAAGCCACCAACAAACAAAAAATTACCTTTTTCATTTGCGTTGCATTCTCAAATTGCTGTATTACTTGGCGGCGAGTAATTAGTATTTTCTTCGATACTTCTTCTTGCACTATATGTGTTTTTACAACATGTGTTTTTACAACAAACGATTCACATCATTGTAAATCGCTAAAACCATAATCCCTGAAATCAACAACAGTCCCAGCTGCAAACCCCAGGCTTGAATTTTTTCTGGTACCGGACGCCTTATAACCGCCTCGATTGAGTAATAAAGCAAATGTCCCCCATCCAAAACAGGAATCGGGAGCAAGTTAAGCACCCCTAAGGAAATACTTAACAACGCCAAAAACCCTAAATAAACATCAATACCGTAAGTCGCAGTCTCTCCTGCCACCTGCGCAATAGTTATCGGCCCGTTAATATTTTTAACCGAGATCAAACCGATAATCATTTTTTTTACGGAATCTAGTACAAAGATCGATTTAACCCAGGTCTCTTGCAAAGCTGGCTGCACAGCAGACAAAACGCCGTACTCCACTGTTCGCAGCATTTCAGGCGGTAGTAATTCCGCTAAAGTAGTTTCCTGTACATAGGCCCCAATACTGCCTATTTCTGTCCCATCTTGCTGATTCACCCGGTCTGGCCGCAACAGCAAGCCTGTTTCGATTTCACCACGTTTGACCACGACATCCAGTGTGAGTTCCGGGCTTGCACGAATAACCTCGACCCAATGGGTCCAACCACGAATGGAGCGGCCATCCACTGAGATAATTTCATCACCACTTAGCAAACCAGCTGCTTCTGCGGCACCACCAGGAATAAGACCCGCTATTTTCGCAGGGATTTCAAATTGAATAATTCCCAAATCTGTCACCGGGTTCGGGGCTGTTTCCGCACTCATCCACGCCTCGATGGGCAGTCGCAGTTCACGCAAACTGCTTGAATCTGCCGGGTCGATCGTGAGTGAAATAGTACCTGTTTCGCCAAGGCGGCCGAGCATTCGTAGAGTAACCTGTCGCCAGATTATGGTTTCTTGCCCGTCGACAGCAAGAATTTCATCCCCTGCCCTTAGTCCTGCTCGATCCGCGACAGAATCCTCAATTACATTGTTTACAACCGGCGCGATTCCCGAAATTCCGTAAGCAATATTGATTAGCCAGAAGACAAATATGGCCAACAGGAAATTCGCTATCGGCCCGGCAGCTACTATGGCCATCCGCTGCCACAGAGGTTTATAAGCAAACGAGAGCTGTCGCTGGCTGGAGGGCACCGAACTTTTGTCGGTGACCATAGTATCTTCCTGTCCCAGCATTTTTACGTAGCCACCCAATGGGATGGGGGCAATTACATATTCTACGCCATCCTTACCTATCCAGGTCTTGGCGGCCTTGCCGAAGCCAATAGAGAAACGCAGTACTTTAACGCCACAGCGTCTAGCTACCCAGAAATGACCAAATTCGTGAATAGTCACCAATATGCCCAAGGTAACTAACAGGGCAACCATGCTTGTTAAAATTTCCAGTATCATAAATTGGCTCTAAGGCAATTCCTCGTTAGGGCTGGCGCTTCAATAGAACTCCTTAAATATCAATTCTTTAGATAGTCTTCTTGTTTCCTGATCAAGGTCTTGAATAATAGCGAGACTTGGCGCTACTTCACAAGGTATTTTTGACCTAACTGTCTCAATTATTAAGGGAATATCTGTAAAACTAACTTCACCCGCCAAAAACGCATCAACTGCCACTTCATTTGCTGCATTGAGCACAGCAGGCGCCGAGCCGCGCTCTCTGGCCGCCTCAATGCCTAAACGTAAACACGGAAACCTTGACAGATCGGGCGCCGAAAATTGCAAAGGCTCTTGCACAGTCAGATCCAGAGCAGCGGCTCCAGAGCCAATGCGTTGTGGCCAGGCAAGACCATAAGCAATGGGAATACGCATATCCGGATTAGCCATTTGCGCGATCACAGATCCATCGCCGTAATGCACCATTGAATGCACAATGCTCTGCGGGTGTATAAGCACCTCGACCTGGGAGGGATCAAGATCAAACAGATAACAGGCTTCTATAAACTCCAAACCCTTATTCATCATGGTGGCTGAATCGACAGAAATTTTTCGACCCATTGACCATTTTGGATGTCGGCAAGCTTGCTCTGGTGTTACCGATGCCAGTTGATCAAGCGGAGTATTCAGGAACGGGCCACCAGATGCCGTTAATACGACTTTCTCAATAAAATCCCTTTGCCGTGTGTGCAAACTATCTGTGTTATCAGGAAAACACTGAAAAATTGCATTGTGCTCACTATCGATTGGCAGTATTTCGGCACCGGATGTCAATGCAGCCTGTTTCAGCAAATCTCCTGTCATCACCAGGGATTCTTTGTTAGCTAACAAGAGCCTCTTCCCGCTTCTAACGGCCGCAAACGTCGATTTCAAACCAGCAGCACCAACTATGGCTGCCATAACTATTTCAACATTCGGATTACTGGCTATTTCAATCAGCCCTGTTTCACCAACCAGCATATCTAATTCCAAGTCACAACTGTCCAGCAGGGTGTTGAATTCGCGGGCGGCCTCTTCGCTACCTAGCACCACTATTTCTGGTCGGTATTTTTTACACTGCGCAAAAAGTAAGTCAACATTCTTCAATGCACTTAAAGCGAAGACTTTGTAATCAGGATTTTCATCAATGACGCAAAGAGTGCTGCAACCTATTGATCCAGTTGACCCCAGAATACTGATATGACGAGTGCTGTCAGTCACCTTTTTTATCCGCCTAGCTGTCACTGCTTAGCACCAACATCATGACTAGTACAAATAGCGGTGTCGCTGCAACCAGCCCATCCACTCGGTCAAGTATCCCGCCATGCCCAGGTAAAATTGTCGCACTATCTTTAACACCTCGATTACGTTTAAGCATGCTCTCAATCAAATCTCCTACCACGCAAAAAAACGTTACACCTACAGCCAGTGCGAGTAAAACAATAATCTCCGCCAGAGAGAGAGGCAGCAGGTAGTGGTGCATTAACCATATAAAACCAGAAGCCATAAGCAGGCAGACAAACATCCCACCCCAAACCCCTTCCCAGGATTTATTCGGACTTAGCTTAGCAGCCAGCTTCCTTGAACCAAAATTAACACCAGTAAAGTAAGCACCAACGTCTACCGCCGCAACCAATATCACTAACGCCAGTACTAGATAACCTGAGGGCATCAAATATTTTAGGCTAACAATACCCACAAAAGTTGGCAGCAGAATCAAGACCCCCATCAATGCTATTTTCGACTTCTCATTCCAGAGTGTACTATTGGCGGGGTAACCCCAAAGAAAAAGAAGTGAAACAAGCCAAAATACTAAACCGGGAATTAGAATCAGACTCGCTTTCAGGATATCGATACCCTGCGTCCCTGGTGAGATACCCAAGACTGGAAAACAAGCTGCAAGCATCACCCCGATACCGACCAGATAACTAACTTTTGAACTGCTGGTTTTTAGACCAATAAGACCTGCCCATTCCCACGAGGCCAACAGGATTATCGCGAAAATTAGAATTGCAAAGTAAAACGCAGTCAGCACAGTGGTGGCAGCGATCAATGTCAATAAAAGTAATACAGCTGTGGTGACTCGTTGTCTCAGCACACTAGTCTTCCGTATAATCGTGCGCTTCATGACTACCGTATCGACGCTGGCGTTTTGCAAATTCATCCAATGCGAGCTGAAACTGTACATCATCGAAATCAGGCCAATAGCAATCGCTAAAATAGAGCTCTGTATAAGCAAACTGCCAAAGCAGGAAATTACTTAGCCGCTGTTCCCCTCCGCTTCGAATACATAAATCCGGCTCGGGATAAGAATTTATACTGGTATACCTTTGCACGAGCTCCGCATCAATCGAATCTTTCGATAGCTCACCATCCGACACCTTATTTACTATCTCGGAAACGGCGTTTGCGATATCCCAGCGCCCGCCATAATCTGCGGCAACAATCACCGTGGTTCCAGAGTTATTCTGGGTCAGCCCTTCCACCTCACGCATGTTTTCTTGCAATTTTTGTGAAAAGTTACTTCGATTGCCAACAAATCGCAGACGCACGTTCCGCTTATGCAACTGGTTGATTTCTTTTCGCTTTAAGACGGCAAGAAAGAGCGCCATCAAGCCCTGTACTTCCTGCTTAGGACGCAGCCAGTTTTCACTGCTAAAGGCAAATAGGGTAAGAAATTTGATGCCCCGAGACAGGCAGGAATCAACGATTTTTCGCGCTGCTTCAGCCCCATGTCGATGGCCAGATTTGGCTGGCATCCCGTGCGCTTTCGCCCAGCGGTTATTTCCATCCATGATAATGGCGATATGCTGAGGTGTATCTGCTTTAGTATCAGGTGTCATTGTTTAGCAGCTACCACGTCCTCAGACACCCGAAGTCAAATTAGAGAATATTGTTTATCACCGCATTTATCTCTTAGAAAGATAATAGGTCAGTCTCTTTGGTCTGATAGGAAGATTCAATAACAGCAATGTATTTGTCCGTGATTTTTTGAACTTGATCTTCGGCTCTATGCTGTTCATCTTCACCAATTTCTTTATCTTTTTCGAGCTCTTTAAAGTCAGAGTTGGCGTCACGCCGAATATTTCTGATCGCTATCCTGGCATTTTCAGCCTCTGTCTTAGCCTGCTTGGTATATTCCCTGCGAGTTTCTTCAGTTAACGGCGGCATAGGGACTCGCAATGTGTCTCCATTATTCGACGGATTCAACCCCAGATCAGATTTCATGATTGCCTTTTCAATTTCGCCAACAAGTGTTTTTTCCCACGGAGAAATTACCAGTGAACGCCCATCCTCCACATTGATATTTGCTAACTGGTTTAAAGGCGTATCTGATCCATAGTAAGAGACCATTACACTGTCTAGAATGCTGGGGTGTGCTCGACCAGTTCTAATTTTCTTGAAAGCTTCATCCAGAGAAGTGACACTCTTCTGCATTCTCTGTTCAGTGTCAGCAATAATTTCATTGATCATATTTTGGCTCCGGTTTTTTAGCTGAACATCTGTTCCAAGCTGATACGATCCTTCTCGGCCTACTCAGGATTCAAACGACTCAATACCCGAATTATTCAATGAGTGTGCCGTCGGGTTTTCCCATCACATTGTTAAGCAAGGCCCCTGGCGTATTCATATTGAATACCTTGATGGGAACTTGATGATCACGACCCAAACAAATAGCAGTTAAATCCATTACGCCGAGTTTCTTCTCTATCACTTCATCGTAACTAAGTGTTTCATACTTAATAGCGTCGGCATTTTTTTCCGGGTCAGACGAGTATACGCCATCGACCTTTGTTGCCTTAAGAATAAGATCGGCATCAATCTCGATTCCACGCAAACAAGCAGCAGAGTCTGTAGTAAAGAATGGATTTCCGGTACCAGCAGAGAAAATAACCACATCACCTGAATTAAGATGCCGAATTGCGGAACGGCGATCATAGTGTTCCACCACGCCACTCATGGGAATCGCCGACATTACACGAGTTGCAATACTCGCTCTTTCCAGTGCATCACGCATCGCTAGAGCATTCATTAGCGTGGCTAACATCCCCATGTGATCCCCAGTGACTCTCTCCATACCGGCCGCATGCAGTGCTGCACCACGGAATAAATTGCCGCCGCCAATGACTAAGCCAATTTCCACCCCTAGTCCAACCAACTGCCCTATCTCAACAGCCATGCGATCAAGCACTTTAGGATCGATACCGAAATCGGCGTCACCAGTGAGCGCTTCACCGCTGAGTTTCAACAAAATACGACTGTACTTGCGCTCTTTGTTGGGCATGTTTTGCTTATTCCTGAATAGCGTCTGATTTAAGAACCCTTGACCTGCGCAGCAACCTCGTCGGCAAAATCGACCTCTTCTTTCTCTATGCCCTCACCCACCTCAAAACGCACAAATTGCACCACATCGGCGCCAGCTTCATTCAGTAATTTAGCTACAGTCACATCAGGATCCTTCACGAAAGCTTGCTCCAACAAGCTTACTTCAGCAACAAATTTTTGCAATCTGCCGCTTATCATTTTCTCGACAATTTCTTCTGGCTTACCACTTTCACGTGCCTGAGCGGAGTAGATCTTCGATTCTTTAGCTAATTCTGCTTCTGGCACATCTTCTGCACGAACAACCAAAGGATTAACTGCCGCCACATGCATTGCCACGTCCCTGGCGAGGGATTCATCTCCACCTGTGATTGAGATCAAGACAGCTATGCGATTGTTGCTGTGAACGTAACTTTCAACTATACCTTGATTCGCGTCAACAAATTGCAAACGCTCTATTCGGCGTACATTACAGTTTTCGCCAATTTTTTGAACCAATGCCTGACGTACGTCTTCCAAACCGGCATCAAGCAGATCCGCCACATCAGCCTCGCTGTTAGAGTAGGCAAGCTCCAAGGCCTGTTGTGCAAAGTCCAGAAAGCTTTCGTCCCTCGCTGCGAAATCGGTTTCGGCATTAACCTCCACTACTACACCGTAATTTCCATCTTGGGCAATTTTAGTCAATACAATGCCTTCAGCCGCAACACGGCTTGCCTTCTTTGCTGCTTTTATTCCGCTGGCCTTTCGCAGGTCTTCAATCGCTTTTTCCATATCGCCGTTTGCTTCAGTCAGCGCCTTTTTACAATCCATCATGCCCAAGCCAGTTCTTTCCCGTAGCTCCTTAACCATGCCTGCTGTTACGTCTGCCATCTCTGTTGCCTCTTTCCTATTCGCTTCGAAGAGCGTGCTCTTCCACTAAGTCACTTGTAAAAAAGGGGCTCACGCCCCCTTTCACCAATCCTATTTTCACTACTGCCGCGCAGGGAAGTCTGTTTGCAGAAATCTCCGCCTGTTAAGATTCTGCCTCGTCAGCCTTTTTCCTGGTGGGTGCTTTCTTCTTAACCGCTGCTTTTTTCTTTGCGGGAGTCTTCTTCTTGGCCGGGGCTTTCCTGGCAGTAGCTTTCTTCTTCGCTACCTTGGCTTCGGCCTCGGGCTCTTCATCTGCGGCAGGTTCTTCATCTGCTGTTTCTCCAGTAGACGCTGCTTCAACTACCTTCAGTTCGGCGTCTGCGGTCAGCTCTTCAACAGCAACTGCTTCTTCTTCAGTATCCGTGGTCGCTCCTTCCGTTACAGTGGCTTCTGTTGCTGCATCCTCTTCAATTTCGATGAACTCGCCGTCACTGCTGGCAGGACTGCTCTTCGCTCCTCCTTCTGCACAGGCGTCGGCGATGGCTTGCACGTAGAGCTGAATCGCTCTAATCGCATCATCGTTACCCGGTATGACAGTATTAACACCGTCAGGATTGCTATTTGTATCAACAATACCGATTACTGGAATCTTAAGACTATTAGCTTCCGTTACTGCGATACGTTCGTGATCTACATCGATTACAAACAAAGCATCTGGCAGGCCGCCCATATCCTTAATACCGCCAATACTACGTTCAAGCTTTTCTTTGGCTCGAGTGCGCATTAGCGCTTCTTTCTTCGTCAAACGATCCAAGGTGCCGTCTGTTTCCTGTTGTTCAAGGTCTTTAAGGCGCTTTATTGAGCCACGAATAGTCTTGTAATTAGTCAACATACCGCCTAGCCAGCGATGATCAACATAGGGCATGCCGGCGCGTTCTGCTTCTTGCTTGATTATCTTACCAGCCGCTCTCTTAGTGCCAACAAATAGAATTTTCCTATTTTTTTCAACGAGATAGGAAACTTCTTCAAGCGCAGCATTAAGCGCAGGTACGGTGTGTTCGAGATTAATTATGTGGATTTTGTTTCTGGCGCCAAAGATATATGGCTCCATTTTAGGGTTCCAATAGCGACACTGGTGCCCGAAATGAACTCCTGCGCGGAGCATCTCTTTCATACTTACAGTCATACTCTATCCTTCGGTTTGGGTTAGGCCTCCATACACCCCATGGCTCAACCAATCTGAAAAAATCTTCAAAGAGGCACCCAGAACTCACGTGACGGTGCATGTGCGACATTAGTCAATGATTAAAAATCTCGTGATTATTTTCGAAATTCAAGCATGTTGAGAATCAGTAACCACGAAAACGCGGCGCTTTATACCACAATAGCCCGCTCACGGAAAGGAAATATCGCTAGCCCTGCTCCGATGTGCCCGCACAGTGTCATCTTCATGCCGTGCGAAAACACCATTTGAGCTGTACTTCTCGACTGTTACAAAGGGAGCTCCTGCTTTACAATAGCGAGCTTTTGTCGCCAGGACATTTATTGACACTTCCATGGCTATTCACATTAAAACAGCAGGAGATATTTCCAGGATGCGGGTTGCTGGCGTGCTAGCTGCAGAGGTCCTGGAAATGATTGGTCCCCATGTTCAGCCCGGGGTTAGTACTGGGGAGCTCGATAGGATCTGCCATAAGCACATTGTAGATGTGCAGCGAGCTATACCAGCTCCCCTGAACTACAACGGTTTTCCCAAATCTATCTGCACATCGGTAAATCATGTTATTTGCCATGGCATTCCCAGCGATGGAAAAATTCTCAAATCTGGAGATATTGTTAATATTGATATCACTGTAATTAAAGATGGGTTTCATGGCGACACCAGCAAAATGTTCTGCGTCGGCGAGGTGCCTGGTCACGCACAACGACTAATAAAAATCACACAGGAATGCCTATATAAGGCTATTGCCATCGTTAAGCCTGGAATCACACTGGGAGACATCGGTCATGTTATTCAACAACACGGCGAGGCTAATAATTATTCTATAGTGCGGGAATACTGTGGACACGGGATTGGCCGTATTTTTCACGAAGAGCCCCAGGTGCTCCATTTCGGTCGACCAAACACTGGGACACGAATCCTGGAAGGGATGACATTCACAATCGAGCCTATGCTGAATGCTGGAAGTCGCTACACAAAACTCTCAAAGAAAGACGGTTGGACAGTCACGACTAAAGACCGAAGGCTTTCTGCACAATGGGAACATACCCTGGCGGTGAAAAGTGACGGCTGCGAAGTGCTCACGCGGCGCAGTGACGAAGCCTTGTGAACCTGGAAAACCCAGCCATTGCTAAGCATTATGGCAGCGATAGTTTTAAGCCAGACACTACATTGCTTGATATTCCTGCCCTGGAAGCTCAGTTAGCCCTTCATGGCAATCCCATCAGTCACTTCAAGCAAGCTATTGAGACGGCCAGCAATATCCTTCATGCGCGCTACAAAGCGAATCTAAACATCACGGACATTGTGTCAGGACGCGCATGGCTCGTTGATCAGATACTGAGAGTTGCCTGGCAGGCGCAATCCTGGCCTGAGGCAAAGGATATCAGTTTGGTCGCGGTTGGCGGTTACGGTCGCGCAGAGCTCCTGCCCCATTCAGATATCGATATCCTGATACTGACACGCAAAGACAATGCGAGCCAGTACAAAACCTGTATCAGTTCTTTTCTAACCCTGCTATGGGATATTGGTCTGGACGTAGGTCAGAGTGTGCGTTCAATCAAACAGTGCAAGAGCGAAGCTATTAACGACATAACTGTAGCTACCGCATTGATGGAATCCCGTACACTGGTAGGGCCGGTAGAATTGCAAACTGAAATGTATGCACTCACTACAGGAAAGCGAGTCTGGCCCATCAAAAAATTCTTACGCGCGAAATGGGATGAGCAGAATGCCCGCCATGAAAAATATCACGACATTGATTATGCATTGGAACCGAATGTAAAAACTTCGCCAGGTGGGCTTAGGGATATTCAGACTATCGCCTGGGTTGCCAAACGCCATTTCGGCGCCAGCTCTTTTCACGATTTAGTCGAACTAGATTTTCTTAAAGAATCCGAAGAAACCATGTTGAATAAAGGACAGCAATTTCTCTGGAAACTACGGTATGGATTACACCTGCTAGAAGGCCGTAGAGAGGACCGTTTACTTTTCGATAAACAAAGGGAACTCGCCAAACTATTCGGCTACGACGACGATGAGAAAAGTCTTGGTGTAGAGAAATTGATGAAGCAATACTATCGTGCAGTCGCTAATTTGCGTGCCCTAAATGATGTTCTGCTGCAACACCTGGACGAGGCGATCCTGCGTGAAGGTGAGCGTGTAAAAATCGAGGCTATCAACAATCGCTTTCAGATTCGAAATGGCTACATCGAAGTAGTCTATTCTGATGTTTTCAAACACTATCCTTCAGCGCTTTTAGAAATCTTTGTGTTAATGGCACAGAACCCAAAGATAGAAGCAATCCGGGCCTCTACCATCCGTCTGTTACGAGATAGTCGCCGACTGATCGATGAAGAATACCGTCACGATATCTGCAACGTGACTTTGTTTATGGAGTTATTACGTTCACCACACAAAATGACACTACAAATACGCCGCATGGCGCGGTACGGGATACTTGGACGCTACCTTCCTGAATTTGAACAGATCACCGGACAAATGCAACACGATCTCTTTCACATTTATACTGTAGATGCCCACACCCTGCAGGTAGTGGAAAATATGCGCCTCTTCTGGCGAGCCGATGCGAAAGAGAAATACCCTGTAGCGGCACACATAATTAGAAATTTGCCAAAGGTAGAACTCCTTTATATCGCTGGTTTGTATCACGACATTGCCAAGGGTCGTGGCGGTGATCATTCGGCCCTTGGCATGGTAGACGCTAAGAACTTCTGCGCTCGCCATAGATTAAGCAGTTGGGACACGAAGTTGGTTTGCTGGTTAGTCAGTAAACACTTATTCATGTCCATGACCGCTCAACGCAGGGACATAAGCGACCCGGAAGTCATTCATGAATTTGCAACTGCCATGGGGGATAAACTGCACCTGGATTATCTGTACGCAATGACGGTGGCAGATATTAGAGCAACCAACCCTGGACTATGGAATAGTTGGCGTGCAAGTTTGATGAAGCAATTATACTTAAACACGAAACGGGCACTACGATTAGGCTTGGAAAACCCGAGAGACAGAGAAGAACGCATCGCAGACAAGAAGCACTCAGCTTTAACAAAGCTCGCCGAACGCGGAATAGATGAACAACGAATCCAGCAAATCTGGGCGAATGCCACCGAAGAGTATTTTCTGCGGGAATCTACCGCAAATATCGTTTGGCATACAACGGCCATCGCAACTTTTTCAGGCTCGGAACCCTTGGTTTCAGCCAATGATCTTATGCAAAATACTGTAGAAGGCGCCACGCAAGTGTTTATTTATACTACCAATAGCAGTTTTCTTTTTGCCAATAGTACCGCCGCCTTTGAAAAGCTAAATCTAAATATTCAGGGAGCAAGAATCTTTACCTCCGACAATGATTTCTGCATGGACACCTACACCGTACTAGAGACATCTGGACGACCAGTGGGGAATAACCTGAAACGGCTAGCTGAAATAAAGAACGTTGTTAGCCAATATCTAAGATCGGAAAATGCCCCTATTGCTCCGGTCCAAATTCGGCGTAGTCGCAAAGATAAATATTTTGGCCAGGGCATTGAAATTAATTGGCTAAACGCGACAAATCGTGACTACTCGACGGTTGAGATCAATTGCCCAGATCAACCTGGAATATTGGCGTGCATGGGCAAGGTCTTCGCCGAAAACTCCATCAATTTAAAGGACGCTCGTATTACCACCCTTGGCGAGCGAGTTGAAGATTTATTTTTCGTGACAGATCAGTCTGGAGAACCCATCAGTGACCCGGCACTGATTGATAATGTTAAGTCGGCAATTAGTACTGAGCTGAAGCGAAGGCTGGCTTCCTGACAAGCAATATGCAGGCTATTCTATAAAATACCATGATCACTCTTTACGGCATCAACAACTGCGACACCATTAAGAAAACCCGACAACTACTCATTGACTCTGGAGTCGAATTCAACTTTCATGACTACAAAAAGCTGGGATGTAGCGAAGAATTAGCTCATGAGTTTTTGCAACATTTCGACTATAAACAATTAGTCAACACCAGGGGTACAAGCTGGCGAAAGCTTCCCGACTCAGTGAAACATAACTTGACACGTATCGTCGCCATAAAGCTCATGAGCGAAGAAACCTCGATCATTAAACGGCCTATAATCGAAATCAATGGCAAGTGGTTGTTGGGCTTCAATAAAGAAAAGATTCAGCAGTTAGTGTTAGACTAAATGCGAACAAGGACACCCTGTAAATGAGCGATACAGCGATACACAGCTTCGGTTTCGGAATTCCCACTTGCAACGCGAAAGGCGACATCATTGAGGTATACTATCCAAGTCCGGTAATAGCCCCGGCTCTCGCACTAAGCAATAGTCTATGTGAAACTTGCGGAATCGATTCCGAACAGAACCTAGTTGCTGAAATTGATGCTAATCTAGCTGCCATTCTCTTCGCCGCATTGGCGAAAGCGGGCTTTGCTGGGCACGCGCAGCAACTGCGACAAATGGCTAAAGGCGATCAAAAAACAATTTTGTGCCTATTAGGCACTGATAGCACACCAACATCGGTGGCTGAGGCTTACCTGAAGTTGCATTTGCTCTCTCACAGGCTAGCAAAACCCCACTCTCTGAATTTAGATGGACTATTCGCCGTTCTTCATAACCTGGCATGGACCGATCAAGGCGCCATCGATTTGTGCGAACTTCCAGAACGTCGCTTAAAGGCGAGGTTGCAGGGCAAAACCCTAGAGGTTGCTTCGGTGGACAAATTTCCCAAGATGACAAATTATATAGTTCCTGGCGGTGTCCGCATTGCGCATACCGCCCGCGTCCGACTTGGCGCCTACTTAGGCAAAGGCACTACGGTAATGCATGAAGGTTTTGTCAATTTCAATGCCGGGACTGAAGGATCCGCAATGATCGAGGGCCGTATTTCGGCTGGCGTAATGATAGGAGCCAATAGTGATCTAGGTGGTGGCTGTAGCACTATGGGCACTCTGTCAGGCGGTGGCACCGAAATTATTTCTGTGGGAGAAAACTGCTTAATCGGAGCCAATGCTGGCATTGGCGTACCTTTGGCCGACGGCTGTGTAGTTGAGGCTGGACTCTATTTGACCGCAGGTACCAAGCTGAATGTGTTAGGTAGCGATGGCGAACTACAAAAGACTGTTAAAGCGAGGGACATGGTCGGCATTACCAATCTGCTTTACAGAAGAAATTCTCTATCTGGCGCGGTGGAGTGCGTTCCCCTAAAAAATTCCGTCAGCTTGAATGAAGATCTACATAGCCATAACTAAGAGACAGCTCCTGACATCTACCTGGACATACTGAAAAGAACAATGAGTGCTACTCTGAACCTCGCAAAGCAGCTAATACAAATCCCCTCAGTAACGCCCGTAGATGAAGGTTGCCAGCAAATTATTGGCAATAGGCTCTCCGCGCTTGGCTTTCGAGTTGAATCGCTACAGTACGAAGAGGTAACTAACTTATGGGCTGTTTATGGCTGTGAAGGTCCGCTCTTCGTATTTGCTGGTCATACTGACGTGGTGTCAGCCGGTCCGGTAGATCAGTGGCAATTTCCTCCCTTTAGCGCCTCAGTAGAAGGCGGTTTTCTTCACGGGCGAGGTGCTGCCGATATGAAAGGCAGTCTGGCAGCTATGGTCACTTCAGTAGAACGCTTTCTAAATGAATCAAAAGTCATTGCACGGATCGGGTTTCTAATCACCAGCGACGAAGAAGGCAGCGCGATCAACGGTACACGAAGGGTCATGAAAGAACTCGGCGATCGGAACATCTCTATAGATTACTGCCTGGTGGGCGAGCCAAGCAGCCATCAGCAGCTTGGCGACACTATAAAAATCGGCAGACGCGGTTCCCTGAGTGCGAAGTTAGTCGTAACAGGAATTCAGGGACATATTGCCTATCCCCAACTCGCTCTCAACCCTATTCACAAAGCCTTGCCAGTATTAACCGAGATGTCACAACTTGCTTGGGATGGAGGCAACGCGGCTTTCCCCGCGACGAGTTTTCAGATCTCGAATGTACAGGCAGGCACTGGTGCCAACAATGTCACTCCCGAACAAATAGAAATAGATTTTAATCTACGCTTCTCCACCGAGCTGAATGCGAACACCATTAAAGAGAAAATCACCAGCTTGTTGGACAGCGCTAAATTGGACTATCACATCGACTGGCAGCTCTCAGGTGAACCATTCCTGACCAATACCGGAGAATTGATCAAAGCTGTTACTCGCAGCATCAAAGACATTACCGGTTTAGATACTGAGCAGTCCACTACTGGCGGCACCTCGGATGGGCGGTTCATTTCCCCAACAGGTTCCGAAGTGGTCGAACTAGGACCCTGTAACACTACCATCCATCAGATAAACGAAAAAGTCAGCGTTGAGGAGTTGGAAAAGCTCTCTCAAATATATCAGGGCATTCTGCGACAACTAACAGCAGTGAAGGTTTAGAGTACAAGCCGTCTATAGCCTGCTATTCAGTTAACGACTAAGATAAACATCGTAGCGACTGCTGTTCCCCTTGTACTGTATGTCAGCTGTCATCGAACTCAGATAAGGTGAAAGCTTAGCCCGTTTAACGACTACCCTTTTCTGCGCCAAATTTTGCGCTTGCTCCAACAAATGTTCATTGTCTGCCTCGTGACCCAGAAATTGCTGCAACAGAGCCATATCTTTTTTTACCTTTGCGCTTTTTCGCCGCGCTGGAAACATGGGATCTAAATAGACCACATCAAATTGTCGTGTTTCGGCAGTAAATTCAATGAACTCGTAGTGAAGCAAACTCATCTTGGAAACCACTGCCGCCGCCCCATCGCTGCCTTGAGCAGCTCGTCTCAGGCCATCTTCCAGCAAAGCATGGACTATAATCGAACGCTCAAGAAGCAGAACCTCACAGCCGAGGCTTGCGAGCAAAAAGGCATCCTTCCCCAGTCCCGCTGTTGCATCCAGAACTTTTGGCCTGACCGCAGCTTTGACCCCAACCGCTTTCATAATATTCTGGTTCTTGATAGAGCTTTTCACACGGTAATTGAGTTTTGGGTCGGAGAAGTCCACGGCTAGCACACCAGGGTGTCTTGTATCGGTGCTACGCAGTCTAAGAATGGAGTTTTCATAGACCAGGAAGTAATCATAGCCCTGCAAACCCTGATCACCAAGCAACTGCTGGATATTGACCAGGGGTAGCTGCAAGCTATCTGCGAGCGTTTTTGCTTGTTGATCTAAACCCGGTGCCGGACTTGCTACCGCAACTCTCACAGCGCTAATGCAATCAATACCAGGCCGAGTAGAACACGATAGATCACAAACGGCAGAAAGCCTACCCGCTCTATAAGCTGCAGGAAATAGTGAATACACAAATAGGCAACCAAAGCCGCGACTAGCACTGCGTACGATAGCAGTGCCCAATCCAGGTTCGTCGTGCCTTCTTGAAGCAGCTCCACGCCTTTTAACAGTCCTGTGGACGAGATGATGGGTATTGAGAGCAAGAAAGAGAAACGGGCGGCCGCTGCACGATCTAAATTACAGAAAAGCGCTGCCGTCATGGTAATACCGGAACGGGAAGTGCCAGGAACTATCGCGAATATCTGTGCGAAACCGATGATGAGGGCTGTATTCCAATCCACTTCAGACAAAGAACGACGCTTACTGCCCCTTAGATCAGACCAGTAAAGCATGAAGCCGAACGCGATTGAGGTAGTTCCAATGACTAACAGTGAACGTCCGTATTGTTCTATGGCGTCACTAAATAATAACCCCGCAATGCCCGCCGGAGCTGTCGCCGCAATTAACATCCAGGCCAATCTGGAATCTTCGGCGTTCCCCCCTTCGACTGAACTTGTAAACATTGCCAGCGTCAATCTTTGCATATCGTGTCTAAAATAAAGTAATACCGCGAATAAGGTTCCAACGTGAACAGCCACATCGAAAGTAAGCCCTTGATCGCCCCAAGAGAACAGCAAGGAGGGAAGTATCAGGTGTCCAGAGGACGAAACAGGGAGAAATTCCGTCGTTCCCTGCAAAACAGATAAGAATGTTACCTGGAAAAAATCTAGCTTCAAGGTCTGCCCTCGGCCTAAAATCACGCCATTGCTGATTGTTTCTAACTGTAGTTTAACTGTAGTTTCACATAGTTAGGCTGAAGTTGTTCCGCGTCAATCGCTTCGCCAGCTATCGACCGTTTGTTCGCCAATAGACTGACAAGCCGATTGCTAATACGACACCCACTAACCTCGCTTGACACAGAACAACGCAGCCTTTCTAGAATTTCAATTCGCTTAGACCAACCGTTGCCAACGAGATTCCATTGCTCTACGGCTAAGCTCTCTGGCAAAAGATCCAATGACTCGGGCACCGCAACCTGTTCCCTGCTTAGCAGCTCCACTCCTAATTCCTCAGATTGTCTATACGCAGCAAAATAAACCTCACCTTCTCTTGCTTCCTCGCAAACCAACACATGGCTGCTGCTGGTTCCATCTACAACCGCCATCGCCAGCAAGGCCAGTGACGACAGAGGCATAACAGGAATGCTCTGACTCATGCCCAAGCCCTGAGCAACTGCCACACCAATCCTTATGCCCGTGAAGGAACCTGGCCCGGTAACTACTGCGATTAAATTTAGCTGCGACAGATCAATTTCGGCTTCCGATAGCAGTGCCGAAATCATAGGTAGAATGCGCTGAGCAGATTGCCGTTGGGAATCACTGACACGCTGCACAAACTTGGAACCACTCTGCAAAGCAATAGAGCATTGAGAAGAGGAAGTGTCTATGGTCAGAATGTTATTCATGGTTTAACACTGGCTTGAAAGGGGTGCGCTTCGAGAACATAGCACCCCTGATAACAAAAAATCCCCGTTGACAGTATTCAACAGGGATTCTTAAGAAAGGTTTGAGTATGCACCCATCAACTGCGAGCGGACACGCAGATGGTGGGTGTTCTGGCTAAAGTTACTCAATCCAGCTATAGTCCTACTTCTTTTTCTCTTTTTTCCGGGCCGTTTGCTTGCGAACTGGAGCTTTCTTCTTCGCTGCCTTTTTCTTAACAGTTTTACGCTTCACAGCCTTTTTCTTTGCTACTTTCTTCTTTGCTACTTTCTTCTTTGCTACTTTCTTCTTTGCTACTTTCTTCTTGGCTACTTTCTTCTTCGCGGCTAGCTTACGCTTTGTAACTTTTTTAGGAGAGGCTTTCTTGGCTGCCGAGCTTCTCTTAACTACTTTTTTCCTCTTGGCTACCTTCTTTTTCTTTACAGATGCCTTTTTCTTTGCTGCCTTTTTCTTGCTAGCCTTCCTGGCTGCAACTTTAGCTTTTGCAGCGGCTTTCTTGGCTGCTGCCTTTTCTTTCTTGACTGCCTTAGCGGCCGCCTTTCTAGCGGCTGCCGCATCTTTGCGAGCTTTCTTTGTAACTGCCTTCGCCTTCGCCTTTGCTTGCTTAGCCTTAAACCTGGCTGTAAACGCTTTTACTGCCTTCTTAAGATCTGCTTCAGCCTTGGCTGCCGCTGCGGCTTTGACGGTCGCTGCCTTCGCTGCTGATTTTGCCGCTCTAGCTCTTGCCTTCGCCGTTCTGATTTTGGCTTTTGTTACAGCAACTACTGCAGACGCTTTCTTAACACTGCCCTGTGCTGACTTTGCAGCTTTCTTACTAGCTGCCGTCTTAGTTCTTGCCGCAGCCTTTTTCGCGGCAACCGCTTTTTTTCTTGCTGTTGCTACTTTTTTGGCTGCTGCCTTCGATGCATTTTCAAGTTTCGCTACTGCGGCATTCGCTTTAGACAAAGCCGGGCTGCTAACTTTCTTGGCTGCTGACTTTCTCTTACCAGGTTTTCTCTTTTTTGCCGTAACTTTAGCCATACTCGCTTCTCTCCTAGGTTATGAATCGTGCCCGCTTAAGTTTAACAATTGTAACCACTGCTCGCCGGCAACATATCACATAAGTAGTCTGGCTTACAGTAAACTCGCTGCAATAAACTGTTAGAAAACGGCAATTTTGAACAGTCCATGCATAACACCCACTTCTAAATGGTATCAACCTCTATTTCGCTTGCTGAATAGAAAACTTTAAGAAAACATGATCAATTTCATAAATTAAAACTACACACAATCAACACAATCAGAAAATTGTTTAGCAGCTTTCTCTGGTTAAGTTGATAACTGCAATCAATTGACCAAACTTTAATCAATATGAATGATTTTGATTGCATACTTATTCGTCTAATTCTGTATCTGTATTGCGCAGCTAAAAGTTGCTTTCCAATAAGAGAGTAATGCGCTGTCAAGATGCTTCTAAAAATTACTTTATACATTACGCTCGTGGCAGTGAGCTAGTTAACAAGAATGCTAAACAGCTTAGTGTAATCAGGGGAATCTTTGCCGGGTATAATCGTTGCAGGGCTTGCAGGAGTGCCGTTAGTTGCAAAAACTTTGTACTTAGAAAGCAAAAAGCCAAGCCTAGGCCAGGGTTTCAGCTCAAACGTCTTGTTTCAAACTAACGAAGAAAGAATTTGCTTTTTTATCGAATCAACACTCGCCATTCCGTCTATCTTAATCACTTTCACGGCTTGACCTTGTGCTTCTAATCTCTGATAACACTTTACCAAAGGCTCAGTCTGATCATGATAGACCTCGAGTCGCGTACGAATAGTTGTTTCCTGATCATCTGTTCTTTGAATAAGGTCTTCGCCAGTTTCATCATCTTTACCGGCTATCTTCGGCGGGCTAAAGTCCTGGTGATAAACACGGCCCGAATTTGGGTGCACTCTCCTGCCGCCCAATCGTTTGACTATTTCATCGTCAGCGACATCTATCTCCACAACAACATCGATAAACACACCAGCATCAACCATCGCTTGTGCTTGTGGAATGGTGCGTGGAAAACCGTCAAACAAAAAACCTGAGCTACAATCATCTTGCTGAATACGCTCTTTCACCAAGGCTATGATGATTTCGTCAGTTACCAGCCCTCCAGATGCCATGACCCGTTCCACTTGCATGCCAAGTTCTGTCTTCGCCTTTACCGCAGCCCTTAACATATCGCCTGTGGATATTTGCGGAATAGCGAATCGCTCGCAAATGAACTGTGCCTGAGTTCCTTTCCCCGCACCGGGTGCTCCTAACAAGATAATCCTCATTGCATACTCCCTCTTACTAACTGTTGTAGCTCGTTATTCAAAAACTCAGTCTCGACCTGGCTATTACTTTCCCCTGACTCTGATTGTTACAGGCCTTTGGCTTTCGCTTTATTCCACAATGCATCCAGCTCTTCCAAACTAACGTCCTGTAAGACTTTGCCCTCAGAACCGAGCGTCGTTTCAATCCATTTAAATCGATTCTCGAAGCGACGGTTCGCTGATCGCAGGGCAACTTCTGGTTCCACATTACTGTGTCTGGCCAGGTTAACGGCGGTAAACAGCACATCCCCTAGTTCCTCGCTAATTTTCTCAGTGTCAGCAACAGCCAGAGCTTCTTCAAATTCCAGAATCTCTTCCCTTAATTTATTCAATACTGAGTTGATCTCAATCCAATCGAACCCAGCCTGCGCTGCACGTTTTTGCAGCCTGCGTGCCCGTTCGATGGCGGGCAATGCTCTAGGCACATCATCCAGTAGGCTGACTGCATCTAAACTGTCTTTGTTAGCGCTTTTTTGTCTCTTTTCTTCCCGCTCGGCAAGCTTAATCGCTTCCCAGTTCACAACGACTTGCTCGGCACTGATGTCCTGTTGAATCCCAAATTGACTTATGTCTCCATTCGGGAATACGTGTGGGTGGCGGCGCAGCAATTTGTTACTAATTGCTGTGGCTATGTCTTGAAAGTCAAAGGAACCTTGTTCGCTCGCTATTTGTGCGTAGAAGATAATTTGAAATAATAAGTCGCCCAGCTCATCCTCCAACTCCGCCAGATCCTTGTTTTCAATCGCATCTGCAACTTCATAAACTTCTTCCAGGGTATAGGGTAGCAACGTACTGATTGTTTGCTCCAGATCCCAGGGACAACCATGCTGTTTGTCTCTTAGCATTGTCATAATGACAATTAGTTTCTCGATTGCTGACATTGTTTTCTTATTGTCACCTGTTTCTAAATTCACCATCACTCACTATATAACAGTAGCATCGCCCCAGTCGCGACGCTTCCCCAATTCGAAAACAGCCATTGACTCCACATGCATGGTGTGAGGAAACATATCCACAACCCCAGTTGCCAGTAATTTGTAACCAGCTTCTATTAGCTCTGTAGAATCTCTTGCCAATGTTGTCGGGTTACAGGAGATATAGACGATTTTCTCCGCACCTAGCTTCGCTACTTCTCTGATTATCTCTATTGCTCCCGACCGCGGTGGATCCAAGAGTATTTTGCTGTATTTCACTTTGGACCATTCCTTTGTTGTTATAGATTGGAAAAGGTTCGCCGCGTGAAATTCAGCATTGTCTATTCCATTTAAAACTGCGTTCTCCATCCCCCGCTGTACCATTTTCTCGCTGCCTTCTATACCCACCACCTTCTCGGCCAGACGCGCAATGGCGAGGGTAAAATTGCCAAGGCCACAAAAAAGATCTAACACCGTGTCGTCTCTATTTAGCTCCAACAGCGATAGTGCTCGACTTATGATTTTACGATTAATGTCTGCATTTACCTGAGTGAAATCCATAGGATGGAAATCTAGCTGCAAATCGAACTCGGGCAAGAAATACTGTAGCCGATCCACTGAGTTCGGCGGGAAAATTTTATGTACTGAAGAATTTCCGCCTGGCTGCAAATACAAATCAAGCTGGTACTGCTGCGCGAATGCAAGCAAGGCATTGGTATCTGACTCAGTCAAGACTGCTAAATGACGAAACACGAGTGCAACTCTGTGTTGACAGGTTTGTTCCGGCTTGTTGGAGCTATCAACTACCTCTCCAACAGCCACTTCAACCTGCGGGATGCTATGACTTGCTTGCAGATCGGTAATTAATGCTCGAAGCGGTTGTATTAGTTCGGCCACTTCCCTTACCAGAACCTTGCAGTCATTCATATCGGTAATGAAACTGCTGTATTTTTCTCGAAATCCTACCAAGGCACCGCCTTTTTTATTAACCACACGAATTGCAAGTCTGGCCTTGCGTCGATAGTGCTGGGTAGCGTCTTGCAATCCTGGCAGAATCTCCAGCTTTTCCATGTCCAAGCCGGTGGCACCTTGCATAAGCTCCAGTAACACCGATTGTTTGAATTCGATTTGCGCGTTCGCATTCATATGCTGCAACGAACAGCCCCCACATAAGCCCGCAAATTCACAGGGAGGCGCTACGCGATTTGGCGAAGCTTTGCTTATCGAGATTGTTTTCAGTTCATCAAATCGGCCACGTCGACGAACGTAGGAGGCTAAAATCTGCTCATTAGATAGAGCGCCATCAACGAAGACAAGTTTTCCTTCAACATGAGAAACCCCACGGCCCTCGTGGTTGAGTGAAGTCACCTCCAACGTAATCGGCTCGCTGGATAGCCTGCCTCGTCCTGGTCTGCGTCTGTTCATAATTCACTGTTGGAGATAGGGTAGATAGCAGCTGGAAATTGCAGTTTGGCCGCTATTAAGTTACTGGCCACTGCTGCCCCTGCGTTATAAATAGCTAGAAAGTTATTGGAATATGCCCGTGGAAAGATAGCGATCGCCACGGTCGCAAACTATCGCGACTATGGTTGCGTTGCTTAACTTACGCGATAACTGCAATGCCGCATAAATTGAGCCACCTGAGGACACACCACAGAATATACCTTCTTGTCTTGCCAGTTCTTTCATAGTGCGTTCAGCATCGCTTTGCTCTACATCGATGATACGGTCGACGCGGTTGCTTTCGAATATCGCTGGCAAATATTCCTTTGGCCAGCGTCTAATGCCAGGTATGCGTGATCCTTCTTTGGGCTGAAGGCCAATTATTTGTATATCTGGATTCTGTTCCTTAAGAAAGCGAGAAACCCCCATTATCGTCCCGGTGGTACCCATGGAGCTTACAAAATGAGTTATTTTTCCTTTCGTATCGCGCCAGATCTCTGGGCCTGTATGGACATAGTGAGCATTCGGATTGTCCTGGTTAGCAAATTGGTCAAGCACCTTACCCTCACCTTGCTCCTGCATCTGCTTGGCGAGATCACGTGCTCCTTCCATGCCTTCCTGTTCTGTTACAGTTATAAGCTGCGCGCCGTACGCCGTCATCGACGACTTGCGTTCGCTACTCATATTGTCCGGCATAATCAGGATTAACCTGTATCCCATAACCGCCGCTGCCATCGCCAGAGCGATACCCGTATTACCGCTGGTCGCTTCAATCAGCACATCATCTGGTTTTATTTCTCCGCGCAGTTCAGCCTGTTGGATCATACCGAACGCCGGCCTGTCCTTGACGGACCCAGCAGGATTATTACCTTCAAGTTTTGCCAGGATGCTGTTAGTGGCCGTACCAGGTAGCCGTTGTAGCTGGACTAGAGGCGTATTACCAATTTGAGACTGAATAGTTTGATAGGTCATATAAGAATGGCTGATCAATACAGCGGTTAAGATGCCCAGAGAACGCAAAATTCTACACGGAAACAAGGTCGGGCGAAAGCTGACGAAGACTCAGCATAACAGCCAGAAAAGCAGCATGTCCTGCCGAAGGTTTCTAGCTCTTCTTGGTAAAAAGGCTACGGCTATTCAATGGTTTGCCACCCAAGTGAGCTGCCAGAGCTGTCCTCAATAGACGTTTTGCTGTTTTAGCGATTTCTTTATCTGACAAGTCCAATTCTCGTAAGGCAATGAGATGAGAACCGCTATAAATTTTACTATTGCCATGCTGTTGCCCACCTGCAAACAATTCAAATCCGATGTCGGGCGTAAAACGGTACTGACCATCAGCAATGATGAGTTCACGGGTTCGGCAATCAGACTCCAAATTAATGCCATAGCCCAATTCAGTCAGTAGACACAATTCAAACTGGCGCAATAACAACTGCATATTGTCGCTACCTTGCAAGGCCACCAGTGAATCTTGATAGGCGAGGTACAACTGCTTGTGTTCTACGTGATTCAATAGGAGTCGAGTTAACAACTCGTTGATATACATCCCACTAAACAAGCGCTCGCCTCGTAACAGGATTGCGCTGAGGCCACTCTCAATGCCAGTGACCGTTTTCAGTTCACTGCGACCAGACAAGGAAATCAGAACGGGATGAAATGACTGGAGCAGAGCGCGGTATTTATATTTGGTACTCCGCGCACCCTTGGCTATAGCACGGACGCGACCATAATCCATGGTAAAAAAATCAACAAGTAGACTGGTGTTTTGAAACGGTTGACTGTGCAGTAAATAAGCTGGCTGGAGTGAGACTTTCGAATCCATAATTTGCAGCCAGAACGCCGTTAATGTTCTACATAACCGAGACTTTGCAATGCCCTTTCGTCATCAGCCCAGCCTGATTTCACTTTTACCCACAAATTGAGCATTATCTTACTCTGAAATCTAGTCTCCATGTTTTCTCTGGCCGAGCTACCTATTTGCTTCAGTCTTTCGCCGTTTTTTCCGATAATTATTCGTTTCTGCCCTTTTTTGTCGACCAGTATTAAACCATGGATATGCAGCACAGACTTCACAGTTTCAAACCTCTCTATTTCAACAGTGACCTCGTAGGGCAGCTCATCACCCAACTGTCGAGTTACTTTTTCGCGAATTAACTCGGCGGCAAGAAACCGCAAACTTCGATCAGTTATTTGGTCTTCCGGAAAAAGAAAAGGACCCTCAGGTAATAACGCCTTAACCAAGGTTTCTATAGTCTCAAGGTTGTGACCAGCAAGTGCGGACACTGGCACTATTTCTGCAAAATCTCGCTTTTGACTCAGCTCGGCTATATGTGGTAACAATTCGGTCTTGTCCTGCACCAAATCTATTTTATTGATCAGCAACAGTATTGGAATTTTTGATTTGGCCAAGGCCTCCAGAACAAATTGATCGGCATCGTTCCATATAAAACGCTCCACAACGAATAGCACCACGTCAACATCTTTAATCACACTGAGCACAGTATCATTCATGACCCGATTCAGGGCTTTATTGAATTGCGAATTCAAGCCAGGTGTGTCGACAAAAATACACTGGTTCTGAACATCGCTGTTAATACCCATGATTCTGTGCCTGGTTGTTTGCGGCTTGCGCGACGTAATGCTGATTTTTTGCTGCAGCAAATGATTAAGCAAGGTCGACTTGCCCACATTCGGCCTGCCTACTATCGCGATATAACCACAGCGGCTTGAAGAACTATCCTGATGCACAGACTCATTCATTGTTGCTCTCCAACGAAGTGCTCGATGGAGTTCAATATTTTCTGTGCAGCCTGCTGCTCGGCAGCACGTTTGCTATAACCTGTGCCAATAGCCTCGCTGCGTAGAAAATCCAATTTACAACGCACATGAAAAAATTGTTCATGGGCCGCCCCGGAAACCTCTACAACTTCGTAAACAGGCAAGCCTCTTCCCTGTGCCTGTAATAGTTCCTGTAGCCGGGTTTTACAATCTTTTTGCTTTGTAGTAGTTTCTTCAGGAGACAAATTATTTTTATTCGTGGATATCACAAAGGCTTTGCAGGCTTGCATCCCGCCATCAAGATATATTGCAGCAATCAGGGCCTCAACAGAATCAGCGAGAATAGAGTCCCGCTTGTGACCGCCACTATTCAATTCCCCCTGTCCCAATAGCAAAAAATCGCCTAACTTCAGGTCTCTGGCGATGGAGGCCAAAGATACCTTGTTGACGAGGCCTGCGCGCATTCGACTTAGCTCACCCTCGCTGGCCTCGGGATGAAGATCGAATAAAGCTTCGGCAATTATAAAACCCAAAAGTGAGTCACCCAAAAACTCAAGCCGCTCATTATGAGACTTGTGTGCGCTCCTATGGGTTAGCGCTTGCTGTGCTAAATCCAGATTGGAGAATTCGTAGGCGAGGGCCTGCTGAAGGTTTTCTAGTTTTTTGACCATTTATTATATGACAGTGTCAAACTTCGCTCACAGGCGATTGTAACAATTGGCTGATCGTTTCTTTTTATGTAAGTTATGTAAGCGAATGTTGGGTAATTCGAAACCTGTCACACCATTGATGCACGGAGAATTTGACACGGGTTGGTGAATGTCAGTAGCCGTCATATTCGATACTTTCCCACTCTTAGTCAATTCTCCCAGTCAAGTCTTCGCAGATTCCAGTAATCAAATTGTGATCTACATAAAGCGGGGCTACTTTTAAGCCAAAAGCGAAGAACGTGGCCAGCAAAATAAAACCATTAATATCCCAAACCTGGAAACGCCTAACTGTTTAGTCAAATTCTTTGAATTTAGTTGTTTCATGCTCTCACCCGCAGAATGTTAACATGGTTCTGTCTTTAAACAGTATTCAGATAGGACTTACCACATTAGAAACCTACATCAGGCAATTCCGCTACTGTTGTCACAAATTCCCTACTGTATTCGTTGATTTCTCGCGAAAGTTGGCAAATTTAACCCTGGGTCCTTATGCATCCACACCGCTATGGCTCGGCCGACAATATCTTTCTCGGCTACCGAGCCCCATGCGCGGCTGTCGCTACTATTGTCTCTGTTGTCTCCCATCATAAAATAATGCCCGTTTGGGATTACCCAGGTAGTGCGGGAACGCTGTGGTGTTACCCTGCTTATGTGCTGCGTCGCATGCTCGACACCGTTAATTGTCTCGCGATGAAGCGTCCCCGGTAATGCACCAATATTGGTGTCTATTGAAATATCGTCCACGAATTCTTCATTAACGATTTCACCGTTAACAAATAATCTTTTGTCCTCATATCGAATAGTATCGCCCGGCAGTCCAATAACGCGCTTAATATAATATTTGTTCTCATGAGGCGGGATAAAAACCATAACTTCGCCTCGTTGCGGGTCATCCACATTCATTATCTTGGTGCCAACCACAGGAAGCCGAACGCCATAGGCATACTTGTTGACCAGGATAAAATCGCCCACTTCCAAAGTGGGAATCATTGATCCCGTAGGAATTTGAAACGGCTCTACCAAAAACGAGCGTAGAATCAGGACGATAAGCAGTACTGGAAAAAACGACTTCGCGTATTCAATCAGCAAGGGCTCTTGTGACAAGTCGGCTACAGCCTGCACGACTTCTTGCTCACTTCTACCCTTCGCCTGGGCGGATTCATAATTAGCCACCGCCTGCAATCGATACTTCTTGATCAGCAGACTATCAAGCAACCATAGAACACCACAGATGCTAACCAGAATCACCAATACCAGTGAAAAGTCTATATCCATTGCCTACCCTTATCCAACTGTAACTGCCGAAGTTGCTGCACGATGCCAGTGGTCGCCAATACTGGTAGCCAGGAGCCTGTCCTCTTAATACTAACTATCGACTTTTAAAACCGCCAGAAATGCCTCCTGAGGCACTTCGACATTACCTACCTGTTTCATTCGCTTTTTACCCGCTTTCTGTTTTTCTAATAATTTTTTCTTGCGGGACACATCACCGCCATAACACTTCGCGGTTACATTTTTGCGCAGTGCCTTAACGGTTTGTCTTGATATTACCTGACCACCAATGGCTGCCTGAATTGCCACATCGTACAACTGACGAGGAATCAGCTCCTTCATCTTTTCAACCAGTGAACGTGCCTTGGACTGTGCATGATCACGATGCACGATTATTGCCAGTGCATCTACTTTATCGCCGTTAATCAAGATATCTAAACGCACCAAAGAGGATTTTTCAAACCGCACAAAATGATAATCCAGAGAAGCGTAACCACGACTGGTCGATTTCAGCCTATCGAAGAAATCCAGAACGACCTCGTTCATCGGCAGCTCATAACTAAGTGAAACCTGCTTACCTATAAACAGCATATCTTTCTGAACGCCGCGTTTTTCTACACAGAGTGTAATCACATTACCGAGATGTTCCTGCGGTACCAGAATATTGGCGCGCACTATGGGCTCTCGCATTTCCGCGATTGAGCTTACTGCTGGCAGGCGAGAGGGACTATCGACTTTTAACTCTTCGCCATTCTCCAAGAGTACTTGATAGACCACAGTAGGAGCGGTCGTAACCAGTGATAAATCGTATTCGCGCTCCAGCCTTTCCTGAATGATTTCCATGTGCAACATGCCGAGAAAACCACAGCGAAAACCGAAGCCCAGAGCATCGGAGTTTTCTGGTTCGTAGTGTAAGGATGCATCATTTAGAGTAAGCTTTGAAAGCGCGTCGCGAAAATTTTCAAAGTCGTCGGAGGAAACTGGAAACAAGCCTGCGTACACCTGAGGCTGTATCTTGCGAAAGCCCGACAATGCATCCACAGCGGAACTGCTTGCCAGGGTCAAGGTATCACCTACCGGGGCACCTAGAATATCCTTGATACCCGCCACAATAAACCCAACTTCGCCAGCCGCCAGAACACCAGTCTCGGTACGCTTAGGCGTAAACACGCCTATATTGTCAACAATATGTGCCTTACCCAGTGATTTGGCAATGATCTTGTCACCCTTATTCAAGGTGCCCGCCATTACGCGAACCAGGGAAACAACGCCTAAATAGTTATCAAACCAGGAGTCTATAATTAGTGCCCTAAGCGCTGCTTTCCTGTCACCTGCCGGAGGTGGAATCCTGGTGATTATCTGCTCTAAAATTTCATCAATGCCAAGCCCCGTCTTGGCGCTTGCGCACACCGCCTCTTGGGCATCGATACCGATTATTTCCTCTATTTCTACGCGCACCCGGTCAGGCTCGGCCTGGGGCAAATCCATTTTATTGAGCACAGGTATAACTTCCAGACCCTGCTCTATTGCGGTGTAACAGGTCGCCACCGATTGCGCTTCCACGCCCTGACCCGCATCCACAACCAGCAGAGCCCCCTCACAAGCAGCAAGGGAACGGGAAACCTCGTAGCTGAAATCCACATGCCCAGGAGTGTCTATAAAGTTCAGTTGGTAGCGTTTGCCGTCCAGTGCATCGTAATGCAGCGTGACGCTCTGCGCCTTAATGGTTATTCCTCTTTCCCGCTCTATGTCGAGACTATCCAGAATCTGCTCATTCATCTCACGCTCACTCAGACCACCGCACATCTGGATAAATCGATCAGCCAGGGTCGATTTACCATGGTCAATATGGGCAATTATCGAAAAATTCCGAATGTGGCTTAGGTCAGTCACGGGATTTGTGGGTCACGTATGGGGGAATCAGGCAGCTAGCAAACAAGGTGGCAAGTTTACAGCAATTGAATACGGGTGTCAGGAAGTTTAACTAACGCAGCTATCTGAGAATAGCGCCCCTCACTGCTCAGAGAGTTCTTTGTTCAGCAATGGATACTTTCAGGGGTTTAGCTCCAGGGCCAATGTATTGCCTTGTCCTTCCCGAACGATGCGAATAGGAACAAATCCTGATTCCGGCAAATTACTGGCAACACTGGCAAATTTGTCAGCCGAATCTATCTCCTGCCTGTTCAATGAAACAATAACGTCCCCTACTATCAGGCCAGCCTCGCGACCCGGTCCTTCATTCAGCTCGGCGATCTGCACACCATTCAAACCGGCAACACGGCGCACATCGGCACTTAGCTCACTGACTCGAAAACCCAAGGGATTATTGCGTTCACGAACCACTTCAGGTGCCGCAACAACCACGCTGTTTGTCGGCGAACTTCCTAGAATCACTGTCAGGTCGCGTATCTCTCCTTCCCGAAAAGCGCGAACTGTAGCTTCCGTTCCAGGACGGTATTGTCCTACATAAAAGGGCAGATCAGTAAAATACTCTATTTCATGGCCGTTAAATTCGAGAATAATATCGTCAACTACTATGCCGGCGTTCGCCGCAGGGCTCTCAATCTGAACATCTTGTACAAAAGCACCTTGAGGTCTTTCCATTCCGAATATTTCAGCCAATGCATGGCCGACCTCGCCCATACGTACGCCCAATAGACCACGCTGAACCGTGCCGGTTTCACGCAGTTGCTCCATCACATTCATGGCGACATTACTCGGTATGGAGAAAGAGATTCCATTAGAACCACCAGTGCTACTGAGTATTTGTGAATTAATACCGATAACGTCGCCATTGAGATTGAACAATGGTCCGCCGGAATTTCCCTGATTAATGGCGACATCAGTCTGTATAAATGACATATAGTTGTAGGTTGACCTACCAGGCATTGAACGCCCCTTAGCGCTAACAATTCCAGCGGCAGCGGAGAATTCCAGGCCAAAGGGCGAACCAATGGCCAGAACCCAGTCACCCACCCGCAATACGTCAGAGTCTCCAAACTGCACATGGGGCAGATTAAGAGCATCAATCTTGAGCAAAGCCAGGTCCGAGGGCTCATCTAAGCCAATGACTTTGGCATCAAACACACGTCGATCATTCAGATTAACCTGAATTTCATCGGCACCAGCCACCACATGGTTGTTAGTAATGATGTAGCCGTCTTCCGAAATCAAGAATCCAGACCCAACTGCGCCACGTCGGCGCTGTTCCGGTAAACCTTCTATGCCCAGGTCTGGTTCCTCGCCGGGGTTTAGTCGGCGCAATAATTCTTCGATTTCTCTATCACCTATAGAATTTCCAGCAGCAACTCGCCTGGTGGTTGAAATCTCAACGATAGAAGGGGCATTTTTTTCTACAAGATCAGCAAAATTAGGCAGACTCTCGGCTGCAAGGCTTGAGGAACTCACCATAATAGACAACAACAGTCCCAAAGCCCCTGCCGTTAACAATTTAAGACTGGTCGCACGAACCATACGCATAGCAAATTTCCACATAGCCACAATATTCTCAGCGTGATTTCACATCAGCACTGTATCCAGTATCTATCCTGAACTGCCTGAACTGAGAGTGTACTTTAGCACAGAGGGACGACAGGTCGATAATTGCATGCTGCCTAAACCTCCAGATAGGGTACCGCCAGCACTATCACCCTGAAGGTGGTAAATATCATCCAGATGAACACTGCCTTCATGCTGCATCCGGATGAGGGTCTTGAGGTACCGACGATTACTTTTCGGCTAAGTAAAGCACTTATCAATAGGTTCAGAGAGGCTCCTGGAGTCCGTTCTTATCTACAGCCTCGATTTGATGAAGGTCTACCTTGGCATCCCAAATGGCAACCCAATTATCAGGATTGTCCAGGAATGCTTCGAAGCCTTCAGTTTTCAACTCTTCTTGTGACCAATGCGATCGATGATTTTCATAGGGATTCGCCTCAACATGCTGTTCGATAAAATCTTTAGGTGTGCTTACAATAACTTGCCCCTGGGATACAGCTTTAAGCAATTTAATAAACTGTAAACCATCAGCTTTAACAAAATGTTCCAGTATATCTATAGCCAGAACCATATCGTATTTCTTTTCAATCCTTGGAAGCACAGCCAAGGCATCGCTTTCAAAGATTTTATTATAGGCATAATCGTGTACTGGAGTGATGTAAGCTGGATATGCTTCTATACCATCAATAATTATATTCCATTCTTCCTTCGATTTTCTTCGAGCGCTGCTTCCAGTCACTTCATATAGGTTAAAGTGTTCCAAATTTGTTCTAGATAAAAACCCATATTGGCCCATGCCAACACCAACATCCAAAAGAGATTTAGGTTGTTTGCCCTCGATATACCCCATAATGCAAGACAATTGAGAACTCAGACTAAATGGCATTTATTGGCTCCGTTTTGATAAGGGTTTACCCTTAAATTAGTGATCAGAAGACTAATTCAAACAAAGATTTAGCGTAGTGACAACGAATCATAAACTGGTTGCAGAGTTGAGAAAATAAGGTTTCTATCCGCTTGCCTGCTTTTCTTGCCAGGGTTGACAGGAACAAAATCACCTCGATTATGTCGCATCGGTGTTTCCAGCCGAATTGCACGACTGTCGAATAAATTCTGTTGCGATGAAGCTGAACTGGAAGTCAGCGTAAGCGGATTCAAAGCCCAACTTGCCGAGCAAGATGCCACAACTCCTCGGGCAAAAAAGAAGAAACGCAATATCGCAGAAAACATTCTTTAGCAAGGTCAAGGAAGAGCTGGATATTATTGACAGGAGTAGGTGGAAATTTAGAGCCTTCGCAGCACTGTGATTGGATTACGGTTTAGTCTGTAACTCATTCACTAGCCGGTACAAAGGTGAGTCTTGAATATGCTCGATACGCACGGGTTCTTGTTCGTCGAGGGTAAGGCTGTCTATATATTCTTCCACGATTCCACCATTGATAAGGATTACTTCGCTGTTAGCTGACGCGGCCACTAAGGCGGCTGGAAGCCGAGAATCTGTGTCGACTGAATCAATAACATCAGTGGATTGACCGGCCAGTGTCGGAATGAGCACCGAGTCGGTGCCGCTGTTTAAACTAAGCTGTACTGCGAACATAAAGACTGCGGCAACTGAGGCTGCTATAGCCATTTTTGCCAGTCCTTGTTGCCACGCTGGCCGGCCAGGGCTTGCTGCCATGGACGATAAAAAAGCCTCCTTTTCAATTTGCGCCGCAATTTTTCCGCTCAAGCTAGAGCTCACAGGAACTACCGATTCATGCAAAGCCGATTGCGCCAAGCTGTATCGCTCCCAAGTCTCTAGTAACACTGGGTTCTGCTCACAGGATTTAAGAAAGCGGCGTAACTCCAGATCATCTGCTTCGTTGTCCAGTAAAGCAGATAAAGACTCTCTATCGATCTCACTCATTGAGCACCTCTGTAATTTTTGGTATCGAGCAACCTGAGTTAACTATCCATCCCAAATTCTCGCCATCCCAAATTCTCGCCATCCCAAATTCTGGTCTTTCCAGTCTAAGCGCGTATAAACAGGCCTAAAGCAAACCCTGTATCTTTTTATCTATTGCTTCTCTTGCCCTGAAGATACGAGATCTCACTGTGCCCACCGGACAGTCCATCACCTCGGTGATATCTTCATAGCTCAATCCTGAAAACTCACGCAGTGTAAACGCTGTACGCAAATCTTCCGGTAGTTGTTCAATCGCCTGCTCTATCGCCATTTTCAACCTGGCTGTCGCCAGCTTGCTTTCGGGATTCTCGATTTCTCGCAGTATACTGCCCACTTCACTCTGTTCCGCATCTTCGACTTCGACATCGCTGGCCGGTGGTCTCCTGCTCCTGGACACCAGATAATTCTTCGCCGTATTCACCGCTATGCGATACAACCAGGTGTAGAAAGCACTGTCACCGCGAAACAGAGGCAATGCCCGATATGCTTTAATAAAGGCTTCCTGACAAACATCTTCAGCTTCATGAGTATCGTGGACAAAACGTCCAACGAGAGCCGACACCCTGTGCTGATAGCGCAACACCAGAAGATTAAATGCGCTTTTATTGCCGCTTAACACCCGGTCAACCAACTGTTGATCCGTATCATCTGACATCTGCTCCAACTCCGTTAGTGCTGGGTTTTCTCTTCACCACATGGAACAAATGTATTTATTCTCTGTGATAGACCACGACGAGTGACAAAAGTTCTCTTAATAGCTCAAATTGTGACAGCTTTATTTTGCCCAGATAGCCATGCCCCACGATTCCTTTAGGGAAATTTACTAATTCTGTGCAAGAATTCTTAAGCAGGCGCTACTAACCGGTAAATCTGTTGTCGGCCACAGCAACGGTGAAGCCATGCTGGGATTTAAACAAAAAAATATCAATTAAACCAATTAGTTGATATAAAATCTATGAACAAGTCAACTGCACAAAAAACTCTCGAGTACGATATCTTGATTATTGGTAGCGGTGCTGCTGGCCTTACCCTGGCGTTGAAAGCAGCAGACTTCGCCAGTGTAGCCGTTCTCAGTAAGGGCGACCTTAATCAGGGAGCTACTTTTTACGCCCAAGGCGGCATAGCGGCAGTGCTGGATAAGACAGACAGCATCGAATCCCACGTCGCTGACACCTTGTCTGCGGGTGTGGGTCTCTGCCATAAGAACGTGGTTGAACATATTGTTGCAGAGAGTGCTGATTCAGTTAAATGGCTGCTGGGCCTGGGCGTGCCATTTACCATGAACACGAAAGAAAACACTGGCTCAAAGAGCGCAGATTCTGCCCCTATAGACCTGAGTTCTTTGCATCTAACCCAGGAAGGTGGTCACAGCCATAGGCGCATCATTCATGCAACAGATGCTACTGGCAAAGCGGTATTTGAAACCCTGCAAGCGCGCGCACAAGCCCATCCTGGTATCGAACTATTGGCCGGCTGTACCGCTGTGGATTTAGTGACACAAGCCTGGGAAGGCGACTCGGAGGCTGTCTGCACGGGTGCCTATGTACTTAACCAGGAATCTGGCTCGGTAGACCTGATTAAAGCCAGGTTTGTTGCTCTCGCTACTGGCGGCGCCAGCAAAGCCTACCTTTATACCAGCAACCCGGACGGCGCCACCGGCGATGGTATAGCAATGGCTTGGCGAGCTGGCTGCCGTGTCGCCAATATGGAATTTAACCAGTTCCACCCTACCTGTCTGTTTCATCCCCGTGCCAAGTCTTTTCTCATTACCGAGGCATTGCGAGGCGAAGGTGCAACCCTCGAATTACCTGATGGCAGCCGATTCATGTCAAATTTTGATAGTCGCGAAGAACTTGCGCCGCGCGACATAGTGGCCCGCGCTATCGATCATGAAATGAAACGTTTAGGCTGTGATTGTGTGTATCTAAACATCAGCCACAAATCAGCCGATTTCGTTCGCGAGCACTTCCCTACCATACATAGTCGCTGTGTTGAGTTTGGAATCGATATCACCAGCGACCGCATACCCGTAGTGCCCGCAGCCCACTACACTTGTGGCGGCATTATGGTAAATAAAAACGGGGAAACCGACATCGCTAATCTATACGCCATAGGCGAGACCGCCTTTACCGGGCTTCACGGAGCCAATCGCATGGCCAGCAACTCTTTGTTAGAGTGTTTTGTAGTAGCCTTTAGAGCAGCCACAGACATTAAGCGTAAAATTGCTGATACGCCTCACAGCGCAGGCATGAAAGCCTGGGATGAAAGCCGTATAACTAACTCGGACGATGAAGTATTGGTGTCCCACAATTGGGACGAATTACGTCGCTGCATGTGGGACTTCGTTGGTATCGTCAGAAACGACGAACGACTGCTACGGGCAGAACGCCGTATTAAAATTCTGCAAGAAGAAGTGCAAGACTATTACATCAAACACCGAGTCACCAAAGATATGCTTGAGCTACGTAATCTGGTTCTGGTGTCTGAGCTGATAATTGCATGCGCATTAAGGCGTAAGGAAAGCCGGGGCTTACATTTTACACTGGACTACCCAAATCTGGATCACAATGCCGTAGACAGCATACTCAATCCTGCTGCGGTCGATTAGCCACCAGGGCAATCGAAGTGCAAATACCGACGCAGCCTTCGGTTGTCGCGACGGCTTAGGGAATCCGGCCACAGCACCAATTTGATTGGTTTAGCGGAATACCCCCTGGCATAGGTTTCATGGCCTGTATCAACAAGCTCCCGATGCAGATTCAATACTAATAAAAATTCACTCATATAAGCGACCACAGGTAGCTCGGTTGCAAGCATTTTACCAAACTGCCTGACCTGGGCAGACTGCTGTCCTATAGTCAGCAGCCGAGGCCTGCACCTTAATTTATTGGTAATTGGCCAAACAAAATTCAGGTAAAGCGCCAGCAAATAGTTTGTATAGCTGGCTATGACCACAGCTAACACAAGCAGCACCAGTAAAATTGGCATTTCAGCAGTTAGCACGGTAACCAAGGCACACAGATGACAAGCACTTACAAAGGCTAACTCTAGTCTGGAACATCGCAGTTCGAAACGAAGCATAAGGATTTGATACTGAATACATTACAATTCACAGCAAGTTGCAACAGAGACTAAGCGAATTTGCTCTAGGTGCTTGTCTAAGGATAGTCTAGTTTGACTTGTTATTGTGCGCCAGAATTAGCTGTATTATGGGTTTGAAGCGCAGCTCCTCAGGTTGCGAACGCTGCATCAACCAGGCAAATAAGTCCTGATCCTCCTGTTCCAGTAAATCGCTATATAACAATTTATCTTGGAGCGAAAGGGTCTCAAATAGTTCAGTTGCAAAAGGTAGCAACAATAAATCCAGTTCCAACATGCCTCGACGACTGTGCCAAAGGATTTTTTGCTTGTTGAATTTCTGCATTTAGACGCCATTTAGAAGGAAGTAAGGGAGTGGAATTATGCTGAAAATCCATTCCGGTTGCCACTGTCGCTTTCAGAAACTTGACAACCCTGTACTATCAAGAGTTATGGATACCTGTTATCACCCCCTGAACCACTATGAATTTGTGCGCGTGGCCGGCACTGATGCCCTTAGCTTTCTGCAAGGTCAGTTAAGCTGCAACACAGAATTGCTCACCGAGCAGCAAAGCCTGACCGGGGCTCTGTGTAATTTAAAGGGTCGGGTAATAGCAGATTTCCGGCTTCTTAAGGAGCAGGACGATTGTATTTTGCAATGTGCCGAAGGCATGGCCCGACCTATCGCAACTACTCTCTCCAGGTACGCGGTTTTCTCCAAAGTTGAAATATCAACGCTGGCTTCTGCCAGTGAAGCGTCTGATTCAGCTATCGACGCAATAGGCTTGATTGGAGAACCTTTGGACAGGCTATGCCGTGCACTGGGCATAGACTTGCCAGGAGATGATCACAGCGTAGCTCAGTCTGCCGATTTTAGCGTGATCAGGATACCGGGTTTAAACAAACGCGCCGAAGTCTGGTTCCACCAAAGGGGGGCGAGGGACAGGTTTCTCTCAAACCACGGCCTGCTGGCGAGTACAATCCAGGGTCGATGGTGTCGGGAAGATATCGCCGCTGGTATCATTCATGTCACCCCGGAAATAAGCGAAGAATTCACGCCTCAGCTTCTCAACTATGATATTTCAGGATTGATTGATTTCACCAAAGGCTGCTATACCGGCCAGGAAATCGTGGCTCGCATGTTTTATAGAGGCACGGCAAAAAAACGCCTCTACCTGCTAAGCAGCAACCAAACAATTAGCGATAACAGCCGGCTTATAACAAGCGGAATGAAAGAAGCTAATACGGGTATAAAAATTCTGGCTTACAGCAATTTCGAGAATGACGTCTCTCTGCTGTTATCGGTGTTAACCACAGAATTAGCTGAGTCCGCTGTGCCATTGCAGCTATCGGATCAGGCTGACTCCCTGTTAAACATCGAAAAATTACCTTATCCCTATCCCTATAAAGAAGAGTAAAATGCTGCTTTCAGACGAGGCTTTCAGTCTGACTCAATGGTTCCTAAAAGCTACCCATGGCAACGAAGTTCATGTTTTCCGTGTTTTCCAGCATTTGAATCAAGTCAATTTGACGTGGTATTTTGTAGTCTGACACTTCTTCAGTGTAAGAATCTTCTTGTTCAACAAAATGGCATAAGCAACCCCTATCAAGTGCAGCATTGCGCCTGGCTCATCATTCTCCATTTACAAAAATAGACCGCCTGGGCGGGCTTCTTTTATGTGGTGCCCCGGACAGGAGTCGAACCTGTGACCTGCCCCTTAGGAGGGGGCCGCGCTATCCAGCTGTGCCACCGGGGCTTATTGGGGCGATGGAGTATAGCATTGGATAAGCTGGCTTTTGTATCTCTTGTCTTCTCTTCTCTGCCGCACTCATCTCCTAATCTCAGCAGATGCGCTAAAATAGGCAAAACAGGAAAACGAAGACCCAAGGCTGTAGAAGATGGAAAATGAATTAGTTTGGACATGTGGATACTTCAATGAGTTAAGCAGGCAGGAGTTGTATAGCCTACTACAATTGAGAGCTGAGGTTTTCATAGTGGAGCAATGTTGTGCGTATCAAGATGTCGACGGCATGGATCAGCGAGCCTTGCATGTTAGCGGCCACCTGCACAATGCAGACCAGCAGCCGACGCTGGCTTGCTATGCTCGGCTATTGCCTCCGGGAAGCAAATACGAAAGCGCTTCCATCGGCAGAGTTGTTACCAGGAAGAGCGTGCGTGGTAATGGCTACGGGAAGATTCTGATGCGACAGTCGATTGCCTGTTGCCGAGAACACTGGCCGGGTGAAACTATAAGGATATCAGCGCAACAATATCTTGAAAAATTTTATACCGAACTTGGCTTTACGACAGAATCTGGGCCTTACCATGAAGACGGTATTCTACATATTGGAATGAAACTTAGTTCCTAATCAGTCGCTCTACTTCTTCAAAACCCTGGAGAGACTCCTCGTTCGATGCAGACTTAAGTGTACCAATCAACACAATGACCAGAGAAGCTAAGGCAAAGCCCGGCACTATCTCATAGAGATCAAACAGCCCCCCGCTTAAGTTTGACCATACAACCACTGTTACAGCACCAACTACCATGCCCATTATCGCCGATAGCGCCGTCATCTTCCGCCAGAAAAGAGAAAACACAATAACCGGCCCAAAAGAAGCGCCAAACCCAGCCCAGGCATAGCTAACTAAATCCAACACCCTGCTCTCTCTGTCATTGGCAATGAAAAGTGCCAGCAATGCTATCGCGATAACGGCTGTGCGGCTTATCATTAACAGTTCTTTTTCAGATGCGCCGGGGCGTACAAATACCCGATAAAAGTCTTCGCTAATCACCGACGAAGAAATTAGCAACTGCGAGTCTATAGTAGACATGATCGCCGAAAGTATCGCCGCAGTAATAATACCTGCTATCCAAGGACTAAAGAGCTGCTGGCTCAGGGTGATAAAAACTGTCTCCGGGTTGGCCAGGGGTTGCCCTGCGAAATAGGCAATGCCAGTCATTCCCGTGGCCACCGAACCGAATAACACCAGCACCATCCAGATCATGGCGATACGCCTGGCCGACACCAACTTCTGGGTGTTCTCGGCGGCCATAAACCGCGCCAAAATATGAGGCTGCCCCGCATAGCCCAAGCCCCAAGCCATAAGGGAAACAAATCCCAGCAGGGTCATATTACTAAATAACCTGGTACTTTCCGGGTTTACCGCCTGCATTTGCTGCCACACCGATTCAGCGCCGCCACTGCCGCTGATTACCACCAGGGGTGCGACAATTAGAGCGATTAGCATTAGCACGGCCTGCACCGCATCAGTCCAGGCTACCGCTAAAAACCCCCCAATAAAAGTATAGGCAACGATGATAAAGGCGCCGGACATTAAGGCCGTTGAATAGCTCAATCCGAAACTGTTTTCGAAAAGTATGGCCCCACCGACCAAGCCGGAAGCCGTATAAAAAGTAAAGAAAAGTAAAATCACAAACGCAGAGACCAAACGTAAAATTCTGGTCTCATCGTTGAATCGATTCTCGAAATAGTCTGGCAAAGTTAAAGAGTTCCTGGCGTGCTGGCTATAAACACGTAATCGTTTAGAAACAAATAACCAATTGCAGTAAGCCCCCGTTACCAGCCCTATGCCTATCCAGATTTCGCTGAGTCCTGCCAGATAAATAGCACCAGGTAGCCCTAATAACAACCAGCCACTCATGTCAGATGCACCAACGCTAAGCGCGGTAACTACCGAGCCTAATCTACGGCCACCCAAAATATAATCGCCTAGATTATGAGTGCGTCGATACGCCTTAATGCCCAGGAACAAGATCAACAACAAGTAAGCAACAAAGGTTAGCAATAACGGCGTATCAAGACTCATTTGTACCTTGCAGGGATTCACCGCTTAACTCACGACGAAGTCGTGGGCGGGTAGACAGAAAAACAACGGCTCATGCTACCCAAAGACGCTATCAATGTGAATAGTTAGTCGTTTCCAGGCATCGAGTCGTTAGTCAAGTATTGGGGGATTACATGCTTAACTTTCTAAAAGCTGGATTGCTACATTGGTCTCATAAAGTAAACACTTTGTCCAAAATGCCGAAAAATACACTAACACGCTCCAACAACCGATACAGAAATACCTCATGAAATTGTCCAAAAACCAAAACCGAATAATGCACCGCCTCAAGACACGGGGACCACAGTCGGTAAAAATTCTTGCAAAACAATTAGATATGACAAGCATGGGAGTTCGCCAGCATCTAGCGAACCTGGAGAAGCAGGGTTTTATCTCCCAAACCCAGCAAGAATGGCAAACCCGCGGCCGCCCTGTTCATCTATGGAAGTTAAGCGCTATGGGCCATAATCAGTTTCCAGATGCCCATTCTCAGACCATGCTGGAACTGATGGATGTAATCCGCTCTTCATTTGGTGGGGAAAGCCTGAATCAACTAATTAACGACCGTAGCGAGAAAATCGAAACCCATTATCGCCAGTTGCTGTCCCAGGCAGAACCAGCGCTACAAAGCCAAATCGAATGCCTTGCCCGGCTCCGAAGTGATGAAGGCTACATGGCAGAAGTGCGCCTATTGCCCGATGGCTGGATGCTTATTGAAAACCACTGCCCTATCTGCTCTGCGGCCGAAAGTTGCCAGCAATTTTGCAAATCAGAATTAGAAACTTTTAGACGATTGTTTGCTGACACCGCCTCAGTTAACCGCACTGATCACTTACTCGCTGGCGCCAGGCGCTGCGCGTATAAAATTACTGCCAGCTAATTGCAAAGCTAAATAATCGCTGGATTTCTGTTATAGTGAGGCGCCTCGTCAGCTCTGACTGCCCTACAACAAAGCAATCCCGGATTTTTCATGAAAACTCGCTCACTAAAACTCTTACTTACAGCAAGCTGTGTCATCGCTCTGACGGTGGCAGTAAGCCCCAAAATCATTGGATTAAGTGTACAGCGCATCACTATTGACAACATGCTCGCTCTTATTCCTCCAGAAGCAGACAGCCAACTGGAAATACACCGCAATACATTTAGCAACGGCTGGTTTAGTAGTACCGCAGAAATTGAAGTTATCTATACTCCTTTAGGAACTGACGCTATTTCTCTGTTAATGAATTTCGACATTGATCATGGTCCCTTGCTGCAAACACCCAATGGGCCAAAGTTCGGTCTGGCCTACGCCGATATCAGCCCTGACATTCGTAACGAATTATTCGATCTTACTGTCGCCGACCTTCCGTTCCGGCTACCCGAAATTAAGCTGGATTTATTCGCTCGCTTCAACCAATCGGTATACTTAGGCATGGTAGTTAGTTCTGTTAATTATTCTGGTGCTGATGGTGAAATGAATTTTGAAGGTTTAGATGCAAGCTTCCTTGTAGCCCAGGACCAGTCAGCGAACTTCACTATGAATATGGGTAAACTCAGTGCCACTGAAAGCAGGGCGAATTCAAATTTGACAATTTCCGGTATTTCGTTGCATAGCGAAACTGCGCAGATGAGTGACATTTTGGCAAAAAGCAGTGCTGAACTGTCTATTCCTTCTATCAACAGCACAGCACCCTTACCGCTTGCAGTTACAGACATTCTTATTGAATACAAATTACTTAAATCACCAAGCTCGGCACAACATATAGAGGCTTATCAGGCACTCAATGTAGGCAACATTAGCGGCGACCTGCCGATTCGCTCATTGAATTGGAGCAGCGAAGTCAAACAAGTGAATGGCGAATTAGTGCGCCAGTACTACCAACTACTCAACGCATTACAAAACGAAATGAACACCAAGCCGACTGTTGTTAGCGCTGAACTCACTGAACTAAGGCAGCAATTGTTGCTGGTTACGCTACAGAACACACTTGAATTAAACAATTTTATCGAAGCGAATGCCTTTGGCGGAGATCACAATACAGATCTTCGCATTCAATGGATAGGTTTATCTGACCTGGACAATGTCACGGCGCTGGACATTGATGCTGTCCTGGCAGCGCTGACCGTCGAGCTCAGTCTGTCACTCGACCTGGAAGCTATACTGCGAAGTCCCCTGGCCGAGATGGTCGACCCGTATCTACAACAAGGCTACATCACCCTGAACAATGGCCGCATTCTTGTTCAAGCCAGTCTGCGAGAAAGCGTACTACGTGTGAACGGCGACGAACTTCCGTTAGATCAATTCTTCTGAGTACTGCGCCTCAAACCGAGCCTAACAAGCAGAATAGAATAAGTAGTCCGGGTGACGAGCAAGCCATGTCTGAGATTCACAGCAAGAAGCATCGGCCAGGCGATATGAATAAGGCGCCGGGTAAACTTTATTCTTATCCGAAATATCAGGCAGAATATTTTGGCACGGCCCCGTACTTACCCATGTCTCGCGAGGAAATGGACAAATTAGGCTGGGACAGTTGCGACATTATCATTGTCACTGCCTATGCCTATGCCTATGCCTATGTGGACCACTCCAGTTTCGGCATGGCAGTAATCGGCAGGCTGCTTTGGAGGCTGCACATTCCGTTCAATTACCGAGCATGAGGGAAGAATCATTCAGAGCTGGCCTGAGGATTCAATACTGCGCGAGATCGGAAAAATAATAGACCAGGTGCCTGGATTCACCGGTACCATTTCAGACCTGGGTGGGCCGACAGCGAATATGTACCAGCTGAACTGCAAATCGCCCGAGATGCAGAAATCCTGCAAACGCTTGTCTTGTGTTTACCCCCGGCATTTGCAAACAAGGTAAATTTAAGCCAGATCAGGTACAGACTTTTTACCCATCACCGATGACTCTGGTCACAGCTATGTATTATTCAGCAGGAAATCCATTAGAAAAAGTACCTTACGAGAGCGACAAACTGAGTATTTGCAAGGATATCGACCAACGCCGCTTACAGAAGGCATGTCTGCGTTACCACGATGCAAGAAATTGGCCCATGCTTAGGGAAGCTCTGCAAGAAATGGGACGAGCAGATTTAGTTGGTGATGGGGGTAAATGTCTAATACCAGGAGCTACCCCAAGCAAGCGCAGCACTAACAATCGGCATAGACATCAGGCTGTAATTTTACTCTGAGAACTAATCTCTGGTTTCAAGGCTTAGCTCTTCAAGTACTAGCAGTCCTTCGGGCCGTCTCTCGACCCCGCCTGCTCAATTCTCTGCTGAAGTTCAATCTCCAGATTTTTCTCGTTCTCTAATCTAAATTCAATGTTCGACAAAATCCCGCGAAGAATATTCATTTCCATAACATCTATTCTTATACGGCTAAATAGGCGGCGCATACGTTGCATCAGTTGTCGAGGGTTTTCTGGATCGTGAAATTTTATGGCCGTCATAACTCGTTCAAGATGCACATAAAAATGTTCTACTTGCACACCATTTGCTTTTTTCTGGTCCCAAAGCTCATCCTCCTCAGACATTGCCTGCTCTGCAAGGGCTAACACCGCTTTACGCAATTCGTAGCAAATTACCATAACAGCGGCGGACAAGTTTAACGAGCTGTACACTGGATCAGTTGGAATTTGAACCTGAAAATGACACTGTTGCAGCTCTTCATTATTAAGGCCTGAGTCTTCTCGACCAAACACGAGAGCGACTTTATTTACACCCGCTTCGCTTACTGCTTTTTGTGCACACTGTTCCGGATTTAACATTGGCCAGGGTATTTTTCTGGGCCGGGCACTGGCACCAATAACCAGAGCACAATCTTGCACCGCCTCTTGCAGGCTGGAAACCACACGCGCCTGTTCCAGAATATCAATAGCAGAAACGGCCCTGCCCACCGCCACGGCGCTGGGAAAATCTTCCGGCTGTACCAGGGTTAAACTGCTTAAGCCCATATTCTTCATGGCTCTGGCTGCTGCACCAATATTTCCTGGGTGTGAGCTATTTACTAGCACCACAACAACTTTACTGTAATCGAACACTAATAGAATGCTACTCAATTAACGAAGTGACAAATTATAGCAGGATCATTGGCTCACGGCGGGTAAATACAAGCCGGATAGCAGGCTGCGCTAATTGTTTCCTTTGGGTTTCACTTGTTTGCTATCATGGCGCCAGAATCCGGCAGCGATAGTACAGGTAGAATCTGCATTTTTCATAGGAAATCACCCTACAGGATCGATTCAACCAGGAACTAACCCAAATTCATTCTCTGGAAGACTGTTGAAAAACCTTATTGAGGCCGCTGCGCCGATTTTAACGAAGGATCAGCAATACAAATAGTTTTTCAATAGCCAACTGACCTGGTTAGGAACCCAAAAAATGCACCCCTTGGTAAATATTGCCCTGCAAGCAGCACGTGATGCAGCCGAGGCTCTGGCGCACAGCAGTGATAGACTCGATCGAATAAAAATAGTCAACGATGACCCCGCCAATTTTTTGACTTCCATGGATCTGGAAGCAGAGAAAACAATTTTTTATCATCTGGAAAAATCCCACCCTGAGCACAGCTTTGATTCTCGTGCTTCTGGCATGCGTGAAGGCGAAAACAAAGACACGGTTTGGCTTATCGATCCCTTGCTGGGTAATAGAAATTTTGTCACTGGGTACACGCAGTTTGGTGTATCTATTGCGTGTCAGATCGCAACTGTCGTGCAACACGCTGTCATTATCTGTCCTTTGCTGCGGGAAGAATTCATTGCCAGTCGTGGAGCTGGCGCAAGATTGAATTCTCACCGTATTCGTGTCGGAAATCGAACTGAGATTCAGGGCAGTTTGATGAGCTTGAACACAGAGGGTGTCCCGAGGGAACTGCTGCTGCGCATGCAGGAGGAAGTGATGTTGGCCGGAGCAGGTCCACGTATATCCGGGTGTACCGCGCTAGATATGCTGCAAACTGCGGCCGATCGAGTTCAAGGTGGCTGGGCAGCAAATGAAACTAAACCCACTCTCGCCGCCGCCAAGCTGATCTTGCAAGAGGCTGGAGGGCTTTTGGGCAGCGAGTCTGGCAATCCCGATTTGAATGCAGCAAATGAACTCTTGTTCGGGAACCCGAAGATATTCAAACAACTAGGCAAAATAAGACAAGGCCTGCTCGACTAAGCTTTGCGTCTTTCTGTCTCGGTTGAAACTTGTTTAAAAAACTACGCTATATTGAAGAACGAGGTTCAAACAAACCTATGCGGCTCGAACTGATTTTACAGGCTCTTCCAGGTAACTGAGTTTTATGTCTTCGAATAGCAATAAGTACAGCTTTGATCTGTCAGAGGGCTCAATTCAACAATCCCTTGTGCGCATGACGACCCCGATGATAATCGGCATGCTCATGCTATTCACTTTCAGCCTCGTAGATACCTTCTTCATCAGCTTCCTGGGTACTGAAGCACTCACTGCAATCAGCTTCACTTTTCCCGTAACTTTCACCATTATGAGCTTGGCGATTGGGCTGGGAATCGGTGCATCAGCAGTCGTTGGCAAATACCTGGGAAGGTCTGAATACGAGAAAGCGAAAGAAGCATCTACCGTAATTAACTACATCTCCTTACTGCTGGCAGCCGCAATCGTTTGCCTTTGCTGGTTCTTCATGAATGACATCTTTCGTTTAATGGGTGCTAGTGAGTATCTGATACCCACTATCAGAAACTATATGGTGGTGTGGTTTCCAGGCAGCATTATGGTTGTCTGCATAATGACCGGTAATAGCGTGCTACGCGCCCGTGGAGATACCAAGACCCCCAGCATATTGATGGCAGCGGCAGGGTTTATCAACGTGGTTCTGGATCCAATTCTCATATTCGGCCTGGGTCCGATGCCAGCGCTGGGCATTCAAGGTGCAGCCTGGGCTACAGTCACAGCCTGGGGTGTAGGCTATGTCTACTTGATGTATCTGCTGATTATCAAAAAAGAATTAGTGAGTCGATCTTTGCCTGATCACTCGGTAATGCTATCTTCTGGTCGCGAAATGATGCGCATAGGCATACCGGCGGCTGGAGCTAACATGATGACGCCATTGGCTGCCGGGATCATGACAGCCATTGCCGCAGGCTTTGGTGATGCGGCTGTTGCAGCCTTTGGTGTGGGGGCGAGACTGGAGCCTATAGCGACCCTGATAGTCCTGGCGATGTCTTCCTCTTTGCCTCCACTCATTAGTCAAAATTTCGGCGCAGGAAAAATTGATCGAGTTGGGGAAGCTTATAGGCTATCGACCAGGTTTATATTAGGCTGGCAATTATTGGTCTATGCTGGACTAGCGCTAAGCGCCGGGGTGATAGCGTCAGCATTCTCTGACGACCCGGAGGTAATTCAAACCATCAAATTGTTCCTGTGGATATTGCCGCTTGGTTACGGTTTACAAGGCATTATAATTTTGACCAACTCTTCCTTGAACGCACTACACCAGCCAATGTCAGCATTATATTTAAGTGCCATGCGCTTTTTTGTATTCTATGTGCCCCTGGCCTATGTGGGTAGTCAACTATTTGGACTTGCAGGATTCTTTGCAGGCGCTTTAACTGGCAACCTGATGATGGCGGCAATTTCCTGGCGATCATTCAAGCGGGCGCTGACCAGGGAACAGCAGATTCCAGCCAACTCTGCGGAGAACAGGGCCTAAATTCGATTGCTATAGGCTATTTAAGAACCAGCGATAGGTCTTGTTTTCCTAACTGCGAAACAGGTTTTTTACACCATCCAGGAGGGAATTGGATGACGGTAGTGACATGGACACTGCAAGCTCTTCCTCTGCTGGCTCATCAACCAGGCTGAAGCTTTTGTCTTCAACAGTCGCGCTTCCTGGCCCATCATCATAGCTCAAGCGGTTGTTAGCCTGTTGAAAAGCCAGCATCTCCATGCATATCGCGCTGTAATCTTCGGCTGTCAGCAACTCGGGCCGTTCTTTCATATTCAGGGTAAATTGCTGATCATTGACCGCCGACAAATAGTGCAGATTCTTTTTGCTCGTTAGCAACAAGCCTTCTTCTTTCGCTATGTTATACAGCGGCGTGCCACGTAGCGGGATATAGGGGAAAAAGAAAAAGTGCTCTGGAGCAATAGTCTGATTTAGCCTCAAAGTCTGGCGCATATTCTCGGCTGTTTCCAGCGGTGCTCCCACAATATTAAATGTTAATCGATTGATACCCGCCTTCTTGCAATTTTCAGCCGCGTCGATTACTTGCTTGTTTGTCATCTTGCGACCCAGCATTTTCGATCTGAATTCTTCATCACCGCTTTCTATACCAAACCAAATTGTGTGGCAGCCAGCCTCAGCCGCTGTCTTGCAAAACTCTTCATTCATTACTTCCACACGGGAATTAATAGAAAATGGTAAACGAATTTGATCTTTATACAGTTCAAAAAACGCCCTGACGAATTTTAGATTGGAAAGAAATAATTCATCCCAAAATTCAAAATAACCCACGCCGTATTTGTCACGCAGCCGTATCAGTTCATCTACCATGTCTTGCGGGTCGTACTTGCGCAAAAACGTCTTCTTCGTTTTCCAACCTTCAAGAATCGGCGTGTTACAGCAATAGGTGCAACGATAAGGACAACCCCGACCGGTCATAACAGGGAGTACCAATTTTCCTTTGGGGCCAAAAATGGAGGAATTAACGTCTCTAAATCCGTCTTCCTTTTCAAAGACATCGTAGTCTGGAAATGGCAAAGAGGCTAAATCGCCTATCTGGTGCGCTTCTGTTTCATAGACAGAAGTGTCGATTAACTTTTCCCACATTCCATCTGCGGGCCCGTCTTTTGCTCCCTTTAAATGCTGAACAAGATTCCCTATAGCATACTCACCATCACCTACACAGATGTAATCTACGTTCGGGTTTTCAATTGTTTGTTGCTGAGACAACATAGCCTGGTATCCGCCGATAACCACAGGTAAATCTGGCATCAGTTTCTTGATCTCGGCAAAATAGGGCTCCATTGGATACCAGTGTGGGCTCATGATAGAAAACGCGACTACATCAGCATCCAATTCCTGAATCATCCGGGCATAGTTCTGAGGCGAATACTTTTCCGCATCTCGTAACATGAGCACTGGTTCGAGCAAGACTTCCACGTTCGGAAAATCACGCTTCAGATAGGCCGACATACTGGCAATAGGCATAGCAATTTCATTGCCATCAGGTGAATAAAAAGAGAAGGCCAAACGTAGTTTCTCTCGTTTGACACTGCCAAACCAACGTGATTTGTCCCGAGGATAAACTGGTCTCTCGGTACTGACTGCAATAACATCGGTTTTGGAATTCATAGATTAATCCTGAATACTAACTCGGAGGTATTCATTTGCTCACTTGTTCGAAGCGCTGAGCCTTAAGTAAACTGTTTTGAAGCAACTGGGCTTTATCCATTTGGTATCGACCGAACAAGGCAGAAGTATACCAGCATCCCACACAATTATCACGAGCTAAACCACCTCACACAAAGCCTGTATAGCTTGTGCTTAATCTATCTTCGTAAGCACACTTTGTCAGCACAACAGTTTCCAGTGCCTGTGATTTGTTTTATGCTTTGTCCATGTTTGGAAAGCAGCGCCAGAATTCAAGCTTTTCGAGTCACTGCCACTAACTGAGATACCCGCACAAAATGGATGCTTTAGACGCCTTACACCTAAGAAGTTCCATACCCAGGTTAACAGGCCCCCTTCCCTCGAAGGAGATGTTGGATAATATTTATAAAGCTGCATTTAGGGCCGCCGACCACGCCGTACTGCGTCCCTGGCGCTTCCTTGTTGTGAAAGGCGACGCCAGACGACGACTGGGGGAACTGTTCGTAAAGGCAGGCCGCAGCAGCAATGCAGAACTAAAGACAGATGCAGTTGAGAAATTGCGTAACAAACCCCTTCGAGCGCCCCTTATTGTCGTTTGCATCGCTAGTCATAAGCCACATCCTAAGGTATCGGAAATTGAACAAGTTTTATCCGCCGGGGCAGCCACACAGAACATGCTGCTCGCCGCTTTTGCGCAAGGCTTGGGGGCAATGTGGCGAACAGGTTCTCTGGCTTATAATTCCACGGTAAAGAGCGGGCTGGGCTTGAGCTCACAGGAAAAGATTATTGGATTTCTTTACATTGGTACTATTGATGGTGCTACCAAACAGCTTTGTGATCCAGACCTGAAAACCTATTTTCAGGTCTGGTAAGCGAGTGTTGGTAATTGGGATTTAGTTACTATGCCTAGTCGCAGCATAAGCATACAGTGTTGGAAATGTGGAACCAATTTACGCAACCTGCTACTGCCCTTTTCCCGCTACGAGGAATGCAGCACCTGCAAGGCAGATTTGCATGTTTGTATTTCTTGTAAGCATTATTCCCGCAGTGCTTCAGACGGCTGCACTGAGAACAGAGCCGACCTTGTACTGGATAAAGAAAAAGCCAATTTTTGTGATTTCTTTAAAGTGAATGCAAAAGCCTATCAAAAGAAAGACAACGCGGCTGCAAGACAGGCAAGGGCTGGTCTTGCGCAGCTATTCGGAGAAGAGTCTGTGGCCGTAGAAGAGGAAAACAGCTCTCCTGCCGAGGAAGCAGACAAGGCGCTGGCCGAGCTAAAGCGGCTATTCGATGACGACAGGCAATAGGCCTGCGTCGCCCCTTACTGTGTCTTATTCCCCTGTTTCTCCTCAAGCAAATTACGCTCTTCGTTCATTTGTGGTTCATCTATCAGGTGTAATATGAAGCCTGACAAGAGGAGAAAAACGATGAGTTTTGTATCCAGGGCAGCAATTTACTTCTGGTCGGCATTAGCCATGGCGTCCATGTCAGTTATCTGTTATGCCGAAGACGGCCATCATCGAAAGGATACGTCCCGTTTATTGCTAGATGTGGCGTCTGCCTACCTCCTGAATCAAGCTACTTTTCATCTTGCGTCAGACCGCCCGCGCAGAGACAGAGCTTATGCCAGGCCTTCTTCGAATTACAATAATTTCTATAGAAGCTCATACCGGAATCACGGCCTGGGCGGCAGATACTCAAACAGGCACAACTATGCTGGAGCAAGTTACACAAGCGAACCAATTCGTGGTGGGAGTAAACGCAGAACAAGAGTAATCGATAATCCCTATCCCAATCGGCCAATAACCGGAATAACTTTCACTGGCATTGATGATGACGCAGTACATATAAAAGATGTTATATCTTACCCAAGAAAGCGTTTGCTCAGCCCCAGAGGATATTCACTGAGTTTACATCACCCGGACAGGTTTTTTAATACCAGGGGTTACGTCAACTACATAAGCGTTAAAGCAAAGCGCAGAGAGTATTTTACCGTAACTTTTCACTATGACTAATTTGCTCGGCTAACAACAGAATCACGGGCTTAGCCGAATTCTGGATTGCGCTGGCAGAGCACTGCTATACTTGATACTGTCTAAGCAGAATTAGCGCGATGCAAACCACGGTCTTTTCCACCCCCATAATTACCCCCCTGCTCCGATTTATGGCCACCCTGATACTTAGGCTAATTGGATGGAGGACACTGGGCAACAAGGTTTCACACCCAAAATATGTGCTCATAGGTGCGCCTCACACCAGCAATTGGGATTTTCCTTTAATGCTACTGGTAGTCTTACAATTGAAATTACAGTTATATTGGATGGGTAAACATACCCTGTTTCCTTTCCCTTTTTCAGGCTTTATGAAATGGCTAGGTGGCATTCCCATAGACCGGGCGAAGTCACATAACGTAGTGAACGAGATCGTTATCCAATTCAGGAACAATGACAAATTCGTAGTTCTTGTCCCGCCTGAAGGCACTAGAAGCAAGGTAGCTAACTGGAAGACGGGTTTTTACCATATCGCCAACAACGCCGAAGTTCCCATATTGCTGGGCTATGTTGATGCTTCGCGAAAAGAAGCCGGCTTCGCGGATTTCTTCCATCCCACTGGTGATCTGGACGGAGATATGAATAAGATACGGGCTTTCTATGCGAAGAAGAAGGGCTTACGCGCAAAGAGAAGTTAGCAGGCGATGTTCCTTCAAGCTGGTGCTACATGCTTTGTGCTTAGCAAACAAGTCGTCTGCCCTCCACATCGAGCTGCCAATCCTCTAATAGTCTGATCTATGCAGTTGCACAGCGCAGATTCGGTTACTCACGCCAGATCATTCTTACTGCTAATATAAGCATAGCAACCGCCCACGCTAATCCCGGTTTGCTGCTCTTAGAGCATGGTAGCGAGCGTAGCTTTGGCGTCAGCGCTAGGAGCATGGTTAATTCCGGCTACTATTTCCGCCAACGTCTTTAAGTCTGCTGGAGTTTGCTCAGCCTCCATTATTTCAGCCATCATGGCTTTGCCTTCGGCATTTGCCGAATGGCTAATATTGGCGACCGCATCAGCAAGCGTGCGATACCCCTGCTCCACGCTATCGTCTTCTGTAATCGCCATGAGCGCGGCTTTATCGGCATCTGATGGGAAATGGTTTAAGTTGCTGAGAACTCCAGCAATAGTTTTTTGAGCAGAAGCATTATCAGCGAGAGAAAACTGGCTGAACGCCGCCACTAGTGCAATAGCTATAACTTTTCTTGTCATTGTTAATTTCATGGTGAACTCCTCACGAGCAAATGGTAATTGGGCGAACAACTTGAGTGTACCCTATCAAATCAAGTTTAAATAGATACTGACTCAGTCGGATATTGTAAATTTGACAGGCTTTGACTAAAGCCAGTAAGAAGCTATTGCAGCACTTCCGGCTATCGCACAGAGAAACAGTGAGAACCGCCGTAAATTTTGATGGGAGATGCGATGCATGCTGCGCATGGCTAACCAATATCCGGCCAGAGTCGCTGGCATCAGTGGCAGAGAAATAACGATATGCTCCATGCCTAATCGACCGATGCTGAACAACATAAGCAAAGACATCAAACAACTGACCACAAAAAACGCCGCCAAATTGGCGCGAATGAAATCGTTTTCCTGATGCTGTAACACCAGCGCCATAGGTGGCCCACCAATGGAGGAACTAGTGCCCATAAATCCAGAAAGAAAACCAGCAAAAAACAGTGATCTCGAATTCGCCTTGAAGATGACATTGCTCATACTCAGCCCCACCGCTAGCAAAACAGAAACCCCTAACCAGAGTGCCAGCGCTTGATGGTTAATCCACAACAACAAGAATCCACCAGCAACGGTGCCCGGTACGCGACCAATAATTGCGAACTTCAGGCCACGAAATGAAATCGAGCGCCAATGACTGTAGGAATTTGCCACAGACAAGGTTAGTGCGGAAATGGTAATCGGTGCTGGCACGTAGAGAGGGTCTAGAAAGAACAGCGTCGGTGCTGCCACTATAGCCAAACCAAAACCAATTGAACTCTGAATGAATGAACCGACAAAGATAATCAATGCGGCAATTGCAATTTCCATAGACGAAACATCGAACAATGCAACTAAAATGTTCTCTTCCATAGCGACCTTGCCCATTGCAACGATTGTGGTCTCAACCGAACACGCGCAAGGTAAGTAGCAGAAGGAAGGCGCATCTAATCATCATTGCTCGGCGTGGATTGAGCCAACGATGATACTCGCTTCCGCCAGCAAGCTCCAACAGGCCCGTCGACAACTGTTCAATACAATCGACAAACCGGAACGGAGAAGGGCCTGAAAATGACTACATGCTACCTCAGTTCAGAGTCATTTTAGAATTGGAATATACTCCTCTAAGCGCAGAGGCTATCACGCGTTTAAAGAAGCTGGAACTCTATGAGCAGCTCAAGATCGAAGGCTGTTCAAGTGCGACCTGCCTACTAGCCATAGATTGGTCTAAAGCCACCTATTACCGTTGGTTAAAGCGTTATCAGGAGCAGGATATGGCCGATCTGGAAAGGCTTAGCTGTCGCCCTGCGCGTACCCGTGCGGTGCAATGGAACAAACAGCAAGAACAGCAGGTGCTGCACCTGAGGCAGCGTCATCGGCTCTGGGGTAAGCGCAAAATCTGGAAAGTGCTGAGCCGCGATCAGGGTTTTACGCTCAGCATCAGCACTGTGGGTCGCCTATTGAAGAAGCTGCTCCGACTGAACCGCATTGTGCCCGTCGCCTTCTACTTTGGGCGGATAAAGCCAAAACGTCGTCGTCCGTTTAAGCACCACGCCAAGCGCTGGCGCTATGGCATGAAGGCCAGACAGCCCGGAGAGCTGATGCAAATTGACCACATGAGTGTTGGTTTCAGCGAAGGCTTTCAGTTGAAGGAGTTTAAAGCCACTTGCCCGGTCACCGGCACCACCATCATGCGCACCTATCAGTAGCGCCAGCAGTCGCAATGCCAGGCGTTTCCTTGACTATCTGATCGCACAGCTACCTTACGCCCTGGTCTCTGTTCAGGTGGATGGCGGCAGTGAGTTCAGGGATGAGTTTGAATCGGCTTGTCAGGCACTGGGCATACCTCTGTTCGTGCTACCGCCCAGAAAGCCCAAATGGAATGACTGCGTTGAGCGTGCTAATGGCACAACGCGTTATGAGTTCTATCCATTTTACGAGGGCAGTTTGACGGTTGCTGCGGTGAATAAAACCCTGGCGGACTATCAACAATACTACCATCATTATCGACCCCATGATGGGGTCGATTTGGCAACACCCATAAGCTATTATCAGACACTCATACAGGCAGCCTGATTGGTCTCACAGGTACTGAACCTGGACGGCTTCTTGTTTGCTCTCCAGTGCTGTTCTACAATCTCAATACTCCACCGTCCATACGTTCGTTGTTGCGGTTCGCGAACTCAGAATATAGGGGCCATTCCCGTGATTACTAATCGAAAATTCAACCCAGGCTTGTTGTTAACTGTGGTTAGCCTTGTTCTCCTTAGTTCGGCTTCCTTGCTGGCGGCTGAGTTCCCAGGTTATGAAGTGGCGCCGGAGCGCAGAACTACCGGTATTGGAAAATTCTACATGGGTAGAGAAATTTCTTTCGTCATGGGACATCAGGCGGCGGCCTGGTTGAATCGTCCCGGTCGAATTCAGGAGGAAATGCCGGATGAGGTGGTGGCAAATATGGGGCTACGGCCAGATCACGTAGTGGCTGATATCGGCGCTGGATCTGGCTATTTTTCATTCAGAATTGCAAAACTGGTAGTAGAAGGTAAAGTGTTGGCGGTTGATATTCAACCGGAAATGCTAACGTTGATCGAACAACGTAAGGCAGTGGACAAGGTAAGCAATATTGAAGGGGTATTGGGCAAGGCGGATGATCCAAACCTTCCACCCAATTCCATAGATGTTGCCATCATGGTCGATGCCTACCATGAGTTCGCGCATCCCTTCGAAATGATAAATGGAATCAATAATGCACTTCGAGCAGGAGGCCGTATTTTCTTGCTTGAGTACCGTGGCGAAGACGACTCCGTGCCAATTCGACCGCTACACAAGATGACTGAAGAACAGGTGGTTAAGGAGATGAGTGTTTTTGGCCTGGAATGGACTGATACATTGGATTTTCTGCCATGGCAACACATGATGGTATTCACCAAGGTGAAAGCCGACTAGGTGTTAGATAGTTGTGCAGGCATAGGGGCAGGTCGGCCCCGGTTCGCAAGCAGTTTTATTTTGCAAAAGCTGGATAAGTTCTGTCCGCTCGGCTAGTCTGATCCTTAATAACACTTGGTGTCCTTCTTAACTCTTCGTTTTACAGTTTTATCTCAGGCACCTGCATCTAATTCGACCCCCAGTCGCACCCTGCAGACAAGATTGAATTAAATTGCTGACTATCAGTAACACTTTACCAGCACAAGCGTCTAATTACTAAAACCGGGAGATTTTCTGTCGTCACGCTATTGCAATCATGTGCAGGTACAGTGGCTAAATTGCGGCTTGAACTCGACTAAAGAGACTGAACCGCCGCCTTTGATCAGCTAGCTAGAGGGACAAGGCAATGACAAATCACAGGTACACACAAATAATCGTACCAATCAATAGATACATGAAAAGCCTGACACCCAAAGCGAAATTATTGGTGGGGGTGCTGGAAGGAAGTTTGTTAGTGCTGCTATGTACGTCGGTGATTTTCTACGTTCACTGATTGACATCAGATGTAATCGCTGAAAGACGGCCGGGCTGTCTTTTTAATAGAATGATGGTTCAAAATTTGTACCGCACCTTTAGAGCATATTTAATACCGCTGCCGTAGCAAGAGTCTTCAACTTCTTCCACAATTCCATCTACTGTTGCGCCTAAAAATCGCACTCGTTCTCTGCAACGAATTTGATCGTTCGCATTTTGCATATCGAAACGAAAGCTAGTGCCGTTGAAGGCCTTTTTCTCAATAAATAAGTTCAATCCGTATTCGCTGGAATCTCTCTCAATATCGATAATATCGAATTGGGCCAAGCCGCTCCCTTCTCCTGCGGAGGCAAAGTGGCTGAAGCCATAGCTGAGGTCATATCTGGTAAGATCGTGCCTAAAATTTGAACGACCGAACCAGCGGCCATTTCGACGCAGGCGACGTTTGCTGCCAAGGAAAGGATCCAAGACCTCGGAGTCCTGAACGCTAAACCCAATAGAAAGTAGAGCATTAGGAAGTCCTAAGTAACCCAGTCGTGTGCTGGCATCCAAGTTAACACCATAGCGTTTTCCATCGCCGATATTTCCACGTGCTGATTGCAGGTCGCCAGGGCCGGGAGAAACATCTATACGATCGATTACATCTTCGAGGTCACGATAGTAAAACTCAGAATTTAAAACGCCCACATTACGGGGCAAACGATACTCCAGATTGAGCCTGTAGTTCCAGGCCTGTTCCTGAACTATATCAGGGTTGCCCGCCTGCCTGTCCTGGTCATCATCTGAGTTATCAGCCGAGGCGCTGAAATCAGAGAAGCCTAATTGAGAAACATTTTTTTCTATGGTCGCTCTCAGTTGCAATGACCGTGTGATATTGAACCGGTAATCCAACTTGAGTCGAACGAAGTCAAAGTCACGTTCGTTGGCCACATCTCCTGACTGCGTAATCGTTGAGGTCTCATAAATTAAAGAGCTTTCCAGCGATATGCGATCATTGATTTGCCAGTTATGGGTGGCGAAGTTTTCGAGGCGAATTTCCTCGACAGTCGAATTGCTGTTGCTTATGGACTGCGGTATCAAACCAGCGTGATCTACGGAACCAATGTCTGCGCCACTTAGGCCAAGGCGTAGATCCGAATCACGAATTGTTTGCGCTCTTTCAACGCCAAGTTCTATAGTCTTTCTTTTCCATTATTTTAGAATTGGAATATACTGGGTGTTCAGCGGAGTTCAGCGAATTGTTGATAACAGAGTGAGAGAGGGGCGCTAAAAGAAGTATTAGCCGCGCCGAGCTTTTAGGCTAAACCAGACCCGATATCCCAGCAATAACGCGACCAGAGATCCATAGAAAACCGCCGGACCAATGTCCAGTCTCAGTATCCACAATAGGTGAAGCACACCCAATACAGCGGCCAGATAAACTAACTTATGCAAACGTTTCCAATTCTTGCCCAACTTTCTCACCATAAACTTAGGCGAGGTAATACCCAAGGCGAGAAGAACCACATAGGCACTAAAACCAACGGTGATATAAGGCCGCTCAAGAACCTCCTCAATAATGGCGAACCACTGGAACTCAAGAAGGAACACCAACCATACAGCCAAATGAAGTGTTGCATAGAACAATGCAAACAAACCCAACATGCGCCGCTGGCGAGTGAACTCCACTTGATTGCTAATGCGTCTGAGGGGAGTGATTGCCAGGGCAATAATGAGGAAGCGCAACGTCCACTCCCCGGTCTCCAGCGAGAGTTCTTGAACCGGGTCGGGACCCAAATTGTTCTGAATCGTTCGAATCAGCAACACGACAAAAGGCAGCAATGCCAAAACGAAAACGAGTGGCTTAATTAACCTTTGCATCTATAACAACAAGGCAGAGAATAGATTCACAGCATTAAAAGCAATGTTCGGCTTAATAATAACGCGACAGATCCATCCCTTCATACATAGAGGCAACTTGTTCTCCATAACCATTAAACGGTCGAGTTGCAATACGTGAGCGACTGAATAGAGTCTGTGGCAACCTACGTTCTGTGTCTTGTCTCCAACGCGGGTGATGCACCGCTGGATTGACGTTAGCGAAAAAGCCGTATTCCTGCGCCTGCAAGTCAACCCAGGTTGTGTTCGGCATGGTCTCGCGAAAATTAATTTTCACAATCGCCTTAATGCTCTTGAAGCCGTATTTCCACGGAACAACCAAACGCATCGGCGCGCCATTCTGCGGCGGCAGATAATCACCGTAAACCCCCACCGCCATAAGTGTCAATGGATTCATCGCCTCGTCCATACGCAGGCCTTCTCTATAAGGCCATTTGACAATGGCAAAACGAGATCGAATGCCCGGCATGGTGTTAGGATCTACCAGTGTTTCAAATTCGACAAACTTGGCTTTTGAGCTTGGCTCGAAACGCTTAATCAAATCGGCGAGAGGAAAACCTACCCAGGGAATTACCATTGACCAAGCTTCTACGCAACGAAGCCTATAAATTCTCTCTTCCAAATCATGGGGCTTAAGAATATCTTCGAGATTGTATTTACCAGGCTTTGCTACTTCGCCAGTAATCTCAACAGACCAGGGGTCAGCTTTATAGTCGCCAGATTTCGAAGAGGGGTCATCCTTATCCATGCCAAACTCGTAAAAGTTATTATAACGAGTCACGTCTGCATAGGGTGTTAAGGTTTCACCGGTGTAGAACGGTTCTGAATCAGGTGCCGGCTTAATGTCAGCAAACTTATCTGCCCACCATGCTGCCGGGGGTGTGCGTTGCATCGTGACCGGCGCTCTTGCCTTCAAAAGATCACCAGTTTGGGCACTCGCCATAGAAGGCAAGGCATTCGCCGCTGCCACGCCTAACAACAACTTCCCACTATCGCCAATAAATTGTCTTCTATTTCGATACACACTCTCGGGTGTGATCTCGGAAGGGCTTATGTCAGATGGCTTCTTAATTATTAACATGGCATTGTTCCTGAAAATTTAAGGTGCATTTCCTGCTTCATGACAAACTAGACAGGATTGGACTAATTTTTCTTTCCCTTGTGTACCGGCATTACAATCTTTTCTTCCGTTTCCTAAAAAATTTCACATGGGTGGAATCCAGTATAACTTGTACCAAAGTATTTCAGCTATTTTTTTCATTAGCTCTCTTTTTCGCTGGATTCCTTCGCCTTATCAGGTTTCGGTTTACTGCTTCGGGCGTTTTTACTGACTGTTACTTTCCTCGCTGGAACAGCCTTTTTGAACCGCTTGTTGTACACCCACGTTATCGGTCCAGATGTAGTATAAACTGCACACATTCCGAGCAGCAGCTCATGTGGGTACTGCGCTACCACCACCAACAAGACTACTACAAACACGAATACCATGTAGGGCACGGTTCCCTTGAAATGCAACTCTTTGAAGCTGAAATAGGTGTAATTTGAAATCATCAGAAAACCGGTGAGAACAGTTAATATGGCGGCCAAATAGGCAATCAGAGGAGTTACCTGCAAACCGTATTTATAGCCGACCCAGGGAACAAAGGTAACCAAGCCTGCTGCCAGGGGGCTTTGCAGTCCAAGAAAAAAGCGCTTGTCCACTGTTCCTAGCTGAACATTAAATCGAGCCAGCCGCAGTGCAGCGCAAGACACGTAGATAAAGCTGGCGGCCCAGCCGACTCTTCCCAGAGGGGCAAACGCCCAACTGAACATAATCAGGGCCGGAGCAATACCAAACGAGACCATATCGGACAAACTATCGAATTGCGCACCGAAGGCGCTCTGAGTATTGGTTAGCCGGGCGATCCTTCCGTCCAGTCCATCTAAAACGCTGGCGATGAGTATGGCCCAACCAGCCTCGTTAAAATCTCCTGACATTCCAGCGATTACCGCGTAAAAGCCGGAAAATAAAGCTCCCAGAGTGAGTATATTGGGAAGGAGGTAGATTCCACGCCTACGCACCTTGCGGCCGTCTTCAGACACTATTTCCTCATGCTCATCAATGGGCAATATGCTTTCGAGCTGAGGTTCTTTACCTTCTTCTTCGCTCATGTGGTTTCTGCTGATATTTCAAAAGTTTGAGGTATTTTCAATTATACAGCCCAATTTGCGCGGCTGCGGGACTATTTCACCACAAAAAGATAATATTTTACGGAAGATTGCAGATGCTATATGATCGCGCCTCACTGAAAATAAGTCTTCAGTTCTCATACTGCCTAATACGCACTTAGATACTTTTAACTTTACGATGAACAGATCGGAGCGGATTCATGAATTACTTTAATACCTTGCCCCTGCGTCTACAGCTAGAGCAACTGGGCAAATGCCGTTTTATGGACAGAAGTGAATTTAGCGATGGCGTCAATAAACTGAACGGTAAAAAGATAATTATTGTTGGTTGTGGAGCCCAGGGCCTTAACCAGGGCCTTAACATGCGCGATAGCGGTCTCAACGTGTCGTATACGCTTCGCGATGCTGCAATTACGCAGAAACGCGATTCCTGGAAAAATGCGACAGAGAACGGTTTTAAGGTCGGTACCTATGAAGAACTAATCCCCTCCGCAGACCTAGTGCTTAACCTGACCCCCGACAAGCAACACAGCACTGTTGTAGCTCAGGTAATGCCGTTGATGAAGCGAGGCGCCTGTCTTGCCTACTCTCATGGTTTTAATATCGTTGAAGAAGGCATGCAAATTCGTGATGACCTAACGGTTGTCATGGTTGCGCCCAAGTGTCCAGGCACTGAAGTAAGGGAAGAGTACAAGCGCGGCTTTGGCGTACCTACTTTGATTGCCGTGCATGCCGAGAACGACCCCAACGGTGAGGGCATGGATATCGCTAAAGCATACGCCGCCGCAACCGGCGGTCATCGAGCCGGTGTGCTTGAATCCTCGTTTATCGCAGAAGTGAAATCCGATCTGATGGGGGAACAAACTATTCTGTGCGGCATGCTGCAGACCGGATCAATTCTTTGCTTCGACAAAATGGTCGAGAAAGGCATAGCCCCAGCCTACGCTTCAAAATTAGTCCAGCATGGCTGGGAAGTCGTCGCCGAGGGATTAAAGCACGGCGGCATTACTAATATGATGGATCGACTCTCCAACCCGGCCAAGTTGGTTGCTCATTCATTAGCGGAAGAATTGAAGACAATTATGGCTCCTTTATATCGGAAACATATGGACGAAATCATCACAGACAATTTTTCTGCCGGTATGATGGAAGACTGGGCCAATGACGATGCCAAACTACTCGGCTGGAGAGAAGCCACCACCGAATCAGCTTTTGAAAAATCAACAGTCGGTGACATGGACATCTCAGAACAAGAATACTACGACAATGGCATTCTCATGGTAGCGATGCTCAAAGCTGGTGTCGAGCTGGCATTTGAAACCATGACAGCTAGTGGCATTATTGAAGAGTCAGCCTACTACGAGTCTCTTCATGAAGTGCCATTAATCGCCAATCTAATCGGTCGCAAAAAACTCTACGAAATGAACAAGGTTATTTCTGACACCGCTGAATACGGCTGCTATCTGTTCTCCCATGCCTGCATTCCACTGCTTGAGGATTTCATGAAAACTGTTGACACCGATGTTATCGGTAAAGGTTTGCAGCTAAATGATCTAGCCGTGGATAACGCCGAACTGATCAGCGCAAATGATTCTATCCGCTCTCACCCGATCGAAGTAGTTGGCAGGCAGCTGCGCAAGTACATGACTGCCATGAAGAAGCTGGTCTGAGAGCAAGTCTCGTAAAACAGTGCCAATAAATAGAACGGGCTGGCAGGAACCTGTCGGATTAACTGTTCGTAGCGAGGGAAAGTAGCAATTGTTCAGTTTTTTGCGGTCGCAATGCAGTGGCTTGATAACAAATTCCGTTAAACGATTGCAAAAGGAAGCCATTTTCGGAGCCAATATAAGTCTTGAGACTCTTCATTTAGAATAAAATAGGTAATTAGTGTGCTACCGCCAGGTTTTAGTACTCTGCATATCTCAGAAAAGTAGTTCTTAAGGTCTTTCGAAAGCATATGAGTAAACACGGATGTTAGAAATACAAAATCGAAAGTACTGTCCCTATACGGAAATCGATAATTCTCAGATGGTAATTTCCCGCTTGCATTGTATTGTTTGCTGTAGATATCAGCGTGCGAGAATTCGAAGTTCAGGTATCTAGTACTTATGTTGTTTTGGCACCATTCAATACCTTCCGGTACGATGTCAAATCCGCGATACGCTCCTTCGCTACTTAAAAACTTTGTAAGAGGTATTGCCATTCTTCCAATTCCGCAACCCACATCCAAAATCGACGCATTTTTACGAAGGCCACAGTACTTTTTGAAATATCCTAGGAATTCATCTCCTACTTCATCAAACTGACTGCCACCGAAAAAATCCATTCCCTCGGGAATTCTCATTTCTCCAACATTTTCCAAACTCACTTTCCCCGATCCCGAGGGCTCATTGTTTAATGAGTTTCTGCGCCTAAAAATGTCAAACATTAAGTAACCTCTACAAAATCAAAATATTAACCCGTGATGCATTTAGGCAATAGTGAAGAAGTAAGTTGCTCGCTTTTACCCAGAGAGTATCATTATGTTTTTATCAAAAAAAATTCAGAGAGCCAGCACCTTCTCTCCTCTCGATATACCTGACACTCCGGTGCGAGCAACCTCCAGAACAACACTCTCTCCAAGCGCCGCGATGAACGCATCAAGTTTATCGCTTGTGCCTGTCAGTTGAATACTGAATACATTATTAGTCAGATCCACGACCTGTCCTCTAAAAATATCAGTGGTGCGCTTTACCTCAACACGTTGTGCTCCTGTGGCTTTCACCTTGATCAACATTAGCTCACGCTCGATATGGGCACCTTCGGTAAGGTCAACCAGTTTCACAACATCGACCAACTTGTTCAGATGCTTCGTGATTTGTTCAATTCTTCTATCGTCACCACTGGTTGTTAGTGTCAAACGCGAAAGTGAGTGATCTTCAGTTGGAGCTACTGTTAACGAATCTATATTGTAATTACGCTGAGAAAACAAACCTACCACTCTCGATAGAGCGCCCGGCTCGTTTTCCATCAGAACAGAGATTATATGCCGCATTAGGTTCGCTCCGATTTGCTCAATACCATGTCTTTCATTGCACCGCCTTTTATCGCCATCGGATAAACGTGCTCCTCTGGATCAACCAGCACATCAACAAATACCAATTTGTCTTTTAAAGCAAATGCTTCGGTCAACTTAGCATGCAATTCAGACTTCTTTTCTATTTTGATGCCAACGTGTCCATAAGACTCAGCCAGTTTAGTAAAGTCAGGCAGTGACTCTGCATAGGTGCTGTGTGAATGGCGCCCACCATACTGCATATCCTGCCATTGTTTAACCATGCCAAGGGCACGATTATTTAGGCAGATGATCTTTATGGGTAACTGATATTGCATGCAAGTAGCCAGTTCCTGTAGATTCATTTGAAAACTACCCTCACCTGTTATGCACACAGAAATAGCATCGGGATAGGCAAACTGAATACCCATAGCTGCGGGGAAACCGAAACCCATGGTTCCCAAACCACCGGAATTAATCCACCGCCTGGGTTTATCAAAACCGTAGTACTGTGCGGCAAACATTTGATGCTGGCCTACATCAGACGAGACAAAAGCATCGCCTTTGGTTATTTCGTGAACTGTCTGGATAACTTCCTGGGGTTTAATCGTCCCATCCTCAGAAGGGGTCACATGCAAGCTATTTTTTTCGCGCCACTGATTAATTTGATCCCACCAAATCTGCACAGACTTCTCATCTATCTTTTGCTTACTGCTCTCAATTAACGAGAGCGCCTCTTTTAAAACTGAGACAACCGAGCCCACAATCGGAATATCTGCGGCCACTGTTTTGGATATAGACGCCGGGTCAATATCTACATGTAATACAGTGGCGTCTGGACAAAATTTGCTGACATCCGAATTGGTAACACGATCATCGAAGCGAACACCAACAGCCAGTAAGACATCACAGTAATGCATCGCCATGTTTGCCTCATAGGTACCATGCATTCCCAACATGCCCAGAAATTGTCTGTCAGATGAGGGATAGGCACCCAAGCCCATAAGCGTATTGGTGATGGGAAACCCTAATTTACGTGTCAGCCTGGTTAGAAGTTCAGAACCGTTTCCTTGAACTACCCCTCCGCCAGCATAGATCATGGGCCGCTTTGCAGTTAGCAAAACATCAACTGCTTTTTTGATCTGGCCAGAATGTCCTTTTGCGGGAATAGCATAGGAGCGCATCTTGACATCGGCAGGATACTCATAATCGAATCTTATTTTTGGATCGGTCACATCTTTCGGTACATCAATGACAACCGGGCCAGGTCGCCCGGTTGTGGCAATATGAAAAGCCTTTTTGACTATCAGCGGAATATCTGTCGGGTTTTGCACCATGAAACTGTGTTTTACCACCGGTCTGGAAACACCGACCATATCGGTTTCTTGAAAGCCGTCAGATCCGATCATACGACTTTCCACCTGCCCCGAAATGACCACCATAGGAATTGAATCCATATAGGCCGTCGCGATACCTGTGATCGCATTGGTTGCACCGGGACCAGAAGTAACCAACACGACTCCAGGCTTGCCAGAGCCACGGGCGTAGCCATCGGCCGCATGGGTCGCAGCCTGCTCATGGCGTACTAAAATATGTTCGACCTTATCTTGACTAAAGATTGCATCGTAAATATGCAATACGGCCCCGCCGGGATAACCGAATAGGATATCCACACCTTCATCGTGCAGAGCACGTATGAGCGCTTCACCACCTGATAATTGATCCACTTTATTTACCTCTAAACCGTTTCCCGTCCCCAGTACCGTTACTTGCAGTGGGAAATAATGGAATAGCGCAACTGACCAAGAGGCCTGTCGTCTATTAAATACTTCCAAGATTTTGATTTAACAATCCGCAAGCTGCCGGCAATTCGCCGATTCTTGCTTCTTGTCGGCCCCGTGCGCGATAACGTGATAGAGGCTCTTAGGTGGATGTTTTCTGACACCTAGATGCTAGTCTGCCGATGTGCCTGGTTGCGGCTGACGCAGACTACTACAGCTGAATTGCAGGTTGACCCAATCCCACTGCTTGAACGAGTGGCGATTCTTGCCATTTACTCAAGGAAAGTCAAGCTCTTATGCTAGAAAAGCTTGGGTTTTAAGGTGCTGAAAAACAGCTCTTTGGATGAGAAAAGCAGCAGTCGATTAAGCGACTGCCGCGTTTTCAAGCGCCTGCGCTGACGCTTTGGAAAAAACCAACCCGCCGCCATCATTCAGGTCTATGGCGATTACATCACCGCTAACGAAGTTGCCCTGTAACATCCGCTCCGCAAGAGGATTTTCGATACGTTTCTGAATAACTCGTTTCAATAGTCTGGCGCCATAAATCGGGCTATACCCGACAGTCGCGATACGATCCAATACGGCCCCGGAAACTGAAAGGCTAAGATCATTGTCACCTAAGCGCTGATTGAGAAGTTGAATTTGTATCTCTGCTATGCTCCTAATTTGTTCTGGTTGTAGTGGATGAAAGACAACGGTATTGTCGATGCGATTTACAAACTCGGGTGAGAAATGTCTAACAACATTTTCCAACACCGACTCTTTAACCGACTCATAGGTTTCATCATCAGTAAAACCGTCTTCCATCATTTTCTGGATTCGCCCCGAGCCAAGATTAGATGTCATTACCACTACTGTGTTTCGGAAATCTACGGTTCTGCCGTGGCCATCCGTCAGGCGACCATCATCCAGAACTTGAAGCAGTATATTGAACACATCAGAATGCGCCTTCTCTACCTCATCCAATAGCAATACTGAATAAGGGCGACGACGCACAGCTTCGGTCAGATAGCCTCCTTCCTCATAACCAACATAGCCTGGTGGCGCACCTATGAGCCTAGCCACGGAATGTTTTTCCATAAACTCGGACATATCAATCCGCACCATTGCCTCTTCAGTGTCGAATAGAAATTCGGCCAAGGCTTTGCATAATTCAGTCTTACCCACACCTGTTGGCCCAAGAAACAGAAACGAACCGTTGGGTCGATTAGGGTCCGACAAGCCGGATCGAGACCGGCGTACAGCATTGGCCACGGCTAGAACAGCTTCGTTCTGCCCTATGACTCGTTCGTGTAAAGCATCTTCCATTGAAAGCAATCTCAATTTGTCAGCTTGCAACATTTTGCTAACGGGTATGCCGGTCGAGCGAGACACCACGTCCGCTATTTCCTCTTCTGTGACACGATTGCGTAGTAACTGCTTCTCACTAATCTCTGCTTCAGCAGCTACACGCAGTTTTTTTTCGAGCTTAGGAATTAAACCATATTGGATTTCCGACATGCGCGCCAAATCGCCTGCACGCTGTGCCAGTTCCATATCATTGCGTGCTTTCTCAAGGCTGCTTTTTATAATCTGGGAATCCTGTAGTGAAGCTTTTTCGGCTTTCCAAATATCTTCCAAATTAGAAAACTCTTTCTCAAGGCTGACGATATCTGTAGACAATTTTTCACTACGTTTCTGCGACGCGAGATCCTCATCCTTCTTCAATGCTTCTTGTTCTATCTTTAGCTGGATCAATCGACGTTCAAGCTTGTCCATCTCTTCAGGTTTAGAATCGATTTCCATGCGTATCAAACTGGCCGCTTCATCGATCAGATCAATTGCTTTATCCGGGAGCTGTCTACCGGTAACGTAACGTTGTGAAAGCTTCGCCGCAGCAATAATTGCCGAGTCAGATATATCGACGCCGTGATGCACTTCATAGCGTTCTTTTAGACCACGCAATATGGCAATCGTGTCTTCCTCGGAAGGTTCTTCAATCAACACTTTTTGAAATCTTCGTTCCAAAGCAGCATCTTTCTCAATATGCTGACGATATTCTTCAAGAGTAGTCGCTCCGACGCAGTGCAGCTCACCGCACGCCAGAGCTGGCTTTAACATATTGCCCGCATCCATCGCGCCTTCTGCCTTGCCCGCGCCCACCATTGTGTGCAACTCATCAATAAACAGAATTATCGATCCTTCACGCTTTGAAAGCTCTTTTAGCACAGCTTTAAGGCGCTCCTCAAACTCCCCCCGAAATTTGGCACCCGCAATCAAAGCGCCCATATCCAAAGACAGAACTTTTTTGTCTTTCAAACCTTCCGGCACTTCGCCATTTACAATTCTCAATGCAAGACCTTCAACAATAGCCGTTTTGCCTACTCCAGGCTCACCAATTAGCACTGGGTTATTTTTTGTGCGACGTTGCAAAACCTGTATTGTTCGTCTGATCTCTGCATCACGACCTATAACTGGATCCAGTTCGCTTTTCTCTGCTCGCTCAGTCAGATCCACACAATATCTTTCCAATGTCTGCCAGGTATCTTCCGCGCCAGCATCATCAACATTCTCACCACCACGAAGATTGCTTATCGCGTTTTCCAAAGCCTGAGCTGACACACCAAATGAATTTAGAACTCTGCCCACTGCCGCCGAACCTTTCATCGCGACCAACAAAACAGTTTCACTGGAAATAAAAGAGTCGCCTTTTTGCTGAGAAATTTTGTCCGCCTGATTCAACATCTTGGCCAGATCACTTGAAACAGTAATTTCGCCGGAACTATCTTTTAGTTTGGGCAGGTCATCTACCAGGCCCTGCAATTTATTTCGCAACTCGACAAGATCAAATCCCGTTTGTGAAAGCAAGGGACGTACGGAACCCCCCTTTTGTTCTATCAAAGCCAACAGTAGGTGCGCGGGCTCAATAAAATTATTGTCCTTTCCTAAGGCCATCGACTGCGCATCAGCCAGAGCAGCCTGGAGCTTGCTGGTCAATTTGTCAATTCGCATAATGACTCCATAAACATGTAGCCTGTTAGTACAGACGTGATTTATCTTTCAACTAGAACAAATAATTGGGTCAGAAAGGGTGGAATTCAACTACTACTCAAATTTTATTGATTGAGCTCAGTCAATTGTAGAACTGGAAATTGGAGCATCCAAACTTCTATTCTGTACCGAACAATGTTGAGTTAAGCCTCAATATAAATTGCATTTAGCATTCGTCCAGTAGTTCCTTCTCGACGAAAGGAGAAAAACTGATCTTTCCCACAGTAAGTGCAACGATCACCACCGGAAACCTGTCCCACTCCCAAATGATGCAATTTGATTCTGGCTATTGCATACATGTCTGCCATGAATTTTTCTCTCTGCGGTACGGAGTAAAAACAAGAGGCTAATGCAGCCTCAACATCAGTGGAAATAGCGGTATCCAAAAAGCATTGTTTCACCTCTATGCCTACCTCAAAGTGGCAGGGACCAATGGCAGGGCCTAGCCAAGCTATGAGGTCTGAAGCGGGCGCTGTCATAGCCTTAACCGTATTTTCCAAAATTCCTGCCGCCAGGCCCCGCCAACCGGCGTGTGCTAGCGCAACTTCATCGCCACTGTTGGTCGCCAGAAAAATCGGCAAGCAATCAGCAGTTTGCACACAACACACTAGACTAGAGTTGCTTGTTACCAATGCATCGGCTGTTAGTGCGGAGGTCGGTTCCGAGACAATGGCAACCTCAGCGCCATGCACCTGCCGCAGCCACTGCCACCGCAACTTGGACGGCAATCTCTCAGCCAACAGTGATCTGTTCTTCGCCACAAGAAATTCATCATCACCGACGTGCGTCGCGAAATTGAAAGAAACATAGGGAGCTCCACTGACTCCGCCTGCTCTACTAGTGGAGAATGCCACAATATTGGGCTGTGCATCCCATTCGGCAATTATTGCGTTGCGTAATTTTAATGTTTGATCAGCCAGACGTCGAATACCTGTTTTCATCAACTCAATGCAAATTTGGAGAGCCACGACAGGCACTCTGATTCTTCAATCTAACTATTAGAGCTTATTGCCGCATCGTTTCCCAGTAGCATAATCAAACCTTTCATGTCGGCTGGAATGTCAGCCCTCCAACTTAACAGTTCTCCGCTAACAGGATGAAGCAACTCCAGCTTGCGAGCGTGAAGCGCTTGCCGTTTAAAATGCCGCAAACAAGCACTAAGCTCATTCGAACATGCCGCTGGTAACTGGAATCGTCCGGCGTACATGGGGTCTCCCACCAAAGCATGATTTAAATGAGCCATATGAACGCGAATTTGATGGGTTCGACCTGTTTCCAGATTGACTTGCACATGAGTATGGCAGCGAAAACGGTTAATCACCCGGTAGTGAGTTATGGCTTCCTGACCCATTTCCACCACAGCTCTTTTTTTGCGCTTAACCGGATGTCTTCCCAAGGGGCGATCTACCGTTCCACCACCGGTCAGTACGCCGTACACTACGGCTTCATATTCTCTACTTACCTCTCGCGCTTGTAGCTGATTTACCAAAGCTGCGTGAGAGACAAGGGTTTTCGCCACTACCATCAAACCCGTAGTATCCTTATCCAATCTATGCACGATACCCGCTCTAGGTAGCTGGTTTTGTTTAGGGAGGTGGTACAATAGTCCGTTGAGTAATGTGCCTTGTGAATGACCTGCTGCGGGGTGAACGACCAAATCCGCAGCTTTATTAACTACCAGAAGGTGCTCATCTTCAAATACAATGTCTAAAGGAAGTTGTTCTGCGACCCAAGATTCTGCGCTTTCTAACAGCGCTTCTACAATAAGACAATCCCCAGTTTCAAGGCGATCTCGAGGCCGTAGTTGTTTGTTATTTACCAGCAGAGCGCCATCCCGAATCCAGCGTTGTAATCGTGCCCTGGAATATTCAGGAAACAATTTGGCCGCAATCTGGTCTAATCGATCGCCCGATAGCTGTGCAGTAACTTCTGCCTTAAGTGATATTTGACTGGACATGGATTGTCATAATACCTGATAAAGCCTGCCACCACAGCAGACGTGGCCAACACAGAGCTGGCTGCACTATTAGAATCAGGCTGGGTATGGGTTTGCGTACATCACTGTGCTTAAATAGCGCTTTTTGAGGGGGCTCTTTTGAAACCTCACTCGACTATCGAATTAAACAATTTTACAACAGGATAAGCAGTGCTCAGAACAGCATTCAGATTTTCCCTCGTCATTACTTGCTCTCTACTGTTAGGAGCTTGTGGTTGGTTTGGCAACGATGAAAGAGATGAGTTCGCCGGATTGACCACCGAAGAACAGTTTTACCGTCGCGCCTTGGAACAACTGAATTCATCGAACTTTCGGGGCTCGATTACCACCTACCAAGCCTTGGAATCGCGCTTTCCATTCGGTCGATTTGCGGCTCAGGCACAAATCGAAATTGTCTATGCCTACTATCGAAACGGTGATTCAGAAGCTGCCAGAGCGGCCGCTGATCGTTTTATTCGACTGCATCCAGAAAACGAAAATGTAGACTATGCCTACTATATGAAAGGTTTGTCCTCTTTTACCGATGACCGCGGATTGATTAATCGTTTTCTACCGGTGGATCCCACCAAACGGGATCCGGGTCGAGCCAGAGAATCTTTTACCGATTTTTCACAATTATTGGCGCTGTATCCCGACAGCCCTTATGCGGCCGATGCACGGGCGCGCATGGTATTTCTGCGAAACAACCTTGCCGCCTATGAAATTCATGTGGCCACTTATTATCTTGAGAGACGGGCTTATGTCGCCGCCTTGAGACGAGGTCAGTATGTGGTTGAAAACTTCCAGGGCACACCAGCCGTTGCCGATGGTGTCGCAGTAATGGTCGAGTGCTATTTGCGGCTTGGCTTGAACGACTTGGCCGACACCTCTCTCGTGCTTTTGAGAGAAAACTATCCGGATCATGCCTCCATCGACAATGATGGAGAGTTCATCATTCGTACAGAAATAACCAACCCTTCGTTGTTGTACACGGTATCTTTCGGGCTTGTCGGTGACAACCGAATTGAACCACCACTCGCCCCTACCTCCAGACCACTAAATTCGGGCAGTCAAGAGATCATCAATACTCAAGTTCGAGTTGAGGAGGAAGAAGACGGTCGTTCATGGTTCAGCATCTTAACTCTAGGGGTTTTTGACTAGTAATCCCGGCTCTGTCCTGCGCTACTATTCGACGCAGTGCATGTTTGCTGCTATGTCTCTTCCTTTGCCCTCATTGCCCTGTAAACCAATTATTGACGCTGCGGAAGAGACAATACCTTCGATTTTATATTTCTAACATCTGTGTTTACTCAGGTAGCGTCAAATTAGTTTCGCACATTTTTCCCGGGGGGTTTCCCGGTTCCGTCTTAAGCTACTGAGTACATGGTCTCCTGGATGCTGGTGCGACACCCTGAGAAAACCCTGCACAAATAAGTGTCCTCGCTATTCACCTAAGGGCCATGCGTTGGTTATTGGGTAGCGGCGGTCGCGACCAAAGCCGCGCTGAGTAAGTCTTACCCCCAAAGGGCCCTGCCGTCGTTTGTATTCATTCAAATCTACAAGACTTATTACTCGCTTCACTGTAGACGCATCAAACCCGTGCTCAATTATAACGTCCGCACTTTGGTCATTTTCTACATACAGCTCAAGAATACGATCAAGCTCATCGTAGGGTGGCAAACTGTCTTGATCAATTTGGCCTGGTGCTAATTCCGCAGATGGAGGTCTGTCGATTACTTGTTGAGGAATAAATTCCTCTCTCTTATCAGAGTAATCTGAATTGCGATACCTCGCCAAGCGATACACTAAAGTCTTTGACACATCCTTGAGCACATCGAATCCACCCGCCATATCGCCGTACAATGTCGAATAACCGACCGCTATCTCGCTCTTATTGCCCGTGGTTAAAACCATTAGCCCTTTCTTATTCGAAATGGCCATGAGCAATACTCCCCGGCATCTGGCTTGTATATTTTGTTCACTGACATCTATCTCTGTATTGGCAAATTCCTTTTCAAGGGCTTGCATGAACGAACTATATATTTTAGCAATAGAGATTAGCTGGTAATCGACTTTCAGTTTCTGTGCCTGCTCCGCTGCCGCATCGAGACTCAGTTGTGAAGTATATTCGAATGGCATCATTACCGCGTGTACACGGTCATTCCCGAGGGCATCGACAGCGATGGCGAGAGTGAGCGCAGAATCTATACCTCCAGAAAGACCCAAAACAACGCCATTAAACTTATTCTTGTTCACATAGTCCTTAACCCCCAAAACCAGGCTTTGATACACCTGGGCTTCAAGTGGTTGCGGGGCAGCTAATGACTGTAGGGGAATGTGGCAGGGCTCTCCCTTTTCTATAGAGACCAGCGTCAGTGCTTCCTCATAACTGGGTGCCAGGCAGCGACAATCTCCCTGGCTGGATACGGCCATGGATCCACCATCAAAAACCAGTTCGTCCTGGCCCCCAACCATGTTCACATAAATAATCGGAAAGCCGCCCTCAGTGCTTCTCTGACGAAGAAGACTCTGCCTCTGACTAAGTTTGTTCATGTGATACGGTGAGGCGTTGATGTTCACCATAAGTTGCGCGCCGGCCGTTCGAGCTTGCATCACTGGCTCTGGCTCCCACATGTCTTCACAAATGGTGAACGCAACTTTCTGAGCACAAATCTCTAACAAACAAGGCTTAGTACCTTTATCAAAATAACGCTGTTCGTCAAACACTTCATAATTAGGTAAGCACTGCTTGCGATAGTTGGCTCGCAATTCGCCGGCAGAAATGACGACCAGGGAATTATAAAGTTTGTCCTCGGCTCTCTCAGGATAGCCGATGACTAGATGAACAGGCAGTTTTTCTTGAAGAATCCGCGCCATAGCCTTTTCGACACGAATCGACAAACTGGGCCTGAATAGAAGGTCTTCGGGTGGATATCCAGTTAATGCCAATTCAGGATAGACCAGTAACTCGGGGGAGTGTTCTTGAATCGCCTGCTTGGCACTGTCAATTATCAGGGTAGTATTAGATTCAATGTCTCCCACCAAGAAATTGAGTTGAGCCATTACTACTTTAATTTGCCGCTCCATGCTGTTCTCTTTGCTGTTATCCTTAAATTCTTGCCTGGGCACTTGCGGAAAACAATGACTAACTAGGCCTGTGCTTATTGGTATAATGCTCACCTAAGACTAATAGTAACGGAAACCATGGCTAAAGGAACAGCACAATACCCAAGCTAAATATATAACCTATTTGTTGTCTACACCGTTCTACTGCGTGTGTCGAACCGACTGGTGTTGAATCTAAAGATGGATACACTGAAAAGCCCACCGCAGTGGGCCTTTTTGAAGTGGCGCGCCCGCCAGGACTCGAACCTGGAACCCCCGGCTTAGAAGGCCGGTGCTCTATCCGGTTGAGCTACGGGCGCGGAATGATCCGGAGGACTTCAGCCCAAGCCGGAATCGGCGTGTATTTTACACGAATCCTGCTAGCTGAGCATTGCATTGAGGACGCACTAGTCAGTCCGGTTTTTTGGCGTGGCAGGATAGGTCTTTTTAGTTGCCTTGTGCTGATCATAACGGTGATGAGTATTGGGCGTTCCACTACAAGCAACGCCGGTATACATGCCAGCCATGACCTCGTTGAGGCGACGATAAATCAACGCCATTCTGCTCATAAGTCCGACTTCGGTAGCAAGCGGTTTCGCCCCACCAATATTCAAAGCCGAAACTGCTGTTCGATCTCCATCCATCGTCTTTGCTTTTTCATCCGTCATAGCTGAATTCTAGCAGGATTGAATGAGTTGACCCTATAAAACGGACAAGCAACTCAATTTCGAGTGCTTGTCGTCAAGCAAAAATACTGAATTTAAGGAAAATACTGGGGTGACTGACGGGGTTCGAACCCGCGACCACCGGAGTCACAGTCCAGTGCTCTACCAGCTGAGCTACAGTCACCATTGATCGCTAAACTGCGGTTGTTTCGAGATAACAAAAGAAATCCGCAGAATTTGACTAAGAATTGGTCGGGGTAGAGAGATTTGAACTCCCGACATCTTGCTCCCAAAGCAAGCGCGCTACCAGACTGCGCTATACCCCGATATTGGGTTGTCCCTCCCTCAAAAGCACTTCATTTCGAGAGGACGGCATAATACTCACGTCGTAGCAACCAGTCAATGCTTTGTCCGGGTGCTTGCTTGATTCAAGAGCGTTCGCCCCGAAGCATTGCACCTTGGGCGTTCCAGGCGAGTCAGGCGACTAACGCTCAATTCTCCAGCCACTGCCCGAAGTGCTGTCTTCGATGACCACTTCCATTTCTGCCAACCTGTCCCTGATTTCATCTGCCTGGGCCCAATCTTTATCTGCTCTGGCCTGTTCACGCGCAGCAATTAGTTGCTCAACCTCTTCCGCATTAACTTCGCGTGAAATTTTGCCACGCAGAAACTCATCCGGGGAACTCTGTAATATACCCAGCATATTCGCCAAACGAACCAATAATGCACCCAGTTGATTCGCTGCATCTGAATCTGAGGCTTTCTGTTTATTAATTTCCTTCACCATTTCGAACAAAACGCTGAACGCTGCTGGCGTGTTGAAGTCATCATCCATGGCGGTAAAAAACGCTTTCTCGAAACGACTATTGGTTAGTGATTTGGCATTGCTGGTATCCAAATCCTTCAGTGCATTATAAAAACGCGCCAATACACTGGCGGACTGCCGCAGACTTTGCTCAGAATAGTTAATCGGACTGCGATAGTGGCTGGCAATCAGCAAATGCCGAACCACCTCGGCGTCATAGTTCTCAAGAATTTCCCTAACAGTGAAGAAATTATTCAGCGACTTCGACATTTTTTCGTTGTCCACACGCAACGGCCCATTGTGCATCCAGACATTTGCGAAATGCGTACCGGTGGCGGCCTCAGATTGAGCGACTTCATTCTCATGGTGGGGAAACAGCAAATCCAATCCTCCCCCATGAATATCAAAACTATCGCCCAAACAACTGGTAGACATGGCTGAACATTCAATATGCCAACCGGGCCTTCCATAGCCCCAAGGCGAATCCCAACCAACACCATCATCTGCTGATGCCTTCCATAACACAAAATCTCTGGGATCTTTCTTAAGTTCCCCAATTTCGATACGTGCTCCATTGAGCAATTCATCCATCTTCTTTTTGGACAGTTTCCCGTAATCAGGGAAATTCGTTACCGAAAAGTACACATCGCCATTATCTGCCCGATAGGCCATGTCTTTTTCAAGCAATACCTGAATCAGGTTGACGATTTCATTGATGTGGCCTGTTGCTCTAGGCTCCTGATCAGGCGGCAATACCGCTAGCGCTGTTTCGTCTTCGTGCATCGCTTCTATGAAACGATCAGTCAGGTCGGAAAATAGTTCTCCGTTCTCTTTGGCACGGTTCAATATCTTGTCATCGATATCAGTAATATTGCGCACATAATTTACAGCGTAGCCACGAGCACGCAAATAACGTGTAACTACATCAAAAGCTACCAGCATGCGAGCATGACCCAGATGCAAATAATCGTACGTGGTTATTCCACAAACATAGATACCAATTTTTCCTTCTTCTCTAGGATTGAACTCTTCTTTAGTTTGAGTGAGGCTGTTGTAAATTGTTAACACGTATCGCTCTTTGTTTATTCGATTGATGATCGGTAGGATTACCAGGGATTACGTAAGCTAATGGTACGGTTGTATACCAGTTCATCGACAGAAGATTCTTTCTGGTCTCGGCAAAAATAGCCTTCTCGTTCGAATTGATACTTGTCGGTTGCAGCATCTTCGGCGATGGAAGGCTCTGCTATGCAGTCCGTCAGTCTAATTAATGAATTCGCATTCAGGCAGTCTCGAAAATCTTCTATTTCTTTGCTTTCCGGGTTTTCAACATCGAATAGCCGGTCATACAAATTAACTTTCAAGGAAATACCGCGCGACTCCGAAACCCAGTGGATTACTCCTTTAACTTTTCGGTCCTTCGGTTTTTTGCCAAGGGTCGCTGTATCCACACTGCAATGTAGTTCAAGAACCTTGTCCTTCTCGTCTTTCACAACATTATCACACTTGATTACGTAGGCACCGCGTAATCTTACCTCCCCGCCAGGCACCAATCTTTTAAAGCCTGCTGATGGCATTTCTTCAAAATCCGATCTATCTATCACTATTCGCTGAGTCAAAGGTACTAACCTACGACCCATTTCATCATTCTTGGGGTGGTTAGCCATGTCCAGGTTTTGTTCATGGTCATCAGCCAGATTAGTGAGCACAACCAATAATGGATCGAGTACACACATCGCCCTCGGACTGTTCTTGTCCAGGTCGTCACGAATAGCATGCTCTAACATGCTCAGGTCAACCATGCTGTCGCTACGAGCGACCCCTACATTTTCACAAAAGTTACGAATGGCGGCTGCGGTAAACCCTCTTCTACGCATACCGGCAAGTGTGGGCATACGGGGATCATCCCAACCTTCGACCAAATTGGTATCGACCATTTCCTTCAGCTTACGCTTTCCGATAATAGTGTAGTTCAGCTTTAATTTGGCAAATTCTGTTTGTTCCGGCAGCGCGAAAACAGTGTCTGTATCAGTAAAATCACGAACAGCCTTTATCGATTCGATATCAAGGTTATGCAATATCCAATCATACAGAGGTCTATGGTCTTCAAACTCAAGAGTACATAAAGAATGTGTTATGCTCTCAATGGCATCTGATATGCAATGGGTGTAATCATAAGTTGGATAAACACACCATTGGGTGCCAGTCTGGTGATGTTCGATATGTCTAATTCGATATAACACCGGATCACGCAGATTGATGTTAGGGGAACTCATATCAATCCTGGCACGCAGGCTACAGGTTCCATCCGCAAATTCACCGCTACGCATACGCTCAAATAAATCCAGATTCTCTTCTACGGGGCGGTCGCGGGAAGGGCTATGCGTTCCAGGCCTGGTAAGCGAACCCCTGTATTCTCGCGCCTGCTCCGCGCTCAAGTCGCAGACATAGGCCTTATTTGACTTGATTAATTGAACAGCAAAATCATATAAGTGCGCGAAATAATCGGATGAATAACGCACATCACCATGCCACTGGAAACCCAGCCAACGGATATTGTTTTTAATCGCATCAACGTACTCTTGACTTTCCTTAGCGGGATTTGTGTCATCAAAACGGAGATTACACAGGCCGGCATTCTCTTCAGCTACGGTAAAATTCAAGCATATGGACTTAGCGTGACCTATGTGTAGATAGCCATTAGGCTCCGGAGGAAATCGTGTATGCACACGCCCGCCATGCTTTTTCGCTTTTATATCTTGAGCAATTTTGTTGCGAATAAAATTCGACGAAATGCTGCCATCGGCTGCTGCTTGGCTCTGAGCACTACCGGGATTGCTGTGATTCATTACTCGGCTTCTTCTTTCTCAACTGGTATCAGGCTGTAATCTTGATGATGGGGGCTGTTGCGTCGAATGTAAACGGCTTATTATAGCGGCTTCTGCATTGGCATAACAAAAAGTTTCCCTGGCAGGCAAACTCTAGTAGTGTAACCGCCCGCCCTGAGCGAATCTCTTGCCTCTCAGCGGAATTGAAACATTTAGCGATTTGAGGGTAATAAACATGATCATTCTGAGCACCAACTACGGCGCCATAACCGTAGATCTCGATTTCCAAAAAGCCCCCATATCAGCTGAAAACTTTCTGCAATACGCTAAAGTTGGTTTCTACGATGGCACCATTTTTCACCGCGTGATCGATAATTTTATGATCCAGGGAGGGGGCTTCGAGCCTGGCCTCATACAAAAAGAGAATGGCCAGCAGATAGAAAACGAGGCAGACAACGGGCTCTCCAATCTTATTGGCACGCTCGCTATGGCAAGAACTTCCGCTCCCCACTCGGCTACCTCCCAGTTCTTTATTAATGTCGGCGACAACCACTTTCTAGATTACAGCAGCAAAACCGAGCAGGGTTGGGGTTATGCCGTTTTTGGCAAGGTCAGTGAGGGCATGGACGTGGTAAACAAAATCAAGGTCTGTGCGACTACATCCATGGACGGCCATCAAGATGTGCCAGTAAACGAAGTCATCATCCAATCCGTTGAAATTACCGATGCGTACTAGCCTTGTCTAGCAGAATCCTGTTCATTTCCGACCTTCACCTGGAAGAGTCAAGACCCGATATCACCGACGCCTTTCTCGGTTTTCTTGAATCCAATAAATCCACATGCAGGTCGCTCTATATACTGGGCGACCTCTTCGAAACCTGGATCGGCGATGACAATAAGACAGCTCTTAGCGAGTCCGTAGCGGAAGCCCTGAATGCCTTTCACCAAGCCGGACCCACTGTTCAAATCCTTCATGGGAATCGCGATTTTCTTCTGGGGGTGGAGTACGCTGACCGCTGCGGAGCTACGCTGCTAAAGGACTACAGCACTGTAGACTCACCGATTGGGCCTATTCTTGTTTTGCACGGCGATGATCTATGCACCGATGATCTCGAATACATTCAATTCAGGGATCAGGTTCGTCAAGCAGCCTGGCAGCAGGACTTCCTTAGCAGGACACTGGACGAGCGCCACGACTTTGCCCAACAAGCCAGACAGCAGAGTGGGCAAGCAACCTCAAACAAAAATATTTCTATCATGGATGTAAATCGTCAAGCGGTGGAAAAATGTTTGCTTGAGAGGAACCAGACCTTAATGATTCACGGACATACCCACAGACCTGATATACACGATTTTAAGCTGATCGACCCCGCACAGGGCCCGCGTGACGCGCGCAGGGTTGTATTGGGAGACTGGGACAAGAACGGCTGGTACATCGAAGTGAGCTCCGCAGGCCTGCGATTGGAAAAATTTCCGTTTTAGACATTATTCCTTTTGCTTCCTGTCGACCTCGTTCCCTGACTGCAATTATGTTAGCACTGCTCTACCTTATCCAGCGTAAAATAGCGTGCATGATGTGCTCTACTTAATAGCAGCAGGTCTTTTTCAATAGTCTCACACAACACTTGTAACGACAGGCCAGCATATTCTGGCAGCGCGTAGACTCCATACTCTTCCAATCTGTCGATGCGACTATGGGCCTTTTTTAACAAATTGTGTAACCAACAGTAAGGGGAGAGAGATTCGTCAAATGGGATCTGAAAACGTTCCAAACCCGCTTTGAGATTCAACACTGAAAATATTCTTAGTTTATTTTCAAGAATCTGCGTATTCAGCCTTTCTATGCGTTTTAGCACAGACGATTTAGCCGCATCATCATAGCTATTCCAGAGTATTACCTCGAAGGAGTAACGTTTACAGCCACGGCAAACCACATCCCCGAAGGAAGTTGTAGAACAGATGCCTAAACAGGGTGTTTTAATGGCGTCCATAGAAAATAATTAAAGTGGAATGTCTAGATTAGTCGGAACCAAGGGTAGAGACTTTAACAAGTTTTGACTATTTGTAAACTGCTTGTCCGGGTTCAGTAGCTGTATGGATTTAATAACTTACAGGCTAGCCGATTTTTACACTTAGTGCCTCACTCACCGCCCACTGTAACTGAGGTGTTTCCCGATCACGGGCCTCTGGCCCTGATTGTTCCCAGCAAACACCTCAGCCACAGCGGTCTGCGTTGAATTCAAATCAAATTTTTGAATCGTCCTACAGCGGGTGAACAGGACCGAGCACGACAAGAAGCCAGGCTAAGTGCCTGAGTACATTGACGTGCTCCATAATAGACAGAAGACAAAAATGCGGCTTACTCCAGCACCTCTATCTGCAAAGGCTCCTCCGGGTGATAGAACAACTCACCGCCAACAAGTTGATAGCCAATAAATAACTCCCAATTACCCACCTCTGCCATCGTCAGCGTAATCGGATCAGGGGTGAGATCCACGAAGTTATCAGCCTCCAGTGTGAGGTTTTCTATGTAGGGGGCCGGGGTTTCGCCATCATACAGCACCAGTCCGGACGGCGTCAGCAACCACACCACCTCAGGAGCGGAGGCGCTTCTTGCCATGACCACAACATTGGCTCGCTCCCCCACATCGGCGCTACGCGGTGTGATGCTAAACGAGATATCCAGCACCTCGCCTACCGGGAAGCTGCGGTCCATGGAATAGCTGTCGCCGCCGTCACTGCTTGCTCCGCCCCGGAACATCGCCTCAGTGCCTGTGCCATTGTCTGCCTCGGGGTTTAACACCAGTGGCAGCGCAGGTGCTGAGCCTGTCACGGTGATGGTGACACTATCGGCTTGCGAGATGTTCACGCCATCGGTCACGGTCAGGGAGAAGACCAGTTCGGCATGGGCCAGCAAGTTGGCGGGCGCGGTGAAGCCGGGTGTGGCTGTGTCCTCGCCGCTCAGGGTGACAGCCGGGCCGCTGCTCTGAGTCCAAGTGTAGCTCAGGGTCTCGCCCTCCGGATCGCTACTGCCACTGCCGTCCAGGGTGACGCTGGCGCCCTCGGCAACGGTTCGATCTAAACCAGCATCAGCGATGGGGGCGTCAGCGACGGGGGCGTCGGGTGGCACAGCCACAAGGAGCCTGCGCGCGTTAGCTGTGCCAAATGCCACGCTGTTGACGGCAATGCGCAGGCTGTAGGTGCCGGTGTCAGCGCTGTTAATGCTTAGTTGTCCGCCCGGGTCCAGGCTGAATCGACTATTGTCTTCATCGCCAGGGCCCTCAACCAGTGCATAGACCGGGGTTTGCCTTGCCAGAAAGGCATTCTGCGGGGCAAGGGTATACAGCTTAAGATCAGTGACGCCATCGTAACCGGGGTTGGGGGTGCCAGGCTGTATATACCAGGGACCCAGATTTTGGCTGAAGGCGCTGGCATCATCGAACATGTCGCTCATATCCGTCACGTTTGCCACATTCCAGTCGCCGATATCCTGGTTAAAGACACGGGCATCCTCGAACATGTCGCTCATATCCGTCACCTTTGCCACATTCCACCTGCCGATATCCTGGTTAAAGGCGCGGGCATCCTCGAACATGTCGCTCATATCCGTCACGTTTGCCACATTCCAGTCGCCGATATCCTGGTTAAAGGCGCGGGCATCCTCGAACATGTCGCTCATATCCGTCACGTTTGCCACATTCCAGTCGCCGATATCCTGGTTAAAGGCGTTGGCATCGTAGAACATGCTCGCCATGCTGGTCACCGCAGACAAATCAGGCCTGTCCGTGGCGCTCATTTGCATATTCGAGGCGCCCCGAAATGCGCTTTCCATGCTGGTCCAGTTCGCCGTTCCCCATTGCCCGATGTCAATGAGCTTCGTGCTATCTGGATGATCATCATCATCACGATCATCATCATCACGATCATCATCATCACGATCATCATCATCATGATCATCATCATAACGATCATCATCATCATGATCATCATCATAACGATCATCATCATCATGATCATCATCATAACGATCATCATAACGATCATCATCATGATCATTCAGGCTAAAGCGGGTAATGCCCGCACTGACAGTGATAGTGTAGTCGCCGGCACTGGTGTAGAGGTGCTGAGGAAAGGTGGCCAAAGAAGTGGCGTTGCTTACCTGTTCGGTGGTCGTGCTGTCTCCCCAGTCAATGGTGTAGCTGCCTTCGCCGGGGAAGGTGATGGTGTCACCCGCCGTTACGCGCCAGGTGGTGACGAAGTTGTCACTTGCTTGCTGTGCGTTAGCTGGTTGTAGTAGTAACAGCAGGGAGAAGAGGCTCGCCGCCAGGCCTCTGCTCAGGCGGCTAGCTGAGAATGAGGGGGGGGGGGTAGTTGGCCTATTCATTTTATTCGCTTCTTTATCTGCTTTTCTGGTTATGGTTTTTTATTCTTTCTGGCTATTCTTTCTAGCTATTTAGGACTAATAAAAAGACCGCGCTTCTGCATTTAGCTTCTGCTTCATCTACTTCATTTACTTCATTTACTTCATCAGCTTCTGGGACGGTATGTACACTCACACACTCACGCTTAGCCATACCGAGAGGGAACACTAAACTATCTGCTCAGTTTATTCAACACTCAAATTGTCCGGATTCAGTACCTGTGAGACAACTGGATTTTTACCTGAATTTACAGTAGGCTGGGTGCAGGTTTTAGGTTCCTGTCTTGATACTTGTTTTAGAATATTGTGAAGCCCAGTATCGAACTTCAAGCTGGTCAAGGTATTCCATTTGTAAGATGACACTCCTGTTCAGTGACTCAATCATCTGTCTCGGTCGCCACGTTGCGCAGACCGGCTGATTCACAGACAGTGATGAATCAATGAGGAGTTTATTTTGTTAGAAGCTTATAGAAAACACGTAGCAGAACGTGCCGAGCAAGGTGTGGTACCGAAACCACTATCGGCCGGGCAAGTCGCGGAACTAGTGGAATTAGTAAAATCCCCTCCCGTCGCTGAAGAAGATTTTATCTTAGAGCTGCTATCCAATCGCGTGCCGGCCGGCGTTGATGAGGCAGCCTATGTAAAAGCAGGCTTTCTATCTGCTGTAGCCAAAAGAGAGACCGAATCTCCATTAATAAACCAATCCCTGGCAATAAAGTTATTAGGAACGATGCTGGGCGGTTATAACATCGCGACTTTGGTTGAACTGCTGGAAAGCGAGACCTTGGCCACAGCAGCCGCTGACGAGCTTTCCCACACCCTGCTCGTGTTCGATGCTTTTCACGATGTGGTTGAAAAAGCCAGGCAAGGCAATACACAGGCGAAACGTGTACTGCTATCCTGGGCAGACGCGCAGTGGTTCACCAGCAAACCCGAAATTCCCAGCAAAATCACGGTAGCAGTGTTCAAGGTGCCGGGGGAAACCAATACCGATGATCTTTCACCAGCCCAAGATGCCTGGTCACGGCCCGATATCCCGCTCCACGCCAAAGCGATGTACAAGAACCTCCGCGACGGTGTAACTAACGCCGAAGAACAAATTAATGAATTGAAAAAAACCGGCTACCCGGTCGCCCTGGTTGGCGATGTGATGGGAACTGGCTCGTCACGAAAATCAGCAACAAACTCTGTGCTGTGGTACATCGGGGATGATATGCCCCATATCCCAAACAAGAGAGACGGCGGCATTTGCATTGCCGCTGGTATCGCCCCCATTTTCTATAACACCATGGAGGACGCCGGCGCCCTCCCCATCGAATGTGCAGTGGACAACCTGAACACTGGCGATATCATTGATATCGATGTCTACAATGGCAGCATTTCTGATCATGCCAATGGCGAGCTAATTACAGAATTTGAATTAAAAACCGAAATGCTTTTAGACGAAGTCAGAGCTCGTGGGCGAATTCCTTTAATTATTGGACGTGGCCTGACGCAACGCGCTCGTGCCGAACTTGGACTGGAGGCCTCAGTTATCTTTCGCTCTCCTGTTATCGCTCGAGAGTCTGGTAAGGGTTTTACGCTGGCACAAAAGATGGTGGGCAAGGCCTGTGGTGTTGAAGGCGTTCGACCCGGCAGTTATTGCGAACCAAAAATGACCACCGTGGGCAGCCAGGACACAACCGGTCCTATGACCCGAGACGAGTTAAAAGATCTGGCCTGCCTGGGATTCTCAGCAGACCTGGTCATGCAATCATTCTGCCACACGGCAGCTTACCCGAAGCCAGTAGATATCGAGACACAACACACGCTGCCCGATTTTATTCAAACCCGAGGTGGTATATCACTTAGAGCGGGTGACGGAATCATCCACTCATGGCTAAATCGTATGCTGCTGCCTGACACTGTCGGCACTGGAGGAGATTCCCATACCCGATTTCCAATCGGTATTTCCTTCCCGGCCGGTTCTGGTCTGGTCGCCTTTGCTGCGGCCACCGGCGTGATGCCACTGGATATGCCGGAGTCTGTATTGGTGAGATTTACCGGAGAGATGCAAGCAGGGATTACCCTTAGAGATTTAGTTAACGCTATTCCCTATGCAGCTTTGCAAAGCGGCGACCTGACACTGGAAAAAAAAGGCAAGAAGAATATTTTCTCTGGTCGCATTTTGGAAATCGAGGGGCTACCTGATCTAAAAGTAGAGCAAGCATTCGAGATATCAGACGCCTCTGCCGAAAGATCGGCTGGCGGTTGCAGCATCCGCCTCAGCAAAGAGCCCATCATCGAGTACTTCAATTCAAACATCACTCTATTACGCTGGATGATCGATAATGGCTACCAGGACGCCAGAACTCTGGAGCGACGAGCCCAAGCGATGGAAGCCTGGCTGGAAGACCCTGTTCTTCTTACAGCGGACACCGATGCGGAGTATTACAAGGTGATTGAGATCGATTTGCATGAAATCACCGAACCATTGCTGGCCTGCCCAAATGATCCCGATGACGTTAAGACGCTATCAGATGTGCAGGGAACAAAGATCGACGAGGTCTTTATTGGCTCCTGCATGACCAACATAGGCCACTTCAGGGCAGCGGCGGAAGTACTAAAGCAAGTAGAGGGCAGCTTGCCAACCAGGCTATGGATCGCTCCACCAACAAAGATGGACGAACATCAACTGAGCGAAGAAGGTATATACAACGTATTCGGCGTGTCGGGAGCCCGCACGGAAATGCCAGGCTGCTCATTGTGTATGGGCAATCAAGCACGAGTCGCTGCCAATTCGACAGTTGTCTCGACTTCAACCAGAAACTTTCCGAACCGCCTGGGACAGGGAGCCAATGTCTATCTCTCTTCTTCTGAATTAGCAGCTGTCTGTTCGGCGCTCGGGAAAATTCCAACTATGGACGAATACATGGCTTATATGGGTAATATCAACACTATGGCGGACAGCATTTACCGCTATCTCAATTTTCATGAAATAGCCGATTTTATGGAGGCAGCAGAAAGAGCAAAAAACATTCCTTTAAGCAACATAAAGAATGTTGCCCAGGCTGAGACAGGTCTGCGTCTTTTTTGAAAAAATGGCGTCAGCCATCCTTTTTGTCGTCCCAAGGTTTTAGATGGTACTCTTCTCAACCACCTCGAACAGGTCTTTGGAGAGTTGTTCTTGCGCCTTAATACGCTGCAACTGACTTAGCATAAGAACTTGATGTTTACTATCAAACTTTCTCCATCGAGTTAATGGCGTTAGCAATCTCGATGCGATCTGGGGATTCAGTTGATTTAACTCCAAAACCTGATCTGCCAGGAACTCGTAGCCTTCACCAGATATGTCATGAAAACCCAGATGATTCTGCCCACAGAATGCACCAATAAGCGAACGCACCTTGTTTGGGTTACGCATATCAAAGTCAGGGTGTTGCAAAAGTTCTTTAACCTGAGCCAGGCTTCCGGGTAATTGGCATACTGCCTGAACCATAAACCACTGATCAACTACAAGTGGCTCATGGCTCCACTGCTCATAAAAACTATTCAGCGCTTTGCGCTTTAATTCAGTAGCTGACTCGTCCTCGCAATTAACCAGGCAGCGCAAGCCTGCCAGTTGATCAGTCATATTGCTCGCATCGGCGAACTGGGACTGGCATAGCTGAATTATCTTTTCGTCGTCAGTCCGCATTAAATACGATAAGGCAAGATTTTTGAGGGACCTTCTGGCAATAGAGCTTGCATCGGCGCAATATTTTTCATCGCTTGTATTTTCTTCATACACCTTGAGAAATAATGAAGATAGATTTTGTGCCAAACCGTTTAGTAGAAATTCTCGCACTGCGTGAATACTCTCCACGTCTGCCATGTCTGCCCGTTCGATCAAAAAGCCTGCGGTTGGCAAACTAAGCAACTGCGCGATCATTGCCTTGTCGAGTTCCGGATCGGCCAATGTTGAATTCAGAATGCCTGTGAACGCATCTGACAAACTGTGTGGAAATACTGACAGGTCGCCACTGGCCCGCCCTTTCTGCAATTCATCAAACAAATCGATTGCTAACGATTGGGCGGCATTCCAACGACTAAAACCATCACTGTCATGCACCATTAAAAACAACAAATCCTCACGTGAGTATTCGCAGTTGAGACGGACCGGAGCACTGAAACCTCGCAGCAACGAAGGAACTGGCTTAGATTTAACGCCTGCAAAAACAAATTGTTGTTGCGCTTCGGTCAGCGCCAGTACTCTATCACTGGAATTAGATTTTTCACTGTCGCCAACAAGTTGCAGGCTCAACTCTTTGCCCCCGGCACTCAGCAATGCCACGCGAACGGGGATATATAATGGTTTCTTATCGGATTGACCCGGTGTATCGGGGCAAGATTGCCGCATCGACAAAGTGTATTGCTGAGTTTGCGCATGGTAATGTTCGTCGACCGAGACAACTGGTGTTCCAGCTTGACTATACCAGGTCCTGAATTGAACCAAGTCAATGCCGCTTGCATCCTCCATCGCTTTGACAAAGTCTTCCATGGTTACCGCCTGGCCATCATGCCTCTCGAAATAGAGATCACAACCAGCTCTAAAATTTTCGGCACCAAGAATCAAATTGATCATCCGCACCACTTCGGCGCCCTTTTCATAGATGGTAACTGTGTAAAAATTCGATACTTCCATGTAGGAATCAGGCCTCACCGAATGTGCCATAGGACCGCTATCTTCGGCGAACTGAACCGTTTGAAGAAAAGCAACGTCTTCAATCCGTTTAACGGAGCGTGAGCCCATGTCTGCCGAGAACTCCGAATCTCGGTAAACCGTAAAACCTTCTTTCAGGCTAAGCTGAAACCAGTCTCGACAGGTTACTCTATTACCAGACCAGTTGTGAAAATACTCGTGCGCTACTACCGCTTCGACCCGCTGGAAGGAGAAATCTGTCGTGGTTTTTGGGTTCGCGAGAACGCAGGAGGTATTGAAAACATTTAGACCCTTGTTTTCCATTGCCCCCATATTAAAGTCATCCACGGCAACAATCATGAAAATATCGAGATCATATTCTCGACCATAAACTTCTTCGTCCCAGCGCATGGAATTTTTCAAAGACAACATGGCGTGATCGCATTTGTCGATATCCTTTTCTTCGACAAATATTCTTAAATCAATAGTTCGTCCACTGCAAGTGGTGAACCTGTCATCGAGACTCACCAGATCACCTGCCACCAACGCAAACAAGTAACTGGGTTTTTTAAACGGATCTTCCCATGTTACCCAGTGCCGGTCAGCTTCGCCTTCAACCTGGCCGACTGCTATTTTGTTGCCGTTGGAAAGCAACACAGGATATTTCGCCTGGTCGGCGATAACTGTGGTGGTAAATTTAGACATCACATCCGGGCGATCCAGATAGTAGGTAATACGCCGAAAGCCTTCAGCTTCACACTGGGTACAGAACATTTTTTTAGATTTGTATAAGCCCTCTAAGGCCGTGTTGTTTTGCGGTTCGATGCGGGTATGGCATTCCAACTGAAACTCACAAAAATTCCTGCCTAGCAATGTTGCTAGATCAGGAATAGTCAGACTCTCTTCATTCAGGAGAAACTGATCATCACTAAGTTCGCGACCATTGATTAGCAGCTTCTCCAGAAGTAGTTGTTGTCCATGTAATTGCAAACTGCTCGCTGCCACCCCCCCAGCTTCTGGATTCGGCTTCAGCAACAGTTTGGAGACTACGTAGGCATGATCTTGGTAAAGATCGAAATTAAGATCTGTGGTTTCAATAGTAAAAGCAGGCGGCCTGTAGTCTTTCAAATAGGTCGTCCGCGCTGAAGCATTTTTCATATTCTAAAACTCATTGATGGATTGATAGACTGACAGACAACTGCTTATCTGGAAGCCAACTAACAGGCTAGCAGTTCAGTGAAATCTCATAGCCGGAAAAACGACGCAGGTTAATCACCCCTGTATCCAAAATCAGGTATTGTCCTTTTACTCCTAATAGACACCCCTCTACGATTGGCGTCTTATCAAAGCTCAATGACCTAATCTTCCCAGGATAGTTTATCACCGGGTATTCAATAGCAACTGTTTCAACTCCGTTAAGCACACTTATTGCAAAGAAACCAAACTTGTCCTCCATCTCCTTCAAGTCAGACTCGCATTCTCCGATCAGACGTTTCGCCTCGCTGTGCATGTCCAGGCTAAGCGCATCGCCCTTTAACATATCTCTCCAATTGGTTTTATCTGCAACCTGCTGTTTGAACATAAGCTCCACTGCACCCGACTGTAATCTTGAACGCACACGAATTATCGCCAGGGCTTGTGTCGCCCCCTGGTCTATCCAGCGTGTTGGTACCTGTGTTGCGCGGGTTATACCAACTTTTAAAGCAGAGGAATTTGCTAAGTACACGATGTGATCCTGCATGCAAAAGCGCTCACCCCAAGCGGGGTCTCTGCAACTGCCCTGATCGAAGTGGCATTTCTCCGGATGAATAATACAACTGTCGCACTCTGCGAGTCGCTGAAAACAAGGAAAGCAGTATCCCTGATTAAAGCTCTTATTCGATTTCCTTCCACAGTTCACACAATGAATCGCACCGCTGTACTGTAGGCTGATAACTTTCTCTAACAAGGGATTGAGGGGGATTTTGCTTTCACCCAGTCTAATTTGATAAGCAACAGGTTGTTCAAGCCGACTCGACATTTTCCTCAGTGTGCCCTGGGCAATATTCTTCATAACTTGCTCTCTATTCTCACTAAATCAATCAAACCGATTCTTTACCGAAATGTTTTTGCTCCTGAGTCGCAGCTTGTTTGCTGTTACAATCTGCCCTCAGCTCAAACCCCGTTCTAAGATGCTCGGGGAAGCGTTTCGCTTCATATAAAATAACTGCCTGCATGCAAAATTCTAACTGCTGCGCATCTAGCTTTTTACCATCGCTCCACTTACCAATCTCTATTGCCCGTTTTAAAGAAGCATGAGTTTCAGGGCTTATTCCATCCACCGCTTGATTAATTGTCTCGGGACGCTGCAAAAATGCTTTATCAAGAGCCTGTTGATTTTTTTCTGGCATTGATTTCAAATCCCTTTAAACAGGGCCGCTTTTTGTAATAGCTGAACGACCCAGCACGAAACGACAGGTTAGCAGTACCAAAATACCAAACAGTAAACCCGAGATCAGGCCTCCAACATGAGCAGCACTGGCGATCCAGGAAGAGGCCGTGATCTCCATGAGGATCAAGGCAATGACAAAAACCACAAACATGCCGCTACTAATTAGCAACTGGCTTCCAGGCATGAATTTGTGGATTATCCAGGTATAACCCAGCAAACCATACACAACACCCGACATGCCTCCGAAATTATTGTAGCCGCTATACAAATACTGTGTGGTGTTGGCAGTAAAAGAGCAAAGCAAAATCAGTACGACGAAGAGCCAGCGTGGATGGGTAGATTCTAGCTGACGTCCAAAGTACCAGAGCCATAGCATGTTGAAAACGAGATGCAGTTCACCAAAATGCAATAACATTGGACTAAAGCTTCTTAGTAATTCACTCACGCTATCAATACTGATCAATAGAGCAGTAAAACCTGAAGTGTCCAACAGCGGATAGAAGAGAAATGCAACACGTTGTGGCTGTGTTCCCAGGGAGCTGAAAACAGCGACGACGACGCAAGCCGCAATCATGGCCATACTTACAGGAGAATGGACATAAGCCCTCAAGACATTGTATAGCCCCATGACTAATGTCCGCTTTACTTCTAGTTTGGCGCTGTCCCTGATTGGACTTGCATTCCTTTCTTCGAATGACCAACAATCCAAGGCTCCTCTTACCAATGCCACCTGCTGTTCGCCTTCTACCCAGATTATCTGCTGGCCAGACTCTTCACTGATTCGATGAAATATACCCTGACTCTTTAAGGACTGACTGAAGTGTAGCAAATTAATCTCTGTGGCTAGACTTGCCGCCTTAATCATCGGCTCGAACCAAGCGGCTGCCCCAACCCAGCTTGCTGCGACAAGCCTGGTAAAAACTGTGTTCGGATGGATGTACCAACTTCAGGGATGCCTCTTTCTTGCGCACAAAAATTTCGTCGCCTGCCAACGCGGTAAACAGTACCTGGCCGTCGCAGCTAACCTGTGGCTTTAGTTTTTCTTTGGCCGAAACCACTATGCAAATCTCGCTATCACCATCCACAACAATAGGTCTGTTACCCAAGGAATGCGGGTACATGGGCACTAATACAACGGCGTTCAGCCCAGGGTGCATAATTGGTCCACCAGCAGATAGAGCATAAGCCGTCGAACCAGTTGGTGTTGCCACTATCAGGCCGTCAGATTCTTGACTATAGACAAATTTCTCATCGACAAATAATTCAAATTTGATCATTTGTGCCGCCTTACCAGGGTGCAGTACTACGTCATTCAAGGCCGAGCCCAGATGCTTTTCCTCAGATTTTCCCACCGGCCCTTGTCTGGCAGCAACTTCCAATAAAAACCGGGACTCAATGCTGTAATTGCCGTCGAGCACATCGCTGATGCCTGTTTCTAACTCTTCGGGTAAAATATCTGTCAGAAAACCGAGACGCCCACGATTAATACCTATTACCGGCACTTGATCGGAAGCAACATATTTGGCCACATCCAACATGCTACCGTCACCACCCACCACGATAAGTAAATCGCAGTATTTCGATAGTTCTTCTCTTCGGCATTGTTGCTGACCGTGGTTCTGTAATAGCTCCGCGGTTAGGTCATCAATAGTAATAGATAGATCTTTTCCTACTAAAAAGGCGATCAGCCGCCGTAGAGTATCCACCACCTCAACATGGCCGGATCGACCGACCAGACCGATATTGTTAAATTCTGCCATGACCAAACCTTTTCCTTGTTTATTCAGCAACTGCCACAGCTAGCATCCGGTAAACCCCTGGTTTTCAAGCGCTTCAGTATATCACAGCAAATGCCTAACAAAGCCCGATAGCAGGCCGCTAGGCTGGGCCCCTATCAAGTAGAACCCAGCCTCCCGCAAGCTCTCGTGTTTTTGCTAAGCAATGAGTCTCAATCCACTTGGAGTTCAAGCATTCGAATGGCTGTGGCAGGCCTGGGTTACGTCGGCCTGCTCCTAAACCCACGCCGTCGCCAAGCAGTATCCCAGCGCCGCAGAAGAAGAATGCGCGGCGTTGCTAAGCGAGATACTACAAATTTGCTCTTCAATTCCGACTACTTTACAGCTTACAGTCCCGAACGCATTAACCCTGGTGACAAAAAACATACAAACCCCACAAGACTCTGTCTCTGTCTGTCTCTGTCTGTCAGTCTTGACCCTCTATTTAGTCTATGCCATTCTCAGGGTTCGCCTGCTCCAGACAACAATACAAACAGTAGTAAGCAGTAAGTTGACAGACCTGAATAAATCGGTCGATACACTCAGGAACCTGCCAAGAATAAGGTCTCACTATTAAAGGGCTGCCGGGGATACTAGGAAACCGATCATGAACAAAAGGCGTCAGAGCGAAATTGAAATTGATGACGAAACCAGCATAAGCATTGATCAAAAATTGATCGAGGAAGGCACAGCTCAACTAAATAGCGAGATTCAAGTGCTTGAAGTCTGGCTGCTGGAGCTAGATGCCAGCGGAAAGGAAAACTCCGAAGTCTCCGCAGCGAGAAAATCTTACAATGACATGCTTAGTAGCCGTAAAGAAATGCTGAGCACTTTAGCAAAGCAGGCCAGACTTCAGGCTGTAAGCCGCAACTAGACTGGCCCTAGCCACGCATTCTGAAACCTGTCCTGCACCAGACAATAAGTAGTCGTATCCCCATGCTGTCAGAACAACAAGCTAAAACCATGCTCTCTCTTCAGGCAGCGATGAATACTAGAGTAGACCCAAATTGGCTTCATGCCCGTTACCCCTATTTAAGAGCCGTGATGATGGAATCTGCTGAAGCTATTGAACATCACGGTTGGAAGTGGTGGAAGAAACAAGATAAAGATTTGGCCCAACTGCAAATGGAATTAATAGACATTTGGCACTTCATCCTGTCACAGTTGCTGTTGCAGGAAAACGGAAACGAAGCCTCCACTTTCGGAAAGTTGCAGGAGTTATTGGCTGAGACTGAGCATAAATTGAGCGTCAATTTTGATGACCAGGTGTACATCGTCGATTCTATCGACTTGCTTGATCAACTTGAGCTTCTAATAGCCCTTTCCGCTAGAGGTCGAATCGAATTGTCTGTATTTGCTGCAATCATGAATAGCTGTGGAATGGACTGGACCGAGCTCTACTGCCAGTACGTTGGCAAAAATGTGCTGAATTTTTTCCGTCAGGACAATGGATATAAAAAGGGTAGCTATCAGAAGATTTGGAATGGCCGTGAAGACAACGAGTATTTGGTCGACATTATGGCCACATTAGACCCCGAAGACATACAGTATAAGGACAAATTGTACTCTACCCTTTCTGCTCACTACCCAAACCAGGAAAAGGCCGGATGAAAGTCCATTAATAATAGGCGTTTTCTTTCACAGAGTGATCGGTAACGTCTCTAATTTCCTTCAGTTGCGGGATTTGTTCCAACAGAGTTTTTTCTACACCATCTTTGAGAGTCACATCCACCATCCCACAGCCTTGGCAACCACCACCAAAGCGCAGCACAGCCACATCTTCTTCAAACACCTCTTCCAGAGTTACGTGACCGCCGTGAGCGGCGAGCCCAGGATTAATTTCGTTGTATAGAATGTAATTCACTCGATCTTCGATAGGGCTGTCGTCAGATATCTTCGGAAGGCGTGAGTTCGGAGCCTTTATGGTCAACTGGCCACCCATAGAGTCCTTTGCAAAGTCTACTACCGCCTCTTCTAAAAAAGGTATACTATGCTGCTCAATGAAGGCTTTAAACCCTTCGTATTGCTTCACTTCGTCGTCTTCTTTTTCTTCTCCCGGCCGACAAAATGAGATGCAGGTTTCAGCTTTCGGTGTTCCTGCATCCAGAATGAAAATTCGCACTGCTATACCCTCACAATCTTGCTTTTTAAGCAATTCCGTCAAGTATTCTTGTGCAGATTCAGTGATGCTGACCATATAACTCTCTCACTAATGTGTGGAACTAGCGCGATAGTACTCCATTCGACGAGAAATTAGAATACCCGACTGCAACACTCAGTTATATTGACAATGCTCAGACATGCAACCTTTGCTAGAATTGAGCGCTTTTTTGATCTCTGAACGACGACCTTCCAGATAGGTAAACGGGCATGAAAACCAGGAAATCAGAATCAATCCTTCGCAATCTACTTAAGCAGCGAGTTTTGCTACTCGATGGTGCGATGGGAACCATGATTCAGTCGCGCAAATTATCTGATACGGAATTTCGTAGCGAACGCTTTGCGGACTTCCCTCATGAGCTTGCTGGCAATAATGACTTGCTCAGCTTAACCCAACCCGAGCTTATCAAGCAGATTCATCTGGCATACCTGACTGCCGGGTCGGATATCATAGAAACCAATACATTCAACTCTACGCGAAGTTCACAGTCTGATTATCACCTTGAGGAACTCAGCTACGAGCTGAATCTGAAGGCTGCAAGACTTGCCCGCCAGGCCTGTGACGAAACCACAGCACTAACTCCGAATAGACCCCGTTTCGTGGCAGGTGTTCTTGGCCCCACTAGTAAGACAAGCTCCATATCACCCAGGGTGGATGACCCTGGTTTCAGGAATATCAGCTTTGACGACTTAGTTGCTGATTACAGCAATTGTAGCAATGCCCTCATAGAAGGTGGTGTTGACATCATTATGCTTGAAACTGCATTCGATACACTCAACACTAAAGCAGCAATTTTCGCCATCAACCGATGTTTTGCAGCACAAGGCCTGGCCTTGCCTATTATGATTTCAGGCACAATTACCGACGCCAGTGGTCGTACTTTGTCGGGCCAGACTGTGGCCGCTTTTTGCAATTCAGTTGCCCACGCAAAGCCGCTCTCGATGGGGTTCAATTGCGCCTTAGGCGCCGAGCAGTTACGCCCTCATATCGAAGAAATTGCCTCACTAGCCGATTGCTTCGTATCGACACACCCAAATGCGGGGCTGCCTAATGAATTTGGGGATTACGATCAGTCGGCCGAGGAAATGTCAGCAATTATTGTCGAGTTCGCAACCAGCGGCTTCGTCAATATTGTTGGTGGTTGTTGTGGCACAACTCCCGAGCATATCAGGGCAATCTCTCAGGCAATAGTGGGAGTATCTCCACGGAAAATCCCGAAGCGCATGCCCGCCTGCCGATTAAGTGGTTTAGAAGCATTTAATATTGATGAATCATCCCTGTTCGTCAACGTCGGTGAGCGAACCAATGTTACCGGTTCAGCCAGGTTTGCACGTTTAGTAATCAATGAAAACTTCGACGAAGCACTCGAGATAGCCCGACAACAAGTAGAAGCCGGCGCCCAGATTATTGATATCAATATGGACGAGGGCATGCTCGATTCTGAAGCGGCTATGGAGAAGTTTTTGAAGTTAGTCGCTTCTGAACCTGACATCAGCCGCGTCCCTTTGATGATCGACTCTTCGAAGTGGGAAATTATTGAGACAGGTCTCAAATGCTCGCAAGGCAAGGCTATTGTAAATTCAATTAGTCTGAAAGAAGGCGAGGAAGATTTCCTGGCAAAGGCTAAGCTGTGCCTGGAATACGGTGCTGCGGTAATTGTCATGGCATTCGATGAGAATGGCCAGGCGGACTCTCTGGAGAAAAAAAATGCCATCTGCAAGCGCAGCTACGACCTGTTAACTCAAAAGCTACAGTTCCCGGCAGAAGATATTATCTTCGACCCAAATGTATTCGCGGTGGCAACCGGTATCGAAGAACATAATAACTATGCTGTGGACTTCATAGAGGCCTGTCGTTATATCAAAAAGAATCTACCTGGCGCCTTAATATCTGGCGGTGTCAGTAACGTGTCGTTTTCATTTAGAGGAAATAACAGGGTACGAGAGGCAATTCACTCTGTCTTTCTTTATCACGCCATTAAAGCGGGGCTTTCCATGGGTATTGTCAATGCCGGGCAACTGACAGTTTATGACGATATTCCCAGCGAACTAAAAACAGCGGTAGAAAACGTAATTCTCAACAGAAATGGCAACGCAACCGAAGCTTTAATGGAGGCCGCTATTCCTTATACCGGTAGCGGTGGCAAGCAAACTACTGAAGATCTCACATGGCGTGAAGCCAGTGTGGATAAACGCTTGGCTTATGCTCTGATAAAAGGGATTAGCAAGTACATTGAAGAGGACAGCGAGGCCGCGAGGCAGAAAGCTAACAAGCCTATCGAAGTCATTGAAGGTCCCCTCATGAAAGGCATGGACGAAGTTGGAGATCTCTTTAGTAGTGGCAAGATGTTCCTCCCTCAGGTTGTCAAGAGTGCAAGGGTCATGAAACAGGCCGTCGCCTGTCTATTGCCCCACATCGAAGCAGGGAAAGGTGCTGAGCTACAAAGTAAGGGAAAAATCTTGATGGCCACCGTGAAAGGCGATGTTCATGACATTGGCAAGAATATCGTTGCCGTCGTGCTTGGATGCAACAATTACGATGTCATTGATCTGGGCGTGATGGTTCCTTGTGAGAAAATATTACAGGTTGCCAAAGCCGAAAGTGTCGATGTAATCGGGTTAAGCGGGCTCATTACTCCCTCACTTGATGAAATGGTGTATGTGGCCGGTGAAATGCAGCGTCTGGATTTTAACATTCCACTCTTGATTGGCGGTGCTACTACATCCAAAGCTCATACCGCAGTCAAGATAGAGCAACATTACTCGAACGACAGCACTGTTTACGTACCTGACGCCTCCAGAAGTGTGTCTGTGGTTAGCACTCTTCTGAATGCTGAGAACAAACCTGACTATGTACGCTCCGTTCGTGAAGAATACGTAAAAATTCGTGAGAGAACTGCGAATCGTACCAACAAGCGAAAACTGATTGCTTATGAAGCGGCAAATGCAAACTCCCATACGCCAGACTGGAGTAATTACCAGGCAAGTAAACCTTCCTTTCTGGGAACAAGAGTGTTCGCCGATTATTCATTAGAGAAATTGTTGGATTACATAGACTGGACACCTTTTTTTGTTAGCTGGGGCCTCGCCGGAAAATTTCCCGCAATTCTCAAGGACGAAAAAGCTGGCAAAGCTGCGACAGGTCTATTTACCGATGCTAAGTCCCTGTTGGGTAGAATTATTGATGAACACTTGTTAACAGCAAACGCCATTGTCGGATTTTGGCCAGCCTACAGTAAATCTAACGACGTGCAATTGTTTCAAATCGGCAAACCAGGAAGTCCCTGGCATGTTCTTCATTTTTTGAGACAACAGATTTCCAAGGATGATGGTCTTGCTAATCTATGTCTTGCCGATTTTATAGCGCCACAGGATGGAGATTCAAATACGACTGACTACATAGGCGGGTTTGCTGTAACCACAGGAATCGGTGCTGACCAGTTAGCCGCCAAATACCAGGAACAGAACGATGACTATAATGCAATTATGGTCAAAGCCTTGGCAGACCGTTTAGCCGAAGCTTTTGCTGAACATATGCATGAACGAGTTCGTAAAGAGTTCTGGGGCTACGAGCCAACGGAGGAGTTGTCTATTGACGCGCTCATTAAAGAGAGGTACCGCGGCATAAGGCCGGCTCCAGGCTATCCTGCTTGCCCAGACCATTCCGAGAAAGAAACACTGTTTTCGTTGCTGAATGCATCGAACGAAATCGGCATTGAGCTCACGGAGAGCTTTGCTATGAGTCCCGCTGCAAGCGTCAGCGGATTCTACTTCTCACACCCCGACGCCAGGTATTTCTCTGTTGGGAAAATCACTCAGGAACAGGTGGATGATCTAGCCAATAGGAATGGCAAAGCGTTGACAGAAGTGACAAAATTACTGGGGCCGAATCTCGGTTGAATGTTTAAGCGACTCACAGCATTGAATTAAATTGCAGGAAAAGGAATAGAAACATCTATGTATAGATACGATGGGTACGACCATCAAATGCTGGCGGACCGCGTAGCACAGTTTCGCAATCAAAGTGATCGATTCTTTGATGGGAAATTAACCGATGCGGAATTCTTACCGCTGAGATTACAGAATGGTTTGTATATCCAGCGTCTGGCACCGATGCTGCGGATCGCTGTGCCCTATGGCATGTTGTCATCGAGGCAGTTGCGCAAGCTCGCCTATATAGCAAATCACTACGATAAAGGCTATGCCCATTTCACTACCAGGCAGAATATTCAATTTAACTGGCCCCACCTGGAAGACGTGCCAGACCTGCTCGAAGATCTCGCTGAGGTAGAAATGCATGCCATCCAAACCAGTGGTAACTGCATTCGAAATACAACAACTGATCAATTCGCCGGTGTAGCGGTTGATGAATTGGAAGATAGCCGGGCCTATTGCGAAATTATTCGCCAATGGTCTACATTCCACCCCGAATTCGCCTATCTTCCTCGAAAATTTAAGATCGCCGTTTGTGGCACCGCGGTCGATCAGGCAGCGACTCAGGTTCATGACATCGGGATCTATCTGATCAAAGGCCCTGCTAACGAGGTTGGTTTTCGCATTTTGGCTGGTGGCGGTCTCGGTCGTACACCAGTCATTGGCCAGGAAATATTTGACTATGTTGAGAAGAAACATTTACTCACGGCCCTGGAAGCTATTCTGCGAGTCTACAACCGTGAAGGCCGGCGGGACAATAAGTATAAAGCAAGGATAAAAATACTGCTTAAGGAGACAGGTGTAGAAAAATTTAAAAGCAAGGTTTTGTATGAGTGGGGATTGATAAAGGACTCTGCTTTAACTCTGACCGACAAGGAAATCCAGCGCTGTCAAAAGTTTTTCGATGAGCCCAACTATATTCAACTAACTAATGAGCCTAAGCAATTAACAGAGAAATTGCAGCAGAACTTATTATTCGCTGACTGGTATCATCAAAACGTACGCCCGCACAAGAAAAACGGTTACGCCATTGTCACAATTTGTTTTAAAGAGACCGGGGTAGCCCCAGGAGATGTGGCAGAGCAACAACTAGAAACACTTGCAGATCTGGCCGACCAATATAGTTTTGGTGAAGTCCGAATCACACATAATCAAAACATCGTTCTGGCAGATGTTCAGCAGGGCAAATTGTACGCACTGTGGAAACAGCTCAAAACCGGTGCAATGGCCAGCAATAATCTGGGTTTACTAACAGATGTGATCTGCTGCCCGGGAGGGGATTTCTGCGCCTTGGCCAATGCCAAATCGATACCTATAGCAGAGTCTATTCAACGACAGTTTGACGACTACGAGGAGTTGAAAGATATAGGCGAGGTAAATATCAATATCTCGGGCTGCATGAACGCATGCGGTCATCATCATGTTGGTAATATCGGAATCCTTGGGGTAGATAAAAAAGGCGAAGAGTACTACCAAATTTCTCTGGGAGGTTCTTCTAAGAATACAGCGAGTCTCGGGAAAATTATTGGGCCCTCTTTCGCCCAGGAAGAGATTCCCGGCGTAATAGAGAACATACTCAGCGTGTACAAATCCAACCGCACCAGTGATGAGAAGTTCCTCGACACTTATAATCGTATTGGCCTAGAAGCTTTTAAGGAAAAACTCTATGCAAAAGCTGATTAGCAAAGATTCGTTTATGGACAATCGATGGACCGTCTTGAAAGTTGCAACAGGGCCAGAGATTCTTCAGGCGGTGCCAGGCAAAAATTTAATAGTACCGATGAAATTTTGGAAGTTATTTAACGACGAGCTTCTGGAATACGCAGGCGATATTGCAATTTGGCTGGATTCCCATGAGCAGGCGGGCCAAATAGGAGGACGATTACACGAACTACCTCTAATTGCATTGAATTTCCCTGTCTTCTCAGACGGCCGCTCTTATAGCAACGCGCGAGAGCTACGCCAACGCTTTGACTACAAAGGGGAGATACGTGCCGTAGGAGATGTTTTACGGGATCAACTTTACTATATGTCACGCTGTGGTTTTGATACTTTCGATTTACGACACGATCAAGACTACACTGTATGCCTGCAGGCATTCGAAGATTTCGAAACCGGCTACCAGGCCACCATTGCGGAACCTACCCCTTTGTTTAGGCGACGCTAACTAGCCACAGGTCGCCTGCAGCCATGGAATCAGATTCCTTACTATTTTCATTTTTCCTCATCTTCACTGGTGCGGCACTACTCTCAACGATTGCCTTATTTTTTCATCAACCCCTACTCGTCGCCTATATCTGTGTTGGTGCCATATTAGGCCCCTACGGCATGGGCTATATTTCAGACGCCAGTTTACTGACCGACATCGCCGAATTCGGCATTATCTTCCTGCTTTTCTTGCTTGGTTTAGATATGCAGCCCAAGAAACTTTTTTCAACGCTACGGAAAACCTTCCTGGTCACATTCGCCAGTTCGACTGTGTTTGTCTTCCTTGGTTACGGTACGGGATTGTTGTTCAGTTTTACCCAGTCAGAAAGTTTGGTAATAGGCTTTAGTCTGATTTTTTCAAGCACTATCATCGGCATCAAACTTTTGCCAACCACTGTGCTACACCAAAAACATATGGGCGAGTTAATGGTAGGAATATTGTTGTTACAGGATTTTATTGCCATATTTTTATTAAGTTTCCTGGACGCTGGAAACTTACAACAATCAGAAGCCTTAAGAGTTTTGATTGCCTTCTCTTTATTACTCATCTTTGCCTACTTTACCACACAACATATTTTGGTCAGGCTTATTGCCAAATTTGATCACTTTAAGGAGTATATTTTCCTGCTAGCCATAGGCTGGTGTTTAGGTCTATCGGAAGCGGCTTCTGCTCTAGGTTTGTCTGCGGAAATAGGTGCTTTTGTGGCAGGTGTGGCGCTAGCTACCAGCCCCATATCACTGTACATCGCGGATAGACTAAAACCCCTTAGAGACTTCTTTCTAATTCTGTTCTTCTTTACTTTGGGCGCTCAGTTCAACCTGTCGCTGTTACCCGATATCATCCTGGAAACCGTAGTTTTAGCTGTTGCAGTGCTGATACTTAAACCAATTGTATTTCGCTATTTACTGAAAAGATTTAGTGAAAGAAATCGCTTGGCTTGGGACGCGGGACTGCGACTGGGGCAGATTAGCGAGTTCTCCTTACTAATTGCCTTCGTTGCAACACAGTCCGGGATAATTGGGGAACTGGCATCATTTACCATACAGGGTGCAGCAATTCTGACCTTTTTGATCTCTTCTTATGTGGTGGTGCTGTTCTGTCCTACCCCTATCGCGATTAATCCGAAATTACGCAGAGACTAAGCGTCTCAGGATCAGCCCCCTTCAAGAATCGAGATTCAACACAAAACGACCACTGGCAGCACCCTTTAGCACTTGGGTCAGACTGGCTTCAAGTTCATCAAACCCAATGTCTGTGCAAATTTCGTCGAGCTTGTCCAGCTTCCATTCTGTTGCAAGCTTGCGCCACAATTCTGTTTTTACCTCGATCGGCAACTGCACAGAGTCGACACCAAGCAAATTCACCCCACGCAATATAAATGGAAAGACAGATGCACTAAATGTTGGGGATTGGACAAGACCACAGGCGGCCACACTGCCACCATAGCGTAGAGATTTAAGAATGGTAGTCAGTGTGGCACCGCCGACGACATCAACTGCGGCGGCCCAATCTTCCCGTAACAATGTGCGTGAAACCTCCTCACTGAGAGTGGAACGATCGACTAGCTGATCTGCTCCCAAACTGCCAAGCAGTGCATGAGCCTGCTCTTTTCCTGTGCTTGCGGAAACACTATAGCCAAGTTTGCTAAGCAAGGCGACAGCAACCACACCCACACCACCGCTAGCACCAGTGACAAGAACTTTTCCATGTTCAGGCTTTAAACCGTTTACCAGTAATTTTTCAATGCACAGCGCAGCAGTAAAACCAGCAGTACCGAGCACCATGCTCTCTTTAGAACTTAACTCTTGCGGACGTTTAACAACCCAGGCCGAAGGTACTCGAATAAGCTGCCCATAACCCCCGCTTGTATTCATTCCAAGGTCATAGCCGGTGACGATGACCTCATCACCCTCATTAAGCTTGGTATTTGAAGAGCTTATCACGGTTCCAGCCGCATCAATTCCTGGAGTATGGGGGTACTGTAGTGTTACGCCCCGGTTTCCACTAAAAGAAAGTGCGTCTTTGTAATTTAGTGAGGAGTATTGCACCCTTATTAATGTGTCAGCTTCTGGTAACTCATCAACACTGCGCTCAATAATTTCAGCCCGAAACTTGCCGTCATCCAGTTCTAACACCTGCATTGCTTTAAATTGCTGCAAAGTCTACTCCCTTTCATAAAACGATTAACGCACAGCTTTAATCCTGTTCAGCCAGGCGACGGTAAATTTATTGATAATTATTACTTATTGATTTACCTAGCCAGTTGGAAAACAGCCTCTCTACTGTGCCCTGAAAAACAGCGCTAATCCTGTCTTGTATGGATTTTTGAATCTCAAATTCTATTTCATAGACATCGGCAGATTCGCAGGCAGAAACTACACACTCGTCACTGGTCTTAATCTCATCCACCATATACCGGTCTTTAGCCTGAGTTCCCACCCATGTTTCACCTGTTGCTATCTTAGTAATGTCTACACCGGGCCTATGGTCTTTAACCCACTTCTTGAACAATTCATGCATTGCTTCAACTTCTTCCTGTACTTTGTCCCGGCCTTTTTGGGTAATCTCACCAAATTGCGTTAGCGTACGCTTGAACTCGCCAGCGCTTATAATTTCATAGTCTACATCATGCTTCTTTAGAACGCGGTGGAAATTTGGCAACTGCACCAGTACCCCAATCGAACCGATGATGGCGAAGGGGGCCGCTACCAAACGATCAGCCAGGCACGCCATCATATAGCCACCACTTGCGGCAACTTTGTCCACACAGACAGTAAGTGGTATTTTTTTGTTTTTGATTCTCAATAACTGTGAAGAAGCCAGGCCATAAGCGTGAACCATGCCCCCAGGGCTTTCCAATCGCAGCACTACCTCGTCTTTGGGCTCCGCCAAACTTAAAACGGTGGTGATTTCCTCACGTAAAGAAGTCACTTCCTCGGCTGCAATATCACCAGTAAAATTAAGCACGTATACTCTCTTCTTTCGAGTGTCGGTCGATGAGGATGCTGTTTCTGCCTTCTTTAAGGCTTCTTTCTCTGTCTTGCCTTGTTTCTTTGATTCGAGCTTGGCTTGTTTCTTCTCACTCTTATGTACCTGCTTAAGCTGCTCTTTAGCAAGCACGGAATGGCGCAGGATATCTTTCATGTCGTCGAAGTGTTCATTTAAATGAGTTACCTTTATCTGACCCTTCTTACCACCCTTACGTTGTCTATTTCCACTGGCACCTATGGTGCCAAGCACGATAACAATAGCAATCACTATGGTCGCCGCCTTGGCCAAAAACATACCGTACTGAATCAAATATTCCAAGCGACTTTCCCCTGTGATAATACCGCTGAAGGCTGCATTTTGCCTTTTATAGAGAAGGATTTCAAAGCTGGCTGGTCTCAGCGCTTTTCACTTTTGCAACAAAGTGTTCTATTAACTCTCCCGCAACACTAATCCTGGCCGAGGGCACAGTCGGTAGTGAGTCAATGTCGTACCAATTGGCTTCCGCAATTTCGGTCGGTTCCGGAATAATATCGCCTGAATGATAATCAGCAAGAAAACCGAGCATAAGCTGTGATGGAAAGGGCCATGATTGGCTTTTAATGTAACGAATATTGGCAACTTCAATATTCACTTCTTCTTTTACCTCCCGTTTCACCGTTTCTTCCGGTGTTTCGCCAATTTCGATAAAACCTGCCAGACAGCTGTAGAAACTCGACTTAATGCGAGAAGTGCGAGCTAAAAGCATCTGCCTGTCTTTTACAACTAAAACAATTACGCAGGGATTGATGCGGGGAAAATAGTGCTTCGAGCAGTTTACGCAGACAAGTGCACGCTCCGCCGCGTGAGTTTTAGTAGCGCATCCACAAGTGCCGCAAAACTTGTGCGTGCTACACCAATCGATGAGCTGGAATGCCTTAGCTGCCAAGGCAAATTCGTTTTGATTCAATGACAAAAGTAAACTTCGGAGCGGACTTAGTTCAGCCTGTAGAGATGAAGAAATGTCTTGTCGTAGATTTACTACGATAATCGCAGACTCATCGTAGTGCTCTATAAGAATGCACTCTACAGTCTCAGCCACTACCTCTTTTATGCTTATGTCCTGACGTTTCCACAAGAATGATGCATCACGAACCATAAGCTGTGATTGAAAAATTAAAACAAGATCGTCTGAATCACTAAGCTGGGCCGTACTCAAAAAGTGGTTCTGCTCAGACATTGACTCTCGACTTTTGATTGCATTTTATTCTGCCCGCAAGGAAAACCAGAAGCAGGAAAAATCAAATGCAGGAAATGGCAGTGTTGCACAATAAAGCGCAACACTGCTCACAAGTTTAAGTAAGTGGGCGTGCAAAGAAATCGAAGAACATAACCATGATTATTGAACAAGTGGTTAGTGTTATCAGCATCACCGGCAAGCCTTTCCTAAACCATAGTCCTGGCGTAATCGCCAAGCTCGGGTCGCCCGCGTCTTTCGCCATCTTCTCAGAAATGGTGACGATAAATACGTTAGCCGTAGAGCCCAAGTGAGTGCCATTGCCGCCCATTCCCACGCCGGCCGCCAAGCCCCACCATAGAGGTGTGACATTGATACCTTGAGTCTCCATGCCCAGTATGATTGGGATCATCGCAGCGGTAAAAGGAATATTGTCAATCGCTGCAGACAGCACAGCAGATACCCACATCAGAAGAATCGTTGCTGTAAGCAAATCACTCTCCACATACGGAATGATAAATTGACCGATGAATTCCAGGAATTGGCTATGTTCCACACCACCGACGATAATAAAGAGCGAGATAAAGAACATCAGCAGCGCCAACTCAGTGTGAGCGAATGCCTCTTCCATATCTATATCTTTGCCAATAAAAACCAACAAGGTAAGGCCTAGAGCCGTTACAAACCAGGGTTCCCAATGCAAGGCGTTATGCATGATGAAGCCAATAACCATGATGCCAAGAACAGCCAGGGAGCCATACCATGTTCTTGGATTAGAAAGTGGTTCCCTGTCTTTTAATTCTAAAGGGTGTGGCGTTACCGCCAACTCCTCTTTAAACAGATATCTAAGGAAAAATAGAACTACTATCCAGGCAACGAACACCATAGCACCCATATGAATAACAAAATCATTGAATCCTATGTCTGCGGCCGAACCAATCATGAGGTTCGGTGGATCGCCGACCAGAGTAGCAACTCCACCGGTATCCGATAACAAAGCCGCAGCCAGTAGAAAAGGTATTGCATTAACACGCAGAGATTTACAGATCAGAATTATCAGCGGGCCAAAAATAACCACTGTCGTTACATTATCCAGCAATAGGGAAAGTACAGTAACGAGTGTGCCCATCAGTGCCAGCAGCATGAACAGTCGCCCGTTGCTGTAATCGGCAATGGCATAGGCCAGTTGCTGAAATCCGCCTGTCGGGATCATAATGGCGACAATCGTCATCATGCCACCTAAAAGGAAGACTACGTTCCAGTCAATAGCCTCTACCGCCTGCCCCGGATGATAAAAGCCGAAGATCTGACCCGTTACAATCATAATAGCGGCGCCAGCCATGCCGCATTTCACTCGATGTATGCCGTGAATCCCTTCAGTGAATATCGCCGTGAATGTCACGGCCAGGATAATTCCGGATACCATCATTTCGGTATTCCAAACAAGCGTTTCCATATACGTATTTCCCCATCAAGTTGTTATTAATTTCCCTACCTGCACAGCAACTGAGATTGCTACCAGCTATTCAAGCTGGTTCCAGATGCCGACCGAAAGCCGAAGCAGACCACAGTGCTTTGTATTTGTTAGCTATTTTTATTCAGTTTAGTCAGCGCAATGGCGCTAGATACTATAGCTTCTGGATTGTCGATTCAAGGTATATTGCCAGGTATATTGCCTGGTTTTAGTGTAGCCAGCGAGTCAGCGCCCAGTGTCTAACTGGAGCCAGAGACAGTCTTGTTCGCTACTATCTGCTATTTCCTGCAGGCGCCCTTGATGGGCCTGTAATTCGTTGGGGAGAGCCTTTGTGACGGCTAAGGGCCCCCGTTTCGTATCACGCTTTCTGGCTTTGCGGTGGCGGCTGGACTGCTCAGATTCCTCCTCAGCCAGCAATAAACTCGACTGTCCACTAGTCATTACCAAATACACATCGGCAAGTATTTCTGCGTCTAGCAGAGCCCCATGCAGCTCCCTTTGTGTGTTATCAACGCCATAACGCTTGCACAGGGCATCCAAACTATTTCTTTGACCGGGATGCTTTTCCCGGGCTAGTAGCAGGCTATCCAGCACGCCACAAAAACTGGACATACTACTTGCGTCAGAGTTGCTACGCTTAAGCTCGTGGTCAAGAAAGCCTATGTCGAAGGGGGCGTTATGTATCACCAGCTCCGCTCCGTTCACAAATTCCAAAAACTCAGATTCAAGCTGATGAAAGCGAGGTTTATCGGCAAGAAAATGAGAAGTTAGTCCATGTACCTCTATGGCACCAGCGTCAATTTCCCGGTCCGGGTTTAAATAGCTGTGAAAGTGTCTACCGGTGAGTCTTCGATTGTCAATTTCTATACAACCAATCTCAATAACCCTGTGCCCTTGCCCAGGATCCAAACCCGTAGTTTCTGTATCTAGTACAACTTGTCGCATAAGTTTCTCCAAATGAAGGTACTTGTCCCAGGTTAATTGGACAATTCGTCTATGCCTTGATTCGCCAGTTGATCCGCTATTTCATTTTCTTCATGGCCGCTGTGGCCTTTTACCCAGCACCATTCGATTCTATGCTTTACGACCAATTCATCAAGCTGCTTCCAAAGCTCAACATTCAATACCGGTTTCTTGCTCGCTGTTCGCCAATTTCTGTTTTTCCAATTATTCATCCATTTAGTGACACCCGACAGTACATATTTCGAATCGGTTGTTATTACAAGCTCACATGGCTTGGTTAAGGCTTCTAGCCCTTTTATAATGGCTGTAAGCTCCATACGGTTATTCGTGGTCAGTGGTTCACCTCCGTGCAGTGTTTTCTCACTGTCGCCATAGCGGAGAAGAACCCCCCATCCGCCAGGCCCAGGGTTTCCCCGGCAGGCACCATCAGTAAACATTTCAACTAGCTGGGGCACGGGTATTCCAGGCGATGTGGGCTACGAATTTAGCAGGCATTACGAAATTAATGAATTTTCGGCCGCAGGAATTACGGACGCCCTCGCGCGTAACGGCCTCCAGCGTGGCAGTATGGGTGTCACGGGTAAAACTTGTTTAATGCAGTGAATATAGTACACGCCCCCCAACGGGCTACGGATGCTATTGCCAAATTTTTCGAGGTTTGACGCATGTTTTAGTAACTTTGAGAATCTCAAAAGCATGAAGTGTAAACCATATGACACTGTATCTACATGGAGATTCAATAACTTTAGCCAATCGGTAACTCTACCCTTCGATATAAACCTGCCACTCCATGGTACAATTTTCTTCCAGTTAAAGAGCTTCCAAAAACCCCAAACGCTATAAGGATTGAAACCTATGATTAGCATATGTCCTCCTGGGCGTAATACCCGAATCGCTTCACGCAACAATCGATGGCTATCCGAGGTAAAATCCAAAGCATGATGGATAACTACCACATCGATACTTTCGTTCGCTAATGGCAGTTCCTCATTGACGGCAACGGGTCTTGATGAGCCAGCTCTATAACTCGGCGCAAAGAGTATTTTATGCCCGACCGGGCTGTCATCAATCAGTGAATGTTTATCGCTGAATCCAAGTTGTAATATGTGATAACCAAACAACTTTTCAAGGGTCGGCTGTATCGCTTCCATTTCTGCTCGCAGAACTGCTTCACCTTGAGTCGTTTGAAACCATTGGGCGACCTGAGCAGACACCAAATCCGCCTCAGGCATGCCCCGTAGGAGGCGCCGACGAGTTTCGTATTTTGAAAACAAGTTCATGTGCGAATTTTAACCCCTCGATATGCCACCACCTGCTGAGACGACAGTTTAAACATAATGCTGACAAAAATTAAGTAAACCCTTGTTAAGTAACGCAGATGTCTGCGCCCATACAAGCTCGTATTACTGCGGCTTCCATGTATTGTGCTGTTTTTAGGCTTGTGCCATAGGAATGATTAACAAACCCATCTGCTGGCAGCTTCCCCAGGCAGTTCCATATGGGCGATTAAACAAGCATGCGGCAATGAAGTCTGCGTATTCGGTTCCGATGATGCGACGCCAGTTATTAGATATTTGAGCGCTTCTCCTTGGACATTCTTATCACTCATCAACATCCCGACCGCACTGCCGGGATTCGGGAACCAGACGTTTCGACTCAAAGTCGAATGAAATTGCAACTTGGAATCAAATGACCTTAGACCAGTTTCTTCAATCAGAGTAGGTGTTAGACCGCAATATACCTGAGATGACAAAAATGACGCACTTGAAATTTTTCCCTCCGAACGTCCAGCTATCTATGTGGTTCGCAGAGGGATCAAATTGCGGGAAGATTTAGCGTTGACTTACACAAGCTCTTGCTATGAAATGATCCAGGTATCGCCGAACTAATCTTACCGAGCCAGATTCTCCACATTACAACTGAGCAAACAGGAATAAATTGGGCATGACGGACATCATTAATATTGAATCCACTACAAAGGATTTTTTTGGACATCCCCGAGGACTGATAATCTGTTTTTTAACTGAAATGTGGGAGCGCTTTAGTTATTACGGCATGCGCGCCCTACTCATATTTTATTTGACTCAGCATTTTCTATTCTCCGACCAGTCTGCCTCCAGTATCTACGCTGCCTACATATCTCTTGTCTATATCACCCCGGTTATTGGTGGTGTGGTAGCTGATCGTTATTTAGGACCAGTAAAGGCTGTCATTTTAGGGGCAATATTATTGGTAGCCGGGCATTTAGGTATGGCTATTGAGGGCAACCAAGCTGTAGAGATTGCCGTTGCGGGCGAATCTGTGGTTGAGCGTGACCCGTTCTACTTGCAGGTATTCTATTTTTCATTGAGTTTGATAATCATGGGAGTTGGCTTCCTGAAAGCTAATATCTCTACGCTGGTAGGCTCAATGTACCAACGCGAAGACCCTCGTCGCGATGGCGCTTTTACTCTTTTTTATATGGGTATCAATGCCGGTTCATTCCTGGGTGCTATTATCTGCGGATTTCTACTGCAATATAAGGGTTTCAGTTGGGGTTTTGGTGCAGCAGGAATAGGTATGCTATTTGGCCTATTAGTATTTATTAAAGGGCATCACCTATTTGGCTCAGCTGGCGCACCTAAAGACCCGAAAGCTTTGAAACAAAGTGTCCTGCCGGGCCTGAACCGTGAAATTGTAATCTATATACTTGCTTTTGTCGGCGTATTGGTTTGTTGGCAGTTAATGCAGACTCCTCCTTTGGTAGGGGGACTCGTTGGTGTCACCTTAGTAGTTATGGCCTTTATCGTAGTTATCTATGCTTTTGCAAAGTGCGAATCCATGGATAGAAACCGAATGCTGGTTTGTCTATTCCTTATGAGTTATCAAATAGTATTTTGGTCCTTGTGGGAACAAACAGGAAGCTCTTTGAACTTAATGGCTGATCGAAACGTAGATCGTATCGTTTTTGGTATTGAACTACCCGCGTCAATTTTTCAATCAGTTAACGCGTTCTTTATCATTACTCTCGCACCGATCTTTAACGTAGTCTGGATTTCGCTTTCTCGCCGTGGTTGGGAACCTTCAACCCCGATGAAGTTTGCATTGGCACTGATTCAATTAGGACTAGGATTCTTGTTTTTGGTTTACGGCGCTTCGATAGCCACCGACCCAACCCAGATAGCACTCATTTGGTTAATACTTTTGTACCTACTGCATACTACCGCCGAGCTTTGCCTTTCGCCTGTAGGTTTATCAATGACAACCAAGCTGTCAGTGCCGGGTGTTGTAGGTATGATGATGGGTTGTTGGTTTCTGGCGATGGCTGGAGGTAATTACATCTCTGGAACCATAGCCGCAATGACGGGATCGGATACAATTGGTGGTGAAGTAGTAGACCCGGCAGCCGCCTTGGCGACTTACATGGAGGTTTACTTTGCCGCCGGAATTGGCAGCATTGGAGTTGGTGTACTGGCCATATTCCTGACTCCAGTGTTAACCCATTTTATGCACGGTATTAGGTGAATTGTTCCAACTCTCCGATCACCGCCGAAACTTACTTTCCAGAGGGTTCGGGACAAACGTAGGTTTTTCCGCTGAGTACAGTAAAATGGCCCCTTCGCAGGACAAAAAAGGGAAAGAAGTATGGGTTATTTAGCAGGCAAACGAATTTTGATTCTTGGCGTGGCGAGCAAACTGTCAATAGCTTCTGGCATAGCCGAAGCCATGCATCGAGAAGGAGCAGAACTTGCTTTCACGTATCAGAACGAAAAATTGAAAGACAGAGTAATAAAATTTGCGGAATCATGGGGTTCAAATTTGGTTTTCCCTTGTGACGTTTGTAAAGATGAGGAAATAGGCGCGCTATTTTCTGAATTAGCTAACTCTTGGGACGGCCTGGACGGCGTAGTCCATTGCCTGGCCTTCGCACCCGGCAATGAACTCGACGGTAACTACGTAGACGTAACGACCCGACAGGGATTTCTGACGGCCCATGAGATTAGCTCGTACAGCTTTGTTGCTCTGGCTCAGGCGGCAAAATCCATGATGAAAGGCAGCAATGGATCACTCCTCACTCTAAGCTATCTGGGCGCTATACGGAGCCTGCCGAACTATAATGTAATGGGGTTGGCAAAAGCGAGTCTTGAGGCGAATGTACGTTATATGGCCGCCAGTCTGGGGCCGCATGGTACTCGAGTAAATGCTATTTCTGCGGGTCCAATCAAAACCTTGGCAGCAGCGGGGGTAAAGAGCTTTCGAAAAATGCTGGAACACAATGCCAAACAAACACCGTTGAGGCGTAATGTGACCATAGCAGAGGTTGGAAATGCGGCCAGCTTTCTCTGTTCCGACCTGGCATCAGGAATAAGTGGTGAAATTCTGTACGTCGATGGTGGCTTCAACACAACCGCCATGGGGTCTTTGAACGACTTATCGACAGAGGGCTAGTTACAGAGCCTGCTCACTAATTCGAGTCTCTATGTCGGCATTTTCTTGCAGCGTTCCCATGTAGGCCTGGAAATCATTGTTGCCTAGATCAGCCACAATGGAGCTAATCAGATTCTCTCTTTCAGTCTCAGTAAGAGTTTCGATGGACCCTGCTGTTATTTTGTTCAGTTCAACTATCACCGCAGTATCGTTCAATAAGGTTAAGTTGCCATACACAGGTGTTCCTTCTTCTCCTAAGGACATCTCAAAAATCCGGTTCAGGATTTCTCTGTTCACTCCGCCGTCCGCTCTTCCAACTCCCTGTTCTGTCAGCCACTCCAGCTCGTTGTCTGCGAAAAGCTGGCCTGGTGATTCAGCGTTTTCAAGGGCTGTCATAATCTGATCACTCAATTCTTGTACAGCGTTTCGCTCCATCTCAGTTCTGAGCAATACAGCTATTTCTGGCTCTACCTCTTCTAATGGCAATACGCTGGCCTCTTCGAATTCCAACATACTTAGCACAACTGCCTGGGAAGAGTCCAACTCTAGGACTTCGCTATTATTTTCTTCCAGCAAAACTTCCTCTGAAAACGCTGCGGCCAGAATCAATTGATTTGAAAATATTCCACTAGCACCGGATCGGCTAAATGAATCACTTACCAGGATGTCCAAACCAAGTTCACTGGAAATGGTTTCCAAACCTGCTGTTTCGAAGGCCAAGTTGGATAAATTTTCCAGACGCTCTGCATACAGCAATTCAACCTCAGAACTTTTTAACTCTCTTTCAATTCGCCCTGCTACCTCTTCAAAAGTTTGGAATACATTTTCAGAATCCTCGGTTAATTTCACGATATGTACGCCAAATTCAGACACTACAGGGGCCGAAACTTCGTTAACAAGCAACGCTGATAGTGCTTCCTCTATCGCTTCTGGAAAAACCGTGCCATCTGTGAAGCCTATATCCCCCTCTTCTTCTGCTGAAACGGTATCGCTTGATAGCTCCAGGGAGAGCGCCCCGAAATCTTCCCCAGAGTCGATTCTTTGCTTTGCATTCGCGGCAAGCTCCAGGGCTTCTTCTTCAGATAGATCTTCCCCAATCTCAAAGAGGATATGAGAGGCACGCTTTTCTGCAAAAGCTTCAAAGGCAGCTTTTTCGATTTCGTATTGGGCTAACACCAGGTTTTCATCGAACTCCAATTCTTCGGCAATTACGTTTTTATCCAGCATAACGTACTGCACCATAACTGTTTCTTCCTCGGTGAAATCGTTTTGGTTTTCGTCATAATAAGTTTGGATTTCGCCATCACTTATGGCCGTGCCCAGGGTTCGAGTGCCCAGGGGAATTGACAGATATCTAAAATCTCTGGTTTGGGCTGACAGGCCAGCAATTCTGTCTAGCTCAGCATCTGTGACGAAGGCGGTACTGCTATAAGCATTCGCCAACTGATATAACAACATCTGTTGCTGTAGAGTCTCTCTATATAATGGCACGCTAAAACCCTGACTCGCCATGGTGCGTGTTGCGAAATCCGGGTCAAAAATTCCATTAATCTGAAATTCCGGGTTTTCGACAATGGATCTGTCTACCCGGTCACTGGATATAGACATCTCGGCATTCTGAGCCGATTGACGCAATATCACCTTTTCAATGATCTGCCTCAGGGCTGCCTGCTCAAGTAAGCCCTGATCTAAAGTATCGGCATTGCCACCTATAGAATTCAAGAGATTCTGCGTACCTGACTGTAGCTGCGCTTCTGAAATCTCTTCACCATTGATCTCGGCCACAGGAGGAGACGTAGTAAAACCACTCATGATCGAATCCACCCCGAACAGGGCAAAAATGGCCACAATAAATCCAATAATGACCTTGGCTATCACACCTTGTGAATTGTCACGTATATCTTGCAGCATAGATTTTCCTAAATTTCACCGAATTGCTGATCAACCGCCCAAATTGAAGAGGGCTGGCTATTGTTGTTCATAATAGAGTCAGAATTACTCCCTTGTGCGATTTTGTGGTCAAGCCCTTGCCATTTGGAATGTCTTCCCCTCGGTCGGAGCGACATGGCTGTCTTTCACACCACTGGGTTTGCTGGCTTTGCCGCAAACTAAAAAGGCGCATCACAGATGCGCCCTATTAAATAACTGGGAACTGCCTGGATAATTGAACCAAACTGTCCGATTAAATTCCAAAACATTGTGACAAAATCACGCAGTGACTAAAATTATTACCGAAAGAAAATTTCAGCAATCCAGCAATGCTATTGAACTTGCCGTCAGATCAGCTCAAATTACGAGTTAACGGAATCCTTAAGAGCTTTTCCCGCTTTAAAGCTAGGTACACGAGCCGCCCTAATCTGAATTGGTTCACCAGTTTGGGGATTGCGACCTGTTCTAGCCGCTCTATGTTTAGTGGTAAAAGTACCAAAACCTACCAACACAACAGGATCTTCTTTCTTTAAAGAATCCGTAATTGCGTCAATCATTGCATCAATAGCACGACCAGCAGCAGCTTTAGGAAGGTCCGCACTGGCGGCAACAGCATCTATTAATTCTGATTTATTCACGTTATCCCCTTTTCCTTTAATTGAAAGTAATTTTTTTTATCATTGAACGCCTAAAAAATGCAGGTGCTCAGATAGCAGGCAGATTGCTGAGTCAAAATACATTATTTCTAAGCCCCTTTTGCCCTACTGCTTTTTCCAAAAATATGACGTAAACCCGCCCTATTACCAGGCCTTTATACCAATTGCTTGAAAGCCATGTCAACACAAGGCATGGCGCATCAATGAGTATTTAGGTGCTTTTCATCATTACTTTTATCAATATTCTCTTGCTTTGCTTTTTTTTCTGATGAAGGGTTTTTATCATCGCTCAAAGCCGTTGGCTGATACTGAAGCGCGTGTTCCAAAACTTGGTCAATCCAACGTACAGGAATCATCTCCAGATCAGCTTTAATATTGTCTGGAATTTCTTTCAAGTCTCTTTCATTGTCGGCAGGAATTATCACGGTTTTAACATTTCCTCGGTGTGCAGCAAGTAATTTTTCCTTAAGCCCGCCAATTTTTAACACTTGACCACGCAAAGTAATCTCTCCGGTCATGGCAACATCTGCCCGAACAGGAATTGAAGTGAGCACGGATACTAAAGCCGTGCACATACCTACACCAGCACTCGGGCCATCTTTGGGTGTGGCTCCCTCTGGAACATGGATATGCAGGTCATATTTTTCATGAAAATTAGTCGCCAAGCCTAATGTTCTGGCACGGCTTCTAACGACAGTCAAGGCTGCCTGAATAGATTCCTGCATGACATCGCCGAGTGACCCTGTCTTAATAGTTTTTCCCTTACCTTCAACCGCTATGGTCTCAATCGTAAGCAATTCGCCGCCAGCGGAGGTCCAGGCCAGACCACTAACCTGCCCGATCAGGTTTTCTTCTTCAGCTTTGCCATAGTCGTACTTCCTTACGCCCGAAAACTGCTCTAATTGCCCAGAATCGAGATCTATCATTTTTCCATCATCTTGTAAGGAATTGTCCTTGACCACCTTACGACAAATTTTTGCTATTTCACGCTCCAGCCCACGAACGCCAGCTTCGCGAGTGTAATATCGCACCAGGTCTTGAATAGGTTTCTGGTTGAACAACAATTCTTTGTCTTTTACGCCGTTATTCTTCTTTTGTTTTGGTATCAGATAGCGTTCCGCTATGCTTATTTTTTCTTCTTCGGTATAGCCTGGAATCCGAATCACCTCCATACGATCAAGCAGAGGCTCGGGTATATTCATACTGTTTGAGGTACAGACAAACATGACTTCCGATAAGTCATAGTCAACCTCAAGGTAATGATCGTTGAAACTATTATTCTGCTCTGGATCCAACACTTCCAGTAGCGCAGAGGCTGGGTCGCCACGATTATCCATGCCCATCTTGTCTATTTCATCCAACAGAAATAACGGGTTCTTAACTCCAACTTTTGATAACTTTTGCAACAGCTTTCCTGGCAATGAACCTATATACGTCTTCCTATGGCCGCGTATCTCCGCTTCGTCCCGCACTCCACCCAATGCCATGCGCACAAATTTTCGGTTGGTGGCCCTGGCGATGGATTCACCAAGAGATGTTTTGCCGACACCAGGCGGGCCTACCAAACACAAAATAGGAGCCTTGAGTTTCTTGACGCGCTTCTGAACTGCCAGGTATTCCAGAATTCGCTCTTTGACTTCTTTAAGTCCGTAATGGTCATTCTCAAGAATTTCCTCAGCTTTCATCAAATCCATTCGGACTTTAGAGCGTTTCTTCCATGGAATATTTACCATCCAATCCAGATAAGTTCGTAATACCGAAGCCTCTGATGACATGGGGGACATTTGTTTCAATTTACCCAACTCAGCTACTGCCTTTGCTTTTGCCTCTTTAGGCATGCCCGCGTCATCGATGCGTTGCTTCAGTTCTTCTGCTTCGTTAGGAACATCATCCATTTCACCCATTTCTTTCTGGATGGCTTTCATCTGTTCATTCAAATAATACTCGCGTTGACTTTTTTCCATCTGCTTCTTTACCCGACCGCGAATGCGTTTCTCCACCTGAAACAAGTCGATTTCGGATTCTATTAAAGCCATCAGATGCTCAATACGGGCCTGCAAACCAATCAGCTCCAATATATTTTGCTTCTCCTGAAGCTGCAGGGTCATGTGATTAGCTATGGTATCCACCAGGCGTCCAGGTTCGTCAATACCAGAGATTGAACTCATAACTTCAGGCGGGATTTTCTTACTCAGTTGCACATATTGTTCAAATTGAGAAAGAAGAGAGCGAATTAGCAGAGCAGATTCTTTATCAGGAAGCGGTTCGGTAAACAGAACGCCAGTCCTGGTGCGGAAATGGCCGGCACCAAAGCTAATATTTTGCAGCTGCGCTCTATCCAGACCTTCTACCAAAACTTTTACAGTTCCGTCAGGCAGGCGTATCAGTTGCAAGATAGTGGCGATGGTACCAATTTGATAAAGATCGGTTGCGATCGGTTCGTCATCTGATGCGTTTTTTTGTGCAACTAACAACACTTGCTTGTTGCTGGCCATGGCCATTTCCAAGGCCTTTATCGATTTCGGTCTGCCTACGAAGAGAGGTTGAACTATTTGTGGATAAACCACCACATCTCGCAGTGGCAAGAGAGGGAACACTGTGCTGTTGGAATCGTCCGCAGATATACTCATATACTACTCTATGAATTTAATGAACACGCACATTGGGTACGCATTAAAGATGAGCTATGCCAACCGTTAGTCTTTACCAGAGATGGAGTCTACAGCGTAAAAGTCAAGACGTAAGCGGTACTTTATACACTCTTTATTCATCTGCTACAGACTTGCTCTGCTGCTCGATATTTTCATACATTAACAAAGGCTCAGATTCACCTTCGATTACCGCAGCATCGATAACCACCTTGCTAACTTTGTCTAGAGAAGGAATCTTGTACATTGAATCCAGCAAGACCGTTTCCATTATCGAACGCAATCCTCTGGCACCGGTTTTGCGCTCCTGGGCCTTTCTCGCTATAGCTCTAAGGGCATCATCACGGAACTGAATTTCGACCCCTTCTATTTCAAACATTTTTGAATATTGCTTGGTAAGTGAGTTTTTGGGTTCCCTAATGATTCGTATCAAGGCATCGAGATCTAACTCGTCCAATGTTGCAATCATAGGCAACCGGCCAACAAATTCCGGAATTAGTCCATATTTGACCAAATCCTCAGGCTCTAAGCCGCGCAGGGTTTCCCCTATCTTGCTTTCATCATCTTTGGATCTAACTTCGGCCGAAAACCCTATTCCGCTCTTATCCGAACGATCCCTAATAACTCGATCCAAGCCTGCAAATGCGCCACCGCAAATGAATAAAATATTTACCGTATCCACCTGCAAAAATTCCTGCTGGGGATGTTTACGCCCCCCTTGCGGAGGCACAGACGCAATAGTGCCTTCGATAAGCTTCAATAAGGCTTGCTGGACACCTTCACCGGAGACATCTCTGGTAATTGAGGGGTTATCAGATTTGCGTGAAATCTTGTCAATCTCATCGATGTAAACGATCCCAATTTGCGCTTTTTCTACATCGTAGTCGCATTTCTGCAGCAATTTCTGAATGATGTTTTCAACATCTTCACCAACATAGCCGGCTTCAGTGAGTGTGGTAGCGTCGGCAATCGTGAAGGGTACATCAAGAAAACGGGCAAGTGTCTCGGCGAGCAGCGTCTTACCTGTCCCGGTGGGCCCCACCAATAGAATATTGCTCTTACTTAGCTCGACCTCACCATTAGAGTTGCCATAGTTAAGCCGCTTATAGTGATTATAAACCGCAACTGAAAGCACTTTTTTCGCGCTTTCCTGGCCAATCACATATTCATCGAGGGTATTCTTGATTTCTTCCGGGATGGGAAGCTTGCGTGCGGCAGTTTCTGTGTCTTTCTCTTGAATCTCTTCTCGAATGATATCGTTGCACAAATCTACACATTCATCGCAAACAAAAACCGATGGACCCGCAATCAACTTACGAACCTCATGCTGGCTTTTGCCGCAAAAGGAGCAGTACAGTAATTTGCCGTTATTATCGCCTTTACTAAATTTGTCGTCTGACATCTATTTGCTACGCCGAACCATCTCAATAGAAACCCTAAGGATGAAGGGGTTTCTTAGCCTTTTCAAGACCGACACTGACTCCGGCCACCTTGTTGGGTTCTCACAAACCCGGATATTCCCTAAAATGAAGGCATCCGAACCGAATTGCAAGCCTAAATCAGCCAATTACTCAATCGCCACCTATGCTTTCTATGCCCTTATTATCTACTCTTCCCTCAATTACTTTATCCACCAAGCCATATTCCTGGGCCTCCGTCGCACTCATAAAGTTATCTCTTTCGGTATCTTTGGCGATTGTCTGTTCAGATTGACCGGTATGTTGCGCAAGCAATACACTAAGATTTTTACGCATCTTAATGATTTCACTAGCTTGTATCTCTATATCTGAAGCCTGACCTTGAGCTCCGCCACTAGGCTGATGGATCATCATGCGTGAATGCGGCAGCGCCAATCTTTTCCCTTTCGTTCCGCCTGCCAACAACATTGCTCCCATACTGGCTGCCTGGCCTATGCACATAGTACTCACATCAGGTTTGATAAACTGCATTGTATCGTAGATGGACAAGCCAGCAGTCACTGAACCACCTGGAGAATTGATATACAAGTGTATGTCTTTGTCGGGATTCTCAGATTCCAGAAAAAGCATCTGGGCGACAATCAGGTTGGCCATATGATCTTCAACCTGCCCCGTCATGAATATCACACGATCTTTTAATAATCGGGAATAGATATCATAAGAGCGCTCACCGCGCGCAGTTTGCTCTACAACCATAGGCACCAATGCAGCTCTGGTGTCGGTGAAGGGGTTTGACATTAATTCAGAGTCCTTTTAGATAGCATAGTTAAATATTCGGTAGTCTGGGCCGTTCCATATACTGAATGAATCTCAAGCCTCTGCTACTTCGCCTGTCGGTTTTTCTTCAGGCTTAACCAATTCCTGGTAACTAACATTCTTGTCCATCACCGAAGCCTCAGCAATGATGTGGTCAAACACCTGATCTTCAAGAACTGCAGATTCAATTGAGGCCAGTTGTTCTTCATTTCCGTAGTACCAATTGATTACATCGTCTGGCGATTCATAAGTTGAAGCTAATTCTTCTATCGCTTCAAGTACCCTGGTCGGGTTCGCTTGCAAACCTTGTTGCTGTATGACTTCTGTCAAAACAAGACCCAGCAGTACCCGCCGCGCCGCTTGCTCTTTGAATAAATCATCCGGCAGCATACTTGCGTCAATGTTCTGTCTGCCACCAAACTGTTGCAGAGCTTTTTGGCGCAATTGTTCGATCTCACCTGCTATCGGCGCATCAGGTATATCTACCTCTACGGCTACAAACAGGCTGTCCATTAGTTTTGTTTTCAGCTTATTACGACTCGCGGCCTTCAACTCCCGCCGCATATTATTGCTCACTTCTTCGCGAAAGGCTTCATTACCCCCCTCTTCGACCCCAAAGCTCTTATAAAATTCCTCGTTCATCTCGGGTAGAACCTGTTCGCTCACAGAATTCAGGGTTATTTCGAATACGACCTCTTTCGCTGCAACCTCCTTGTTGTAATAATCCTCCGGGAATTTTAATGCCAGCGTGAAAACATCCCCAGAGCTCTTTCCTTCTATTCCTGCTTCAAAGCCTGGAATCATTCTTTCCGACCCCAGCACCAGGTTCATACCCTTGGCGCTGCCGCCTTCAAATTCCTGGTCATCTAGATGGCCTAGGAAGTCTATATTGACCCTATCTTCGCTAGCTGCTGCCCGCTCCGTCGTTTCCCAGGTCTGCCGTTGTTCGCGCAGAGTCTCTATCATCTCATCAATATCTGATTCGGAGATTTCCGCTCCCAGTCGTTCTATTTCAATTTTTGAGAAATCCGGCAGTACAATTTCTGGATAAACCTGAAACGTTGCTACGAATTCCAGATCTTCACCCTCGCTCAAGTTCTTCAGGTCGATACTGGGTTTGCCCGCAGGCTTTAAACTCTCCTGATTTACTGCCTGCTGATAAGACTGGTTCATTAGCTCACCCACTACTTCCTGTCTCACCTCAGCCCCAAACTTACTCTTTATGAGCTTGAAGGGAACCTTGCCTTGTCGAAATCCGTTTAACTTCACGTTTCGTGCGGCTTCTTGTAAACGATTGTTGACTACTGCGTCGACTTGCTCACTGGGAACAGCTATAGTCATTTTTCTTTCTAATCCTTGAATAGTTTCTATGGAAACCTGCATGTATAAACCTCTTCACTCCTGAGCAATAGCCCAGAATTGTTACTATCTGGCAGTATCGAGATATATTGTGCTGAACAAATCTGGATATTGGTTAGCATAGCTGGACAAACTGATTGGGCAACTTATTGATTTTGCATATTTTCAATAAGTTATCGGGCTATCGCCATGCCCGCAAAGTGCGCGATTTTCCCATATCGATATCGCAGTTTCAATCACATTAGGATCTGTACGGCAGTCTCTAATCGAATAAGTTTTATAATCAATAGCTATCAATGCGTTATTGGCTATCTGACCAGGACATAGCTGCAATGATTGCTGGCTTGGAAATCGGAGGGCTTATACGGGCAGCTGGAAAAGCTTCGCGAATGGGCTTTCGCGAAAAAGCATTGATACCTTTGCACGGCAAACCACTTATTCAACATGTCTTCGACCTCGCCGAACCACAGGTGCAATCGTTAGTTGTGAGTGTTAACCGCAATCCCCGGCTTTATCATGGCCTGGGCCATCCTCTGGTTCCAGGCCTGAGTAAAATAGTTACCAAGGCCCCCTGGTTGGAATTTACAGCGCTATGTGCTGGTCTAAAGAATCTACAGACCACTCCGCTATCGATTACCTGGCTTGCTTCGCCTCCGATGTTCCAGTGTTCCCAGCGATGTAATAGCCAGACTGGCACGGCGACTCGACACCGGTTCAGCCAAACTCGCTTATTGTTGTAGCCAGAAACAAATTCAGCGATTGTTTTCTCTTTGGAATTTGGACTTGTTCGTTCTTATTAAAAAGGCAATAGCTGGTAACATCTATGGCCCCAAACTATTGTTTGATGAGATAGAAAATGTACCAGTAGATATTTCAACAGATCGATCCGGTAGCTTTCTGAATATAAATTCGGAAGAGAGTCTTCAACAAGCGGAACGCATAATTTTGAAGAATTAGTCTTTTTTTATTTGCCATAAAAAATATTTCTCTCATTAACTAAGTCGTGTATCTTGTTGTTTGGACTACAGAAAAACAAGGTTCGGATTTTTCAAAGAGCTTTGTACCTCATTGTTTTATATTGATTTTTTCTACACTGCTAGATTAGCTGATTCAAACCCCGGACTAGTGTATGGCATATATTTTGCGCTCTTTTCAAATGCCGCAAAAGAGATTATCGTGGCCTTACTCGTTAGCTTGGGGTTACCCAGCAACCCTTAGGTTGGTGCTGACTCTAGCGTCAGTAGTAACCCTAAGCTAGCGGAGACCAAGCAAATAGCTCAGCTCTTTTTTAGGAATGTACCTGGTAGTGTCAAATTAGCTTCGCACATTTTTCCCGGGAGTCACCCGATATAGCATGACAACTACGCAAGTCCCCCTACCCTCAAAAATTTTATGACTATCTGTGATGTTTGTAATGCACTTACGGCCTCAGACAGACACTATAAGCCAGCCATGGGAATCAAAAAGGCCCCCGATATCAAACCACGAACAACAAAGCTGACAGTGATTTCAATCACTGCTATGATCAGCAGCATAGGCTAGCCTATAACATTAGTGTAATAATATGCAGGCATATTAGAGCTACAGAAAGCGCCATTTAGTCGATACAGTTAAACTATGCATTTATTCAAAGACCCAGTTGCCCTGGAAACATGCCCTGCAAAGACAGCGGAGTCTGTTAGCTATGCTGCCACTTTTTCGGTGCTGGCCCTGTTATTGGTGACTAACTACTCTTCTTTCAGGCAGGTTGATGGTGTCGAAAGAACAGCGGTTTATGTGCAGAAGCCAGGCATTGAGTCATCCATCGCGGAAACCACTAGCGTCGATTTCGAACCTTTGCCAAGCCCGACATTGAGTGAATCGCAATACGAAGCACTAGGCAGGTTCGCATCGAGACCGAGGCTTACTTCGATATTTAGCTCCTACTCCTATAAGGGCGATAATGCGGATTCTATCGATCATCGCCACGACAACTTGCAGCCCTTTGTGGATAACGAGGTGATCAGCGCACCGAAGCCAGAACCATTGGCACGTCGAGTTTTCTCACTTGAAGAACTGCCTGAAATGCCAAACACTGCCTTTATGCTGGAAAATTTTGAATTGAATAAAGAGCTAGATATTCTGCACGCTACGGCGCGCACAGGCTTTACCGCTAAAACTGACAAGGAATTCGATGCAGAAGAGCTAAAACCACTAACACCAGGTTCGCTATTCACTATTGATATTGCCTCTACCGCAGCAGTATCTTCACCCCGAATTCATCAAATAACTGTTAACGGAACGGAATCGGACAAGCAGCTTAACCGACCGGACAAGATTCAAAGACCTCAACTTCCTCGCCCTTATCGAGCACAGGCAATACAGAGAACATTGATCCTTCCGCCTCGGGTACAGGCACTGCGTCCCTAAGCTCGAATTACCAGCTATAGCTTAACTGTCCGAGAATAGCTGTGCTGGCGCTCGCGTCGGTGAAGCCAACAACAGCAAACCCCGTAAATGACCAATTCGTTGAAATCTGCCAGCTAAAATACGGCACAATCTCGTGAACTTCCTGCGAGAAGGACGACGCGGCCTCTCTGTAGTCGTAAAACAAACCGATACTCCATCGGCTGCTTGTTGTTTGCGCAACCCCTAATTGGACGAAGGCAGAGTTTTGCAAGCTCTGGTATAAATCAGTCTTTCCACGAAAAGTGTAGCCAATTGTGCTGAAAAGCACCGAGCTACCAAAGCCTTGGGATAAGTCTAACTGCGCACTGTAATCAGTTTCACCAGAACCCAGCCCCCGGGTCTCATCCGCAGTAGGTAGTTTTACATCCAGGCGAAAATCCATAAACGGACTGTTCTCGGTGAACGGATCAAACTGGTAAATGAGCGATACGACAGAATCACCAACGCCTCTATTTCGCTCCTGCTGTGTCCCTGCGACGGCACGGTTTACCCCCCCAATATTAACCAGCACATTGCCTACCCCATCGACTCGAAGATGAGGTACCGTAACTTGTGCTCCCCACTTACCGTAATTCGCGCTGTAGCTAACGGGAAAATACAGAATATCCGTATCTGAGTCCTCTCCATAATCTCCATTGCTGAAATAAGAAGCAGCGCTAATAGTTTGTTTTAAATCACTAAATTCTTGAGAAAACGCCGAATTGTTTAGCCCAATAACAAGCATTAGAGCGGGTAAGCGAGCTAGAAACAGGTTTGATTTTTCCATCGAGAGCTTGCTTTTCCTTTTACATAGGCGGTTCAAGTTAGATTTTGACCAACACGGTGGACATCGGCCCGTTTCCCAGATTCCTGTCTCGATAGCAGTTTAGTTTCAGCAACTGATGAAATGCAGTGTTACTGTGTGGTAAAGCCTGAGTCCTCCACGTTACAGTGCTTGTTTGCACTTACATTATAACTTTTTCATTATAACTTTTTCATTAAGACTTTTTCATTATGACTTTTTGAATTCAGGCTTTCCTTATTATCTCTAACCAGGGAATAGCGGTGCGCCCTCGCCTTGTTTTTTATTGCGAAAAATTTCATCACTTAATCAGTAATTTACCAGTCTTCTTTTTCGAAATCCAAAGAGGCAGAATTAATACAGTAACGTAATCCAGATTCAGGAGGGCCATCGGGGAACACATGACCAAGGTGAGAATCGCATTTGCTGCAAACTACTTCAGTTCTGATCATGCCATGGGAACTATCGTTATTCTCACTAATAACGTCAGAGCCAGCAGGCGCGTAGAAACTTGGCCACCCCGACCCAGAGTCGTATTTCGTTTCTGAGGAAAACAACGGCTCTCCACAAGCTGCGCATTTGTACATTCCTTTGTCTTTTACATCCCAATACTTACCACTAAATGCAGGCTCTGTCCCCGCCTCTCTGGTCACCCTGTAAGTCTCACTATCGAGTTCTTGCTTCCATTGCTCATTAGTTTTTCCTCGTTTACTCACTATAGTACCCCCATCATTCGTCTCACCTGGTTATTACAGCCGAACCTGGCGCTGCAAACCTTGGTCTGTGGAATCCACCCCTCAATGCCTGTGCGTATACCAGGAACCTGACTTACTAGCATAAACCTCAAGCTTTCCTAGATCAAAGAGAGAGGTTTATTCAATTCAGAAAACTGCCGACTATTTAGGTAACAATTAACTATTCTCAACTTATTCAGAGCCTCATCAAATGGAAAAAATTCTACAGTCAGACAAACTTGGAAATGTCTGCTACGACATACGCGGCCCTGTGCTGGAAGAAGCCAAACGTCTCGAAGAAGATGGTCATCAAATATTGAGGCTTAACATCGGTAATCCTGCGCCATTTGGCTTCAACGCGTCCGACGAAATTTTACATGATGTCATTCATAATCTAGCAGCTGCCCAAGGCTACTGTGATTCGAAGGGGCTATTTTCTGCGCGCAAAGCAATCATGCAAGAGAGCCAACGACTCAATATTCCTCATATCGAAATAGACGATATTTATTTGGGCAACGGCGTTAGTGAACTCATCACCATGGCTATGCAAGCATTGCTTAACAATGGCGACGAGGTGCTTATTCCCGCCCCCGATTATCCTTTGTGGACCGCCGCAGTCAGCCTGAGCGGCGGAACAGCTGTTCATTACCATTGCGACGAACAAGCGGATTGGTTTCCCGACATCAAAGACATCGAATCCAAAATTAGCAACAACACCAGAGCCCTGGTAATTATCAATCCGAACAACCCCACAGGGGCTGTTTATAGCGAAGATATCTTGTTGCAACTAATTGAACTATGCAGAAAATATGAGTTACTGGTATTTGCCGATGAAATTTACAGCAAGATAGTCTACGACGATGCCGTACATATTCCTGTGGCCTCTCTGTGTGACGACGTTTTCATAATCAGTTTTAACGGTCTTTCAAAGTCATATCGATTAGCAGGTTTCCGCTCGGGTTGGATGATCCTCAGTGGGCCCAAACAAAGTGCCAGTAGCTACATAGAAGGACTTGAGATTCTGACAAATATGCGGCTGTGCGCAAACGTACCGGCTCAATTCGCGATACAAACTGCGCTGGGAGGTTATCAGAGCATCGATGAACTTGTATTGCCGGGTGGGCGCTTAAGACGACAAAGGGACGTAACTTGGGAGTTGTTGACACAAATATCAGGAGTTCATTGTGTCAAGCCTAAAGGGGCTATATATATGTTTCCGAGGTTAGATTCCAACATTTACAAAGTGAAAGATGATGTCGCCCTGATTTTGGACATCCTGAATCAAGAGCAGATTCTTCTAGTGCAAGGAAGTGCTTTTAATATAGAAGACACCCAACATCTGCGTTTGGTATTTTTACCTAGAGAAGATGAGCTAGTTCCAGCGGTTGCGAAAATAGCCCGGGTGCTTGAACAATATCGATAAGCAGAAGTTGCAACTAGCTCAACTGAAAACCTAGAACGGAGAGGAATTTTGATTGCACGTCGGTGTAATTAGCTTTCGATAGCAGATGGTTTCGAAATTCCCTTCGGCTTGACAATTTTTCCCGAAAGACATCAAAAGCTTGTTTTTCCAACTCTCCATTCAAATCGCTCTTGAACTGATCAGCTAAATGATTAAGCGGAAAAGCCTCTAGCACAGCAGTGAGTCCTGAAGAAGCCGTACTCGAAGCAACTACTGGAGTAAAATGAGGCTTATGCTGATTTTCTCCCTCATTGCTGGCTGATTGTGGAGCAAAAAACAATCTAAAAGCTTCGAGTAAGCGCTGCGTTGCTGCCGACTTAGCCTCGCTGCTATAACCTGCGATATGAGGTGTTGCGATATCAACGGCATTAGCGAGATCGTGATCAATCAATGGTTCGTCTGCCCACACATCGAATACACAAACTAAGTCATTTTGATTGAGTAGAAATTGTTTGAGTGCTTCTTCGTTTACCACGCCGCCTCTGCATGTATTTATAAGAAGAGCAGTGGAAGAAAGCAATCCCAACTCTCTCGCATCGATCAAATTTTTTGTTGGGTAGGGCCCCACTGTTGTCAAAGGAGTATGCAATGACACTACATCACAACATAGTATTTCCGATAGCGAACAATATGCCGAATCTTCCTTAATGTAACGTGCCTCTATCTGCTCCACCAGAAACGGGTCGTAGAGACGAAACCTTATTCCCAACTCCTTGAGTTTTTGTGCGAAAAGACCACCTACATTGCCAGCCCCAACAATACCAACCATACTATTCTCTATATCAAGGCCTTTATAGAGAATTGCATAAGCAAGAGCTGAGAAACAATAATCGACTACTGCATTGGCATTACTACCCTTTGCATCTACAAATTTTATATCCCTTCTCTTCAAGTACTCGAGGTCTACATGATCAGTGCCGCTGGTGGCGCTGCCAACGAAGCGAATGTCGGTGCCAGAAAGCAATTGTTCATCAACCCGGGTGATGGATCTGACCAACAACGCATCAGCCTTGATCAGATTGGATTTCACCAGATCTCGACCATTAAACAGGTGAAGTTTTCCATAGCGTTCAAAACTGCTCTCTACGGCAAAAATGTTCTTATCGGCAAAAATATTCACTAGAAGTAACTAACTCATTTGAAAACGTTCAGCTACGGACAAGAGGTGTAAAGTATCTTCACATGTGAATTTGTATTTTTGGAGAAACGTTTCAAAAGATGCGGCATCAAAAGGTGAGAGTTCCAGCGAACCAGGCGTGGCGTTTGCGAAACCTTCATGCTTGTCATTCGCATCACAAACGATGGTAGCTAGCCGTCTACTCAGCTTTGCTTGCGCCTGATGCGCCTTCAGTTTCTCCGCCAATCCTTTTGCCCCCCTAAACGACAACCCCGACACTGCGGCCATATTTTTATAAATATCTTCGATATTATTGAAATTTCTTAAAAGCTCTTTTGCTTTGACTGGCCCAACCCCTGGCACCCCTCCTATACAATCTACTGCATCGCCGACCAGGCCCAGATAATCGGGAAATTGCTCTGGACTGACGCCAAATTCACTTTCAATGTCAGCTCTAAATCTTTTCCGGTTTCCGCTGTAGTCCCAAAGATAGTCCCTGTCTGTTCTCAACAATTGAGAGAGGTCCTTATCTCTTGAGACAATACAGAGAGTGGCTTCCCCTTGATCGAAATCCGACATTCTGGAGGATAGCGTTCCAATTATATCGTCGGCTTCATACTTGCTGCTGGTGTAAGATATGATGCCAGCAATTGAACAAACCTCTCTACAGGCCGCTAGCTGCTTAGCCAGATTTTCATCTGGTAATTCACGGTTGGATTTGTAATCTGGGCAAAGTTCGTGACGAAACCCGGTAAACAAGCTCCCATCTAAGGCTACAGCAATCTTGCGAGGTTTAACGCGGCGAAGAAACTGTAGCAAGAACTGTATAAAACCATAGACTGCGCTTAAGTCGTTACCTTTAGCGTCAAAGCATTCTACGTAAGGAGAGAAGTGAGACTGGAATATATAAATCGAACCATCAAGCAGATAATAAGTAGTCTTTGCAGCAGCCGAAATAGGCAAATTCGTTGTCCTCAAGATTATTCAATACCAGTCATGAATAAGATTTAGTTTTCAGCCTTTTGAATGAGGTAAATATATTTACCATCCAGTTCACTAGACTCCTTAAGTTTATGTCCCAGAAAATGGCAAAATTTTGGCACATCGCGACTCGTTGAAGGGTCTGTAGCTGTAAGTCGCAACAAGGCACCCGTTTGCACGTCTCTAATTTTGTTATGTAGTAACATCACGGGCTCTGGGCAGAATAAACCGCATGCATCCAGTTCCAGCGGTGCTTCCAGTGAAGTGGCTTGATTGTTCGAACTGTTCAGAGAATTAGGCATTTTTTACGCTAACGTGCGTGATTTGGCATAACTGTTTAGAACTCGCTAGTCTGCAAATGGCAGCTTTGAGATTCCGGGTCATAACTGAGCACTATATCGCCTCGCTGTAACTGATCTTTGACCTGTTGTACTTTTTGCTCCAGAGTATGTTCCTGATCGCCATATTCTGTTCCTTCTCTGCTAATAAACTCTTCGATGACAGCTCGTAAGGTTTCTTCGGCCAGTTTCTGGTAAGGTATTTTCATAGCGACCTCGAAACGAGTTTTGTTAGCACATGATTGCCCGCTATCAATAAAACCGAATCGGCTATCAGGTAAGTTCTATCAAATCCAGGCTCATAGTTTTTGCACTCGTGGTTCGCAGTTCCGCAAAAGGAAATTTGCTGACATCCGCCAGTTGAGATAAAGAGACGTTTGCTATGCTCCTAAAAATGCTTTCAACCCGTCCAGGATGATTTTTGTCCCACTGTTGCAACATTGCCTTGATCGCTTGCCTCTGCATATTATCCTGTGATCCACAAAGATTACAGGGAATTATGGGGAAGCCACTCAGTCGAGAAAATCGGGAGATCTCCTTCTCCTTGCAATAAGCGAGAGGCCTGATAACAATATTACGCTTGTCATCACTGAGCAGTTTAGGTGGCATCGCCTTAAGCTTACCAGCATAAAACATATTCAAGAAAAGTGTTTCAACAATGTCATCTCTATGGTGGCCTAATGCAATCTTAGAGGCGCCAATTACTTGCGCATGCTTGTACAAAATTCCTCGTCGCAACCTCGAACAGAGTCCACAGTAGGTCTTTCCTTCAGCTACTTTTTCAGTGACAATCGCGTAGGTATCTTGCTCGATAATGCTGAATTCAACCCTCAAATCCGAAAGATAATTTGGCAGCACCTGTTCGGGGAAGCCTGGTTGTTTCTGATCGAGATTTACCGCGTGAATTTGAAAACTTACAGGGGCGTGCTTTTGTAGGCTAAGTAATATATCTAACATCGCATAGGAATCTTTACCACCAGATAAACAAACCATAACCAGATCGCCATCTCCTATCATATTAAAGTCAGCAATGGCGCGTCCAACATCTCTTCTCAGATTTTTGCGCGACCGGTTTAGTTTGGAATGTTTCTTTGATTCGATTCTTTTTGGAACAGACACAACAGACTCTTTGCTTGTTTTAGCTGCGCTCTCGCTAGAAGCTTCCGTAGACATTTACACTAAACCCGCTCTAACACTGTAGCGATTCCTTGACCAAGACCTATACACATAATGGCAGGTTCTGCTTTTTTAGTGCTTGCTGAGTCGCCGATACCGCGCCATAACTCATTATCGATGGCCCCACTCCAACGTAGGTTATTGACAACGTAGACTATTGACTCTATGCACGCTCTAATTTTCAGATTCAATGATTGTAGCTTTTCCGCACTCATCACCAATATAACGGGTGAGCCATCTGATGCTTGTGAGAAAGTTCTGCCTGCTGCGGTGCCGCTTATTGGCTCCAATACCCGTCTGCACCGGTCTTGCTGCTCCCTGTTAATGCTGTGCATTTCGACAGAACTTCTACAGTCACATTCATCATCCATGATGCCTTAGCAATGTGTTTTGATGCCTTTGAGTTTGGATCCACACTATGAACCACCCCAACATGACCCATGTGTTTAACACCACCCACAATGAATTGATCCCCCAATTTCACGATTTGCTGGCAGCTTGAATGTAGAAGTACGAAAACGAGCCCTGCATTTCCGACCACATTCCAGCCTTGCTCCAGGATTTGATTGACACAAGCCCAAACCACATCCTCCACTTCCCCGGATAATGCGACAGTATGCCGCTCGAATAAGGCATTTGTTAATCACGCTGAAAATTCTTCTGCCCGCACATAAAGATAGGCTCCTAGTTCCCACTACTTCCTGCGTGAGCCAACAATACACCAATTTCTGGCGGTCAACTAGATACTGAGACTCCTCACAGTCGCTAATGCCCAAGTAAGGAGTCAGAAGCTGGGGTGTTGTTTGCGAACAGTCAGGGCCGCGGGCCCGTGAGCCAGCAATACACCAGTTTCTGGCGGCCAACTAGAGACTCCTCACAGCCGCTAATGCCCAAGTAAGGAGTCAGAAGCTGGGGTGTTGTTTGCGAACAATCAGGGCCACAGGCCCGTGAGCCAGCAATACACCAGTTTCTGGTGGCCAACTAGACACACAGCCTCAGTTCAGCCTGTCGGACTTAGCCGTTTCTAGCGAGGGGAGCAGGAATTAGTCAGTTTTCACCGCGCTGAGGCAAATAGTCGTCCTCTAAGGAAAAATGGCTGATTAATGCTTTTCCGCAGTAGAGCAATATTAGATCCAGCAGGCCCCAGGCAGTCACAGCGCTACGAATTTGGGTTATTATCTGTTCATGTACAGAATTTTGGCTCCGCAAAAACGTCCCTCTTTGAGCAGACTCTTACTTGGATGTTGTTTCCTCAGTATCGCTTTACTCTCTGCGAGTAGTAAAATTCGCGCCGCAGACACAGCCGTGATCTTGCTATATCACCATGTAGCCGAAGATACCCCTCCCTCCACCAGCATATCGCCTGTGGATTTCACAAGACACTTGAACTATTTGAAAGACAACGAGTTCACGGTGATAGCGCTAGATAGAATGATAGACAGCCTGCGTTCGGGGCAAACCCTGCCGGAAAAATCTGTGGTGATTACATTTGATGACGGTTACAGCTCTGTTTACGAGGAGGCTTTTCCGTTATTGCATTCATTTGCTTATCCATTTACTGTTTTTGTCAGTACCGAGCCCATAGACAAACAGCAGTCCAACTACCTGAATTGGGAACAAATTCGGGAGATGGCCGACGCTGGCGTCATTATTGCCAATCATATGGTTGATCATCCTTATATGCTGGAACTACAGGAAGGGGAGGATTCATCGCAATGGCTGGCACGCTTGCGCGAAGACATATTGCTGGCAGAGCAAAGAATTGAATCTGAAACAGGCCAATCTTTTCGCTACTTGGCTTATCCCTATGGTGAGTACAACCCCGCAATTAAGTCGTTGATGCGGGAGCTTGGGTTTGTCGGGCTGGCTCAAAATTCTGGTGCCATAGGAGCCAACTCTGATTTTCTAGCCCTACCCCGATACCCTTTGACCGGCATTTATGCAAATCTTGATAGTGCCAGAATAAAGTTCTCCACATTGCCTTTTAAGCTTAGCCAGCTTCGGCCCAATTCACCAGTCACATTCGACCGCAGCCCCGCCGTCACTCTAAAGTTTGAACCGGGTGGATACAGCTACGACCAAATTGACTGCTTCGCCAACAGCAAGCCTATCCCTATGACCTGGATAGATAGAGGGCAAGGAATAGTTGAGTTAAAACCGCAGGAGAGTTTTTCGGGCAGACGCTGGCGCTATATTTGCACCGCACCAGAAGCAGGTTCCCAACGCTACTATTGGTATTCTGTTCAATGGATCAATTCGGAGTGAAAAAGAACCTGGCGGATTAATTTTCTGGCCAGCGTCTGTCTCTCTGCTCCAGGTTATTCTGTTGAATTAGAGTTTGAACTTCATCAACATAGTGCTGGCCCCTCTGCGAGTATCGATCCAATCCGCGCGCAAGCAAAATCGGATCCAGAACCATTCCAAGTCTTCTTAGCAGGGCGCGTTGCTCACGAAAACCGCCATAGAGGTGGTGTGTGTTTATATTCAGGAAATAGCCTCTTACTGCGGCCTCAATAGAATCGAAACGTCTAACCTCGTGCGTGGCGCCAGCAACTCGCCGGTTCGGAACAATGCCGCAACCGGCCTCATAACACCACTGACCGAAAATATTATTACCCTCCAAGGCAAAGCGCGAAGTTCCCCAGGCTGATTCATTTGCAGCCTGCGCCAACACCAAAGACACTGGTATTACATCTACTCGCAACAGCAATTCGTCAGTTATTAATCTGTCGCTTGTCACACTGGTATTAACAGCATAGGCTCTGGCTAAATCGAATAACCATTCTCTTTCGCGGTCACTTAAGGCGGTGCCTCTATCAACAATCTCGATATGGCCTAATAGCTGCTGTCTCAGATCACTAATGTTTTGATTCTCGGCACGCACATAGTCCTGCAGAAAGTCAAAAAAAAGCTGCTTCTTGGCCTCGGTATTAGAAATAGATGCGAAGTCTGGAAAAACGACAATCGGCCCAGACACTTCAGTAACAATCGGGATAACTTCATTATCGACAGACAGCTTTGTAACCAGGGCAGTCAGCACCGCCAAAGCGATTGAAAGCACCCCTGCACAGAGAAGCTCCAGCCTTCGTTTGTGATCCGCACCTTCTGTCATAGCAGGCATTCTTACTCTCTTGGATATGACCAGCTTTAAGAGTTCAGTATGCTGATTATCACCCTGAGATGAAATAGTTTAAATGATACCAATCACAAAAGAATGGCTCCAATTTGAACTTCTTCGGTGAAGATTGAAACTTTAAATCTCGCCCTCATTGAGGCTGCCTTTGCGTTTTATTATAAATAACAACCTCAGATAACTGAATCTAAAAGAGTTACAAAAGCTGTTCATACATTGGTGATGAACAATTTGCTCCTCGCAGCTAATCAGACTCCACACCCGAGACTACCCAACTACTACAAACCAACAACACATGGGATTTCTTGATTTAATAGTGTCTGTTATGGTCATGCATGAACCCAAGCCTGTCGGTGTCTGTTGTGGATGGTAATTCGCCCACCAGCCTGAATAGCAAATAGGTTAGCGCCGTTTACTTCCTCCCCTACAATCTGGCGATGAAGGCGTTGTTTGTTGTCTGCCTGTCCATTCCAGGGGCGTATATAGATGCAAAGCCAGTGCATGCACTCCGTTGCTAAGTTCTTGTTCCAATAGCTTGTAGACTGTTTGATGCCTGCGCACCAGTGGCATCTGCTGAAACTCATCACTGACAACAGTAATATTGAAATGTGATTCCGTAGCAGAACCACCGTGCATTCGGCTTTCGTTAAGGACTTCCACTACTGATGGCCTCAGACCTGCGCTTAGTTTTCGCTCAATTGTCGCTTGGACTGTCATGCAGTAGAACCATTCTATTTTGAAAATAGCCTAAATTTCAGTTGTGATCGCTATCAAGTATAGCCTAAAAGGCCCTGTCATTTTGAAGTGGTTTTGCCGATCCAGCCTGGTTACACTGTCGCCCTCACGGAGACCCTGCATGGTTATATCCTGGTACCCCGGACATATGCATAAAGCCAGCAAAGAGCTGCTGAAAATAATGCGCCAAACCGATGCTGTTATCGAAGTACTGGATGCCCGTATACCCGATTCCAGCTCGAACCCGTTGCTCGCGAGTATTCGCGAGGAACGCCCTTGCATCCGAATCCTTAATAAAGCCGATTTAGCAGAAAGCGAGCTTACTCAGGCTTGGGCCGATCATTTTTCCAAACTTGCCGATAGCGCTTGTCTGATTAATGGCCAGGATACTCAAATTTCCAAGGACGATATAGTAACAGTAGCAAAGAAACTGATCACTCACACTGATAGCTCCGCACTTATTCAGAGCCAATTAGTCATAGAAGGTATTCCAAACGTGGGTAAGTCCAGCCTACTCAATCAATTAGCCGATAGAAAGCTGGCGAGAACTGGCAACGAACCTGCGGTCACAAAAGCCCAGCAACGTGTCAAGCTTCAAGATGGCTGGTACCTTATAGACACTCCAGGGATGCTGTGGCCTAAACTGGAGGATCAGGAGAGTGCCTACCGATTGGCTGCCACTGGGACTATTCGTAATACCGCAGTTGAAGCGGTTGACATAGCTTGGTTTTTAGCCGAATTATTGTTATCCGATTACCCTGAGCGAATCGCTACTCGCTACAACTTGGGCACAACGGCTATTAGTACGGAAGAATTCTTAACCCAGATAGCCAAACTGAGAGGCTCTCTGGCCCGTGGCGGCAAAGCAGACATGAACAAAACAGCAGAAATATTACTAAACGACTTTCGCTCAGGTAAACTAGGTAAGTTCAGCCTGGAAACGCCTCCCGCGTGACGACCATCGCTGGTATCTGCCAGGCACAAATAAACAGAAATCAGACCCAAATAAGTAAAGGCATTCAACAGCATGACCGAAGTCAGTAAATCCGGCACGAAGCAACAAACTACCCCACAGTCTTCCAACACACACCCCGCATTCGAATGGCAACGTAGTGAAGAAATTAGCTCCCTCAATATAGTAATGGAGGAATACAACCACACACATACTGGTGCCAAGCATTTCCACCTCAAAAGTAAGAACACAGAGAATGTATTCTTGGTTGCTTTCCGGACGGTGCCTATGGACTCCACCGGAGTCGCTCACATTCTTGAACACACAGCACTATGTGGAAGTGAAAAATTTCCGGTTCGCGATCCCTTCTTCATGATGATTCGTCGGTCGCTGAATACGTTTATGAATGCGTTCACCAGCAGTGATTGGACGGCCTACCCTTTTGCCAGCAAAAACAGAAAAGACTTCAACAATTTGCTCAGTGTTTATCTTGACGCGGTATTTTTTTCACGATTGCATGAACTGGATTTTGCCCAGGAAGGTTATCGGCTGGAATTTGCAGACCTTTTTGATAGTAACAGCGAACTCCAGTACAAAGGTATTGTTTACAATGAGATGAAAGGTGCCATGAGCTCCACAAACAGCGTTCTTTGGCAAACTATTAGTAAATATGTTTTCCCGACCACAACGTATCATTTCAACAGTGGCGGAGAACCCAATCACATACCGGATCTTAGCTATCCGGAATTACTCAACTTTTACCAGAGGCACTACCATCCAAGTAATGCAGTATTCATGACTTTTGGTGATATTCCTGCAATTCAACATCATGAAAAATTTCATAAGCTGGCACTTTCAAAATTCGATAAACTCGATATAAAAATCGAGGTAAAAGACGAGAAAAGATACCTCTCCCCCCTGCGTGTAGAAGAATCCTATGCGTCTGAGGAATCTGACAAACCGCAAAGCCATATCGTCGTGGCATGGCTGCTTGGACGCAGCACTGACCTCGGCGAGCTATTCAAAGCCGAATTAGTTTCTAGTGTATTACTCGATAATAGTGCGAGTCCTTTGTTACGAGCACTTGAGATCTCCGATTTAGGTAGTTCACCTTCGCCGCTGTGCGGGCTGGAAGATTCCAACCGGGAAATGAGTTTAATGGCAGGGCTTGAGGGTTGTAGCGCAGAAGCCACCCAGGGAGTCGAGGACTTAATAATTCGAACTTTGCAGGACGTTGTGAAAAACGGCATCCCCTACTCACAGGTAGAAGCGGCCTTGCATCAGCTAGAACTGAGTCAAAGAGAAATATCCGGCGATAGTTACCCTTACGGCTTGCAGCTAATCCTTGCCGCACTCTCCACTGCGATGCATCGCGGCGACCCCATTAAATTATTGAGTATTGACCCAGTGCTGGCAGAATTGCGTAGTTTAATCAAAGACGATCGATTTATTCCAAACCTTGTCCAAGAACTTCTATTGGATAACCCACACCGAGTGTCTTTGACCCTAAAACCAGACCCAGAATTGGCTAAGCGCAAGCTTGAAGCAGAACTAAAACAACTGGCTGATATTAAGAGCGCACTAAGCGAAGAAGATACGCGCAAAATTATCGAGCGCGCCAAGAAATTATCGGAACGTCAACTAGAAGAAGATGACCCCGGATTATTGCCAAAGGTCGACTTGGATGATGTGCCAGAAACCATCAGCGAGCCAGAGAAGCAAAATTTTGTATTGGAAAAAAGCAAATCGCCTATAAGTTTCTACGGGCAAGGAAGCAACGGCCTATGCTATCAACAAGTGATAATAGCCATGCCGGAAGTAGAAGAAGAATTACTCAATATTCTTCCTCTCTACGCTAGCTGTCTTACCGAGCTGGGCATAGCCGATAAAGACTATACAGAAGTGCAGGCGTGGCAAGCTCGGGTTAGTGGTGGAGTAAATTGTTATAGCAGTATTCGCAGTGACCTGCACGATGTCCAAAGAAGCAAGGCTGTTATCTCTTTTTCCTCAAAGTGTTTACTAAGTAATCACCAGGCTCTATCTGAGTTATTACATCGCACTATCCACGAAGTCCGTTTTGACGAAGATCAACGCTTGCAGGAACTCATCGAACAAATTTGCGCGCGAAAAGAAAACAGCATTACCGGCCAGGGACACAGTCTCGCCATGAGCCTGGCCTCCAGCAGAATGAGTCCCACCGCCCGGCTTGCTCATCGCTTTGGCGGTTTGGAAGGTATTCAGCAACTCAAACAACTCAGAGTCCAGCTACAAGATAAGATCGCCAGGACTGAGTTGCTACAGAAATTCAAAACCCTGCACGCTTTACTATTGTCAGCAGACAGAGAATTCCTGCTTATAGCCGAGCCGGGAAATCAGGATCAGCTGGTTAAGGAAATCGACCAACTGTGGAGCAGTCGCAGCGGCATTGCAACGATGCCTGCTCTTGTCCTTCCTCAGTTGAGGGATAAGATAAGACAAATCTGGACGACTTCAACGCAGGTAAATTTCTGTGCAAAAGCCTACCCCACAGTAGCATCGGGACATGAAGACAATGCCCCGCTTCAAGTGCTTGCTGGTTTCATGCGCAACGGTTTTCTCCATCGGGCAATCCGTGAGCAAGGGGGGGCTTATGGTGGCGGAGCGAGCCAGGATGCAAATAGCGCTTCATTCAGATTTTTTTCCTACCGTGACCCTCGTCTGGAACAGACTTTGGCAGATTTCGATGCCGCCATAGACTGGGTTATCTCCGGCAAACACAGACCTAATCAACTAGAGGAATCGATTCTTGGGGTCATAGCCAACCTGGATAAACCTGCGTCTCCAGCAGGAGAGGCAAAACAAGCCTATTTCAATCAGCTATTTGGCAGAACGCTGGAACACAGAATCAGCTTCAGAAAGCAGGTACTGGGCACCACTTTATATGACCTTAAAGCTGTCGCCGCAAGGTATTTTTCACCGGATACTGCCAGCCTGGGGATAATCAGCAATAAAGAAGCTGCCGAAAGTTTGCTAGTCGATGGGCTCGAGGTGGTAAATCTTTAATTATTATAGTGGGTTACAGCAAAAAAGAGCTTTTAGCCGAAATTTCAAAACAGGCCTGAAAATTCTTGTATATAACGGGAACTTTTGCAGCAGGAGCCAGTCTGACTAAGTGTAGGTAGATGTTATGCAAAATTGTGGGTTTTGTTTCATTTATCTCTCCCTTGATAGTATATTAAGCCCAACAACGTAATGTTGTTGGGCTTTCTTTTCTGCATCTTCAGCAGCCCCCCAGGTAACCCAACTGACAGTCCTACAGGTATTGCCGTAGCCGCTCTTTCTATCGATCGAAGGACGCTGATATTTCAATATACCATGGCTGTGGCACGCCATATCAACTCCAATCTGCTCCAGGCTAAGCTGGCACGGCAGAACGGATGCAATATTTCCCATGACTTTACTAATCGGCATTGTTGCCGCCATGCTTGTGGCCCTGGTTATAGCAAAAACTGACGGGGAACTTTGTCTCCACAGTCTTACAGAGTTAGTTGAGGCAGCCGTTTCAACTCAAAGGCGGTAACAATTCGAAGTTTGCATTTTAAACACTGAAGGCATTCAGAGGATTAGCTGTTTGTGTAGCAGCTCGGCCGATAGAAAGCTTGTTATTGCAGGCAACTATCGGATCGGTTCGGTGCATCGTTTGCCTTCGAATGTTCAATAGACTGTATAAATTCAGGCAGGGTAACCCGCTGACTTAAGCGCATTGTTTCAGCAGCCCCAGGTAGTACATAATTACTTACAAATGCTGAGCATTTCCCTATACTGGGGCCTGCATAAATTCATGACATCAGGACGCTGAACTTAGTTTCAGGGAATTGAAAAGGAAATCCGGTTAGCAATGAAACCGACTGACATCGCCGATCCCAATTACTTCCATAAAGTTGTTGATTGCCAGTGGGCCTGCCCGGCACATACCCCCGTTCCTGAGTACATCAGGCTAATCGCTGAAAAACGCTACTCTGATGCTTATATGATCAACTGGCATTCTAACGTATTCCCTGGGATTCTCGGCCGCACTTGCGATCGACCTTGCGAGCCAGCCTGTCGACGCGGGCGAGTTGAAGAAGAACCTGTAGCCATTTGCCGTCTCAAACGTGTTGCTGCAGATTACAAATCTGATATCACAGATCGCCTACCCCAAGTACCAAAGAAAAAGAATGGCAAACACATCGCCTTGATTGGCGCCGGTCCTGCATCGTTGACCGTTGCCAGAGATTTATTGCCACTTGGCTACGAGATAACTCTATTTGAACGCGACGCGGTGAGTGGTGGCGCAATGCGTACGCAAATACCTAGATTTCGGCTGCCAGCAGAGGTGTTAGAAGAAGAGCTAAATTACATTCTTGATATGGGTCTCAATTGCCGTTTCGGCGAGGAAATTACCAGCATGCGATCCGTGCTGGAAGAAGCTTATGATGCCGTGTTTGTGGGCACCGGGGCACCATTGGGAAAGTGCTTGGATCTGCCTGGGCACGAAGAAGCCAGCGATAACATTCATACTGGGGTTGAATGGCTTGCAAATGTTGCATTCGAGCATATCTCGAGTGTTGGTAAAAAGGTGTTAGTACTGGGCGGTGGCAACACGGCTATGGATTGTTGCCGCACCTCAAAAAGGATTGGTGGAGAGGATGTGACGGTTGTAGTCCGTAGTGGTTTCGACGAAATGAAAGCATCTCCCTGGGAAATTGACGATGCCATGAACGAAGACATTCCTGTTCTTAATTTTCATGTACCAAAACGCTATATCCTTGAAAGCGGCAAACTAGTCGCCATGGAATTCGAAAAGGTTCGCAAAGAAATAGACAGCAAGGGTAGGCGTCAGTTAATTCCAACCGGCGAAGAATCAGCCATTTTACCGTGCGACGACGTGCTTTGCGCTATAGGGCAAGAAAACAGTTTTCCCTGGATTGAACGAGACCTGGGCATCGAATTCGATAAATGGGAAGTGCCTGTATTAAATAAGGCGACCTTTCAATCTACACACGAAAAAGTATTTTTCGGAGGTGATGCCGCCCTGGGGCCGGACAATATTATTACAGCAGTTGCTCATGGACATGACGCCGCCGTATCGATTCACCTGTTGTGTAAACAACAGGACATAACAAAGCGACCTGACCCGCTTACGAACCTCAGTAGTCAAAAAATGGGCATTCATCAATGGTCTTATGACAACGACATCAGCGCTGATTTTCGTTTCGCCGTGCCTCATGCAGACAAGCAGCAGACCTTAAACGATATCAATATTGAAGTGGAGCTAGGCTTCGGCGAACAGCTGGCGTTTAGCGAAACCATGCGCTGTTTGAACTGTGATGTGCAAACAGTCTTTACGGACAAATTGTGCATCGAGTGTGATGCCTGTGTAGATATCTGCCCCACCGACTGCATCAGCTTCCTGCAAAACCAAGATGAATCTGAACTTCGACAAAATTTGCTAGCACCGGCCGAAAATAATGAGCAAGATTTGTATGTGTCCGATCTACTTTCTACCGGCCGCATAATGGCAAAGAGTGAAGACCTGTGTCTTCATTGTGGACTTTGTGCCGAACGTTGCCCGACCAATGCCTGGGACATGCACAAGTATTTGTTTAATACTGCCAAAGCGGAAAACGCATGCCCGAATTAATTCAAAGCTCAAAAGTCAGCGCTATCGGCAAGACCAACGACTTTGTAGTTAAATTTGCCAATGTTAATGGTTCTGGTTCTGCCAGCGCAAATAGCATGTTTGCAAAAGCCGTTTTCCGTATGGGAATCCCCATTAGCCCGCATAATATATTCCCTTCGAATATTCAGGGATTGCCCACCTGGTACGAAGTTAGAATCAGCGAGCAAGGCTATCTAGGCAGGCGTGAAGGTGTGAGCCTCATTGTAGCGATGAACGAGCAAACCATCGGCAAGGACATCGCCTCTGTGGTGCCAGGTGGCTACGTGTTGTATGACTCCTCAAAGATTTTGGCAAACGAGTTACTGCGAGACGATGTAACTTATCTACCAATACCATTAAAAGATATTTGCTTGACGGAGTTTGAAGAACCTGCCCAGCGACAGTTATTCAAAAACATTGTCTATGTAGGCGCCTTGTCCGCGTTCCTGAATATTGATTTTAGAGTGCTCACCGGATTGGTCAGTGACCAATTCAGAGGTAAAGAAAAATTAATCCTTCCGAACATCCATGCTCTCGAACTCGGACATCAATACGCCAGTGACAATTTTGATTGCCCACTATCGCTCAGATTAGAAAAGAGCGACAAGAACAAAAACAAAATTCTTATGGACGGCAATACTGCCGTTGGGCTGGGCTGTGTATATGGTGGCGCCACTATCGCGTCCTGGTATCCCCTTACTCCTTCGACGTCGGTGGTGGACAGTTTTGGCAAATACTGCAAGCGATTGCGAATTGATCCAGGCACCGGCAAGAAAAAGTACTCCATTGTACAGGCAGAAGACGAGCTGGCAGCAATCGGAATAGCGATAGGCGCTGGTTGGAACGGTGCACGCGCTTTTACCGCAACCAGTGGGCCTGGTATTTCCTTAATGCAGGAATTTTTGGGTCTTGCCTATTTTTCCGAAGTGCCAGTTGTCTTGTTTAATATTCAACGAGTGGGCCCATCTACCGGCATGCCAACTCGCTCTCAACAGGGCGATTTACTGTGTTGTGCTTATGCATCACACGGCGACACCAAACACGTATTACTTTTCCCCTCCACACCAAAAGAATGTTTTGAATACTCGGCGGATGCGTTCGATATCGCTGATCGAATACAGTCACCTGTCATCGTAATGAGTGATTTGGAGCTGGGCATGAATGAACAGATCTGTGATCCCTTGAACTGGGATGATAAACGTCAATATGACAGAGGCAAAGTTTTGTCCGAGGAACAACTTGAAGAAATAGAAAGCTACGGCCGCTATTTGGACTCTGATGGTGATGGTATCCCTTATCGCACCTACCCTGGCACACACCCAAACAAGGGAAGCTATTTCACGCGAGGAAGTTCACATGATTCCTACGCCGCTTATACCGAAGATGGCACTGTTTATGCGGAGGTCATGGATAGACTGGCCTTAAAGATGCGAACTGCCATTGAGTTTTTACCCGAGCCAGAGGTATCTATTGCTGTTGGCAACAAACTTGGTTTGCTTTATATAGGCACGACAGCAAGTGCAATCAATGAATTACAGGACAGTCTGGCCAAGAAAGGAATAATGATGAACACCATGCGCGTTCGTGCGTTCCCTTTCCATGATAGCGTCGCCGACTTTTTCGCGAATCACGAACTAGTCTACGTCATAGAGCAAAATCGCGATGCACAACTCAAAAGCCTGCTGAAAATAGAATGCAATATTCATGAGGAGAAAATGCATTCTATCTTGAGTTACGACGGTGTCTTGATTACCGCGCAATATATAGAGCAGTCAATTTTGGAGTCCATGCAAAACCTGGAAGCGAGCGGACAAGCGCCTGCCTAAGGGGGAAAGCTAACTATGAGTTATATCAACAAACCCAAGTTCAAACATCCACAGATGCAAACCAATGATATTGGTTTAACCCGTAGAGACTACGAAGGAACCTTAACAACTCTATGTGGCGGCTGTGGGCACGACTCCATCAGCGCAGCCATAATACAAGCTGCGGCTGAAATGTCGTTGCAGCCCTACCAAGTCGCGAAAATTTCTGGCATAGGTTGCTCATCCAAAATTCCATCGTATTTCTTGAACAAGGCTCATGGCTTTAACTCAGTGCACGGACGAATGCCCTCGGTTGCAACTGGAGCAAATATTGCCAACAAAGATTTATATTATATTGGTATCTCTGGAGATGGCGACAGTGCTTCCATCGGGCTAGGACAGTTTTGCCATATAGTTAGACGCCGTATCAATATGCTTTACATAGTTGCCAACAATGGCACTTATGGATTAACCAAAGGTCAGTTATCTGCGACAGCAGATTTAGGATCAAAAACGAAGTCAGGAGAAGAGAGCCAATTCGACAATATCGACATGGCAACTCTCGCTATAGAATTAGGAGCGAGTTTTGTTGCGCGTAGCTTTTCTGGCGACAAGACGCAGCTAGTTCCGCTGTTACAGGCGGGCCTCACCCATAGAGGATTTGCGTTTATCGATGTTATCTCTCCTTGTGTAACATTCAATAACACCGATTTCTCAACACACGGATACAAAAATACCTGGGAAAATCACATAGCACTAAGCGAGATTGATTTTGTGCCAATGCGGGAAGAAATCACCACCCGTTATGCAGCCGGAAAAGAAAAGGAAATAACATTACATGATGGCTCAGTCGTTCATCTACACAAAACCGGCAACAACTATGATCCGTCAGATCAAGAGAATGCGCTGCATCATATCAATGCTCACAAAAAACAGGGGAAAATAGCTACCGGTTTGTTGTATATCAATCAATCCACTTCTGATCTACACGAGTTGCAGGACACCGTCAACAGACCCTTCAATAGCCTTAGCGATCATGAGCTATGTCCAGGTAACGAGGCACTGAACGATATTAATAGTACATTTAGGTAAAAAACTTAACGCTGTTTTTTTAGCAAGTCGTAGGCTGCTTTTATAGCCTGGGTCTTTTGAGTCGCTATCTCGATCATTTCTTCCGGCAAACCTTTAGCGACCAATTTGTCGGGGTGGTGTTGATTCATTTGTTTTCGATACGCCTTTTTTAACTCGGCATCGCTACATTTGGATGAAATACCTAGCAATTCATAGGCAGCTTGAACTTTATCAGCAGATGACTGTCCATCAATGAAATGCGCCTGCCCAGAAAGACGGTTTAGTAAGGCATTAAAGTCGTTATGGGAATATCCCAGATCCTTGGCTACACCTTCCAGCAGAGCTTGTTCCCTGGAATCCAGACGACCGTCGGCAAATGCGGTGGTGATGATAATTTCCAGAAATATCTGAATAAGATTGCGGCGGCGAAAGCTCTCTCTCTTGAACTGCGTAAGAACCTCCTGGACTGGGAATCCATCTTTCTTTCCTTCATTAAACAGGTTGATAGCCACTGTGCGCTGTTGAGGATTTAGGCGCATTTGCTGCATAACCCGTTCCGCTATAGCTATCTCGTCCTTTGTTATCTTGCCATCAGACTTGGCGACATAACCCATTAGTGCAAAAGTGGTGGTGAAAAACACTGACTGCACTCGCTCAGTGGCGCCTAAACCAAGCGAATTATCCAGGCTGAGAGCATCGAGCCCTCCATCAAAGTAATTACCAAGTGCCGCGCCCAATACGGCTCCCAATGGCCCACCCATCATGAATCCGAATGCGCCGCCTACTACTTTTCCCCACCAACTCATATACAGTCTCACTTCTGTGTTCCAGGACTTTCTAACTTAACTGAGCAACGACGTGACATACCGATAGCTGCATCGCAACACTATCGCAGAATCTCAGGATCAGGAGTGTACTAGGAAATGAGGCGCTGGAACCAATTCTTGTCCAACTCTCCCCTACAACTATCAAGCTGTGATGCAAACCTGCTGGAATTTGCCTGCACCCGACCGGCCGTATCAATCAACCATTGTTTATTGCGATAAGAGCCTCTCTGATAACCACCATTACCCTCGTGATAGGCGTAGTATAGGTGCATCGCATCATCGCTGGGTATATTACTGATCCGGGTAGAAATCGAATTGTACCAAGCCACGAAATCGATCGCGTCGGAAAAATCAGACCTTGAAGCTCGACCGTTGCCGGATTTTGTTTCGTATTCCTGCCATGTCTCATCAAGCGCCTGAGCATAGCCGAACGCGGATGAGGGCCTTCGGCCCGGGAATATCCATAAAAATCGACTACGGGCTGGCTTCGCCCTGGCCCTAAATGAAGATTCCTGATAAATGAATGCCATATTGACGGCTATTGGAATGTTCCAGCGCTGCTCGGCATTTTTTGCCGCCCGATACCAGGCACGACGCTCCTCAAATAGTTCACAAATATTGGCCACACTGGCTGGAGGTCCACCAGCACAGGAAGCCAGGCTTGTCAGTAGCACAACAGCGCAGCAAAATTTTTGTTGAATAAATTTCATGGGTTCAGACCTAAAGACTGCTAATTGACTCTAACTGCTTAGATCATCAAGCAGTGTAATAAATTTCCCCTCATCGATAATAGTCAGGCCGAGCTGTTCAGCCTTGTCCAGTTTGGAGCCTGCTCCGGATCCGGCGATAACACAGGATGTGTTCTTGGAGACACTTCCCGCTACTTTTGCTCCCAATTCAGCTAATTTGGACTTTGCCTCATTTCTCGCCATGCGCTCCAAGGTTCCTGTCAACACATAAGTTTGCCCTTGCAGTGGCTTCGCTTGCTTATCAATTTCCACGTCAGGCCAGGATACTCCTCGTTTCTGTAGTTTAGCAATCAGTGCTAAATTCTCTTTGTTGTTAAAAAAGAGAAATATATGTGCAGCCACTTTCGGCCCCACATCGGAAACCAACTCCAGGCTTTCATGATCAGCGGTCGCTATTTTTTCCAAGGTACCGAAGTGATTAGCCAGTTGTAAAGCCGTGGCCTCACCCACTTCTCGAATACCCAATGCATATAGGAAACGAGGCAGCGTTGTCTGCTTACTGTTACTAATTGCCGCGATAATATTACTCGCGGATTTCTCGCCCATGCGCTCAAGTGCAGACAGTTGTGCCGCGCTCAGCACATATAAATCTGCCACATTATTGATGATTTCCTCATCCACCAGAGTCTCTACCAGCTTATCCCCTAAGCCTTCAACATCCATCGCGCTACGGGAAGCGAAGTGTTTTATAGACTCTTTACGCTGTGCCGGGCAAATTATTCCTGCACTGCAACGATACAACACCTCGCCGTCTTTCTCTATGACCGAGCCACAGGCGGGGCAGCTGGCAGGCAGGATAATCTTCTTTAGATTCTTGCGACTCTTTCCCTTCTCGGGCTGTATTACTCTTACCACCTTAGGTATCACGTCCCCCGCTCGTCGCACAATAACGCTATCACCTATCCGAAGTCCCAGTCGCTCTATTTCATCCATATTATGTAGAGTCGTATTACTCACCGTGACACCACCGACAAATACGGGGTCTAGTCTAGCCACAGGCGTGATAATCCCGGTTCTACCAAGCTGAAATTCAACGTCAATCACTTTGGTAGTTTTCTCTTCGGCAGGAAATTTATAAGCCATAGCCCAGCGCGGGCTTCGAGCGTTATTACCTAACTCTTGCTGTAGTTGAAGAGCATCAACCTTTACTACGGCACCATCTATCTCATAGCTCAATGAATTTCGCTTAGCAAGTAAGTCAATACAATAACGAAGACAGGCATCGATTCCCGTCTCTGTGCTTCGTTCAGGATTTACCGGTAAGCCCCATTTTTCAATAAGTGTAAATATCTCACTCAGCGTTTTCGGGAGTTTTACTCCTGCAACCTGAGCAACACTGTAACAATACATCTGCAAAGGTACTGCTGCGGCTTTTTTAGGATCGAGCTGACGAATTGCACCGGCGGCGGTATTTCTCGGGTTAACGAAAACCTTGCTGCCTTTGAGCTCAGCCTTGGCATTAAGTTGTTTGAATCCTTGCTTGCCAAGGAAGATTTCGCCTCTAATCTCGATGACAGCTTTTTGCCTAAAAGATTTTAGTCTTAGAGGAATACTTCCAATGGTCCTAACATTGTGACTAATGTCTTCCCCGGAGACTCCATCCCCTCTTGTCGCTGCACGCTCCAATTGACCATCCCTGTACAACAAGCTGACGGCTATTCCATCCACTTTAGGTTCGCAACTGTATTGGATAGCAGCATCGGAGTTCAGTCGTTTTTTAAGCCGTGCTTCGAAGGCGTGCAAATCTGCTTCGTCGAAAACCTTATCGAGCGAGAGCATCGCTATCTGGTGGCTAACCTGGGAAAATTCTGATAGTGGTTCACCACCTATTCGCTGTGTCAGGGATTCGGAGCTGACTAAATCGTATTTGTTTTCCAGCCGCTCAAGGCGATTTACCAGAGCATCGAAATCAGCGTCTGGAATTTCCGGTGCGTCGTGGGAATGGTATAGGCGATTGTGCTGGTCGATCTGTTCTCGAAGTTTATTTACTTCCCGTTGGATTTTGTCAGGAACAGGCATGGGGGTTTGGTTTTATGGAGCTAGCCTCTGGCCGCTACGGCTTTCAAGCGGCGTAGTTCAAAATCACGCACCCGTTGGCGATAATGTTCTATGGTTTGCGCAGTCATGCCATTGCGATGATCGTCTTTTATTTCACCATCAAGCGTATCACGAATATCCTGTGCAATATCAAGCATTTGATCGAAGGCATCGAGATTATTTATTGGTGTAGGAAGCGCGAGAAAGAAACTAATCCCTAAGGTGGTAAATTCTTCCATGTTATTGAGATCAAAGGTTCCTGGGTTAAGCATATTGGTTACACTAAAAATGACCGCGCTTTGATTTTCCTTAGCAAGTCGCTTGTGGAAAATGTTCATATCACCAAATTTTAAACCTGCCGTGATCAGGCTATGCAACAAATCATCGCCAATAAATACCCGGCCCTGTTTTGCCATTACATTAATAATCAATACTTCGGCGTGCTCAAATGTATCATCCTGCTGTTGCGGCTTTTTAATTTCTTCAAATACCAGGGCAACACCCGATTCGTCTGCTTCGTTAACAAAATCTTCTAACTGCTGTGCTTGTTGCTGTTCAATTACTCGCGATTCAAGGTCGGTTTCGACACCCGCATGCTTTTGCTCTACTGTGATAAATTCCGTCTCAAGGCTGGTCTTTGATTTCGGCTCCGTCTGTTGTTCAGTCTGACTCGATTTGCGCCCAAACAAAGAAAACAGTGATCGACTTTTACCCGGTTTGGCTATAGCCGGTTCCATATCTTCATCCAACTCGTCAAACAGCTCTGTCGGGGCGTTATAAGCTATTCGCTCTCCTGCGGTCATAGAGAACTCATCTATATCGGTAACAGGATCGAAAGTTTGTTCTTGCCCTTCCTGAGACCCCAGCTTGTCAACTTCTGTCGATTCGTCATAATTATTTTCTTCAGAGGGAGCATCTTCCTTGTAGTCTTGTTGATCGTCTTCGTTTGTATCTACTTCAAAATAATGCTCATCCAGACTTTCGTCCCCTTCAACGCTTTCTGTATCCTCAACATAATCCGGCGCCACTGTGCTTAGGGGGTTGAGCTCTTGTTCATCACTTTGCGCGTAGGCTTCTTGATAATCGAATAGAACCGTGTCCGGGTCATCTTCGCCCTGTTCAATTTCTTGTTCTGATAAATCAAACCTTGGACCCGGCCCTATAGCTTCCTTGGAACTGCTGTCATCGTTTTCTTCATCCCAACCTTCGCCAAGCCGGTGCCCTTGCTGATTTCCTGGGATTGACTCATCAATCTCATCTTTATATTCGTCTTCATCTAAAGTTTCCTCAAATTCTTCTCTATCATCTTCCGGTCTATTTATTTCTTGTCTGTCCATTTTTTGCCTGGATTCAGCCCCTGTCTGTGGAAGCTCCGCTGCATCCATTAGCACTGGAATATGACTGTCGCCATCCTCATCCGCCAGGTCCAGGGCCCTGGCCTTCGCTTCGGCTTTGTCCAAAGCGGTATTCTGCCGATTAAGCTGCTTTAAAGAGCGGTTCACGACCCGCGCGCCTCCGCCCGGCAGTTCGGCGAGTTCCAGTGCGTCCAGATCAACATCGTTGGGGATATTCTTGTCGATGGCCAGTCTAACTTGACCGCGACGGGCATGAATGGCCACGTAGAAGCCTCGCAACACGACGACAACGATAGCCAGGCCTAGCAATAAGATAACTAATTCACGTTCGTCCATAAGCAAAGAATAAGGCCTGATCCTGATAAGAGTGCAATAAGAAACCTAAAAAATTTTTAATGTTATCTTACAGTTAACGTGTTTTCTTTAGCAAAGACACCGCCTTTTCGGCAGGAAAATGCGACGAATTACATTGCCGCCAATTCAGCGGCCTCTGCAACGTCCACGGCCACAATTCGCGACACACCTGGCTCGTGCATGGTGACCCCTAATAATTGATTCGCCATCTCCATGGTGATCTTATTGTGGGTAATGAAAATGAATTGCACATTTTCCGATATTTCTTTCACCAGATTGGCGTAACGTCCAACATTAGCGTCATCTAGCGGGGCGTCCACCTCGTCCAGCATGCAAAAAGGCGAAGGATTCAAACGGAATATGGAGAACACCAGCGCGATAGCCGTCATTGCCTTTTCACCACCAGATAGCAGATGAATATTGCTGTTTCTCTTGCCTGGAGGGCGTGCCATAATCGCCACCCCAGTATCAAGCAGGTCTTCCCCTGTCATATCCAGGTAGGCATGACCACCGCCAAAAACCTTGGGGAACAGATTTTGCAGGCCTGTGTTAATTTTGTCGAATGTTACTTTAAATCGAGTGCGTGTTTCTTTGTCTATTTTGCGAATCGCTCTCTGCAGGGTTTCTAATGCTTTTTCGAGATCTTCATTCTGCTTATCAAGATAAATCTTACGCTCTGACTGCTGTGCATACTCGTCAATAGCGGCCAGGTTGATCGGTCCCAGGCGTTGAATCCTGCTAGCTAGTTTCTCTAATTCCTGCTCGCATTGTTCCCCGTTTAAATCCTCGGGCAAGTTCCTTAAAACGGCTTCCAGCTCAAATTCGGCCTGTTCCAGTTGTTCCAGAATGCCATCCCGTTTTACAGACGCTCCCTCGCTCATTAAGCGTTTTTGCATGAGGTTTTCACGAATTTGGTTCACTTGTTCCTGCACTTGGTTGCGCTGTTGCTCCAGGCTTCGAATAGTATGCTCATTGGCATCCACCCTGCCCTTTGCTTCTGTGAGCTCTTTCTCCACCTCCAGCCGTTGCTGTAACAGCGCCTCCAGATCAGTACGCATCTGCACCAGAGGTTCGTTTGAATCCTCAATCTGTACATTTAGGGTATCCATGCGCTCCCTGCTACGTTGAACTTGAGTGGCCATTCTGTCCATGGTTTCACGAGTAGACTGCTGTTGAGACTGCACAGACTGCTGCTTTAACGCCAGTTCATGCGCCAAATCTTTGTCCCTTCCCGAGTTTTCCCTGCAAGTCTCTAAACCCAGTTGCCGCTCTTCACGCTGAGATTCAAGCTGTTTGCGGCCCCCTACGTCCTGCTCCATACGGTCCAGGGCCTGCTGCAGCCTGGAACGAGAAGCCGACATATTCTCCTGTTCCACCGCTAACTGACGGTTTAGCTCTCCCAGCTCCTGATGGATGCGCTGTTTGCGTGAATTTGCTTCTTCCACCTTGGCTGTTCGCGCACTAAGCTGGGACTTTAGCTCGCTGTGTAGCTGTGTTTTTTCAGCCAGTTCGCTTTGCAACTTCTCGCGCTGGGTTTCGTCTTCACTGAGGGCCAGCTTTAGTTGCCTTTGGTTTTCATTTAGATTATTGGACTCTTCTTCTAATCTTTTGATTTTTCTAAATAAATCAGAAATTAGACCGCGCCTTTCAACAACCGATTCCTGCTTGTTGAAATTGCTAACCTGCAACCACGCGCTACCTAACCACACGCCATCCGCTGTGACAATCGATTCCTGATTGGATAACTGAGCGCGATTAGCCAAGGCCTGCTTGAGACTGTCCGCAACGAAGATTCCCCTTAGCATGTCGTTTACGCTCCACTCGCTACTTACTTTTTCACTCAGAGGCACGAGCGACATCTGCGAATCAGTCGCGAAACCGTGACTGCTGTTGACGTCGATCAAGGCCAGCTTACCCTGTGGTAATTCGGATAGCATTGAATCGATATTATCCAGGCCTTCCACGCAAATACTTTGCAGAGAATCCCCTAGCACCATCTCCACGGCGCGCTCCCAACCCGCAGCAATTTTAATGCCTTCAGCCAATCGAAGCCTTTTGTCCAGCCCTTTCTTCAGCAGCCATTGATTCAGTGATTCGTTGTCCTGCCCCAGAGCAGCCTGTTGCAGCGCTTCTAAAGAAGCCTGTTTGCCTTTGGCGGTCTGAAGTTCACTACGACTGTCGTTTAGATCGTCCAAGCCCTTGCTGAGGGCAGCCCTATGCTTTTCAATACTCTGATTTAGAGCCCTGTTCCTGAGCTGGACTCCATTAATGTTTTCTTCAAGCTGCAATACCTCAGAGGAAATCTCCTCCACAGAATAATCAACCGGGTCCTGGACGAGAGCTTTTCGCTCCTCTTCTAACTTACGCTTTCCTTCGAGGCCTCTTTCTATAATGTTTTCTAGTTGTTGAATTCTGGATTGTTCTACTTCAGCAATTTGCCGCGGTTCTTCTGCTCCTTGATTGAAAGAATCCCAGTCTTGCTGCCACTGTGTCAGCTCCTGTTCTGCCTGAGCCAAAAGAGCAGAGGAAGATCGTTCCGCTTCACGCGCCGCTTCCAACCCAGGAGTGATTGAAAGCATTTCAGCGTCTAACTGGGTGATCTTTTTTAAGTCGATATCCAGTTCTTCTTTTGTTTGTGACCATGCTTCCTCGGTCTCGGAAAGATCCAGCTTTAATTGATCCACACGTTCAATGTTATACTCAATCGATTGTTCGATTCTAGCAATGTCGTTGCCCAGGCTATAAAATCGCGCCTGCACCTCTCCGAAGGCATCTGCAAGCTCTGCATTAAGTGACAAGTGCTCCTCTACTTTCGCATCGATTTGTCGCTGTTCGGCTGTGCTCGCTTCGATCTTGATTTCGAGACCACCAATCGCCTCTTGGTTCTGCTTCAAATCCTGGTCAAGGCTACGCCAGCGAAGACCATTGAGATTTGCCGACGTTTCCCTTTCCTGTTTCTTGAACTCAGCATATTTTTCAGCAGCGACTGATTGCCGTTGCAGATGCTGAAGCTGGCGCGTCAATTCATCCCGAATATCTTCTAAACGTTCCAGATTGACTTTAGTGCGCTTTATTCTATTTTCGGTTTCTCTGCGTCTTTCTTTATATTTTGAAATGCCCGCCGCCTCTTCAATAAAGACGCGTAAGTCTTCCGGCTTGGATTCGATAAGACGGGACACCATGCCCTGCTCGATGATGGAATAACTGCGAGCACCCAGGCCAGTACCAAGGAAAATATCGGTGATGTCTCTGCGCCGAACCTTGCTGCCATTGAGGCTATAGGTGGATTGTGCTTCCCTATCCACCTTGCGCTTAATCGACACCTCGTCGAAGTTGGCATACTCCCCGGTAAGCTTGTGATCCTGATTATCAAACACCAGCTCGACACTGGCCTGACCAACAGGCTTGCGGCTTCCAGAACCATTGAAGATGACATCTGTCATATTTTCGCCACGCAGGTTTTTGGCGGAGCTCTCACCCATTACCCAGCGTACGGCGTCGATGACATTGGATTTACCGCAGCCATTCGGACCCACTACGGAACAAAGATTGGAGGGGAAATCGATTGTGGTGGGGTCAACGAAGGATTTGAAGCCAGCTAATTTAATACACTTCAGGCGCATGAATGACTCTGAAAAATTACCTGCCTCTTACAGGTAGTAGTGGGACAAATCGGACCAGAGACTGATACTGGCGATATAACGAAAGCTGTGTTTCTTTGCTAAATCCATGTTTCATTTTCGTACTAAACACTGGGGCAAAGTCTATCCGATTTGATGATTTAATAACACCGCAGATTTCAATTCCACTGACGACTGAAACCCGCGCACCAGAAAACCCAGCCACCACAGGACGCATTGTCATGTTGAGATACTTATCGTAAAAGAATATCCGTTCAGACGCGCCAGGCAGGAGCTTACGCAAGAAAACCTTTCATTAATGATACAATCTGTACTAATCTTGTTCTCTGTTCTTTAATCTCAGCTTGTATCTGGATGAACTCCAGACTTCACTTTGCAGGCCCCCTTGCTTTTTGCCCAGGCATTTCCTCAATCGCAAGCGCTGACCTCAATGAATGCCAGGTCTGGCTGTCGCGCAAGAGTGCGGTTCTGGTGTAATTTCAACTTCGCGACAGCTACAATTGCACTGTCAACTACTGTTACCCAAAAGTTATTGCTTTGTTAACTGGTATTAACTCAATTTCCGACTATATTAGTAATCAGCAGGGATGCTTTCGTGAATTACAGGGACGTGATTTCACGATTATAATCAGAAAAATAATTCTCTCTTTCGAGTACACATTTTGAAATTTACAGTGTGCGGAGGAACGAGCCAGGAGCCTCTATCGTGTTCACTTTAGATCTACCAAATGAAATAGAGAGAAGGCTGTTGGTTCTCGCCATGCACACTGGACGAACTGTTCAATTTTGCGCAAGGGAAGCTATATTGGACTATATCGATGAAGTTGAAGAGAGAGTTTTAGCGATGGACAGAATTAGTGAAGATAGTCCTGGAGATAAGTATGCTCCAAAAGAGTGAATAGCCGTAATAATTGGTCGGGGCGGCCGGATTTGAACCGACGACCACTACACCCCCAGTGACAGCCTCCAAATAATTTAACTATTTGATTTATATATATTTTCAAAAATTAAACCTGGCGTTATACCTGCCTATATTTTGATAGAAATGCCTATAATTATAGGCGTTATAATAAGCAGTACCTATAATTATGAGCACTACCCACCATATTAGCCATTATCTGCGCTCCCTCCGAGCTTCTATCTATCTATATACTCCGAACTTCATCAGAGAGCCAGCAAATTGGTAGAAATGTAAACCAGGTGATTGCTAATAAAAACCCTCAATTAACGCTGGTCTCGGCAAATTCTTTTAACAATTTGCTCAATGATCTTGGAATAGTTGATGATTATTCAGATTTTATTGAAGACTACGTTACCAGTGGTATAGCAAACCGGGAGTTTCTTGAGCAACTTAAAAATAAAAATATAGATGCCCTTATGATTAGTGAACTTTCGAATGCCTATCAACAAGATGGTGCCTATGGCAGAAATTTAGGAGAAACAAGAATAACTCTAACTTTCACAGTTATTGATACCAATACAAACGATATTATCTGGACTGCCAGTGCTGACGGAATAAAAGGTACATCAACAACTTTGGGGACAGCCCCAGCCTTAATTGAAGCAATAAATTTAGCTGTAGAAAAAATACAAGAATCAGTCCCAATATTGTAAATTGCAAATAAAAAGTCTATCGTGGGAGATTGATGACCAGGTTCAGCGCAAAGGGGATAAAGGTTTACCTTGATCCCATGAAAACCTATAAAGAAACAAGAACATAGCTGTGACCCGGTCGAGAACAGAACGACCCTTTGCCGCCTACAAATGGCACGACTACTGGTGAGAAAGATAAAGAATTAGGCAAGACAGCTTATTCTTGTAGCCTCAATAAAGACCAGGTTCTTCAGATTTTCGTTGTAGAATTAAGAAATGAACTACTAAGCTACAACAATATACCTTTTAGGGAGGGACGGCATTGCTGTGCCACCCTATCGTACTGCCCCCGCCCATGTCTTCGCTTGCTTTGCTGCCGTCCTAAATGCCTAAGTAGGCCACGCCAATACAGGCAATTCTGCTTCTATATCTTCATAGCTATTTGGTGCTACGCGGGTTTCAGCTATTACGTCGGCAAGGATTTGTACGAGTATTTCCCAAGTTGCTCCTCTTACTTGAATCATGTATTCCGCATCTGCTTTGAAAGCGAGAACCGTATCGTTTACATAGCTGCAACAACTTAGCGCAGAGTCATACTCACGGGTTTGTGCAAAGGCATCAAGCCTCGCTGCCACTGCGCTTTTTATTTGTTCTTTTAGGTCTTCGAATTCTGCCACCAAGGTTTCTGAAGATTTTTCTATAACGGTCCACCCAAACTGCCAATTTCCATCTACCAATAAAGGGGCTTCATTGCGAATTACAAATTGTGTTTTATCGTTAATAACAGGCGCAGGCAGTTCTGTAACAGGGTACATATAAAATTCGGCCATTTGTGCTACAGACAATTCCAACGGGAAAAGAACGCGCGGGTTGTCTTTTTTTAATAGTCTGTAATCATACGGAAACGCTACTAGTTCATTTTGCTCATTGGATAACAAATACATATTTACCTCTATATGACATCATCTGAATTGTTGGGATATGACCTAGCCGTACCCCATATAATACGAACTGCACCTACTCCACCGATCCCACCGAAATGGTGGCGGTAGCGGTGATCGCCCCCACCACCATCACCACCACCACCACCACCGCCATAAGCGCCGCCATTACCAGAAATATGGTATCCTCCCTCAGCACCATCTTGTCCACCTGAACCGCCGCCTGAAACGCCACCACTACTAGTGGTATAGAGGGTTACTATTCCACTTTTACCTTCTTTTATAATTCCAATACCGCCGCCGCCGTTACCGCCGTAGCTGACGTTACGCTTATTACTAGCCCCAGCCCCACCACCGCCAGGAGGGGCATTGGTGTTAGGATAAAAACCTGCGTCGCCGCCGTTACCCGAATAACCCGCAGCACCGCCGCCCATACCGGGGCGTCCGCTTGTTTTACGCCCTGCACCTCCAGAGTATTTGACATCTCCTATGCCCTCCATAGCTGCCCCGCCTGGTTCGGTGGAACTAGGACTAATATGACCTTCTGCCCCGCCTTTAGCTTTAACCAGATCAGTAGTCCCTCTTCTAACAAAAGAGTCGCCGCCTGGACTACTAGAACGAGTGTTCCTATTCGGCCCAGCAGGAATCCCTCCCAGCCCTGCAGTACCGACTACCACTGTAAGGTTCTCACCAGGGGTGACCACGACATTATTAGAATAAGATAAACCACCTCCCCCGCCGCCGCAGCCGCCTATATAATAGGAGCCCCTCCCACCTCCACCTCCACCACCGACAGTCAGAATACATATGGCCGTAACCCCCGCCGGAACGGTAAACGTGTAAGAACCTCCTGTGGTGAATGCTTCCTGCCCAGAAGTTCCCATTGCACCCGAAGCCAGTAGATTTCTTCTGTAACTACCCATAATTGGCACCTGCTAAATTACCTGTCCAGGTTGTTCCGCCATCTATGGTTTCAAAAACCAGTTTATCTAGCCCTGTGGTAGTTAAAACGGGGGCGGTTGATGCAGGATAGTCTGCTCCAACGAAAGTGGTAATCTGGCTTCCGCCATTCGTTAACCACAGAGTAATACCCGACGCAACGGCTGTTGCGGTAGGGTTTATAAAAGTGATAGTAGTAGTGGACGTGTCAATAGTTGCGGAAACTACATTGCCCTTTTCGAGGTCTATATTGACAGCTCCGCCACCCAAACCACCCAATACATTAACTGTCTCACCGGTATCTTTTAGAATTATCCGATCAACAACATTGTCAGCTCCACCTACCACAGTAGCTGCGTTATACGGCTGTACAGAAACACCAATCTTATTGCTCCTTAAATAACTCCTCTGGCGGTGGTTGCCCCACCCATGCACTGTATCAGCCCTACTTCCTTGGGTAGCGGTTGCATACTCACTAGAGGCGGTTACTGCTGCTGTACCTAAACCTAGTGTGGTACGCATAGCAGCCGCATTCCTGTCATCCAGTAAAGTTCTTGCGTAAGCTGTAAATGGAGTAGTTGCAAACGAATCAGCACCATTACCATAAACTAGTTTGTTTGCGGTAATCACTGTTCCCGCCAAAGCAGTGAGAGTGGTATCTGACTCCTGTTTGGTGGCAATTGCTGCTGTAATTGTGGCAGCGTAATTTGCATCATTGCCCAGTGCAGCCGATAACTCAACTAAAGTATCTAATGCCGCAGGTGCAGCGCCCACAGCCGCAGCTACCGCCGCATCCGCGTAGGCTTGGTAGTTAGAGACAATCGTCGCGAGTTGAGTGCCATCTAATAAGTCAGCATCCAGATTTGATCCTGCCCCATCAACAGTGATTGTTTTGGCTAGAACATCCGCCGCAGTATAAGAAGAGGATGGTACTTTAGTAGCTAGTGCAGTCCTTAGACCTGCCACCTGACCTTGGGAAACTGCTAATGCTCCTTGGTGCTGCGTAACAGTCCCTTCGGCAACACTATCTGCTGGAATAAAGCCGGTTACATCGGTAGCCAAATCAACTTGCCCAAGTGTTAATACTTGACCTGCCAGGCTTAGGTAGTTGTAAGCACCTGCCAACGAAACATTGGTTGAATTGTCCGTGCCCGCTACATCAACCTGAAGGGTTCTTCGCATATAAGATGTGTTTGTATCATTTAACAAGGCTCTTGCGGCATACGTTAATTGGGTAGTTCTAAAAGTATCTGCACCTGTTGCATACACCATTGTATTATTGCTGAAAGGTACTTCAGCCAATCCAGTTAGTGTGGTATCTGATGCTTGTTTAGCGTTTAACGCAGTTTGCATAGCAGAAGAAACAGGTTTATTAGAATCCGACGTGTTATCCACATTGGCCAGACCTACCTGTGCTTTAGTTACTCCATGTGGATTATTCGTGTTCGCTCTGTGGGTAGACAATGTTGCCGCACTGGCAATATTTGCTTCTGAAAAAGTTCTATTTCTAAATTTGGCAGATGCGGCGTCCCACTGAATAATTTCCAAATCAGAAATAGATGCAATCGCAGTATCTGGCAAGGTAGCAAAACCAGTTGCCGCAACAGCCGCTGCGTCTGCTGCCGCCGCAGTAGCACTGATCGCTGCCGCAGCAGCACTGCTAGCAGACGCTATTTCACTAGCTGTCGCTGCTGTTTCACTGGCTGCTGCGGCTGTTGCAGAATTCATCACGCGGGTCTCTGATAAGCCTGCATTAGTAGCAGACGTTGTGGCGCTCGAAGCCGAGATAGCTGCGTTAGATTCTGATGTACCTGCCGCAATCTCGCTGGCACTCGCTGCTGTTTGACTGGCAGCGGCGTTAGCTGCACTGTTAGCCGATGCAGAGGCACTGTTAGTTGCCTCATTTGAATTCGTTGCTGCCACTCTAGCCGAGGCAACGGCATGGAGTGCCTGTTCCCTCGCCTCTGTCTCACTAGCTAAGGCTGCTGTTGCCGATGCAGTCGCAGATGCTGAGGGTGCGTCCCAGCTTGTGCCGTTGTAAAAACGCACTTCACCGGCGGTAGCATTAAAATACACCGCGCCAGCAACAAGGGGGTTATTCTCGTTATCCACAACGGGGTCGGTTGTTTTAGCCCCGAGAAACTGTGCGCCGAAATTGTCGAAGATGGCGGTTATCGCCGCTTCGGCGGCTGTTGCTGTAGTAACCGAAGTAGCAGCTTGTGTTTCACTAATAAGCGCCGCTGCTGCACTTGCTGCGGATGCTGTTTGGCTAGTTAGGGCATTAGTGGCATAGGTGCTGGCATTTGCCGCTTGGTTAGTAGCTGTTGTCTCGCTTGACTGTGCGTTGGATGCAGAATTTGCTGCGGATACTGAGCTGGATAAAGCGGCTGTTGCAGCGGCTGTTGTTGACGTTGCAGAACCTGCAACAGCAGTTTGAACAACGGCTGCGGCGGCTGCACTTGCCGCTGCGGCTGTTTCAGAAACATCCGCAGAACTGGCCGATGCAGCCGCCGCTGTTGCAGAATTACCTGCATTGGTAGCCGAAATCGCTGCGTTAGTTTCACTGTCTGTTGCTGCACTTTCAGATACGGCTGCATTTATTGCCGAGTTATCCGACGCAATTGCCGACCTTGCGGATTCTGAGGCACTGGTAGATGCTGCTGCTGCGGAAGAAGCGGATGCCGTCTTGCTATCATCTGCTGCTGTTGCGCTAATCGCGGATGTTAAGGCCGAAGCTGTTGATGCTGCTTCACTGGCAGCCGCCGCTATTTCACTAGCAGCCGCTGCTGCCTCACTGGCTGCTGCGGCTGTTGCACTGTCCGCTGCTGCTGCTGCATCAAACACATCCCAGGACACACCGTTGTACACTTTCATCAACTTCCTTGTTGAATTAAAGTACAAAGCACCTTCAATCAGGGTGTTGCCATCGTTGTCTAGTATAGGGTCGCCCGCAAGGGATCCAAGGTAGCTGTCACTAAAAGTATCTAGCAAGGCAGCCGTGGCTGCTTTGCTAGCCGCCGCTGCCGCAGCACTTGTAGCTGATGCAGCCGCAGATGTTACGGCGGCTATCTCGGTAGCAGCAATTTCCGCTGCACTGCTGGCTGATGCAGTAGCACTGTCAGAGGATGCATCCGCACTGTTTCTTGCCTCTCTAGCCCAGACAAGGGTGTTGGTTTCGTGGCTTTCTGCCGCAATCTCGCTGGCACTCGCTGCTGTTTCACTGGCAGCGGCGTTAGCTGCACTGTTAGCCGATGCAGAGGCAGAAATACTAGCTGCTGTTTCGGATACACCCGCGTTGATTTCGCTTAATGCAGCCTGTCCAGCGGACGTTGCTGCTGCTAGTTGATTTGTAACAGACGCTACCTGGCTCGCAGCCGCCGCTATTTCACTAGCAGCCGCTACTGCCTCACTGGCTGCTGCGGCTGTTGCACTTGCCGCTGCGGCTGCTGCACTGCCAGCCGCTACAGTGGCAGGTGCTTCCCATGTTGTCCCATTGTAAAACCTAACTGCCGAGGACTCGGTGCTGAAGTACATAGCACCTAAAATTAGCGGATCACCGTCATTGTCTAAGACTGGATCGACAGCGAAGGCACCTAAAAAACGATCATCGAAGGTGTCAAATATGTTTTGTATGCTAACTTCTGCTGTGGAGGCAGATGTTGCTGCGGCGACGGCAGTGGCTGCACTAACAGCCGCTGCTGTTTCACTGGCTGCCGAAGCAGCGGAGGATTTTATTGAAGCGTTCGAGCCAAAGGAATTCCATACACCTGATCCGAACACATTCATTTCGTTAGTGCCGAGATCAAAATACATTGCGCCGTTCGCTATGGCATCTCCGTCATTGTCCAGTGTTGGAGCGGCAGGAAATGCACCCAGGTATCGAATATTGAAGGCATCGAAACTGGACGCAGCCGATGTTGCGGCTGCGTCAGCCGATGTAATGCCAGTATTTAAATCCGTCAGTGCAGCGTTAACTGCTGCCACCAAAGTATCGATGGTGGTTATTAAATCTTGTACATCCGATTCGATTGTCATTTGTTAATCCATATAGGCTATGCCTATATTGTACAGTAAAAAAATTAGGTAACATTAAGATACAACTGTTGCTCTATATAAGGCGCTTTGACAAAGGTAAACAAATACAGGCCCGCGACTGGCGCGACCCAGCTTAGTTCTCCCCCCTCGATAATTTTAGTGCCATCTGGGGCAATAACTTTAGTCATCTCTGGAATTCCATAGACATGGAAGGTGTCCCCCAGGGATAACTGCTTACCCCCAGTACTCAACAACATGTTAGGTCGAGAGAGAATTTGACCGCCACTAATGTAGTGATCAGCTATATTTACCGGCTTTGTAATGGTTAGCGCAGTAGTTCCTGTCGGTGTTGCTGTCGGAACCAAGCTCTCTTCTATAAGCTCAAACACTGCACGGATTACGCCTTCGTGATCATAACAGGCAACATTTACTAAACTCATCGTCTTACTCCTTGGACGAAGATTCCTGCCCCTCGCCCTCTTTTATTTGTACCGCCTGTAACTTTTGCCTCAAGATAATAGGTAACTGTTCCTGACTGGCCTGTAAATCTCCACGCCGTAGAGCCTACCGTTGATGCTCCATTTGCTGAAGTCCAAGCGACATCCCCGCCGAACTGGCCTAAAGAGGATCGCACTCGAAGCGCACAGGAATCCTGACCATCCCCCGCCAGGGCTTGAATGTTGCCGTAGGCTTGTACGAAAACTGAAGAGGGTGCATAGCTGCCTGTTCCCAAGGGGATAGGAATAGAAGCCATAGTTCTCCAACTAGAACCAAGAGGGACATTTGAATCAACAGAACTTGCCGCAGGAACGATAACTGCGTTACGCCCTATCTTCAGCGTACCTACGGTTGCATCAAGAATGTGCGTACCAGTCATACCCCTCGATGAAAAAACAGAAATACCAGATGAGTTTCGAAGATTGATAGAAGCTGCATCAATGTTGCCAGCCTTATTAATCGACCACCCTACCCCCCCGGCTAAATTTAAGGATGTAGAGTAGATCGTTTGACCGATTTGTGCGTTACCAATATACCCTTGATCCAATACAAGATTAAGGATATGCGATCTCTCGTTACTAGCTACTGTTATTTTATCTGCGGTAATCTCGCCGATATTCGCATTCGGTATTTGTCCTCTTAAATTGATGGCATCTACGTCTAAGTTAACGGCCTCTCCGTTAACAGAGAAAGGTATTTTCCCTGTAGTCGTAGTCATAATTTGAAACACGTCTGCGCGAATAATAAAATTACTTCTGGATCGTAACCTGCCAATCCCGTCAAAAAACTCTAAGCCGGTAATCCGTCCACCAGCATCGAGTCGGGTAAAATGTCTACCTGACAAACGCCCGTCGAGTTCGGCTCTTACATCCGATGAGGTTATCAAATCGGCGCTAACATTATTTACCGTTGCTTGTATACCTCTAATAATAGAGGCGGTTGCTAAAAACCCTCCAGGCCCTTGATTTTCTACTCTCGATCTAAAATTTTCCAACGCAGAAGCACGAGCGAGCAAATCAGAACGAGAATTGTGTGCCGTTGTTTCTATATCTCTAATAATGGACGACGTAGCCAAAAATCCTCCTGGCCCCTGATCTTCTACTCTCGATTTAAAATTTTCCAATGCAGAAGCGCGAGTGAGTAAACCAGAACGAGAATTGTTTATGGATGAATCAATACCCTGAAACAAATCTGATGTTGCCAGGAATCCCCTGGATCCCTGGTCTTCGACAAAAGTCCTAAAGGATTCCAGTGCTGTGGCCCGTGCAAGGATACCTGTTGTTGGGTCATCGATAGATGCTTCCAACGCTGTAGCCCGTGCGGCTAGGGCCGTTGTTTCAGTTTCTCGTTCAATTATTTCTGTTAAGACACGCGCATTAGTATGCACCCCCTCTGCACTAAACTTTGCAATATCCGCCAACTCGCGAATATTCTGAATAGTTTCGTGAGTATCAAACTCATCCCTTAGCAAAGAAAAAGGGTCAACAACCTCTATAGCGCCCGCTAAAACACTGTTTAACTGGGCTGCATTAACTTCATCCGCCAGCGTATCAAGTAAGGCTCGACCATCGATGCTCGACTCTACCTTTAGACCATTGACATCCGCAAACGCACTAGGCAAATTATCGTGAGATACAAAGCGTACAAAGTAGATAAAGTATTCTGAATGCGGAAGTGCATCAAAAAACCCCCGTGTAGTAGAAATACCCGCCAAACCAAACGGCGGTAAGAGTGTTGGCTCCGCCGGATTAACCCATCCTATGCTGACAATTCCTACGTCATCAATGATGGCAAGCGGGGGGTAATTAGCAAAATCCTCAGTATCAATTGGACCTGCACGCCAGATTTCAACATGCGATGTGTAGAGTTGTGCAAGACCGCGCAATCCATTCCACGCAATCAAAACACCTTGCCGTGTAACGGTTGCCGTTACCCCTTCGGGCGCATGTGGCGGTACATAATCATCTGGACTGCCATTCGACCCAGCCTCAACAGTCGAAATAACAGTGTCAGCATTCAGGTTGACTGTAGCGCCCCTATTATTACTGGATAAAACACCGGCAGCAATTAATTCACGTACAGTAGGCGAACGGTCTAATTTATTTTTCCCGAGGCCAAAGCGTACATTGGTCGCTGCCGCAAGTTGTTGTAAAAACGGGCGTAGCTCTCTGGGTGTATTTACCGGTACAGAGCCTATTGCTTTGATACCTTGTGTCACTACGCCGCTTCTCCCATATCTTCGTACAAACCGGCGAAAAGAAGGTTATCGGTTCCCACCAATTGAACCCACCATTCATTAACTGGGAAAACTCCCGGCAGTATAGAGAAGCGTTTAGTGGCGGTAATCTCAAACGAGAACCCGCCGTGTCCAAAAGTTACCGTGGTAGAGGTAACGTCGCCCAGTAACTCGAAAAAGGAAAAACTAGTGGCTTGAGGCAAAATAAAATTTTTACTCTTCCACGTGTAGGTAAGTTCAATACCCGCGTCCCATTCACCAATACTTGTTCCCTGTTTTACATATAAAGAGCCGTTAAATGGACTATGGTACATGGCGTCAGCCCACTGGGTTGTGGTGGTCAACGCATTTTTTCCGCCGCTAGGGTCAAAGATAACCCCCGCTTGCACAGTACCTGTGTCATAGAACGCGACGTACCTGCCTAAATGTGAATTTGCAACTACCGAGGTGGGCGTACAGAGTACCCAATCCTCTTTGTCGATAAGTTGCTCAGTGGCAAGAACTACCTTATTCCCCTCGGCCAAAGCCAAACCACGGTCGGTTGCGTAAATCGCGTAATCACCCATATCAACGATTGATTGCTTAGCGATACAGGGGTGTTCCGCCTCACCCTGGAGCGGGATCGCATCAAATGACTGCGGGTCTGAACCAACGATCAAAACCGGTTTCCCTTCGGTCAGTACTAATAAACCAGAGGCTATATGCACAAGACCAACCACGTTATCTTGGACTGAAATACGGTAGGCCAAAGGCCATGCATGGGGTAGTTTTGGCTCGCAAAAGTGGATCGTTTTTCCGCTGAATCCTGCAAGCACGCCATTAGGCATCGCGGTCAATCCTTGCAGGGGGCCGTCTGTCCAAACTTCGTCATCATCAGGAGGACCTATCCATGTAGCAGAAGGAAGAACTTCTTGGAGTAAGGCATTGGCAACGCTGTCTGTCCAAGTTGCCGTTGTAATCGGTTGCTGGCTAACAAATTGAAACTCAGTATCACTCGATCCCGTATTAGATCGATAGATACGAATCAGAGCACCGCTGCCGAAGTTATAATTGCCTGATGGCACAGCAGGAAAAGTAAGATAAACGTCCGTATCACGCACTTTATCCAAAATTGTACTAACAGGACTGTTAGGTCCTTCTGCACCAAACGAATCCACATAAGTAAAAACATAAAAAACAGTGTCGCTTTCCAGTAACTGCTCGTCGCTATCTGGGTCAGGAATGACTACCGCTACTGTTCCAGGGGGAGCAGTAGGACGCGGGATTCCCAGCCGGTAAGTACTTGCCCCTGACTTAACTTTAGGATAAGCACTGTCTGTTAAAAACAACCGATCATGCGCGTCATTCAACACAGGCGTTTTTACGATGTCCACATACTCTGCGTACTCAAGTAAGGCAGACTGATACCACTGTAGTGTTTTAGTATTCGCGGATACAGCCTGCGCTAGCGGAAGCGGCGCACGTAACGGGCGCAGTGTTTTTTCGTCGAACACACAATCTTCAGCGATCTGTGCCAGTTCAGGCGCAAGCCGTCGTTTATCTACCAGCGGTGCGATACCACTGAAATTTTCGATTGAAATATTCATCCATCATCTAATTCAAAATGTGGTTTGTCCCAAGGCCATAGCCCACCCCAAGATAGTTTATAACCTAAATGGCTTGCCGCTTGTAACATGGCACAAGCAACGAGTGCTAGATGTTCTGTTTCCCAACTTGCTTTACCGTCAACATACGCGTAAACATCGACGGCTAACCCCAGTTGGTGGTTACTAATTGAGGTCACGCCGTCGCATCGACTTACACCAGCAACAAACAGTTCGCGCTGCCTCTCGGAAGTTCTCAGGCCGCCATCCCCCGGCACCCCGAAATCGATTACAGTTATCCTCAACGCGTGGTCAAGTATGTCGATTAGTCGTTGATCTATGCCTTTTCGACGTTCGAGACTTGACTTGCTAAAGTGGTAAGAACTCATAGCGATAGTTGTCTCAATATTTCAGCAAGTAAGCGATTATTGGCCTCATGGTTAGCTTCAGAGGTGGCTTGAATTGCTATGAAGCTCTTTTCAACAGCTTCCAGGCGTAGCGTTATTGCTTTAAGGTCTTCAGTAACTTCCTTAGCCGATTCAATATGCCTATTCGAGTCGTATACTCCAACACTGGCCCATAGACCCCAACCCCCGAGCGTAGTTACAGTAATTACTGCCATTGGCCAGATAACTGCGTCCGCTAAGTGTAAAATTCTTTCTGGCACCGGTTCACTCTCTTATATAAGCAATGCCTATATTTTACATCGATAGTTTATACAATTCACGTCTTATGGCATTTACCTGAGAGACAACAGGGATACTCCGTATAACTTCAGTGCGTTGAATCCCGTTACCATCAGCAAAAATATCGTACAAATGGCTAGTGGTTGGACCAAGTGCAAAAGCTAAATCAGAAGGGGATGTGCTTTTAACGAACGGAATGGGTATAGCGTCAGCAAAGGGTAGCGAGGTGAAGCCTGCTCGATCTGCCCACTTCTCCACCACGCGCACGGGGTCTTGGCTATTACTATCCCAAGTGCCTCTGCCACCTAGAGACTTAATCCGATTTCTCAGTTCATCCCCTACCGCACCTAGGGCAAGAAAAACACTTATCGCGCTAAGGTAGTAAGGCAACATGGCACTAAAACCTTCGTCTTCCCCGTACCGTGCTTTTCCTTCTCTGTACAGGCCACCTAAGATATTCTTGCTGTAGCTAAACTGGAATGTCTTCAAATGAAAAATTAAGCCCCCCAGCGGATGATTTGCCCACGCAGGGCGCTCTGCTGCATTCGGTCGGATCACGCTTTCATTGACAAATTGATTAATTGCATCTTGTACCATTTTTGCGTCTTCTGAAAATGGTTGATAACGAGATGAATAAAGAACGTGTCTGCCATTCGCCTGTGAGTATGCTTCCCAGCGCAGCACAGCGGCTGCCTCCGTGATACCTAACTCTGTCAAGTAACGCAGTGCCCTACTATGTTCCAAAGAGCCAACTTCTGATTCGACAACGCGGCGTGCATTAATGAGCACAAACTGTTTAGCCGTGGCAGTAGCAACTACCCTGCTGAATACAACAATGGCTTCATTACCATTGATTTTAAACATTGGGCCTATAGCTCTTCTGAAGAATCGATACTTACCTCGATTCGAGGCATTCATCATTTCAGTAAGGATGGTATCAGAAATACCTCGCTCTACTGCGCCAATCCCTTCCGCTAAATCCCGTGCATCGCCAAAGTTTTTTATCTTGTCGATTACAAGTCGCCCAAATTCTCTGGCTTTTAAAGTGCCTTTGTTGCGTGCAAAGACAGCGCCTACTTCTGGTATAGAAGCGACCCCGGAAAATAGTAAGGTTCTAAGCGATTCATACGCTCGAATCTCGCCTGTTATGTTATACAGGGGAGTGTCAGGATCAAGTGGTGTAGTGGCATCAAGCGCATGAATAATAAGGTTATAAGCTCTAGCCTGCTCTTTTTCACTCAGACCGATTCGCGCAGACTCTTCAGCCAATGCTTTTTCGAGCTTGACCATGGGACTACGCCACAAAGGAGTGGCACCGTCCATCTTAATGTGCTTCTGTTGAACAGCAATTGCCAATGACTTATCAAGTCCCATGTTGCCTTGCATGATGCCGTTGTGGGTCAGGTAGCCTTCGAGAATAGCGGCGTTTTTAGTAATTTCTTCCTGACTCAAAATCGGCCCTCTAACGTAGCCGTTGAGTGGCGCGTAGTCGCCAAAGGAGCGTTCTAATTCAGCCCGACGTATAGCTTTACGCATGTAGTTCATCATTGCTTTGTGCGGGTCAGTATTAAGAAATCCTGCTTCAACCAAAGCACGCACCAATTTGGCATTAGTTAATTGGCGATGCTTGTGCAAGAATGAATGCTTAGGCACAAATGAATCTGGATCAGCAATTGATTTTATCGCTAACAGATTGTCCACCACTTCGCCTGCGTCGTTCTCTGATATTCCATGACGCACAAGAAGATCCATAAACTCGTCTGGTTTTTCAGAGATCGCGTTTAATTCATACTCGCGCGGAAAGAAATTCTCGATTTCTCCGATATTAGGAATTACGTCAGTTAAATACGCATGAAACTCTTTGAGAATACTCCGCAGCTTCTTTGCCTTTCTTGTTAACTGTTCATCCGGCAATTCGCGGGCAAGCTGGTTAAAGGCGGTATTGATAATGCCTTTTTTTTCGTTCCTGGCAAATACCCGCTGCGTTTGCCCTACAAAAGTGGCGAACGCCGTTTCGACATTTGCCCAATACGCATTTGAGTTTGGGCTATTAGTAGGTTGATAGATAAGATCAGCAATAGCTCCAAGGCCCGCGCCGCGAAGCTGATTATCAACATCAAACAAGTGTTTAATACCGGGGGTAGTACGCGGATCCAGCTTCTTCAGATTCTTGAGCAGCGCCGCTAACTCTTTCGGCGAGAGAAACTGGTTAATCGCTTCTTCAGGTTGCGACATTGTCTCGATGATTTTAGGACCATCGATATCTCGAATATTGACGAAGGCGTTATCCGATTTATAGGCATCGATGACATCCTCGAAGGCAGTATTACGATGAAATCGTGGGTGCAAACGAGACTTGACTGCATTGAATGTTTTTCGTAGCAAGGCGGCTGAGGTGGAGAAGAATCGACCGGTTAGGCTCTTGTCGTTTTGAATAATGCCTCTAGCACGCGCACTGAGTTTGTCCGCAAACCATTCTTTAAAACCCCCGTTCGCCGAATAGGATGCATCCTTGGCTTTGTCTTTGCTAAACGCTGTTCGTAATCTCTCAGCCAGATGTGCATCGCGTGCATTCTGAGGGTCGAGTATTCTGTTTTCAATGCTGTTATAAACAACGTGCCCTACTTCATGGCCCAGTATCGCAAGGCGATTTCTTTGGCCCACATTGGAATCACTAGCAGGACGAATAATAATTGTGCCACTAGCACCACGGGGAACAAATACGGCCTTGTTGTAGGCGTCACTAAACAGGGTATTTATTCGCCGATGTTCTTTTTGATTTAAGTGTCCCTGCTTTAGCAAAGTAGGGATCGAATCTACATCGGCTACTGCAATACCAATGTTAGTTAAGCCCAACTCGTCCAAAATACCCTTAACAAAACTCACTTCTTTATCCGAAATAGATTTACCAATACCAACGACAGTGCCCTTCTCAATTATGTTTGTTATTTGACCGCCGCCTCCTATAAAGGCTTGAACATCGTCTGCAATTTGCTGATCGATACCTTCAGGTTTTACTTGTGAAACAGGCTTGGCTTCATTTTCTCTTCGGCTCTGGTCAATTGCTGCAAGGTATTCGCCGGACGCATCAACAACAGCTTCACTTGGTGCTTTATAAGTTTGTGGATCAAAAGCGTTTCCTGATTCCTTGGATGCAGAGCGGTTGACGCTCTCCCCGGTACGGATGAAGTTTAGCGTATCGACATCAATACTATCACTTGCAATTTCCCCACCTACTTCCTCAATTTCTCTTGGATCAAAAGCAATTGACGAGTTGTTTTTGGCCACGATAGCAGTAGCAACTCGGCGTGCCCGAAACGCATTGGGATGGCCAACCTCTTCAAGTTCTGTAGCAATGCGGTCTGCTTTATGCGCTTTTTCCCTATCGCTCGGTTCCAATGCACCCCGTTCCTTTAGGTCTCTTACTAGCGTGTTGAGGTTCATCGTTTCGCCGCGTTGGCGTAGGTGGTTACGGCTGGAAAACACAATAAAGTTACCCCCGAAAGAGCGTAGTGTTTTTGGTACCGAATAACCTTGAGCAATTAACTCGCCGAGCATCGTTAGAAACGCTTCGAGCCGAAACTGCTTTGTGCCCATTTCTCCGGCAGGTTTACGCGCACGTAGCAAATCCATTCCAGCAAAGGTTAACTGCGGGGCGGAGAATATCTCTTTAATTCCCGATGGATCAGACACACTAAACAGTGTGTTGTTGATTATTTTTTTTTCTTTCTCGCCAACCCTACCGCTATTAGCAAGTTTCTTTCGTCCTCGACCTACCATCTTTGCGGATCGTATGGCATCTTCTATAAATTCTGGTTCGGCGCGGGAGGATGTTTTTCCTTCTTTGTCTCGAATGCTTTTTGTCTCAACAAGTGTCGAACTCGCTACTGCATCACTAAGATACACCTCATCAAGAATACCTACCCCTGCATCTTCAAAGGCATCGACTATTTCATCACCTATAGGGGGCGACAAATCTTCAACTGACTGTGTTTCGACACTCTCGGTGGTCTCTTTTGGAATACCAAGTTCAGCAAGAACGGCGTTCCCAATAGATCCCCTTAGTCCTTTCTCTTGATCGGCCAGCGCAACACGGTTGCGAACAACTTTGTCTGCGGTGGTAACACGTACAGCACCCCCTACTGGTGCTTGTTTTTGTGCCTCTTCCAAGTCACGTTCCAACGTGGAGGCGGTGGTTGCCACTTCCATGACAATACCGCGATCTTTGTCAGATACAACGATGACCTGACCGTCGATATCGCTTTTGCCTTCGTACCGACCATAAAGAAGGCCACCCAATAAACGCTCTTCATCCTTGGCCGGAACTAACTGTGCTGCCGCCGCTTTGTCTTCGTCCGTAGTAAGCAGCACACCGCTGTGATCAGTTTCTACAGCTATCGTATTTTCAGGCAAAATGGAACGATCTGGCTCTGGCGATCCGGGGGTTAGTAGTAATGTGTCTTTTGTACTGGTAGGATCGGCGACAGCTCTCGCCTGCGCGTTAATTGTTTCCTGGCTTTCTGGAATGGTGATAGCTATATCCGGCTCAGGCTCCTTAAAGCTCTCCTGTGCCGCTTCAACCTCGGCATCCATGACGGAATCAATGTCTTTACGAGCCTTAATAAACGCGGCTGATTCAGTAGCCGCTGTTACGCTACCACCTAGTGTTCCGCCCACCAGGCCGCCTTTAATCAAGGCTTCGCGTAATTCTTTTAAGTTTTCAACGGAGGTCAGATCAAAGTCAGGATCTTCGTGCTTTGTCGCAATGAAATCGACAACTGTTTGTATGCCCTCGGTTACTGATTCTGTACCCCCGGTAACGCCGACTTGTCTACCTACACGTGCAAGCAGCTCAGGTAATGTCTTGACTGGCACACCTGTTTTTCTGGCGATACCAATTAACTGTAACGGAGCAAGGGTATCCAGTGCCGCTTTAAGAATACCTGCCGTCAGGGCAGTGCCCGGTGCATCGATGCCGTCGTGATTAAATCCTATCTGTGTTTCACCGGCATTCTGCGCAAGGTTGCTAAGCCCCACACCAAAAGTGGCACCGGCTGTTGTACCCTTGCGTCTTAGATACTCGGAAAAGCCTTGCTCGCCTACTCGGCGTTTGATCGCTTTGCCGAGGGCTGCTTTTTGCAGGGTAGTCAGTGTTGCCCGTCGTGCCGCAACTGCTGCAATACCCGAACCGGTTACACCCCCAGCAACTAATGCTGCGGCATCAACAGCCAATTGAGGAAGTTGTTCACCGATAGCTTCGAGGAAGTAAGTGCCAAATTCAGCAAGGGAGTTAACGTCATCCCAATCACGGATAGTAGGAGGATTAAGGGCTGCTTCATCAAGATTACGCAGAATCCCCTCTTCGCCCCAACGGGCAATAGCGTCTATGCCAGTAAGATTACCGATTATATTAACGAAGCCAAACAACGAGGCTTGCAGTTGGTCAGTACCACGGGCAAGACTCGATGAATTTTGTCTATCGACTGCACGGCCACGGATGTCATTTGTTTGCAACGGTAGAACAAGCGCGTTGCCATGTATATCATCGGTCTGCGGTGCCGTCGAAAATCTTGATCCCGGCATAGTTTACTGCCTAGTTAAAGAAGCCTCGTTTTTCATAGGGCGATGCACCCTCTTGATACAAGCGGATACCTTCAGGTGTAATACGTCCAAGAGTACTTACGTCATTAGGCTGGAATGGATTTTTCCACGAGTTATTTATATCCCCCCTGCGCGATAACAGCACAACGTTGGTCGCTACAGTGTACTGTTCGGCTGTCCAGCGATCTCTGTCTGCGGGCAAGCCAAGAACTTCCAACTGTTTTGTTTGTAAAGGGTCTGCTAATGTGGCCTCTATGTCGCTTTTTGCAAATGCTAGATTTTCTGCTGGATCATCAGATATACGGTAGGACTCATGCGACTGGTCACGAAAGCCAAGACCGTTAAGTTGGAGTGGAGCCAGCGCTATATCTGACGCGGTGTTGAGCAGTCCTCTATGGTGTTCAGCCTGTCCTTCTTCCTCCTCTCTAGTAAAGCGATTAACGCGGTTAGGTTCGTCAAAACCTATTTGCACTTGACGAAGATTTTCTGTATTAGCTCCTCGCGCAGCATCAGCAGCTACCTCGGCCTGCAAGGTTTCCTGCTCTCTGCGTTGGTCATTTTGTGCGGCTGTTTCAGTTCGGTTTGCCGTGTTTTGTGCGGTTGTTTCAGTTCGGTTTGCCGTATTTTGTGCGGCTGTTTCAGTTCGGTTTGCCGTATTTTGTGCTGCTCTTTCAGTTCGGTTTGCCGTATTTTGTGCGGCTGTTTCAGTTCGGTTTGCCGTATTTTGTGCGGCTGTTTCAGTTCGGTTTGCCGTATTTTGTGCTGCTCTTTCAGTTCGGTTTGCCGTAGCAGAGGCTGGAGTGAAACCAGCGTTATTAGTGAGAACGTCGATAACCTCATCTGAGAAATGACCGGAATTGACTGCATGTATAAGTTGCGCCAATTCTTCCTTGGTATAGCTATTGTTCTGGCGAATGAGATCAATAGCTTCCTCACTATCCCCTGGGATACCGGCAACCAGGTTCTGGTAGTCAGCCGTAGACGCCCCGCCAGCGATGGCATTATAATATCTTAGCTGTGCAAGAAGGTCGGCGTCTGTATTCACAACTGGTTTTTCTTTTCCGTCATTTCCGCGTAGTTCACCTCCAGGTTTAGTGAGAAACGTAGGCTCGCCGTTAATCGTGCTTGTGCCTGCCACAACGTGTGCTCCCCCCGGCAGCCCTTCTATCTGACGAGGTTCGTAGCTGTCAGGGTCTAGGTTAGTTTTGCTGTCGATAGCAGCACGAACTTCTGGACTCCCATAAGACACCTCATAAAGAAGGCGCTGCGCGTTGGGATTAACGGCCACCAGTTCCTCCAACGTGTCAACATTCTCGCGCGATCTCATTGCCTCAAGCGCTCTATATGCTGCTTTTTTTTCCTCGGCATAGAGATTCCGTTCCACTATATTTATCTGGCTGTTTGTCTGTCTTGCGGTAGCGGCGTTAATGCTCTCTTGTGAAGCACGCAGTGCGTTGAGCCCCTCTACATCTTTTTCGTTCACCCCTAATTCTTTCAGTCGTAGGTTATATTCCCGCCCCACGATTTCGCGTTGCAAAACACGCTGCTGCCGCCGGTCGTAAAAATCTAATAGAGAATTTGCTCCACCCGTCTGTAAACCCACACCTTGCAAAAACCCCTTTACTACTTCAGACATTACATCACCATTGCGGCATATAGCGCCGTCGAAGCTATTGATCCGATTGCACCCGTGCGTTGCGCTTTGGCATTAGCCGCCGCAGCACGGTTGCTGTTGTCGCGGCTTGTTTTCAGCCCCGCTGCATCAGTAATATTACCCTGTGCATCGGCTGCCACTCCCCGCCCAATATTTATTAGTTCATTACGAAACCCACGGTTGCGATCAAACTGTTCAAGTCGTGAATTGTTTACTGTGTCAGCCAGTGTCTTGCTTTTAGCTAACTGAAACCCTTGTTCTTGCTCCCGTGTATCGATGGCCCGTTGTGCAACACCGTAGCGTGATCTTGCACGATTAAACCGCCCTTTTACCGCGTTGAACCCTTCACCGGCATTCGCCCTCGCTTGTTTTACAATAGACATATCGTGAAGCGAGCGTATGGCGTCGTCTTCAACCGGCACATAGTCTTGCTTGTACCGCGCATCCTCAGCCGCAGCCAGGTCGGCAAGCGTTTGCTCCGGGTTGTTCAGGTCAAGTCGTATTGTCGGTATCCCGACATTACGTTCAAAGTCTTCCATAAATCTCTCTAGTATAGGTACTGCCTATAATTAAAGGTAAATTTTCAGGGGCGAACTGGTAATTTAAGCCCCTCTACTGCTGCGCTCTGTAGGCTTTCTCCAATTGATCGTAGGCTTCCTTCAACCGCTGCGATTCGCTTATGAACTCAGTTCTTTCGAGGTTCATCAGCTCATAGAATTTTATTTCTATACACGCAGAGAGAGCAATAGATTGAGCACTATACCCCTCCTTTATTATACAACTAAGACGATGCTTCTCTAATACTCCGAGCTCGTAGACGTTTGCCAGGCCATACATACACGCCCTTTTAGTTGGATAGAGTCGTGTATGTATGGCCTGGTTATTATCACACCATGCGTCTATAATTCCACCGCCCGTGGTCATACGGAAGCTCATGTCCCTGTCATTTTTTGGCTCCGAGAGGAACAGGTCAAACTCGTCTTTTTCCTCCTCCGAGAGGGGCAGGTCAATCTTGACTTCTTCCTGCCTAGGTATACGGCTATCGCGGTTAAGCTCGGCGTACTCTATCTGCCGCTCAAGAAGGTCTTCCTCGGCCTGCAAGAGTTCCAGGTTTCTTTTGTGAGCAGCTTGTGCTGCTCTTTCAGTTCGGTTTGCCGTAGCAGAGGCTGGAGTGAAACCAGCGTTATTAGTGAGAACGTCGATAACCTCATCTGAGAAATGACCGGAATTGACTGCATGTATAAGTTGCGCCAATTCTTCCTTGGTATAGCTATTGTTCTGGCGAATGAGATCAATAGCTTCCTCACTATCCCCTGGGATACCGGCAACCAGGTTCTGGTAGTCAGCCGTAGACGCCCCGCCAGCGATGGCATTATAATATCTTAGCTGTGCAAGAAGGTCGGCGTCTGTATTCACAACTGGTTTTTCTGCGGTGTCTTCTTCAGCCGTCAGGATGACTTCTTCAACCGCCAGTGTGCTTTTTGCGCAAACGCCGAGCAACAAAACCAAGATCTTCAGTAGGTATCGCGTGTATTTCATAAGGCCCAACCCCTCCTTTGGGTACGCCGCTAGTAGCTTGTTCTTTGGCATCCAAAAACCCTCCAACAGCAGCCGTAGTAACAGTACCGAGTGCCCTGCCTCTTGCCCGGTCTTTAACTCGCTGAGCCTCAAGTATACTTGCAGAACGACTGTTAGCCAACCTTGCGGACGAAATTAATGCGCTGGATGCAGAGCGGTTGACGCTCTGCCCGGTACGGATGACGTTTAGCGTATCGGCATCAATACTATCACTTGCAATTCTGTCTGCATCAGACAGCCCGGCAGACGCTGCCCTTCCTACCGCCGTGGCTTGATTAAACCCTCGATTCGCCCCACCAGCACCATTAGCAAGGATTGAGGTGTCTAACTCAGCAGCGTGTTGGTTAGTATCCGCCGCTGCCCGGCCCTTGAGAAAACCTGCCCGAGCATCTACATTCGCGGTATTCAACTCGTTGATAGCTGCTTTTTCCAGTGGCCGAAAGGCGCTTTCAAAACGGGCGTTTTTTTCCAGGCCCCGTTTTGCGAGTAAAGTTTCTTGTGCGCTGGCCCGTTGTTTTTTAGCTTTGCTCATGTGTTACCTCTTTGACCATCTTGACCTGCGCCACTTTATAGCCGTGTTTGCCAAGGCGTTTTGACCATCCAGGCCGTCCATGAAACTCTATTTCCACTGCCCCTATTTCTTGGGCAAAGGCGTAAAGCGTCTCCAGGTGCTGTATCCAGAACTCTTCAGCTATGGACGCAGCCGCAGCCACAATATCGAGCTTGAACTTATGTGCATAATTAACAAAACCGGTAACCACCGCTCCAACTGTCTCGTGGCGCTCTTGATCGTGCAGCACCCACAATAAGTAGGTGCCATCGAGAATCCCGTCCGCTATTGAGGAACCATCTGCTTCCCCGTTGCAATGATCCATAGCAACGTCCAAATAGTTTCCCACTGTAGGCAGCACGGCATGTACTGCTTTAGATGGAACACGGATAAGGTCAATGACAGGGTCAATCATATCCCGCCATAGCAAACGGCACCGCCATTTTCGGTGTGTTCATTTTTACCTACTAGTTTTGCTCTTTGAATCGCGTGTGCAAACTCCCCGGCGTAGTATCCAAGTATGTCGGGTGCGTACCAATCGGTGCCCTTCATGCCTGCTAGTTTTGAAATTGCGCCCAGTGCAATGCCATCACCGTGTTCATCTAAAAATGTCTGTTCAATACCCGCCGCTAACCGTGCCGGGATAAGGGCAACAGTTCCTCGTAACCCGTCGGTCACCGTCGCACTCGGGATGGGTACTAAGGATAACGCGCTAATCGAGGCACGCAGGATTTTTCCTGGCACCGAGGCTTGTTCGGGGTTATCCCACCTGCCGTAATCTGCATTAGCCGCTTCGATGCTTGTAGTTCTCAATCGCTCGTTGTTATACGTCATGTCTAAAGGTCTGAGCAACTCCATCTGTGCAGGCAATGTCAGCGGGACGACAGCGCTTAATGCGGCAACAGTCGTTGCTGGGATTGTGTAGATGTAGGCTTCCGACATCGTATAAAACTCGCGTGCGGCCTGTTGTATGGCGCGTAAAATGGTGGGGTTTGGTGCCCCTTTTACAATCACAGAAATATCTGGGTTTAGGTATTTATACGCGACTTGTGCCATTAGAATCTTCTTCAAAATTTCGTTTCGGGCTATAGGTAAATTCTGCCTGGATTTTTACACCCAGGGCACGTAAGAACTTGTTGTGTGCCATTTCCGCACGCTGGGCGTTACCTGGATGATTCGAGTTCTTGCTCCATATACGGTACAACAGGTAATCGAGTAGCACCGGCCCGTACTCATCGGCAAGGCTTATGTTTGAGGTTTCATTAGCTATGGCTATAGGCAGAACCGCAAGTCTTCCTTGCAATTCTCCTGCACCGGTATTGGGTGGATACGTTAAAAATGACTTGGGGTCATCTTCATCCACCATGTAATGTTCTGCATCGATAGCAGGGGTAGCATTAGCCCACGCGGGTAGTGAGCGTTCCAGATCAGCACGCTGCACTAAGGTGCAGGCTTCGCCGCTGGAAGAATTATGCGTTATATCGAGAAGTGCGGTTGCACCAGTCGGTACTGTTTGCCGAGCACCGATAGACAGTGGGATTGGCCCATTTAATACCGAGGCTGTAGGCTTGTGACCAACAAGCTCGAACTGCCCGTCATTTAACCATCTAACTAGCTCGGCATCTGCCCAACGAACCCCACTTTCGTCGAGTGTAAGATGTCGTGCTTTGGTTACAATCGAGGCAGCCGAGGTTGTCATGAACGCTTCCTACTGGCCGATTACTGGCTGATTGTTACGCCTACGCCTGATGTGCCGCCTGAAATTTGTGCGGCCATCGCTAAACGATAGGGCAGTTGTCGCTCCACATCTTTTTCGAGAAGCAGTACCACGTTGGTATCTGCTACTACTACGCGGAGGTCGGCGGTAGCTACAACACCTACAATACGATCCATTTCCGCATTGGCTACAGGTGCCGCTTGGCCGCGCCTAAGTGCTGGCTGTGCTTCATCAACCGCTGCGGATTCTTGGGTATCTTCAACACCGCCTAAGTCGTCATCCGCCTCAGTGACAATACGCAATGCATTCTCGATTGAGGAATCCACTTCTTCATCTGCTGCTGGCATATCTGCTGCTGGCATATCTGCTGCTGGCATATCTGCTGCTGGCATATCGATTTCAGTCTTGTTATGCGGTTTACGTTTCGCCATTTTTGGCTCCTTGGGTTTTTTGAAGGGGTATAAAAAAGTCGCGCAGTGGTTTTTCCGGTGCGCGACTTAGTTCTACTGTGCAGTGTCTATAGCTAACACACCAAAGTCCTGATCACTATCGTTCACAGGGCTGTGGAACACAGGCTTCAGCATACCCATCATTTTACCGATGGAAATACCGGGCTTGTTATTGTAGTCGAACATATCCTCATCCCAATACGGTGCGCCTAAATCGCAGAAAGCACCCGCTTGTGCGCCACATACCAACATACGCTGTCCGTTCACAGCAGCCGTGGCACCCCACTTGTAACCGGCAGCACCTGCGTTGGTAGCAGCGCCAGTAGTAGCACCACCGACGTTATACACATGACGGTACTCGTGGATGATTAGACCATCTGCCATGACGGATGTAGTACCAGCAAACAGAGGATTCTTTTCACTACGCTGCCATGCGTTACGCACGTTAGCGATGTAGTCAGTATCCAGTTTAAGCCTTGCCATGGCAGTAGGGGTGACAAAACAGTGGTAAACTTCCTGTCCCTTCGGGCCACGAATACCTTTAATATACTGCTCTTTGGCACGTGCCTTAGCCAACACCAACATCTTGTAAGATGGCAGATCATCGGCAGTTATCGCAGTAACATCGCCAGCAGCGAAATCGCCTGTTGTTTTGTCCCAGCGCAAATGCCTTGCGGAGGTCGGTGCGGATACATTAGAGGCGAAGGCAAGATTGTTGAGGTTCAAGCCCGCAGCTCTAGCCGTTCGCACTGTCCCGTTGTTGTGGTAGGTAAAAGGCACTCCTGATAAGCACAAGAACAGCATTTGGTCTAGTCGGTCACCCAACCAATAGCCCAGTACATTTCGTGAAGTCTCACGGAATCTAACGATTGATTTCTGTTCAGTCATACGACCTTTTGATCGGTTCGCGTGTCTGATTTGGTCAACGGTTATGACCTGGTCATAGGCACCGATTGCTTCTTCGTTACCTTCCAGGTCGTAGTCCCCCATCACACCATCATCTTCCAAATCCGGTACCAGGGTTATAATCGCTTGATCGCCGCGTTCAGTTTTGGTTAGTTCAGTAACGCGCTGGATCATTGCGTTTTCTGACGTGCCCATGAACTGGAATGCGAAGCTAGAGTTTCGTGCTATGGACCAAGTTTCACGCGACCATACGCGTTTCTGCTCGGTATTAAGGGTAAAATTAGTATCGGCCACAAGGGACTCCTTACAGATACAATTCTGGTAATAGGTTTAGCGATAGCTGTCTCGGTGCTACCTGCTTTCCGCCCTCGTATCGTCGAGGGAGTCGAATTGCAGCTTTACCTGCCGTAAGGAGTTCGTATCGGGAACTAGGCGACTTTTGTAATACTACCACTGACTGATTTTTATTGTCAACATAAATATAAGCGCTGCCTATTTATATAGAACAAGAAAAACCCGCTAGGTTTTAACCCGGCGGGTTCGCCCAGAAGTTACTCCCGTGTAACCTAGCTCTATAGTGTAATGCTAAGCAAAATAATGTTAAGCAAAATCGCCGCGCATACGTGCTCTAGTAGCTGCGGGCAAAGCGTCAAACTCTTCATCGGAAAGATCATCAACACTCGGCACTTTACCCTGTTCATCTTTGTTTGGTTTGGAGCCTTCGCTCTTAGCCGGTTGCGCCGTTGCTGCCTCAATGTTCCGCTTGAGGGATTCGGCATCCGTTTTATCTTCTACAGATTTTTTTGCTGCTGCCTCCGCCTCTGCTGCCTTTGCTTTTACAAACAACTCAGGATGATGTAAATGCAGTGCTTTGTCAGTAGCCTGTAACACGGCGACTGCCGAGCTGGTACCTTGTGCTTCATAGCCAGCCTGGAATGTCCGCGCATCAGCCATCACCTCTGCTTCAAATATCTCGGTATTTACGGGATTCATAAAAGGGTATGTCGTGTAAATCTCGTCAACCGCATCGGCAAAAGCACCGTCGTTAGTAGATGAGTTTACACCGCTGTCCACTTCGCTTTGAATCTGAGCGGTAATTTCCTTTCGCAAAGAAGGGAGGACTGTGCTGAGAGAACCCTTAACACCTTGGGTGATTAGGGTACTCAATAGTTTGCTGGCTTCTTCCGGTTTATTGTCCATTGAGGCATCAAACATTTTTGCCGCCGTGTCCCCATCCACAGCTATTTCCAGCGCATCAAGGTCAACGGCTTCCACGCCACCAGGCGTGTCTCTGGTCTGCAACTTATCTTCGGCTATTCGGGCACGTCTGAGTGCGCCGTCCATACGTGACTTCGGCACCATGATAGCGGCTGTTTTAATTGCTGTCGGATCTTTATCCACAGGATCATCGGTAGCAACGCCATCCCCAGTAGCGGTAGAATCGAGAGTAACAGCATTCCCAGTAACGGTAGAATCAACAGTAACAGCATCGGCATCAGCAGTAGTAGCATCGTCCACCTTTTTATCGTTTTCCACATCGTCGTCAGTACCCCCCGTTTTGTCATTCTTGTCATCAGCATCCTCTTTTTTGTCATCCTTGTCGGTAGCGGCAGCAGTATCGTCGTCAGTTGTCGTATTGTCTACCCCATCACGGATTGCAATGTCTTCCGGTGTAATATCCAGTTCAGGAGTAGGGTCTGCGCCAAAAAAAGGAGTTTCTAGGTCAGAGGGTTCTATTTCCTGAGATTGGTTTGTTTTTGCTTTTGCCATTAGGGAGTACTCCTTTATCGAGAATCAGTAGTAAGTTGTTGTAATGTTGCAGCAGTAAACCGCTGAGCCGTTAACGCTTTGTGGTCAATAACTTTGCCTTCCAGCTTGTTAATGCTTTGATCTCGATTTAGTTTCTTTCGAAGATCAAAGCCTTCTCGCGCAAGGGCAACATCCGATTCCAATTTATCGAGGTTGAGTTGCATGGTTGCATCGATTTCGCCTGTCTTGGCGAAGTTAAGTTCTACCTGGCTTCGCAGTAGGTGAACCTTTTGCTCAAGCTCAGCCAGTTCCAACTGCTCACGCATAAGCGCAAACTCCCGCAAGAGTTGAGCCATTTGCTGCTCTTCAGGAGATTGTGTTCCACGCCCTTGTGCCTGGCGAATTTCTTCTGCCAACTCCATCTTGTTCTCAAGGTTTGAGAACTCGACGATCCGATCATCCGGTATCATAAGTCCTACCTGACGCATAGCGATTGATTCAGCAAATTGCGAATCGTTAAACGAGTCACGAGTCGGTTGAGATCCAATCACCCAACTGTAAGTACCCTTCGTTACGTCGTTTAGAATCTTTCCGGCCGTGCGCTGGTTAATTACCAACTCTTCAGTTTCAGGCTGCCCCGGCTGGGGGCGTTCATTAACAATAGTCAAGAGTCGTTGTTCGGTCATAAACTGTTGAATCAAGTTCACCACTTTTCGAACCAGGAAAAATCGCGTCTTGGCAAGATTGTCTAGCGGCACCTGAATTTGAATCTGCCCTCGCTTCTCTTTTGACTCTAGCGCAACACCTGATACCTCCGCACTTTCGAGTCCAAGCAGGGCATCTGTAACACCAGAAATTTCCTTCATGTTGTTCTGAGCATTTATGGTGATACGCTCAAGTCCTGTCGGAATTGAGTTCGGTGTAATCTTCTCGGGGGGTTGAGAACCCGCAGCTACTTCAATCACGAGGCCGGTTTCAGCCCCGCGCTCTTTCAACTGCTGCGGAGTCATGTTCACTAATGAACCGGCTTCATAAATCCACCCGCTGTTTGCTGTGGTATTTACAACGTGTGTCACTTGCGAGGAAATCTTATTCAGCATTTCCTGGGGCGATATCAGGTTAGTTACTACACCAGCCGACTTACCCCTGCGGAAATAAGGGAAGAAAGGTATCTTGGTGTAAGTATGGTACGGTGACCAGGTATCGTGCAATAGCACAGAGTCTACGGTAACTCGCCACCTAATTCTGCGCTCTCGCACTTTGTGAACATACAAACCAATACTGGCGGCGAAGTTCACCACACGTTCCTGATTCCACGTCGGAGGGACAGGACTCTTATCGCCTGAGATAGGATCAATAAAGTACTGTACCCAATGCAACTGTTTGAACTGGCGCTCAATTAGACGTACTGTTTTTACACGGCGTTTTTCCTTCTCGGAAGTAACCCCGGCAAACCACTGTGCATTCTGTTCTTCCTCGCCAAAGCGAGGTTCTTTGCGGGTTACGAAATGAAAAGAATCTATTCCTTTAGTCAGACCCGAGGTAGCAAGCCCCTCCAGTTTTTCGCGTTTATCTATTCCGTAGTTTTCTTCGATGTAATCTAGTGAACACCAGCGTGTATACCAAACCTCATCCCAGGTGTCAGGATCGTATTCTTTTGCGTTGGGGTCCGGGATAACGTCACCCGGATCATCGGCCGTGATGTTGATGTGGCCAAATAGGTTTTCATCGAAATTTATCCGCACATCATAGAAACCGCGTTCCTGAATAATACCATCGGAAAAGATCTGCGATTCGACCCAACCTTGCATGTTCTCCTCCATAACCCAGTCGTAGACCCGTTGCATCATGCTGGCGTCTTCTATGGTGGCGTTTTTCTTCGGCTTGAGTTTTACATCGGCACGACGTGTCGCCTGTTCGCCTAGTACGACGTTTACTATGGGCATCGTCTGGTTAATCGTTAGCGCGGGCCTGCCCTGCCCAGCGAGTTTCTTTTCGTCTTTCTCAGTCCACTGTTTACCCAGGTAGAACTCATCAAACTTTTGTGCTCGCGCAAGATAATCGGCGTGTTCTGAGCACGCAACTGAAAACAAGTCCCACTGTTCATCCGCTAAAGCTCTAGCCTTGGCCGCTTGGTCCATTGCTGCTTCTGCTTTCTGCTGACCTGTTACTTCGTTCAATGCTTGCCGCATCAGGGTCTTCCTTTTTCGATTAGAGAATCCAGTAAACGGGTTTCTTACTGGGCTTCCTCACTAGAACTGTCGGCTCTTACTACTTTTTTACCCCGCTCTTTTTCTTCCCGCAGTACTTGTAGCGCCTCCAATTCAGCAGCTACATGCTTCTCAACTTCTAACTCTTCTTGAAAAGTGAGTTTGTTCAATAGCACAGCGAGCAACTGACTCGTGTCGGTACAAATAGTTTCTGTCGCGCCGTGTTCAAGACTTACAGCGGCATCTTCCTGCCGCACAATGAAACCGTTCGCGGTTGTACGTACTACTAACGTCACACCGGCTTTATAAAATTGTTGGATTTTTTTTAGATACTCTTGTTTTTCAGTTTTCATCGGGCTTCCTTTTGTTTATGCGCTCATCGCGCTTTTGTGGTTGGTATCATTGGAGAAGTTAGCTAGTTTATCCCGCCAACTTGGCTTCTTATTTACGATCAGGGGTTCGGGGTTCATCATAATAATCATCAAACCAATCCAAGAGAAAAAATCCACCTGGTCATCATGGACACCATGCGGGAAACGCAGTATTTCCTGAATAAAAGCCTCGCTCCAGGGTGCGTTGTAGGGCATATGAATCTTCCGCGATTCATGCATACCCTGAATGGTTCTGGCACGAGCAACTTTGTCCTGTTTGCCCGGTTTTAATTCTGTATAATTGAAGTCCCATAATTTTCGCTTCCTGCGTTCTTGTTTCAGGAAAGGAGCGATTGTCATTTCGATCACGCCCTTCTCTATCCCGGTTCTTTGTGCGGCCCACTTCACATGGAAATCTAAGATTCGTTTGACCAACGCCATTGACTCTGAGCGCTTGCGATCTATATCGCGTATCCATAAATCGAGATCGCGGTCAATCGAAACTGCACCACCGACGCTGTAATCGTTTATCTGCTTTAGACCAATCGCCAAGTCCCACGCGGTATAGTTAACCAGTCCTTTTTTTTGTGGTACGGCCTTCGGGTCGTTAAAATCATAGAACACGAAATTCTCGCGCTTGAAATAGCCGCCTTCTTCCGGGACTGGGTTCTGCTGATACAACGCACCCCAGTCTCGATTACCCAGTGTCTTTTTAATTCGCCCCAGCGCTTTCTCGCTATAGCGTTCTGGGTGGAGTGCTTCGCCGGCAAACCGATAGCGTTCGTCTTCGAGGGCAACGGCGGGGTAGTTAACAATTTCCCACTGATCAGCCTCTCTATCTTTCATGGCCTCTAATAACCGGCCTGCTAAATCGTCATCGTGCCAACGAGTTAGAATAATCAGCACGCCACCACCTGGGGCAAGTCGTGTATACGCTGTCGATGTGTACCAGTTCCAGGCGTTTTGTCGGGCCGTTTCTGACTCCGCATCTTCCCTGTTCTTAACGGGGTCATCGATATTCAGTATGTGCGCACCTTTACCTGTGATGGCACCACCGATACCGGCAGAGGTGAAACCGCCGCCTTCTTTAGTAAGCCATGCTTCGGCACCTTGGGAATCTGGATCAAGTCGCGTATCAAATAACGAGTGATACGCCGGATCGCGGAGTAACTGTCTTACCATCCGGGAGAAACTCATCGAAAGCGATCCTGAATACGAGCAACTCATGAATTCATGCCGGGGGTATTTCCCCAGGTGCCACGCGGCAAATGTTTTGCTGGTCAGTGTTGACTTGCCGTGTCGAGGCGGCATAGTCAGCATTAGGCGGGGAGACCGTTTCATTGCTACGTTTGCGCTGAATTTCTCCAGCCGTCTGCAAATATCTTTATGCACCCATCCAGGTAAATAATCTGGATTGAATCGCATCACGAACGGAAGATACTTGTTTTTACACAGGTGCCTTCGTGCTGCTTCCCGACGCGCCAATTCTTCTGGCCGGTCACGCAATAGCTCCCGTTCGGCTTCTTCAAGTGCTAGTAATTTTGTACCGGCAATTTCTCGCTCAGCCTCGTCCCGCGCAATCTGTTGTAACTCTTTTATCGCTTCCTCGGACGTATCCCGGCGATCCAATGTTTCTTCGTCGTCAAGTCCGTAGACAGTACTCGGTGTATCTCCATGTATTACACTGTCACTCATCAACAGCCTCGCATTCCCCTTCAACCTCAACTACTGGCTCTCGCTTTTTAACTGGTATAGGATCGATGCTGTCCAGCCCGTCGAAGTTCGCTAGTTCCAGTAACTTGTCACCGGCCATGCGTTCCAGTGCTTTTGTGCTCTTCGGCGTGATGTCTTCCCCTTCGCTGTTCCCCCGCTCAAGCTCTAATCGTTTTGCGACGACTGCATTCGGCGCGAAGCCACCCAGCATATTTAATTTACCAAGTACCTGAACAGCGTTTAGTTCTTCTGTCGATGAGACTGATTTACGGTGCGCTTCGAATGCCATCGAGTTTAGTGTTTCCAGAGAAATACGTGTGTCGGTAAATATTTGCTCCCGCATATAAGCGAGCAACTGCTGCACGCTTTCGCGCTCCAGAATCTTGTGTCCTGTTGGGGGTGTCATCCCCGCTCCGCGTGAAGCAGCGGGAACCGTCATGCCGCGAAATAGCAGCAGCACGAACTGTTCTTCCTGGATAGTTAGGGGGTCTATTTCAAGGAAGCCGTATATACCCGCTAAGTTGGCATGTTCTGCTTCCCTGGTCTGCTGTGCGCCCATATTTACTCTGGATGGCTGTTACAAGTGATATGTTTTTGCATTTTAATATAGGCAACGCCTATATACAAGAACCAAAGAAACCCCCTCGGATTATTTTATATGAGCTTTAGCGCTTCGTTGCTGACCTGTTTCGGTCTGATTACGCTACAGGTGTAACTTGAATCGATGCCGCCTTCTTTCTTAAACGTGATCAGCTCCATCGACTGTTCCATCGACGTGTGCCAACCATCAGGCGCTACAAGCGAGTTGCAAACTTTCACTTTGCAACCGTTAGGTAAGGAAGTTACTGAGTCTTTGTGGAAGTGCCCAAATTATCCACGAATGGGAAAATGTCCGTCCCCAGGCTGATCCCAGATCACGAGCGACCACATCACCGAGGTTCTTATGTTTAGCCTTGTCTCCGTGTGTGAACCCCCGTCCGATACAATGAAAAAATTTCGCTTCCGGCACGGTTAGCGGGGATCTTTCTCATAATAAAAACAAGCATCAAGGCTAAACCCACCCCCCAATACCACTGTCATGGTTACCCTGCACATTCACCATGATTACTTTGTCGTATTTCCCCGGCGCACGATCAATAACGAAACGCAGTGTCATTGCATCAACCCTCAGAACACGCGGCATCCGCGTATCAACATCTACCGGGGTGCCTCTGGCCGTTGTTCCGAGGGGATTGCTCATGTGCAAAAAATCACCGGCGTTTGCGATAACGAATGTTTCTGCGTTCGGTGATTTCTCTATCAGGATTTCAGCGGCTTGGCGCAAATCCTTACTGGCGATTTCTGCATCAAACGATTTCTGCATCAAACGATTTCTGCATCAAACGATTTCTGCATCAAACGATTTCTGCATCAAAGTCTTCCGCGCCGGTTCCTTCTCCCCAAGCGTACAAGCGTACATGCCGAAATGGCGGCTAAAAAGACTGTCGTCCGGTTTCTAGGGCAACAACCCCCCTTTTTTTCATGCGCCCGTGGGCGTTTATTATGGGCGAAAAATTTTTTCGATTATTTTTTGATACGCATAAAGTTGTGCGCAAGGTTATTGAGGTTCCCGAATATAGAGGCCCCCCGGCCCCCGATTCCGCTGTTCCGCAGGAACCTTGTCAGTCGTTTTAGGGTCCCCCGCAAGAAGAAAGGGGGGTTTTCTCTTTTGACATTTTGTCATTCCTAAGGAGAAATACCATGCAACATGTCCTCTACCTCATTTTTTCAGCTATGTCTCGACTATTCTATGTCCCCTGGTCAGTAGGTATCAGTATGTTTGCTATACTTGCCTCTGCGCCAGTCACTCTTGTGTGGTTTAAATACCCGCTACTCTACCTCGTACTCGCTGCGTTAGCCTTCACCTTCAATGTGTGGTCGCCTGCCGAGTGCATCGCCCATATACGCTCGTTCTGGCAACGACGTACCCCCTAACGACGTAACCCCTCAAATCCAGCCGCTGCTGAAGTCGGCTGGATTTCATCGTTTTTACCCCTTTTTCGATCATTTTTGGGCTTTTCCAAAAACGATCGAAACTGGATATATATACAGTGCTTTTTGCAAAAACCCCGTTTTTTGAAAAAAGTGTTCCAGGAGAAAAACGCTAATTATCACGTTGAAAACAAGTCTGGAGGCCAGAAGAACTCTGTCTTTCTACGTTTTGATTTTCAAATAATGTTCCAGTTCCATTTCGCAAAAACATTACTTAGTAAATACATATAAAAAGAGTCTCTCAAACAACTCCGAAAGGTGTTTTTGATGTATTTGTACTAAGTAAATTTAAAATATAACATAGAACATTTACTTCAAATATATTCTAAGTTATTGTTTTTACGTCAAAAAAAAGTGTTCCATTTCCTGTTCTACTTGTCGCCAAATAGAACACTTTTTAGTCCAACAAATAACATTCAACACGTAATACCTCGCCCCCAAGGTAAGTATCCACTTCACCAAATCTAACCCTTTCTAACCCCCCAATTGAACCTATTTTAAGCTCAATTGGGAGGGTTTCTCCTTTAATATTTTAATCATTTACCGGAGAACATCATGAACAAAATGCAAATATCAACACACATAACTAACTTAAATAAATCAATTACAACAACAGACAGGATAAATATTACTCCCTCGGAAACTGAATGTTCACGATGCTACATTGAGATGAATCACGTTGATAACAATATATACCTAAATATTTTTCAATGTCCCGGCTGCAACAAAGTACATACATCTAAATAGGTACATACATCTAAATAGGTACAACTTTCCAGCCTTAATCGAGTTTTTTTGTTAATAAATCCATTGATATTACGGAGAAAAAGAATGGACTTCATTAAATCAGAACTTCCTGAACCGATCCTTCCTTGCCCCCAATGTAACGAAGAAACGTCTTATTTAGGTTTCACTTCTTTTCACAATTTTAACTGCCCCTATTGTTATTGGAATAACGAAGTTATTTCCACAAACACTAAGCCCACATCATTACCAAAGCACTGGTGGCAATAAACCAAAGCAAGTATAACTCCCTGGCTTTTTCAGTCGGGGGGTTTTCTTGGTGATTCATATAGTAATTGAATCAAATCTTTAAACTTAACTATACGGAGAAAATCCATGAAAAAAGCAACTATAAGCAACGAACACTCGGTAGTCGAAGCAGCAGCAGTGACAGTAATCCCAGAAGGGGTAACTGCCGCCTCAATCGAACTAGTAACAAAGTGCAAAGACGAAGGTTTACATCAACTTAGCCCGATTAACGTGCAATTACTGGATAAAGTCTTCGACTTTCTTGGCAAAGATAATCCAGTAATTGCCGAAATCGCCACGAAAGGGGTTGAAAATCTCGCCACCTGCTTAGTTGAACTTGGCAAACACGATGCGTTAACTGCCATTCAGGCGATAAAAGCCATAATGCGCCAACTCACTAAAGACGCACACTATCGCTTTGTGGCGGTGCAAAAAGAGCAAATGTTAGCTTCTCGTGCCCATGGTGGAGGTGTCCAAGGATATGAGCTATCTGTAAACGAATGTATAGAACGCTACGGCAACTACGACGGAACATCCTCCTATATCTGCACGCCGGCTGAGCAAGTCGAAGCAGTAAAAGACATGCACGTCATGCTGAACGGCCTTTACGTGGCCCTTGAACATCTACGCCTGCATTGGCTAAGCAAATCAGACTTTATCGCATTACAATTGCAACTTCCATTTTGCTGGTACGTTGACGATAACGGTAAGTACCAGGAATTGGATAATTTTGAATCCTCAATACAGTATTTGGATGATAAATATGTCGAGAAGGCTGAGAAACGTCTGGTTAAACGAAAAAACGCCCTTACAGCATTAAAAGATCTCAAGATAGCGTAATCACTAATGCACAACACTTTATACACGCCCTCCAACAGCATGTTGGAGGGCTTTTTTCTATTTCCACCTTGTAACTTCTAAGTAACTTCTAAGTAACTTCTAAGTAACTTCTAAGTAACTTCTAAGTAACTTCTAAGTAACTTCTAAGTAACTTCTAACTATACAGGAAAAGTACCATGAGCATGAATTTCAAAAAAACCGTTTCGCCCGAACTCAACCACTTTCGCAACTATCCAACACAATAGAGGTCGCACTTTTATGATGGCTTCACAAATAGAACCGGTGAATACAGCAAACTATATGGTCACAGAGAATTATGAAGTGGTGAACCTCAACACTGGCGAAATACAGCAAATACACTATTTCACAGGTGTCATTCCAACAAGATTAGTAACCAAAATCGAGTATGACACCCCTTATCCACACGAAAGACAAATAAACCCAGACGCAAGACAAGCAATAGATATATAAACAACGCAACGCAAATATTTATTTGACTTCTCATTATAGGCTATGCCTATAATTAAATTTCACTAGAGGAACGTGAAAATGACAACTACTAAATCAGCCATTTTATGGCTAAATAAACTACTCACTGCCAAAACAGAGGGTATTAAACAAGGTTTTGGCAGGCTAGGTGATGCCCAAATAGGGTATTGTTGCTTCGGATATGGATGCCATATATTAAAAATTGAGCATGACTCAAGGCATGTATTCTCGAATGAATTTGAAGATAGAGTAGGGCTTATTTGGCCACATCCAAAACCACCAATTGTACGATTGAATGACTCATACAAATGGCCCCTCAAAAAAATTGCAGAACACCTGATCAAATTCCCTGAACATTATTTCGATAAAGAAACAGCTTCAGGCGTCGCTTCACACTTCTACTACAAAGAAAACTAGCCAATAGTTATATTCACTGCCGCACAAGCAGCCACTCCGATCTGGGATAAAAAATGAGCATTAACTGGGAAACAAACGATGACGGAAAAACCTATGCTTTAAGCAATCGCATAGCTGAGCGATTAGCAAAAAGAAAAGAAAATATATATGATAAAACAAATGTAGTAATGGACATCGCGGCTTTTCACCTCAACGACACAAATCTGAATCTTCAAAAAATGCTGGAATATAAGATTGAAGACTTGGTTGTAGATTACCTACGAATAAAACTCAATCTGGATAGAAAAACCGGGGTTTCTCGGGTCGATCTGAGCGACCTAAATTGCAACTTAGTAGAAAGCAATTCTGATTATCTGGAAACGATACCAACATAGGAATAAGACATGAGAATAGTTTGCATAAGTGACACGCATTCAATGCATCGCAAATTATCTATTCCAAATGGAGACCTACTAATACATGCAGGCGATATATCTGATCACGGAGAACTAGATACACTAGACGATTTTTGTAAATGGCTTCATGTCCTGCCATACAAACATAAAATTATAATAGCAGGGAATCACGATTTTTTCTTCCAAAAAGAGGAACACCGAACCAGGTCAATTAAAAAAATCAATGGAGTTGCACATTACCTCGAAGATACTTCTATTATGATTGACGGAATAACTTTTTATGGATCGCCCTGGCAGCCTAACTTTTTCAATTGGGCATTTAACTTACCTAGAGGATCAGCATTAAGAAACAAATGGAAATTAATAAATACTAATACACAAGTGTTAATAACTCACGGCCCCCCTCATAACATACTGGATACCTGCCCCGGAGGAAGCGTTGGAGACGAGGCCCTTGCTACAGCCATTGGAACACTCTCTCATTTAAGGTATCACATCTTTGGACATATACATGAGAGCTACGGAACACATTTAGCTGACGGTGTTACGTATATAAACGCCAGTATTTGTACGAGTTATTATGAACCAACAAATAAACCCATAGCCTTTACCTTTTTTTTAGAAAAGGAGCAATAACAATGCAACTAGAAAATACTTTTACGGGGGATCGATACCACTAAAAACCCATCGTTCTACCCGTTAAGGTACGCCGGTCACTACACTTAAAAAGTCAAATGTAGTCCTTTTCCAAAGACCGGCACTACTTAATCTCAACACTGCTTAATCATAAAACTCAGCAATGCTGGCTTAACATAAACATAATGACAAGTGTAATAGGTACACCCATCCTATGTAGTAAAATCGATAGTCACTGCTACATGAGAACACCCGAAGGATGAACAAGCTAATCCATTTACTTATAGACTTGGCTACCAAAAACAAGCACCAATTTAAGGAGAAAAATATGTATCAATACAAAGCAAAAATACTAAGAGTCGTTGATGGCGACACCATCGACGTGCTCATTGATCTAGGCTTTAATCTACATCACAAAACACGTATTCGTCTCTACGGTATCGACACCCCAGAGTGTCGTACTTCCGACCCAGAAGAGAAAAAGTATGGCATCGCTGCTAAAAAATTCGTAGAAAGTAAACTTCAACTAGATCAAAACTACAAAATGAACACTTTTTACGACAGCAAAGGAAAATATGGCCGAACCCTCGGCACAATAATAGTAGATCAAAAAGGAACTACTTTAAATAGGCTGCTTCTGAAAGCTCACTTAGCTGTCTATTACCACGGACAACATAAAAACGATATTGCAAAAGAACATCTTATCAATCGGTCAAAGGTGCAACTTTAATGTCCAATAAATACACACGAGCCATGCATAAATTCAACCATTGCTGTAAGCCAAAATCACACGAACGTAACCATAGCGGCAAATTGGATTTAAGCAACGGACAAGGAGAATTTCGGAACTGGATATGCCGCCGTTGCAACGCCCAAGTATATAGAAATACATTCTTTACCGGTAAAGAATTATATGATCGCAGGAAGCAATCGTAGTAAGACCCAAGGAGAATACTTTTATTAACTTAAACCCAAAAAGGATATATAAATATGATTCAAGAAAAACCTCTAGTGCACCAAACCATTGTTCTCGGCCAGAATATTGCTAATCGTTCAGAAGATGAACTAATCATTTTGATAAAGCAATTGAAAAACGATCGAAAGGATGTCGCTTCAATCGACATTGCCTCGCTCGCTATTCAAGCACGCCTCAATAATATCGATGAAGCTATCGATACTGTTGTCGCTGCTCTGGATGCCGGGTACAAAGAAACACCCGTTTTCGACGAAAACTAATTGTTTCTAAATCTTTGTATTTATAGGTATTGCTTATAAATACAATTTAATCCCACCCTTTATAAAGGAAAAAATTATGATCTCAGTAAAAGTAGCCTTAATTGGTTCCGCCATTAAAGAAATTCTTCTTGAAGATGGAGCCACAGTTCAGGACGCATTAACCGGTACTAACACAACAATACCAGATGGTTTTGATGTGAAAGTTGATGGTAATGATGCAACAACAACAACAATGTTAAATAACGATGCACGCGTTGTAATTGCAAAAGGTGCTAAGGGTAACTCTTAGTACTAATACACTGCTTTAACCCGCCTTTTTATAAGGCGGGTGCTTTATTCCCTTGTATTAATTTAAAAGGACTACTGGAATGAGTGCCTCCCCAAGAACTCGTATCGTAATACCTATCCAGCCAGATCTGAGCAAATACACCGACGAAATAGCCCTAAAACACGAAGAAAAAACGGTTGCAGCAACGAACCTCAATGACTTTAAAGACGAAATGGCCTACTTTTTAAAAATGTATTTCAACACAAAACGAGACTTTTTACTTAATCTTCGATTAAGCCGTTACCAACCTAAACTATTTAAGGAATATTTAAAAACGCACGGAAACAGATTGCCTATTCAACAACTAACTAAGAACTTACAAGATACAATTAACATAACTCGAATAAAACTCGCTGATTTGCGAAAATCAAAACCCTTATTAGAAATGAAACTTGGTAACGCAAGAAAAAACTATGCACAAGCCCAGTTACAACGAAACCTTGAAGTTCACCGTGGTACAAGCAAACTAATACTTAATATCGATACCATGGAAAAATTACTGAGCCGCAGAGACCAAATCTCTTCTACCAAAATTACGCATACAAACGACGAAATAAAAATAACAATGTACTGCCCTCGTATTGTTATGAAGCCACCAACCATGGCGTTAGCCCGCACATCTCGTATACTCCTATGGGATAATTTCGAGGATCACTTTCGTGATGAGCATAACATCTACAATCTCAATGACATTCCAGAAAAAATGCTTCAAATCCCCCTCGCACCTTTGACATGTACTATTAATTTACCTATAAATAATTGGGGGGAATTTTTCGCTGAATGTTCAAGTGACGTAAATTTGCGGGGGTTTGACCATACCTACATGCCTCATCCCCATTGGATTACTTATAACAAACCTTGCTTAGGCGATTTTGAAGCAACTATTATGGAAGCCATTCAAAACGGCGACTTAGCAATGCTCGCTGATATATACCTCCAATTCTTATCGCAATATAACGCAAAAGATTGCGCGGGTGAATGGTTTCCACGTTGGTGGGCACTGGCTAATAACAGCGTGCCCTGCCCCACAAATCCAACAGCAGTGAGCAAACATTTTTGGGTGGTAGAGAGGAACAACCCGGACGAAAACGAAGACGAAGACGAAGAAATATTTCCTTCCATACGAGACGAAGAACAACAACTAACGGTCAATAACTTCCCTGAAATTGCTCCCTGTCCTATCGAACTAGCTAACCAAATCATAGCCGATGAAGAAAAAGCCTATCAAATACAAAATATTATGGATCTCGCCCACGCGCAAGCGGCAACGAACATGCTCGAAGAAAAAAGAAAATTGAATGACTCTTCATTACGAATTTTAACTTCACCTGGCGCACGCCCTTTGGCTACATTAACCAAAACTATACAGCGTATTCAATCCGAGATTGAAATTATCACTAATGAAAATCCCGTTACCGAACAGCAAAACATAGAAGAGAATGCGAATCGGGCAGAAAGTACTAGCCAAGAAAGTCAAACAACAGAAACGAATGACAACATTGAGGAATTTCAGCCTCAAAATGAAACGCTCGAAGAAATTGGTACCGAACCAGAAAACAACGAAATTCAACTAACCTCTGATGTAACCAACACAGAAGAATCTTTCTCTGAACACACCCTATCCGTAAATACTTCTGAAATTGAGTTATAAGGAAAATTAGCCATGCCTACTATATCTCCAGTACGCCACTTATCTGTTTTCAATCCAATCCAAAACAACAAAATCCCCATACACATAATCGGTATGGGGGCCACCGGCTCTCGAATATTTCAAGGGCTGATTGAACTTGGATTAACAAATATTAAATGCTATGACTTTGACATTGTTGAAGAACACAATCTAGCAAATCAAATCTATTGGAAAAAACAAGTGGGTCTACCAAAAGTAGAAGCCGCTAAAGAATATTACAAACTTAAAACAGGAGAAAACGCGCCTCCAGAAATGATTTTCCATTTTCAAAAAGTAAACATAGCCAATTTTCCTATTACTCAATTCAAAGGTATTGTGTTTTTATTGACAGATACCATGGCATCTCGAAAAGAAATCATGGACGATTTCTTAATGCCAAACGATGTAACTCTTGTCATAGAAACTCGTATGGCTTCTTCCTACGGCGATATACGTCTTATCAACCCAAAGGATCCACACCAAGTAACAGACTGGTATAATTCACTCATCCATGATGATGATGCCGAAATGTCACCTTGCGGAACAAGCATCTCAATGGGGGCAACCGCCAGTATTATCGCCAGTATGGCAATCTGGCAAATGATCCATGTTCTTACCGATCCCCTAGCGCAAGATCCTATTATTAATTTACACCTAAAACCCTTAACACTCTCAAGAACAGAGGTGCAGTATAATGCTAAATGATCTACCCGAACCACACTACAAAGTTAATACTGCCAATAATACTAAAAGCAAAACTAATATTATCGACTTAAGAAATAATCCGCCAAAAGAGCCAACCGTATCGTACACCCCCAAAGTATTTCAAATGATGAAACATATTATCGCCGAATGCGACAAAGAAGTAGGATGGATGGCACTGGTAGAAACCATCAACGAATCAAAATTCCTAATTACAGAAATATTTGTCCCCAAACAAACGGTACATAGCGCCGAAACAGACATCGATATTGATGCAATAGATATTTTGATGAATCGATTGATAGATGAAGATAAAGACCCTAGCAAACTCATGGCTTGGTATCATTCTCATGCAAATATGCCTGTAACACCCTCCCCACAAGATGAAGACGAAGTAGCTGAATTTTTGAAAGCCTATCCTATCTTCATTCGGGGGATTATGAATAAACACGGCGCAGCAAAAGTAGATGTGTATTATCGCGATCACGGTATCGCGTATACCAATGTACCTACCCAAGTACAATTTACACCCATGACTACGGAAACTAAAACCACCCTAAATAAAACACTTAAAGAAAATGTTATAGATCAAATAGATGAATATCCGTACCCGGTTCTTGGTCAGGGTTTCCATCCCTATGAGGATGAAGGATGGAAAGGATACAAAAAGCTCAAACACCTCAAACACCCAATACAACTACGTAACTATGGCTCTGACTGGACTGAGGAAGATCGTATTGAACTTCGTCCCATAAATTGGGAAAAAGATACTTCCTACTTAATCTATGGTTTACATTACGACAAACTAATTGCTCCTACCTTATTTCAACACCTGGTTAAAAATATGGATTCAAATACTCTCAAACTAGCTCAAGAACAACAAACTATTGAAAAAGAAATAGAGAAATTAGAGCATATGGACAAAAGAATTATAACTGAAGCTGGTGTTTGAATAATACGCAAAAAAAGTTTGGCCACGGCTCGCCGGTTGCAGTTTACAATTGGCGAATTCGAGGGCGCTGCATGGGTAGCGGGGTTAACCCTTGGCCGTTTTTTTAATTTCCGTCTCGCTTTCAGCTTTTTCAAGCTCTCCTACCGAGTTGTAAGTACCTAAACATCTTGGCCCATGAAACACAGATGTCTTTGCCCACTGTGCGCTCGGTCTTCAAGCACAAAATATCATCCAAACGAGTATTCAGTAACGGTACAAACGCGCTGCTTGATTCTGCGGACTCAACCATAAACCGAGCATTAAAATCCGGCAGGAACCTGTCCACCAAAAATCGGTTCGCCGATGCCATGTCGGTGATGTCGTGCAGCGCCAACTCGTTGGGCAACCGCCCTTGTAGTGTGCCAAACATACGCTCACTACGGCCTCTGGCTTCCGGGGAGTAAGCCGCTATCATACCGATGCCCAGCTCCTTCATTCCACGACCAAACTGTGTGGGATTCATCTTGTCCACTTTGCCCCCAGTTTCGGGGGTGTGCCAGTAATGACTACCTCTATCACTGTAAAAACTGCTGAACAGACCCTTGGCCTCCAACGTTTCCCTCACTCCCTGTAGGCTGCTCCAGGTACCTTCTTCGTCCACAAAGAAAGCCGAATAGATCTCACTGGTCGCATCGTCCATGGTGACAATCAAGTCCCACATCTGATTGGGTACCCAGGCGTGGGTTGAGGCGTCCTGATGCACCATCATCCCAGGCAAGGGCTTGCGTTCCCGACGGAGCCGATGGGGACCGCGCCGCTTCACAGACTTAACCAACCCTGCGGTTTGAAGGCGCTGCTTAACCCAGGTGTAACTGCGATTCCCTTGGTGATGTTTTTGGTAATGCTCGTGGAAGTGTTTGATGTTCCAACTGTCATAACGATCACGGTACAGCGCTTCAAGTGCCATCACCTCGTCCACGGGCGCACGGTGCTGCGATACTTGCCCCAAACGCTTATCAATCAACCCCTCCAATCCCTCCTCCTCATAGCGGTTGATGTATCGCCTGAAAGTGCGAGGGCAGATATTGAGTAGAAAGGCTGCGTCCTCTTGGTTGAGCCGTTTTTGTGTCCATCCGTCGTATGCTTCTTCAAATTGCATGAGTCTTTGTTCCTGTAGCAACTCTGCCCGCTTCATCGCAAACCCTCAAAATGAAGGAGTGTATGAAACCGGACAGATCACGTGCTACAAAACCGGACATATTATGTGCTACCAACATAGTTTAAACAAAGTACTTGCATTGTTTATAGGTGTTGCCTATAATAAATAGGTAAAAGGGAAACAGTATGACCATTGGTTTGAGACGACCAACCAAAAAACAAGCTATTTCAGAACAATTAGCTATAGATACGGTCGCCTTCTTAGCCAAAGGAGGTACTGTTACATATTGTGACAATAATACTAGTCTCTGTGCTGACAACGATTATCTCCCCATAAAAGATAAACCAAAAGATAAAGATTACCTACGACACCGCATGAGCATGGAAACAAAAGAAACACTCATTCGACAAACCAATAACCGCAACCCGCATAACTTACTTCAAGCATTAGATAGAGAAAAAGAGCTAAACCTCTAATGAAACCCCAAGTTTTACTAATACATGGGTTTAATGTCTGGGACGGAGGCCGTAAAAGTATAGGCGAACTACGCGGATATTTCGCGGCAGCTAATATCCCCTATCATATTTTAAAATATGGGCATTTCGGCCTACGAGACACACGCACAAAAAATGACAATGTCGCTCGCCAAGTAACAAATTTCATTAAAAATTCTAATGAACCAGTAATAGTAATAGGCCATTCCAATGGCTGCGCTATTACACACCTGGCTATGGACTTATATGGCGCACAACCAGCCCACTGTGTATACATCAATCCTGCGTTGAAGCGAGCCCTTATTCACCACAAATGCCCCTCCTATGATGTGTGGCATTCACCTTCTGATAAACCCGTAAAATGGGCTAAATGGTTACCTAATCAACGATTTAGACCCTGGGGAATTATGGGTGCTTTCGGTGCTGATGCCCCGCATCACACAGATGTAATAAATTACAATAAAGAAACAGATTTCGATGTTTCCAGCGAAACACACAGCGATGTATTTTCAACCGAAAAACTATCTTACTTCGGTCCTTTAATCGTCAGCACAGCACTGACAAGGGTAAAATTATGAATATCAAATACCTTTTACTTAGCCTGCTAATCTTCTTACTAACGTCTTGTGCACAATTGGAACAATCTATTGGTATTGATGAAACCGACAATGCTATTCAATGTGTCATCGCCGATGCCCACACCAGTTATGGTGTATCAAATGCCAATATTTCAACTACCAGAATAGAGTTTCCTGGATGGTTAAAAACAGCCGATTTAAGCAGAGCAAACATAGCCGATGTAACAATAATATTTGAAACGATAGCTAAAATTGCTGACGCAATACAATGCCCATAAGAGGTGGCCCCAGAAATCTGAATAGTGCTGTAAATGGATTCCCTGCCTGACTTAGGGCATCCTATTGCCCGTACACGGAATGGGTTCACGTCTTATATGTGATGGGGATTGTTAAAAATTAGTAACAAGTTTTTGGAGAATTAAGATGGATAAGAACATGACGATAGAAGAAATTATGCAGAAGTTAGAGGAAATGCCAGAAGGCAAAGCAAGCTGATTGGCCACGCAAGAGTCAGGAATGGTTATTGATATGATAATTGCTGTTGCTGAAACATGCCATAACTTCAATCGGGTTTATTGTGCAAGCATTGGGGATAACTCTCAGCCAAGATGGAAACATATCCGCGATCATCAATACGACTCTGTTCTATCTGGAGTGGAGTTTCATCTGCTTAACCCAGATGCCACGGACTCAAGCTCTCATGAAGAATGGCTTGCTTATAAGAAGGCAGACGGGTGGGTTTATGGCGAGACCAAAGACGAAGAAAAGAAAACACATCCTTGCATGGTTCCGTTTGATGAATTACCGCCCGAGCAGCAGAAAAAGGATGCTAATTTCAAAATGATCTGCGACACGCTTTTACACGGACACTAACACAATCTTGCAATGCCTTTGCTAATTCATTACAGGTAAGGGATTTCAAATAAGGTTTCATCATTGGGTGTAATGCCTTCGGAGATCTGAATCTGAGTTATTGACAGGCCCCATACGTTCTTCGGAATGAAATGATTTGAAGATTTATTCGCACAATTACAGGAATCCAAAATTTATTCATAGAGGTAATTCTATCCATGTATTGCCGCCATTGGGTGCTGGTTCAGAAATGGCATATGAGCATATTTCAAAGAATAAAGGTATGACTGTTGAGGCTGGTTCGGCAGCTTAAACCCAGTGCAGGCATACACTTATAGAATTGGGATTGCTGTTCAAATAACCGGGGCCACCTCTATAAACTATAAAACCAGCCTTAAAGTGCCGCCAGAGCACATAGAATTCTGGCTAAATCACGCGATAGATGAAGGTGGCGTAATCAACGAAAGCTTAATTTATCTCGATCTGGATAAATCCACTATCCGTAATATCGATCTGTTTTACCCTCCCGATAAAGTTGAAACTTTAACTCCTATCTTTAACGCTGTACGCAACATCTATTCACTCTCAGAGGAACAGCCAATCACGACCGTACCCGTACACAGCAATACAATTAGTAGCAAAATAACTGCCCGACCAACTCACTAAGACATCCAATAACACCTAAATATCTCTCAGTTATTTGTATAGGCATTGCCTATTTATTGATAATTTGTCATACTACGGTTTCGCCTAGAGGAAAGTGAATGTCCTTTGTAACCCTTGATTTTGAAACTTACTACGGCACTAAATATAGCCTACGAAATCTTACCTACGAACAATACATGATGCACAAGTTGTTTCACGTACATGGGGTAGGAATCAAAATAAACCGCAATCCGACAGAGTACATCGAAGATAAATACGTCAAAGAAGCACTGCATGACATCTTTCCTACCGGTAACCACCATACTATGCTATGCCACAATACTGCTTTTGATGGCACTATTCTAAGTTGGTGGTATGGCCTAAGAGCCGAAAAATACTACTGTACACAACGCATAAGTAAAGCTCTTTGGAATCAATCCCCTTCCTCACTCGACGCCCTTTGCAAACGTCTGTTCCCTGACGACTCTTCCAAATGGAAAGGTAAAGAACTAGTCAAATTCTTTAATATCCAACGCCTGACACCTATACAACAAAAAACCATGAGCCAATACTGCATCCAAGATGTGGATATAACCTTCCTCGCATTTGAAATTCTCTGGGCCATGATGCCCGAAGAAGAACTTGAAGCTCTCGATCTTACTCTTCAAATGTTTATTCACCCTGGCTTTGTTCTTGATCGTAACATTGTTAAAGAACACTTAGCGGTGCTGAAAACCCAAAAAACAAAAGCTATTGCCCAAAGTGGCACTACAAAAACTATTTTGGCTTCCAACCCAAAATTTGTCAATTACATACGAGACACCTTCGGACTAGAAGTACCAATCATTCACGCACCAACTAAAAAAAACCCCAAAAACCATAAAAGAACATTGGCTAAAGATGATCTTACCTGTCAAAAATTTATTACTGCAAACCCTGAAATCAAAGACGCTTTTGCAGGCAGATTCTCTGTAGCATCAACACAAGAAGAATCTCGCGCACTACGTTTCCTCAAACACTCTCAAGCCCTACCCTTTAAACCAGATGGCGTGCTTGCCATACCACTTAACTATGCTCAAGCCCACACCCTTAGATGGGGTGGGGCAAACAAAATCAACGGACAAAACTTAGGGCGTACATCCCCACTACGACGCGCTATAAAAGCACCCGAGGGATTTAATATCGGTGTAGGTGACTTATCAGCTATCGAAGGTCGCATGCTGGCATGGTGGGCAGAAGAACCTGAACTGATTTACCTTTATAACAATCACATCGATGTATACAACGTATACGGCGAAAAAATATACGGTCGCCCCATTGATAGAAAAAGAAAAATCATAATTGACAATATCGAAACCTATCCCGACTTCATCGAAGGACATGTAGGAAAAACTACTGTGTTAGGGCTTGGTTACCAAATGGGGGCAAACAAATTTAAAGACACCTTAGAAGGCGGAGCCAACGGGGGCCCACCTATAATTATACCTTTCGAACAAGCATACCACATTGTTCATAAAGTATTCCGAGCCGAAAACCCCAACATCATTAAAGCATGGAATGAATGCGAATCTGTTATTCGTGACATGCTAATTCTCAACGAAGATGAAAGCTACCCTTGGAGACACCTAATCGTTGAACGAAACCGACTACGTCTACCCAACGGCATGTACCTAAATTACCCTGGTCTACGCCATGTAAAACCAGAGAATTCTAATGAATACCCTTATTACGAATATTGGCAAGGGGAATACTTCACAAAAATTTATCCTGGCAAATTGACAGAAAACATAATTCAAGCCTTAGCCAGAATAATTATCTCTGTTCAAATGATAACCATCAATAAATGGTTAAAAACGGAAGATACGGAACAACGCGTACTACTAACAGTACACGATGAAATTGTTGCGCTCATGCGAATATCCGGCATAGAACAACGTATGAAAACCATGCTCGAAATGATGACAGTACCCCCTCATTGGTGTCACGACGATAATTTAACGCTCTTTGCAGAGGGGGGGTTTGATGTCTGCTACAGCAAATAAAACACGTCTAGTATTACTTAGAAAAAAAGGAGAAACAATACTCATAGGTGAAGGGAAGCAAATGGTTAGCATCACAATTAATTACATAAAAAAGGGTAGCGTATCTCTCGTCTGTGAAGGCTCAAGAAATATTTCAATCGATAGGCTCGAACATCGATTACAGAAAGGTGCTAAATGAAAATATGTTTCTTACGAAGTAGTAACGGCATCCGTGCGGTAAAAAAATTCACTGCAAAAGGTGTGCGCTCCTACCCTCAAATAAAAAACTTTACTAGTCATGAGTCTATTCTTCCATTCAGTACCAAGGGATTTGAACAAAAACTTCAAATATTACGAGAACAAGCGGCAATCGGATCATGCCTTGTGAAAGGTGTGCTTAATCGACCTCTCAAACAAGAATCAAGAAAAGGAGCAGTTAATGCGGACGTTACAACTCAAAATATAATTCTTGATGTTGACAGTATAGTACTGCCTAACTTCAAAGTACCCGAGGTATTAACAAGAGAAGTACTTGAAGAAATAGCAGAAACAGTAGTAAATGAACTGCCTAAATGCTTTCAAACCACAAGTTATGTTATTCATGTCTCTTCTAGCATGGGATTAAAACCAAATAAAATATCAATACATTTAGACTTCTGGTTAAATAAACCTATCCACCCGAAAATATTGAAAGAATATTTAATTGCACTCAATTTCCAAGTACCTCTATTCAATTCACAATTTGAACTTTCAGGTTCAGGAAATGCCTTACATTACCCCTTAGATCGGTGCGTTGCAGACAACTCTCGACTGTTGTATATCGGCAATCCAATATTTTCAGACGGCATTCTCGATCCTATTCCAGATATTAATGACAGAGTGTTTGCTGTCAACAAAAAAGACCTGGCAGTAGATTTATCAGAAGAAATAACAAACGACATTACCCATACTAAAAATAGAAAACTCATAACTACAAAAATCAATGAACTTAGACAAATCCAAGGATTACCTGAACGCACAAAAAAAGTAAAAACTATTTCAATTAGTGGTAGAAATATCCACGTTGTTACAAACCCAGACCAAATAAAAATGGAAATGGTTGAAGATCGAGGAGATTGGGTAACGTACAACATTAACGGCGGGGACAGTGCTGCCTATTATGTAATGAAGTACAACCCCAACGTAGTTTATAACTTTAAAAGCGAACCTAATTTTCTATTTGAGCAAGCTGATCCCGAAGGCTATCAACTACATGTTGAAGATTTCATTTTAAACGGAGATATGAAAGGCCGCCCTAAAGGCGAAGCGGCAATATTACTACCCATCATTTTTAGAGATTACGCATCAAATACTTATTACAACGGACTATTTAATACCAGCACCGGCTTCATGGAATCAATTAACCCAACCAATAAAGATGGGCTAAATGATTTTATGGCCCAGTACGGCGCAGTAATGGGCGAAAATGTCCCTATCTGGCGCTATGAATTCAACCCACTAACCGAAGTCAGTATTGATTTCCGCACACGATTCATTAACAAATACGTACCCAGCCTATTGATGCGAGAAAAAGTGAGTCTCCCTCGCACCTATACTCCTCTTAAGTACAATACCGGCTTTATGCTGGAAAAGTACTGTCCAACTATTTTCAAATTAATCTTCCATGTAATCGGCGGGCAGATGGAAGAATATCTACACTTCATGAATTGGCTTGCCACATCCTTGCAACTAAAGAAAAAAACCATGACCGCATGGGTTTTACAGGGCGTTCAAGGTTCAGGTAAAGGACAACTATTTGAGAAAATAATTGCCCCTCTCGTTGGCACAGGTATAGATGATAACTATCCGTATGCCATAAAACTTCGACAAGAAAACCTGGAAGAACAATTTAATCAATGGGAAGAAACAACTTTATTCGCTGCCCTCGATGAATTTCGCCTTAACAATAGTACAGGTTCACACAAACTTCTGAACAAAATTAAAAACATGATAACGGATGAAATGAACACCGTCCGTGGCATGAGAGAAAATACGCGCCGTGTAAAACTCTACACCGACTACCTAATCTTTGCTAATGACGAAGATATGTTATCTCTGCCAAATGACGATAGACGATTTAATATCGCTCCAAGACAAGTATCAAAACTCATCGGTGTATTCAAGAATACGGATACAGCACTTGATAAATTGATACCGGCGGAAATGCCTAAATTCGCTCGTATCATGAAAGAATTCATTATTGATAAAAAACAAGCACATACCTGTCTCAATAACGCGGCCAAACGAGCTGTTCGAGCAGCAAGCAGCACCAGTGTTGAAGAATTCATTCAAGCACTTAAAACAGGCGATTTCGAATACTTCCTGCCTATTCTCGATCTGCCCTATAGCACCCCAGGCACTGATTATGCTACGCCTGCAAAACTGTTGATGAAAAAAGTGCTTCTGGATTGGGACAATGATGAAAAAATCGTTTCCAAATTAACTACAGATCAAATTCGTATCTTGTATTGCTGCCTGATAGGTAGAGTCGATAATGTTAATAAATTCGGCAAATTACTTGGTCGTAACGGAATAAAACCCAAAAAAATCCGTTTGGGAAAAGTAACTAAATCGGGCTTAGAAATATTTTGGTCACTGAACGAGAACAACATCGAAGCATTAAAAGAAACCTATTGCGTAGACACAAATTTACAATTCGCAAATAAAGTCGTTCCTATTGAAACGGCCAATAAAGAGCAACCCCATGACAGTACAAAATCCTGAACATAAATTTAACCCTAAAAACTCACCCACTAAAGTAGTCGAGAAAAAGGAACTAATCGGCCCGCGTAGCTATACGAATTTTGCATTTAATCCAAAAAACAAGCCTGCTGATTTCGCTAAACACATCATTGATTTAAAAAAAGCCGGTACTGGATTAATCAAAGCATGGTCACCCAGTAGTTTAAAAACATTTGAGACATGCCGTTTTCAAAGCTATCTCAAAAAAGTTCTTAAATTACCCACCGAACAACACCCCGCAGCGGAGCGCGGTAATGCTATCCATGATATGGCGGAATCCTATGTCAACGGAGTCGCTGATAAATGGAACAAAGAACTTGAACCAAAAAAGCTTTCCCACTTCCAAACAGACTTCGATGAACTGCGCGAACTGTACACCTGCGCACAAGTGGAACTTGAAGGCCAATGGGCCTGTGATACCGACTGGAATATCACTGACTGGATGAGTCCTAATACCTGGGGACGCATGAAACTTGATGCTCTTAGATGGCATACGGATACACACGCCACTGTAATTGATTACAAAACAGGGCGTAAATACGGTTACGAAATAACACACGCTGATCAAGCAATAATCTATACCGTAGCCGCTTTTATGCGAATCCCGCAACTAGAACTAGTAGATACCTCCTTTTGGTATCTTGATCAAGGCGAAAAAAGCTTTTCTCAGCGCTTTACTCGTAACCAAGCCATGACATTTTTGCCGCGTATAGCTGACAGAGCAACAATTATGACTTCGGCATTAGAAGGAGACTTCAAACCTCAACCCTCCATTTACAACTGTAGATGGTGTCCCTTTAATCGTGAAGAAAATGGCTGTGAATGGAGACATGTAACATGAAAATAAAATTAGTACTGATTGCACCTATCGAAGGTTTCGACGGACTTTCAAAGGAAGATACATTTTATAAAGCCAAATCGCAATTCATAAAAACTCTTAAATTTGGTCAAGGTAAAGATGAGAATGTAACCTGGGCTATACTCAATAACGACGATTCTGTTTATGTCGATAGCACAGAATACACTCTGAAGGTTTCCTGATGCACGAAAAAATAAAAACAGCGAATACGCAATGCCCCGCTCGAACTTAACCTCTCAAGGAAAATAATATGACCTGTTCTTCCTTTAAAGAAATACTAGCGAAAGAAATAGCCTGTGAAAAATTCTTGTGCAATGACGCCTCAGCAAATAATTATGACTTAGCAAACGAACTTCAGAGTGATCGAGAAAAATGGAATGATAAAATCCTGGTGTGGGAAGTATTTGAAAACGAAAAACCAGGCCATATTGTTAATATGATGAAATCAACAGCACATCATGCCCAAGCCACTCTCGATAGATACGCGCAGGCTATTAAAAATGCACTCATTATTCATGCTATCGGCATGGAACTAGACAGTGACGTGACTAAATGGGACTTAAGCAAAATGGCGACCCTTGGCTACAACCTAAGCTGCGAATATAAAATCAAAAATGAACTCTTCAAATTCAATCCTAATATTGGCGCGTATCAAGCAGAAAGCGGCTTAGTCCTTCCTTTCGATCGAGAAACCGGATTACCTAATCATCCAACACTAGGATAAGAACACAATGCAGGAGTACGAATTTGAACCTCTCCAAGAAGCAGTCAGCTTCATGATCGAACATATTTTTAACCAGGCGCAAGTTAAAGGGGTTAATCCCTCTGGTGCAGAAGATGCTGCATTAATTGCCTATCTGGCAAAAACACCTGAAGACTTACGTGCCGTAATGAACCAATTCTTCGATAACTACGTGAAACTCAATGAAAAGGGTGATTATTTATTGACTAACACCCTCAAAAGCGAGATTCAAGACTCTGACAAAATTCACGTAATACAACCGGGAGGAAAACCAACTGAAATATAGGATTCATAAATAAATAACTTGTACTTATTAACTCACGTGATAAAATATAAGCATTACCTATATTTTATCATCTTAACAAAAGGCACCCCCAATGCATAATGTTATAGCCCTCGCTAACCGACGAAACACATCTGACATTTATTTCCCTGTAGTTGAAACGCCGATGACCGCGTTTTATAACGGGGAATATTTCGAAGACCCAACACGTAAAACGATCCTTCGCACTGACACAAATCAAGTGCTAGGAGTACATAAAAACTCCTACAAACTCGTCAAAAACGAAGACATCTTCCCTCAATTTGAAGAAGCATTGCACCACTCTGCTTTAAAAACAGACGGCTTACAAGTGAAACATCAACTTAGTCATAGTGGCGCTAAAACCGTTCGTTCTTACATCTTTCCCGAACATACCGTTGATGTAAATCCTACCATAGGTGACAAAGTAAGCATGGAACTTAAAGTTATCAATTCCTATGACGGCTCTTACGCTTTTCAATCCATGATTGGTGGTAATCGCTTAGCCTGTTTGAATGGCATGGTAGCCTTTGAAACCTTCTTACAAACCTATGGCAAACACACTTCTCGCCTAGACCCGTCCTGTGTGTTGCGCCAAATGAACAAGGCACTCGAAGTTTATATGCAACAAGAAAAATACTGGCAACAATGGGCAATTACACCGATTGTCGATCAAAGTGTTATTAACATTATTAATAAGATTCCAGGTATTACCGAACCGCTTAGCGAAAAACTCATGGGTTATTACCGCGACGAAGAAGCGGTAATGGGCAACACAGTGTGGGCTATGTTTAATGCTCTCACCTACTGGTCTACCCATGAAGATGTGCGTAGTTCATCACAGGGTAATGTCGCTTCCATTCAACTTGAACGCGAGCAACGTATAAGGAAAGCCATGCAAACAACAGAATTTCAAGCATTGGCTGCGGCATAAGAAACAGGAAAAAATACACATAATCGAAAAAGACCTAATTATCACAAAACCGACCGAATCATTCACAACAAAAGGAAAAACTATGAAATTTTCAGAAGTATTACAAAATTTGGAAAACAAGAAAAACTGCAACGCGCGGGTTGGAATGGGAAAAATATGTTTATCTTCTTAGTCCCCGGCTCGACTTTTAAAGCAAACAGACCTCCTTTGCTTGGCATCTACACCGAAGGCACGATAATTGATTATCACCCGCATATTGATATGCGAACAGCAGACGGGCAGATCGTTCCATGGCTATGTTCCCAAACAGATATGCTTGCCGACGATTGGCAAATAGTGAATTAAAGAACTACAGCTTCCGAATAATACTAGAATTACTAGAATTATACGCTTTGGGTTGATGAATCGGATAAAGATACCCTCATAGCTGACACAGAATATTAGAGTTAGGAGAACGTCGGGAAACTAGCAGTCAGCAGACTTAGACGTGACACTGGGAGAGACTAGACAACTAATACACGCTTGGAACAGTCATATGCTAATTGACAAACCTATTAGAGATAACCAAATTGCCGAAGCCGAGTTCTGGAAGAAAGTTAAACGTATGTTTAACAACTCAGATCCAGGTACCGGTAAAACACGCTCGACTCTTGAAGGTTATACTCGCTCAATAAAAGGCAGATTACTTGTTGTTGCCCCTCTCTCAATCCTCCGTTCAAGTTGGGGGGATGACATCGATGAATTTTTCCCTGATTTTACCTGGGCTGTTGCTCATGGAACACCCAAGAAACGACTAGCAGCGTTCAAATCTGATGCTGATATAGTAATCACGAATCACGATGGAGTGAATTGGCTGGTTGATCGCTTAGAATTACTGAAAAATTTCAGCCACGGAGTACTCGATGAATACCCTGTCTTTAAGAATCGTACAACAAAACGCTCCAAGAATTGCCTAAAATGTTGTAATGAACTTGAATATCTATCACTTTTATCCGGCACGCCTAATAGCAACACAATTACTGACCTGTGGCATCCAACCTTTATCCTGGACCACGGGCTACGATTAGGGCGCGAGTTCTTTAAATTCCGTGGTCAAGTGTGTGCCGCAGAGCAAGTCGGCCCTGATAAAAACATGGTTAAATGGCATGATAAAACAGGGGCAAGTGATCAGGTTACTGCCCTGCTTTCTGACATTACTATTCGCCACGAACTCACTGACATACCTGAAAACGTCATATACAACATGTACGTCGATATGCCAAAAGATATTATGGCTCAGTATCGCCAGCTTGAACGTGAGGCAGTTTTGTCCCTTGAGAGCGGTGTTATTACTGCTATCAATGCAGGTATTAAAACCAAAAAGATTCTACAACTATTATCCGGTGCTGTTTACGATGCCAACGGTGGTGTCGTTAAAGTTCACAGTAATCGACATCAACTAGTAATGGATCTCGTAACAGCACGCGATCAATGCGTAATTGCGTTCAACTACAAACACGAACGTGACGGTCTAATTACCCTCGCCGAAAGACTAGGATTCACTTACGGAGTACTTGACGGAGACACAAGATTATCTGAACGCGAAAAAACCGTTCGCAAATTCCAAATAGGTAAATTAAAACTGATTTTCGCACACCCCCAAAGTGCAGCACACGGACTAACACTCACTGCCGGTACAACTACAATATGGACTTCACCCACTTATAACGCCGAACACTTCAAACAGTTCAATAGGCGTATCCATCGTACTGGACAAAACATGAAAACAGAAACTATTTGCATCTGTGCCCGCGATACCAAAGAAGAAGATGTATACCAAAAACTCACCGATAAAATCGTGCGACTCGATCATTTACTGGATTTATTCAGTCAAATAACACAAGCGGCATGAAGAGTAATTTTCTAACAGAAAAACAATTCAAAAAGCAATATCCGACTGGTTCTTATAAAAGATACATGGTCGGCGTTAAAACCATAGAAGCATCCAATTACATAAAAAAGGAGAAACCACATGGCCGAAGTGTCACTCGAAGTCGAAACACCCACAAACGAATTCCTCGGCATGAACCCCACGGCCCTAGTAAATACGCTGTGGGATCAAAAAGCACAAATTAAAGCAATAAACCAAGAACTTGAAAATGCCAAACGTATCGGAAAACAAATAGAAGAAGCACTTCTTATACATCAACATAATAACCCGACTTCTAAGAAAATTGGTACTGATACTGCCACCGTAACTTTTTCTGACGAAACTTTTTACAGTGTTACAGACTGGAATAATCTTTACGACTACATAACAGAGAACAATGCCTTCCATCTTTTACAAAGAAGATTGAATGGCACACCAGTGCGGGAATTATTTGCACTCGGCACCGAACTTCCTTTCGTGGATTCATTCACGAGGAAGAAAGTGGGGATACGCAAAGCATAGTTACGCTACGTAAACACACTTTTTTGCCTGGCTTGAATTGTGAGCATCACTTCTATTCAAGCCATACCGTTTAAATTTTTACATTTAACGTATAACATTTAAGGAGCATCCTATGGCCAAGGCCAAAACAGCAACACAGAACACTGAAGTAGCATTATTCGGTGACAAATCAGACATCGTGCCCGCGCATCTTCAAACTGATGCACCAGTAGGCAATGAAAATGTTACTACTAATGATATGGCAATTCCGCGCTTAACCTTGTTACAGGCAATTTCACCAGAGGTCAGGGAAATTCCTGAAGCACAAGCAGGCATGCTACACAATTCTGTAACAAAAGACCTTTACGAATCAGTTAACCTGATTAACTTGCTCTTCCAAAAAGAGTACACAATCTTCAAGAAGCGCGAACTAGGTGGTGGATTGGAAGACAACTTCACTAGTCAATCTCTTGCTCAAGCACATCTTGATACCTTGTCTAGCCCTGAAGACTTCGACATTGTAGAAACAGATAAGCATTTTTGCTTACTACTGGATGCAGAAGGAAAGCCAGTGTCACCCGTTATACTCTATATGAGTGCTAGCAAGCTCAGAGTGAGTAAGGACTGGAACACTGAAATACAATTGAAAGGCAAGAACGCTGATCGTTTTGCAAGCGCGTGGAATTTATCGTCTAGGAGCGAAACAAATCGCCAAAATCAAATATATGAAAACATGCAGATCAGCTTTATGGGTTGGGTCGATGAGGAATTGTATGCATTTGCAAAAGATACATACAAGAGTCTTTCTCAGGAAACCGACCCTGTGGCACAGGCTGCGTAACCATAAATCATAAAACTATAACGTATATTACAATAGTTTAATGATGTCTTATCTTAGTGCCATCCTGCGTGGGATTCGGGATGGCCCTTTTACTACACACTATAAAATAATAGAATCACAAATAAATGAACGAACACGGCTACATTCGCCTGGTACATAAACAACTCCCCCTTGGATTGTATCGCTGGAAAATCAACGATAACTTCACAGGAGGAGTTGCCGACGCATTCTATAGTGGCAACCACGGATTACTCTTTGTGGAATACAAATATCTTAACGAAAAAAAGATCCCGAAAAAAGGCAAGACTATGATTGTACCATGCCTTTCCTCCCTACAAATACAATGGCTAAGAGACAGATACCACAACTTTAAAAGGGTTAAGCAAGCGGAAATAATTGTTATACTTGGTACACCGACTGGGAGCGTACTATTTACTCACCTCGCGTGGGAAACCGGCATTCCCAAGGAAGTACTATCTGACTATGCAGTAACCGCTAAATATATGGCGGGAACGATAGCAAATCATTGCTTAAAGGACTCTCATAATGTCACCCAAAACGACAAAGCGTATTATTACCCCAATTGATCGAGCAAACGCAAAACGCTTACTAGAAATTTTTAACAAACAAAAAAATTTAGCCAAATCAAGTACGGAAGATAAACTAACACAAAGCTCATTGGCGAAATTATGTGGGTATACGCAACCAACAGTAAATCAATACTTGAATTGCATTATCCCCTTAAATACGGATGCAATCTTTAAATTCGCAACAGCGTTAAATGTAAATCCAACAAACATCGCACCAAGTTATAAGAACGTCAGTTCTTTGTTTACACTATCTAAAGCCAAGACAGTGACAATTCAACTGCCTATTATCGGCTCTATCACAGGAAAAAAAGCAATGGCAAGTACAAAAATGAATATAGATAAGGAGACTCTCTCAGAAGATTTTGACGCCTGTGGCGTACTTATCGATAGTGATGTCTATCAGGAAAATACTGGCTATCCAAAAGGGACAATGCTTATCATCTCCATGTTAGAAGATCCCTATGTGAAAAATCGTAACATTGTACTGCGTAAAGAAGACACAGATCATTTTAGGTTGTATAGAACAAAATCAATTTTCGCCAAAACTATTCTCTGTATCGACTACATCAACATGAAAGAAATTCGCTTTAACAAGAGCGAGTTACTGCAAGTATACCTTGTTATTTCTACTTCCTATAGAGCACCATAGCATGTGGCCCAAGTTAAAAGACGTTGTTCAATATCGGAGAGAGGCATATGCTGCTAAACCCCCTACTGTTCGAACATTGAAACGACGCATCGACAAAGGAATAATGCCTGGGGAACGACAAGGTTCACACTACTATGTCCTTGTCGGTCCCAACAATGAGCTAATGCCCCGGCCAGTATCAGATGAAAAAATACAAGCATTAATAACCAACTGGCTACAGGAATTACCACATGCCAGAAAATCTTCCCAATAACTTAACTGCATACCCCTCACACGGATACACTCTGTATCGATACCAATTCCCTGATGGACAACGTAAAGGATTAGGTAGTAATCGTGATGAAGCCGTCCGAATAGCCAATGTTTTGAATGAACAACTGGCTCCTATCAAAGATCAATTAGCAGTTGAGAAAATACTCTCTCCCTCTCGCAAAGCGAATTCAACTGTATTCACCCGGTTCGTCGCAGCCTATAAAAAGGATATGTTGTATTCAAAAGAACTCGGTTACAGCAAAAACAGTTTACAGCAACGTGAATGGAAATTAGCCGAATACTGTCGTGTATGGTACACAAAACCAGTCCACTTAATAACAACCTATGACATTGCCCAATTCCTGAAATTCAAAACCCAAGAATCTTCCCGCCAACATCGCAATGTTCTCATGCAACTGTTCACTTATGGTATGGAAGAAGGACTAATTAATGTTAACCCTGTTGCCGGTACCATGAAAAGAAAACAACCCAAAAGACTGCGGCATCGGCATACTTGGGCAGGCTATAACGTGATTTTGAGCGAAGCAGAACCTTGGTTAGCTCGGACTATGAAGCTTGCTCTGTACAGCCTACAACGTAGGGGCGACATCGTCGGACTACACAAGAATAAAATCGACATGGCGAATAGAACCATTCGAGTGAGGCAGGAAAAGACCGGCGTGAACCTCCTCATCAGTATGGGTGATGATTTGTACCAAGTCATCCACGAATGCTTAAACACTGGAATTCTTTGTCCCTATTTAGTTCACACTCGACCCAAACGAATGACAAAAACCATTCGCGAAGCAAAGCTACACCCCTTTGCAGTGACCAAAGATCACTTGACCCGCGAATTCAATAAAGCCCGAGATCGAGCCGGAGCCTATACACATTTACCCAAAGGAGTCCGCCCCACCTTTCACGATCTTCGAGCATTGGGAATCTTTGCCTTATCCAAGGCTGGTTACCCTGTCGATTACATTCAAGGGCTAGCTGGTCATGCAGATGAAGCAATGACACAGCGTTACTTGGTTGGTCATGAACAGATAAAACCTGTCAAAGTTGAAGCAGGATTATCCATTGAAAGTATCAATTGGGCTGAAATTGACTGGAAAGATTAGTTGCTGGCGGAATCGTGGCGGAATCATGGCGGAAAATATTTTGCCTATAATTATAGGCAGCCCTAACCTTTTGATTTAATTAAAAATAATTGGTCGGGGCGGCCGGATTTGAACCGACGACCACTACACCCCCAGTGTAGTGCGCTACCAGACTGCGCTACGCCCCGAAAATTTCTGCTTGTATCAGGAGGCCAATCCTGCAAGACGAACCAGCCTGCTCTCCTTTTCACCTACCTCATCCCACCAGCGTAGTGCGCTACGCCCCGAAAAAGATGGTCCTATCCGAATAATCAGGACCTTGTAATCGTAGAAGCTACTACAATCGAGCTATGATGCCCTCTAGATCTTTGACCAATGCCCTGATTTCACTGGCATCCACATTCGGTTTGGCTATTTCTTCTGGGCTGTCGCTCATTTTTTGTTTAGCGCCGCCAATGGTATAGCCTTGCTTATAGAGCAAACTCTTGATCTGCCTAATTAAAATGACATCCTGACGTTGGTAATAACGTCGATTCCCACGTCTTTTAACCGGTTTGAGCTGCGGAAATTCTGCCTCCCAGTAGCGCAGTACATGAGGCTTAACAGCACAAAGCTCACCAACTTCACCGATGGTAAAATAGCGCTTAAGGGGTATTGGTGGTAAGGGGTCGTTATTCTTCGGTTCCAGCATAGCCCTCTACTCTTGCCTTTAGTTTCTGTCCTGGTCGAAATGTCACTACTCGTCGAGCCTTAATGGGAATCTCTTCGCCAGTCTTTGGGTTACGTCCTGGTCGCTGTTTCTTGTCCCTTAGGTCGAAATTGCCGTATCCAGAGAGTTTAACTTGTTCATTACGCTCTAACGAGAGGCGGATTTCCTCGAAAAACTGCTCTACCACTTCCTTGGCTTCGCGCTTGTTTAGCCCAAGTTCTTCGAAAAGGCGTTCAGCCATATCGGCTTTAGTGAGTGCCCCGTCCGCCATATCAAATTCTCCAGCTAATTCCGCAAATTCGCATTAAATTTATCTTGTAGTCCGTTGACACAATTACCAATTATTGAATTGATGTCGTCTTCGCTAAGAGTGCGGGAAGGATGCTGCCACGTCAAGCCTAATGCGACACTTTTTTTGTTTTTTGCGACTGCATCCCCTTGATAAACATCAAATATTCGTAGATTCGTGAGGAATTCACCTGCGTTTTCCCTGACACTGTCTAAAATGGTAGTCGAGGAGATCTCACGATCGATCAGGATTGCCAAATCTCGACTAACTTCAGGAAACTTCGAAAGCGGGCTTGCCGCTGGTAATAAACGGTCTTGCAAGGGGCTTAACGCCAATTCAAACAAGAAGCAATTGCTCGAAATCCCTAACTTGCGCTGGATTGCAGGGTGCAGAGCTCCGATATGACCCACCTCTATTCCCTCTTTCTCGATTCGAGCACACTGCCCACTATGGAAGCAGGCATAACTGCTTGGCACGAAGCGATATCGGTCCGCTGCAAGGCCAAGTGCGAACAGGGTTTCTACATCACCTTTAACATCATAAAAATCACTTAACTCGTTGTTAATATTCCAGTTAACTGGGTATTTATTTCCAGAGATCAGCCCTGCAATCATAAGCGTTTGCTCAATTTCCTGCCCAAGCTGCTGAAAAACCAGACCTGTCTCGAATATCCGAATCCGTTCCTGTTGGCGGTTTTCATTGTATTTAAAGGTGTTCAATAGTCCGGGAATAATGCTTGTCCGCATGACCGACATGTCTACAGATATAGGATTTTGCAGAACAACGAATTGCTGTTCCGGGAACAAGGTTTGGCTCAAGTCAGGCCCAATAAAACTATAGGTGACCACTTCCTGATACCCCGAAGCGACCAGTTGTTGCCGAATGCGTGGCAAACCGATGTGAGTTTCAGGCTTAGAGGCCAGGCTTTGCTTTCCTAAGCCGCTGGTCTGAGGCAGGCGGTTATAGCCATATATTCGAGCTAACTCCTCAATCAGGTCAGCCTCAATGCTGACATCGAAGCGGAAGGAGGGTATTGCTACGCTGATTCCCTCATTGTCATCGGTGTTAATCTCGAAGCCAAGCCTCTGTAATATATCTTTGACTTCTTTCTGCTCAATCACAATACCAAGCAGACTTCGAATTGAACTGTAATTGAGCCGAATTTCGGCGGCTATTGGCAGCTCACCGATAGCTTCGGTAATCGGCCCGGCTTCTCCGCCCACAATTTCCAAAAGAAGCCGGGTTGCTCGCTCCATCGCTGCTTTTTGCAAATTATAATCAACACCCCGCTCATAGCGATGTGAAGCGTCTGTATGCATGCCGTAAGCCCTTGCCTTTCCCGCAACGGCCAATGGAGCAAAGAAAGCACACTCCAGAAATACATCTTTTGTCTTGTCACTGACGGCAGTTGACAGGCCTCCCATGATTCCAGCCATCGCCACTGCCTTGCTGGTATCAGCAATAAGCAAAGTATCAGGGGTCAAATTTACTTCTTTCCCGTCAAGCAAGACCAGCTTTTCATTTTCGGAAGCAAAGCGAACGTCTATTTGACCTTCTAGTTTGCTCAAATCAAAAGCGTGCATGGGCTGGCCTAATTCCATGAGCACATAATTTGTAACGTCTACTATGGGGTCAATACTTCGCAATCCTGAACGTCGTAGTTTTTCCCGCATCCAAAAGGGGGATTCTGCATTAAGATCAATATTTCGTATTATCCTTCCCAAGTATCTAGGGCAGGCATCTGTGGCAGTGATCGAGACAGAAAGTTCCTCATTGATAGAAATCGTGGCATCGGCTACCTCAAGTTTAGCGACGTTTTTTCTAGTCATCACTCCAACTTCGCGGGCCAGCCCGATCATTCCAAGACAATCGCCGCGGTTCGGCGTCAAGTCTAGTTCAATACTCACATCATCAAGCCCAAGAGTCTCTCGCACATCGCGCCCAACTTCGGCTTCCTGTGAGAGCTCAAGTATTCTCTCGGAACTCTCAGCTAAACCTAGTTCTTCTGCCGAGCAAAGCATGCCATTGGATTCGACTCCGCGTATTTTCGCCTTCTTTATCTTGAAGCGCTTGGTCTTGAAGGACTTGGTGTCAACGCTCTCGAAAATTTCGGCACCCAGTAAGGCAAAAGGGACCTTGATTCCTGCACGCACATTTGCTGCACCACAGACAACTTGAAAAGATTCCTTACCATTGCTGACGCTACACAGCTTTAATTTGTCGGCATCGGGGTGGGCCTCGACTGACTCAACCAGGCCAACGACTATTCCAGAGAAATCCCGGGCAACGGCGGAAGAGCCGCCAACTTCCAGGCCAGCCATGGTTAGCTCGTCTATCAATTGCGGCGTATCAAGCTCTGGGTCTACCCATTCTCGCAGCCATTGTTCGCTGAATTTCATTGATTAAGTCAGTTCTTTGTTGGAAGTATTAGTTAAATTGACGCAAGAATCGCAAATCATTTTCAAAGTAAGTTCGAAGATCACCCACTCCGTAGCGAAGCATCGCCAAACGCTCGACACCCATACCGAATGCAAAGCCACTGTATTTGCTCGTATCGATGTTAGACATCTCTAACACACCAGGATGCACCATGCCGCAACCCATCACCTCTAACCATCCGGTGTGACCACATAGCCGACAGCCTTTTCCTGCGCAGCTAACACATCCCATATCCACCTCTGCGGAAGGCTCGGTAAAGGGGAAATAGGAAGGGCGAAAGCGTACTGCTAAGTGTTCTTCGAAATAGGCATGCAAGAAGTTTATTACGGTTCCTTTTAAGTCGGCGAAGCTGACCTTTTCATCGACTAACAAACCCTCTACCTGATGAAACATGGGTGTGTGAGTTAGATCTGAATCGCAGCGATACACCCTGCCAGGACAGATCATTCTAAAAGGAGGTTGGCCGCCTTCCATTACCCTGACTTGAACTGGCGATGTATGAGTTCTAAGCACCGTGCCAGGACTCACATAAAAAGTATCGTGCATCGCTCTTGCCGGATGATGACCAGGAATATTGAGCGCTTCAAAATTGTGATAGTCATCTTCAATTTCTGGGCCTTCTGCCACATCGTAGCCACTGGTTTCGAATATCAAAGTAATTCTATCGATGGTATTTGTAATAGGATGCAGCCCGCCCTGGCTTTGTCGTCGACCCGGCAGAGTTACGTCAATGGTCTCACTGCCTAGCCGGGCATTTAGACTGTCCTCGACAAGTGAAGACCTTCTCGCCTCAAGGGCTTGCTGAACTTGCTGCTTTGCTATATTTATTTGCTCACCAGCTGCGGGCCTTTCTTCGGGGGGTAGCTTGCCGAGAGCCTTTAACAACACCCTAAGGCTGCCCTTCTTCCCCAAATAATGAACACGCAAAGACTCCAGTGATTTTTCGTCACTGGAGTCTGCTATGGCTTGCAGCGCTTCTGCAAGCAGGGAATCCGAATCTGCCATGAGCCACTTCCGTGAAGAAGAGTTAAGCTGCGAGGCTAGCCTTTGCCTGATCCACCACGGCGTTAAATGCAGGCTTGTCGTGAACAGCTAAATCAGCTAATACCCGACGGTCGACCTCGATATTTGCTTTCTTCAATCCAGCAACTAATTGGCTGTAGCTCATACCGTTTTCGCGTGCCTGGGCATTGATACGAGTAATCCAAAGTGATCTAAAAACACGTTTCTTCACGCGTCTATCACGGTAGGCGTATTGACCAGCTTTGGTTACTGCCTGGGTTGCTACTCGGTAGATTCGGCTTCTAGCACCATAGTAACCTTTCGCTTTCTTTAATACTTTCTTGTGACGTCGATTCGCTACGACGCCGCGTCTTACTCGAGCCATTTTCTATCTCCTGAAATAGTTAGCGATTAAACTTCGCGCAGCATACGTTTCACTGCGGGAACATCGACGGCGTGTATCGCGCGCGTGCCACGTAGCTGTCGTTTTCGCTTGGTAGTCATCTTAGTCAGGATATGACTCTTGTAAGCGCTCTTGCGCTTAAAACCGGATCCGGTTTTCTTAAACCGTTTCGCAGCACCGCTATGGGTTTTTAATTTTCCAGCCATCACATACAACTCCGCATTCGCGCTGAAATCTCTTTAAAGATTTAGTCTGTGCTTCAAAAATTACCTAACAATCAAAAAAGCCAGCTTCCAATGAACCTAATGGATCATTGGAAGCTGACCCTTTGCCCTCGTTAGCGCTTTCTGACCGGTGCCAATATCATGACTATTTGCCGGCCTTCCATCCTGGGCTCCTGCTCTACGGTGCCATATTCAGCGAGATCCTCTCGGATTCTGCCAACCAGTTCCATACCAAGATGTTGATGGGCCATTTCCCGACCGCGGAATCTTAACGATACCTTGGCTTTGTCCCCATCTTCCAGGAAACGTATCAGGTTGCGTAGTTTTACCTGATAATCCCCTATTTCCGTCCCTGGTCGAAATTTGATTTCTTTGACCTGAGTTCGCCGCTGCTTCTTCTTGTTCGCCGCTTTTTCCTTTTTGAGATCGAAGATATGCTTGCCATAGTCCATGATCTTGCAGACTTTTGGCTCTGCATCGGGCGCTATTAGCACCAGATCAAGTTTAGCTTCGGCCGCAGCCGCTCGTGCTTCTTCTAATGACCTAATCCCGATTTGCTCCCCCGTCTCTCCGACCAGGCGAACTTCCTCAGCTTCGATAAATTCGTTAATGATAGATTTCTTAGGACTGCTCCTCATGATATGCGCGAACGCTTATTCCTCTCCGATGTCATATTAATACTGGGTTCCTCTGTTGCTAAACTTGTTGCTCGCTATTGCTCAACAGCTGCCGCCGGGCCAAAACGGGCCACGTCCTGACTTAAGCGTGAACAAAAGTCTTCGAATGTCATGCTTCCCAGGTCTTCACCGCCGCGTTTGCGAACCGCCACAGTAGCATTTTCTACTTCTTTGTCTCCAACTACCAGGAGATAGGGAACCTTCTGCAAAGCGTGCTCGCGGATTTTAAAGCCGATCTTCTCATTTCTCAAGTCTGTAGACACTCTAAACCCTTTATTTTTCAAGGATTCTTCAAAATTCATGCAATATTCGCTTTGCTTGTCGCTAATGTTCAGAATCACCGCCTGTTCTGGAGCCAGCCAGGCAGGCATCGCGCCGGCATAATGCTCGATAAGAATGGCGATAAAGCGCTCAAATGAGCCTAAAATTGCCCTATGTAGCATCACTGGTGTTTTACGACTGCTGTCCTCTGCCACGTACTGTGCCCCGAGGCGACCCGGGGTGGAGAAATCTACTTGAATCGTGCCGCACTGCTGTATTCTACCCATGCAGTCTCTCAAGGAATATTCGATCTTGGGACCATAGAATGCACCTTCTCCTGGAACCAATTCCCAGGGTAAAGCTGCCGCATTCAGCGCATCTTTAAGGGATTGCTCAGCTTTGTCCCATATTTCATCAGAGCCCACCCGTTTCTCGGGGCGAGTTGAAAGGCGCAATATTACATCATCGAAACCGAAGTCTTTGTAAACGGCAAACAACAAATCCATAAAATCGGCCACTTCCGACTGAATTTGCTCTTCGGTACAGAAAATATGCCCATCGTCTTGCACAAAGCTACGAACACGCATCAAGCCATGCATGCTGCCAGAAGGTTCGTATCGATGGCAGGAGCCGAACTCTGCCAGACGCAACGGCAGGTCTCTATAGCTTTTCAAACCCTGGTTGAATACCTGAATATGGCAAGGGCAGTTCATCGGCTTGATTGCATACAGGCGACTGTCGGATTCCACGCTGAACATCTCGTCGGCAAATTTGGAGGCGTGACCAGATTTCTCCCACAGAGAGTAATCCAGCAATTGTGGGGTGTGTATTTCCTGATAGTTGTTCGCATTCTGTACATTCTGCATATAGCGCTGGATGGTCTGATAGATCGACCAGCCCTTCGGATGCCAGAAGGCCATACCCGGTGCTTCTTCCTGAAAATGGAATAGATCCAGATGCTTGCCTAGTTTTCGATGATCTCGTTTCTCGGCGTCTTCCAGGCGCTGCAAATAGAGCTTCAGATCTTTCTTGGAGCCCCAGGCAGTGCCATGTATTCGCTGTAACATTTTATTATTGGCGTCGCCGCGCCAATAGGCTCCGGCCACTGACGTCAACTTAAAGGCTTTAAGTACACTTGTGCCTGGTACATGCGGTCCGCGACAGAGGTCAATAAACTCTCCTTGTCTATAGAACGACAAGTCTTCATCACCTGGAATAGACTCAATGATTTGTACTTTGTATTCCTCGCCCATGCCTTTAAACATGGCTATAGCTTCTTCACGGCTCATGAGAGAACGTTCTACTTTCAAGCCTTCCTTGGTGATCTCGCTCATTACTTTTTCGATGGCTTGTAAATCTTCCGGAGTAAAAGCGCGCTCGAAGGCAAAATCATAGAAGAAGCCATCTTCTATCACCGGGCCTATGGTTACTTGTGCCTTCGGGAAAAGTCGTTGCACGGCTTGCGCCATCAAGTGTGCGCAGGAATGGCGAATGACCTCCAGGCCGTCACGATCACGCTCGGTGATTATCGTCACCTCTGCGTCAGTGACTACAAGATGCGACGTGTCGACTAGAATGCCATCCACACGACCAGCCAACGCTGCCTTTGCCAATCCAGCGCCGATAGAGTCGGCGATCTCCATTACAGTAACCGGGTTTTCGTATTCTCGTTTACTGCCATCGACCAAGTTTATCTTAGGCATCTTAATATCCAATAAGCCCTGATCAAGAACCGGGCAAATAGTAAAACCGGCTAAAGTTCAGCGTTTGCCATCTGTCAATTGGTAAGTTCACAGCTGGTTTGCTTCTAAGGAATGGTAGGCACGACCAGATTCGAACTGGTGACCTCTACCATGTCAAGGTAGCGCTCTAACCAACTGAGCTACGCGCCTGGATTCACTCGATAGAAAAGACTGGCGATTATACGGAATCACCGGGCTTTGTGTCGATGGATTTATGCCCAAAACCACCATTAGAAGCGCCATTTAGCTTATTGCTTTAACAGTTGATTCTTCAATTCGGCAATCTTGTCACGGGTATCGGCAGCTTCTTCGAAAGCGAGATTTTTCGCTAATTCATACATCTGCGATTCCAGGCGGCCGATTTCTTTAGTAACCGCCGCAGGGTCTGCGAAGTCCACTCGTGAATAAGCGCCACTCTTCTCAGCAGTGCCTCTGCCTCGTTTCACTCTGGTCGCAGGATTTGAGTAGGCTCCCTCCATTACATCTAGTACCCGGGTTCTTATGCCCTCTGGGGTGATGTTATGTGCCTTATTGTATTCAAACTGTACATCGCGACGTCGGTTTGACTCTCTTATGGCACGCTGCATTGAACCGGTGGTTCGGTCTGCGTAGAGGATTGCTTTGCCGTTGAGATTGCGTGCGGCTCTGCCTATGGTTTGTATTAGAGAACGTTCCGACCTGAGAAAGCCTTCCTTGTCCGCATCCAATATCGCTACCAGAGAAACCTCTGGAATATCCAGGCCCTCCCTGAGCAAGTTAATACCGACCAACACATCGAAGTGCCCAAGCCGTAGATCCCGCAGAATTTCTGAACGCTCTACAGTTTCTATATCGGAATGCAGGTACCGAACCCGCACATCATGTTCTGCCAAATAGTCGGTAAGATCTTCTGCCATTCGCTTGGTTAACACCGTAACCAAAACCCGTTCCTCTTGTGCTGCCACTCGGCGAACTTCTGATAACAAATCATCCACCTGAGTAATGGCAGGCCGCACCTCCAATTCGGGATCGATAAGTCCTGTAGGTCGAACTACCTGCTGCACCCTGCTTCCTTCATGTTCCTCTTCGTAGTTACCTGGAGTTGCCGATACAAATATTATTTGTGGAGTCAGGTTTTCCCATTCTTCAAACCGCAGCGGCCGGTTATCAAGTGCTGAAGGCAGACGAAAACCGTACTCCACCAGGGTTTCTTTTCTTGATCTATCGCCCTTGTACATGGCGCCTAGCTGGGGAATGGAAGCATGGGACTCATCAGCGACAACTAGAGCTTTCACAGGAAGGTAGTCGTAGAGCGTAGGTGGAGGTTCTCCGATGCCTCTTCCAGAGAGATATCGAGAATAATTCTCGATGCCGGTGCAATAACCCAGCTCCTGAATCATTTCCAAATCAAATTTCGTGCGTTGTTCCAGCCTCTGCGCCTCCACAAGCCGATTATTGCTGCGTAGCTGCTGCAAGCGCTCCTTAAGCTCCAGCCTAATATCATCCAGAGTCCCGAGCAGAGTTTCACGCGGCGTAACATAGTGGGATTTCGGAAATACAGTGAGGCGCGGTACCTCTTTGATCAGTTTTCCGGTTAGTGGATCAAAAAACGACAGTTTTTCGATTTCATCATCGTACAGTTCTATGCGGATAGCATGACGTTCTGACTCTGCGGGATAGATATCAATTACGTCTCCTCGCACCCTATAAGTTGCACGACGCAGCTCCATATCATTGCGCGTATATTGAAGGTCGGTTAAGCGACGAATAAGATTGCGTTGATCAATCTTGTCGCCGCGGTCCAGGTGTACCACCATTTTGAGGTACGAGTCAGGGTCTCCCAGACCATAGATTGAGGAAACAGTTGCAACCACGATTACGTCTTGCCTTTCCAGCAACGCCTTCGTGGCCGACAGACGCATCTGTTCAATGTGATCGTTAATAGATGCGTCTTTTTCTATATACACATCGGAAGAAGGCACGTAGGCCTCGGGCTGGTAGTAGTCGTAATAGGACACGAAATACTCTACCGCGTTCCCGGGAAAGAATTCTTTGAACTCACCATAAAGTTGAGCCGCCAATGTCTTGTTCGGCGCCATGACCAATGTGGGCCTTTGCATTTGCTCAATCACATTGGCAATAGTGAATGTCTTTCCAGAGCCTGTGACCCCCAACAGAGTCTGAGCATGTAGCCCATCTTGCAATCCCTCAACGAGACTAGCGATAGCTTCGGGCTGGTGACCCGCTGGCTTAAAGTTCGCATGAATTGTAAATTGGGCTTCCATTAACTGCTAATCCGGCGCAAAGCAAACTTCTAAGCCTACAACAAATCGGCACTCAGCGTGTGGTGAGTATGTTACCAATATTTACCAACGCAACAGTATGTTGGTAGCAACAGTAGCAACAGCACAACAGTAGCAACAGTAGCAACAGTAGCAACAGTATTGACCGAGTGGCCTTTTCTCATTAGTATACGCGCGATTTGCAGCTATACTGCCGTATAGATAGTAGAAACAGCAAATGATGCCCAATAGCTCAATGGTAGAGTAGGTGACTGTTAATCACTTGGTTCCTGGTTCGAGTCCAGGTTGGGCAGCCAATCCCTCTCTTTCGTGATATAACGACTGATCTCCTCCGTTTCCAGACAGATTTGGTTCCAGTATCAATTCATCTGTGGTTAAGTCTGGCTTAACTGATGTATAGTTAGCGGCTCAAATTTTGGACATTTTCCGCATCTTTGGAGATAAATCTATGCGCAGGACAGTACTTTCGATACTACTAAGCATTCCCCTGCTTTTAGGCACTAATCTAATGGCGCAAGACAAGCCTGTAGTTGTAATGGAGACAAGTAAAGGCACAATTAAAATAGAACTTTGGGCGGATAAGGCTCCAATATCAGTAGCGAATTTCCTCCGCTACACCGACAACGGTTTCTTCGACGGCCTGGTATTCCACCGAGTTATTCCTGGCTTCATGATACAAGGCGGGGGATTTAGCCCCGAGTTAGTCCAGAAATCAACTTATGAACAGATTAAGAACGAAGCCAGTGCATCGTTGCCGAACAACCGAGGCACATTGGCCATGGCAAGAACCAATATTGTAGACAGCGCAAGCAGCCAGTTTTTTATCAACCTCGTAGACAATGCCTTCCTTAATCACACTGACGCAAGCCCACGCGGCTTTGGCTATGCTGTATTTGGCGAAGTGGTCGAAGGCATGGATGTGGTTGATCAGATAGCAGCCGTCGAGACCGGGCCTGGTCAAGGCGGACACCAAAATGTGCCACTCGAACCGATTATTATCATCTCTGCCAGGCAAGAAGAATCAACAATAGTTCCAGAAAAAACCAATGAAGTGAAATAACAAAGCCTGCGGCCAGTTTTCTCAAATGAAAACCAGACCGCGGGCTTTTCGGTTCTGTTGCTAAATGCCACTCTAACTCATCTAGCGAATTGATAAGACAGAGCCCCCTTCCTCAGCCTGCTCCCATAAAGAAAGCAGCTCATTTCCGGGAAAAAATATGGAACAACTCACCGACCTGAAAGCCATCCTGCATTCAAAACGCGCCAACATCTACTACCTGGAAAAATGCCGGGTGATGCAGAAGGATGGGCGTGTGCTGTATCTCACGGAAGCCAAAAATGAAAACCAATATTGGAATATTCCCATAGCCAATACGACCTGTTTGCTATTGGGAACCGGCACCTCCATCACCCAGGCCGCCATGCGTATGCTGGCTCAAGCCGGTGTACTGGTGGGCTTCTGCGGCGGTGGCGGTACGCCCCTGCTCATGGCCACCGAGATCGAATGGCTGTCACCGCAAAGCGAATATCGCCCCACCGAATATGTCCAGGGTTGGATGAACTTCTGGTTTGATGAACAAAAACGTCTGGCCGCGGCCAGGCAATTTCAAACGGCACGCATCCAGTTTATGCAAACGGTATGGGCAAAAGACAGGGATTTAATAAGCGCGGGCTTTAACAGTCACAATGAAGCTATAACGGTTTTGCTAAACAATACCCGCGCCAAAATCGAACAGGCGCAAAAAGTCAGCAAACTATTTCAAATAGAGGCCGACCTCACCAAACAGCTTTACAAAATAGCCGCCAGCAGAACCAAGCAGGGTGATTTTGTGCGGGAAAGAGAATCGGTCGATAGTGCCAATGCCTTTTTGAACCACGGCAACTATCTGGCATATGGGTTGGCTGCCACCACGTTATGGGTGCTGGGCATTCCCCACGGCTTTGCCGTCATGCACGGCAAAACCCGCCGCGGTGCCTTGGTGTTCGATGTGGCGGATTTGATAAAAGACACGCTGGTACTCCCCTGGTCATTTATCTGCGCCAAAGAAGGCGCCATCGAGCAGGAGTTCCGCCAGCAATGCCTGCAAGCGTTTACCGATCACAAAGCACTGGACGTTATGTTTGACCAGGTAAAAACCATCGCCTTGCAGCATCACGAAACCAGCGGTGCAGCCAGATGATGGTAACCTTCGTGTCACAGTGCGAGAAAAAAGCCCACAACCGAACCCGACGGGTACTGGACAGCTTTGCCAACCGCATCGGCGATAACACCTGGCAAACCGTGATTACCAACGAAGGCTTGAACGCGGTAAAAAAACTGCTGAGAAAAACCGCCAGCAAAAATACCGCCGTTGCCTGTCACTGGATTAGAAGCCGATCGAGAAGTGAACTGATTTGGGTGGTGGGGAACAGGAGTAAGTTTAATAGCGATGGTGTTGTGCCGGTGAATACAACCAGGAAAAATCATCGACATCCCGAATGGGAAAGAGGCTGGGTTAATACTGAAGTGATTGCCGTTGCTTCTGGTATTGCAGGTTTATTTCATGATGTTGGTAAGGCGAATGACTTGTTTCAGAACAAGCTCAACCCGGAAATACAAGCTAAAAACTTTGAGCCTTATCGACATGAATGGATTTCCCTGCGTTTATTTCAGGCATTTATCGGTAAGAATTCTGATGAGCAATGGATAGCTAAGCTGGCAAATGTGGATGCAGAAGTGGAAGAGAAAATATTGCATGGGTTAGTAATAGATACACCGCAAGCAACCTCTTTTGACAATCCCTTTGATATTCTTCCAGAGTTTGCAAAGCTGGTCGCCTGGCTGATCGTTTCACACCATCGTTTGCCAGTATATCCCAAAGGAAGGAAGGTTGAACCTAACCTGAGTGAGATAGACAATTGGATGAGCGGAAATTTTGATAACTTATGGAATTCGGACAATTGTTGTAAGCCAGGCTGGACTGAAAAGCAAATTAACTCAAATTGGTCATTTTCAAAGGGCACTCCTTTCAGCAGCAAAACCTGGCAACAAAAGGCGACCCAGATATCAAGGCGGGCTGCACGTTGTACAGGCCTGGTCGGAACCAATTGGTTTGACAATACATTCGTGATGCATATATCGCGTTTAACTCTGATGTTGTCAGATCATTACTACTCAGCAGAGGACACGACAGTACGGTGGCAGGATTCGAACTATCAAGCTTACGCCAATACTGATAAAGCTCGACAGTTAAAACAAAAGCTGGATGAGCACAACGTGGCTGTTGGGCACTATGCTTACCTATTTTCCAAATCGCTATCACGCCTTCGTGATGAATTGCCTTGTATTAATGATAACCTGGTTTTGAGAAAAGGCTTGGGTGGGGGGGAGGAATTCCAATGGCAGGATAAAGCCTATCAAACGGCCTTAAGCCTCCACAGCACAGCTCAGCCACAAGGGTTCTTCGGCATCAATATGGCGTCAACAGGCAAGGGTAAAACTATTGCCAATGCCCGGATTATGTATGGCCTGTCAGATACAAAGGAGGGTTGTCGTATCAGTATTGCTCTGGGTTTGCGTACACTGACACTACAGACTGGCGATGCTCTCAAAGAAAGGCTGACTCTCGATGAAGGTGACATTGCCACACTCATTGGTTCTCAGGCAGTGCTGAAATTAAACCAAATCAGTCAGGAAGATAAAAAGGAGGATGAAGATAAAGGGGCCGAACATATATTTTCTTCCATGGGTAGCGAAAGTCTTGATCTTGGTGCGGATGATGACGGCTATAAAGTTATCTACGATATTGATGCCTACGAAGGGCTTTTGGACAAATGGTTCAAAAAGAGCCCCAAAAATCAAAAACTGTTGCACGCTCCGATTCTGGTTAGCACTATCGACCACTTGACGCCTGCCACAGAAGGTGTAAGAGGTGGCAGGCAAATTGTTCCAATGCTGCGGCTACTAACATCGGATCTTATTTTAGATGAACCGGATGAATTTGATTTAAACGATTTGCCCGCACTTGCGCGCCTGGTGAATTGGGCGGGCATGTTGGGAGCAAAAGTGTTGCTGTCGACAGCGACCATGCCCCCAGCATTGGCTTATGGCTTGTTTGAATCCTATCAGGAAGGGCGAAAATCCTATCAGGCCGCTACCAGCAGTGATGAATCAATAGGGCCTGTCGCGTGCGCCTGGTTTGACGAGTTTGGCTCGGAATCCTCAGAGTCCAAGGATATTCAATCCTTTAGAGAGAAGCATGATAAATTTGTGTCAAAGCGGATTAAGAGGTTGGAGAAAGCCACTCTGGCATTGCGAAAAGCTCAATTATTGGATGTGCCTGTATTAGATGATGATTCCTGTTGGCCATCATTGTTGGGCGAAATCATTCAAAAAAATGTGATAAATTTGCATATGGCGCACCATGAGAAACATGAATCAGGCAAAAAAGTTTCTATCGGGTTGGTTCGCATGGCTAATATCGACCCATTAGTTGCAGTTGCGAAAGAACTGTACAAACGAAAAGTCTTGGAAAACTATAAAATTCATTACTGTGTATACCATAGCCAATATCCGTTGGCCCAGAGATCGCTCATTGAAGATAAGCTCGATCAAGTGCTTAACCGGAAGAATCCGCAGGTAATATGGCATACTCCCGAAATTAAACAGGCCTTGGCAAATTGCCCTGAACAAAATCACTTGTTTGTTGTGCTGGCTACGTCAGTTGCTGAGGTTGGCCGAGACCATGATTATGACTGGGCGATTGCCGAGCCAAGTTCCATGCGTTCCATTATCCAGTTGGCGGGACGTATACAACGACACCGAAAACAAGAACCGAAAGAAGTAAATTTCTATATCCTGAATAAAAACATTAAAGCGCTTAGGGGCAGGGAAATTGCCTTTGAAAAACCAGGATTTGAAGCGCAAAACAGAAAACTAGCCAGCCATGATTTGCACGAAATTTTAGAGCTGTGCCAATATGAAGAACCCGACTCCAAACCCAGCATTCAAATACCTGGAGTGCCTGAGAAACAGCCTAAAAAGCAGGCTACTTTTTCAAACCTGGTGATGATGGAGCATATAGCCTACCGGGAAAAACTATTGGGTGATAACAAGCAAGAAGACCATGCCAGATTATGGTGGAAAAATCAGGCAAGTTGGTGTGCCGAGTTACAGCGCAGGCGGCCTTTCAGAGCATCGTCGCCAGAACAGCCCTATTGCTTTTATATGGACGAAGATTCTGACAATCCGGTTTGGGCAATAAAAAACGAAAATGTAAGCCCTGTTGAATACGAACTAACTTCAGATATCACCTGTGAGAATTCTGACGATATAGAAACAGGTAACGGGAACCAGCCGTGGTTTGATACTGATATTGAAGGTTGCTATGAAGATTTGTCAGAGAAGTTAGGCATGTCATTGGCAGGTACCAGTCGTTGTTTCGGCGAAGTTCGTTTGCGGGAATATGGGGCGCAAGAAATTAGATGGCATTATTCACCGTTACTTGGAATATTTAGAGAGGTTTAAGAAAGGCTATGAACTACATTGTTAATTTCTTTGAGTTTGTGCTTAAAAAGGATCATGAACAACAAGCTAACTATCTATACAAGGCAAGAGAGAGACTGAATAAACTTGATAAGGAGCTTGGCAATCAACAATTAAGTTCAAAGAAGAGAACAAAAAAGGAAGCGGAAAAAGTAAAAATTGAAAAAGATTTGCCGACCCTTCGAGAGAAGGCCATAAAAGAACTTATTCCTGCTTGGCTGGAATATTTTTCTAATAGAGGAGATATTGCCAAAAAGCCATTTCAGAGGAGTACACATTTAAGCAAATTTGAAAATGCAGCAAATGATTACGGCAGTATAAATTCAGACCAATATTCAGCGGATTCAAGTGCGTCTAAAAGCATGAACTTTATTTCAACGTCATCCGTGCCAGATAAAACTTATGACATTGCACATAGCAATGGCAATCAAATTAATCTTTCCAAATTCTTACTGATCGAGGATGAAAGCCGGGGGGAAACTGTTTTTGATAAAATATGGAATGATGATGTTTCGTGGCTGGAGCAGTTTTTCCCCGATGAGAAAAAAAGATTGGAAATAGCATCCGGTATTAAATCGCTAATTTCCATGTCGCCTAAAAAACCAGAATTGGATGAACACAAGCAGATTTATTTCCCTGTTGCAGGAGGGAATAATGATTATCATATTATGGCCCCTTTGTTTTCATCGTCTTTCAGTCATTTTTTATACGACAAAGTAAGGGATACAAACGGCAGGCAAGCAGTAAAGAGAAAAGCAAAAAAAGATGAAAAATACGAAGAAGGGATTTTGGATACTTTCCCTAATACAGCAGTAATTCGGATGGGTGGAAGTGATCCCTATAATATATCCCCATTAAATTCCATGCGTTTTGGAGAATCTGTTCTTTTGTCCTGCCAGCCACCCCAATGGAAAACGCAGACAAAACCGCCTGTTGGTAGAAAAACGATATTTGATCAAGGGCTTTCGTACACTGTCAAAGAACCAGTTAAACGGCTCCAAAATTTATTGCTGGCTATCAAGTCAAAAAAATTGAGCGTGAATATGGCACGCAAAAAATTGATCGCATCTTTAATAACAGAAATTGCCGATTCAGTATTTGACTATGTAGCACAAATACAGAAGCTAACGCACTTAGCCGGTTGGTCGGAAGAATCTGAACTGATTACACACCAACAATACTGGCTTGACCCGTTCAGACAAGATGAAGTGTTTCAAACAGCCCGAACCGACCTTGATTGGCAGGCAGATATTAGAACGGATTTTTCCAGATGGGTTAATCGAGCGCTCAGGCATCCGCAATTAACCCTGGGGGTTACTCATGAAGAACACTGGGAGAAATTGTTCAAACCATTACTACGGGAATTTAATGCACTGACTGATGTGGCCTTAGCTGAGTATTCTTCAACGGGAGTGCAGGCATGAGTAGTGCGTATATAATTTTTGAACGCATCGAGGTGCAAGGTGCTAACTGTATTGCTGGTTTTACTTATGGCTTTCCAGCGATTACACATTTTTTGGGTTTTGCTCATGCGCTTTCCAGACAACTATCGCAAAGCGATCAGTTAAGGTTGCAAGGCTGCGCGGTAATTTGCCATCAGCATCAAATTCAAGCCTATCAACCCAAAAAATACAGTGATTATGTATTTGCGCAAACTCGCAATCCACTTAAGAAGGATAAGAAAACAGCACCTATTGCCGAAGAAGGCAAGATGAGTATGTGCGTCTCCCTGATTATGGAGTGCCCTGATTTTACAATGAGCAGAGAGGTTGAAGTTACGGCGTTTAAGAAAAAGCTGATTAACCTGGCATACCAGCATCGTTTGGCTGGCGGGAGCATCCATAAAATTAAAGCTGCGCATGTGCACAGTGAACAAACTGAACCAGAACAACAAATTAAGCAAATACGACAGATTAAACGGGCGCTATTGCCAGGTTTTGTATTGATGGATCGCTCGGATTTACTGGCAGAGCATTATCAAAATAGGCAGAAAACCCAACCGACGGCCAGGCTGATTGATGCCTGGCTGGATTTCTCCATAATAAAATATGAGGCCAGGCCGATTTTGGAGGATGGTCAAGTAAAAGCTGATTCAAAAACAAAAGCGGAATGGGAACGGTTGGAAAAGCCAGCAAAGGGCTGGTTGATGCCGATTACTAATGGCTATAAAGCGATTGATCGACTCTATCAGCCGGGCGAACTGGCAAACGCCCGAAGTTCAGACTACCCTTTTAGCTTTGTAGAGTCTGTCCACAGTATTGGTGAGTGGCGTAGCCTGCACAGAATTCAACAGATACGGGATATACTATGGCAATACCATGATGAAGCTGACTGGTATTTATGTCGGCAACAGCCGTTGAACGAAGAGTACCCAGAGGCAATCCAGGCGGATGCGGAAGATATTGAGTTGAAAGATGATTTTTTAAATTCACTTTAGCAAGGAGAATAGTAGATATGACAAGCACAGCAAAAACTTTGCCACTTCCTTCGATATTGGCCTTTAGCAGAAGGCTTGAAGTATCTGACGCACTAATGACATCCGGTGTGTGGGGTGATATTGGTGAAAAAGTTGACAAAGAAGATGGGTGGACTCCTATAGAACTTCATGACAAGCGTAACCGCGCCACGCATAGTTACCACGGTGCGCCAGATGCAAAGAAGAAAGAATCCAATTTATCCTGGGGCGATGATGCGGCATTGCCGCACGATGCAGATACCCTAAGGGTAAAGTTTTCTTTAAAGGTAATGGGAAACCTGGAAAAGCCAACGGCTTGTAATGATCCAGAGTTTGAAAATGCTTTGTCAGCGTCAATTTCGGGTTATCGAAAAAACTGCACATTTGAAGAGCTGGCAATCCGCTATGCGCACAATATTGCCAATGGCCGGTTTTTATGGCGTAACCGCGTTGGGGCAGAAAATTGGCGTGTGAGGGTCAACCACGGAGTCAGTGTCTGGACTTTTAATGACTACTCTGAGGGTAGTGATAGTTTTAAGCACCCTGAACAAGATAGTGATTTGGATAAATTGGCCAGTGTTGTTCAAACGGGTTTGCAAGGTGATGGTTTCGAGTATCTGGAAATTACTGCGTTTGCCAGGCTCGGCTTTGTTGGGACGCGTGTTTGGCCCTCACAGGAAATGGTGCTAAACCCAACCGAAGGCGAGCAGAGTAAAGTTCTCTTTCATTTGAATGATTGTGCCGCGCTACATTCCGAGAAGATCGGCAATGCGTTGCGCACGATTGACACTTGGTATTCTGAGGATAGAAATGTTAGAGCTATTGCGGTGGAACCCTTTGGCTCGGTGACCACGAGAGGTGAGGCTCACCGACCATCCAAGAATGATTTTTATACGCTACTCGAAAGATGGATGAATAGCAATAAGAATGGCAATAGCATGGATGAGCGAAACCAGCACTATATTATCGCAACACTGATTCGTGGCGGCGTGTTTGGGAAAAAGAAAAAAAGTGCGGGCTAAAGTAGAAATGAAATTCTATCTCGATATTACCTTGTTGCCAAACGCGGAAGCCAACCTCGGTTTTCTTTGGCACAAAATGTATGGGAAACTTCATTTGGCCTTGGTTGAACAACAGACAGCGAATGGCAATTCTGCTATTGGGGTTTCTTTTCCAGAATACGGCAATAAAAATTTTCCGCTGGGTGCTAAATTGCGCTTGTTTGCGCCAACACAATTGCAATTACAAAATCTTGATATGGGTAAATGGTCAAGCGGTTTAACTGACTACAGTCATTGCACCTCCATAAAAAAAGTACCGTTAAATGTAACTAATTTTGCACGCTTTTCACGCAAGCAACTCAAGACCAATATGGACCGTTTAGCGCGTAGACGAGCGAAGCGAAAAAACGAACCCTTTGAGCAGGCATTGAAACATTTTTATGGTTTTAAAGACCATGAAAGCAAACTACCTTTTGTGAATATGAATAGCTTGTCCAAAAAAGAGCGGTTCAGATTGTTTATCAAAATGGAGTCGGTAGAGCAAGAAGAGTTCGGCGAATTTACTTGTTATGGTCTAAGCAAAGGGGCGACTGTCCCTTGGTTTGAATAGGATGAATACGCAAAAATGAAACCGCTTTCAATTGCTATAAATACCTAAATACCGCTTGTTTTCAAGGTACTGCGCCTGGATTTTGCCAGAATTTATCCGACTAATCCGTGTAAGCTCCATAAATACGGTGTCAAATTCTCATGCTCTTACCAAAAATATTTGCTCTTTAATAATTTATTTGAAATCAACTAGTTACAGTATGGTTGTTTTTATTGGTTTCGCAGCCAATTGAACGATAAGTACCTGTTGTAACTATCTTTTTGTAGTTTGTATAACTGTTCACTGCCGCACAGGCAGCTTAGAAATGTTGGTCACCGACGTAAGTAAATGCTGCTACGTTCACTGCCGCACAGGCAGCTTAGAAATGCCTTGGCCACCGAGACCGTGTCATATGCATGTTCACTGCCGCACAGGCAGCTTAGAAATGGTCGTCCTGAATTCTTCACTTAGTGCTGAAGTTCACTGCCGCACAGGCAGCTTAGAAATCTTATAAATTCGTCGATCGATTCAGACTCTCGTTCACTGCCGCACAGGCAGCTTAGAAAAAGAAGGCGTGGGCGATGGACATCACGTACATGTTCACTGCCGCACAGGCAGCTTAGAAAAATTACGCCACTGTTCGTCAGTCAGCTCTAATGTTCACTGCCGCACAGGCAGCTTAGAAATGGCAGGTGCCAGGGCATCACTTAAGAGGAAAGTTCACTGCCGCACAGGCAGCTTAGAAAATCTCGGCTGGTCCTGAATTACGTATCGTCGGGTTCACTGCCGCACAGGCAGCTTAGAAATTTAATTTGCTTTTCCATTTCCATTTCCTCATGTTCACTGCCGCACAGGCAGCTTAGAAAGTGGTTTGGGCCTGATCTTGAATCTGACAGACGTTCACTGCCGCACAGGCAGCTTAGAAAGCTCATCAAAAACGGTGGGATATTTTTCCCGAGTTCACTGCCGCACAGGCAGCTTAGAAATTTTTTGAAAAAATAATCTTAAAGCAGATAACGTTCACTGCCGCACAGGCAGCTTAGAAAATCAATTGAAATCCCTCCCTTCTCGCTGCTAAGTTCACTGCCGCACAGGCAGCTTAGAAATGGTTTCTGCGACATCTACCGTAGCTGCTCTGGTTCACTGCCGCACAGGCAGCTTAGAAAATGCGTCTTGTGACCAATCTCCACCTAATCTTGTTCACTGCCGCACAGGCAACCTATAAATCCAAAAAGTCGTTTATTCCCTTAACCCAAATGGATCTCTTGGTGGTTAGTCTCCAAATAGCGGGGTTATCTTTACTTGCAGACCTTTGTCAGAGACAGGAGTCGCCGTACTCCACAGCGGGTCGCTAACTTCTTCTTTAGGCTCAAAACCATCAACGGCCTCCCTCAGCAGCGAACGAATTTCTTTTAAATCGATTTGTTTGCAAGCCAGATCAAGTCGACTCAATAGCACTTCCAGCGCCTCCCAGGGCAGCGTTTCTTCCTCCGCCCGCATAATTTTTGGATGTTCTGTGCCAGTCACAGACTCTCCTATCAGCAACTCTTCAGACAGTTTTTCTCCAGGACGCAAGCCGGTGTATTCAATTGCTATGTCACCGCGATAAAAATTTTCGTCCTTAACTTCATAACCCATCAAATGCACCATTTTCTTGGCCAAATCGATGATCTTGATAGGCTCGTGCATGTCCAGAACAAAAACATCGCCCCCCGTAGCCATAGAGCCGGCTTGAATGACCAACTGTGCAGCCTCTTGCACAGTCATAAAGTAACGACTTACCTCTGGATGGGTGACAGTTACCGGCCCGCCCTCACTAATTTGCCTTCGAAACAATGGAACTACAGACCCTGAGGAGCCCAATACATTACCAAAACGCACCATGCTAAATCGTGTAGAGCTGTCTCTTTGAGCCAGTGCCTGCAATACCTGCTCAGCAAATCTTTTTGTAGCACCCATAAAATTCGTCGGGCGCACGGCCTTGTCTGTGGATATGAGCACGAAATTTTTGACTCCGAATTTCTCTGCGGCCTGGGCGGAAACCAGGGTGCCAAATATATTATTTTGAACACCTTCAATTATATTCTTCTCTACCATCGGCACTTGTTTGTACGCAGCCACATGATAGACAGTGTCAATTGCAAAGGTTCTGATTGCATTTTCCATCTGCACTTTATTGCTGACTGATCCCAACAGCGAAACTATCTCGATGTGATGGCTGTTCTCTATACCATGTAACTTTTCGAGTAACTCAGCCTCCAGTTTGTATAGACCAAATTCGAAGGAATCCAACAAAACAAGCTTCGATGGATTTATTGATACTATTTGTCTACAAAGCTCTGAACCAATTGAGCCTCCAGCACCTGTCACCATAACTGACTGAGCATTAATACAAGCCCCCAAAAGCTCTGGATTCGGTGGCACAGTATCACGGCCCAACAAGTCTTCGATGTCGATATCCCGAATCTCATCAACACCTGCTTTACCGGATACCATCTCGAATAAATCCGGCACAGTTTTCACATGCACAGGCAAATGTTCCAGCCGGTTGAGGATTTCCTTTCTCTCAGTGTGCGTAGCAGAAGGGATAGCCAAAAATAACTGGCGAACTGCGTAGCTTTCAATTAATTCGTACAAGGAGTTTGGGCTGTAAACCCGGATTCCATGAACCGTATTTCCCAGCATGATATGACTATCATCAACAAAGGCTACAGGCAGATATTGATCACCGTTCTGCAAAGCAACCAATAACTGCATTCCAGAACTCCCAGCCCCGTAGATAATTACCGGCTCTTTCGGTCGAAAGTTCTGAATTAAACTTTGCAACATAACCTTGGCGAGAAAACGTGTTCCTCCAATAAACAGCAATGCAATCATCCAGAAAATGGGAAGTATAGACAAGTCAGAGGAATCGGGGGTTTGTGAGAAGAAATAAGAAGCAGCCAACAAACAACTTGCCACTGTTACTCCTTGCAGAATCAGAAACCCACTCTGCAAGCCCATGTAGAGAATTAACGCTCTATATAAACCAATGCGAATAAAAACCAAAATACTGACAGTTGTAGCCAACGATAAGTAAAAATAGAAGCGCTGATCCTGGTCAAAAAAATCCTTGCCCAACAAAGCAAACGAAAAAGCTAACGCTGAAACTATCATCAGCGCATCAGCCAGCATCATTAAAATCTGCTTTACAGAACGAGATAATGGAATCGAATTAAGATTCATAGTTTTCCCCGGTAATCGCCAGATTCCTCGCGACACTCAATATTCGATATTTCATTTTCCGGCTTGTCGAACCAGTCTTTATTCATTACTACCCTAATTGCTCCTTTCCCGCATCGAAGCGTAGCGCTACTAGAAGCAATGGCATCAGCCCGGCAACAGTCAGGTACAAGCCCAGGGTGGGATATTGCACCGACAGCCAGGCCAATGGTCCCAGCCATAGCAGGTTAATCATTAGCAGGGTTATCGTCACTTTCCCATGACTCTTGTAGTATCGTGCGGCATTCTGATAGGCATGGGATGCATGGCCTTCATACCAACGCTGCTTATACCATACACGCTTAGTTAAAGTCAGGGTTGCATCGACAATGAATACGCCTAACAGTAGTACCCATGTCCAAACCGTCATGCTGCCATGATGCATGGATAACAACGCCATGACCCCAAGACTGAAACCGATAAAGCCACTTCCAACATCGCCCATAAAAATCTTTGCCGGTGACCAATTCCAAAGCAAGAAACCTGTTGCCGTGGTCATAAATGCGGCTGATAACAGCGCCAGCACATGGTCATTATTCAGAACGATGAATAAAGTCACCACATTAACAAAGATTAGTTCACTGCCAGCTATACCATCAATCCCATCCATGAAGTTAAACAGGTTGAGCAACCAAACCAGAGCAAAAACGGCTAGCACATTTAATATCATAGATTCTGGTAATTCCAGGAACCCGAAATCGATTGCGGGCACATCGCCAAGACAATAAACAACCCAAATTGCGGCGCAAAACTGTGCTGCAACGCGCCATCGGATATCCAGCTGTCTATTATCATCGATAACGCCAATACCCGCTATCACTCCTGCCCCCATCAGTGCGGCAAACTCGCGGCCGGGAATCAATCCAGTGACGTAGTACCGGGTGATTACTACAAGCACCAGGAACACAATAACTACACCCCCTCCCACAGGAACAGGCTTGCTATGAGCACTCCGGGAAACTGGATTGTCAATCAAACGAAGCCGTAATGCTGCCAGGCGAAACAAGCCTGTTAAAATTGTTGAACCAATAAACAGCAACGAGCCTAGCAGCAGTAGCGACAATAGCGACATCAATATCGAGCTCTGAGAAAATCTATGAGGTAGCGCTATTATAACGAGCTTTCAGGAATTTTCACTAATAAAATCAGGCACTTTCAAAGCATACTGAAAGTGCCTTATCGAGCAGGTTTCACTTATTAACAATTATAATACGTTGCCGGTTTTTCTCAACTGTGACAGCACCAATACCCTTCACTTCTGCTAATTCGTCTACAGAATGAAAAGCCCCGAACATTTCCCGGTACGCAACTATATCTTGTGCTTTACTCAAGCCTATGCCATCGAGTGCAGATGCTATAGTCGCCGCATCTGCGCTGTTAATATCGAGCATTGATATTTGCTGTGTCGTGTCGGGATTCGCTTCAACAGCCAAAGTAAGTGAGGAAAATACCAATAGCACAGAGGCCATGGCCACCTTAAAGAAGGTTAATTTAGTCATAGTAATGTCCTTATTGCCAGTTAGTTTAAAAACAGCATTGCGCGCTGCTTCCAAAAAGCTTAGCAAAGGAACTAGCTAATGCCAGCTATAGCCAAATTAAATTCTTCCAACACCTGGTTCGGCGACCCCGCTCGCGTAATAGGCCGACCAACAACCAAATAATCACTACCATTTTTTATTGCTTCTGCGGGACCCAAAACTCTTTTTTGATCTCCCTTTGCATCACTCGCACGACGTATCCCCGGCGTGACCAGGCAGAAATCATCTGCAAGCTGCGCCCTAAGTAGCCTGGTTTCGGCTGCGGAGCAGACTACTCCATCCAGCCCTGCATCCCGGGTTAAAAAAGCCAATTTACTAACCTGTTCCTCCGCGCTTAGGCCTATCCCTACTTGTTGCAAATCGTTCTGGGCCAAGCTGGTTAAAACCGTAACGGCAATTAACATCGGCCGATCCTTGCCAAACTCCTGCAATGCCAATCGTGCATGTTCCATCATGGCAAAACCACCAGAGGCATGCACGTTCAACATCCAAATTCCCATATTGGCAGCAGCATTTACTGCCTTGGCGACTGTGCTGGGAATATCATGGAATTTGAGGTCCAGGAATATATCAAAATCACGTCTAAGAACCTGCTTTACGAATTGTGGGCCGCAGGCTGTGAACAGTTCTTTGCCAATTTTTACCCTGCATAAATTCGCATCCAAATTGTCAAGCAGGCTCAATGCCTGCTCAGCTGAACTAAAATCCAAGGCTACTATTATCCTTTTATCCACGGCCGCTCCAACTAAAAGTTACTCTGTATTGAACCCGCTTTGTTAGTAACTTGCTTTTTCCACTATTGGGCGAATCTTGTCCCATTTCTTGCAACTTGGGCACATCCAAAAAAGGCTCTTGGTCTCGAACCCACAATGCTGGCATCGGTACTCTGAATTATTCCGTACCTGCTCACTTATCAAATTTAGTAATGATTTAAAGCTGGTCGCAACATCCGGGCTCAGGCTAGGAATTTGCAAACCCAGTAGCTCAAGCAAACCCTCTAAGGACGGGTGCCTCTCGAGCTGCTCACTCAGGAACTCTATCGCGGCGGAACTCCCTGTTTTATTTCTGATCAACTGGGCTAACACTAAAACCGCGTTCACGTCTGCATCTTCCGCGACTATATTTCTTAAGAGTTTTTCAAATTCGTCTACGGAATTCATTTGCTCATAGCATCGAGCCAGAGGAGCAAGTAGCTGCGCATTGAATTCCTGATTAGCGCTTCGAACGTGCAAAAGCTCTTTAATCGCTGCTTTATGGTTGCCCCGCCGCTGCTCCAGCTTAGCCAACAGCAATGAGGCTCGAATGCTTTTCCGCTCAAAGGTAAAGGCTCGCTTTATTTCTGCCCTGGCTTTGCTATCCTGATTTTTTTCCAGATTCTGCTCCGCCAGCTCACAACAATAATGAGCTGCCGCAGCACGAAGCTGTGAGTCCTTCTTGTAACCTGGGTTTTCCAGCAACTTGGCTGAACAAGATACCGCGCTATTCCATTCCTTTTCAGTTTGGTAGATAGTGATCAGGTATTGTAGTGCGTCCCATCTGGCATCAGAGCTTTCATCCAACATTTCCTTAAGCAATCGTTCTGCTCTGTCCAGTAATCCGGCTGCGATGTAGTTTAGCGCTAATTGCAAACGAACCGCGTCTGTGAAGCCTCGATCAGGAGCAGGCCTGGCCAGCAAAGCCCGATGCACGTTAATAGCCTTATCAACTTTACCTCTTCTGCGTAGTAAGGCACCTAACGCGAGGTGCGTTTCAATGGTATCGTTGTTTATCTCAAGCGCCTTGACAAATGTATCTATTGCCTCGTCCGGCTCATCGTTAAGTAAATAATTGAGACCAACGAAATAGTCTTCAAATAAGTCGCCGCTGCTGTATCTATTTTGGGCTTTGCGGGCAGAACTAAACCTCCCCATAAGCCATCCGATTAGCAGGGCAATTAGTAACAGAATGTAGACATTCAAACTATTCATTGCCTCGCTACTACTTCTTGATATTCCTGAGAGAGATCGATCGGAGCTGTGTTAGCTCGAGCTCAGCCTCTTTTAAGGCTTTGTTTAAGCGGCGTATCTCGACTCTGGATTTAAGGTTTCTAAAAACCCCCAGACCCAGCAATAATCCAAGCAAGCCTCCTGTAGCGAAAGCGCCGATTATCCAAACTGATACAGCTTGTTGTGGAAGCTGCCAACTACCTACACCAATGACTATCGGCGTTGAATTAAAATACGAAAAAGTAACACTGGCTGCAAAAACCAATAATAGGAAAAACCCTGATAGTAGCCGGGTAATCTGACGCATCAAAGGAGTCATCCAAACTAGCTAACTCAATGAGTTAAGCTCACGCTATTAATCAAAAAAATTACCTGTTGGAAACAAAAACAGCATAACCTAAAAGGCCATGCCGTGATTTGCAAAAGCCGTTGTTTGAATTTAACTGTGCTGCTCTAGCAACATGCTGGTGTTGACTCGGTCACGCAATTCTTTACCAGGCTTAAAGTGTGGCACGTACTTTCCACTCAAGGCCACCGGGGTTCCGGTTTTTGGGTTTCGGCCTATGCGAGGCACTCTATAATGTAGGGAAAAGCTGCCAAAGCCCCTAATCTCAATCCTGCCACTTTCTGATAAAACCTGAGACATAGTTTCGATAATCGCCTTTACCGTTAGCTCAACGTCCTTTGAAGACAATTGAGTCTGTTTCCCAGCAATACGCTCTATAAGTTCAGATTTAGTCATATTTGCCCCCTGTCCTGGTACCAGCGATCGTGTCAAAACGCAATTTACTCTTCAAGTGATCGAAGCCTAACACAATGTAACAGTAAGTTTGAATCCAGCAATATTCCAAACTTCTGGTTTCTCCGCGTGTCGACACATCAATGCCGTGCGCCAACATGAAGAAACCGGAATGACTTAGCCTTTGTCCATCTCTGCCTTAATGAGATCACCAATCGTGCTTGGCGAAACCTCAGCCTCTTCAGCCTTGTGATCTTTCACCGCATTTTTCTCTTCATCAATTTCTATAGCTTTGACCGACAGGCTCAACACCCTGTTCTTTCTATCGACACTTACGATCTTGACTTCGATCTCGGCGCCTTCAGAAAGCGCGTTGCGTACATCTTCTACCTTATCACGGCCTATTTCAGAGGCTCGCAACACACCCTCCACCCCTTCCTGTAAAGTAATAGTTGCAGACTTCGCATCAAGCGCGGTAACAGTACCCTTTACGATGCTGCCTTTTTCGATTTCGCTCACATAGTTCATGAAAGGATCATCTTGCAACTGTTTCACACCAAGAGATATTCGTTCTCGCTCAGGATCAATCGACAAAATGACGGTCTCTATCTCATCCCCTTTCTTGTACTCGCGTACTGCTTCTTCACCTGGCTCGTCCCAGGAAATATCTGAAAGATGCACCAATCCGTCAATATTCCCATCGAGTCCTATGAAAATACCGAAATCAGTAATCGACTTAATGTTGCCAGAAATTTTATCGCCCCTCTTAAAGTTTTCAGCAAAGCCATCCCAGGGGTTCTGGAAGCATTGTTTAATACCAAGTGATATACGTCGTCGCTCTTCGTCGATATCCAGCACCATCACATCCACTTCATCACCAAGATTGACGACTTTAGAAGGATGTATATTCTTGTTTGTCCAGTCCATCTCCGATACGTGGACCAAACCTTCGACACCTTCCTCAAGCTCGGCAAAGCAGCCGTAGTCAGTAAGATTAGTAACAACCGCCTTAACCTGGGTGTTCTCTGGATACCGCGTCTTGATAGCAACCCACGGGTCTTCACCCAGTTGCTTCAAGCCTAGAGAGACACGATTACGGTCCCGGTCGTACTTGAGCACTTTAACGTCAATCTCATCTCCTACATTGACAATCTCATTCGGATGCTTGATTCGCTTCCAGGACATATCTGTGATATGCAGCAATCCATCAACACCACCCAGATCAACGAAGGCGCCGTAGTCAGTCAGGTTCTTGACAATACCCTTAACCGACATGCCTTCCTGCAACTTCTCTAATAACGCATCTCTTTCTTCCGTGCTCACCGATTCCAGAACCGCACGGCGAGAAACAACTACGTTGTTACGCTTGCGATCAAGTTTAATCAGTCTGAATTCCAAGAGTTGCCCTTCCAAATGCAAGGTGTCTCTTACCGGTCGAACATCGACCAGGGAACCTGGCAAGAAAGCTCTTATGTTATTCAAGTCTACAGTAAACCCACCCTTCACTTTGCCGTTAATAACACCAGTCACGATATCGTTCTTCTCGTGGGCAGCTTCTAGCTCCATCCATGACTCAGCGCGTTTGGCTTTTTCTCTAGATAATTTGGTAGCACCAAAGCCGTCTTCGACAGTCTCCAGGGCGACTTTCACTTCATTGCCAACTTCTAACGAGAAGTTGCCTTGCTCATCAAGGAATTCAACGCGAGCTACAACACCTTCAGATTTGAGACCCGCATGAACTGTTACCCAATCCGAATCGATTTCTATCACGGTACCGGTAACAATGGCACCTGGGGTCATATCTATTTCAGCCAGGCTTTGTTCAAATAGATCTGCAAAATTTTCGCTCATTATATAATCCATTTATTTCAATAAGTTAAAAAACACAGTTTATGTGCTTTACAACTAACCGCGCACCAGTTTTGCGGTGTGATTAAGGTTAATTCCTGGACTGCCAGTTCTGGTGACACAGTCTAGGAACGGTTTCCAAACGCGATTTCACTGTTTATGACTATCGGTACAAATCCAGAACCTGGCTAACTACCTGATCGATAGTTGAATCAGTAGTATCTATAACGATGGCGTCTTCAGCAGGTTTAAGTGGTGAGACAGCACGTTCGCTATCGCGCCGATCTCGCTCTTTTAGGTCTCGCAAAAGGTCGGGCAGAATAGCATTTACACCCTTAGTTATCAACTGCTTATATCGCCTGTTGGCCCTGTCTTCGGGGCTTGCCGTGAGGTAGATTTTTAACTCCGCATCGGGAAACACAACGGTGCCCATATCTCTGCCATCGGCAACCAACCCGGGCGCTTGACGGAACGCCTTTTGTCGTTCAAACAGCGCTTCGCGTGCGGCTGCTATTGCACCCACTTTAGAGGCCATATCGCTGCCTGTGTCGGTCCTGATATCCAGACTAACATCGACGCCATCCAACCAGGTCGAGCCTTCTCCGCTACGACCGAATTCGATATCCATGCTCTTTGCCAGTGATTCGATGGCATCATGGTCGCGAAGGTCAATCTTGGCCTTATGGCAGGCCACACCAAGAACCCGGTACAGGGCGCCACTGTCTAATAGTGCGTAACCCAAGGCTTGAGCTACCCTTGACGCTATCGTGCCTTTGCCTGAGCCGGAAGGCCCATCTATGGTGATTACGGGAGCTGCTCTCACAGGGGCTTCGATACTGACACTTGAATACCCACTTCGGCGGCGAGCTCCACGAAATTCGGAAACGAGGTGGCCACGTTGGCACAGTTCGTGATTTTGATATCTGTTTGAGCCCTGAGAGCAGCCACAGTAAAAGCCATTGCAATTCTATGGTCTCCGAAACTGTCCAACAAGCCTCCCCCCATTTCCCCGCCGCTGATTCGTAAACCATCATCGAAGCTCTCGACTGCAATGCCAAGCGTCGACAGCCCTTTTTCCATCGCTTCTATTCGATCACTCTCTTTTACACGAAGTTCAGCAGCACCACGTAACAAGGTGTCTCCTTGTGCGCAGGCCGCGGCGACGAACAACACGGGAAACTCATCAATTGCCAAAGGTATTTGACCCTGCTCTATCTCTATACCGGACAATTGGCTGTAACGGATGCGCAAATCTGCCACTGGCTCACCACCGACTACTTTTTCATTGCTCAGCCGAATATCTGCTCCCATTGCCAATAAAATGTTAATAACTCCAGCTCTGGTTGGATTGACACCTACGTGTCTTAGAGTCAAGTCGGAGCCCGGTGTAATAGCTCCAGCAACCAGGAAAAAGGCCGCCGAGGAAATGTCAGCAGGCACATCTATCTCAGTTGCTTGCAGCTCATGGCCCCCGGACAACTTACAAGACCCGTTATCAACATCGCAATGTATTGGATAAGAAAACCCTTTTAACATTCGTTCTGTGTGATCACGACAGCTTGCCGGTTCGACAATTTCAGTATCTCCCTGTGCATAGAGCCCAGCCAGTAGCAGGCAAGATTTCACCTGGGCGCTGGCAATCGGCATGTCGTATTTCACGCCTGTCAGTTGGCTACCTGTTAGCTTTAACGGAGGCGTTCCTGAGCCAGTCGTTTCTATTTTTGCTCCCATGTTTCGCAGAGGAAGCGCCACGCGATTCATCGGGCGTTGCACAAGCGACTCGTCTCCGGTTAATACACTGTCGAAAGATTGTGCCGCCAGCAGGCCTGCCAGCAATCTCATCGCCGTTCCCGAATTCCCCACATAAAGAGGTTTGCGAGGTGCCTGCAATCCCTGTTTGCCTACACCGTAAATTATGAGCTCGCCGTTTTCAGGTCCTACAATAGTCACGCCCATTTCACGAAAAGCCGCTACAGTATTAAGCGCGTCTTCGCCCTCCAGAAAACCGGTAACCCGGGAAACCCCGTTGGCAATGGAAGCCAGTATGATCGAGCGATGTGATATTGATTTATCCCCAGCAACCCGGATTGACCCTGTCATTTCGCTTCCGGGCTTAACACCCGGCTTGACATTGAAACTGATTGAGCTGCTTGTCATTTCCATCTGATTCTTTGGCTCATAATGTGCGCTAATGAAATTGTCTCGAACTTGTTTGGCCCGACCAAAACTGCTCTTCAAATACCCATGATTCTGATCATGTATTGCTTTCTTAAAAAGCAAAAGACTTTCAATATAATCATCCAGAACCTTCTCTGTTGCTTTCGAATTAGCGACGAATACATCTGACCACATTTGCGCGTCACTAGAGGCCAACCTGCTAAAATCTGCAAAGCCACCCGCTGCATAGCGAAAAATATCTTCACTTTGTTCTTGTCTGAGTAACACATCCACGATTGCATAGGCTAACAAATGCGGCAGATGACTTGTTGCTGCGAGTACTTCGTCATGACGATGAGCGCTCATGCCTAACACATTTGCACCCAGCTCCCGCCATAGATTATTGACCACTGCCACTGTTTCCGCTGAATTTCCGCTATGAGGCGTAAGAATGACACTTCTATCCAGGAATAAATTTTCAACCGATGCCTCGTAACCACTTTGCTCGGAACCGGCTATGGGATGAGCAGGCACAAATCTGCTCATTGCGGTTTCAGAAATATTCTCGGCAGACGAAAAAATGTGCGATTTAACGCTGGCCACGTCTGTTATTACGACATCGATTTTCATCGAACAAAATAGCTCGGGCAGCACCTGGCAAATACTTAGTGGTGGAACAGCAAGAATTATGATGTCAGCTTGTGAGCATAGCTCTTGCACGCTGCCACCAGCATCTATAACTCCATCCTTCAGCGCTTGTGATAATGCAGCCTGGTTTTGATCACTCGCAACGATTTTCCTTTGCGCCTGAGATTTTTTTAGTCCGCGTGCAATTGACCCGCCTATCATTCCAAGACCGACGATAAAAATTACCTTGTTTGAGGATTCTTTCATTGTAGATGACAAACTGATTATTGATAAACGACGTGTCAAGGCATAGTAGAAGCGGGGTAAGACCCCAATACTTTTATTTCCACACCGCTGTTGCCTAATGATTCGAAAAGATCTTTCGTTACCGTGTCCTTCACATGACCTTCAAAATCGATAAAAAACACATATTCCCAAGCCTCTTTTCTGGAGGGACGTGTCTCTATCTTTGTTAAACTAAGCTGATATTTTTCGAATGGCTCTAACACTCGAAATAAGGCGCCGGGCTTGTTTTCCGTATACACCAGTATACTGGTCTTATCTTTCCCGGTAGGCTCAGTTTCATCCAGGGCCAATACCAAAAACCGTGTGCGGTTATTGGATTTATCCTGAATGCGGCATTGTAAACTTTGCAAATTATACAGGGTGCCAGCAAATTCGCTGGCTATGGCAGCAGTGCTGGCATCAGTCTGCACCAGAATCGCAGCCTCTGCATTACTGGCGCATTCAATTTGCTCAGCGTTTGGAAAGTTAGTAGACAGATAATTTCTGCACTGTGCCAAAGACTGTTTGTGCGAAGCAATTTTTGTGATATCAACTTTTTTGCTACCAGCCTGCGTTAGCAGGCTATGTTCTATCGAGACAATTTGTTCGCCAATAATTTTGGCATCGCTATCTATCAAGCAATCCTGCGTAGTATTTATTGCACCCTCCGTAGAGTTTTCTACAGGCACAATCCCGTGGGAAGTTTGCCGATTCTCTACAGCGGTGAAAACATCATCGATGCTGGCCGAATCCAGCAAACCGACCCCAACACCAAAGAAATCCATGGCAGCTAGTTGTGAATAGGTTCCTTCAGGCCCTAGATAAGCAACATTCACGACTTGATCTATTTTCGGCGGCTGCGTCATTGTTCTCTGTGATATTCTGAAAGAATTCAATGTTTAGTGTAGTTGCCCCTGCCTGCGCAATGAGCAGCCCAACAATAGAAACAATGGATGAGGAAAAATCTATTCCGCATCGGTAGACCCTGAACCTGCTTCTGAATCTGCCTGCCTCTAAACCTGGTAGTGACGAAAAACCTGATAGTGGCGAAGGTGTATTTCCTAATTCAAGCTATAAAACATTAACTTCAACTGCTTCCGGTTCATCCACCTGCTCCAGGCCAACTAGTTTTTCACCGTCTTTGAGACGAATCAGGCGAACACCTTGAGTGTTTCTGCTCCGAATTGATACTTCGGCGACTCGGGTTCTAACTAGGGTTCCCTTGTCCGAAATCAGCATGATTTCGTCAGATTCTGCGACCTGCGCAGCACCCACCACAGCACCGTTTCGGTCACTGCTCTGCATGCCGATTACACCCTGCCCACCTCGCCCATAAACTGGAAAGTCATCGATTTGTGTTCGTTTTCCATAGCCATTCTCACTCACGATAAGAATTTGCTTATCTTCCTCAGGAATAATAAGCGCAATCATGTTAAACCCTTCTGCCAATTTGATACCTCTAACACCTTTTGCAGTTCGACCCACCGCACGAACGGCTAATTCTTTAAATCGAATTGTTTTGCCGCTACTGCTGACCAGCATCACATCTTTTGTTCCATCGGTAATTGCGGTGCCAACCAGTTCGTCACCTTGCTCCAATTCGATTGCGCGCAGGCCAACGCTTCGCTGTCTGGCGAAGTTAGTAAGTGTGGTTTTCTTTACCGTACCATTCGCAGTGGCCATAAACACGAAATGCTCTTTGGAATAGTCTTGCACGGGTAACATACTGGTAATGCGTTCGCCTTCCTCTAACGGTAAAATATTAACAATGGGTTTGCCTCTCGCTGTCCTGCTCGCCACTGGAATCATATACACCTTTAACCAGTAGACCTTCCCTGTACTGCTGAAGCAAAGCAAAGTGTCATGAGTGCTCGCTATGAGCAGATGCTCAACTATATCTTCATCCTTTACTGATGCGGCCGCCTTACCAGTGCCACCACGCTTTTGCGCACTGTAATCGGCCAGCGGTTGGGTTTTGGCATAGCCAGTTTTGGAAATGGTAACGACACGGTCTTCTTCAGAGATCAGGTCTTCCATAGTCAAATCTAATTGCGACCCTACTATTTCAGTGCGCCTGTCGTCACCGTATTCTTTCAATACTTGCCCCAACTCTTCTCGCACTACGTTAAGCAAACGAGATTCATTTTCCAAAATGTCCAAATAGTCGGCAATTTGTTTAAGCAGCTCAGTGTAATCATTGATTAGCTTTTCGTGTTCTAATCCGGTTAGGCGATGCAATCTCAGTTCGAGAATCGCCTGGGCTTGTTCAGGAGTGAGGAAATACTCTTCCCCTTTTAGTCCGTACTTCGCTTCCAAGCCTTCAGGCCTGCAGGCGTCGGCGCCAACCTCACCCAGCATTTCCAACACACTGTCTGACTTCCAGGGTCTGGCAAGCAATTTTTCTTTCGCTTGTGCAGCAGCGGGAGAGCTCTTGATTAACTCGATTACGGCATCGATGTTGGCTAAAGCCACGGCCAAACCTTCTAGAATATGTCCGCGCTCCCGCGCCTTCCGTAATAAATAGCTGGTACGCCTGGACACAACTTCTCGTCGATGACGAATGAATGAGTCCAACATATCTTTTAGGTCTAACAACCTCGGTTGGCCATCAACGAGGGCAACCATATTGATGCCGAAAACAGACTGCATTTGAGTTTGCGCATAGAGGTTATTGAGTACCACGTCTCCCATTTCGCCCTTGCGCAGCTCAATGACTATTCGTAGCCCGTCCTTGTCTGACTCATCACGCAGTTCAGTAATTCCTTCAATCTTCCTTTCTTTTACCAGCTCTGCTATTTTTTCAATCAACTTCGACTTGTTAAGCTGATACGGTATTTCGGTGACCAGTATTGTCTGCTTCCCTGTTTTTTCGTTGTCTATAATCTCAGCCCTGGCGCGCATGTAAATGCGCCCCCTGCCGCTACGATAGGCTTGAAGTATTCCTGCCTTGCCATTGATGATTGCAGCTGTAGGAAAATCGGGGCCCTGAATATGTTCCATCAACCCATTGATATCTATGTCGGGGTCGTCCAAAAGCGCAATAGCACCGGCTATCACTTCAGTAATATTGTGTGGCGGAATATTGGTCGCCATGCCGACCGCAATACCGGAGGATCCATTAACCAGCAGATTCGGTATCCTGGTTGGCATAACATCGGGAATATGCTCAGTGCCATCGTAGTTCGGAGAAAAGTCAACAGTTTCTTTATCTAAATCAGCCAGTAGCTCATGGGCAAGCTTGGCCATACGAATTTCTGTATAACGCATGGCGGCAGCGGAATCACCGTCTATGGAGCCGAAATTGCCCTGCCCATCCACTAGTGGATATCTAAGCGAGAAATCCTGAGCCATCCTCACAATGGTGTCATACACCGCCGTATCACCATGAGGATGGTATTTACCTATTACATCACCGACGATACGCGCGGACTTTTTATAGGGTTTGTTGTAATCATTCGACAGTACATTCATGGCGAACAACACTCTGCGGTGTACAGGTTTTAAACCATCCCGTACATCGGGCAAGGCCCGACCTACTATTACGCTCATCGCGTAGGCGAGATAGGATTCACGCATTTCACTTTCTAATGCGACAGGCAAGACCTGTTTGGCAAACTCGGTCATAGACTAACTACTTCCTGAATAGAGGGGTAAGCACTGGTGTGCAGGGCATTGTTTGCAGTATAAAAACACAGGGTTTTCTGCAAAATTTCCTTATACTTTCTAGCGGCCGATTCCCTGCTTTTTTTATGTCTAATCTGCAGTCCGAGTTATGGGGATAGTCGGGCTTCATACAGGCGGCGAATTGTACCATTAGCCACCCTATCCTGGACAGTTAAACAAGCGTTTTCCTCATTGAAACACCCTGTTTTATCAATAATTTCCGGTGCACGCGCGATAAATTTTTGCGAGGCGCTATTTTGCTTTTTTCCAGGTATAATTTCAGCCCTGATTTCGCTTGCAAAGCCTGTTTTGACAGTGCTATATCCGAGGAAAATTTGAACAGCAAAAGCATTATTGAAGTCGATCTATTGATACAGGCGAAATGGATCATTCCCGTCCTTCCTCAGGGAGTGATTTTAGAAGACCACTGCCTCGCTATTCAGGCCAATAAAATTGCTGCAATTTGCCCTGCTCAAGAGGCTGAAGCAGTTATTCACGCAACCGAGACTTTGATACTCGAAAATCATGCACTGATACCTGGGTTAATCAATGCCCACGGCCACTCCCCCATGTCTTTGTTTCGAGGCATAGCAGACGATATACCCCTGTCCGAATGGCTAGAGCAGTCTATTTGGCCTCTTGAGGCTAAATTTGTATCAGAGAAATTTGTTCGACATGGAGCAAACCTGGCGATTGCTGAAATGATCCGCTCGGGAACTACCTGTTTCGCCGATATGTATTTCTACCCGGATCAAGTTGCTAAATCGGCACTGGAAGCAACTATGCGAGTACAACTCGCCAGCCCTATTCTGGATTTCCCAACGACTTGGGCACAAGACGCCGATGAGTACATCTCAAACGCGACAAAGCTCCATGACGATTATCGCCACAGTGAGTTAATTCACCTGGCTTTTGGACCTCATGCCCCTTACACAGTATCCGACACCCCTCTTTTGAAGCTCTCGACCCTGGCCGAAGAAATGGATATACCGATTCATATGCATGTGCACGAGACCGCCAAAGAAGTTTCTGACGCACTTGATTCCCACGGCTGCACACCGGTTCAGCGCCTCAAACAGCTTGGGCTGCTATGCCCACGACTAGTCTGTGTGCATGCAACTGTATTATCGGATGCAGATATAGAAAGTCTGGCGGAGGCCGGGTGTCACATTGTACACTGCCCGGAATCCAACCTGAAACTCGCCAGTGGCTTCTGCGAAGTTAGCAAGTTGAGCAAAGCAGGGATTAATATTGCACTAGGCACCGATGGCTGCGCCAGCAATAACGATTTGGATATGATTTCAGAAATGCGCACGGCTGCGCTACTCGCCAAAACTGTGGCTAACGATGCGAGCGCCCTGCCCGCCCAACAAGCCCTGGAGATGGCCACCATTAACAGCGCACGGGCACTGGGGCTAGACGAGAGTATTGGCAGTCTGGAAACAGGAAAATTCGCTGACCTCACCGCGGTAAATTTGAATAGCATAAACAGTATGCCTGTATACAATCCTGTTTCACAGCTCGTCTACGCTACACAGGCCGCGCAGGTATCGCATGTATGGTGTGCAGGCCAGCTTCTCTTGCAAGACGGCGAATTCACTAAGCTCGATGTGCAAAAAGTTAAATCGGACACTGCGCAATGGCAAAAGAAATTGGCGGCGGCAGATTAACCTGAAACCAGTTTAGATAATTTGAAAAATATGGAAAATGTAGATAAATCAGAAATTCGGAAATTCGAAAGCCTAGCAGCTCGCTGGTGGGACCCAGACAGCGAGTTCAAGCCTCTCCATGAAATCAACCCATTGCGCATGAGTTATATCAGCAGCATAGTAAACCCTGCCGGGAAAAAATTACTTGATATTGGTTGTGGGGGCGGGATTCTAGCCGAGGCTATGGCTCATCACGGTGCCCAGGTGACTGCAATAGATATGGCAGATGCCTCACTCTCTGTAGCACGACTTCACCAACTCGAAAGCAACCTGGATATCGATTATCTAAAATCCTCCGCCGAACAATTCGCAGGAAACCATAGCCAGCAATTCGATGTCGTTACTTGCCTGGAAATGTTAGAGCATGTGCCAGATCCATCTCGGGTAGTACAGGCTTGCCATGACTTGCTTAAACCGGGAGGTATGGTCTTTTTCTCAACTATTAACCGTAATCCGAAATCCTATCTATTTGCGATTATTGGCGCTGAGTATCTACTCGGGCTGTTACCCCGTGGCACGCATGACTACGCAAGATTCATTAAGCCTTCCGAGTTGGCCGCTTGGTGCAGGAATAGCCAGCTAAACCTAAGCGAACAAACAGGCCTGGCATACAATCCTGTAAGCCGCAAATACAGCTTGGAACACAGCATTGATGTCAACTATATCGCTTGCTATACCCGGCCCGAGATAGAGTAATGGAAGACGCATTGCAAACCTCTATAGAATGTGTGTTATTCGATCTCGATGGAACCCTCATCGATACGGCTGCTGACTTTAGGCTTGTGCTGAACCAGCTCCTGCAAGAGCACAGCAAAACCAGCCTGCCGATTGAAGCAGTACACAGGACTGTTTCCGACGGCGCACGCGCCTTAGTCAAGTTGGCATTCGAGATCGATGAAGATCAGGCCGACTTTCCCGCGCTACACCAGCGCCTGCTGGAACTTTATTACAATCAACTGAACTCAACTGAAGCGGCTCTTTACCCAGGCCTGGACAGCTTGCTACAGCAATTGGAAGCGCAAGAAATACCGTGGGGTATTGTTACCAATAAGCCTGAAAAATACAGCATTCGCTTGTTAGCCCAGCTACAGCTTACTCATCGCTATAGTGTACTTGTGTGTCCCGATCATGTGAGCGAAACCAAACCTGATCCGGAACCTATTCTTCTTGCACTGCAAAAATTGGGCTGCAACAGCGAAAGAGCAGTCTACATAGGCGATCATGTTCGGGACGTACAGGCGGCAAAGAATGCCGATGTCATTGCGGTCGCCGCCGCCTACGGCTATCTCTCGGAAAACACTAAGGTAGAGGAGTGGTATGCAGACTTTATTTTGCATTCTCCTGAGCAAACCACAACCCTGCTAAATTTACTTAAGTTCGCCTGAATATGACTTTTGAATACGTAGCCAGGAACGACATGCTGGCGAATAAAACAATCCTGATAACAGGCGCTGGTGATGGCATCGGGAAAGTGTGCGCGAAAACCTATGCAGCTCATGGTGCGACCGTCATTTTATTGGGGCGCAGCCTTGACAAGCTTGAACAAGTTTATGACGAAATCGAAAAACTACATCCAGGAAAAGTAGTAATCCACCCGCTGGATTTCAAAACCGCGTCCTTGGCTGATTTCCAGGCTTTAGCGGAGTCCTTAAATGAGCAATTTGCCTGCCTCGATGGGCTGATACATAACGCCGCATTATTAGGCGCCAGAAGCCCCATAGAATTTTATCCTGATCAAGACTGGAACGACCTGATGCAAGTGAATGTCACTGCCGGATTTCGCCTTACCCAGGTACTACTTCCAGCGCTGAGCAAATCAGCTGATTCAAGAATACTTTTCACGTCATCCAGTGTGGGTCGATCAGGCAGGGCTTTCTGGGGGGCCTATGCCGTTTCCAAGTTTGCTATTGAGGGCTTGATGCAAACCTTGGCCGATGAAGTAGAAAACACAACATCAATAAAAGTAAACAGTCTTAATCCCGGTGGCACTCGCACCAACATGCGCCGCAACGCCTACCCTGCTGAAAACCCGGAAACACAACCAAGCCCCGAGTCCATTATGCCTGTCTATCTCTATTTGATGAGCCCAGAGGCAGAGTCGGTGCATAGACAGGCATTGAACCTGCGGGAGTTTAAGACAGTGCAGGCAGGTTAAAGCCGGGCTAACTCACTAATTTAAGGAGTTTCGCGATTTCGGGTTTGCCTAGCTCTCTAAATCGGCCTTTGCTGACGCTACTTGGAATAAAAAGCGGCCCAAACCTAACCCGTTTGAGCCGGCTTACTGTCAAACCCTGGGATTCCCACAACTTTCTGACTTCCCGGTTTCTACCTTCCATCAATACAACGTGATACCACTGATTTGCCCCTTCCCCGCCGTAGTGCTGTATGTCGGTAAAGCGGCATAAGTTCCCGTCGATGATCACTCCTTTGTGCATCTCTTGAACCATTGCCGGGCTCACATCACCCAAAACACGCACGGCGTATTCACGTTCAATATGGGAGCCAGGATGCATAAGACGGTTAGCCAATTCGCCGTCGGTGGTGAACAATAGTAAGCCACTGGTGTTGATGTCGAGGCGACCGATAGACACCCATCGACCATGTTTTAGTGGTGGCAGCCTGTCAAAAACCGTTTTCCGACCTTCCGGGTCGCTACGGGTAGAGACTTCGTTTTCAGGCTTATTGTAAAGGATTAGCCTTCGCTGTTCGCGGATTTTCTGCTGTGGCGCGAGTTTTTTCCCATCGACAATGATCTTATCGCTGTCAGTGACTCGTTCACCCACAAGCGCGACCTTTCCATTGACCTTGATACGACCCCTGGCAATCCAGGTTTCAATTTCTCGACGAGAACCGAAACCTGCCCGAGCCAGTACCTTTTGCAGCTTCTCGGTCATAAGCTTTTCATTACTTTGTAAGTGAGTTTTTGGGGCTTGCTGGATCTTACCGTGAGATCAAGCAGTCAATGTTGAGTCTGGTCGTCATTTTCATCGGGGTGAAATTCTATTTCGGCAGAGTCCGTACTTGTGGCTTCTTCATCACTATCTTCATCTGATGTCGGTGCATGCTCGGCTTTGTCTTCAGTTTCGGTAAATTTGGTTTCAACCGCTTCCAGAGTATCCAAGGTTTCATCCAGTTCTTTTAAGCCAAATTCTTGTTCAAATTCGGCAGTTTCTTCGTCATCTTCATCGTCTGCGTCTTCGGGGTACTGCAATTCTGGCGGCAGTTGCAGGATTTCATCAAGCGGTTTCTTCGAAAGCGCGATAGCCTCTTCTTCCGCCAATAATTCAGCTTTCTGCACATCACTTGGTTTTATATTACTCTCATTAACAGCTTCTTCCGGTAATTCTAGTATTCTTTGATTGGCCAGATCATCCTCAAGATCGAATTCCGGATCATCTGTTACAAGAACCTTGATTTCCGATAGTGGGGGCAAATCTTGAAGACTTTTAACATTAAAGTAGTCCAGGAACTGCTTGGTAGTAGCAAACATGGCTGGGCGCCCAGGCACATCTTTGTGCCCCACCACTCTTACCCATTCCCGATCCAATAGCGTGCGAATGATATTCGAACTCACCCCAACACCCCGTATATCTTCTATATCCCCGCGTGTTACTGGCTGCTTATACGCAACCAGAGCAAGTGTCTCGAGTAGAGCCCTGCTATAACGAGGCGGGCGCTCTTCCCAAAGCTTCGCCACCCATTCACTCAATTCCTGCTTAACTTGAAACCGAAACCCGGATGCCACTTCCTTTAACTCAACACCACGATCGTTGCAGTCTTCGACAATGCTATCTATGACCGCTTTCAATTCTTCGTGATCGGGTTTCTCATCCATACTGAAAACCTGGATTATATTATCCAAAGTCAATGGCCGACCAGCGGCTAGCAGTAATCCTTCCACTACCATTTTTACCTTGTTATCCACACCACGCATACTGCGTCTTATCCACACTTTCCTTAGGAGAGCCAGCTTCTAGATTTCAAATGAATGGGAGCAAAAGACTCTGATTGCACGATCTCAATCATCGAATCTTTCATTAACTCCATTATCGCCAAAAAAGTGACCACCACTCCCAGTCTTCCCTCGTCGCGAGTCAGTAGTGACACTAACGGCACGAATTTTTGATTTGATATTCGTACCAATATTTCAGACATCTTTTCGCGAGTCGATAAAGTTTCTCGCTGGATATGGTGATGACCAAAGTTATCTGCACGTTTTAATACCCGGGACAAAGCGGCCAACACTTCTTTAAGATCAATCGCAGGATCGGGCCTTATTCTCTCGATTTCAGGTAAAGCCGCTGCAGCTCGATGGATGTCCCTATTCATGCGCGGCAGTTCGTCGATGTCCTGTGCAGCTTGTTTGAAACGCTCGTACTCCTGCAACCGCCGAATAAGTTGCATCCGCGGGTCGTCTTCTTCTATATCTTCTTCAACTTGCCTGGGCAGTAAAATGCGCGACTTAGTTTCAGCCAGCATAGCCGCCATCACCAAATATTCTGCTGCTAGCTCAAACTGCCAGGACTCCATCAAATCAATGTAGTTCATATATTGATCGGTTATGTCGGCTACATTGATGTTCAAAATATCGATGTTTTGCCGTTTAATCAGATACAGCAACAAATCCAGCGGACCCTCGAAAGCTTCGAGAAAAATCTCCAACGCATCGGGCGGTATGTAGAGGTCTTTGGGGACTTCGGTGATGGCCTCCCCCGCGACAAAAGCAAAGGGCTGTCCCAGCGCCTCAGGGTCGCGCACTTCGGACCCTTGTGGCTCAATGATTTCTGGATCTGCTTCAGTACCGCTGGTGGTCAATCTTTTGGTCTGCTTTGAGTTCTTATAATGATTGAAACTTTACCTCATGTGAGGTCGAAAAGCCCGCCTCAGCGTCAGATGGTCTTTGTTAGCACTTACCCAGGCCCATCGCATCCCGCACATCTTGTAGTGTTTCCCTGGCAGATTCCCTGGCCGTTTTACAACCTTCTGCGATGATAGATTTTACAATACCTGGATCTTTCTCGTACTGAGCAGCTTCTTTTTGAATCGGCTCCAGCTCAGCAATGATGGCATCACTAACCGGCTTCTTACATTCGAGGCAACCAATACCGGCATTTTTACAACCGTCCACAACCCAGTCTCTGGTTTCTTGGCTGGAATAGGTCTGATGTAACTGCCAGACCGGACATTTTTCTGGATCACCCGGGTCCGTCAATCTCACTCGGGCCGGATCAGTGGGCATTCTAGATATCTTCTTTTCCACCTGATTCAGTGGCTCTCTTAAGCAGATGGTATTGTCATAAGACTTGGACATCTTTTGTCCATCCAGGCCAGGCATTTTCGACGACGGTGTTAGCAATGACTGAGGCTCAGTCAGTACCATCTTGCCCCCGCCTTCCAGATAAGCAAACAAACGTTCTGAGTCGCCAATGGAGATATTTTTCTGTTCTTTTAAAAGAGCACGGGCTTTATCCAGGGCCTCGTGATCCCCTTGCTCTTGATACATAGTACGCAGACTGCTGTACTGTTTAGCAGATTTTTTCCCCATCTTTTTGATCGCTACCTGAGCCTTTTCCTCGAACCCCGGCTCACGTCCATAGATGTGATTAAATCTGCGAGCCGTCTCTCGGCTTAGTTCCACATGCGCGACCTGGTCAGCGCCCACTGGGACATAAGCTGCTCGATAAATTAAGATATCTGCCGCTTGCAAGAGCGGGTAACCCAGAAAACCATAAGTGTCTAACTGTTTTTCATTAAGCTTTTCCTGTTGCTCTTTATAACCAGGCACCCGTTCAAGCCACCCTAGAGGAGTAATCATGGATAACAGGAGATGTAATTCTGCATGCTCAGGCACCCCTGACTGTACGAAGAGCGCAGCAGAAGCTGGGTTTACACCAACAGCGAGCCAATCGATAAGCATGTCAACGACGTTTTGTTCGAACAGTTCAGGGTCGCCATAATGGGTTGTGAGTGCATGCCAATCAGCAACAAAGAAAAAGCATTCATACTCGTGCTGCAATTTCACCCAATTGTTAAGCACGCCGTGCATGTGGCCCAAATGCAGGCGACCTGTTGGCCGCATACCTGACAATACCCGTTGCTGCGAATCCACCCTGGACAACTTACTCTCCTAAAATTAGCTTGTAGATAATACTTGTTCGACCCGATCATCGCTGATGATTATAAGCTGCATTCTTACTGATAAATAAAAAGGGCTGTTAAAAAAAGGGGGCTGGGTCTCCCCTGCCTATTCTCAGCACTTCGGCCACCCCTTTTACTAAATCCACCATAGTGGTTGGCTCCAGGCCGCCGGGTCCCCCGTCTACAATTAAGTCTACAAGCTTTGCAATCTTCCGTCTCATTTCGTAAGGATCCTGTAACTGCTCGTCTTCACCAGGGAGTATCAGGCTGGTGCTCATTATCGGCTCTCCTAACTTATCAAGAATTGCTTGTGCCACGACGTTGTCTGGCACGCGCAATCCTATAGTCTTACGTTTGGGATGCATCAAGCGCCGCGGCACTTCAGGTGTGGCTCTTAAGATGAATGTATAGGGGCCAGGCGTATACGCTTTAAGTATGCGGTAGGCGCTATTGTGCACCAATGCGTAGCTGGCGAGAGACGACAGATCTTTACAGACCAAAGTGAAATTATGCCTGCTGCCCAATTGCCGTATACGACGAATCCTGTCCAAGGCATTTTTATCACCAATATGACAACCCAGCGCATAGGTGGAATCGGTAGGGTAAACAACTACCCCACCCTTCAGCAGGACATCGACGACTTGCTTTATGGTCCGGTCTTCGGGATTGTGGGGGTGAACCTGCAAAAATTTGCTCATGAGTCTCGAGTCACTCTTTCGACCAGTAGAATAGATTTTACTGCTGGCGGGCCCAAAAGAGTGATTTTATTACATTGCTTCTTAAAAAGCAGACACATTTCCTTAAATCGAATACCATGGCAAACGATTCAGAACTGGCTCAGCACGACTTACTCCTGCCACACAGGCTAGGAGAAAGAAACTGTATTTCCAACCAGGCAATAGACGGTGATCAAGAAGCACAGGAATGAAACAATTTATCGATTACATTCCCCTACTTGTATTTTTCAGCATTTGGGCAATTGACGAACGTACAATTAGCATTGCTGGATTTGAGCACAGTATAGGCGGTGTTTTCAGCGCGGCAGAATTTCTTTTAGCTGCGTCAATCATTGTTTACGGCTCTCTTTTTGTCTATCAACAACGACTAGACAAATTCCAGTGGATTACTTTAACAGCTGTCGTGCTTTTCTGCATTCCAACAATTATTTTTCGAAATACAGACTTCCTTAAATGGAAAGCGCCTATAGTAAATTGGATCTTCGCAGCAATATTCCTGGCATCGCGGTTCATTAGTGACAAGCCAGCCATAGAACACATGATGGGACACGCGGTAGCAGCACCCAAAGAAGTCTGGTACAGACTAAACAGCATCTGGATATTCTATTTTATTGTGCTTGGAGCAATTAACTTGATTGTTGCTTTTACTCTAAGCGAAGACCTGTGGATAAAATTCAAGGTGTTCGGAAACCTGATATTGACCTTCTCTTTTGTCATAGCGCAAATGCCAACATTGGCAAAATATATCGAAGTAGAAGGCGTAGACACGAGTAATGAAGAGTCTGGTTAGGAGGAAACTATGTATTATGCGGTTATCAGCGAGGATATCGAAAACAGCCTTGCGAAACGCATGGCTGCTCGCCCTGCTCATTTGCAAGGTCTGAATAATTTGGCAGATCAAGCTCGCTTGATGCTGGCTGGCCCTCACCCTGCTATTGATTCTGTTGATCCAGGAGACGCCGGGTTCAGTGGGAGCCTGGTTATCGCCGAATTTGACAGCCTGGAACAGGCTCAAGCCTGGGCCGATGCCGACCCTTATGTGACTGCTGGAGTCTATAAAAAAGTTACAGTAAAACCTTTCAAAAAAGTGCTTTGATTCCCGCTTAGTTACTGGATAGTTCTGAAAGCGCTTTCAATTCAGGAAATTCTACATCCAGTATCTTATTCCATACTTCTAACTGCTTGCTCCGTCGCTCAAACAGAGCACTTGTGTCTCCTTCAATAACGATACTATTAATAACGTCTCTACGTCGTAGTTGATTGACTGCGGGCATGCCACTAACAACCTTGCCAAATACTGAATGTTTGCCATTCAAATGGGGTGTCGCGAGATGCGTTAAAAAGAACTGGCTTCCATCTGTTCCAGGGCCAGAATTTGCCATCGAAATGATGCCGGGTTGATTGTGATGCAAGACAATCTCGCCCTGGAAATCATAACCAGGGCCTCCCCTTCCATTTCCCAAAGGATCACCACCCTGCACCATAAAATTTCGCTCTACCCGGTGGAAAATCAATCCATCGTAGAAACCACGCATAGCAAGGTTTGCAAAATTTGCTACAGTAGTGGGCGCAGCTCGTTCCTTCAACTGAACGACTATTTCGCCTTTAGATGTATTAATCACCGCCCGCAGAGATTGTGCCTCTGCCGCCAGCACCATACTGCTAAAAGAAACAACTGCCAGTAGTCTTCCCAACCACGGAATTATTAACATTGATCCATCCATCTGCTTTTCATCCACTTCGATTTGGCAATCCTGTTTTTCATAGCGCGTAGTCCAGGATTACCGGTGCGTGATCAGAAAAATTTTGCCCGGTATATATTTCAGCAGAGGTCACTTTATTCGCTATGTTTTCTGTTACAACCTGATAATCCAGTCGCCACCCTACGTTATTCGCCCTTGCCTGCCCCCTATTAGACCACCAGGAGTACTGCTCCGCTTCATCATTGACCAAACGAAATGCGTCCACATAGCCAACTTTATCGTACAAGACATCCAGCCACTTCCGTTCTTCCGGAAGAAACCCGGAATTTTTCCGGTTGCTACGCCAGTTTTTCAGATCAATCTCTTTATGGCAAATATTCCAGTCGGCGCAAACAATGATTTCCCGTTTATTCTTGCGTAACTTTTTCATGTGCTTCATGTAGTTACCCATAAAACTAATCTTTCTGGCTTGTCGTTCCTCTCCACTAGACCCAGATGGCATATACAGGGACGCTATACTAAGCCTTGCAAAAGCTGCCTCTATATATCTCCCTTCTGTATCAGCCAGCTCGAAGCCAAGTCCACGGCTAATCTTTTTGGGTTTAATCCTGGAATATAGCGCTGTACCGGAATACCCCTTTTTAATTGCGTCATAGTAGTGGCAGTAATACTGCTCGGGGTGGAAAACGGGATCACTGAGCTGCTCAATCTGTGCCTTCGTTTCCTGCAGGCAAACCACATCTGCGTTCGCTTCTGGCAGCCAATCGAAGAAGCCCTTTCTGGCTGCCGCTCTAATCCCATTGCAGTTAAAGGTCATTACACGCATTTAGCTGTTCCAACTCTGCTTTTTAGGCTGAAGATTACTGAGAGCAAGTCTACGGATTGTAGGAGGTCTAAACCAGTACAATTGGCGAGTCAGCCCAGGCAGGAGAGAATTATCCCTGGCTGGTGTTACAAAAAATGTTACCTATTGTTACGAATGTGATTTCCATCACATTTCAATCAATTAGCATCTTAAGGAGTTCTTTTTTTGACTGACAGCATTGTCGCCTTTTATACTTTTCAAGAAATTATTTTAATAAACTATTGATTTTTAAATAATTTATATAATTTGTATCAATATGTTACTTTTTTACCAAGTCTACAAATTATTTCAATTATTTGTTACTTAAGTCCCCATTATGTGCTACTATGCGGCTCGTAGTTGTGAGACAGTCCAACTAAAAACCAACCATCATTTAAGGAGAACGTAATGAGCAAGGCACTCAAACGAGCGCGGCCCGTTATCGAAGCGACAGTTATCAGTGTTTTATTGGTAGCAGCTGCACTAGCAGTTCCAGCCGCGATCGTATACGCAACCGTCTAAACTAAAATTTAACAGGAGGCTTTATGCAGAGCCCTTCAATTTATTTTTACGCTGACTAGACACCAGTCTGAACAATAAGTTTAGGCTGGTGTTTTTTTATGGAGAGCCTGGCCAGACTGTCAGGTATTTTGAACTTCAAACACCTTCCCAATTCACAGCCGGCATCACCGAATCACGACGGAACATGCCGCTTTAATCCAGCTTAAGTTTATCGGTAAAGTTACAAGGTTTGTGTACTGCATCGAGTTGCTCAGCAATTATCTTGTCCCAGGCAGTTTCACATGCACCGGGTGAACCTGGCACACAGAAAATAATCGTACCATTAACAAGTCCAGCAAACGCTCGGGATTGAACCGTTGAGCTGCCTATTTCCAAAAAAGAAAGTTGTCGAAAAAGCTCACCAAAACCTTCGATATGCTGATCCAGCAAGGGTTTGATAGCTTCTACTGTATTGTCCCGTGCTGTAAATCCGGTACCACCGGTTAACAAGACTACCTGGACAGAGGAGTTAGCTATCAGAGATGAAACTTCCGCCCGCAACTGATAAACATCATCTCTAACGATGGCCTTGGAGTGCAATTGATGACCCGCATTCTGCAATCTCTCAACCAATACAGTGCCAGACTTATCCGTCTCAGGGGTTCGCGTATCAGAGACGGTGACAACTGAAATATTTAGTGAGCTTAAAGCTGGCATTTCAAATCTCTAGATGGGTTTTCGTTTAAGGTACTTGTTTGCTGCGAAGAATAATAAAAGTATCAAAGCAAACGACTAGCCCCCGGTCATATTCATAAGACGAACCGGCCGGGCATGATCTTTATCATAAAAGAAATGACGTTCAGGCTTAATTTCCATAGCGTCAATCAATGCCTGTTTTAACAACTTGTCATCGCTCTGCGGGACTCGCAATATTGCACGCAGATCAACAGAATGCTCGTTACCGAGACAAAGCAGCAGGCGCCCTTCAACCGTTACCCTGACTCGGTTGCAGTCCTCACAGAAATTATGTGTAACAGGCGATATAAATCCTATGCGGCTACGCTTTCCTGCAATTTTTGCATAGCGAGAAGGGCCTGCTGTTTTTTCAGTGCTATCCAGCAATTTGTATTTTTGTTCAATAGTTTCTCTGACCCATGCGTTGCTGCAAGTGGTATCTTCTCTATCATGGTCAGATGCCTCACCTAAAGGCATTTCCTCTATAAAGGCAATATCGATGTCACGCTCAACTGCATAGTCAGTCAGATCTATAACCTCATCTTCGTTGTATCCTTTCATCACGACGGAGTTTAGCCTTATTCTGTCGAAACCGGCTAGCCTGGCAGCATCGATTCCAGCTAACACTTTATCAAGCTTTCCAACACGCGATATCTTCTTAAATCGATCGGCATCTAAGCTGTCTATACTTATATTTATTCTACTAACACCTGCCGCTTTTAATGATCCTGCGTATTTGTCAAGTTGAGCGCCATTCGTCGTTAGCAATAATTCCTCAAGCCCAGGGAGTGTCCCCAACTTCTCTATCAAGGACATCACGTCCGTGCGCACCATTGGCTCACCCCCGGTTAAGCGGATCTTTTTCACGCCCAACTCAGTAAAAGCTTTAGCCACACGATACAGCTCTTCTAGCGACAAAATTTGATTGCGCGGTAGAAAAGTCATGTCCTCAGTCATGCAATAAACGCAGCGAAAATCACAGCGATCCGTAACAGACAAACGAATATAGTCTACTCGCCTGCCAAATTTATCGATCAACTCTGTCGCTTGCCTTGTATCGTTCATGTGTGTCTGCTCCGAGCGAACTATACCGCAAACTCATGTCTTAATGCACCGATATTCCAGCGAACTCAACGCGATTACGACTAAGAGAAGCCTGGTAAAAGTTAAGCATTGAATGCTATCTGAAGTGCTAACAATATGAGAATTGTCCCCATTGCCCTTTCCAGCCAAGCCCCCGTGCGAACAATGGAAGCCCTGACACTGGAGATGCCAAGGAACCACGAAAGTAACGCGAACCAAATGAATGTTGCAGCAGCAAGGTACAGGCCGTAGAAAAGCTGAACCAGGGTAGGCGTACTTGCGTCTATGACCACCGCGAACAAAGCCAGAAAAAACAGCGTGGCCTTAGGGTTCAAACCATTAGTCAAAAAACCTAGCATGAAAGCCCGGCCCGGGTGCAGCACGGGTGAATCCTGTGTCTTATCGTCAGTCTTGCCATTGTTCAGGGAGCTGCTAATCGACTGCACACCTAAATAGAACAGGTAGACCGCTGCGGCTAACCTCATCGCATTAAACAGGGTTGGAGATTGGGCCAACAAAAATGCTACGCCAAGCAGACAGTAAGCAACATGAAGTAATATTGCACTGGCTACACCAAAGCTGGTCCATAGACCTGTTCTGGCCCCTCCTAAAACACATTGCCTCATCACTACCGCAAAGTCTGGACCCGGCGATGCAACTGCGAATAAGTGCGCTACCGCGATAGTTAAGAATTCGCTCCAATACATTGATGCCTCGGCGATGCGCTTGTTAAGGCAGCCGGTCAGAAATTTCCAGGTTGATAACAGATTGCTGGCCGCGGTGTGCGAAATTTGCTGATTGCACCCTGTAATCCCCAGAACTGGGCGTGGCAGAACCAGAGAAAGACACCGCAGCAGAAACAAATACAGTGTCTGCCGAAGAGAGATTAAATGGGCCTACAGCAGAAGAATTGTCCAACCTGACAACTGTTGGCAAATCGGCCACGGTAATATCTGTAGCGGCCAATGGCGGCAAGCCTTCGCGCTCGGCATTGCGCACAGCGACGAAAACCCTAAGCTTAGGATCCAGATTTAAGCCATCAACCAAGCGCAAGTTGATTTCTATGCTTGGGCCAGCGCCGACCTCCTGACCGTCAGCCGCTAAAATCTGTTGTGCCGCTGCGATGCTTCGCCTCAAAACCTGTGCCTGCTCACTATTGGGATTACTCTGAATGATCAAGCGCCAGTATTCTATCGCCAGCGCATAGTCTTCCCGCTCCTCAGCGTCCGCAACTAACAACTGCAAAATGGATATTTCATTTGGGTTTATTGCTCGTGCCTGATCGATTACCTCTAGAATTTCTTCCGTAAAATTGAAATCGGCGAGTACGTATTTCGCCATGGCGACTCGACCAAGCACTAGTGCTTTATCCGGAGTGTCTGACATGTGCACAGCCGACTGGGTATAGGCTACTTCAGCTTCAGCGAACATACCAAGGCTGGCGAAATTCTCCGCCAGGAAATACCAGGCCCAAGGGCTGTCGTCATCTGCTTGGACTATTTCCCCCAGACTAACTATTAGATTCTGTGATTCCTGGGGATTATCCCGATTGGCCACTGTGCGCTGAAAAAGCTCCATCAGCTCGACATCGTCAAAGTAACCCCAATGTTGGTACAAACTATAGGCGAAAACGGGCATCAGAAGACAAAAAAATAGAGGTATAACGGTATTCAAAGAAGCCATCTTTTCCACGGCTCTTGCTTTGTGGGCAGCCGTCTGCGTTTTTTCTCCAGTGCTAGTTTCCTCATGAGAAACATCAGCCAGCAAGCGTTGCTGAAGCTCTATCATCAACAACTTAAATTGTGCCTGATCCAAATTCCCTGAGGCCAAATCATTCTCTAGCTCATCGCTGCGCTCCTGAAACAGGACAATGTTTTCATCCTTCCGGGTGGCTTCCGATGCAAATGATGCAGCTCTGCTACGAAACCAAAGAGGAACCAGAACAAATGCTACGGCAAGAACAAAAAGACAGGCAGTTAGAAACCAAAACAAGAGATTATTCCAAAGTGAAGTGAATGTAATTTACGACTTATTGCCCAACAGTTGTTGCAATCGTTCCTGTTGTGAGGCATCCAACTCCACATCATTGTCGTTGATTTTCCTGGCTCGACGCCATATACCAAACCCAATCAGCCCGCCGATTAACAAAAAAATAAGCGGACCGAACCAGAGTAAAAAAGTCCCTGGGGTGAACCTAGGGCGAAATAGGATAAAATCCCCGTACCTTTCAAACATGAACTGAATGATTTCATCATCGCTCATGCCTTCCATGATCATGCGGTGTACCTCTCGGCGTAAGTCTTCCGCTACACCACCAGTGGAGCCGGTAAGGTTAGAGTATTGGCACATTGGACAGCGCAATTCATTTGACAGCATGCGAAATCGCTGCTGTTGTTGTTGTGTATCGAATTCGAACGTATCAACTTGAGCGCTGGCAGGCGCTGAAGCCAATAAGCTGCATAGCAAAAAAAACAAGACAGCCAAACCGGCAACAGAATTGCCAAAAATTCCACGCGCTGGACTTTTCACAATTGCTGATTCCCTTCGTTTCTGAGCTCTGCAATTGCTGGTAAAAACTGCTCCTGCCATACAGTTTCATCGAGAACACTGACGTGGCGAAACCGAATCACACCATCGCTGTCTACCAAATAGGTTTCGGGCGCTCCATAAACGCCAAGATCAATGCCAAAACGCCCACTTTCATCCAATATGCTGAATGAAAACGGATTGCCGTTCTCCTGCAACCAATCCAGAGCCAAATCTTTGTTGTCACGGTAGTTGATTCCAACAACGGGAATTTCACCCTCCTCCGACAATCGCATCAAAGTGGGATGCTCAATCAGGCAGGGAAGGCAGTACGAGCCCCACACATTGAGCAGGAATATCTGTCCTGGCAAATCCTGGTTAGCAACTTCCTTTCCATCAACAGTGGTAAGCTGAAATTCAGGCATTGGCTTGTCGATTAGCATTGAGGGCAAGGTTTTTGGGTCCAGATACAAGCCGCGCCAGAGAACTATTGCCAGTACAATGAAGCTTACTACGGGCATATAAAATTTCATCTTGTTCATCGTTTCGTACTAAGAGCTCGGTTGTAGCCCTTCTCTCAAAGATTGTGGTTTGGTTTTAGCACTGAGGATTTCCGTTTGCCTACGTCTCAATCTACGATAACGCTTGTCTCCGGCAGCCAAGAAACCACCGAATGTCATAAATATGGCGCCCAGCCATACCCAACGAACGAAAGGTTTTACATAAATTGTCATAGACCAGGCATTGTTTTCTTTCTGCTCGCCTAAAGTTATAAACAGATCACGTAGAATACCTGCATCAATAGCCATCTCTGTGGAGGGAGTCCCGGTGGCTAAATATATCCTTCTCTGTGGATGCAAGCTGGTCAGTTCAGCGCCAGCTTTTAATACATTGAATTCAGCCTCATTACCAATATAATTGGGGCCGTTTACCGGACTCGTGCCTTCAAACTGGAAAGTATAATTGCCCAGTTCAACGCTTTGTCCTGGTGACAGTAAAACGCTCTTCTCCGAACTAAAGGTACTCGTCAACGCCACACCAATCAGCATCACTGCCATGCCTAAGTGTGCGATCTGCATTCCATAGTAGCTAAAGGATAGTGATTTCAGGCCCTGGTTTATTGATGTCTTGTTCGATATTTTTGTGAGAATGTCTTTTAGCATGGCCAATACGATCCAGGCCGCTAACCCGACCGCGATGGTAGCTGCTGCTGAGAACTGCATAGTGATTAGCAAGGGTAGCGCAACACCAAATATGATCGCCGCGAATGCGACCTTACCGAGTTGCTGAATTAGAAAGCTAAGGGATGTGCGTTTCCAGCGACAGAAAGGACCGATAGCAAGCAGAACCAGCAGCGATGCCATCAAGGGCAGGAAGACAGCATTGAAGTACGGTGGACCAATCGAAATAAGATCATCTGTAAGTGCCTGATACACCATGGGAAACAAGGTTCCAAGAAATACTGAAGCCGCAGCTACAACTAAAATTACGTTGTTGGCAAGCAGCAAAATTTCTCTGGAAATCAGATCAAAACCAAGCTTACTCTTCATTAGAGGAGCTCTAAGGGCAAATAAAAGTAATGCGCCGCCAACGCTAATACCCAGTATCGCCAGAATAAAGATACCCCTGCCTGGGTCGCTGGCAAAAGCATGTACAGAAGTTAGTAGACCCGACCTTGTTATAAAGGTGCCTAGCAAACTTCCAGCAAAAGCTAGAATCGCCAAGAGCACTGTCCAGGCCTTAAACACTCCTCGTTTTTCTGTTGCAGCCAAAGAATGAATCAGCGCAGTACCGAAAAGCCAGGTAATCAAAGGTGGGTTTTCCACTGGATCCCAGGCCCACCAACCACCCCAACCTAATTCGTAATAGGCCCACCAACTTCCAAGAGCTATACCGAGGGTCAAAATTCCCCAAGAAACATTCGCCCAAGGCCTACACCAACGCGCCCACGCCGCATCCATTCTCCCACTCAGCAATGCAGCGATAGCGAAGGCAAACACCACTGAAAAACCTACATACCCCATATAAAGAGTGGGCGGGTGTATAATGAAACCGAAATCTTGAAGAGCAGAATTCAAATCTGCGCCATCAGCAGGTGGCAGAGGTACTATTCGGTCGAAGGGGTTCGAGGTAGCGAGCATAAATAAAATGTATCCGGTTATCAGAAAACCGAGCACTCCTAATACCCGTGCCACGAACTCCAATGGCATGCTCTTGGTGAAGATAGCAACGGCAAGCATCCAACCTGAAAGCATGAACGTCCAAAGCAAGAATGAACCTTCATGCCCTCCCCACACCGCCGTCAATTTATATCGATCAGGCAGCAGGGAGTTAGAATGTTGAGCCACAAACCGAACAGAAAAATCATCGGTCACAAAAGCATAAGCCAAAATCGCTATGCTGATACCTAGAAACACAAAGATGCCCGCCGATAGAGGGCGCGCCAGGCTCATCCACATATAACTATTTCGATGAACCCCTATTATGGGCAAGGTGCCAAGTAAAATACTTAAGCAAAAAGCCAGTATTAGTGAAAACTGCCCAATTTCTGGAATCATTTAGTTTGTTACCATTGGAGAATGATTTTCAGCAGAAGCACCAGCGGCATCCAGCGCTGCCTTTACTTCTGGTGACATAAAATTTTCATCGTGTTTTGCTAACACCCTTGATGCCTGAAATACACCCGCCGCGTCCATTTCACCTTCCGCTACAATTCCCTGCCCTTCACGAAACAGATCTGGAAGTATGCCTTCATACTGTATTGGAACATCACTAACAAAATCGGTGGTGACAAACTCAACTTTCAAACTGTCCTGCGCACCAACCACCGTGCCCGTCTTTACCATGCCTCCAATTCTAAAGTGTTGACCAAAACCAACCTCACCTTCCGCAACTTGTGTGGGCGTGTAGAACATATTAATGTTTTGCTTTAGCGCAAATGCGGTAAAGCCAGCTGCAACACTCATACCTGCAGCGATAAATAAAATGATGCCGAGTTTTTTACGCCTATGGGGTTTCATTCACTACTCCGAAATATTGGCTATCAAACCGAATCGTCTTCGTTCTCATTTTCTATTTCTGCATTTACCATCAAACGTCGCTTAAGTTGGCGTGTGATTTTTTTCTTTTTCCTCAACGGCAATACCAAATTAGCAACGACAAAAACTGCAAACAACAGGTAAACCGACCACACGTTAAATCCATATCCACCCATGTCGAGAAACTCGGCAAAACTTGAAAACTGTATAGCGTCTAGCATCTACTATCCTGCTATCTTTGATAGTCTAGCTCTTTAATACCAAATCTTGAACCCATCGAGAACCACGCTCTCGCTCAAGAATTTCATTTCGTGTTGTCAAAATTAAACTCACAGAAAGAAACAAGTAAACCGCCACTATCATAATTAACGTAGCTATCCAGAATTCAGGACCATTGGGACTATCTGTATCCAGTGAAACCGGGCTGGATACCTGGTGCAAGGTGTTCCACCACTCGACAGAATATTTGATTATAACAACATTTATGCAACCGACGATTGAAAGAAGGGCGCAGGCTTTAGCCGCTGCCTCTGAGTCTTCCAAAGCAGAACGAAGCGAAATCACAGCAAGCAGAAGGAACAGTTGAAACAACATGGACACCAGCCTGCTGTCAGTCCACTCCCACCATGTCCCCCACATGACACTACCCCACAGCGACCCGGTTGCCAAAGTCACAAAGGAAAACCAGGCCCCAAGAATGGCGGCATTTTTTGCCACCATATCCGCCAGTTTCATGCGCCAAACCAAGGTTATGGTTCCGGCAACGAACATGAGCGGGAAAAATGCCAGGGAAGTGCCGGCGACAGCAACATGAATTATCAAAATTCTGGACGTAAAGCCTTGTTGATAATCTGGTGGTAAAAACAACAATCCCCAGACCAAGCCAATAGTCATGAAAGTGAGCATGGCAGCAAACAACCAGGGCAGCCACTTTCCACTCAGTTCGTAGAACCATCTAGGAGAACCTAATTTGGAAAACCATAACCACATGATGTCTAACTAACCCCTGCTAAAACTCAAGTAAATATACCACGCAGCCAGGCAGCACCCGTGTTACGTATTGTAACTCATTGTAATTACGCGGTAATACTGTTATCGCATCAAACCCGACTAATTCACACTGATACGAAGTGCCGCCGCCGATGCCAGAGGACCCAAACTAACGGCCACAGACAAGATAACCAGCATTAAACTCAGATAGCCCAAAGGAGAGAGGCTGTTTAGCGTAGACTGGACAGCCAGGGTACCAAATATCAAGATGGGCACACTCATAGGCAGGGTAATCACAGCCAAAATCAACCCTCTACTGCCCAAACCCACTGTCAGTGCCACAGCAATCGAACCAATCAAGCTCATAGTCGGCGTTCCTATCAACAAAGTGCAGATAAGAGTAACATAAGCCTCTGCTGGCAAGTTCAACATATAGGCCAGTAGTGGAGACACCAAAACCACTGGTAGTCCGCTCACCAACCAGTGGCTGATGTTCTTGGCCAATACCAAAAAAAATAATGGGTGTGGACTTAACAGTAACTGTTCTAAAGAGCCGTCCTCGTAGTCAGATCTATATAAACTATCCATGGAAAGCATTGAGGCAAGCAGCACCGATATCCAGATAAGGCCAGCAGCAATTTCCCGCAGGCGGTCGCTTTCGGGGCTAATACCTATGGGGAACAATGAAACGACAATAATAAAGAACATAAACGGGTTGAGCACATCGTTCTTTTTTTTGAAGGCTATTAGTAAGTCCCGCCTTAAAGTGGCAAAAAAAGCAGCAGCAGTAGTAGTTGTCTGTTTCTGACTCATGCCTTAGCCTTACCCCAGGCTCAGAATGGTTAAACCAGGAATATTCAAGCTGTGGTGAGTTGTTACCAGGACTGCGCCACCAGAGCGTGCTTGTTTTCGCAAAAGAGATTCCAACTGGGCGACACCCTTACTATCGAGTGTCGTGAAAGGCTCATCCAACACCCATAAACTAGCCGGGCTGATGATTAATCTGGCCAAGGACACGCGCTGCTGTTGTCCTGCGGATAGCGTATGACATGGCGATTCCTCGAATCCGCGTAAACCGACCTCTGCCAACGCGGCGTACAGCACCGGGTCTTCCACTTTCTGCTTAAGACTACAGCTCCAACGCAGGTTCTCTAACGGACTCAGCACCTTACTCACACCTACCCGGTGCCCTATGTAGAGTAGTGAGGAAAAAAAATCCGCATCTGTTTCCTCGATTTTCTGACCGTACCAACTAATCGATCCTGTGTAGCTATCATTGAGGCCACACAGAATACGCATCAGCGTAGTTTTACCACTTCCATTACTACCCTTTACTTGCAATATCTGTCCTTCAGATAACTCGAAATTCAGCTCTCTAAACAGGACACGATCATCCCGTTCACAGAATAGCTGTTGCGCGCTGAGCATTTTTTCGCCATTGCGCGCTTCCCTTGAATTCTGTGGGTTGGCAGATAACATGAGGCATTTTGTCCCGACGGGATTGGGCTGGGGATTATATCCAAGAAATAGAGTCAATTCTGCTACTCTACAAAGCTTTGCTCAACGCTCAGCCAACCGCCTGGCTGTGGAAAAAACGCAGCAGCGTTACAACTCCATGCAGAGCATTGCTGGCTATATTGATCCTAATGCCAGTCTGAAAGCCTGGATCTCAAGCGCATTGCGGCTTGGCTATGAATTTGGCTTACCCGGGATTCGCTGACACCAATCACTTCGCCAATCTCTTTCAGATTGAGCTCTTCATCGTAATAAAGCGCCAATACCAGCTTTTCCCGATCAGGCAACCCATCTATGGCGTTGGACAAATGTGCTTTATAGGTATCTCGCTGCAATCTATCACAGGGACCGGGGAGTTCGCCGGCTGCCAGCTCGATGGCTGAGTCATCACCTTCCGTGATGTCATCAAAACTGAATAGACGGCTACCGCTAGCGTCCTGCAAAATTGCATAGTAGGCATTTAGATCTATCTCCAGCTCTTGCGCAATATCCTGATCTTTGGCATCTTCTCCTGTTCTCGCCTCAATGGCTTTGATAGCCCCGGCTACTTTTCTGGACTTGCGATGAACGGAGCGTGGCGCCCAGTCGCCTTTTCTTACTTCGTCCAGCATCGATCCACGAATTCTGATACCTGCGTAAGTTTCAAAACTCGCCCCCTTTGAGACATCGTATTTTTTAGCCGCTTCCAACAGACCAATCATGCCTGACTGAATTAGATCATCAATCTGTACACTGGCTGGCATTCTGAGCAGCAAGTGATGAGCTATGCGTTTAACCAGAGGGGCATAACGCTCAACCACAGCAGTAAGGTTTTCATCCGTCGCCTCACCATTTGGCAATACCTGCTGGTAAATTTTAGCCTCGGTTGCCGCAGTCACTATTTGTCATCCAGGTTATCCACATAGGTTTCTGACTTTTCCTGTGCCTGTGCCAAAAGCTCAGGACAGGAACTACTTTTGATTACAGCCGTGGCGAATTCATAGAATACCGATTTATATGGGGCGAAGGAAAAGCCCTATTGAATCGCGGAATCACCCGTACAAATCCATTAATATAAAATCGTATGTACAAGCCAGCACTATCCACACTGATTAAAGGCGGATCGCCACCTGCATATACGCAATAATTGTTCCAGGCCGAGCTACTTGAAAAAATAAATAGCTAAAGCCAGAACTGACGGGCTCTGTGGCGGGAATATTGAGCCAGGCAGGGTTTCGACCCTGCTCTTGATTGTGCCAGAATCTTGACATTATGCGAGGGCGATAAAAAAAAGTGTCAGAAATTCAACGGTTTTGAGACGAAAAAGCGAGGCAACGCCCAGGGTGGTCTCCCCTGTGAGAGGAGCAGTGCCAGCGCAAGGGCGGCACCTATATAAAACAATAGGTTCAATACAAACCTGTCAAGCCCTGGGGGTCGTTACTCCGATCTGACCCATGTATTTCCCGCCGCGCTGCTTGTAGGTGACCTCGCACTGTTCATCTGATTGATAAAACAGCATTTGCGCGACTCCTTCGTTTGCATAGATTTTAGCGGGTAAGGGAGTGGTATTTGAAAACTCTAAAGTTACATGCCCCTCCCATTCAGGTTCAAGTGGAGTAACATTAACAATAATGCCACAGCGCGCATAGGTTGATTTACCCAAACAGATAGTCAATACGTCTTGAGGAATACGAAAATATTCCACGGTTCTAGCCAAGGCGAAGGAGTTCGGTGGAATAATACAAACCGGTTCATCAATCGATACGAAACTTGTCTCATCAAAATTCTTTGGGTCAACCACGCTGGTTGTATGCACGTTAGTAAAAATCTTGAATTCACTGGCACAGCGTACGTCGTAGCCATAACTTGAGGTGCCATAGGAAATGACCTTCTTCCCCTTCACATAACGAACCTGATCTGCTACAAACGGTTCTATCATGTCCTGTGCTGTAGACATCTCTCTAATCCAGCGATCAGATTTAATACTCATAATCTTACTATTCAGCTATCGATTGCTGGCTTGATTTCTTGATTGCCATAAATCAAGCCTGGGTTCATGGCGCAATACTCAGGGAAGGCGAATGATAGAACCAATTGCCTGTCGAATCATCCATTATTTGCCCAATCACAGCGCCGAGCGACAAAGACTGAGCCCCTGAACACGGCAAAAACAAGCTGAAAAAAAGCAAAGCTTGGAGTATCATGCGGCGCCTGTCAGGTGACTTTCGTCACCCGAGTTCAGGACGGAGCTTCATATCGTGCGCCTCCCGAATCTGGATACTGAAAAGATTCGACTCTTCTTCAATCGGCGGGCCAGCCGTATGATTCTCATGACTTCATCTTGTTGGAACAGCTAACACCTGGAGGTATGCCGGTGAGAAAATGGCAATGCTTGGTATGTAGTTTTGTGTATGAAGAAGAATTGGGACTCCCCGAAGAAGGAATCCCCGCTGGCACCAGTTGGGACGATATTCCCGACGACTGGATGTGCCCGGATTGTGGTGTAGGTAAAGAAGATTTCGAAATGATCGAAATCTAGTAGAACAGCGAGTTCATGCGCGATAAATCAGCCCCGGAAGGCATAAAAGGTATAGACAGTGAGTCAAAGAAGAATATTAGTCACCAGCGCCCTACCCTATGCAAATGGGGGCATTCACCTTGGGCACCTGACGGAAGCCATACAGACAGACATCTGGGTTCGTTTGCAAAAACTCAGAGGCCATGACTGTGTCTATGTTTGTGCCGATGACGCACATGGCACCGCCATTATGCTTAGTGCGGAGCAGCAGGGTATTACGCCCGAGCAACTGATAGAAAACGTCAGCAACGAACATCAAAGAGATTTTTCGGATTTTCTAATTCATTTTGACAACTTCCACACTACACATTCGGAAGAAAACCGCGAGTTGTCCGAACATATCTACAAAATTCTGGACTCGAACGGACACATAAGTAAAAGAAGCATCAAACAGCTATTCGATCCTGAGAAAGAGATATTCCTGGCTGATAGATATATTACTGGCACATGCCCTGGGTGTAAAACTGAAAATCAATACGGTGACAATTGCGAGACTTGCGGTTCCACCTACAGTCCGGCGGAGCTAATAAATCCCCGCTCTTCCATTTCGGGCGCTACACCTGTTGAGAAAGAATCCGAACATTTCTTTTTCGCTCTCCCTGAATTCCGGGACATGTTAAGGCAATGGACGCGCAGCGGCACTTTGCAGGATGCTGTAGCAAATAAACTCGGCGAATGGCTGGATCATGAGTTACAGGAATGGGATATTAGCAGAGATGCCCCCTATTTCGGTTTCGAAATACCTGGAGCGCGGGGCAAATATTTTTATGTCTGGCTTGATGCGCCAATAGGTTATATGGCGAGCTTCAAGAATCTTTGTGATCGTAGCGACTATAAATTCGATGATTATTGGCTAGAAGGCGGAGATACCGAGTTGTATCATTTCATCGGTAAAGACATTATTAATTTCCACGCTTTGTTCTGGCCAGCCATGCTGAGTAGCGCTGCTTATCGAACCCCTACAGCCATCTATGTGCATGGCTTTCTTACTGTCGACGGAACAAAAATGTCCAAGTCACGCGGCACATTTATCAATGCGCGCACCTATCTGGATCATCTCAATCCAGAATACCTGCGCTACTTTCTGGCGGCGAAATTGTCCAACGGGATCGATGACCTTGATCTCAATTTGGAAGATTTTGTACAGCGCGTAAACTCAGACTTAGTGGGTAAAGTGATAAACATTGCCAGTCGTTGTGCGGGCTTTATTGGTAAAGGATTCAAGGGTTATTTATCGAATACTTTGGATAACCCGGCGCTGCTGACAGAAATTCAATCCGGCAAAAATGAAATAACCGAACACTTTGAAGCACGCGAATACAGCAAGGCCATACGACTAATCATGGCGCTGGCGGACAAGGCCAACCAGTATATCAACGACAAGCAACCCTGGGTTATCGCAAAGACCGACAGACACTCTGAAGAACTACAGGCAATATGTAGTACCGGTATCAACGCGTTCCGATTACTGATGTGCTATTTGAAACCTGTATTGCCGGCGATGGCATCAAAGGCAGAAGAGTTTCTAGCAGTGGATCCATTGTGCTGGGACGACATTGACAGTTTGATCGTTGCCCACAAAATTAACAAATTTAAACCCTTAATGACTCGTGTGGAATCGGATCAGGTACGAGCCATGGTTAACGCAACTCAACAGGAATTTGAGCAGCAGAAAAAAAATAGAGTTAATAGCGATGCAAGCCTTAGCTCGAATAATTCCGGGTTCGAATCTGAGATCGAATTTGCCGACTTCGCAAAGATAGACCTTCGCGTGGCAAAAATAGTCGGTGCAGAACAGATAGAGGGTGCAGACAAATTGCTTAAGCTCGAACTCAATTTGGGCAAGGATGAACTCGGTCAAACAATTCGCAGAACCGTGCTTTCTGGTATTAAGTCAGCCTATCAGCCTGAAAACCTGGTAGGAATGCTGACTGTGGTGGTTGCCAACCTCAAGCCCAGGAAAATGAAATTTGGCCTCTCCGAAGGTATGATCCTGGCGGCGGGACCAGGTGGTAAGGATATATGGCTGCTGGAACCCCATAGCGGAGCATCGCCAGGTATGCGCATAACCTAGGCTATAGATAGGCTTGCCTGGGTGGATCAATTAGCTCTTCTGGCAGATCTGGCTGATTAATGTTTTTCCGCAGTAGAACAGTGTCAGGTTCGACAGGCTCCTGATAACAAGAGTGGCTGTTCCTTCGTGACTGGCGCTGATATCTGTAAGCTAACAGGCTTGAGTGCCGTAGGTAATTCTATTGACTGGTAACGGTCAAATGCTGGTGTCACCAACCCAAATTCAGAGGCCTTGTGCAATGAGTTCCACCGACAGTGTAGTTGACAAACCCTCACTCTATTTTTCACTATTGCTCATGCTTTCGTCTTTTCCAGCCAGTGCCACAGCCGGCGAACAGAGTAGTGAAATACGAGCGATAGAAGACTCTGTAATTAAGATCTACACGACACAATCGGCACCAGACTATTTCACACCCTGGCGACTGCTTACACCCAGGCAAAGCAGTGGTTCCGGGTCCGTAATATCAGGAAACCAGATTTTAACGAACGCCCATGTAGTAGCAAATGCCAGCTACCTGCAAGCGCAAAAACATAATGACCCACAACGCTATCTTGCTAGAGTTACTTTTATTTCCCACGAAGCAGACCTGGCCTTAATTACCGTAGACGAGCCTGGTTTTTATAGCGATCTGAAGGCGCTGCCCATTGGTTATCTGCCGGCGCCTTTACAAGAAGTATCAGTTTACGGCTATCCAATCGGTGGGAAATCATTAAGCATCACGAAAGGAATACTGTCTCGCGTCGAACAGCAAGTCTATGCTCATGCTGGAGCGTATTTGCTCGCAGGCCAGATAGATGCGGCTATCAATCCAGGCAACAGCGGTGGCCCAGTGATTGTAGATCAACAAATTGTTGGCGTTGTCATGCAGGCAAACAGCGGCGCTCGAGCGGAGAATCTTGGTTATTTCGTTCCTCCCAGCATGATTCGCCATATGCTAACAGACAGCGAAGACAGCAAGCATGATGGCTTTCCTGACCTGGGTTTTCGCACACAAACTTTAGACAGCCCCTCTGCAAAGAAAGCTTATGGGCTCAGTAATGGTCAAAATGGAGTGCTGGTAATAAAAGTATTCGATGACGCACCCGCTCAGGGCGTATTACAGGAAAACGACGTCATCATCAAAATAGACGACTACGATATCGCCGAGGACGGCAGTATTAAATTATCTAAAGACGTGTTAACCGATTACAAACACGCGATAGATTTACACCATGTTGGTGAGTCAGTTTCTATTACGTATTCTCGTCAAGGCAAGATCCACACCACAACACTTGAAGCCAGGCAAGCACTGGATAGTTACAGTCTGGTAACTGGTGAACAATTTGACAAAGTTCCCGAGTACTATATATACGGCGGAATTTTATTTGTCCCCCTGAACATGAACTTGATCAAGCGATGGGGTAATGACTGGAGTCGCACTGCGCCGGTAAGCTTATTACAAGCCCGCAATGAATGGAGCTCGCCAGAAAGACGACAGTTAGTAGTTGCGCTCCGCGTGATGGCCGCCGATGTTAACCTGGGCTACCACGACTGGCGCAATTGGATAGTGGATATTGTCAACGATGAAACAGTCAGGGACTTTGCTCATTTTGCAGAGCTAATCAAATACAATGAGAAAGACAATGTCGTCATGGAAAACGAAAATGGTTATCAACTGGTAATCAATCACGCAGAAGCTCTGAGCAGCGAAGCAGAAATCCTCGCACACTACAGAATTCCATCCGCCCATTCGGCCAGGCTATTCGGCGAATAGAGCAACATCTATGCTACCCAATCCTGGCCTCATGCTTCTAAGCTGGCGCTACTGCTCGTTGTTGGCTGGCGTGGTAGAATTTATATTCATGTCCAGTCATCAATTGATAAACCCCGGGGAAGTGTCGAGTTGTGGCTAATTACTTAAGCATCATTGTCGCCGCCGCCCTGCTCAATAATCTCGTCTTGGTTCAATTACTGGGAGTCTCATCACTCTTCTACTCAACTTCCAGGCTACAGCAATCAATAGAGTTTGCAGTATTTAATTTTGTTGTCCTTTTCTTGTCCTCAGTGCTTAACCTCGCCGCATACCGACTCCTATTGGCACCTTTGAATCTGGAATTCTTACGCTTGCTTTTGTTTGTAACAAGTAGTGCCGTCATAACAAAAATACTGCTGGACCTGATAGCAGCGAGACTCCCTCTTTCGGCAAGACAGCAGGGCCTGGCTTTATTTCTTACCGGAGGTAACAGCGCCGTTCTAGGAGCAAGCCTACTGAATATCAACAATGTTCTCGATATTGGCGAAAGCATCGCTTTCAGTTTTGGTACCGCATTTGGCTATTCCCTGTTGCTGATCTCGTTTGCTGCGCTGCGAATCCGATTGAGCTATGCAGATGTACCTGCCCCGTTTCGTGGCACGGCGATTCAACTAATTTCCGCTGGCATAGTCGCAATGTGTCTGCTCGGCTTCGCGGGATCAAGCTAATATCATGCTGCCGCTGATCTCCTCCTGGTTCGTGCAAATTTCTGCTGTGGCAACACTGGCAATCGTCACTGCCTTTTTACTTGAAAAGGGTGTTCACTACCTGAAAAGCCAGACAAGAATACAAAGGTCGCTGGTCAGCCGGATAAATAATTTACTTCCGCAAACCCAATGCGGTCAATGTGGTTATCTCGGATGCCTGCCCTATGCCCGAGCGATTAGCACAGGAGTAGCAATCAATAAGTGCCCTCCAGGTGGAATGGAAACGATACGGGACTTGGCAGATTTGCTGTGTGAGCCAAGCCATCCACTAGACCCTGCCCACGGCGTGTTCAGGCCCTTTAGCCTTGCTGTTATACGGGAGGAGGAATGTATAGGTTGCACGAAATGTATACAAGCATGTCCTGTCGACGCGATTCTTGGCGGACCGAAACTCATGCACACAGTAATTGAATCTGCATGCACAGGCTGTGACCTTTGCGTCGAACCTTGCCCGGTAGATTGCATCGACATGATCATCAGCACAAACACGGGCGTCCCTCCTTTTTCTACTCTTTTTCCCACTCCCTTTTATGACAGGCAGTTAATTGCTGGAGAGGACAGGCCATGAGTATTTTGCATAGTTTCGTCGCGCTGTTTACCGACCACCGTAAATTACCTGCCGGAACAACGAAGGGAGGAATCATACCACCAACTTACAAGAGTAGCTCCTTGCGCTCCAGGATCATGACCACTCCCATACCGGAGCAACTGACCATACCGGTATGCGCTAGCGCCATTCGCGACTCTACTCCATTAGTCAAAGTAGGCGACCGTGTACTCAAATACCAAAAACTCCACCAATACAAGCTCGCTAAACCCCCACAGGGTGATGATAAAGCAGTAATTATTCCGACACACGCCCCTACTTCAGGGCAAATTACAGCAATCGAGCCCGCTGCTGTTGCGAATGGTTCGAAAGAAGAGCAGATTTGCATTCGTCTTTGTTCAGACGGATTAGACGAGTCCCTAAAACCAGAGCAGACGAATGACTATCGCTCTCTCACACGACTTCAACTGCTTCAAAAAATTCTGGAAGCAGGAATTATAGACATGGAAGGAGCCGGCTTTCCGACTGCCGGTAAATTGCACCACACTTCACAACAAGACATTAACCTGTTGATTATCAATGCCACAGAATGCGAGCCCTATGTCAGTGCCGATGAAGCGTTGATTCGAGAGCGAGCAATCGCCGTACTGACAGGCGCTGAAATTCTAAAACTCAGCTGCGCAGCGAAACGCTGTGTCATCGCCATCGAGGACAGCAAAGTGGATGCCATTGCCGCATTGGAAGACGCCCTCAGCATTCGACTACCTGAGGCGAACACTATTGAATTGAAAGTCATTCCCGGCAAATATCCTACTGGCGCAGAAAAACAACTGATTCAATGTCTGACCGGACTGGAAGTGCCCACTGGCGAACATCCGCCAAGCATTGGCATCCTCGTACAAAATGCGGGCACCGCCTTCGCAGTTTATGAAGCTGTAGTTGAAGGCAAACCTTGCATTAGTCGCATCACAACCCTAACCGGCAACGCATTACAGACACCGAAGAACTTTGAAGTTTTAATAGGAACATCTACTGCCTTTTTGTTTGATCTCTGTGGAATTGACCACTCCCGGAAAGTGAAGACTATCGTAGGTGGTTCTTTAACGGGTGTTGAACTAGCCTATGGTGATGCTGCGGTCGATAAAACGAGTAATTGTCTGATAGCCGGAACCCAAGAGGAATTCCCTGCTGGTTTACCAGAGCAGGCTTGTATCCGCTGTGGCTTCTGTGCAAGCGTTTGTCCAGCCAGGTTACTGCCGCAGCAGCTCCTTGCCTTTGCCAGGATTGGAGATAACAAACAATTAGTGGAACATGGCCTGCTCGATTGCATCGAATGTGGTGCCTGTAACTATGTCTGCCCTGGTCATATTCCACTGCTTAGCTACTACCGAGAGAGCAAGAACCAGATAAGAGTTCGTCAATTCAGTTTAGAGAAAAGCGAAGAGTGGCAGCAACGTTTCCAGTTTCACCAACATCGAACTAAAAAAAATAAGGATCAGGCTGAGGCCGGAAAGAAGAACAACTCAATTTCAGCCACTATCGAATCAAAAAATACTATTGCTGAGGATAAAAACACCGATCAGGAGTTTTTCTCCAAAGAAAAAGCTGGCCGCGAAATAGCTGCCGCTGTAGCGAGGGTTAAGGCGCGCCGAAGCAATACCATCGCAAACAGCCTTCCCTTGGACAAACCAGCACCGGGAGCAAATACTGAATGATTGGCTCTGGCGGCAATTCGCCTTTTCAACACAGTGGTAATACTGTCAGGCAGCTTATGCTGTTACTACTGTATGCCTTACTCCCCGGTATAGGCGCCTCTGTTTGGTTCTTCGGTTTTGGAATTCTTATAAATATTTCGATAGCGATCATGTTAGCGATGGCCGCTGAAGCCATTGTACTCCGACTAAGGAACAGAAATTATCAAGCACAATTAGCGGACTACAGCGTAATAGTGACTGCGGTACTTTTCGCAATTGCTATGCCACCTGGCTCCCCTTGGTGGCTACTGGCATCAGGAATATTATTCGCCGTTGTGATCGCAAAGCACCTCTATGGTGGGCTAGGACAAAATCCTTTCAACCCAGCGATGTGCGGGTACCTGATGTTACTGCTCACATTCCCGCTGGAAATGACTAGCTGGCATGTCCCCGGCGTACCGCTGAGCACAGAGGGCCTGGGCATAGCCGAAACAAATTCAGACCGGCAGCCAATGAGTCCTCTGAGTTGGAGCGGGTTGAAGCAGAGTTTGCTCCTTAGCTTTCCTTTCTTAATCGGCAATGAACAAAACATACGGACGTTCATTGATGGCTTTGCAATGGCTACCCCACTCGTCGAATATGAAATGACAGGTCATAGCGCTTTGCTTGCAGCCTGGGAGTCCGACTCACCAATTTTTGCACGTGAATCAGGAACCGGCTGGGAAATAGTTAATATTTGCTATATGTTAGGTGGCTTTTTTTTACTGTACAGACGAATTATCAGTTGGCATATAGCAATCACCATTATCGCAACAATTCTCATCATCTCAGTCTTGTTCTACGCTCCGGGCAACTTCGCTATCTATGGAACGCCTCACTTGCATCTACTTGGGAGCGCCACCATGATTGCTGCCTTTTTTATTGCCACAGACCCTGTCAGCGCAGCCACTACATCAAGCGGTAAAATCTACTATGGCATTATTATCGGACTGTCCATCTACAGCATAAGAGTTTGGGGTAGTTATCCTGACTCTATAGCGCTGGCTGTATTGTTTGGGAATTTTTGTGCCCCGCTGCTGGATCATTTCTGTCGACCACGTATATACGGCCATGCTGGAACGCAGCAATCTCCTCACGTTGATTCGCTGGCCAGGCATTCGGCACCATGAGCAACCTCGAAATCAGAGCAAAGCAGGACTCCCTGATTTGGAAAAACAATTCTGTTTTTATCCAACTACTCGGTTTGAGTCCGGTGCTAGCCGTTTCAAGCTCCCTGGTCTATGGAATCGGTTTGGGATTCGCTACTTTCATCGTTTTGGTTCTCTCTTGCTTCACAGTATCGGCACTAAGAAGTCAAATTAGCAACAACTGGCGCTTGTTGTGGTTCATGATAATACTTGCTGGCTATACAACGATTATCGACATTGTATTGCAATTGTATTACTACCCTCTCTACTTAAGCTTAGGAATTTACGTGCCTCTAATTTGCTGTAATGCTTCAATTCTGATTCGCTTGGAGGTAAAAGCATTTCACTGTGATCGGCAAGAAGCCACTAAGGACGCTATAAAGAGCGGTATCGGATATTTTATTGCGCTGCTTCTGCTCTCCGCATTCCGAGAGTTTGCCGGCAGCGGCAGTCTGCTTGCCAATAGCAGCTTGCTGCTGCCCACAACATTGCTAAGCACCAACATTACGTCCGTCAATTCCAGTACGCAATTATTTGACTTCGCCGGCACACAGGCTGGTGGTCTCATATTGCTGGGGTTCATGGTTGCGTTGACAAATTTCTTCAACGACAGTCGAAAAACAAACACTGCTGAGCCACAAAAAAAAACAGTTCCCGTTAAGCGCGCCCGGGTTACGGGCAGTCTGATTCGCGATTAAGCGAAGAACCAGGCAACAGACATGAACCAACAAAAAAGAACTGAAATATTCACGCGATTTAGGTTCGAGAATCCCGAACCGCGAACAGAACTTAACTACAACAGCACATTTGAGTTGTTGATATCCGTGATACTGTCCGCCCAGGCAACGGATGTCAGCGTCAATAAAGCCACAGAAAAATTGTATCCAGTCGCTAATACTCCAGAAAAGATATTCGCGCTGGGGGTATCTGGTTTAAAAAAATACATCAAGACAATTGGGCTTTTTAATACCAAGGCAGAGAATGTCATAAAAGCTTGCGAAATCCTCATGCAAAGGCACGATTCTCAAGTTCCCCAAAACAGAGAAGAATTAGAAGCACTGCCGGGTGTTGGTAGAAAAACAGCCAATGTGGTTTTGAACACAGCTTTTCGTCAGGTTGCAATGGCGGTAGACACTCACATCTTTAGACTATCCAACCGCACTGGTATTGCGCCAGGGAAGAACGTAGTCGAAGTTGAGCGGCGGCTACTGAAGCTCGTGCCTGAGGAATTCCTGCTCGATGCGCATCACTGGTTAATCTTACACGGTCGCTATGTCTGTTTGGCACGCAAGCCACGATGCAGTGCTTGCGTGATTGAAGATCTTTGCGAATTTGCTAAGAAAGTGTATGAAGATTGACCGCGCCTAAGCAGCAGCGGGTAACCGGCAATCAGCCAGGCACCAGATCAGCTCTATAGACGGTCTTTCTGAGCAGCTATTCTTAGCCTTAAGGCATTCAGTTTAATGAAGCCAGCCGCATCAGCTTGATTATAGGCACCAGCGTCATCTTCGAAGGTGGCAATATGTTTATCAAATAGAGAATTTTCAGATTCTCTGCCAACGACGATTACATTGCCCTTATACAGTTTTAGGCGAACTTTGCCGTTAACATACTGCTGCGATTCATCTATCACAACTTGCAGTGCTTTGCGCTCTGGCGAGAACCAGTATCCGTTGTAAACCAGAGTTGCGTAGCGTGGCATAAGATCATCTTTTAGATGGGCTAGCTCACGATCCAGAGTCAAAGACTCAATAGCTCTGTGTGCCTTAAGCATCACCGTTCCACCCGGGGTCTCATAACAACCTCTGGACTTCATTCCCACATAGCGATTTTCAACTATATCGGCCCGCCCTATGCCATTGTCTCCAGCGACACGATTCAGTTGCCCCAGTACTTCAGCAGGTGACAGGCGCTTACCATCAAGCGCAACAACATCCCCACGCTCGTACTTTAATTCGATATAGGTGGCCGTGTCAGGGGCGGCTTCTGGCGAAACCGACCAAAGCCACATCGCTTCCTCAGGTTCAGCCGCTGGATCTTCCAACACATCACCTTCGTAGGAGATATGCAGTAAGTTTGCATCCATTGAATAAGGAGATTTAGTGCCACGCTTTTTCTGTACTGGAATGTCATTCTCTTCACAGTATGCTAAAAGCTTGTCTCTGGATGTCAGATCCCAATCTCGCCATGGGGCGATAACTTTAATTCCTGGGCTTAATGCGTAGGCTCCTAATTCAAATCGAACCTGGTCGTTGCCTTTTCCAGTCGCGCCATGGGCAATCGCATCCGCGCCTGTCTCTTTAGCTATCTCCACCAGGCGCTTGGCAATCAATGGTCTTGCAATCGAGGTGCCCAGCAAATACTCACCTTCATACAAGGCATTTGCGCGGAACATCGGGTTTACATAGTCTCTCACGAATTCTTCACGCAAGTCTTCGATATGAATTTCCTTAACACCCATTGCTTCGGCTTTTGCTCGTGCCGGTTCAACTTCTTCACCTTGACCGATATCGGCCGTGAACGTGACCACTTCGCAGCCATATGTCTGTTGAAGCCACTTTGCGATCACCGACGTATCGAGGCCGCCTGAATAAGCCAATACAACTTTGTTAATTTCTGACATGACAGGACTCCTAACCCTGATTCACACTTGCGCAGAATCTTGCAGCCTCTCAACAACGAATCAACAAAAAATATCTCACAACTAATTAACAAAACCGCGAGAGTGCCAGGGACAGATATTGTTAGGTTTTCGCACGAAAAAGGAGGCACATTCTAGCACCAACGGCTATCGATCTTCACTATCAATTCAAGATACTTTGGGGTTAAAAAGTGAACCGCAGGAAGCTCCGACAAATAGGCAATTCAGCTGGGTAGCTAATTCCGTTACAATGGCCCTCCAAACCCGCGAAGACGATAGAAGTAAGCACTGATGAGCCCCTCAAGCCTAAGCCTGACCCAGCCAGACGATTGGCATCTACACCTTAGAGATGGCGATGCATTAAGCACGACAGTTCCCCATACAGCACGAGTTTTTGCCAGGGCTATAGCCATGCCGAACCTTAAGCCGCCCATAACAACCGTGAAACAGGCTTTGGCCTACCGCGACAGAATCAGGTCCTCCATTCCAGAAGGCAGTAATTTCCAGGCGCTGATGACTCTCTATCTTACTGGTCAATTATCTCCAGAGGAGGTTCGCTACGCTAAGGAGCAAGACTGCGTGCAAGCCATAAAATTCTATCCTGCTGGTGCCACAACTAATTCCGAATCCGGGGTGTCTGAACTGGAATCTGTCTACCCTTGTTTAGAGACAATGGCTGAATTAGATTTACCTTTACTCGTTCATGGAGAAGTCACGGACAGTCGAGTCGATATTTTCGATAGAGAAAAAGTCTTTATTAAAAGTGTGCTAAGGCCATTAATGTCCAGGTTTCCAAACTTGAGAATCGTACTCGAACACATAACTACAAAAGATGCTGTAGAATTTGTAAAATGCCAACTAGACAACATCGCGGCTACCATTACCCCGCATCATTTGATGTTTAACCGGAATGATCTGCTGGCTGGAGGGATCAGACCACACCTTTACTGCCTTCCCGTTTTAAAAAGGGATATTCATCAACAAGCATTGCTTGATGCAGCCACTAGCGGAAGTCCAAAATTTTTCCTCGGCACAGACTCTGCCCCTCATAGCATTGAAACAAAGGAAAATTCTTGCGGCTGCGCAGGAATTTATTCCGCACACGCAGCGCTCGAATTCTACGCAGAAATATTCGAGCAACATGACGCTTTAGACAAACTAGAAGGCTTCGCCAGCTTTTTTGGCGCCGACTTCTATCGTCTGCCACGCAACAAAACATGCGTGACTTTGAGCAAAACGAAAAATACAGTTCCCTCTCAATTTGAATATGCAGATGGATCGCTTGTTCCTATGATGGCTGGAGAAAGCATTAGTTGGCGCGTCGATGAGATCACTCAATGAGCGCTATCGATTCTGGAGCAGAGACGACTCACCTGCTGGCCAACAGGTTTCGCACATATCTACCTGTTGTTGTTGATATAGAGACTGGCGGTTTCAACTCGAAAACCGACGCGATCCTCGAAATATCAGCGGTAATTCTAGGAATGGACAAAAAAGGGCTGCTTGGTATTGAGCGAACCTATTTTCACAGGATTATTCCATTCGAAGGGCTGAAGGTCGAAGATTCTGCTCTCAAGTTCACCGGCATAAACCCCTACCATCCGCTTCGCATCGCCAGACCCGAACGAGAAGTCATGCAAGCAATGTTTAATATGGTACGCGATGCGTTGAAATCAAATCATTGCAAGCGCGCTATTCTCGTGGGCCACAACGCGCATTTCGATCAGGGCTTCGTCAATGCAGCCAGCGAGCGTCATAATTTAAAACGAAATCCTTTCCACCCTTTTTCATGCTTCGATACCGCCACGCTAAGCGGCCTTGCCTATGGACAGACTGTCCTGGCCCGAGCCTGTGCAACGGCAGGAATAGAATTCGATAATGAAGAGGCACACTCAGCTCGTTATGACGCGGAAAAAACCGCCGAACTATTCTGCAAGATAATCAACAAATGGCAGGCTCTTGGCGGCTGGCCGATTGAGCCAGCTTACCCAGACGCAGTTTGACTAAGCCTATGCGTCAGAATCAGTCTCTATGGTATCTACCAGAGCCTGCAATTCACCCTTTTCATGCATCTCGGTAATAATGTCGCAACCCCCAACTAATTCACCATTGACAAATAGTTGCGGGAATGTTGGCCAGTTTGAAATTGTCGGAAGTGTCGACCTGACATCCGGATTACTCAATATATCGACATAGGCAAAGCGCTTACCACAGGCCATCAATACCTGAGTAGCCTGCGCTGAGAAACCACATTGCGGCTGCTCTGGATTGCCTTTCATGTATAGCAGGATACTATTAGAATCAATTTGTTCCTTGATGGTTTCTTTGATACTCATGAAATATGCCTCAATTATCTAATTGGTCATTGTGATCGAACCGAATGCCACGCAGTCTGGTTAGGGCGCAAGTTTACAACGGCAGCACTTCTTTGTCAGTACTTACTTACTTACCATCGCTACTCTAAGTGGTGGCGGAAACAGGAACTTCAAGAGCCCCCCAGGCACCACCCCCAGGTGTTTCTATGAGCAAGCGATCGCCTGTTTTCACCGCCAGGGAGCACTTTCCCGGTAATGCCTTGCCATTTAGTGAGTTACTGCCCTGCTTCCCAGACCCGCCACCATTCAATCCCCAGGGCCTAAGCGTGCGGCGCTCGCTGAGCAAGCTTAACTGTGCCTCTTCCAAAAATTCATACTCTCTTACAATACCTGCACCGCCTTGATGTCGTCCCTTGCCACCGCTTCCCCTACGTATGGCATACCTGCACACACGTAATGGATAATGCATTTCCAAACTCTCTATCGGTGTGTTGAGGGTATTGGTCATGTGGCTGTGCACAGCATCCATCCCGGAAGCTGTAGGCCCTCCACCAATACCGCCAGCGAGGGTTTCATAATAATCCCAGCGGTCGCCCGATTGCTCATCAATATGCCCCATTGCCACATTGTTCATAGTGCCCTGACTCGCCGCTGGAATTTTCTCAGGCAGAGCCAAAGCAAGCGCTCCAAACACTAAGTCAACCAAACGACTTGATGTTTCCACATTACCCGCAGCAACAGCCGCAGGTCTGAAAGCACTAAGAATAGAGCCTGGCTTTGTTTTTAATTGAACTCTTCTAAACAAACCTTCACAAGCCGGGGGGTCTTCTGGCAAAAGGCAGCGGATGCAATAGAATGCTGCCGCTGCCACTACTGATTCTGGACAATTTAGGTTTCCAAGAACTTGCCGCGAACTCTTACCAAAATCCATCGTTATAGCATCAGAGCTAATTGTCATGTCTATAGCCAGTTCTATATTCGACGAACCGCAACCATCATCATCAAGATAATCCACAAAACTGTAGCAACCTTCTGTTAGCCGTGAGATAGCGCTGGCGGTAATTCGATCTGCGTACTCGTTTAGCTCGACCATCCCATGTTTATAATCGGATAAGCCGCTAGCCTCCACCAAGGCTTGCAGCCGCTGAACCCCTACTTTGTTCGCCCCGGCCTGCGCAGCAAAATCCCCGTTGAGGGAGGTAGCTTCCAGCCCCAATAACGACAAAGCAGGCTGTTGTAATTTGCCAGTTCGAAACAACAGCGTAGGCGGAATGATCAAGCCTTCCTCTTCCAACCGCGATGATATTGGCATCGAACCCGGGGTATCGCAGCCAATGTTTGCGTGATGTGCCCTATTTGCGACAAAACCTATTAAGCGCCTCCCTTTGTCAATGAAAACCGGAGCAATCAGCGTCACATCAGGCAAATGCGTACCTCCCAGAAACGGGTCGTTTAGCACTAGCATATCGCCTTCAGACCAGTCTCTGTCTTGCACTATGGAAGCCATCGCGAATGCCATACTGCCAAGATGTACTGGAATATGTGCGGCTTGAGCAAACAATTTCCCCTGCGCAGAAAAAAGTGCACAAGAGAAATCCAGTCTATCCTTTATGTTTGGCGAAAAAGCAGTGCGCCTGAGCACCATGCCCATCTCGTCACATATAGCGGAAACTCGACTGGAAAAAAGCTTTAATTCTATAGAATTCATGTTTTGTAATTCTAACAGTAATTCTCGCAATAGTAATTCTCGCAATAGTTGCTAGAACCATCGGTTCTGGTTAAAATAGCCCCATTCACCAGGCGGCGCGAGCTGCCTTTTTTATTTTTGAAATAACGATTTCATTGAGCGCCAAATAAGCTATTTTCCAAGCCGATAACCCTAATGAGCGTAAAACATTTTCTTACCCTGCAAGACCTGAGTAGCACTGAATTGCAGAACATCATTCAACGTGCGATTGAATTGAAGAAAAATCCTGAACTGGCAGTTGGGCAAACAAAGAAAACTCTGGCACTGATTTTTGAAAAATCTTCAACCAGGACCAGGCTGGCTTTTGAGGTAGCCATGACCCAACTCGGCGGCGCAGCAGTATTTTTGGCGAACGCAGATTCCCAATTGGGTAGGGGCGAGCCTATCGAAGACAGCGCACGGGTGTTAGCACGCATGGTTGACTGTGTAGCGATTCGCACCTTTAAGCACGAGAAATTACAGCGCTTTGCCGAATATTCAACAGTGCCAGTAATAAACGCTCTCACCGATGACTTTCATCCCTGCCAATTATTGGCTGATATGCAAACCTTTCAAGAGCACAGAGGAAGTATTAACGGTAAGTCCGTGGCTTGGATAGGCGACGGCAATAATATGTGTCAGTCGTATATTAATGCGGCGAACAAATTCGACTTTGAATTAAGAATTGCCTGTCCTTCAGGCTTTGAGCCGAATCCAGATCTAAGGGAACGTTTCAAAAGTCGAGTCTCGTTAACCCAAGACCCTAAGACAGCGGCACACGACGCAGATTTAGTCGTCACCGATGTGTGGGCATCTATGGGGCAAGAGCAGGACAAGCGAAATACCAGCTTTGCTAACTACCAGGTTAATGCCGAATTGATGACACTGGCTAAGCCAGAGGCTCTGTTTATGCACTGCCTGCCTGCCCACCGTGGAGAAGAAGTGAGCGCGGAAATTCTCGATAAGGAGAACAACGTGATCTGGGATGAAGCTGAAAACCGCCTGCATTCACAGAAAGCTTTACTCGAATACTTGTTTGCTCACTAAAATTACAGGAATGGATGATGTTTCCAGGCATGCTCCCTGGCATACTCCCCTGGCGTACTACTGTCTCTTAGCCTGCTACTATATGTTGTGGTGCTGAATATCGCCACAATAGACTGATTTCGAACCATTTTTACGTCTTTTTTGCGTTTTCTTGAACTGCCGCCCCTGGCCTCTTGTTTGCATCACCTTCTTTTTAACTTTTTCCTGAAATAGCAATAGCCTACTCACAATTTATTCACATATTACCCACAAAGAAATCACTTGCATTCAGACGCCAAGCGCATTATCTTGTATTTTCGATTTATAGCTTGTCTATATATTGTATTAGTTAAGCGTGAATCAAGGGCTTGCTTCTCTCTGAGATTCTAATAAAAATTATTGCAAAGCCAGGTGCTTAACTGTGCCACATTGTCCAATAATAAGAAAAGCGCTTGATCATTGTGGACGTTTACGTTCTGTCTTTGGGCTTGTTTTTGGGATTCCCGATAAAATTCGCAAAAACAATTAAAGTCCAACCGCGAAAACACAATATATAGTATACGACTTACTGATTATCAGCTTCGATATCTCGTTGTTTTGATTTCGTTGCTAAATCCAGACTGACGGGCTTGTTTCGCTTTAAAAAACTAATTTGGCGAGATTTAGAGCACCAGGGTTTAGAGCTGATAACAACAATACAGTTCACTATGAATACTTAGCAGTAGACACCAGATTCGGAGCAAATAATGCAGACAGATGTACAAACAACCGGCAACTCTTCATCCCCCGCTACTCCCACAAGCAGCGAAGCAGAAATTCTTACCGCAACCGCTCCTGGGCAATTACGAGTCATTAAACGCAACGGGGCCGTAGTTAGCTATGATGAATCCAAGATATCCGTTGCCATAACCAAGGCCTATCTGGCCGTTGAAGGCAGCAATGCCGCTGCTTCTTCCCGTATTCATGAATCTGTGCAGCAATTGGGCAAGCAAATCAGCGAAATTTTTCGTCGACGCATGCCCTCTGGTGGCACCATCCATATAGAAGATATTCAAGATCAGGTAGAACTCGCGCTAATGCGTAGTGGGGAGCACAAAATCGCTAGAAGCTATGTGATCTACCGAGCCGAACACACACGCATACGTCAACAGAAGCATGAAGAAGAGAAACCGCAAAGCGATATTACTGTCACTCTCGACAACGGCGAACAAGGCCCATTAGATACACAACGCTTACAAACAATAATCAATGAAGCCTGTGAAGGCTTGGAAGATGTTTCCTCCGCAGCGATTTATGAAGAAACACTAAGGAACCTTTATCCTGGCGTTAAGATGGAAGACGTGCGCACCTCTTTAGTGATGACTGCCAGAACCATGGTAGAGCAAGATCCTAACTACTCCTATGTTACAGCGCGTTTACTTATGGATACCATTCGCGCAGAAGCTTTGGGTTTTCTCGGCATCGCCGAGGCCGCAACCCAGTCGGAAATGCACTACCGCTATGCAGCAACTCTTAAGCCTTATATAGAGAAGGGTGTAGAGCTGGGCCTAATTTCACCACACTTACTGGAATACGATCTAGGCGTACTGGGCGAAGCCCTGCAAGCCGACCGTGACCAGCAATTTACCTATCTGGGGCTGCAAACCTTATACGACCGCTATTTCATTCACAGCAATGGCGTTCGCTTCGAGTTGCCTCAAGTGTTCTTCATGCGCGTAGCCATGGGCTTGGCAAGCAATGAGGAGAATCGCGAACAGCGTGCTATCGAGTTTTATAATCTGATTTCCAGCTTCGACTATATGGTGTCGACGCCGCAGCTATTCAATTCCGGCACACTACGCCCGCAACTGTCATCATGCTTTCTAACTACCGTGCCAGACGATTTACACGGTATCTACTCTGCCATAAGAGACAACGCCATGTTGTCAAAATGGGCTGGTGGATTAGGCAATGACTGGACTCCTGTCCGTGCACTGGGCGCTCATATCAAAGGCACTAACGGTAAGTCTCAGGGTATCGTCCCTTTTCTGAAGGTGGTTAATGACACCGCCGTTGCTGTGAATCAGGGTGGAAAACGTAAAGGGGCCGTGTGTTCCTATTTAGAAACATGGCACATGGACATCGAAGAATTTCTCGAGCTACGTAAAAACACTGGAGACGAAAGACGTCGTGCCCATGACATGAACACAGCAAACTGGATTCCAGACCTGTTTATGAAGCGGGTATTCGACGACCAGGACTGGACGCTGTTCTCCCCCAATAATGTGCCTGAGTTACACGACCTGCACGGCAAGGCATTTGAAGCCAGGTATGAAGAATATGAACGCAAAGCCATAGCTGGCGAGGTAGAAGTCTATAAAACCATAAAAGCCAGTGACCTGTGGCGAAAAATGTTATCCATGCTGTTCGAAACAGGGCACCCCTGGATAACATTTAAGGACACTTGCAATGTTCGTTCACCTCAACAACATATTGGCACAATTCATTCGTCCAATTTATGCACAGAAATCACCCTGAATACCAACCAGGAGGAAATCGCCGTATGCAACCTTGGCTCAGTTAACTTGCTGAACCATGTTTCTGATAACGGGTTGGATCAGGACAAATTAAAATCAACCATTAAGACAGCCGTGCGCATGCTGGATAATGTTATCGATATCAATTATTACTCTGTTCCTCAAGCCAGGAATTCGAACCTGAAACACCGACCAATTGGCATGGGCATAATGGGTTTTCAGGACGCACTGTACACTCAGCGCATTGCCTACTCGTCAGAGCAGGCCGTAGAGTTTGCCGATGTGTCAATGGAAATGATTAGCTACCATGCTATTCAGGCCTCTGCCGAGCTTGCCGAAGAGAGAGGTCGGTACGAGTCTTACGAAGGCTCACTTTGGGATCAGGGAAAGCTGCCAATTGATTCTCTTAAACTTCTACAAGAAGAACGCGGAGAGGAGTATCTAGACGTCAACATGGATCAGCGTCTCGATTGGGATAGCTTAAGAGCACGCATTCAAAAAACTGGAATGCGTAACTCCAATGTATTAGCTATTGCTCCTACTGCAACTATTGCCAACATAAGTGGCGTTTCACAATCTATCGAACCCACCTATCAAAACTTATACGTCAAATCCAATTTATCCGGTGAATTCACCGTTGTCAGTCCTTTTCTGGTTCGAGACCTAAAGAAGGCGAATCTTTGGGATAGCGTCATGGTAAATGATTTGAAATATTACGAAGGCAGTGTGCAAAAGATCGATAGAGTCCCAGACGATATTAAGCATATCTATGCAACGGCTTTCGAGGTGGAACCTCGCTGGCTGGTCGATGCAGCAAGTCGCCGCCAAAAGTGGATTGATCAGGCCCAGTCACTGAACCTTTACGTTGCTGGCGCCAGCGGCAAGAAACTCGATGTCACCTACCGTATGGCTTGGCTACGGGGCTTAAAGACCACATATTATTTACGAGCGCTCGCCGCCACCACCACCGAGAAATCCACGGTGTCTGACACGAGCCTAAACAAAGTATCCAGTGCCGAGGCTGCAATGCCTATGACCTGCTCTCTGAATGATCCTGATTGTGAAGCCTGTCAATAAAAGCAGTATGCAAGAATAAAGCGATAAACGGACCTGATCTTGTGTACATGAAAATTAACGAGTGAAGGCTACTGAAAAACAGAAAAGAGATCGAGGTGTAACTATGCTGTCATGGGACGAATTTGAACAGAAAGAAGCTGTCCTGCCCTTAGGGTCTGCTGTAAAAGAAGCTGAAGTAATAGAAGAACCAGTTCCGGTGACCGCCAATACGGATCAGCTAGCCAACTTTCAAATGAAGCTCGCTGCTGCGGATGGGCAAAAAAATACCAGTGCATTACAGAAAGCTATCAATGCCTTGGAAAAGCTAGACGTAACTGCTGGTGTTGCAGAACTAGAAGGTTCTGCCACTCGAGTTAAGGTTGACGACAAACGCATGATTAACTGCCGAGCAGACTTGAACCAACTAGTGCCTTTCAAATACGACTGGGCCTGGCAAAAATACCTGGATGGTTGTGCCAACCACTGGATGCCACAAGAAATTAACATGACAGCAGATATTGCTCTATGGAAAAATCCAAATGGACTGACCGATGATGAACGACTCATCGTGCAACGAAGTTTGGGTTTTTTCTCCACTGCCGACTCATTAGTTGCAAATAATTTGGTGCTTGCCGTTTATCGTTTAATCACCAATCCTGAATGTCGGCAGTACATTCTGAGACAGGCATTCGAAGAAGCAATTCACACCCACGCCTATCAGTATTGCATTGAGTCCCTGTCCATGGACGAAGGTGCAATATTTAATATGTACCATGAGGTTCCCTCCGTTGCCAAGAAAGCATCCTGGGGACTTAAATATACACAGGAACTAAGCGATCCTAAATTCAATACCGGTACGATAGAAGATGATCAAGCATTACTTAAAAACCTGATTGCCTTTTATTGCTGTCTGGAAGGAATATTCTTCTATTGCGGCTTTACTCAAATCCTGTCTATGGGTAGGCGCAACAAGATGACGGGGACATCGGAACAGTTTCAATATATTCTGCGCGATGAATCGATGCACCTTAATTTTGGTATCGATATGATCAATCAGATTAAACTGGAAAACCCCCATCTTTGGACTGACGAGATGAAGGAACAGGCTACTCAGATGATCCTTCAAGCCACGCAGCTGGAAATAGAATACGCCAGGGACTCCATGCCACGAGGCGTGCTCGGCATGAATGCAGCGATGATGGAAGAATACCTACAATTCATTGCGAATCGCAGGCTGGTTCAAATTAGCCTCCCAGAGCAATTTCAAAATGTTCAAAACCCATTCCCATGGATGTCTGAAATTATGGATTTGCGTAAAGAGAAAAACTTTTTTGAAACTCGTGTTATCGAATATCAAACCGGCGGCGCCCTGAGCTGGGATTAATATCTGCTGCTGGTTCAAAGAGAGTCGGCATCTACTGGAGCAACTGAATGAGCGAAAAGAAGTACGACGACCCAGAACGCACTCTGGTTACTCTGGATCAACTGAGCCAAACCATAGAGGTAATGACGAGCGTGGTGAATCGTTTGCGTCGTCATTTGAGCGAGCAAATTAAAGCTCAACCAGAGGTGCAGGAACCAGAAAAAATTGCAAGCCCACAGTCCAAACCCATAAATTCAACTGTAGAAGCAATATCTGGCCCTAAACTAAAAGGCGAAGCAAACTTGTCGCCGGAACCGCAACAGACATTGGCTGATAGCGCTAGGAGAGAAAGCATCATCGTTGAAATAAGTCAACAAGAAGCTGGGCCTGTCCGCAAAGCCACCAAAATTCTTCACTGAACCCTTTGTACTGCGCTACATTGCATGACCATCGCTCTTGCACCAACACCGATGTCTAAGCCAATAGGTGCAATCGTGTTAGCCGCAGGTTTCAGTCGCCGTTTCGGTAGTCGTAAATTACTGGCGGAATTGCAAAACGGCGACAGTGTCTTCGAGCAATCCCTGAAACGGCTGGCTAAAGCCGTGCCCTCCATAGTCGTGGTAACTCGTCTGGAAATGGCACCACATCTGGATGAATTCATGCCACAGGTCAAACTTGCCCTATTCGATCAAGCAGACAAAGGCATGGGAGCCTCCCTCGCCTTTGCCTGTAGTCATATCGGTGATTGGTCGGGCTGTCTTGTATGCATGGCTGACATGCCGTTCATCAGAACAGCAACTTATACCTCTCTGGCGGACCAGTTAACAAACGATTCTATCGTCTTGCCCACCTACCAATCCAAAATAGGCAACCCGGTAGCCTTTGGCTCTCAATTTTTCCCCGAACTCTCCAACCTGGACGGGGACAGCGGTGGAAAAAGCATCGTCAAAGCGCATCCGGAATCTCTCAAAGTGCTTGCGCTGGATGATCCTGGAATCCTGCAAGATATAGACACAAGAGAAGACCTTTCTCGGTTCCAGTAGGCGCTAAACCAGGTAACACTAATTTGGCCACTACCGCTGCCCCACAACCTTATTGCATGACTGGCTGATTTAGCCTTACAATCTTTCCCTCAAAGTCGAACCACACATAATCACATAATGAAGAAAATTAAAAACGAAAGCGAACTCCTAAAAGAGGCGATCAGGGTTGGTACTCGCTATTTTGAAGCACGTGGTGCAGGCAAATTCGAAGCCACAGACCATGTCAATACTAAAGTTCGAGCAATCTATCTACTATTAGTCAAAGATGCGGTAATCCAGCCCCTTGCTACCAGTGATGAAAATGTTCCAAACATGCGGCACAAACTCGCCATCTGGATTTCCAAGAACCTGCCAGCCGATCATCGTCTACTGCAATAAAACCCCCTATGCATGCATCGCACTTTAAGCACACATTTCTAATTATCGCCCTACTCTTCATTAGCCGTAATGCAGCATTCGCAGACAGGGTCAGTGCTCGACTTGCTATGGAAGATCTACAAAACCCGTTGATGCTGATAAGCACCTCCCAGGGGGAAATTTACCTGGAGTTATTCCCCAGGGAAGCGCCAAACAATGTCGCTAACTTCGTCGCGTTAGCAGAAGGAGAGGCAGAGTTCATAAACCCTGACACTGGTGACAACATTCAGGCCCGTTATTACAACGGCATGCGCTTCCATCGAGTCATTCCAGGGTTCATCATTCAAGCCGGCAGCCCCAGCTACAATTCTTTCGGTGAGCAAGTCGAATTGCTTGAAGATGAAATTAATGCCGACTTTCTGGGCTTGGATCAGATATCCGCGTTGAATCCTGATGGCAGCTTTGCAGAAATACTCAACATAGAAAGCAAATCTGATTTTCAACAGATAGTTTTAAAGCCGCTCTATGACAAACGAAACATAACGAATAGCACTGGTTTACTAGAAAGACAGCAACAGATATTGGATGAATTGCGGCAACTCAGTGTAAAGTCTGTGTATGAAAACCAAGGCTATCGTTATAATCCAAACCTGAGCGGCCGCCACATCGACAGAGGTATTGTCGCCATAGCCAACTCCGGTCCAGACAGCAATGGAGCGGAGTTCTTCATTAGTCTAAGCGAGGCAAACTGGCTAACTGGCAAATATACCGTCATTGGCAAAGTTGTAGAAGGCCAGGATGTGATGGACACAATTGGAGCAACTGCTATAGACCCTGAGCAATTTTCTCAACTAAGCACCTTAATCTACTCAGTACGACGGGTGAATTAGCAAAGAAGACCAGCCAAAATTTTTGGAGTTCACATGTCCAGGAAAAAAGCAAAAAAAAATTCCGAACAAGGCACCTACGCACTATGTATTACCGTTGGGTTAATCGTTGGCCTTGGATTAGGGCCCCTCTTAGGAAGTGTTTTACAGTCAACACTATTTGGTGTAGCACTTGGGGTTTTAGCCGGCTACGGCTTTAACTACCGTAAGAATAAGAAAAAATTCTAAACAAGACCGGTTTAGAAATTTTTGCTTAAACTCCAGCATCTTCGGTAGAAGTCTGGTCTATTTCAAACTGAAATATTTCACGCTTATAGGGAGGCATTGATTCCAAAATAGTTTTTCCATAGTGTCGATTAACAATTCTCTCATCAAAAAGTGTGATTTTTCCGCTGTCATTTTCGCTACGCAATAGTCTACCGGTGGCCTGAACCAGGCGGAAGGCAGCATCAGGAACCGCCAAAGTCATAAAGGGGTTAAGGCCTTTCTGTTCTATCCATTCAGACAGAGTCATTTCTATTGGATCATTAGGCACAGCAAAAGGAATTTTAGCGATAAGTACATGAGTACAATACTTACCCGGCAAGTCGACTCCCTCGGCGAAACTCGACAGACCAAATATGATGCTGCCCTCGCCTCTATCGATGCGTTGTCTGTGAAATTTTAATAGCTGTGACTTTTGAAAATCATCCTGGCACAGTATAAGTTCTCTCCACTCCACAGGTAGCAACTGCATAACCTCCTGCATTTGACGACGACTGGAAAACAACATAAGTGAGGCGCCTGACTTATCTACTATGCGGGGCAGCGCACTGGTAATTAGTTCTGTATGCTTTTCCGAGTTGGATGGCTCACAATTCATTTTTGGCACAACCAAACTTGCAGACCCAGCAAAATCGAACGGACTCAAAATACTTAAATAGTGCGTATGCTCAGGCAAGCCTGCGCGCATTTTTAACATGTCGAAATTACCAAGCGAGGATAAAGTCGCTGACGTAAGCACTGCGGCGGCACAGTTTTCCCACAGACGTTGTTGCAGCTTGTCGGCCGCCAATACCGGACTCGACGACAAATCGATGTCAGTAAAATTTTCGTTGATATTATAACTAAGCCAACGTGCGCAGGGAGCCTTGTCTTCAGGGTCAATTGCGGCGTAACTCTGCCAGAGTCCCAGGTTTGCCTCGGCCTTTTTCGACTGACTTCCAATAAGAGGAAACCACTGTTCTGCCAATTGACGACGTTTTGCATCCCCTGCATCTTCCATTGCCTCTTTTAGCTCATCGCCGATACCTTGAAATACCAATGCTATCCTGGAGAAACAGTTGGCAAGGGTGGCCGCTAAAGATTGTATTTCACCGGGAACCACTCCCAGCTCAAAGGTATGCTGAATTCTGTTGTCGTAGCTATCTGTCTGATCCAGCGATTCAAGAATCTGCTCAAACAATAGCCAGGCATGATCCAGTTGCTCTGTAGTGCTAACTAAAAGTTTTTGTAGTGCTTGCTGGGCCGCCGCGTCCAGAAACTCGTCTTTCTGCAGACGCAAAGAAAGTGTTTCTGCTCTCTGTAACCAACCACTACTCGACTTAATCCTGGCGGATGCCGAAAAGTGCTTATTGCTCTTCAAAGGTAAATGGTGTGCCTCGTCGAAAATATAGATGCACTTCTCAGGCTCTGGCAAAATAACACCGCCACCAAGCGCCAAATCAGACAGCACAAGATCGTGATTGCTGACTATACAATCCGCCTTGTCCATCAAATCCCGCGCTTGATAGAAACAACAGTTTCTGAAATGACTGCATTTGGGCCCCATACACTGGGCGTTATCTACAGTGACAGGCTTCCAGTCCAGATCAGTCAAGACACTGTTCCAGTCATCCCTGTCCCCTTTCCAACCGCCCCCACTAAGTTCTTCTAACATATGCTCGTATAGGGCATGGTCGCCAGCAGCAGGGTCGTCTGGTTCTTCACTGTACAAATCCATCATCGCCTGCATACTGTCATTACCGCGAAGGAGCATATCCAGTTTCGCCAGGCACAAGTAACGACCTCTACCCTTAGCAAGTGAATAGCTAAAACTCAAATCTGAACCTGCCAATATTTCGGGCAAGTCTTTGTTCACGACCTGCTCCTGAAGTGCCACTGTCGCTGTTGCAATAACGACTTTGTAGTCTAGCGCCTTGGCCAGGGGCAGCACGGCAAGAACATAGGCCAGGGTTTTACCGGTGCCGGTACCCGCCTCGACCACGCAGATTGGCGAATCAAGGCTATTTTCCGCAGTGGCGCCAGACAAGGTCTTTGCGATCTCGGCTATCATTAAACGCTGCCCGTAACGGGGCGTCAATTCACGGGATTCAAGCAGTTGACGATAAGCGGACCGAATACTGTCTTTTAGCTCATCTGCCAGCATTCAGCATAGTCTCCTGTAATAGCATGTAACGGTTAACCGCAATGGATGAATTATAGCATTTGCCCATCATAAGCCCTCGAAATTTTGCCATCTAAACGCTAAGGACGAAATTCTTTAGGTTTCGATTGAAACAACTTCTGCTACACTTGTGTCTTATAGATACTGTCACGAACTATCCTTAATTCCAGCAGTGCATTTAAACTCGAAATTTACTCAATCGCCTGGTTAGTAGTACATGGTAATTGCTTCAGATTTAAAAACATTCATAGAAATTGACAATACCTGGGCAGACCAGGATATCAAGCAACGCCTGTTATCAATCGACAAGCTTGATACTCAAATCGAGTCAAATCGAAAGTTCTTGGTTCAGGTAGCTCACAAAGATGAACACGAAGAAGTGCGCTGTGGCGCCATACGGAAGATTACCGACTTCTCTGAATTGGAAAAACTGCAAAAAAGCAACGGCATAATCAAAGAGAATGCAATACAACAGGCTTATCGCATCCTGGCTGGCAATGTCGAATCAGGGCTTACCGATAAAGAACGCACCGAAAAGATTTTAACACTCACTGTCTTAGCCGCGAAACGAATCGCCCTCATCACCAAGTCCAAATTTGTTGCTGGCAACGCTCTTGAGCGTATCGAACAAGCCGAAGATTTAGCCGACCTCTGCCTGTATGCGGTGAGCGTGCATGTGCGAAAAAGTGCCGCTCTCAAAATTACAGATCAAAAATTACTTAAAGAAATTCAAAGCAAGGTGGAAGGGAAAGATAAAACTGTCTCAAAGTTAATCGCATTGCGCCTAAGCACTGATGGCGTCAATGAGAATAGCTCAGGCAGCGATAAGGCAATAGAAGTTAAAATTACCAGCCCCAAAAAAAACAAGCCAGTAAAAAAAAGAAATACCAACACCAGTGAGCAAGCTACTGAGAAAATAGCAGTTTTGGAACCTGCTTTGGAATTTTCCGCTATCGAAGAAGAAGCCCATAAACTCAGCTATAAAAATACCACTCGATTGTATGAGCTGCGCGCGCAATTAGGGAAACTACTCAATAGAATTCCAGACGCTGAATCCGAGTTAACAGGGCAGACAAAAGGCTTACAAGCGGATATCTCGAAAAAGATTGACTTAAACAACGAGTATCAGAAACAGCTACAAAACAAGACAGAGCAACTATTGAGTGTTCTGGCCGAAGCATTGGAATCAGGAAGCTCAGAGAGAGCAATTCAATCCTGGGATAAAATTCAAGGCAATATCAGCAATGCTGCCAATCAAGTTAGGTCAAGCCTACAGAAGCAAGCTGATACCTATAGAGCTAAGCTGACGGAGCTGCGTGATTGGAAAATCTTTGCTGCTGCTGAAAAGAAAAAAGAACTGATTAGTCAAATGCAGCATCTAATCGAATCCCGAATGCACGCCTCGGATCGTTCAAAGCACATTAGCAAGATGCACAAAGAATGGAAGTTACTGGGCCACTCCAATCAGAACGAAATCCTTTGGAAACAATTTAAAAAGTACTCTGATCTGGCCTATGAACTCTGCAAGGACTATTTCAAACAGAAAAAACAGTTAATGGCCAGGAATTTACTCCGGCGCAGGGAAATTTGCGAAGCGCTTGAGCTCGAACTTAAAAACATGAGTGACGATGGTACCAGCATCAGTTTGATAAATAAGATTCTCAATAAGTCTGAACAAGACTGGAAACGCTACACACCAATCGAACAAAGTAAAGTAAAAGGCATTCAGAAACGCTTCTATGCAACGGTAAAGCAGCTACGCAAGATTCGGAAAATCGCTGTAACCACCAACGCCAGGCAGAAACAGGAGTTGGTGATTCAGGCCAAAGCACTAGCGAGTCTGGAAGACAACAAAAAGGCAATGAGTGAAGCGAAACGTCTACAGCAGGAATGGAAGAAAGCAGGCCCAGGTTCCTACAAAGAAGACAATAAGCACTGGCATGAGTTCCGGGCCGCCTGCGACACAATATTTAGCAAGCGAGACAAAGAGTCTGAAGAGTTACAGGCTGAGCTCAAATTGGCCGAGACTAAACTAATGGCACTCTTAAGATCATTAAGCGACCTGTTGAATAAGGACGAAGACAGCTTTAGAGAAGCCAGAACCAATTATCAAGACCTGACCCAGGAGTTCTCCAACTCTCTCGACCCCCGTTTAAAATCACAGCGTAAACGACTTTTAGATCAATTCAATACTGTAAAGAGACAGATAGACATCCGATACAGAAGTTTGCCCGACAAGCGACAACTGCTTTTAAAGAATAGCATCGTTGCGAAGACAAAAATTCTACGCCGACTCGAAGAGTTAATGTTAAACGCTAATGATCAAACAACTATCGAAGCCTGTAAGAAAACCGTGGATCGGGCTGTTTGGACGAAAATAGGAGCGAGCGGAGCCCTTGAATTGGACAAGAAGTTGGAGCATAGATTGCAAATGGCATTAGAAACAAAATCTGCTGGAGCATTAGCTGAACGACTCAGTTTGAGTGAGAAAGAATTTAGAGCACTTTGTATAAAGGCAGAGATTAGAGCAAATATTGAGACTCCAGTCGAAGACAAGCCGCTGCGCATGAAAATTCAGCTAGAGCAATTACAAAGCGGCTTTGGACAAGCGAAACCGGAGCAGAAAGAGAATATAAAGTATGCTCTGGAAATCGAACTTGAGTCCTACACCATCGGTCCGTTAGAGAGCACTACCAGAGAGCAGCTTGCTAGTAGATTAGGAAAAACTCTTCAAAAACTAAAATAAAACTATGAGTCCATACGGCTAATTACAGGATTAGCATAGCTCAATAAATAATGCCGCTGTAGTTTTACATCCACGCGCTGTAGCCTGGTAGAAAATGCTTCTCTCGATGCCACTTCAATTTCACGTTCCTCGACAACCATGTCTAAGGCTCGCTCTGGCAATAGCCCTCTTTCTTCGAGAATTTCTAATGCAATAAAATGGCTATCTCTCAGCCTGTAGTTCGCGAGAATTTGCGAGTCAATAGCAGCCGCTATGCTATCGGGATCATCATTTTCATAACGCATTTCCTTACCAAATGCGACATGGACAGCACCTTTAAAGCCAATCATTCCGGCTACGATACTATCGATGTCACTCTGATCTGTTTTAGTGAACGACCCTGTTGTTTCGACATGGTAAAGCTCTTCTGCTTTCAATACATCACAAGCATCATATTCATAAGAAATGGATACAGGAACAATGTGTAGATTCTCCAAATTTTGACTAAGGGGCTGTTTACGCTGATTCATCGTTAGCATCTTTAATAAGGCAGCGTCAGTTTTATCTATACCGTCTTTCGCTCGGCCTTCACGTTGAGCTATCCAGACATTGTGTTGTTGCTCTATACAATAATGTATGTATTCCGACAGTAAGGTTAAGCTCTGCAACAATTCCCTGCCCTTTAGAGATCTTCTGACGATAAAGCTTTTATTCAAGCGCATAAGATCTGAAACAAACGGTTTTTTAAGAAGGTTATCCCCGGCGGCAATTTGTACTGTAGGATTACCAGCGTAATAAAGTATGTAATTAACAAAAGCAGGGTCCATAGCAATATCGCGGTGATTACTGACAAAAAGGTAGCTTCTTTCTTTATCCAAATTTTCAATACCCGAATGAGTCAAGCTGGTGGTGGTGTCTTCGATCATCTTATGCATGTATTCGGCAATCACAGCTTGCATGCTGGCAACGTCGTCCACTGGCTGAAGTTGTTTCTCTAATTTTTTTTCAGCAGCAATTCGCATAAGCGCCGGAAACAGGCGGGATAGTTTTGGAGAGTAGAAACTGGCTATACTTGATAGAAACTCGGGGTCGGTAATTAGCCGGTCTAACACCGGGCGAATTTCATCATCAAGATAGGGACGTATTTCTTTGAACTTATCCACTGCTTTCATTCTTTTATATCAATCTATTGCATGGTTTATGTAGACAGCCATCAGCCACTTTCATGTCCGCTTCAAATACTATTCGCTTTCAGGCAGCTTATGTAGTTTCAAACTTTTAGGCTATTCGTCTATTTCATTAAAATTGAGAGATAGAATCGACATATTGATCCAATCTAGCCAACATATCCCTGTCTGCCCCAGTAGATTTTTGATTCGCTTCTGCATAGCCTTGCTGGTAGTTTTCCAGCGCTTGCCTGGAGCACAGCCGCTGTCGTCTAAAAACATCCCACTCCGCGAGTTCTTGACAGGACAAAGTCTCCTTATAGTTACGTGCTCGATACCGATACAACATGGTAGGAAAGCGTTGATCACGAAAAGGCAAATCAAGACGACAAAGATCTGTTGGCGAAACTGATCGAACCATGGCCATCAAATTGCGGTCCGATTCGGAAAAAAAACCGCCACTGTAGATCATGTAATCAGGATCATCTTCCTTTTGGCTATGTTCCTCGCTAAATACCTCCGCAATTTTTTTGACCACCCCATGGTCGCTTTGAAGAATATTCCAATACACTTTACAACGATCCAGGTTCACCCCGTACTCCATAGCACGTTCTGCGGAGAGTGCCGCTGGTGAAGTCACAATCGGGCACTTATTGAGATGCAGAATCTTCAACGGAATGCGTTGAATGTTTCCAGCCAACTCTTCCTTAGGGGTGAATACTCTGGTTCTAATCTCGTCTACCGATAACATCCGCCAGACATCGGGGTCTTGTCGCAGGTCAACCACAACGATCCCATTACGGTTTGTCGGGTGTGGGCAAAGTGGCATCACCACAGCCAGGCACCCCTGTGCTGCCGGGTACATCCCAGATACATGCAGCACCGGTTTACGCGTTACCATGTCTATTTTCGATTGCACTAGCTGTTTGTTTCTGAGCCTATACACATATTCAAACAACTTTGGCTGTTTTCGTTTTATTAACTTGGCCATTTCAATAGTAGCGATGACGTCCGCCAACGCATCATGGGCGTACGCATGTTGTATACCATTAGCCAAGGTGAGTTGCTCCAGCTTAAAGCTGGTTGTGCCATCGTCTTTCTTCGGCCAGTTAATATCGCCAGGCCGAGTCGCAGCGCAAAGTCTCACCATGTCGATTATGTCCCAGCGAGAATTTCCATTTTTCCATTCACGCTCATAGGGGTCATAGAAATTTCTGTAGAGTAATTGGCGCGTCAGCTCATCATCAAATCGTATGCTGTTATAGCCCGCCACACAGGTACCAGGAACTGAAAACTCTTTCTCAATACGTTTGATGAATTCCGCCTCGCAAATACCCTCTTCCAGTGCTTTCTGCGGTGATATACCCGTGATTAGACAGGCCATGGGGTCAGGCAAGAAATCGTTAGCTGGTTTACAGTAGAGAACTAAAGGCTCAGAAATTATGTTGAGATTCGTATCGGTCCGAATGCCAGCAAATTGAGAAGCACGGTCCCTGCGTGGATCTTTCCCGAAGGTTTCGAAGTCATACCAATAGATCGTATTATCTGACATGCATCTCCCTGCTCTGCTCTTTTTTAACAGACGTGGAATACTGACGCCTGAAGCAGCGATTATAGCCGGTTATAGTCGCTGAGTACGCAGCGAATTACCTGGACTTCCTGATCACCCCTATGCGCTTAACAATTTCTTGCAAATACCCCTTTGTAGTAGTATTTCCCTGGTTTGCAACAATTGTTTGATAACATCAGGCACAGACGCCTGTCAGGGATATAAACCCAGCTTATTGGCTGCTCTTGAGAACGGGCAAGCAGAGCTATTACGGAGGCAGAAGTAACTTATGGATTTTCGCGGCACCCATGTACTTAGCGTGAAGCAGTTTGAACGAGCAGATGTTGACAGGGTCTTTCAGGTTGCTGACGCTATGCTTCCTTATGCGCACAGACAGCGCGTTAGCGCGGCTCTGGAAGGTGCCATTTTAGGCAATATGTTCTTCGAACCCAGTACTCGCACACGAGTTAGCTTTGGTTGTGCTTTTAATCTATTAGGCGGTCAGGTGCGCGAGACTACAGACCTGAAGACCTCTTCTATCTCGAAAGGTGAGTCCCTTTACGACACGGCCAGGGTGATTAGCGGTTATAGCGACATCATCGTGATGCGACATCCGCAGGTGGACTCCGTGTCAGAATTCGCCAAAGCCAGTCGTGTGCCTGTCATCAACGGCGGGGATGGCCCTAATGAACATCCATCTCAGGCCCTGTTGGACCTGTACACTATCAAGAAAGAACTGCAATCGAATAATCGGCAAATCGACGGTATGCATATCGCTATGATCGGTGATCTCAGACATGGCAGAACTGTACATTCCCTCTCACAGTTACTATTGCTGTACAATAATATCAGCTTCACCCTCATCAGCCCGAGCGAGCTGCAAATGCCAAAAACAATCGTCTCTGAACTTAAGACAGCCGGACACAAGGTGATAGAGACTGAAGATATGGAAGCGGGTCTCAACGACAATGACACGGTATACCTCACCCGTATCCAAGAAGAGCGTTTTACTACAAAGCTGGAAGCTGACATCTATCGAGGGCGATTCCGCCTCAATCAGTCTATCTATACCCGGTATTGCCAACCGAATACTGTCATCATGCATCCACTGCCCAGAGACTCACGCGAAGAAGCGAATGAATTGGACAATGACTTGAATCAACATCCCAATCTTGCCATCTTTCGGCAAACGGACAATGGGGTTTTGGTGCGAATGGCCCTATTCGCCCTTGTTCTGGATGTCGCGGACAAAGTGGACAATACCGCCAGTGACGTCGGCTGGTATACAGGAGGCAGGTTTTAGTAATCGATTACCAGGCATAATGCACAACAGACGAAATTAGGAATTTCAAGAAGCCAGGAATAGCTATGGGTTTTAATGGTTTACTAAAAATAAGACTCAGACGGCCTGTCCCTGGTTCAAACCGACGACGGCCAAGGCAAAATTTTCTAACACGAGGTAATCCCTGAACATGTTAAGTTACCCAGAGTATGCGAGGCTGGATGGCATCGCACTAGCCCAAGGCATTCGAAACAAAGATTTCACCTCAGTAGAGGTCACTGCTTGCGCGATCGACAGAGCACAGCAAATAAATTCCAACATTAATGCTATCGTTCACGAGAGCTACGATAAGGCGTTGGCCCAAGCTGCTCGCTTTGATGAAGATCTCAGCCTTCTTCAACAGAGCAAGGTAGCTGGCCTGCCCTTTCTCATCAAAGACTTAAGCGAAGCTGCTGGTATCCCAGTGTCATTTGGCAGCCGCTTATACAAGGGTTATGTCGCAAGTGAAAATTCAAAACTCGTTGCAAGGTATTTAGAGGCGGGACTAATATTGTTAGGTAAAACCAATACGCCGGAATTCGGACTCACCCTTACTACGGAATCGCAGGCAAGCGGCCCTTGTCGCAATCCATGGAACCTCGACTACTCTACCGGTGGCTCTAGCGGTGGAGCCGCCGCATCAGTAGCGGCCGGCATTGTGCCTGTGGCCCACGCCAGTGATGGTGGCGGATCGATACGAATTCCTGCCTCCTGTTGCGGCCTGTTCGGGCTAAAACCCAGCCGTGGCCTCACCACCGTCGAAAACAACTTAGGTGAATCCTGGAGTGGCATGAGCATAGGTCATGTGCTGAGTCGCAGCGTTCGTGATAGCGCAGCCTTTTTAGACCTCATCAAACTCAATGCAGCGCATTTGTATCCTCTGCCTGACAGCCCCTCCTCTTTTTATGATTCTCTGAATAAGGGCATAGACGGCACTCGCAACAGGCAGCTAAAAATCGCCGTCCAAACCAGCCACCCTGGCGGTGAGACACTGGATGAAGGCTGTGTTTTGGCAGTGCAGCAGGCAGCCATGCTTTGCGAATCGTTGGGCCATCATGTTGAAGACTTCACCCACCCAGTGGATCATGCTGCCGCTGGCAAGGCAATGTCTACACTTATCAATGTCCATACTAATCAAGCCGTAGCCAGGCGCGCTGAAGAACTACAGCTTTCACTGGATGACTGCCCTATTGAAATTTCGACACGGATTATGGCAAAGCGCGGCGCAGAAATTAGCGCGGCGGATTACCTCTCTGCCTGCGATAGCCTTACTGCAATAGCACAACAAATGGCTGACCTGCATCAAACCTATGACGTGATAATTCAGCCAGTATTGAGCAAAACACCCGCCAGCTTAGGCTGGCTGGATATGAACAGCAGCGATATGAAGAGTTATACAAATAGATTTAAAGCCTATAGTGGCTTTACCGCACTCGCAAACGGCACTGGTCAACCGTCTATGTCTGTTCCCCTGCATCTCAGCGCAGACAGGATTCCGCTAGGGGTTCTGTTTACAGCCGCCTGGGGAAACGACATGATGCTACTGCAATTGGCTGCTGACATAGAGAAATCTGCACCCTGGCCTGGAATCGCGCAAGTCTCATAAACCTGCTTCTAACACGCAGATCAGCCAGGGATGGCACTGTAGGGCCTCCTGTAGGAGACACTCATAACTTCGAGCAATGCAGCAGACGCTCATGCCTCACGGAGGTAACTTCAGCCATCACCGCGATAGCAATCTCTGCTGGCGTTTTGCTATTGATCTGGTACCCAATAGGAGCATGCAGTCGAGCAATTTCCGCTTCGCTTAGCCCTAGTTCAGGAAGCCTTTCTCGCCTTGCCGCAGACGTTCGTTCAGAACCCATCGCACCGATGTAGAACGCGTTGGTCTTCAAAGCCTCCATTAACGCCATATCATCTACTCTTGGGTCATGGGCGAGAGCGATAATGCCGCTATACGGATTACTAAACCTTTCTCGCACCACGTCGTCCGGTAATCGAGAGGTGGTTTCGACACCTGCGACAAACCAATTATCCAGATAATTTGGTCTTGGATCACACAAGGTCACATCGTATTCCAATGCTAACGCCATTTCGGCAACGAACTTTGCTACATCCCCCGCTCCCAGTATCAACAAACGGTACATGGGGCTAAGACTATGTGTCATTTGTGCATCGCTTATTACAACTGCTTCTTCGCTACTTTGCGCCTGAGCAGATATCGCTCCGCTTTGTAGATTGACGACGCGACTTACCTTGCTGTGATTTTCTAAATCAGCTGCGAGCCTCTTGAATACTTCGATGTTCGAGCTTGTGCTCTGTATATATTCCAACAACACATGTAGCTGTCCACCACAGGGTAATTTTAGACGGGCCTGCTCTTCAGCGGTAACACCGTATTTCACCATGAACGGTTTACCAGATTCATCGTATTGCACCTTGAGGCTTCCATCTCGAAGCTGCCCTAGGAAATCCTCTTCTATACAGCCGCCTGAAATAGAGCCAATCAATTCGCCATCCATGGTACAGGCCATCATCGCACCTATGGGCCGTGGTGATGACCCCCAAGTTTTTAAAATAGTGCATAGCCATACAGGTTTTTGGCTATGCAGCCATTTGTGCACATGCGAGATTATTTGTTGCTGACTGCTCTGCATAAAGTTTAAGCTTTCATCGGTTCTTACCTAAAACCCAAAGACCTCGATATTCAAAATAAGAGATTAGACTATTCCTTGCTTCCAGGCACCGCGTTGGAAAACCAGGTAGCCCACTATACCAGTGAGAATATCTGGCGCAAACACCATCTAAAAGACTCCAATCGGACCAAAATTCAGTCCCAATGCCTGGATAGCGGATCAGAGTCAAGAGTGCGAGTGAAAACACAAAACCTTAACTGTAGACTGCTAAGTGATTTTTGGGAGGTGTCGGCGTGCCGAAATAGCTCCGCTTCTTCGTTTAAGCTTTTCAGCTTGGTCGCAGTTAATCTGCCCCAGGCCTGTGTCCTCGGCAAATTCCATCTTTTCGCTCTTTGTTCATGATCAAAGATTGCGCTAAGAAAATGTTCTAATTAGAGCCAGCGCCGCTAAAACCAGGGACGATTTCAACGCAAAAATTCCACCCTTTGTGACTTAAGCAGGACACAATCAAGAGAAATTAAAACCGGGAGTCAGCAACTCCGATTCCAGGTTCAGCAAATACTGTTTCGTATCCAGGCCACCGCCAAAGCCTGTCAGCTTTCCGGAACTGCCAATCACCCGGTGACAAGGGATGATTACCGGAATCGGGTTTACAGCATTTGCTGCGCCGACGGCACGAGAAGCTTTTGGTCTTCCTATGTGCGCAGCCAACTGACCATAACTCCAGGTCTCTCCGTAGGGTATCTCTGTTAAGGCTTTCCAAACATTTTTCTGGAATACCGTTCCCTTTGGCATCAACGGCAGATCGAACTCCCTTTGCTCAGAGGCGAAGTATGCATCTAGTTGAAAGCAAACTTCTTTAAATGGTGTTGAGTCCTCCGTCCAGTCTGACTCATGGCGTCGCTGCATTTTACCGCCAGGAAACCCCAGTAGAAACAAATAGTCACCGTCGCCAGCTAACAATAAATCACCAATCGTTGTTTTGTGATATTGATAATAGATTGTCATGTTCGTCACCTTTTTAGAATATTTGGATTACACAGTCTTTATCCCGGGTTTTGCTTAATTCCTGTCTCGCACGCTTTGTTGATAATGCTTCCACAGCAGGATCACCGCATAAGCACGCCAAGGCCTCCAGCGCTCAGCCTGTTGTAATAGCATCTTGGGCCTAAGAGTCTCCCCTTTTTTGGCTGCTGCCCGCCTAAGAATAAGATCAGAGTGGGGAAAAGCATCAGGGTCATTTAGTACCCTCAATGCAACATAGTGCGCTGTCCATTCCCCAATGCCTTTAATCTCGCAAATATCGCGCACAAACTCGTCCGTTTCCAATACGCCATCGAATACAAGTTCTTTATTCGTGATTTTTTCTGCTACGGCATTGATCGCATTAATGCGTTGAGTAACTATCCCCATGCCATCCATATCGGCCTTTGCGAGAGTTTGAGCCGTGGGAAATACCCGAGTGAGTTGGCGCAGAGCTCCTTGGTAGGGCCTACCATGCCGCTCGGCAACTCTGCCAGCAAGAGTGGTTGCTGCTTTTACCGTAACCTGTTGCCCCAGTATAGCTCTTACCGTAACTTCCAGACCGTCCCAACAGCCGGTTACACGGGTGCCAGGGTTCTTCTTTACGATTTTCCTTAAAAGAGTATCTCGAGCAAAAAACCGATCTATTTCCTCACTATCCGCTTTTAAATCGAAAAGCAAACGAACTCTTTCCACAATTTGATACAAGTAGCGCGTATCAGGAAAATTGACTTGCAGTGTTAGGTGGTATTCGTTCTCGGCAAAAACAATACGAATATCCCCGGCTTTACCATCAATGGCGATCGTTCGGCAATACGCGTTGCTCTCAAAGTCAACGTGCTCAACGCCGGGTATTTTCCTGTATTCCAAATAGGACAGCATCGACTTCCAATCCATTGGTGGTCGATAACAAAGACGCAACTGAATAAAGTCTTGCGCAGTTGTTGTGCCGCTACCCCTTCCCTTTCTTAGTTCTCTGGGGGATCTAGCGTAGCTTGCTTGAAATACAGCATTAAATCTTCGCACACTGGCAAAACCTGCGGCGAAACAAACCTCAAAAAGTGGCAGGCTTGTTTCATCAATAAGTTTCTTCGCAAAATGTAGTCGCTGAGTTTGTGCCACAGCAACGGGTGAGGCTCCGATATGCTGCTGAAATAGTCTGCTTAGCTGGCGTGAACCAATTGATAATTGAGCAGCCAGTTCCTCCACAGAGTTATCATCAAGACTCCCCCTCGCAATCAGGTACAAAGCCTTGGAGACCTTATATGGCGCTCCGATCCAGGCTGGCGTACCCGGCGAAGACTCCGGTTTACAGCGTAGACAAGGGCGAAAACCAGCCTCGGCCGCACCGGCTGCGCTGCGATATAGCTGTACGTTTTCCTTCTTGGGAATTTTTACCGGGCAAACAGGACGGCAATAGTTCCCTGTTGTCAGAACGCCAATAAAAAAACGCCCATCGAATCGAGGATCTCGACTCTGGCGGGCGTCTTCGTATTCGTCTTTATTCAATAACACAGCATTCAAAACACCGTCACATCACTCAAAATATACAGTTTCCAAAAATGTTTAAGAAGGATTTAACAATAACAGCAAGCATACTCCTTTTTCGGACAAACAATAGCCGTTTTCGGACATCATCATTTAGCTGATCATTAGCAGCCAGATTTCCAGCATTCCGCGTATGAAAAATTGCACTCAGATTGCAGTCGCTGAGAGCTAAACGACTTCGCCTTTGGGCGCATGTAATTCCCTGCAACACCAAAGAAGAATGCGATGAGTCCCGTGTTGGTGTATATTAGCCGCCTCTTAGGCTTTGATGCACATCTGAAAGCGTGATCACAAGCAAATGAATTGCATCTCAGTTAGTCCTATTAAATTAGTTGGTGTCTTTAGTGAATAACAAAGATTTAAGAAAGTATTCTAAGATAGTAGTTGATGGCGTAGAGCAATCTCCCAGCCGCGCCATGTTGCGTGCCGTGGGTTTCAAGGACGCCGACTTCAAGAAACCGCAAATAGGTATCGCCTCTACCTGGAGCATGGTCACACCCTGTAATATGCATATCAATAAATTGGCAGAAGAGGTGAATCAGGGAACTGATGCAGCTGGTGGCAAAGGGATAATCTATAACTGCATTACTATTTCCGATGGGATTTCAATGGGCACAGAGGGCATGAAATACTCACTGGTCTCCAGAGAGGTAATTGCTGATTCTGTTGAAACTGTGTCGGGGTGCATGGGGCACGATGGCATCGTCACCATCGGTGGCTGTGACAAGAACATGCCTGGCCTGCTAATGGGAATGTCCAGACTCAATCGCCCCTCAATTTTTATCTATGGCGGCACTATCCAACCGGGACCTAAGCACACCAATGTGGTTTCCGTATTCGAGGCTGTTGGCGAACATGCTGCCGGCAAAGTATCGGACATCGAACTAAAAAATATTGAAGAAACAGCAATTCCAGGCCCTGGTTCCTGTGGCGGTATGTATACGGCCAATACGATGGCCTCCGCAATCGAAGCCCTGGGCATGAGCCTGCCAAATAGCTCCGCTCAGAATGCCATATCACAGGAAAAGACTGATGACTGCCTAAATGCCGGGCCCGCTATCATGCATCTCATAGAGCAGGACATTAAGCCTTCTGACATCATGACTCGCTCGGCCTTCGAGAATGCAATCAGAGTCGTGATTGCTCTGGGCGGGTCCACCAACGCTGTCCTACACCTATTGGCTATGGCCCACACCATGGATGTCGAGTTGGAATTGGACGACTTCTCCCGTATCGGCAAACAAACGCCTATGCTGGCCGACCTCAAGCCCAGCGGTAGGTATTTGATGTCTGAGTTGATAAAGATTGGAGGTATCCAACCCTTAATGAAAACCATGCTGGATGCCAACATGCTGGATGGTAGCTGCATGACCGTTACCGGCAACACCATGGCTGATAACTTAGCCGATGTAGCCCCTTATCCCGAGCCGCAAGACATCATTCGCAGGCTCGATAACCCTATCAAAAAAGATAGTCACCTAGTTGTTTTAAAAGGAAATTTAGCACCAAAAGGTGCGGTGGCAAAAATCACTGGAAAAGAAGGTCTTAGCTTCTCGGGAAACGCGCGGGTGTTCGAATCAGAAGAAGAATGCTTGAAGGGAGTGCTGGATGGCACCGTTATCAAAGATGATGTTCTTGTCATTCGCTACGAAGGGCCGAGAGGCGCCCCAGGTATGCGTGAGATGCTCAGTCCGACTGCGGCGATTATGGGCAAAGGACTGGGGGAAGACGTCGCTCTCGTCACCGATGGCAGGTTTTCCGGTGGTAGCCATGGATTTGTCGTGGGTCATGTAACTCCTGAAGCTATCGAAGGTGGGCCAATCGCCATCGTACAAACTGGCGATAGAATCTCTATCAATGCCGAAACCAATGAAGTTGAGCTTGAACTCAGCGATGCAGAAATTGAGCAACGATTAAGCAAATGGAAAAAACCAGCCGCCCGCTATAGCCGCGGTGTTCTCGCAAAATATGCCGCATCGGTGGCCTCAGCCTCTGAAGGCGCAGTAACGGATAAGTATCTATAGCCGACAAGCCAGCTAACGAACGAAACAACAATAATGAAGGCCTGACCTTGCCCGAATTTTTTACCAATATTGGACTCTTGTTAGACGGTAGTTTTTTGCAAGCAGGCGCACTTTGGGCGCTACGAACCCTTCCAGGATTCCCACCTATTATCCAGACTGTACATATTTTGGGCATAGCAGTAGTCATGGCTAGTGTAGTAATGCTCGATCTTCGCATTCTTTGTGTCGCCGTGCCTAGCCAAAAAATACCCGAAATGACAAACAGATTGATGCCCTGGCTATGGTGGGCACTCGCTTCGAACCTGGTTTCTGGCGCTTTTTTTCTGTTCGGCAGACCCAACCGCTATTTCAATAATCCTGTATTCGGCTGGAAAATAGGCTTTCTAATTCCGGCAGTGCTGCTTACCCTATTTTTCCATTTGATGAGCAAGCAACAGGAAAATTACTGGGAATTGAATGCCAAACGACTATGGAGTGCGCGTGCCATTGCATTATTGTCATTGGTATTATGGGTAATGGTTGCCATGGCGGGTCGTTGGATCGCCTATGTGGAATATATCTATTACCCGGCATAAATCAGCCATTTTTTACGGTCAATTTCATTAGACGCCTCACGACTGCAAAAACTGGCTACTTTCTGCTTCCCCTCGCTGGCAACGGTTAAATCCGACAAGCTCCTGGAACTTATTGGTATTGGAAATGGCTTTTTTACATTCACCAAAATGGATAGAAGTAGAGAACTGGTCGATATCCTGGGCTATAGGCGGCACCTCGTGGTTTCCTTTTCTAGAATCGATTCATGTGATTACTGCTGCCCTTGTTGTAGGGTCTATACTAAGCGTAGACCTGCGTCTACTTGGTATAGCTGCCACCAAGTACCCAATCAGCACACTCTCGAAAGAATTAGTTCCCTGGTCATGGGGAGCGTTCGTTGTAGCCACCATAACAGGCCTGGGCATGTTTATTACCAGAGCCGCATCGCACGTAGTGAACCCTGCTTTCCAGTGGAAAATCTTCTTGCTAGCGCTGGCAGGAATCAATATGGCCTATTTTCACTTCCGTGTTTACAAACACATTGCACGATGGGATACGGCCTCATCGACACCTCTACAACTTAAAATAACCGGAAGCCTGTCACTTTTTCTCTGGTGTGGAGTGATGCTGGCCGGCAGATGGATCGGTCACATAATCTGATACACAGTAACGAACACGATAATGAAAGAATTCGCACTCTGTAAGCAATTCAGATGGAATCTATGAGCATAAAAAAAACTCAGAATAACGAGATTAGCTACCATAATGTCAAACCATGGGAAAACTATTCTCTACTGAGTAATATTATTCTTTTTCCTTGTTTCTCATAGCGCTGGTGATGAATTATTGATAAAGACCTCGAGTATTAAAACGCATTTCCACACTGGATATCTGAACTATCAATTTCTCATTCCTGAACCCGGACATCGGGTGCACTCCTGTGTAATTCAATATAGAATCTCGCTCCTGGCTATTTAGAATTGACACCAAGCCATCGGCATTATCTGAACCCGCCAAGGCGGCACCGGGATTCTTGTTTCGGAAACCCGAGGACTGGAAAATGAACATTAAAGCTTCTGTCACCCTGCACTCCACTATCAGGCTATTGACTGTTATTTGTTTAGTGGTTGTTACTGCTTGTAGCGACTCCAAGGAAAATATAACGCAAATAACGCCTGAATTCGTCGCACAGGGAGCCCCCGTCGGCCCGACTACATCATCGTCTGGTTCCAGCGCCACCATCGAAGAGGCTTTCACCTATGAGGCTGACCGGTTCGCAGATATTCGAATACTTCGTTATCAAGTTCCTGGATTCGACACTCTGAGCAGAGAACAAAAAGAACTACTTTACTATCTATCTCAAGCCGCACTTTCTGGTCGCGATATCATGTATGACCAGAACTACAAACACAATCTACGAATTCGTCGTAGCATTGAAGAAGTCCTGAAACACTACAGCGGTGATAGAAGCACAGAGGATTTCAATAATTTTGTAAGCTATGCAAAGCAGGTTTGGTTTGCAAACGGCATTCATCACCACTACTCCAGTGCCAAATTTACGCCATTGTTTGATCAAGAATTTTTCAGTGAAGTCATTACTGCATCTACGCCTGGAGCGAGTTTTCCTTTGCGTGAGGGCCAGACTGTAGAACAACTCATTGCGGAACTGACACCGATACTTTTCGACCCGACGATTGATGCGAAAAAAGTCAACTCAGCTGATGGTGTGGACAAAGTTATGAGCTCTGCTGTCAATTTTTATGAAGGCGTCACTGAACAAGAGGTCGTCGACTTCTACGCAGCAAAGTCCGGTAGCAAGGATTTAACTCCCGTATCTCATGGTCTCAACTCTAAACTCATGAAGATAGACGGAGAGATCATAGAGCAAGTCTGGCGTGTAGGCGGTATGTACGGTGAAGCCCTGGAGCAGGTCGTGTATTGGCTGGAGAGAGCCATAGCTGTTGCAGAGAACGAGAAGCAGCGAACTGCCTTGGAGCTATTGGTAAAGTACTATCACAGCGGAGATTTAGCTGATTTTGATGCCTATAACATCGCCTGGGTTCAAGATATAGCATCCACTATCGACGTAATCAACGGCTTTATTGAAGTCTATAATGACCCGTTGGGCTATCACGGCTCCTTCGAATCTGTGGTTGCCTTCCAAGATGCCGAGGCCACGCAAAGAATTTCTGCGATCGGCGAACGCGCGCAGTGGTTTGAGGACAACTCGCCAATCCTGGAAGAGCACAAGAAGGCGAACGTCACTGGAATCGATGGCGAAGTAATAACCGTGGTTATGGAATCTGGTGACGCATCTCCCGCCACTCCGATTGGGATTAACCTGCCCAACTCCAGTTGGATTTGGACGTGGCTCCTTACTCCGGCTTTATTAACCCACGGGTCGTAGCCACCGAGCGAGATGCTGAAGTCACCGATATCCACATCGAGCAGCCAAATGATTTTATGGCACAAATGCTGGAGTATGCAGAAAACTATTCCTTCTTGCCAACAGACAACTAACTGGTTTAAAACATGCTATGAACCTGGAAAAGATAAAGCAGGCCGAGCAAATTTTCATGAGTCGCTATCCTGGTGGGTTCTCACATCCAGACATGGTGGCTATTGGCAAGAAGCATAAGATGGACAAGATGATTAGCTCGAGTCAGGAGGCGTTTGGCAAGAAAAATTTCAGAGATACCAGCAACATTATCGAAAACATGATTAAGATTGTCTCTCGCTCTTCCATGGTCTCAGTATTTGAGAAACCAAAATTTAAAGACTTTGCCAATAACCTGGAGCCCAAACATAAAAACGCGCTGGTGAACGGCCTAAAGGAACAACTGCATGGGGACGAACAAAAGGGTTTTGAAAAAATACTGGATGTAATGAAGATAGGGAGAATGGCGAAGTGGTCACTAATTAGTGTCTGTCCTGTGTATTTCCGCCCACAACAAGAAGTCTTCGTTAAACCAACAACAGCGAAGAACGTCATCGCGCGTTTCGGGTTAACTGGACTAGTTTACAAACCTCAACCAAGCTGGGCCTTCTATGGTGAATTTCGCGCCCGGATCAACCAGATGAAGCACATGGTTGACTCTTCTCTATCTCCCAATAATGCTGCTTTTACCGGCTTCCTCATGATAAGCATGGCAGCAATGGAAGCAGACGAATACTGAGTCTACTGAAACCTGCTCCCGCCCTCTGCGGGTTACCGTAACTTCTTCGATATACCTTTCGTTCAGCGGCGAACAGTCCCATTCAGTGCATAAGTGCATAAGCAGCCGGGGAACGGCCCTGGTCACCGCTACGACATAGGGCCTGTCCTGATGTTTCTTACTCCACCACCTCTATCCGCAAAGGCTCCGTGTGATACAACAACTCACCGCTGTCAAGTTGATAGCCAATATACAACTCCCAATTACCCAGCTCCGCAGACGACAGCATGATCGGCTCAGGGGTGAGATTGATAAGCCTGACCCCCGCCTCCAGCATGAGGTCTTCCTCGAAATAGGCCAGGGTTTCACCATCATAAAGCACCAGTCCAGACTGCGTCAGTAACCACACCGTCTCGGGAGCGGACGCGCTTCTTGCCGCCACCACAACATTAGCCTGCTCCCCCACATCAATGCTGCGTGGCGTGATGGTAAACACGATATCCAGCTCCTCACCCACCGAGAAGCTGCCATCCTCGAAGTAGCTGTCGCCGCCGTCACTGCTTGCTCCGCTGCGGAACACCGCCTCCGTGCCTGTACCATCGTCTGCCTCGGGGTTTAACACCGGCGGCAGCGTCGTTACATTCACTGGCAGGAAGCTAAAGGTTTCCCTTATATCTCGAATACGCAGCCGCGCCTGGCCTGCATTCACCCCGGTAACAAGCAGCGTCCTGCCAGCAACAACCGACCGCGTCGTCCCGCCGGGGTCGCCGCTGACGAAGAACGGCGGAAATCCACCCTGGATGCTCACTTCCCTGGTTTCTCCAACCACTATAGTGAGACCTGAGACAGGAAAACCCTCTGCGTTGACTAGCTGTAATGTATCGTCATCTGGATCTGGATCTGGCGCAGGACCTGAGACAGGGGGAGGGGGCGCAGGCACTGCTCTTGTCACGGTGAGATCAAAGGCGTCGAGGGCCACCGGTGTGGCGATGATGCCATCGGTGACGCTGATCACGATGCCATCGTAGTCGCCGACATCATCGTTGTCTGGCGTGCCGGTCAAGGCGCCGGTTGCGGTGTCGAAACTGGCCCATGACGGCATGTTTGTGATCGCAAAGGTCAGCGGGTCGCCATCAGCGTCGGCAGCGGTTGGCGTGAAGCTATAGGCGCTGTCTTCGGCCACGCTTGTGGCGGGCGTACCGCTGATGGTGGGCGGGTTGTTGGTGGGCGCATCGCTGGCCGTGACGGTGAGAGCAAAGAATCGCCCGGTCTGCAGGAGGCCGTCGCTGACGAAGATTGTAATGTTCTCATACTCGCCGACATCGCTGAACTCGGGCGTGCCGGTCAAGACCCCGATGGGCGTGCCGTCCCCGTTGGTGATGGGCGTGCCGTCCTCGTTGGTTGTGCTGAACGTGGCCCATGATGGTGCGTTTAGGATCCGGTAGGTCAGTATCGCCGTGTCGCCAGGATCCACATCCGCGCCGGTTGCCGTGATGGTAAGGCGCTGCCCCTGGGGCACGGTTCTGGGGCGATCGAGGACCAGGGTGGGGCGGTCATTGATGTCGCGGACTTCGATATCAAAGGCAGGTAACGAGTCGCTCAGGCCGCTGGGACGGGGAACATCGCTGAGGGTGATCACAATGTTCCTGTGGACGCCGACATGCTGCTGGTCGGTGGGCGTGCCGGTCAAGACCCCGGTCAGGGTGCTGAACTCGGCCCATGGTGGTTGGTTTTCGATGGAATATCTCAGATGCTCGCTATCCGGGTCCATGCCGGTTGGCGTGAAGGTATAGAGGCTGTGCTGGGCCACGCTGGTTTCGGGCGTACCAGTGATGGTGGGCGCGTCATTGACGTTGACGACAACGATATCAAAAGAGCGCAACGAGGCGCTCGCGCCGGCAGCGTCGGTGACGGTGATCACGACGTCCTCGTATCTGCCGATATCATCGACGCTGGGCGTGCCGGTCAAGGCGCCGGTGCTGGGGTCGAAATTGGTCCAGTCGGGCGGGTTGGTGATCGAGTAGGTCAGCGTGTCGCCATCATCCACATCCGCGCCGGTTGGCGTGACGCTATAGGGCTCCCCTTCGCGCGCTACCAGGGCGGTGGCGAGGAGCCCGCCGATGGTGGGGGCGTCATTGACGTTGGTGACAGTGATACTGAAGGCGGGGAGGGTTATCGGCGTTTGGACGACGCCATCGCTGACGCCGATCACAATGTTCTTGTGGATGCCGACATGCTGCTGGTCGGTGGGCGTGCCGGTCAAGACCCCGGTTATGGTGCTGAACTCGGCCCATGGTGGTTGGTTTTCGATGGAATATCTCAGATGCTCGCTATCCGGGTCCATGCCGGTTGGCGTGAAGGTATAGAGGCTGTGCTGGTCCACGCTGGTTTCGGGCGTACCAGTGATGGTGGGCGCGTCATTGACGTTGACGACAACAATATCAAAGGAGCGCAACGAGGCGCTCGCGCCGGCAGCGTCGGTGACGGTGATCACAATGTCCTCGTATCTGCCGATATCAGCGACGGCGGGCGTGCCGGTCAAGGCGCCGGTGCTGGGGTCGAAATTGGCCCAGTCGGGCTGGTTGCTGATCGAATAGGTCAGCGTGTCGCCATCATCCACATCCGCGCCGGTTGGCGTGAAGCTATAGGGCTGCCCTTCGCGCGCTAAGAGGGCGGAGGCGACGAACCTGCCGCTGATGGTGGGGGCGTCATTGACGTTGGTGACAGTGATACTGAAGGCGGGGAGGGTTATCGGCGTTTGGACGACGCCATCGCTGACGCCGATCACGATGTTCTCGTGGACGCCGACATCGCTGTTGTTGGGCCTGGCGTCCACGGCGGGCACGGCGGGTATGATGGTGTCGCCGGGCATGGGATCGGCGGGCATGGCGGGCGTGCCGGGACTGCCCGCTATGCTGGTCAAGGCCCCGGTGCTGGTGTCGAAATTGGCCCAGTCGGGCTTGTTGGTGATCGAATAGGTCAGCGTATCGCCAGTATCCGCATCACCGCCGCCCGGCGTGAAACTATAGGTGCCGCCCTGCACCACGCTGGTGGCGGGGGTGCCGCTGATGGTGGGCGGGGTGTTGGGGGGGGCGGGGGCGGTGACTTCGATATCGAAGGCGGGGAGGGCCACCGGCGTGGTGATGTTGCCATCGGTGACGCTGATGACGATGCCCTCGTGGTCGCCCACATCGCCGCTGTTGGGCCTGTTGGGCTTGTTGGTCAAGGCGCCGGTGCTGGGGTCGAAATTGGCCCAGTCGGGCTGGTTGGTGATCGAATAGGTCAGGGGGTCGCCATCCCCATCCATGCCGGTTGGGGGAAAGTTATAGGTGTTGCCTAGCGTCACGCTTGGGGCGGGCGTGCCGGTGATGGTCGGCGCCAAATTGGAGACGGCGACGGCGAGATCAAAAGGCGCCAGGGAGGCACTCAGGCCGCCAGAATCGGTAACGGTGATGATAATACCACTGTAGTTAAAGCCGCGATGGACTCGGGCGGGGGTGCCGGTCAAGGCGCCGGTGCTGGTGTCGAAAGTGGCCCAGTCGTTCAAGCCACCGGCGAAGATTTGGCTGATCGAATAGGTCAGCATGTCGCCAACATCCGCATCCATGCCGGTTGGCGTGAAGTTATAGGCCACCCCATCGTCCACGCTGGTGGCGGGGGTGCCGCTGATGGTTGGCCGGCGATTGGTGGTCACGGTCAGATCAAAAGACGCCAGAGAGTCGCTCAGGTTGCCATCCGAGACGCTGATGACAATCCCCGTGGTGGTGCCAGCATCGGCGTTGGTGAGCGTGCCGGTCAAGGCGCCGGTTGTGGTGCTGAAAGTGGCCCAGGCGGGGGTGGCGCTGATCGAATAGGTCAGCGGGTCGCCATCCGCATCCTCGCCGGTTGGGGTGAAGCTATAGGCACCGTCTTCGACGGGCACGAGGGTGACGGGGGTACCGCTGATGGTCGGCGCTGCATTGTCATCCGCCACCGGCCCAACGGCGGAGCTGGTCAAGAATCTAGGCACAGGGGAACTGGGCGAACGGTACCTGAGGCGCGCGCTAATGTTGCGGTCCACATCGGCCTCGGTCAGTGTGTATCGGAGTCCACTCGCACCAGTAATTGTAGCGCCATTCCTCCGCCACTGCGTGTCGGTGAGGCCGACACGGTTAACGCGAGAGATATCCAGTTCCAGGGTCTCGCCCTGGGTCGGGGTGCCAGTGATGAGCACGCCATTCCGATAGGTTATGACCACACTATCCGGGTGATCTGACCCATCGTGATGGGCCCTGGCTTCGGTTGCCGAGAGCGCCTGTATCAGCAGAACCACCGACAAAACCGCCAGCGGGACTACCGCGGAGGTGAAGCGGCGCATTAGCGGCACCGCGGCCCGCGTAGCCCCTCCCCGCACAGCCTCTCCCCGCGCAGTCCCACCCGCAATGGCAGCGGGCGGCAGAGCCCGCCGCAACGATGGCAACGATGCCCGCAATCCTCGCAGAGCGCGCGCGGCCCGGGTTGCGCGTGCGGCCAGCGCATTTAGTAGCATTTGAGATGAGTTGGGTTTTGTTATGCGGTTGTTCATGCTGCTTCCTATGGATTTCAAGTTGCGGTTTTTCGTTCTTGTTTGTTCTTGCTTTTGTCAGGGGTCAAAGGACAGGGCCGGGGGTAAAAACCCCGGTTTTGCGAACAAGGACAAATTTACCGGGAGAGCGATGGTCTGTCAATTTTGTTGCTAACATTTGCTAAGCATTATACAACCAGGGCTTATGACTATTCTACCCTACAAACTTGATACAACGAACGATTTACTCATCGTGCCGGTTTACTGAGCATTGCTCACTTAATGGACTCCCTGAGTCTCACTGAACCTATTGATCAGCACTTTCCCCAACCTAAAAGTAATCCTGGGTACCGACCCTCTGAATTCATCAAGACCCTCATCCTGATGCAGCATGAAGGCAGCTTTCATCTGGATGATAGTCGCCACCTTCAGGATGATGAGGCACTGCGCAGGGTGTTGGCTCTCAAGAAACTTCCCCAGGCGACCACGCCTGGCGATTGGCTGAGGCGAGTGGGCGCGCAACCACACAGAATGCCTGGGTCAAGGTGAATTGATGCACAGCATCAAGAGTCAAGAGTGGGTGTCCTGGGGTGCTGGCGAAGGTGGTCAAAACGGGGCATCAGTTATTTGTCAAGCTACAAGGAAAACACCGAATACTGCTGGAACGAGTGCTGATAGCACTGAAGGAGTTTGAGCCGCCGCCCATTTAATCCAATAGCGGACAAGAAGTGACGGCTTATACAGGATAGGTTCGTCCAAAATGGCGAATTGAGCGCTGATTATGCGCAGAGCAACGGGTTTTGACTAAACCTCTCTGCGATATCTACTGTCTTGCTCAGCTATAACACTTGAAAGAGGGATTCAGAGGCCCTTGGAGCGCTGGCGGTAGTCTATCTGGGGATTTGGGTACAGATAAATTGTCTCTACATATTAGTTACTTATGCTAATATCTTTGATTAAGCACAAGAACATTCTCACACATTGGATACAGATTATGACTCAGGTTTTACAAGGAATTCGGGTTCTCGATTTTGGCCGCTACATCGCGGGGCCTTATTGCGGCACATTATTGGGGGATATGGGCGCCGAAGTGATCAGGATAGAGAAGATCGATGGTAGCGAAGATCGCTTCCTTTCTCCAATCAGTGATCAAGGAGATGGTGCTCTGTTCATGCAGTTGGCACGGAACAAGAAATGTATGACACTCAATCCAATGAAGCCCGAAGGCCGGGAAATCGTTAAAAAATTGGTAAAAACTGCGGACGTGGTTATCGCCAATCTGCCCCCCGATACTCTGACGGCTATGGGTCTGGATTACCAGAGCCTGAAAACCAGCAAGCCGGACATTATCCTGACGACAATCTCAGCCTTTGGCAGTGGTGGCCCCTACGCCAATAGAGTGGGTTTTGATGGGCTTGGTCAGGCAATGTCTGGCGCTATGTATATGTCTGGTACTCCCGACCAACCAACGAAGGCCTATCCGCCCTTCATAGACTTTGGCACGGCTAGCCTGTCTGCTTTTGGCACAATGGCGGCTCTATTTGAGCGCCAGAAAACAGGTCGTGGGCAGATGGTAGAGGGGTCGCTGTTCAATACCGCATTAACCATGATGAACGGAACCGCCATTGAACAACACGCTATTCAACGCAATAGGGTTGCGACGCTCAACAGGTCACAAACTTCTGGCCCGGCCGATACTTTTAAGACCAAAGATGGCTGGGTGTTAGTGCAATCAGTGGGTGGCATTTTATTCAAACGCTGGGCCGATTTAATGGGCGAAGAGCACTGGCTCGAAGACCCGCTCTTTAAGGATGATATCTCTCGAGGTGATAACGGCGAATTGATCAGTGAAAGATTAGCGGTCTGGTGTGCTGAGCGTACCTCAGCCGAAGTGTTATCGGCGATGGAAGAAGCCCGTCTGCCAGCCGGCCCCATACTTTCACCGCAGGAGGTTCTGGATGACCCACATATTGCTGCCAAAGGACTGTTCCAAGCCGTCGAATATCCGGGCTTGAATAAACCTGCGCCGTTGATGAAAACCCCGGTGGAGCTCTCGGAAACACCCGGTAAAATTCGGTCTCGACCACCAACCTTAGGCGAGCACACGAATCAGATAATGCAGAAGCTGGGCTATTCTGACACTGAGATTGCTGAGCTTAAAGAGAAACGCATAGTTTAGGGGCAAGCCGGTCGAGTTCGTTCAGAGAAAAGTCTGACTGCGGTTCCATAGGGAAACTTCATGCTTAGCTTAGTGACAGTTAGCACTGCTCTATATCGACCCTGGCTACCCGGTTCCCCTTATACAGTTTGTTAACATTTTCTCTAGTGACTCAAACAATGCGTCGATCATTCTTGCGGTAAAGCGTAAACGATAACACTGCCTGTTCTGCTCGATTCCGTGCCTGTTTGAAAAGTTAGCATCGCGTTACCCGAATTCGTGGCGATGTATTGCCTACCTTCAACCTCGTAGGTGACAATGCCTCCACCGATTGGTGCGCCGGTGTTGATACTGTTTAGTAAATTGCCAGAGCTCACATCCATCATCAACAACTCACCGGTGAGTTCTCCACTTATTACCAACCCCCCAGCGGTGGTGGTGACAGCTGCAACCATAGGAGTTGGCGAATGATAACGCCATCTTAGCTCTCCAGTTTCAGCATCCATGGCCGTCAACCAGCCAGTCTGTGCTTCCTGGTCAGGCCGCACAACACCCCCCATATAAAGTTGCCCCGGCACATACTCCACTTTTTCCGCCGCGATAAATTGCGCGCAATAGTCGATAGATGGGGTTATTAACAACTTTTCGTCCGGATGATAGGCAGGCCCGCTCCAAAGAACCCCGCCATAGACACCAGGGCAAGCAAAGACACCTTCCTGCGTAACAGGAACCTCGGCGTTCAATATAGTAGTAACAGCTGTCTCATAGAGGATTTCATGGCTTTGCTTATCCAGGCTTCGCAAAATACCATCCTTGCCCACCGTGGCCACCATGTCCCGCGACACGTTGTTTACACCAGCCTTGAGGACTGGACTCACTTGAGTTAAGTCCCAGTCATGATCATCATTAGGCACGATAGATTTATGCCAGTTTAATTCACCATTTCGGACATTGAGCGCGATGATATTGTTGGTATAGAGATTTTCTCCAGGTCGCAGATATGCTGGCAGGTCCGGAGCGGGATTTGTTACCGCCGCATAGACCTCTCCTATTGTTAGATCCATACTCAGGGGAGTCCATACCGCTCCACCACCCAGGGCGATATTGTTCGGATTTCCCCAGGTCTCACCACCGCCTGCTGCGGCTTCGGGAACAGTCAGGAACTTCCATATCAAATCACCATCACTCAGGGAAAAGGCAGCCACCCAACCAGAAATCGCGTTTTCGCTACCTGCGGGGCCAATGAGTATAGTGTCTTCAAATATCATTGGCGGCATGGTGAACGTCTCACCCAGCCACGGGTCTGCTACTTGTCGCGCCCATAACAAGTTACCATTCGCCGAATCCAGCGCCAACAGATAGCCATCAGCCGTCCCGCGCACAACATAGCCGCCTTTAATCGCGACGCCGCGATTATTTCCCCATACCATTCGATCTTTGGGCTCCCAATCATAGCTCCAGATCTTCTGGCAGGTGGCCGCATTGATGGCCGCAGTATGGATAGCATTGGTCAGGTACATAGTACCTTGATAAACGATTGGACCCGTTTGCATAGTGGCATTGGTATTTAGCTGATAGGCGCAAACTTGCTGTAAACCTGCAACATTTGATTTGTTGATCTGATCAAGATCAGAATAGCGCGTGCCTTGATAGTTTTGGTTGTGATAAAGCCAATCACTGGAATTATCAGCCGCTGCCATCAGCTCGTCAAAGCCAGGACCAGTGCCGATGGGTTCGATACCGTAAACGCCCTCTATAAAAGTCGCCGCTATGTCCAGAACCTCATCACCACGGGAAATAGGTATCGCACTTAAGTAGTAGTAATCATTCTTTAGCAGTTCGCTGCCCTGTAGAACATTATTGCGGCCTAGAATGTAGGCCAGAATGTCGAGATTCTGAGTCTCATTCAGATTACCGGCCTGACCCGGCGGCATGGTGGTGCTGATACGGTTAAACAGCTCAGCAACATTTGCTCCCAGGCGAGACCAGCTCTTGCGAAAAGTCGCACCCACCAGTGCTGGAGCTGCTGCACTATCTAGCTCCACCCCATGACAGGCAGCGCATTGTTGCTGGTACAGAGCTTCTCCTCGATCAAATTGCGCTTCGGTAAAAGTACTCGAAGCCGGCGCTTCTGCGGCAAAGCCAAGAGAGGAATACAATAACCCTGCTGCTACACCGCTAACGATCTTCATGCTATTTCTGGCATTTGAGCTTTCATTACTATTCCTTAAAATTTCGGAAAATTATCGATTTCATTGTTAGTGAAGCTGAGATATTCAGCTAGGGCTTATTCAGCAATGCCACAGCCGCTGTATACATCGCTTCTACCCCGGCCTTTATCGAGTCAGGATCAATCCTAAAAAATGGTGAATGGTGAGGTGGCGCATTAGTTCGGCCTGCAGTTATTTCCCGCATTAGCTCGGGGGGTGTTCCGCCTACTGAAAAGAATACACCCGGCACCTCATGCTCGGTCTGAGTAAAGTAGGCGAAATCTTCTGCACCCATGCCAGGCCGTTGGGAAGTCACCAGGGGGTCATAAGCAAGTTGCTCGGTCCAGGCAGGAAGTACATGCTGCACTGCCTCGCTGTTGTTAATATTGGTCGGGGTGCTTTCAAAACCCATTCGCACAACCGGCAGTAAATCATCAGGCAAGCCATTCAAGCGACCAATATTGGCAGCCGTATCTCTTATTCGAGCCAATACCTGTTCTCTGGTTTCTTCGGAATCTGTGCGCACGGTCAATTGCATATTCACTTCATTCGAGATTATGTTGTGCTTGCTACCTCCTTGAAAAGATCCAACAGTAATAACAGCTGGTGATAACGGGTTGATTTGACGACTGATGATGCCTTGCAAAGCAATAACCAACTGAGAAGAAACGTAGATAGGATCAATTGTTTGATGAGGATAAGCACCATGACCTCCAATCCCTCTGACTTTAATATCCACGCTGTCTGAGCTGGACTGCACGATCCCTTCTCGAACTGTCACCAATCCACTGGGAGAGCCAGAGCTTACATGCAAGCCAATCGCGTAGTCTGGCACACCAAAGCGCTCATACAAGCCATCCTCTAACATCGCCTTGGCCCCGTTGATTAGTTCCTCCGCTGGCTGTCCAACCAACATCACGGTACCGCTCCAACTTTCGCGATTATCAATGAGTATTTTTGCTGTGCCTACCAGACTGGTCATATGCATATCATGACCACAGGCGTGCATAACCGGCACCTCTTCACCATCCAGATTGATTTGTCGATTACGCGAGGCATAACTCAGGCCGCTGTCTTCAAGCAGAGGCAGACCATCCATATCGGCGCGCACCAGCAGCAGAGGGCCAGGGCCATTCTCTATCATCCCCACCAAACCGGTACCGCCAACACCCTCGGTAACGTCGATACCAAGTTGACGAAGTTCCTGCGCTAAACGCGCAGCAGTTTCCTGTTCCAGGAAACCCAGTTCCGGATTTTGATGAAACCAAAGAAACAAATCGGAAAGATGAGAGTCGTAATGCTCTTCAATCGCCTGTTTCAAAGAAACATCAGCGGCGAATATCGAATGCCCGGCGAGCAGACTGGAGACTGACAGAGCAAAGGCAAGTGTGGTTCTAGACAGCAATTTACCACCAGATAACAAGAAATATGGCTTGGGTTTTAAAGACTTGGGTTTCAAAAACATAGAATCAATCCCAGACAAGTGCCTAAAAAGCAGCACTATAGACTATTTGCTCGACGAAGCTTAAATGAACTGCCTCTATTTTGACAGCATCATTCATCAACTGCCAGACATTATGTAGTGACCTGAATGAGGCTAAATCTAAGGTCTATAACTGGCCTGACTTTCTTTTTTCGATGCAAAATCTGAAAAAAATCGGGTAAATAAGTAACAGAGTTTATCTTGCTTTAGAAATAAACCAGACGCTAGCCAAATTTCGGAGTGAGCGGTACGAAATATCCAATTTTTTACCGTGCTGGTGGTGAACGTCGAGACAGCCTTTGTAGCACACATATCACTGCCTCAATTGCGGCACACAGAAAAATCCGCAACTCGCGTTACCTTCTATTGACGTTCAAATTGAAAAGATTTGCCAGGAATGAATTTTCGGTGCTAGTTTATAAATGAGTAATTTTGTAACGCACAAGAAAACGCCTCCTGGACTTCATCCTCGGATTTTTCTTGACGAACACCTCGTCGTCCGTTATCTTCTGTTCGTCCCTTATCGGTCAGAAGTTCCAATAAGGACTTTGGAATAAGTGGTTTTGCAATTTCTTTACTGCAATGAAGTCTCATTTGCATTCTGTATTTGGCCGATCGGTCAGACACTGTTCGTAAGAAAGCTATTCTGAACTCTCCAAGCGCAGAAAAGGGGTGCTTGTCCATGACTGAGAATGAACGATCGTTCATTGCTCGATCAAATAACAAAAAGTTCTCAGCAGGCAAAAGGCTGTGCATTATTTTGCCTATCTGCCTGTGAGAAAAATACTGCTATTAAGGGAAATCATATGAAATCAAGAACCATTGTCACCAGAAACCTGATCCTTGCTTCGGCATTGTTTTGTGTTGGCTATGCACCGAACGCGCTGTTAGCGGCTGAAGAAGAAAGACGTATTGAAGAAGTCACGGTAACAGCAGAGAGAAGAGAAGCATCAGTGCAAGACACCTCTATCTCAATTACCGCGCTACCAGGCGAGTCATTGGAAGCTTTCGGTATCCGCAACCAGGAAGATTTGCAAAATTTTATTCCTGCAACAACTATTCAACCCTACGATTCCACTATCAGGGGTGTTGGACGTAATTTCCGCGCGCTAGGCGGCGACCCTGGTGTTGCAACTTACATGAATGGAATCTATTCCGAAGATTTGTTAACTGCCACCGCCGCAACTTTTTGGGATGTCGAACGCATCGAAGTGCTGCGTGGACCGCAGGGAACGCTGTATGGTCGTAATGCCGTTGGCGGCGCCATAAATGTACTCTACAAAGAGCCTACTCAGGAATTAGATTATTCTTTCAAGTCCATACTCGGTAATTTTGGTACCAATGAAGCCTATGGCATGGTGAACACACCGTTGATCGAAGATGTGTTATCGGCGCGGCTAAACTTTGCCTATCGCGACCGCGATGGCGTTATTGACGAACTGGGCAGCGGAAGTGATATCGACGGTCTCGGCACCGAGAACACTGCCATACAATTCCAATGGACACCTAGCGATACCGTAGAAGTCAATCTGCGACAGAATTTCATGGAGATCGACCGCTCTTTCGGCGGTGCCAATGGCGCGGGTCTGGTGGTACTGAATGAAGACGGTAACCCAAACCGGGTCACCGATGCGCTGGTTCCAGGCTTTCGATTTATCGATACCACCAATACCGACCGAGCGAATTTTGACAACAACGATTGGTACGATCAGAGCCAGCCGATATTGAATTTTACCAACCCAACCACTGGTGCAATCGATCAGGCCCAGCGTGTTCGGCCAGGAATCGATTTCGGTGATTTTGATGGTTCCCAGAATGCGGCGGCTTCACTAGATGGGTTTAACAATACATCGGCAGCGTCGGCAGCCAGATACAACGAGTGTGTATTCCCAGGGGATATCGATGGTGACGACCTCTGCGCGGCGACCAATGGTCTGAACAATGAGAATTTCGAGCAGCAAGGAACCCAGTTCAGCTTTTCGTGGGATGTGAATGACAGACTCGAACTGAAATATTTGTATGGTTTCAATAAACTCACTTACAAGCGAACTACAGACGACGACAACACCGCCAGTCTATTCCATGATCGTCAGTTTTATGTGAACCACGAGGCAGATTATACCTCCCATGAACTACAGGCTTTCTACGACATCAGCGATACGGTGTCGATCACCTCGGGCTACTTCATCTACGATGCAACCATCGATCAGCGCGGAGATTTCTATTCATCTATTGGCGAAGCCAGATTAGTGAATCCCTATCAGGATAACACCGTATTGAGTGCCGCAGGCGCGGCTGCGGCCACGGATGTAATTGGTGCGCCTGTACCCGAAGGTATCAGTGCCAGTGCTTTTGCCTTTGGCGGCGCACCAATGGTCTCGTTGTTTAGTGCGAAACTAAGCTGTAATGTTGCAGCTCCCGCTGCATCCTGTGCTCGCAATAACGGCGGCAATAATTTGCAAACCTCGGCCTGGGGTGGTGACGATGGCAGCAATCCTGATTTGAATGTTATTCACGGCCCCCAAACAACGGCAACCGACCTGCTGTATGCCACGCAAACTAAACGTGAAGCGTTCGCTGCTTATACGCAGGGTGTGTGGGACATCAACGAGACCTTTGCACTAACCCTGGGAATACGTTACGCCGAAGATGAAGTAACTGCCGAGGAGAATTTGTGGCGCTACTCAGAGACTGGCGGGGATGGTTTCTTGGCCTTCTGGGGTGGTCTGGCAGCGGTAAACCGGGTTAATGGCGGTCTGGTTGACAATGAAGCCGGTGAGCAAATAGTACCGACCGAGGCCGTTACCAATGGCGGTATTCCTTTTGCCCTCAGTGTCTATAGACCCTTTAACCGAACTGACCGCAAGACAACCGGGCGTATCAACCTGGATTGGAATGTAACTGATAATACATTGATGTATTTCTCTGCCACATCCGGTTACCGCTCAGGCGGCTATAACCTGGTATTTTTTAGCAACACACCAACCTATGATCCAGAAGAGTTGCTAGCTTACGAAATAGGCTATAAAACGCGCCTCCTTAACGACACCCTGCAATTTAATGGCTCCTTGTATCTCTATGACTACGACACCATTCATACTGTGGGCACAGAAGTTACCAGCATCGGCGGAACCACCACCTCGGTATTAGAAGCTCCTGGCGCTGAAGTGCTTGGCCTGGAAGGCGAAGTGCTTTGGTTAGCAACTGACTCTCTGACACTAGGCGGAAACTTCAGTTTTACGCCAAGTGAATATACTGACTCTTTGCTAATCTCCGATTCCAGCAGGCGAGATATACCTGAGTCCTTGTATCCTGAATTCAACGCACTGACCCAGGATGTTAAAGGTAGTCAGCTATTGCAGGTGCCTGAAGGCAAGTTTACTGCCTGGGCCAGCTACGTGGTGCCAATGAATGGCGGTGCAGAGTTGGAACTGTTTGGAGTTTATAGTTGGACTGATGAAGTCTACTACTCACCATTCGAAGCTGAAGCCGAAAAAGCTGAGGCTTATGGCAGGGCAGACTTACGCGCAACCTGGAAATCTCCAAACGAAAACTGGCAGGTATCTGCGTTCGTTAACAACATCTTCGATGATGTGGCTAACTTGCAAATACTGCGTCAGGCCGAAGAACAATTCTATCGCCACAACTCGGGCACTACCTTGCCCAGAGCCTATGGCATGGAGTTTACTTACAAATATTAGCGGAGATTAACTGGAGACAGACCTCTGCTTGAAACAAAAACGCCCCGACTAACAACCGGGGCGTTACTGTAAAACCGCAGAGCAAAAGTAAAACAACAAAGGGCACTACTCACCTTTATCTCTAAAAATTCCATTAGCCATTATCGCCAATAAGATCACCACGAGAAAGACACTGGGTAAGCCAGGCAAGACACCGAGTATGCCGAAAATATCAGATTCGCCCAGCGGGTTGTCGCCGAATGTGAGCGCTCGATTTCCAGCGGCATTACCCAGCCAGTAGAAGAGCGTGAATGACCAGGCTACATAGATAAAACCATAGGCAACAAAACGCTGTAAGCCAGCACTTAGATTTAGCTTGGGTAGCGCCAGTGCTATAACCATTAATAACAGACCATTCATCGCTCCGCCGGAATGCGCCCTCACCCAACCTTCGGTTGTCCCGTATGTTGGTATAGCGACAATGCTGCCGGGCCAGACTTCTAAACCACCCAGCAAAGCAAACATAAGCATGAAGCCGGCGAGCATCGAAGCGAGAACCACCAACAAGCCATTACCTATCATTATTCTCTGCAAACGCTGCATGAATCACCTCTCAGTTTCTATTCGGGAAAAGTAAAAAATAGTTTTGTAATTGGTAGTTTGCTAACAGCCTAGGTGGCGGCCACTCGTTTAAACGGCACGGGCATATCGGGATCGCTGGTATCGATGAGAGGTAACTGCTCATCCGCAGAAAGTGCTGCGTGTCCAGCCGCCCATTGTTGCATCCATTCCGGGTCTGCCTCAGCTCTGGGATTATGCCATGGCAGTAAGGCGCGAAGTAAAAACGGCCCAACATGCCACAACAAAGAGGAAAACTGCCGAATGATACCTGCTATGCAACTTAATTCTGCGAGCTTGCCGTCTTTCTTCAGTGCCGTGAACATTCCTATAATTCCGTAAGCCAGTACATGAAATGATCCGTGAAAGACGCCAATAGCCCGCGGCAGGTATTTGCCTGAGTACGCCATATAGGCATCGAACACAACGGTTTTGTGTTCTGTTTCTTCTATCATATGCATCAACCAGAACGATACTATATGTGGACTCGCACCATGAAATAATTGCCGCCGTTTGTTGATTAGCCAGGTGGTGAATCCATTCGTCATGCACTCGAAGCCGGCACTATAAGCAAGCCGGGTACGCAGGCTTCGAGTGGATAATTTTTTATAGGCGGCGTCCAGACGTGCTTCAAGCTGTTCAAATTCCGGATAGCCGTTGGCCTTTAACAAAGTATTTAAGCGCCGATGACACTTATAATGGTTTGCTTCCTGGCCGTTAAAATCACGAATGTCTTGCACTAGTTTCGGCTCACTGAGCAGTTCCGATGTCTCACGCATTGTCTTTACCAGGAAGGGTTCCAAATAAGGCATAGTCAATGAAACCCCGTTGAAGAAGTGAGAGCGCACGGGCTTATCTGGCACCCACTTGGGATCTAAGTCATCGGGAAACTCAAACGAAAAGGGGCGAACAATGATCTTGTCCACCTGCTTGGCTTGATACTGATAACCGGAATTCAACAGAACTCTCCTGTCTGCAATTGTCGATCAGGGTATGCCTTTCGAGCACCCACTGCAAGCCTGTCTGTTGTATGGGGCCTGGTATGTAGGGGATCTGGAGAGCAATGCGGCTGTGCAGCTTAGAAGTTCAACTTGCTTACTAGGATCAAATTGCACAAATAGTGAAATTGTAATTGGCAGATTTTTGGCTTTAATGCCACTTTGTGATCGCGCACTTCAACAAACATGCGTTATGCTTGTTCGCCATGATGCGCTCTCCACTCTACAATGAAGATCGAAACCCGATGCAACAATCATTTATAGTCCTATCTGTGTGCCTGTGTATAGCTACCGCACAATTCTCCGCGTCCGTGATAGCAGCCGAACCTGGCTTCGTTATGCCTCCACCACTATCCGCTGCCGAGCTACCCGCAGACATATTCATGGATTCCCTGGCAAGACTGCCTCAAGTTCAACGAGAAAATTTGGATAGCGCGGGACGCACAACATTCGACACCTATGTAAGCCCAGGCACAGGCTACGAAACTGGCCTACGGGGACCAATAGGCATGTGGATGAACAGCCCAGAGTTAGCCGAAGCCTTGTTTGACGTACGTCAGCGAGTGCGCTATGGCTCAGACCGGGATCAGCGCTTAACCGAGCTGGCCATTATTTCTACCGCCAGAGAGATCAATAATCAATACGAGTACAGCGCCCATGAACCGCTGGCGCAAGCTGCGGGTCTGGAGCAAGAGATAATCGATCTCGTTCGTTTCAGAAAACCGCTTGATGTCGCCGATAACACAGAGGGATTTGGCGAAACCGAAAAAGTGATTATTCAGTTTGTCAGAGAAGTCATTACTGAGGAAAAAGTGAGTACGAACACGTTCAGCCGAGCTATCGAACTATTCGGCACCGAGGGTGTAATGGACTTAACCGGGCTGATTGGCTACTACAGTTTTGTTGCGATAACGCTGAAAGCCTTCGACGTACAACGACCGGCAGGAAGCAAACTACTACTGCCCATTCGGATTGAATAGGCCACAGCGACGCTGCAAATTTTCTAGTGCAGCGTCGCTGAAACAAAATAACTTATAAGCCGTTCAAAAACTCTATCATGGCGGCGTTGGTCTGCTCTGGTGCTTCTTGCTGCACCCAATGTCCAATATCAGGAATTAGCACAACGTTTCGCAAGTCTGTTGTTGCTCGCGACATAGTTGCGGTTAATTGCTCTGTACTTCTACCGGCAATTACCATATCTCTTGAGCCCGCTATAAAAAGTGTAGGAACCTGAACTTTCGCACCTTCCAGATTTTCCGTAATCTCCCAGTTACGATGGAAATTGCGATAATAATTAACCCCACCGCGGAAACCTGCATTCTCAAATTGCGACACCACATAGGCCAAATCTTCTTCGGCTAACCAATCGGGTAAGCCCTGCGGAGCACCAAGACGTCCAATCCATCCGCCCGCAGAACGATGTGAGTCGGTAATTGTCACCGGTTCACGTGGTGATGTGGGCGACAGATACAAGCGACTTAGTATCCCTCTTGGGTCGGCGTCGTATTCCGCTTCTGCTACTCCCCCGGGTTCATTGTGATACAGAATATAAAAGAAGTTTTCACCATAAGCGGCGCGCCAGCTTTCCATTGGTGACTGGCGGACGCGGCCACCGTAGGGGACGCTCATGGCGATCAAAGCACTAAATCGGGAGGGGTGCAGCAGCACTGTATTCCAGGCGACGATGGAGCCCCAGTCATGACCAACCATAATCGCGGTCTCTTGCCCCAGGGCATCTATCACTCCCACCATGTCCGCAGCAAGATGCACTATGTCGTAATCATCAACATCGGCGGGTTTATCTGTCTCGCCATAGCCCCGCATATCGGGAGCGACCACATGATAGCCAACCTCGGCCAGCATAGTCATTTGATGTCGCCAGGAATACCAGGATTCTGGCCAACCATGTGCTAACAGAATAAGAGGCCCCTGCCCCGCCTCGGCGATACGCATATTCAAGCCATTGGCTTGAATAAAACGAAAAGTTACGCCCGCTACTGGTGATTTATTACTCAAGGTGGTTTCCCCCTGCTGTGCCCAAGATTCGCCGCATAATGACCAAAATAGTAAAGCTGGCACGGCCAGCAATCGAACAAAAGCCGAACGTGTTTTCTCGTTCATTGCCCGCATTGGTTTATCTCCGCTTTTGTTGAGGCTTTTTAGCGAAAGAACCAAGACTACCATGGCCACTGTTGACTTAACCACGGTAACGGCGTTTCATTGGCCCAAATCAAGAAAGACCGATAAGAGGTGTAATTAGTGACTCAACATTATGATGTTCCCTACATGGAAAGAACAAGAAACCTTTACCGCGCCCAAGGCTATACCAGAGATTATCGATGGGCCCGGCACGATGAGGTTCCTTTTAGCCCGATGAAGACACCCATTAGCGAGGCTAAAGTTGCCGTCATTACCACTGCGATGCCAGACAGCGAAGTGGGGCGAGCACAACGCCAGGTGTACTCCTGTCCCAGCAATCCAATACCCACTTCAATGTATAGCGATGAACTGTCATGGCATAAAACTATGACCCACACGGATGACGTGGCCTCTTTTCTTCCTTTGGCGCAGTTAGAGCAATGCAAACAATTAAAGCTTGTCGCTGATGTGGCGAAGAGTTTCCATTGCATTCCCACAGAATACAGCCAGCGCAGCACGCTAGAAAAAGACGCACCTGAAATCCTCACACGCTGCCAGCAAGAAGAAATCGATGTCGCAATTTTGGTACCTTTGTGACCCGTCTGTCACCAGACCGTGAGTCTGCTCGCCCGACATCTTGAGGTCAGTGATATAGCTACACTAATCGTCGGTTCAGCTATCGATATCGTCGAACACTGTGGTGTGCCTCGCTACCTGCACAGCGACTTCCCGCTAGGCAACCCTTGTGGGCAGCCCTACGATACCGACATGCAACTACAAATAATACAACAGGGGCTGAAGCTCCTCGAAAGCGCCACAAAACCACGAACGACTGAACGCACGCCGTTTACATGGAAAGATGATTTGTGGCGTGAAGACTATTCTCGTGTAGACGACACTAATCGGGAAGAACTTCGTCTGCGCGGAGAGAAACGACGTCAGCAACAAGCTGCTGACAAATCAGCAGGAAAACCCCGCGCAGCAATGATTTCAGAAATATAAAGTAGCCACTAAACAGAAGCAGAACCTTTATTGTGGTAAACACCATGATGAAAACAATGAGACACTACCTAATAAGGAAGCAACCAAGGAAGCAACCAAAGGACACCCATTCAAACAACAAGCAACAGCCAGAGGAGCGACCAAGGGACACCCATTCAGGACCGACCAAGCGACCAAGGGACACCCATTCACAAAGCAACCAAAGGACACCCATTCAACAGCAACCAAACAACCAAAGGACACCCATTCAAACAACAAGCAACAGCCAGAGGAGCGACCAAGAGACACCCATTCAGGACCGACCAAGCGACCAAGGGCAAGCGACCAAGGGACACCCATTCAGGACCGACAACCAAGGGAAGCAAGCAAAGGACACCCATTCCAACGACAACAAAGACCTAAAGAAAAAAAGACCCAAAAAAAGACCCAAAGGACACCCATTCAAATTTCCATCCTAAAGAAGCAATCAAAGGACACCCATTCAACAAACCCAACCAAAGGAAGCAACCAAGCCAGCAATCAAAGGACACCCATTCAACAAACCCAACCAAAGGAAGCAACCAAGAGAAGCAAGCAAAGGCAAGCAAAGGACACCCATTCCAACGACAACAAAGACCTAAAGAAAAAAAGACCCAAAGGACACCCATTCAAATTTCCATCCTAAAGAAAGACAGCCTTTACATGAGTTGTCGACCGGTACGACAGCAATCATCGCGTTAGTATGCTTCCTTGCGCCGAACATTTTCGAATCCTGACATTTGCATAGTTGGCCTATCGAGAAAGTCTTCGCGACATTGAAACCTGTCTCTCCCCGATTCTGAATAGCTTGAACTGTGTCTTTTAGAAGTGACGACGTCGACAAGTATACCCAGTGGGCTTTCTCAGATTGGACAGATGACTAACAGAGATCGATGTCAGCGTGGTGTATACCGTTTCTCCAAATACGTCGCAAGCCCGCTCACAGAATTTCTCGGGACTTACCATGTTACAATTCGACCATGTAGCCGACGATGAAAGAGCGACAAAATGAAAGAGCGACAAAAACAATACACTAGAATCCCTGGATGCCCAAAAGCTGTTCTGAGAAATGCAAATCCTGATTGAAAGAAATCTTGGGGTTGTATTTAATTACCGCCTTGTCGCAACCGGGTTCTCTACAGGAGCACAACACACAGGGAGAATTGATAAGCTGGTGTTATCGGAAGAAGACAATCCAGTATTTATGAGAATACTCGCTCATTCAGCCATTTTCGCAGCTTGCCAAAAATTGTGGAGCAGCCATTTGAATGATCTGGCAAACTACCTCAATAAGAAGGAGAACCTATAATGGATATTGAAGACTATCAACCAGGAGCCAACGCACTCGTATCTACCCATAGCGTTGGTGGGCAGACCACACTAACGTTTGTTCGAGAAATACGACATTCGCCAGAAAAAGTGTGGGCTTCTCTCACTATAGCCGAGCAGATTCCACAGTGGGCGCCCTATCAACCAAACCGTGATCTAAGCAAGCTGGGCCCGGTCGTGCTGACAATGGTTGATGGCAGCACCCCCGAAAACTACGACTCAGAAGTTCATCAAATTGTTCCAAAACAGGTACTAGAGTACTCCTGGGGCGAAAGCTTGTTGCGATGGGAGTTGACTCCTAATGTAACAGGATCAACCCTAACCCTGCGCCACACTGTGCCAAACCCGGAATGGATAAGCTCCGCCGCAGCGGGTTGGCATATCTGCCTGGATATGGCAGAACTGCTGCTTGACGGAAACGATATTGGACCTTCTTTTAGCAAGACCGCTGTGGATTATTATTGGGCCAGATTAGTGGAAGAGTATGCAGAAACCCTAAGCAAGCAAAGCGAGGACAAAGTGGAATAGTAAGTAATTGTCTCCAACTAACAACTAAAACCGAAATCCCCAGGTAGCAACCTAAAGAGAACCTAAAAATCTAAAGGAAAAAAACCTAAAGGACACTCATTCGAATTTCCATCCTGAAAGAAATGGCATAGAAAACCTCAAGCAACGCAGTTTGGCGGATGGCATGTTGATAAACATTCTAAAGAAACATTCTAAAGGACATCCATTCAAATTTCCGTCCAAATTTGATTTTTGTTGATTCAAGTCTATATTGAAATCAATCTATTAGTTATTGATCAAGGATAGCCAGAATAGAATGACACGCCCACGCTCTCAACTGATTTCACTGGAAGATACCCCCTATTATCACTGTATATCCCGTTGTGTCCGTAGGGCATTTCTCTGTGGTGATGATCACTACTCTAGTAAAAACTTCGATCATCGTAAACCCTGGATAGTAGAACGGCTTAGATTGTTAGGAAATGTCTTTGCCATAGATATTGCAGCCTATGCTGTTATGAGTAATCACTACCACCTAGTACTGCATGTAGACCAGGCGCGTAGTCATTCCTGGTCAAATAAGGAAGTCATTCGGCGTTGGCTGAAACTGTATAAAGGCCCTTTGCTGATTCATCGATACATGGACGGTGATACCTTGCTTCGGGCAGAACTTGAGGTTGTAGAGGCACAAATCAAAGTCTGGCGCTCACGTTTATCCAGTATCAGTTGGTACATGGCCTGTCTTAATGAATATGTGGCCCGCATGGCCAATAAAGAAGATAACTGTAAGGGGCGGTTTTGGGAGGGAAGATTCAAATCACAAGCCTTACTAGATGAAACTGCACTACTTTCTTGTATGGCCTATGTAGATCTTAATCCAATTCGTGCAGGTATCAGTAATGATTTATGGAATTCAGACTTTACCTCTATTCAAGACCGACTCCAGTTACTCAGGAAACAGCAGGATAAGAAAAGACCGCGATTAATGCCTTTTCAAGAAAAACAGAAGCGGCAAGAAAGATGTACTGCGATCCCTTATAACCTCAAAGAGTATATTAACCTGGTAGACTGGACAGGGCGTCATATTCGAAATGATAAAAGGGGGTTTATTGTCGGCAAGCAGCCAAAGCTACTAGCTTTACTTGGACTATCAGAAGCGCAATGGCAAGTCTTGGCTCTGGATATACAGAAACACTCCATCTTGATGTTGCATGGGATTGAAAAATTAGCAGCTCTGGAGCAACGCCAACACAAGACGAACAAATTAGTCGCGTAATTTCAGAAACGCTGTCTGCTTAAGACAGTGGCAGGCTTCTGTGTGCCTGGAATCCTTTTTTCTAGTCAAAAATCCAGTTTTGAACCAATTGAAGTAACCATTCGGCAGAAGGCAGAGTGGGTATATGATGTCTTTTCCTTCTGATGAATGGGTGTCCCATTTATTGTCCTCCATTTATTGTCCTTTGAGTGGGTGTCCTACTTATTCCTATCCCATTTATTGTTGATGGGTGTCCCATTTATTCTGGCGATTCTTTTTGAGTGGATGTCCTATTTATTCTATTTATGAGTGGGTGTCCTACTTATTGGATGTCCCATCTATTTTATTCCGATGTCCCATCTATTTTCCCCCATGGGTGTCCCATTTATTCCATTTATTCTGGCGATTCTTTTTGAGTGGATGTCCTATTTATTTATTTATTCTATTTATGAGTGGGTGTCCTACTTATTGCCATCATGAATGGGTGTCCCATTTATTTCTCCCATTTATTTTCCACCATTTATTTTCCATTTATTTGCTCCATTTATTTGCCATTTATTTGCATTTATTTGATTTTATTTATTTGCCATTTATTCTGCTGTGTCCCATTTATTCTGGCGCCTGCGTGCCGTCGAGAAACTGCTTGACGGCAGCATCCATGGCGGTCAATTGTTCTAAGCTCATGATCGTTTTCATCCGCTGATCATGAACGACAACAAAGACTATTTCAGGCTTATTTTGTAGTGGAAACAGCTTTCCGTGCTTCCTTTCGTTTCAGGCTTATATTGGAAAAGACTGTCCCTTTTTATTAGTCGGTTCCTTTTTATTAGATGGCGCACCCGGCACGATTCGAACGTGCGACCCCCTGGTTCGTAGCCAGGTACTCTATCCAGCTGAGCTACGGGTGCGTAGTCTTTTTTTCATTCTTCAACACATTCAGACTAAGCTCCGTTGAGTTAAGAGGGCAGTATTATAGCGAAATCGGTGATTTTTCATAGACATAAATGGCTCTTGTTGCCGCAAGTCCGTATTATTCGATGAATAACTGTAATACCATAGACTTTATGAACAAAATCAATGGAATATATACCCCAACTACGACGCATCGCGTTGCTCTCTGCGCCCTCCTCCTGACTGCCTCTTCGTTTCTTTTTGCCGACTATGAAGATGGCGTAAACGCCGCCTTCAAAGGTGAGTTCGGTATAGCTTTTCACGAATTTTCTTTGGCAGCAGAAGAAGGCCTGGATCTCGCCCAGTACAACCTGGCGATTTTATACTTTACTGGTCAGGGTGTGGAGAAAAACATGGAACTGGCTTTTAAGTGGACCGACGCGGCCGCGCAGCAAGGTCATCTGGCTGCGCAGTTTAACCTGGGCAGTCTGTATTATTCTGGTGACGGCACTTCTGTCGATAAAGACAAGGCCGTTGAGATGTTCGGCCATGCTGCCAAGGCAGGTCATGCCAACGCCGCCTTATTATTAGCCAATATGTTTGCTGACGGTGATTATGTAAGTAAGGATGCAGTTCAGGCCCATGCCTGGGCGAGCATGGCCATTGGTAATGAGAATACTGAAGCCGTTTCCCTACGGAATGAACTGGAAAAGCGTATGAGTTCTGAGCAATTGAGTCAGGCCCGTCGTCTTTTTGCCCGCTGGCAGATTGAATGAAAATCCCTTCCCAAACCTATCCATTTTTTTGAATTAAAAAGCAACAACTTACCATTTATGCTCAGTAGCGCTTATCAGCATTATCCTCTACCAAGACAGCAGTTCGAGATGCCTACCTTAGGGGTAATGGTTTCACTACAGTTCCTCCGCTAGAATGCCTGCAAATCACTAACCAGAGAACCTTGACAATGTCTGTAGTGGGCCCCCTACTTAGCGAATACCGAAAGAAAAACCGACTTTCACAGCTTGATCTATCATTGCTGGCCGATGTGTCTTCGCGGCATATCAGCTTTATCGAAACCGGGCGTACCAGGCCTAGTCGGTCCATGTTGCTGCGTCTGGCGGATGTACTCAATCTTCCCCACAAAGACAGCAATCTACTATTGCACTCCGGTGGCTATGTCGCGGCCTATACCGAGTTGGATCTGGAAGCCAGCGACATGGAACCAGTGCTGGATGCACTTAATCTCATTCTGGAAAATCACAACCCCTACCCAGCGCTGGTGATGGACGCTAGCTGGAATGTTCTTTTGGCGAATGCTGCTCAACAAACGATGGCTGGCAAAATCTCGAATCTGGGCGGTAACTCACCAAGCAACAACTTATTAGAAGCCTTGTTTCGACAAGATTCCTATAGACCCCACATCGAAAACTGGGATGAAGTAGCAAGCCACACACTGAGAAGACTGCACAAACAAGTACTGGCCTTTGGCAGGCAAGATGACGATACCCTATACAAACGCTTGCTGGAGATGTCGCCGCCTGACAATTGGCAGCAACCAGATGAATCCGCACTGGATGGCCCCATGCTGACAATTGATATCAATCTGGGAGGTCAAACGCTGAAAATGTTTTCGACCCTGAGTCAGTTTGGCACGGCTTTGGATGCCGGCATGGAAGAACTACTGATCGAGAGTTATTTCCCAGCCAACAAAGCATGTAAAAAATTCTTTGAGCAGTTAGCCTCGTAAGCGGCCGTCAAGAAGTTAGTTTTCTGGGGCCGCTTTTTCTTCTACTAACTTTGCTTCGGCCCTTAGCAGAAGTTGCTCCAGCCAGGCGCTATAACTCTCTGGGTCGACGAAGGGGTGAGGGTCACCATCCTTGCGCTGCTTCAATATGTCGAGGCGCGCAAACACATCGCCTGATGCTTCGTGGTTAGGTATATTCACTTCGATGTCAGCCATGCGTTGCAGACGCTTTACACTTTCTATGTACATCTCGGTGCGCTCCACTCCCTCAAAATTTAAACCCGCACCACCGAACATGAATGCTTGAAAAGGAAAACCCTTGTCATACACAGTGAAACGGGTCGATGTCACTCCGGGTGTGTGGCCAGGTGTCTTAACGAAGCGCAAACCGGTTCGACCCAAATTGACCGTGCCATTGTCTGTTACCAGCAAATGCCGCCTGGGTTTTGGATACTCCCTGTAAACAGGATCCTGTTCTACCATTTGCCAGTCTTCTTCCGTCATCAGAACTACCGCACCAAATTCATCTTGCATTCGTTTGGCGCCGCCTATGTGATCGTAGTGGGCGTGGCTTACCACTACATACCGAATATCCTTCGGATCCATTCCCAGTTCGCGAATACCGTCGACAATGATGTCGGTCAAATCACCGTATAGGGTGTCAAATAAAATAAGACCCTGGTCGGTTTCTAAAACCCAGGCTGCAACCCATTTAGCGCCCACGTAGTAAAGATTGTCGAAAACCTGAAATGGCGCCACACGCTGAATAGCCAGATCATCATTCGGATTTAGCTCCTGGGCGAATGCCGAGTTAAGACCTAAGGCAAGACCTAGAGTAATTAGTAGCCCCGATATTCTTGTTCTGCTCATGGCCAATCCCTGTTGCTTGAATCTTGTTGCTTGAATCTGTAGGAACTACAGTGGTTTATATACAATATTTCTTGCATTTGAAACCGCTTTCCGTTTAACTCCGCAGCCACGCGGTCATGCCAATTCCAAAAGATACAGCATGCTGATTCGGGCCAAAAGCCTAACTATTGCCGAAAAGGAAAACTCATGAAAATAGGATGCCCCAAAGAAAGTAAAGAACAGGAGTTTAGAGTCGCACTTACCCCAAAATCCGTTCAGACATTAGTCAATGATGGACATGAGGTCTGGGTGGAACACAATGCTGGTCTCGGCATTGCCTGTAGCGAGGAAGACTACCGACTGGCCGGCGCCATGATCGCTACCGATGCCGAGCAACTGTTTGCCTCCGTTGAGTTAATCGTCAAAGTCAAAGAGCCAAACCACGCCGAACGCATGTTGTTAAAACCAGAACATACGCTTTTTACCTATCTACATCTGGCGTCGGATCCTGAGCAGACCCAAGAACTGCTCAAGAGCAATGCAGTCTGTGTCGCCTATGAAACGGTCACTGACGATGAAGGTAGCCTACCCCTTCTGACCCCTATGTCTGAAATAGCAGGACGCTTGTCAGTGCAGGAAGCGGCTGCTCATCTAGGCAAACACTACGGCGGGCTGGGTGTGTTGCTCGGTGGCGCAACCGGCGTAGAGGCTGCCCATGTTGTTATAATCGGCGGCGGTGTTGTTGGAAGCAATGCCTGCAAAATTGCGCTGGGCCTAGGCGCTAGAGTTTCCATCCTCGACACATCCGAAGCACGATTAAAACAACTGCAACAGCAATTTTCTGGCGACATAAACTGTGTCCTCTCCACGGCAGAGTCTCTCGAAACTTATGCCATGGAAGCTGATATGCTAGTAGGCGCTGTTCTGGTGCCGGGTGGCGCTGCTGCAAAACTGATTTCTTCCTCCCTGGTTAAGAAAATGAAACCCGGTGCAGTGATCACTGACGTCGCCATCGACCAGGGCGGCTGCTGTGAAAACTCCAGAGCAACGACTCATCAAGACCCAACGTTTGTCGTTGATGGCGTAATACATTACTGTGTGGCGAATATACCCGGCGCCGTTCCTAAAACCGCTTCGGAAGCACTTAATAATGCAACCCTTCCTTTTATCCAAGACATTGCCAACAAAGGCTGCAAAGCCGCGCTGCTGGAAAATGTTCATCTCCGCAATGGTCTGAATATTTGTAAAGGGCTATTAACTCGTCCCGAAGTCGCCAGAGATTTAGGATTGGATTACTGTGATGCCAAAACAGCGCTTGAAGCCTTAGTAAATTAAGAAAGCAGAAATTCAGGTATGTGTTGGTTTGCGGTATCAGTAAGAGCGAGGTAAACCTAACACATGCTCTGAGACAAAATTCAAAATCATTTCTTGAGAGATAGGCGCCAGCTTCATGAGTCGTGCCTCGCGCCAGTAACGCTCCACATGGTATTCCCTGGCATAGCCGAAACCGCCGTGAGTTTGAATGGCGGCATCGGCGGCGAAGAAACCTGCTTCTGCGGCCAGCCATTTAGCCACATTCGCTTCTGCACCACAGCGCATACCGTTGTCGATTAGCCAGGCTGCTTTCTTAATCATTAACTCAGCCGCATCCAGCTTCATGCGCGCTTCTGCCAAGGGAAAAGCAATACCCTGGTTCTTGCCAATCGGTCGATCGAACACCACCCGATCATTTGCATATTGCACTGCCCGCCTTAGAGCTGCCCTGCCTATACCAATCGATTCCGCTGCAATTAAAATACGTTCCGCATTCAGGCCATCGAGTAGATAACGAAACCCTTCTCCTTCTTCCCCCACCCTGTCTTCAACGGACACTTTTAAGTCATCGTAAACCACTTCACAGCTGCGAACTGCGTTACGGCCTAGCTTCACAATGGGAGAGATCGTGACTTCCGGTTTTTGCAATTCAGCCAGCAGCAGGGTCATGCCGTCGGTTTTTCGTCTTAGCTCCGCTTTCGCAGTGGTTCGAACTAATAGCAGAACACGTTCCGATTCTATCGCCTTCGTTGTCCACACTTTACGACCGCGCACGACATAGTGGCCACCCTCTCGCTTGGCAAAGGTTTCTATCGAGGTAGTATCGCTACCAGCATTCGGCTCGGTGACACCGAAAGCGACATGCATGTCACCGCGAGCTACTGGAGGTAAATATTTCTCCCGCATCCCATTGCTACCGTATTTAACTACGGGATGCATGCCGAAAATAGAAAGGTGTAGCGGTGTAGCACCGTTCATTGCCGCTCCTGAGGCGGCAACTTCTTCCAGCACAATCGCCGCCTCTTGAATTCCCTTACCTGCACCACCATATTGTTCCGGCATGGCTATGCCAATCCAACCTGCCGCCGCCATCTCGGCAAAGAATGTATCGGGAAATTTTCCTTCACGGTCACACTGCTCCCAATAATCATCGGGAAAGCCGCTGCAGAGCTTGCGTATAGAATCCCGAATCAGCCCTTGTTCTTCTGTTTCAACAAAATTCATGAGTTAGTTTTTCTCTTCAACAAATCGCCCTGCAAGCGCCAGTACCTGCTCTGCTCGTTTTAAATGCGGAGCATCTACCATTTTGCCTCCAAACTTAAATGCCATCTTACCCTCGGCCTGGTTCTCTCTGAACGCAGCCACCAACGCAGTCGCTGCTTCTATTTCCACCGCTGTCGGGGTGAAGGTTTCATTAACAATGTCAATTTGATCGGGGTGAATAGTGAGTTTGGCGGTAAAGCCCATGTTGGCTGCCGCCTTACATTCCTTAGCCAGTCCTTCAGTATTTTTTATATCAACATAAACGGCGTCTATCGCTTGCACTTCTGCCGCCACGGCTGCCAGCAGGCACATGGACCGGACAAAACTAAACACTTCCAAATAATTGCCTTGCTCATCTCGTTTCGCTCTAGCGCCTAAAGACACTGAAAGATCTTCCGCACCCCAGGTAACGCCATTAACTCGGTTATGGTTTACCATTTGTGGCAAGTTAAACACTGCCGCTGCCATTTCCGTTCCTATCAATAGTAGTTTGATATTGCTGTAGTCTGCTTCAGCAATCTGCTCCTGATTCGTTATTAACTGATCGACAGCGTGAACCGTTTTTAAATCGATAACTTTTGGTAGCACTATCCCATCGGGCCTATGTTGCAGAACTGCCTCAAGGTCTTCTCTTCCCCATTCAGAGTCCATAGGATTAATGCGAACCAGTTTTTCCTGATTGGCAAAATCGGCATCACGCAGCCATTCGCCTACCTCGGCACGCGCCGATATTTTTCGGTCAGCCGTGACAGAATCTTCTAAATCCAGAATCAAGGAGTCGGCTGGCAGACTCAAGGCCTTGTTTAGCATCTTGTCATTGCCGCCAGGCACAAAATGTATAGATCGACGCAGTGTCATTATTTAGTCTCTTGCAATCTTAGTTTAACTTTACTACTTCGATAATTTCCGCTCAGGTAGATTTCCTGAACATCATGCCCTTACGCAAACATTCACAGACGATTTCGCCTCGTTGATTGATTCCTGAATGTTCAAACCAAACAATACCCCGGTCCGGTTTGGATCTCGATTCCCGTTTATCAACTATTTTGGTTTGTACACGCAAGGTATCCCCTATAAACACCGGGTTGGGAAATTCGACCTTGTCCATTCCCAAATTACCGATCGTAGTGCCTAATGTAGTGTCTCCCACGGACAGGCCAACAACCAACCCAAGGGTGAAATAGCTATTAACCAGGATTCGCCCAAACTGAGTTTGTTTGGCGAATTCCGCATCAATGTGCAAAGACTGAGGGTTATGGGTCATGGTGGTGAACAACAGATTGTCAGTTTCCGTGACAGTTCTATGAGGCAAATGCTCGAACAGCATGCCTATTTCCAACTCTTCAAAGTATTTTCCACCCACTTTATGACTCCAGTGCTGGTTTTATCGAGGATAATTGTCTACTGGCGACCATTTTAGTGGCTGTTTGTACTATCATCCATTACATTCCAGGCATCTTGTACGTTAACACATTTAGCACCTATTTTAATTGCCCAGGTAATCCTTCATAAGATGGACAGCAAAGAAGAACAGCACTACCGAAAATGGACAGGCAAACAGCAATTCCGCTCAGATACCCTAACAATCTTTCCTATGGAGGCATTGGCTGCCACCTTAGACAGAAAAGAGTCGATTTTTCCTTTCGGCACTGAACTGCCGCCACTATGGCACTGGCTGTATTTTCTTAGTCCGGCCCCACAGTCTGTATTGGCATTAGATGGTCATCCACAAAAGGGCGATTTCCTCCCGCCCATTCCCTTGCCGCGACGAATGTGGGCCGGTAGTCGATTGCAGTTTCTACAGCCTTTACGTGCAGGAGAGACGGTACGGAGAATCTCTCGCGTTCAGTCCGTAGAAATAAAGCAAGGAAGAACCGGTACATTGGCTTTTGTCTGCGTTAGCCATGAAGTCTCCAACGAATCCGGACTGGCATTAAAAGAAGAACATGATATCGTTTATAGAGATAAGCCTGCTGTTGAATCATCTATAGCCAGAAAAACTCCAGCAGAGAAAAATTCTGATTACTCTAAAACTTCTGATTACTCTAAAACTATTGTACCTGACCCGGTTCTACTATTTCGCTATTCCGCCTTAACCTTTAACGGCCATAAAATTCATTATGACCGGGACTATGTGACTGCGGTTGAAGGCTATCCCGGATTGGTCGTACACGGACCGCTTTTAGCAACTCTGTTAGTCGAATTGCTCGCCGATAACTTCCCTGATCAGTTTGTAAAACGATTCGAATTCAAGGCTGTGAATCCGGTATTCGATACAGCACAATTCCATGTCTGCGGCAGACAGATCGACGGCAATGGTAACTGCCAACTCTGGATAGCTGACAATGAAGGCAAGCTCTGCATGGAAGCACGGGCACAGCTCTCGGCTGATTAACATGGGACACACCGGCCCATTACACGGTATTACGGTGGTATCAATGGAGCACGCCATTGCAGCGCCGTTGTGTACACGCCAACTAGCCGAGTTAGGCGCCAGAGTAATAAAAATTGAACGCAGGAGCAGTGGTGATTTTGCGCGACATTATGACAAGCGAGTTAAGGGACAGTCTTCCCACTTCGTCTGGACAAACAGATCCAAACAAAGCCTTACCTTGAATTTAAAACATGCAGATTCAGAAATAATATTGCAAAAGTTGTTGGAAACCGCTGATGTACTTGTACAAAACCTGACACCAGGGGCGGCTCAGAAAATAGGGCTCGGTTTTAAACAACTGCATGAACACTACAAAAAATTAATTGTCTGCAATATTTCTGGCTACGGAAGCGATGGACCTTATGCGAAAAAGAAGGCCTATGATTTACTCATTCAGGCTGAGGCCGGCTTACTAAGTATTACCGGAACAAAAAACGAAATGGCGAAGAGTGCTATTTCAATCGCGGATATCGCCGCAGCTGTGCAGGCACAGACTGCGATATTGGCGGCATTGATTCAGCGTTCGAAAACCAATCTGGGCAGCAATATCGATATCTCCATGCTGGAAGCCATGGTGGAATGGATGGGTTTCCCGCTCTACTACGCCTATGATGGTGCCGAGCCACCAGCCAGGTTCGGAACTGACCACGCAAGCATCTACCCCTATGGTGCATTCAGCACCAGTGACGAAAAAGTAATAATGATTGGCCTGCAAAACGAAAGAGAATGGGCAGCTTTCTGTGAGAATGTATTAGACCAAAGAGAGTTAATAGACGATCCAAGATTTCAGGAAAACTCACGACGGTCGGCAAACCGAGACGAGCTTAAAGTCATTATTGAAAAATTATTTTCATCGATGAGATCAGGACAAATCGCTGAGAAATTAGATGAAGCACAAATAGCCTTCGCCAATGTCAATGACATGAGCTCTGTTTGGGATCATCCTCAGCTTGGGGCCTTGAAACGACTTATTGAAGTAGAAACCCCAGAAGGCCCCGTAAAGAGTTTTCTACCCCCAGGAAACAATAACAGCTACGAGCCAAGCCTGAGTCCGGTCCCCGCCATTGGCGAACAAACTACCGAAATTCTCACCGAGCTAGGTTTTGGACCTGGTGAAATTAAGCGTTTTTACGACAACGAAGTAGTTTAGACAGTTCCACTCCCCTTCTCGTCGAAGCAATCTCTGTGCTACTATTGGCCGCGATTTTGGCAATGGCAATTGAATGGAATCACCGCCAATACGACGCAACACTTTATGGAGAGATGGCCGAGCGGCTGAAGGCGCGCCCCTGCTAAGGGCGTATAGGGTTAAACCTATCGAGGGTTCGAATCCCTCTCTCTCCGCCACTAGCTCTTGTCTCTACAATTACAGTTACAGTTACATTCTCGGCTGTATGGAGCACTTCAGCAAATTTCAATTCGAGTAGAATGAGGACTTTCCAGCGATTGCTTTGTCAGCATTCCAACAGGATTACTGTTACAAAATCGACTACATCGCATCACTAAAAGCCTCCCTCAGATTCATCATCCAAAAGCGCACACTTGCAGGAAGTTAACCAGTGTCTCCGCCGGCAGGAGCATCACTACTTTTCTCTTTCTGAATACGGTGATAAATCTCTTCTCTATGCACAGCCACATCTTTAGGTGCATTTACTCCAATCCTTACCTGATTACCCTTAACCCCCAACACAGTAACCGTTACTTCGTCTCCGATCATCAATGTTTCGCCAATTCGACGTGTCAGTATTAACATTGCAACCCTCCTTTAACCCATTCCTTTGCGCTGTCCTTACTACTTCAATTTGCCCTGCCGTACTACTCAAGTAATCCAATGAATCAAGCATCGGAATACCCTGGTATTTTTGGCAAGGTTTTGACCAAGGTCCGTTTTACTTAAACTAGCCAGTAATGAATAGTTCAATCCCCGCGAATTCGATTTTTTCTTCCAGATTAGCTTAGCGGTTTTTTATGACTTCAACCAGACACATGCCAACCACTTCGGCAGGATTTATTCCATAGCGAGCCGGGCTGCTACCGACTCGCTTTTTTTTCATAGTCCGGATCTCCTAAATCGAAAGCGCTGTGTAGTGCGCGAACGGCCAGTTCCAGATACTTCTCTTCGATCACCACTGATATCTTGATTTCCGAGGTCGTAATAATTTGAATATTGATACTTTCGTCAGCCAATGCCTTGAATGTTCTACTGGCTATTCCAGCATGTGAGCGCATACCAACGCCGACAACAGACACCTTGCCTACCTTCTTATCCAGTAATACTTCTCTCGCGCCCAAGGAAACTTGTACGTCATCGAGAATTTTCTTCGCCCTGTCGCTCTCACTGCGTTTTACCGTAAAAGTAATGTCATTGGTACCGTCTTCCGCCGCGTTCTGCACAATCACATCAACTTCAATGTCAGCCTCGCTCACCGGCCCGATAACTTGATAAGCCACGCCAGGCACATCGGGAACGCCAACAACTGTTAGCTTCGCCTCATCTCTTTCGAATGCGATTCCGGCTATAGTGGGGTCTTCCATCTTTTCGTCTCCCTCTAAACTAATCAGGGTGCCCGGACCCTCTTCAAAACTGGACAACACACGTAACGGAACCTTGTATTTTCCTGCAAATTCTACCGCCCGTATTTGCAAGACCTTTGCACCCAGGCTGGCGAGCTCCAACATCTCTTCAAAGGTAATACTGCTGAGCAAGCGGGCATCTTCCACAAGCCTCGGATCAGTTGTGTAAACACCGCTTACATCGGTATAAATCTGGCATTCATCAGCCTCCAGGGCTGCCGCTAAAGCCACGGCGGTCGTGTCAGAACCTCCTCTGCCTAAAGTGGTTATATTGGCGTTTTCGTCAACTCCTTGAAACCCGGCAACTACGACAACATTGCCTTGTTCCAACTGCGCGTGAATTCTTGTGCCATCGATTTCTCGAATGCGGGCCCTGGTGTGAATATCAGAGGTGAGGATACGGACTTGACCGCCAGTGAAAGACCGTGCGCCATAGCCACGCTTTTCTAAGGCCATACTCAGCAGGGCAATAGTGACCTGTTCACCAGTAGACAGCAACACATCCATCTCTCTTGGAGTTGGGCATTGCATAATATCCTGCGCCAAGGCTGTCAGACGATTGGTTTCACCACTCATAGCCGAAACCACCACCACAATATCATCGCCCTGGTCTCTGAATTGAACAATCTTTTCTGCTACCGCCTCGACTCTTTCGACAGAGCCAACAGATGTTCCACCAAATTTTTGAACTATCAACGCCATGACTATCCCAAACTCAGCGTTCTACTTTGTTTACTCTGCTCTATTCTAACTTCCGTAAATTTCACAACCGCTCTATTCCGCATCCTAAGCGCGGCAACTACTAAAGACGTTCCTGTAGCCAGGGTTTGATGCTTGCCACAGCCGATGGCATTGCGGAAACATCACTTCCCCCGGCCATGGCCATGTCGGGTCGGCCGCCGCCTTTTCCACCTACCTGAAGGGCGATCATATTGGCCAAATCACCAGCCTTCACCTTGTCGACTAAATCTTTGCTTACCCCCGCCACGATACTCACTTTGCCATCGACTGCGGTCATTAGAACTACTACCGACGAGCCCAGCTTGTTTTTTAACTGATCTGCCGTATCACGCAAAATTTTAGGATTAAAACCCTCGACCACCGCAGTGAGTATCTTAACACCCGAAATTTCTTCCGCCTGAGAAGCCAGGTCGCCGCTGCTGCTAGATGCCATTTTTGATTTCAATTGCCGCAGTTGTTTTTCGAGAACCTTAGTGTTGCTGGCCAACTGCTGCACTTTGTCGAGCACTTCCTCGGTGCCGGATTTAACCACTTCACAGACTTGTCGCAATGTCTGCCCTTCTCGCTCTACCAGAGCAAGTGCTCCTCTTCCAGTAACCGCCTCGATACGACGAACTCCAGAGGAAATGCCCGATTCACTAACAATCTTGAAAAGACCTATATCACCAGTACGTTCAACGTGAGTTCCGCCACAAAATTCAATCGAGTATTCGCCACCCATGGTGACAACCCGAACTTCATCGCCGTATTTTTCGCCAAAGAGAGCTAACGCCCCTTTTTCCTGCGCCTTTTTAATTGGCAGTATTTCCTTGCTCACTACAGAGTTACTCAGAATTTCTGCATTAACCTGATTTTCAATTAATTTTAATTCATCCGCTGTAACAGCTACCGTATGGGAAAAATCAAAGCGTAGCCGGTCGGCATCGACTAGCGAACCTTTCTGTAGAACGTGTTCACCCAGCACATTACGCAAGGCCGCATTCATTAGATGTGTCGCGGAATGGTTCAAACTTATTGCGGCTCTGGCTTTCTGCGCCACCGCCGCAGTCAATCGATCACCGGGTTTTAGAGAACCCGTAGCAAGAACGCCTCTATGAACCAACACCTCTCCCTGTTTCTGCGTATCCAACACCTCGAAGCTCGCCGTTTCGCTGCTCAGATAGCCGGTATCCCCAACCTGACCGCCAGATTCACCATAGAATGGGCTGCTATCTAATAATAGTAAAACTTCCTCACCTTCATTGACGTTCTCGACCCTTTTGGCGCCAGCAAAAATAGCCAACACAGTAGCAAGGCCTTCGAGCTTTTCGTGACCGACAAATTCTGTCACATCGCTGTTTGAAATATCCAGCTTCGCAACGGAGCCAAAATTACTCGCCGCCCTGGCCTGGTTTTTTTGTACCGACATGGCTTGCTCGAAGCCTTTCATATCCAGAGTCAATTCATGTTCCCTGGCAACATCAGCGGTTAGATCAACGGGGAAACCATAAGTATCATACAAGCGAAAAACTGTTTCTCCGGGAATAACTTTTCCTTCCAAACCTGTAATCGCTTTTTCAAGTATCGACATGCCATTTTCGAGAGTTCGCGCAAATTGCTGTTCCTCTTTCTTCAGTGCCTTCTCCACAAATTGTTGTTTTTCCACCAACTCAGGATAGGCTTCACCCATCACCCGTACTAATGCGCTAACAATCTTGTAAAAGAAAATATCTTTGACACCCAATTGATAGCCGTGCCGCACAGCTCTGCGAACAATTCTACGCAACACATAACCCCTACCTTCGTTTGCAGGCAAGACGCCGTCCACAATGAGGAACGAGCACGAGCGAATGTGATCAGCAATCACTTTAAGCGAATTATCAGCCAGGTCGCTTACCGCTGTGACCTCTGAAACAGCCTTTAGCAATTGCTGAAACAAATCGATTTCATAATTGCTATGCACGTTTTGCAGCACAGCAGCTAACCGCTCTAAACCTGCCCCGGTATCAACCGAAGGTTTGGGTAATGGAATCATGGAACCGTCTGCTTTCCTCTCAAACTGCATGAAAACCAGATTCCAAATTTCGATACAGCGATCACCATCCTCGTCCGCGCTGCCCGGTGGTCCACCGGCCACATCTTCACCATGATCATAAAATATTTCGGAACACGGGCCGCATGGACCGGTATCACCCATAGCCCAGAAATTGTCCTTTTCACCCAAGCGCGAAAACCGATCAGGATCGATCTTCATTTCATCAAGCCATATTGCCGCCGCTTCATCGTCTTCTTCGAATACGGTTACCCAAAGCCTCTCCGCAGGCAATCCCATGTCTACTGTTAGAAATTCCCAGGCATACCTGATTGCATCCTGTTTGAAATAGTCACCAAAGGAAAAATTGCCCAGCATCTCGAAAAAAGTATGATGTCTGGCGGTGTATCCTACGTTCTCCAGGTCATTATGCTTACCGCCTGCTCGCACACAACGCTGTGAGCTGGTTGCTCGCTTGTATTCTCTTTGCTCATCACCCAGAAAAGTATCTTTGAATTGCACCATGCCCGCATTGGTGAACAGCAGCGTAGGGTCATTGCCAGGCACAAGAGAGCTACTGGGAACGATCTGGTGCCCCCGGCTGGCAAAAAAGTCCAAAAACTTTTGTCTAATTTCAGCGCTTGTCATGGATGAATCCGATTTTGTGGCCAGGCTGGCTCTTTCCAACACAGCTAATGCTAAAAAGCAGAGGATTATAGCGCGTAATACGCGGATATTGCAGGGTTTTTTCTCTTTACCAGTGGCTCGCCATTCGAACCAAATGCTCAGTCCCCGGTGCTGTCCTGGTTCGACGGCAACAATTCCCTGTTCGAGGTTTTGGAAACGAACTGCTCGACCATACCATCCTCTGGAACCCGTAATCTGCCATCGCTGGAAAGAATGATGGCAATAGGTCTCGTTTGAGGAAAATGACTCAGAATAATAGTCAGAATGATCAGGAAAGGTACGCAGAGAAACATGCCAGAAATACCCCAAATATATTGCCATAAGCCCAAATTGAGCAATATCACTATGGGACTTAAATTAAAGGAATTACCCATAAGGCGAGGCTCAAGGATATTTCCTATACATACCTGCAAGGCACCTATACCAGCCAATACCAGGATGAACAAGGTATAGCCATCCGATTGGGCGAGTGCAATCATGGCCGGAAAAATTGTGGCAATTATCGACCCCACGGTTGGAATGAAATTCAACAGGAAAATAAGCAGACCCCAAACCCCGGCGAAATCAACCTCCACTACTCGAAGGAATATATAACTCAATAGTCCTGTCATCGAACTGGTGAACATCTTGATGCTGATGTACTTCTGAATGTCGTTTCGAATCCGGCTGATAATCTTCCTGACATCCTCTTCAGAACCCGAGCTGCTAAACAGAGCCGTGATTTTGGGGTCGAAATTTCCCTGTTCCAAAAACAGGAACAATATGTAAATCATGATCAGGCCACCACTGGCAAGAATCCCGGCAAAGGACGCCGCCACAGAGGTGGCATATGCAGGGAGGTTAATCCAGTCAGTAAGCGATTGCTCCTGGAACGCGGACACAACTACCAAGGGCAGACTTTCGAATCTGGCCGTCAGGTTTTCCTGATAAACAGGTATCACCTGTAACACATCATCTGCTCTACCACTTAAAAAATTGACCAGGCTCCAAATCAAGAACAGAAAAGTAAACAGAGAGGCCATCCGACAGACGAAGCCAGGAAATTGAAACCCGCCAATATCTACCTTGGCGAAAGCCGCCGACAGAGTGTTGATCAAATACCAGAGCGCGATAGCGATGACCAGGGGAAGCAGCAAAGCCTCGCCTACGATCAAGAGATAGAAAACCAATACAACAGCAAGTGCGGTAATAGTGTAGCTAGGTATTTTCATCACGGTAAGTTCCTTACTCACGGCCCCGAATTTGAAAGCCTGTGATCAGAGGCAACACCGTGACTCTGCAAAGAATATCACATTTTCATGCGCTCTCCCTCATTACGCCAGAGGTCACAGGGCTTATCACGCATGTGAAATAGGATTATAGTCTATAGTCAGGATTTTTAGCAGGAAGAGAAAGTGCAGAACTGATACATTGGTTTTGACTATCAAAAGTGTATTATTGCACTTAAATGCGTACCTATAACCACTCAACTTAACAGTGATACAGATAAAGACGGAGTAGAATATGATAGAAGGCATGAGTAAAAATACTATTGTAAATGGGCTGTCACTCGCTATGGGAGCTTCTTTCATGGTCGCTGCAAGTGGAGCGGCGCTCGCGCAAGAAAATTCTGCGCGCACCCTTGAAGAGGTTATCGTTACCGCCAGGAAGCGGGAAGAATCACTCCAGGACGCGCCGGTTTTGATCAACGCCTTTAGCAAAAAGCAAATCAAGCAGCAGCGCATTGATGGCCTGGATGAGCTGGCGCAGTTTACACCCGGCCTGCAAACCAGCGAGCGGACCACTTCGAATGGCGGCTCGGTTTTTCTGCGGGGTATCGGCAATGGCAATGCAGTCGCTCTCGCCGATTCTTCGGTGGCGATAAACATCGATGGTATGCAGGTATCCTCCAATAATATCCGCAAGGTCAGCCAGATCGACATGCAGCAAATCGAGGTATTGCGCGGCCCGCAAGCCCTGTTTTTTGGCAAAAACAGCCCGGCTGGGGTTATTTCTATCAGAACTGCGGACCCAGGTGAGGAGTTTGAGGCAGAGAGCACTGTCGGTTACGAAACCGTATCCGGGGATAAGTACATCCGGGGGATCGTATCCGGCCCCGTATCCGATACGGTCGCTGTAAGGCTGATTGGGCAGTTTACGGATGTCGATGGCTATTTCAATATCAAGACTATTGAGGGCGCGGGGGGCGCCAACCCGCTATTTCAACCGGCAGGTATCAGCAATTGGCCAGAGGGAGAGGAGAGCTATCTGCGGGCGACCCTTGTCGCAGACCCCAGCGATCAGTTCCATATCCGGGCCAAGCTGCACTACAGCAAAGCGGATATTGAGGGTGGCTCTGCGACTGCCCTGCAAAGAATTGAATGCCCAGGGGGTGTGGAACCTCTGCTGTTGGCGCAAGGCATAACAGTGACTATGCCTGAGGGTACACCGCGGGGGCTTCAAATGGATTTTCCCTGTAGCCGGAATCTGGGGCGGGATATCTATATAGGCGGGGCAGCCCCGGCAGTCGTAGGTCTCGACCCAAACGCGCTCAGTCTCGACGCTATCGGTTTCCGGGAAAACACCCAGTATCTGGGCACCCTGGAGCTCAATTACGAGTTTGATTCGGGGCTGGAATTCACCTCTGTGACAGGCTACTGGGATCTCTCTGAGGACAACGCCCAGAATGCAACTGCAGGTGTAGTGGCCAACGTGCTGGTGCCGAGCGCGGTATTTGAAACCGAGCAGCTAACGCAGGAATTCCGCCTGGCCTCAAGCTATGATTCGGCGGTTAACTTCACCCTGGGGGCATTCGGTGAATGGCGTGATTCAACGGACAGTAACTCGGCAATTGTGTTTGGGAGCACAGCATTTCCACAACAACTGCTGGAAGAAGAGCAGCAGGCACTGTCTGCCTTTGGCCAGCTTGAGTTTGATCTGAGCGACCAGTGGACCCTTGCTGCCGGCGCCCGCTATTCCCGCGAAGAGAAAGAGATCAAGGCTGCTCTCGCGGGGCTGGATGTCACTGACAGGCTGCGTTTAGATGACGATAGCTGGACTAATCTGTCCCCCGAGGTGACATTGACATTCCAGCCCACTGAGGATCTGACGTTATTTGCCACCTATAAAGAAGGGTTCAAGTCGGGCGGGATCTACCCTGGGGCGCTTTTCACTGTTCCCTTTCTTCCCCCTGGTGGCCTGGAAAACGGGTTTGACGAAGAGCTTGTCACAGGTTACGAGCTGGGTGCCAAGGCTATTCTTCTCGACGGGACTCTGGCAATCAATCTTGCGCTCTACAGCTTCGATTACGACGACCTGCAAGTCAGCAGCCCGTCAGGTGATGTCGCAGCAGGCACGATTACCTTCCGCACTGTGAATGCAGCCAGTGCCGATGTCGACGGATTTGAAGCGGATTTCACCTGGCTGCCGTTGGCGCTTGACAGCATCACCGTGCGCGGGGCCGTAGCCTATAACGATGCGGCCTACGGCAGTTTTTTGTCTGAATGCTATGCGGGGCAGTCTGTAGCTGCGGGCTGCAATATAGCGCCTGACGACATGGGGGCTTTTCAGTTGCAGGACCTGGGCGGGCAGACACTGAGCAATGCGCCGGAATGGTCGGGCTCGCTCGCTGTCAGCTACGAGCGTGAATTGAGTAGCTACCTGTTGCTCAATGCCTCCCTGGGCGTCACCTATAGTGACAGCTACCTGGGTGATGCCGAGCTCAACCCCCAGGACAGGCAGGATTCATTCTCCAAAACCACGGCTTCGATCAGTCTGGGCAGTATTGACGAGCGCTGGGAGGTTTCCATAGTGGGGCGCAATTTGACCGACGAGTTCACCTACTCTGCCACTTCTCCAGCGCTGTTTACCAGCGCTGGCGAGGGCACCGATGCGGCGATTGTGGGAGACTTGAACGGCTTCCCGTCAAGAGGGCGCGAGATATTCCTGGCGGCGACTTATCGCTGGAAGTAGGGTTCGCCTCGGCTGATAGAGGAAACCGCTTTGCAAATCCAGGGCTGAGGTATCGATGTAATGAGTGATGTGGTGTCCTCTGGCATGGGGGGTGCGCAGGGTTCTGTCGAGGGATTCTGTGCACCCCGGTTTGAAGCGGTACGGGATGCCTTTGTCAGGAATTTTGAGGAGCGTGGCGAGGTGGGCGCCAGTGTGGCGGTCACCTGTGAGGGCGAGACAGTTGTGGATTTATGGGGAGGGGTGGTCTCTGCGGAAACCACGCAGCCCTGGACCCGCGACACGGTCTCGCTTATTTTTTCCAGCAGCAAGGGTATTGTGGCGCTGGTTGCCAATGTATTGATTGACCGCGGTTTGCTCGACCCTTACCAGCCAGTCGCTGAAATATGGCCGGAATTCGGCTGCAAGGGGAAGGAGAAGGCCACGCTGCGAATGCTGCTTGATCACACGGTCGGGTTGCCCGCCTTTCGTGAGCGGGTCAAGCCGGGCGGTTTTTATGACTGGGATTACATGTGTGATCTTCTGGTCAACCAGGAACCGTTCTGGGAGCCGGGTACCAGGGTGGGTTACCACGCGCTGACGTTTGGTTGGCTCCTTGGCGAAGTCATGCGCCGGGTCACCCAAAAGTCTGTCGGTGACAATATCCAGGAGATACTCGCCAAGCCGCTGGGGCTGGACTTATGGTGTGGCTTACCGGCGGAGATTGAACCGCGGGTTGCGGCGATGATTCCCGCCCCCTTTGGCAAAGATTTTGGCGCGATCTATGAACGGGCGGAACAGGACAGCAATTCCGTGTCCGCTCTGGCCGTGGAAAATGATGGTGGCTGGCTGGCTGGGCTTGTTATTGATCCCGCTACTGGCAGGCTCAATGCCGATTCGCCTGAGAGCCATGCCGCCGAGATTCCTTCGGCTAATGGCATTGCCAGTGCCAGAGGGCTGGCGGGTGCCTATCGCCCCTTCGCTATGGGTGGAACAGCGAATGGTATCAGCTTTGTGGGTGCGGATACTCTGGTCGGAATGGAGGAAATATCGGCGGCGACCAACTGCGATGAAACAACCGGGCGCAGTTCTGCCTGGACGCTCGGGTTTAGCAAGGTACGAGATCGAAGGGTTCGAGGGGGCGATGCATCAAGCGGGCTGGTTTTTGGACGGCGAGCCTTTGGAGTCGCCGGGGCTGGCGGATCCATTGGAGTCGCCGACCCGGAAACGGCCATGAGCTTTGGCTACACCATGAATAAAATGAGCGTTTCAGGTGACGTTGACGAACGCGGTCTGTCACTGCTGGATGCGACCTACCGGGCCCTGGGTTATCGCAGCAAATCCTCGGGGTTCTGGACGAGGTAAATAGCGTGGAACATGAGCCCCTGAAACTACTCGACTACAAGCATATTGATCCAGATTTGCGGCCGATACTGGATAGCCTGCCCAATCTAAATATCAACCGGGACAATTTGCAGGAAATCCGTCAAGTAATGGGGGCTGGTAATCCTCCAGCGCCAGTTGTCGTTCAACAGGAAGTTGTCGAGCTTAAAACTGCCGACGCTGACATCAGATTACACGTCTATCGCAAGACAGACCGGCCGAATCAGCCCGCCGTGCTCTGGATACACGGCGGCGGCTATATTTTAGGCACTGCCGAAGACAATAGAGCGCCAATAATTGCTGACTACTGCGATTGCACTGTGGCGTCGGTCGACTATCGGCTTGCACCTGAATGTCCGTTCCCTGCCGCATTGGATGACTGCTGTGCGGCACTGCAATGGTTGCTGGGCGAATCTGAACATCGCGCTATTGACCCCGACCGGATTGCCATTGCCGGTGCCAGCGCCGGAGCCGGCCTGACCGCTGCTCTGGCGCTAATCAATCGCGATGGGGAGAACTTTCCCCTGCGCATGCAAATGTTGCTGTACCCGATGCTTGACAATCTGCATGCAACCACCTCGGGTCGGTACCAGAATCACCCGGTCTGGAATCGGGAAACCTCTTTGAATGCCTGGGAAATGTACCTGGACGGCGTGCCGGGTGAGAGTGCATCGCCCTATGCGGCCCCGGCCAGAGCCAGGGACCTCTCCGAGCTTCCAGCGGCCTATATCTGCGTAGGCGCAGCGGATCTCTTTCGCGATGAGTGCATCGACTATGCCAGGCGCCTGATCGCAAGCGGGGTGCCCTGTGAATTGACTGTATTTCCCGGTCTGTATCACGCTGGCGACTCATTTGTACCAGAAGCGGCGGTCAGTCAAAGATTACAGCAAAGCTTTCTTGCAGCAATAGCGGATGCCTTAGCCTGAGTTTTAGGCTCTGATCAATACTGTGTTTCCGGGCGCTCCCTCGGTATCAACGGTGCGTGTAGTGCCGGCTCCGGGTTTTTGATGAAAGGAGGATTCGCCGCTCAGGTAGAGGTCTATGAAGACAATTGAGAATTTGCTGATTGCCAACCGAGGGGAAAAGCACCCCTGCCTGAATACAGGCTAGTCACTTTTAAAATTGATCGAACATTGATTTTTGCCACACTCTCAATCGCCTGTAGTGCGGATTGACAAAGTGCAGATTGACAAGATTTACCTTGCAGAGGATTAAGACCATGACGGAAGCCGAACCTGTTTCTTACGCAAATGTCGATGGGGTTGCCACGATTACCCTCAACCGGCCGGACAGAATGAATGCCATGTCGTTCCTGTTGATGAGTGGTCTTCAGCAAGCGGTCGACCGGGTCGTTGCAGACGAGACTGTCAAAGTCGTTGTTCTTACAGGTGCTGGACGTGGCTTCTGTGCCGGCGCGGATTTGGTCGAACCAGCGGGAACCGGGAAACCAAACCCTAAGCCGGGTGAAGGAGATGGCAATAAGAAAGGAATTCCTGGATTTGACCCGAATGATATGACGTTTGAAAACGCTTTGCGGTCCCTTGCGGCATGCCCGGTGCCCACGATTGCCAGAATCAACGGTGCGGCTGCTGGAGGTGGGTTCGGATTATCCCTGGCGTGTGATATTACCATTGCCTCCCACGCCGCTTTTTTTGTGGCTACTTTTAACACCCAACTCGGTCTGGTTCCGGATATGGGGTTGACATGGAGTATTCCCGCACATGTGGGTCGTGCCCGGGCCCTGGGCATCACGCTGCTGGGTGAGCGTATTAGTGCCGAGCAAGCTGAAAAATGGGGGCTTATCTGGAAAGCGGTGCCGGATGATGAACTGGATGCGGAGGTTGATCGTATTGCAAATGTTCTAAAGGGCACATCACCGGGCGCAGCAAGGCGTACTCGAGATGCGATTGATGCAGCCCGGCACAATACATTTAGCAATCAGGTAACTCTGGAGGCCCAGCATCAAGCCGTGCTCATTCCCCGCAATATGCGTGAGGGGGCTAAGGCCTTTATTAAAAAAGCGAAACCTCAATTTGGTAACCGACGTGACTGATGACGCTCTATTCAGCAGCAACAGGGCAGGGCCGCTAAAACCCCCGTTAATATTTTACGGCTGGTACATTGTCGCTTTCACTTTCACCATGCAATTTGTGGTCATGGGTCTGGTGTATTACTCATTCGGCGTCTATCTAAAACCGCTTGCCGCTGCACTGGATACAGACCGGTTCACTATTTCTTTAACCTTGTCGATCGAGTCCATCGTGATTGCCCTGGTAGCACCCTATGTAAGCCGTCTATTTGACAAGCAGGAACTGCGTCACATGCTTTACTGTGGCGTCGGTTTGTTTAGTGCGGGCTTTATCTTGTTGTCACAGGTTCGAGAGGTCTGGCACCTCTATCTTGTGTATGGTGGTGTTATCGCTCTGGGCACGGTCTGTCTGACCGCTTTGCCTTGCAATATGATGCTGACAAACTGGTTTTTGCTGCGCCGTGGCACAGCCATGGGAATTTCTGTGTTGGGTGTAAGCCTTAGCGCCGCCGTAATGGTTCCTTTGCTCACCTGGTTGTTTGCTGAATACGGCTGGAGAATTTCATTTCTCGTCTGCGGAGTAGGGTTATTGTGTGTGTTACTTCCGCTAATATGGAAGTTTGCTATTCGCACGCCTGAAGAGGTCGGCCTGTTTCCAGACGGCGGGGTAGCGGCTCATGCAATGAAACCATCAGTGTCCGATGTGTGGACATTCCAGCGGGGAATAAGAAGTCGGGATTTATGGCTGATTACAATGATTGTTGGGTTTTGCAATATGGCCATTGCCTCAGTAATTTTGTCTCTGCCAGCGCATGCAACAGACCTCGGCATTAGCGCTCTCAAGGCTTCATCCATCGTCGCACTCACTGCGGTTTTGGGAGCAGCGGGAAAGGCCAGTTTTGGATTCATGGCGGACATTTTTCCCAAAAAAGCGGTTTTGACAGCATCTGTCGTTCTACAGGTGATTGGTCTCGCCGTGATCATAGCAGTCCACAGCTACGAGGGTCTGTTGGTCGCTGCTCTCTTGTTTGGTTTCGGCTACGGCGGGGTAGCGCCACTCTGGCCTATTATGCTGGCTGCGAGGTTTGGTCGCGAGTCCTTTCCCACAATTATGGGGCCCAGCTTATCGATGGTAGCGCCATTTGGGATTGTGGCGGTGCCACTCACCAACTGGTTGTTTGAAGCACAAGGCAGTTACCTGCCAGCCTTTCAATTGATGTTCTTCGCCTATTTGGCGGCTATTGTTTCGCTCTTATTGCTGCGTATGGAGCCTGACTCAAATGACTCGTGACGATGAATCATTGAGAAACCGCGATTGTCAGTAACAAGCCCGCATTACATTCTATCCGGTACAGTTGCGGTTGGAATAGCGAGAAGCACTTCCGCCCATCGGTCGATCAGGCTGGTCGATTGCAGAAGAAGTTCATGCTGAGACAATCCAATTGGCAATAGGGAGTTTACCGCCCTGGATTGCCTTTGACCTAATGGGCTAATGGGCTAATGGGCTAATGGGCTAATGGGCTAATGGGCTAATGGGCTAATGGGCTAATGGGCTAATGGAGCAGAAGTCGACGGCTGCATTATAGAATCACAGGTAAGTGCGATATAGAACCACAGGTAAGTGCGATTTGAGAATTATAAGAGATGATTGAATTAGAACAGCACGGCCCCACTGCGGTCATTCGCTTTGACGATCCTCCATTGGGTACGATGACTCAAAAAGCAGCCGATGAAATGCTTATCGCAGTGGAGCGCGCTATTGCATCGTCTGGCACCAAAGTGATCGTAATCACTGGCACTGGCGATGTTTTTGTCAGACACTTTGACCTGGCGACCATTGAAAAAGCCGCTGTGATGCTGGCCGCAGGACACGTTTCACCAGAAGACATCGGAGAGAGCACATTTCCCAGGCTTATCAGGGTTTGCGCGGAATCCCCCCAACCGGTGATAGCTGCCATAAACGGGATGTGTATGGGCGGTGGCTTTGAGCTGGCTTTGGGCTGCGACCTCCGAATCGCCACAGAAACGGTAATGCATATAGGCCTTCCAGAAATAAAAGCGGGGATATTCCCTGGTGGTGGTGGAACTTGGACGAAGAAATATTACAGTAAATGCCGTGGCGCCGGGATACTTTCCAAGCAAAATGTCGGCCCACCTGATTGATGAACACACAGAGGGAATCAGGAAAAATGCACTTATAGGCCGTGTCGGAGAAGAAGATGACATGGCAGGAATAGCAATATATTTGGCTTCGCGAGCCGGCGCATATACTCACGGAACAATTATTCCAGTAGACGGCGGCACGTCGATCAACCACGGGCGCCTTATGATCGTTGAATAATGTCATTTAGAGCGTATCTCCAGAATTATATGCTGCTGTAGATAGCCTCTGTCGTTTATGTCATTTTATACAATTGGAAAAGGAGTAAATATTGAAAGCAATCTATATGAATGGATACGGAGGGGTGGAAAGCCTTGAGGTAAGAGAGCTTGATGATCCCTTGCCTGAAAATGATCAGGCGCTCGTACAGGTTCACGCCTGTTCAGTTAACCCTGTCGACTGGAAGATACGTAAAGGAGACATTAAACCGCCTCCCGGGAAGAGCCCCCCGACAATACCAGGGGGTGATTTCGCGGGCAGATTGACGAGTGTGGGCGCTGGATTTTCACAATTTCAAGAGGGTGACCGGGTTTGGGGACTCATTGATCCGGCGAAAGGTGGCGCATACGCCGAATACCTTGTCGCTAAAGAGGATAATATCGGTCTTGCGCCGTCAAACCTCAACTCTGTGAATGCAGCGTCAATTCCTCTTGTGGGGCTCACGGCATACCAGGCGCTCGTCAACAAAGGCCAGGCAGAGCCTGGGCAGCAGGTGCTGGTTAACGGTTGCTCAGGTGGTGTAGGCATCGCTGCCGTACAAATCGCGAAGGCCCTGGGTTGCGAAGTGACCGGGGTATGTAGTACGGCGAATGTTGAACAGGTGACTCAATTGGGATGCGATCATGTCATTGACTATACCAAAGATGAGGTTTTATCTGCGGGTGCAAATTATGATTTGATATTCGATGCAGTTGGTAATAAGGACTATGGTTTAGCGAGCAATTGTTTGAAGCCCAGAGGCGTGTACGTTACCACCACCTTGAGCTTCTCCGCCGTCCTGGGCAATCCGATATTCAATTTATTTCGCAAGCGCAAGGGTCACGCAGTGCTGGTTAAAGCCAACAGAAACGACCTGGATGCACTCAAGGCGCTGGTTGAGGAAGGAAAGCTTAAGCCAGTCGTTGAGCGCACATTTTCGCTGGATCAGGTCAGAGAGGCGCACACATTGAGTGAACGCGGGAAGGTTGTTGGCAAACTTGTGCTGGAGGTGGCTGTTGCCTAGCGGAGCTAAAATGGAGCTAAAGCGGATGCATTGGATAGGGGCATCAAGCTGCCCGGTTACCTGCCCTTAAACTGGTTACCCGCCCTCAAACTACATTTGCTCAGCACGCTGGTAGCTTACATCGGGCAATTCGCGGGCCAGGGTTTCACTTAAGTATCTCTGCGCGGCTTGTCGTTGCCCCTCCTCGGGAGAAAAAATACTCTTAAAAAAATTACTCACCACCACTGAGATGATCATTTGCTGGCGCAGCACATTGATCGCCTTGGGCAGCGGATCCACAGTGCAATATTCGGCGCTGGCATTGTGGTTGATCCCCTGTGCCCTGCTACCAATTTGCGCGTACACCGCTTGCTCGGCTCCTGGAGCCGGGGTGGAATCAGCGAGAGCCCGCTTTAACATATAGCAGCCGAGAGAGTCAGGATTATCCAGCCACCGCATGAACCCAGCGGAACCCGCAAAACCGACGTGGGAACCTCCGTGTATAGTAATCAGTTGAGAATCGCGCACCTTGGCCAGTACCGGTACTGCATTCTGCTCGTAAGAAACAATAGCATCCACATCACCGGCAAGCATCAAGAAAGGGATTTGCGCGTGGTTAAAGAACTTTGCGGTGAACAGTTCTGTTGAGCCCGCAATGGACAAGACGGCTCCAATGCGTGGGTCAAGCATAGCGGGGTGATAGCCCACCAATGTCGAAGTCATTGCACCCAGGGATACACCAGTAACTCCAATTCTGGTCTCGTCAACCATCCTCTCCAGCGGATGCTCCGGGGTGTTACTCAACCTGGTGAGAGTATCGATAAGAAAGCTGACATCAGCGGCTTGGTTCACAATATCACCAATGTCTGGACCACCCGGCGCTTTTGAGTGGGTGAGCGGAAAATTTGCAGCGATCAGCACGAAGCCCATGCCTGCAAGTTGTTCACCCAGAAACTCGGCGCTGTCCAGGTTTGAGCCGATACCATGACTGTACACGACTAGCGGGTATGGGCCTTCCGCATTGTCTGACGGGTGCCATATTTTTGAGACAAACTGTCTTGAGGTATCCCCGGCATAGTCGCCGTTGGTATTGGTGGGTCGACTCTTGTCAATGAAGGTCAGCTCATCCACTGCCACCGAATAAGGACCGGGTGCCAGCATTGCAGCGCTATCTGATCCCTGCGGAAAAGGCTCGGGCCTATTGCCGATTTGGAATAGTAATCTTCCGAGTGCAAGCGATACTACAACCACTAGACACGCAACAAGAATTTTTTTCATAGCGGACTCTTGTGAAAGGCTGGTTGCCAGGGATTATCGTTGAACCTTGTGGTGTTATGCCAGTCCGACAGGCTCCTGGAGGTTCTCAGATCGCCTTGGTGCAAAGAGGTCTTTTATCAAAATTGATGGCCTCGATCAACCAGAAAGCTGGAATTCAATAAGTCAGCGCCATTTTAGTACTACCTTCTTGGGGCTGCCAAAGAAACTTTATTCACTAAAAAGCCGCATCAGTCTGGACAAGCCAACAAGCATGCATAGACAAGACAATGAACTTGTCCAGCCGCTAAACCCAACCGCTGTCAAAAGAAAGGCCGGCTATTAGTCCAGGTATTGAGTTCTTATTCAGACTGTTACTACTGATTTTTGTACAATTACTTATTCGATGGACAGGAAAAAATTAACCAAAGCGTGCCTGAAGTCTACAATAGGCTGGCTAATCAATTTGAAGAATTCAGGAAGGGCTAATGAAGGAGACCCAGGCACTGGTAAAAATAGCAGCTTACACCGATACCGGAATGTGTCGCGAGCATAACCAGGATCACATAGGCTTTGATCAAGAGCTGGGCATAGCCGTTCTTGCCGATGGTATGGGGGGCCACAAAGCCGGGGAGGTGGCCGCTCACATGGCCGTCAAGTTCGTGTTAGAAAAACTGCAAAACTGCGCCTTGCAGGAAAACTCTGTATCGATAACTGCTTCTCGGTTACTGGAATTTGTCTCTAATACAATTTCTGACAGTAATACAGAAATATTCCAGGCCTCGGAGGCTGAAGAAGCATACAAAGGAATGGGTACCACACTGGTAGCGGTCATGGTTGTTGGCTCTCAAGTGTATGCTGCTCATGTCGGTGATTCTCGACTTTATCTTTGCAGAAACAGTACCGTGAGTCGAATTACCAAAGATCACAGCCTTGTCCAAAATCTTATTGACAAAGGTTTTTATACAGAAATTGAAGCACGTAATGCCAGCGTTGGCCATGTTGTAACAAGGGCATTAGGCACCAGGTTCGATGTTGAAGTTGATACCATCGAGGGGCAGTTGCAACCGAATGACTTACTGTTGCTCTGTTCGGATGGGTTGACCGATATGGTCTCAGATTGGGAGATTGCTGAAACTATCGACGAGAATATTAGCGATTTAGATCTTGCTGCCAGGCAGCTGATTGCCTTGGCTAACCACTACGGAGGCAAAGACAATATTTCTGTCATTCTCATGCAAACATAGCGCGACAGACTCCTGGAAATCAAAAGGACACTATTCATCATGCCAGGTAAGCTGGAATTCAGTTTTAACTCCAGTCGTTTAGGCGAGTTCATCCTCGACAAAGAGCTTATGGCTATCGGCTGCAAAAATGAGAATAGCATCTACATCAAAAATTTAGCGGTGAGTGGATATCATGCCATGCTGCATACAATTTTTGCTGATTCTTTTCTGGAAGATCTGGACAGTGCCAATGGTACCTATTTTACCTTCGGACATTTGGCTCATTACCTGATTGGGCGTTCTCCCGCCCAGACGCCCACTTTTAAAGCGCTATTTGAATAGTTCTATGCATCAATAGAACACCCTTAGCTACTATCTGCACGCGAGCAATACCCGCCTTCAACAATGAAAGAATCCGTTAGATGCTTGAGAAAGCGTCCGCCACTATTCCCGGCGTAAGAATCTGTGGAAGAATGACCGGCTCTTTGCTGGCATCACCCGGATACAGCACATACAGTGGCACCGAAGGACGGTTAAAGTGCTCAAGAACTGCCGTTATTTCCGGGTCCTCATTAGTCCAATCACCTTTCATATAGGTAATATCGTTATCTAACATCGCTTGCTCAACACGTTCTGTTCCCAGCGTGGTCTGCTCGTTGGCAAGACAGGTAATACACCATGCAGCAGTCATGTTGACGAACACAGGTCGACCCGCCTCTTGCAGTTCATTCAGGCGTTGTGTGCTGAACACTTCGTAATTTGCTGTGGGCATACCCTCGGCATCCACACTGGCGACCTGTGACATGCCTGCCGACTGCAAAAACGGAGTCTGTGTGAGGTAAATCGCCGCTGCCAATGCTGCTGCTCCCACCGCGTAGTTTGCTGTACGTAGTATCGATCCCATGCTAAAGCGGCGCTGATACAACCAGGCGGCAAAGGCCAGTAGTATACAGACACCAAGTACCATGGACATACCCATGACACCTACCTGATTACCCAACACCCACAGGAAGAACAAGGCGGAGGCATACAATGGGAACGCCATGAATTGTTTGAAGGTTTCCATCCACGCCCCAGGCCTGGGCATATACTTTGTTAGCGTCGGCATGTAAGAAAGCAATAGAATCGGGAAGGCCATCCCAAAACCTAGAGAAACAAACACCAGCATCGCAACCGCCCAGGACTGGGTCAGAGCGAACCCCAGGGCAGGACCCATAAATGGTGCTGTGCAAGGCGTGGCCACCGTAGTCGCCAGCACACCGGTGAAGAACGAGCCTTTGTAGCCCTTTTGCCGGGTTAGGCTGCCGCCAGCGCCCATAAGACTGGTGCCAATTTCAAACACGCCGGACAAGCTCAAGGCCATCATAAAAAAGACATAGACGATGAACGCCAAAAACCAAGGCTGCTGAAACTGAAAGGCCCAGCCGATTCGCTCACCACCGGCGCGTAATACAATTAATACTGTCGCTAAAGCAACAAAAGCCGCAATAACACCAACGGTGTAAGCAATACCATCCATGCGCTGTTTGTGCGCAGACTCACCAGCGTTCTTCACGAAGCTCAATGCCTTCATCGACAACACCGGAAATACGCAAGGCATTAAGTTGAGAATGAAACCGCCCATCAACGCAAACAACATGTAGAGCAACAAGCCGCCCCCTGCGCCGCCGCTGCTATTAGAATTGTTCGTGGCAGCCAGTGGTGCAATTGTTGTGAGATTCGCGTCGGCAGCAGGATTTAGAAATTCAAACGAAGTACGTTCTCCTTGATCATTTTCCAACACCAACACACCAAAGACTTCCGTCAAATCTGTCAACATGCGTCGTGGCTGCTGATGGGTAATCTGAATTAGATTGCTTTGAATGCTGACATCACGAAGTGGCCCAGGTTTGATGACGCGACGTTGATCGGGGAAGAAGTAGGCTTCGCTGTAGTTCGAAAAAATAGCCTTTGACGATTCGAAGCCGAGGCTGACCCGCTCACCGGCAACGGCGATGATGGATTTAATGTCGTGATCAACGATAGGAAACTGCTTTCTGGCGTTGCTAAAAAGCTGCGCAGTGTTGGCATTCAGTTCTGCCGATTGCGCTACAGGCAAAGTCAGGCTTAGTCGCTGCTCGCCGGGAATACAAATTTGTTCGCAAACATTCCAGAAAGCCAAGGTGGACAGTGCTACCGTATCGCCTTCGTAACCTGCCGGGATGGTTATCGCAACAGGATGCAGAACTTCTTCCTCGTAGGCAAAATTGACTAAATCGGTATCATAGAAAGGAAGCCAATGAGGCGCAGGCCACTGCATCTCGCCAATATCAGTTCCTTCCGGGGCTGTCCAATCGTTGACGCTAGTGGCTTCACCGCTATCGCCGCCCATTTTCCAGTAGGTATGCCAGTGTTCCGCCGGGTCCAAACGCAGCCCTACCCAGGTAGTTTCACCGGGCACTATGTTGGTCGTTTCTGCGAGCAGTTCCACTTCAATGCTGTGATCCCAGGCCACATTCGCGAGCCTGGGCTCGATGTCATAGCCATGCCATTGGCCGTCGTCATCGATATAGACAAGCAAACCATTTAGTTCATTTAGCTCTTTTGGATAACGTCGGTGCTGTTCAGTGGATATTTGCAAACGGTTACCGTCTTTCATAACCTTGCGGAAAGGTGCGTACTTCATGATGCGACCTTGCTCTGGGAAGAACCAGGCTTCATCGATATCGTCGAAAAGCCTTTCCTCGGCTTCGATCATGATGTTGAATTTGCCATCAAAGCTGTTGAAGTTGGCCTGGAGACTATGCGCATCAACGGATGCCGGAGTCAGCGCCCTGGTTTCTGCAAAGGCTTGCTGCCACCTCTCATCAATGACTGGACTGCTACCCACTGGCAACGACAAAGCAAATTCTGCATCGCCGGGAATACAAATTTCATCGCAGACCTGGTAGTCAACCTTGGTTTTAATATCGAAGCTCGAACCGGAGAAATTCGCCGCTACCGTGACAGGAATTGGCAATAACACTTCTCGCCCATAGGTGAAGGTAACCAAATCACTGCCGGGAAAAGGTGTCCATTCAGGGATAGGCCAAACGATGTCGCCAACACTCGCTTCAGGAGGCAATTCCCACTCACTGGCCGCAGTGGCTTCGCCACTATCACCACCGAATTTCCAATAGGTATGCCAGTGCTCAATGGGGTCCAGCCGTATAGCCAGCCACAACGTCTCACCAGGAACCACATTGCTGGTTTCTGAAACTAGCTCGACTTCTATCTGATCAGTTTTATGTAGCTGCGCCAGGCTACTGCTTGCAGTAAATATAAAGCCTGTAAATATCAGAAAACTATGAAATGTAGTACGCATTTTGAACCCCATTGAACCATGCAACAGATGATACTAAGAGTCTGTCGGACTTAACACTGTTCTACTGCGGAAAAGCATTAACCAGCCATTTTGCGCAGTCAATTTCCTTAGACGCCTCACGACTGCAATAACTGACTAATTTCTGCCTTCCCTCGCTACCAAAGGTTAAACCCGACAGACTCCAGAGCGAGACTCTGGTTTGTGTGCCGAAATGTAACAAATACCGCCCAGCTTGTCACACAAGAGCCTCGATCACGTTGCAGGGGTGCGGATGCGTTCGTCACACATAGTGTGGTTTCCTGCCTGTAGTAACTAAATTGCATTCTATTATCAAGACACGCCGATGGACTTACATGCATGTGTCCTGGCAACTTACTTCACGGATACTGGCTTCGCGGGTGCTGCGTTAACGGATATCAAGAAAATTTCCACTACTTCCGAAATCTGACGGCGGAATGCTTTGCTCGATGTGGCATGTTTTTTTAGCCCACCAATTGATGCCATTAACAGGCAAACAAAAGTTATAGGCTGCATCGATATAGCGGTGAATGAAATTTCTCCATTCGATTCAGCTTCTTCCAGCGCTTGCGCTAAAGACCTTTCGAGACGCTCTTGCCCTTTTTTCATAAGGTCAGCGGCAGCACTAAAACTGATATCTATTAATTCAGCGCCATGTGGAGATTGCGCGACAGGCTCATAGAAAATCTTTTCATAGGCTAGTATGGCAGCGGGTAAACGCTCCGTTATAGGCTCACTTCGGGACAAAATTGAAATCGCTATGTTTTCACCTTGGTTCTGCCTAAATGAAACGAGCTCACGAAAAAGAGCCTCTTTGTTTTCAAACATTAAGTAGAGGGCAGGACGGGAAATACAGGCTGCCCTGGCAATATCATTCATCGCCGTTCGACGAAAGCCATATTGGGCAAAAACGTCCAGGGCAACGTCAAAAACGGCTTCCCGTTTTTCATTTTTCTGAGATTTACTGTCTTTTAATTTTTTCATGCGCTGTATCTTAACTTAATTCAGAGTCGTACCCATGATTTAATATCTTGACATTTTAGATACACTTTGTCATTTTGTCATTTTGTCGATTTCTGATTCTCTAGCCAACTTAGCAGTTCAGTATTTATTATTCGGGAGAAAATGATGATTGTTTTAACTGTAAACGGAGAAAGAAGGGAATTGGCTACAGACCCTTCTACTCCTCTGTTGTGGGTTCTACGTGAAGAATTAGCGCTGACAGGCACTAAATTCGGTTGCGGTATCGCCGAGTGTGGTGCTTGCACAGTTCATATTGATGGCAATGCGATGCGCTCCTGCATTACCCCTCTTGCAGCAGTTGAAGGAAAAGAGGTAACAACAATTGAGGGCTTGGCGCCTGGCAGCGAAGAACTTCATCCCCTGCAAAGTGCCTGGATCGAATATCAAGTACCCCAATGCGGTTACTGCCAATCGGGGCAGTTGATGTCTGCTGCTGCACTATTGGCCAGTAATCCAAATCCAGATGATAATGCAATTAACAGTGCGATGCGCGGCAATATCTGTCGCTGTGGCATGTATGGCCGTATTCGTCAGGCAATCAAATCCACTGCTGGCTATTATGAGGTGGCAGGCAATTCTGAAGCATCTGATCTTTCCCTGGAGGTGAGTGGTGAATAAATGGACTAGAAGGGCTTTTCTAAGCACAGCTGTTATCGCCGGAACCGGATTGCTTGTAGGAGTTTCAATGCGCCCAGGCAATCGGGCACAGCGTCTCAAAAATTTGGTGGCCTCTGAGGGTGAAACACTGGTTCACGCCTATGTCAAAATCGACGCTGACAATATCGTCACCGCCATCATCCCCCACTCTGAAATGGGCCAGGGAATCCATACCTCGCTGGCGCAAATGGTGGCAGATGAACTCGATGCCGACTGGAATCTTGTTCGTGCTGAAGAAGCACCTGCACTTGATGAATACGCGAATTATGCCGTGGGCAAGGGATTCTTGCTTCCAGGCGCAAAGTTCCCCGACATAATTGTTCCATCAGTCGATGGCGCATTGATGCGAATCGCCGAAGTGTTAAATGTACAGGTTACCGGCGGCAGTGGCAGCATTCGCTTTACTGGAGAATTAGGATCGCGGCTGGCTGGAGCTGCGACTAGACAATTGCTAGTGCAGGCAGCGGCGGAAGAATGGCAAGTTCCTGTCGACGAAATAATAACCGAGAAAAGTCGTCTTATGCATAGAGCAAGTTCCCGTAATGAGCCCTATGCAGCGTTCGCCGCGACAGCTTCAACAATGACACCGTCGTATACACCCGAATTAAAGCGACCAAGCCAGTTCAAGATTATGGGTCAGCATGTGCCGCGCCATGACATTCCTTCCAAAGTCGATGGCACTGCGCAATTTGCATTGGATGTGCGTTTACCCGGAATGCTTTATGCCACGATAACGAGATCACCCGTTTTTGGAGGCAGTCTTGTAGGGACTAAAGACGAGGCCGCTCGTTCCATAAACGGCGTAGTCGATATAGTAGAACTCCCCCCTATACAATCGGGAGATTTTGTTGGAGGCTTCTCCGCGGGCGAATCAGTCGCAGTAGTTGCCGAGAGCTATTGGTCGGCCGTACAAGGTCTTAAAGCACTTAAAATAGAATGGGATAATGCGGGCAATGAATCCCTATCCAGTGACGGGATTTTCGCTCAATTTGACCAAGATATCGGTGCTGCCAGGGAACGCCAAACCGATTCCCTGACAGGCGACGTCGAAGACGCTTTCGCCAATGCAGCCAGCATTATTTCTGCGGATTATCGCGTCCCCTATCTTGCCCATACTTGCATGGAACCTTTGAATGCGACAGCAGATGTTAAAGAGGGTCACTGTGAGATATGGATAGGCTGCCAAAACCCATTGGGATTTCGACAGGCAGTCGCCGACGCACTGGGCATAGATGCTGAAAATGTCACATTACATAATCAATTTATGGGTGGCGGCTTTGGCCGCAAAGCTCGCCCTGACTATGCAATACAAGCAGCGCTTGTAGCAGAACGTGCCGGACATCCGGTTCAGCTCATCTGGTCTCGTGAGGAAGACGTTCGCCAGGATTTTTATCGCCCCGCCGTTCAAAGCCGCTTCCGCGCCGCATTGGATAATGAGGGCAATCCCATCGCGTGGGAGAACACTTACGTAGACAAACACGAACCCATTGAAGCGCCACTAATTCCCTATGCAGTGCCGGCGCAAAATATAGGTTATGTCAGCAGCCCAACGCATGTGCCCTTTGGTGCCTGGCGAAGCGTAGATCACTCGCAACATGGTTTCTTCACCGAATCGTTCATTGATGAAGTCGCTGTTGCGGCAGGCAAAGACCCTTATGAGTATCGAGTCGCTCTCCTCAACAACCACCCCCGTCATTCAGCAGTGCTGAAAAAAGCAGCCGAGGAAGCACAGTGGGCTCGTCCACTCACTGAAGGAAGAGGACGTGGCATCTCACTCCAGGAGTCGTTCGGCTCCCTTGTCGCTCAGGTTGTGGAAGTAACCGTTGTTGACGGAGGCATAAGCGTGGACCGGGTTGTCGCTGTGATCGACGCCGGCTTTGCAATTTCTCCAGACGGCATCACAGCACAGCTCGAATCAGGCATTATTTACGGCCTGACTGCTGCGTTGTATGGCGAGATAACAATCGAGAAAGGCGCTGTTGTACAAAGCAACTTCGATGACTATGAAGCGCTTCGTATGGATAAGGCGCCACAAATCGAAACGCACATAATCAACAGTGGGCACGCTATAGGTGGCGCTGGCGAACCTGGAACACCTGGAATCGCACCTGCATTGGCAAACGCTGTGTTTGATGCAACTGGCGTACGCGTTAGAAATTTGCCACTGAATCAGTTCAATTTGCGTTTCGGTGCTGAAGAAACCGGGGTGGCTGGCTAATCAGTGAACTGCTTTAACCAGCACAAAGCCATAGTTTGTCCACCAGGCTTTGACATTCCAAACTATCACAGTCCTCGGTCTACCTACGTCGCGGGGTTGCCAACTATTATGTATGGCGAACGCCGCATTCCCGACTGGGTAAAGCAGCAATGTGAGTTACACTAGCGGGATGGGACGACACTACGCCGACTACGGGCAGTAACAAAAGAAAGAAAATTTCTTTTTTATACATATAACCTGGTCATTTCTCTCTCCTAAAACAGGTAGCTCAGTGACAGTTGGGCAGTGCGACCGTAGGTATTAAACCCATCAACGATTTGATAGTCCTTATCAGTGATATTACCCAGGCGAAGTCGCAGTTCCATCGCATCGCTTATCTGGTATCCCGCAATCAGGTTAAGCATTCCGTAACCGTCGACATGTGAGTTCGCAAAGCTGACGGGGTCAATGTCCAGGTGGTTACTCTGTGTCAGAAGGTTTATTGCTAAATCCAAAGCACCAAACTCACGGGCAATATTAAGGGAAAAGGTCTGCTCGGGTCGTCGCAGTAAATCTATCCCGGTACTACGATTCTCGTGATCCATAATCGTCAATGCCGCATCCATTTGCCATCCGGCAAGCCTGGTACTGACCGTTGTTTCAATCCCATTAATACGCGCCTTGTGTATGTTCACCAGGCTGCTGAATGAAACATCGGTTGAAATCAAATCATCGATATCATTACGAAATACATTAAGCTGCCACTGCGCACCCCAAAGTTGCGCCTGTACACCCAATTCCGTGCTGGCCGATGTCTCTGGTTCCAGATTTGGATTAGCAAAAAAGAAGAAGGACGGAAAATCCACATACAGGTCTATCAAATTTGGCGCCTTAAACGCTGTACCGTAACTCACCCAGGCACGCAAGGAATCACTAAAATCGCCACCAATGGCAATACTGCCAGTGCTGTGGTTTCCAAATTCTTCGTTATCGTCGTTGCGCAGTGACAAGGTGAGGTCAAAGGGTTCACCGCTGTGGATAAAAATGCCGTAGACTCCGTCGTTATCCCGCGAGCTGTTCGTTTGAAGCGCACCGAAAGTAGCGTAACGCAGCTCCTGTTGCTGATGATCAATGCCGAAGGAGAACAGATTGCCGGGACTCACTGTATAGTTATTCTGCCAACGGAGTTTCCGATTCTCGGAGCTACTGCGGGTAGTAGCGAAGGTCCCCGAGTCAATGTTATCTTCTTCGAATAGCTCGGCGATTAAATTCATGTCCCAGTTATTGGATAGCGAAGCTGCCAAGGTGATAGCGAGTTGCTGGCTGTCCGTATCAACCCTACCATCATCGTAGTCCGACGCGGCTTCAAAGGTGGAATAACTGGAAGACAAACTGGCCCGATCATTGAATTGCTGCGAAAACGAAAAGGACAGGGAATCATTTTCATAACCGTCATCATCTGGATTGCCATGATTGCTGAAATCAATACCATCAGTCCGTCTATGAGAGGCATTTAGTGACAAGGCCGTATTACCAACCCTCCCTTTCAGACCCAGATTCGAATTGGTGCTGCTCTCGGTTCCCAACATTAATTTTACATTGCCCGAAAAATCCTCCGTTACCCTGGGCTTGGTAATAATATTCAACACACCGCCGATCGCTTCTGAACCGTACACGCTGGATCGTGGGCCACGTATAATCTCGATTCGCTCAATCTGATCCAGCGGAATATATTCCAGCCGTCCGCCGGGCCCAGTGCCAGTGGTCATCTGCACACCATCAATCATGATCAAGGTATGATCAGACTCAGTACCTCTTAAGAAAAGGCCGGTTTGCGCACCCTGTCCACCGGCTGGCGAAAATTGCATGCCAGGGACTCCTGCTAGCAACTCGGCAAGATTTTGTGTCGACGAAGCAAGAATGCTTTCCCTGTCAACGACAGTATTTGCTGCCATCACCGTGCTGACTGACTGCTCAAGCCGATTCGCCGCCACTATTATTTCTTCGGGTTCATTTTGTGCCTGTGCGACAGACGCGCTCAAACTAACACCCAGCAATAGAGATAAGTTTGTTACTGGTTTCATATAAATTTCCTCGATGAAAAATTCATTTCATGAGGGAGAGGCAAGAAGTAGAGGGTAGGATGCCGAGGCAAGAAACCGACTACCGATGAGCCCTCCGCTGCATCGTTAATGTCATTGCATAGCAGTGACGTAGTCTGTTTCAGGCCGGTGTCGGACTCGCTTGTTTAATGGTTTAACAAGTTTACCGTTGCGGGGGCAGCGCCGGATTCTCACCGGTCTTCCCGTTTACTCCATGCGGAATCACTTCCACTGATTGGCACCTGAAGCAGGTGCCGACACTGTAGACAATCCTGGGGGAAGTATCAAGTTCAGTGTCCGGGTTCAGTACTTGGTTGCTATTGAGCGTCTGCTCAGGGTCGAAGGCCAACGCCAAAAGAGATCACATGCTGTATTACCAGCGAAAGAAAATTGAATCCGATTTGCTGGCTTATTCCCAACCAAGAATATGATCAACCATTAGCTGGAGAGTCTGCTGCCCGCGAAACTCATTAATATCGAGTCTATAGGCAATTTCGATCATAGACATTGTCGGTTCCGGCCAATTTTGTGGATCAATATTGAAAGCGATAGCATCGATAGATTGCCGCGGCGCCTGCTCGGGGCTCAGTACCAATTTAAGATGCTTCTCTCCTACTTTGCGCTGCTGTATCACATTGAATTTGCCATCGAATACAGGCTCCGGAAATTCCTGCCCCCAAGGTCCTGCCTTAATTAGTTCTGCCGCTGTAGCCATGGAGAAATCGTCTTGCTCTATCTCCCCATCGCTTAGTACTTTGGCTTGCAGCAAATCTTCATCCAGCAGCAGTGTAGCCTGCTTCTGAAAGGCCAGGGTAAATGCGTCTAGCTTATCTTTCTCCAGGCTTAAACCTGCCGCCATTGCGTGACCACCAAATTTGCTAATCATCCCTGGGTTGCTACTTGCGACTGCATCCAGCGCGTCACGAATATGAAAGCCTTTAATAGAGCGAGCCGAGCCTTTTATCTCCTTGCCACTTCCTATGTAATCATTGGCATCGGCAAAGGCGATTACAGGACGATTAAATTTTTCCTTTACCCGGGAAGCGAGAATACCAACGACTCCCTGATGCCATCGAGTATCGTAGATACACAGTGCCGCTGGTAAATCGCCGCTGTCCAGCGAGAACTCCTGTAAAAACCGGAATGCCTGCTCGCGCATATCACCTTCAATCCGCTTACGATCCTTATTCATTGTGTCCAGTTGCAGGGCTAACTTATGAGCAGTTCCCTCATGTTCTGCCAATAGGCATTCTATGCCGGTGGCCATGTCATCCAATCTTCCTGCGGCATTTAGTCTGGGTCCAACACTGAAACCCAGATCGGTAGCGCTTAGCCGTGCACTGTTTCTGTTGGAGATTTTTAGCAGGCTGGTAATACCTGGCCGACAACGTCCAGCCCTGATTCGTCTTAAACCTTCGTTCACCAAAATACGATTATTCCGATCCAGAGCGACCACATCGGCAACGGTACCCAAGGCAACCAAATCCAAAAGATCGGCCAACCTGGGTTCCGCTACTTGATTTTCAGCGAACCAATCAATTTCTCGTAGCTTGCCTCGTAAAGCCAACATCACATAAAAAATTACACCAACCCCGGCAATACTCTTACTCGAAAATTTGCAGCCATGCTGGTTGGGATTAACAATGGCATCGGCATCCGGTGTTTGATGGCCGGGTAAATGATGATCTGTAATTAAAGTTTGTATGCCGGCTGCCTTCGCCAGCGCCACACCCTCAATACTGGAAATACCATTGTCCACGGTGATGATCAAGTTGGGATTTCGCGTCTTGGCTAACTCGACTATCTCTGGTGTAAGCCCATAGCCATAGTCGAATCTATTGGGAACAATATAGTCTACATTGGCAAACCCCAATTGCTGCAACGCCAGCAACGCAAGCGTACAACTGGTAGCCCCATCGGCATCGAAATCAGCAACTATCAGGACTCGGCTTTGCCCATTTAATGCCTGTAGCAACAGATCGACTGCCCTGTTAGTGCCCTTGAGTCCGCTCGGCGAGATCAAATGTTCAGGGCCAAGCTCCAGTTCTGCGACATCATGAATATTGCGCTGGCTGTACACGCGCCGCAAAAGTGGGTGCATGCTCTTGGGAAAAACCAATTCGGCGTTGGCTGATCTTCGCTTAAGGAGTATAGACATCAGAGCCGCTATTTATGTAAGTGATTTTTAACGAAAGCGGTGACTGCGCCCAACTGCCCAGGCACGACAGTGTAATGCTCTTCTTTCTCCAATAGATCTTGCAGATGAGGAGGTAGATCGGGTTCAGGCAAGCCTGCTGCCTTGATTGCCTTACTGAATTTTGCAGGATGAGCAGTAGCCAAAGTGACCATGGGGACTGCCTTATCTGCGTTGCATTCCCTGGCGGCCTTTATACCAACTGCAGTATGAGGGTCTACAAGTTTACCAGTATCTGCGTGAATCCTGGCGATGGTTTCACAGGTAGTCTTGTCATCCACCCTGGCACTGTCAAAACAAGTTTTAAGTTGCTGCCATTTTTGTTCTGAAACAGACAAGGGCCCGTTATCGAGTTTTTCCATAAAATTGCTTAGAGCTATAGGGTCAGCATCAAATAGATCGAACAGGTAGCGTTCAAAGTTGCTGGAGACCAGTATGTCCATACTCGGGGAATAGGTGTGATTGAGATCGGCCACTGAATACTCATTGCCATTAATGAAGCGCTGCAAAATATCATTACTATTGGTGGCAACCACTAATTGCTTTATCGGCAATCCCATTCGCTTGGCCAAATAGCCAGCATAGATGTCACCGAAGTTTCCCGTTGGCACAGAAAAAGAAACTGTCTGTTGTGGCGTACCTAGTTTAAGCGCGGCGGAAAAATAATACACAAGCTGCATCATTATCCGTGCCCAGTTGATAGAATTCACAGCAACCAACTGACTTTGTTCGGGAAGAAAGGACTGATCAGCAAACGCCGCCTTCACGATGCGCTGACAATCATCGAAATTACCCTCAACAGCGAGATTAAATACATTGCCTCCACTGACTGTTGTCATCTGCTTTCGCTGCACTTCCGACACGCGCTGATGCGGGTGCAAGATAAAAATATCGACCCGCTCAGAATGACGGCAGCCTTCAAGTGCCGCAGAGCCCGTGTCACCAGAGGTTGCACCCAGGATAACAACCCGCTGATCATTTTTGACTAATACATAGTCCAATAAACGACCGAGCACCTGTAAGGCGAAATCTTTGAAAGCGAGTGTTGGTCCATGATATAGCTCCAATAGATATTCGTTCTCTGCTAATATGGACAGAGGCGCGACATCGGGGTGATCGAATTCAGCGTAGCTGTTTTCGATTATGTCACGCAGGGCTGCTTCGGGGATTTCGTCGCCAATAAACGGCACTATGATCTTAAGCGTCAAATCGGAATAATTTAGCTCCTTCCACGATGCTATTTCATCCCTGCAAAAATATGGCAGTTCGCCGGGCACATAGAGGCCACCGTCAGGAGCCAGACCAGTCAGTAAGACCTGCTCAAAACCCTGGTCGCTGCAACCGCCTCTAGTACTTTTATATTTCACAAACAATTCCTTTGCATTGGCAACTATTTCTCAAGTCGTTCTACTTCGCTGCCATAGTCAGAAACTACTCCTTATCAAATGTTTCAACCCGAATACGCATCACCGAACCGGTCACATCATCCAAGGCTTCGATCGCCGAGATCGCTGTGTTTAGTTTCTTCTCCACCGCTTTGTGCGTAAGAATGACAATTGGCACTGTCTTGCTATCGAGCTCTTTCTGTATTACTGCCTCTATGCTTATATCAAAGTCCTGCAAGATACTGGATATTTTTGCCATTACGCCAACCACATCGTTCACCGCGATACGCAGGTAATACTCTGTTTCAATATCCTCAATATTCATTACCTCAAGGTTATCGTGCATCGACAAATAGCCAAGAGCCGACATTAATGGTTTCTTAACAGCAGCTTGTATTTGCCGTGCAATATCGATTACATCAGCCATCACCGCTGACGCTGTTGCATTCGCACCAGCACCGGGCCCGTTATATAACGTAGAACCAACGGCATTGCCGTGTACCACTACCGCGTTACTTACTCCATCGACTCGGGCTAACAAGCGTTTTCTGGGAATGAGTGTGGGATGGACGCGCATCTCCACGCCCTTATCAGAACATCGGGCGATGCCAAGATGTTTAACTCGATAGCCCAATTGCTTGGCAAAGCTAATGTCTTCGGGTGTAATCCTGCTTATGCCTTCGGTGTGAGTCTTGCTGAATTTCAACGGAATGCCGAATGCAACAGAAGTCATGATGGTTAGCTTGTGTGCTGCATCTATGCCTTCGACATCAAACGTTGGATCCGCTTCCGCATAGCCTAGTTTCTGAGCTTCCGCTAAGACGTCGGCAAATGGTCGCTGTTTTTCCGCCATTTCAGTCAGAATAAAGTTGCCCGTGCCATTGATGATGCCCGCCAGCCAGTCAATCTTGTTGGCGGCCAAGCCTTCGCGCAGTGCTTTTATTATTGGAATGCCGCCGGCCACACTGCTCTCATAGGCCAAGACAACGGAATTCTCTTCCGCTACCGAAAACAATTCATTGCCTCGTTCCGCAATCAACGCCTTGTTGGCGGTCACCACATGTTTGCCATTGGTCAATGCCTGGCGAACCACTTCACAGGCCGGATCGAAACCCCCGATTGTCTCAATAACTATATCAATCAAGGGATCGTTAACTACATCGAAAGGATCAGCGCTAATACTAGCCGCAGTAGGGATCTGGCCAGCCTTCAAGCTTCGCGATGCTATCCGTGTGACTTCCATCTGACAGCCCAGGCGACGGCTAATTTCGTCGCCATTATTTTGCAATAAGGCATAACTACCACCACCCACAGTGCCGAAACCACAGATACCAATCTTAATAGATTTGTCTGATTCTGAACTCACAATCGCCTCGGACTATTCCTGTTCAAGCGCCGGATTATACTGGAAACACCAAATAAACCCAGCAATCCTGGATCGGCGAATTCCCAGGCTTCAGGAACTACAAATGTCAATGACGAACAGCTAAGCCGAATTGTTGCAGGAGTTAGAATGGATTGATGTCACCAGTCATAAAGGCTCGCGTGCTAACTGGTCTAGTTGATTTTCAGCATCGCCGCCAAGCGCTCAGAATCTACATAGCCTGGGATTACCCTGCCATCTGGAAAGATCAGCGCTGGCGTGCCGGAGATGCCAAATTCATTGCCCAGAGCATGGTGTTCAAGTATTGGCGTTTCGCAATCCCGCTCTGGCAGGTTCTGACCGTTCTTGGCCTGAGTTAGAGATTTCTTGCGATCATCAGAGCACCAAACAGAAATCATCTTAGGGTAAGACGCTGCGTCTGCACCTCCACGTGGGTAGGCCATATAACGAACCTGAATACCTAGATCCAGCAGATCCCTCAGATCGCCGTGCAGTTTTCGGCAATAGGTACAATCAACATCGGTGAACACGGTGATAGAGGCGTTAATTTCATCAGGGGTAAAGACGATCATTTCATCCTCTGATACCGCAGCAAGCCTGTTCAGATTGCGTTCCTGTCGCTTGCCCGCTGAAAGGTTCAGCAAACCGGCATTACTGGTTTTGTACATATCACCAGCAAACAAGTAATCGCCTGAAATATCACTGTAGAGAATTTCTCCTGTGTTCAACTCGACTTCATAGATAGAGCTGAGTGGAGTTGCCGTTACGCTGAGAATTTCTAATTGATTCTGCGAAGCCACCTCTATAGCCAACGACAACTTGCCGCGCAAAGACTGGTCACCGCTAGAATTTTGTGCCTGCGACGTAGTAACAGTTACCAACAATGCGGCCAGGCCCAACATGGCTAATGCGCGTCTGAGAGTTACTATCATCGTATTATCTCCTGTATATGTCTAATACTAACAGGATCCCGTGTACTGTCCTGGGCCTGAAAATATTACCGGGCCTTTATAGCATTTAATAATCTACTGCTCAAACGACGAGCCTGTAGGACTTAGCTCTGTTCTACTGCTGCCCCTTGCTGCCAATAGTTAAGTCCGACAGGCTCCCGACCAGGTTTTGTGCAAAATAATTCCAAATTGGCTAATTCTAGCTGGATCTGGCTCACTTTAATTAGAAGGCTCCTAATTCTGTGCCGACAGAAATGAAAATGGGAAGCCTTTTGCAACCGGCTTCCCATTTATCGAACTGACTTCTGCTGCTACGAATTGAAATGTCAGCACTGAATTGAGTTTGCTTAGCTCGACTTCTTTTCCAGTCTTTCGGTAATTCTGGCCGCCCGACCAGTGAGCTCGCGCAAATAGTACAACTTCGCTTGCCTTACGGCACCGCGGCGCCTCACCTTCACGCTGTCAACAACTGGGCTATATACCTGGAAAACGCGTTCCACACCAACACCGTGGGAGATTTTCCTAACCGTGAATGAAGAGTTCACGCCACGATGGCGACGTGCAATAACAACACCTTCGAAAGCTTGTAGTCGCTCTCTGTCACCCTCCTGAATCCTCACCTGAACGACAACAGTATCGCCAGGACCAAATTCTGGCAGTTCCTTGTTCATCTGTTGGTTTTCTACTTGTTGGATGATTTTGCTCTTGCTCATCGTCTTGCTCCTAAACTCTGTTACTGCCTGGCCTATGTCAATGCCTGATTGTCGGCTTGAGTCGATCTAAATTCTTGCAGTCATCAATCCAAAGCTGCTACGAGTCGCCTCGCGTGCGCTCTTGTTTGAACAATTCAAGCAAATCTAGCTGTTCTTGCTCTAGCGACAGTGTCTGCAACAAGTCTGGTCGTTTCAACCAGGTAGCTCCCAAGCTCTGTTTTAAACGCCACCTTCTTATTGCCTCGTGGTCGCCGCCAAGCAGCACTTCTGGAACACGCTGCCCGCCTATGCTCTGTGGTCTGGTGTATTCCGGGCTATGCAACAAGCCGTTTGCAAAACTGTCTTCACGCGCCGAGTCTTTATCACCCAATGCACCCTTCTGAAACCGAATCATGGCATCAATCAAAGCCATTGCCGCTAACTCTCCGCCGCTGATGACAAAGTCACCTAAGGACCATTCTTCATCTATCTCGCTTTCAAGCAGACGATGATCAATTCCTTGATAACGGCCACATAGCAAGACCATGCTTTGCCGCTGCGCCAGATCAATAATCGCACTCTGCTTCAGGGTTTGACCCTGGGGTGACAGGTAAATCACCCTGGCTTTCTCAGTTGTTGCCCGCTTCTGATTCAAAGCCTGTTTTGCCGCTGTTATTGACGCAAGCAAGGGCCCTGTTTTCATTAGCATGCCGGGACCACCGCCAAAAGGCTTGTCGTCCACGGTTCGATGCTTGTCGGTGGTGAAGTCCCTCGGATTGAAGTACTCGATATTCATCAAACCCGAGCGCAGCGCTCTGCCACTAATACCATGCTCGGTTATGGCTAAAAACATCTCTGGAAACAGGGTGACTATTCCAAGCAGCATCGCTTTCGCCTCTGTCACTCTTTATGAGAATCGATTCAGTGTTACGCCGAAACCAATACTCAATCCAGATAATCAGCTTCCCAGTTCACTACGATAGTCTCACTATTGAGGTCTATCTTGCTTACTACCGAACCTACCAAATAGGGAATCAGCCGCTCCCTGTCGTCTATACTTGCATTTGTCGCTGCGACCACCAATACGTCATTCGCGCCGGTTTCCAATAAATTGCTAACCCGGCCAAACAATTGCTTGTGCTGGTTAACCACCGTTAAACCTTCCAGTTGATGCCAATAAAATTCACCGTTTTCTAACTTCGGCAATTTCTCACTGGCAACCGATAATTTAATCCCGGTAAGCTGTGTTGCCGCTTCAGGGCCGTCATAACCCTTAATATGCACCAACAGCGCTCTGCTCTGGCGACGAAAATCGTCGATCTCTAGCTGTTGCTTACGTCCTTCTATATTCACCCAAAACCGTGAATAATCGAGTATGTTTTCTATCGGTGTGGTAAATGAAATCAGCTTCAGCCAGCCTTTGATACCATGCACGCGGCCTAGCTGCCCCAGCACCACCGTGTCTTTGTCTGGTCTAGAATTGCTCATCATCCAGACAACACATCAACGGACTCACGCTTCAGTAGTAGCGCTCTCAACAGCGGCTTTGGCCAGGGTAGATACACGAGGACTAAGCTGTGCACCTTGTGATTGCCAATAAGCCATACGATCACGGTCGAGACGCAAGCGCTCTTCCTGACCTTTCGCGCGAGGATTAAAAAAGCCAATTCGCTCAATAAAACGACCATCACGCGCCTTGCGGCTATCGCTTACCGTGATGTGATAAAAGGGCCGTTTCTTGGCTCCGCCACGAGATAATCGAATAGTGAGCATAAAATTTTCCTGTCATTCTAATGTGTAAGAGTCGCGTGAGCCTGGAGGGCTGCGCCCCTAAAAACTGACATGCTCGGATAAAAAGGCGGGTATTCTATGCTAATTCAGCGGTGATTGGAAGCAGCAGAGAAGAACAGTATTTTCGCGGGCTAAGCCGCTATTTCGAGGAGCTGGACTCGCTATCAACCCACTTGCAAAAATGCGAAGAAAAACCTAAAACCGTGGAAACTGTCCGCCGCCGGGAAAACCACCACCGCCCGAACCCGACATGCCGCCAAAGCCGCGCATCATATTCGCCATATTCCCGCCTTTCATCTTCTTCATGATCTTTTGCATCTGCTTGTGCTGTTTCAAGAGGCGATTCAGATCCTGAATTTCTGTGCCAGAACCCTGGGTTATGCGCCTCTTGCGGGATCCGTTCAACACATCAGGATTAATCCGTTCGCGCAAGGTCATGGAGTTAATAATAGCTTCCATACGGCGAAATTGAGAGTCATCAGCCATTTTCGATGCGCCCGGAGGTAAGGCGCCCAGACCCGGCATCTTGTCCATAATACTGGCCACGCCTCCCATATTTTGCATTTGTTTGAGCTGCTCTTTGAAGTCTTCCAAATTGAAGCCCTTGCCCTTCTTGATCTTTCGGGCCAATTTCTGCGCTTGCTCCTTATCGACTTTCTTTTCTGCTTCCTCGATAAGAGACAGCATGTCTCCCATGCCCAAAATACGCGAAGCAATGCGACCCGGATAAAAGGGTTCCAGCGCATCGATTTTTTCACCCATGCCGATGAATTTAATGGGCTTTCCAGTAATATGCCGCACCGACAAAGCCGCACCGCCCCGGGCATCGCCATCTGCCTTGGTGAGCACAACCCCCGTTAGCGGCAACGCATCATTAAAAGCTTTCGCCGTTTTAGCTGCGTCCTGACCGGTCATGGCATCGACCACGAACAGTGTTTCCACAGGCCGTAGTTGATCGTGTAACTGACGAATCTCGTCCATCATTTCCTGATCGATAGCCAGGCGACCCGCTGTATCCACTATCAACACATCGATGAATTTTCGTTTCGCTTCGGCCACAGCCGCCGCAGCAATAATCGTAGCTGACTGACTACTGTCACTGGCAAAAAACTCAACTCCGACCTCGGCCGCCAGTGTTTGCAGCTGTTGTATCGCTGCTGGACGGTAGATATCCGCACTGACTAACATGACAGATTTCTTCGCATCCAGCTTAAGCCAACGAGAAAGCTTTGCCGCCGTGGTGGTTTTACCCGCACCCTGCAAGCCGGCCATCAGAACGATTGCCGGTGGTGCCGCTTTAAGGTTCAAGCCAGTATTAGCCGAACCCATGATTGACTCGAGCTCTGCCTGAACGATTTTTATGAAGGCCTGACTCGGAGTCAGGCTTTTAGACACTTCCTGACCAACAGCACGAAGATTGACTCTATCGATAAAACCCTTAACCACCGCGACAGCGACATCGGCTTCCAACAAGGCACGGCGCACTTCGCGTAGCGCTTCCTGGATATTGGCTTCGGTCAGATTTGCCTTGCCTGTGAGTTTTCTGAACGTCCCTGAAAGTCTATCTGTAAGCTTGTCGAACACTATGGGCTACCACCTGGCTGAGTTAAAGATGTGATGAGTGATCGGACTGCTGGCCGACACTGCATTATAGCGAAACCCGGGAGATTTAAAAAAGAACTTCAACCGTTACTTTACATATGCGACACTTCCCCCATTAAAAATAACTATCTCCACCAATCATTTCTGGCAAAGTCCAAGTCTGTATTCGTCATGCAAGTTACCGTAATTTCCGGTCTATTCGCTGTTTTCTTTTACTTGATGGGCTCTGTTTTTCAAGGAATGAACTTTGCTGCCAATAGCGCGAATAAGGACACGCGCAACAAGGTTCTGGTGCTTGGCAGTCTAGCAGTCTTTGCCCATGCCATTAGCGCCCATGGTGTAATTCGGCATATTGATGGCTTCCACTTCGGGCTATTCGAAATCAGCACTTTGATTACACTGTCCATCTCACTGCTGGTTCTCATTAGTAGCCTTCGGAAGCCATTGGAAAATTTATTCTTAGGCCTCTTTCCGTTAGCAGTGCTCAGCATAATCGCGTCCTTGGTGATTCGTAGCGACTATCCTCCTACTACTATGAGTCCCAGCCTGGCCAGCCATGTAGTGATCTCAATTCTGGCCTATAGCTTTATTACTATTGCCGCACTTCAAGCAGGTTTTCTCGCTCACCAAAACCATGAACTGAAACAGGGCCATGCTAGTGGTCTAATTAGTAAATTACCTTCATTACAAGACATGGAAGCATTTTTATTTGAACTGGTTTGGGTTGGCCAGATGTTGCTGACCTTGACCATCACCACGGTTTTTCTGTTTTTTGACGATGTTTGGGGTGTTGACGGCGCTATCCATAAAACCGTTTTTTCTCTACTGGCCTGGATTGTATTCGCGGTATTGCTGTGGGGTCGATACCAGTTAGGCTGGCGAGGGCAGACTGCAATACGCGGAACACTTACCGGGTTTGCCTTGTTGATTATCGGTTTTTATGGCGTAAAGTTTGCGCTGGAATATATAATCAGTTGAGTCTATTCCCTGTCCCTGGCTACGAGCAACCCCTCGCACACAGAGGCCACCTGTAAGCGAGTACTCTCTTACGATGCTGCTCCTGTTTTCGGGCTACTAGTCTGCGCCTCTGCTTTTTTTCCAGTTCGGAAACCGGAATGACGGGCTTAAACCACTATCGACGAAGGTATATGAACTCAAAGTGAAGAAGATCGGCTGTAAGAGCAACAACCGGCCCCAGAGCAGAGAAGAATGAAGCCTCAGCTACGGCGATGAATAATAGTTTCCCTTGCTTCAGCCTTGTCCAGGCAAGCCATTTTCCACGATAGGATTTTGTGTGGCCCACTATCTACCCCTGCACGCGCTGCAATGGCCAACTTATAAGCATCGCCCGCATCAAGTTGCCATAACTGCCACGCTTTCTCATCGTCATTGCGCAGGGAGTCAAACTTGATTGCCAGCTTGTCGGTGCCGGGAAAAAAACAGGAAAAATGCCGCAACGAAATGGCCAGGCCCATGCCACAAGCTTTGATATAAGCCTCCTTAAGTGTCCACAGTTCATAAAAACGGGTTTGCTGCTGCTCCGCCGACAGGCCTTTTAGCTCCTCAACTTCTTTACCTGAGAAATAACGCTGGGCTATGGCTGCAATTCTGCGTGTTTTCAGCGAGCGCTGTATATCTACCCCAATGTTCGCAAAGCCTGCCAACACCAAAACCAGGCTTTCACCAGAGTGGGAGAGATTAAAAAACAAGGAGCCAATTTGCTGATCTGGATGAATTGCTGGCTTGCCGTATTCGTTTTGGGTAAAACGCCATTCCCCAGGCTTGATAGATTGTTCATAGCTAGACAGCGCTACGCGTATAACAGCACGACCCAGTAGAAATTGTTTGCGATGACGATCGAATTGATAACGACAGTAGCGCAGTACCTCGACTTCGGTAAGCCATGACAGACAGTTGGCTTCAAGCGCAAGCAAATCAAAGTCTGCCTGATGCACCTGCCATAAATGAACCTCCGAAGGCAAAATGCTCATCCTGGAGATAATGAATCGAACCGTTTACTGATCTGTCTCATCTGCGTTCGATTCCTGTTCCTTCGGTTTGCCAAGAACCTGCAATTTATCAATTACTGCCTGAACCACGAATTCAATTAGCATTCATAAACACAATGAAGCTGCTTCCGGGCAATACCTGACTCGCCAGGATAAGCGAAGGCGTTATTCACGTAGTGTATATTATCTAACTCTATGGATTGATTCACGTGGCTATGTCCATAGACATGTATGTCCGGGTTTAACTGTCTGACTTGCTTACCCAGCTTTTCACTGCCTAACACGGGATAGACAATTCGCCTCTCAGGCGGTATTCGTTCCGGCATTACATCTATCCTTGGAAGAAAATGAGAGAAACTGATTACAGTCCTGTTTTCGATCGTCAGTTTCGGGATATTCAGATTTAGAAAGTACTCTGAAACCTGGTAACTCTGCTTCATCTGGTCTGGCCAGGAACAGGCACGAAAATCTCGCCAGGCACGCCTTAGATGTCTACTGGGTTCAGCAAAGGAAAAGTCGTACCAGGAGTAAAGCGGCACAAAGCTAATTCCGCCTACTGTATATGGCCCCGTTTCAATGCCACATGTTGCGCATAGGGATATTATCGCTTCGAATTTATCCAGGGAACAATCAAAGTCTGCGTCCTGCACCCACAGCTCATGGTTGCCTGGCACAAATAACACTGCCTGAAAATTCTTTACCAATGAGCTAAATACCTGCTCCAAGAGCCACATCTTGTCCGTCACATCACCGGCTAGTATCAATATGTCTTCGCCGTATTCGCTTCTATCAAGAGCCAATACCCAGTCCATATTCTCTTCATAATCAACATGAATATCAGATACTGCAAACACTCTCATTTGTTTTTATGCCTCTGTTTTTCAGCATGACTACATGTTCTTTTATAAATTCCACCAGAAGCAGGTACTCATCACGGTGGGGGTCTGATTTTCGCCAGGCCATTCCAATCTCTCGCGAGACATTCTCATTCGAGAATTGCCTTAGTTGCAGTTGCGCATCACCCAACACATTAGCGGTGACCGAAATGGCAGGCAGCAAGGTAAGACCCAGTCCATTGGCAACCATTTGTACTACAGTATGAAGACTGGTTCCTTGATAAACGAGATCCGTGTCTGCACTGTCCAATTTACATGCCTCTAGTGCATGGTCACGAAGACAGTGTCCCTCCTCCAACAGCAGCAGGCTCTCGCCACGAAGCTGCTGCTGCTTGACTTTTTGCTGCTTCTCCAATTTATGCCCTGGAGGTAGACACAACAAAAATTCGTCCTTGAACAGACTAACAGTTTCCATGTCTGGCAGTGGATAAGGGAAAGCCAGGATAATCAGATCGAGCCGCCCTTGCTGCAGCTGTTGCAACAGTTGCGCACTCATCTCTTCTTTCAAATAGAGCTTCAACTCACTAAAGCGCCTGCGCAGCTTGGAAAGAATTGGCGGCAACAGAAAAGGCCCAATGGTAGGGATAACGCCTAAATGCAGGTCGCCAGATAGAGGAGGCTCATGAGCCCTGGCAAGACCAACAAAGTCTTCAACATCACCCAGGACAATCCGCGCTTGCGATAACAGCTTTTCACCCAAAGCAGTGATTAACACCGTCTTCTTGTTGCGTTCAAATATCTTAATACCTAACTGTGATTCGAGCTCCTGAATAGCGGCGCTAAGAGTGGATTGGGTGACATGACAAGCCGCAGCCGCCTTGCTGAAATGTCTATGCTCGGCCACAGCACACAGGTATTTAAGCTGTTTGATGGAAGGGTTCATGGTCAAAATAGTAATCGAAAAAAACGATTAAGGCATCTAAAAAAATCAATTAGATTTGATATGAGAATTCGCGTAAGGTGGTGGATATGCAGTGACCGTAGGTTCGTAGCCAGCTAAACAACTGGGTGAGACGGAATCTGTAACAGTCAATTAGTTAAACCAACAGGAGAAACAAAATGTCATTGAAAGGTTCAAAGACAGAAGAAAATTTGAAAGCCGCATTCGCTGGTGAGTCACAAGCTAATCGTCGTTATTTGTACTTCGCCCAGAAGGCCGATGTCGAGGGTTATAACGATGTTTCTGCCCTGTTTCGCTCCACGGCGGAAGGTGAAACTGGTCACGCCCACGGACATCTTGAATACCTTGAAGAAGTTGGTGACCCTGCTACCGGGCTACCCATAGGTGGCACCGAAGACAATCTTAAGTCTGCGGTCGCGGGTGAAACTCACGAATACACTGATATGTACCCTGGCATGGCTAAAGACGCGCGTGACGAAGGTTTCGACGAAATCGCTGATTGGATGGAAACCTTGGCAAAGGCTGAACGTTCACACGCGAATCGCTTCCAAAAAGCATTAGATGTCTTAGACGACTAAGTCATCATCCAGGCCTAAAATGCTGCCGCCACCCAGGCGGTCATATTTTGGATCGCTGTTACAACAGGCAAATTAAACAAACTATCGCCAATGTACCCAGGCTGGAGCCGATCCAGGCAAATCACAATTCATTCAATTCTTCGGATCACTTATGTCTGAGCAAAACAGAGAGGGCGGTTTGAGCGCGCCCACCAGACATCCGCTCAATCAGAACGATGTCAAATTTTGGGATGAAAATGATCTAAATAAAGAGTTGGAGCGAGTCTATGATATCTGTCATGGTTGCCGACGTTGCGTCAGTTTATGTAATACTTTTCCTACACTATTTGATCTCGTTGATGAAAACGAAACCATGGAAGTGGACGGTGTCGATATCGCTGATTACAACAAAGTTGTGGATCAGTGCTATCTTTGTGACCTCTGCTACCTCACTAAATGCCCCTATGTTCCTCCCCACGAATGGAATGTCGACTTCCCTCACTTAATGCTGAGAGCGAAAGCTGTGAAGTTCAAGAAGGGTGACACCAAGTTCAGAGACAATCTTATTACCAGCACAGACATGATAGGGAAAGTTGCCTCCAAACCAGTCATCAACTCCATCGTGAATGCCGCAAACAACAACGGTGTACTGCGCGGCTTGCTCGACAAAACATTAGGCATTCACAAAGACGCCAAACTGCCGGAATACACCAACACTCCCGCCAGGAAAAAACTTGCAGCCCATGTTTACGACCCTGCGCTCGCCAAGAAAGTATCTGCCAATAGCACCAGCAACGGATATGAAGCAGTCACTTTGTTTACTACCTGTTATTGTAATTACAACGAACCATCGATTGCCGATAGCGTTATCAAAGTTCTTGAGCACAATAACGTCAGCGTAAACCTCGCTGCAAGAGAACACTGCTGCGGCATGCCGAAGCTTGAGTTAGGTGACCTGAAAACCGTCACCCTGCTCAAAGATAAGAACATTTCTGTCCTATATCAAATGGTGCAGGCTGGCAATATTATTGTGGCGGCTGTGCCTTCCTGTGTGTTGATGTTCAAACAAGAGTTACCTCTTATGTTTCCCGAGGATGAAAAAGTAAAAGCAGTAGCAGCCGCCTTCTACGACCCATTTGAATTTTTGTACAAACTATATAAAGAAGGAAGATTGCACACCGACTTTAAAAATTCTCTTGGTAATGTAAGTTACCATGTCGCCTGTCATCAGCGAGTGCAGAACATAGGCCCCAAGACAAAACAGATTTTGGAATTGGTGAAAGCCACAACCGTAAAAAATATTGAGCGCTGCTCTGGTCACGACGGTACCTATGGTGTTAAGTCGGAAACCTTCGAATTTGCAAATAAAATCGCACGCCCTGTCACTAAACAAATTAAAGAGCAGTCTCCCGACTATTACGGAAGTGACTGCCCCGTGGCAGGCAAACATATTGAAAATAACTTGAAGACCGAGCAAAAAGCCATTCACCCACTGGATTTACTGTGCCAGGCCTATGGCATCTAAACAATAAAACAGCAAGTTTAGGAAGAAACCGATATGAAGAAGTTAAGCATCGACGATCTAATGAGCATCGAAGCCTACAGCGAACAACGCCCTGCGATTAGGCAGGCGATGATGGAACACAAAAAGACGAGACGACTTCCTCTAGGCCCGAATGCGATGCTTCATTTCGAAGACTACCTGGTGATGCGTTACCAGGTTCTGGAATTAATTCGAGTCGAAAAGATTAGTGACCCGACTGATCTACTCGAAGAATTAGCGGCTTACAACCCGCTCATTCCAGACGGCAAGAACCTCAAGGTTACTTTCATGCTGGAGTACCCGAACGAGGAGGAACGGAAGCTACGTCTTTCACAGTTGATAGGCATAGAAGAACTTATCTCCATACAAATTAATGAATTCGACCCGGTTTACCCCATTGCTAACGAAGACCTGTCACGCTGCACAGATGAAAAAACCTCTTCCGTGCATTTCCTGCGTTTTGAATTTAACGATGAGATGGTCAAGGCCGCCAAGCAGGGAGCACAATGGACTGTTCGCAGCGAGCATCAAAATTATCAGTACCGTACCGATACCTTACCAGCAGAGGTCAGTAATTCCCTGCTACGGGACTTCGACTAAGCCAGCACTCTTCGTTTCCCCTTTTCCTGGGGACTCCCTGGCGACTCCCTATTGTTGCATTTCGCCTATTCGGGTACTATCCAGCGTCCTGAAACGGAATTTGCCATTAGAGCAAATTGGCTGTTATAGCGAACCAGGTGCTGCATACAAACAATCACCGCTCCAAGCCCAATTCGCTGAAAAACCGAGAACTAGAGAGGATTAAGAAATGATAATTAACAATTTGTCCCGCAAACTGCTTTGCCTTGCCGCGGCAGTATGTCTCAGCACTACCGCCATTGCCGACCATCATGGTGGTGGTCATGCGAGCTCGATCAAAATGATCGACTCGAACGCTTTCGGTATCGACCAGTCCGAAATCCAAAGCATCCGTGAAAAAATGCAGGCAGCGGTCGATGGCAAATTCGTATCAGGAAATATTATTCTGGTGGGAAATAGCGAAGGCGTGGGCGTACTTGAAACGGTCGGCACGCAAGGGCCAAATCAAACCACGAAAATGAACGATCAGACCATTTTCCGAATTTATTCCATGACCAAACCTATTGTCAGCGTTGCTACCATGAGCATGGTGGAGGACGGCTTGATCGCAATCGAAGACCCTGTTGCAAAATATATTCCCGAGTACGCAAACCTGAACGTATTAAACGAAGAAACAGGTGCTATCACTCCTGCTAAAAACGAAATGACTGTCCAGGATCTACTAACTCATGAGTCGGGCCTTATATACGGCATTTTCGACGCGCAAAGTGAGTTAGGCCAACAATACCTTCAAGCAGGCTCCCTCAGATTCGATATTACGGCCCTTGAATTAGCACAGAATCTTGCGGCGCTTCCCTTACGTTTCGAACCAGGCAGCAAATGGAATTACTCCAGATCAACCGATGTACTTGGCGCTGTAATCGAAGTAGCGGCTGGTAAGCCATTGGATGTTTTACTGGAAGAAAGAATTTTTAATCCGCTTGGCATGGACGAAACCACATTCTATGTGGACAAAGCCAAAGCTTCACGTATTGCGAATCCTATTCACGGAGAAATGGGTGATCCCTTAGATGTTCAACCCATGCTCTCTGGTGGTGGTGGCTTGCATTCCACAACTGAAGATTATGTTCGTTTTGCGACTATGCTATTGAATGGTGGTGAATACAACGGTGCGAGAATCATCACCCAGTCTACACTTGACGTAATGAATCAAAAATTTATTGGTGATGACATCAATCGGGATGCCTTTTTCTTCGGGCCGCGCGGTGATTGGGGTCTGGGCTTCCATCTGCAACCAGTGCCCGGAGCCGACAACGAAGGTCCCTTTAACTTCGGTTGGCAAGGTGTTGGTGGAACTGTCTTTATCGTCGATCCGGTAAACGACTTCTTCATGATCTACATGGCGCAGGTTCGAGGCGGGCCGAGAGGCGCAGCTATGGATCTAACTATTTCCCAACGTGTGGTTTACGAGGCAATGCTTGACTAGGAGCAAACCCGGAGAGACAGCAAATCGGCCAGAGTTTGTTGAAACGATGGCCGATTTTTTTACGCAATAGAAGCTGCAAATTTAAACATTATCAATGCGCTTCGATTAAGGGCCCGCAAAGGCTCAGTTCAACAAATCGTATTTACGCAAATAACCGCGAAGCTGGTGATAGCTTAAGTTCAGAAATTCAGCCGCCTTTTTTTGGTTGAATTGATTCTGCTTCATCGCCTGATTTAATAGATTAATCTCAAATTCCTGCACCTCCTTCTTAAAATCGAAGGAATCGGCGCTGGACAGGTCGGGGCCAGTTGATTTATTTTTCCCAACCGACGAGCCACCGTCCTCGCCTCTGGTTTGAGCGATTGCACGCAATCTGTAAGGAGATTCGAAAGGGTTAAAGACCAGTTGCGTAATATGTCCCTTAGCATTTTGATAAACCGCTCTTTCAATTACATTCTTCAGTTCTCTGATATTTCCCGGCCAGGAATAGTTGCAGAGTGCCTTCTCAACTTTGCCGGAAAACCCGGCAAAAAATTCGCCTCCAATTTCCTTCACCATGCCTACCGCAAAATGCTCCGCCAGAATCAGAATATCTTCGGCACGTTCTCTCAGGGGCGGTAAGGTAACCACGTCAAAAGCAAGCCGATCCAACAAGTCTTCGCGAAATCGGCCCTGACCTGCCAAATCCGGTAAGTCCTCATTAGTCGCCGCCACAATGCGCACATCAACGGAGATAGTTTCATTGCCGCCCAGCCGTTCGAATTCACCGTACTCAATGACACGCAGTATTTTTTCTTGCACCGACATGGCCGTGTTCGCCAATTCATCCAGAAACAAAGTGCCACCGTGGGCACGCTCGAAATAGCCCTTACGTTGTTTGGTTGCCCCGGTATAGGCTCCCGCTTCGTGGCCGAATAGTTGCGCCTCCAATAAGGTTTCACTCATTGCCGCGCAGTTAATTTTGAGAAAGCTCTGTTCCCAGCGTTGAGACAGGTAATGCAGACGCGCGGCTACCAATTCCTTGCCCGTGCCCCGCTCTCCCACAAACAGCACCGGCTTATTCAAAGGGGCCACATGGGAGATGTGCTCCTGCATTTCCAGAAAGCTGGCAGATTCGCCAATCATACGTGGTGCTGAATTTTGATCCTGCATGCTAAACCAATAAATTCAATGACTTAAAAACTTAAAACAGGTTCCTGCCTGCTCCTGGTAGATGACCAGCTTGACTGCGTAGTTAGATCTGATATAGATAGTGAAAATTACCATTAGTTGAGCCATTTAGCTATCGCACACAGAATCCGTGGCCTTAAGGAAATTTATTTTCTTAAATATCAATAAGTTAAAATATATCGATTGTTGGCACGCAACCTGCTCTCTACCTACTAAACCAACCTTTTGTTGGCATCAGTGACTAACGGTACATTCGAGGTATCAGCAATGAGTATATTTAACAGACTGTCCGACATTATCAATTCCAACATCAGTTCGCTGCTGGATAAGGCGGAAAACCCGGAAAAGATGATTCGCATGGTAATTCAGGAAATGGAAGAAACCCTGGTTGAAGTGCGTAGTGGTACTGCCAAGGTTATTGCCGAAAAGAAAACCCTGAGTCGTCGTGCCGAGCAATTGAAAAAGCAGGCATCAGATTGGGAAAGCAAAGCTGAACTGGCTCTTTCCAAAGGCCGCGAAGACCTTGCCAAGGCGGCTCTCATGGAAAAATCTAATATCAACTCCAGTGTTGATATAACAGAGAAAGACTTGCAAAAACTCGATGAGACTTTGGATAAGCTAAGCATCGAGATTGAACAATTACAGGCAAAGCTTAATGATGCCCGTGCTCGCCAGAAGACGATTGTCATGCGCACTACTGCGACTGAGTCGCGGCTGAATGTAAATAGACAGCTTCACAGTTATTCTATTGACAATGCCATGGACAAATTTGAATATTACGAAAAGAAAATCGATCAAATGGAAGGTCAGATGGACAGTATCCACATTGAGCAGCGTGGCCTGCAAAGTGAATTCGATGAATTGGCAAGACAAGAATCCATTGATCAAGAACTTGAAGATTTAAAAAACAAACTTAAAGACCAATAGGCTTTCAAGATGGGCATATTTGAGTTCATTATATCGCTAGTGGCCATGGTACTCGGTGCCATCACGTTCTGGATATTACTATTAAGAAAAGGCAGACGTGGTGTAAGGATAGAGCCAGACGGCAAATACAATATGGATGAACTGTCAGCAATGGCGGAATCCTTAAAGGCGCGTATCGACATACTCGAATCGATACTCGACGCAGAAGTTCCTGATTGGAGAGAACAAAATGAACACGGGGCCGAGTAGCTTGAAGCTTAACCGAAAAGACGCTCGATGGCTTGGTGTATGCGCTGGCATAGCAGAGTGGTTGGATGTTCCCATTGTTCTGGTCAGAGTAATTTTTGTGATTTGCGTAGTATCCTGGCCTCCCCTGATCGTCTGTTACTTTCTGCTTTATTTCTGTCTTGATAAGGACATTACAACTGATAAGATGCGAAGCTATTTTAAAAGTGCTACCACCGCAGAACATTTTAGAGCACTGGATTATCGCAAGCCTATTTATAGGAATGAGCGAAATAAACGTATCGCCGGCGTCTGTAGCGGCATTGCCGATTATTTCGAAGTAAGTGCATTTGCGGTAAGAGTGGTTACTCTCTTCTCACTTTTTCTATTTGGGCCATTTACCTTCTGGGCCTACATTATCTGCATCTTTGTGTTCGAGCCTGATCCTCATAACACTCCTGGCAGCCGTAGTGAGAGGCGCGCAAGACGTCGACAACGCCGACGTGAAAAGCGTGCCAAGAGAAAAATGCGCAAAAGTTATGTCAATGAAGATTATCAGCAATTTGCAGAGGACATTGCAGATGAAGCCTACGCGGAGGTTAAAGCCGCTTTTCATGAAACCAACGACGAGCCTGAAGCTGAGATCAGCCAAAAAAGTTCAAGCTCGCGCTATTCACATAAGGAGTGCACAGAAATATATAATTCCCTGGAACTACGCTTACGCGAAATTGAAGCCTATATGACCTCCAAGAAATTTCGACTGCACTGTGAAATAAATCGTATTTAAACAGTTCAGTCTACTTTAGCCCGCAGCAGGTTTTCCCCAGACACTTAAACAAGTACACTAGTTATTTGCCATGCTAGCACGATATTAAAATCGCCGGTGTAAGTCATGAAGTTTTGTCATCAATGTGCGGGATCTCTAATCCTGCGAATTCCAGAAGGAGATGACAAGCCACGGCATTGCTGTACAGAATGCGATAGTATTTTCTACCTCAATCCAAAGAACATTGTAGGCACCTTACCTTTTTATGGCGACAAAATATTGCTCTGCAAAAGAGCTATACAACCACGAATTGGCAAGTGGACGTTGCCGGCGGGTTTTATGGAGAATGGAGAATCCAGTCTCAATGGCGCTATACGCGAAACCCATGAGGAAGCAGGCGCGACAGTCCTGGTGCAAAACGATAGTTTGTATACTCTCTTTAACCTACCGTCGATCAATCAAGTGTATATGTTCTTCCGAGTGGAACTGGCAAATCTCAACTTCGAGGCAGGAGTCGAGTCAGAGGAGGTGGCCCTTTTTAATGAGGCAGAAATTCCATGGAAGGAAATCGCTTTCCCCGTGGTGAAAAGTACTCTGCAACACTATTTCGATGATTTAAAAAAACAGCAATTTCCGGTACGAATGTTTGATGTGCAACACCAGGAGGATAGAACTATTACTACGCGCTTGGTTAGCGAGAGTGACACCGGCTAGTTTAGCTATTGTGGCGTTTAGTCGAATGGCTCAATCCGAATCACCGAGTAGGCTACTTCCTCATAAGGATGAGATTCCTTCATAGCAGCGATAACCGCCACGGCGAATTCCTCCGCACAGACCATTTCTACTTTGTATTCGTCTACGGTTTCCAGTTTGCCTTGTTCGCCCAGGAAAGGATTGCTATTAAGCCCAGATCGGTACTGCCCCATACCAACACTTTGCCAGGCGCAATGATCATAGTTGCCAATTTTTCCAGCGCCAGCGGCAAACATAGCCTGTTTGACATTTTCCAAATGTGTTTCGGGTACATAGAATTCAATTTTTAATAACTGTTCACTATTCATATTCATATCTCAACGGCGCAAAAAATTGGCTAACTTGAAGAGTTTTTAGTCCAACCACTTTCTGGCGTTGCGAAACATTCGCATAGCAGGCGCGTCTTCAACCCAATCTCGTGGATGCCATGAATTCTGGCTGGCGCGAAACACACGCTCTGGATGAGGCATCATAATCGTCACGCGTCCATCGCGGCTGCTTATACCCGCTATGCCATCGGGCGATCCATTGGGGTTAGCGGGATACAATTCCGTCTTCTCTCCGCGATTACTTACATAACGAATTGCAATTCCGTTCAGTGCTTGAAGCTTTTGCAGATCATTCCCGTTGCTGAACTCCGCCAGGCCTTCGCCGTGCGCAACAGCCAGGGGAAATCTGGATCCTTCCATGCCTTGCAAGAAAGCCGAGTTGGAAGATTCGATACTAACCAGACTTAGTCGTGCTTCAAATTGCTCAGATCGATTGCGCACAAAACCAGGCCAATGCCCGGCTCCAGGAATTAGCTCATGTAAGAGTGAAACCATCTGACAGCCATTACAAACACCCAGGGTTAGCGTATCCGGATTATTGAAGTATTTCTGGAATTGCTCTCGCAACTGATCATTAAACAATATCAACTTGGCCCATCCGCCACCGGCACCTAATACATCACCGTATGAAAAACCACCACAGGCTACCAAGGTATTGAAACCATCCAACGTGACTCTGCCACTGATTAAATCAGTCATGTGTACATCGATTGCATCGAAACGCGCTCTATCAAAGGCTGCCGCCATCTCGATCTGTCCGTTGACTCCCTGCTCTCTTAGTACGGCCAGCCGAGGCCTGGCTTCAATACTAATATAGGGGGCGGTGATGTCTTCATTAAGCTCAAAGCTTAGTGCAATATTAAGCCCAGGGTCGTCTGCATCGAGAATTTGATCATATTCCTCGGTCGCGCAAACTGAATTATCCCTGATAGTCTGCATATGGTAGCTGGTGGCGGACCATTGCCGCTGCAGTTCAATACGATGCTGAGAAAAAAGAATATTTTCACCTAGAGCAATATTCACGAGACCTTGGTTGTTTAACCGGGCTACCTCATGGATACAATCAGACAGCCCATGACTTTTGGCGATTGTCAGTACCGGCTTGGTGTCCTCAAGCCTGATTTGAATTACACAGCCAAGTTCTTCGTTAAACAGTGCGGCAAGCGCTGAATCTTCGCTGCTCAATTTTTGCAGTTGAATATCGAGCCCACAGTGCGCCGCAAAAGCCATCTCTAACAGTGTCACTAATACACCACCATCGGAGCGGTCGTGATAGGCAAGTATCAAATCTTGATTTCTACATTCCCTAATAAAATTAAACAGGCCAGGTAAGTCCTCCGCATTATCCAAATCGGGCACGGTGCCCTGCATTTGTGTATAGACCTGAGCCAGGGCAGAACCGCCCAAACGATTCTTGCCTCTACCCAAATCCATTAACAGCATGCAGCTATCACCTTGATCTGTTTGCAACTGCGGCGTTAAGGTCTGGCGAATATCATTCACCGGAGCAAAAGCAGAAACGATCAGCGATAGCGGAGCCGTGTTACTCTTTTCTTTGTTCTCGTCGCCTTCGTCCTTCCAGGCGGTACGCATGGACATTGAGTCTTTGCCAACCGGTATGCAGATACCTAATTTGGGGCATAAGTCCATTGCCACAGCCTCAACCGTGGCGAATAATTTTTGATCTTCCCTACCATGACCAGCAGCCACCATCCAGTTAGCTGACAATTTAATATCACCGAGTTTTGCAATGGACGCACAGGCGATATTGGTTATGGATTCAGCAATCGCCATTCGACCCGAAGCAGCTGCATCAAGCAGTGCCAGCGGGGTTCGCTCTCCCATCGCCATCGCTTCGCCAGAATAAGCACAGTAGCTAGTGGCAGTCACTGCGGCATCGGCCACGGGCACCTGCCAGGGCCCAACCATCTGATCACGATGAACCAGGCCAGTAATGGTTCGGTCGCCTATGGTAATCAGGAAACTTTTACTGGCAACAGCAGGCAAAGCCAATACTCGCGCAATGGACTCACTTAGGCTCTTGTCATCAGTTTTAAAATCAGCGAGGCCAAGTTGAGCAGACACAACATCTCGATGCATTTTAGGTGGCTTGGCAAACAATAATTCCATTGGTAAATCGATTGGGCTATTTTGAAAATGACTGTCATCGAGGCGGATATGATGTTCCAGGATTGTTTCCCCCACTACAGCAGAGGGGCAACGCTCACGTTCACAGATTGCGTTAAACCTGTCCAAATCTGCCGGAGTAACCGCCATCACATAGCGTTCTTGTGCCTCATTGCACCAGATCTCAAGTGGTGACATTTGGGCTTCAGCATTAGGGATATCGCGGAGCCTGAACAAGCCGCCTCTGCCGCCGTCTTTAACTAGCTCTGGCAACGCATTGGATAGACCACCAGCACCTACATCGTGAATAAACGAAATCGGGTTTTTGTCACCCAACTGCCAACATTGATCGATGACTTCCTGGCAACGCCGTTCCATCTCGGCATTTTCGCGCTGCACAGAAGCAAAATCCAAATCTTCGTTTGCAGAACCAGAGTCCATAGAGGACGCGGCTCCACCCCCCAAACCAATTAGCATTGCAGGGCCACCCAGAACAATTAACTTGGCACCGACTTCAATCTCGCCCTTCTCGATATGAGACTCACGAATGGTACCAATGCCGCCAGCAACCATGATTGGCTTGTGGTAACCCCTGACCTGGAGTTCACCCTCTTCATTGAGCACAGCTTGTTCGAAACTTCTGAAATAACCACATAAGGCAGGACGACCAAATTCATTATTGAATGAGGCCGCACCTATTGGACCCTGCAACATGATATCCAGTGCCGACGCGATGTGTGCGGGTTTACCCAAATCTGACTCCCAGGGCTGGGGATGTCCAGGAATATTCAGATTAGACACGCTGAAGCCAGTGAGCCCGGCCTTCGGTTTTGACCCTTTGCCGGTGGCTCCTTCATCTCTAATCTCACCACCTGAGCCGGTAGAGGCACCGGCAAATGGGGCTATGGCAGTAGGGTGATTGTGGGTTTCCACTTTCATCAATAGGTGTACGGCCTCATCAACAAAGCCATACTGTTTGCTGCCGGGATCCGGGAAAAAACGTGAACTTTCATGACCCCGCATTACTGCTGCATTGTCAGAATAGGCTGACAGTACACCCTCAGGAGATTGCTGATAAGTATTGCGAATCATTCCAAACAGCGAATGCTCTTGCTGCTCACCGTCGATAGTCCAATTTGCATTAAAGATTTTGTGCCTACAGTGCTCAGAATTTGCCTGGGCAAACATCATCAATTCAACATCGTTAGGGTTGCGTTCCAAGGCGGTAAACTGCTGGAATAAATAGTCTATTTCATCTTCAGCGAGAGCCAGACCCAGCTGTATATTGGCTTCACTCAGCGCGTCTCTGCCGATACCGAGGACATCCACAGAAATCAGTGGCTGCGGTTCCCTGTGACGAAAAAGACAGTTAGCTTGCACTACATCATCAAGTACTGTCTGGGTCATTCGATCATGCAAAAGCCCGTCCAGAAGCTCTAGCTCAGCCGCACTCAGCCGACGCTTCAGCTGGATACTGAATTGTATGCCGCGCTCAATTCGATCAATTTTTTGCAAGCCACAATTATGCAGAATGTCGCTCGCTTTGCTAGACCATGGTGAAATCGTTCCGGGTCTGGGAACTACAACTCTAGCGAGGAGCACAGCCTGACCAGTGTGGCTTGAGTCGGAATCGAGTTCACTGCCATAGTGCAGCAAAGATTGAAGAATCGCCGTGTCACGCTCCCCAAGCGCTTCGGTGCAATCGAGGAAGTGTACAAATTGAGCGCTGAATGCGCTTATCGAAGGAAGTTGGGCCTGGAGGCTGTGAAGTAATTTGGAAGATTTAAATGCAGAAAGAGCCGCCGCTCCAAACATCATTTGCATTGATGGGATCCCAGCTTTTTGTATGCTTAGATTTGTCTAAACCAACTGATTTATGGAGCCGCAATGATAATAGATTTAGCTATCGAATTCAGAAAAAAGTGGAGTAATTTTGATAAGCAGGATGGTTCTTGATTCCGCCTCGGCTACTTACTTGGTGTATAGCGCCCATCTTCTCGGGATACGATTTCAATTCCCTGTTGATCTTCAACCCAGAAATCAACATGAGCCAAGGTAGTGATGTCTTGCTTGTTTTCACTAAACACAGGTTTGGCCATCACCGTGTAGGACTCGCCAGCCCTCGCATTGAACCGAAGCGTCCGACTCAGATTGTCACGATTGCGAGCGTAGTCGAGCATGGCAGGTGCCAGGCCTCTTCGACTACCCAAATCCCAGGAAAAATAGACTTTTATGTCGTGAAAGCCAGGTGATATCTGTATAGCACGGTACTGCTCACTATTCTGGACAGGGATGCCATCGACCTCCATGAACCGAACGGTATCCGTGTAACGATTAATGATATCGGTGCGTCGAAAGCTACGCCCTTCCACAGTTGAGAGCTGCATATCCTGGCGTGGCTCGCCCATATAGGCTTTATAGGGTGTCGCCGTAGCGCATGCCGCTAGAATCAACAGCAGCGTGGACAGAGTTAGTAGTTTGCGAGTGCTTGTTTTGCTATCCATAATGAACAGTTCGCCTCTACCCATGGTCACCTAAGCTAGGCAATAGTAGGGTTTTATACAAGCTGCTTCCAAATTTGGCAAGTTACTGCCAATAGTTATTTTCTGGCCCGACGCTCCTTGAAGAAATCCCGTACTGGCACTGAACAGTCTTCCGCAAGCACCCCTTCCAGGAACGATAACTGGTGGTTATAGTACTGAGTGTCGAGAATGGATGCCACGCTGACTACAGCACCGGCCCTTGGCTCCCTGGCCCCGAACACCAGCCAATCGACTCGGGCGTGTATCATCGCACCGAGACACATGGTACAAGGCTCAATCGTAACATACAGACTTGTCCCAGGCAGACGGTAATTCTTTCTAAATTGAGAGGCACTTCTTAGAGCCACGATTTCGGCATGAGCAGTTGGGTCGCAGCGTCGAATCGACTGATTAAAACCACGGCCAATTAGCTCATTCCCTTGCACCACGATGGCACCAACAGGCACCTCCCCTTCATCCGCCGCTTGTCGGGCCAGTACAAGCGCTTCCCGCATCCAGCGCTCGTGTGCCTCAGTGTGTTGATCCAGTTCAGTTGCCATAGCTAATCTCATGCTGACTTTCTCGAATAGTGATTAACAGTATACAAACTAACAGCAACAGCTGGTCCTATACCAAATGCAAACAGTAGAGTTCCTATTCCTACAGTGCCGCCCAAAAACCAGCCAAGTATCACCACTGTCAATTCTATAGTCGTACGGACTCGCGCCACTGGTTGGTCTGTGACTCGTTGCATGCCCGTCATCAAGCCGTCCCGTGGCCCAGGACCAAGATTAGTAATTAAGTACAGAGCACTGCCTAAACCGACAAGCAGAATACCGATTGCTCCCTCCAGCACCTTCAATAAATACAAATCCGGCTGTGGTAAATACGGCAATGACAATTCTATGGCAAGGGAGACAATTACCGCGTTAAGCAATGTGCCCAGGCCGGGCGTCTGTCTTAGAGGAATCCATAGCAGCAGCACAGCGAGACTGGTTAGAAAAGTTGTCACGCCAATACTCCAACCAGTAATTACCGATATCCCCTGCGACAATACAGTCCAGGGGCTTACTCCTGCGCCAGCAGCTATCAAAAGCGCTTCACCCAAGCCAAATATTGCCAGTCCAACACACAATATGCCGAGTGTTAGTATTGGTGGCCTAAAATTCAGCGCACGATCAGAACTCCAGTGCACTTTAGGAATACCTTTTACCGAGAACAACTGCATAACATCGCTTCGTTTTTTACTAGTCGCAGGGATCAGGGGGAATCAACCATTCGCCGATACATGCCAGCTACTATGCAACAACCTGGCTTAAGGCTTAATCGAAAAAGCAGATATGGTTTCGCATATTGGCAGAGTAATGGTCGGAGCGAACATCGGGGACCCTTCATCCATCTCTTCATCCATCTCTTCATGCGCCTCTTCATACATCCCAGCCAATTCGATTGCGTGGACATGCCATGGTCACTATTTGCTCAACGCTATCGAACTGAAACTTACACATCGTTTCATTAGCAACCGTGGCGGGTTCTCCATCAACCGCCACAGGATCAAGTCTCTGCCTTATTTAGCGCAATGCAGTATATTGTTTGTTGCCTGCTACAGCACAACAAGCCAACCTGGGCGCAATTCAAAGTATAATCTTCCCATAATACTCTATATATTACCCTGTCTTATCAAAGGCTATAAAAAAACAAACTTAAGGGAATACACCGATGTTTGAGGCCACGTTTAATAATCTGGATGACACACTGCGCGAAGACGCAGGCTGTAGCAGTGAGCTTGATTATATTGAACAAACCTCCTGGGTGTTATTTCTCAAATACCTGGATGACTACGAAAAGGATAAGGCAAGCACCGCCGAACTGAGCGGAGAAACCTATACCCCCATCATTGCCGAAAAGTATCGCTGGACAACCTGGGCAGCTCCTAAAACAGAAGAAGGTAAAGCCGATTTTAATGCCGCTCTCACGGGAGATGACTTAAAAGAGTTTGTCGATACCCAATTATTCCCCTATCTCACCCGGTTCGGCACCGCTGCCGAGAGTGCCAATACCCTGGAATATAAAATCGGGGAAATCTTCAGGGAAATAAAGAACAAACTGCAAAGTGGCTACAGCCTGCGTGAAGTCATCAACAAGGTGGATGAACTGCGCTTTCGCAGCAATGAAGAAAAGCACGAGATGAGCAGTCTCTACGAAGACAAGATCAAAAATATGGGCAATGCGGGGCGCAATGGCGGTGAGTACTACACCCCTCGCCCGCTGATTAAAACCATCGTTGAAGTCGTTGAACCCCAGTTAGGTAATAGAGTGTATGACGGTGCGGCAGGCAGTGCCGGCTTCCTGTGTGAAGCCTATGACTATATGCGCGGCAGTAAAGAGCTAACGGTTAAGGAATACGAAACACTGCAACAGCGCAGCTTTTACGGCAAAGAGAAAAAATCCCTCGCCTACATCATCGGCATTATGAATATGATTCTACACGGGATTGAAGCACCCAATATTCTGCATACCAATACCCTGGGCGAGAATATCTCTGATATTCAAGCGAAAGACCGGGTGGATGTGGTGCTCGCCAATCCTCCATTTGGCGGCAGTGAACGAGCCGAAATACAAGAAAACTTTCCCATTCGAAGCGGTGAAACCGCCTATCTGTTCTTGCAACATTTCATCAAGATACTGCGCAGGGGTGGCCGCTGTGGTGTTGTCATTAAAAACACCTTTTTGAGCAACACCGACAATGCCAGCATCGCCTTGCGCAAGCAGTTGCTGGAAGAATGCAATCTTCACTCAATTCTGGAACTGCCCCAGGGGGCTTTCACAGGCACCGGGGTCAAGACGGTTGTGCTCTTTTTTGATAAAGGCACGGCCACTCAGACTATCTGGTACTACCAACTTAATCTCGACAGAAACCTGGGCAAAACCAACTCGCTGAATGAAGAGGATTTAGCGGATTTTAAAGCACTGCAAAAAACCAGGGCGGACAGCGATAACTCCTGGACAGTGTCTATTGATGCTATTGATAGAGCGAGTTGGGATTTAAGCTCCAATAACCCCACTATTGAAGACAGTAGTGAAAAACGCAGCCCTGCTGAAATACTGGCTGAGATAGAAGCGCTTGATAATGAGGCTGCCGAGGCTGTGGCAGCTATTAAGGAGCTGTTATGAATGAAGACATCCGGTGGAGACAGCGGTTTACTAATTATGTCAAGGCGTTACAGAGCTTAAAGGATGTATTGGTACTGGAACGAGAGCGACAGTTATCTGAATTAGAGCGTGCCGCAAAGATTAAGTTTTTTGAAATCGTGGAAAGTTTGGCAATTGCAGTTTTAGCCGATTACCTGAAACATAAACAGGTGCCATTTGAACACTACCCAAAAACGATTGTTAAAGAGTCATTCAATAGAAATCTAATTGATGATGGTCAAGTATGGATAGACATCATTAAGGGTCGAAATAAAGCAGCACACACTTATAATGAGTCGATTGCGATAGAGTTGAGTGAAAGCATTTCCAACACATTCTATTCTGCCTTTATTGCATTGGAGAAAACATTTACCAAATACTACGAGCAAGAAGATGACTAAAACCATCGAGGAATTTGGCTTACCACAACGCACCTTAAACACCATGCGTGCTATTTTTGCTCAGTATAGTGAGATCGAAAAGGTGGTGATTTATGGCTCCAGGGCAGTGGGAAATTACAGAAAAGGCTCGGATATTGATCTCACCCTGTATGGCGAATATGCCGATAGTATTCCCTTTCAAACCCTGTCTGATATCTCCGGTGATCTGGATGATTCAGATATTCCCTACCAGGTTGATCTATCTATCTGTGACGCATTAAACCACGCCAAATTGCGTGAACAGATAGAGCGAGTGGGACAGGTGTTTTATCAGAAAGAAGACAGCGTTGCTGCGGGTTGGGAAACTGTCACTTTAGCTGATGTTTGCGAAATCTATGGAGGCGGAACTCCTAAATCTAAAATTGAAGAGTATTGGGGAGACGAAATTCAATGGCTTACTCCAAAAGATATGGGAAAACTAAATAGTCGCTTTGTCACTTCGACAGAACGTCAAATTTCACAAAAGGGGTTAGAAAAGTCATCTGCAAAGCTTATTTCTGAAAATGCTGTAATTTTATCTTGTCGAGCCCCTATTGGGTATTTGGCCATTAATAAAGTTCCAATGTCATTCAACCAAGGTTGCAAAGGTCTGGTGCCAAATAAGAAAATAGATACCACATATCTTTTCTATTTTTTACTTTCTGCTCGTGAACTTTTAAATGATTTAGGTGCCGGTACAACTTTCAAAGAAATATCCTCGAAAGTGCTTTCGGGTGTTGAGTTATCACTTCCCCCCCTCCCACTACAAAAACAAATTGTTGAGAAACTCGATGCAACTTTTGCCGAAATTGATAAGGCAATCAGTGCAACGAGCAAGAATATCGAGAATGCTGAGGCTTTGTTTACAAAACACCATGATAATATTCTTTCAAAGCAAGGTAAGAATTGGCAAACACAAAAACTTCAAGATGTTTGCGAACATATAACGGATGGAACTCATCAAACCCCAAAGTATTTCGATGATGGCTATATTTTTCTTTCTTCAAGAAATGTTAAAAGAAAAAAAGTTGATTGGGAAAACATAAAGTATATTGATGAATCGCAGCATCAAGCTATGCAAAAAAGGCTATCACCCAGATTAGGAGATATCTTGTTGGCAAAGAATGGAACAACTGGCGTGGCTGCACTAGTTGATAGAGATGTCGTCTTTGATATTTATGTAAGTCTCGCGCTCGTTCGATCTAAAGGCGCGGTTTTGCCAAAGTACCTTCTAGAAGCAATAAATTGTAGTGAGACAAAAAAACAATTTGATAAAAGGCTAAAGGGAACCGGGGTACCAAACCTTCATTTGAAAGAAATTCGAGAAGTAAAAGTTAGCTTTCCTGATGCATTAGAGGAGCAAGGTATCGTCCTAAATAGAATTAAGCTTTTCGAGAGTTATATCATTCTTCTTAAAGAAAAATATTTCCTCAGAATTGAAAATCTGGCAGCACTAAAATCCTCCATCCTCACCCAGGCCTTCTCAGGTGAACTCACCAGGGATGCGGCATGAACGAAGCCGATACTCGTGCGGAACTGATCGACCCCCAGCTTAAAGCGGCGGGTTGGGGCGAGCTTGAAGGCAGTCAAATACAGCGAGAATACTCGATTAACTCTGGCGAAATACGTCCAGGCGGCATTCGTGCCGGGCAGCTCAAAGCCGATTACCTGCTTAGCTACAAAAACAGAAAGCTCGCCGTGGTCGAAGCCAAATCGGATGAATTGGCGCTTGGTGAGGGGGTAGCACAAGCCAAGCTCTACGCACAAAAGCTGCAACTGGACACAAGCTATGCCGCCAACGGTAAGGCCATCTATCAGATAGACTTAAAGACAGGCAAAGAAGCTGAAGTCCCGGCCTTTCCCTCACCGGATGATCTGTGGAATAAGACCTTTGCTGATGCCTCTGGCCAACTGCGGCAATGGCGGGATAAATTTGATGATGTCCCACTGGATACCGTCGGCGGCATTAAACAAGCCCGCTACTATCAGGAAATAGCGGTTAACCACGCCATCGAGGCCATCGCCAACAACAAAAAGCGTATTCTGCTCACCCTGGCAACCGGTACCGGCAAGACATTCATTGCCTCGCAAATTGCCTGGAAGCTGTTTAAATCCCGCTGGAATTTACAGAGGGACGGCAAGCGCAGGCCGCGCATCCTGTTTCTCGCAGACAGAAATATTCTGGCTAACCAGGCCTATCTGGACTTTGGCTCGTTCAGTGAAGATGCGCGCACCCGCATTAAACCCGCTGAGATTAAACAACAAGGCGCTGTGCCCACCAATGCCAGTGTGTTCTTTACTATCTTTCAGACATTCATGTCGGGTGCTCAGGATGAGCCCTACTTCGGGCAATACCCGGCAGACTTTTTCGATTTTATTATCGTCGATGAGTGTCACCGCGGTGGGGCCAATGATGAGAGTTCATGGCGGGAAATACTCGACTATTTTCACCCTGCCGTGCAACTGGGCTTAACCGCAACCCCCAAGCGCCGGGACAATGTGGATACCTATGCCTATTTTGGTGATCCCGTTTACACATACAGTCTGAAGGAAGGCATACAGGATGGCTTCCTGACGCCCTTTAAAGTCAAACGCATTCAAAGCACTCTGGATAACTACATCTATGCCGATGATGATGAAGTCATCGAAGGGGAGGTAAGAGAAGACAAGCTATACCAGGAAAAAGACTTCAATAGAACCATCGAAATTGAGGCCAGGGAACGCAAGCGTGTACGCGATATGCTGGCGAGCATTAAGCCGAATGAAAAAACCCTGGTCTTCTGTGCCAACCAGCCCCATGCCGCACAAATACGCGACATGATTAACCAGGAATCTGACAGCACTCAAGTGGATTACTGTGTGCGCGTGACGTCCAATGACGGCACTATGGGTGAAACCTATTTACGCCGCTTCCAGGACAATGAGCAAGAGATACCGACAATACTGACGACCAGCCAAAAGCTGTCGACGGGTGTGGATGCCAGGAATATTCGCAATATCGTTTTAATGCGCCCGGTTAACAGCATGATTGAGTTCAAGCAAATTATTGGGCGCGGTACGCGGCTATTCGATGAAAAACACTATTTTACTATTATCGACTTTGTAAATGCCTATCACCTCTTTAGCGACCCCGAGTGGGACGGTGAACCGATAGAGCCTGTTTCGATAGAACCGCGCCCATCCAGGCCTGATGATCCTCCTAACGGCCCAGATGATCTCGATGGGCCTGACACACCACCTGAGAAAGTTAAAATCAGGCTGGGGGATGGCAAAGAGAGAGAAATTCGATCGGTGTCGTCCACCCTGTTGTTGCTGGATGGCCGTGTTGTTAGTGCGGAGGAATTCTTCAAGAAAATATTCGAGACGCTGCAACTGCCTGAACTCTTTGCCAGCGAAGGCAAACTCAGAGAGCTGTGGGCTAACCCGATAACCCGACGTGAACTACTGAGAAAACTTGACCATGCGGGTTGCTCCAAAGGCGACTTATTGCAATTGCAACAAATGATTGATGCCGAAGACAGTGATCTCTTTGATGTACTGGAATACATCAGCTATGCCCGCGAGCCTGTTACCAGACGGGAACGGGTAGCCAAAGCAGAGGGCAATATCTACGCATTGCTGAATGGCGAGCAGCGAGAGTTCATTGAGTTTGTTTTAAACAACTACATCCAGGACGGGGTTGATGAGCTTGATGACAGCAAACTGGGCCAATTAATCACGCTCAAATACAAGTCCACCACCGATGCCCAGCGCGTGTTGGGTGAGCCCGCTGAAATACGGCGTGTTTTCATCGATTTCCAGCAACATCTGTATTTTGAAAATGTCGGCTAATACCCTTGGAGCGTGGCCCTCACTACTCCCTCGCTGCTCTCACACTATTGCCACTCGATTGTGAATGAGAATTTATTTTTCTTTATTTTCATACAGTTACAAATACCTATATTTATTAGTACCATGAATAATACCATGCCCCAAAAAAGCTAAAAAAAATCATTTATTTTTATTGTGTACAGCATTTTTCCGTACATAGGCAAAAATCGAGAGCTTTAATCTTAAATCACTCGAAGTAGACTTTCCAATCGACTTGATTAGGTACTCGACTTTTGTGCCCTCAGAGTTAAGTCAACCACAACCAACTGTCACCTCTCTCAGGTAGTCACCGACCAACCTTTTTCCAGCAACTTTAGTGTTTTAAAGTCGTAGTCAGGCATAAAGGTATTTTGTACACATTTACTCAATGAATGCTTCGTGATCAATCCCACCGCCTGCCGCTATCAATGAAGACAACACCTTTTGAACATCAGGATCATTAGATTGCTGAAGATTTTTTACCAAACGCTGCTGTTTTCGAAGCCGATCAGGATTCACGGCCGTCGAGTCTAACAGTAAATCGAAGGTTGGAGGTACCCATAGCTCAATATCGGCTTTGGCGCTGGCCCTCACATAATTACCCAAGCCTACATAATCATAATCAGGACACCAAAATACTTTAGGTGCTCTCGGGCGGAAGCTAAGCCAATCAATCAACCGTGAATCTGCCATGCCGTGATATGCAATTACCGAGGCAACTGCCTCGGGCAAAGGAAACCGCTCGCAATTCCATAGGCAGAAGTCATTCTCTACAAATGCAATTGGCTCATTACTGTACCAATCATCATCCGGCTCTATTGCTATAGCAGCAACGCCTGTCTTATCACTAATATCAGACACTGAAATGTTGGCATTGGAATCTATACGCTTCCATACACTATGCCCTCTAGTTCGTACTAGTATGGCTAACTGTTGCTGCCTACCCCCTTTATGTGCATCACCAAATAACTTTGCCGCACTTGCATGATCAATTTCATCAGGACTATCAGGAGTAGCTGTAATCAACTCTAATAGTTCCGGCTCGCGATTTACCACAATGCGCTTGCCCTCAATGCGGAGGATTCTATTATCCAAAAGCACATCAATTTCTGCTTTTGCAGACTTCGACAAACCACCCTTCAACACAAAACCTTCATCAAGAAGTTTGTTGAGCGTCCTTATTGTCGAAGCCCTGAAGCGAAACTTAGCCATGACTATCGGACACCTTTTCTTTTCTCTCCATCGCCCACCAATGTTCAGGTTTTACGACTAGGGAAGCCGCTTTACCATTGCCAGATTCTGCCTGTGACAAATCAATAGCATAACTGGCTAAATCGACCGGGTTAACCGATGTGAGCAGAGGAACAAAACCCAGAGAGCGGCTACTTTCAATTAATGCCCTGCCATTTTCCGGATCCAGATCGGCAGCTTCATCGATCGTATAGGGTAAGCTGATATCAGTACTTCCCTTACTCGAGTTAACCATGTGGGTCATTAGGAACATCATCGTCAATATTTTCAGCGGCAATCTCGTCCCAGTAGAACCCACCTTATCAAGGGTTTCATGAATAAGCGCATTCCCATCCTTATTTACCGTATGGAAACCGATTTCAAATAAATCCTCTAACCGGATATCACCTTCATCACTGTTACTGACAGCTCGATGTATTAGTTTAATAGCGTCCTCAATACTGTCTTCATCGACACTGACCCCTTCGAAATTAAGATTACCCGTCGCGCCACTTTCTAAAGCACCGCTCGCTTCAACAATGGCTTTAAGTGAATTGACAATCTTTTCATTGGGCTTAATTAAAATCTTAAACTCTTTAAGATTGGAGATTTTTTTGCCACGTAAAACGCGGTTCAACTTATTGATCTCATCATCCAGCCTATCGTAATCCTGAAGGTAACCCTGATAGTGAGCCCCAATAGTGTAGTATCCTGCAAGTCGCTGATTGCGAACATTCGTTTCCATTTCTTCTATCGCATCCCACACCTGCAAGAGATGGTTATAGCTCTCAAGATCACTTTCAAAACTTCTTTCCGACCTGTAACCGCTATTTTGTATCTTCATATACAGGCTGTCCCAATCTCGAACCAAGTTTTTATAACCGCCAAATAATTGAATATACTGCCTCATATTGGAAAGGAGTTCATCGTCGGGGGAATAATTGGATATCGGCACTCCCTCTGGCCAGTCCGCCATAGGTATGTGAATCTGCTGCTCAAGATCAGAAAGCTCTGATAACTGTCTAGTCAATTCTTGCGCCTGCGAAATATCCTCGGCATGATCGGTACTGATTTGATTAATCTCGGCTGTCAGGTCATCGATTAAACTATCGTACTCGCGTTTTTCTTCTTCAAGCTGTGATAATTTCTGAGCATCTTCTTTTGCTCTTTTATCATCACCCTCTACCTGTCGCCATAGCTTTAAGTCGCCATCGATTTCACCGCAGCGCTGTTTAGCCTTCTGGAGTTCTCCTTTGGTGTGCTCTATATTTTCTAATGCATCGATTACATCCTGATAATGCTTAACTGGCTTAAGCAATTCATTTTTCTCATTTTCCAACTGATTTTGGTCAAACTCACTCAAATCTTTTCCAGCAGGAAGCGTATTGAGATCAAGCTCAAAGTTCTTATATTTAAGTAAACCCTTATCGATGAGATCAACGACGGGATCAAGCACGTCAAATAAGTCAGCACTATGTTCCATCCTAATAGGCTCATCACTATCAAGCCCTCCGACTTTTAAGGTAAAAACCTCATTACCAAACAGCTTGCCAATATCTCTTTTTGCCTCATCCTGCCAATGCTTGCTAACTAGGGTATAAAGCACTGGATCGCCGTCGATAAGCGCCTGAATGCCTGGCAGTTTTCGTCTGACTGAATCGAGATTTTCTCGCACAGAAGCCAATGTATAGTTACCACTGGTTTTCACCGTCGCAGCCAATGAGTCCCGATGACTTTCAGCCAACTGTAATTCAGAAAGGATATGATCAATGGATGTCCATAGTGTCGACTCCTTTCTTTCCACGTTTTCACGATGCTGTTCAAGCCATGTTTCTAATTTAGCGATATCGGAAACATGCTGCTCGACTTTTTGCCTATGCCCATTCAATTTTTTCTGACGTATTTCTTGGCGTTCCTGCACGCTTCTAATTTTTTGGTTTAGCGCAGAATCCCGCTCTTCCAATGCTACTCGTGCTGTCGCTGTATTTGCCTCGATATAGAGGTATAGATAACGAAGCTCCCATACCGCCGCATCGCCTTCTGCAATTTTTTCAGATAGCAACTGAATATCGTCACCCGAATCTCTCAGGGCGTTGAGTTGAATAAGTTGTTTATCATAGTCTGAGAACGCTTGTACCCGCAGCTCCTCAAATTGATTTTCGTTATGAGCACTTAAAGCCAAGCTAAAGACCTGCAATAGACCGTGCTTGATGTCAGACGCTTTTATTCGTTTTTGTGTAATCACCGACAGCCAAAGTCGTTGAAAAACCTTGAACCGCTCAACACTGCCTACCGGAACAAGCCCTAAATTTAGCTGTTTTTCATTCTCAGCACCGCACAGCGCCCTTGCCACATCCGATGCCTTCAACGGATTAACGGTAACACCATGCTTAACTAGCATATTCCGCTTGAAGTCAGCGTAATTGGATATAGAACTGTCTTCGTTGAGATAGTGCTCACTGTCTAACGGTGCCTGATACATAAAGTGCTCAAACTTATACAATTGAGCAGGACCCAAGCCAGCAGCACCCAAAACACAAGTACCTGTTGGGGTATTTATCTCAACCAAAATAAAACTGCTGGTCGATGGAAAGTAAAATTTACGGCTTTCCTCGATAGTGTATTCTTCAAACTGCGCACCTTTTAAATCAGGGATAAGTAAAAATTGCAGCGCATTAATCCCTGTCGACTTACCAAAGTTGTTGGGACCACAAAACGAAACAGCTGCATCTAACGGAATATGTCCTTCTAAATAGGTACCTGAATTAATCAGTATCAGTCGGGTTAATCCAAACTTTATACCGATGCTTTTACTATCACTCATCCCTCAATCTCCATGTCATCAGACTTTTCATCCGAAGCCGACCAGCTTTCAACTGACCGTAAAAAGCGCTCAACAGGGGATAAGAAACGAATATTATCGCCTTCCTCAAGACAAAAGCCTTTATCCTTTAACCAGTTGATACTTTTCCTTAACGCACTAACATCAGCCATTTCTGCATCACGATAAAGATCTTGATGATAGGTTTGTGCCGCCGTAAAAGATGCCCACGCGATAGGCTGTTCTCTGAGAGCATACATGGGGTCAATATTTTGATCCTCCAAATATGAAAACAATGTATAGATCACTAGCGCCGCTTTCTTGGTAGCACTCAGTAATGCAGTACTGCGCTCCTCTGTGTTATTAAAATAAAAGAAGCCGGATGAGTCATGCACCAATTCATATCCAAGCAAGGTAAACAATTGTTGATAAGAAGTTTCCTTTTTTTGTAACTCTCGATAGAGTAATGTGCCCCCCTCACCCAAGCTCGTGATGTGCACGCCGTTTCTCAACTTTTGATAAATTTCTTTGGCATTAGGCAGCATTGACTCCATTCTCGAAGGAAAAATGCTATCACCGAAATTATCCGCTTCGCTTTCTTTTGAGTGTTCGTTATAGTCCATCACAATCTCTTATTCTTGATCACTATTTTCCTGACAGCTCGCGGCGCGGCATATCAATTCTATGGGTTAATGTTTCGTAATTACTTCTTTCCCTCATAGCAGAGAGCATCTTTGGCTCCATGCTGGTTAATCTGAGAAATATTTGCAGCATATACGCTGTCGAAATATCGGGATAATTATCTAATAACCATTGGCAAGCATCGTAGATAGGTACACTCTCCTTAGCATGATCAAGAATATCGGGATATAAGGTAGGTGCACCACGCTCTCCCTCTAGGGCATCCGGCAGATATGTCTTCTCTGGCGAGTACTGCGCCAAGCCTGCTATGTAGGCATCAATTTCCGTATCACCATCGGTTAATGCGGGCGAGTAACGTTTCGAAACATCGGGTATTGGAAAATTATCTGCGTATTTAAAACGCGTATTGGCCAGGTAGGTTAAGGCATCAGAAATACTTCGAGATAGCCGCGTTGCTTTTCGATACGCCTCGCGCAACGGCGCTAATTTTATTTGCGAGCGATGAATGCTCGATGACATTTCTGCTCTCAAATCCAGTATTCGAAATATCACTTGTTCCATGATCTCCCGTTGAGTCACTAACATAAGTTGTCCGTCACGCCGATAACCTCGCAATTTGTTTTCCAATTCTGTCAGCGTGCGACTAAAAATGCCTTGGGGCTCAATCATTTCCAGCGTTGGAATAATGTACTGATCCCAAAGATCATTGGCCTCTTTATAGCGCTGTTTCACCGTAAAACTGGGCGGGTAACTTTTCGACTTTTCAACCGCCCTGAGAATCGCCTTCTCGTTAACAGACGACTGGTTTTGTAGATTGGATAAACGCAAATCCATCTGCTCAAGGTACTGATCCGAGTTAAGCTTGTCATTTCGAGCAATAGCATCAGACAACTGGGCAATCAAACTGGAAAGCTGTTCCACTTCAATACGGATATTCCCTGACAAGCCAATCGACTCTTGCTCAGCCATCTCATTTAGGAAACGACTAACTCGCCTATCGAGCTGAAACGAACCTTCTACACGGGGCGCTTCACGAATCACTTTGGCTTGCAGGAGATCAGCTTTGGCTTTGAATATATCGCCAGTTGAATTGTTTCTCAGTACACGGGTGGCTATGCGATTAAATTCATCCCCAGTGAATACTCTGTGCACTTGCTCTTCACGAATGGTCTCGACCAGAACGATATACCGATTGAGTGTTGTTATTATCTGGTGTATGTATTTCACTTTACGAACGATCCTTGTCGATAACGTATTATCGCTATTAGTGACATCGCAGAATTAGAGTTAAACGCTTTAAATAATCTAACTGCCACTCTCCCAAGATGGAAAAATAAAACCTAACTTACAGAATTTTATTTATAAAATTCAATAGGTTACAAATATTTCGATGAGCACGGATACTGGGAAACCCCACCATTGTACGTTATAATGCCTATATAAGCATCTTATGTGGAGCGCCTTGACATGAACTACGAAATGGCTGTACTCGCCGCCCTCGTTCAACTGGACAAGCCCACCCGCCCTAAGATCACCGAGGAGACTGGCATCTCTGCCCAACGGGTAAATACCGCTATCAACTACCTCAAAGACCTTCTCGATATAGGCATCTACTGGCACGGCGCTAAAAAAACCGGCTATTACCAAATTGACTCATGGGGAACCTTTGAAAGCGGTAAATCAATCCGCCGCAAAGCCTATGCCCTAGACCTATACATCTACAAAACAGAGAAGAGCTTTGAGTACAACGTTCTCCGTTATAAAAGACATTACGCCAATGAGATGAAACTACATAACTACCGACACAGCCTAAAGCTGGAGGGCTTTGATACATCAACCTCCCAACCCTCAAAACGCAGTCCTGAGGATCGCGCGGAGCGACGTGCAGCCTTAAAAAAGAAATACACCAAACCCCAACTGAGTGCGGCTCGTTAGTATGGCACTGGATAAATACGGCACCGGTGATGATCCCTACTGCTATCCCGGTAGTAATGTACTGCAAAACCTTCTGAATATTGAGGACGATGAGGAACTAGCCGTAGCCGAAGCCGAATTGACTGAGTTAGCTGTCGAAGAGATTGAGTTTGACTCCCCCCCTTACGACCTCAACTATTTCCAGTCTCTTCACCGGCAGGTCTTTGAGGATATCTATGAATGGGCAGGCGAACCACGCAGCATTGATATGTCAAAAGGCACCACACGCTTTTGCACTTGCAAGCGTATTGAGCCAGAAGCCAACAAATTGTTTCAGCAGCTAGCCGGTGAGAACTATTACGAGGACTATGAACGAGAGGCCTTTGTCGCAGCCATCGCCGAGCTCTATATTGAGCTGAATATGGTTCACCCCTTTCACGAGGGAAATGGCCGCGTCCAAAGGCTTCTGTTTGAGCACATCATTATCAACGCAGGCTTCGAATTTGATCTTGAAGGTATTACACAACAAGAATGGGTGGCAGCCAATATAGCTGGCGTAAGTTGTGACTATGGGCCTATGACCGCTTTGTTTGATCGTTGTATTGGTGCCCAGTTAAACGATTAATCTCGCGATAGATGCTCAGCATGACGAGCGTGATATAAAGATTTAGCTCAATAGTTTCAAATTGAAAAAAGCCTTTCACAAGAGTAGATTTAATAGCATAGCTAGTAAGGATTCCTCTCCCGCCGACCTTATCGGTTGAGTGGTGATGCCCTTACAATAAGCGAGAGTAATAAGACCTCGGTGCGAAAGTGTCGGGGTTTTTTATTGCCAGAGAAGGTAACCATTGATTTAAAATGGATTCCTTAAGGATTGGGCTGCGACAACTGATCGCCGACGTCGAATCAAGCCAAACCACATCCACTACCGTTTTGGTGTTAGACGTTACCCGTTGGGGGCGATTCCAGGATGCCGACGAAAGTGCTTATTACGAATATAGTTGTAAGAAAGAAGGCATTGACGTTCGCTATGTCGCAGAGCAATTCGAGAATGATGGTAGTCCTATATCTGCGATAGTCAAAGGCGTTAAGCGAGCTATGGCGGGCGAGTACAGCCGTGAATTATCCAGCAAGGTATTCGCTGGTCAATGTCGGCTCATTGAGAAAGGCCTCCGGCAAGGAGGACCGGCTGGGTACGGCATCCGGCGGATGCTTATTGACGAGCATGGCAACCCCAAAGGCATACTCAAACAAGGCGAACATAAATCCCTGCAAACCGATAGGGTCATTCTTGTCCCTGGCCCCGAAGATGAAACTAAGGTCGTAAATGCCATTTATAGTCATTTTGTAGACGAGCAAATGTGCGAGCGAGAGATAGCCGAAACGCTCAACCAACAAGGCTTAACCACCGATTTAGGACGCAAATGGACTCGGGGTGTTGTACACCAAATTCTTACGAATGAAAAATACATCGGAAACAACGTTTTTAATCACGCATCGAATAAATTAAAACAGCAACGCGTCAACAATGACCCGGATAAGTGAGTACGCTTAGACGGCGCATTCGAAGCCATCATCGATCCTCGCCACTTCTACATGGCTCAGGGCATCATCACGGAGCGAAGCCGAAAACTGTCAGACGAAGCCCTGCTAGCCAAACTCCGCGACCTTCATACTCAAAAAGGCTGGCTATCAGGATTCCTAATTGATGAAACCAACGACATGCCCTCCAGCAGCGCCTATCGCTACCGTTTTGGCAGCCTTATACAGGCGTACACGCTAATTGGTTATACGTCCGATCGTGATTACCGGTTTATAGAAATCAACCGTCACTTACGCGCCATGCATCCAGAAATCTTAACAAGCGTCATACAACATATAGAAGCCATTGGTGGAACCGTAGAACAGGATGATACGTCTGAACTTCATCGTCAATGGTGAAATTAGTGTGTCTATTGTTATCAGCCGGTGCTTCCAGACAGCATCCGGTAGAAGTCGTTGGAAGATCCGTTTGGACAGACCACTCATGCCCGATATCACAATTGCCATACGTATGGATGCCAACAATGAAGACGTTCTCGATTACTACTTGTTGCCCACGCTCGATATCGAAAGCTCTCGCCTCAAACTGTCGGACAATAATGGCTTAGGCCTTGATGCCTACCGTTTCAATAACCTTGAACACTTCTTTCACATGGCGCAACGTGCCAAATTCAAGGAGGTCGCATGAACCAAGGCATCCGGAAATCCAGTATCAAAAAGATCCCGATTACAGACATCCATATACTCAACTCCGCTGGCGCAAGAACGCCTTGGGCCGCCCACTGCCATTCCAAGCCAATCAACCACAACACCCTTTTAGAGCCTTCTCTAGGAAAGAGTCTAGCTTTATATTGTAAAACCGCTTAAATACCACAATTTATATTGATATATTCTATTATATGTTGAGTTATTCTATCGTATGTTGAGTTATTCTATCGTATGTTGAGTTATTCTATTATATGTTGAGTTATTCTATTATATGAGCTATTTTATATAGCAATATTCGCTTTTTTGGTGAAGTTACCATGCCCACATTAGTTTTCCCCCGAGATAACGCCGATGCCAAACGGCTAGCCAACGCTGTCAGCAAGGGTGAACTCAAGCGTATTCGCCAAGGTATCTATACCGATGCTGAATGGGGTGAGATCCCCCCGTTACTCTCGAACAAATGGTATGAGGTGGTCACTCATCTATACCCCAATGCGATTGTTTCCCACGCTACGGCTGCCCTACTCAGGCCACAGAACAATGTGGTGCATATTACTGCGGGCATAAAGATCAGAAAGAAAATTACCATCAGTGATGCACTGATCATTGAAGTGCATCCGGGTGATACCACCCAGTTAACTCAGCCTTTTATGCCGACACTGTTTCGCAGTGCCCCGGCTCGCTACCTATTGGAGAATTTACAAATTGCCCATAGCGACGTGGCCGCCCCAAGGGCGCTTGGCCGAGAATGGGTGGAAGCAGAGTTATGCAAAATACTCGAACGCAGTGGTGAAGCAGAGATCAACCGCATCCGCGATGACGCCAGGCAATACAGCGTTACCGCAAACCTCACCAAAGAGTTTGATCAATTGGATAATCTGGTCGGTGCCCTGCTATCGACACGCTCGGTCGACGCGCTCGCAACCCCAGCCGCTATTGCTATGGCGAAAAAAGGGCCCTTCGATCAACACCGTATCACCTTATTTGAAGCCTTAGCGAGCTACCTCAATCAATGCGATCTGACGCCAAGAGATTACAGCTATAACAAGTCTGGTTGGCGCAATCTGGCGTTTTATGAAAGCTACTTTTCCAACTACATCGAAGGCACTGAGTTTGAGATCGACGAAGCCGAGCAAATCGTCTTTGAAAAAATAGAGATACAAAATCGCCACCAAGACAGTCATGGCGTATTGTCCGTCTTTGACGTGGTTCATGACTACACGGAGATGTCGACAATCCCAGATTCTGCTGAGGAGCTGCTGCAACTATTATTGCAGCGCCATGCCTTGATCATGCACGCTCGGCCAGATAAACGACCTGGGGAGTTAAAGCAAAAGCCCAACAAAGCGGGCGATACGCTTTTTGTCTTAGCTGAAAACGTGGAAGGCACATTGGCACAAGCTTTTTCGTTGTATCAACAGCTTCCCCCCGGTATTGGCAGAGCTATTTTTATGCAATTCATGATTGCAGAATGTCACCCATTTGATGATGGCAACGGCCGCCTGGCCAGGATCATGATGAACGCCGAATTGGTGAGTACAGAGCAACATAAAATCATCGTACCCACTGTGCACCGAGATAGCTATCTGAATGGGCTTAGGCAGGCAACGCGTAGCGGACGTTTTCGCGCTATTACCAAAGTGCTTGCTGATCTACAGGCCTATACCGGTAGTATCTCATGGGAGGATTATGGAGAAGCCCGCACGACACTGGAATCGCATTACGCGGATAGACTACCCGACGAAGGTGTTGCCGTATTCAACAAGCAAATTTCAAAATTTAAGATTGCATTGCCTGCCGGTTAGTTGCCCTCATTTCAAATGGCATACACAAAGTATTTTAGCGTTTACGAGCTTTGCCGGGTTCGCTAACCGCTCATTCCCCTGCGGGGGAATTAACGCCCTCTCAATCCCTAAGGTTCCAGCCCTCCCTAAGGGGCGTCGCCCCTCGCGCTTTGCAAGTGCAAGGCTTCGCGCTTCCTCACCCGTTCAGATTCCCTCGCTTCGCTCGCTCACTTAGCTGCGGCTTCCGGTGAGCCACCTGCAATTTGCTACCCCCACGCTTCGCCAGCGGGTCGGGAGCACAGGCGGGCGCTGCGCTCGACAAATAACAAGTGAGGAAAATTTCATGAAAAAGACGATCTATGATACCAACTATGACCGACTGGTTAAGCTGGGTGTTATTACTAAAGGTGGTGTTGTGCCCGAGCAACATCGCCGGAGTCAGGTGGCGGGATTGATGGATTGGGCAGTGGAACACTTACCCTACCTCGACGGTGCTTCGGGTAATGATGAAGGCATCGCGGTATCGCTGGTGCATTACTTTGAGCAGAACGGCGATCTGTGCAAAGGCCCGGAAATGATAGTGCTTATCTATCCGTCACAGCGAATGGTAGAGACATTTACCTTTGAGATGTCCATACCACCGATTTATCAGCAAGTGTTTCCAGAGCCTGGGAAGTTCTATCCTCAACCGCGCGAGGAACTGAATACGTTTTTACGACAGTGGTTGAATAAGCTGATTGCCCAACATCATTCAGTATCGGAATAATTTTTTTGGTACCTTGAAAGATTTATGGCAGAAAGGCGGCAAACGAGTTGTTAGTGTTCTCGCTCGATATATTCGTAAATTGAGTAGATGGACTAATGGCCGTGGGTAACACCAGAGAAACCAAGCATCGGGATAATGGGAGCACCTTCAATTCAGGGAAGACGCTGATCAACCGCAGAACATTACTGACGATAATCCCTCTCTCGGATCCTACTACCTACAATATGGAAAAACGCGGCGAATTTCCTCGTCGCATCGTATTAACAAGTCGCCATGTCGCCCTAACCCCCTTCTGTTCATGGGCAAGGCTTTTCTCTATCCAATCCGTGTTGTAACCAGCCTCATGTAGTAGCGTACTGGCTGTTCTACGTAAATCGTGTGGACCAAACTTAGCTAACGGTTTTCCATCTTTCTGAGCCGCTTTGTACGTATAGCTTAGAACTCGATTAAGTGTTGCATTACTCATCGGAGTATCCGAGTCGTACCGCGACGGGAGCACATACTTTGAACCACCTGAAAATGTCTTCAATGCAATAAATGTATCCATCGCTTGTTGAGACAAAAAAACTAAATGAGGATTACGTCTTTTCATGCGCTCTTTCGGAATCGTCCAAAGGGCTTCACTGAAATTAATTTCATCCCAGGTTGCGTTGGAGAGCTCTGACTTTCTCACTAAGGTGAGTAATAATAATTTAATCGCAGCTCTGTATTGAGGTGATGTGCCATGAACACCTCAAAAATCACTACATGGTACTGCCTTTGGTCATCGGCATTGAAAAACACGATACCACGAAGAATTCCATGAAAAAAGTTTGCTTGGCGGTGCTAGAAGGTGCTTGAAACTACCAGGCATAAAAACAAAAAACCCATTGAATACAATGGGTTATATGAAGAATATTGCTAGAATTTGCTAGGTACTGCTAGACGCGGAATCATTCCCACTCAATAGTGGGGCTAGATTTATCCCAACAAAAACAATACTTTACAAGCGCTATTAGCAGGTTTGTAACTCCTTTGTAAATCAGCTTACTCATGTGGAATTTGCAGCCCTGCAAATTTCTAGATTATTCAGAGGTTTTCTAGCTCAGCGTTACAAATCTAGTAACTCTGCACCAAACAAAATTTAGGGGAAACTGAAGTTTACTCTTAACTCGGCTGTTTCTTCCTTTTGAATGAAAACAGATCCTGAGCGAACTGCTCAACTACGCCTATAAATATCTACTTTCGTCTCTAAGCATTTTCGTAACCCTAAGTCATTCGCTCCGACACTAAACCAATTATCTGGTCTCTGAAAAAAATCTAGCCCACGGCCTATTTTCACAGTCCAGTCATTGTCTATGCGGATCTCTCGGTCGTGCAGATTCTCGTTCACTTTTATATCAAGTTCGACATCTAGCTCCAAAAGACTTTGCTTTACATCTTGCAGCCGCTCAGCCAATTCTTGCACATTAGTTTGATTGTCGTCACTCGTTATCAATTGGATTTTCTTTACGGTAGGCTGTTTCAAAACTGCTTCGCAAAAACGAATGAAGTTTTGTACTTGGTGGGTCGCACGTATATAGGGATCTTCGATTACAACTGACTTGGCCCCGGTCAAGTAAGGCACGATAATCGACTCATAGCTGTAGCCGATAGAATCGTAGGTGATCGTATAGTGCTGTTCTTTAAGTTCAGGTGATGTGGCTTCAGCCGCTACTGGAACAATTACGGCAGAAGCCTGTTGTTCAGTTGTTGATTGGGAAGCGGAGGTAGCCTCCGGCTTGTGACTTTCATCCTCTTCTGGTGCGTCCACTGCAATACCAGGTTTTATGGGATTTAGCGTTGCTTCGGCACCGATAGTTTCAGGACAGTTAACTACTATCTCTTTATCGTCAGCATTGAAGAAAGACAAACCAATATTGATAAATTCATCATCGGGCTTACGCTTATTCATTTGCTCTTTAACGCGCCGACGCCCTTCAATCGCGTAAACTACGTACTCTTCAAATTCCTCGTCCGAGCATTCACCGTGTGGGTGTAACATCTTCAAATACGCGGCAACAGTCTTCTTGATCCCTTTTTCGTCTCGCCCTTCTAGGCACTCACCCAGATTAATTCGTTTGCTGACTTCCTCATAGCGGTTAGTATGTTTCAATTGATAGTGAAACGCCTCTGCAAGATAGTCAGTAATAAAACCATAATTATCTGTTAGGAAGTCGGCACTATTTTTTGGCATTCCCCAACCTGGCATATACATGCAAAAACGATCCATTATGGCTAGGTCGAACTCTTTGGGAAGCGGCTGAAATAGATCATACTCGGTGGAGTTAACTACCTGTTTAACGCCCAAGTCTAAGTTGCCAATAAAAGTCATGCTCGCATCAGCAATAACCTCAGCTCCTCTTGAGAATCGGCCATTCGCCATGAAGTCCTTCATGATTTGAATGGTATCGGGGTCTTTTACACGCATATTGCCAACTTCATCAAATGCGATCGTATCCCAATAGCCCACCATACCCACTTTCCTGCGCGCCATATTGTAAAATAGAGTCGCACTGCTGGTTTGCCCGCCAGAAATAAGCGTCGAGTATGGCGAGAATTCGCTATAAAAATAGGATTTACCCGTACCACCGGCCCCAATCAAACCTCTGCACCGCGACTCGCCATGAAAATCGCCTATTCCGATGGCGTAGATAAAGATCGTTACCTGATACGAACGGACGAACTAGAAAACTATTCGCCATTTTAGCGTTCTGCAAACAGGTTTTTTGGTTTTAGAGCATCAGGAGTGGGCTTACGCCCCGCCAACCTGCCTATCTCGGCAAGGTGGTTGAGAGATGCGGCCTTTAAGGCAACAAAAGGGATCTCACCTTCGATGCTCCTATGATAATTAAAAAAGGAGAGAACCATGAATGACATTAATCAAAAGCATTTAGAACGAGCCGTGAAGAAAGCAAAAAAACACATGGCATCACCTAATTTTGGCGTTGGATTTGATTGGGACGCGAGGCTAGCTGAAATCCGATAGACTTATTACTTTGGATGCACAACCAATCTTAATCCCCCATTTGCCATTTTCTAATGCTGAACCAGCTGGCCACTCGAAGTTAAGCGAACCGTTCGCAGAAAGGCCCCCATAGATCTCAAATTTTCCTGGTGGAATCGCAAAAGTCGGTGTCCCATTCACGTAACCTGCGGGCTTCATGGTGTGCGGTAGCACTTTACAATAGACCCCGGCAAAATTTGGCATTGGAAGACCTGTTCATGATGCGCAGCAGTTTATTATTAAGCACACTCGTATTCTTGATATTTCTAATTAGAGAGACAGATTGAGTTGCAAAAAAAGGGTCAAGAGTTTTTCTTACACCCTTTTTAGTGGCCCGTTAAAGCTGGCTTCTGATGTCTAATGACTTCGCCTTCCACCATAAAGATTACGTCCTCTGCGATATTTGTCGCTAGATCGGCAATTCTCTCCAAATAGCGTGACACGGAGAGCAGGGCCAGTGCGCGTTTGGTTGTACTTGGGTCAGCTAGCACTTGCTGCTGAAATGCCCCGTACATCTGCCGGTTGATTTCGTCTACTGTATTGTCCATCTCAATGACTTCTCGCGCCATTTCCAGATCGAGCTTTACCATGGCGTCGAGACTATTCTTAACCATGGTTCGAATGCAGCCCGGCATTACTTCTGTAAATTCCCGCAGGCTTGGAATTGGATCTTCACTTGAAACAAACAGCGAGCGTTTAGCAATATTGGCTGCCATGTCTCCCATGCGTTCGAGATCGTTGTTTACTTTAAGCACAGCAATGATAAAACGTAAATCCATGGCAACTGGTTGGTGCAAGGCAAGAATTTTCAGGCACTCTTCTTCAATATGCACTTCTCTTTCGTCTACTAGTTTCTCTTCTTTGATTACAGCTTCCGCCAGGTCTGGGCGTCTATCATTTAGTGCAATCAAGGAATTATTAATGGCAGTCTCTACCAGATTACCTAGTTGAAGGAGTTCCTTCTTAAGGTCGTCCAAGTCTCTTTGTAAATGTCGTGACATGTTGAGTTCTCTGTTTAGCCGAAGCGGCCAGTTACGTATTCTTCTGTGCGTTGTTTTTCCGGGCGAGTAAATATTTGATCAGTTTCACCAAATTCGATTAAGTCCCCCATTTCCATGAACGCCGTATAATCTGACACCCGTGCTGCCTGTTGCATATTGTGGGTTACGATAACAATGGTGTAGCGAGATTTAAGATCAAACATTAAGTCTTCAATGTGTGAAGTTGAAATCGGATCCAGAGCTGAGCAGGGTTCATCCATTAACAAGACGTTGGGTTCCATTGCCAGCGCTCTAGCAATACAGAGCCGTTGTTGTTGCCCACCGGAAAGTCCGAGAGCGGAATCGTGTAAACGATCTTTTACTTCATCCCAAAGCGATGCCTGTTTAAGCGCGCGTTCAACCAATTCGGGAATTGAGCCTGAGTATTGGTTTACTGTAGGACCCCAAGAGACATTTTTGAAAATAGATTTGGGGAAGGGGTTGGGTTTCTGAAACACCATACCTATATGGTGACGAACTTCTACCGCATCTACTACTTCTTTGGCATAAAGGTTTTGTCCGCCGAAATCTATACTGCCGTCGATAGTCACTTCGGGAATAAAGTCATTCATGCGATTAAGGCAACGAAGTAAAGTGCTTTTACCACAACCGGATGGGCCTATGATGGAAGTAATTTTGTTTTTTGCGATATTGAACGAGACATTTTTTACTGCAAGATTGCCGGAGTAAGCTACGCTCACGTTATCCATTTTAAGAATATCTTCACCAATGTTTGAGGTTGTCTCTGTTTTTTCTAGTTGAGCATTCACTGTAATTTTTTCTCCATTTTGTGGCGTATAAAAATCGCCAGGGAATTCATTACCAATAAGACTACAAGCAGAACAATAATCGCTGCTGCTGCAAGCTCCTGGAATTCTTGCTGTGGTCTTGAAACCCAATTAAAAATTTGAATAGGTAGTGCGGTAAAGGAATCCATCGGTCCTTCTGGCACAAAGGCCACATAAGTCAGTGCGCCAATCATGATTAGGGGTGCGGTTTCACCAATAGCACGAGATAGTGCCAGTATCACTCCCGTGAGAATGCCAGGGAAAGACGCTGGCAACACATGGGACCACACCGTCTGCCACTGGGTCGCTCCCAAGGCGATAGCAGCGTGACGAATACTGATGGGTACGGTTCGTATGGCTTCTTTGCTGGCAATAATGATTACCGGAAGAATTAACAAACTCATGGTGAGAGCGCCAGAGATTAAGCTGCGCTCGAGTGCCAATCCTCTTACGAAAATTGTTAAACCAATAATGCCGTAAACAATTGAAGGTACGCCGGCCAAATTAGAGATATTAATGTCGATGAATTGAACTAACTTTCCTTTGCCGCCAAATTCTTCGATGAATATTGCTGTGGCTACGCCTATGGGTATGGAAATAATTGCCACCAGGCTTATTAGCCAAAGGGTTCCAGCCAGAGCTGAAAGAATACCTGCCCGCTCAGGAAAGCGAGAAGGAAAGCTTGATAGAAAATCCAGGTCTAACCATTTAAGGCCGTCTGAAAAAATCTGATACAGCAATACTAGTAACAGAATATTGCCAAGCCAGGTTACCACTTCACAAAAGCGGGCAAAGAAACGTGCTTTTCTATGGCGACGATTGAGTGAAGCCTGTTGAGCCTCATCCAATAAATTTGATGAACCACTCATTATTGATAGACCTCACGATAGCGCTTGAGGATAAAGGTGGAAACAATGTTCAACGCCAGGGTAATAACAAACAACAAGCCAGCTACTGCAAACATCGTTTGATAGGCAACGCCTCCAGCAGGTGTGTCACCCATGCTTACCTGAACTATATGTGCAGTCATAGTTTGAATGCTTTCGAGGAAGGTAAGAGATAAATTTGGTGTAGCTCCAGCAGCAAGCGTAACCGCCATGGTTTCGCCGATGGCTCTTGAAATTGCTAACAAGAATGACGCGACAACGCCGGAAAGGCCTGCAGGTACTACAACTTGAGTGGTGACTTCATAGGAGGTTGCACCCAATGCATAGGCTCCCTGCCGTAATGAGTCAGGCACTGCCTTTAATGCGTTATCACTTAGTGTGGTAACCATGGGCAACACCATAATTCCCACAACGATAGAGCCACTGAGCGCGTTAAATACTTGAATGTCGGGAAATACAAATTGTAATGCCGGTGTCACAAAGGTGAGGGCAAAGTAACCGTATACCACTGTGGGTATACCAGCTAATAATTCCAATACTGGCTTTATTATGGCTCGCCTTTTTGGTGTGGCGTATTCGCTTAAGTAAATAGCGCTGGCCAGACCTATTGGTATGCAAATAAACGCTGCACCGATGGTTACTACCATCGTTCCCCATAACAGTGGCAATACGCCGAATGAACTTGGTTCGAACATAGGCACCCAGCTGGTACCGAACAGAAAATCAGTGGGCGCTATTGTTTGAAAAAAGTTATAACTTTCTCTGCTGAGGATAAAAATTATTGTGGCAGTGGTAAAGATAGAGATAAACGCACAAAGTCCCAGACCACCTTGGATCAGGGACTCGTGAATGCGCAGTCGACCTTTAGTTATGCTCGGTGCAACTTTTGGGTTGGTCATAACTTGCTGACTGTTTTCCTCATAGTACTATCTATCAATAATGCTATCAAATTCAATTCAAACCTAAATCAGGGATCTATTAAGTTGTCCTGAATGTTTTCAGGGCCTTCAATGTAAGCTGATCCGGTTACTCGATTTGCTACCCGCTCTTTTGCTCTTTGATAAGTGCTGTCAGGCAGGGGGATATAGCCAACTTCAGCTGCAAGCAGGCCGGCATTTTGAATATAAAAATCAACTAATGCAGCTGCTTCCGGACGATCAAGAGACTGTTCGCGCACATAGATAAATATTGGGCGGGAAAGAGGAGCGTAGGTGCCGTTGTTAATCGTGGTTTGGGTTGGTTCTACCGGCCCGTTGCCACCATCGATAGGGACAATTTTTAATACACTCTGGTTGGCTGTATAGTAGGCAAACCCAAAATAACCCAGGGCGTATTGATCGCCGCTTATGCCACGAACAAGTGCATTATCGTCTTCATTGGCAGTGTAGTCAGGACGGGAAGCGCCAGACTCGCCATTAATAGTTTCGGTGAAGTAGTCGAATGTGCCTGAGTCTGTGCCTGGGCCATAAAGTCTTATGGGTTCGTTGGGCCAGCCTGCGCGTATGTCGCTCCATCTTTCAACACTGCTGCCGGGTTGCCAGATTTTTTGTAGTTCTGCCACAGTCAGCTGGTCTACCCAGGTGTTGTTTTTGTTTACAACTACTGAGAGTCCATCAAAGGCAACTGGTAATTCAATAAACTTTTGACCTGATGCTTTTGCTTCTTCGTATTCGCTTGCTTTAATTGGGCGAGAAGCATCGTTGATGTCGATTTCGCCAGCAAGGAATTTTTTGAAGCCGCCGCCAGTTCCTGAAACACCGACGGTGACTCGTACTCTTGGCTGAACGGCGTTGAATTCTTCTGCTATCGCTTCACTAACCGGGAATACTGTACTGGAACCATCTAAGGAGACTGTGCCTCTGAGCCTTTCCGCTGCTGATGCGCTGGATAACCCCATGGCAACTACTGTTAATGAGACTAATAGTGTGGATAGAATTTTGGCTGTGTCTTTCATGCCAGATGTGTACATAGTTTAAAACCTCTTGGATAAATCTAATTGTCGAATTTTTGTGTTAAGAAAATATAAAGATTCATGCTTTTAAAATGTGAATCGAACTCTGAGTTGCAAGGTATTGGGATCATCATCGATGCCGGCCATGGTTGAATCAGCCACTATGTAATTGGCGGTGAAACGCAGATCTCGAGTCATGTAGTAGTTAACACCGACGCTGAAGGTGTCTACTTCGCCACCGAGAATGCCGGTGTCGTTTAAATCGAGGGTGCTTAAACGCGCCGCCAGTTCCCAGGCACCTTTGTCAGATGATGGGGTGACAGTGCCAAAGGCTGCTCCAGTTGTGCTATAGGGTCGAGAATCATCAGTTAGGAAATAGCTAACATAGGCATAAGAGCCAACGAAATTCAGATCCGGACCAACTTTCCGTTGGATATGTTGAGTAACATGCTCTGCCTGAGCGGAGAATCGACCTCTAACGATGGCCGCTTCGAATCCAAGCTTGTTGATGCCATCGATATCGGCGATATGGCCGGTATTTACTATTCGATGGCTGTCCTGGTGAGACTCGGGTCTGGCTCGAAGTCGAACCGTGTCATCTTCATCTGTTTCGTATGCCACTGCGACACCAAAGTGGAGTAAGGTATCGTCACCCAGGTTCGGGCGATAAACGAAACGTCCGGAAACACCTTCGCCTCGTGCTTTGTTGTTTGCTTCGTGAGTGTAGGCAGCTACTGCAACACTGTAGCGGTCACTCCAATTTTGAAAGCCTACGCCAACGCGACGACTTGTCAGCAGGGCATTGGGTAAGGCACGTTCAGTGAAAGTGATGTTGTTAGAGCTGGTGAGTTCTTCAAGGCTTGAAAACACCTTGAAATTACCGAAGGTGATACGTGAATTTTCAAATCCGTTATAACGGACATAACCGTCTTTTAGCTCTGTATTATCAGGCGCGAAGTCATACTGGAATTTATAGTCCCAGTTTTCACTGAGATCGCCGCGTATAAACAAACGACCGCGACGGAGTTCGCTGCCATCTGAGTATTGATAGGTATCATTATCAAAATCTGTATTATCTGCCTGTAGTCGACCACCAAATTCCAGGTTTGGGGTATCGGCTGCTTGAATAGATCCAGAAAGGAATATGCTTGTGAGACCAACTAATGTGAATTTCTTAAAACTAATCATAACCTCCTCTACATACTGTTTTGTATGGTGGAAGTATGGGACGTACGTATTAAGTTTTGATTAAGAGAAAATTAATTTGCGAAATTATTGCAGGGAGAGCTATTAGCTGAAATTGGCCAATTTTAAGAGGCCTGAGATTGTTGTTGATTCAAGGGGAGGGTGATTGTAAAGGTAGAGCCCACGCCGGGTTGGCTGGCTACGGTGACATTGCCACCATGCTCTTCGGCTATGTTCTTTACGATAGAAAGCCCTAGTCCGGTGCCTCCTAATTCCCGGGAACGTGCCTTATCCACACGATAAAATCGTTCAAAGATTCGTTGCTGATACTGTGGATTAATGCCGATTCCAGAATCTTGTACGGTAAATTTTGCCGTATTGTTTTCCTTCTCTAATTTCACGGAGACTGTGCCGCCGCTCTCGGTATACTTTATGGCATTATCGATCAGGTTATCCACTAACTGGCTAATTGCCTGAGTCTCTCCATTAATGATCATTGCCGCATCAGGCAGACTAAGCCCAGTTTGAAGCTGCTTCTCCTGGCATAGCGCTGTGCAATCCGCCATTGAGCGACGTACCAATTCCCCCAAATCGAAGGCATGAACGCTCTTCTCCTGATGATCCGATTCCAGCCTTGAAATGGTCATTAGATCCGTCACCAAGGAAGAAAGCCTTATGCTTTGGGCGTGAACTTTTTCCATAAAACTCTGGCGGATATCGGCGGGCATTTTTTCATCATTGAGTATGGTTTCCGTTAACCCTCGAATCGCTGTTATAGGGGTTTTTAATTCGTGGGAAGCGTTGGCCACAAAATCACGTCTGATGCGCTCAAGATGATCCAGCTTAGAAATATTGTGGAGTACGATAACCGCGCCAATGGAATCTCCCTGTTCGTTTTGCAGTGCGGCGGCATAAATATCAACTACCTGATCATCTTCATTGGATGGTCGTCGCATTTGCGTGTTGACTACTTTTTGGGTTTCCAGGGTTTGTCCCAAGGCGGTAATAATTTCCGTTACACGCACCTCTTCCCAAACAGATTTGCCGATGCTTCCATTGATAGATAGCCCTAATAATTCAGCCGCTACTTGATTGATGTGAACGATTTTCTGGTCCTCGTCTACATCGACAACACCTTCAACCATGCCGGCAAAAATACTGCTTAATCGATTGCGGTCCCGAGTAATATCATCCATGCGTTGGGCCGAGCCACGGGCCATTCTGTTAAAGGCGGCAGCGAGGCTGCCAATCTCATCCTGATAGACTACTTCGATACGGCGGTTATAGTCACCCTTGGAAATGGCTTCTGCTGCTTCAGTCATAGAGCGCAGCGGCCCAGTGACGCGATTTACAAAGTAAAGCCCAAGTAATAAAGCGGCAATGGCAACTATGCTCGCACTTAACAGTATTAGTCTGTGCAGCTGCGCGAGTTGCTGGTCAACGGCTGTAAGCGGGACGGCTGCCCGCACAAAGCCGAGCAGCTGTTGATTCTCCATTACGGGGATGGCCCGATACATCAACATTTGCTGCTGCGTCTGACTAAAGCGCGACGCCGTGCCAATGCCAGAATCACGAGCTTCGATGATTTCAGGCCGCTGTGAGTGATTATCCATTACTGCCGGTTGCTCTTCGGAATCCGCAATTACACGACCTTCCGGGGTTATGACTGTTAGTCTGGTATCCGTGGCGTCGCCTAATCTGACCACGGTATCTTGTGTGACAGCAGAGAAATTGGAAGTGGGCCGGGTAAGAAGAAAGTCTTTGGCGATTTCCGACAACATTTCCGAACGAACCGATAAAGAGTTTTGTATCTCTTCAAGGGTGTTTTCGGAAAGCTGGCGACTCAAAGTGATGCCTACGATCACCGTCGAAATAAACAGGATGGCGGCAAAGCCAATATAGAGCCGCCAAAGCAGCTTGGAGCGAAACATGTTTTAGCGGATACCCTCGAGAGCTAAGAATAAAAGAAAGCGAACAGGGGGATTCTTACATTTACCGACGACTAGTAAAAGCTCATGCAGAGGTGAAATCTCAGGAGGTCTAATCTAGATCCCTGAATCGATAGCCAACTCCACGAATTGTCTCTATATAGAATTGCTCAGGATCGATTTTTTTGCGAATTGCTCGAATATGCACATCGATATTACGATCCACCACGACAGCATTATTACCAAATGCCTGATCAAGCAGTTGCTCCCGGGAGAAAACGCGTCCTGGTTGGCTGGCGAGATAATGCAACAGCCTGAATTCAGTGGCGGTTAGTTTTGTTTCAATGCCTTTAACCAGCACTTTGTGTTTGGACGGAATAATCGACAGATTCTCCAGCTCGATCGTAGCCGCCGAGTCACTGGCGACAACATTTTCGCTTCTCCTTAATACTGCCTTGACCCGGGCAGTCAATTCCTTTGGGCTAAAGGGTTTGGAAATGTAATCATCAGCGCCAATACCCAAACCTAATACCACATCACTTTCCTCGCCTTTGGCTGTGACCATGATTATGGGAATGGTGTTGCTGCGTGCATCAGTCTTTAGATTGCGACAAACTTCCAGACCATCCATACCCGGCAACATTAAGTCAAGCAACACCAGATCAGGTACTGATTTTTGGATAAGCACCAGTGATTCTGCTCCATTTTGCGCACTTTCTACGTCAAAACCTTCGCGCTTCAGGTTGTAACTGAGTACATCCAGAATATCCGGTTCGTCTTCGACGATGAAAATGAGTTTGTTAGGCACATTGCTCCTGACAATCCATGAAAGCAGAAAGCCTAACATGAGATTGTAAAAATTTGACTAAAAGAATTTAGGGAAAATGGTGCAGACATTTTGAGAGGTGTCTCAATTGTCACCCGCTTCATGCTGAAAAAAGAACAGGTTTTCATCACTAGCTACAAGCCCGGAGGATGTGCAAAAAAGGTATGCTCAGTCGCATTGAAAGAGAAGGGCAGGAAGGCAGGAAGAGGTGCTTTTGCAGTGACTGGAGGGCCAGCAATCGTGCGAGAAATCAAGGAAGAACTCGACTGTAAGATTAATCCGCTAGTTGTGATGAAACCTAATCGTCACAGTTATCCAAATCTAACCAGTAACTTGATACCGATAGTCTGCGAGCTTAACGCACGCGTAATACGGTTGTACTCATCATCTGAATAAGTGCTCCGACGAAGTGAATCCGCATCAACACTTCTACGGCTAATGCTGGGAAAAATATAGTGAGATATATTGTGCAAGCCTTCTTCAAAGGCCCATTTACACAATGCATTGATGGTAGATTGTTCGTTCTTAATCGTGACGTCTTTAGCGTTCCGTTTCTGGCGATACTGTTGATAGCCTTGAAGGCTTTTGCTTTCTAAATCGCTTAGACGAGAAACACTACTATTGGACTCTCGTCCAACAATGCCGCAATAAGCCACAAAATGATTAAGTTGAGACTTAAATAGTACCCCAACGTCCCTCAGTGATTGAGCCACGCTTCACGTCTACATCCCAACGATGCTTTAGACATTCATCAGCAGCTTGCTGCACAGTTGGACTGAAGATGCGCTTACCCGCATTAACGTTTGCTTTTATGGCAAAGAACTCGTTCTCAGCAGGTTGAATAGCCGTATCTAAGTGCGTCGTTTTAAGCGTCTTGCGAACATACTTTCGCTCCTCGCTGATCCACATGCGAAAGTGCCAATAGCCGCCACTTTGCTGTGTTCTGACTACATCGGCTTTGCCGCAATAGATTGGATGTTGATCCGTGAGAAAGAACTGAGGTGGTGTGTTGCGCTTGCTGCGCTGTTTTTGTGTTCCGGTATTGTCTACCACTAAAGTCACGTGTGTGTTTGCTGTCATGCCACTCTCTTCTAGTTAATGTACTAGAATAGAATAAGCCCCATTTATCGCGTATCAGCGTGATTTAACACTGCTTTCTTAAATGCTACTTATGATTTGCAGTAATCGCAACCGTTTGTAACTTTCTTTGTAAAACCCCCTGTTTTTGGGGTGGTTTGTAACAAGTTTGTAAATCGTAAACCTATATAAATCAATAGGTTAACTGAACCCTATTACTCCCACTCTATCGTCGCAGGCGGTTTGCTGGATATATCGTAGCTTACCCGGGAGACCCCGGATATTTCGTTGATGATGCGGTTGGATACTTTTTCCAGTAGCTCACAGGGCAAGTGGGCCCAGCGCGCCGTCATAAAATCAACCGTTTCGACCGCTCGCAGTGTTATGACATAGGCATAACGGCGGGCATCGCCAACGACTCCCACGGATTTAACCGGCAGAAATACGGCGAATGCCTGGCTCACTTTGTGGTACCTGTCGGCGCGGTGCAGCTCTTGCATAAATATGGCATCGGCTTGTCGCAAAATGTCGCAATACTCTTTTTTTACTTCGCCCAGGACTCTTACGCCCAGGCCGGGCCCAGGAAACGGATGGCGATACACCATGTCATAAGGCAGCCCCAACTCCAGCCCTATTTTGCGAACTTCGTCTTTAAACAATTCTCTCAGCGGCTCGATCAATTCCATTTTCATGTCAGCAGGCAGGCCACCCACATTATGATGCGATTTAATAAGCTGGGCCTTGCCGGTTTTTGAACCTGCCGATTCGATGACATCCGGGTAGATCGTGCCCTGGGCTAACCAGTTGACCTGTTTGAGCCTGGCTGCCTGCTCATCAAATACCTCAATAAAAGTATTGCCGATGATTTTGCGCTTCTGCTCTGGCTCATCGACACCGGCCAACTTGCCTAGAAAGCGCTCCTCGGCATCCACTCTGATGACCCGCACACCCATGTTGTTGGCGAAGGTAGCCATGACCTGATCAGCTTCGTTGAGTCGCAGTAAACCGTTGTCGACAAACACGCAGGTCAATTGATCTCCGATTGCCTTGTGCAATAAAGCAGCCACTACCGAGGAATCAACCCCGCCAGAAAGACCCAGAAGCACTTTGCTTTTGCCGACTTTTTCGCGAATCGTGGTAACGGCGTCCTCGATAATGGTGGCCGAGGTCCAGAGTGATTCACAGCCACAGATGCCATGACAAAACCGCTCCAGAATTCGCTGGCCCTGCAAGCTGTGTGTCACCTCGGGATGAAATTGAATACCATAGAATGCGCGTGATTCGTCGCACATCGCGGCAATAGGCGCGCTCTCGGTTGCAGCAATCAGGCTGAAACCAGGAGGAAGCTCGGTGACCTTGTCGCCGTGACTCATCCACACGTCCAACTGTGGAGCACCGCTGGAGTTAATCCTGTCCTCGATGCCATCCAGTAATTTATTCGCTGCCATCACATCGACCTGGGCAAAACCAAATTCAGATTTAGCCGATGCTTCAACCTTGCCGGAAAATTGTTCCGCCATGGTTTGCATGCCGTAACAAATGGCAAGAATGGGTTTGCCGGCAGCATAAATAAAGCCCGGCGGGCGCGGAGACTGATCCGTATTGGCCGATTCGGGGCTACCGGAAAAAATAATTCCCTGCGGAGCAAACTCATGAAACAAGTCTTCATCGACGCAGTAATCCCAAATCTCACAATACACACCTAGTTCACGAACCCGTCGCGCAATCAGTTGAGTGTATTGAGAACCGAAATCCAGAATCAGGATTTTCTGGCTATGAATATTAACTGTTGTCATATAAATAGCACTTTGGTGTGGAAAACTATTTCCGTGCCTAAGCGTCAGAGAAGAGTTCCATAGAAGTAGAATACGAGGCAACATAGCTACGGAAGCGGAACCTACGCGGAGTACCTAAGCATTTTGTAGCCACTTTTAATGCACACTTAATGGAGGATTATGCTCCTGTAGAGCTCTTATGAAACCCTGTAATTGGGGGCTTCCTTTGTAATACTTACATCGTGAACGTGGGATTCGTTCATCCCTGATGCTGTAATTTTTACAAACTGCGTCTTGGTTCGCATTTCTTCAATATTTGCCGAACCGGTATAGCCCATGCTGGAACGCAGGCCGCCCATTAACTGATGCACAATAGCTGACATAGTACCTTTGTAAGGTACTCTGCCTTCTATGCCTTCAGGTACGAGTTTCTCCGTAGCGGAATCGACGTCCTGAAAATATCGATCACTTGAACCCTGTGCATGAGACATGGCCGCTAGAGACCCCATTCCTCGATAGGCTTTGTAGCTTCGCCCTTGATAAAGCTCAACTTCACCAGGGGCTTCCTCCGACCCGGCAAGCAGGCTGCCCACCATTACCACATGGGCGCCGACGGCAATGACTTTAGCTATGTCGCCAGAATAGCGAATGCCGCCATCAGATATCACACAAACATCGGTGTCTTGTAACGCCTTCACTACGTTGGCAACTGCAGAAATTTGTGGCATGCCAACACCGGTTACAATTCTGGTGGTACAAATTGAACCCGGACCAATACCCACTTTAACTGCATCGGCACCGACCTTGACCAAATCCCGCGCCGCATCGGCGGTGGCGATGTTACCACCTATAACCGGAATTTCAGGGTGCCTGGCTTTAATAGCTTTCACTCGATCCAGCACGAATTGTGAATGACCATGTGCGGTGTCGACTATCACAACATCTACGCCGGCTTCTATTATTGCTGCCACTCTATCAGTCGAATCCGGGCCTGTTCCTACAGCTGCTGCAGCGCGCAGTCTACCAAGACCATCCTTGCAGGCATTAGGAAAATCCTCAGATTTGCGAATATCTTTTAAAGTTATCAGGCCGCGAAGGCCAAAATCATCATCTACCACCAGGATTTTTTCTATTCGATGCCGATGCAGCAGTTCTTTCACATCGTTCAACTTAAAGTCTTCTTTGACAGTAACCAGGCGTTCTTTGCTGGTCATGATAGACGCGACCTTTGCATCAAGATTCGCTTCAAATCTTACATCACGACTAGTAACAATTCCCACAAGCCCTGTGCTATCTAATACTGGCATGCCCGAAATGTCATACTCCTGCATTAGAGCAACCAAATCTCTAATGGTTGCATCGGCGGAAATGGTTATCGGGTCCTTTACTACCCCACTTTCATACTTCTTAACGAGACGCACTTCTTTAGCCTGCTGTTCCACACTCATGCTTTTATGCAGCACACCTAAACCGCCCTCTTGTGCCATAGCAATTGCGAGACGGGACTCTGTAACCGTGTCCATGGCAGATGATATAAGAGGAATATTGAGCGCGATAGAACGCGTCAACTGAGTGTTAAGTGCTACTGTTTTAGGGAGAACAACGGAGTGGGCAGGCAGAAGTAAAACATCATCAAATGTCAAAGCCTCTTCAGTGATACGTAACATGAGATTACCACCATCTACAAAGCGGAGATTGTACAGAGAGACTGTCCGCTTGTATAGACTGACTGACTAGCTGATCGATTCCGCGAGGCGAATTAGCTTGCCCGCTCCAGACTATCCATGGAGAGCCTGCGTGAATAGATATGCCGAGCCGTTGGAATGCTGAAGAAGAGAGACGAGTAGACCCAGCCTGCCACAGATACAGCTTCTCCCAACACTAATGCCGCTGCGCAGGACACCAGCGCCGTAGCCGGCACCACGGACCAGGTAACACAGGCCAGTTTGCAGAATGCGACTTCGTATTCGTTAAGCACAAGGTCAAGACGCTGCCTTAGGGAATTTTGATACAGGGCTATGATGATGAAGGACAGAGCGATTAGGCCCAGAGCAAAATAGACGAACAAATTTGCTGCGTCTTCGGACTCCATCTGAGGAAGCGAAGTCTGTAGATATCCTCTGGATAAATAGCTAACGCTGAGCTGTACCATTAGCTTTATTGGATAGACAAATATAAGAACCAACATGACCAAACCTAAACTCAGGTAAAGCGTGATTCTATCCTGTAAGCCAAAGGTTCGACTCCAGGTTGAGTGAGCGACCCAGATAAACCCGATGATAGTAGCGCTAATTATGAAGGCAGGAATATCTTGCGAAAGCGCAAGCAGCTCTTGAACAGTTTCCGGGATCTCATCGATACTAATCACTAGCATAGTAAACGCAAAGGCGAAGGCCGCATCGACAAACGTCTCGATGCGGGTCATATTCTCGCCTCGCATTATTCTACCGTCATCGCGACGACATGAATCCAAAAACTCCTGCGATAACTTTTCCATTTAGCGAAAATCTCCCTCTCTGCCTGGTCGAAATGTAGCTGCGCTATTGCAATGCCGTGTTCGCCCGCCACAGATCTCTGGTTTGCCTTCGAAATTTACACCATCGGCTGAAAGTGCCAAGCGGGTCAGTTGCCGCCCAACATCGCGACCGTGGATATACATGATAATTTGCTGATTGTCATTATCAATATGCACTTCGGGCGAGGCGATGTACGCATACAGCGCAGCGCTGGATACTGGATTCGGCGAACAGGGTGGGCAGCTTGTCGGGAAAAATGAATCTTCTAGCCGCAGAGACCCCGGCTCGTACATTTTCCAGGAGCCTATAATCTGCTCAGCATAAGTCAGTCTGATATAGCTACCCCTATGCTCTGCGAAGTACATATAGCATTTACCGAGCGGGTTCTCTATCCAGTCTGGCACTCGAATCAAAGACGAACCTTGAATATTGCTCCCCATACCCGAAACGATACAGGCTCCATTACCCAATCTGCCCACCGTCGGCGCTTGGGGTGCAGCCGCCTGCACCGTTAGCTGGGGGAGAGCCGCCAAACCAGGAAAACTAGTCCACGCGAGTATTTTTCCTGTCTGCCTGATCATTATTTACGCCATACTTGTCATTGCCTGTAGTAATCATTAATAGCTCAATAGAATCTTGTATTCAGGTTTTTTACAAGATATTTTACAACAGCGAATATCGATCAGGTACACAAGATACTTGCATCCATCCAAGACTGAATTTACCCTCACCCTGGCTAAAACAAGTAATTCACCCAAGCACCACACCCAGGTTCGACTCAGGTAAGCCCCATGTCTGATAGAGCACAAGAAAAAATCCCAAAAGCTGATAGCTTAAACGCTGTATTGCGGGAACCTACTTTGCATTTCTTCGGCATCGCTGTGTTGATCTTTGCGGTGTATGGGATAAGCCAATCGAACAATGAAAACATATTGCAAGTCGAGCAACGGGAGATAGACGCCAAAATTTCCTTGCAAGAAATGTCATTAGGGGAAGAACTCAGCGAAGAGCAGCGCGAACTAGTCACCGCCCTCTATATAGAAGAACAAATATTAGTTCTCGAAGCACTTGCCATGAATTTGGATAAAGATGAACGAATATACAATATCCTCGCGCAGAAAATGCGGCATGTATTGAGCGGCAATATAATTCAACCTACAGCGGCGGAACTAGGCGAATATTATCAAAGCAACAAAAGTCGCTATGCAACCCAAATCACACTGACTATTGACGAACTCGTATTTAATACCGGAGAGTCACTATCTGATTCGATTTTACTTCTATTGAATCAAGGAGCAGAGCCTGAAACCCTGCTGGCGTTGGAAGAAGGGAACTCCTCACCATTAACCAATGTCAATAGCACCGATTTAGCCAACATCTTCGATGCGGCGTTTGCTGAAACCGTTTTAGCTGCGGATACAAATCAATGGAACGGACCGTTCATTAGTAATCGTGGCCAACATTGGTTACGGGTAAAAGACAGAACCGAATCCAGAACACCTCCATTGGCAGAAATTGCAGACCGCGTGCGTCTGGAATGGATAGCCGATGAAGAGGAGAGCCGACTGCAACAGGAAGTGGACAAACTTTGGGACAAGTATTCAATTGTTATAAACAATAACAATGAGAAGTAGAGGCCCAGATCTTTGCACCGGCTAACTCAAAAATCAATCTTCGCTATTGCTGCAACACTTTTAACATCAGTGTCTATTCCGTCTGGCTTATTCGCTCACGACATCGATGTAACCGGCGTGGCCAGGGTTTTTATGGATGAATTGGATGGCAATCAATACCAGCTTTCCGTTGTCGATCAACAGGTGCCTCCTCTTTTTAATATCGAGCGCATACTGCCGGCTCGCTGCATCGGCCTGGACCCTGGTCGGTTCAGTTACAAATTCCAATGCGAACCAAAGCTAAATACAGAAGATGATCTGTCTTTTCCCTGGCCCTTGGAAGGTCTGGTACTAATCGCTCAATGGAGAGACGGCAGCAATGTGTCGGGTTTCTTTCCCGGTGATGGCAGCCTGATAAATGTGCCCATGGCTGAAATGAAAGCTGGCTCCTTGTCGCTCACCAAGCTTGCCCGCCGCTATCTGATTCTGGGTGGCGAGCACATTTTATTCGGAGTCGATCACTTACTCTTCGTTCTAGGCTTGCTATTATTGTTGCAAGGATTCTGGAAGCTGCTTAAAACGATTACGGCTTTTACAGTTGCCCATAGCATTACATTGGCTTTTGCTGTACTAGATATCTTCCCGGTTCCTGGGGCGCCGATTGAAGTCCTGATCGCGCTGTCGATTATCTTCCTTGCCCAAGAAATATTGATGGCTCAACAAGGGAAAACAAGCCTGGTTCACTCAAAACCTTGGGTGCTTGCCTTCGCTTTCGGCTTGGTTCATGGTTTTGGTTTTGCTGGTGCGCTCGGAGAGTTAGGGCTAAGTGATGCAGACATTTCACTGGCGTTGCTATTCTTTAACCTGGGAGTAGAAGCAGGTCAGGTAGCATTTATTTGCACATTATTGATAGTAAATTTTCTATTCACCAAGTATTTAAGTCATGTCGTGTTCAGCATTCGACGTGGATTGGCTTATGGGCTTGGGGGAATAGCCAGTTACTGGTTTCTGGAAAGAATACCTACACTCTTCGTCGTGTGATTCGATAATCCCTCACTATGAGACAAACCAAGCTATGCAAGATAGAAAGTTTTTCGATGTACCAGATGTACTAGATGTACTAATAGTAGGCGCTGGTTTTGCTGGAATGTATGCACTACAAAAATTCCGAAGCCTTGGCTTTTCAGTACGAGTGATTGAAGCCGGTAGCGATGTGGGCGGTACCTGGTACTGGAACCGTTATCCCGGCGCGCGCTGTGATGTGCATAGCATGGAATATTCCTACCAATTTTCAGATTCGCTACAACAGCAGTGGAGCTGGAGCGAGAAATACGCCGCCCAGCCGGAAATCCTCGCTTATGCCAATTACGTGGCAGAACGATTCGATTTACGCAAAGATATTCAGTTTCTAACTCGAATAGAGAAAATGGTTTTCGATCAGGAAAACAATTTCTGGCGTTCCAGCACGAACACCGAGGAAGAGATTCACAGCCGTTTCTGTATCATGGCCACCGGCTGCCTATCGAAACCTAACATTCCCGCCATCGAGGGTCTGAATGATTTTAAAGGAAATCTGCTTCACACGGCAGCTTGGCCAAAGCAAGAAGTCGACTTCAGCAACAAACGGGTTGGGATAATTGGTACAGGCTCCTCTGCCATACAAACTATTCCCCTGGTTGCAGAACTCGCTGAATCGCTGGCGATATTTCAGCGCACAGCAAGTTTTTCGATTCCTGCTCGCAATGCGCCGCTGGATAAATCTTATGAGCGAGAAATCAAATTGCGTTACAAAGAATTTCGTAACGAGAATTCTCAACGCTACGCAGCCTTGAACAATAATCCTAATTTCGAATCGGCGCTCGAGGCTGATGATGACACCAGGAATTCGGTTTATGAAGACAGATGGCAGCTCGGTGGCCTCCCCTTTCTAGCCAGTTTCAATGATCTGGCTACAAATCTTGAGGCGAACAGGACGGCTGCCGAATTTGTACATGGGAAAATTCGTGAGATTGTAAAGAATACAGATACTGCCACAAGGCTATGCCCGCAAACTGTATTCGGATGCAAGCGTCTTTGCGTGGACAGCAACTACTACCAAACCTACAACAAAGATAACGTGCATTTGGTTGATCTGAATAGCTCACCCATAGAACGTATTACAGAGTCTGGTATCAGAACCCGCGAATCCGATTACGATCTTGATTGCCTTATTCTTGCTACAGGGTTCGATGCGATGACGGGCGCCTTGCTAAACATTGACATTCGCGGAGTGGACCAGCTTAGCCTATCCGATAAATGGTGCCATGGCCCACAGAACTATCTTGGGCTCAGCATCAATGGCTTCCCTAACTTTTTTATGATAACTGGTCCGGGTAGCCCCTCGGTTTTAGCCAATATGATTGTAGCCATAGAACAGCATGTAGACTGGATAGCCGACTGCTTACAGTATCTGAGAAAACGCTCTCTTACAGTGATTGAAGCGTGCAGCACAGCCGAGAGTAACTGGGTAAAGCGGGTTAATCGAATTGCAGCCAAGACTTTATACCCGAACGGCTGCAATTCCTGGTACACAGGGGCTAATATTCCAGGTAAAACGAAAATCTTTATGCCTTATTTGGGCTACCCTAACTATGTTGACTATTGCGAATCGGTGGCCTCAAAAAACTATTCCGGTTTCACATTGCACTGAATTTAGCGCCTCTGCTACTGCCGGTGACAATTGGACTCTAATAGCAAAAACTTTTTTACTGGTCTATCGGTTTCGCGCACTTTCCGGCGCCATTCGCCATTCATGATCAGTGACATCAGGCACTACTTTGACACCACTGCTAAATTTCAATGGAGTTCCAATGCCACCAGGGTAAGCCATTTCGATATAGTACGCTGTATAGCCGCTAGCAGGCGCTTCAAGTTTTGCCTGGTAAACACCGGGTTCGATTTCCGAAAGCTCAGAACTGGTATAAGCCCGACCTATCACGGGCTGCATAAAATTACGGCTATCAGGGTTATGCGCTTGCCACAATAGAACTTGCTCCGGTTCGTCCAGTGATAGAACTGTTATGGTTCCATCGTCAGCCACCTCCCATGAATATCTGGGCATAGGTATATTGTGAACTACTGCGTGATACCAGCTGTCTACACTATCCATAACATCAGTTCCGCCCATACTATGATTAGAATTAGGCACATAGCGAACGTGTTTTTCACCTATTAAGTCATCCCAATAGAATTGCCAGGAATCCGGCAAGAAAAATTCGTCACCGGTAGAATTAAGCAAATATTTGGGCAGCTCTAACCTGGCGCGATATTCATACGGTTCCACAAGATCCATGAGACTGGCAAATTCCGGAGTGCCAAGCCAAGCAATATTACCATCTAACACATAGTCTATTACCGCTGGAGAATATGAGCCGTAGACAGAGAAGTGATGCTTAAAAGACTCTTCCACATTCAATAAATCAATAACTATGGGGATGATGGCAACTACTCGATTATCGACAATGGCAGTTGTCCAGGTTGTCCAACCTCTCTTCGAGCCACCCGCCACAACAAATTGATCAACCTGTCGACTACCTCCTTGCTCGCCAGCCATAACCGAAGTAATCGTATCCATTGCTCGAACGGCACTCTTGGTCATTGCTAGTCTTAGTGGCCATTTCTCGTCGCCTGTGCGCAAAAACTTGTCCCATGTATACGAGATAATGCCGTCTTCGGTGCGGCTATTCTCAGTATCATCGACGAAAATGAGAGGTTGATTTGGAACCATATAAAGTGTACTTACCACCGTTTTACTTTCAAGTGCTCGCTTAACATCACTCTCCGGCGCAGAATCCGGGACATTATCAGCCTTGTTGCCACCGGTGATGGTTAAAAAACCAATATCACTCTCAATTTGATCTGGCGCAGTTATCACCATAAAGTGTTCCCATATAGGCAGGTTTACTTCATTCTCGGTCAACCATCGTTGTGAAACCATTTCAAGAACAAACGTTTTATAACCCTCACCCTGCACAAGCTCCAGCACGCTGTATCTGTAGTTTGGGTCGGCTTGGCTAACGTACTCATCAAGTGCTGTAAGCCGCAGCTCACTCGTGTTCTGCGCCAGTAACAGTGAGCACCAGGAGAACATTAGTAACAGGCAAGATAATAGTCGACTTAGGTACAATTTGTTTTTATTCATTTTTCCTCCCTTTAAAATATCTGAACTGGTTCTTGGATAAGCTTAAATTTCGATGGCAATCAAGCAACTTCACCAGACTCAGATCGATACACGGCAAACATCCCTAGTCGAATGTTACCGCTTGACTCGACAACACATATCGGCTTATCGCCGACCCGATCACGCGGCAAGACGTCAATGAAAGCCCGAGTCTCCTGTTCTGAAATGCCTGCGGCAACCGGAGCAATCGCAGCTGCGGGTGTTTGCGCAAGTGCTATTGAGCCAGGTAGTGTATACGGTAGAGCAATTATTGTTTGTTTCATTTTTGTCTCTCCCAGTTACTATCAAGCTACTAACTATAAGGATAACACTACCTATTGGCCAATAGACTTAGACGATAAATCAAGCTCGGTAATTCTTCGGCAGTGCCGAATGCACAGTAACCGCAGCCTCTTAGATCCCCTACAATTTGTAACACATGCAGAGGCTGTCTTCTCCTATAATCTTGCTCTGGCTACATAGCAATCTCTTAGTTCTGGTTTGTGACGTAGCCGCCACCAAAACGCGGAAATCAGCAGGATTTCAATATCAATCGATTGATGTAGGGACAAACGACATAGTGATCACTATACACTCCCAATACACTGTAAACCGTTACCGCTTATTCTTGTGTCTTTTGGTTTTAGGTTACAACGGTTGGAGCCTTGCGCAGAACAATGTAGGCGAAGAGTCCACCGTTGTTTATCCAACTGCCTACTTCACTGAATTCAACCCGATCACTGCTCAAGATATGCTAGACAGAATACCAGGCATTGGATCCGCCACGGGCGGCAACAATCGAGGTGGCCCACCGAGAGGGTTTTCTGGCTCTGGAAATCCATCCAGTGGCGGGCGCGGCTTTGGTGGAGGAGACAGCGGAGGCAATGAAATCTTGATCAACGGCAAACGCACAGCCGGAAAAAATAATCAAACCAGCGGACAACTCGACCGAATCGCTGCTAACCAAGTGGACTACGTAGAAATAATCCGCGGCACTTCTGGTGAGCTCGACATACGCGGCAGCGGACAGGTCGTTAACGTCGTACTATTCGAGGAATTGCCCGCTACCAGCATTTCTTACGAAGCAAGCCTGGAGCGTTACCTGGACCACGAGACCGAAACCGGCGGATCAGTCTCTCTTAGCGGCCAAGTTGGGGAGTTCAGCTATGTACTAAATGCCTCTGCTATGCCTCAATATGATCACTCAGTAAGCAAAGAGAATAGTATTCTTGGTGACTTCACTGCAAACGATATTATTCGTGAAGACAGGATACGAGAGCAAACTTCCTATGATTTCAGCGCCAACCTGAGTTACGATTTCGGTGCCCGCAGCAGCGCCAGATTCAACGCACTATTCTCGGAGAATGATAATCCAGTTAAAGTCTCGCGATTTACCACCAATTTGAGAACAACACCGAACACTTTGACCCAGGAACGTGAAGATATTCCAGGGGAACAAGACAATTGGGAAGTCGGTGGAGACTATGAATACCTGCAAAGCAATGGCAACCGCTTCAAAATCCTTTTTATTAGCAACGAGGACAATAAATCAGCCATTCGTGAGCGATTTGAAGTGTTAGCCAATGGCGCCGAAGAAAAGGATTTATTTCTCAGCACAGCTAGCGTGACAAAAGAACGTATTATTCGAAGTTCCTATACGATGAGTTTTAGCGAAGAGCAGGATATCGAATTTGGAGCCGAACGAGCACAAACCATCCTAGACGCAAATTTGGCATTAGGGCTGGCTGGCACTAGCGGCATACCCTCATCCATGTTCGGCGGCTTGGTGCCACAAACTGTGTCTAATGCCAATTCCAAGGTGGAAGAAATTCGTTACGAGCCTTTCATTATCCATAACTGGATCATAAGCTCTCAAATGTCTTTGGAGACCACGCTACTTTATGAGACTTCAGAAATTGAGCAAAGTGGTGATGTATCTAACAAACGCGATTTTGATTTCGTTAAACCAAAGTTAGATTTCCGCTACGATCTAACCCCGCAGTTGCAACTACGTGGCACAATCGAAAAAGTAGTCAACCAATTAAGTTTTGCCGACTTCGTTGCAGCCAACGACGACCAGGATGATGATGCAAATACTCAGGCGGGTAACGCAAACCTTAGGCAAGAATGGCTATGGAAATACGATATCAATGCAGAATATCGACTACCTAACGACGTGGGTGTTGTGGATGCCAATATTTTCTACCACCAGCATAATGACGTTATAGAACGCATCGATGTATCAAGCTCGGAAGTAGACCTGGCCTCTGCCAATGGAAATATCGGTGATGGGAAAATGTATGGGCTTAGCCTGAACGCTAGCATTCGTATGCGTATGATTAATTTACCTAATTTGCTGATCACTTCGAGCGTAACAGTTCAAGATTCCAGCATTACCGACCCTTTCCTCGGTATCGATAGACGCTTTCAATTCCATGCGAGAGGTTTTAATTCCTTCGGCTTTCGCCATGACCTTCCGCAATGGAATATTAACTGGGGTGGGCGGTGGATGAACAGGCACGATGGAAATAACAAACGCTTTGATATCGACGATATTGAATTAGCAGCTGGCGACCCTCGCGCAACACTGTTTATAGAATACGTCGATAGCCAGGGGTTGACCTACCGTTTCGATGCCAATAATTTCACCAATAATTTGGGTTGCCGCGAGCGCCAGCGCTTTGTTGGCAGAATTTCTTCTGGAATTCTTGAGGAAATCGAAGATCGATGCTCCGGCTCTGGGCGCACACTTAGTTTTAAAATAAGCGGAACTTTTTAGAATCGGTAGCCTATCGGACTCTCAAGGTAGCCATAAATATAAAAAAATTAACCAGAATGACGCGATGACCGCTTTTCGTTCTCTCCTTTCTATCAGCGTTGCAGACTTCCGCTTGCCGAAGGTTTGCGTCTGGGAGACGCTGACGATACGATCAATGCCATTTTGATTCGAGGCATCGATGACTGTTTCACCAGCGGTAACGACATCAACGGCTTTGTCGCGAACGGCGCAACGTCCAGCGAACGACCATCGGTGACCTTTATGAATGCGTTGAATGAAACCCGAAAACCCATCGTGGCTGCTATTAGCGGCTTGGCAGTTGGCATAGGAACGACCTTGCTATTTCATTGCGACCTTATCTATGCATCGGAGAATTGCTTCTTACAATTACCCTTTAGCCGTCTAGGACTATGCCCAGAAGCTGGTTCCAGTTATCTATTGCCCCAGCAGGTCGGGCACGTACGTGCAGCCGAGTTATTGTTATTAGGGGATAGATTCTCAGCCAGCAAAGCTAAGGAATACGGCATAATCAACGAGGTATTAGCACAGGATAAATACCTTTCTTACGCCCTGGAGAAGGCTAAAGAGTTGGCCGCGCTCCCTTCAGAATCAGTACAAACAAGCAAAGAATTAATTAAACGAGAGCGGCAAAGCATCGTATCAGAAACGATAGAAGTAGAGTTAAAGGAGTTTGCCAGGCTACTACAAACAGCTGAAACCCAAGCTATGATTCAAGCTTTCTTAGACAAGAAGAAAAGTGCCTGAGTTAAGGAATGCAGGTTTGCGGATCACACAAGTTTTAATAAAAAGTCTTTTGCTGCATTAATCTTCTTGGCGAGATAGTCACTTCCGCCTCTATCTGGATGCATTTTTTGCATTAAACTTTTATGCGCTTTACTGACTTGCTCGCGACCTGCCGCCTCATCTAAACCCAGTATTTCTAACGCCAAAGACTTCGTCATCACTGACTCGTCACTCACTGTCACTGCTTCGTCATGACTTTGTGTTTCTGCCTGATCTCTCCACTCCGAAAAGTTACGATCAATAAAGGCTTCTAGTACTTGATTGGAGTCGGCATCTACTCTGCACTCCTGATACAAAGCCAACAATTCTTGTAGCTCCAGTGCGGAAAGCCTTTTCTCAACAAAGTGACCACGCAATACTTTGCCATCCATGCTGCCGTCGTCGTGTCGCAACTCCATCTCAAAAAATTCAGTACGGATAGTAGAGATTTGACCTGATTTTGCCGACTTGGCAGAGGCAGCCCGACTTCTAAATAGATGCCACATCGGCAAAAACCGCAGTAGCGTAGGCAGCATCCTCAAAAGAAAAGTAGCGGCCACACCAATGGGTGCCAGAATAAATTGAGCTGGCAATCTACCAATAGCAATGAGTACCGCAATAACGAGCAGGCTTACCACGAGGAAAAACAGCAACCTGTTCTGTTGAGCGCTAAGCGAGAAGCGCTGACTAATGGATTTAACGAAGTAGTACGCCATTATCGGCAGTAACAACAACGCCAACAATCGAAAGATCATACCAGTCCATCTACCTCAATTATCAGCAATCCGGAAACATCTACTTTTTAAGTTGTTGCTCCAGCAACTTTACCGAACCTGTAGCGCTTTTGCTAAAATTTTGTAAGGTTTTTAACCCTCCCACCGCATAGATAGCCACCGCTTTAAGCAGGTCTTTAAGTTGACTGGCGCTCGCGCTATCAAACTGCGAGTAAGCCCCTCCAGACAAACGACTTAACTCTTTGAAAGCTTCTTTTGCGATTGGGTCATTCCGCTCTTGGAACATAAACAACGGGATGTTCAACAATCCCAACTGCCCAGCCTGCTGAGCCAGCACGTCAATATTTTCCTCCATTGCGTCACCAATATAGATGGCGCATTTAATCTTCTTCTGTTGATTCTCATCGATTACATGCTGCAATAACCGCTGTAGCTGTGTGGCTCCAGCCTGACAGTGAATTCCAGACATTATTCGCAATAGGTCATCAGGAGTATTTTGCCAGTCGCTGCTAAAAAATTCTCCAAATCCTCTGAAATAACAAAGTTGCACAGTAAGGCCACCCAAGGACTGCGTGCCAATGAACATTTCGTTTTGTAACTGACTCGCCACATCCCAAGTACCCTGTCTGCTAGCTGTGGCATCTAAAGAAAAGATAAGGCGGGCATCGCCTGTTGTCTTTGGTATGACAGCAAGCCTGGAAAGAAATTGCTGCACATCACTATTGCTGGAGTTTGGATGTTGCCCGGATTTCTTATCCACTGCCTTGGATTTTGGCTTCTTGAATAGGTCTTTCATTTCAATCGACAACCTTGAACTCATTCATGTCTGGCGGTACCTGGCTTGTAATGGCAGGACATTGCAGCAGCCTGTACCAATGTTATTTCCAGCCTCTTCGAGCAAACACCTGTTACTGGTAATGATTGCTAAGACGCCCTGAGACCTGGTGGCACAATTAGGTTTCTTCAATAATTCAAAAACAAGAAAATGAGGTGTCTATTTCTAGGTGCTCCTTAGACTATCATCTGATTCGATTTACCAGTGCCTTTTCTATAGTAATTTGTTCTAAGGAGTAAAAGAATCTGGCTTTACTTGTTCTATACCCCCTCTCATCCTCAGTAGGAGAACGATTCTTTTTTTGTAGGAGAAGAGCCACTTATAGAAATTTGGTGCGGATGGGGAGACTTGAACTCCCACACCTTGCGATACTAGAACCTAAATCTAGCGCGTCTACCAATTCCGCCACATCCGCATTTATCGAAAAGCTCATAAAGCCTTTGAAGGGCGCGTATTATACCCAAACCAGAGCCGTTGCCAAGATTATGTCCGGGTTCAGTACCTGTGAGACAAATCAGGCCGCCTGTATGAGTTTCTGATAATAACTTATTGGTGTTGCCAAACCTACCCATCATGGGGTCGATAATGATGGTAGTATTGTTGATAGTCCGCCAGGGTTTTATTCACCGCAGCAACCGTCAAACTGCCCTCGTAAAACGGATAGAACTCATAACGCGTTGTGCCATTAGCACGCTCAACGCAGCCGTTCCATTTGGGCTTTCTGGGCGGTAGCACGAACAGAGGTATGCCCAGTGCCTGACAAGCCGATTCAAACTCATCCCTGAACTCACTGCCGCCATCCACCTGAACAGAGACCAGGGCGTAAGGTAGCTGTGCGATCAGATAGTCAAGGAAACGCCTGGCATTGCGACTGCTGGCACGGCTATAGGCCCGCATAATCGTGGTACCCGTGACCGGGCAGGTGGCTTTAAACTCTTTGAGAGCAAAGCCCTCGCTAAAATCAACACTCATGTGGTCAACTTGCATTCCTGAGTGGGTGTCCCATTCATTCTTTCTATTCTGTTCTCGCTTTCCTGAGTGGGTGTCCCATTCATTCACTCCATTCATTCACTTGAGTGGGTGTCCCATTCATTCGTCGTCAAAATCCGGTTGGTCAGGCAAAACCCAAGAGGGGATTCAGAGATGCGTAAAATAATCCAAATGACGGCGATCATCCTGGTTCTGCTCCCATTTGCAATGATGGCTCAGGATTTTGAGGCAGGGTGGGAAGCGTCCCAGGTCGGAGATTATGAAACCGCCCTGACGCATTGGCGGCCGCTTGCTGAGCAGGGAAACGCTACGGCACAGTACAACCTTGGTTGGATGTACTACAACGGCGAGGGCGTCCCGCAGGATTATGCCGAAGCCGGCAAGTGGTTCCGGTTGGCGGCTGAACAAGGTGACGCCCATGCACAGCACAACCTTGGTTTGATGTACCGCAACGGCGAGGGCGTCCCGCAGGATTATGCCGAAGCCGTCAAGTGGTACCGGTTGGCGGCTGAACAAGGTGGCGCCCGTGCACAGTTCAACCTTGGTTTGATGTACCGCAACGGCGAGGGCGTCCCGCAGGATGATGCCGAAGCCGTCAAGTGGTACCGGTTGGCGGCTGAACAAGGTGGCGCCCATGCACAGTACAACCTTGGTTGGATGTACGACAGCGGCGAGGGCGTCCCGCAGGATTATGCCGAAGCCGTCAAGTGGTACCGGTTGGCGGCTGAACAAGGTGACGCCAGTGCACAGTACAACCTTGGTTGGATGTACCTCAACGGCGAGGGCCTCCCGCAGGATTATGCCGAAGCCGGCAAGTGGTTCCGGTTGGCGGCTGAACAAGGTGGCGCCCATGCACAGTACAACCTTGGTTTGATGTACCGCAACGGCGAGGGCGTCCCGCAGGATTATGCCGAAGCCGTCAAGTGGTACCGGTTGGCGGCTGAACAAGGTGACGCCAGTGCACAGAACAACCTTGGTTGGATGTACCTCAACGGCGAGGGCGTCCCGCAGGATTATGCCGAAGCCGTCGAGTGGTTCCGGTTGGCGGCTGAACAAGGTGACGCCCATGCACAGCACAACCTTGGTTTGATGTACGGCAACGGCGAGGGCGTCCCGCAGGATTATTTGCGCTCACATTTGTGGTTTAACCTTGCGGCCGCAAACGGAACGGAAACTGCTCCATCAAGCAGGGAAAGCAGGGAAAGCAGGGAAAGCAGGGAAAGAGTCGCTAAAAAAATGAATACGGCTGACATACTCAAAGCCCAGGAAATGGCCCGTGAATGTTTGGAAAGCGGTTATCAAAACTGCGCACACTGAGGCAAAACCTAAAGGAACCTAAAAGAACCTAAAGAACCTCCACCTGCTGGCTCAGATGGACGAAGTGACGCAGATGGAGGTCGTCGCGAGCGTGGGGAAAATCAGCAAACGCTACCTCATCCCCGCCCTCAAACAACGGTTGCAAAACCTCCCCCTCCGTTGTCCAAGGCTTCCACTCAAGGTATTACAGGGACACCCTGTTTGATGCCAGCACCCTTAGACTAGTTAGATAACGTTAGCCGCGACCAGAAAAACCCACAAACAGGGGACTGTAACTAAAACTGTTTGAACTGTTCGTCTCCAGTAAGAACGGCGCAACTGAGCCATATATACACTAAATGGGCCCTGTTCACTGGTGCAAGTAAGCAACACGACGTGAGCCAGGCTGTCCTCTGGTGCTTGTTCAACCGTGCTTAAACTGTGGTCTGCTGCAACAACAACTACAACTGTACTTGGCCTGTGTTCTCATTATAATCTCCTTCCACCCACGATCTCGGAATTTCATTATGTCCCAAGCCCTATGGCAACAACTTGAATCTGAAGCACAGCAAGTTATTCAACAGGAGCCATTGCTGGCCAGTTACGTCTACGCCTGTGTTCTAAATCACAATAGCCTGCAATCAGCCCTCAGTTTCATACTCGCGAACAAACTGTCTGATGATGTAATGCCAGTGGTAACCGTAAGAGAACTATTCGACAACGCCTTCAGTCAATCTCCAGATATAATCCAAGATGCTGCCTGCGACATTAAGGCTGTGTTTGAACGAGATGCTGCGGTAAGCACTCATCTTGTCGTCATTCTTTATCTGAAAGGGTTTCAGTCTATACAAGTGCATCGATTAGCTCATTTCCTATGGGTCAATGATCGCAAAGAGTTAGCGCTTTTCATGCAGAGCCGAAACTCTGAGGTTTTTGGTGTCGACATTCACCCTGCCTGCAAGATAGGGCGCGGCATAATGTTCGATCACGCCACTGGCATAGTCATAGGAGAAACATCCGTTATTGAAAATAATGTTTCTATCCTGCAACAGGTAACCTTGGGCGGAACCGGGAACGAGAAAGGTGACAGACACCCGAAGATTCGTTCTGGCGTTCTCATATCGACTGGAGCCAAAGTTCTAGGCAACATCGAAATTGGTGTTGGAGCCAAAATTGGCGCGGGTAGCGTGGTGTTAAACGATGTCGAAGCCCACACAACCGTTGTAGGGGTGCCAGCCAAGACCATAGGCAAGCCTTGTACAGACACACCGGCCGAAACAATGAATCAAAACTTCTTCGACTAGGTGTGACCACCGGCTTTTTTATCGATGCATCCGCAAGAAATGTTCCTTACCTGGTCTTGCCTGCCACCACTGCTTCCTGGCCCCAGGGAACCCAAACAGGCACAGGTCACAGCTTAATCCATTTTTATTTCCTGCTTCACAAGCAGCTGTAGTGAAAGTGGCTGCTAAGCAAAGATTCTGCTGGCCCGCTAAGGCTATAGTTGCGAGAGAGTCCCGGGGAGGAAGGTTTTATCAATCGTAATATCCCAATTGTTATCCTGCGAATTGTAATAGCACACCTGCCGCTACGGCTGAACCGATCACACCAGCCACGTTTGGTCCCATTGCATGCATCAGCAAAAAATTATCTGGATTCGCTTCCATCCCAACTTTGTTTGCTACACGGGCGGCCATTGGCACAGCGGAGACTCCAGCAGCCCCGATTAGAGGATTAATCTTCTGCACGAAGAACACATTCATCAGTTTAGCCATCAACACGCCAGTGGCAGTGCCTATAGAGAAAGCCACCATGCCCAACACGAGTATGCCTAGAGTAGTGCTTACTAAAAACTGATCGGCCCCCAATTTGGAACCAACAGATAGACCAAGCAATATTGTGACAATATTGATCAATGAGTTTTGCGCAGTATTCGATAAGCGACTAACAACACCGCACTCTTTCATCAAATTACCAAAACAAAACATTCCAAGAAGAGGTGCTGCGTTGGGCACTAACAAGGCGACCAATAACAATAACAACAGGGGGAAAACAATCTTCTCGGTTTGCGAAACTTCACGTAGCTGGGTCATACTGATTTCACGCTCAGCCCTTGTTGTAAGTGCGCGCATGATTGGCGGCTGAATGAATGGCACCAGCGCCATGTAGGAATAAGCAGCAACTGCTATTGCTCCAAGAATTTCAGGCGCCAGAATGCCAGCAACATAGATAGCAGTGGGGCCATCGGCGCCACCAATGATTCCAATAGCTGCAGCTTGCTTAACAGTGAAGTCAAACAAACCCAGATCGGTTAGAAACAGAGCTCCCAATAGAGTTGAGAAAATACCAAATTGGGCAGCCGCACCTAGTAATAGTGTTTTCGGATTTGCCAGCAGGGGACCGAAATCGGTCATCGCTCCTACACCCATGAATATTAGCAAGGGGAATACCCCTGTTTCTAAACCCATTACATAAAACTGGTGCAGAATACCGTCGCCAACAGCTATGTCGACACCAGGAATATTTGAAAGGATTCCTCCAAAACCTATGGGTATTAGCAATAAGGGTTCAAAGCCTTTCTTGATAGCGAGATAGAGTAGTAACAAACCGATAATAATCATCGAAAACTGCGGCAAAGTCATCTGCACTATGCCAGTGGTCTGCCACAGTTCTATCAATCGGTTCATCTATTCTTTTCTCTTGGTCTAATCTTTATTGGTTTCTGTTTACCAGACAAAGCCTGGTAACAGCTAAGCCAGCGACAACATGGTTTCGCCAACTTTGAGCGCATCGCCGGCTTTCACCGAAACAGCAGTGACCTGGCCACTGTCAGGCGAGCGAATTTCTGTTTCCATTTTCATCGCTTCCAGTATCAGGATTACATCACCTGCAACGATATTGTCACCCACACCAACCAGAACTTTAAAAACATTTCCTGATAGTGGGGCAGGAACAGGCGAGCCGCTTCCGCTGCCCGCTGTTGGAACCGGCACCGCAGTTGACGCACTAGTCGCTGTGGCCTTACCGAGTTGAGAAACATCGCCGCCTTCAGAGACTTTAACCACATAGGCCTTATCGTCTACTTCAACGGTATACACGCCAGGCTCGTTGGTTACAGTTGGCGCGGCGACGACGGCTGCCGGGACTGCAGGCATGGGCTCAAAAGCATCTGGATTGTTACGGTTCTTTAAGAATTTCAAACCGGCTTGGGGAAACAATGCGTAAGTAAGGGTGTCATCAACTTCGTTGGCCAGTGCTATCCCTTCATCCTTGGCGATCTGCAACAATTCGCCTTTTTGTTTCTCAAATTCGGGCTCAAGCAAATCTGCAGGGCGGCAAGTAATTGCTTGACCACCGTCGAGTACCTTGGCCTGCAACTCTGTGTTGACTGGTGAAGGGGTAGCACCGTATTCACCTTTTAAAACTCCTTCTGTCTCTTTAGTGATAGTCTTATAGCGCTCTCCCACCAATACATTCAATACGGCTTGCGTACCCACAATCTGGGATGTTGGAGTAACCAGGGGAATAAAGCCAAGGTCTTCACGAACCTTTGGAATTTCTTCAAGCACCGCATCTATTTTGTCCGTGGCGTTCTGTTCACGTAACTGGTTTTCCAGATTGGTTAGCATGCCACCGGGCACCTGTGCTACCAATATGCGGGAATCGATACCGCGCAACGAACCTTCAAACTTCGCGTATTTCTTACGAATTTCACGAAAATAACTGGCAATCTCTTCCAGCAATTCAATGTCCAACCCCGTGCTACGCTCGGTTGAGTCCAGTATTGAAACGAGAGACTCAGTAGGGGAATGGCCATAAGTCATGCTCATCGATGAAATGGCCGTATCTAGGTTGTCTATGCCAGCCTCAGCCGCCTTGACGTAGGTTGCGGTTGAAAGCCCGGTGGTAGCATGACACTGCATGTGAATTGGTATTTTTACAGTCGCTTTCAATTTACTGACCAGCTCGTAAGCCACGTAGGGCTTAAGCAATCCAGCCATGTCCTTGATACAAAGTGAATCAGCCCCCATGCTTTCAATCTGACCTGCCATATCGAGCCAGCTCTCAAACGTATAAACCGGGCTGAGGGTATAGGACATCGTCCCCTGAGCGTGTTTGCCTTGCTTTCGCACCGCGCTTATTGCTGTTTCCAGATTGCGCATGTCATTCATAGCATCGAAAATACGAAACACATCAACGCCGTTAGTAGCCGCCCGCTCCACAAACTTGTTTACCAGATCATCCGCATAGTGACGATAGCCCAGAATATTCTGCCCCCTGAACAACATTTGCTGAGGTGTATTGGGCATTGCCTCTTTGAATAAGCGAATGCGCTCCCAAGGATCTTCCCCAATGAAGCGAATACAGGCATCAAAAGTGGCGCCACCCCAGGATTCCAAAGACCAAAACCCAACCTGATCCAGTTTTTTAGCAATTGGCAGCATATCGTCGATTCGCATGCGTGTAGCAAGCAGGGACTGATGAGCATCTCTCAAGACAACATCGGTAATTCCAAGTGGTTTCTTGATTTCGGTCATATCACAAACTCATTGCTTAATTTCGGAAGACTGGCTGGGCCTGTCAGGGCTCTCATTTATTACTATTTCTATATTGGCTGATTGCGGCACTTAGTATGGCAAGCAAACGCCCTTGATCCTGGCCATTAGCACGCTGCTTCACTGCTGGAGCGGGGCCAGAGACCATTTCCAGCTCTATTCTCAGTATCAACGCAGACATGGCCTTAGTTGTAAAGATCAATACAGCGAGAAACACAAAAACCGTGCTCATGCCGAAAGCAGCTAGTTCAATTCCTTGAGCGACCAAATTTTCCATTTCCAGCATCCAACATGACAAGCGAGAGCCGAATCATACTAAATGAAGCAGCCAGAATCTAACCAATCATGGCTGGCAGCTTGCAGCTTATGGATAGCTATCAGCAGGCTCGGTTGACGCACCTTGGGCTAGTCGATACTTCAACATCCCTGTGGCTCGCTGTGGTTGTCCATCAACCAACCTGGGTCGAAATTTCAATCTATTCAGTTTATCCAACAGATCTCGTTCTGGAGGCGAAAAATCGGGAAGATGAGAAACCAGTTGCGCCTGCTCAATCATACTAATGGTGCTGGTGTAGTGATGGCGGTACCAGCGCGACACCTTGTTTACCCCGGCGAGGCTAAAGGAAAATAGCGCAAAATTTGAATCCCGCTCGTTATCGTGCCCTTCATTAGTTTTGATTGGACTACGCAAATCAGGAAGAGCCGTAGACCATTCGTTAAAGGACAAATAGGGATCAGAGTTTCCATCGCCCGCTTGCGCCGTGTTTCTGCGGCGGTCCAGGACTGCTGCTTCCACGCTTGTGTAAAACTCAACTTCTGGAATTACGGCGGGTTGACTAAAGAGCTCAGCAACTAAAGTCGAGTCGACCCCGGCGGAGAGCATCTCATAATAGGCAAGCTGATAGGTTTGCCTGGCTAATTCCGGCCGATCATAGAGTATATGCCAATCTGCCAAATACAAATTACTCATCGCCATACCCTCAAGATCGGGAAATTCCCCTGCCTCGTAAATGGCATGTAAAGTGTTAATCAGAGCGATGCCCACAGAGTAAAAAATCTTACTTACATCCCATCTATCCCTGAGAATACCCGACCCACGAGCTAATTCCCGCAGTGAATAAGCAGTGCTACCACCTCGCCAAAGTGCCACAGTTTGCAAGTGGAACTGTCTGATCTGCTCATAGATTATCGGCGAGAGGCGTGTATTTGTTTTGCCCCAAAGCTTCTCCGCTACACCCAAGGCTATCCATCGAATCTCAGCTGATTGGCGAATGTGGTAACCCTGCCAGTAAGGCACATCTTCGACAATGCCACGCAGATGCAATCGAGAAAGCTCTAATAGTTCATCGATAAGAGCCTCGTCGATCCACTTACTCTTTTTTGTATACAGCCAGAGCAAATGCTCCATGCTTTGGCGAGCATTATCCCAGTCTCCGCGCTTGGCATAATTGTCTATCTTCTTCTTTAACAATGGCCGCTGAAACGGGGTATAAAGCCCATTGTTCACCCGAGTTATTTGCATGGCCCTATCGAGCATATCGTGGGCTTCATCGAATTGGTTCAGCTCAATCAGGTGATTTGCCAGTTGCTGTATTGGCTCGATGAGTCGAGAGTCCATTGGGCCCATCGCATCTTGCAAGTCACTTAGCAATTCGCGGGAAAGCTGTAGTTGGTCTGGAGACTCGAATAGAGGTTCGGGCTGACCGTAAGCGACATTGGTTAAGATGATTAACCACATTATGGAAATTGCTGTCAGAGGCTTTTTCATCGTATTTCTCTGAACTATTCCAAGCGTAGACGCCCGGCAAGGCATTATTTGATCAGGATCGGGGTTCCTCCAAGCCAGGCAACACCCTTCTTGGCTGCTTTTGTAGAAATTAGCTGTCGGTCAAAAAACCAAAGGATTGTTAAAAAACTTAAAGGAACCGTAGGCTAATTCTAATAATTCTACCGTGGATTGCATTTCGCCAATCCAGTAAAACACCAATGCACCGAGCACTATAACGGCTGAGCTAACGGCGGCAATTTCCTTATCATCCCATTTACTGCTTTTGTTCATGCCACGCCTCCCCGACGGTCTAGCTAAAACCAATCCAGCGGCCAGTTGCTGCTACAGTGAACCAAATTAGAATTGAAGTCACCGCAAGTAGATGTTTTATCCATGGTTTGATTTCAGTGTGCGGACGACTATTCAAGAAAGGTTGTTTAATAAAAAACATGAAGCAAGAACCGGCTGCAAGAACTAACATTTTGATCCAGAAAACCTGCATGTAGTATACCTTGTCACCCACTCCTGCTGCACAAAAAATACCGGTCAATGCCGCCACAATCAAGGCGATTCGAAAACATTTATGTGTGCCCACAGTAAGAGTTTCGGAAGGAATGTCTTTAAAAATAAGCCCGAGCAAGCGTAAATCTGTGGCTAGTACGGTTCCACCAATAGTGGCCATGGCCAATAGATGAACGGCTTGTACGGTGGCATAGATCGATCCATAGGTAGTACCAATAATTCCTATCCAGGAGGAATAACGCATCCATTCAAAAAATGGTAGTAGATCACCATAAATAGAAGCCCTAACATCAAGCGCCTCTAATATGATGATCAGTAACAGTAAAACCAGTACTCCAATTGTTCTGGTATATTGAATCAACAGCGAACCGAACATGCAATCTCCCAAGTTTTTCTAAGCCGGTTTAAACCAGGGCCAGATTAGTTAATAAGGTTAAGATCAGCTAGAGCGCGTTCAACTGCTCGACACAACCAGCCGCCCATAAAATAGTTAGATTATTTGTATTGGTACAATCTACCCAGTCATACGGAATGTAGCGCCCCAATGTGACTACAGCGCACCAAAGAACCAAAGAGATAATGGCACCAACACGCAACGCCTTGGGAGCCACTGGATCCATATCCCAACTACCATTGGCGGCTTTTAACCGCGCATTAAAAACCCAAGCGTTGATGAAAGCCAATAACAACAGAAGCATTTTGATACGAAACCACAGACTCTGTATGGTCTCTACTGGCTTCGCATAAACAAGTAAAACTCCTGTGATAAACATGATTACGAAACCAATAATCATCGGTTTATGCAACCTGGCTGCGATAGTCGAAGCGGACACATCAGGCATTATCAGGCCCAGCATGCGGAAATCAATGATGAACAGCGACCCTATACTAATCATCAGCGTTAGCACATGCGTCGCTTCCAACCAACTATAACTGTAGTAGCCGGAAACCAGCATTTGACTGTATTGCTGCGCTTCCATCCATTGTGCAAATTGCAGTAATAGCTCGTTTATCACGTCTTATGACCTCTGTGAATTGTCGACAAAATTGTTACGATTCCAGGAGAAGACGGAAAGGATAAAACATCCTTGCGCCTGGAGTCCACTTCTATCACATGCAAAGAGTTGGTTCGGATTAACTAAGCGCTGACCTAATTTTGGGATTGAATTTCGCGCTTTCTGAACTCGGATGGAGTGACGCCCTTTATTTGCCGAAAAGCATTATTAAACGGCGTGATGGACTGGTAGCCTACAGATAATGCTATGGTCAACACTGGAATATTTGGATTGTCCTTATCGGCTAAGGCCTCACTTGCGTCTTCTATTCGATAGTTATGTAGCATCGCATTGAAATTTCTATATCCTAGCTGCTTATGTATGAAAGCACGCAATCGATATTCTGGTAGGTTCAACTTTTTCGCGAGCATAGAAATAGTCAGTCCCGCCTCGCGATGCAATTTGGCATGTTGAAATACCCTGTTGAAACTCTCGCGATCAAAAGGGGCAATACTTTCCGGCTCCGATTCCTCCGTTAGCTCAGCTACTTTACGAATTACTTTGCTCAATGAGACATAATCGAAACGCATTGCTATCAATAACATGGTCATGGCTAGGAAGGCTATAGAACCTACTATAGTAGCCTGTGCTGTCGCATAAGTGCTGGATTCTGACTCCAGCAAGAAATTCTCTAAGAAAACTATCGCAAAGATTAGAGCGCCCTGTACCCCGATGATGAACCAGCGCAACACCCTGCGATCATCGACCAAATCAACTCGCCATCCTTTAAGGGTCCAGTAGATAGCATAAGCCACAAAGATTAATGCGACTATATCTAAACTGGTGCTAAGAAGTCGGAACGATGATGAGGACGCCGCTTCGACTGGAAACAGAACCAACGCCGTCAATATTGAATCGAGAATTACCTGCGTTGCATAAGCAATCGCCAGCAGTAGTGGAAATTTCTGTTGCTCCTGAAAAATCAAAAAACAATAGATCATAAATAAACCAGGTATGGTGTTAATGCCTACCTGAATCATGAACTGCCAACCGCTTAAGTCTATACGGAACTGAGGATCGATGTGTTGGCCTGCCATGCCGTTCAATAAGTAAAACGAAATGAATACAGCCATCAAGGCAAAAGTCCGGGCACTGCCCGCTCGAGGTTCGGCTTTCAGATAGCCCGCAGCCAGAAGCAATACGGAGAGCATCGCTATAATCTGGAAGCTGAATATCAGCAATGGGTTTAACACAACAAATTCCTAAAGATCGGGGGCCAACGCTACGACCTTAACCAATCGATTGGTAAAATTCAAAGCCGTCTGGGATCAGGTTGGGATGAAATAAAACTCAGCCACTAACTGAGAATCATTGCGTAAACTTCTCCTCCACCTCACCGATGATGCTGTCCACCGATCGTTTACCTTGTTCATCAGAACCAAACTGATTAAATAGATTGATTGATCTTTCCGTGGCTCGACCAAATCTCAGCACACGTTCAAAATAACAATCTGGCCCGTCATTCTGCTGAACGAGATCTATGATGAACGCGCCCAATGACAGAGCACTAAGTAAAATATCCCGAAAAGCATCAATGTAGAGTTTTAATTGGAATACAAGAAACTTGCGTAGCTGTGGCCACAATCTTTCCATAGGGTCTGCACTCCCGGAGCCTTCATTATCAACAATATTACCGCTCACTTACTAGTACTCCATTAGCCTTCAATATGATTTTTCAAGCAAGCTTTTTCTAGCCTGATACTAAAAAAGGTTCGGCCGCGAAATCGCATGATGCGAGTCCGCAACCTGAACCAAGCGCAAAAATTGATGTCTCAATAACCTGCCACGGCATGAATTTTCTGATCCAGACGCAAATACCAGATTCCTGCTTACTCATTACTTTCCTTTCCATTAAACTATTCACATTCTATGCCAATATGTTATCCATTTGTTTTTTATAAGTTTTTATATTTCCTTATGAGAAAAGTAAGCAAATGCGCCAGTGAGTAATGAAAATCACCAACTGCATCGTGGTCGGTAGACAAGCAGATGCGGTACAAGAGGAATGCTGACCACGGTATGCTTATTCTAAATTTTTATCTGCTGCCACCGAAGAGTTTTGGATAGCACGCATAGCTCGCGAGGTCGATTTCAACTCAAAGGTCATTCCTGCATTTTCAACCAGCCTGGAAATTAATTTTTCGTTGAACGCAGTCGCGGGAGTCCAAAAACCACCGCCGACTTCTCCTTCATCTACGTCACGACGTAAACTAATTCCAGCCTGTGCTAACATTTTTGCTGTTGATCCGTAGCCAGGATCTCTGTCACCTGTGACCTTCACCTGTACCTCTTCGCCTAGTTTTGTTCTGCCAAGCAGGCGGAGATCATAACAGCCTTCTAATTGTTGCTCGGGGCTTGGACCCTCTCCTGGACTGGGCAAAAAGAAACGGGCGGCAAACCAGCGAACTGGACCAAAAGCCAAGGCTATGGTTGAAAATTTAGTGCCTAAAGAGAGACGTTTCGCTGCTTTTTCGCCCCGTTTACCAGTGCCAGTTAGCATGGCTTCGTCGTAACGAAAATTGTCGTCGTAGTGCCTCTCTAGCAAAGCATTACTACGCAAAACAATCCGGGTATTTATCGATGCCATGATAAACGGGCCTGCCCAGGCATCGAAATCATTGTCGTACTCCACCGACACATTGTGTTGCCTAACACGGAAGCTATGCTCCTCAGGACAAAGGGAATAAGGATCGCGCATTTCCTTGCGTAGCGCCGGATCACCAGCCGCTTCTTTATAGAGATTCAGGCCACTAGCTATAGTTCCTCCAGACGCGCCTCCCTTCATTACTTTGACTCGCAGCTTAACCTGATCGCAATATCTGCCAAAATACCGCTGAGCATGATCCTGCAAAAACATCACTCCTAAATCTGATGGGACAGAATCGAAACCACAACAATGCACTATTCTTGCGCCGCTACTCTTAGCATCGGCCTGGTACAAATCGATCATGCGACGAATCCACTGTGGCTCGCCTGTCAAGTCGCAATAATCCGTGCCAAGCTGACTACACAGTTTAACCAACAGTTCTCCGTAGAGAGCATAAGGACCGACGGTAGAAATGATAAGCTCGGCCTTTTCGCACATTCTCCGAAGCGAAGCTTCGTCAGAAGAGTCAGCAATAATCAAGGACAGTGATGCCGCCGCCGAACCCAATGAATCTTTCAGCTCCTGTAGTTTCGACCCTGATCGTGCTGCCATTGCCCAGGTCAAATTGGGTTCAGTATATTCGTTTACCAAATAGTTACAGAGAATTTTTCCGACGAAACCAGTCGCACCGAAAACTACAATATCAAATTCTTTATTAGGCATTTTTTCTTCCTGGAAATCTCGAAGGCAAGTTTATTTTCATTGACGGTATTAGAGCATTCAATTTCACAAAATGTAGGATCACATAGCCAACCCCGAACACGGTAGGGCTCGTCGCCCACTACCATTCGTGGCAAATAGAGGCAAAGATTGAAAAAATCAACTTCAAGGCGCTATAGCCGCAGACCTATACCGCGACTCTACTGCCAACTGAAGATTTCGCTTCGATGGATTTGACGAACCTGTTAGCAAGGCCATCCCGAGAATGCCGATAACTCATCCAAATCAAAAACTGTAATCCAAACAATAGTGATGCAGCCAGCAAATGCGTTGGCTGAATCAACGCTGGCATGCCCAGATGACTGAGTGTTGCACCGGAAAGTATCGTCGTTCCTATAGTAAAAATCATCGCAAGAACAAGTTTGCTTAGTGTGTGATGCCAGCCCAATGATACAAGTAGCAAACGGGCAAGCCAAAGATTTGAAAACAGCACCACCGCAGAAAAGCTGCGATGTACATAGAAAAACCAGGGCATTGCCTCGATCCAGCTTGAACGTAGTTCCTCGCCATGGGATTCGCGTATAAAATCGGTCATTTCCCGAACCTGAGTGCCCATGACCACCTGTAAAACTGTCAAGCCCAGAACGACATACAGCCACTTCCCAAAACGCGGGTCTATAGCCGCCACCGACTGCGACTCCATAACGCCGCGTCTTGCTTGTGCTACGGCAAACAGTAAGGTGCCGACTATCGCCAAGGCCATCAACATATGCAATGTAATCATACCCGGTTGCAAGTTTGATCCAACAACTTTTGCACCAAGCCACCCCTGAAACCCTACCATCAGAAACGCAGCGACAGATGCTATAAAGATTGACCTGTCGTGCAAACGACAAGACCAGGAGTAAATCGCTGTTAGAAATATCATGAAGCCAATGCTTACTCCAAGCAATCTATTGCTGTACTCCGTCCACGTCTTGACTACATTAAAGCGTGTCTCGGCATAACCCAGCTCGGCATAGATTTCTTGATAGTTCACCGGCAGTTGCGCTTCGCTGGTTGGTGGTATCCAGCGGCCAAAACAGGTAGGCCAATCTGGACAACCCATGCCAGCGCCAGACGCACGCACACCAGCCCCGACCAAGATCAAAAAATAGACAGCGGCAAGAGTTACCCACACCATGCGGCGATATCGTTGTAACTCTTTGTTATTCGTCTCGGTATTCATAGTAGATGGCGGTTTACAATAATTGATAGCCTGGTACCTTGCTTACAGAGAGTTTCAAGGCATAGTTGCTCATATTCAAAAGCTGATTTAACTTCGAAGGGCTTCCAGCAGGGCAAACGAAGCATAACTATCCATGGGCAAGCCCTGTTGCTCTTGATAGGCCCGGATAGCGCTTCTGGTTCGACTACCCACACGACCATCTGGCTCGCCAGAATCGAAACCAAGATTATTAAGCAATTCCTGTAACTCACGCACCTGCTCTATACTCATGGCTTGTTCGTTTTCAGGCATGTGTTGAATTGCTGAACCACCGACAAAACGATCAGCCAGGTGTCCGACTGTAAGCGCGTAAAATATAGGAGTATTGTAGACACGAGTAACTCTGAAATTATCATAAGTTAAAAACGCAGGGCCGGCTGCGCCTGAGGGAATTACTATGGAGCCGCGCATATCAGCAACTGGAATTAGAGCACCTGAAGTCTGCAATATGCCCGTATCGCGCCACTCCTGCAAAGGTTTGCGAATATTGGTTCCCGCCAGCGCGAAATCGAAATTGTTTGGCAAAATGACTTCCCTGCCCCAGCGTTCATCACCCTTCCATCCTGATTTTGAAAGAAAGTTAGCAGCAGAGTGAAATATATCCGGCAGGCTATTCCAAATATCTATCTTTCCATCGCCATCGCCATCAATCCCGTGCTGACTAAAAATGGAAGGCATGAATTGTAATTGCCCCATCGCTCCGGCCCAAGAACCACTCATATTATTCGCAGCGATATGCCCTTCATCAATAATTTGCAGGGCAATAAGCATTTCCCGGCGAAACATAGGTGCTCGACGCGGATCATAGGCAAGCGTCGCCAGGGCATGTAGAACAGAAAACCCCCCAGTATTACTGCCAAAATTACTTTCAACGGCCCAGAAGGCTGCCAAATAGTGAGGCTGCACACCGTATCTTCTCTGCACGTCCGCGAACAAGGCCGCATGCTCCCTTAATAGCGCTTGCCCCCTTTCGACTTGCCTGGTTGTGACACGCAGGCCCAGGTAACGAGTAAAAGTCTGAACAAACTCAGGTTGGTTGCCGTCAAGTTCTAGAACCCTCTGCAAGGGTTCCTCAAGGTCATCCAACGCTATCAGGGTAGACTCGCTTATGCCAAGGGCTGACGCCTCGGCACGCAAGCCTTCAAGCCATTTATCGAATGGCTGTTCTTGGGCCAAGGTGGGTACACTAAGGGGTATTAACAGAAGGAATGCAGCTGCTGTTTTCATGCCGTTATGATAATAGATATCCCTGCAAATGGAAATCCACAATGCGGATCGCCTGACTATTCTAAGTCAAACAATCGCCGACTTTATTACCTGAATTCACGCTAAAGTGAATCGGAAAACTGTTCTAAATCGGCTACGCTGCAATAAAGTAATTGAACTAGTCGCTGACCTGCCTTTCATCTTGTTTGGCCAGTGATAGACAATCAAGGCCCGGGAATCTGTCGGACTTGCCGATCTCAATCCTGTAGAATGAGCTCACTGTAAAAACCTGGAGCGTAGAACGCCAATGATCGTTGAATTTATCACCATAGATCGCGATACACCCTACCTGTTTGTACCCAGTGTTCAAAATTACCTCCTGGGAGATCATCTGGCGCGTTTTATTGTGGAGATTGCTGAAGCCAGGAAAGAGATTCAAGCGCATGCACAGCTACGCTTCGAACGGGAACAGACGAAGTATCCTGATGCACCTGGTGAAATTGACACCTTACTGGTTGATACGGGGTACTTCAGTGAAGCGAGCGTCAACAGCTGCGAACCCAACAACATTGCGCCTTACGGGAAAACCCATCATCATTCCCATATCTTACCAAGGAGTATTTTTGTATTCATTTTTTATGTAATGTCAATGGGATTGAGCTTTTCCTTGAATGCTACAGAGTCGCTGCATTCCCTTTCCGCCCTATTCGCAATCAGGGAATATGATGAGCAGGAAGAACGCCCCAACTACAGTGGTTTATTAAAGCAGTTTGGCCAACACAAGAACTTACCACCTGGATTTGAACTGCAAGCGTTACTGGCGCTCAGCCATTATCCAGAATTAGAGGATGTGAGAATAAATTTCATTGTTGCCGACGTTTCAATTCCCCTTTCTTCCCGCCCACGCTGGAGTGACATGCTACGCTCAGCACAGAACCGGACCTACCAGGTAATCATTGACACCAATTTAGATGGGCCAAGAGATGTCTTGCTACTAAAGAACCAACCATTCAACGCTCAGGTTGGCATTATTGGTCACGAGTTGGCACACACCGTCTACTATCTGAAGCGATCATTTTTCGGAATTGTAGGTGATGCCTTCTGCCAACTCAGCGATTGCCGCATTCGATTTGAGCGAGCCACCGACAGGCGACTGATTGATTATGGACTCGGTTGGCAACGTTATGACCACGCATTATTTGTTAGGCGACGGTTTACGACGAGCACCGAGTCCGCTGCTGATATCGAAGGTGGAGGTGGTGCATATATGAGCCCTGCCGAACTACTGCGCATAATAGAGAACCATGAATTATACGTAGATTAGTCTATCTTGAAAAAATATAACTCACTGATTATAATAAATAATACCAAGTGCCTGTGCGACTATATCGACCGTTTTCAAGGCTATTTTACTGTTAACCTGGCCGAAATAAAGGCGGCTCTTAGATGAAAAGTCTTTCCCCCGATCACCATCAAATGAGTTTCATGTCCGCTGGACTCATGGATCAACTCAACCCAAACATCCCCTGTTACGTCTCGCACGATCAACACCCTGAGACTTTTTTGAATCAGAATTTGACACCAGGATTTCTACCACGACAACACGGGATTCTAAAATCATTGTCCCTGTCATGGTCTTTGATAACAACAAATTCAATGATCATAAAGGGATTTGAAGGCGAGCAGATTAACGTACTGATGGTCGCTGCTGCGTTTAACTTCAGGAAATGGATGAGACTTGGCACAACTTTTAGTGGACAATCTGCTTTAATCACTGATTCTTCGTGTTTAGCGCCGATGAAAATCCCAAACAACCCATAGACAGCAGGATGCAATAAAAGGAGTCTTTCCATGCAACTAATACGATTACTCAAACAGACCGCCATAGTCGTCTCTGCTGTTGGCCTTATGGCCAGCTCGCAAGCCGGCATTATAGACGAGGTCGAGCACGGCTATGCCGATAATAACGGCGTAAAAATTCACTACGCTACAGTAGGAGAAGGGCCTCTAGTGGTGATGATTCATGGCTTTCCAGATTTCTGGTATAGCTGGCGTCACCAGATAGAAGGCTTAAAAGATAACTTCAAAGTAGTGGCTATTGACCAACGCGGCTACAACCGAAGCGATCAACCCGAAGACGAGTCCAGTTACGCCATGGCTAATCTAACTGCTGACGTAGCCGCCGTCATCAGTCATTTTGGTGAAGAAAAAGCGACCATCGTCGGCCATGATTGGGGTGGAATAGTTTCCTGGCAATTCGCGTTCGCGTCGCCTGACATGGTAGACAACTTGGTTATTCTTAATCTACCCCACCCAAACGGCATGGCGAGAGAACTGGCCAATAATCAGGAGCAACAAGAGAATAGCGGCTATGCAAGGGCATTCATTGCCGGCAAGTCTACCGATCCAGATATTTTCTTCGGCTTACCAATGAATCCTCGAACACTGTCTGGCTGGGTCTCAGATCCTGCTGCTCGGGAAAAATACGTCGAGGCGTTTGCACGCTCCAACTTCGACGGCATGTTGGCCTACTACAAACAGAATTACCCACGAGATGGTAGCGCAGCTGTCACACCCGCCGCACCCAGGCTAAACATGCCAGTGCTGATTTTTCATGGTTTGGAGGATACAGCCCTGCATTCAGATGGTCTTAACAACACCTGGGACTGGATAGACGCTGACACAACCATCGTTACAGCCCCCGGAGCTGGCCATTTTGTCCAACAAGATGCAGCAGACCTCGTTACTTCAACCCTTAGATGGTGGTTAATGGCTAGACAATAGCGAATATAGGGGAGTTTGAGGCAGTAATCCTATGAATTTGGGGTGGAAGCTCCTACACTGTGCATTCAGGTCTGGAAAGGTGAGATGGGCTTGAATCGCTCCACCGAATCACTGTATGAATATGCCCTTGGAAGGAGACAATTTCACCTGGGCGTACTCGCTGTTGCTTATCGCCAAGAATTAGATGAGCGAGCAGTAAAAGGCAATGTCGAAGTAGAGAGATAGCAGAACGGCAAAGTTTCACCAACAAACTGAAACAGAATTGATTTCAGAATTCCATTTCAGAAAATTTAATTGTTAAAGAGTAATCTATCGAGGGGCAGCATGGGTAAAGGTACAGTAAAGTGGTTCAATGCAGATAAAGGTTTCGGCTTCATCACTCCAGAGGATGGCGGCAAAGATCTTTTCGTTCATCATTCTGAAATTCAGAGTGGCGGAGGATACGCGACGCTAAATGATGGACAAGCAGTGGAGTATGAAGTTGGACAAGGTCAGAAAGGGCCCTGTGCAAACAAAGTTGTGGCGGTCTGATTACGCAACAAAACGATCCAATCAACAACCAAGAAACAGGGTAACGGATAATCAATTCCGTTACCCTGTAATCTAAAAGAGTGTTAGAAATTTTTGTCAATTCTTTAACTTGCAGCATATTGCTGTATGGAGAATTGATTGTGACAGAAACATTTGATGTTGAAAATCCTGTCCTTAAAGAGGGCCAGTCAGGGTCGGCCATTAGCGGGAAAGACGGTGTTTTAGCCCAAACAGCTCACCGAGGCCGCACTTGAAGGTGAACTGGAGAGTGCTATTGCCGATAAGATAACGTGCTGCCTAACCGCAAGAACGGCAAGTCGCGCAAAAGCATTAAAACCAGCGAGGGCCGTATCGATCTGGATACACCTCGTGATCGCGCCAGCACGTTCGAGCCTCAAATTATCAAACAGCACCAAACCAGTGGCAGCGATGGAACCGAAACCAGGATCCTGTCTATGTATGACTGCGGTTTGAGTTATTGCCAAATCCGCTGTTTTGGCAGTAGTGCTAACATTAGCAACAAAAGTCCTTGACAGGCGATGATTTACCTGTAGACTGCGCTCAGCTTGAAACTAAGCACCTATTTATTGCTCTCCATTTCGAAGTCTTCCTGGTAACACCTCGTCCTGAAGTTTATAAGTACGCCGAATTTCTAGCACGACCCCCTGCATCGCAGGTTTTTTTACTAAATTTAGGAAACAACAATGTCAGAGAAAATTACTGGTACAGTGAAATGGTTTAACGAAAACAAGGGTTTTGGTTTTATCGAACGTGAAGGCGGCCCCGATGTATTTGCACATTTCAGTGCAATTCAAAGCTCAGGATACAAGACTCTAGCTGAAGGTCAGCGTGTAGAGTTCTTAGTAACCGACGGTCAGAAAGGACCACAGGCTGAAGAAATTGTAGCCGTTTAGATTGGCTCGACTCGCACGGTGCAAAGCACTGAATTCTGTGAATCAGATGAAGAAGCTGAAGGGGTAGGTCTGAAAGGACCTGCCTTTTTTGTTTTTGCATAAGCTAAATGATGGCTTTGTCTAACTTCTTACTCACTGCGACTGATTCAGAATCGCTGGAAACCGTATTTTACCGCCACAATCAGTCTACTCTCATACTTCAGTTTCCCGTATCATTGACAGCCTGTTTTGCAACAAGTAAATGAAGGCTGAATGAAACTACTGCTGCTTATTTCGCTACTGATCACGGCTTATACGATCCAGGCTGCTCAACCGAAACTGCCCGATCTGGCTGGCATCACATCGAATGGCCTAAAAATTGAAATATATAGCAGACTCTCGCCGCTCCGTATTAATCGAATTCACAGCTGGCGAATTCGTATTCTTGATGCCAATAACAATGCCGTGTCCGTTGAGGCGCTTGCAGTGAAAGGCGGCATGCCTGAACATGATCATGGCCTGCCTACCCAACCCCAAATCACCAAGCAGCTAGAGAATAGTGACTACCTGCTGGAAGGAGTGAGATTTCATATGCAAGGGAAATGGTTGCTGCAGATTGATTTGCAAAACAACGGCTCTCAAGATCAAGCCCTTATCGATTTCTCATTACAATGAAAAAACCGTTTATCGGTATTGTTTTATTTTCAATAGTAATGGCGGCTGCCTGGAATTTTGTACCGTTCCCGGGCTCTATACAGTGGAGTGAACAAGAACTTCAGCTTATATCCTCGCTCTCTCTGGATTCTCTACCCGCCCTCCCACCCGACCCCAGCAATCGTGTTGCAGATAACCCCGCCGCCGCAGAACTAGGACACAAACTCTATTTCGACACGCGACTAAGCAGCAACAATAGCATTTCCTGCGCTGGTTGCCACCAGCCGGATCTTATGTTTAGCGACGGGATACCCCTGGCCATCGGGGTGGACATTGGTTCCATGCACACACCAAGCCTGGTCGGTCTAGCTTATAGTCCCTGGTTTTATTGGGACGGCAGAAAAGACAGCCAATGGTCCCAGGCTTTGGCCCCGCTTGAAGCCAGGCACGAACATGCAATAGACCGTGTTCAATTAGTGAAAATTATAGGGGAGGACAGCACTTATAAAGCGATGTACGAAGACTTGTTCGGCCCCTGGCCACTAATTCCTGTGCTACCAGAATCCGGCACTCCTATAGGGAGCAATGAACAACAAGCCAACTGGACACAGCTACACAGCAGGAGCCAAACTGCTATATCAAGAACTTTCTCAAATTTAGGCAAGGCTATCGCCGCGTACCAGCGAAAGCTCATGCCAGGCAGCACTCGATTTGATCAATATGCCAGGGAACTACTACAGGAGCCTGAAACTATGGATGAAAAGTCTCTTAGTAACAGAGAAATCGCTGGTCTCAAATTATTTATCGGCAAGGCGCAATGTGTGAATTGTCACAATGGTCCTCTTTTTACCAATCATGAATTTCATAATACTGGCATTCTGGCGGTAAATGGTACACTCCCCGCAATGGGCAGATATGATGGCATTCGTCTTTCCAGAGAAGATCCGTTCAATTGCCTGGGAGAGTTTAGCGATGCTGAGCCAACGGAATGCGTGGAGTTGCGCTTCGCCCGTGATAGTACCGATCTGGTTGCTGCCCGGAAAACACCAACACTTAGAAACATCTCTCTAACAGCTCCCTATATGCATGGTGGACAACTGACAGACCTGAAGGAAGTGATAGAACACTATAACGATGCACCATCAGCAATGCTAAGCCATAACGAGGCAAAACCACTTGGTCTGCGTGCCGTGGAACGGAGGCAGTTAGAAAGCTTTTTGCTTACACTAAGCGCACCGCTCGCCACTGAGCGGAAGTGGCTTGTTGCACCAAACTAGAAGACGCAGGAAATTCGATGCAGTTTTTAAAACTAGCCCAGGTAACCATGCTGCGCCAACTGCACCCTGATACCATCGACATCATCAAAATACAATTGATCACCACCGCTGGTACGATTAGCGGGGTCTCTATTCACATCCGCGTTGATTCCATGATCCAGTAATTTCTTAGCGAGAGCATCGGGATTGTAATCATCGACACCGATACACAGGTGATGCATTCCACCTGGGTTCGGCAAATTATAGAGCCCCAAAAAGCTCTCACTCCCTAATCCCATATTCAATCCGCCATTTGCGGGTCGAGAAATAATTTCCATGCCCAACACGCGATTGTAGAAATCCGCAGAACGATTTACATCGTTTACCGAAAGAGAAACATGATTCACAGACCTGCCAACAGTAACCGGAGGGGCAGACTGTGCTGAAATAGAAGGAACTGGGGCGGCACAAGTAGTCACGATTAATGAAGCCACTAACTCCCGCCGAGTCATCTTCTTTTGTTCAAATTTGTCAACTAGATTTTCGATAGCAGCAAGTTTATCCATCATCTTTTATTCCTTTTATCTGGTTACAATGCTGTCCAATAATTTCAGACCCTGTCCGACTGCAAACAGCATTATTAACATCGATTTAGTCCGCTAGTGCAAAAACCCAAATTACCCCACCTTGAGGCACGTAATGGTTTTCTCCCCTGGCCGTATTTAGCAGGTTTTGCTGGCGCTGAGCATCCACACCCCAGCCAGATTGCACAGCTATGTATTGCTTTCCATCCAAGGTGTAACTTACCGGCACTCCAGTAATTCCTGAATTCGTACGTTGTTGCCAGAGAATCTCACCGGTTCTGGAATCGAATGCACGAAAATATCTGTCATTAGTGCCACCCATAAAAACCAGGTTTCCAGCGGTAGCTAGTACTGGGCCCCAATTTTGACTTTCAAAAGCAGTAGTCCAGACACGTTCAGCGGTGTCTACATTCCAGGCTTGTAACTCGCCAACGTGATTGGTGCCAGGCCGGACAAAAAAGCCACCGTTTTCAGATCTTCCTCGACCCATATAAACACGGCCAGGGCTGTATTGGATTTCTTCACCGACCATGGTAGAGCAAACATTGTCATTGGCCGGAATAAACAACAACCTTGACCGTGGGTCGAAGGCAGCCGGGGGCCAGTCCTTGCCTCCCCATAGTGAAGGGCAGAAATTTGCTTCGTAACCCGTGCCGGGCTTCTTGCTCATATCGTATTCTGGACGCCCCGTGACAGAATCGATGCTTGTAAATACATCCTGGTAAACATAGGGATTGGCATCGACAAAGTTAATCGCGTTGGCTTCCCGCTCCAGGAACCATAAATAGCCGTTGCGCCCCGGATGCACCATGCCATTGACACTGCGACCGTCACGCTCAAAATCAATCAGTAAAGGCGCAGAAACCTCATCCCAATCCCATGAGTCATTCCAATGATATTGATGATGATTTTTAAGCTCACCAGTTACAACATCCAAAGCAATGACCGAACTAGAATAAAGATTATCACCGGGGCGTGTATCGCCCATCCAAGGCCCACCATTGCCGGTTCCCCAGTAGACCAAATTTAATTCCGGGTCGTAGGAGCCAGTAAGCCACACAGGCACCCCGCCGGTTTGCCAGGTATCGCCTGGCCATGACCCTGAACCTGGCTCACCAGGAGCAGGAATCGTGTAAGTCTTCCACTGCTCTTCGCCAGTCATTGCATCAAAAGCTGCAACGAAGCCGCGAATACCAAGTTCGCCCCCGGAAACACCAACCATCACTTTGCCGTCAACGATAAGCGGCGCCATTGTCATATAATAACCGTTATAATAATTCTCAACTGGAATCTCCCAAATTAGCTCACCCGTTAATGCATTGAGTGAAACCAGATAAGCGTCAACTGTGGCCAGATACACACGATCTTCATATAGAGCAACGCCCCGATTGGTTGGATGAAGCTGTTGTAGATCGTCCGGCAAGAATCTTACATAGCGCCAAATCAGATCGCCGCTGCGAGCATTGATTGCAAGAATATGGTTTTGTGGCGTGCTCACATACATATAGCCATCATTAACTATTGGAGGTGCCTGATGCCCTTCTCTGAGACCCGTTGAAAAGCTCCATATCGGCACTAAGCCTTTCACATTCTCTGTGTCGATTTGATCGAGGCTGCTGTAACCATGAGAATCATAACTCCCGCGGTACATCAGCCAGTTACTCTCCTCTGGATTCAGCAGTCGCTCCGCTGTCACCGGCTTGTAGGGAGGCAAGGCCTGTGCAGGCAATACAGCAGGGAACAGGCCGCAAATTAGAACGAGTGTTGAACGAATAAGCATGATGGAACCTCTAAAGCGTTTCTTTTAATAGCATGAGAAAAATTGAAATCGATGATTCAAAATTGTTGCGTGAACCCCACACGCCCGCGAAATCCGGCTGCCACTACTACAATGCCATCCACCAACTCCAGCGGTAGAATTGCTAAGGGCCTGGGCGCCGGGCCACCTACGACTTTTCCACCAGCATAAATATCAAACTGGGATTCATGACAAGGACATGCCATGCGCAACCTCCCTTCATCCCAATTGATTACGTCACAACCGGTATGTGTGCAGACCGCAGAATAGGCAATTACCCCCGATGCCACATCCGCTCGGTAGCGGGCGCTCATCTTCTCGGTATCGATGCGAGTAATCATTACTCTATTTAGTCTGGAGCCATCGCGTAAAACTTCTGTTTCGGGTTCGCGAGCCAGAGCCGAAAGCGGCTTTTGCTCTAACTCCAATAGCTGCGGACGCACCAGGGCATTTTGATTTGGCCCTTCTTCAAAAATCAATTGATCACCAGGCTGTGGTCTCAAGCGATTCGGTGCTTGTCCCAAAGCCGACATCGGCACAACGATGCTCGTGGCCAGACCCATTTTGAAGACCGATCTTCGGCTGACAAATTTTACTGTGTCTCTATTCTTAGTATCGCTCATAGTTAGCCTAATGTATTCTCGCCGCTGTTTCAGTACACAGAAAGGTATCAAAGTGCTGGTAGCGCTGCAATCGAGGCGTCTCCGTACAAAATTGATTACCCCAATGTGCAATGCTATGTTACTAACAACATTTTGCTGCAATAGACACGCAACAGTTACGCAGACGATTTATGCCGGATTCCAGACACCATGAGTAATGTGAGCCTGTAGTGAGCGCATCCATACGTATATTAATCGGTTTGACACTTGGCCTTATTGGAGGCATCAGCTACACACTTCTCGATACAAGCGCTGCACCCACCCTTCCTGCCCTGATTGAACCAATAGGTACGCTGTGGATAAACGCTATCCGCATGACTGTAGTGCCCTTACTGATGGCCTTATTGATAACAGCTATTGCGGGCCAAGCGACCACTGGCGTTGTGGCTCAGCTAGGCGGTAAAACCATGGCACTGTTTATTGCAATGATCGTCGCTTCCAGTGTTTATACATTAATCCTCGCACCCCCCTTGCTCGCTCTGTTGGATATCGACTCGGAAGCCAGCCGTGCATTATTAGAGTCTGGTAGTAACGACAACATCATCAGCACCGAATTACCTCCTTTCCGCGATTGGCTGGTTGCACTCGTTCCAACCAACCCGATTCGTGCTGCCGCCGACAACGCTGTGCTTTCCCTAATGGTTTTTACCGGCCTGTTTTCTATGTCTCTGCTGAAGATTGCCGAAGCACAGCGTAATAGTATTGTGACTTTTTTTAGCGCCATAAAGGACACAATTTTTGTATTAATTGCCTGGATTATGGCCCTCGCACCCATCGGCATATTCGCTCTGGTATTTTCGCTTGCTGCAACTTTAGGTGTTTCGGCGATTTCAGTTTTGGGTTCATTCATCGTAATTGTTGTTAGTCTCATCACTTTAATGATGCTCTTATTGTATGTATTGGCAACATTAGCTGCCGACGTTCCACTGCGGGAATTTGCCAGAGCATTGGCACCAGCACAAATAGTTGGCTTTAGCACTCGCTCATCCCTTGCCGCCTTGCCCGCTAGTTTTGCCGCCACCGAAGCTTTAGGACTATCCAACAAGGTATCCGGGCTTGTTCTTCCTATTGCTGTTACCTTGTTCAAATTCGCATCACCAATAGGCAGAATCGCCGGGACCTATTTTATTGCGAACCTGTATGGAATAAATTTAAGCTTCTATGAAATGCTTATTGTTGCCGCTGCAATAGGTTTATTTAGTTTTTACTCCCCAGGAATTCCCAGTGGCGGTTTGTTAATTATGACACCTGTATATGTGTCACTGGGACTGCCCGTGCAGGGTATAGGCATCTTGATCGCCATCGACCTCATTGTAGACATGTTTATAACCACGGCGAACGTCAGTGCCAATGTAACCGTAGCAGTTCTGCTTTCCAGGACAGAACATCAAACTCGTCTTCTGAGCTGATTCCCACTCTAAAAATTCTGCCACTCTCACCAGGCCGTGTTGGAATTGATACAGATCAACACAGCGCGCGCATCTGCTCTTAATATTTCTACGATATTCTGAAATAGATGAGAACCTATTGCATAAAGTTCAAACAATCTCTACCACCCTTATCTTGCCCACACTGCTCTATGCCGAAGCAGACTTTGACCAATCACAAATCTTGCGCAGGGCTTAACACAAGGCAAAGAGATCGCAACAGCAACTGTTAGCACCAGCAACTATCGATTCCGATAGTGCTGGGGTATTATCAAGTTATGCAAACCTCCCACGCCAACAAAAATCTCTATGATAGTGAAAACGCTGACAGCGTTCTGTCCGTTAGTAGCCTTAATCGCATGGCTCGCTTACTATTGGAAGGCAATTTCCCTGCGGTGGCTGTTGAGGGAGAACTATCGAATATTGCGATACCCGCCTCTGGTCATTGGTACCTGACATTAAAGGACAAATCCTCTCAAATCCGCTGTGTCATGTTCGCAAACAGAAATCACAGCGTGGGATTTACTCCTGAGAATGGTAAGAAAATAATAGTCAGAGGATGCCTGAGTATTTATGCAGGCCGTGGAGACTACCAGTTAATACTGGATAGCATGGAACAAGCAGGCGACGGTGCCCTGCAAAGAGCTTTCGAGCAGATTAAGGCCAAACTTCTTGGCGAGGGTTTATTTGCGCAAGAACACAAGCAGCAGATGCATGCACATTATCATCATATAGGGGTGGTTACTTCTGCGACTGGAGCTGCTGTACAAGACATATTGAGCGTATTCGCACGGCGTTTTCCATCCACTCAAATCACTGTATTTCCTGTTGCTGTACAAGGCAGGGAAGCGGCTGATGAAATCGTGAATGCCATTCAAACGGCGAATCGGCACGCGCAAAAACTTGGTCTGCAAGCCTTGATTGTAGGTCGTGGCGGTGGTTCGATGGAGGACTTGCAAGTCTTTAACGAGCAGCGGCTGGCCAGAGCCATATTCAGTAGTGATCTGCCAATCTGTAGCGCTGTCGGACACGAAGTTGATTTCACAATAGCCGACTTTGTAGCTGATCTTAGAGCACCTACACCATCTGCCGCTGCTGAGCTATTGAGCCCGGATCAGCAGGATTACGATGACCTGTTGATTACCTATAGCGCACAATTCCAAAACCTGATTAAACAGATTTTAAAGCGAGGCGCCCAACATCTAAAATACTTATCGAAACAACTCAAGCACCCAGGTCGACGACTACTGGAGCAGGCACAAAACTTAGACAGACTGGAGCTTGGTTTAGGTAGAGCAATAAGCAATCGCATCACTGTGCAGAAGACTGAATTAACACAGTTACGTCGCAGTATGCTGGCAAGTTCCCCTCAGCAATTATTAGAACGTAGTAGTCTTCAGCTTGGCAGCAGCCGCAAACGGCTGCGACAATCGCTGCAAACGATTCTAAGGTCCCGCCAGTCCGATCTGGGAACTCTAAGTCGTAGCTTGAATTCAGTCAGCCCTTTGCACACTTTGGCTCGTGGTTACAGTATTACTTACGATGCCTTATCCAAAGTAATTCGTTCCAGTGACGATGTAAAAACAGGAAACACAATTATTTCCAAATTAGGCGATGGAGAAATAGTCTCTACAGTTGAAACTGTGTCTGGTAAAGAAACCTAAGAGAACGATCATGCGAATTTCCACGATAATAGCATCATTAATAATCTCACTACTCCTTACACAGTCTCTGATAGCCAAAATTGGCGTGAACAGTTTGCCACAGCCTTCGATGGTGCCTGGTGGTATCGCTGTTATTCCTACCGGCACGAATGCAGTAGAGGGTAAATACAATAATCAACGTATTATTCTGGCAAACTATAGAGAACAACAATACGCCATCATTGGCATTCCGCTAAACGCCAGAATTGGCTCTCATCAATTTTTCCTCACACACGCAGATAGCAGAACAGAAACATTGCAGTTCAGTGTTGAAAACAAAGAATATGCCGAACAACATCTCACTATTACCAACAATCGCCAAGTAAATCCTGACGCTGATGACATGCTTAGAATAAAGCGTGAAAGTGCAGAAATGACGCAGGCCTTCTCTAGCTGGAATGATTCACTCTCACCTGTATTTAGTATGCGAGCACCAGTAGATGGAATTAGAAGCAGCTCTTTCGGTCTGAAGCGTTTCTTCAACGGACAGGCCCGCAATCCACATTCTGGCATGGACATCGCAGCTGCTGAAGGAGAACCTATTTTTGCTCCAGCCCCTGGCGTGATACTGGCTACAGGCAATTATTTTTTCAATGGCAATACCATTATTCTCGATCATGGTCATGGTTTGATAAGCCTGTACTGCCACATGAACACTATCGACGTAGAAGCAGGTACACCAGTAAAAACAGGCGATCAGATTGGCAAAGTGGGTCAAACCGGCCGAGTTACCGGCCCTCACCTACATTGGAGTGTCAATCTGAATAATACGCGCGTAGACCCCGCCCTCTTCCTTGTTGACTAGATGTCCCCTGCACCCATTTCCCCACACCCACACAAGCCAATGTTGTGATCGCGGCAAGAAACGCGCCCACTCCTGAGACGGTGTGGCCGCTGACGTAATCCGGGCTGGTGCCTTGTGATGGGAAAACCCTGATCCCCTTCCAGGAAAACCACGTGCCGGAAGCTAATCACTTCATGAACCTGATAATTTGAACGCCTTGGCGCAGCTAGTATAGGGTTTTCTTGCGTTTGTCATTGAGATACTTCCAGGGCGTTAGTGCCACCTCTTCTGGCAATAGTGTCGGACAACTCTGACAGTAAAACAGACAAAAAAGAGTTACTTTTTGTCTGTTGTGCTATATTTCTATGTCGCTTAAACGGACAAAAAGGAAGGTAAAAGTGTCTGCGAAAACCCTCAGCCTAAAAGAGCTTAACAGTGCAATAAGCCCGGATATAAATCCTTTGATGGAGGGCACAATCATCACATCAAAAGAGCGCCGAGTTGCAGCAGGTATGCGCGCTGAGTTGATTGACCCTTATACTGGCGAAATATACTGGCGAAATGCAGGCAATATCGAGCATTCATAGGGTGAAGCAGGTAGATGATGCTGAGTTCGTCAAGGTATTCTCCGAGGGCGTTAAAGCAATGTACGGGCTTACGCGAGTGGGAATGCGCGTGTTTCAAGCGATTCTGAACGAATACCAAAATACCAAAATGAACGGCGGATTTGCAGATGCTATTTATCTGCATTGGTTTGGTGACGGACTTTGCGGAAAAGATGTTGGGATGTCAGAAAAGACTTTTAGTAGGGGGCTGAAAGAATTGCTTCCGAACCAATTTATTGCTCCTCGGTCACAAAATATCTATTGGGTCAATCCGGCTCTTTTCTTTAAAGGGAACCGTGTCGCGTTGATTAAAGAGTATCGCCGAAAAACGCCAACCGAAGATGACAACCACCGGCATTAAGATTTGTGACAACTCTTCTAAAAATACATGCCACATCGAAGAGCTTCTCAATAGCAACGGTAGGAATTCTATTTCTTATACTCATTCGAGATCCGGCATATTTACTAGCTCCTAGAATTTGGGCAGAAGAAGGCTCAATCTACATACAGGCGTACCTCGACAATGGATTCCTAGAAAGCATCTTTAAGCCGCAAATTGGATATTACTCATTGTTCGCTAATTTATCAGCAATGCTTAGTGTAGCACTGCTGGGTCTACAATATGCAGCTTACGGCACGACTTACTTATCTTTGCTATTTTTACTACTGTGTACCTTAGCCCCGTTCTACTTGCCTTGTACCTACTGGGACTCCACACCAAAGAAAATACTAATAGTCACTACATCGATCATTATAAGCTCACCGGAAATTTGGCTTAATACTATAAACACACACTTCTACTTAGGTTTATTTTCTTGCTATTTACTACTAAGTAATATCGAGTGTGCGGGGAAGTTTGCATATAAATTTTCACTTTTCCTGCTACTAATTGGCTCTTTAACTAGTGTGACATCCGTAGTTCTAATTCCCTTCTACCTTGTTAAAACAATTACTCATAGATTGAACGGTAGACATCAATCGACCAGACGCTTAACCCTAACACTTCCTATTCTATGCGTTGGGTTTTTGATTCAAGTGCTGTCATTTATTAGTACACTTGATACTCGCGTAGGTAACAGGTTATCTAGCTCTGATTTCTTGAATTATCCTGTTGGGTTGGCGCGGACTTCTTTATATGTTGCCCAAGGTACTTCCGAAACCATAAGCACAATATTTATTTTGCTAATAATTGGATTGGGGGGAGTTGTGTTTGTTTGCTGCCCAAGGTTGCGTTTTATTGCGTTTCTTGCTGCCTACATAAGTGTAGTTTTTACGTTGCTATCTTTGGAAATGACGGGGGGCGAAAGATATGGTTATATCCCTTCTGTATTGCTAATAGTATATTTTATTAATTCTTGGCCTAGCAGCAACTTGTATATGTCAAGGATTACATTGTTGATCGGTTCTTTATTCGTGCTCTATAAATTTCAATATTATTTCGATACTGAAAAATATTATTCGCCGAACTGGAAATCCTTCGAAACCGAATATTTGGAAGCTATTCAGTTTAATTCTGGATTCGTAAGAATATTCCCTCAATGGGAAGGGACAGACTGGAGGGTTGAGGTCAAGTAAGCAAATAAACGTGTTGGAGAATACGCATGAAATTCAAAACTGTTATTTTTCTTACATTACTCGCTGTAGCCCCATTAAGCAGTCTTGACCGACAAACACCGGATCAGTTTTACTATGAATCGCTGCCACTACCCATGGCAGCTTCAATCTGTGTCTCTCTTTTATTCCTGATCATTCTTGTTTAACTCACTGCGCCTAGACGTTATAGTACCGGCTTGTAACCCCTGTTTGAGAAGGTAGTCCAGGTCGATGAACAAAAGAGAAGAACAACGAAAACGTAGAGAAGCAAAGCAACAGGCTGCCAAGAGCCGAAAACAAACTCAGCAGTTGATGCTCAAAATTGCTATGTTTGTTGTGGCTCCAGTATTGCTATTGCTCACTTTGTACACACTCTTTAGCCAGGGGCCTACCTACTCCACTGTGGAAATCGTAGAGAGTGACCATGTGCGCGGCACAGCCGCCACGCCAGTAAGCATTGTTGTTTATGCGGATTTTCAGTGCCCAGCCTGTGCTACCGAACACGATACCATGACACGTATCTGGCCCAATCTGCGCGACAAGGCGCATTTAGTATTCCGGCACTTCCCTATCACCGTTTCACATCCACATTCATGGACTGCATCATTGTATGCTGAGGCCGCTGGAAAACAAGGTCGATTTTGGGAAATGCATGACAAGCTGTTCGCCACCCAGACAGTATGGGCCAGGATGTTCAATGTGAACACAGAATTTGACAGCTATGCGCTGGAACTTAATTTAGATCTGGAGCGCCTGCATGCCGATGTAGAATCCGACGAAGTGATACAAAAAGTACGCAACGATCAACGCGCAGGCAATTCCTCTGGTGTACGCTCTACACCAGCAGTATTTATCAACGGTAGACTACTAGCCCAGCCATCGGCAGAGCGTATTACCGAACGGGTAGAAGAAGAATTTGCAGAAGCAAACCCTGCGGCTTAGTGCCTTAGTACAAAAACCTGGCTAAGTTTTTGTCATTCCACCGTTTCGAATGTAGCAACGAATCGTTTCAACAGCGCTGCCGATAGCGGAGTCTCTTGTGTCTGCGCTAACAGTTGATCCACATCCAGGCCCTCAGCAGCAATCGTCTCCTTACGCTCTCTAATGTAAGTGGCTACAGTGTGGGCGCTGAATTCGGGATGGAATTGAACTCCCCACGTTGATGCTCCCAATCTGAAAGCATGGTTTGGTTCAAAACTGTTATTCGCCAATAATACCGCCCCTGGCGGTAGCTGCAGAACCGATTGCTGGTGAGATGTCTGGGCCTTGAATTGGCCAGCCATCCCGGAGAATAGCGCATCGAATTCTGCGGCCTTTGTGAGAAACACCTCTACTGTACCGATCTCCCTTCCCGCCGGATGGAAACCAACCTCACCACCAAAGGCCCAGGCCAATAGCTGGTGGCCATAGCAAACACCTAAAATCGGCAACTGCCTTTGGTGAGTTTCACGCAGATAGGCCGCCGCAGCATGATTCCAGGGTGCGAGGTCGGTGACATAAGCAGCAGAGCCTGTAATAATGACAGCCGTAACTTCATCCAGCTCTGGCAAAGGTTGGCCTTTATTTATTGCACAGCAGCAAAACAAACCCGATTCTTGACCCGAGCCGCGAATAAACCAGTCTTCAAAATCCTCTCCCTCAGCAAGCAAACTTGGGATTGTCGACCCGGTTTTCATAATGAGTATTTTCTTGCTCATCTACTCTCTCATGATTCTTTTTCAAATACAGCGCGCCAGAAAGGGTTAATTTATTGCATTATTTAGATTCTTGAAACAAGATTCAGTACTCCCTGTAAACAACAATACGGAAGGTCGCTGATGATTGCTAGAATCAACTCTTTATTCGAAGGCATCGCTGAAAACTCAAAAGAATGGACATGGATCCTGTTTCGTGCCCTGACCGCCTCCATGTTTATGACCCATGGCTTTAGCAAGCTTTTTGGAGAAAACCCTCAACCCATGACTGGCGGAGGTATTACTTCAATCAATATAGGTGAATTGACCGCGTGGCCCATACCGATGGAAATCAACGCCTTATTTGTAACCGGTGTCATCGAGTTTTTTGGTGGCTTCCTCATACTCATAGGTCTATGGACGCATCTGGCCGCTCTTGTAGCCGTTTTTATCATGATCATGGCCTATCTCACGGCGCATCTAGCCTGGTTTCCTACGCTTAATCGAGGTGAACTAGCTGCCATGTATATTGTGGCCTTTCTGGTCATATTTTCTTTTGGCCCTGGTCCCTTCAGTGCCGATACCTGGCTGTCAGTCAGGCGTCAGGAGAAGCGAAAAGACAAAACGAACGCCAATAAGCTGTAGCTACAGCGGCCAAATACCAAGCCAAGGTCATTTCTTCAGCCTGCCGCCTTTGCTATATTGGCTGCCTGACTGGCACAGCGTCGATTGATTTTTGATGGCTCGATACCTGCGAATAAACTGCTGAAATCGGGCACAATGCAAAAACCCTGTTAATTCGACAATGCCAGTGCAGCGATAAGGAAAGTAACAATGAAAACTCAGAATCTGACAGGAAAAATTCTCTTCACTTTTTTATCATGTTTGACAATCTCCTTGTTCACCACTACTCAAGTGTCTGCACAGGATGGGGCAGAACCAGGACGTTATAGACCGCAAGGCAGAGAAATAGCGCGTGATATAGGACGCGAATACGACGAAGCCTTGTATGAAGTTAGAACTTACGACCCCGAATCAGATGCAGCGGAATTTGCCGGAGCGACAATTTTCTATCCCCTGACACTCAGCTTTGCCGCTCCTTCAGGCGCTGTGATTTTGGTTCCTGGCTACACAGCGACTCAAGACAATTACGATTGGTGGGGACCAGCTCTGGCTTCGTTGGGTATAGTGGTAATGATAATCGACACCAACGATCCACAAGATACGTTCCAGCCAAGAAAGGAAGCCCACATTGCTGCAGTAAATTTCTTAAAAAGCGAGAACAATAATAGCGACAGTCCCATCAGCGGAAAGACTGACACCAATAAAATAGCCATGATGGGACACTCCCTCAGCGGCGGTGCCGCACTTGCGGCAGCCGAAGAATTGGGCAGTGATGTAAAAGCTGTGATATCGCTAATGCCTTACTGTTGCGAGCTTGGCCAATCGTTTGATGGCGACTACAGCAGGCTTACTGTGCCCACGCTTATTATGGCCAGTAGTGAAGACAGCGTCGCACCACCTCAGACTCATGCCCGCGCTCTCTACGATTCTGTTGCCGACAGCACCAACAAAGCCTATCTTGAATTTGCGACAGGATCTCATATCCTTCCTACAAACGCAGGCTCTGATCTGGCCACACAGGCAAGATTTGCTTTTGCCTGGCTGAAGCTGCAAATGGACGGCAACGCGACCTTCGTCGCTAGTTTCAGCGGAGACTTAAGTGACGAACTGGACAACAAAATAGCCACCTTGGACACAAATCTATAAACACAGCAAGCCTGTAGTCACTCGGCACAATTAGGGAGTTATAAAAAACCGAAACGATGGCGAAGTCGTTCCGGCTTTAGTGTCTCAGCAGAACTCCTAGTGAGCGCTGCCAACTTCTTCCTGCGCGCCAGGCAATGCCATCGCGGTTAGAGAAGAACTGGTTTGCAACAAGATGTACTGATGTCCAGCGTGCACCCAGGAACTCATGCCATAGTTGCTACGGTCGGGTGCTTCTATTTCTGCCATGATTTCACCGCTGGCCTTATCGATAGCATACAACATCGGTGTGCCATCGCTGGCCTGATCTGAGTAAACCAACATGTTCGCCGTTACTACCATCGGCACCAAAGCACCGGTACCAGTATTGCCCACATCGACACCTTCCAGGGCTGGATGATTCTTGATTCGATTCGGTGTTTCGCCTGTTGGAATCATCCAGGAATGATCGCCGCTGTTCATATCAATGGCGGTAATTCGGCTATAAGGTGGCTTCCAGATTGGAATACCCGAGCTTAGACGCGGTGTTCTCGCTGTCGCGCCGCGCGCGCCGTTCGCATATGCCGCTGTGTTCACCCCGGTTGAGTTAGGGAATAACAAATCAGACTCTTCGCCAGGAATCAGCCGCAGAGAGAAGCAAGCCTTGTGTGAAGAAACATACAGCTTACCCGTTGTTGGATCAGCTACGGGCGGCGCCGTGATGTTGGCACCCCCTCCCCCACCGGGGCAATTCATGGCCGCGTACTTACCCATTGGATTGCCCGCGTGAATGGGCGGGTTGAACAAAGGACCCATTACAAACTCTTGCATTACTTCCAATGCTTCTGCACGCAATGCTGGAGTGAAGTCGATTAAATCATCTTCGGTGATACCCTGCATATCAAAAGGGGCCGGTCGGGTAACGTGTGGCTGTGTTGGAGAAAGCACCTCGCCAGGTACAATTGAGGGCGGCACAGGGCGATCGACGATTGGCCAGATTGGCTCACCGGTTATTCGATTGAAGGCATAAACCCAGGCCTGCTTCGTTGCCTGCATGACCGCTGGGACAGAACCCTGGCCTGGCACGTCCAGGTCAAGCAGGATCGGTGCCGTTGGATTATCGAAGTTCCAGATTTCATGTTTTACCATCTGGAAATGCCAGGCTCGTTCACCAGTGCGGGTGTCCAGTGCAATCAGACTAGCCCCGTACAGATTGTCGCCTGGGCGAAAGCCACCGTAATAGTCGATGGTGGCACTGTTAGTTGGAATATAGACAAGACCATTTACCGGGTCAGCCGAAAGAGGAGCCCAGGAAGAGACATCACCTGTCCACTGCCAGGCATCATTTTCCCAGGTTTCATGACCATACTCACCTGGCTTTGGGATCACGTTAAACTTCCACTTAAATGCACCGGTTCTCGCATCATAGGCCAGAATGTCGCCAGGCACGTTTTCGATTCGTGCCTGGTGATAGCCCTGCTCTGCGGAGTTACCCACTACGACGGTGTCATTAACCACAATCGGTGGCGATGAAGAAGTGATATAACCGGTTTCTAAAGGAATGCCTTCATAAGGGTCATAGGGATGACCCAGGTCCGCCAGCAGATCAACAATACCTGACTGCGGAAAACCCTCTATTGGAACCGGTCTGCCAAAACCTTCCAAAGGAATACCTGTATCGGCATCTAACGCCGTCAGAAAAAACCCTGGCGATACAATATAGACCACGGCTTTGCCCTCTATATTGGCGTAACCAACACCCTTACCGTAGTCAGCACGCATAGAGTATTCTGCACGCGGTGTATCCGGCTCACGATAGGACCAGAGAGTTTCTCCGGTCTTGGGATCTATTGCCACGACGTGGCGCTTGTTCCCAGCAACGGTAATCAGCTTGCCATCAATTAAGGATGGGGTTGAACGCCCGCTGATTGCGCCGAAACTGGCACCATCCCATTCCCAGGCGACTTCCAGCTCGGTAAAATTCCCTGCTGTGATTTCGCTGGCGGGTGTATAACGTGTGTGCGCATAGTCACCACCAAGCGTAAACCATTCACCGGGTTCTTCATTGAACAAAGGAATATCTTGAGCGCTTAGAAAACTTGAGGAAAGCATCAACAGACTCGCCGCAACCAACTTGCTGGTGGTCAGACTTGATCTCCTCGAAATTGAAGCTTGCATATTTATCTCTCTCTCATTTATGACTTCGTAGTAGCTTATTCGTCTGGTCATCACAGCGATGGCTGTTCGGAACCAGGCTCAATAAAATTGAATTTGGCCGACTAAAACTATCAAGAAAACGGCCTGCAAACCATGATTATTTGTGACAGAAGGGTATTTGAATAAGCATATATAACTGAATTTACGTATATGGCCATGCAGGGTTTCCTGCCATTGCTTGTCTTAGTCTTATCGACAAGCCACAGAATTCAGCTCAGAAGGGCGTAACTTCTTCGCAATTACCTTGTTAGTCGGCTTCCTGATTAAAATGAAGTGCAGACCACCTTTACCCGGATCATGCGATTCGTCGCATCCAGAATAAACTGATAGATGGCGAAATCGTTCGAAGAGCTCTCTACCTGACCTCGCGCTGGATCGCCTGTATTCACCACGTCACCCGCAGGGTCGAATCCGGCTCTGGTGATCACGACAACACTATGCAACTCCTGCGCCCGCAAACCGAACCCGGACATGCACCCTTGCGTCGCACCTTCAGTCACTACAAGTTGAAAGAAGAAGAGATTCTGAATAGTGACTATTCTGTGTGAGAATAGAAAGCGCGCGCGGCCCGGTATAAGCTATACACGTCTACCTTCGAGCTCACAGCAAAGGGTGTGTGAATCGACAGCACCGGTACGCCAAAATCTATGACTTCGATATTCTGGGCGGAAAACTCTCCGCCAATGGTAGCACCGCCGCCAACACCAACTTTGTATGTTACCGTTTGCCAGGGGATCTCGCTATTGTCCAGCAACTGTCGCGTCCATGCGATAAATTCACTATTCGCCGTATTACCCTGTCCATAAAGCTTGAGATTCACGCCATAACCCAATTTAGGTGCATTTCCTGATTCCCACACAGCTGGATCCATTGGATTGATGCCAGGATTAACATCTATGGAGATAAACCTCGTTTGCCGCAGTGCGCTTCGAAAGAGTGGTTCTCGGTATTCATCCCCATTCCCTGGTTGTGAAAGTTGCAAATAGAGAAGTCGAGACAACAGGTCAGCAAAATAGTCGGAGTGAGCCCCTGTGTTATTTCTATTGCCCACCTCTTCATTGTCCACCAAAAAAGCCATTGTAGTTTTCTGCGGACGCGACACTTCTGCTATCGCACGCATTGCCACATAGGAGGCAAGTCTGTCGTCCTGACCATAGGCAGCTATAAGCCCCCTGTCAAAGCCCATGTCCCGTGGCGCGCCAGCAGGAACCAGGGCAAGCTCTGCCGACACCAGATCGGCTCTTGTGACACCGTATTCATGCCCCAGATAGTCCATTACTTGATCCACCACATCACCCCCTGCTTCATCAGGAATGTGAGCAATGATGGGATCGAGATCCTCAGGACCCATAAAATCGGCCAGGGTTTTAGAATTTCTGTTACGATCAACATGAGGGGAAAGTTCTGGAATCATAAAAATCGGATCACCAGCATCCAGACCAACGGAAACAGAAACACTGCTACCGTCTTTTTTGTCTATCCGGCCTAACAAAGCCAAAGGCAGATTAGTCCATTGATGGAACTTGATACCGCCATGGTAGTTAGTCTGGAACAAAGCAAACTCGCTGTTCTCATATAGGGGTCTGCCTTTTAAATCTAATCGTGGTGAATCAATATGCGAGCCAATGATGTGGAAACCTTCCTGCAATGCGTCCTCACCAATAACCAAAAGACTGATAGTGCGGTCACGGTTCACGTCGTAGATTTTTTTCCCGGGAACAATCTCTGTTGAAGCATCAAGACGCTCAAAACCATTAGCTTCTGCAAAGGACTCTGCTTCAGCAACAAAACTCAACTCTGTGCGGGCCAGATGAATAAACGACTTATAGTCTTCTGCAAAAGTAAATACTGCTTCGCGCTCGCCGTCCGACATCCCAATCCAGGAGGATTCGCACTGCAAAGAGTCGACGCAATCATCTGCTGTTTGCGCGAACAAGGGCGAGGCCGAAAAAGAAACAGCTAATACAAACAAGGTAACAGCCAACTCAAACAATTTACCTGTTCTTGCAAATCGATTTTTCATTATGCTTCCTCTACTACATGTTTCAAAAATGGTTTTCGTCGCTATCTGTCAAAAACTACGGCGAAGGGTATTTGTTCAGACAACGAGCAAACGACTCTCTACCGATGTTGCCTCCCGAAATTATGATCGCTACAGAACCGCCGTTTAGTTTCAGCTTGTTCTGTAATAACGCAGCAAGCGCCACTGCACCGCCAGGTTCCACTACTAGTTTAAGATAGCGAAAAGCGAAACTAATAGCATGCGCCACTTCATCTTCACTAACCACCAAAAAGTCATCTACTGTTTTACTATTGATAGACCAAGTGATTTCACCAGGTTGAGTAGCCATCAAGGCATCGCAACTGGTTTTGCTTTTAGGTTCAATCTTTACTCGCTGACCACTCGCTTTCGATAAACTATGATCGTCGTAGTGCGCAGGTTCCACGCCGTAAACCTTGGTGCTGCTGTTCGTTTGCTTCACGGCGGTGGAAACACCAGCGAGCAAACCTCCACCACCACAAGGACTGAGCAGGGCATCTGGGACACAAGCCATTGCCTGCAATTGCTGCATGATTTCCAATCCGCAAGTCCCTTGTCCTGCTATGACATCAAGATCATCGAATGCTGGCACCAAAACAGCACCCGAGCTAATCGATATCTCCTCGGCTATTTTCTCTCGATATTCTGTTGCGCGGTCATAGAGTCGAATTGTTGCACCTAGACGCTGGGTTTCCTCTATTTTTATAACGGGCGCATCAAAGGGCATCACGATCGTTGCATTCATGTCCAACAGGCGCGCCGCATAGGCAATACCCTGTGCATGATTACCAGAAGAAAAAGCAACAACTCCGTTTGCTCTTTCTGTGCTATCAAGTTGACTAAGTCGGTTGTAAGCACCGCGAAACTTAAAAGCTCCTATGTGTTGCAAACACTCAGGCTTAATGAAAACACGCCCATTCAATCGTTCGTTCAAGACCGCCGAGCTATGTATTGGAGTCTTGATAGCAACCCCGTGCAGTCGATTAGCAGCCTGTTTGATGTCGTCGAGATTTACAGCCATGGTTAGTATTTACCGGGCTTTTTCCCCAGCCCTCGATTCTTTTTAATGCGCCTTTTCTGCGCCACTTGCTGTTGCGTGAGGTTTTCCTCACCTTTAGTAAAAGGGTTGTCTCCACTTCGTAGTTCGATTCTCACCGGAGTGCCTTCCAGCTTCAACAGCTTACGAAAAGTTTTTTCTAAATAGCGACTATAGTTGCCGGGTAGCTTTTCAGTTTGCTTGCCATGAATGACTATAGTTGGAGGGTTCTGACCACCAGCATGAGCATAATTCAGCTTTATTCTGCGGCCATTTACCATGGGCGGCGCGTGATCAGTAACTGCATCCCGCAGTAACTCCGTCAAGCGGTTGGTGGCCAGGTTTCTGATGGCTGATTCATAGGCGGTATGGATCGACTTGTACAGATCACCAACCCCGCTACCATAAAGGGCAGAAATATAATGTATTTTAGCGAAATCGACGAAAACGAAACGACGTCTAATATCTGTTTTCACCTGTTCTTTGTCTTGCGCTTGCATTCCATCCCATTTATTGATGGCTATGACTAATGCCCGCCCGGTTTCGATGACATAGCCAAGTAAATGTAAATCTTGTTCGACAATACCTGATCGGGCATCGACTATTAACACCACGACATGAGCGTCCTGAATTGCCTGTAGTGATTTAACCACAGAAAATTTCTCTACCGTTTCCCTGGTCTGACCCCTCTTCTTTATCCCGGCGGTATCTATCAAGGTATACCTTCTGTTACGGCGTTCAAAAGGAATGTAAACACTGTCTCTGGTAGTGCCTGGCTGATCAAACACCACGACCCTGTCTTCTCCCAACATGCGATTGACCAGGGTGGACTTCCCTACGTTGGGACGCCCTGCGATCGCTATTTTTATACCGGCACTCTGCTCATCCTCAGGATGCTGCCCAATGTCATCACTACTTTTCTCCAATTGCTGCTCAAAATCACCAAGCACTTTTAACAACATGCTCTTTACACCACGACCTTGAGTGGCAGTGATGGGAAACATCCCGGTCATGCCGAAACTGTAAAAGTCTATCAATGCCGCATCTGGATCTCGGCCATCAATCTTGTTTACCACCAGGTAGATATTCTTGCTGCGTTTACGTAAATGATCGAGAATTCTATTGTCATCCGGAAGAAGCCCATCTTTGGCATCCACGAGAAATAGACAAATATTAGCTTCGTCTATTGCTTGCAGAGATTGCGAGGCCATCTCCAGGTCAATGCCTTGCTCATCACCGCTTATGCCACCGGTATCAATAGCGATGAAAGACTTGTCTTTTATTTTTCCTTCTCCGTATTGTCTGTCGCGTGTGAGCCCTGGAATATTGGCGACCAGCGCTTCACGACTACGAGTAAGTCGATTAAAGAGAGTTGATTTGCCAACATTGGGACGGCCAACAAGGGCTATTACTGGCCTCATGATTTCAACCTGACTAAGCGAATAAATGGATTAGGTGGATGTTATTGAAGATTATAGGCAGTAAGTCTGCCACTATTGCCGAACACATAAAGACGGCCATTATCAGCTATAAGATTAGATCTGACCCCGTCATTATCTGCTTGAATTCGACCAACGATACGACCATCTATCTGTGACAGCAAATGCACATACCCTTCGAAGTCTGCGACGGCAATATAGTTGCCTATAGATGTGGGAGCAGTAATTTCTCTATTAACAAGGTCTGTATTTTCCCAGACCACATCTTCACTGTTGTCTCTGACCGCATTTATCTGGCTCTTGTCATCACAGTAGTAAATATTACCAAAACCCTGCGCCATGCCGTGATAGCTAGAGGCTTCCATGCCCCAAACAATGCGTCCGCTGGTAACTTCAAAAGCCATCAGATTACCCTGATAGCTCGCGGCTAATATCCGAGCTCCATCTAACAGCAAATCGCCATCTACATCGATAACCCTGTCGATATCGTATTCGCCTTCCGGCACGGCAACACGTTCTTCCCAGCGATAGACCCCATCATCCGCAGATACGGCGACTAAAGTGCCATTACTGAATCCCGCAATAACAGAATCTGCTGTGATAACTGGCTTACTGCTACCCCGTAATGTCAGCGCCGGTTGGGTAGTTTCATATATCCAGCGCTGCTCTCCGTCTACCACGTCCAGTGCTACCAATTTGTCATCGACAGATTGGGCCACGACCACATCGCCATTAGTTTGTGGCGCGGAAAGAATTTCACTGGACACCGCATGGCGCCATTTAAGCCCTCCGTCATTTTGATTAAGTACTACTACCTCAGCATCTTCGGTAGCCACCATGACTAATCCGTTACTGGCTCCCACACCACCGGTAATTGTAACGTCCAAGCGGGTGCGCCAAATTGTATTTCCCGTATCAATATCTACAGCAACAACATTGCCGTTCTCACTCGCCGTGTAAATCACGCCGTTATCGATTGACGGGGTGATTTCGGTATACTTATCGCCTTGACCATTACCGATATTAACACTCCATTGCCTGCGTAAGCTGACTTCTGTGTCTATATTAACCAAAGCAGTAGGAGGCGCCACCTCATCGTCGGAAAACCATACCAGGGGATTCAGATTGGGCATACTGAACCCTGCGCACCCCGTCAATAAGAGACTCAGCGTTAGAATTGACAACTGCCGATAAACTGACATCAGCTGTTGGATCAATCCACGGCTACCAGGTATAAGACTGACGCTATTCATTAGCTTTACTTGTTCTAATTTAACTTTCAGAAGAAAGCTCGTCGAGCTTCATACGCAAAACATCGCTGTTGGACCCTGCCTGCTGAGCTGCGATATAAGCATCACGGGCATCGACTCTTCGGCCCATTGCCATATAGATATCGCCACGTAATTCGGCATAGCCTGCCTCAAAGGATTTTGGATCAAGATTGTTCACCAGAGCTAAGGCGCGCTCTGCATCTCCCTTTGCCAGAATAACCCGTCCTAAGCGGAGATTTGTAGTTAGTATCAGACCCTCGTCGGTGTCGGCTAGAACACCACCTTGCTCATTGTCCAGAATCCATTGCAATACCGTCTCGGCGGCATCTAAATCTTTGTTTCGCACAGCCTGTTGCGCAGAAAAGAGAGAGCCCAATTGCGCATACACGGTGTCGCTGTACCCCAGGCGCAATTGCTCTGACAACGCCATTATTCGACTGGAATCTTCTTCGTTAAGCGAGGTACCTGATTCTCCGGCGTCATTGATGGCCAGAATCAGTATCTCTTCGTACAAATCTGACGCGCTGTCGATATCGGCGTTTTTTGAATTTGTCCATAACAACCAGGCTGCAATGGCAGCCAAACCCACAATCGCAGTCAACATTAGCTGCTTGCCATGCTCTTCCCACCACTTTTTAAGTGATTCTATTGTTTCTTCTTCAGCTGCGTTTATTGCCACGACTAGCTCCTCTTACATTCAAATTCTCAGACAGTTCGCCATTGTCTGAACTCTCTATCCAATCATCAGACCCTGGCTATTGGCAAACTACCCCCAGGCAATCGGTAATTCTACCTGTTTGCGGCTCGCCTGGCATGATTCAATGCTGCTATCTCTATGAAATATTAAGAATTTCGGCAAGTTTATTGCTGGTACTTCCCAGTTCCACAGTGACAAACTCGCCAGAATCATCCAATCGACGTATTTTTACGGTTTGTAGAGTCTGGTCCGGTTCGCTCTCCAGCACGATAGCAAGCTGAGCGCCGCTATTATAAGCTCGCTTCAATTGCTTGCTGTATTTGCCACCACCGCAATGGGAGATGAGACCAAGGTATGGAAAACGTCCCCGAATTTGCTTGGCCAGAAGTTGTCCCTTGTCAGCCAATTGGGGGCCAACCACCATCAAATAGACATCAACCACCTGAGAAGTCGAAGCGGGTATCTTTTCAAGAGACTCCAACATCAGCACCAGGCGCTCTACCCCCATCGCAAACCCCACTGCTAACGTAGGTTTACCGCCCAATTGCTCGACCAGACCATCATAGCGACCACCGCCACAGACTGTACCTTGAGCCCCTAAGGAATCAGTTGTCCATTCGAAAACACAGTTATTGTAATAGTCCAATCCCCTCACCAAGCGAGGGTTTTCTATAAAGCGGATCCCCACCTGTCGTAACAAGCTCTTCAATTCTGTGTAATGACTGATGCTTTCTTCACTAACGTAGTCCAGCAAGGCTGGTGCATGCTCAAGCACTTTTTGTACGTCAGGATTTTTGCTGTCCAGGACACGCATCGGATTGTTTCGCATGCGCTTACGCGCATCATCATCTATATCGTCGGCGTGAGAGAGCAAAAAAGCAGTTAAGGCTGTCCTATAGCGTTTGCGGTCTTGCGCAGCGCCGATGTTGTTAATCTCCAGGTTCAGAAAGCCTGTGAGCCGCAGTTCCTCCCAAAGACTGGCGGACAATTGGATAATTTCAGCATCAATATCTGGCCCAGCCATGCCAAAGGCTTCGGCGCCAAATTGTTGGAATTGCCGATAGCGACCCTTCTGCGGACGTTCATGGCGAAACATCGGGCCTTGATACCAGAGCCTTTGCTGCTGATTAAACAACAGTCCATGTTGATCGACCGCTCTAACACAACCGGCTGTGCCTTCGGGCCTTAGGCTAAGATTGTCTCCATTGCGGTCTTCGAAACTGTACATTTCCTTCTCGACGATATCGGTTACTTCACCAATAGACCGCTTAAAGAGTTGGGTTTGCTCCAACACAGGAAAACGAATTTCCCGATAGCCATAGCGACGTACTACCCGTTGGAAACATTTTTCAACATATTGCCAGTTGGGGGTTTGCTCAGGAAGTATGTCATTCATACCTCGAATTGCTTGAAGTTTTGCCATATTTTTCGATTGCGCTAGCTGGAAGCGATCAGATTCCTTGCCAATTGTTGCTTGTCGGCAACTCGCTGCCGAACCATTGTTTCAAGTTCATCTACAAGATTCTCATTGTTAATCTTATGGTCGGGAACGCCTTCTTTATAGACAAGATTATTGGGGCTTGCTCCTGTTAAGCCAATTTCGGCGACCTTGGCTTCACCAGGACCATTCACGATGCAACCGATAACAGCTACATCGATTGGTGTTGTAATGTCTTCCAGTCGAGATTCCAATTCGTTGACCACGGCAATAACATCGAAGTTTTGTCTTGAGCAACTAGGACAGGCTACCAGGTTAACACCCTTATGCCGCAATCCCAGGCTGTTCAATATATCGAAGCCCACTTTGACTTCTTCCACAGGATCAGCAGCAAGAGAGACTCGAATAGTGTCGCCAATCCCTTCCATCAACAGCGACCCCAGACCGATCGCAGATTTAACTGTACCGGAACGTAGACCACCAGCCTCGGTAATACCAAGGTGAAACGGTTGATCGATTTGCGTTGCTAAACTGCGATAAGCCTTGAGAGTCATAAATATTTCAGAGGCTTTAAGACTAATCTTAAAGTCCTGAAAATTCAGTTTATCTAATATTTCGATTTGATTTAACGCCGATGCAACCATTGCCTCGGCGTTGGGTTCCTTGTATTTACGTAACAGGTTCTTGCCCAGCGATCCTGCGTTTACTCCTATTCTAAGTGGTATATTCTTATCTTTAGCGCTATCGACAACAGCACGAATCCGCGCTTCACTGCCAATGTTACCTGGGTTAATGCGCAGGCAATCTACCCCGTAGTCCAACACTTTCAAGGCTATGCGGTAATCGAAGTGAATGTCCGCGACCAGTGGAACCTCAACTTTGGATCTAATCGCTTTAAATGCCTCTGCCGCATCCATGCTAGGAACAGAAACACGAACAATGTCTGCTCCAGCATTTGCTATGCGACCTATTTGATCCAAGGTGGCACCTACATCACAGGTTTCCGTGTTAGTCATACTCTGCACGGAAATAGGTGCATCGCCACCCACAGCAACGTCGCCAACCATTATCTGGCGGGTCTTTCGACGGGTAGTAAAAGGCCTGGCACTCATGAACTATAAGCCTACAGTGAGGCGGGCAGAGTTGTCGATTCTAATGTTGTCAGACAGGTCAACTTCACGGCCATTTAAACTCATGCTTGTAAACGGGGCATCCCCGAGCAGTATATTAAATGGAGCACTTCCATTTATCTCCAAAATATCACCAGCCTCTCTTATATCTCGATAGATTTGCTGAGATTCACTGTCATTGACTTCGACCCAGCTCTCACCACTGAAGCTAATGCGCAATACATCATTTCCTGCTGCATCCACTTCTATGATTCGCCATAAATCTGCACTAACAGAACTATCTGGCTCACTATTTTCTGTAGTCGTTGCCTGGCTCTCAACATTTGATTGCATCGCGATGGCCTGTGTCTGTAGGGGAGCATCACTGACAGATTCTAAAGACAAAGGCGCAGGAAGAAGCTCATTAATTACTGTATCTGATCCTGCTTCGGGGACGTCAGCGGGTACGATGATGCTCGCAATTGGAGAAGCCGCCGAGGTCGCACTATCATCTTCAACAGGCGAAGTCAGTTGGGGCAATTGAAGGGTAACTTGTTCTGTTTCCTCATTTATTCCAGGCCTGACTGAGTTAGCACCGTTTGACTCGACCTCGGCGCTTCCTGGAGCCTCTGAACTGACCCTCTTACTAAAATAACTGTTAGCCAATCCCAAGCCGATGGATCCGCCAATAAAGACAAGCAACGACAAAATTACAAAGGGCCTGTTTCGATCCGTTTTCCTGCACGCTCGTAACCGGCTGGCTTCAGCGATGACTTCCTGTTGTTGACTAGCAAACTCATCGTAACGAGCAAGCAAGTTATCCGCTTCCAGACCTAGCAGTAGAGCGTAACTCTTGATATAACTTTTGGCGAATACAGCAGCAGGGAGCTTTTCATAGTGGTTAGCTTCTAAGGCCTTTACATAGTGCATCGTGATGTGCAACTTGTCTGCTACCTGCTTTTCACTAAGCCCAAGCCGCAGCCTTTCCTGAAGCAAAACATCACCTGCGTTAAGTTCGCCAGGTGAATCTTCCACTTCTTCGTTAATTGGTGATCCTTGCGGATAAACCTCAGTTGGCATCACTCAGCCTTTGGTATGTCTGGTTTTCTGATGATTCAGGATAAAGTGTAGAAAGAACCAGTGAGAAGTTGTCTACAAGCTCCTTATTCTGAAAATAACCCTCTATTTGAATGCCTGCTAAAAGTGCCCGAGGAGTATGAGGTATATTAAAAAATTCAACTAAGGTGAGATAACTTTGGTATGTTTGGCGTGCAAGCTGAAAGTCTTGCTGTTCAAAATGAATCAAAGCCAATTCTAGCACCGAGATATATAGATTAGCGTTTAACTGTAACGCTCGAGTGAAAGCACTTCGCGCATCCTCTTGACGATCCAGTCGAAGTGCGCCTCTTCCCAAACCCTCGAAAGCGAGAGCTCTGCCTTGGTAATTAGTGTCATTCGCCACCCGCTCCAATTGCTGCATAGAATCACGATAACGTTCCTGAGAAAACAATAAGGCTGCATAGTTGTTCCGTGCTCTTGAATTACCACGATCCAGGTTGATAGATCGACGAAAATTTGAGTCCGCCAAATCAATATCCCCTTCTCCCCGGGCAACCATTGCCAAAACCATATAGGCGTCCGAGCTACGATCGTTTATATTTAGTGCGTTATTAGCATGACGTCGAGCACCGGCCATGTCGTTCGTTTCAAAATAGGCCAGCGCGAGTTGAATATAGTCGGCAGCAGCTTGATCATCCGACGCAGCCACAAGAAAGCCGCCGGTTGTCGTAGTCACGCAGGATGCTAACATTGCCGACAAAAGCAATATAGCAACCACAGAAAAAAATTTTCTGGCCAGTGGTTTTTCAATTCCAAGCTTGAGAAATAACATAATTTCGACTATTTACCTGTTTTTCAGGGCCTTATAGCCTGTCGGCCGCTATCGCCAGGTTATCAGTACTGCCGAACACTTTTACGCCATCTTTTTTGGCAGATTCACTCTCTGCGTAGCGGCTTTTATGCCGTTCGCTACGGCGGGTTAGATCATTGACATCTCCCAGTAATTGCCCACAGGCTGCGCCTATATCGTCGGCTCGGGTTGTACGCACAGTCACTGTGTAACCCGCTTTTTGCAATATCTGCCTAAAGTTAGAAATTGATGAAGAACCAGGCCGTCGATAATTACTAAGTGAAAACGGGTTGAACGGAATAAGATTTATCTTGCAAGGAAACTTTTCCAGCAATATCGCCATATCCCTTGCATGTTGTCTATGATCATTTACCCCAGCTATCAAAGTGTACTCAATAACCGGAACACGTTTATCAGACAGGCTTGTCATGTAGGATCGCGCTGATCGCAACAACTCTTTAATCGGGTACTTATTGTTGATGGGCATAATCTTACTGCGCAATTCATCGTTGGGTGCATGCAAAGATATTGCGAGCGAAGCATCGGTGTAATCTTTCAACCGATCGATTGCGGGTACCACACCCGAGGTACTTATAGTGACTTTCCGCTTCGATAATCCGTAGGCACAATCTTCCATCATGATGCTGAGCGCATCCATTACATTATCGAAATTTAATAAAGGTTCGCCCATTCCCATCATTACGACATTACTGACCCTGCGTTCCATTTTGTTTTCGAAGCCACCCAGCTGCGAATTGGCCCACCACAGTTGACCTACTATTTCAGCTACCGTCAGGTTGCTATTGAAACCTTGCTTGCCTGTGGCACAGAAAGAACAATCTAGGGAGCAACCTGCTTGAGAGGAAATGCACAAGGTACCGCGACCCGACTCGGGAATAAAAACCATTTCAACGCGGCTACCACTGGCCACTTCAACTATCCACTTGTGGCTGCCGTCGTCAGATTTATAGTCTTCCAATATCTTGGGAAGAGAGATTTCAGTAGTTAGCTTGAGCTTTTCGCGCAGCTCTTTACTGATGTTTGTCATCGAATCGATATCTAACACACCGCGCTGGTGAATCCATTTCAGAATTTGTTCGGCGCGAAATGGCTTTTCTCCGGCCTCCACAAACAACGTCCGAAGCTTTGCCAGGCTGAGGCCGACCAAATTGGGTTTCAGTGTCGCCATCATGCTCAACTTACCTCAAAGTGGGTTTTGCGTCAGGAACAGATTTCGTTGGCATTGAAGAAATAACCAACTTCACGTTCGGCCGATGTCAGCGAGTCGGAGCCATGCACTGCGTTCGCGTCTATCGATACGGCGAACTCAGCACGAATAGTTCCCGCCTCCGCCTCAGCAGGATTGGTAGCACCCATTAGATTACGGTTCACCATCACCGCACCTTCGCCTTCAAGCACTTGAACCATCACGGCACCAGAAGTCATAAACTCAATCAAGTCTTTATAGAAAGGTTTTTCCCTGTGCTCGGCATAGAAACCGCCCGCCGACTCATCATCTAGTTGCAGCATTTTTGCGGCTACGACCCTTAATCCAGCTTTTTCAAAGCGCGTATAAATTTCGCCGATGACGGTTTTGGCAACGGCATCAGGTTTAATAATAGATAGAGTACGTTCGATAGCCATCTTTACCCTTAATTCCCAACCAGTGCGTTCGTAAGAAATCGCGCATTATACGCGGTAAATTCTGGACTTTGTACGCTTTTAACCAATAAAAACGCCATTTCCCAGGGGTTTAGTCGGCTACTTCTTCCATCCAGGCAGCCTGAATAGCCTCCAGGATTTTCTCGCCGCAACGGTCCGGGTCATCGTCAAATTCTTCAAGCCCCAATACCCACTGACGTAAATCCACAAAGTTTACGTATTGAGGGTCAGTATCAGGGTACCGATCGGTCAAATCTATAGCAATATCAAATACATCGGTCCATTTCATGGATATTGGCTCCCTCTAGTGTTCTTCAGAAACCATGTTGATAGTGTACTTGGGTATTTCAATTACAAGGTCTGAATCACTGATCAATGCCTGGCAACTTAGTCTGGATTCAGGCTCTAAACCCCAAGCCTTATCCAAATAGTCTTCTTCATTTTCTTCAGCATCCAGTAGAGAACCAAAGCCCTCTCTAATAATCACATGACAAGTTGTGCAGGCGCAGGATTTTTCGCAGGCATGTTCTATGAGAATCTTATTTCGAAGAGCAGCATTGAGAATACTCTCGTCCTCATCCGCCTCTATAGTCAAGCCTTCGGGGCAGATCACCTGGTGTGGAAGAAAGGTTAATTTAGGCATTTCTGTATTGGTTATCCTGTTGGGGTTTGCAAATAACAGTTGTAATAAAAAAGTAGCGTAGACTGAATTTTATTAGTCAACCTGCTTTTCAATTTCATCAATCGACTCTCCGCGCAAAGCATTAGCGATGTGTAAATCCATTCTCTTCGCAGCAAAATCATTGCTAAGCTGATTCAACTCTTCAGTAGACGCATGTATTTCCAGGCCACTCCCATTGATCATGGTTTTCTCTAAACTATTTATCGCCGCGTGCAATCTTTGCGATTCCGACTCCGACAAGAGATCTCCATCGATAAGCAGAGCACTGGCTATGGCATCAAGCAGTTGTCTGGCATGCAGCTGAGCTTCTTTGATCGAGCGCGTTTCCATGTCAGCTTGCGCATTATCATGGGATGATTGCAGCATCTCCTCGATAACGCTGGATTCGAGACCATAGCTAGGCTTTACTTGTATCTCGGCCTTCTTACTGGTTCCTAATTCTTCCGCGCTCACACTGAGCAAGCCATCTGCATCTACTTGAAAAGTAACTCGTATCTTGGCAGCACCCGCTACCATAGCTGGAATATCGCGTAACTCGAATCTGGCTAAAGAGCGACAATCAGAAACCAATTCTCTCTCTCCTTGCACTACGTGGATAGACATTACCGTTTGTCCATCTTTAAAGGTTGTAAATTCTTGAGCTTTCGCAACCGGAATGGTGGTGTTACGCGGAATGATTTTCTCTACCAGTTCTCCCATCGTCTCAATACCCAGGGACAATGGATTTACATCCAGCAAGAGAAAGCTATCTGCGGATTTGTTGCCTATTAGTACATCTGCTTGAATACCCGCGCCAATAGCTACCACTTTATCTGGATCTATATTTGTTAGAGGGGATTTTCCAAAAAATTCCGCTACCGCATCGCGTACTATTGGCATCCTGGTGGAGCCACCTACCATGACCACATTGTCAATGTCTTCAATGCCAAGTGTTGCATCACGCAGCACCCTACGGCAGGTGTTTATCATTCTATGAATTATATCTCCCGTTAGTTCTTTCAGCTTTTCCTGGTCTAATTCAATGCGCCAATCAGCTTCACCGACCTGCACTTTACTCTGTAAACTGAGCTGATGTTTCGCCAAATTAGCGATCCGCAGCAATCTCGCCTTTGTTGTAACTTCTTTTTGCCCAGCCGCAGACATTTGTTCGGCAAACCAATCGGCTACAAGCTGATCAATATCATCTCCGCCGAGGCTGGTGTCTCCACCAGTTGCAAGAACTTCAAATACCCCCTTTTTCAGACTAAGCAGCGAAACATCGAAAGTTCCGCCGCCCAAATCGAAAACCACTACGTTCCCTTGGTCTTGGCTGTCCAATCCATAGGCAACTGCCGCCGCCGTAGGCTCATTTAATAAGCGCAACACATTAAGCCCAGCAAGCTGTGCGGCATCCTTCGTTTGTTGGCGTTGGGCATCGTTGAAATACGCTGGCACGGTAATAACTGCACCTTCCAGGGAGCCTTTTAGGCAAAGTTCAGCTCGCTTTACCAGCCCGCTCAGTATATCAGCCGAAATTTGCACCCCATCTTTGTTTCCTGCGGCGGTCACAATCGCCGGATAGCCGTCACCACGAGCCGTATCAAACTCAAAAGGCAAATAAGTGTTCTGAGCGTTCAATTCCGACAGGCTCTTCCCCAGAATACGTTTTATTGAGGCTACGGTGTTTACAGGATCATCTACCAGCAGCGCCTTGGCTTCTATCCCGACCAGGGGTGGTTTGTCCTTCTGGTAGTGAACCACCGACGGCAGCAAGTGCTCACCAGATCCATCGGGCAATGTCTCCACTACGGATCCACAACTTGTGGAAACCAGGGAATTAGTTGTGCCGAGATCAATACCCACTGCAAGACGATGCAAGGGTTTCGCAATTTTTCCACCGGGTTCTTGTATTTGAAGTAATGCCATAGTTGTTTTAGTTCAGCTTTCCGTGCTTCCTTCCGTTTCAAGCTCATTTTATATTGGAAAAGACTCGGATTTGCCAGCAGCAAAACTATTCTATAACCTTCCTACCAGGAGCCAACGGGGCTTAACCGTTCGTAGCGAGGGGAGGCAGAAATTAGTCAGTTTTTACAGTCGTGAAGTGTCTGACGAAATTGACCGTGAAAAATAGCTGAGCAATTCTTTTACGCAGTAGACCAGTGTTAAGTCCTACAGGTTTCTAGTAGCCAAGTCGCAACTCTTCACCTGCGTCTATTTCTGCTACTAGTTTGTATAGAAATTGCAATTCGTGATAAATCCTCTTCGCCGCATCGAAATCTTCAAGCTCGAACCTTTTTGAAAACTGTTGTTGTCGCTGGTTCAATTTCGCTTGAACTTCTATTTTAAGGGTTCCTAAGTCTGCCAGCGCCGACTCATCTTTAGGCATTTCATCAAGCCTCTCTCGAAGCCCTATCTGTGCCATCAATAAGTCCATTCCCAGATCGCTTTGCTTTACTTGCTCTACATCTCTACCTTGAAGAGAAAGCAGATACGCAGCCCGCTTGAGTGGCGATTTCAATGTTTCATAGGCTTCATTTAAATAGCTACTAAGTTGCACCGCTCTCAGCTTTTCCAATTTATCGGCATCGGCAAATCGATCGGGATGTACCTGACTTTGTTGTTTGCGATATTCTTCTGCCAGAACCTCCAAGTTGGGATCACAGGACAAGGGAATACTAAAAATTTGGAAGTAGTTGTTATTGATAGACGGCATTTTCGGAATCAAATTCAGATGGTTGAGAAAAGGAATACGCCGCAAGTTTTCCTGGTTCAGCTTATGGGCAAGAAAAAAATAAAAACAACATTCTAACTAGATACTGAAACTCTCGCCACAACCGCATTCGCCCTTGACATTAGGGTTCCGAAACTCAAACCCCTCGTTAACGCCCTGCTTGACGAAATCCATCTCGGTACCATCAATATAAACCAAACTCTTTGGATCGACTATTATTTTCACGCCCTGCTCTTCGAAAATTCGATCTCCGACCTCAATCCTGTCGACGAATTCCAGCACATAGGCCATTCCTGAACAACCGGTAGTTTTAACTCCGACTCTGATGCCTATACCATGACCGCGATCAGCCAATTGATTGGCAACGTGCGCGGCAGCTGTTTGCGAAATCGAAATTGCCATAGTGAACTACTTTTCCTCTAGCCTTTTCTCTTCTGTTTAACATCTTCAATCGCTGCTTTGATCGCATCTTCAGCAAGCACTGAACAGTGGATCTTAACAGGAGGCAAACCAAGTTCATCAGCAATATCCTGATTCTTAATCTCTGTAGCCTCATCAAGCGAGCGACCTTTAACCCATTCCGTAAGAAGCGAACTGGAGGCGATAGCCGAACCACAGCCATATGTCTTAAATTTGGCATCTTCTATAATACCGCTGTCATCCACTTTAATTTGTAGTCGCATAACGTCACCACAAGCTGGAGCTCCAACCATACCAGTACCGACATTAACATCGTCATCATCCATCTTGCCTACATTACGGGGATTTTCGTAGTGGTCTAATACTTTGTCTGAATACGCCATTCTTGTTTCTCCTGATTCGCTTTAATTAGTGAGCTGCCCATTTAACTTGATTTAAGTCGACACCATCTTTGTACATGTCCCATAGTGGTGATAATTCTCTTAACTTGGTAACTGCTTCGCGTATCTTCTCAATTGAGAAATCAATTTCTTCCTCAGTACTAAAACGACCGATAGAAATTCGCAACGAGCTATGTGCCAGTTCGTCATTCAGCCCGATGGCACGCAACACATAAGACGGCTCCAGACTCGCTGAGGTACAAGCCGAGCCTGAAGACACAGCAAGGTCTCGAAGGGCCATCATTAGAGACTCTCCTTCGACAAAATTAAAGCTGATGTTTAAGTTCCCAGCTACGCGATGATCAATATCGCCATTTACAAACACCTCTTCCATATCTTTAAAGCCATCTAATAGGCGCTTACGCAGAGCCAGCATTCGTGGGTTATCTACATGCATTTCTTCCTTCGCAAGACGATAAGCTTCACCCATTCCTACTATTTGATGCGTCGCCAAGGTTCCTGATCTCATGCCTCGCTCGTGACCCCCGCCATGAATTTGCGGCTCTATACGAACTCTTGGCTTACGGCGCACATAAAGGGCACCAATGCCCTTAGGTCCGTATATTTTATGTGCTGTCAGAGACATCAAATCCACCTGCATTGCTTCCATGTCGATCTCTAACTTACCGGCGCTCTGCGCGGCATCCACATGAAATATCACTTTATTCTCCCGGGTTATTTTGCCAATAGCCGCAATGTCGTTAATGACACCAATCTCATTGTTTACATGCATCAGAGAGACGACTGTTGTATCGGGTCGGATAGCAGCGGCTACGGATTCCGCTGTAATCAGTCCCGATTCTGCCGGGTCGAGATAAGTCACTTCATAACCTTCACGCTCCAATTGGCGGCAGCTGTCCAAAACAGCTTTGTGTTCAATTTTGGAAGTTACAATGTGTTTGCCTTTTCTTACATAAAAGTGGGCAGCCCCTTTTATCGCCAAATTGTCAGCCTCGGTTGCACCTGAGGTCCAAACAATTTCTCGCGGATCACAGTTAAGCAAATCGGCAACTTGACGGCGTGCAGTTTCGACGGCTTCCTCGGCTTTCCAACCAAACAGATGAGAGCGAGAAGCCGGATTCCCGAAATTCGCCTCAAGGGTCAGGCACTCGGCCATTTTTTCCGCTACCCGTGGATCAACGGGAGTGGTTGCTGAATAATCTAGATAAATTGGAAATTGCATTATTGATTGCTCCACCGCTGCTGCTGCTCTACAAGCTGGGAACCAGCACACGAATGTCGTCTGCGCCCTCGCTGACAATAAGGTGTTTTCGGTCCTGATGCTCTGAAATTCGTTTTACTTCATTCCTAGCCACTAGATCTGCAAGGCTTATGCCTTCCAGAAAAGTATGAATCTGTTCGCTTAAATCTTCCCATAGATAGTGAGTTAAGCAGGTCTCTCCGCCCTGACAGTCGCCAGCGCCTTTGCATTTTGTTGTATCTACCGACTCGTTAACAGCATCAACGATCTCGGCTATAAATATTGCTTCGGATCCTCGCTGCAATTCATAACCACCACCAGGGCCTCGCACACTACTGACCAATGAACTTCGACGCAATTTGGCAAATAACTGTTCCAAATACGACAATGAAATAGCCTGACGCCGCGAAATATCAGCAAGATTTACCGGCCCCTGATTCTTATGCAGAGCCAAGTCCAACATAGCGGTGACTGCGTATCTGCCCTTGGTGGTTAAACGCACGGGAAAACCTTCTCGATACCTTGGAAACGCTGTAGATTATCGAATACCTAAGTAAAATAGTCAAGTATAGTGGAAGCGATAGCTAAAACTCACATCAAAGCGGATTTTGATGTCTGTCAGGCGCGTTCGTAAACGATTGTGGAAGGAGCTTTGCCGAAATCAGCTCCCATTTGATAGCCAAAGGACTTAGCAATCAGGGCGATTATTGCGAGATGATGAATACTGTGGGTGATCAAACCCATCATCTCCCGCTCCATGGTGCTAGGAATCTCAACCGCCGGGCTGGATGGATGCACAGATTCTTTTACACGAATTTGCTGAACTGAGAATTCCATGTAGTCGAGCTGCTCAATTCTTCTGGCAACCGTGGCCAAAGCAAAAGCGGCGGCCTCAAGATTGTGCTCTATTTCTTTATCCCGTTTACGTGCATCATAATCAATGGAAGCGGCTGACAGACCAGAAAAAAAACTATGAAACCTATCAAGAACGTGTCGAACATGCGCACCGATTGAAGAGCCGCCTTTCGATCCATCGACATACACAGATTGAGATATGATTTTTAGAAGCTGATCACACTGCCCGATACAGTTGATACATCCCTCGACCAATAAGACCCCGGTATTATCATCTTCGAGTTTAATAACTCGATTCTCTATTTTGCTTTGTGTCATAGGTTTACTATTACCGCTGCTTAAGGAACTGCCGATCAAACCCTGGGATGCTAAACTGTCGAGTCGAGTTACTTGATGAATATAGCACAGCAGCCTTTTCGCTACTACATTATTGCCAACACAATTGCTGCTTACGCTAGATACAAGTCCTGTAGATCATTTCCATTGAATGAAGCGTAGAATCTGCATTAACAATCCCTAAGACCATATTGGGGACTATTTTATTGCACCGACGCTATATCTTTATCTGTACTGAGCGAACAAACCTCAACTTGTAGGCATAACTGAGCCCAAAACGATTCCGACAATATTCAAAACTCATTCGTTGAAACACATGAAAGTAGATCTACACTGTCATAGCTATTATTCAGACGGAAAGCAGTCACCTGAATTCTTGGTGCAGCGTGCCGTTGAAAACCAGGTTACACATTTGGCTCTTACGGATCATGACTGCATTGATGGTCTGTTACACCTTGGTGCAGTCAATAGCGGCATCACAATCATTAATGGCCTAGAGCTATCTTGTATTTGGAACAATTTGGAGCTCCATGTCGTTGGCCTTCTATTCGATATTAAAAATAAAGACATAAGAGAGTTGTTAGCCTCGCAGCAAGCACAGCGGGAACTGCGGGCCAGAGCTATCGACAAGAAACTCAGAAAACTGGATGTCTATGGTCTTATCTCCTACTTACAAGGCTTGCCATGCAGTGCTTATACCCGTAGCCATATCGCTGATTTTCTGGTACAAGAAAACATCTGCAAAAGTCGCCAAAAAGCATTTAAGACTTACCTGGGCAGACAGGGAAAAATTTATGTCGCAGCAAGTTGCTGTAGTCTGGCCGCTGGCATAGCTGGAATTAAGGCAGCAGGAGGAATAGCCGTGCTGGCTCATCCAGGCCGATATTCTTTGAGCAAAAAAAAGCTAAATCTCTTATTAGAAGATTTCAAAAGCTGCGGCGGAGAAGCGATGGAGGGAAGCTACTCCAATATAGATCCAACGACTAAAGCCTGTTTGAGCAAGTTAGCAGAAGAAAAATCCCTTTATGTCTCGGCCGGTTCTGATTTTCACGACTCTGCCGCTACCTGGACTGATATAGGCAAATTTCCTGCTCTGGATCAACAGGCCAAAAAAAATGCCATTTGGCTACATCCCAAATGGCATTGTTCGATTTCTCAAACTGTTAATTCTTAAACTACTAGAAAAAGAACCAGGCTCAGTAGTTGCATCACCAGTAGATGTTAAGGCGAATCTATTTCTGCCTTCGCTTAATTTTGGCAACCGCATCGCGGAAGACATCTAATAATGTTTCATGCTTATAATCTGTAAACTCGCCAGCATCCATAAACATGCCATGTTCTTCACAAGCCTCATACTCTAAGTGAGGCTGCTTTGAATCATTCAGCTTGATCATGGTCTTACCGCAGCGAGGGCATTGAATATCACGCACTGTGTTGTAAGTCTTTCCTACTTCCGGGTCACCACTGTCAGCAAAATCTGCCATCCAATCGCCTTTTAGCTGCTCGGCTTCTCCATTGTCAAACCAAAGACCTTTGCAGCTATTGCATTTATCCACTGTTACCAGACCATACAGTGTCTCTATTTTAAGTTCCTGCATCTCGGAATTACACTTCGGACAGTCCATCTTCGTTCTCCTCAATACCGCTTCTTATTATTCGGAACCCAATTTATTTGGGACATAATTCCTATCCAAATTTGCTCGCTAAGTCACATCGGCATTCACCAGCCAACACTTCTCTAGAGAGCGCACATTATAAAGAGTTTTCAGCTCAGACCAAGCCAAAATTCCTATTTGGCGAGATTCCCTTTGACCTGGACACCATTCAGTCGGCATTCACATTTGTAAAGCTATTATTTGAGAAATTTCGAAACATTCAGGCTTGAAAGTGCTACGTCTAGGAACTGTAACAGGAGATATACCATGCGACATGCTCGAATATTAGCCTTAGTACTGCTGCTGGGCCTTTCTCCCTCGATATTGGCCCGAGAAGGCTCTGCTAACGTAAGTAGTGCCTGTGCCACACTCGAATTTATGGCGAAAATGCTGGCCCTGAATACCATGCTGCCCGCAGATTTCGACGACGTAGATGAAATGAACGTCATGACTGAAGCATTGGCTGAATTGAACCGGCTAAGCTGCCAACCGGTCATATTGACTGGATACAATCGCGGGAATAGCTACTATTCTAACGGTTCGCTAATTTCTAACGATCTCTACCATCAGGCTTGGTACTTCCCCAATGGACAGTTATTTATGGCCGAACCTGGATCAGATACCACTATCTATTATCCAAACGGAAGAATTATGGCCTATCACTGGATGCATGGTGATCAAGCGCTGTTCTGGCCTAATGGCAGCTTAGCCACGAGTTATTTCCGAGCTTTTGATGAAACCTGGTACTACCCCGATGGCAACATCGTCACCTACGAAGCAGGATATTCAGGGGGCCGCTGGTTTTATCCTTTTCCGCGTTTGGATGGAAGTATTGGTCAAGAAGTCATATCCAGCAATTGGGGCGTAGAGGATGAGAATTTCACCTTCTTGAACTTCGATGAAGACGGCAACCTGTTTACTGCGAGAGAGCGAATTCGCAGGAAGCTGATTTTTGACGATATTGACTTACTGGATGTACCAGGTGTTCTATTGCTGATAACGCGCTTGTATCAAGCATCAGACTCAGCCAAACAGTTTGCCCCGGCGGATGTCAATATAACAGGAGCTCCCTTCTAGTTATTCAGGTCTAATCCGAATAGCGGAGCAAGTGCCAGGGAGCACAGAATAAAGCCGCTCTCTATGTTCCCCTAGTAGCTGTACTGGCTGGATCGTTGCTGCAAGCTTGCAACTGATATGTCGCCAGACTGACATTGGAGTAAGTCGCCTTTACTGAAGATATGGATCTTGTCAGTACGGCGTTGGTCTTCAGTTTGCTCTCCTAAACCGGTGAGGATAACTGAAACACTCTCCTCTAACGACAATTCGCGCAAGGTGGAGCCGTAGTCACACATCGCTTGGTACAGCTTGACTTCAAATTCTATTACATCCTTCTGCCATTGCTCCGCGTAGGCCCGCTCTGCTTTCTCACTTCTTTCTCTTAGCTCTTTCGCCTTCGCGATGGCCTGCTCCCGCAGAGGCTCTGTTCTACTCACCAATTCATCGAACTTTTTGCGTAAATCCTCTTCAACATTTTCAAAATTCACTGCGGAAGCTGTTGATTCACGCAACTCCGATTCAACCTGACGAAGGCTTTGCATACTCTCTTGCATGTCCGTGCGTAAGGCTTCAATGTCCGACCGCAGTTGTTCATAATCGTTTTCGTTTACGGAACCAAGCGAGCGCAATAAGCGAGCCGATTCTGAGGCTTGTTGGATTGCATTGTTCACCACCAGGGAATAATCGATATTCGATATTTTTTCCATCATTTTGGAATAAAAACCAGAAGGTTCGAGCGGCTCTGTGCTCAATGCCATGGGTATCGGAGAGGCCTGCGTTGAAGCACTCTGCGATAAGGCTATCGATTCGAACGGATTACCCCGAACCTGGAGCGACTGCATAGCTGTATTAATAGATGCCAGGCGCATCCTGTTACGACGATTTGCCAGTGGTGTTCTCACCTCAAGCACCACTCCTTGACCAATTAAGTAAGTGCTATCGATTCCGCCGAGACTCAACCCAAACAACCCCTTGGTTTCAGCAAAATCCAATGCCTCCTCTAATACCCCTGAGAAAATATCGATATTCTTCTGCAGGCGAGATAATTGTAGCTCCTGAGCGTTAACTGATAACGAGAACACAGCAGAGACAGCCACTAATAAATTCAGTTTCATAACATTCAGCATACTATCGTTCTCCTATCTAATGTCACCTTGATAACCCACGAAATTTACTAACTGTCGCAGCGATCGAATGGTTTCGTAATCACTGTCCACCAATTGCTCATAACCAGCGCGCATATCCTGCAAATCCAGGAGTCGCTGTTGTTCAAAGTAGGCGTACATCTGGTCGAAACTTTCAGCAGTCGATTGTTGCGCCTGCTCCATCACTGCCTGTAGTAACTGAACATTATTACTATCTTGGCGACTCTCCACTCGCGCCGCCAACTGTTGCATTTCTTCTCTTTGCTCTTGTTGGAAATCTGCTAACTGCGCTTGTATATCGACCCTAGATGGAGCGGCACCCGCGAAAGAAATTGAGAAACCAGCCCCGTTACTCACTACGCTAACATTGAAAATCAGCAGGCAGAGCATGACCAAGGAAGCTGCCGTTGGAAACCATTGCCATCCCAGCCACAATCTAGACAAAGGTCTGCCAGCACGGTGTTCCTGCCGGAATAAATTAAGCCACCGATCCCAATGCGGCACGTTTTGTTCCCCCCATTGCTGCAAGCCTTCCTTGGCCAACAACAAAGACTCCAACTCCGAATTGCAGTCCACGCAAGCAAACAAATGCTTATCCAATTCATCTCGGGTAATGGGAGACAGCTCTTCAGAAAAATATTCTTGCAATAGATGCTGTGTTTTAGGACAGGACATTTTGTTCCTCCGCTACAACTTTCAGTTTTTTCAATGCATTGTAGAAACGCGTCTTGGCAGTGTTTGCAGAAATATCCTGCAACTCAGCAATTTCTTCGAAGGTGAGCGACTGAAATACTTTTAGCTCTACAATCGACCGTTGCTCTATGCCAAGTTTTTTTAACATTTTTAGAATTCGTGTGTTTTGCTGCAAATTGCCCAATTTGTTGTCTGGCTCAAATTCCACGTTCGCAGGAAATTTGTCCAGAACGTCTCCTTCATCTTCGCTTGCAAATTTTGCCGGCACCGACATGAGCCTCTTACGGCGATTCATATCTACTGCCTTGTTATGTGCGATGCGAAATATCCAGCTGCTAAATTTTGCATCTCCTCGAAACCTATGCAGGTTTCTATAAACACCCAAAAATACTTCTTGCATAAGATCCATTGCATCGCTGGAATTGCCGGTCAAGCGCAAACCGTGATTGTAGATTTTACGTTCGTAGCGCTTAACCAATTTCTCCCAGGCATAAGCCGACCCTTTAAGAGCGGCCGCTATCAGCGCTTCGTCTTCGTCAATCAGACTCATGGAATCCCCAGCCTGCTGCTGTGAGCAGATACTTGTTCAGTAAAAGCAGGATACTGGTTTTAAAGAGTAAGTCGCAAGCTGCGACCGAATAGTTTGCCGTGGGAGAAAATTATTGCGCAGGGTAGGCATGCAAGGATTTGTCAACCAGAACACCCCAGGCCCGGTTAAAAGGGTGAACCTTGTCAGTTTCACCGGTTGTATTAATCATGGGGTAACCTTTATTTGCCCATTCAAAAATTGAATGTTTTAGATTGCGCACCTGGGTAAAACCCATCTGTTGTAGTTGGTGCGCAACCGCTGCGGACCTGTAACCAACCGAGCAGTAGACTATGATTGGTGCAGCTTTGCTGAGGCCGTTATCTGCAAGCAATTTGGAAATAGAGTCTCCCGTTTCCAAATTTAGTGCACTTTGCAAATGGCTGATTCCAAACTCTTCAGGCTCTCTTACATCGATTATAATTGGCAGGGAAGAAACGGATTCGCCATAGTGTCCAAGCAGTTCGTTTGTTGAAATAGTTTCAACGCTCGGAAACTCCCGCTCTATTTTCTCATCCACAGATTTCCAGTTGACGCCAAACAAACCAAAGAAAAATGAAGAGACGGAGGCTAATACAACGAGCTTAAGCATATCTGTCATACCTGAATAAGATGTCAGAATTGATCCCTGTGCAGGGAACTGATATTAAGACCGGTGCCGCGACCAAATCCATACACCGCTAACAGCCATAAGCACAAATAATAGCGCCATAATATCAACCAATACCACTCCGAAACTGCCAAGAAATCGACCACTGTGTATATCCAAAATGACTCTATCCCAATTTAGAAGAGTGCTGGCGTAGTGCGATCGATTTCGCTGCACGAGTTCCTCCGAAACAGTCTCAGCGACACTCCAATGAATTGAACCTGATTGTGAGTCCGATACCGACGTCCAACTGAGAGCATCGAGGTTTGCATAGACAAGCTCCTTATCACCTCGCACTTTCAGGAAAATATCACCAGATTCGTTACTGCCTATCGCTTCAATTCCCTGAGGGAGCTTATGCACACTGCCCAGTACCTCTATCAACTCCCCCTCTCCGGTTAGTAACAGCAAACGGTCGCTCAACGCGACGATGAAGCCAGGTTCTGCACTAACCAAACCGACCAAGTTGTTAAAACTACCCGGCAACCTTCGCGAATCAAAGTAGAGAGTATCCGCTATCAGGGCTACCGAATGATTATTGGAGTTAAAATTTATGGTGAAGTCTGGCACTTCAATTCCATACCATGCCAGCAAGGCCGGTGAACCAGTAAATCGCTGATCCAGGTTTAGACTTGTACTGTGATGAATGACAAATCCCGACAGGGAAAGAAGTATTACAAACAGGGCACTGACGACCCCCATACGGCGATGGAGGCTTAGTAAAGATCGAAGTTCGATAGACGTTGCTCGAACTTCATTATTCGCGGTTTGTTTAGCCAAAAGCAGGTATGACGGATTGCTACCCTAAGTGGAAATGAATTGTGACAGATAAAGAACCAGTCGAGAAACATTCGTCATTGCTCTTACCGAGAGCGTAGCACCACTTATGCCATCAATTGGTCGATCGAGTCGATGATTTTCCTGTATAGATACGCCCCTGAATTGTCGGGTAAAGAAGTCATATTTGATTTCCCAACCTCGCGATTCACGAAATGCCAATATTTTTACTTCTTCAATTTCGCTATTTTTGACCACAACACCGATAGTTATTGGCTCAGTTTTACCGATCTCATCGACAATCCACGCGGACCGACCTTCGCCCCCCCAATAACGGACTCGAAGAAAGCCAGGTTTGTGCCCCAGAATATTTTCAACGATATCCTTCTTTTCTCCAGTGATCCACACGGTATTACTCGCTGGCAAATCGCCTGTAAATACTCTCGCCAAGAATTCTTTGGGGGCAATAGTGTCATCACTGGCCAATGCAATCGGCAAAACTCCTGCCACTAAGAATAGCAGCAGGAATTTCATTTGAACCACAGTTTTAATCTTCATCCTTTCACCAGAAACCACTTTGCATTCAGTTCCAAGGTTTTGACCTTTCTTCATTTTTCTACGAAGTGCGACATCAAAATTGCCAGCCTATTCCTAAATTGAAACCATCGAGGTCGCGCTCGTTATCATCATCTTCAAATTGGTAGTCAAACTTCAATACAACATTGTTCGCTAGCCAATAATTCACCCCTGCTATTGTGCGCTTAGTCGCTGAATGTTTCGCCGCCCCACTGTTGCTGCCGGCACGCTCATCGGTGCGTTCATAGCGTAAGAAAGTGCCAAGTTTTGAGCTAGCTTGATAGGACGGTTGCAAGTAGTAGCCGTATTGTCGGTCTCGGCCCAGGCCGTTGTTTGACAAATCACTGTTGGCTACGTTCTCTATCTTACTGTCTATATTCCATTCCGCATACAAAGCCGTAAAACCCCAGAGGCCTGTTCTATAGCTCACATGCGCCTCACTGAGCAGGCCACCTAAATCATCAACTGGATTACCCATTACATCAATGACACCATCTCTGCCGATATTGCCTCGAACACTTCCGCCTTGGCTCATATCGGTTTGGTATTGCATGGAGACACCCAGCTCTAAGCCAGGAACCCCCGTATAGCGCAACCGCCCTGTGTACGCGGGGTTGTCCATTTCGGCTCTGGCACCACTCTGGCGTGAATCACGAATAGACAGCTCACCCCTGTTACCGCTTTCGAAAAATAATCCCTCATGAATGCCCAGGTCATAGCTAAATCCTGACGCCAATTGCCCCGCCAACTTAATGCCATTCACTCTATAAGTAGAAGGAATAATTCTGGATTCAGTACGATTTCTCTCTACCCCGTAAAAAGTGTTAGGCTCATGTGTTTCATTAATGATTCCCATGGGAACTAAATGCATCCCTGCCAGCACACTGTGATTGCCCGCATAGTCCCATTCGATATAAGCCTGTTCCAGTTCCACCGCACCAGGTGAACGAGCATCATCACTAATAAAAGAATGCTCAATTTCCAGCTCCGAGAAAAAGCGCAAATTACTATTGAATTCGTGGCTGGCGAATAACACGAATCGTTGTACATCTAATTCCTTACTGGATGAACTACTGGTTTCATCGTTATACAACACTTCACCGTAGCCACCAATTGTGGTCTGATTAGTCCATCCACCACCGCCAAAACCACCAGGTCGATCAATGACCTCACCCACCGCCTCAATACGCTGACTGTTCTCCAGCATCTGCACTTCGACTGTTCGAGTTTGCGAGCGACTGGATTCCAATTCCTGTTTTAGTTGCTCAAGTTCTACCTGTTGGCTCTGGACGATAGCCCAAAGCTCTTCGACAGTTGGCGTGTTTCCTGCCGTCAAACTACTCGCGCTGCCAAATACGCAAATTGCTCCCAGTGCCTTTGAAATCGTCCTTTTCATTGCCGCTTCGCTCTCCCTGTCTATCGTTACTGGAGCTGTCTTAATAATTGGAGGGAGCATATAGCAAGAAAAGTTTAAATGCAAATCATTATCATTTAGATTAGTGAAATAATTCACAATAAGAATGCCAGCCAGGAAAATGCTGTCACAGCCTGTCGGACTAAAGCGTTGGTAGCGAGGAAAAACAAAAATTAGTCAGTTTTTGCAATCAACTGAGGCGAATAGTCGTTCTCTAGCGAAATTGCCCGTGAAAAACGCTGACTCATGCTTTTCCCCAGTAGCACCTTGTTAAGTCCGACAGGCTCCTGATAAACAGAAATCGATAAACGAGAATTGGGAGGGGGAGATGAAACGCAGGCAGCTAACGGGTCCAATCCAGCCTCTTTCAGGAAGGTATTGCCTCGTGCGCAATAAATTCCGTTAGCTGCTTGTTCTGCGTTGTAAGAGGCTTTCCTTCAGAAGCCTAGGCTGCAGCAGCACGCTGCTCGCACAGAAGCTGACTGGCTGCGCCCATAAATGCGTTTAGAGAAGAAGCGATGATGTCTTTGCTAATAGCTACACCACTGTAACGACGACCATCGCACTTGAGCTGTATATAGGTTACCGCTTCGGCATCTGCACCTTGACCAAGAGCATGTTCGCCATATTCCATGATTTCAAAATCGATCTGAATCGCCTGTTTCAAACCCGCCACGAACGCATCAAGCACACCGTCGCCTTTGCCATTGATATCAAGTTCCTCACCGAAATAATCGATCTTGGCGTTGAAAGTCTCACGACCCTGTGCTTTCTCAATACTAAAGTTCTCCAGACTGATTACCTTGTCACTATTTAGATAGTGTTGATTAAACAGCCTCCAAATTTCGTCTGGGTGAATCTCTTGACCGCTTATCTCGGTGACCCCCTGTACAACACGACTAAACTCTATCTGTAACCAGCGAGGAAGCTCGAAGCCAAATTTATTGGCAAGCACGTAAGCAATGCCGCCTTTGCCGGACTGACTGTTAACGCGGATAACATCTTGATAGCTACGACCCAGGTCACGCGGGTCGATAGGAAGATAGGCAATCTCCCAGGTCGTCCCCTCTTCGTAAATATCCAGACACTTCTTAATCGCATCTTGATGCGAACCGGAAAATGCCGTGAATACCAAATCCCCTGAATACGGCTGCCTGGGATGTACGTCAATCTGAGTACATTCTCTTACTACGGAAACGATCTTGTCCATGTTGCGCAAATCCAGACAGGGATCGATTCCCTGACTGTAGAGATTCATCGCCATTACTACGATATCCATGTTGCCCGTGCGCTCTCCGTTGCCCAATAATGTTCCTTCTACCCTTTGCGCGCCACCCTTTACAGCCAATTCGGCAGCAGCGACAGCACAACCGCGGTCATTATGCGTGTGTAAACTGACAATAACCGCTTCTCTATTTTTGATATTGCGACAAAACCATTCGATCTGATCGGCATAGACATTCGGTGTCGACACTTCAACAGTAGAGGGAAGATTAACTATGATTGGTTTCTCTACTGTCGGTTTCCATACATCTGCAACCGCGTCGCAAACGGCTATGGCGAAATCGATTTCCGTGCCGGTAAAACTTTCGGGGGAGTATTGAAAAGTCCATTCGGTTTCCGGCGCAAGCTCGGCACAACGTTTAACTTCCTCCGCCCCGGCGACGGCTATTCCAACTATTCCCGCCTTATCGGTTTTGAATACTTTTTCTCGCTGCACCACAGACGTCGAATTGTAGACGTGCATAATTGCCTTTCTCGCACCTTTTAACGACTCAAAGCTACGCTGAATCAATTCAGGCCTTGCCTGAGTCAGAACCTGAATAGTGACATCGTCTGGCACTTTATCTTCTTCGACGAGACTGCGCACAAAATCGAAGTCTGGCTGTGACGCTGCAGGAAAACCCACTTCGATTTCCTTAAAACCTAACGATACCAACAGCTCAAACATTTTCTTCTTCTGCACCACGGACATGGGTTCGATTAACGCTTGATTACCATCACGCAGGTCAACGCTACACCAAATGGGTGCCTCGGTGATTATCCTATCTGGCCAGGTTCTATCTTTGATATCAATAGTCTGGAATGGCTTATATTTTCTGTGATCAAACATTGCTACTTCTTCGTGGCTCCTTACTTTTAATCTTGTTTTCATCTGCAACCCGGGTTTCTCACTACATCGGTTACCTCCGCCCTTTTGAGGCTCTGAACCCTGGTGGCGAGTCTGTTTAAATCGCTACCTGTAGTTTGAAGATCGATAGAATAGAGGAAGTCGCCTGGCATTTCTATGTCTAAATTACCCTAAAATCAAACTATTTTAGTGTTTATCTTTACATTTTGTTAATTTATTGTTTATTTATTTCAATAACTAGCATAGGATCAGATTAGTTCACTGAATCGCTCAACAAACTCTGGGTCGAACATGCAATTAGACAAGCTGGACAAGAATATTTTACAAGAGCTGCAGCGTAACGGCGCTATCACCAATCTGGAGCTTGCAGAGAAGATTGGCCTGTCGCCCTCTCCTTGCGCCAGGCGCGTTAAACAGCTTCAAGACAGTGGCATTATTGAAAGGCAGGTGACCCTGCTGAATGCATCAAAATTGGCACTCAAGCTTATCGCCCTTATTCAAATCAGTATGGACAGGCATACACCAGATCGTTTTGAGGTTTTCGAGAACAAGGTTCGCAGTTTTCCAGAAGTAATAGAATGCCTGCTCATCACCGGTCAGTCAGCCGACTATCAATTGAAGGTTGTGGTACCAGACATGGAATACTATCAGGAATTTTTGCTCAATAAGATCACCCGAATAGAAGGGGTAACTGATGTACACTCAAGCTTCATTTTAAGAGAAGTGCATAGCACAACCGAACTCCCACTCAATCACATGCACAACTAAAATAGAGAGACTTACTACTTAGCTGTGGAGATTTCTGCATGACTAAAATCATTGACTATTACCTCTCACTCATCTCGCCATGGTCTTATCTCGGACATGGAAGACTTATTAATATCGCGAATCGCCATCAGGCCAAGATCAATATCTGGCCAGTCGATTTTTCCGTAATCTTTCCAAGTACTGGGGGAGTGCCTTTACCCAAACGCTCCCCCCAACGCAAGGCTTATCGACTACAAGAGTTACGTCGCTGGCGCGAACGCACACAGCTTGATTTAAATCTGCAACCAAAACATTTTCCAGTCAGTGATAAGCTGGCCGCCGCCATGGTCATTACTCTTAGACAGCAAAATCAAGAAGCGGCGATAGCTTTCGCTGGTGCCTGTCTTAGAGCCTGTTGGCTAGAGGAACAAGATATCAGCGACAGAGAAACTCTTCTCTTGCTTGCCGCTGAAAATCAACTGGATGGAGAGGTGTTATTAAATAAGCATGATAAAGCGATAGAGACTATTCTGTCTGACAGTGAGAAAGCTATAGAACTTGGCGTATTTGGCGCGCCCAGTTACAAATTTGGTCAACATTTATTCTGGGGGCAGGACAGGCTCGATTTCCTCGATCAAGAATTGCAGAAATAATTTTCAAATTTTTTAGTGTGGGTCACGTTCCACGCCAAATTGGTTCTCTTTTTTGCAAAAAAGCCTTGCGTGCTTCTTTCCCATCGTCGCTATCGAAGGCCGAAGATAACGCCTCTAAAGCGGTTTAAAGTATTATCAACCTCACTTTGGAGTCATTATCTGCGCGGATTAGCGCTGCGTGATATTTTTCGGTTAAGCTTCTATCAACACAACAAGATTTAGAGGAGGACGATTCAGACTAATATGCGCTATGGAATCCTCTACAGAATATTTCAGCATTTCAAAACTCATTCGAACAAATTCTCCAAGAGTCACGATATCCTGCAAATAGTTTAAAGAGGCGCGGCCAGGGCCCTAAAAAAGTGTTTTACCTTTTCTTTGTAAGAGCGACTCATCTTGAGAGAAGAGCCACAACTGAGAGTTAAGTGAAATTCTCCATTGATGTGAGAAGAAACTTTTTCCACTCTGTTCAAATTAACAATTGTTGAGCGGTGTACACGCTGAAATATAGAGGGATCCAACTTTGCTTCCAACTGTTTCATTGTGGTCCGCATGATATGAGTGACGCCTGCCACATGCACACACATATAGTCGCCTGCTGCGTCCACCCAGTCTATGTCCATTATCGGAACGAAAGTAATTGATGACCCATCCTTAACTGCCAAACGATCCGCATGCTCAATTGATTCATCTTCAGCATCTAATAGTTCACCAATAGCGGCAGGTGATTTGCCCGTCAGACTTACGAGAAAATCCAGTAATCGCTGTTTTTCGTTGACAGCACATTGCCGGGCACGATATTGAAACGCTTTTTCAATCGCTTCTGCAAGGCGTTCATTCTCCACTGGCTTTAGCAGATAGTCGATGGCGTGAATTTCAAATGCAACAACAGCAAAAGAGTCGTATGCAGTAACGATAATAATCATGGGCAATAGCTCTTCCTGAATTTCCTGGATCATCTCCAGGCCCGTTTTACCTGGCATTTGAATATCCAGAAACACCAGATCCGGCTCCAACTCGACAATCGCTGCAAGCGCTTGTTTGGTGTTCTCGCAACTCTGCACCACCTCTAAACGATCGAAACTCTGCAGGCGCATTTCCAATCCTTCCCGCGCCAGTTCTTCGTCGTCCACAATTATAGCTTTTAGTACCTTGGTATTACTGTCTGTCATAGGGAATTTCAACCGTTACAGTTAGGCCACCAGATTTGGCATTGTAAAAACTTAACTTGTGCTCGTCTGCATAAATTTGCTGCAGGCGATTTCGAATATTACCAATTCCTACTCCCCGAGAAAATGTTGAGCCATCGCTTTCGCCATTTAACTCAGGCAAACCAGGTCCATCATCGGACACTTGAAGCACCAGGGTCGCTTCCTTCACCCCTGCTGTAATCCGAATTGTGCCGCCATTCTCTGATTGAGATATAGCATATTTAATCGAATTTTCTATCAGAGGTTGCAACAACATGGTGGGAACCAATGCGAGTTCAGCTTCGGCATCAATCTCGATATTTAAACGCAGGCGCTCGGCGAAACGAACTTTCTCAATATCCAGATACAATTTTGAAGTTGCAAGCTCATGTGCAAGACTAACCTTGTCTAACGGAGAATGATCGAGGGAGTAACGCAAGAACTTGCTCAACTTGGTGAGCATCTCATTGGCTCTGTCGTTAGCAGAAGACAGAACCAATGTTGAAATGGCATTTAATGTATTAAACAAAAAATGTGGGTTCAGTTGGTATCGCAACATCAATAACTGAGCCTCATGAGCCAGCGATTCCGAGCGCAGACTTTTTTCTTTCTCGGCCTGGAATAGTTGATAGTACTTGATGATAAAATACAAACCACTCCAAAGTAACAGCAGAGGGAAAGAACTCGAAAAAACGCCATCAAACAAATCCTCAGCGCTCGCTTCACGCAGGTTGATGACTTCTCCAAACGGCAACAAAGAAACAAAATTCCGGATCGGTTGCCAGATTAGCGCTGTTGTGAAAGAACCAAACCATGCTACGAGAAAGCGCAGCACAATGCCCCGTTCCCATACTAATTTATACAGATAGCGCAAACCCGCCGTTAATACCATCGCCGATATGGCACTGATCGTGAACACAAACACCCTGGAGAGAATATATTCAGCCGGAACGAATATAAGATCCCGTAGCACCAACATGAGCACCCATACAGACCAGCCAGGCAACTGAAAAACCCAAAATTGCTTGCTTCTTATGAGATCTAAGGTATTAGTGTTCATGAGCATTAGTGTTCATGGGTGTTAGCGTACTCATGGGCAGTGACCAACGGTGAACAAGTGATTACCTGAATTGACTCCAGAGACAGAGCTAAGAATCGTAGTTCGACCTGCCTCAGATTGCCCAAAGCATTCCGTATAAGACAAGAAAGCGGATCATACCGAGGTGGCCAACTGGTAAGGCAGGCGGCTCATGGCAAACCAGGCAGCAACGCTCAGGGTAGCAAACTTGCTACTCCATCTCGCTCTTCTCTCAGTTCTGCCTCGGACTTATCCATCAGAGACTGACTCAGATCGCTAATCTCAAGGCCTTGCACAATGCTATAACTACCCGCCTCACAGCTAACAGGGAAAGAATAAATAAGTCCTTCTTCGACTCCGTAGCTACCATCGCTGTGAATAGCCATACTGATGATTTTGCCAGCGGTGCCAAGTGCCCAGTCACGCATATGCTCAATCGCGGCGTTAGCCGCCGATGCCGCACTGGAAAGGCCCCTCGCCTTAATAATTGCCGCGCCCCGTTGCTGTACAGTAGGAATAAAATCATTCAAGGTCCACGCTTCATCCACTAATTCCGTTGCTTTCGTTCCAGCTACGGTAGCGTGGTTGATGTCGGGATATTGAGTCGCAGAATGGTTACCCCAAATGATCAAACCATCCACGTCGGTATTGTGCTTGCCAGTCTTGTTCGCTAATTGAGCGATTGCACGGTTATGATCCAGTCGCGTCATCGCAGTGAACTGTCCTGGCTGTAAATCAGGCGCATTGCGATAGGCAATCAAGGCATTGGTGTTAGCGGGATTCCCCACCACAAGCACCTTTGCCGATGGGCTGGCATTGTCATTGATTGCTTTGCCTTGTACCGAGAAGATTTGCGCATTTGCTTCTAGTAAATCCTTCCTCTCCATGCCGGGGCCACGCGGCCTGGCACCTACCAGAAGACAGTAATCTGCGTCTTTGAAGGCAATATTCGGATCGTCAGATTGCACAATTCCAGCAACTAATGGGAAAGCACAATCTTCTATTTCCATTACGGTGCCGGCCAAGGCCTCTAAGGCAGGGGTTATTTCCAGTAGTTGCAAGATGACGGGCTGCTCTATGCCCAGCATTTCCCCAGCGGCTATTCTAAATAAGAGGGAATAACTGATCTGCCCTGCTGCTCCCGTCACAGCAACTCGCACTGGTGCTTTCATTTTTATATCCAACCCTTCTAGTTAGCGAAATATTTCACGTATATTGACCATATCCGGGTCGCGCAGTATAGCAGAAACCACCAAAAGATGAGAGACCAGGGTCGACACACCATGCCCGGCCAAGCCGGTAGTTCAGCATGTTACTGGCTCGACAGACCCTATCGACCCAAAACTGCCTGATAGCTCGTGATCAGGCTTTGCTCGAACGGTGGATAAACATCGCATCTCCATAGCTGTAGAATCGATATTTCTGCTCAATTGCCTGAGCATAAGTGCCAAGTAGCATATCTTTACCTGTAAACGCACTAACCAACATTAGCAGAGTCGATTCAGACAAATGAAAATTGGTAACCATGGCATCTACAATTTGAAACTCGTAACCTGGAAAAATAAAAATATCCGTTTCACCATGAAACGGTGCCAGCTGACCATTATTCACTGCACTTTCTAAACTTCGTACCGTAGTAGTGCCTATTGCGATAATTCGCCCTCCCCTTTCCTTGCAAGCTGTTACTTGCTCGCAAACTTGCTGGTCAACGTCTACCAACTCTTTGTGCATTCTATGCTCCAGAATATTGTCTACACGCATCGGTTGAAAGGTACCAGCCCCAACATGCAATGTTAGGTAAGCGACATCCACGCCTTTGTCATGCAATGCCAAAAACAGTTCTTCATCAAAATGCAAGCCTGCGGTCGGCGCAGCCACGGCGCCTTCTCTGCGCGCATAGATAGTCTGATAACGTTCGGCATCGATACTTTGATCCTCGCGCTTTATATAAGGAGGCAGTGGCATGTGACCGTATTGGACTAACAATGCCGCTAGATTCACATCCGCAGCGAACTCCAGAATAAAAAATTCATTCTCGCGTCCTATAACTTCAGCGCAAAAAGCAGCCTGTTGCGGAGATTCCGGGGCTGAACCAAAGAACAGCCTGCTTCCCGCCTTGGCTGACTTAGTAGTACGCAGCTGGGCAATAACTCGATTGTTATCGAGAATCCGCTCGATAAGCATCTCGACCTTAGCCCCAGAATCCTTGTGGGCAAACAGACGAGCCGGGATTACCCTGGTGTTATTGAAGACCAACAAATCTTCGGAGTTAATGAATTCCAGTAGCTGGTCAAATTTTCGGTGCAGAATTTTCCCTGTAGCGGCATCAAGGCCCAGTAGACGACTCTGACTGCGCTTCTTCGCTGGATAAGCGGCTATTAGCTGCTCGGGAAGATCGTAGTGAAAATCACTAATTTTCATTGATTAACCTGCGCCTATTTGGATCATTTCAGGGCCAGGCTAGCCTATATAATATTTTGCCTGAGTGGAAGAATTGCAAGTTCATGTCTGGCAACTGACTAATACCTCCAATTTACTTATGCTCATCCAGCAAGCATGCATTGCAGGATCAATAGCAATTGGTATAATGCTCGGCTACGAGGCCGATTAGAATATTTCGGTTCGACATCGCCTGCGACGCGAACCAGAAATCGATTATTGCCAGTGTGGTGAAATTGGTAGACACGCCGGATTCAAAATCCGGTTCCTTCACGGGAGTGGCGGTTCAAGTCCGCCCACTGGTACCATTCGTTACATACTATCCAGTACAGGAACGTGTGAAGCCCAAGATTTTTCAGCCTGGAGCCAGGTGACGGTGTGATCTACGGTGTTGCAGTAATCCTCAGGTTGATTTCTATCCACCAGATATCTGTCGTAATCGCGGCGCTGAATTAGCAATCCAAGTCCATACCCTGACGCCTGGTTCCGCTCATCAAGAACTACCTGCTCCTGCAATTCTCCACTTCATCGATACTTTAAATGACTTGTTCTCAAAAAGGGCTGCGTGATAGATTACGCGGCTCTATACACGCGACATATGTGACGCGCGGAACATTGACCATTCCGTCGAATGTCTTTCTCAATTATCTCTATTGTCCAGTTACAACAGAGCCAGGGATTAAACATGACCGCACACAAAATAGCACTTTTGGATGGAGATGGAATCGGTCCCGAAATTATGGCCGAGGCGATTAAAATTCTACACCTTGTCGCGAACCGAAATAATATTGAATACGACCTACAACATGGCGCTTTTGGAGCGAATGCCTATTTTAACCACGGTCATTCTTTTCCTGAGTCTACCAAACAATTATGCGATGGCGCCGATGCAATTCTGAAGGGACCAATTGGATTGAATCACGAAGAATCAAAAAAAATTCCTGTCGATATGCAGCCAGAACGTGGGGCGTTACTTCCTCTGCGGCGCCGCTACAATACTTACGCCAACATCAGACCAGTGTTCCTGCCCAGGGGTTTAGCCCACTTCTCGCCACTAAAGCCTGAAATCATCGGTGCAGGTATTGACTTCATTATTATTCGTGAATTGGTTGGCGGCCTTTACTTCGGAAAGAAAGAAACCGGCGTGAACGGTCAGGGAAGACGTTTCGTAAACGAGTCGCTGGAATACAACGAAGATCAAATTGCGAATATTGCTAAAGTTGCCTTCGACACAGCCATGAAGCGAAACAAGGTTCTGCACAATATTCACAAATCAAACGTACTGAAATCCAGCGTACTCTGGAACGAAATAATGGAAGAGGTGGGACAAGACTTCCCCAGGGTTGAGGTAAAACACATCCTAGTCGATGCGGCCGCAACTTACCTTTGTCTAAACCCAGGCCAGTTTGATGTGATGGTGATGGAGAACATGTTTGGAGACATTCTGAGCGATCAGGGAGGAGGAATTTTGGGCTCACTGGGGCTTATGCCTTCTGCCTGCCTGGGGCCTGAAAAAGCGTACTACGAACCCTCACACGGTTCGGCGCCAGACATTGCCGGCCAAAATATTGCCAACCCCTATTCGATGATCGGATCTGTCGCCATGATGCTTGAGATGAGTTTCGATATGGAAGCTGAAGCGCGCAACGTTTGGCATGCCATGCAGAGCGTGTTCGTTCAAGGCAACTCGACTCCCGATTTATCCAAACCGGGCGCCGATGTAAATATGATAAGCACTCAAGCTTTCGGAGACCTGGTGGCTGAAGAGTTAGACAAGATGCCCAAGCCAGCCAGATAAAACAATACAGCTACTGAGCTACTGTTTGCCGGCCTGTATGCGCAAATTGATCATGCGCATCGCGGCCTTCACAGCGGCCAATACCTGATTAGAATCCACACCACGAGTTTTGAAATCCTGCTCCTGCCATTCCCAGGTGATGATACATTCGGTAAGCGCATCTATATTGCCTCCACGAGGAATATGCACTTCATAATCCAATAAGACAGGCATTTCGAAATTACTCCCTTTCAATAACTTTTCGACGGCATCAAAAAAAGCGGCAAAACCACCGTTGCCTGAACCTGAACCTTGTAATTCCTTCTCACCAATGGCGACGCGAATGCTCGCTGTACTCTCCACGTTTAACCCGCTACTAATGTAGCAATTCAAGAGAGTGATGTGGTGGAAATCTCCACTCTCCATTACGTCGGCGATGATAAAAGGCAGATCCTCGGAAGTAATTATGTGTTTAGAGTCGCCTAACTTAACAATTCGTTTTAGCACTTTGGCTTGATCTTCATTAGAGAGGCTGATACCCAGCTCATCAAGATTGTTAATCAGAGATGCCTTACCACTCATTTTACCAAGTGCGTAGACACGCTTCCGTGCGAAACGCTCAGGGCTGAGATCGGTAACGTAAAGATCTCCCTTTAAATCACCGTCGGCGTGAATACCGGCTGTCTGGGTAAACACATCGGCACCAATCACTGGCGTATTTGCAGCAATCCATTTGCCCGAAAAGTTTTCGACCATGCGGCTGAGCAGCCCAACACGAGTTTCATCGATGGAAAGTTGCATGCCCAGTTTGTCTTTTAAGACCACCGCCACTTCAGCAAGAGAGGCGTTGCCTGCCCGCTCACCCAAGCAATTTATAGTGCAATGAATCGTGTTAATCCCAGCATTCACCGCTGCCATCACATTCGCGGTAGCCAGACCGTAGTCATTATGAGGGTGAAAATCGAATTCCAGTTCCGGAAAACTCTGCAGCATGTCTGTCAGGGACGACGAAACCTCGTCTGGTGACAACAAACCAAGAGTGTCTGGTAATAAATAGTGCCCTATGCCGAAGTTTTTTGTCCCTTTCACCAGCCCCATTACATAGCCTTTACTATTGCTGTAACCATTGGACCAATCTTCCAGATACATGTTAACGCGTAAACCTTGCTCTTTTGCATAGCTGACAGTCTTACCAATGTCGGCTATATGCCTTTCAAGAGTTTTCCCCAGCTGTTCGCGACAGTGCTTTTCGCTGCCCTTGGCCAATAGGTTTATCACCTTGCCGCCAGCACTGACAACCCAATCGACACTGCGTCTGTGATCGACAAATCCCAACACTTCAACCCGATCAACCATTCCAGCACTGTCAGCCCACTTGGTAATCTGTGATACCGCAACCTTTTCTCCCTCTGACACACAAGCAGAAGCAACTTCGATACGATCCACCTTGAGGGATTGCAAAAGTGCACGGGCAATATTCACTTTCTCGTTTACCGAAAAAGAAACACCCTGGGTTTGTTCACCGTCCCGCAATGTAGTGTCTAGCAAACTAATGTGACGGGCTTGCTGTTGAGCTGTCATGCTGTTTTCCTGGTGTTGATTTTTAACTAGTCGGCCAAATTGCCTGGCCATAGTATCTGGCGGGGCTGGGATTCTAGCAAAATCTATTGCTATAGATAAACCGAAAACCGACTAATTAGGCTAGCTTGCACTTGGTGAGGATCGTTATATACTGCGCCCTTCACGACAAAATGAGCATTTGAGGTTCAGTATGACGATTCAAATCTGTGTACCCAAAGAGGTTCGCGAAGGCGAGCAACGGGTCGCGCTAGTGCCAGACATCGTAAATCGTCTGGCCAAAAAAGGTATCCAGATTAATCTGGAGTCAGGGGCTGGTGAGCTGGCCGGTTATATCGATAGCGATTATGAGAATGCACGAATTGCTCCCTCATCAGCCGATATGCTGGCTACGGCTGACATCTGCCTGACCGTGAATCCCGCCAGCGACGAACAGATCGATCAACTAAAAAACGGATCAATCCTGATCGGGTATCTTAACCCTCACTCGGAACTCGAACGCTTCAATAAGCTCAAGCAAAAAAATGTCAGCGCTTTTTCGATGGAATTAATTCCGCGAATTTCACGCGCTCAGGCTATGGATGCCCTGTCCTCTCAAGCATCGATAGCAGGCTACAAAGCAGTGCTTTTAGCCAGTAACTTACTGGGTAAATTTTTCCCTATGTTAACTACCGCCGCTGGCACTATACGTCCTTCAAAAGTATTGGTAATTGGTGCTGGCGTTGCCGGACTTCAAGCAATTGCAACGGCACGACGCTTAGGTGCCATGGTGGAGGGATACGATGTGAGAGCCGCGGTAAAGGAACAGGTTGAATCGCTTGGTGCAAAATTTGTAGATATAGAAATTAAGGCAGAAGGCAGCGGTGGGTATGCCAGGGAATTGACCGAGGAAGAGCGGGCGCAGCAACAGGCTATTCTCGCGCAACATGTGGCAGCGGCAGACGTAGTTGTCAGTACGGCTGCCATCCCTGGGCGCCCTTCTCCCAAAGTTATAAGCACTGAAATGGTGGAAGGCATGCGTGGCGGCTCGGTGATTGTTGATCTCGCAGCAGAGGGCGGCGGCAATTGCGAGTTAACCAAGATCGATGAAACCGTTCTGCATCATGGCGTAAAAATATTTGGCCCGGTTAACGTGCCCAGCCTGGTAGGCAATCATGCCAGTGAACTCTACGCAAAAAACCTTCTTAGCTTTCTGGAACTATTAATACAGGAAGGTGCAATAAATATCGACCTGGAGGATGAGGTTCTTCGTGACAGCCTGATCACTCACGGCGGTGAAATTCTTCACGTCGGTATCAGAGAACAACTAGGAAAACAAGGAGGAGTATCCTCATGATTGAAGGTCTCGCGGCAATTTATATATTCATGTTAGCTGGCTTCACTGGCTACGAAATCATCAGTAAGGTGCCTGTGATTTTGCATACACCCTTGATGTCCGGTTCTAACTTTGTCCACGGCATCGTATTGGTAGGCGCTATGGTGGCGCTGGGTATTGCTGAAACCGGTACGGAGCAAATTATCGGCTTTATCGCTGTACTGTTAGGGGCTGGAAACGCTGTCGGTGGTTATGTAGTGACAGAACGCATGTTGGACATGTTCAAGCCCAGCGACAAACAGTCCAAAGGCGAGGAATCGTAGATGGAAACTTTAATCCAAGTAGCCTACCTGATCACGGCCGTGCTGTTTATTCTTGGCCTCAAACGAATGAGTTCTCCAGTAACAGCCCGCCAAGGAATTCTGTGGGCTGGCGCCGGTATGCTGTTGGCGACATTAGTCACCTTCATGTCTTCCCAAATCCTCGACAATGATCAAGTCAGTACCAATATTCTATTGATCATTGTCGCTATCGCCATCGGTGGTGGTTATGCCTGGTATAGCGGCAGAAAAGTCGCGATGACAGACATGCCGCAAATGATCGCGATGTATAACGGCATGGGTGGCGGCGCTGCGGCGGCTATAGCAGCAGTTGAACTTCTCAAGGCTAGCAACGAAGCGACTCAAGATATAAGCGGCAATGCCACGGTTGCCGATATACTAGGTGCGGATGTTGCGGTACTAGGTATATCAGGGGCCATCATTGGTACCATTTCATTTAGTGGCAGCATAATCGCCTGGGCCAAACTCGATGGTCGTCTGAATCGGAGCAGGTTGCTGCCTATGCAGCATTTGATCAACGCCTTGCTGGCCATTGTAACGGTGGGCTTTGCCGCTATGATCTATTTTACCAATAGTGTTGATACGATTATTGTGTTCTATCTGCTTGCTCTGGTGTTAGGCATCTTTATTACTGTGCCCGTTGGCGGCGCAGACATGCCAGTCATCATTTCCTTGTTTAACGCACTTACCGGACTTGCCGTAGGCTTCGAGGGCTATGTACTCGGTAATGCCGCAATGATTATCGCTGGTATAGTAGTTGGTTCGGCTGGCTCGCTTCTTACTCAACTCATGGCTAAAGCCATGAACCGTTCCGTAGCGAATGTTTTCTTTGCGGGGGTTGGCACAAGTTCCAGCGTGGTTGGTGGCGATGCCAGTGAAGGTGTTATGAAAGAGATTCAGGCACAAGATGCGGGAATTCTAATGTCTTTCGCAAGCCAAGTTGTCATCATTCCTGGCTATGGCATGGCCGTTGCTCAAGCTCAACATAAGATTTGGGAGCTTACCCAAATCCTTGCCGGGAAAGGTGTTTCCGTAAAGTTTGCCATCCACCCTGTTGCTGGTCGTATGCCAGGGCATATGAACGTGCTGCTGGCCGAGGCTGGCGTTCCCTACGACATGATCTATGACATAGAGAACATCAATGCCGATTTCAAGAATACAACTGTGGCTCTGGTTATTGGCGCGAATGATGTAGTTAACCCCTCCGCGAAGAACGATAGCAGCAGCCCGCTGTATGGAATGCCTGTACTCGACGCTATCCATGCTGATAACGTGATTGTGATTAAGCGTGGACGTGGTGCCGGATTCTCTGGTGTAGAAAACCCGCTATTCTTTGCTGACAACGCAACAATGTTGTTCGGCGATGGTCAAAAGGCCGCCAGTGAGTTGATTCATGCGACCAAAGAGCTGTAGGAGCTGTCTTAATCCCTTGCCTGCTTCAAATCAGGAATTAACAGAACCGCAGAGCGACTTGCCGCGTGCAGGTTTACTGCGAAGACTCGCCGCCCTGCTCTACGACGGCTGTTTGGTAGCCGCTATCTGGATAGCGCTGGGTTTTACCTTACAGCTGCTCTTTGGGTCTGACAGCAATCAACTGGTGGATGGTGTAGTGCAAACCAATCCTGTAGCAGACACAGTGTTGTTCCTATTGATGGTCGCCAGCGGTAGCGGATTCTATATATGGTTCTGGACCCAAAGTGGGCAGACCCTTGGCATGATCGCCTGGCGCATCAGAGTAGAATCGCGAAACGGCGGACTAATTAATTTCCAACAAGGCGTGATACGTTATATTGCCGCGTGGCCCGCCTTCTTCCTGTTTGGACTTGGCTATGTCTGGTTATATCTAGATCGCCATAGGGATACCGCTCACGATAAGTTGTCGGCTAGCAAAGTCGTGTTACTACCTAAGTCCTATCGCCCGTTTTTCTGATACAGCTCTTCTTCTTATGAGAACCAAACCAAAATATGCTTACGCGATGTTCTCGCCTTGCTCATTTTTCTGGCGCTGCAAATTCAGCAAATAACTCAGCACCTGTTAATTCCTCAGTTTTGTTTGCGAATTGATAGTAATGTGGTTTTTCATCGATAAACACCTGTTGTCCAAACACCAGGCCATCGTCGTGGTCAAACAAACCGACCGGCATCATATGCTCCTGAGTTTCTTTTAGGCGGTAAAAGAGATGGCTGCCACATACCGAACAAAAGCCACGCTCAGCCCAATCAGAGGAATTAAAAATCGACAAATGCTTCATTTCACCAAATTTCACGTCGGACCCACAATTAACTTCCATGAAGGCACTGCCTCCCCATTTCCTGCAACTACTACAGTGGCAGGCGCCGACAGTCTTTGTCATATTGTCGGCAGTAAAACTTATAGCCCCACACAAGCAGGAGCCGGTTCCTCGTCTGGATTCTGTCATCGCTTTTTCTCCACTTCATTACGGCAAAAAATATTTCAATATTCGGTTAGCGCCAGCAGTTCAGAGTAACTCGGTAGCCAGCTATTCGCTCTGCAGCTTCTACGCAAAGCCAACCATCGTCGCTCCGGTTTCCAGTTACAGTTCCGACACCAAATAGGTATTCATAACGAATATTCCATGGATACATAATGCTTGAACGAGACAAGAACTATTATCTGACCCGTCGCATCAATACCAGGCCCAAAGCTGCACAAATAAAAATCGGTGTAAGCACTGCCAGCAGTGGACTGAATCCATACAATAGACTTGCGGGCTCCATCAGTCGCTGCATTATGGTAAAGATCAGACCGATTCCAAGAGCAACAAATACTCGAAACCCCATGGTGGATTCACGCAGCGGCCCAAATACAAAAGAAATTGCCAATATCACCAAGATCAGAGTCGCCAAGGGTTGTAGTAATTTTTTCCAAAAAGCCAGGAAATAAGTCGCTGAATCCAGCCCTTGCGCCCGAAAAAACTGCGCAAGGCGATACAAGCCCGTGATCGATTGTCGGTCTGGCTCAACCAGTAATACCGATAGTAGTTCGGGTGATAAATCCACCCGCCAATCTTCCTGCAAGTAGTGCTTTGTGGAAATTGAGCTTTCGAAAAAATTACTTTCCTTCACGTTGTTTAGTTGCCAGTAACTGGAATCACCCTGTTCTATGTAATTACCAGATTCCGCAAAACTACTTGAAATGATATTGCCCCCACTACTGCCAATTTGATAGCGTGTAATACCATAAAGCAGCCCGCCACCAGGGGCTATGACGTTTATGTGTATGTACTCATTGTCCACTTTCCGCCAGGTTCCCTGCTCTGAGCTGATAGAGGCATTACCGCTTTGTTGCACCGCCTTATTGCTCTGCGCTATTTGTTCTAAGGGCGGCGCAATAAATTCTCCCAATAGTAGACTCAATAGCATAATTAGTAGCGTAGGCCTTAACACAGACCAGACTATTCGCCATACTGTCACTCCTGCCGATTGCATTACTACTAACTCGTTGTTAGAAGCGAGTATACCCAAACCGATCAAGGCGCCACCCAGGGCAATGAATGGCAACAGTTCATAGATGCTCGTTGGCAGTGTAAATAAAATGAAACTCAAGGCATTAAGTAGAGAATAGTTTTCATCCGTATCTGCTATTTCTTCTGCCAAAGTAAAAACCATTTCGACGGAGGCAATAAGCGAAACAACCACTAGCATTGTCAGTAGTACAGTATTGCTTATATGACTATCGATTTTATCCATTGTTGATTCCAATTTTCGTAAAATTCAGAGCCTGGCAAAAATTAACCAAACCCTCTCAGTCCAAATAGTCTGTTCAGTTCTGGAAATCGATAACAAAAAAGAGCTATTCCGACAAAAAGCAGATGCACCCACCACATACCGACAACGGCAGGAAGATTCTCTTCCGCTATCATATCTTTTGAAAACTGAAGCAATACAAAGTAGGCAGCATACAGCAAGGCGGCCGGGATCAGCTTACTATAACGACCCTGGCGTGGGTCAACCTTACTCAGTGGCACTGCTATCAGGGTAATTATTGGTATGACTAGTAAGGTCGAAATACGCCACTGCAGCTCGGCCTGATGTTCCGGCAACGAAGAACCAAATAGTTCAGAAGTAGATAGCGTTTCTTCTTCCAGAACAGGTTCGAAACTAGTTGGTTCAGGCAACACGATTGACTGTACATCGAATTGGCCAATACTAAAGTCTAAAGCGCCAGGTACACCATCATATTGCAGAACATTTTCCAATCGCATGAATCGAGCCCCAGTGTCCAAATCTATTTCAGGACGCGCTGATTCGGCCACTATGATACGCGGGCTGCTCTGCCCTGATTCGTCAAGTTCGCCACTAACCGCGACAAAGACGTTCTGTAATTGACGGTCACCGGGCCCCGAAGAATAAACACGCTCAGCATAGGTGACACGATTGCCGTCACCAAAACTTTGAAACTGGCCGGCAACAATCAAATCCAGCTCGGTGAGTTGCTTCTGATTCTGTTTTAGTTGTTCTGTATTTCGTACTCCCCAAGGCGTCAGTTGAAGGCTCAAAATTGCCACCACCAGCAGTACCAGAGATGAAGTGCCGAGTGTGGATAACAGCAATCGCATTTGACTAAAGCCGCTACCGATAAGGATGATCATTTCATTTTCGGCATACATACGACCATAAGCCAATAGAATGCCGAGAAATAACGCGAGAGGAAGTATGACTAGTAGGAAATCTGGCAAGCGATATAGAATGAGAAGAAAAAGTATATTTGAGGCCAATTCTCCTGCGACAGCCTCGGAAAGATACTGAATAAAACGACTGGTTAATGCCACCACCAGAAGAATTATGGTGACCGCCGCCATGACTTGCAGAATCTGCTTACTGAGGTAGCGGAATATGATCAAACCGGAGCCAGATCCACGAATAGGTGAGCCCACAGTTTACTTGAAAAACAACAGGAAAGTCAGATATCAGGCCTCGGATAAGAAACTTCTCAGGCAACCTGAGATTCAGGCTGTCCCAGAATAGTCTTGAATGCGGGTGGTACCTGAATAATCTGGTGCTTGTCGAAATCAAAGAAAACCACACCCATCTTGGCGTTGCAGACAACGGTTTTCAGCGCACTGTTGGTAACTTGCAAGCCTATATCAAAACCGTAACGATTGAAGCCACTGACACCAACGTCGATGATTAGCACGTCATTGGCAAAAGATTCAGAGCGATATTCCACGGCCAGATCAGTAACTACCATACCCAAGCCAAAGATATTGCCTTCGGTAAAACCGAGACCGGCCAAGAACTGAAGACGCGCTTCATGCAATATATTGACCATGGCGACACTATCCAGATGTTTCGCATAATTAATGTCACTAATGCCAACACTGCGCTCCATGCTGAACAAAAATTGATCAGGGGGCGTAACCTTAACTCGTGGCATAACTACTCCTTAATAAATCATCACTGCACCAGCCAATATTGAGACAGGTGTGGGCCATTTTGGTTCAAGATTTTAGTCAATTTTTTTCAAAAAAATGAAATTTTTCACGCCTTGTAATGACATTAACCGCCTTCAAAAATACCGCTGTTGCTTAAGTGTCTGAATATCTTTAGGATTATCGATCTGGATTCTATTAGCCGAATTCGCGGCATTAGCAGGGGGTTAAATTCCAAACATGAAGTATTCAATTAAAGCCGGCGCTGTAGACAAAATTATTACAGATTGCATCGTGGTAGTAGTCTGGAACAAAGGCTCGTTAAGCAATGAAGCGAAGCTCGCTGACAAGGCTACAGATCAAGGCATAAGCAAGATAGTTCGCACCGAGGACTTTACCGGTAAACTAGGACAAACCCATACTATTTATAGTCCGCCTGGCTTGAAGAGTAAACGTTTGCTGCTTCTGGGCGGTGGCGAAAGTAAGAAACTGGATGCAAAAAGTGCAACTAAAATGCTAGTAGCTGGCTTGGCTACAGCCTACGAACTCAACGGCAACAGCGTCCATTTCTCGCTGGCCAGCATCGAAGTGAAAAGTGAAAACAACACCTGGCTAAGTAGGCGACTGGCACAAGAGGCTGAGACTGCCAGCTACCGCTACAACGAGACTAAGAGCAAGAAAACCAAGGAAGTAGCCACCAAACTAATCAGTATCTCAGCCACCAGTGGTGTGCGTAGAAAGTCGCTGGAAATTGCTTTGAAGCAAGGTGCCGCTATTGGCTTGGGCATCAACCGCGCACGCCATCTAGGCAATTTGCCTGGCAATATCTGCACGCCCAGCTATCTGGCAAGTCATGCTGTAGAACTGGGCAATAAGTACCGCCCGCTGACTGTCAAGGTGCTCAGCGAGAAGCAAATGGGCAGATTGAACATGGGTTCTTTGCTTTCGGTATCGGCCGGGTCTGCCGAACAGGCAAAACTTATTGTAATGAAATACAAGGGGGCAAAGGCTGATAGCAAACCCCATGTATTGATAGGCAAAGGTGTGACCTTTGATACCGGTGGTATAAGCATAAAAGGCGGCGCCGCCATGGATGAAATGAAATTCGACATGTGTGGTGCGGCAAGCGTCATCGGAACAATGAGCACCGTTGCTCAACTAAAACTACCTATCAACGTGGTCGGATTAGTGGGTGCTGTTGAAAACATGCCAAGCAGTACCGCGACCAAACCAGGCGATATCGTGACCAGCATGTCGGGGAAGACAATTGAAGTGCTTAATACTGATGCCGAAGGTCGTCTGGTTTTGTGCGATGTTCTCACCTATGCAGAGCGTTACAAGCCACGCAGCGTAATTGATATAGCAACACTTACTGGTGCGGCCGTTGCCACTTTTGGCTCCCATGTAAACGCGCTGATGAGCAATGATGAAGCGCTTGCTGATTCGTTAATCGAATGCGGCAAGACGAGTCTTGACCGCGCCTGGCAGTTGCCCCTGTGGGAAGAATACCAATCTCTGCTTAACAGCAACTTTGCTGATATCGCCAATATCGGGGGTCCACGTGCGGGAACCATAACCGCTGCCTGTTTCCTGTCTCGATTCGCTGAAAAATTTAAGTGGGCGCATCTTGATATAGCAGGCAGCGCATGGAATTCAGGCGCACAAAAAGGAGCAACCGGCCGACCTGTCGCTCTGTTGGTTGAATATCTGAGCCAGCAAAAAGCGTAATCCGGAGAGACTCATTGACATGACTCAGGTTAATTTCTACACGCTAAATCAAACCTGCAAACGAAAGTGCTGAATGATTTGCCGTGGCATCACAGCCCTACCAGCTTTATCCTGCATCGAATTGAATTATTGGCTCAAATCCCGATAACGCTGAAACGGTCTCCGTGGACACCGAGAACTTGGATAGTACCCATGACGATGTGCTTATCACCCTTGCCAGCGGCCAAACCTTTGATCATTACGCTGTTATCAATGAAGCAATAAGCGTAGATGATGAAAGCCCTGATCAGAGCCGTAATTGCCATCCACTCTACAAGAAGAAAGCTTGCTCGGTAGAAACCTTTAAGCTCTGAATTTAGGAACTGCAAGAAACCTGGTAAAGCCGACAAATCGGCTTCTCTTCATGTATACTTGCGCCTTTTTGAATCGTGGCCAATCATCATTCGTATGGATAAAACCTACCAACCGAAACAGCTAGAAGATCAGTGGTATAAGACTTGGGAAGAGCGTGGCTATTTTGCGCCACAGGACGATGGCGACCCCTATTGCATCGTAATTCCTCCCCCCAACGTCACTGGTAGATTGCATATGGGTCATGGCTTTCAAAATGCAATCATGGATGCGCTCACGCGCTATCACCGCATGTTGGGTCGTGCTGCACTTTGGCAGGTGGGAACCGACCATGCTGGCATCGCCACGCAAATGGTAGTCGAGCGTCAACTCAATGCCGCCGGTAGCACCAGGCAGGAAATTGGTCGTGAACAATTTGTTAAGAAAGTCTGGAATTGGAAAGAAGAATCCGGCGGGATTATCACTGAGCAGATACGCCGACTCGGTTCCTCCCTGGATTGGACTCGGGAACGTTTCACCATGGATGAACAACTCTCATCGGTGGTAGAAAAAGTATTCATCGATCTCTATGACGAAGGGCTCATCTACCGCGGTAACCGGTTGGTCAACTGGGATCCTCATTTACACACTGCCGTTTCAGACTTGGAAGTACTTTCCGAAGAGGAGACTGGCTCACTCTGGCATTTTCGTTATCCTTTGGCTGAAGATTCAAGTCGTCATGTCACCATAGCTACTACCAGACCCGAAACCCTTCTGGGAGATAGTGCCATCGCCGTACATCCAGATGATGAGCGTTATAAAGAACTGGTAGGAAAATTTGTTGAATTGCCGCTGTGCAACCGACAAATCCCTATTGTTGCCGATGACTACGCTGACCCGGAATTTGGCACCGGCTGCGTAAAAATAACACCAGCTCATGATTTCAATGACTATGAACTAGGCAAGCGACACAAGCTGAAAATTATCAACATCCTGACCGATGATGCCTGTATCAATGGCAATGCACCTCAGGTTTATCAGGGACTAGACCGTCTCGAAGCGCGCAAGAGAATTGTTGAAGACATGGAGGCCTTAGGTCTTGTAGACAAAATTGAACCACATAGGTTGAAAGTGCCCAGAGGCGACCGGAGCGGTGTGATAATAGAGCCTTATCTGACACACCAATGGTATGTATCTGTGCAATCTTTGGCGGACCCTGCCATCAAGGCGGTTGAAGACGGCGACATCGAATTTGTCCCCAAGAATTGGGAGAACACTTATTTCGCATGGATGGGCAATATTCAAGACTGGTGTATCAGTCGGCAACTTTGGTGGGGACACCGCATACCAGCCTGGTATGACGAGGACGGCAATATCTACGTCGGCAGGACCGAAGATGAAGTACGTGGCAAACACAAACTAGGGGTCGAGATTAAGCTACGCCAAGACGAAGATGTGTTGGACACCTGGTTCTCATCTGCACTCTGGACGTTCTCAACCTTGGGCTGGCCAGATCAACGGGAGTATTTTGATCGCTTCCACCCTACCGACGTTTTGGTAACGGGTTTTGATATCATATTTTTCTGGGTCGCCCGCATGATCATGATGACGCTGAAATTTACTGGCGAGATTCCGTTCAAGAAAGTGTATATCACCGGCCTGGTTAGAGATGAACAGGGACAGAAAATGTCCAAGTCGAAAGGAAACATTCTTGACCCTATTGATTTAATTGACGGCATAAAGCTTGACGACTTAGTGAGCAAGCGGACCGCCGATATGATGCAACCGCAAATCAAGCAGAGAATCGAGAAACACACACGAAACGCATTTCCTGAGGGCATTACCGGCTACGGTACAGATGCACTGCGTTTCACTTTCTACTCTCTTGCTTCGACAGGACGCGACATCAAGTTTGATTTAGGTCGAACTGAAGGTTATAGAAATTTTTGCAATAAAATATGGAATGCCGCTCGCTACATATTAATGAACTGTGAAGAAAAAACAGTTTTAGACAGCAAACACATTGAGCCAGAACATTTCTCAATTGCTGACAGGTGGATTAGCAGTCGCTTTGAGCGAGCAGCGAAAAGTATTGAAGAGTCTATGCATCACTACCGCTTTGATCTCGCCTCGCAGTCGCTACAGGAATTTATCTGGAACGAGTACTGTGACTGGTATGTGGAATTGTCAAAGCCAGTACTCCAAGAGGAAGAGAGCAATCCAAACGAGGCTCAGGCTACACGTTGGATGTTGTTGAAGATAATGGAAAAGAGCCTGCGACTATTGCATCCCTTCATGCCCTTCATTACCGAGGAGATATGGCAGCGTTTGGCTCCAATGCTTGGTATCGTAGGTGACAGCATCATGCTGCAACCCTACCCCCGATATAAGCAGACTAATGTAGATCAGAATGCCGAGCTAAATATCGAATGGATCAAAGCTGTGATTGTTGCTATAAGAAATATTCGCGGCGAAATGGACATCTCTTCTGCCAAAGCCATTCCTGTATTTCTTCGTAAAGGCAGTAACAACGACAAAGCAAGATTAGAAGAATACCGCCCTTATCTACAGAAGCTGGCCAAGCTGGAAAGCATTCGATGGTTAGATAAAAACGACGAACTGCCCGTAGCGGCCACGCAATTACATGGTGATATTGAAATTCTGGTGCCCATGGCCGGCCTTATCGATGTAGAGGCAGAGCACACCCGATTGGAAAAAAAAATCGCGAAGCTTGAATCAGGCATGAAGCTAGTGTCCGCAAAATTGAATAACAAGAAGTTTATGGACAATGCCCCTGATGCGGTGGTGGAGAAGCAGCGCAGTAAGGCGGAGCAAATGACTACAGCCTTGAGCGCTTTACGCGAAAAAATGACACAGCTCACAAATTTAAGTTAACCTGAAAAGTAGAAGGCTGTGAGAGTCTTGGTACGAGCTTCTATTCCTGGCCGCGTAAATCTCTTGGCATGCTGAAGACGATATTCTCTTTGACACCTGCCAGTTCTTCCGGCTCCTGATGACATATCTCTCCAAGGCGTTCCACTACCTGCTGCACTAAAACTTCCGGTGCCGAAGCGCCAGCGGTGACGCCAAATTTCGATTTTCCATCGAACCATTCTGGCTCTATATCGTCAACACTGTCTATCAAATACGATTCACAAGCCAATCGCTCAGCCAACTCTTTTAAACGGTTAGAATTAGAACTATTGGGCGAACCTACCACCAATAACAGCTCACACTCTAAAGCCAATTGCTTAACTGCGTCCTGCCGGTTTTGAGTTGCATAGCAGATATCTTTTTTCCGTGGGCCTTTGATGGAAGGAAATCGCTTCCTAAGTGCATCTATCACCTGTGACGTGTCATCCATGGAAAGCGTGGTTTGAGTCACGTAACTTAGATTTTGAGGATTGTTCACTGAAAGTTTTTGCGCATCTATCACCGACTCAACCAGGTATATTTTGCCACCAATGGACTCGTCGTATTGCCCCATGGTGCCTTCGACTTCGGGATGAAATTGATGCCCGATCAGCACACATTCTCTACCCTCTTGACTGAACTTGGTTACTTCCAAGTGTACCTTGGTGACTAAGGGGCAGGTTGCATCAAAAATCTTAAACCCTTTTTTACCAGCCTCTTCCTTTACTGCCAACGAAACGCCGTGCGCGCTAAAAATGACAATAGCAGATCGATTCCTATTATCTTTTGTTGGTATGTCTTCTAGTTCATCGACAAAGATTGCGCCCCGTTTTCGTAAAGTATCTACAACGAATTTATTGTGAACCACTTCGTGACGTACATAGATGGGCGCACCGAAAATATCCAGCGCACGATTTACGATATCGATAGCCCTGTCTACGCCTGCACAGAACCCCCTGGGATTTGCCAATCGAATAGAGGTTGCAGATGGTGCTGTCGGTGTTTGAATGTTCACAATCAAGCAGCTCACGATTTGATTACACTTTGATTTCTACAGTTTCCACATCTGCCGCGATGACCGAGTCGATACGCGCCTTAAATACTATTGCTTTTCCTGCCAATGGATGATTGAAGTCAACCAGCACTGTAGACTCAGAAATATCTGCCACAACCCCAGGTAAATCAAAGCCTCCAGCATCCTTAAACGAGACCACAGAACCTACCTGAGTGGGGATCAGATCATCTTCCAGCAAATTCTTGAACCTGGCAATGGCGAATCGGTGCCTGTTCGCAGAGTTAATCTCTCCAAAAGCCTGTTTGGCTGATAGCAGAGATTCTATTTCATCCCCGGCTCTGAGACCTATCAATTGCTGCTCAAAGCCGGGCAGTATGCTTCCGTCTCCCAGCCTGAAACCGGCTGGCTTTTTGTCAAAATTACCGTCAACTAATTCACCGCTGACAAGCGCCAAAGAGAAGTACAGACTAATATAAGAGCCAGTTTCAATAAAAGGACCAGATGAGTTAGCCACGGCTCTATACAGCCCGGAAATCGGCGCGTACATTAAACAAAATTACGTTGCTCACCTTCGCCATCAATATTCTCCACACAGCGATGACACAGCGACAAGTGCTCTGGGCTTTGGCCAATGTCATCAGTGTGGTGCCAGCACCGTTCACATTTATCATGGCCGGATGCCGTCACGACCAGCTTAACATTCTCTAACTCGGTCTCGCTTGCCACGGCGGTGGCCTGATTCAATGGGTGCGCCTGAGCTCTACTTACTATTAACGCAAACCTAAGCTCTGAACCTAAGCTATTGAGCGTATCCGCCAGCGCTGCTTCACAGAATATATCCACCTCGGCGCTCAGGCTGGCACCCACTTCTTTTGCTACCCTTTTCGCTTCAAGCTCTTTATTAACCGCCGTTTTCACTAGAAGAATTTGTTGCCAGAAATCATCAGGAAATTCTTTCAGTTCAGAATATTCTGTAATTCCATCAGAAAAATTAGAGAGGAAAACCGACTCTTCACGTTCACCTGGAATATTCTGCCAAATTTCGTCGGCAGTAAAACTCAATACAGGAGCTATTAGTCGGCTCAGCATCTCCAGTATGTGAAACATGGCTGTCTGTGTCGATCTTCTGGCCACGCTATCCGACTTTGTCGTGTATTGGCGATCCTTGATTACATCCAAATAGAAACCACCCAACTCGATAACGCAAAAATTATGTATTTTTTGATAAACATTTAGAAAATTGTAATTATCATAGTGCTCGATAACCTGGTTTTGTAATAGTTGGCATTGGCGCGTTATCCAATAGTCGATTGCGATCATCTCAGCAGCAGCAATTTGTTCTTTACCGGGGTCAAATCCGTTCAAATTAGACAACATAAACCTGGCCGTATTTCTAATTCTTCGATAAGAATCCGCCACTCGTCTAAATATTTCATCTGAGACTGTCATCTCGCCACGGTAATCAGTAGCGGCGACCCACAAACGCAAAATGTCAGCACCATATTGTTTAAATATCAGATCTGGCGCTACTGTGTTACCCAAAGACTTTGACATTTTTTTGCCTTCGGCATCCACGAAGAAGCCATGGGTCAACACCTCTTTGTAAGGTGCTGTACCGTTCATAGCTACAGCAGTTTTCAGCGAGGATTGAAACCATCCACGATGTTGGTCAGAGCCTTCCAGGTAGAGATCGGCGGGATAGCCCAATTCATCTCGTTTCCCCATAATCGAGTAATGACTGACACCAGAGTCAAACCAAACATCAAGAGTATCCGTTACTTTTTCATAGTTTGCTGCATCATCACCGAGAAGGTCTTCGGCTTTCAATTCAAACCAGGCTTCGATGCCTTCGTTTTCAATGCGTTGAGCAATCAGTTCTATCAGTTCACCCGTATTCGGATGCAAAGCCTGAGTTTCCTTGTTAACAAATAAAGTGATGGGGACACCCCAGGTACGCTGGCGAGACACACACCAATCGGGACTGCCTTTGAGCATTAGTTCAATTCTGGCTTTGCCCCAGCCCGGAATCCACTTAACTTGATCCACGGCCTGCAACGAAGAGTCCAGTAAGTTTTTTGCGCTCATGCTGATAAACCATTGCGGCGTAGCTCGATAGATCAATGGCGTCTTGGTACGCCAGCAATGGGCATAGCTATGGGTAATCTTATCCAAAGCAACCAGGGCATTTTGCTGACGCAGGGTTGCTACAATATCTTCATCAACCTTATAAACGTGCGCGCCTGCAAATTCTCCTGCGGCGGCGGTAAACACACCATTTTCGTCCACTAGATTCAATGTGCCTATGCCATAAGCAGCACCGACATTAAAATCATCAAGCCCATGATCCGGGGCGGTATGCACTGCCCCTGTTCCGGCCTCAGTAGTAACGTGCTCTCCCAGGATCAGCGGAACATTTCTTTCCATAAATGGATGCAGTAACAGCTGATTTTCTAACTGCGCACCAGCAACCTCTGCGAGAATTTCAAATGTTTCGCACTGATAGCGACTCATTGTTTGCGGAACCATGTCTTTCGCCACTACCAGCAATTCAGGACCCTGCTCCAATTCACAGCGCAGAAGTGCATAGCTCAATTCGGCATGCAAGCAGACAGCCTGATTTGAAGGTAAGGTCCACGGAGTTGTCGTCCAGATCACTACCGATACCGGCTGATTGGCATCTACTTGAAAAGAGTCACCGAATAAGGCCAAAAAAGAATCCCGATCTTGAGAAGCAAAGCGAACATCGATGGCAAGGGATGTCTTGTCTTGATACTCGACTTCAGCCTCTGCCAGAGCAGACGCGCCCACGACACTCCAGTAAACTGGCTTGTACCCTTTTACCAGATGTCCATTTGCAGCAATTTTCCCCATAGACCTAACGATGTCGGCCTCAGTCGAAAAGTTCATGGTCAGATAAGGGTTGTCCCAATCACCTAATACACCCAGGCGTATGAACCCTTTTCTTTGAATACCTACTTGTTTAGTGGCGTACTCACGACAGGCTTGGCGAAACTGGGCATGTGAAATTTTCTGACCGGCCTTTCCCTTTTTCTTTTCTACATTGTGTTCTATGGGCAATCCGTGGCAGTCCCAGCCGGGTATGTAGGGAGCATCAAAACCGTTCAGCGATTTTGCTTTTACGACGAAGTCTTTTAGAGACTTATTAATCGCATGACCGAGGTGTAGCTCACCATTAGCATAAGGAGGTCCATCATGCAGAATGAACCTGGGTTTACCACTATTCTTTTCAGCAATACGACTATACAGGTCAAGTTTCTGCCAATGCTGCAAGATAGAAGGTTCCCTCTGAGCCAGGTTGGCCTTCATCGGGAATGCGGTATGCGGCAGGTTTAAGGTATCTTTATAATCACGCATGGCTGTAGCCGTTTGCTAATTCGAATTGTCATTTCCAATGTATCTGTTGTTAACCAATTGTTCTGAACCAGAAGCCTGTCGGACTTAGCATTGTTCTACTGTGGAAAGGCATTAATCTGCCATTTTTCATGGTCAATTTCGTTAATATAGAACGACTATTCGCCTCACGACTACAAAAACTGACTAGTTTCTGCTTCCCCTCGCTACGAATGATTAAGTCCGACGGGCTCTTGGTTAACGCTAAATACTTCCCTGACTCGCTCAATATCGGCGCTGATTTGTTGTTTTAATTCTTCCAAACCCGAGAATTTTATCTCCTCGCGTATCTTGTGCTTGAAGATCACTTCTATCGTTTTACCGTATAGGTCTTCATTGAAATCCAAAATGTGCGCCTCAAGCAGGGCATCGCCAGATTCAGTTATCGTTGGGCGGTAGCCGATATTGACAGCAGCTGGCCGATAACGATCATCCAGTCGCACTTCGCAGGCATAGACTCCATGCAATGGAATCCGAAGCCGCTGTGGATTAATATTACAGGTCGGGAAACCTAGATCTGTGCCAAGCTGCTGTCCCTTTACCACTTCGCCCTTTATCGAATACGGCCGACCTAACAACTGCTCTACCAGAGTGAAATCTGCGTTCGCGAGTTGTTCTCTTATAAATGTGCTACTAATTCGATGGCCGTTTCGTTCGTAGGCCCCTGTCTCTAGTACTTCGAAACCGAATTGTGCCCCAGAATTCTGCAACAAAGCAAAATCGCCTGCCCGCTTATGGCCGAATTTAAAATCATTGCCTACTATAAAACTTGCGATCCCAAGACCTTCCACCAATATCTCTTTTATATAGTCTTGGGCACTGAGTTCACTTGTTGCCTTGTCGAATTTTAGTTGGAATACATAATCTATGCCGAAGCTCTCCAACAGCTCCAGTTTCTCTTTCAGGATTGTCAGCCTGGCTGGGCAGTTAGCCGAACTACCAGCAAAAAATTCTTCGGGATGTGGTTCAATCAAAATGACCAATGATGGCAACTTTAACTGTTCAGCTTTTTGCTGCAACTGATCCAGTATTAGTTGATGCCCCAGATGAACACCATCGAATTTACCAATAGTGGCGACACAGCTCTGCTGTAGCTGAGAAAAGCGATTAGTGTCTTCAAAGGTTATCATTGACTGAGGCTGCGGCTCGGATAAGCGCGAAATTATACTCTTTATGCCAAAGCTGTGCAGGTTTCCTGTGGCATTCTACATTCTACTATAATTGATGCAGTTACGGGTCGACAAAGATTCAGGGTTTAGAGAGGTTCAGCCTGTGGAGTCGGCATTGGCAACGGGTTTAACCTGCCGCAGGCTAGTCAAACCCTTCTTAAACAGAACCCGCCCTATGACAAGAAGGCAAATTATCAGCACTCCTTGTCCGATCAGGGCATTTACCACAGAAATTGTCTCTGGCCGGGTCGAGATAAGAACCAAATTGATCAAGGTTATTCCTGCCAACAGGATTAGAACTATAGCAACAATAACTTGAATCAGGGCAATCAGTTTACTCATGCTTACGCAGTATCTCGCAGTTTGTGAAACGACATAAAGTGTTTGTGGCCATCGGCACCGAGGAATCGACTCAGAGTTTTGGCATCAGTTTTTCGAGCGTCCACAATGATCAGTCCTTCTAGTGAATCATTAAAACTGGAGTGAATATTAAAACACACCAATTTCCCATTTACTGAAAGATAGTGACGTAAAAGAACGGGCACAGCTTTACCGGGATCACAGCGTCCTATCAATTTGCCCAACATCTTTATATTAGCTAATTCAGCAAGCATCTCACTGGTCCAAACACGATTCATAATTTTGTGCGGAGTGATCGGTTTAACTAATTGTTCGAATTCGTCGGCCTTAAAATTCGTCAACAGAGTGTCGGCTATCAGCGCGCGAGCTAAATCACTGTACTCGCGTGAAATACTTACAGACCCGAATAAAGTGTGATACCTGGGTCTTTCTACTAAAATTCTGCCTATGCCCCGCCATAGCAAACTAAGTGATACAGGCTTTCTTTGATAATCCGGGTGAATGAAACTGCGCCCCATTTCGATGGCTGACCCCAATCTATCAATAAATATCTCGTCGTATTTATACAAAGAGCGGCTATAAAGACCCTTAACTCCATGTTTCGCGACAATTTCGTCGACCAAACCGACACGGTAAGCACCGGCAATTCTCAGTGCTGTCTTATCCCATAAAAATAAATGAAGATAGTGAGGATCGAATTGATCGGAGTCTCTGGAAAGACCCGTTCCCTCCCCCACCGAACGAAAAGTGACCTCTCGGGCAATGGCAATCTGCTCCATGACAGGGCCAAGGCTATCGAAAGGCGCGCAATACACTTCAAACTCTTCATGCTCAATAAGCCTATGCTCAGCCATGCGCTCTATGGTGGACAGTAGTTCTGCCTTACCAACAGAAGGGTGCAAATCTACGACTGTTTGACTATTAATCAAAGGTACTCGCACAGGGTCTCGCAACAGCGCATCCGTGCTAACTCTGAGATAATCTGTAATCGCTTTTGGGCTCTGCAACAGACGCAATTCCTGCGCTGTTACAGGACGACCGAAACGCAGCGGCAAACGAAAGCCCTGCTTGTTAGCAAGCTGACGAGGCAGTAACACGGTTCTCAGTCTGGGATGGATCATTCCAGCGCCGTAAAAATAGCGACTATTAGCTCCACCTACGTGCACCGGCAAACAGGTACATTGATAACGTTTGAGAAGCTGACCCACCAAACGATTCCATGAGCGATCTTGTATTCTGCGCTGGTCATGTTCATACGCAGAGACCATACCAGCGGGGAAAATTAGCACTGCGCCATCGTTCTTTAGATGTCTATGCACCTGCTTAATGCTACGGACATTGCTGATGGCGGTATCGCTGGAGAGTACGTCCACACCGATAAAAATATCCGCCAATTCCGGAATGCGCCGTAACAGTTCATTTGTTAGTACCTTGAGGTCTGGGCGTATGTCCGAAATTACTTTCGCTATCGCTACCCCTTCCAGGCCGCCCAGGGGATGATTGGCAACAATTAGCACCGGGCCTGAACGTGGCATTTCGTCCAGATTCGATTGGTTAATTAATTCCAGACTGACCCCGAGAGCATCCAGAGCGTATTGTAGAAATTCATGCGGAGTGCAGACCTCCGGGCGTGCATCATAGATCGCTCCTAAACGATCCAGTCCAAGCGCTTTTTCAAGTAAGGCGGAAACGATTCTGGGCCTGAATGCTAGCCTGCAAGGATTAGTCATTTTGTGGATACTGCTTCACAAGGTTATTTTCGTAACGCCAGGCTCGGTAAAGAACCATCATCCCAGGGGCTTTATAGCCATGTTTTCTGCTGACGTTGCCCAGTTTAAACAGGGTGTGATATTGCTGCAACAGAGTTTTTACCGCCTTCCATAGCCCGGCATTCCTGTCCCAAATGTTGATAGATTCAGAGCTCGCGCCATTGATCTCTATTATATTGAAGTTCTTCCCTGCACTCAGGCTTTCAACATCTCTAAATTTCACGTCTAGTCGTCCGTAATAAAAACCGGGAATATCGGCAAAGATTTTATCCAATGATTGTGACAATTTGTGATTGATGAGTTGTTCAGCATCACGGAATACTGCCCCTCGGCAATGACTCGCGGAAAATACCAAACGATAAGGCTCTCCATCAGCAATGACAGTGTTCCATTTTTTTGCGTGTCGATCACGATAAAGAGGCAACAGTTCTCCTGCCCTGGGATCTTCAGCAACCAACTCTGCCAATCGACGCTTGCCATCACCTACCACGTAGGGCGTGTATTTAAGCGTAAGCGAGGTTACTGAGCCCACAGCCTCTTCAGGATTACGCACATAGAATACACCAGCCTCAGCGTCCCACTGACTTAGCTGTTGAAATTGAATACAGCCACCCACAGGAAAACTCTCTAAATACTCGCTCAATTCCGCTTCGTCATGCAGCAAGCGAACTCCGGCTCCGCGGCAACCAATGTTAGGTTTTCCCACTACCGGGAATCGTAAATTTACCGATTCCATGGCATCAATGGCCCGCCGACACTGTTCTCCGGTCACTTCAGCGCCAACCTCGAACAATGTCCAGGGTAGTATCCATTTTCTGGCGTAATCACCAGCCAGGTCGAAAACCGCTGATTTAGAGATCCCCACCATACCCGACAGGGGAATACCGGGGTTGGCCAATAAAGGCAAACTCAGGCTACGGTACTTTATCGAAAGCAATAGCCACTGAACGGCGACCGGAATATACATCAGCCACATTGGCCAAAATTCGAAGAACGAGGTTACCCGTCCAGAATTGTCCAACGGAGGCATGCCAACTGGAACATAGGGTTCGGTATCGGTGTTGGTTTTATCTAAAATTTGCAAAGGATTCCTTCAATACTCGGCAAACAGACCGGATAGAAACAGATTTGATTCGCTTTCGCCGCGCACAGTGGCGAGGTACTTGTTTCCTTAAATGCTGCCAGGGAACAGACTATCGCATTCGAGAGTGAGCCTCAATCGGACATCGGGCTACCCAGTAAATTCTTCTTATGGCCTGCCCGACCGAGGCCGATAACATTCACTGGCGCCACTCTGGCTAAGCCACCAATACGACTGTTATTATCCACTGATCAAGCAATCTGGATTACCTTCGCCCATGCTGGGAAAAATACTACTCACGCTTGCAGTTATCATTATCGCCTTCTTCTTCGTCCGTCAGCGCGACATGAAAGAGAGCTCTCCATCTCCAGGGACTAAAAAAGCAGTTGCCAGCAGCAACACCATAGCCACAGCTGTTGCGAATGACAATCTTTCGGCTGAGCTTCGTCTAGGTGCCTATATGTTTTTGGTTTTAATGGTGGGGCTGGGTACGGCCCTGTATTATTTCCAATGGCAGGATGATCATTCTGTTCTTACCGTACGATTACACAGTGACAATCAAACCGAAGCGGTCGAATACCAGGTTTACAAATACCAACTAAATGAACGCTCTTTTACTACTCTCGATGGCATTCTGGTAACAGTCGCCAGCAGCGAGCGTATGGAAGTCGAAGGGCTGCAGCAATAAAGCCCGTGCTTTCGGTGCCGGTGGACAACGGGGTGGTCTGCACAACGAATACAGCAATCGTATTGAAATTTGCAATAAGGACATTCAGGCACAACTAAGTGACATAAGAGGCCCCATTCCTACACAAATATTCGGGCAAAACACCATTGCTGAATTACATGAGCCAGGCGCCAAGCAACTTGAAAGTCTGGGCTGACTTTCGACACCGCTGCACAAAATAACTGCCTCTGATTCTTATCATCAAATCACCTATGAACAGACTTGTTCTCTAATTATCGGTCGTCTAAAGAAGAGTCAAGCGACCCGAAGTTTCTTCTATGCCTTTGGCAGGTCATCTAACGAAGTCGCGTTTCTATTGCAATTATTTGCTCGAATGTACGGTTGTAACCATATCAATAATTGCTCCTACTATTGTCATCAAGCCTCTGGCGTAGGACTAACTAACAGCATAGGCAGCGGTACCGCGACAATTCAATACGTCGACCTGCATAAGACCAATCTGATACTTGTGTTTGACGCTAATCCAGCATCGAATCATCCCCGCTTCTGTTCAAGCAGCGGCGGAAGGCAATATTGATTTTGCGCTGTTGTTGGGAGGAAACCTGTTCTCGGCTAATCCTGACACTGTCTTCTCAGCGAAAGCCCTTAATCAAATCCCTTTCAAGGTGATGATCAATTCAACACTTAACCAAACCCATGTCAATGGAGTTGAGGGTGAGAATATTATCCCGCCAATTAAAGTGCGAGACGAAGAGAACCAGGCAACAACGCAGGAGTCGATGTTTAACTATCTACGCATGAGCGATGGAGGTTTCGAAAGAGCAGACAGCGACAGGTATTATTTATCAATACGGCCGATTTAGAAAAATTGGGCTTAACAAAAAGGGACAAGGTCGATGTAAGCAGTGAAACGGGCACTCTGAACGAGCTGGACATCGCGGTTCACGATAGTAAGCCTGGCAATGTGATGTGTTACTTTCCAGAGGCCAACATACCAGTTTCGCAAGTGGTCGATACTGGTAGCCGAACCCCTTCGTTCAAATCAATTCCTGTAATGATTCAAAAATCGGGATTAAACACAAGCCCCTCTTGAGTGATGAACTGGCTCAACCAGCCTTGTAGGATTTTCTATGACCCAATGCAGGCTGCAAGGCAAATTTAATCATCTGCTCCAGATTACCGTCCACGTTTATTAGAACCAGTTCATTTCGTTCCAACGCAAAAACGGAAACCGCATCCAGACTATTGCGTTCAATATCCATTCCTGCCAATATCCAAATCTGCGCATCTTCTTCTCGCAGTTTTACAATGGTTTCCCAGTGTAATTGCTCGCCCCTTGAGCGCAGAGTTTCAGCGAAATTCAGATCCTTGAAATTTATTTTCCGGCCACCTCCGTCGACGTTATAAACAGCCACTTGCACATGCTCCAAGTCTGAGATATCTGCCGCATCCAGAGTAACAATATTTAGAAAATTAAACAGGCCGCCGCCTAAAGATACCGCAAACTCCTTTTCCAGAGTGATATTTGGTATCTGTTCAGCGATGGATTCACGTGTAGAACGAAAAGCCTTGTCGTTGAAAGACATACAAGCCGTAAGTTGTACAAGCAGTAGCAATAATACTGGTTTTTTCATGGTTGATATCTCATTAACTACTAAGACTAATTGTCGGCTATCTCAAGGTCGATCAACTCATCTAACTCAAAGCGGCGACCAAGGGCACTTATATCGTCAGTACTAATGTCTCCAACTATATTAACCAGCACTGTCTCTCCAGGCTCTGCCACCATTATGGCTATACCGTGGATCGCCTCCGCGTTATCTGCCAGCCTGAAATAGATATCTACATGATCGTCATCTTCACGAACCCTGACCACCCGTTCCCAGCCAGCGATATCGAGGTCATCTGCCATAGCCGACATAGAAGATGCTATTTCATCAACGTCTATGGCATCACTTTGAAAAACATGAACCGTAACCCGCATCAATTTTGAGATGAAGTCAGCGGCCTCTTCGTCTTCATTGCGGATCAGGTTAGTGATCATGTTCAACAACGGGGCTTTCAGACTTATCTCAACACTAGGTTCAGTGTTTGCGATCTCGGTCAGAGTGGAGAAATCCACATAACCGGGGTGATTTTCTATTTCTTTGCTGGCAGCCATCACCACGGGAATAACACTTAGAAACACTATTGTTATAAACAATTTCTGCAAAAACTTCATACTTCCACCTCGCAATTTAATTTTCCAAAATTCATAAAACACAGACTTACAGGTACAAACCTAGATCGGTCCGTTCTGCAATGGATCGCTCTCTCTTATTCTTGCCTTCTGAAATGAGGCATTAATGGAATCCTGTAGTGGTGTGACCAAGAAACGATCACCTATCATCGCTTCAGTGCGTTGACTAACTTGATTTAGATAATCAATGGCCAAATTTAACTCTTGTAAAGCCTGAGAAACATCTCCCGGGCTATATTGTTCAACTATCTCGTTCGCAATCAGCTGCTCATTACTGAGACCAGTCTCTGTTGGCACCAGCACGTTAAAACTAACAGCGACCGCTACCACCGCAACCAGCGCTGCGGCAAGACCGTAACGAAAGAAGACAGGTATAGAGTTTAAGAAGTCCAGCAACTGTGATGAATTTGAGATTCGCTGCTCAGTGTTTTTGGTTAGTCGATATACAGGTTCCAGAACAGAGTCTTCACAATCGACCTGGGGGAATTCCAGAACAGCATCCTGTACTGCCTGAGCAAAATGGAACTCTTTCGCACAGGCCGCGCAGCCTTGCACATGAGACATAAATACCGTTCGTTGCGTTTCGCTCAGATCAGCATCAAGATAGCTGTCTATCTGCAATTGAATAAAATAACATTGTGATTCGCTATTACTTGGCATGATCATTACCTTTGTCATTGGTTGCGGCCACCGCAACTGATTGTCTAATTACCAGCTCGTCATCTTTTTGCTCATGAAATAGCTGACGCAGTTCCACGTTGTCTCTCAATTTTCGCCTCGCTCTATGTAAGTAAACTTTGACCTGACTTGCACTCATATCGAGGCTGCCTTGTATCTCCTCATAGCTCAGACCGTGAATATCTCGCATGATAATGATGCTACGAAAAGGGTCTTCTAAGGATTTGATAGCGGATTGTAATTGCCGCTTAAACAAATCCTGGTCTAGCTTTAATTCTTCATTGCCAGCTCCAATCTGCTCATCGACTTCTGCATACTGATCCTGGTTAGTCTGTTGGGGACGCTGCTTTCTGACATGGTCAATAACCGCATTGTGGGCTACCCGCATTAACCAACCACCCAGTTTGCTATGATCAATCTTTTGCCAATGCTGCCAAAGCTTTATAAACACTTCTTGCGTTACATCTTCCGCGTCTTCCTTGATGCGCAAGCTATAGTGCGCAAAGGAATAAATCCTCTGCCGGTGCTGATGAATAGCCTGCTGATAAAGTGCTCTCATTTGTTGATAAAGACGCAATGTGAGAAAAAAAGTTACAGTAGTGTAATGAGCTGTCGTACGAAATCTTCTATTAAGGAAATCAACGGCTTAAATAGTAGTTTTATCTCATCTACCCACGCCTAAAATACAATTATTGCTATACTTTTATGTTAACCATACTCAATAAAACCGGCCTCATTATGCCTGTGCTGCGGCTACTCTTAGTCACTGTTCTTGTTAACCTACCCCTCAGCTTTCTGTTGGCAGCGGAGCAAACTGTGCAGCTTGCCGATGGCACAAGTGTAAAACTGCTTTTTTTCGAGCCACACACTAACGAGGGACCGCCACCACTAGCAATGCTAATCGCTGCTGGCTCCAATAATGAATTTATGGCCAAGGCGCAATTCTGGCTCGGTAAGGCGTTTGTTGACCGTGGTTGGGCCATAGCCGTCCCCATTGCCCCGGATGGGCGACGATTCTCGCAAGAAGAAAGCAATACGCTTCCCGAAATAGTGGAAATTCTACAGTCCTCCCATTCTCTGCAGGATTCAAAACCTCTTTTGATTGGTATCTCCAGTGGTGGCAGCGAGGCTATGGCAATAGCTGCTCTAAATCCGGAAAAGTACAAGGGTGTGGTGGCAACACCGGGCCGATTAAAAGCAGACACGTCGGTCAATGCCCTGCAGGGCCTTCCTGTCTATATTCGCATAGGAGAGCGGGATGACTTTCGTTGGAATCGATTATTGCAAGCTATGGTGGAAAGATTGCGTGCAGCAGGTGCCAGGGTGGATTACGCTATCGTAAACAACGCACGCCATGTGTTTCGAATTGATTGGAACAACCTTGAGGTCTGGCTAAGTAATTTGGAGTAGCCCGGCAAGTGCCGTTGCCGGGCTACTCTGGCGATCTAGAAGCGATCTTCCTCTATCCAATAATTCGTTACCAAACCATCGGTAAACTCGATAGAAAGTGTTTCGGTACGCTCTTCTTCAATGTCTACCGAGAATACGAGAAGCAAGCCAACCTCAGTGTCTTTTTCTGAGCGATTCCTGTATTTCCAGATTTCAGTGCCATCGGCATAGTTCAGCTTGGTTATTGGGTCGCCAAAGGAGGTATTAACCCAATCCTGATTACTCACGCCTAGCTGTAGCCTGGAAACGTCGGCTTCATTCCACACGGTTTGTAATGGACGCGAATCCGAATCGACAGTAACCAGGCATCCGCTCAACACGATGCCCATAACTAATAATAGAGCTTTCTTGATCATTTGGCATTCCCCGCTTAAGTTAAGGTATTTTCCTGGTCGTACCAGTATGCACATTCGCCATCATCAACACTGCTGCATGAACACTTTGACCTTCGTGGCTGAGTTCTGGCGCTGAGAGAGCTGAGAGACCCACAGTATTTAGTGCTTCCTGCTTCTAAGACGCCACCGCACCAAAAAAGTTACAGTAATGAACCATGCCATAATAATCACCTTGGCTGAATCCAGGCTGAACGGGTTCCGTTACCTGCTGAGTCAGTAGCTACAAATCGCTGTCAGGCTAGTGCTGGCAACCATATTAAATGAGGATCCTCAATTTGTTGTGTCCCACCCCGAAGACGAACAAAAGAAATGCACCATTGCGGGTCATTTTTGTCGGAAACCTGGCCTCAAAAAACTTTTCCTATAGCAAGCTGATTACAATACAAATTACATCGATGATATCGCTGCATGGTATTGGTGCTTTGGCAAATGGCATGGTAAAGTTTTGTGACCCTATAAGCTTCTCTGATCAAACAGAGAGAGCTCCAAAGCGTTGTCGGAGCGCAATCGGTTTGCTGCACCGTTAGAACTCAACATCAGTTTTTGGCAACGGCAAAAAGAATCAAAATTGTGCCAATTCACTCTCCCGATTTACGGAGGCGACTCAAAATAATGCAGGAGAATAATAATGAAACTTGTTACCGCCATCATTAAACCATTTAAATCAGACGATGTGCGCGAAGCACTGTCCGAATTAGGGGTGAGTGGCATGACCCTGACTGAGGTAAAAGGCTTTGGTCGCCAGAAAGGACATACGGAACTTTATCGTGGAGCGGAATATGTGATCGATTTCCTCCCTAAGGCAAAGTTGGAAGTAGCAGTGTCTGACGAATTAGCAGATCAGGTAGTCGAGGCCATCTGCAAAGCTGCAAATAGTGGCCAAATTGGTGATGGGAAAATATTTGTTAGCAATCTGGAACAAACTATACGAATAAGAACCGGAGAAACAGGCAACGAAGCCCTGTGAGGAATCAGATAAAAATGATAACGAAAACACTTAATCTAAAAATACCAGTCGCAACTTCGTTAACACTACTTCCTACTATGGCGTCTGCACAGGATATCAACGGCGCCGATACGGCGTGGATATTAACCTCTACCGCCCTGGTTCTATTTATGACACTGCCTGGATTGGCCTTGTTCTATGGTGGCCTAGTTAGAACTCGCAACGTACTTTCGGTTCTGATGCAGTGTTTCGCCATAGCTGTGGTTGTTTCGATTCTATGGCTACTAGTCGGGTACAGCATAGCCTTCGGTCCATCGGAATCTGCTTATTGGGGAGGGCTTGCTAAAGCGATGTTCAACGGCGTAGTGGTCGGCTCTGTCACCGATAGCATACCGGAAACTGTGTTTGCCTCTTTTCAGATGACTTTTGCCATTATCACTCCGGCATTGATAGTAGGGGCGTTCGCCGAGCGAATTAAATTTTCATCGATGTTGCTGTTCTCAGCCCTGTGGACACTAGCTGTCTATTTTCCGGTAGCGAATTGGGTATGGGGTGGAGGCTGGCTGGCTCAGATGGGATTGATCGATTTTGCTGGCGGAACCGTAGTACATGTAACCGCTGGCGTCGGAGCCTTGGTGACTGCGTTGGTGATTGGTCAACGCGAGGGCTTTCTAAACACGCCCATGATGCCCCATAACCTGACCATGAGTTTTACCGGTGCCGGCATGCTCTGGATAGGCTGGTTTGGGTTCAACGCGGGGAGTGCCCTGGCTGCGGATGGTAATGCTGGCATGGCGATGTTTGTCACACATATTTCCGCAGCAACCGGCGCCTTGACCTGGATGCTGATAGAATGGATAAAACACGGCAAGCCAAGCGGTCTTGGCGCCATCACTGGTATGGTTGCGGGTCTGGCAACAATCACGCCAGCTTCTGGTTCAGTGGGTCCGGCTGGAGGCTTGATCGTTGGACTATGCGGTGGTGTTATCTGTTACTTCGCGACTACTTACCTAAAACAAAAAGTCAGGATAGACGATTCATTAGACGTTTTTCCAGTCCACGGGGTTGGTGGCATGGTAGGAACTTTTCTGGCTGGAATCCTGGTCTCTGCTAATCTAGGCATCCTCAGTGGTAACGGTTTTGCCGAAGGGTCAACCATGGGCTCTCAAGTCATGGTGCAAATCATCGGTATTCTGTCAGTAGCGGCCTATACTGCCATTTTGACTTTTATTCTGTTGAAAATAGTTGCAGCAGTAACTTCTGGTATTCGAGTCACTCAAGAACAGGAGCAGGTGGGACTGGATATCACAGATCATGATGAAAAAGCCTATTCCATGTAGGCAGGCCAGTTAAGAAAGGTGGGCAAAACCCGCCTTTCTTACTTTAATCTTACAGTCAGTTTACTGGCTCTTACGCAGGGTAGTAATGGCGTAAACTAACTTATTCCCTTCCATATCAATGAAATGAGTTGCAACCAAGCAGGTACTGCGACCGTCTTTTATCAACTCGCCTTTTAACAAAAATCTGGGACCCAGAACTGGTGCGAAATAGTCGATTCGCATGTTGACCGTGGCCGACCAATTAAAATCTTGCTGGCTCTCAAACAAGGTTCGCGCTGTATATATAGAAATCATATCTACATAGGTGCCAGTGAAACCACCGAACAGCTGATCGCGCGGGTTCAAAAGATGATCAGGCAGATGCACGTCGACTTCAACCAAACCAGGTTCTTCTCGCAAGATTTTCCATTTACTGGACTCCACTAAATCACCGGCGTTGTGGCCGGGTTTCAGAAAAATCGGTTTGTTGGAATCACTTTCTACCGTCATGGGGTGTCCCTGATGATTTTGAGCATTGCCTGCCATAGCTGTAAACCCAAAACCTACAAAAGTGGCTGAGAATGAAGCAAAACAGCACGCTGGTCAAATCTGGCAGGGGTACTCTATACTGTTGACTTCTGATCAAACCAACTACTAAGAAAATAATCCGGAGTGATCCATGAGGCTTATTCACAACTATTTCAAACCATCCATTAGCATCCTGTTGTCGTTAGCGCTTCTCAGTCTGAGTACTCTGCTCCAGGCCAATGGATTTCCCATTGACACACCGGAAAACGTGGGAGTTTCTTCGCAGCGGCTACAAAGGCTTTCAGATTCAATGCAGCGTTATATTGATGCAAATATGCTAGCCGGAACCGTTTCACTCATCTCACGTAACGGCAAGGTGATCCATGTCGAGTCTCAGGGTTGGAAGAATAAAGAAACTGGCGAGCCGATGACCGATGATTCCATTTTCGTCATTATGTCCATGACCAAGCCGGTAGTTTCCACTGCACTGATGATGCTCTATGAAGAAGGTCATTTTCTGCTTACCGATCCCATTACTGATTGGATTCCAGAACTCGCGGGAAAACAAGTTGTAGTCAAGGAAGACGGCGTGAACTATCGCATGACAGCTCATCGCCCGCTCACCTTTCGCCATGTGCTGTCTCACACTGCGGGAGTTGATCCTGATCGCGAAGTACTCACTGAAGAAGAGCTGGAATTATTACCACGGATGGCGACCTTGGAAGAAACGATTGTTAAGCGCGCGTCACTCCCACTGAGTTTTCATCCCGGCGATAATTGGCAATATGGAAGTTCAACAGATTATGTTGCCTTATTGGTAGAGCGTATATCCGGACAACCACTAGTTGAATTTCTACAAAAGAGAATTCTTGATCCACTACAGATGCACGACACGTTCTATATAGTACCTAAGAACAAGATCGATCGTGTCGCCGCAGTATACAGCCCTACCGGACCAGATCAGACTATAGAACTGTTCAGGGCTCCAGAGTATAGAGAAACCAGGTATTTCGGTGGTGTTGCCGGTCTCTCCTCCACAGTTTCAGACTACTGGCGTTTTAGCCAGATGTTGTTAAATGGTGGCGAATTAGAAGGTGTTCGCTTGCTTAGTCCAAAAACCGTGAACTTGATGATCAGCAATCACAGCGGCGATCACGATGTTTACATTCGCGGCCCCGGTTACACATTTGGTCTTGGTTTCGGTCTCGTGAGTGATGCCGGCAAGGCCAGAGACCCTCTGACTCCAGGAACTTTCAGCTGGGGTGGTGCCTGGGGCACAATATTCTGGGTTGACCCTGTAGAAAACATGATTGGCATTATGATGACCCAGATTACTTCATACAGACATCTAACGGTACGTCAGGATCTGGGCGTGACGGCGATGCAATCCATCATCGATAGCTATAGCAACAAGCCATTTTCCGTTGCGCCGTATGCGAAACAGGACTGATCTGGCGCAGCGCACAAGAAGGGGTTCAAATGGGCCCCTTTTCCCATTTGTTTTTCGATCTCTGCTTACTCGTCAAGCAGTGTATAGATTCTGCGAACCGCTCTAGGGTCAACACCTGGGCCTGTAATCTGAGCAAAATTATCGCTGTGGTTCGTCATATCCAATTGCTGTGCTGCCTGGTCAGCAGCTACTCCTTGGCTGTGCATCTGTGATGTCTTGCTCCATAGGTCACGCAGATACGCCTGAAAATGACCTATAGGTTCCCTACTACGCATGACCGAACCGTGGCCCGGAAGCCAGGTATCAAAGTCCAATGCGTTCAGCCCATCTAGTGTAGCTGGCCATTCGTCGACGTGACCATCTCCCATATAGGCAAGACCAGGCAGCATCATGTCTCCTGTAAACACGACTTTTTCCTGTGGCAAAAAGATGATCACGTCCCCGCCGGTGTGGGCACGGCCAAAGTGCAGAAGTTGTATCTCCCGACTGCCATTGCTCACCACTTGAAACAAGCTCATCTTCGTTTCAAGCGTAATATTCGGCGGAGTTGGCTTGACCTCTCCAATAGCATTCATATAGTCCCGCTGTACTCTATGCCTTTCTTGTAGCCGTGCTTTTTGAGCGGGATCTGACTCTGCCGCAAGCTGTCGTTCAAGATTTGCCACGGAGCCTGGCACCTGATCGGAGAAACTCTTAAAGGTAGATTCTTCTAATACATTGCCAAGCTCACCATTTAATTTCTTGCGGGTGAATTCATGACCGATAATCTCAATCCCTTCGGGAAATGCCTGATTACCGTGCGCATGGTCAAAATGATAGTGACTGTTCACCAAATAACGAATCGGCTTATCAGTAATAACAGGAATCGAATCGATCAGTGCACGAGCCGCTGTTGGAGTGACGTGAGAATCCACTACCAACGTGTCGAATTCTCCTACTAAGACCATTGCATTGCTCATCGTGAAAACGGAGCCGGTGCCAGTCACTAACCAAACACCATCGGTTACTTCTTCAAAGCGGTGGCTATCGGATTCAAGCACTCGGCCCTGCGCCCAAGCCTGAATGGGTAGCAGCAGAATTAGAGATAGAATGACGATTGGGTTTTTAATATTCATAGTAAATGCCTTCGATTAATTTTCGGGATTGCTATTCGGGTGCAGAAAGATAGGTGGACATGTATTCCATTGCGTTTCCAACTGTAGTGCCCCAGGCTGCAAAATTATGGCCGCCGTCAAAAATTCTCAACTCTGTGTGTTCTGGTTGATGTTCTCGTAAAGCTTGATAAAAGACGGCGGCATGATAGGCTATATCGAGTTGATCGTGATCCCCGGCATTGATGTAGAAAGGAACTAGGATGCCACGCGCCTTGTAAGTATCTATAAAGGACACCCAATTCTTGCTGGCCCACGAGTCGGGGTCGAACTCGCCATTTGTTAGAAAGGTATCTTGTCGCGTAGCCGAGGACTCGTCGGGTGGTACTGGCGTATATACAGCCGGGCTCAATGATGCCGCTGCCGCAAACATTTGCGGGTGCTGCAATGCTATATTTACTGCTCCAAAGCCACCTGCCGAATAACCACCGATAGACCGTCCATCACGGTTAGCAATGGTTCTGTAGGATTCATCGATATGCGGCACTAAGTCCGCGATAAACGCAGTAAGTGCTTTGTCCTCTGCCGAGTCGGCCCACCAAGACTTGGGATCGGCTGGTATCACTATTATCTGTGGATGTATCTTGCCCGCCTGTATCAGAGTATCTGCTGTTTCCTGAATCTTGCCGCGATCAACCCAACTATTTTCTGTACCAAGATAGCCATGGAGTAAGTACAAAACCGGGTAACGAAGCGCCAAACTCCCATAGCCGTCTGGCAGATAAATATTATAGACATAATCCCTATTTAGAGTGTTTGAGGAAAACGCACTGTGAACAATATCGCTGGCCCCCGCTGCCGGGCACAACAAGATAAGGGTAATTGAAAGCCAGGAAAGTTTTCGTAACCTAAACATGGTTTTGCTCGTCTAAGACTTTAGTTAACAGATGATTACTGGCGATTTAGTGCTTACACATTAGCGCATAGCCTCAATACTGTAAAGATGATGATGTGTTAAAACCGATACAGTTCTTCGCCAAAATTGGTACATATAACCACTAAACCCAGAAACAGAAAACGACAATATTTTGTAAACCATTGTTTTATATTAAATAATTAAGTTGGCAAAGTTATTGCTGATAAACAACTAATGAATAATACAGACTGACTGACAGAGACAAGAGGTGCGCAGGATGAAAGAAGTAAGTCACACAATGAAATTAAGCGCTGCAACTATGCTGGCCATGCTATTGGGCAGTTATCTCTACTCATCTTCGGCTGACGCAGCCGAGCTTCGAAATATCTCCAAGGTCATTGGGGGTATTCGAGTGCCTGCTGAAGAGCGGTTGGGCAATATATCTTCCGTCAACGGGGGAATCGATTTAGCCCGAGGCTCAAGCGCCGAGAAATTAGATACCGTCAATGGCGGTATCAACCTGGATGAACAGGTTGTTATCACCAGAGCGGAAACCGTCAACGGCGCTATAAGAGTTGGCCGAGACGTCACCGTGAATGGCTCTCTCACCACGGTTAACGGCGGTGTAAGCACTAATCCAGGAACTGTCATAGAAAATCGTGTACGTACAGTGAATGGCACAATTAGACTTCGTGATACCCGCGTTGAAGAAAATGTACAGACAAGTAACGGTGATATTCTGCTCACAAACGGTAGCGTGATTGAAGGTGATATCGTGGTTAAAGGAAACCGCTCATGGCTCAGCCGTTGGTTTAGTTTTAATCACCAACCATCCAGAATACTAATTGATGCTGAGTCTTCAGTAAGAGGTGATATTCATCTACACCGAGAAGTTCGTCTTGAAATCGAAGATGGCGCTGAGGTTGGCGACATCATTGAGCACTTTTGACCGACATCAGTTACCAGCAGGGATCTAAAGAACTTCTAATTCTTCGAGTTCTTCTCAAGCTACCGCCAGCCATCGAATCTGTACACCAAGGCCGAATCAGCAGAGATTACTTACTGACAGCATAACCCACCTGTTCTGCCTTTGCCCTAAGTAAATATTTCTGGACTTTACCGGTGGATGTCTTATCGATGGGGCCAAATACAACTTTTTTGGGTATCTTGAAACCCGCCAGTTCCTCCCGGCAATAGGTTATCAACTCCCCTACCTCCATATCCTCACCTGATTTCAATGACACGAAGGCACATGGCACTTCTCCCCACTTCTCATCGGTACTTGCCACTACAGCAGCTTCCAAAATCTTGGGATGTTTGAATAAAACAGACTCCACTTCCAGTGAAGAAATATTTTCCCCGCCGGAAATAATAATATCCTTTGACCTATCCTGAATCTGCACATAGCCGTCTTCATACCAAACAGCGAGATCTCCAGAATGAAACCAGCCACCCTTAAAAGACTCCAGTGTTGTCTTTGGATTTTTTAGATAGCCTTTCATCACCAAATTACCGCGCATGAAAATTTCCCCCATGGTTTTGCCATCTTTAGGAACTGGTATCATGGTTTCTGCATCCGCCACCATGAGCTCATCTTGTAGAGGAGATCGAACTCCCTGTCGAGCCAGTAGTTCAGCTCTGTTTTCCACACTCAAATGCACCCAGTCATCCTGTGGCGCGCACACCACACAGGGGCCGTACGTTTCAGTTAGACCGTAGACGTGAGTTACGTTGAAACCCATATTCTCCATAGCTGCAATCACTGCCGCCGGTGGTGCTGCGCCAGCAGTCATCACCTTAATTCCTTTCGCAATGCCCCGTCGCAAGCTTGCTTCAGCGTTGGCAATAGTATTCAGCACAACCGGAGCTCCACAAAAATGTGTAACCTTATGATCCCGAATAGCATTGAAGATGGCGATATCACGGACATGACGCAGACAAATACTTGTGCCAGCAGCAGCAGCCAAACCCCAGGGGAAACACCAACCATTACAATGAAACATAGGAAGCGTCCAAAGATAGACAGGATGCGCGGTCATGTTCCAACACATGTTATTGGATATAGCATTTAGATAGGCACCGCGGTGATGAAATACAACACCCTTGGGATCGCCAGTGGTGCCTGAAGTATAGTTCAACGAGATTGCCTGCCATTCGTCATCTACTTGAAAACAACTGTACTCAGCTTCACCGCCGTCAATAAACTCTTCATAGTTTTGCTGCCCTAACAACTCTCCCCCATTGAACGAGGGGTCATCTATGTCAATGACGATAATTTCATTAGGCAGAAGTTTCAGGGCTGCTTTAATCGTGTCGCTATATTCTCTGTCCGTGAACAGTATCTTGGTTTCAGCATGTTCCAGCATAAAGGCGATAGTTTTAGCATCCAGTCTGACATTCAGCGCATTTAATACCGCACCTGTCATAGGCACACCGAAATGCCCCTCGAAAGTTTCCGGAGTATTCGCTCCCATAAACGCAACTGTATCGCCCTTACCTATTCCAATTCTTATGAGAGCCGATGCGAGCAGGCAGCAACGTCGGTAGGTTTGCGACCAGGTATACTTAGTATTTCCATGTATCAGCGATATCTTTTCAGGATACACACTGGAACAACGTTCAATAAAATTAAGTGGAGTCAGGTGTGCAAAATTAGCCTGATTCTGATCCAGATCAATCTCGTAAATATTATTGCTCTTCATGGTCATTAGTATTCCTATTCCTATTTCTGTTCATTATTGATCTAATTGGTATTTAAAAATTGCACAGTTTATTTGCTGTTACATTATTCATAGAAGAGTTCAATTACACAAAATCCATGTCACCTGCTGTCAGCCACCAGGCGCCATATAAGATCTTAGAACCAGGGCCTGGATTCCAACTATTACAGGGTATCTCAATACCTAATTCGTTCACAATCGCATCATCTAACCAAACCTTATCCACCCAGGATTTTGTGATCCAAAGTTTCAGGCCAATGGCTTCACCACCAGCATTGAGCTCTTGATTTAGTTTAGCTATAGCTTGTTTCATTGTCTCTACCGGACAGATTAAATCCATCAACAGTTTGGCATCGGAATGCTCTCTTGATACTGTGAAAGCCAGTGCCTTTGCGGAATTTGCGTCTCTGATGATAAGGCACCGATACGGTTTAGAGCGAGAATAAGGATGGCTAAGATACCGATATTTTATATAATCGAAACTTCGCACGCCGATAATGCCATCCATAAAACCTTCAGACATCTGTAGCCATAGATCATTCAACTCATCAATATGCTCAGGGTTTGTCTCATCGTAGGCTTCGCAGCGCAGCTGCTGTAGAGCAGCAGTTGCTGCAACCGGGGCGTACCTCAACTCCAAGAAATCATCGGTTTTCTCATACAGACCCAGACGCTTGGAAATATTCATGGTCTTTTGGTTTGGGAAGCCAAAACCCAACAAATGACTAACTGTATTGCCGATCTCCCGCTCCAAAAAGGTAGCCGCTACTTCAAAAAAAAGACTTCCTTTGCCGTACTGCTTACGCATGTCTGGATGCACCATTACATCACAGGGTTGAATCGCCATCGACGGGTTACCGAAATACAAGATTTCTCTTGGAACTCCGCCGTAATGAGCTACGATCTCGCTACCCTTACCCAATCGTGCCGCCACGCATTTTCCATCGCCCTCTCGATATTTCCAGTGCCATAAGTTCTCATCGAAAGCAATGTTAAAGCTCTTTTCAAACAGTTCGGCAATTTCTGTCGTATCGAAGGCATCTATTTCAAGATACTCTGCATGAGCCCATTCATTTTTCGTTTCTGTCTCTCTCTCCAATAAAAAAAAGCGGAAACAGCGTCGTCCACTGACAAATTCTTCAAGCATTCGCAAAAACTCAAACTGCAATTCATCAATCATGGAAGTGTCCAGCGCATCCACTTTTACCAGCTCTTCAACATTTTCGTCTATTAAGGTTTGCACCAGATCCAATGTCTTTTGAGCACTCATGGTCGCATCAACACTCTCAATTATCCGAAACCCCAGACGCCGGGAGAGCTGACGAAAAGAACTGAGGTTGGGTAGCAGCGAATATTCGATTTTCGAATCGTCATCAAGAAACTCCCCAAATAGTAGAAGTTGTCCATTAGTATTGAGTAGATCACGACACTTACTCAACAAGGCCAATTGATCCAGATAGCGAAAAGAGCCTTCCAGGACTATAAAATCGACAGCGGGCATTTCACTAAAACCGGGCAGGTCTCTAGCGTAATGACTAAAATGAGGCAGTGAAGCCCATTCTTCACCTACTAAACCGTGCGGTGCCAGCCAGATAGTAGCTATACCTTGCTCCGCCGACGCCTGTGCTAAAGCTTGAAGGGTACCTCCCGCAATCAAGAGCGATGACTCTGAACCAAGCTGCTGCCGAATAATCTTCAGCATATAATCGTTAAAGTTCTGCTGCGCCAAAATCAACACCTCGGAAGCAGGAGTTTGAGCGTTCCTGGCTTCGATATCCGAATTGAAGGTCTTGGCTTCAAGTTCTGCATCCTCGTCGAACAGACCATAGTGTTGCAACCGAGAATTAGCAGACTTCAATTCAAGGATTCTGTTCAAGATACTCAAAATTGTTAGTTTCTCGGTCTCTTTCATCGGTAATTCGCGTAGCTTCCACTCTATTGGCTTAAACGAGAAATACCAGGAGCCGGTCGGACTTAACCCTTCGTAGCGGGGTTTGCAGTCGTGAAACGTCTAAGGAAATTGACCGTGAAAACTGGCTGACTAATGTCTTTCCGTAGTAGAACAGTGTTAAGTTCGACAGACTCCTGGATGGCGAGGCAATATAACCCGCCTCTACAACTTTGCAAAGCCCGTTTCTTACCATCAGCAAGTCTGCGACGCATTGTCTCTATTTAGCTGCCTGGCGGCACTGCATGGTGGCACTGCATGGCTTTCGTCTTTCTTACTTTGAGATAGAATAAAACAATGAGCGAACAATCTAGACTTTCCGATTTTCTGAGCTTTCTGATTCCCGTGCCCGCAGATGGGAACAGCCTGGGAAGGCAGGGCCTGCAAAGACTTTTACTGCTGCGCACCTTTGTGACGATGAGTAGTGCTGTGGCGTTGCTGGTGTTGCGGATTTTTTCCTCTTTGGACATACCAGTCACTTTTATTATTTATCTAATTGCGGCTGTACTGATATCAGTGATGCTAGGCTACTGGCGCCTCGCGGCATCTCCATTCGTCAGCAATTTCGAGTTGTTTTCTCACATCCTGGTGGATGTATTTTTCCTCATCATATTGTTGCTAAATACAGGCGGGGCCAGCAATCCACTCATCTCCTATTTGTTGGTTCTGCTAGCGCTTACTGCCACTCTACTACCGAGAATCTATGTGAACTTATTTTCTGTGGGGGGAATATTAATTTATACCTCTTTCTTGTTACTCGATCTCGCCTCTGACCATGAGATAGCCGTGACAGACGAGAACGAAGAGATGACATTTCAGCTACATTTAGTAGGCATGTGGGTAATTTTTCTAGTTAGCGCAATCTTGATCTCAGTGCTGATAACCAGAATGGCAAGCGCTATACAAATACGGGAATTAAATCTTGCTGAGGCTCGAGAAAATGAACTGCGCAATGAGCAATTAGTGGCAATTGGCACTCTTTCTGCGGGAACCGCTCATGCCTTAGGAACTCCTCTTGCAACGATGGCGGTGTTACTTACCGAGTTGAACAAAATGAATGCGGAAGAATTAAGACATAGTAACATCAAAGACGATATCTCCCTGTTAAAGCAACAGGTTACCCGTTGCAAGAACTCACTAACGCAACTAATTCGCTATTACAATAAAGACAATCCCGAGGAAGACGAAAGGCTTTCATTAGGAGCTTTTGCAGAGGACATAAAGGATTACATAGTCAATGTTTATCCTACAGCTTCGATTAATTTTCATATTGACGACAATGCCGAAATAATTGTTACTTCAAATCTAAGTGTTAGACACGCAGTTATCAATATTGTCGAAAATGCCATAAAAGCGGCGCATAGCCGTGTAGATGTCGGTTTCAATATTAGTCGGAACACTGATCAGGGACATTCATCAAAATTTGAAATTTCAGTCAACGACGATGGCCCAGGCATACCCGCCGAAATCATGGACAAATTGGGAAAGCCTTTCATTTCCAGACGCAAAGAAAGCATGGGGCTGGGGATATTCCTGGCTAATGCGGCCATCCAACGATTAGGCGGTTCAATCGAAATGTTGAATCTGAAAGCCGGCGGCGCACTCAGCGTAATTCGACTTCCCCAACCAGTGGCTTAACAAGCAATTAACCTGTAGGCCTAAGGACAAAACATGCATCAGGACCACATTTTGCTAGTCGAGGACGATGAAGTATTTTCTCGGGTGATGAGTCGTGCATTGTTACATCGCCAGTATGAAGTCTCTCGAGCCGCAAACGAGAAGCAGGCTTTGGAATTAGTCCAAGGCAGGCAATTTGACTACGCTATTTTAGACCTAAACCTTGGTGGCCATACCTCACTAAACCTCATTGCTCCTTTGAAGAGCGGTAACCCGAAAATACGCATATTGATCCTCACCGGCTATGCGAGCATTACTACGGCCGTTGAGGCGATTAAACTTGGAGCAGATAACTACCTCGCCAAACCTGCAGATGCTGATGAAATTCTGAGCGCCCTCCTTGAAGGAAGCAGTGCCAACTCAAATACTGCTGGAGATTCAGCCATGTTACAGCCAATGTCGGTGCGCCGGCTGGAGTGGGAACATATTCAAAAGGTGCTGAATGAAAACAAGGGTAATATTTCTGAGACCGCCAGGCAACTGAACATGCATCGCCGAACTCTGCAACGTAAGCTGCAAAAAAGACCCGTCGCAAAATAAACTCTTTCTAGAGCCTATTCTTCTTTTTCATCTTCGGCCCAGCGGCGTCATCGTCAAATGTCTGCCGCCATCTACGATGAGGGTTTCCCCGGTGACGACTTGTGGCCCGCTGATAAAATGTAAAATGGCATCAGCGACCGTCTCCGGGGTAGCAGTCACCCCTAACGGTGAATTCTCACGATGAAATGCCATGAGCTCTTCATATTTCTTGTCGCCGAAACCTTCCCGCAGCCAGTCACCCTCAATAAATCCAGGACAAACGGCGTTGATCCTGAGCTTCGGGCCCAATGCACGCGCCAATGAAAGTGTCATGGTTACCATAGCGCCTTTAGAAGCAGCATAGGCAACTGAACTGCCAACACCCGTAATTGCCGCCGTTGAAGCGACATTTACGACCGCACCCCCCTCTTCCTGACTCTGCATCTGACCACTTACGGCGCGAATCATTTGATAACAGCCAATAACATTTACCCCATAGATGTGATGGAAATCATCGCTGCTAAGACCCTGTAGATTGGCATGGTCAACAAATTTAGTGGTGCCCGCATTGTTAACGAGGATGTCGATACGATCCCATTTGTCCTGCGCTGCAGTTGCCATTGCCAAACAGTCTACGTCCTCGGCTACATTGCCGCCCATGACTAGGCACTCAACCCCTAGTGCGCTACACTGTTGAGCGACAGCATTCGCACCATCGACATTCGAATTATAGTTTATGACTAGGTTACAGCCTTGGGAGGCCAGTATTTTAGCCGTTTCCGCTCCAACTCCGCTGCTTGATCCAGTTACTATGGCGACTCTCTTATTTAGATCTTTCAATGCTCACACCCCTCAAATTGGTGATTACTTGTCAGAGGGAAAACTAACACAGATTGGCAATGATTCCAGTACTACGAAAGTTTCTGGAAAAAATGCGGCAAAGTCACTGATATTAGGGATAAACGCGTTGCAATTGCATTAGTAAAGGTTACAATAAGTAACATTTTTTCACAGAGGCTTTGAGTCAAAAGTTCTGCGGCAAAAATTGGTGCACTTTAAAAAGCTCACACAAGAAAGCTTCTCGAAAAATTGAGATGGTCTACCCTAAGAATTGAATAAAACAGCCATCAATAGCAGGCGCGTTGCTTACATCTAAAACCAGGGCTAATGGACCAACTATTGGTTCCCCGATGAAAGTCATACAGACTATTTGAAGATCTTACCGGCGGAGATTGTAGTGAAGAATCAACAAGTCGTATCAGCAGGAATTTTGATTGCAGTTGTATTATGGATGCTAGTTCCGCAGAGCGCGGAGGTGCCTGTAGACGATTCCATCGTAGCAAGCAACGCCGTAATGGTAGTTCCTGAAGGTCAGTCTCCCGGCGAAAACCCAGGCACATTCATCGTGCGCGCTTCAAGAATTAGTGCCGAAATCTATGGCGAAAAAATTCGTGTTCGAGGCCGAACCCAGGCCTATCGCCACGTACAAGTGCGCGCTGAAGAAACGGGTAGGGTAGTTGGTGATCCTGTTAGACGCGGAGTAAGAGTCAACAAAGGCGACCTGCTATGTGAACTTGCGGTGGACAATCGACAATCAAATCTAGACGAAGCACTCAGCCAACGAGAACAAGCAGAATTTGAATATGCGGCGTCACTGGATCTGCAAGGTCAGGGTCTGCAATCTGACGTCATAGTGGCTCAACTAAAAGCTGCGCTGGCATCTTCCACAGCAGCGGTTTCACGCGCCGAGCTGGCGCTGGAGAAAATTAAAATTGTTGCGCCCTTTGATGGCATTGTCGAAACCCGCGATGTGGAGATTGGCGACCTGTTAAATGCTGGAACTGTTTGTGCCTCTGTTTTAGATGATAGTCCGATGTTGTTAGTTGGATTGGTGCCCGAGCATGATATCGGCAACCTAAGCGTAGGTGCCGAGGCCTACGCCGAATTGCTGAGTGGTGAACGGGTATCCGGAATCGTTAGCTATTTATCCCGAGCCGCCGATACCGTTTCCCGCAGTTATCGAATTGAAATAGAAGTGGATCCCTCATTCGAGAATATTCGAGAGGGTATTACTGCGGAAATAATGGTGAGCTCCGCCGATATTAGCGCGCATCTGATTCCTTCCTCTGCTTTGACTCTTGATGACAGTGGAGTAATTGGCATCAAGACGATTGATCCTGACAATATAATTGAGTTTCACAATGTGTCTATCGTTGGCGATAACACCAACGCACTTAATCCAGGAGTCTGGGTTACCGGTTTAAACGGCGATGTGAATCTTGTCACGTTTGGCCAGGAAGTTGTGTTCCCTGGCCAGCAGGTGGAAAGCAATTTTGACTGGTCTCGATAGCCTACTTATTAATTTGCCTTACCGAAGCGGGTACTCTTCATGAAAAATTATATTGATGCTGCAATCTCAAGGTCACGAACTACTTTGAGTGTATTTGTCGCTATCATGCTTACCGGATTTGTTTCCTATTTAGCAATTCCAGCCGAGCTCAATCCAGATGTTGAAGTGCCAATTGTGATCACCACCATCATCCATGAAGGTATATCACCTGAGGATGCAGAGAGATTACTGGCAAAACCTGCTGAATTGGAGTTGAAGTCGGTGGATGGCATTACCGAGATCAGCTCATTCTCAAGTGAGGGCGCCGCTACCGTTATTACAGAATTCGACATAGACTTCGAATCTCAGTTTGCGCTTAGCGAAGTGCGTGAAGCTGTTAATCGAGCGAAGGCTCGCTTTCCGGCAGATACAGAAGAGCCTCTGATTCAAGAAGTGTCTGCGGCAACATTACCGGTAGTTCAAATTGCAATCGGTGGAAGTGGAGTCCCGGAACGGGTCTTGCTACAAATTGCAGAAGAATTGCAAAGAGAAATCGAAATTCTACCCACGATTCTCGAAGCTGAAATGGTTGGCAATCGCGAGCAGTTGCTGGAAGCGGTTATTGATCCCGCCAAACTCGAAACTTATGGAATCTCCAACACCGCCATCGTCCAGACTGTCGCTAGCAATAATCGACTAATCCCCGCTGGGCAGGTGGATACAGGGCAAGGCAGTTTCGCTATCAAAGTCCCTGGCCTTATCGAGAACGCGAATGACTTGTTTAACCTCCCTCTGGCATCCAACGACCTTGGCGTTTTAACAGTCTCTGACATTGCCGATGTCAGGCGTACCTTCAAAGACGCCACCCGATATTCCTATGCCAACGGCACCGCCTCGATTTCATTGAATGTGATGAAACGAAAAGGCACTAGCGTGACTCAGGCTATGGAACAGGTAGATGCAGTAGTCTCAGAAATCCGTCCCAGCCTGCCTCCAGCTGTCAGTTTGTCTTATATAAACAACACGGCTCCTCTGGTAATAGAACAAAATATGGGTCTGCAAGGAAACATGGCCACTGCGATGGTTCTGGTTTTGATTGTTGTTATTGCATCGGTCGGAGTTCGTTCCGGTTTGCTGGTGACTCTGGCCGTTCCATTTTCTTTCTTCTTTGCCTTTATAATTATTCGCATGTTGGGTTTTACCTATAATTTCATGGTGATGTTTGGCCTGCTGCTGGGTCTTGGCATGCTCATCGATGGCGCCATAGTGATGATCGAATACTCCGATCGCAAGATGGCCGAGGGACTGAATGCCCTGGATGCCTATAGGGCTGCGGTAGAGCGCATGTTTTGGCCCATTTTGGCATCTACTGCCACCACACTTGCTGCGTTCCTGCCGATCATGTTCTGGCCCGGAGTCGCCGGACAGTTCATGAGCTATCTGCCAATTACTGTATTTGCGGTTCTAATAGGCTCGCTCTTCTACGCCCTGCTATTTGCCCCCACCATAGGTGCCCTAATCGGCAAATCAAGTGCAGCCGACCAGACCTATCTACGCAATCTTGAAGACGGTGACCCACTTAAGACTGGAGGTATCACGGCGCTTTATGCGAAGGTATTGACCTTCGCAGTACGTGCTCCAATCTCAGTGTTTATAACCAGTATTGTCAGCTTGATAGTTATTGTCATGGCCTATGGCCAGTACGGAAGAGGGGTTGAGTTCTTTACCGGGATTGAGCCAAGTCAGACCCAAATTCAGGTGTTCGCCAGAGGCAATTCTTCGCCTGCTGAACTACGCGACGTAATGCTTGATGCCGAGGCCCGTATTCGCGAAGTTGGTCACTTCAAAGGTATCGTCACGCAATCGGGTGCTGGTCAGCGACTGGGCGGTGGCCAGCAATCTGCTCCCGATCTAATCGGCACCATCTTTCTGGAAATGACGGATCGGCGTGATAGAGACATAGATGGATTCGAAGTCGAAAACAGATACCGGAACGCTGTCTTAAACCTACCTGGTGCCAGAGCCGAAGTGGTAACGATAGAGCAAGGGCCGCCGGTGGGCAAAGAGATCCAGTTGGAGCTGTCTGGGGACGATCTCGAATTACTGTTCGCCGAGGCCGATAGAATCCGTAAGCATATGGAAAACGGCATGACCGACCTGATCGATGTTGACGATACAGCGCCGGTTCCAGGTATTGAATGGGAAATTGTCGTAGATAGGGCCAGAGCTGCGATGTTTGGTGCCAACATGGTGGAGATTGGCACTGCCATTCAACTTATGACGAACGGCGTTTTCATGGGGGACTACCGCCCTACTGACAGTGAAGAAGAAGTCGACATACGTGTTCGCTACCCTGCCGAATACCGCGGTCTTGAACAAATGGACACGATACGGATTACTACCGCCAGCGGCGATCTGGTGCCGATAAGCAGTTTTGTAACTCGGATTGCGAAACCCGCCGTAAGCTCAATTCAGCGGGTTGATGGAGAGCGGGTCATTTATGTGCGGGCTAACCCGGTGCCTGGCGTGGTTGCGGATAACAAGCTCCAGGAGTTGGAGCTGTACATGGAAGAGAACCCCCCTGCGCCTGGTGTGACTTATCAATTTCGTGGTGCGAACGAAGAGCAAGCAAATTCGGCAGCCTTTCTATCGCAGGCATTTACCTTGGCGATGATATTGATGGCCATTCTTCTGGTAACCCAGTTTAACAGCTATTACCAGGCCTTGCTGATCCTGTCTTCGGTTTTGCTTTCTACAGCGGGCGTGCTGTTAGGACTGCTCATCACAGGACAAATCTTCAGCGTGATTTTGACTGGTATCGGTATAGTTGCGCTCGCGGGTATTATCGTGAACAACAACATTGTGTTAATTGATACTTTCAATCACTTAAAGGCACAGCATAAAGACTGGTCACTGAATCAAATCATCGTGCACACTGGAGTACAACGATTAAGACCGGTATTTCTAACAACCTTCACTACAGGTTTTGGTTTATTACCATTGGCCATGCATGTGTCAGTAGATTTAATCGGTGCCGAAATCGAAGTTGGTGGTCCAATTACTTCGCAATGGGTTAGTCTAGCCTCAGCAATCGTGTTTGGTTTGTCCTTCGGAACTATTCTGACTCTGGTGGTTACACCAGCCATGCTGGCGCTGCCAGATCGCCTGCGCAAACTGATAGGTAGAGCTCCAAAGTTTCAAAAACAATCCGAGCCAAGCCTGAGTCACTGATTGATCGGCCTGGTAGCTAAACCCTGTTTGCAGGCTGATTTTCGCATGCTCCCAGGCTCACGAAAACCGTTGTGCGCTGATTGGTCTTCATGTGAGAATAAGCCCTTGTTCCCAATAGAAATGGTTCGTTGATGGGGCTTTTAGTCACATTTTTCCTCGCTAGTATTTTCTTTTCTTTTCTCTGTTCTATATTAGAAGCCGTGCTTCTGAGTATTACGCCTGCTTATGTAGCAACCCAGGACAGAGACAACACTGCTATATCCAGAAACCTTTCCTTGTTCAAAGAAGACATTGATCGCCCTCTAGCCGCAATTCTTACCCTGAACACGATCGCCCATACTGGCGGTGCTATTGGAGTTGGAGCACAGGCTGCAATACTATTCGGTAATTCTGATGTTCAAGTTTTCGGTATATCACTCATCAGTCTGGAAGGATTTATTGCCGGCGCCATGACCTTGGCCATCCTGATTTTTTCAGAGGTAATCCCAAAAACTCTTGGCGCGAATAATTGGCAGACCTTAACGCCAATTTCTATACGCCTCATCAATTTATTGATGATACTTCTCGCGCCTATGATTTGGCTAAGCCAACTAATCACTGGAAGTCTGAAAAAAGACAAAGACAAGCCAGTATTGAGTAGAAGTGATTTTTTGCTAATGTCAGAGCTTGGTAAAGAGATTGGAATTCTGAAGGAAAGCGAGCAAAAAATAATCAGGAACCTGCTGCGGTTTAATCTCATATTGGTAAAAGATGTTATGACCCCAAGAATAGTTGTGGTAGCAGAAAATGGCGATACTTCTATTCAAGAGTTTCATGAAAGTCATGCCGAACTTTCCTTCTCCAGAGTGCCAGTTTTTCAGGACAGCAATGACAAAGTAACCGGCTACATCCTAAAAGACGATTTGCTTCTGAATCTGGTAGAGGGAAAGGGAACAGAAAATCTCAATTCATTGCGGCGCGACATAATCATTACCCATAGTGCCATCCCTATACCAGACTTACTCGATAAATTTATTGCAGAGAATGAACACATTGCGCTGGTAGTCGATGAATACGGGGGTACAGAAGGCATAGTTACCATGGAAGACATTATTGAAACATTGTTAGGTATAGAAATCGTCGATGAGATGGATAACGCAGAAGACATGAGAGCACTGGCGAGAAAGAATTGGGAAGTAAGAGCCAGGAGAATGGGCTTATTGCCCGCAGAGACTGATCTCTAAAAAGTACCAATTTGCTCAATGACCCTCTGTCCGCGGGTCTGGCCTGCGTCAATCAGCTTGCCAGCTAAACTCCAGCAGAATCTGGAACGAATCCTGTGACCCACTTCGCTATCTCTGCATACATCTATAGCTCTCTACAACACACTATACCGGGGGTTAGGCTGAAAATAAGCATTAGAATTTACCAGCAAGCGTTCGTTCGCATTTTTGAAATACAAAAAAACAGGCTCAGATTATGTTGTGAGGATCCTATCTTAGGTGGATTGTGACAAATTGTAACCCTGCATTATACGCGAAAATATTATGCTAGTATTTTTGGACTTTACAGTTGAGCCTATAAAGGATATAGCGCTAGAGCTGTGAAGAGCTAAAGTATGAAGCTTGGGAGTTTTTCTGTGTTCCCTCTTTTCTTATAGCATTGAGTTGCTTTCAAGTTTCCACTTTAGCGCCCTTCTACCATTAGTTTTCTAGCTGAATTCCTGCATACACCTCAAGAACCAAGGCTTGCTGGTGATCACCATTTTACTGAACTGACTCGGACGAGCTGGATCTCTCAAGGGCTCGATTTGTCGTTGCTCATAGGCGTCAAAATCAAGCTTCTACAACAAAATTTTACCAGCCACCTGACTCGGGGATAGCACTACATCGTCTGTGAAGCTTTGACCAAAGGCTGAATTAGATAAGAGGGCAAAGACCAGCACTGCAAGCAGGTTTGCAGACTGAAGGGGAAAAATGATTTGAAAGACTTTTTTAAATTCTGCCAGTTTCTTCATGTTGCTGTACCGGCAATGAAAATATTATGTGCAAAAACTCGATTATTCAATTATATTCGGAGCCAAATTTACAGAACTATGACGATTACGCAAAACTAATGAGAAGTAAGACTATATGTATCAATAAGGTAAAAACATCATCGTGGATAGAGAGCTAGCGATAGGTTCTATTCGCTATCGTAGCTTCCACAAGGAGCAACAACATCACCAGACATAATATCCACCACCACACGCGCTGGGGCCGCTCCAATTCTTCTATCAATTGCGCAGTTCTGACCTCTCTCGACTGATTCGGCTCAGTGTCTGGGTTGATAATCTGGTCGTAGAGACCAGCCACGGTGGCTAGTCTAAAATTTGACTCTTCAGGGATAATATTCACAGCATAATTAACAGGGTTTCCGTCTATTCTAGCCGCAATCATACCTGGAGACTCAGCGGTAATAACGAAATTTTCACTACCAAAATTAATAGCTGCACCATCAGTGTCAGAAGCCTCGACTGACTGCGCCGTTCCCGCCGGGTCTAGGTCTAGTCTATCACCTACCTGATAGGCTCGCTGTTTAGGGTTTTGTTGCACTAGATGTCGCAATATTTCGTGTACAAAAGGAAGATATAAACCTTGCAGTGCCAGATTATTCCATTCGAGATCCAGCGCGGAGGCAAACAAGATGACATTGCCCTCACCTACACTGCGCTCCAGCAAAGCTGGTTCGGTATTATCAAACTGCATGAGCACGTCTGATTCTTCGTTTACCAATAATGACCAGTGATGCTGAAATCGAGCCGACCAATCACCGCTTAAAGGACTCAAAATAGGATGGCGACGATCAAAATCAGCTATTACCAAATAGTCGTCTCGACCTGATTGCCCCCGGCTCTGTATGAGTGCTGGAGCTACGTTGGCAAGCTGTCTATTGAACACTTCCGGCTTGACTTTATCACCAGGGGCAAGCAATAAATTGCCTCCCGTTTGTACGTAGTTCTCGATTGCCACAGCCTGAGCAGTGCTCAAATCTCCAACATTTAGCAGCACTGCCACATCATTCTGCTGCAGTGAAGCCGCACTTAACTGTGTCGGTACAATCGTTTCTAAAACAAAGGGAGACTGGCCAGCGCCACTGACTGCGAGCCCAAACCAATGACCTTCATCGTCAAACCAGTCATCTGAAGCTTCACCATTGACCAATAACACACGAATTTTCGGCAGAACGTCCACCGTAAAGAAATAGGAATTATCAACACTAAAATTATCACCACTAACACGTACTTCTCCGCTGTGAGTGCCTTGCGTGTCAAAGCTGGCAGTAAAGGTGAGTACCTGTTCCGAACGATCAGCCAAGTCGATAAGGCTGCGTTTAATCAGTTCACCATCCACATAGAGGCTTACATCCCCCTGTTCCAAATGCAAGGAGCCAGTGGAACGAACCCTGGCCAGAATCTGCTGTTCCGCAGCATCTTCCAGCAATTGGTCTGGAGACCTCACATCGGTAAGCACCAAATTGCTGCTCTCAATAGCTCCTACATCAATGCCTACAAATGCAGTGCCAGGGGCTAGCTTCCACCCTTCCTCAGCGCCGCTCATGGCCACTGCTTGATAATCAGAGATCAGGTAGATACGACGATTCTCATAGCGTGAGGTCTCTAACAATTGATCAGCCAAGCGAAGATTGGGTATATACCGTGTTGTCCCATAACCTGGTTCGCTAATGCTATTTATCAGGCTACGCATACTATCAATATCAGTGCTCAATTCCCGCACCACATCGGCCGCACTTGAAAAACTGATTAAGGCCACTTCGTCGCCAGAGGTCATTTCATCCAGCAGTTCAAAAGCTTCCTGTTTTGCTCGTTGAAAACTATCTTCGTAGCGCATGCTCATGGAAACATCAAGCATAATCACGGCTGACACGGGGTCCGCATTCAACAAACTGGCAACAGTTTGATCGAACAAAGGTCTAGCGAAAGCAAATACCAGCAAGGCTATTACTACCGAACGAAGTAACAGTAGCAGCCACTGCTGAATGTGTTGAAAGAGAATTAGTTTCTTGGAGGTTTTTTTAAGAAATCTAATACTGCTAAACATCACTTTTGGTGGCTTTTCCTTGCGAATAAGGTGTATCGCAATAGGAATAAGAGCTGCCAATAGTCCAAGCAAAAATAGCGGAGTGAGGAATACCATTTAAAAACTCTTTGCTCGTTTGCTCATATATGAGGACAGCGCCTCGTCTAACGGTTTCGCGGTATTCATAAGACAATAGTCAACGCCACTGCCTCGGCATTGCTTTTTACAAAACGATAAAAATTCGTTCAAATTTTGCAGATAGGCCTTTCGTATGGCGGCGGGAGTAGTGATGTAAGACTCGTTATTTTCCATGTCGATAAATTCTGATGCTTCATCAAACGGAAAATTCAACTCGGCATCGTCCATGATATGAAACAGGATGACATCATTGCCCATGGCTCGTAAGTTTTGCAGCGTACTGATAAGCCGCTCTTCATCATCAAGCATATCCGTTATCAGCAGCACCATACTTTTCTTGTTGAGAGACGCTGCAAGGTCAGTTAGTGGCTTTACCGCGTCTGTTCTGACGCCGGGTTTTACCTGTGCCAGGGTTCTCAGTATGCGCATTAGGTGTGGCTGACGACACCTGGCAGGAATATAGTTATTTACCTTGTCATCAAAAGTGATCAAGCCAACTGCATCTCGTTGTCGATTGATGAAATAGGCTAATGCCGAGGCCAGCGTAATTCCATAATCTAATTTACTATTGCCAGCTGATGAATAGCTCATGGAAGCACTGCTATCCAACACAATCACACAACGAACGTTGGTCTCGTCTTCATACTGCTTGATGTAAAACTTTTCGCTTCTTGCGTATAACTTCCAGTCTACGTGGCGCATATCATCGCCATGGTAATAGTGGCGGTAATCGTTAAATTCAACACTGAATCCCCGATGCGGGCTCTTGTGAAGTCCTGACAAAAAACCTTCAACAACGACTCTCGCCCTAAACTCAAGGTTATCCAGCCCAGCAAGAACTGTTGGGTCAAGAAAATTTGACGAATCTCGCATTACAATCTATTACCCGGTATAAGCGAAGTGTTATCGGACACAAGTGACTAAAGACTCGAAGTCGGTTCAGGCACTTCATCAAGTAGGCGTTGAATTACGTCGTCAGTTGTAATTCGTTCGGCCTCGGCATGGAAATTCAGAATTATCCTATGCCTCAGTACAGAGAGGGCTAGCGCCCGAACATCACCATAGGACACATTGTAACGCCCTAACAACAGGGCACGTACCTTGCCTGCAAGAATTAAATTTTGAGAAGCACGTATACCTGCACCCCAGCTCACCCAATCCTTAATAAACTGTGGACTGCCCTCAGTCTGTGGTCTGGAGGCATGTACCAACCTGACAGCATATTGAATGACGGCCTCCGCCGCTGGCACCTGCCTGGCAATGCGTTGAAATTCGAGTATGTCCTCGCCGCTGAGTGGGTGCGAAAGGGCTGTATCATTTGTCTGAGTTGTCGTACTTACCACTTTAACTTCGTCTTCTTCCGTCAGATAGCCTAATTCTATCTTGAACATGAATCGGTCAAGCTGCGCCTCTGGCAAGGGATAGGTTCCTTCTAATTCGATAGGATTTTGAGTAGCCAGGACGAAGAATGGCGCAGACATGGAGTAAGTGACACCAGCAGCAGTCACTTGCCGCTCTTCCATTGCTTCCAAAAGAGAAGACTGAGTCTTGGGCGGTGTGCGGTTAATTTCATCTGCCAGTAGAATATTAGTGAATATTGGTCCCTTAACGAATTTAAGAGTCCGCTTGCCGTCAGATTCCTCAACAATTTCCGCACCGACAACGTCTGCTGGCATTAGATCAGGGGTAAATTGAATACGACTGAAATCAACCTGTAGAATATCTGCAATGGTCTTAATTAGAAGCGTTTTTGCTAAGCCAGGCACACCCGTCACCAAACAGTGACCGCCAGCAAACAAAGCGATTAGTAATTCATCGATGATGTCTTCCTGTCCAATAATAATTTTTTTGATTTCGGCAAGGATCTGCTCTCGACCATTTTGCATTTTCCTGACTAGAGACAGATCATCTTGACCTTCGATCTCTACTACTTCTGCCGCTGCTTCAATATCTGTCATCATGTCCAGTTCCTGCCTTTCGATTAATTCAATTATTCTAGTTCTCTCTAGTACTAATTCTTCCTGCATCTATTTAGTGACTGAAAGCGTAAATCAGGAAATTGATTCCAATCTTATATGCATCATTAGTGGATTTGGTGGGGTAGCCTTTGTAAAAAGTATGCTCCCAGCCATCACCCAAATCCGTATTATAATTTGCCACCATCATTACCCGGTCCTTGTCATCTAATACTGCATACACTTCCGGTGGGTAGCTTGGGTCATCCAGATTCATGTATCCACCAAAATCCCAGGTGACCATTCGACCCGGCACTTGTGCTATCTCATCGATATCAAAGAACACATGAAATATTTCATGGCTAGTGTCTAGTTTCACTATCTCGCGGTCTGGAAATATTTTCCTCATTTCCATAAACATATCGTCAAGATGTGGCTGGCCCCAAAAATCATCTACCATGACGAAACCGCCACGAAACATAAATTCACGAAGCGCCTCTATTTCTTCCGGAGAAAAGTTAGGGCCGCTGTAAGAAGAGCCAATTGGCACTCGCTTCCAATTCATATAAAGGAAAATGTTTTCGAAAAGACGCGGGTCCGTAATCTCTATGTATTCGTGATTCTGCGGATTGGTATCGACATTCGTGTAACGCTGTACACCACGCAAAAAATTTTCATCGGAATCAGGATAATCAGTGTCCCACCAACCTCCGCGACGACGCATACCATAACCACCACGTCCACCACCTGTGTGGTTCGTGTATTGCCCTCTGACCCATTGAAAATCAGTAATCTCATCGCCATAGATTGACAAATCTTCGTTATTTCCGAACTGCAGGACTTGGGCATTAGTCGCAGTGTTCGCTAGCAACAAATATCCGAAAAGTACTCCTACTGATTTGCTCAGGAGTCTCAAATTAGTCTGAATCTCCCTCTATAGATTGTAGAAGTATGCGTTGCGCACGCTGATAACTGGGCGCCGTTTCCAGGGCTCTTAGTATATTTTGTTTCGCTTCAAGTGCTTGTCCGTTCTTAAGGTAAGCTTCAGCCAAATTAGTTTGTGCTTCTGCTGGGTCACTTACTTCCAACTTGAGTAATACTTTGTATTCCGTGACCGCCAATTCACTATTGCCAATGCGGTCGGCATAGTCAGCTTTCAGTTGGTGAACATCTTTTCGATAAGGGTCTACCTGAATAGCCCTGTCGATATAATAATCTGCCCGTTCGTAGTCACCACTTTCTAACGCCGCTTGCGCTAGCACAATGGCAGAGCCGTAGTCGTGTTGAAGATTTTCCAGCAATAATTCTAACTGCCGTAATTGGGCCTCGCGATTACCTTCCTTTTCATAGATTTGAGACAGTACCAAGGGGGGGCTGGGGTAACCAGTATAAGAGGGAAGCATTTCATAGGCCTTATTAAGGTAATCTTTAGCTTCGGAAAAGCTCTCTTCCTTAAACAGCACAATGCCTAACTGCAAGTAAGCCTGAAAATCCCTGTCATTCTCCTCTATACGCGCACGCATATGTTGTTTCAATGAGGCATTATTATAGAGTTCAGCTAGAATCGCACTGGAATTTTCACGCACACCATGACCATGGCCATCACCTTCATCGGGTACATCTTCGCTGTGAACGTAGACGTTTATCTCGGCAACCCGCCTATCGATCCAAGATCTGAAGCCACTATCAAATTGGGCTAAGCTTAAATCAAACACTTCATCAAAACGCTCATCGTCTCTCTTAACAAGCGCATATTGATCAACCAACTCCACCAGTTTTTCAAAACCATATTCCTCGGCTATATAATCAACCACCAGGTAAGCCTGAAAATAGGCAAAGCCCAGGTCAGCATTATTGCGAGCGCCAGAAAAACCTGAATTAAGATCGGCAACATTCAACAGCTTGTCCTGCTCTGCTGCTCTCACCAAATCCAGTCCCTGGCTACGCCCCCAATAAGGTCTGCCTTCGCTTTCCTCCCAGACAGATATGCCTTCCGACAACCATCGGGGCATACGATTACCAGTCATTTGTAAGGTAATCACATGCATAAATTCATGCCACACTATTTCCTGCCAGTTCGCGGAGAGTGTATCTGGCGAAATTAGTGTAATGACTTTACCAAAGCAGATGCCGACCAATGGGCCGATGTCAGGTAGTCCTACTGAACGAACAGCAAAATCTTCTGGTTTTTCGAAAACTTCAATTAGTATTGGCCCTTCTGGTTTGAAACCGTATTTCGCGGTGAGAGTGTCCCAGCCTTCTTCTAGCAGAGGCTCTAGATAGGGCCAGAGAATAGCTGCATCATTCTCACTCATATGCACTTTAAAGTGTTCGCTCTCCTGAGTTGTGTAAGTTTCCAAGGTATCGAATACCTTCAGCATGTTGGAAGTCATCACATTAAAAGGATCATTCTCGTAACCGATTTCCAAATCATCTTTTCCTTCTTCCTCTTCTCCCAGCCTAATCAGATTGCTTCCCAGTAAGGTGTAGCCTTGCCAATATTCGGGGTCAGCCGCTATCGCTGCCCGGGCAAACTCAACTGCCTGCGCGAACAAGTAGTTATTACCAAATACATCAGCCACATTGCCTAGAAATTTTGGGTTGCCAGGGCTGAATGATTCCACCTGCGCCAAATAACTTTCATAATCCTCTGTTCTTTCTTCCAGAGCAGCTTTAGACGCCAACACACTCAGTGTTTTCAGTGATTCCGGGTTGAGAGCGAGCACACGTTCGAAGTAATCCTGTGCCTCTTCTTCACGGCCGTTAACCATTAACAACTGGCCGTAGGTTTCCATTGCCGGAATCGAATTAGGGTTGATAGCCAGAGCTCTCTGTAGCGCTCGCTCATCTCCCTTTATATTCGCTATTCCCACTAAGGCAGGGACGAAACGGCTATTTATATCCAAGGCTTCTCGGTAAGACCGTTCTGCATCTGGGGCATTGTATTTTTCAAGAAATAGGTCACCCCAAAGTGCATGTGCTTCGAGATTTTTTGGATTCGCTCTAGTCGCTTCATTAAACAGACTATTCGCATCGTGAAAATTACCAATTAACCAACTCGCAAGAGCGACCATGGCGACATCTTCTGAGCTAAAAACCAAACCATTGTTGTAGCGTTGAACTGCTTGATCGAGGATTTGAAGTGCACTTCGCTTTTCACCGATGAACATCAATAAACTACCGTACTGCACCAAAGAGCGGACTGGTGGCTCGGCCAGGCCGGATACCACAGCTTCCAGGATTGCCGATGCCCCTTTCGACTCCCCTACTGAACGCTTTATCTCCGCTAATTGTGTGCTAAGCAAAGGAAATCGTGCATGGTCATTATCTTCTATACCCTCTTCAACCACACGCATGGCCTCTTGATAATTACCCATCATCGCAAAAGCTTTGCTGGCACCTACCAATCCCTCATTTCTGTCCAAGCCATCAGCCATCTGAAAAATATCGCTGGCAGCTGCATAGGAACCGGTCATCAACAACTGTTCTCCGCGAAATAAAGGTGACTCTCCTGTATTCGTCTGCACAGTGTCTTGTCCAAACACATTGAATGCTATGCCCATCAACAGCATTGTGCTAGCCAATGTAGGTACTTCTGCCATAACTCTACTGCTCAATTTGCTCAACCTTATTAACTTGCTCATTGAATTGTCCCGTAGCTCTAGCCAGGTCTACTAGCAGTATTTCCATCTGCTGCCAGTAGTCTTCTTCCAAAAATTCTGCTTTGCGCCCCCGCAAAATAAAGACAGAGCGCTCCAAATCTTGCATGCTACTCTTCAAACGAATCGCTTCTTCGGATAAGCCAATAGTTTCATCCAGCAAATTATCAATATAAGCGATCTCGGCTAATCTGCCATCTATCTCAGTAATAGCAGGATTCAGACTGAATAGCGCATCTCCATTGTCATCCAGTCCTGCATGTTCGGAAGCCAGCCGTCCCTGTTCTTGGTAAAATTCCTCGACGTTACTCTTTGCATAATTAAATGCCTCTAACATGGAAACCCGATTGTTCTTGTCCCTATCTCCATTTCGATTGTCCAACGCCTCGATAAAGAAGTTCGAAAATATTGGATCGTATTTTTCAGAAGAAGAACGAGTGGACGAGATAACGACTCTGCCTTCGCTGGACAAAGCCGCTGAAAATCCATAACTGGCGGAGGTAGTGTTAACTATAACCATGTTCTGTTGATCGAAAGTATCCAGTATTTCGGCAAACTGAACTCCAGTAATGTCCGGCCCAACGATATTGAATTTCGATTCTTCTACTGCACCAGTTCCATGGCCTATCAGATAAACTGTGATTTGATCCCCAGCAGCCACAATTGAGCGCAGTCTCGTAAACTCTTGTTCTATTCCATTTAAATCGCAGGCTGCATCAATTCTTTCTGCCCCAACACCTTCGGCTCCACCACGGTCATACAGTAAAGAGATCGTTTCTGAACTATAACCATAGTCTCGCGCCAAAATGTCGTGTAAGGAATACGCCCATTGCCTGAATTGGAACTTATTCTCATTGCCAACGGTTGGCCCGGCCAAAATTACTGCGTACTTGCTTGCTTCGGGTCTATCCAGGAAAAAATCTTCGGTTGTGAGATTGTCATTGCTTTGAGCAACTACAGAACTACCGAATACCAAGCCCAGTCCGATCAATACAGCATTCTTATAAAGAAAATTGTGTTTCATATATATAGTGATACTTAGGACAAACCTTTTATGCGTCGCGCGATCCAATCCGTACAAAGCAATAATATGAGCAAACCCAATAACCATGGCCTGTCCCAAAGGTCGATTTGCACTTCTCGGGAATAAGCATTCGGAGTGAACTCTAAAGTGCTTGTCAAGGCTGCCGCTCCTGCCAGGTTAAAATAACTGCCACCACTAACTTCCGCTATTCGATTGAGCAAGCCACTGTCAAGTTCTGCATTAGCGTATTCTCTGAGCGAAGGAGTAACCACGAACGCCGCTCGTTTCTCAGCACTGGAATCGCTGGATTCACCGGCTGCACTGGCCACATCCAGTAATAAACTATAAACGCCTTCCTCTTCCGCCAGAAAGCTCGCTCGATAAACACCATCTTCTTCAATGTCCCATTCCATAGGTGCGTCGACAAATTCCTCCAATGGATTTGAAGTTTGCATCCAAAGTGTGGCGTCATTATCTGCTTCGTACTCGTCATTTAGTACCGTGGCTTTTACGTTGACCAAATCTCCAACATTGTAAAACTCTCTATCGAGTTCGATGGTAATACGCTCTGGGGCAGAAACCGCCAACCAACGCAATAACTGCCTCCACAAAGTTTCGTGAGAGTCATCAGCCGATGACAACATCATCTGCCAACGCCAGGTACTCGCTGTGGTCAATGACATACTGCGCCCAGACCCATAACGCTGTGACGCAATCAACGGCAAAGCCTGGTTCTGGTATTGCAACAAGGGGTGTTCAAGCAAAACTTCAGCACCAGGTTTGATGCGACCAGTCACGTACACGCCTTGTAGTTCTGGTAATTGTCGCCACATGGCGAGATTTTCTGAATCATCCCGGGACAGACGCAACAAAGGAGAAAATTCACCATTATTGGTAAGTCGTGGAAAAAATAATTCGCCTGTGGGATGTTCACCACGTCGAATTCCGCCACGCAAATGACTGGGTAAAAAACTCTCTTCTATTAACGTGACTGGTAATATGTCTGCTATTGGCGTTCCAATAAATTCTTCATCTACCATACCGCTCATCAAGAAACCACCACCCCGTTCTGCAACAAAATCTTCTATCATTTGCAATTGGTCGGCATTAAAAAAGTCAAATTCAATATCACCCAGAATTATTGCTTCGTACTCATACAACGCTTCACGGTTTTCAGGAAACCCGCTACTTAACTCCGTAGCAGATTCAATTCCTTGTCGATAATATTTTTCAGGGCCAGTTTGTAGATAAGTGGCTACTCTTAATGAACTATCACCAGCCACAGCGCGTCGGATAAATTTGTACTCGTTCCGTGGATGACCCTCTATATAAAGAATATCCAAGACTTCTTTTTCGGTATTATCTACAAGGAAGCTGTAACTATTATTCTTGTCAATAATTTCTCCAGTCTGTAGTTCTACATTCAAATCATAAACAATTAGTTCAGGGCGCTCGGGCGTAAGCTCAAGATCGTAGCGCCTGGTTACGCCTTCACTGCCTAATACAACGACATCAGATACAACCTGGGTCTCGCCATCCATAATAGAAAGTTCGACTTGCTGCCCCTCATAACCTTGATGATTAACAGCCACCTGGACGCTAAATACTGAACCTTCCAGTACAGTTTTAGCGGCACTGACATCAACTATGCCAATATCCTGTGGAATATCCTCCTGCCCAACTCCAATAGTGAACACAGGTACCTGTCTTGCCCCAAATTCTCTGGCTTTTTGTAAGGGATCAGAGTCACTATTATCGGCTCCATCGCTCACCAACACTATTCCGCCTAGTGGCAGACCGTTAAGTTGATCATCGACATAAGCCAAGGCTTGATCAATAGACGAAGCAGTGCCTTCTTCGCTTAATTCTTCAATACCTGCAATTCTCTGGGTTTCTTTGTCAAATTTAAAACTGCGAATCTGGAATGATTCCGATAGTTCGTCCAACAAACCCTCTTCATAGAACCTGTGTCGGACTTCGGACTGACGAGACTGAGCACCAGCTAAATCCGCAATAGACATACTCTGCGAATCGTCAATAAGCACACCAAGATAGGTTTCTTGTGGCGAAACTTGCAGCGTAGTGACAACAGGTCTTAGTAAGCAAAGCAGTAGCAAGACCAAAACGCTGGAGCGGATACCAATAAAAAATGTTTTCCAGAGGGTACTGAGTTGTCTGGTGGTAGAACGATAGGTAAACCAAGCCCCACCTACAACAAGCAGCACCGACAAAGCAAACAACCATGGGCTGATGCCGTAGGCAAAAGTAAATGTGCCGTCCTCAAGTGCCATTAAGAAGTCAGGTTGTGAGTATTGCATTGCTACTGATCTGTATTAGCTGATCCCTGGTTCTCAGACAATACACGATAGTATTCCTGCACCAGGTCTCGATACTCATCGGGGATATCTTCATCAATAGTGGCATAAAGTTTGTTGTTAATCTTATCCAGCTCTGCCTGTGCCCGAAGGGCGCCTTCGAGTGCCGTAATCGGTTGAAGTAGTTGTCTAAATAGTTCAGGTTGATTAAGAAAATCTTCAATATCTTGCTGCGTTAATTGCTGGCGAATAGATCTGGCATTACCAATATTGGACATGTTGCCCTGTGCCCCCACACGACCACCAGTTCCAGAACGTCGATCATTACTGCTACCAGCGCCACCGATTTGCTGACGGCCTCCCCCCTGTCCTTGTTGTTCCTGCTGGCCGCGCTGATCGACCTGACCCGAAGGCTGACTACCACCAGCCCGGGCCTGCTGTTGTAATTGCCGGGTAAGCTGTTGAGCTAATTGCTGTGTTTGCTGTAGTTGATCACGCATCTCTCGTAAAGACGATGCACCACCAACTGATTCTTGTCCAGCCTCATTGAAGATCAAAGCCTGCGCTTCTAAATCCTCGACTTGCTGTCTAAGCCGGGCCGCATCGCTGGCGGCTTGCTGCACTTGATCAGAAGCCGAGTCCGCACTGGACGGATTCAATGCTGCCAAACTCTGTGCAAAATCTCCAATCTGGCTTTCCAGCTCTTGCTCAATATCTACCGAGAGGTTAACCATGCCATTACGTAGTACACGATTACTGGTTTGCATTTCTTCACGTATAGGTCGCAATTCCCTGCTAGCCGCCTGCGCCTGTGACATCAAACGCTGATCCTCATTATCTCCACGGGCAATGATCGCTCTCAACATGTCCTCGATTTCTTTTAAATCACGTTGTTGTTGTTGCTGTGCCTGGATTAACTCCCGCATATCAGCGCCATCGCGAATCGATTGCCGTGTTTGACCCAGGCCTTGCTGTCGGGTGGTTTCCTGCAAACTCTCTTGCAATTCTCTCTGCTGCTGCAATAACTGCTGGCCACGTTGACCAAGGTTGCGTGCCAATTGATTTACCGAGCGCTCCGATTGCTGGCTAAGTTCTCGCTGTTGTTCACGTAAATTCTCCAGCGCCTTCTGCGATCTTGCCGCAGCAATTGCCGCTGTTTCACTCTGCGAGGCTTCCTGCATTTGTTGCGCCGCCCTTTCTAAGGCTGTTTCTGCTTGCTGTTGCTGCCCATTGCTGGAACTCCCAGTAGAGGAAGAACTACTACCAGCCTGCGATTGCGAGCGAGGCTGAGAAGTCTGTTGGTTCTGTGACTGTGATTGCGAGTTTTGCTGCCCGCGAGAAAGCTGTTGCGCTAATTGTTCAACTTCGCGGCTAAGCTGTTCTTGCTGGCGCCTCAGTCGCTCCAGCTCCCGGCGCTTTTGCTCCTCTATCATCTGATCTTCACGTCTCGCCAAATTGCGCTGCGCTCTAGTGAGACCTTCCTGACGTCGCGCTAATTCTTCCAGCTTGTTAGCTGCTTCCTGTTGCTGCTGAGATGCACCGCCACCAGCACTGTTCGGTGTTTCATAGCGGTTTTCCAACTGCCCCATTTCCATTTCAAACAGTTCGCGTAAATCTTCTCGTTCTCGTTGAGCGGAACCACCGCCTCCACTACCACCACCTCGCTGCATGCTGATGTTAGTTCGGTTTATACTGGCTTCAGCTTTTAGCACAAATTGCAGCGCCAATTGCTCCGGTTGCAAGGCACTGGTTATTTGTTCCTTATCCAACTCATCTGTGGCTATGTTCATCTGCTCAATAGCTAGAGATAAGTTTTCTACTGCCGCGTCGTATGTTGCATCAGAAAAATTCAATCTCTCTGCCAAACGATCAATAGATCTTCGTGTCCGCTCTGTCGCTTCGCGCTGTGACTCAGATATTATTTCTGCGTCGCTTGCAAACTCTTCTGCTGATACCTTACTCTGCCGGTTTTTTAGCTTCCAGGTAGCTGCGATGATATCTTTCTGAATTTGCACTAGTGCGCTGCTATCGGCGCCATCGGTTTGACCACCACCAGCTCCCTGACCAGCACCACCGCCCGACCTGCGAAATTCTTGATCAGTGGCTATGACTTGAAGAAAATAAATATCGGATATAAGCTCAGCGGGACCTTCGAGACCGTTATTGTCAGCCAGCGTGAGGAAATAGCTCACAAAATCACCTGGCTCCACGTTTAGATCCTCAAGGTAAATGAGCTCGTCGCCAGACACTTCGCGCAAATTTTGCTTCGGAAGAAAATCTACTTTCACTTCATCCGCACCCACTACGCTGTAATTAAGGGTGAATTGACTCAGGCCATAGTCATCGTTTGCATCGATTTCCAATACTACTTCTTCCAGGGGCATAACCTCTTGATCGCGACCCGGTCTTTTTAATACCAATTCTGGCGGCATGTCTTCGATAGCGCGAATAAAATAATCAAGTGGGTTTCTGCTCTCAAGATTCGAAAAATCTGTAGCAGAAATTCGATAGACAGCGTCCTGACTTACTGTAAAGTTGGCACGCCCAATATTGCCGTCCATCACCAGGCTTAAATCAGGATAAGCCAGGTTAGGATTTTCTTCACCGTCTGCTGCACTGTAACTTTCGTTGAATTCTACTAAAGCGGACGCTATGTTCTTATTGAAGGTAACCGTGAGCTCCACTTCGGTCCCTTCGGCCACCACCATATCTCCGCTATCTACTTCGGTGGTATCTTCAATCTCCGTATAGTCGGGATAATCCAGTGCCAGATCAATCTGCTCAACCTGCGGAAGGTCAAACAAGCTAATGCGATATTGCGGAGAACTTTGTTCGCCGCGCTCATCGAAGCTTATGTAGTAAGTAGTGTCTTCCTGCAATGACGGAATAAAGTAACTATAGGTAGCACCATCACTTCCACTGCCATCACGACTCATTGATGCGTTGCGCCAATTAACATTGTCATCTTGCATGCGCAACTTCATAGAATCTGGAATGGCATTTCTAACTCTGGCCACGATGGTCACGCCATCACCACGCTGCATTTCCAGGTCTCCTGGCTCTACACTGATCTCAATATCGGGCAAGACTTCGACAACTGTAAGCGGCTCACTGATAGAAAAAGGCCATGCCAGACGACTTCCAGCCTGATACAAGACATCGGAGCTGAGGAACAGCACCAACATAATCGATACTACCACCACCGCAGAAGCTAGAGAGATGAAAGAGTTTTTTGCCGGGGCAATGGTTGCTACTCGCTGTTGCTGGATCTGTACATGGGTTTGCGCGTCCTGCCACAGTTGCTGAATGAACTGTTGTGACACTCCGCGCCTACCATTACTTAAATCTTCTTCAGTAAATTCCAAAGAGGTTAATAGCCTCTGTTCCAAATCGGGAATATGGTCTTCAACATAATGCGCCAGCCTGCGATCATCGGTGGTCTGCCTTGCCAGCACTCGAATTAGACGCCAAAGCAGCAATGCTATACAGGCTACAGAAAAACCAAATAGGGCAATAGCTCCGGCTTCAGCCGGCTCCAACCAAAGTGAGATCGTGCTAAGCGATAGAATCAAAACAGAAAAGACGATTACAAAAAAGCTTAGCTGCTTCAGAATGAACAGCTTGCTGCGACGACGACGAAGATTCTTCAGGGTTTCACGAAGACTATCGAATGTAGGAGACGACATAGAGGCCCTTCTTGGCTAAGGTGAATAAAAGCTTGCTAGTGCCTGTCGCCCCTCGCTTTGCGACGTACTAAAGCGACCCAACTACCAATTGCCAAAGCGGTAATTGTTAGAGCGGCATCAAGAGCGGCATAGTGGCAAAAGCACCGCCTTTGTTGGCCGTAAGCACTGACAGAATGTTCCAGCCGTACGGCTTAACTATCCCATTAACCGGTCAAGAATTGCAAGGGCTTATAGCTCGGAAACCAGACAAAAACCCAGCAAAATCAGCTAGTCTGCGGAATGAGCAAATCCAGCCGTAAAAAGGCAGATTTCGGACACTTTAGAGGTATAAAAGATGAAATGAGAATATCAGGTAGAATCGCACCCAGAGCCTGTCGGACTTGATCGTTGATAGCGAGGGGAGGCAGCAACTAGCCAGTTTTCGTAGTGGTGAGGCGAATAGCCGTTCTCTAATGAGATTGACCGTGAAAAATGGCTGATTAATGCTTTTCCGCAACAGCACAGTATTAAGTCCGAAAGGCTCTTAACAGCCCATTTCTTCGGGTCGATAATAGGCAGAATCCTTGGGGAATACCCGAATATCCCGCTCTGCCGCCTCTTTCAGCAAATCATTCAGGTTTCGATGGTTCTCAATATCTCGCAGCGTCACCTTCGTCGGCCCAGGTAACACCCATTTCTCCGCTTCGGCATCGGCAAGTGCCTGCCGTGGACTAATCCAGCGATGTTCGAGGATCTCAATGTTATCCACCACAACAGAGACTGGCTCCAGTAGAGGGCAAAGAAAAAACCAGGTGCAAAACCTTCTGGGTAGCTGAGATGGCGTCGTCCAATGAGCCGTGTGTACTAATTGATCAATCTCGATGTCAATACCCGCCTCCTCTTTAGTTTCTCTAACTGCTGCTCTCAGTGCCGCTCGATACTCCAAAGTCCTGCCCTCAGCTTCGAAATCAGTGTCATCTATCCGCCCTCCTGGAAATACCCAGTGGCCTCCATGAAAAACTAGTTTGGCATTGCGTCGCAGCAATAGCACTTCAAGCTCCGTTTGCTCCTCCGCTTCGCGCACTATCGCCACTGTTGCAGCGGGCACTGGTTTAATCTCTGTCATAATTCTTTCCAATTACACATTCACTCTGTGTTAGCGGCTGATAGTACCGAATATTGTGGGTCAGCCCAGCATTTCGATGAAACCAAGCCGCTTTTTTGGCGTTAGCAGCTAGCTTCCGTTGCAGCCAGGCCTCCATCGGCATAGAATCCTGCCAGTTTTGTAATGCCTGTCCATCCAATAATAAAATGTGAGTAAAAGACAGGCCGTCTTAGTTTTATCAGGAGAATCAGCATGAAAATCAGTTTTGAGGGTCAAGTCGCTATCGTTACCGGAGCTGGTGGAGGCTTAGGCAAACAACACGCACTCGAGTTGAGCCGACGCGGTGCCAAAGTTGTAGTTAATGATTCAGGTGGCTCCGTCGACGGCAGGGGTGCCTCTGCGTCGGCTGCTAAACTGGTAGCGGAGGAAATCTGTCAAAACGGCGGCACCGCTATTGCCAATGATGCCTCTGTTAGTGATTTCGAAGCGGTTCAGGAGATGGTTGATGAGACGGTGGCCAAATGGGGCCGTATCGATATTTTAGTAAACAACGCGGGCATTTTGAGAGACAAAACTTTTTCCAATCTGGAGCTGGAAAACTGGCACGCGGTATTGGATGTACACCTTACTGGCAGTCTAAACGCCACTAAATGCGTTTGGCCCATTATGGTGGAACAAAAATACGGCCGTATCGTAATGACCACCTCAACTTCGGGCCTATTCGGCAATTTCGGTCAGAGTAACTACGGCGCTGCCAAGCTTGGTTTAGTTGGGTTTATGAATACACTGCGTTTTGAAGGTGCCAAATATAATGTATTTACAAACTCCATCGCACCAGTAGCTGCAACTCGAATGACCGTGGAACTACCTGGTTTCGAAGACAGTGCAGAACGCCTGGCCCCGGAACTGGTCGCGCCAGCCGTTGTTTTTCTCTGCTCGAACAAGGCGCCCAATGGTCGCGTCATTCAGGCAGCAGGTGGCCGATACTACTCGGCCGACGTGAGAGAAAATATCGGAGTCGATCTGGGTTTAGAGGCCAGCGTTGAAGATATCGAAGAACATATCGATTCCATTTTAGACATGAGCAGCAATGCAGGGATTCTGGAAAGAACCCCACATCGCTAATTCTCAGATGACCACAAGAAAATCGGCAGATCAGGCGTCTTTAGCTTGGTCTGCCAACACCTGCTGAATCGACGCACGCTCTCCCATCAAGTTCAACAAAGCTCTCACGTTCGGCACTTCGTTTAACGCATCCCAATGTAAGGCTTTCTTACAAACTATGGTGGCGACACCCACGCTGAAACGGTAATAGAAGTCGGCATAACTTAGTTCCTCTCCAGCCAGGTACGGCTGGAACTTCGCTAAACAAGTAAGCGATGCAAAGCCTTTTTCAAGCTGTGCCTTCACTGCCGTTTTTTCCTCGTCGGTCGCAGGCTTGCCGAAGAATACATCGCCATACAGCTTGCGCGCTGGCAACTCAATATACAGTTCCAAATGCCGTATCAATTCCTGCACCTTCGCCCGACGAAATAGATCTTTTGGATAGAGAGACGGGCCCTGCCCCAGGCTATCGATATAGTCGATCATTACGCCGGTTTCAGTAAGAAACCCTTGTTCGGTTTCCAGATAAGGCACCTTACCCATAGGGCTCTTGGCTAAGAACTCTGATTCCTGATTCGGGAGTACGTGAACTTCTTCAAACGCCATGCCCTTCTCTCTCATTACAGCCTTTACCATGTTGTAGTAATTGCTATAAGTCATACCATACAGCTTTATTGTCATTGCCTTACTCCCCGGTGGCCACGTCTTGTGGCAGTTTGTTATGCTGTTGTACAGACAAGCTGCTGACATAGTCGGATGCTCAAGCTAAGCTGTTGCTTGGAAGTCTGCAAAGCCCGCACGCACTGAAGCCCCCGGCTTTAAGCGACTGGTAAGAAACAGACGGGACTTCTGGAAATTATTCTACCCGCTCCAGCAGTGGAAAGACTATTTGTTGACCGATTTGAATTCGACTAAAATCCACTTTCGGGTTGTACTGCCGTAGCAGCCAGACCGGTGTGAAGTAGCGATTTCTAGCTATAGAACCGATATTATCATTACGCTTTACTTGATACTGTTCAACATCTTGAATCCTGTAATTACTAAAGAATTCTTGTTGTAAATTTAGATGAAACTCACGGCGCTTTCGTTCGAACTCCACGATATTGACTTTGGAAAAATCCAGAATCAGCCGTTTGCCTACTATCACCGGATCACGATAGGCCATGTTGTTCAGCCTGCGAACGTCCCATGCACGAATAGCTAACCAATCAGCAAAATGACCAAGGGTTTCTGAAGCCTGCACTTCTACTGTGTTGTTACTCGCTACAGAATAGTCTGACGGGTCAGCCGACAAATCTTCTACAAGCTGCTCATTACTCTCGCTAAGGTCCAGCACCGGATCAAGGGCCACAGCGGCACTTTCCTCATCCGTAACAGGAGCACCCAGTTGCTGATTATCGGGAAGCACTGCGGCAGGCGGCAATTGTGCAGCCACCTGTAGCACTTCATCGGCAGCTTGAGGCGCTATAAGCTGCTTAGTCACTTGCTGACTGGATTCTTCCGTTTCATCCGTGAACTGCACAAGTACTGGTGGGCGTGGGCCAGGCACCGCATTCGCCTCAATGGAGGCGATTTGAGCATTGCCTTCGTCAAATCCAGGCATTCTTAGTTGCTGACCAGGATAGATTCGATGTGGGTCTTGAATTCCATTTACCCCCAAGAGAGCCTGTTCTGTCACTCCATAGCGAGCGGCTATTAGTGAAACGGTATCCCCTCTGCGTACGGTGTAAGCACCATCGCCGGTCACGGCGGTGGCTGTCTGGGATGTATCAGTATTGTTTTGGGGGAGTAGCAGGCGCTGGCCAATTTGTATTCTATTACGACTGACGAGTTGATTAAGCGATGCAAGCCTGGTCACAGTTGTACTAAAACGTCTGGCAATTACCGACAGGCTATCACCCCGCTCGACCACATAGGCAATGTCGGGAGTCTGCACAGGGAATTTAAAGTCATCAGGCACCAAGGCTAATAAATCACCGGGAGGGGCCACCTCTTCCCGCACTTTTACAACAAAACCCGCCGGGATTCGCTTGTTTCCCTCCCAAACCACCGATCGTAGCGCAGGGTTGTCTGCGCGTAATTGTTCCAGACTAATACCTATCGAACTCGCGAACACCTCTGTGTCTATAAAAGCATCTGTTTCAACTTCTCTAAACTCGGGCGTGGAATTATATCTCACCTCACCAAAATATTGGCGAGCATTGTTCTCAATTTCCAACACCGCCAAAAACTGAGCATAAAAGTTACGTGATGCGAAACCGAATGATCGTCCTCTATAGTTTGCAACAATTTTTTCGATATCTGTAGTTCCAGTTTCCCTAACTGCTCTAGCGATGCCCCCAGCACCGTGATTATAAGCGGTCAATGCCAAAGGCCAGGTACCGAGAACACTGTAGTTATATTCGAGCAGGCTCATCGCTGCTGTGGTTGCAGTATAGGGGTCCATTCGTTCATCGACAATATGATCTATGCGCATAAAGCGCTGCCCTGTGGCTCGGCCAAACTGCCACATGCCCGCCGCCGAAGCGCTGGAAAAAGCACCCGGATTAAACGACGATTCGACATGAGGGAGCACCCCCAGTTCCATAGGCAGTTCTTTAGTACGGATAACACTATTGATGTGTTGCCTATAGGCTCCGGAACGCTGCAACCCGCCAAGGAACCGGTCCGACTGGCCCAGTTGCCAGCGCACATTCGACGCAGCAGTGCGCAGTGTTTGATTAGTCACCTCGCTGGGCCATAATGCCAGGATTTCCCGCTGCGAGCGTGTTAACGAGTCTCGCTCGCCACTGGCTAATACTCGAAGATCTTTTTGAATTCGGGTTCGACGAGCGTCAATTTCGCGGCGGTTAAGACGTAGACTGGTGTAAACAACACCAAGATGCTGAGAGTCATGGAGGAAACCGCTCTGGGTATCCACTTCAGTGTAAACTCTAATCCAAAAATTTATCGCCGGTTCCAATTCAGGGGGTCGCGGAAATAATTCAAGGTCTTGTGCACAAGATTGAACGGGTATTAGCAGTAGCACAAATAACAGACTCGACAGAGCACTGCAACTGAGCGGCGCTGAACTTGCCTGTTTTCGTCGCCTGCTTTTTTGTCTCTCGTTTTTCTTCCGCAAAAAAATCAAAGTGAACCAGCCTCTCCAAACAATCCAAACAATAAATCTTAACCGGCCAGAACATAGCAATAATGGGGTGCATCGCCAAGTACTAATTGAGGTCGAAGTAGAAGATATTGGTGAAGACAGGTCGCTACCTTGAGTCGTGTTGTTAGGGGATGTTGTCAAGTTCAGAACCTTCCTTAACAGGAAGCATCAAATCTTCACGGGTGACATTCATGAACAAGATCACGTTTGAGGCTATGTATACCGATGAATAGGTACCAATCACCACACCGATAATCAGCGCCACAGCGAAGCCTTGCGTCGACTCGCCGCCAATGAGCAATATCGAAAACAGCACCAGCAAAGTCGTTAATGATGTAATTACAGTTCGAGAAAGAGTCTGATTTAGAGAGCTGTTAACCATCTCGGTTGGCGATCCTTTACGCATGCGCCTGAAATTTTCTCGAATACGGTCAGAAACAACGATTGTGTCGTTAAGAGAGTAACCAATGATAGCCAACAGAGCAGCGAGGGTGTTCAAGTTAAATTCAATTCTGAACAATGAAAATATGCCCAGGGTAATGATTAGATCGTGGGCTAAGGCCACGACGGCCCCAACAGAAAACTTGAACTGAAATCTCACGGCAATGTAGACCATGATAATACCCAAAGCCACCAGCATTCCCAAGCCTCCAGTCTCAGCAAGCTCGGCACCAACTTTAGCGCTCACATAATCCGAACCCAACAAGCTAATCTCACTGCCGCTGCTGGTACTCAATAGTTCTGTAATAGTTTCTCCGACTACTACCGCTTGTGCTGCCTGATCTCCCACTGCGATATTTTCATCTACCGGCAGCAGGATTCTAATTTCACGGTCAGAACCGAAGGTAACCACTACGGCATCTTCATAGCCATTATCTCGAAGTGTTTGGTTTACCTCTTCAACAATGACCGATTCTGCATAATTCAAACGAACTGACGTACCCGAAGTGAAATCCAATCCAAACTCAAGCGAGTTGGCAGCCAAAGAGATAATAGAAATAACTGCCAGGCAAGCAGACACGATAGCTGCAAATCTGCGCACGCCCATAAAATCGATTTCATTGTTATTCAACATGTTGTTCTATTTTTCTGCTAGCCGCATCAGACATCTGCCTTAGCTGTTTTCTTGTATTTGCCTATGGAGAGAGTTGTTACTGACTTTCTACCGTAAATGAAATTTACGATTGCCCTGGTGCCGATAATAGCCGTGAACATTGATGTAATAATTCCAATCATTAAAGTAATCGCGAAGCCCCGCACAGGCCCAGTGCCAATCGTATAGAGTACGGCTGCCACTAAAAAAGTGGTGAGGTTGGCATCAAGAATTGTGGTGAAAGCTCGATTGTATCCTGCGTCAATGGCTTGCTGTGGAGGCGCTCCGTTAGCTAACTCCTCGCGAATACGAGTAAAGATCAGAACATTTGCATCCACCGCCATACCCACGGTTAATACAATGCCTACAATGCCGGGCAAGGTTAGTGTCGCCGGAATAATTGACGACATTACCGCCACGATCATCAATATATTCATAATCAGCGCCGCGTTAGCAGCCAAGCCGAACACCCGGTAGTACATCAGCATAAAAATCACCACCAGTCCGGCTGCTATCTGAACGCCTAACAAGCCTTGGTCTAGATTCTCTTGTCCCATTGATGGACCGATAACTGATTGCTCAACAATCGTCATAGGGGCAGCAAGTGAGCCGGAGCGAATTAGTGGTGCAAGATCACTAGCCTCTCGAGGAGTTAAACCGGTAATACTGAATTGCCGGCCTAGGGGCTGCAAAATTCTGGCATTCATTATCAACTCTGGATCTTCGTAAAATTCAACCTCCTCCACTTCTTCGCCATTTTCATCCACACTAGTGATAGTGCGAGATTTGGTTTCTATCAAAAGGACAGACATGAATCTGTTCACACTGTCCCGAGTCGCCCGGTTCATTTGATTGCCACCTTGGGCATCAAGACTAAGCAATACCTGGGGCTGGCTATTTTGATCGAGTGAGTAAACCGCGTTGCTAACTCGGTCACCTTGCAGAATCACGTCATTATCTACGTTGATGAGCCTGTTGTCGTATTCATAGGTCTCATAGGAAAGACTGGGAGCACCTACTTCCGCTTCGAGATGAAATTCGAGGGTGGCAATGCGCTGAAGTATTCGAATTGCCTGCGCAGGATCCTGCATGCCTGGCAATTCAACCACAATTCTGTCTGAACCCTGCTGCTGAACCGTCGGCTCCGATACACCGAGGCTATCGACCCGATTTAATAAAGTTGTACGGTTTGCTTGCAGAGTATCGGTTTGTATCTGCAACGCGGTGGATGGGGTCATGCGCATATCGAGAATGTAAATACCATCTGCTTCCCGATTCTGGAACTGTAGCTCAGGAAAAATATTATTCAATTCTGATCTAGCCTGGCTGCGGTCATCGGTGTTTGCAAATCGCACTTCAAGATGGGAATTAGAAATCAAATTCAGGCCACGGCTTCGAATTCTTTGTTCTCTAAGTATTGTCCTGACATTGCTCAGGTTGTCTTCCATGCGACGCGAAAGCGCAGCGTCCATATCGACTTCCATCAGAAAGTGAACGCCGCCCTGAAGATCAAGACCCAGGTTCATCTTACCGGCACCTATAGCTTGCATCCAGGCCGGCGTGGTAGGAGCCAAATTAAGAGCAACCACGTAGTCGTCTCCCAGCGCGTCTTCAATTGCTGTCTTGGCGCGTAGTTGATCATCCAGACTATTAAAGCGAATGCGCATACTCTCCGTGTCAATTTCTTCACCGAAGAAATCAACCTCTGCTGCTTCCAGAGCCGTGGTAATGACAGGTAGTTCGCCTTCAGTCAGTTCATTGAGCTCATGTGAAATCTGTAAGGCAGGATCATCAGGATAAAGATTTGGCAAGGAGTACAGCAGCCCTAAAGCAACTACTACTAGAATTAGAATATTTTTCCAGGCCGGGTATCTATTCAACATAATATTACTTACCAACTATTTAGCATTTTTCTGCCGCCTCTGGGCACGCGACAAAAATAGGCGACAAAAAATGTTAGATCTGATTGATAGTTCCTTTAGGTAAGATTGCGGCAACAGAGGATTTTTGCAATTTCAACTCAACTTTCTCGGCGACTTCCACGGCAATGTAGTCGTCATTAACCTTAGTGACTTTGCCCATCAGACCTCCAGAGGTCATTATTTCGTCTCCCTTGGAGATGCTGGTAATCAAATTTTTATGCTCTTTTGCACGCTTTGATTGTGGCCGCCAAAGTATAAAATAGAACAAGACGAACATTCCGCCAAACAGAATAAGGTTGTTGGTCATCGACGGTTGTACGGCTTCTTGGGCGTAGGCTGTTGGAAATAATAAGTTCATGAAAAATTCTCTCAGGGAAACTGAAGCCCCCGCATTCTACGGCAGAAAATCCCGAATTGTACCCTGCCTCGACGCGCTGCTATCCATATTGCTTAGTAAATTTACCCTTAACCTGGAGCTGACAGCCGGATAAACACCTGCACAACAGCAACTTCAGGCCAATAGCCTGATTCCAATGATAGTTGGGATTATTGCCGTAGTTTCAAGTGCCTGCTGTCAGTTTTTAGGACAGACATTGCTGATCGGCCTTAAATTGCCTGACAAAGGCACCCAATCTATCCTGTTCTATTGCCCCGCGCAAACCTGCCATCAGCTCCTGGTAGTAGTGCAAATTGTGAATTGTGTTAAGTTGGGCACCCAGCATTTCGCGACACTTATCCAAATGATGCAAATAGCCACGGCTAAAGTTCTGGCAGGTATAACAACGGCAATTTCCATCCAAGGGCCCGGTATCGCTCTGGTAACGACTATTGCGTAAACGTAATAAGCCCCGTGAGGTAAATAGATGCGCGTTACGAGCGTTACGGGTTGGCATGACACAATCAAACATATCTATGCCTTGAACGACAGCATGGACTATATCTTGTGGGCTACCAACGCCCATCAGGTAGCGTGGCTTATCAGTCGGCATTGATGCTGCGCAGTATTCAATGATCGCTTTCATTTCATCTTTGGGTTCTCCTACGGATAATCCCCCAAGCGCGTAGCCATCAAAGTCCAAATCCAGCAGAGCCGATAGAGACTGTTCTCTTAAATGATTGAACATGCCCCCTTGCACAATGCCAAACAGGGCCACCTGATTATCTCCGTGTGCCTGTTTGCAGCGGCTGGCCCAACGCATAGACAACTTCATGGAGTCTTCGGCCTCAGTTTCTGTGGCGGGATAGGGTGTACATTCGTCAAACACCATGATGATGTCAGAGCCCAGTTGATGCTGAATTTCTATGGCGTTTTCCGGGCCGAGAAAGATTCCGGCACCGTCTACTGGAGATCTAAACTTGACGCCCTGCTCCGAAATTTTGCGCATCTCACCAAGGCTGAACACCTGAAAGCCGCCTGAGTCAGTTAAGATAGGTTTCTGCCAGGCGGTAAAGTCATGAAGATCGCCGTGGTTCACAATCACTTCGGTGCCTGGACGCAACATCAGATGAAAGGTATTGCCCAGTATTATGTCCGCACCGGTATCTTTAATTTGTTGCGGGTTCAAACCTCTCACGCTGCCATAGGTTCCCACCGGCATAAATGCAGGTGTTGCTACGTCGCCGCGAGGAAATTGCATAGTGCCTGTTCGCGCTTTGCCCTCGTGAGCGGTTATTTTGAATTGCATATGGCAATTAGACATGAAACGAGATTCGTATTATCACTCTACATAATTACTGTCGGTTTTTGTGTTGTTAGCCTAATTAGTGTTCTCTGGTAGATCTAAATTCAATTTCCGGCCAGCGCTCCTCCATCAAGTGGAGATTCACACGGGTTGGCGCAAGATAGGTAAGATAGCCACCGCCATCTATCGCCAGGTTGTCATGGGCTTTCTTGCGGAATTCCTCAAGTTTGCTTTTGTTTTCTGAATCCACCCATCTGGCGAAATGAACAGTAATCGGTTCGTATTTGCAATCAACCTTGTATTCGTCTTTCAATCGAAATGCCACAACTTCAAATTGCAGCACACCCACTGCCCCAACGATGAGATCGTTATTTCCAAGCGGCATAAAAACCTGTGTCGAACCTTCTTCGGACAACTGAGTCAGTCCTTTTCGTAGCTGCTTTAGCTTCAATGGATCTTGCAAATGAATGCGTTTGAAAAGCTCTGGAGCGAAATGGGGAATACCACGAAATTTCAATTCCTCACCGGTGCTAAAAGTATCGCCAATCTGAATCGTGCCATGATTGTGCAAACCTATAATATCCCCGGATACCGCAGATTCAGCCTGCTCCCTGCCTCCGGCAAGAAAGGTAACCGCATCAACAACTTTCACCTCTTTACCTAGTCGGGTATGGCGCATCTTCATGCCTCTGCTGTACTCCCCTGAACAAATTCTCATGAAAGCGACACGGTCTCGATGTTTAGGGTCCATATTGGCCTGAATCTTAAAAACAAAGCCACTGAATTCTTGCTCACTCGCGTTAACGGTTCTGCTCTCGGTTTCTCTGTCTTGCGGTGCCGGCGACCACTGAACAAAATCTTCCAACATTTCCTTAACTCCAAAATTACCCAAGGCCGTGCCAAAGTAAACCGGAGTCAACTCACCCTTTAAATAGGCTTCTCTGTCAAACTCATTGCTGGCACCGCGAACCAAATCAATCTCATCCTTAAAGTCCTGAGCATAACTACCAAGCAGTTCCGCAGTCTCCGAGCTATTCAAACCGTTAATAGCCACCTCATCAGGGATTCGATTTCCCTGACCCTGTTGGTATACATGAATCTGATCTTCATAAAGATTGTAAATCCCTTTGAACTCTTTACCCATCCCCAGAGGCCAGTTGACAGGCGCACACTTAATGTTCAGGACTGTTTCTATTTCATCCAGAATATCGATAGGATCACGCGTGTCACGGTCCAGCTTGTTTACAAAGGTAAAAATGGGTGTGTCACGAAGGCGGCACACATCCATTAGCTTGATGGTTCGTTCTTCTACCCCCTTCGCCCCATCAACTACCATTAAAGCGGAATCTACAGCCGTTAGTACGCGATAGGTATCCTCAGAAAAATCTTCGTGGCCGGGTGTGTCCAGAAGATTCACCATGCGCTCTTTATAAGGAAACTGCATAACCGAGGAAGTCACTGAAATGCCTCGTTGCTGCTCCATAGCCATCCAGTCTGATGTAGCCTGGCGGTCTGACTTCTTGCCTTTTACCGACCCTGCGACCTGAATCAGGTTGCCGAACAACAACAACTTCTCAGTAATGGTGGTTTTGCCAGCATCTGGGTGAGAGATGATAGCAAAAGTCCTTCGCTTATTGATTTCATCGACAAAACTGCCATCACTCATCCCTTCAAAATCCTGATTTGTACTTGTTTGTTAAATTACCCCTTCGGGACCAAAAAGCACAGCATTCTAACGAATAACCACTGCCCTATACATTACTGCGCCAAAATAGTGTCAAGTTCAAGGAACTGCTTATGATTACTGTCTGGATTTTCCTTTTTAAACTACTAGCTGAAAAAGAGCAGCAGTACGACATCATTGCTTTTGCCAACAGCATCAAGCACTCCGTTTACGATATAAAAGAAGATGCATCACGGTTTTGAGGCAGGCCATGCCTCTCGCTGTAACACCATTTTTCAAGCAACTCGCCAAGCGTACTAACAGCATGTCGAATTTTGTTTTCCTCTGCCCCAGAAGCTCGAATATTGCGAATCATAGCAACAAATGCGTTTTTTATTCCATCAATTGAAATTTGTTCGAAATAGTTAAGGAGATCTGCTACAAGAACGGTTTTATCGTCAACCAGGGTAAGATGGTCAATACTCTCGAACGTGTTCCACAGTTCAATACGATGTTTAAACCTGACGAAAGTGCTTTTAAGGTGGCTCTGACATTGATAGGAAATGCTAAAAGCATTATCTTCCATAATCTGCCTGCCTGTAATAGCCAGCCTCGCCCTTTTTGTGGTTTTCACGAATAATCAGGTGAGAAAATATTACTTCCGTTTTTTCCTCAATCTCTGCTGGAGCAAAACTCTCCGGCAAACCAGTATTGTCATCCCACAGGTAGTTTTTGATCTTTATCTTAATTTCATCACGAGTGCCTTGCTTGGCTGGAAAATTTTGTATTCGCGCCAATTCTCCACTCACTGTCGTATACAGCCCCTCTGCCACTTTCTTTATACGGTCAATTTCCTTCTTCGTTAAATCTGGCTTTAATAGCAAATCAAACAGCGCCAGGGAATCTTCAGACAATCCTTCTTTAACCGCTCTTTGCTCTTCTTCGCTCAGCTCATCCACTAATTTAATCAAATCCTCGAAGGTCGCTTCAATGGTCACGCGATCTTTCTCATTGTTGTATTCGCCAACAATTTCTTCATAGTGCTTTTGAAAATCGGTTCGTGTCGGATTTTGAATAAGCATTCTCTGAAGCTTTTTCTCGATGATGTCTTTTAATGATTGAACATGGGTGTTCTTGGCTGGTGATTGTTCAAATTCTTTTCGCAGTCGATCAAAATCTATCTTACTTATGTCGTATAGTCTGGTTGGCTCTTTGACCCTGCTTGCAGGCTCAATGCTTTCCTCAATAACAGCATGAAGTTCACGCATAATGTCTGAGATATCTGCCCGCTCCACATCCTCCTTCAAGCTCTTATAGATGATATTGATGGCGTCGTAGGCGGCGCGATAATTATTAATCGCCTTTATGGTCAAACAAGCCTTGAACTTCTTGAACACTTCGCGGCAGATTATCTCGAAGCGCTTGCGAGTTTCGTCGTTCTGATTGACCACCTCCTTAGCGTCGATTATCGCCTTGTTTCGCTCAAATCCAGTCCGCTCAAGCACATCTTCCAGCCTGAAGTTCTGGGCACTCAGAAATGCGCGAACGGATGCAATGGTTTCCTCAAGATCAGCCAAAAGCTCTGCTTCGGGCTTAACAGGGTCAAGTTCAGGCGGTGGCTGGCCATCCCCACCTCCAACGCCTGTATGCCCGGCAAATGTAGCGAGCGCTTTGCGGAGGTTTTTAAGAATGCCGCAGTAATCAACAATAAGACCGTTATTCTTGCCTTCAGATACGCGGTTAGCACGAGCGATAGCCTGCATGAGCGCATGCGCTTTGAGGGGCTTATCAAGATAGAGAGTAGACATCGCAGGCACGTCAAAGCCTGTCAGCCACATGGCGCATATGATAGCGACGCGAAACGGGTGCTCTTCTTTCTTAAACGCGCTCTCCATATCAAGGCGCTTACCATCAGCAGTTTCGAAGCCTTCTTTAATGCGCTTGCGATGCGGCGTAATGTCCAAACCCCATTTGCGGAATTTGTCGACCTCACCTTGTTCTTCACTAACGACCACAGCCATGATGGTTTCGCGCATCCATTCGAGTTTGCGCTCCCTATCCATGATCGCCTGCTCATCGGATGGCCTGGTCAGTTCGTTTTCCAGCGCCGTTATTTTACCCTTCCACCTGTCGAGAATAAGCTCCTGCATCCTCACGCAGCTTAGCTTGTCGATGCAGACCATCATGGCCTTACCGTTTTGACCGCCGATGCTGTAATGATCAACAAAATCTTCAGCAATTTGCTCTAATCTCGGCTGGGCTGTAATGATGTGATACTCGCGCTTCAACTCTCGCTCTAAGCGCTCAGTAACGTCCTGATCATCTGCTTCAAACTCTTCCAACTTTGCCGCAATTTTCTTGTTGATGTCATCAGTAGCTAAGCCAAGTTTTTCACCGCGGGCATCGTAATAAAGGGGAACGGTGGCATTATCTTCAACCGCTCTTTGGAAGTCATAGGTGGAAATATAATCCCCGAATACGCGGCGGGTGATTTCATCATCGTTGAAGAGTGGCGTTCCGGTAAAACCTATATAACTGGCGTAAGGTAGCGCATTACGCAGGTTTAAAGATAAGCGGCCATATTGAGTGCGGTGCGCTTCATCGGTGATGACGATAATGTCATTTCTGTCAGAATATGGATCGTCTGGATCAACGTCTTTATTGAATTTCTGCACCAGCGTGAATACATAGGCTTTATGCTGATTGAGCAATTCCTGTAAATGATCTCCCGACCCGGCACGGCATGGGTCTTGATCATTATCGACAAGCCCGCAGCCGGCGAATGTGTTGTAGATTTGTTTATCCAAATCTTCGCGGTCGGTACAAATCAGGAAGGTAAAATTGCCGCCCAATTTTCGACGGATTTTGCGGGCAAAGAAAACCATGGAATAAGATTTCCCCGAGCCCTGGGTGTGCCAGAATACGCCCAGCTTACCTTGGTTCTGTTCGCGATGCTTCAGCGCTTCAATAGCACGGTTTACGCCAATAAACTGGTGGTTACGGGCGATGATTTTTATCCGTTTACCCTTGCTCTCATCAAACAGCGTATAGTTTTCAAACAGATCGAGAAAATCGCGTTTGTTACAGATACCTTTCAGCAAGGTCTCCATATCCACCACACCCACATCATTTTCGGCCAGGCGCTTCCAGTCATTGAAGTGTTCGAACTTGCTGGAGATAGAACCGATCTTGGCATCTACCCCGTTACCCAAAATCACAAAGGCGTTGTGGTGAAACAAATGCGAGATTGTGTCTTTGTAGTCAGACAGGTTTTGCTCGTAAGCATGGCGGATGTCTTTGTGAATGGTCTTGCACTCGATAAACATCAAAGGAAGGCCATTGACAAAACCGACAATGTCAGCGCGGCGGCGGTAGATGTCGCCGCGCACCCACAGCTCGCGAACACAGAGGAAGTGGTTGTTTTCCGGGGTGTCGAAATCAAAGACCTTCAGGCGCTTTCTCTCCAGCTCGCCCTTGGCATTACGAAACTGAACCAGTACGCCATGTTTAACGCGCCCATACTGCTCCCAATTGATTTGCAGGGTATTTTCCGTAACAGGCGCTTCGGTGATTTGCCGCAATGCGTCTTGGTAGGCCGCCTCGGGTAAGCCGGGATTAAACTTGACCAGGGCTTCACCAAGATAGCGAGTGAGCACAACCTCTTTGTCATTCAGTCTGCCGAGGGTGCCCTCTTTGCCGAAGCTTTCATCGTTGTAGGCAAAGACAGTCTCCCAGCCAAGTTGATGGTGCAAATAGTCGGCAGTTGTAGCCTGGACGAGGGTGTCTTCATTCAGTGGTGGCATCGACATTCTCACTTTTAAGCAAAACAAAATGCTCAATTAAACGAATCATCAGTTCTTTCTGGGCGGGTCGGCTTTCGGCGACTAATAAAGCCAGGGCGACTAGCGTATTGTCATTAATCAACTGTTCCACAGGTTTGGCTAGAAACCGTTGATGTATGCGCAAATACCATAAAAATAAGAACGAACCTGTGCGTTTATTGCCATCGGCCAAAGGGTGGTTTTTTATCACCAGGTACAATAAATTCGCCGCCCGGCTGGCGACATTTGGATAAAACAGCTCATCGCCAAAACCCTGCTCAATGGTAGCAATACTTGATGCCAGGCCCGCACCGCGTAACTGAGCAAATAATGCAGAGGCCTCGCCTTTGGCGACAAGCTCTTTTTTTAATGCAGCTATCGCCAGCAGCACGTCATCCAATACCAACGGCTGCATGTCCGCTTGCCTGTGGGTGTTGTCCGCCAAAGACTGCTCATCATAGCTCTGCAACAGGCTCCAACTGCGGGCGTAGTCGTTAATGACCGCCAGCACCGCTGCGCCTTGTTCGTTCAGCGCTGCCTGATTGCTGAGGGTGGCAGAAAGCAGTTGCAGCACCTGCTCAAACTCCACTCCGCGCTGTTGCAAGCGCTTTTGATTGACGCTGTAGCCTTCAAGCAGATGTTGTTTTAAGGTTTGCGTGGCCCAAATACGAAACTGCGTGGCGCGGGAGGAATTCACCCGATACCCCACTGAGATCACAGCGTCCAGACTATAGTGTTTGCGCTGGCGTTTCACGTCTCGCCCACCCTCCTGTTGAACTTGTAAGAAATCCTTACAAGTTGCCGATTCGCTAAGTTCTTGTTCAGAAAAGATATTTTTTAAGTGCATGGTGATGTTTTGTGGCTTCACCTGAAACAACACCGCCATCTGCGCCTGACTGAGCCAAACCGTCTCATCCTGAAACCGCACATCAATATGGGTTTGACCATCGCTGGTTTGATAGATGGCAATTTGATCATTCATGGTTAACCTTCATTGTTGCAAGCGCTTTTGATTGACGCTGTAGCCTTCAAGCAGATGTTGTTTGAGTGTGCGGGTAGCCCACTGACGAAATTGCACACCACGCTGAGACTTAATGCGGTAACCGACTGAAATAATTACATCCAGGGCATACAAGGCCACCGGTTTGTCGGAATGAGCACTATGCATTTTTTGCATATTGCTTGCTTTATCCAGCTCACCCTCCTTAAACACATTGTTGATATGACGAGAAATCACCGACTGGTCGCGTTCAAAAAGAGCAAGCATCTGCGCCTGACTGAGCCAAACCGTCTCATCCTGAAACCGCACATCAATATGGGTTTGACCATCGCTGGTTTGATAGATGGCAATTTGATCATTCATGGTTAACCTGGCCTGTTAATAGAATATGAAACAATCATATAGCAATCTGGCCACTCATCAGTTTTGGGAGGAGAAGGTCGCGGGCTTTAGTCAAATTGACATTCATTTTATGAAGCTTAAGTATTTGCTGGTCAACATCAGAGGCAAATTCGTCAAATTCAACCAACAATGAATTTAAAGGTATAAGAAGCTCCTGGTTTTCCAAGTCCTTTTTTGTCACAGAAGCATATATTGCCCCGCCGCCAATCATATCTTCTTTAAAGAAATATGATTTCAGCGCGTAAAATAAAAATGACTGGAAACCTTCAATAGATCTTATTGCGGCCAAGCCACGGCCAAGCGCTATCACATCGTTAGTGATATTTATCCTTCCAACTGGTGCTCTGACGCTAAAGAGTATATCTTCGGCCAGTGATAGTCGTGTAGGCTTTGTGCAGAATGTTTTATGCTCAATATAACGGAATCCAAACTTAGTTACACCTTGATGAAAAGGAATTCCATTTCCCTCAATGTTATAAAACTCTGATTTGGGACTTTGCCCCATAGTAAGACCTGCAATTTTACTTAGAGGTTTAACTACCCACCCCTCGGGCACCCCATCAATCATGTTGACATGCTCATGGCCGGGGAAGCGAAAACGCACAAACCATTCTTTGTAAAGCTGTCGCGCAGATTCCTCCAGCAACTCAATCCGGCGTTTGTTGTTTTCGATAAGGTTGTCGTAGGTCTTTATAGTTTGTGCTACAGCTCTTTGTTCCTTGAGATTTGGTATAGGAATTTCCAATGTTTTAAGAGCACTTTGTGACAAATTTATGTGTGCGGCACCGCTAGAGAGATTTTTTAGCTTTTCTCGGTAGGTATAGGATTTAAGCAGATAAAGTAAAAATTCTGAATCGAGTTTTACTGGGTCTGGGCGAAATCGAATTACAAATCCGCAATGAATAGTATGCTTTGGTTCTAAATTAAACTTTCCAACTAGGCCGATGCCATCTCGTTTTACAGATGATCTTACAAAGAATATGTCATCCTTTTTAGAAAAATAGTCATCGGAAACGTTAATATCTACTAACTGAAGCTTGCTCTCATTCAACCAATGATGGTCAGTAATGTCTTTCACATTTATTAGTGGATAGCCAGTACCAGATGCTGTAGCTTTGAAGTTTACACCATTTTTAAATTCACCTAAATTGGCAAATTTTTCTAATGCCCAACTCATACCCCCAACTCCTCAAAATTCTTCTGGATTTGGGCCGCCAGAACGCCAGCTTCTTCATTCAGTCCTTTCAATTCAATATGAATATCCCGCAGGGTTTCTTCAAAATCAAAATCCTCATCTTCGATCTCCGGCGCTACGCCAACATAGCGCCCCGGGGTTAAGCTCCAGTCATTGGTTTTGATTTCTGCAATATCCACCAGCTTGACCAGGCCTTCCACATCACGCAGTTCGGCTTTGGGGAAACGCTCTTGCAGCCAGCGGGCCTGCTTGAAGAGATAGCGCACCTGCTTTAATTGCTGGACGGCGGCTTTGCGCTGCTCATCCAGTTCTTTGACAGATTTGTGCACGCCTTTTGCAGCGGCCTTTTTTAGGCGCTCGCGGCTGTCTTTTTTTATCCGCTCACGGCTGTCTTTTTTTATCCGCTCACGGCTGTCTTTGGCCTGCGTTTCAACAAATTTATAAAGCTGGTCAATCTGCTTGATTAAATCGCGGCTGCTTGCGGCGATGGGTTCCAGCGTTTTGGCGGCATCAATCAGCCCGGCGTTATCTTTTGCAGCACTTTTCCAGGCTTTGCTTGCAGTGGCAATCGCGCTTGCAAAATTCCTGCTACCAGTTCCCAACCAGGCAAGAGCTTTTGCAGTGTCTTCATCAAGCTGTTCAAGCCTGGCCAGTAAGCCATCAACACCCGCAATACATGCAGCCATTGGCACTGTGGCCGCCAGTGCCTCATCCAAGGTCCGTTGCAGATAACTTGCGACTAATGCTAAAAAACGCTCATTCTCGCCACGATAAAGCCAGACGATGGCAGTCAGATTGGCGAGCTGTTCCGGCGAGAAGTCGTAAATCTTGCGCGTGACCTTGGTATAGACGCTGCGCGCATCCAGCATCAATACCTTGTTTTTCATCGGAACTGGTTTGTGTTTATTTAAAAACCAGAGTTCACAGGGCACGGAGCGGGTGTAAAAGAAGTTGGAGCGTATGGCGACCATCGCCCCGACATGGCCGGATTCCACCAGCTTACGGCGCACTTCGGCCTCCTGCCCGCCAGCACTGGATGCCTGGGAAGACATCACAAAACCTGCGCGACCTTCATCATTCAGGTAACTGTAGAAGTATGAAATCCAAAGGTAATTGCCGTTGGATACAGCGCCTTTTTTGTTCACTCCAGGCAGGCCAAATGGCAAACGCGGGTCGTTTTTGATTTTCTCCGCATCTACATCATCGACGTTAAACGGTGGATTAGCCATGACGAAGTTGGCCTTACCCAGAAAATCATGCGGGTCTTCATAATAGGAAATGGCTTTTTGAATGTTGCCTTCGAGGCCATGTACCGCCAGGTTCATCTTGGCTAAGCGAATGGTGGTTGGGTTTTTTTCCGCACCGTAGAAAGTTGCCACGTCCTGCGGATTCTTGTGCATTTTTTCGATAAAGTGGGCGCTTTGTACAAACATGCCGCCAGAACCGCAGGCGGGGTCGATCACTGAACCGTGATCAGGCTCGATAAAATTCACGATCATCTGCACCAGTGAGACAGGCGTGAAGAATTCGCCGCCGTCATGGGCGCTTTGATTGGCAAACTGGGTAAGAAAGTATTCGTAAATACGCCCGAAAATATCGCCGGTGGCTTTTTTGAGTGCTGGATCATTAAAAGTGCGCAGTAAATTACCCAGAACGTCGTTATCCAGCTCTTGGTATTCCGTTTTGGGCAGAACACCCTTTAGCGTTTCGTAGTCATCCTCAATAGCATCCATAGCGGTGATGACGGCCTGGGCGCGGTCGTCACTGTCAGGCAGATTTACCAGATGGTCGAATTGGGCTTCAGGCTTGAGGAAAATTGCCCCCTTGCTGGAAAAGTCTTCCTTTGTTAATGGTCGTTTAACTCCGCTACGAGATGGAAGCGACGCTTCGATTTCAGGCCTGACCGCCAGATAGCGGCTATGGGCGTGGCGCAGGAAGATAAGCCCCATAACAGGCATGAAGTATTCATTGCTGGCGTAATTACTGTTTGCGCGTAAGTTGTCAGCGCTGCCCCACAGACGTTTTTCGATTGCTTCTATATTGACCGGCTGTGCCATTCGCGCTTACTCCGTGTCTCTTTTCTTTTTTTCTTCAATCCAACGCTCTATGTCATCTGCCTTAAAACGCCAGCTACCACCAACCTTAAAGCCCGGCAACTTGCCTTCGGCAGCCAGTCGATAGGCGGTCTTTTCTGCCAGCTTCAGATACTCAGCGACTTCCTTCAAGGTCAATATTTCATCGGTCATAGCTTTACCCATTCAATCCTTACCCATGCAAATGATATCTGGGAGAATAAGGGAATATTGAGGAATTGACAACGATAAAGAACTTTTACAAGCCGATTTCTTCATTGAATTGTCTGGGGGAAAACAATAACTTAGGAATACGGAACACCTGCTACGCCAACCACCCACGCCAATAAGCCCGGCGATACCGTTTGGTGCGCCCGCAGAATGTGGCTGGATAACCAAGTGAACCGCACCAAGGCGGTTCACGCATTCATTTTTCGTCTTTATTTACAATGTGATATTCCTGCATCTTGACAGGAATATTCTTAGGGATTCGAGCCTGGCTTAGTCCGCTAGACCAGAATACGACATAACTGCCAGCACGCCACGGTGCCCTGTTTCGTTGTTTAGTGATTCCGTATTCATGCTGGTGTGCAGTATTAAGACTAGTCGAGAAGTTTGTCGCTCTTCTCTCTGCCGGATTGCGGAAATGTGCGGAATGCCCAGGGCATCCTCTGATCAAATCTATGATCTGATCTATGGGTCAGCCGTCAGTTGCTCTACAATGGCTAGAATCCACTCAGACAGTTATCGACAGAAGGAATACAAGGCATGGATTTCACCCTTTCGGCTGAGCAACAGGCGTTGCAGCAATCAGTGCGCAGCTTCGCTCAACAAGAATTGCCTGGAATAGCGCGGCAAATCGAAGAACGCGACGAACCGCCTGGTATCGAGCTGCGCAAGCGCTTTGCAGAATTGGGCTATCTGGGCGTGAATCTGGATGAACAATACGGTGGAGCAGGGATGTCCCACCTCGATGCAGTTATCGTGTTAGAAGAAATCGCGAAAATATCCATCGCCGTTGCCTTCCCCATTTTTGAATCCTGTTTCGGCCCCAGTCTTGCCGTAGCACATTTCGGTAGTGATCAAATGCGGACTAAGATTCTACCCAGGGTATGTGCTGGTGACCTGGTGGTGGCAGTGTCCATGTCCGAACCTGGTGCCGGTTCAGCGCTTACCGACCTAAGCACTCGGGCGCAGGTACAGACAGACCGAGTAATACTGAACGGGACCAAACGCTGGTGCTCTGGTGCAGGTCACTCGGAAGCCTATATCGTCTATTGCCGTATGGACGATGTTCCTGGGGCTAAGGGAATAGGTGCTGTGCTGGTAGAAAAAGGAAGCAACGGCTTCAGTTTTGGCAAGCGCGACCACCATATGGGTTTTCGTGGAGTCACCAGCGCTGATATGTACTTTGATGACGTAGAAATACCCTTGGACAATATCCTGATAGCAGCTGGTGGCTTCGGTAAATTAATGGATGCCTTTGACCTCGAACGCTGTGGCAACACCACAATGTCTTTGGCAGTGGCACAATCGGCATTCGATTTTGTACTGGACTATTGCCAGGAGCGTCAGCAGTTTGGCAAACCCTTAGTCGACTTTCAGGCGGTGCAATTGCAGATTGCAGAAATGAAAATGAAACTGGAGGCGTCCCGGCTGTTGCTGTATCGCGCGGTGGTAAATGCGGAAAAAAGTCTACCCTCACTAGCAGAAAGCTCCGTAGCCAAATGTTTTGCCAATGAGACGGCAAGGGAGGTCACCAGTAAGGCAATGCAATTGATGGGCGGCTATGGTTACTCCAAGGAATTCCCCCTAGAGCAGAAATTAAGAGATGCCTGGGGCTGGGGCATTGCCGGTGGCGCGATTGATATACAAAAGATCAACATCGCAGCCGCATTAGTGGGTAGACGTTTTAATCAACGCGGCAAATAGTGGCTGAGCAGTGCAGCATGCGTCTAGTGAATAGCCACCTGGGTACTAATGCAGTATCGCAGCGCTTGGTTTGGCTTTGTTTTCGGCAAACTCGGGATGCAGAATGTCTCCGCACTTGGCCAGCAATAGGTCGTGACGACACAAACGATCGTACTCGTCGGTTACACAGACATCGATATCATCTAACAGAACACAGACAACATCATCATCCTGGATGTCGACAACTATGCAGGGCTTGAAGCCGATGACGGTGTTTAGAGAAGCCAAAGCACCGACCTCGCAAGTATGAACCGGGTAAAAAATATCTGGCTCTTTGAGCAATCCACAGGACGTGAATGCAAAGCCAAAGCCAGCGGCAGCAACAATATGAATAATGTCAATTATAGCCGGGTCAGTCAGATCGATTCGAACCGTATCCGCTATCATTTGTTTGTCAACCAACCTCTTTTGATTCAGCAACTTAAGAAACAGGCTTATATCTTCCTGGTTCCATTCCAGTGTCTCCTCTTTTTCAGAGCGAGTGTTATCCGAGGACGGGCTTAACACACTGGTTTCGATGGTAAGGTCTTTGATTTCCGTTTCTGGTGGACAAGGTACTACCATGGAGACTGAACAGTACCCCTCACTGCTCTCGGCGCTTAAGCGCCACAAAAACGGAATTTCGGCGGTTAACTCAATCATATTCCAGTGCTATCTTGCCAATAATGGTGCAAACATAGCACATTCCATTGTTTGATATAATCTCAATATTCACTAATTGAAGTGATCCTTCTCAGCAAGCAGACAGTAGCCACTTAGCCCATACTGCTGAACTATTCTCAAGTAAGCTCGCTTAAGCTATTGAGCGGGATAGAAAATTCGAATAATTAACTTTGAATTTCTTTTCCACAGAATCTGTGGATAAGTCAGTGCATAATTCTTCCAGAGACGCTTCTAAGCTCGAAATTACGCCCTTATGACACGAATTGATCAATTTTTAATCAATAAGCTAAATCTTTAATTATCAAATAGTTACATGTTTTGGAAATAACGATCAAAAATAAAACCTGCTGATTTTAAGCGTTTTCTTACGGTGTTGTCATTTTTGTGCATAAATTATCGCACCAAATGCATTTTCACATTCTTGAAACTTTATTCATCGCTGTTTTTATTGTAGTTTTTTGATCTACAATACCGTTCGTTCTCGAAGACTGTAGTTGCCAAATTTTGTATTCGTTCCCGCGTGATTTGAGGTTTTGGCCGATAACACAAGATATCATGCTATTTTTTCAGTCATATCTCTAAAACACCTCGAAATGCCAGCGATTTTAAACAGTTTCAGTAGGCTTTTGTTCTTATTGTTTCTACAAATGTCAGTAATACCGGCAGCTTTCGGCCAGTTGCCGCAGTTCAATCAGGAGCAGATGGAGTGGCTGGGTCAGCGCGTGTTCGAAAATGAATGCAATCAAAAATTTGAATGCCTCGCCAGTTGGAATCAAGGCGAGGATTTTCCATCCTTGGGGATAGGGCATTTTATCTGGTTTAGAGCCGGGCAGGACGAGGCTTTCGAGGAAACCTTTCCCGCCTTGCTCGAACACTACAAAAATTCTGCTTATCAGTTGCCGGCGTGGCTGAATGGCCTACAAAATCCTGGCTCACCCTGGCCTGGTCGAGAACAATTTCTCCTCGAAAGTAATAGCACAAGAATGCAAGAATTGCGTCAATTTCTTGCCCGCACCTCAGATCTGCAAGTTGAGTTTATCGTCAAACGATTAGTCAACTCGACTGATGTCATGTTCAATCAATTGGAAGACGCTAAAAGACAATCTGTAGAATCCAATTTCTATCGTATTGCGAATTCACATCCACCCTATGGCATGTATGCCTTGATTGACTATGTTCACTTCAAAGGCACCGGGACTGCCCCTCGCGAGCGGTATAAAGGACAGGGATGGGGGTTGCTGCAAGTGCTTCTTGAATTACAGCATCGGAATTCCGATCTGGCAAACTTCGTGGCTGCGGCAACTATCGTATTGGAGCGACGAGTGGAGAATGCGCCACCAGAAAAACACGAGCAACGCTGGATTGCTGGATGGAAAAATCGATTACAAAGTTATTTGCCAGCCAACGAATTACCCTAAGCCACTGTCGCTTACTGCTAGACTCAACACGCTTAAAGCTTTACCCTTCGCCTTGGCTATTCCCAGGTGAACTCGCAATAACATTTCATCTACGCCCTTCGACACAGTCAGCCGATCAAGAATTATCAGCATGTCTTTTGAACGCAAGAACATTGAAAAGATGCAAGCTTATACACCGGGCGAACAAGGCGGTGCAGAAGATATTATTAAGCTGAATACTAACGAGAATCCTTATCCACCCAGTCCAGCGGTCGTTGCAGCGCTGCAATCTATCGAGGCCAATTCCCTGCGTCGGTATCCAACTCCGCTGGCTGACTCCTTCCGGCAAAGCGCTAGCCGACTGCACAATGTATCGGTAGATCAAATAATACCCACCAATGGCAGCGATGAACTGTTGCGACTAGTGCTCACTACCTTCGTTGAACCAAGCGATACTATTGCTGTCTGTAAGCCTGGTTATTCACTCTACCCGGTTCTGGCAAACATTCAGGGATGCCAACTCGCTGAAATTTTGCTGAATGACGATTGGACAATGCCGCAGGACTTCTCCGAACAACTCGAAAAATCAACAGCAAAACTGCTGATGCTTGTGAACCCACAGGCTCCAACAGGCACTCTTTTAAGCGCTGAGTATCTGGCAGAGATAGCTAAAAAGTTCACGGGCTTGATTCTAATCGATGAAGCCTATGTCGATTTCATTGACCCCGAACTTGAGTACAATTCTATTCCTCTGACTAACTTGCACGACAACATCATCATTCTACGGACACTAAGCAAAGGCTATTCGTTGGCTGGACTGCGATTCGGTTACGGCATTGCAGCACGATCATTGATTGACCCGATGCTGTTTAAAACTCGGGACAGCTACAATACTGATTATATCTCTCAAGCACTGGCAACCGCGGCATTGAACTCTTTTCAATATGCAGAACAAACCTGTGCACAAATTCGAAAAGACCGAGACTTGTTACGAAAGCAACTAAACCAGTTAGGATTTTCCGTACCGGCGAGTCAAAGTAATTTTTTGTTGTGCGAAGTTCCACAATCAATCGCAGCATCGAAGCTGTATCAGCAACTCAAACAACGCAATATCCTGATCCGCTATTTCGACCAGGACAGACTTCGTAGCAAGGTACGTATCTCAATAGGGGCTGAATCCGAGCATGAGGCGCTGCTCGCCGCCATCAAGGAAGTTTTGTACAGATAATTTCCGTGTCACCCAGTAGGAACGGCTTTCATTTAACCCCCTGTACGCCTTCCCGACTACTGGAGACAAACAGTAGACAGCGTTATTCCAGCTTCTGAATCTACAACATCTTGGTTATCATACCGAACATCGATTAAAACGTCGGTGGCGAGCGAAGTCACTATTGCCCTGAATGCAAAAGGCTCTTAGGTCGCATTGTAGGGAAGTTGGGGCCATTTTGGGGCTGTAGTGAATAACCCCAATTGTACTGCCAGTTGCCGAGATGAAAATAACAGGCCAGTGTTTTGATATTCTCACTACTTAAAACTCGAAAAAAAAACGTCGCCGTGTTGGTTGGCGTTGCCTCTGGTCTTGCCTGTGTTTGGGTAGTGGCTACCTGGCAGAACCTGTCTCAGGCCGAGCTGCTAAACATGCTGCTAGGCAGCATCTTCTTGTTGGGGGGAATTATGCTGGCCGCACTGTTTTTAGTGGCCGTGATTTCAGTATTTAGGTTATTGCTGCGACGACTAAGGTCGTCGAAAAAATAGAACTTCGTAGAGATTAAGGCCGAGGAAGGTCTCGCGACATGATAATGGCATCTTCCCGGCTTCCTGCATTGGGATAATAGTTTTTTCGCTCACCTATTTGCACAAACCCCATAGACCTATACAACTGTATTGCGCTTTCGTTGGAGCGACGTACCTCAAGAAAGCACACGCTTGCGCCTTGCTGGCAGGCTCGGTCCAACAACAGTTTGAATAGTTTCCTGCCATAGCCATGACGTTGATATTCTGGGCGCACACAAAGGGTTAACAAATGACATTCACCAATGGCTACCGACATAACCCCATGGGCTACAATTTGTTGTTTATTAGCCAAGACCCAGCATTGATAACCAGCTCGTAAACAATCAACGAAGATTCGCTTAGTCCAAGGGTAGATGTAGACTGCCGCCTCATTCTGCACCAGCAGCTCTATATCACTGGAACGCATGGTTCGGGCAAAAAAATCCTTGTTGGGGTTTGTTTCTGTCAGCATGGATACACTAAATAAGAGGTAGAAGAATGGCGGTAACTTGCTTGGGTCTTAGACTGTTCAGAACAGCTGCTAAACTGATTTGTGGATTCGTGATTTTAACATCTGCAACTTCTGCCAAACTTCTCGTTTGACTGTGGGAACCGCCAAAATAGAATGCAAACTACTGGTCACCGTAATAAAGTAGCCTTTATCGCTTTTGTAGTCATGTTTTGGCTTAGTGTTTTCCTGATTCAGCATCAAACTCTCCAACTGCCCCGCGAGGATCAATAAATTATCAAAACCATCAATTTCCTGGCGCATCTGTAGAAATCCTGCAAGCGCTTTTCCAGCCTCAATGGCAGGTGAATTCTTCTTCGAGTAGCCTGTGCCTAAAGGCCAGGAGAACGGCTCAGCCTTTAAATCGGCATTTGAGACGTCCTGGCCCAAGGCTTTAAGTATCGCTCGCAGCAGAGCCGAGGATTCTTTATTCAAGTGATCCGAAATCTGATGCGGCACCTCGTCAATAACCGCCAGTTTTTCGTTGATGCTGAAATAGAGAATACTGAAACGGAGCTCATTGTCGAGCTCGGAATCAATTTTGGTTTGCTGCGGTGCTTCCAGGTCTTCCTGAGTAGATCGATCAGGAGGTGGTTTTAACTGGATTTGCTCAGAATTCTGATTGTGGTACAGGGAAACATCGATAGGATGCAGTGGGGAGGCACCAGGCTTGGTGCCTGACGATGCTAAGGACTTCAACTGTTCAACCCCATGCGAACCATCTGCCACCGACGCCACTTCTACCATTGGCAAATCGGCTTTGGCCTCAAGTTGAATAACATATGCCGGCGACGGCTTCGCTCCCGCAAGTCTCATCTTGGGAAAGTAAGTCTGAATGCCCATCGCGCCCAGGTAAGCCTGCCTTTTTAGTTCATTCATCTTGAGATTCTGACTACGGAAAATTTCAAGTGCAAATATACTAGTTTGCAATTGACTCAACAACACAAACACGGTTTCCGATTGCGACAAACCCACAGCAATTGAAGTAGAGCCTTATTCGTGATTGAATCCGCCTTCGTTGCACTTGAGGTAGTCCCATGAAAGCTATTGTTTGTAAATCCTATGGCCCACCAGAAAATCTGGTCTTAGAAGAAATCGATAAGCCCCTTGCAGGAGAAAATGACGCTGTTGTTGAAGTTTATTCAGCATCGCTGAATTTCCCCGATGGCCTGCAAATTCAGGGTAAATACCAATTCCAGCCGCCCATGCCATTCACCCCCGGCTCAGAGGTTGGTGGTGTTATTAAGTCTGTTGGTAGTGGTATAAAAGGCTTCGCGGTGGGCGACCGGGTAATGGCCACGCCAGGCATCGGTGGATTGGCAGAACAAGTCGCAGTGAAAGCCGATGGTTTACGCAAGATTCCCGACAGCATGGATTTTAAAACTGCTGCCGGGTTTGCCATGATCTATACAACCTCTTACTACGCTCTTAAACAGCGTGCTCAACTAAAGCCCGGCGAAACTTTATTGGTTCTAGGAGCCAGCGGTGGCGTAGGGCTAGCCGCTGTAGAACTAGGTAAGTTAATGGGCGCCAGGGTTATAGCCGCTGCCAGCTCCGATGAGAAACTCGACTTTGTGAATCGGCTGCGACCAGATGCGTTACTCAACTATGGTGATGGCGATCTCAAAGAAAAAGTGAAAGAGCTCACAGAGGGACAAGGAGCTGACATTATCTACGACCCAGTGGGAGGAGATCTTTTCGATCAAAGTTGTCGCTGCATAAACTGGAACGGAAGACTGTTGGTGGTAGGCTTCACCAGTGGACGCATACCGGCATACAAGGCAAATCTCGCGCTGTTGAAAGGTGCCTCCATGGTGGGTGTTTTTCTAGGGCGATTTCGAAAAGAAGAAGCAGAAGAATATGAAAAGAATTTCGCCGAGCTTCTGCAAATGTATAAGCAAGATAAACTAAAACCGATTATCACCGAGTCATTCCCTATGAGTGCTTTTGTGGATGCCTTCAATGTATTCACCGAAAGAAAAGTTATGGGAAAAGTAACTCTTGAGATAAGAAAAGAATAAGCAGGCACAATAGAAAGCCAAGAACGGGATTTGTTGAAACACGGAGTAACCATTAACTTGTTCAGAATTTCACAATAACACGACAAAAAAATATGCTAACAGAAGAACAACTGCAAGAAGATTTGGGCAAGCTGAAAACCATTGCTGCCGCACATAAAGCGCCTGGTAGCGAGTTTGAAACCGAAGCAGTTACCATTGATGGTGTAGATCTGGATGTTTTCTCGCATGTGCCACCTAACCTTGGCGAATTATACAAACTCGGGCTGGAAGCAGGAGATCAAACATTCCTGGTTTATCAGGAGGAACGCTTTAGTTTTTCTGAAACGCTGAACATGGCGTTGCGAATAGCCCGGATATTGAAAGAAAAATACGGTATAGAAGCCGGTGATCGAGTCGCGATTTGTGCGCGGAATTCTCCAGAGTGGTGCATTGCTTATATGGCAATCACGTTAATTGGCGCCGTAGTTGTGCCCATGAATTCCTGGTGGAAAGGACCAGAACTGAAGTTTGGGCTTAGCGATAGCGGCAGCAAACTTATTTTTCTAGATCCAGCACGTTTGAATTTGGTGCTTCCATTTCTCAACGAGCTAGATGTTGAGGTGGTGTTAATTAAACCGGATTCGGAGCCGGGCTTTTCTGAATTTTATGAACTCGCCGAATCGGCAGAAGCATTAACCGAGACAGAACTAAATGCCATTCAAGTGCTGCCGGAAAACCGAGCGTCCATCATGTATACCTCTGGCTCTACCGGCGTGCCCAAGGGAGTGCTTTCCACACATCGAAACATTATTAGTGCGCTCTACACCTGGAAATTCGTCAAGGAAATTAATGAAATTCTTCGACCTGAACTGTTAGTAGAGAGTTCTGAGTTTCCTCCAGCTCTGCTTGCCAATGTACCTTTATTTCATGTAACTGGCAGCCACGCTCAGTTTCTTGCTAGTTTTGTCTACCAGCGCAAGTTTGTAATGATGTACAAATGGGATCCCGAAGTCGCATTAGCACTGATAGAACAGGAAAAAATTTCTGTATTCCATGGTGTGCCGACCATGGCATGGGAAATTATGCAATCTCCAAATTTTGATTCAACCGACCTAAGCAGTCTTAGGGGAGTAGCAAGTGGAGGGGCACCCAGACCACCCGAACATCTGAATATGATTCTACAAAAGTTTCCAGACAAGGCGATTCCCAGTTTAGGCTATGGCCTGACTGAAACCAATGCCATAGGCGCCATCATTTCAGGAGAATTTTACCAGAGTAAGCCAAATAGCACGGGCAGACCTACCCCTCCAGTCACCAGTGTCAAGATTGTCGACGAACAAGGCTGTACTTTAAAGGAGGGTGAAGTTGGAGAAATTTGCATCAAAGGGCCTACTATCATGAAGGGCTACTGGAATAGTCCTGAGGCTACCACCGAGGTGATTAAAGATGGCTGGTTTTACAGCGGCGACCTGGGCAAGTTAGACGAATCAGGGTTCCTAATAATTCTGGACCGTGCCAAAGACATAGTAATTCGCGGCGGCGAGAACATCGGTTGCGCAGAAGTGGAATACGCGATCAGCGAGCACCCAGAAGTCAATGAAGTTTCGGTGTTTGGTATACCTGACGAGCGTCTGGGGGAAATGCCTTGTGCCTCTATTATGTTAAAGGCGGGTAGTATACTGAGCGCCGAACAACTCGCAGAATTCCTCAGCTCCAGGATCGCAGCATTCAAGATTCCTGAGCGGCTATTTTTTCAGTATGAGCAATTGCCTAGAATAGCCTCGGGCAAAATAGCCAAGAAAGAACTGCGGCAGAAAGCCCTGGATTCACTATCTATCCCATCCTAGCTTCCCTCCAGTTTCTGATTGTAGGAGCTGGTGCTGTGGATCCCCAAAAATAATTTGATAATTTGTGATTTTCTATTGAAGATTCACGTCAGAGCTAACGATAAGTTCTACATGAGCACTGTGCGTTGAACAATCAACATTGACTAATCTACTCAGTGAGAATCGCCATGAAAAAACCACAATGGGATGATTCAATTGAAGACTTTAAGGAGTTTTTCGACACCACCGTAATTCCACCCAATGAAGAGCTTAAAGAGGGGAGAGAAACGGCAAAGGTGGCTACACCCAAAACTCAATTCACCGAGCTGCGCCGACGTATCGAAGAACGTCTGGACAGCAAGCGAATAGAGCAGGAATTCAACTATGATGACTCTGGTGGTTTGCTCGATAACGTGAGTTAAATGTAATGGGTGATAAGCACTTCCGATATTTCCAGAGTCGCTTTGCGCTGTCGTCACAAGACTTGCAAGATAATCGACAACATAAACTTAGTGGTATACTATTTCCCACAAAACCGCTATCCAGTGGCTAACATAGTTAGTATGATTGAGCGCTTGTTTGTTTAGAACTATCAAAAATGACTTATTGTGTAGCAGTATCAGTGGACGCGGGCATGGTATTTTGCTCCGACTCTCTCACTAACGCTGGCATCGACCAAGTTTCCAGCTACAGTAAAATGTTCCGTTTTGGGATAGATGGTGAGCGCCAGTTTGTCATTCTCAGTGCTGGCAATCTGGCTACCAGTCAAGGCACTATTGCTACTGTTAAATCCGATATTAAGAAGAACACCAAAGTTAACCTGCTAAATATAGGCAGCATGGAAGAAGCTGCTGATTATCTGGGAGACATCTCCAGAGTACAGCAGGAAAAGCGGACAGTCCTAGGAAAGAAATTTGAGGCTAGTTTTATTATTGGTGGTCAGATTAGCAATGCCAAACACGAAATTATTTTGGTTTACCCCGAGGGGAACCATATCACCACGTCCAAGGACACACCTTATTTGCAGATCGGTGAAAGCAAATACGGCAAACCCATATTGGATAGAATTCTGACACCTGGCCTCGACCTCGATACCTGTGCAATGTCCGCTCTGGTTTCCATGGATTCAACCCTGCGCAGTAATCTCAGCGTCGGGCCACCAATCGAAGCTCTCATCTACAATAAGGGTTCTTTGACGGCTGGCAACTATCATAGATTTGAAGAAGACAGTGACTTTTTACGTGATCTTAAGAAATCCTGGGACAAGCTGCTGAAGAATGCCTTCTTGCAGATGCCGCCGATAACCTGGGCGACTAACTGGGATAGATCAAGCCGTGAACGAAACGAAGCTTCCTAAACGATAAGTCCGAAAGTATAAATGGGTAGGCATCTTCCAGGCCCATACTTCTGTTCAACGCATTCAATAACAAGCTTAACTCCGACCACTTGTCCAGGGTTTTATCAATATTGTCAAACTGAGCAGAGCTTTGCCTCACTCTATATTGGTTCGCTGTCTCCAGAGTATCGATCATGTGCAGATAATGGGCCCAAACTTCCGCCCAGTCTTCCCAAGGATGTGATTGTGCATAGTGACTAATCATATTTGGGTCATGGGGTGTGATAAAATTGTTCTTATAGTATTCCTTTAACGCGCCTTCGTAATCGACGCTTTCGTCTCCAAACAACTCCCGAAACTGGCGCTTTCGTTCTTCAGTGTTTATCAATTTGGCGAAGTAATAGTGACCGCTTTCATGGCGAAAGTGACCCAACAGTGTTCGGTAGAGTTCTTTTGTATATTGTCTCGCAATCTCCCTTTTAACTCGGTCCGCTTCCGCAATATTGATGGTAATCATGCCGTCGTAATGGCCGGTGTTCACATGCTCTTCCATCACTTCTGGATTGGTACGCCGGTCTTCCATGAATTTAAATGCCAAACCCGTCGCATCAACATGCTTGCCCACAACAGGCAGACAGAGACTCAACAGAGAATAGATTAGTCTGCGCTTGGCATACTCTAAACTCTTCCACCAAGCTCTTCGAGTAGGCTCCAGTAAATTAGGAATGGTGTGGTTAAGTTCACAGGAGAGGCAATAGCCAGACGATGGATTGCTGACCAACCAATTACATACGTCGTAATCTATGGCATTTTTACAACGCTTTAGAACAGGCTTGCTATCAGCAGTTGTAGCATCTGCAGGTACGTCAACTCCCACTTGCTTCATTTTCATGGTGCCAGGATCGAAACCTACATGGTGACCGCAGCTCAGACATTGGGTATTCTCAAAGAACAGTACCTGACCACAGCTGCACTTAAAATTTTTCATTCACTTAGGGGGAAGAAACCATGTGACAACAATACTATGATGGATGGAGGCAATCTCAACCTGCAAATCATCCAGGTATTTAAACAAGCCTTTGTTCAACAGTTTGTTTATATCAGCTTTCTGTATCAGGTCTAAAGTTGTTTGTACCTGCCTGGACACTTTAGTATTTTTAGGAAGTTTCTTCAATACATGGATAATTGTTGTAAGAGCATGGGTTGCCGCGCGCGGGAAGTCATCGTCTTGTAGTAAAAATTTGACCACGTCTTCACCGTTAACTCGATGTTTTACATGCTGTCTGTACATCTGATACGCAGTTAGCGACCGCAAAATATTCATCCATAGAGTGTTCTCATAAGGCTCTTTCGATTCAGGTAAGGCGGTACCGGGGCTTAGATCGGGAAGCAGATTTCCCGAACCTGCATCGATGATACGAGTTGCCATATCCGCTCGCTCCAGAGATCTGCCTAAGCGCACGAAACTATAAGCTGCCCCTCGACTCATGCTCCCCGCCATCAAACCAGAAATTTCCTGGCAGCTAGAAATTATTTCTTCCAAGAATCGGTGTCGCAATCCACCAGAAACACAGGCAGCAGCATTGTCTGTGGCATAGTGGCAGAGATTATTAATCTGTTCGAATGCCTCAAGAGGCATTATCTCCCGAGTAGTGCGGGCATTTTCCCGAGTGCTTGCCAGAGTATCCAGCAATGAACTGCCATTATTATCGAGCATAAGAAAGCGCATTACATTACGCTCGCTTGCCTGTTTATACTTAGCATCGAAGGCGCCGTCTGTCCCGGCGATTTCCACCAGAGAACGCCATCCAAGTTTGGTTCCTGGCGGCAAGTCCAACAAAAGAGTGGAGAATACGTTCAACAAGCGCGCAGTGTTTTCTGCCCTTTCAAGATATCGTGCCTGCCAGTAGATTCGTTCAGCGACTCGTGAAAGCATGATGCTTACTTTTCTCCTACAATCCAGGTGTCCTTACTTCCGCCACCTTGAGATGAATTTACAATATAGGAGCCTTTCACCATCGCAACCCTGGTGAGACCACCAGCGGTTATATAGGTTTTATCCGCTTGTAGAATGAACGGACGTAAATCAACATGCCTTGGCTCTACAACCCTGTCTCCAAGAATCGGCACGGTAGAAAGTGAGATCAATGGCTGCGCCATATAGTTTCTTGGGTCGGCCTTGATTCTTCGGGAAAACTCAGCGAGCTCGCGTTTGCTAGCCTGAGGCCCGATCAACATACCATAGCCACCTGATTCATTAGCCGGTTTAATAACCAGCTTATCAAGGTTCTGCAATACATGTTGACGCTGCACTTTATCAATACAAAGATAACTGGGGACATTCGGCAGGACTGGCTCTTCCCCCAGGTAATACTTGATCATTTGAGGAACATAGGTATAGATGATCTTGTCGTCGGCAACTCCTGCCCCTGGTGCATTTGCCAAAGCAACATTTCCTTTTATCCAGGATTTGAATAGACCTGACACGCCCAGTGTTGAGTCGTTTCTAAACACCGATGGATCAAGGAACGTATCATCTATCCTACGGTAAATAACGTCTACCTGCGACAAGCCGTCAATCGTGCGCATAAAGACTTTATCTTTCTCAACCACAAGGTCATCACCCTCTACCAACTCAGCACCCATTCTCTGTGCAAGAAAAGAGTGTTCAAAGTATGCCGAGTTGTAAACCCCAGGGGTCAAGACGACTACTTCTGGATAATCCGAGTCTCTCGGTGAGATAGCAGCCAAGGTATCAAACAATTGAGCTGGATACTCCGTAATAGGGCGAATGCGGTGATTCTCAAACAATTCTGGAAATACTCGTTTCGTAACACGACGATTCTCCAGCATATAGGAAACGCCGGACGGCACTCTGAGGTTATCTTCCAGTACATAAAATTGTCCATCGTCACCCTTAATCAAGTCAGTGCCGCAAATATGCGCCCATACACCGAACCGGGGATTGATGCCCACACACTGCTTACGAAAATTCGTTGAATTAACAACCAGTTCCTTAGGTATCAATTTATCTCTAAATATTCTCTGGGCATTATAAGTGTCATTGATAAAACAATTCAGGGCGCGCAAACGTTGCTGTAGGCCCAAACTGGTATGGTTCCATTGCTTCTCTGCAATTATTCGAGGAATGATATCGAATGGCCACTCACGATCTATATTTCCTGCATCGCTGTATACGGTGAAGGAAATTCCCATGGTCTTAATGGCAAGTTCGGCGGCTCTTTTTTTCTCTTGCAACTCATCATGAGTTAAAGAATGTAGATAACTGGCCAAACGCCGAGCAGGTTTTCGAGCATAGCCTGGAGAGCTGATTATCTCGTCAAAAAAACCTCCAGAATTATAGGTCTTCCAGTTAACGCGCATGCAAATTGCTCGAAAAGAAAACGGTATATAAAAGCAGCACCCATAAGTTAAAGCATAATGGATTCACTAGCAAACTTACCCAAGCTACCCGTGCCTATAAGAATATCTACAAGGGCCAAACTAATACTAACAAGGGCAAAGCAACCGCCACTATTACGATTTCCAAAGGTAAACCCATACGCCAATAGTCACCAAATTTGTATCCGCCCGGACCCATAATTAACGCGTTATTCTGATGACCAACGGGGGTAAGAAACGCGCATGAGGCGCCTACCGCTACCGCCATCAGGAATGCATCAGGATTGAGCTCCAGAGACAGCGCTATGTTAAATGCAATAGGTGCCATTAGAACGGCGGTTGCCGCATTGTTTAGCACATCCGACACCGACATGGTAATTATAAGAATCATCGCTATTAGAAATAGCGGCGGCATATCACCTGCTACGAGCAGAATGCCATTCACTAATAAAGTAGTGGTGCCCGTAGTTTCCAATGCCGCCCCCAAGGGAATCATAGCGCCCAGCAGAACCACAACAGCCCAATCCACTCCGTCATAAAACTCCCTGACAGGCACTATGTTCAGAAGCACCATAATAACAGTAGCTAAACCTAAGGCGAGCTGAATACTGATCAATCCACTCGCTGCCGCAGTAATGGCCAAAATAAATGTAGCCAAAGCTGGCAGCGCCTTTTTATTTCTACCCAGACCTAATACACGGCTAGCAAGTGGATAACAATTCAACTTTATGATGGCCTCCTGAATTTCATCTCCAGGGCCATAAAGCAGCAAGACGTCGCCCACAGCGAACTTAAAATCCCTGAGTCGATCTCGATGGGGAGTACCAGACCTGGAAGCAGCCAGTAAATTGACCGAATATTTTTTATTGAATCCTATATCTCTAGGAGTTCTGCCCACAATTGGAGAATTAGGCGTTACCACCACTTCTGCTGCCTGTGAATCTTCGCCGTGAAGAATCTCCCGCTGCGCATTTTCCGCTGATACCATTTGCAATTTATGCGCATTTGCAAATTGCTCAATGTCATCGTGAGAGCCTTGTATCATCAACAAGTCGTTTGCCGAAATAATTTGGCGTCTGTACACCATCGGTATTTTTTCTCTTCGATGAAGCATTGAAAGCAGCACCAGTTTTTGTTCAGCCAGACTGGCCTTTAGCTCTCTGGCCTTTTTGTCTGCAAATGTAGATTCCTCGGTAACCTTCAATTCGAATAAGTACTCCTCAACATCAAATAATTCCAGACCAGTTGTCTGTTTACGCACCTTTACCAGCTTCCAGCCAATCAATAACATGAACAAGATTCCACACACCGCGATACCACCCCCCACTGGTGCAAAGTCAAACATAGTGAAGGCTTCACCTGTCATTTCTTGTCGATAGTTGGCTATCAATATATTCGGTGGGGTGCCTATCAGTGTAACGAGGCCACCCAGAATCGACCCAAAAGACAAAGGCATTAGAACAGTGGCAGGAGATCTTCCAGCTTTGCTTGTTGACTGGATAGTTATCGGCATCAGTAAAGCCAGCGCGCCCACATTGTTCATGAACATAGACAAAAATGCTGCCAGAAAAGTCAACACGGCAATATGCAAATAAGGAATGCCAGAAATGGGTTCAATGGCATCAGTGATAAATTCAACAGCACCCGATTTTGTTAAACCGTAGCTGACAATCAATACCATCACTACTGTTATCGTAGCGGGATTACCAAAGCCGGTAAACAGTTCTGTTTGCGGTATGATTCCAAAAATACTGGCCAGGAATAGCGCTCCAAGGGCAACTATATCGTATCGCCATCGACCCCAGACCAATAAAATCAGTAAAGCAAAAAGTATGAGTAAAAGAATACCCTGATCAGTGCTCATGTAACTTCAACCTGATTAGGCAATAGAAAATTCCAAAGTTGAAACCCCATCAATTGAAGCACTAAGACGATCACCTGTCACAACCGCTGCCACACCCGAAGGTGTACCTGTGTAGATAAGATCTCCAGGTTTAAGTTCGAAAAAACCAGATAACTCACGAATTATTTCTGGAACAGTCCAGATCATTTCCTTGATATTTGCTTGCTGCCTGATTTCGCCATTTACGCGCAGGCTAATCTCGGCATCACTCAAATGACCTGTCTCACTCACCGGAGTGATTGCTGAAACAGGCGCCGACTGATCAAAGCCCTTGGCTACGTCCCAGGGCCTACCCCCAGCCTTGGCTGCGGCCTGAAGGTCTCTCCTGGTAAAATCTATACCAACGGCATAGCCGTATATGCAGCCCAAAGCAGTCTCCAGCGTTAAATCTCTGCCCCCAGTCTTTAAGGCAACAACTAACTCCACTTCGTGATGCAGGTCGTTCGTAGCCTGAGGGTAACGCACATCCCGGTTAAGGGTTACGCAGGCGCTGGCCGGCTTACTAAAAAACAGGGGGGGATCCTGCTTGGGGTCTGCCCCCATTTCCTTTACATGCTCACTGTAGTTTCTACCAACACAGTAGATGCGGTGGACCGGAAACTGCGCACTGTGGCTACTTGGTTGTTTGTTGACATCAACAGAAACCGGTACACTTGTCCTGGGTTGTGGTTCTATAACGTATTGCATATCACTTATTCTCTGAATTCCCTGGCTTCTTCTATCACTCAACTATGTGAAACGAATATTTAATATTAGCTCAATGAGACCATGTCAATTTCTCGTGTAAATTTGGTGGATACGGATTCTGTAATTGGGGAAAAATAGTGAGCCCAGTTTCAGCTTCGACGGCTGCTATGGTACTTAATTGGTCACAGAATGGCGCCTGCTGTTGTAAGTTCTGATTGAAAATAAACGCCGCGCTGCTGTTAGTAGCCGCTATTGTTTTAAAATAGACTGATGCAGCGTCTGCCGCAGATTGAAAATCAGCCAAACCATTTCCAACATTGATTGATGCAACAAACAACTGGCGAACAACGACCTCGTTGTTGGTAGAGGCGACACTATTGGTGCTTTCCGGGCAACCCGCCATACAGTGAGCTATATGCACAGTTTGTGCACTAGCAATACAGGCAAGCAACAGGCCCGACACGCTAGCCCATAGGATAAGGGATTTGTTTGTGTACTTCATCACACTGCTTCATTATTTCATCACTAAGTTTTACATCGAGAGCAGCTAGCGATTCTTCCAACTGGCCCGCTGTGCGCGCGCCGATAATAGTGGAGGCCACGAAGTCGAAATTCATACTCCAGGCTGTAGCCAGAGTAACCGGTGACATACCGGCCTCTTTTGCTATCTCCAGATATTTTGCAGTCGATGCAAGGGTTCCTTCATTCACAAACCGACTTGCCATAGCTTTTTGTCTTGGGTTGCTATCATTATTATAGTCACCAAAGCGGCAATCCTTTAGAATCTCTGGCTGATTGTACTTGCCGCTGAGAACCCCGCCACCAATAGGAGAATACGGTAATAAGGAAACCTGCTCCCTTTTACAAACATTCGCCAGCTCATCAAAAACCCGGCGGTTAAGCAGAGAGAAATTGTTCTGAATTGATTGGAACCGCGCCAGCCCCCCAAAGTCGGCTATGGTGTTGGATTTGGTTAAGCCATAAGCACTTTCATTGGATGTGCCCAGATAACGGACTTTCCCAGCCTGTACCAGTTTGTCCAGCGCCTCCATAGATTCGTCCATGGGAACCACTGGGTCAGGCCAGTGAACTTGATACAGATCGATGTAATCAATTTGCATCCTGCGCAAAGAGCCCTCCACTGCTGCCTCAATGTGAAACCTGTCAATAGCTGTGAGACCATGCCGAATAGGTGGCACGAACCAACCAGCGGCTGCACCGGCAACTTTGGTGGCAATAATCAGAGAGTCTCTGGGCTTGGTTTTGATCCATTCACCAAATATTTGCTCGGTTACCCCCACTGTCTCCACCGAAGGCGGTACTGGATAAACTTCTGCTGTATCGTAAAAATTAACTCCGCGTTCATAAGATTCTTCGAGTATTTTGAAAGATTCCTTTTTGTCACTCCAACTGCCAAAACTCATCGTGCCCATGCAAATAGGACTAACTCTTAATCCACTCTTTCCTATGTAACGATATTTCATACTACTCCCTCTAATTCTTGTTATAACAAACCAATCGCTTCTAAACTTCCTCACTGCAATCATCACCCAAATATCCACCACCGCCGCAGTAAACTGCATCTTGCAGTTGTATTCGTATACCGTCTGGGTCAGAAAAATACACTTCCGGTGTACCGCCTTCGGCACCGCCTCGATTTGACATTCGCCTGCTTATCCAATGCACCAAAGGAGGCGTGTTACTGGGATCTTTCCGGGCGCCAAAACCATAGTTCTCCAACCTGGAAATAATGCTATCGACATCAAAATTCTCAACACCAAGGCAAACATGATCTACTCGCCCTGGCTGTGTGGGCGCTCCATTCTGATTTCCCCCCACATACATTAGAAACTGAATTCCGTCTCCTACCCCAATAATAGGCGACGTCGGTCCTTGGTAGGCTTGGTAGCCGAGTCCGAAAATTCGCGTGTAAAATTCGTTGGCTCTGTCTCTATTCGCCAGAAAATTGGTGAAGTGACTTAAATCGACAGACTTGAACAAACCAGTCCCTGGCGCTGCCTCAAGCTGCTCGCAAACCGTCCCTGACTCGCCGCTTCCACCACAGTGATCTTCTGGAGCCAATTGATAGATTAACCCTTCCACATCGGCAAAGAATAATTCCTCTGTGCCCGAAGCTGAGCCACCCTCCTGTCTTCCGCGAGTAGTGATCCAGGACTTCATTGCTACATCCAATGAAGCTTGAGTCGGCACAGTTGCAGAATGCCTGGCAATACCGAACCCATCGAGCCGTGCTCGCACTGCCTCAAGATTAAAATTCTCTACACTTAGACCAATATGGCTGATGCCAGGCTGTTGCTCAGATTGTATTGGCGAGAGAGAAAAGAATCCGGGTCCAGCGCCAATGCGAAGACAAACTGTCTCACCCTGGCGAGATTGAACAGGGGCTGCAAACAGATCCTGATAAAACTTCAGTGACCTGCCGACATCCGACACACGCAAGCCAAAACTATGCAGCTTGCGAACGGCAATCGGCTGCGCTGTTGCCTGCGCAAACAATGAAGAGCTGAACGTTAGTGCTGGAATCGCTTTAAGCAGGGTACGGCGGCTGAGTCTTCCCAGTCCGTTCTTAGGGGTTGAGATAGTTACCATGGCCAGTGTCCTCGTACCTTTGATGGATCAAAGCATCATAGCCAGAGTGCAGCGCTAGCGTCTACCTTGCAGAGAATTTAATTCTGTTCTATGGCCTTTCCATCTGCCAGCCACTGCTCCATTCCTCCCCGCAAATGAGACGCGTTCTCCACGCCCATAGCCTGCAATGATTGCACGGCTAGCGCCGAGCGCCACCCCTTGTTGCAATACAAGATCAATTCCTCAGCCTTATCGAATTCCGACCGGTAATAAGGACTTTCTGAATCTATCCAAAATTCCAACATGCCGCGAGGAATATGTAAAGAACCAGGAATTTTTCCCTCTCTTTTCACTTCACGAACATCTCTCAAATCTATAAGCAATAGCGACTCGTCTTCAGACTCTAGCTTCTGTTCTACTTCAGCAGAACTCATGGAACGAATTTTCTGTTCTGCTTCAGCCACTAGCTGCTTATAACCCTTACTTAGTTGCATAATAGTCATCCTTTATTTGATTCAGACTACGCCGCTTCAGTATCAAGCCACCCTGCCAGCATAGCAATCGAGTCAATCCTGCTATGGCACACACGTCAATAAGTTAGCTGCTTATGTTTGGCTTGTTGTTTTCAGCGGCGATTGGATGTAGAGCTGCCCCTCCTTTATCTGATGCCCTTCATGTTTTTGTCTGATTCTCTCAGTTTTGTTCAGACTTAATCGGCAATTTCCTGCTCGTCTTACAAGACGATCCATCAAAGTAGCTGAGAAACAACTACTTGATCGATGCAGATTAGTCGATGCAGAGATGCTCGCTCGTTACCTGAATACACGAGGCCGAGCCTGAATTAACGTCTGGAGGACTTAACCAAGCTACCGCCACCAGATACAACGGCACCAAATACGTTGCCGGCAGAATCCACTGCCACACCCTCCGGGTTTGACCCTTCCGGGTAATCTTCAACCGTCCCATCAATGAAGTAATCTACAATTCCATCTAACAAGCTACCTACACGAATACCGGCATGCCAACCGGGATTTCGCGTGTCATCGAATTCAGATTCTGAATCGGCCACATAGATGGTGTCATCGTCTGTAATATAGATGCCACTCGGCCTGCTGAAGGACTTGAACTCGCCAATATAATTTCCATCCAAATCGAAAATTTGCAGACGATTATTGCCACGATCCCCGACAACTAGTCTGTTGCGAGAATCAATATCCAAGGCGTGGGGGGTTTTTAACTGTCCGGCGTTGGCTCCCCAACCGCCCCAGTATTTGATCATATTGCCATTAGGATCAAACTTTACAATTCTTGCAACAGTGTCCTCAGCATTTTGGCCATTGTGACCATCGCCCACGTAAATGTTCCCGTCAGCATCTGTGACCACATCGCAGGGTGTTTCCAGCAGAGCATCCGTTCCGTCACCTGCTGTGCCGGGTCGTCCCAAGGTTAACAATACCTCGCCTTCGGGGCTCAATTTATATACTGCGTGACCCATGCCCGCTGTCGCAGAATTGTCATCGCGTGGTCCCTGTGCATCGGTTACCCAGATATTTCCATCTCTATCCACATGAAGTCCATGGGGGAACAACAGTAAACCCCCACCGATGCTAGCCACAATATTGCCACTGGGATCAATCTTCACAATAGGGTCCAGCGAAGATCCTATGCAACTGTTCCCCCCACACCTGTCAATAGCCCACAGATGACGACCATCCGGGTCCATATCAACTCCTGCTGTTGAGCCCCATTCGCGCCCATCGGGCAAGGGAGCCCAATTGTTCACGCTCGAAAATGGGTTAGGCCGCTGATTAATGGGTTCTAGTTGCGCGCACAAGGATGCGCTACACGCAGCGGCGAACAGTGCAGCAGCGACTAAGTGATTCTGTTTTTTGGATGAGATCATTATCAACTCCTCTGCGAAGGCAGGAACCGGAAATTCAATACCGACTAGTCGCTAACGGAAATGAACAAAATAGCGACACTATTCACTTGAGGAATCAGACTAAAACAGAGAGATTGCTAATGCAATGAAGACACCAGACTGATTAGTCACCCTGTTGGACAAGCCTGGTTTAGAACAGCAAACATCAAGCCTTGGATTTAGACCACAGAACCCAGGAATTTACGCCCCGCCAAACCCGCAAACATGAACAGTAGCGCCAGCACAAACAGCAATAGTTGACTGAGCCCAAACATGCCGCCAGCAGGCAATGCCAGTGTTAAACCCGACAGACCCAGCAGCACTCGAACAAGCATTCCCACCAGACCGTTGCCTAGATGCCCCACACCAATCAAATACCCTTGCAGAGCGGCGGAGACCAAAGCTACCCCCACCAGCGCTGTTGACACAGCTTGCAGATTTTCCATAAAGCTGCCTTGCAATAACAAGGCAGGATTGAATACGAAAAAGAAAGGCACGAAATAGATTATTGCGCCTAGACGCATTGCGGCGAACCCGGCTTTCATTGGCGATACACGGGCAACCGAAGCCGCCGCAAATGCTGCCAATGCCACCGGCGGAGTGATAAAGCTTAGCATTCCCCAGTACATGACAAACATATGGCTAGCCAGCGGATTCAATCCAGAATTAGTCAGTGCGGGGACGAGCACGATAGCCAGAAATATGTAAGCGGCTGTTACTGTCATACCTATACCTAAAATAAAACTGGTAAGCGCACCCATTGTCAACAGGACTAGAATATTCTCTCCCGCGAGATATACCAGATCGTTGGCAATAGTTCCCGCTATACCGGTTACCGCCAAGCCACCAATGATCAACCCTATAGCCGCCAATATTCCAGCTAACTCGGCTAGCAATTTGCCTATGGTCGCGACCAACTGCATAAACTTCTCCAGCGACATTCGATGTTTAGTGAACTGATTGATCACTAACAGCAGGCCCGTCGCATAAAAAGGTGCAACGGCTTCGCGTTGTAGAACAACTAACATCCAAATCAACGCGGCGAACACAGCTATAAAATACCAACCCTCTGCAAATGCCTGACCTGTCTTTGGTAGCTCTTCACGTGGCAGTCCAGCGAGATTTTCTCTTGCGGCGTAGGCATCGATTTGCATAAACAAACCAAAAAAATAGAGTACTGAAGGCACGATGGCAGCAATTGCCACTGTTACATAACTGATATTGAGAAAACTCGCCATCACGAAAGCCGTAGCCCCCATAATCGGCGGCATAAATACACCGCCCGTAGACGCGCAGGCTTCAACCCCTGCCGCATAACCCTTGCTGAACCCAACCCGTCGCATAGCGGGTATCGAAAGTGGCCCTGTTGTCAGAACATTGCTAATTGGCCCACCACTCATAGACCCCATCAGTCCACTGGAAAAAATCGATACCTTGGCCGGCCCACCTCTCCTATGACCCAATAGCGCGAAAGCCAAATTAATGAAAAATGGGCCACCCCCGGTATATTGCAAAGAAATACCAAACACCAGAAAGCCAAATACCAATTGTGCAAACACCTGCATCGGTATGCCAAAAAGGCTTTCAGATCCTAATACATGAAATATGGCAGCATCCTGAACAGGAATATCAAGAGCAGCAATAACACTAGGCAGCATATCGGCGAAAGTGGGATAGAAGGAGAACAGGACAACGATAACAAATACCGGCCATCCTCCGGCACGACGACCCGCTTCCAACACAATAGCCCAGGTAATGATTGCTAACCACACACCTAGTTGGGGAGCTGTATACTCCCACGCTTCCAAGACGATGCGTTCAGCATAAAATGCGAAATAGGAAAATATGAGAGCAATCACCAGCATGATCAAAATATCATGCCAGGGAACGTGGGCAGGACTATTCCTGTTGGGCGGAAAAGTAATGAATACCATGCTCAACATAATGCCGGTAATCAAATACATATACCGACTGTCCAGCATGACATAGCCAACAAAAAAACCCAGATTGAATATCTGATTGATGGCAAGTGCAATAGAGCAGGCTGTCATGGCGGCCATCACCATTTGCCATCGAAGCGACAGGTCGCGGTAGCGCAGTTTCGCTGCTTCAGTTTCAGCCAGGTCGCGCCGTGATGCTTCAGTCTCTGTCTGTTCGCTCATGGCGTTCTTCTTACAATCCCTGGCCTAGCGTAATTAAGCCCGCTACCTGGAGAGCCTGGTTCCTGGCCAGCAGCCAGGCTGCTTCAAACTCGGCGTAGTCTTCGGGAGCACCTGGCACAAAGGCCTCCCAAGCCTGAGCAAGCACTCTTTGTCGATTCAGGTTACGCTGATTCTGCGTCTCAGCAGCTTCGTCCCAAGCGCCGATCTCGCGATAGTAACGTACAGCGCCCGGATGAAATGGAATAAATGCCTGATCAAATTTCTGTCGTGCCAAAATCCAGCCCGTGGCGCCAGGTGCATTGTTTTTGTATTCATCGAAATGCTGATGCATTATTTTAACCATGCTATACACCATGGCGTCATCGGAGCTATCCAATCCAACTAACAGCGGGTAGGCTGAAGAGAAAACTTCCAATCCCTGTTCAGGCAGGGTTGGACCTTCAAAAGCAATATGAGGCACATACCAGGGTAATCGGGAACGTACTCGGGCAACAGCCTCCACATCACTGTGAGGAAGAGCAAGAAAGCTAAGACCCCGTGGAGAAGCTTCTATGCGTAGAAAGGGCGGCGAATTACAAGCACCCCCCACGACATCTGCTCGATTATTTAGCACCGCGTCTATTGAAGCATTGTAGCCACCCACTTCCACCGGGGTCACATCATCCCAGCTCAAATTCGCATATGATAACAAAGCCGCAGTAGCGTTATTAAGTGATGGCGCACCTTGCACAAAAGTAACTCGCTTCCCCTTTACGTCGGCAACACTATTTACATTTGCATCAGTGGCGGTAGCGAAAGTAAATGAGCAGCTATCGGAATAGTTCGACATCAGTGCCCTGATTGGCTGCGGCCCCCAAATCTTTGACGCGAAGTTAAGAATACCTTCCTGCGCATACACCGCCTCAGAACCTCCCGCTGAAAAATGCACTCGATTAGCCCTGAGAGTAGCAAGTCTGGAGACATCATTTCGGCCCGGGATAACACGCAAGTTAACTTTGTATTGCCGCTGTAGAATACTACCAATCGCTACCGCTTGACTGTAACCGCCCGTGCCGGTTGGATAAGCAGACCAGGCTATGGTTTTCGGCAGTTCTATACCTTCAGCAGCGAAAATTAATTTGCTAATCGAAATCGAAAACAACAGGGCAACAACTCTGACCACGATCAATAAACGCGGAACGAGGCAGCGAAGAATGTAAAAACAGAGTGATCGATACAGCATTTCAGTGTTGTATTTCAGCCAGATTGATCAGGAGCATAACCTAGCTTATTTGACTTTGCTACAGAAGCTCTGGCTCAGTAGAAAGATTGCTCTCTATAGCCTGGACATCTTGATCGCAGGAAGCACGGTCGCTCAACTCATCAGCGGTGGCTTCAATACTTCGATCAAATCTGAAATCTTTACAGTGCTGATAAGGAAAGGAGTTCAATCCAGTGGCGACCAATCACGCTGCTGGCTTAGTAGACACATCATCGGTTACCAGCACCGCAAGGCTTTGACAACTGCCTCTTGCATTGCATCTTCGACTCCATCGCCAGATAGTAAACGCTCGGGTAGCGCTGCTTGCACAGCACCAAGAGAAGCTTCTATAGATGCGAAAATTGAGCCCTTCGAAACTTTGCTCGCTGCATTTTTTTAGTCTGCAAGTCATGGAGTATCGTAGGATTCCGCGAGTCCAGCAATCTAACTGGGCTCAGTTCTGATCGAACACCATCACGGGTCTGACTTCTATCGAACCCCAACCGGCTGAGGGTATCTTAGCAGCCAGCGATATGGCTTCATCAAGGTCTTCACACTCCAATAAATAATAGCCTCCCAACTGTTCCTTGGTTTCAGCGAAGGGACCGTTTGTAGTTACCGTATTGCCGTCTCGCACTCGTACAGTGATGGCCGTCTCGGTTGGCATTAGGGCTTCACCCGTAACCAGCTTCCCGTCCTCTCTCACCTTATCCGTGAACGCGAAATATTCTCCCATGATGGCTTCTTGCTCTTCCTGTGGACGGCTTGGCATAGTGGATTCTGCTTCATAAATTAGACAAAGATATTGCATTGTTATTGCTCCTTAAGTGATGGCGAGTCATCTGGGAAAGTCTAGCCAGACATTTAGAACTTCGCTGATTCTGAGACGAATTATAGTAAGGTATGGACAATCTATCTTTCACGGTGCTCAGTGCCTTTGCAGGGAGTCATGTAAATCGCTTTCAATGATTCACTGACATCCGCAGTATGCCAAACACCTTTGGGATTGATAATCGCACTACCAGCTTGAACCGGTAGTATCACCTTCTCTCCAGAAACTTGTTGAATAAAATCTGCCCTGCCTTCGAGCACAATCACTATTTCGTCCCCAAGTGTGTGGCACTCCCAATGCTGCCAATCGCTGGTTGTGGTCTCAACCATAATCAAGCGGCCCGGACCTGAAGCACAATAATTACTAATATAAGCTTCAAACGACGGCCCATCGAAACCGAAACCCATCAACGGAACTGCCGGACTGTCAACAAGCTTTGTTGTGTCCAAATGAATCGGCGTCACGCTGAGGTCGAATGGACCAAGGCTTGCACTGGGGGTATTTGATTTAAACAAGTTCGCTCCTTTTTCCTGGTCAATCGAACGACGGGCTTAGTGAAAAACTCACCAGGCTGGTCAGTATACCAATAAGAACGACAAAACCGACACCAAGGGGAAATTTTTACCAACTGAGCTCCACGCGAAACCTGTTTATCGCGTAACTGTCACATTGACGTTCTGATAGGTGAACAGAGAACCGTCGCTTGCTATGCCACGAAGCACGTACTCACCAGGCTCATCAAAAACCACCTCAGCGGTCCAGCGTCCGTCTTCTGGCGGCTCAGGAATCTGAAAAGGTGGTGACCAGGGGGAATTGGCGTACACACGGGTATCAGTATAAGTCTTGAATTGAGTGGGGTTGAAAGTCGCTTTGAATGCAGGCCCACGATACACAGTCCAGGAAAAGCGCAGCCCAGGTCCGCTCATCGCCACGATGGAAGCAGGAGGTCGATACAGTTGATCAACCCCTCCTCCACCCCGAGGCCTATCCCGTCGCGCGGGGAGATTATCGGGATCATTAGCCCAGACTGCCAGACCCAACGGCTCTCCGACACGAACAGATCGATAACGCTCACCTTCCAGGCGAAGTTCAGGGGGGATATTCGTGCGCAGAGAATCACTCAAGCTGCCAAAATTACCGCCTACTTCTGTTGAAATTACCTGTGGGTCGATTCGATAGTCAGGCTTCAGGCTGCCATAAGCCCGGTTCGTTTGACCCTGTGTCTTCAAAGTCCACACCAGTTCTTTCTCACCGAAGTCAGCGGGCACATCTATAGTAAATAAAAAGGGATTACGTCTAGGATAGAAGTGAGTAGGTTGGCCTTTATCGGCAGCAGCGAAATCGAAATCATCTTGAGTCAAATCATCTAACTCGCCCGGCCTCACTTCAGAAAAATAGTTCTCAGAACTAATGGGAATATCGAAATTCTGTTCCCAATTTGTATTCATATAACCAAAGAATAATTTAAAACCACCATCGTCATTTGGCCACCAGCCTTCATAAGCTGGTGAAGTTATCTGGTCTCGTAATTGCATGTATCTAGTCTGCGCATTGCCGGATTGGCCAGCAATCAACAACGCAAGCAATTGCAAACCAAATAACCTGCAACCGCTAGCACTTAGTGGGAACCTCAAGCTAATAAATCCAGACTTCATTTTTAGTCGTTCCCCTGGACCAGTGATTGATCTATTGATTCAGGTGCCCAACATAGCGGGCAGCCTATGTCGTAATCATTTCGGTCTTTCATGTTTGCTCTTCTTATCGCCATCTCTTCCTGAAATTGTTCTTCAGTGAGCGATACGGAATAACCAAGATCGATAAACATATTAGACACAGAACGGCGACCACCACCGGCCCAGTTTCGTGGATCAGCTAAATTGGGGTTCGCTGTGGTTGTGTCGAGAAAGCCTATAGTGTGCAATATGGTACCTTTAGGAAGCAACGGTGCCGCATCATCTTCGTACACATACTGTTTCACCCAGTTATGGTCGTAGCCAACACAGTTCAGGGTAAACTGGTTGTGGCCCCAGATAGCTTCCATGCACATGCGCACACCGGGTGCGTGCAGGTGCGGCTCGAAGGCAATTATCTTGGTGTGTTCCTGTAGTACTACGTAATTATGAAATTCCTGGTTTGCTTTATTAGGTACCACATCAATATCGATACCGTTGCCCGTGCGCGGGCCGCGACGACTGTATTGCGGCTCATAGCCTGGCGGGAAAAATTTGATACCAAATTCAACGTAGGCACTTGTCTCACGTCCATTCGAGTGCATATGTGTCGCGCCCAGATGCAGAGCAGAATTAGCCGGTAACAGGCGCCCAGCCTTCTCCGGGAAAATATCTGCATTCCTGCCGACCTCGTGAATCGGCCAGCTCACGATATCATCCACCACTTCTGTACCATCTTCACTCAATCGCCCGCTGGTGTAAGTCAGGTGGTGGACGATATAGCGTCCGCCTACAGTGCCAGTAGCTATGTCCGCAGGAATATCGTTGATTTCGCGAACCTGTATGGCGGAAACGTAACGATCTTCGGTGAGGCCTGTTGGTACCAATCCTATATCACCCCACCAGTCCGGGCCTACCGCCGGACGGGAGAAATCCCGAGAACGCAGAACCAGATCCGGTTCGCCTATCGTCCACTCGTTACTGCGGTCAAATTCAAGCGGCGGCGGCTCGTTGTCAGGATTGCCTCGCGGGGCCCCATTATCGGCCCAGGCCTGAATCATGGCTAGCTCTTCATCGGAAAGAGAATAGTCATCTTTGAATCGGCTAATGCCAATATGCTTCTCAAGAAAGTACGGCGGCATGGCCCCCATGCGATCTCGTATAGCTGTGCGGTATTTGATTACCGGCGCCCAGGGACGAACCTCTTCATAGGTCGCTAACACCATTGGTCCGCCACCACCCGGTCGATGACAACTCTGGCAGCTTCGCTGCAAAATTGGCGCGATGTGATCAGCATAGGTCACGGAGGCGGGATCGATACCAAAATCTGCCGCCTCATAGTAATGGGGCCGGTGATTGGCCACGCTGGCATCATGGGCCTGGGCCAGCGCCAACGATGAAAAGATCAGCGCACTGCACGATGAAGCGAGTATGAGAAGATGTCCGGCATTCATAGCTGTTCCCCCTGAGTCGCTTGCCGGCAAGGGCCGAAAGCTTATTCATACTGAAGATAGATAAAACGACTAATCGGCGTTCCCATGTCGGTTTGGGCGACAGCCAGTTAGATAAGGCTGGGAGAATAAAATCTCTGACACTGAATGTCCATGAAAATGACCCGCGGATAGACCTGTAAGAGCCAGAGACAGCTTGCGGGATTATTGCTCTGGAAGGGCAAACGCGGTGAGCGTCGTTCCAGAGGCAATCAACACATATTGTCGCCCTGCAAGCGTATGGGTCATAGCCGCGGCACCCCAGATTCTGGAACCAGTCTGATAGTGCCAAAGGTTTTCTCCGGTAACCGCGTCGAAGGCCATAAAATTACCCTCGTGATCGCCAGCAAAAACCAATCCTGCCGCGGTGGTCAATACACCGCCAAAGGTAGGTGACGGATATGCAAACTCCCAGCGTAACTCCCCTGTTTGCACATCCAAAGCGCGCAATGCGCCTGAACCCTGCTCCTCATCGATGAAAACCACGCCACCAAAAGACGCTTGCCCCGGCACCAGCCGTGGTTCTTCAGGAATAATAGTGGCACAGGTCTCTCTAGCCGTTAAATAGAACAGGCCCAGCTCAGGATAGTAGGACGGGGGCATGAAGTTAGTACCGCCCCAAGGGTCAGGTACGCAACCCTTGCTGCCATCATTAAGCACTATGGGTCTGCCATCTGCTCCAATTTCCCTGGCCCAGCTGGTAGCGGTAAACGGTTTGCCTAACAGGAGTTCGCCACTTACTCTGTCCAACACATAAAAGAAGCCATTGCGATTAGCTACCATCACCACCTGTCGTTTTTGGCCTTGCCAGTCTATGTCCGCCAGGACCGGCATGTGATTAGAATCCCAATCATTCAAATCATGGGGGGTGAACTGGTAATGCCATTTTAGCTGACCCGTCTGAGCATCAAGCGCCACCAGTGAATTGGAGTAAAGATTGTCACCGGGTCGGTTATCACCAAAATAATCTGGATTAGGATTGCCTACGCCCCAGTAAATCAAGTCAAGCTCAGGGTCGTAGCTCCCATTCATCCAGGTGCCACCCCCACCCCTGGCTAACACTTCCGCATCGTCTGGCCAGGTTTCGCTGCCTGGCTCGCCCGCACCCGGTATCGTATTAAACCGCCAAAGTCGCTCGCCGGTGGCAGGGTCGTAAGCGTCAATGAAACCCCTTGTTGCGTATTCGCCACCTGATATACCAGTGATTACCATGCCGTCCAGCACCAGCGGAGCGCCAGTGGCAGCATAACCCGTTCTGTAATCCGCTAATTCAACATCCCAAAGAATATCGCCGTTGCGCCTGTCGAAAGCCAGTAAATGCGCGTCCAGAGTCACCATAAACAGACTGCTGCCTAACATGCCGAAGCCACGGTTTACCGGAGCGCTGGCACCGTAGGTGAGATCGTCTGGAAGATTACGTCGATACTGCCAAAACCGGCGGCCAGTTCGTGCATCGATAGCCCAGGCATAATTGTTGGAGCCAGTTACGTAAAGCACACCGTCGTCTACCAGGGGTGTAGTCTCAAATCCCCGGCCGCGGGTCGTGGTGCCGGTTTGAAATGTCCACACGGGTCGCAGAGTCACTACGTTCTCCCGGTTAATTTGATCTAATGGGCTATGCCTTTGTCCGCTATAGTCGCCAGAATAGGTTAGCCAACGCGAGGAATCGGCAAATCCCCCCAAAATATCGTGGTAATCAGGCCCGGAGCTATCTTGAGCCACTGCATACCTGGCGGAGAAAATAAGGCTCAAGGCCAGGATTAGCTGCATTGACTTGCATAAATTTGAAAGTTTGGAAAATCCTGGTGTTTGTCGTGCCTTTTGCATAGGTATCAACGCTGCTGGTTAAGAAAGCTCAATATATCGTCCAATTGTTTATCACTCAGTTGTCGCTCGGTAAACGCCGGCATCAGGGACGGAATATCGCGTCTGGATGAATTCAACTCAGATTTCACAAACCCGCGAAGTCTTTGTGTGCTGTCCATTATCTGAACAGAGAACGCATCTTCGCTCTTGATAAGACCACGTATATTGGTGTCACCGCCTTTGCTCAGTGCTATCGGCTTATAGCCCCTGCCAATAGTGCCACTTGGCTCCCGGATTGAATTTCTCAACGACATCTGGGAACGGCTCGAGGCTATTCTGCTTAGATTGGGCCCCAGGCTGCCCCCCTCGCTGCCAATTCGATGACATTCGGAACAATGATTCGCAAACAAGCTACTTCCATTCCTGCTGTTACCTGTGAACCCGTCCGTGGAAGTGGCGACTCCCATACTCTGTAAGTAGCTCACAATCATCCAGATTTCCGTATCGGGGAAGCCATGGGCGGGCATTATGCTGCCCGGCACGCCTTCTTTTATTTGACCGAAAACTCGGCTCTCCGTCATTCCCGATTGTGTCCATAACAGGGTTAGATCAGGCGCATCAATACCGCTAATGCCTTTCGCATCAGCCCCGTGGCAGGTGGCGCACTGCGCCCTAAAAATAACTCCTCCGGCTCTTGCGGCACGAGGATCTGAGGCCAGCGGGTTTGTCTGTTGAGCATTCGCCGAGGATGTCGAAAGAGAAAACAATAATAAAACCGGCAAGGCAAGAATTGACTGCGTATAGCTGGACAGAGCTGAACTCATGGTGTTTTTTAGTTCTGTGATCATTCTTATTTGAGTTTGAAGCAGAATAACACCATCCTTTCCGACGAACCATCTAAGGCTTTATCGACACCCATGGCTTTATTGACTATTGCTTTGACTATTGCTTTATTGACATTAGTACGGCATTGGTTTATTGCTGTATCAGCAAAATAAGAAGACCAACAATCTGGAGAGCACGATGGCTAACAATAGCAAAAAGCAGAAGAAATCTTCAAGACTACAGCTAATCACGTCCGCTTGTGCAGCACTGCTGCTGAGCTGGCTGGTTTTAGGAACCCAGACAAATCAAACCTCAGCGCAGCAAAGCAATTTTATGGGCGGTTCGCCGCGAATAACGGATAGCGATGCTGTGAACACGCTACGCCTGATCTTTCCTGCTGGTGTTCGCTCTAACTGGCATAGCCATTCCTGGGGTCAATTGCTCATGGTTGAAGAAGGACGAGGCCTGACTCAAGACAGAGGCGGGCCCCTGCTTGAGATGCATCCCGGCGAACCCTGGTGGACACCCGCTGGCAGAGAACATTGGCATGGCGCCCACCCGGAGGAGGATGTTTTACAGCTAACTATCTATGAAGGCGATGTAAACTGGCTGGAAGGTGTTACTGATGCAGTTTACAACGCAACTCCTATGCGTCCCTAAACTGCCATAATTGTAGACTCAAGGGCTGCGGATTCCAGAGTCGTCAGTGCGACTGAAATCAGCTCACCGAGATGCCGGTTATTCCGTCTGGCTTCGTGCTGATCAGACGCTGAATCCCCAACTGCCTCAAAACCACGGTGAAAAAGTTCAATCGGTGCTGCCTTGCCAACTTCAGTTAACCTAAAGCTAATCCAGAAGGAACATCTGTTTTCAATGTCCGTCGACTTGTCAAAACAAGAGTGATGGTTTTTGCTTGCAGCTCGCTTCGGTTTACTCCCGCAGAGAAACAATCATATACTGCCTGCCTGAGATCGATTTTACATAGCGCCATAGGGGGATATGGAACCATCATGATAAAAACATCTATTAGAATTGCAACACTCGCCAGCATCGGCTTACTGCTCATTAGTTGCGGCAGCGATGAACCGGCCATGCCGGAGTTAAGTTTCGAAGAAGCACTGCAAGAAAAACTCATTCAGGCTAAATCTGGTGATGTCATCAATATACCTGCGGGAGTTCACGAGATAAGCCGCAGTTTATCTTTGAATGTATCTGGCGTAACTATAGCCGGCGAAGGCATGAATGAGTCAATTTTATCATTCAAAAATCAGATTCAAGGAGCCGAAGGGTTCTTGGTAAGTGCCGATGATTTCACAATCAGAGATTTAGCCATTGAAGACAGCGTAGGTGATGCTCTTAAAATAAACCAAAGCAACAACGTACAAATTTTAAGAGTGCGCACTGAATGGACTGGCGGAGCCTTAAGCACAAACGGCGCTTACGGCATTTATCCTGTGCAATCCAGCAACGTATTGATTGACGCAGCAGTGGCGATTGGTGCCTCTGATGCAGGAATCTACGTTGGCCAGTCCTCTCAAATCGTCGTACGCAACTCACGTGCCGAATTCAATGTCGCGGGCATAGAAATAGAGAACTCAACTTTTGCCGATGTGCACGGTAATATCGCCACTAATAACACGGGCGGAATTCTTGTGTTCGACCTGCCAAACTTGCCGGTTCAGGGTGGCCGCAATACTCGCGTTTACGACAACCAGATTGTCGAAAATAACACCGGTAATTTTGCTCCCGAAGGAAACATTGTCGCCAACGTCCCCGCTGGTACAGGCTTAATGATAATGGCCAATGACAATATTGAGGTGTTTGAAAATAATTTCGTCGATAACAACAGCGCCAATGTATTGATTGTGAGCTATCTAATAAATGGCCTGCCAATGGACGATCCAAACTACGACCCTTATCCGGAAGCCATCTATTTGCATGACAATCAATTTGAAGGGGGCGGTGCCACACCGGACTCCGAACCTCTCGCTTTGCTGCAATCAGTCACCGGTCAGCCCATACCCGATATCGTATGGGATGGAATGTTGTCAGAAGGCAAGGCCCCGCAAGAAGCACTTTGCTTTATAGAAAATGCCGACACTACATTCGTTAATCTGGATGCAGGCAATGGCTTTGCTGAACCCTCATTCGATGGCTCTGTTCAACATTGCACCTTACCGCGTCTGACAGAAATTTCATTGAGCCTGGCAGCAAAATGACAACAACCATAATGCGCTCAATAGTGGTGAGCGCATGGTTTTCAATTTTCTGTGCCTGCTCGGAATCTCCTCCTGTTTTTCATGACACGGAGAGGCCCTTGCGCTTGTCTGACTGGCGATTGTTTACGCTAAACGGTGATGCATTAACTCCCAGTCGATCAAGTTTGGTATTCCAACCTGATAACCAATTATTTACTGACTACGCCCATAAGCTGCGCACACTTTGGATGCCTACCGGCACACAAGCCAGGATTGTAGAAGATGAGATAGACTATGCAGTAGGCACGGTATTAAGCAAAACATTCTATTATCCAAAAGCCTCATCCAATGAACTACTAAAACGCGCCGACGAAGGATTGGAAAAAGTAAAGCTCAGCGAAAATCGACTCATCGAAACAAGATTATTGGTGCGCAAAAAAAATGGCTGGAACGCCTTTCCCTACGTTTGGAATGACCAACAGTCTGAAGCCTTTCTCAGAGCAGGCGGCGCCAGCAAGTCCATTTCACTTGCCGAAAATGCAGGGTCTGAAGGCAGTGAACCAACAAATTTTACCTATTTCGTGCCCAATGAGAACCAATGCGGCGGCTGCCACACTACCGTGCATCCCGATGGCGATATGCACCCATTGGGGGCGATTCTCAGCCAGTTGAATAGCCAAAATTTTACATCCAACTCGGCGAAGGGGTCGCAGCTTGATCGAATAGTAGCCCGTGGATGGCTAACTGAATCAAGCTCCTCAGTGGGCACTGAATCCTGGCAGGATCAGTCGATCTCTATTGCCAAACAAGCTCTGGCTTATCTAAATATCCATTGCGGTCATTGCCATAATGCTACCGGGGCAGCCGATACCTCTGGTCTGATCCTGGATAATTCTCAAACTCCTGCAATTAACAGAGGTGTTTGCAAACCTCCAGTAGCGGCTGGAAGGGGTGCCGGAGATTTGCTCTATGACATAGTGCCGGGAAATCCAGAGCAATCCATATTATGGTATCGCATGCAGTCAACGAAGCCCGATGAAATGATGCCAGAGTTGGGCAGATCCCTGATTCACGCCGAAGGAGTGGATTTGATCAGCCGCTGGATTTCAGAAATGCCTGGAAGTTGCTGATTATAAAGCCAGTAGTCGAAAACTAAGCATTCAATCAGTGGTAGTTGATGGCGCCAGTATGGGCTTTATTCGGTAATACTCTCCTACTCATTTACAGTGGACGCATCAACACAAATTCCCGCAAAAAATTTGCTACAGCAAGGGAGTGACGATTCCACAGAGAGCTCAGTATGCAGCAGTGAGACAGTTTGCGTTTCATGTTTCGGCATTGCAGACCAGCGCAGACCAGGGTTTAAAAGCTGTTAAATACCCTGCACCCACTCAGGGGTTTCCTGCCCTCTTGGACAAACCAGCGTTACCATTGCCGATAGCCTGGTCCGGGTTTGCAGGGTAGACTGAGCAAACTGAAAATCCCTTAGGAATCGTCAACGCCTTGTTTAGACAGTTAACTGTATTTCTTATTCTGCTCGCCCTGTTTAACAGCTGTACAGATCAGGCGGATGTTCGCAGAACCTATGTCTTGACTACCGGTACCACTGGCGGCACTTATTACCCGGTAGGTGTTGCTCTTTCTACTTTGGTCACCGCACAGGAAGACACGGATTTTGCCCTCACCGCTATCAGTTCTGCCGGCTCTATGGAAAACATCAAACTACTGCGGGACAATCAGGCGCAGTTCGGTCTCATTTTGGGTATTTTTGCAGCATGGGCATGGGATGGCGAAGGGCCGATCCGCAACCCCCAAACTCATCTACGAAGCATTAGTGCAATGTGGCCGAATGTAGAGCATTTTATTTTACTTTCGGAATTAGTGACAAATGGCACTATTTCAGATCTCGATGGCTTGAACGGCGAGCGATTTGTTCTCGGCATGAGAAATTCAGGGGCAGAACAAACCGGCGCATTTATCCTGGATAGCCTCAACATTGATTACTCCAGCAAGTTTAATCTGGCCTATATGGGCTATGGCGCCACTGCCAGTGCTATACAGGATGGCAATATCGTCGGCATGAATATCCCCGCAGGAGCGCCCGTCACTGCTATCACACAGGCTTACGCACAACTTGGTGAACGGATGACAATACTGGACTTTTCCGAACTGGAAATGAACGCGATCAATCGGCAATATCCTCTCTGGGATTTCTACCAGTTGGCTCCCGGCACGTATCCCTACCAGGACAAAGTTGTCACTACCGCCTCCAGCCCCAATGTGCTGGTAGTGCGTGACGATGTTCCCGAAGAAATTGTTTACCAATTTACCAAACTATTGTGGAATAACTTAGCCACACTACAAGAAATTCACAGCGCAACACATGAAATGGCCTTGCAAGACTCCTTAAAAGGAATTGCCGTGCCCTTGCACCCGGGAGCCCTTAGATTTTATCAGGAGCAGAACGCAGAAATACCGGCGCGACTGATGTAAGAAAATTTAGTTCAGAGAAGCTATTCTTTGCCAAAGAATGCAGTGCTGCTCATCGTTGATATAGCGCATTGGCAAGCGCGGGCTCCCCCTCCCGACTTCAGGCACATAAACACAATATTGAAGATCGCAAGCCGATGGCTCCCAACTGGCTTACTCAACAGGAAAGTCGAAATAGGTGTCGGGAAAAGGCTCATCGGCTAGCGTGAAATGCCACCATTCTTCTGGCAAGGCGTTAAAACCATGCTTGCTCATGAGCGCCCCAAGCAAATTACGATTTGCCCTGCTTTGCAGCGAAACTTGAGAACTGTTTGACCAGGATGTTGGATCGAAGAAATCCCAGCTTGTGCCCATCGCCAATTCTTCACCGCTGGCTAAATCAATGACGGTTAAATCGACAGTGCTGCCACGGGAATGACCGGAACGTTCGGCAATATACCCGTCCCTGAATAGATTTTCCTTGGCAACCCCAGGGTAATAGATTTGTTTCATCTTTGTATCGACCGGGTCTTTAGCCCAACGCACAAAATGGTCTACGGCCCGTTGTGGCCGATAAGCGTCAAAAACCTTCAGGCCAAGACCAAAACGATTAAGTTCATCTTGCACCTTGGATAAAGCATTCGCAGCAGGCACTGTGAAATAGATTCTTTCCCTGTGATAGCCGTCAATTACAGCACCTACAAAATTGTTCTCACTAAAATACCGAACATCCAGGTGAATCCCGGGAATGGCTTCTTTCAAGTCCACAAACCCAGAAGGAATGCCAATCGTATTTGTTTGCGCTGTGGGTTCAGAATTCTCTTTCGCCAATAACACCATGAACAGCAGCACCAGGCATACAGAAAATTGAACCAGTTTACTGAATTCGTTGATATTTTTGCTAAGCATGTGCTACAAGACCGGATAGATTATGTGTTACCAACAAAAACTCTGGAAATTGTGATGCAAGCACCGAATTCAGACTAAAATACTACCCCTTTCCTGACAACAGCTCTGACACTGATTTCCAGCCCTCAGTAATGAAAAAATGCGACCTCAAAAACAGGCTGTGCTATCCAGCTATTTGGCGAGATCCGCAGCAATTCAGCCTAAGGCACAAACCGAGAACCCTAATTCCTCACAGGATGGCTTCTCCGTTGAAACCCCGGTCGAAAGCCTGGCAGCTTCCTTCATTGAGCCAGCTGCACAATGATAAGATACCTAAGGGTTGAGACTGGATCTGGTCAGAAAGCCAACTTCGGTGGAATTCCTGTTTCAGGCACAGGGCGCAGATAGAGCAAAAACATGAGCAAAAAGTTAAAAACAATAGGCATGTTGGGAGGCATGAGTTGGGAATCAACCGCCACTTACTACCGAGCGCTAAACGAAGGAATTAAATCAGCTCTGGGCGGGCTGCATTCGGCAAAAATATGCATGGTGAGTGTAGACTTTGACGAAATCGAGAAGCTGCAACACACCGGCGACTGGGATAGTACAGCGGAGATACTCGCTGACGCAGCAAAATCCATTGAGAGTGGTGGTGCCGACTTTCTGCTCATCTGCACAAATACTATGCACAGAGTCGCATCGCAAATCGGAGAAAAAATATCGATTCCTATACTACACATAGCTGACGCAACCGCTGAGCGCCTACTCAAAGATGGAGTAAAATGTGTAGGGCTTCTAGGCACCCGATTCACTATGGAGCAAGACTTTTACAAGAATCGAATCTCTGAGAACTATGCTATCGAAGTGATTGTGCCAGACGAGTCTGAGCGCGATGATATACACAAAGTAATTTATAAGGAGCTTTGTTTGGGTGTTATCAGAGAGCAATCCAAAGAAAGATATTTGCACATCATCGAAAGACTCAAACAACGAGGCGCGGCGGCGGTGATTCTTGGGTGTACTGAAATTGCTCTATTAGTACAACAAGATCATACCTCCGTGCCACTTTACGATACCACGGCAATACATGCAGAACAGGCCGTATTGCTGGCCTTATCTGATTAACCTGGCTTTAACTCGCTCAGTAAGATTAGCGAATCAACAAAAGAATACGCACACATGGATCAACTAATAATAGAAACCGCTTCTGTTTCTCTGGCCACTTTTTTTGCCACTATAGGACCGCTAGACGTTGCTACAGTCTACGCGGGCCTGACTGCCACCGAAACACCGAAACGACGACGCAGCATGGCGATTCGCGGCACATTGATTGCAACCGGCATATTGGTGCTGTTTGCCATCGTCGGCGAATATTTGCTGGCAGGCCTGGGCATCTCATTGGCGGCTTTGCGAACCGGTGGGGGTATCTTGCTGCTGCTCATCGGCATAGACATGGTATTCGCACGTTCATCTGGAAGCACCTCCACCACGGAAGAAGAGCAACAAGAAGCAATGGGCAAGCGAGATATCTCTGTCTTCCCTTTGGCCACGCCTCTAATTGCGGGACCCGCTGCCATGGGGGCCGTCATTCTGCTTATAGCAAATGGCGAAGGAAACCTGGTCTTGCAGGCAACCGTGGTTGGCTCGCTTCTTGTGATCATATTGCTCACTTTTGTGATGCTATTACTTGCCTCAAAAATTCAGCAACTGTTTGGTGTCACTGGTATGCATGTGATAACCAGAGTGGTTGGCGTGTTGCTGTCGGCTCTGGCCGTGCAGTTTATTTTTGATGGAATTGCACAAAGCGGATTGCTTGCGGCCGGACGATAGTCACGTAGTGCTTAAAATAGAGCGAGAGACCGACCACGCCGATGTCGGACCTGCATACCATGTTCTCGCTGAAATGTTTATGTTGAAGGAACTGGAACCCGGGCATTTAAGCAATGTCCGTGAAACTATTCGCTACCAAGAAGAATTCAACAAGCTTTAGCCTGCAAAACCATACAAAAAAATGCCTGGCTTGTACTATTGGGTTTGTACCATTGGGTTTGTACCATTAAGTTTACACTACGGCATTGAGCTTTTCTTCTGGCTGACATAGAGTGAGCATAATGATTACGGCAGCTTACGCCAACAGGCGAAGCGACGGAGAGCAGGTATGATATTCAAAAGCACACAAGCAGATATAGATATTCCAGATTCAGACTTATGCTCCGTTGTGTTAACACGAGTTAATGAACTAGGTGACAAACACGCGCTTGTTGACGGTCCCACTGGCAGAGCACTTAGCTACAAGCAACTTGCCAGTCAGATAAAATATTTCAGCGCAGGCCTGAGCAAGTGTGGTTTCAAAAAAGGCGACGTATTCGCCATCTTTATTCCTAATGTCCCGGAATATGCTGTTGTTTTTCTTGGTGTTGCCGCTTTAGGGGGCGTTAATACCACAGTCAACTCCCTCTATTCCAGTACCGATCTAATACATCAACTTAGTGATTCCAATGCCCGATTTCTTCTTACTATCCCGCCGTTTTTAGATCGTGCGCTAGCGGCGGCGAAAGCAACTGGAATTGAAAAAATATTCGTATTGGGAGATGCCAATGATATTGATGGAGTCAGCTCTTTTACTGATTTATTAGATAACGACGGCACTGTGCCAGATGTCACCATCAATCCAAAAACAGACTTGGTCGCTCTACCCTATTCCAGTGGCACAACTGGTCTATCGAAAGGCGTCATGTTGACCCACCAGAACCTGGTCTCAAATATGGTTCTCTCCTGCCTTCCCAACCCTGTAGATGAAAATGACTGCATGATTGGTGTGCTGCCCTTTTTTCACATTTATGGCATGGTGTTAATACTCAATCTTGCAATCTATAGAGGCTCAACTTTGGTTACCATGCCACGCTTCGAGATCGAGCAATTTTTACAAATTATTCAAGACTACAAAGTCAGTTGTCTGAGTCTAGTTCCTCCCATAGTATTGGCCCTGGCCAAACACCCTGCGGTAGACAATTACGATCTCTCCAGCGTCAGATTGGTTAGCAGTGGGGCAGCCCCTCTTGGCGAAGAGTTAGAAATAGCCTGTTCAACCAGGCTGAAGTGTAAAATGTACCAGGGCTATGGACTCACCGAAGTTTCCGGAGCATCCCATGTAAACCCGGCGAAAGATGCAGAAAACAAAACCGGTGCGGTTGGGCCTGTCCTTCCTAACACCTTGTCAAAGATAATCGATACGGAGACTGGCGCTGAATTAGGGCCTAATGAGAGAGGCGAAATATTAATTTACGGCCCCCATGTGATGGCGGGATATCTCAACAACGAGGAAGCCACAGCGAATACGATAGATGACCAGGGCTGGTTCCACTCTGGGGATATAGGATATGCAGACGACGATGGCTGTTTCTATGTAGTGGATAGAGTAAAAGAGCTCATTAAGTACAAGGCCTATCAAGTCGCGCCGGCAGAACTAGAGGCATTGCTTCTCAGCCATGAATCCATTACCGATGCCGCTGTAGTTCCCAGCCCTAGTGAAGAAGCCGGTGAAATTCCAAAAGCCTTTGTCGTATTGAAAGAAGAAATTAGTCCACAAGAAATAATACAGTGGGTTGCGGAGAAAGTTGCACCACACAAGAAAATTCGATTACTGGATATCGTCACTGAAATTCCCAAAGCTGCGTCGGGTAAAATACTGCGTAGAGTCCTGGTAGAACAAGAAAGAGAACGGCTCGCTAACAGTAGTTAGAAAAACGGGCCAGGCCAACATGCCAATTCCAGGCTGAAGTAGCTACAATTCGACCCCATTTACAAGCACACAGGTCTGACCACCAATGTCTTCGAACAATAAAGTTGGCTTCGTTTCCTTGGGCTGTCCCAAAGCGTTGGTGGATTCAGAGCGCATTCTCACCCAACTGCAGTCCGATGGCTACGATATTGTGCCCAGCTATGATGAGGCAGATATAGTGGTAGTGAATACCTGCGGGTTTATCGACAGTGCCAGGCAGGAATCACTGAATGCTATTGGGGAAGCCATTACCGAAAATGGCAAGGTACTGGTTACTGGCTGCATGGGCGCACAGCAGGAGGCAATCACCAGGATACACCCGAAAGTATTGGGAGTAACTGGCCCCGCCGCTTATGCACAAGTAGTTAATCAAATTCATCATTTCCTGCCTCAAAATGAGACGCATGACCCATTTATAGATTTAGTTCCTGCTCATGGCATAAAGCTGACTCCCAGACACTACGCTTACTTAAAAATTTCAGAAGGCTGTAACCACCGTTGCAGCTTCTGCATCATTCCCTCTATGCGCGGGAATCTGCTTAGTCGTCCCGTAGGAGACGTGTTAGATGAAGCAGAACGGCTCGCCAATGCAGGTGTAAGGGAGTTATTGATTATCTCGCAGGACACCAGCGCCTATGGTGTAGACACTAAATATCGAACTGGTTTCTGGCAAGGCCAGCCAGTCAAGGCCAATATATTGGGACTTTGTGAAGCCCTCGCGCAACTGGGAATTTGGGTTCGACTTCACTATGTCTATCCTTATCCTCATGTAGACAAAATCATCCCGCTAATGGCTGAAGGCAGGATACTGCCCTATCTGGACATTCCGTTTCAGCACGCTAGTTTGCAGGTATTAAAAGCCATGAAGCGGCCTGCGGCCACCGAGAAGACTCTGGACAGAATTCAAAACTGGCGCAGACACTGCCCCGAATTGACGTTGAGAAGCACCTTTATCGTGGGATTCCCGGGTGAAACCGATAGAGACTTCGAAGAACTATTACAATTTTTGCAATCCGCACAACTGGATCGGGTAGGCTGCTTTCAATACTCCCCTGTTGACGGAGCCAAGGCAAATGAATTAACCAATCCGGTGCCTGATGAATTGAAACAGGAACGCCGGGAAAGATTTATGCTCACCCAACAAAAAATAAGTGCGAATAAGCTACAAGGCAAAATTGGCCAAGAGATGGAAGTATTGATCGATGAAGTCAATGTGGAACAAATTGTAGGTCGTTCCTCCGCCGATGCTCCAGAAATAGACGGCAACGTGTTCATCGAACATGATCCAGGTATCTCTGCCGGAGATTTTGTGCAGGTAAACATTCACAACGCTGACGAATACGATCTTTATGGCACTATAGCAAAATGACGGCGAGTAAGATGACAACGGAAGATCCATCAAATTGGCACTGCACAATTGAAGCACCACACCACACAACGCCACCAGACCTTGGTCACAAATCCCCAAACCGAAGCCGGAAATCTTCCTCAATCGCCGCTATAATCCCAACCAGCAAAAAAGCTTCCTTGAAATCAAAAAGACGCTTTGAATCAGATCGGATTCACCCTTGCAATAAGATTTGTAAAATAATGAAGTCCCTTTCCAACCCTGTTTGAAGCCATATTTCCTGGGCAAGCTCTAGGTTTTTCGGCTTACGGGGAAAATCAACATCGAACGGATACACGCAGAATGTTCCGCTGGAGATGCGGGCATTGGTTTACAGACTCCTGGTTGCCATATTGACAGATACGGACAATGATTACCTCACCTCTCCCGTAAATAAGCGACAGAGCTGCGGACTAAGTATTACCAGTCCTTGGAAATAACCGTTGTCTTCCTGGTTGTTCACCCGATAACCTATAAATCAGAATCGGTACAATAGCCTGGCGAGACTGGCTAAAAAAAAGTAATCTAGACAATATGTAGTGACCTACCCGTCCTCAAAGCCGTGGATTGAGCAAAGGATGGAATACCTTTAATTGAATAAGAATTTCAAAACCTATTGGAGTTAAATAGTGAATTACGAGTGCTTTGAAGTCAGTATCGAAAATAAAATTGCTCATGTAGTCATGAACCGTCCGGAAAAACGTAACAGTATGATCGCGAAATTTTGGGATGAACTACCAGTGATAAGTCGAGAATTGGATGCAAATGCTGAAGCGAGAGTTGTAGTGATTTCCTCAACGGGGCCACATTTTACTTCTGGCGTCGACACTTCTATTTTTGCAAGTAGTAACGAGAAAAAAGACAATCCAATTGTCGCAGAAAAATTGAATCGACAACGTGGTGCAAAGTTTTATGACGCCGTTCGTTACTTGCAAGAAACTTTCACCTGTCTGGAAGAGTGCAGAGTGCCTGTGCTAGCCGCAATTCAAGGCGCTGTTATTGGAGCTGGTGTCGACCTAATTACTGCTTGTGATAAGCAAGTCCATGATTAAACCAATTATAGGCATCATCCTTATCTTGATTATTAGTGGCGGCATAGGCATCGCGGGTAGCCAGGGCAGCATTTCTGCTCAAGGCTTGCCGCTATTTCTGCTATGCGCCAGCGTGGGTTTTCTACTGCATTGGCTAATGTTTATTCCCGCCTATATTTATCAAACTGAGCACTATTTTGATCTAACAGGCTCTCTGTCTTATATTGCTACTATAGCTGTCGCGATAGTTCTTCACCCAAGTCTTGATACGCGTAGCCTGGCTCTTTGCGCTGTTATTTCCATTTGGGCTGCACGTTTGGGCAGCTTTCTGTTCCTACGAGTTAAAAAAGACGGTAAAGATCGAAGGTTCGATGCAATAAAAACCAGGTTCTTCCGCTATATGTTCACGTGGACGCTTGGGGGTGCCTGGGTTTTTATCACTATGGCCGCAGGTTTGGCAGCCATATCATCTGCGAACCAAAAACTGCTGGACGGCTTTTTTTATTTCGGCTTAGTGCTCTGGATTTTGGGTTTCGCAATAGAAGTGGTGGCTGACAGACAAAAATCCCGGTTTCGCGCGAAAATCGAAAACAAAGAAAAATACATAACAGAAGGTTTATGGTCTGTTTCACGGCATCCTAACTATTTTGGCGAAATTGTGCTGTGGCTGGGTATCACAATAATTGCCTTGCCTACGTTAGCTGGATGGCAATTTGTTGCCCTTATTTCACCTGTTTTTGTAACATTGCTGCTAATCAAGGTAAGCGGCATTAAGTTACTCGAAAGAAGCGGCATGGAACGGTGGGGAACCGACCCAAACTATCTGGAATATATCGCCCGCACCCCTGCTCTCGTGCCATTCCTGGTAAAGGCGAATGATAAAACACAAACTTGAACAATAGGTAGTGCAAATGCAGCTAAACCCCTTCCAATTAATTGCTGGTAGCCTGTTGATACTTGCTGCATTGACTGTGGCTAATCCAGTTGGCGCACAACCCCAGGCCAATTTTAATGCGGCCGAATCCTGCGCACAACTTTCTGGTCTTGCCATCGCCGACACTCGAATCACGCTGACCGGGATCATCAAGCAAAACTCATTCATTGCACCTGGTGCCCAAAACCAGTTGCAAACTCCTTCTTTTTGCAGGCTGGTCGGAGTCACTTCTCCTGCTGTGAATTTTGAAGTGTGGCTGCCGCTTTCAGGATGGAATGGCAAATACCAGAGTGTAGGCAATGGCGGTATGGCGGGCATCATCAGCTATGCTGCTATGGCGAATGCACTGCGCCGAGGTTATGCAACCGCAAGCACAGATACCGGGCATATCGCAGGCCCTATTCCCTTTGATGCCTCCTGGGCCTCTGGCCGCCCAGATCTTATTGAAGATTTTGGTCATCGAGCACTGCATGTAACCACAGTCAACGCCAAACTGATCACCGAATCATTTTATCGGTCTCCGCCGAACTATTCTTACTACCAAGGCTGCTCCAAGGGAGGCCAACAAGGTTTAATGGAGGCACAGCGCTATCCCGATGACTTCGATGGCATCATCGCTGGAGACCCTGCCAATGACTGGACTCGTTTCTACGCTGGTGCACACCTGTGGTATTCGCAGGCCTTACTGGCAGATGAAGAGAGTTATATTTCACCAGCCAAGTTGCCCGCCTTGGGTAACGCCGTGAATGAAGCCTGTGATGCACTCGATGGTGTGGAGGACGGCATCTTGCAAAACCCTCTGGCTTGCAATTTCAATCCAGCGACCTTGACCTGTTCTGTTGGAGTGGACAACGCCAGTTGCCTGACACCCAAGCAAGTTAAAGCGGTGGAGAAAATTTGGTCCGGGGTTAAAAATTCATCTGGTGAATTAATCTATCCAGGCTTAGTCCCTGGTGCCGAAGCAGCAGAAGGCTCCTGGTCCACCTGGGTGACGGGTCGCGAGCCTTTTCAATCATTGCACTGGCGTGGCGGAGAAGGTTTTTTCCGCTGGTTTGTGTTTGACGACCCCGATTGGGATTTTCGAACATTCGACTTTGACAAAGATTTGGAGTATGCATTGAACAAAGTGGGTCCAGCCGTCGATTCAAACGATCCTGACTTGCGCGCCTTCAGGGACAATGGCGCAAAATTGATTGTGTATCACGGTTGGAGCGACCCAGACATATCACCGCTGGCCTCCATCAATTACTTTGAAAGCGTAGTGAAAGTAATCGCAGATGATATTAAGGCCGAGAACTGGCAAACAGCCCTGCAAAGTACCCAGGACTTTTATCGATTATTCATGGTACCAGGCATGACACATTGCACCGGTGGCCCCGGCCCAGATCGCTTCGATGCGCTAACGGCGTTAGAGAATTGGGTCGAGCGAGGCATCGCACCGGACACTATGATCGCCTCGAAAATTATCGACAACGAAGTCGTTAGAACCAGGCCTTTGTGTGCGCATCCAGAACTGGCCATTTACAATGGCAACGGCGACTCAGATCAGGCATCCAGTTTTAGCTGCGCCGCGCCATAATCAGCCAACGAAAAACTCCAGCACGCGGAATTTACTCTGACGAACCATCAGCAGCCTCTTCTCCATCGAGTTCGGCTTTTCTGCGGCGTAACAGGCGGTCTATGACTTCATCCACATCGGGAGTCTTGTTTGGCTGACCGGAATTAGTGTTAGTTGGTTCTTCGTTTTCTTTTCCGTTGCTCAGAATACCACTCATACTACTATCTCCTGGATTTCCGCACACTATACTGTCTCGTAACACATCTGTCCCCTTTTATAGTTGTGGGGGCGTTAACCCGGATTTCTGACTAACTGGTCGCCATACAAATCGAGCCTATCTTCTTTGTGTTGCGAGAGAGAGGGAGAGTGTGTGTGGGGGAGTAAAGTGTGTGGAAGAGAAAGAGTTTTACGCCTTCAATTTGATGCTCTATACTAATTCCGAGAATTTCAATGAAGGCTCAGTCTGAGCCAGCAAGGGATGACGTGAATCGCGTTAAGAAAACAGGATTTATAGGTGCATTGACAGCAGTTTTCATCGGGTCTGGCGCAGCCGGCCAGGACACTGATTCGCAAGAAAATAGTGCCAATAATGACAATGTATTGGAGCAAAATGTACTGGAGCAAATCGTAGTAACCGGCATACGGGGCAAACCACGGTCGGCTACCGACAGTCCAATTCCAATCGATGTTTTTGACGCCGCTCAATTGGATAGTCAGCCGCAAACCGGACTGTTCGAGTCCATGCGATATCTGGTGCCATCATTGAATATGCCGCAGCGGGCGGGCGGTGGCACAGCGACATTTATATCATCTGCGGGTCTTCGAGGTCTAAATCCCGACCAAACCCTGGTTCTGGTCAACGGCAAGCGACGACATCGAACAGCGCTTATCAACACCAGTACAGGCTTGTTTAGTGGCTCTGCCGGGGTTGACCTGAACATGATACCCAAAACAGCCATCAAGCGAGTCGAAATATTGCGGGACGGGGCTGCCGCGCAGTATGGGTCGGACGCTATCGCCGGCGTCATTAACGTGATACTTGAGGATGCATCCGAAGGTGGACGGGTAACAGTCAGCCGCGGGGAGAATTTTGATCTTTCTGACGGCGAATACATCAACGTTGGCGTGAACGCGGGAATGCCGTTGAGCGACAATGGATTCCTTAATTTGTCGTTCGACTACCAGGACAAGAAATTCTCGAATCGAGCTCGACCTGTGCCTATTCCAACCGATCCGGCGAATACCGGCGGGCGGAATTTATATCCCATACAAGCTGATGGTACCCTGGACCCCAGAGAGTTTACGATCAATCGGTTGGTGACAACAAACTTTGGCAACTTTCCACAACGCACCTACGCATTTGGAGTCAATGCAGCATACGAATTTGGCAATGTCGAACTATACAATTTTACAAGCTACGCAGAACGCGATTCGACACTGGATTTTACTTTTCGGCGGCCCCGGGATTCTCGTGCAATCCCTGAAATATTTCCACAGGGTTTTCGACCTACAGAAGTAATCAGTGAAACTGACTATGAAGTGGCCACTGGAATTCGCGGCGAACTTAACGGCTTCGAGTGGGATGCCTCGGTTAACTTTGGTCGAGATGAGTCCGATTGGCACAATACCGTTGGAATAAATGCGAGCCTCGGTGCCTTAAGTCCCACTTCATTCTATCTCGGTCAACTGATCGCCGAAGAGACCACCGCTCAAATCGATGTAACTAAAGCCTATGAACTTTCTTCTGGTGGTGATCTACAAGTATCTTTTGGTACTCAGTATCGGCGGGAAGAGTTTCAAATCACCGAGGGCGAGCCACTGAGTTATGTTGATGGCAACAACGGCTTGCCCCCAGCGGCGCAAGGATTTCCTGGGTTTTCCCCTGAAGCCGTAAATGATTTGTCCCGCGATAATATTAACGCCTACATCGAGTTAGGCTGGGATCCCACGGACAAACTGTTTCTCGGATTGGCCGGTCGTTACGAAAGTTTTGATGACTCCGCTGGCGATGAAACCATCGCAAAGATTAGTGCGTGGTATCAAATAACTGATTCTTTCGCATTGAGGGGCTCCGCGAATACCGGTTTTCGAGCTCCCAGCGTTCAACAATTAGGTTTCAAAGGAAGCCGTGGTCAGTTCGTAGACCTCGACGATGACGGTATCGCTGAGACAATCGTACTTCGGCAAACTCTGCCTTCGACCGACCCAGCAGCACAGGCGCTCGGTGCCGCAGCACTCGTGCCCGAGGAGTCAACAAATATCAGCATCGGTTTTACCTATGTAACCGATTTTAACCTGAGTTTGACGATTGATGCATACCAGCTCGACGTGGATCAGCGAATTGCGCTATCGACTCAATTCAATCGAGGGGATGGACGAGCGTCTGCTTCTGCTGGCACTATTGGCGATGAAATATCAGCGTTATTGGATGCAGCCGGTTTTGATGAGAGTCTCGGGGGTGTTAATTATTTCACGAATGCAATAGATACCCGCAGCAAAGGTGTCGATGTCGTCGCGACCTGGAGTAGCGACTCGGATTTCGGCTCATTCGTCCTGAGTGCAGCCTATAATTACAACGAGCTAACGATACAAGCCGTAGACCCCAATCCGGAGGAATTGTCTGGCCTTATCTTGGCGGACGGATCTCCCATCGTTCAATTTGACCGATCGCGCTTAGGTACCTATACGGATGAATTTCCCGGATCGCATTTTTCGTTCAATACTGGCTATAATACTGGAGGATTTCGCGCGAACCTGAGGGCCACTAAGTTTGGTAGCTTTACCGAGGTGCAGACATCTGAACAGAACGATAGATTTAATGATTCAGAATGGATAGTCGACGTAGAGCTTGGCTACGAGTTCGGAGGTGGTCTGGCCATCTATGCTGGCGCGAACAATGTTGCCAACACCTATCCGGCGGAAACCCGGCCGACTAGCAGTTTGGGGCACAATTTTTACGACACTATTTCTCCGTACGGATTTACTGGCGGCGTTTGGTACCTTCGTGCAATGTATCAGTGGTAAGAAATAATGATCGCCAACAACACCGGCATAAGCGTAAGCAATCCTGCCGGCGGTTTTGGCACAGATTGGCATTAAGCAGGTCCAGGTGAAAAAAGTCATTAGTAGTCTGATCTACGTTTTCTACTCAAGCCAATGTCTTACAGCAGCCGAGTTGGCTTTTACACCTGCTCAACCATCTGTTTTTTCAGATCCGGGCGGGCAGTCAAATGCCTGGGGCGACTACGACAACGATGGTGATTTGGACCTCATTGTTTTGTTTCGCGATGCACCAGTTCGTCTCTATAGAAACGCGCCGTCCGGCTTCGAGAATGTAGCTGATGGTCTCGGTTTGCCCACCGATGGGGGTAATCCACGCTCGGTCGCATGGGGCGACTATGATGGAGATGGCGACCTGGACGTCTACATCGGCTACTCTGGAGCAGGGCCGACAAATCGGCTGTTGCGAAACAATATCTCAGACGGAGGGGAAGGCTTCACCGAGATTGGAGAAACGGCTGGTGTCGCGTTAAAGGGGGCTACCCGGCAGGTTTCCTTCATTGATTATGATAGCGACGGTGATCTGGATTTATATGTCGCCCTTCGAACTGGTGTCAATCGGCTGTTACAGAACAACGACGGCGTATTTACCGATGTCACGTTCGAAACCGGCATCATGGAACCACGCCGCACAGTAGGCGCCTGTTGGTTCGATATGGACTCGGACGGCGATCTGGATCTGTTCACCACGAATCAGAATGGCGATCGGGACGGGATGTTCCGTAATGACGACGGTGTATTTAGCGACATCGCCATTGAACTGGACATGGATAGCCACCGACGACCGCTGACCGATGGTAGTGTCGGCTGTGCAGTGACAGATTTCGATACGGACGGCGATCTGGATTTGTATGTTGCCGCCTATGGCGATGACATGCTCTACCGAAACAATGGCGACGGCAGCTTCACCGACGTCGCAGCGGAGATGGGCATCGCGAACCAGCACCATATCGTGACCGGGGTCTGGGCCGATGTTCAGCACGATGGCCAACCCGATTTGTATACGGTTGGATACGTGAATGGCTCGCCAGGTACTCCCGACTATTTGTATATTAACGAAGGAGATCGTTTCGAGAATCGGATACCTGGCAATATCGCCATGAACGATACCGATCATGGAGTCCAATGGGCAGACTTTGATCAGGATGGTGATCTCGACCTGGCGTTAGCCGCTAACGACCCGGCTGGCTCACATTACCTGTTCCGCAATGATTTGATCGCCGAAACCGCAAGTCGCTCGATTCAGGTTCTTGTTCTCGATGCCAGGGGACACTACACCCGGGCAGGTTCCGAAGTTCGAGTGTACCGGGCAGGCACCGATGAACTGCTTGGCTTAAGAATGGTTGATACGGGCAGCGGCTACAATGCGCAGAACGCAAAGCCCGTGCATATCGGATTTAGTCGTGGGGGTGAGATCGATGTGCATGTTACTGTTTTAACACCCAGCGGGCGAAAAACAGAAGAATTTTATGATGTCAATTGGAAAGGACTCGCGGGCAAGCCCTTCGTTGTAAACATTGGTAACTGATCCTGAAAGCCTGAATGCCCCTGTGGTGTATTGAAAAGCCTGGAGAGAAGACATTGAAGTTACGTTATGCGCTCGTACTCATTTTGCTGCCCACTCCATTCCTCGACGCTCTGTCGCAGAGCTTCGAAGCATATGACGGCGAATTTCCCGATACCGTTAAGGCCATCTACCACCAGCGCGTGAAAATGCGCGACGGTGTCGTATTGGCGACCGATATCTACTTGCCTAAAGCCGACGGTGTTTACCCAACACTGCTGGTTCGCGATATGTATAGCAATGGGTCATCCGCAGTGCGACAACGTTATGCGAAATTTGCGACCAACAACGGCTACGCATTCGTCTTTCAGTCTGTGCGCGGCCGTTACGACTCAGATGGTCGCTGGTACCCGTATTTTCAAGAAATCAATGACGGTGATGACACGATTACCTGGATCGCCAAACAGCCCTGGTCGAACGGCAAGGTCGGAATGTTCGGCACCTCGTACCTCGCGTCTGTGCAATGGTTGGCTGCGCTAAATCGTAATCCTGCTCTGGTCGCTATTGCGCCGGCCATGAGTCCTGGAAATTACTATCGCGACGTGGCTTATCCGGGTGGTACGTTTTCACTTCTTTCGCGTGCTCGCTGGGGTATCGGACTTGCCGGTAGCCGAACGTCAATGGAGTTTCCGATCGATTGGATCAAGGGTATCGATCACTTACCCCTCGATACCTTGGCGGAGAGCGTTGGTTTCAGCGTGCGCCATTTCCAGGATTGGTTGGACCACCCATCGTATGATGCATATTGGGAGCCCCTCAACCTCGAAGCACGTGCCCGCGAGATGATAGTGCCCGCGTTGAATTTCGGCGGTTGGTACGACGTCTTCCAGCGCAGCACAATTGGCAGTTACAAGACGATGACGGAGCAAGCAGCCAGCGAGACCGCCCGCCAGGGACAACGATTGATTATTGGCCCCTGGGTGCACGGATGGAATAGGTCACCACAGGTTGGTGATCTGGATTTTGGCGACCAAGCGCTGGTCGCAGTCGATCAGCTTTTGCTTGAGTGGTTCGACTACTGGATGAAGGGCGGAGGCGCACCACAAGGCGCACCGATCAGGATCTTTGTTATGGGCGAGAACCTGTGGCGAGGAGAAAACGAGTGACCGCTCGCCAGAACCGAATACCAACCATTCTATCTACACGAGAACTTGACACTATCGAGTCAAAAATCGAGCGCTGAGAGAGGCTCGCTTAAATACAGGTATGACCCGATGGATCCTGTCCCCACACTAGGCGGGAACATCATGGAATCATCTCTTCGCGGCCCATACGATCAGGCACCGCTTGACGACCGCAAGGACATATTGCGGTTCGTGACGGCACCATTCGAAGAGCCGACCGAAATTACCGGTCCAATCAGCGCCGAACTCTATGCTGCCAGTGATTCGAAAGACACCGATTTCATGGCAAAACTAATCGTCGTTAAACCCGATGGCATGGCGTTCAATTTGGTCGACGGTGTTATCCGTGCACGCTACAGAGAAGGATTTGAGGAAGAAAAACTGATCGAGCCAGGTGAGGTCTATAAGTATTCTATCGACATGTGGGCAACAAGCTATGTCCTTGCGCCTGGTGACAGGTTGAGAATTGACATAACTAGCAGTAATTTTCCTCGATTGGCGAGAAACCTGAACACTGGCGCACCATTTGGGAAGAGCACAGAAATGAAGCTGGCACTCCAAACGGTGTACATGAGTGAGGAATATCCGTCACAGGTGATGCTACCAATCATTCCGCGTTAGCTTTACATTTATATATTGTGAGGACATCCATTAGCCTGCATGGCTTGTTCCAAAAAATGTCAACCACGTTGGTTTCCTAACCCTGCATACACCGAGACAGTAAGCCTCAATATTTCTGACACCCCCCTTTTCTTTGGCAATCCACCTAAGCATTTGCTGACTTGCGCGTCCAGACACTTTAATTTAACTTAGCTGCCCCTGATAAGGAGAGAACATGAGTTGGCAAAAAGAAGTAAACGAGCTAAGACGCCGTGAAAAATTGGCCGCCGCTATGGGTGGAGACGAGAGAATTCAGCGGCAGCATGTCAATGGTCGCCTCACCGTCCGAGAGCGCATCGACGCCCTTGCGGACGACAATTCTTTTCACGAAATTGGCGCCTTGGCTGGTAAAGCGAGTTACACAGACGATGGTCAACTGCAAAAGTTGACCCCTTCCAATTTCGTGCTGGGCACTGCAAAAATAAACGACAGAGCCGTCGTCATAGGCGGCGACGATTTCACGGTACGTGGCGGTGCCGCAGATGCCAAAGTTGGCGATAAGTCGGGCTATGGTGAGCGTTACGCTCTGGAAATGCGCTTGCCACTGGTACGCCTTATCGACGGTAGCGGCGGTGGCGGGTCGGTCAAGACACTCGAAATGGTGGGCCATTCCTATGTACCGACTTTGCACGGATTCGAAACCACCATGCAACTAATGGGTCAGGTACCTGTGGTTTGCGCCTGCATGGGGTCGGTTGCGGGCCTGGGTGCAGTACGCACAACAATCTCTCACTTCTCTCTTATGGTTAAAGACACAAGTCAATTGTTTGTAGCCGGACCCCCTGTAGTGGAACGAGGATTTGGTAAATCTATTGAGAAGAACGAATTAGGTGGCTCAAAAATACACGCCCACGGTAGTGGTGCCGTAGACAACGAGGTAGAAACTGAACAGCAGGCCTTCGAAACGATAGCAAAATTCCTCTCTTATTTGCCGCAGAATGTATGGCAGATTCCACCTAGGATCGAAAATAACGACCCAGTAGAGCGTCGTGATGAATCCCTGCTTTCGGTTATCCCTAGAGATAGGCGCCAGATGTACCAGATAAGAGAAGTGATTAATTCTATAGTGGATATAGACTCCTTTTTTGAAATAAATCCAAACTATGGAGAATCACTTGGCATAGGGCTTGCGCGCTTAAACGGCTACCCGGTCGGCATCATGGCGAATGATACCCAGCATCACGGCGGCGCGGTTAACGCAACCGCTTCTGAGAAAATGATGCGTTTCGTAGACCTTTGCGATACTTTCCATCTGCCCTTGTTGAATCTGGTCGACAACCCAGGATTCCTGATCGGGCGTAAAGCGGAAGAAGAAGGGACTGTGCGCCTGGGCAGCCGCGCTTTAATGGCCTGTTACCAGGCGTCCATTCCCTGGGTCTCTGTAATAATACGTCGCTGCTACGGTGTTGCTGGCGCCGGCCACGGCAACGCGGACAGACTCAACCTGCGTTATGCCTGGCCTTCGGCAGACTGGGGCTCCTTGCCGATAGAAGGTGGTGTACAAGCGGCTTACCGTAGAGACATAGAAGCCGCAAACAACCCGGACGCACGACGCCGTGAACTGGAAGATATGTTAGAACAGTACCGCTCGCCGTTTCGAACGGCGGAAGCATTTGCTATCGAAGAAGTAATTGATCCCAGAGATACTCGACCCTTGCTTTGTAATTGGATTGAGTTGGCTTATCTGCTTATCCCCAGCCAGCTAGGACCTAAGTCTCGCACACCACGCCCGTAATCATGCCTGGGAAAAATTGCAACCGCATTGCTTAGTCTACTGGTTCTATTCGAAGCAGTGCGGCGTCTTCTTCATCAGTGAGCACATACAAATAGCCATCGGGTCCTTGTCTGACATCTCGCACCCTGTGCTTAAGTTCAGTTAACAAACTCTCACGACGAATCTCCTGCCCACGGCTATTGAATACAATTCGTTGCAGATGCCCAGTCCCGGGAATACGCCCTTCCATCATAGACCCAACAAATAGATTGCCCTGCCATTTAGGGAAATGTTCGCCTCATCTCCACCCTGTGGCCCATTTTCGCTGGCCCACAATTGTCCAGTTTGAGGATGCACAGTCATACCCAATTGGTTACGATGACCAACCGAATAAACTTCTGGCAGGAATTCACCAGAACCTGCAAAAGGATTGTCATCCGGCGCAGAACCATCGGCATTCAGGCGTAAAAGTTTTCCATAATGCACTGCGGGGTCTTGCGCATATTCTCCGGTACTACTGAAAACGTAAGACCCCCCTACAGTCATCATCAGTTTACCATCGGGCGCAAACAATAGCGCCGAGGCAGCTATCGCGCTGTCCACTCCATGGGCAATGAAGATTTCCTCCAGGTTTTCAAGATTGTCTTCCACCAACCTGGCCCGCACTAAAGTTACCGCTTGATTCGGTTCTCCCTCATGTACAATAGCTTTGGTATAAGTCAGATAAACTATTTGATCGTCATCGGGATGCACAGCCACCGCCATTAAGCCTGCACGAAAAACAGCGGAGTACACCTCGGGAACACCGGGAATATCTCTATCCTCTAATTTTCCATGGCGTATTAGTCTTAGCTTTCCTGTATAACGTTCGGTCACTAGAATATCACCATTATCTCGAAATGCCATCGCCCAGGGATTGGCCAATCCGGTGACAACAGGCACAACTTTAATCTGACCCACGTCATAAGCGGGAAGAATAAGTGGTTGCGTAATAGAAGGCGCTGTGACAAAACTATTTTGTGCTAGCGCCGAAAAGCTGTAGCTTAGAAAAAATACTACAGTTGGTATCGACAATTGCTCAGTTTTTTCCATAATTTTTCCCTTAGTGGCTATGGCCTGCTCCCTGTTTTGCCGCCAGGCACAACCCTACAGACTGGGATATGGGGAACGGCATGTCCTTGCACTCCAACTTCATTTGATTTCGACTACCCGTTACACAGAATAAACCTGCTGCCAACACCCGTCCAGCGGCATATTTACTGGCATTAGTAGCAGACAAATTGTCAGCGTCAGTAATTTCTGCGATAAAGAGCCTTTTAAGCAAGGGAAAGTGACAATGAAAGCGGTAACAGTTAATGCCTACGGCGGCCCTGAGGTTATGAACTACGAGGAAGTGGATAAGCCGAATCTGGCGGGCACTGAAGTTCTCATCAAGGTAGAAGCGGCGGGCATTAATTACATAGACACCTATCAGCGTTCTGGCCTCTATCAAATCTCCTTACCTGCAACCCTGGGCATGGAAGCCAGTGGCACGGTAGAAGAAATTGGCGCCGAAGCCAACCGCTTCCGCACTGGCGATAGAGTCGCCTACACCAACGTACTGGGAGCCTACGCCGAATATGCTGCGGTAGACCAGGAAAAAATCGTGCGCATTCCCGAGAGCGTTTCGTTTAACCAGGCGGCGGCAGCGATGTTACAGGGTTGCACCGCACACTATCTTTCTCAATCCACCTATCCAATTAAAAACGGTGACAGTTGCCTGATTCATGCAGCGGCTGGTGGTGTCGGTCTGATTCTTATTCAGATGGCTAAAAATGCGGGTGCTTTTATCATCGGCACAGTCTCGACCGAAGAGAAGGCTGAACTTGCGCTGGCAGCAGGTGCCGATGAGGTCATTCTTTACTCGCAAACCGATTTTGAAACTGAAGTTAGGCGCATCACTGACAACAAAGGTGTGAATGTAGTCTATGACTCTGTGGGCAACGCTACTTTCGAGAAGAGCATAGACTGTTTGCAGCGTTTCGGTTACATGGTGCTTTACGGCAACGCTAGCGGGCCTGTAACTGAGTTTAACCCAGCAACACTAGGCCCAAAGGGTTCGCTTTTTCTCACTCGTCCTACCCTATTTGACTACGTGGCTGACCGAAAGAGCCTTGAATGGCGCAGCGACGATGTTTTTAATTGGATAGGTAAAGGGAAACTAAAACTGAGGCTTGAGCATTTTTTCCCCTTGTCTGAAGTGCAGGAAGCACATCGAAGCCTGGAAGGTCGAAAAACGACAGGAAAAATTATTCTGACACCCTGACCAAAAACGAGATAGGCGATAAACGAAAACAAGTAATTTCTGACGAAAAAAATATTATCGAGGCGCTGAAAGCCGACCACAATATTGACCCTGATCGCGTCCATTTAACCGGGCATTCTAACGGCGGCTTTATGTCTTATCCTGCGGCCCAGGATCATTCAAGTACAATTGCCGCAATAGCGAGTCCGACTGGAGCTAGTCATGCTGACACGCGCCCTCCCTTGAAAACCCAGAACGGGTTCTGCAAATTCATGGCACCGATAATCAAAGAATCCACTACCAGAGGGCGGATATTGGAGGCAACAACTACCCCAGTGCATTGAAAAGTGTAAGTCGCTGGGCGGGATAAAATGACTGTTCGGGTCAAGGTGCAGAGCGTGAACTACGCTATCTGAACTCTGGCTTCGAAGCTCATGAATTTTCCGTTGTTGTATTCAAGCAAGGATGTAAATCAGGTGGATCAAGCAACTTATGGACGATAGCCGATGGATCTCATGCGCTCCACCTCTTCGACACATTCGCCGCTCAGGTTGCAGAGTGGCTGTTGGCTCAGCCAAAGAGCGTGGCCGGTTTCTCTGACTAGCACTACGCTTGACTGTAGTTGACTATGAAAGCTCAAGACCGCCGTCTTTAGCTTTCATCCTCGTTGCTAACGAATTAGCGCCTGAATTTGTGCTGGAACCTCGAAGCGCTCACTGTCGACGTCATCAAAGCTAATCTGTTCGACCACAATCCTAAATTCCTGGCCCGCCTGACTAATGCTCAACTCCGTCGGCAACACCTGGCCATCGAATTCTTTGTGCTCACCGAAGATGGTGAATACGTCCACATTGCCTATTGGACTTGCGGCGCTGGTATCGAGCCTAACCATCTGACCAGAGTTCGCATCAAAATAGAGCATACTAGTGATACCTCTGGCATCCACTGCGTGAACCTTGTAAGCATCATTTCCTCTCACCTGAGTGCGCTCGATGGTTTCTTGCTCGACATAAACATGATCCAGATTCAATGGCAGATAATAATCAGCTCGCTGGAGCATATCGGCGAGCATCTCACCCTCAAGCACGGCGTTCCCCTGCAAGGGATCCATTGACCACCCCAGGTTGCCGTTATATCCAGAATGAATCACTCCCACTCCCGGTAGCTCAATGAGCTGAGAAATAGAATTGGGTGCCGCTGCGTAAATGTTGGCGCTACCTTCGAGCCCGAAGCTTTCTAACACAAACCTGCCGGTCATGGTGGTAGATTTATGGGAACGCACAGTCTCCTCTCCACCCAAGGCATCGACGTACTTCGCAAACAGCGCCCGAGGTGTTGGCAACCCATTCGCTCCAAGCTCCGACCGGTAATCTGGCCCCGAAGGGGATTGGGCGCAAGCTGCTAACAACATGATGCTACAAAACACTACTAATTTGGATTTCGGATGATTCATTTTCCTCTCCTTTATCTCCGACTTTTTCATTATCTAAAAAGAAGAAAAAGCGGTGTATTGATTCGCTTTAGCTTTAACTCATGAACGCCATAAGCAGTCGCACTATTTAGCAATAGTATTGCAAGTCTTCAACACACAATAATTCGGCCTCTTTCACCAGGGTAAGTAAGATTAACTTATAGGCACGGCTGCGTTATGCTTCCACGTCAGCATAACCTAGCAGGCAGGAAGCAAAATGACCAGCAGACGCTCACTTCTAAAAGCAATGGCCGTGGCCCCGCTACTTAATGCATGCAGTACCCGGATTGCGCCTTCTCAGCGGAACTTTACGCCTTCCGGGCTTCCACTGCGACGAGTCATGGTCTCTGAAGACAGAGTGATTCGAACTATCGCCGGTAGCCGCCCTTTTCGTCCCATTGGTTTCAGATTAGAAGTTGAGTCTTTAGCGAACAAAACACTTATTCACAACTACGGCCACGGCGGTGGCGGAATTACCTTGTCTTGGGGCACTTCACATCTGGCGATGGAAATGGCACAACAAAGTCACCACCGTCGCTGTGCGGTTCTGGGCGCTGGTGCCGTGGGGCTTGCGGCGGCCAGATTGCTACAGAATCGGGGCTGGGATGTCACCATCTACGCCAAAGATTTACCGCCAAACACAACCTCAAATATTGCAGGCGGACAATGGTCGCCAACCTCCGTCTACGACGAGGACAAGGTCACCCCTGAATTTATCGAACAATTTGAGTCCGCCATGAGACATGCTTATCGCCACTTTCAAAATCTGGCGGGAGCAAAATACGGTGTGCGTTGGATTAGCAATTACTCTATAGCGGAACAGCCATCAGACCCTGACGATTTCAATGATCGCTACGCGGATATGTATCCTCAGTTGCGCGATTTAACCACAGACCAGCACCCTTTTCCGGCTACCTACGTAAGACACTATAACACTATGCTAATTGAGCCGGGCATCTATCTGCCGGCCATAGTGCAAGATTTCTACGGCTCAGGCGGCGAAATTGTCGTCCGGAAATTTACCAGTGGAGATGATATTTTAAGCCTGGATGAGCCAGTCATAATCAATTGCACCGGGCTTGGTTCCAGAAAACTATTTAATGATACAGAACTGATCGCCATCAAGGGGCAACTAAGCTTTCTGCTGCCACAGGAAGAAGTCGATTACATGACTGTCGGTAATGGAGGCTTGTATATGTTCCCGCGCAAGGACGGCATTCTACTTGGTGGAACCTTTCAAAGAAATGATTGGTCTATCACTCCTGACCCGCTGGAGACCAAACGCATAATCACAGGGCACAAAGAGTTTTTTAGTTCCATGGACGACCCCTGGTCCTAGACCCGCGTCGAACCACCCTTGCTTGTAACAATAGAATTATTCTCGGGAGGCATCTCCGTTGTGGCAGTCCTGCTTCAGCGTTGAATTTAAAACGAAACCTCTCAGCACCGGCTCCTTTAGTATGGACTTGAATTCGTTTCTTTGAATTCCCGTTGCCAGCGGACTGTGGGACTTAATACTGTTCTACTGTGGAAAAGCACTAATCAGCCATTTTTCACGGTCAATTTCCTTGCTTATATGTTTTTCAGGATCGACTATTTATTCATCGATGGTCCTGGCTACCATTTCTCTGGTTTAAGGGCCCCGGCTTCCTGCATTCAATAGACATTGCGACCGTTTGGGATTAGGCTCTGCAAAACAATTTGATAAGAAGAGTACGCCATGAAACCTACTTCCGTCTCTCTACTAAACCTTTCCCCAGTGTCAGCATTTCTGGTCGGAGTCATTGCTGTCCCTGGTTTGAGCTCTGCTCAAGCTCAGGACAATGCACCTACCTTCTATGCCGATGCTCTGCCCCTGTTCCAGAAAAATTGCGTGGCCTGCCATCAAGCCAACGGACCCAGGGTCGGCGGCATTACCGCGCCAATGTCTCTGATGGATTACGAGCAGGCCAAAATCTGGGCACCACTGATCAAGAACGCTCTGACTACCGGCTATATGCCTCCGTGGGGGGCGCATGAGCGACATCGCGGAGAATTCAAAGATGAGCGGTATATCGATGACAAAGAAAAAGAGTTGCTAATGGCCTGGGTCGATGCTGGCGCCTTGAAAGGCAGTCCTGCGGATGCCAATGACAATTCTGGCTCGGTGGTAGATTCTGGCTCGGTGGTAGAAAGTGGCGCCACCGTATTGCCCGAATCGGGTTGGTGGATAGGCGATCCAGACCTGATTGTACAATTTGACAGGCCCGTTTACGTGGCCGATGACGTGTTGGACTGGCAACCTACCGTGCAGATGCCCATACCTGAAGGTGCTCACACAGAACCGAAATGGGTATCTAAAGCAGAATTGGACCCCGGCGGTCCCTGGGTTCATCACATTGTTTCCAGCCACATGGGTGTAGGGGTGCCGGGCCGAGGCCCATTTACCTATCCTGAGGGATGGGGAGTGCTAATGCCGGAAGATCCATTTATTACCGTCAATATGCATTATCACAAAGACCCAGGTGAGGGCACTGCGGTTAACGACATGACCCGGGCCGGCTTTGTATTTTATGAAGATGGCACGGTGATCGATCATGTCGTGGAAACCAATTTACTGCCACACAGTGGTTGGACCATCCCACCGGGTGACCCCAACTTCAAAGTGAGCAATACTCATGAAATCGAAGAAGATGTCTATCTGCTCTCAATGGGACCGCATATGCATTACCGTGGTAAGGCCATGCGCTACGAAGTGGAATACCCAGACGGCGAGAGAGAGACCCTGCTATGGGTGCCCGATTACGATTTTAACTGGCAGTTCCTGTACGAATACGAAGAGCCAAAGTTTCTTCCTGCGGGTTCGGTGATGCACATGAGTTGGTGGTTTGATAATTCCGATAAAAATCCTTGGAACCCGGATCATACCGCCGCAGTGGAATACGGGCCAGCGACCACTGACGAAATGGCCAATGCACGCATCTACTATGCACCTACTACGCAAAGAGGCATAGTGGTTGGCGAGAATATTCCGGAAGATGTGCTCGAAACAGCTAAGCGTGCGGAACAAGTTCGTCGTGAACGTGCAGATTTGCTGGACCAAAGTCAGGATGATCTAAATTGGCTCAGCGAAGACAGTCGCTAGGCGCAGGAAACCTTTTAACCAATGATTAAACAGCGAGAGGGTAAGAATATGTTTCCACTGCCAATCAGCAAACAGTTGCTTTTATTCTTATTCTCAGTCAGTCTGGTCATTCTCGCCCTGGCGCAGGACGCCTTCGCTCAATCCTCCAGTAACTGGGTAAATGCCCGCACCACAGACGGCCAACCCGACTTGCAAGGTGTTTGGACCAACGACACTATTACCCCCATCGAACGCCCTGCCTCTCTGCAAGGTAAGCAATTTCTCAGTGACGATGAAATCGCCGCAATGGAAATCAAGGTAGCACAGCAACGTGCCCGTGCCGAAGTCAATATTCGAGTTGAGGTTGGCGGTAACATTGGTGGCTACAACCAGTTTTGGCTGGATTCAGGCGATACAGTGCTGTCTACGGGCCAGACCTCGATGATTGTAGACCCACCCAATGGTCGGGCCCCCATACGACCAGAAGCCGAAGCAAAAAGAGACTATGGCTTTGCCCATGTGGAGGATCACTGGGTAAATCACACGGTATGGGATCGCTGCATTACTCGCGGCATTCCCGGCTCAATGCTGCCCGCTGGCTACAATAATGCATATCGCATTATTCAAACATCCGACACAGTCACCATAGTCTACGAAATGATCCACGACGTACGTGTAATACCTTTACAAAAATCTGAGCATCTGGATTCTAGAATTAAACTTTGGATGGGCGATTCCATCGCACGCTGGGAAGGGGAAACCCTGGTTGTAGAAACTCGAAATTTTAATAATCGCGGCATGATAGCCAATAGCGCGGCGGGCGGGCGTTTAAAAGGTGTACCTGTCACCGAAGATTTGCAGGTAGTGGAACGCTTCACAAGAACAAGCGAAGACACCATTATCTGGGAAGCCCGCATTACAGACCCGGAAATTTACACTCAGCCATTCACAATCTCTATGCCGCTTAGTAAAGATGACGAATACGTGATGTATGAGTACGCCTGCCATGAAGGAAATCACGCCATCTCAAATATTCTAAACGCAGGACGTGTCGCCGAACGACAGACAAACTGATAGAACGGCTCATAGTTCCTGGCCCCCTGTCTTGCAGCGTGTCATTCGACTTCCCTTAGTTCTTAACTATCCGTTCCTTTCATGCTCTAAGCCGCGCGAATCGACGAATTTCGCTTTTGCCTGGCACATACTACTAACTGGTCACATACGGTTAAAGCTTCCAGCCGAAGTTTTTAGCTGACCGTAATTGCTGTCCAGGTCTTATGCCGGGCTTGAACATCTTCTACGGAATGTTTACAAACACCAGCCTTCGAAACCAACTTGATTTCGCACACATCACAGCGCACACATTCTTTGAAGTCTATTTCGGGGCCACGGATGGCAGCAGTAGGACAATTGTACTCGCATACCTTACACACCTCACATTGTTGCACACGACGTATTCGCCATGGCGAAATTAAGGATGTCACCCCTAGTGCGGCTCCCAGCGGACAGGCGTAGCGGCAATAGAAGCGGCTCACCACAGTCGACGCGAGTAAGATCGCAAGCAAGATCGCCCAAAGTAAAATCGATCGGCTGAAATAGAAGATTGTGCCGAAAGGCTCGAAGTATTGAAAAATACTCACGTCACTGTACGCCACCGCAGTGACAACCAACAGCGCCAATATTCCGTATTTTATGTAGAGTGCCTTATCGTGAATCGCCTGTGGTAATTCATGCTGCCATTTACGCGGCACTATGCGTGTCAGGAAATCTTGCAAGGCGCCAAATGGACACAAAGAGGAGCAGAATACTCGCCCCCAAAACAGCGTTGTCGCTATTGTAAATACCACGACAAGGAGTAGCGGCAAATCGTTCAAGAACCAGCCAGGGCCCAGTTTAATGGCATTCGTAATATGTGACACAGAGAGAAATGTGCCATTGTAGAATCCGAGATAAATAAGTGTGTAGGTTAAAGTCGCCCAGCGAATAGCCGAACTCTTGCGCAGAAACGCAGTCATCACCAAAACAAATAGCAGTAACAGGGCAGCGACCTCTCCCCAATTCGCGTTACCAAGCAGACTTTCGTACAAGCCTTCTTCTTCCTCAAAGCCTTCAAAATCAGGAAATTCGGCTACGGCCTGAGGCAAGAATTCTGTAGGTACTGGTGTTCCTGTCGCGAGAGCCAATGCCACGGGTGGCACTTGATACTCGACCTGCGCGATATCTTCGAAAGCAGCGATTTCTGCACCGGTGTCATATAATACGGTGAATGGCTTGCTAAGATCCACAGCATCCGCCAACACCATGGCACCAGCAAATCTGACTTGACCGGCGATCTTGCCTTCGTCGGCACTACCAACATAAACAAAGCGGCGTCGTTCGATGGGGTAAACTTCCTCACCTTGCATAACGGCTAATCGCTCTTGTCGAAATGGAATAGAAGCGTTTCCATCGATGCCAACTAATACCATGTTGCCATCGCGAACTCTATTGCTAGCCTCTCGGTCTGCTCGTGAAAAATCAGTCGCACCAACTAACAATTCACCTAATTGTTCATTGCCCATAAAAGCGATAGTAAGCTTCAGTTCGCTTAGATCAGCTAACAAAATAGGAAACTGTTTTACCAATCCAGTGTCAATCATGTCATCCCAAGACTGCGCCTCCAGAATCTGTAAAGCTGTTGCTCCTGTATTCGCTTTCGCCACGAATTCAGAGTCAGCCAGGTAAGCAGTAGCTGCCCGTCTGGCCGCATTGCGAATACTACGCGATGTCGCCCAACTGGTAATAGTCGCGCGCGAGACTCCATCCACATCACGACCGACTCGGAAGCCATCGGAAACCGACATGCCTTCAAATTGATTAGGAAAACGTTCTGTATTTATAAAGTCGCCGCGAATACTCTTGTAGGATTCTCGATAAAATAGCACTTTGATTCCGGAAAGCGTGCCCTTTAGATCCATTCCTACTAACACTTCTATTGGGGCGCTGTAGCCTATTTCCTGCGGCGGAAAATCCGGCGTTTCAAACAAATAGCCTACCAGCGCAGGGCCGTCTCCCGTTTCCGCTTCAGCATAGGCTCTATATACAGGAGGATCGCCAGATTTTTCTGAAAAGCTTGCAGCAGCGGGCATGACTTCGCGCAGGAGCTGAAGTTCATCTTCTGATAAATCCGCTTGAGCAAAGACTAGCAACGGCAGCCACAGCACAGCAGTTAAAACTGAAATAGCGCGAAAAATAGAGGTAAGCAAAAATCCAGTGGAGCTACAAAACTGCATTACTATTGTTTTCCTTTAGAGTTCTACCTGTGAATTACCGGAACTTTATGGGAGCTTCTAGCGCCTTAGGAAACTGCTCTGTATTTAATCAAATAAACAGCAACAGATACATCACTTAACTGCGTTCTCGTCGCCAACCAATGAGCCTCAGTAAACACTTAAGCTAAGCCGTATAAACTGGAGGCAGAACTTAGTCATCGCCATACAGCGCTGAGAATCATCCAGAATGTCGAAAGCATGAACGCCGTCCGCAAAATTGATCACACTAACCGGGCTGTTGCGAGACAACAGCTCTACCTGAAACTCATCCTTACCCGTTTTAATTATCAATAGTGGGGTGTTCTCGAAAAAGTGCTTCTTTTTCCTTTAGTTAGCCTTTATTCGACTTTTTGACTGTATCCCGAACAAAAACACCCTGCTCCGACAGAAGCCAAGGTTCTAATGGTTCTGCCCGGACAACACCGCAACCCCTAACCCAGTCGACTTGCTTAGATCAATGTTCCATTTTCGCTGTTTGGCTACATTAGGATGGCAAATTCTGCTCAATTGCTCACCAGTAAGCGTGGATCAGACCCTGTTTTCACCTTGAATGAGCGCTTTCTGAAAAAACGACGAAAAACTCTCAATACAGTCCAGAGGACGCTGCTTTCACCCATTTCCAGCCAGAGCACGGCTATCACCGCTTGAGTATAAGTTTAGGAGGTTGTTGGGAGGTCTAAGGTAGCGAGTTTATTGGACTTTTGAGCCTCAGGGGCATATCCTCTGGCTACGCAGTTAATAGCGTGCGACCGCCTGGAACCGCGTTGGCGATACCATGGGTTTTTGCGCGTAACCGCTAAATACATCTTAAGCCTGCTCGCTCGAGAGGCATAACAACTTTACTTCTACAAGGGGAAAGTAAATGACAAGACGACCTAAAATGGCTAAACGGGTTCTCCCTGCGGCCATCGCGCTGGCATTGTTAGCACCTGCGGCCTACACGCCTATGGTGTTCGCACAACAAGCGGATGATGTGGTTGAAGAAATTATTACCATCGGTTCGCGGCGCCCACAACGCAGTGCATCGGACACGTCGGTTCCAGTAGACGTGATCAGCGGTGATGAATTTACTAACATGGGTTTCGCTGATTTAAACGAAATGTTAAAGACATCTGTACCGTCCTTCAACGTTAGCCGAAACTCAATCTCGGATGCTGCCACTTTGGTAAGACCCGCGAATCTGCGTGGGCTACCACCCGACAATATTCTTGTCCTGGTAAACGGCAAGCGTCGCCATCGTTCTGGTGCAATCGCTGAACTTGGCGGTTCACTGGCAGCCGGTTCACAGGGTGCTGATGTTTCAGCTATCCCGGCACTCGCTTTCAAGCAAACTGAAATCCTTCGGGATGGTGCCGCAGCACAGTACGGCTCTGACGCGATCGCGGGTGTAATCAACTTCGTACTGAAAGACGACCCGGATGGCATCTCACTTGAAGCCCGTACTGGTGAATTCGGCGAAGGTGACGGCGACCTGATCCAATACATGGGCAACATCGGTCTGCCTCTGGGTGATGATGGTTTCATTAACATCACCGGTAGTTGGAGTGAACAAGATGCAACAAGCCGTTCACTACAACGAACTGATGCCACTACCCTGATCGCCAGTGGCAACGCTGCTCAGCGTTCCAACGTTGCGCAGCCTTATGCCCAGGTTTGGGGTGGTCCTGAATACCGCGATAACTGGAATGTGTTCTTCAATTCCGGCATCGAGCTTTCGGACACACAAGAAATCTATGCCTTTGGTAACTACGGTAAACGCGAAACCGAAGGTGGTTTCTTCTTCCGCAATCCAAATGCACGTAGAGGTACTTACACCAACGGCACAACCCGTGCAATCGTTGATACTAATATCGCAGCGGGTCAGACTGGTGTCACTTCAAACTGCCCTGCTTTAACCAGCCCGGGATCAGGTGGCAATGGCGTTCTTCTCGATGCCGCAGCAGTGGCTGCCGATGAAATTGCACTGAACTCACTACCAGACAATTGCTGGGTAATGAACCAAGTGGTTCCTGGCGGCTACACGCCGCAATTCGGTGGCAACTTGCAGGATGCCAGCATAATTGCCGGTGTAAGAGGCGAGTTTAACCCCAACTTCACTTACGATTTCAGCGCAAGCTATGGCCGTAATAAAGTCTCTTTCTTCCTGAACAATACCTGGAACCCATCTAATGGCCCTAATGGTATTGTGAATGGAGCACTACAAAGAGACTTCGACATCGGCTCAAATGTTCAATCTGAAACTAACTTCAATGCCGACTTCGTCTACTCAATGCCTGTCGATGGTCTGGCTTCTGATCTGAGCATTGCATTCGGTGGAGAGTGGCGCGATGAGCGTTTCGAAACCATTATTGGCGAGGAAGCCTCGTGGGAAGCTGGTCAATATGCCTTCCAGAATGTTGATGGTTCAAACACTTACAGCGACGGCACAACTCTTCTGCCTAACCTGAGTATTGGTGCACACGGCTTTGCTGGCTTCAGCCCTCCACAAGCGGGTCTATGGGGTCGATCAAACTATGCCGTTTATACTGAGCTTGAAGCGGATTTGACTGATGCATTTACTGCGTCTGCCGCATTCCGCTACGAAGACTTCGAAAGCTTTGGTGATACCAGCAACTACAAGATTGCCGGTCGTTACCGTGTATCTGACACAGTCACTTTACGTGCATCATACAACACAGGCTTCCGTGCTCCGACTCCTGGTCAGGAAAACGTAACCAAGCTTTCAACAATTACTGTTGATGGTGAGTTGCAGCAACGTGGTCAGATTCCTCCAGGCAATCCAATTGCCCAATTTTTGGGTGCTGAAGAATTGACCGCAGAAGATTCAAGCAACTTCTCCATGGGTATCGTGTGGGACGTGACTCCTGACATCAATATCAGTCTTGATTATTTCAACATCGAGCTTGAAGACCGTATCTCACAAACAGGTACTATCGATATTGCAGGACTACCCGTGCCCGCAGGACAGAACTGTCCTGGCGCAATAGCTAACCCTGTCGGTAACCTGGCACTGTGTCTACAAGAACTAGGCGTTCCTGGTGCTGCTGACCTGAGTTCGGTTTCTTTCTATACCAACGACTTCGAAACCACGACTACTGGCGTCGACCTCGTAGGTACCTGGGATCTTGACTTCGGTGATGCTGGCAACGGTACTTTCGTAGCAGCCTGGAACTGGACTGAAACCGAGGTTGATAATGCGGGTTCGGAAGTTAGTCGTAACCGTGTTGTTGATTTGGAAAACTTCAATCCAGAGAATCGCGGTGTGTTCACCTACAACCATTTCGTCGGTGACTTCCGTTTCCTCGGTCGTCTACGTACTTATGATGATTGGGTCGATTCAGACTTCTCGGGCGATACAACTCCTCGTGGTGTGAACGGCACGGGATACAATATCATTTGTGCCGGTTTCGTCGATAACTGCTATGACGGCGAAAATATATTCGACGTTGAGGCAGCCTATACCTGGAGCGACAACTACACTTTCATCCTCGGAGCAAACAATGTGTTTGATGAAGACGGTGCAGATGATGTAGACAACTTCGATGGAACTATTGGTTCTGGTAATGCGTTTGACGGTTCCACTCCATGGGGCATAGAAGGAGCGTTCTACTACGCTCGTTTCAGAGTCGACTTCTAGGCCGGCCTAAACTATTTGCTTTGGGTCTTTATCAACTACCAGGAAGTAGTATCAGCCAAGGGACGCACAATGTGCGTCCCTTTTTGGCTTGCCTGGGAGCAGGTGAACTTGACCGCGAGATCGCACAAGGGAGTAATTCTGATGATTTCAACAGATTGTCTGCGCGCTAACACGTTGAACCTTTTCTGTTCTTCCTGTTCGCAGTCATAGAACTGGTCAATCAAACCAGTTCGATCGCCATTGCTGTTGATTCGCCGCCACCAATACATAAAGCCGCAACACCTCGGCTTTTGCCTGTGCGTCTTAAGGCATAAATCAATGTCACCAGAATTCTTGCACCGGAAGCACCTAAAGGATGCCCGAGAGCGCAAGCTCCCCCATTTATATTCACTTTCTCGCCGTCGAGTTTTAGTTGATCAATTGCTAACAGCGGCACTACTGCAAACGCTTCATTGAGCTCAAACAGGTCAACGTCATCTACTAACCAACCCGCTTTGCTTAACACTTTTTGCACCGCAGCTACCGGTGCCTGGCAAAAATCTTTAGGTGCCTGAGCATGACTGCTTTGGGCAACCAGCCTCGCCAAAGGCATGATATTCCTCTGCAACGCCGTGCTTTCCCGCATCAATAGAACAGCAGCGGCGCCGTCGGAAATTGAACTGGAATTAGCCGCTGTGACACTACCGTCCCTTTTAAAGGCAGGTCTAAGTTTTGGGATTTTTTCCAGATTGGCTTTAGCAGGCTGCTCGTCTTCTTCGACAACTCGAGGTCCGTTACGGGTTTCAACAGATACTGACGCGATCTCTTCCCGCATATAGCCCTGCTGTTGTGCCGTTTGTGCCCGCTTCAGTGAATTAATGGCAAACTCATCCATCTTTTCCCTGTTCACACAGTACTGATCCGCCGTTGACTGGGCAAAAGATCCCATCAAGCCACCAGTCTCTGCATCTTCCAAGCCATCGAGGAACAAGCTATCTTTCAACTCCCCGTGGCCCAGACCTAAACCGCTGCGCGCCTTGGGAATGAGATAAGGCGTCGCGCTCATATTTTCCATGCCTCCAGTCATTACCACATCTGCGTTACCCGCAAGGATTTGATCACGCCCTATCATTACTGCTTTCATGCCGGAACCGCAGACCTTGCTAATAGTCGTACAAGGCGTTGCTTCCTCAATACCCGCTGTAAGCGCGGCCTGTCTGGCCGGTGCCTGTTTCAGTCCAGCCGACACCACGTTACCAAAATATACTTCGTCGATAGTATCGGCAGCGATGCCTGCTCTTTCCATGGCGGCGGCGATGGACACAGCGCCCAGCCGAGTCGCGCTGATATCAGCAAGATCACCCTGCATGCCACCCATGGGAGTACGAGCAGCGGCTACAACAACTACTGAATTTTCTTGATTCACAATAATTTCCCCGAGGCCAGGTGTTTAGCCCTGTGTTTTTAGACTACTTCTCTAAGCAGATCGCGCGAAATGATAACGCGTTGAATCTCGCTGGTACCTTCATAGATGCTTGTTATTCTAACGTCCCTTGCCATTCTTTCCAGTGGAAGCTCTTTGGTATAGCCTGCGCCACCCAGGACTTGTATTGCACTATAACAAGCATCATTTGCCTTTTCGCTGCTGAAGAGCTTTGCCATGGATGCAGCCGTAGTGAATGCCAAACCTTGCTCTTTTTCAAAGGCAGCTTTCATTGTTAACAGCCTGGCCGCCTCAAGTTCGGTGTAGCGGTCGGCAATCATCCACTGTAAACCCTGGAAATTGCCAATCTTCTGGCCGAATTGCTCCCTTTCTCCCAGATATTCTTTTGCATAATCCATGGCAGCCAAGCCTATACCCAGAGCCAGAGAGGCAATACCGATTCTGCCACCCGCCAGTTCCCCAACAGCGACTTTGAAACCCTGGCCTTCTGCCCCAAGTAATGCGCTGTTCGGCACTCGGCAATTCTCGAATTGTATGCTGTTTGTAGACGAGCCAACTTGCCCCATCTTGCTTTCGGGCTTGCCAATGGTGATGCCCGGGTTTTCGGCTTCGACCAAAAAACAGGATATACCCTGCTTGCCCGCATTAGCATCGGTCACTGCCCACACGACAAAGATACCCGCATATTCAGCACTGGTGACAAATATTTTATTACCATTGAGTAGCCAGTCTGCGCCTTCTCTCACCGCAGTGGTTGACATCGCCGCAGGGTCAGAACCAGCACCAGACTCGGTGAGGCAAAAACCGGCGGCAGCATAATCGCCACCACATATTTTTGGCAAATACCTTTCTTTTTGCTTGTCGCTACCCACTGCCTGAATAATTTCGGCAACCATATTGCTAACGGAGGTCGTCACGGCCGTGGAAGCACAGGCGCGAGCCAGTTCCGTGATGGCAGCACTGAAAGCAACGACACCAACTTCCGAGCCTCCATAAGCCGTCTTAACATTGAACCCCATGAAGCCTAAATCAGCCAGACTCTTGAGGTTCCTCAGGAAAATTTCACGCCCTTCCCGCCGATCAAGCAGTGCCGCATTTGCAGCCAACTCGTTCTGGGCAAACTGTCGGGCGGTGCCCTGAACGAGAGTCTGTTCTTCGGTAAGAGTCAGATGCATTTTTCGCTACTCGAAAGTCGTTGTTGAGAATGTTGTAATTGCCGCATAAGCCAATCTCACAGCGCGAGTTGTTAATGATGTTAGCTCTACTAAAGAAACGAGGTATGCTAATTGTCTTTCATGAGGCCTTGGCATAGGAAAATCGAAATCGGGCTTCAGCTTGCTCATTGGCTACAGCGTGGCTTGCAAGTTGTTTGCGTTTTGAAGCAACAAAAACGTCTTGCAAAGTAGTCGCTATATTTTTGATTCTTGCTTCCGTTTCCCTCGCAGACATATCTTGATCGAAGCAATACAAGTCAATAATACCGCCCGCATTGATAACATAGTCTGGCGCGTAGAGAATCCCTCTATTGAAAAGATCAACACCATGCTTAGGCTCCAATAATTGATTGTTGGCGGCTCCGGCTACAATCTTTGCCCTCAGCACAGCGATAGACTCGTCATTGATAACAGCTCCCATGGCGCAAGGAGAAAAAACGGCCACAGGCAGTCGAACTAACTCTTCAGCGCTAACAACTGTAGCGCCAAATTCTTCTGCCGCCCGCCGCTCGGCTTCCTGGTCGATATCGGATACCCAGAGTTCGGCGCCGGCCAGGTGCAGATACTCCGCTAGCTGATAGCCGACACTGCCAAGCCCTTGAATCGCCACCGTGATACCTTCCAGACCGTCCCGTTTAAGTGCGTGCTTTACTGCCGCTTCGATACCATAGAATACACCCAGTGCTGTTGCTGGAGAGGGATTGCGGGAAGCTAGTTGTACAGGATCATGCGTTCGACTAATACCCGACACATACTGTGTCTGGCTCGCCATTTGCTCCAGGTCCTCTGCGGTTATGCCCATGTCCTGCGCGGTGATGTAGCGCCCGGACTGTCGATTCACGAACTGTCCCATGGCCTTGAATAGCTGTTTCGATTTATGGCGGTGAGGATCACCAATAATGACCGACTTGCCGCCGCCCAGGGGGACACCCGCCAGCGCTGCTTTATAAGTCATGCCTTTTGAAAGCCTGAGCACGTCCCGAACGGCGTCTTGTTCTGACTGATAGGGGTACATTCGGCAGCCCCCTAGTGCGGGACCAAGATGGGAATTGTGCACCGCGATGATCGCGTGCAAGCCCGAGACTTGATCGTAGGCGAAATCAATTTGCTCGTGCTGGTCGAACTCGGGGGAGGAAAAAACTGTCATTCTGCTTCTCCGTAATCGGTTTTGGTGTCTTGTTTAGCTTGCTCTTCTACTCAGACTTCATTTTCAAATTTCTTTTGTTCAGGCTACATTCTCGAATAGCTGTACGACTTTCTTCTCGTTACCATGGAAGTCTTGCAACAGCCTGTCGAGGTCTTCATCGAACTGAAGCATGCTTTTCTCTTTTACATGGCCATAGCCGCGTACCATGTCGGGAAGCGCTACAATTTTCAAGGCGGTTGCGTAATTGTCTTCACTTAGTCCTGCAATAACTTGCAGTATTGCCTGTTCATAGTCAGTGATAAGCTGTTTTTCATGTTTGCGTTCTGCCGCGTAAGAGAAAATATCAAAGACAGTGCCGCGCATGAATTTCAGCTTGGCCAGCAGTGGAAACAACTTAAGAATCCACTGCCCGTAAACTCGCTTTATTGGGGTGTTTGTTAGTTTGTCCCTGCGTGAAATTAGGGGTGGCGCAAGATGAAATTTCAATTTGAAGTTGCCGCTGAATTGTTCACGGAGAGAATTCAGAAACTCCTTGTCGCTGTAGAGTCGAGCTACTTCATATTCATCTTTACAGCTTAGCAACTTGAAATAAGAGCGAGCCGCTGCCTCGCTTAATGCTTCGCTCTGGCTCTCTGTAATACCGTCAAGTTTTTTCAAGCCTTCGCGAAATTGATTGATAAAATCAAGATAGTTCTGCCCATAGGATTGATTTTGATACTTTTCCAGGAAGTTGACGCGCCATTGGACAATTTCAGCTACTCCCCTTAAGGGCTGAAAAGCCTGATCATTTTTTGGCAACTGCGCTTCCAGCAATGCGAAATTCACCACCGCTCTGCGTCCTAAATTAAAGGCGGAAATATTCATTTCTACCGAAACCTTATTTAGTTCTATGGCTTGCTCAATCGAATTGGCCGACACGGGCAGCAGGCCTTTTTGCAGTGCATAACCCAAAAGGAAAAAATTCCCAGCGATGGAATCACCCAGAAAAGACTTGGCGATGTGGGTCGCATTAATGAAATCGACCTTGCTGCTACCAGCCTCCTGCCTTAAAGCATCTTTCATGTCTGTGCTTGGAAATTCGTAGTTCGGGTTCTGAATAAAATCAGAAGTCACCGACTCATAATCGTTGACGACTACATGAGAGCGCTCCGTATGTAATTTGGCGAGCGCGTCATTGGAAGCTGCTACAACCAAATCGCAGCCCAATAAAAGATCTGCGTCCCCGGCTGGAATACGCACAGAATGTATATCGTTCTGCTGCTCGGCAATGCGTACATGGCTAAGCACAGCGCCAAATTTCTGCGCCAGGCCAGTCTGGTTTAGGCTTGAGCAACCCTTGCCCTCCAGATGTGCCGCCATAGAGAGTACCGAGCCAACCGTAAGAACTCCAGTGCCACCGATTCCGGTGATCACCACATTCCATGGTTTACTGATTGATGGCGGCACAGGGTCTGGCAATGCAGAAGCATTCAGGGGTTCTTGCTCAAGCTCCCTAATTGCTCCACTTCTGAGTTCGCCCCCTACCACACTGACAAAACTGGGACAGAAACCTTTCAGGCAGCTGTAATCATGGTTGCAAGCGTTCTGATCAATAGTACGTTTACGACCCAGCTCGGTTTCCTTCGGCAGGAGTGACAAACAATTGGAAGCGACGCTGCAATCGCCACAACCCTCACAAACTTTGTCATTGATGAAGACGCGGGTTTTTGCTGCTTGCCCTTCCTGTCGCTTCAAACGCCGACGTTTTTCGGCAGCGCAGCTTTGGTCGAAGATGATGACCGTTGTACCGGGCAGCTCTCTCAGCTCAGACTGCACAACTGGCATCTGATCTCGGTGATCCAGGGTCAAGCCTGGAAATTGCGGAAACAACTTTGTGTATTTATCAGGCTCGTTACTGACGACGGCGATTCGCTTGACGCCTTCACTGCGTAATTGCTGAATCATCTCCTCAACGCTTAATTCACCGTCGATGGGCTGACCGCCAGTCATCGCCACCGCACCGTTAAACAGAATTTTGTAGGTGATATTCACGCCAGAGGCGACTGTCGCCCGTATCGCCAGCAGGCCGGAATGGAAATAGGTGCCGTCCCCTAAATTCTGAAACACATGCCGGGTATCAGTGAAGGCTGCCTGCCCTATCCAGGTGCAGCCTTCGCCCCCCATCTGTGTGAAGGTTTCGGTACTTCTGTCCATCCATATCGCCATGTAATGACAGCCGATTCCTGCGAATGCCATGCTTCCTTCAGGCACTTTTGTGGAGCTATTATGTGGACATCCAGAACAAAAATGCGGTGCCCGCTCGACAATCTTTCTTGACCTGACGAGTTGCCTTTCTTTGGCTTCCAGGAAATTCAAGCGCTCCTGAATCCCCTCGCTTTGGAAAAATCTGGCGATACGGGCAGCAATGACCCTCGCAATCATGGCTGGGCTCAGCTCGCCCACATTGGGCAGCAAGTCCCTATTGTCTTCATCGAACTCTCCTATCACCCGGGGACGTTCGCTAACAGGCCAGTTGTACAATTGCCCTGTCAATTGATCTTCGATGATGCTGCGTTTTTCTTCCACAACCAGAATCTCTTCGAGGCCCTTGGCGAACTCATGGGTTGCTACAGGCTCCAATGGCCAGCTCATTCCGAGCTTGAAAACACGCAACCCAATTGCCGCTGCCTGCTGCTGATCTATGCCTAAATCGTCCAGTGCCTGCAACACATCCAGATAGGCCTTGCCAGTGGTAATAATGCCAAGCCGCGGATTAGAACTATCGATGACCACCTTATTAAGATTATTGGTGAGCGCGAATTGACGCGCCGCGTAGATTCGGTATCTATTGAGAATACGTTCCTGCTCCAGAGGTTTAGCAGGCCAGCGGGCGTTGAGCCCTTCGGGTGGCAGTTCGATATCCTCCGGTGTTAACACGTTGATTCGCTCAGGGTCGACATCGACGACCATCGATGAATCAACATTTTCGGTGATAGCTTTTAGGGCGACCCAGCAACCACTGAAACGTGATAACTCCCAACCGTACACACCGTAATCCAGAATGTCCTGAACGCTGGCGGGACTGAGTATCGGCATTGAAGCGCCAATAAACATGTGCTCACTCTGGTGCGGCAAAGTAGAGGATTTGCAGGCATGGTCATCACCAGCGACGGCCAGCACGCCGCCATGCTTTGACGTACCAAAGGCGTTGGCATGTTTAAACACGTCCATGCTTCGGTCGACCCCAGGTCCCTTGCCATACCACATCGCGAAAACACCGTCGTGCTTTGCATGAGGGAACAAATTTACCTGCTGCGACCCCCACACAGCAGTTGCGGCCAAGTCCTCATTGACCCCCGGCTGAAACACAATATTGTGGTTTTCCAACCAGGGTTTAGCTTGCCACAATTTCTGATCAAGATTTCCGAGCGGGGAACCGCGATACCCAGAGATAAAACCAGCGGTATCTAATCCCGCAGCCAGGTCTCGTTGATGTTGCAATATGGGAAGACGCGCCAAAGCCTCTATTCCCGTCACCAGGGTACGAGTGGAGTCCAGCGCGTATTTGTCTTGCAGTGAAACCGGTAGCAATTTCGTCGGCATGATAGGACTCGTATTCCAGGATATTGTAGGAAAATAGTATCAACAAATCCCGGATCACTTGTTCTTATTCTCTGCTATTATGGAAAAATATTGAATAAATATGCCCTGAATCACGTAATTTATGGAAATTATATGCAAATTGAATTGAACAATCTGGACCTGAAATTACTGAAACTGTTACAGCAAGATGCAAGGATGAGTACGGCGGAGCTTGCCGATAAAGTTGGGCTCTCCCAGTCGCCCTGCTGGCGTCGTATTTGCCGACTCGAAGAGGCGGGGGTTATACGCAAGAAAGTGGCGCTGCTGGACAACGAGAAAGTAGGCATGAAGGTGGTGGTATTCACAGCGGTACATCTGTCCACCCACCATGGAAAAACCCTACAGGAATTCGAACAGCGCGTGAAAAACTTTCCCGAAGTCGTAGAGTGCTACACGATGACAGGAAGCATGGACTACATGTTAAAAATTGTGACCAAGGATATGCATCACTACGAGAAATTTGCCCGCGAGCACCTGGCGCAGATTCCCAATATCCGCGAGATGCATTCTAACGTCGCTATTACGCGAATTAAGGACACGACTGAGTTGCCGCTGGATTAGGCAGGAGTTAATTGAGGAAGAACTATTTGATAGCCACCTCCCAGAGATTATCGTCCTCATCGACGACGATTCCGTGGGGAAATACGGGCATGCCTGCCCCAAAACTGTCCAGCAAATCTCTCTCTGGACTGAATTTTAGAACAGGGTCAAGATCAGAGCCAGTGCAGGTATTTGCACCACATCGTTCAAACACCCATATGCTCCCTTGAGAATCGACATCAACGGCATTGCCAGAGCCCATGACCCGCCCCGCCGGCATGTTGACGACATTTTTGAGGCTTGTGTAGCGGTTTGAAATATCCTGAAGCAAGGTATTTTGTTGTGCAAAACCAGTAACTGAAAGGAGTAACGAAACAGGCACAAACAAAACCAGTGACTTGAAGTTATTGGCATTCATGGTAATTTCCTCACCAGGCTGGTTTGTTTCTACTTCTGGAACGCTATTGATGTTAGGGCGCACACTTCAAGTAAATCAACATAACCCAAATCTCCAGATAGAGTGCCGCCAGCGCTTCAAGGGTCTCTGAACCCCTCTTTCAAGTGTTATAACTGGCTGATTTTGAGTTATCCTCTCCAGGGTGATAGGTCTCTGAACCCCTCTTTCAAGTGTTATAACTGGTCAAGACAGCAAATATCGTAGAGAGGTTTAGTCAAGAACCGGTGCTCTGCGCGTGATCAGCCCTCAATTCGCCATTTTGGACGGATCTATCCTGTATAAACTGCCTTCATGCTGCATCAGGATGAGGGTCTCAACGAATTCAGAGGATCGGTACCCAGGATTACTTTTAGGTTGGGGAAAGTGCTGATCAATACGCTCAGCGAGACTCAGGGAGTCCATTAAGTGAGCAATGCTCAGTAAACCGCCACGATGAGTAAATCGTTCGTTGTATCGAGTTTCTAGGGTAGAATAGTCATAAGCCTTGAGTTGTGCACCCATTGGGTGATGGAGGGTTTTCTTGCTAACCATTATACAGCCAGGGCTTCCTGCGTTTTAGGGGTTTCTATCAGGGGATTGGGGCATAAATGAAATTCACTCCCTTCGATCTCGAGCACACACAATCTATCTGGGAACAGAAAGTTCAGTTTAATCTTACGGAAAGCGGAGTGCATCCCATTAGCTTACAGGAACTAATTGGCGATGACCCTTCCCTACTCGACCAATTATTGCAACTGGAAATCAACTATCCTCATGTCAATGGCATACCCATGTTGCGCGAAAACATCGCTGCACTTTATGACGGCGCTACCTCGGAAAATGTAATAGTAACTGTGGGGGCATCTGAAGCTAATCAAATCATCTTGCAAACGCTATTGGATGATGGCGATGAATTTGCATCACTCACTCCAACCTACAAACAGGTCTGGGGCATCGCCTCTAACAAAGGTCATGTGGTGAAATCGTTTCGACTGGATCCTGACAAAGAATGGGCTTTAGATATCGAAAACCTGCACCAACAGGTTAACGAAAAAACCAGGGTGATTGCGCTGGTTAACCCGAATAACCCAACCGGTCACATCCTTACTGACGCCGAAATGAATGAGATTGTTGCAGCGGCTGATAAGGTCGGCGCATGGATCCTGTCTGACGAGGTCTATCGCGGCGCAGAACGCACCCAGGAAGAAGAAACAGCTTCCTTCTTTGGTAGCTACGACAAAGTGCTCGCGGTAGGCAGCATGAGCAAGGCTTATGGCCTGCCAGGACTGCGCGTGGGCTGGGTGGTCGCGCCTGCCGAAACCATTGAAGAATTGTGGCGCAGGCACGAATACACCACAATAACCACCGGCATGATTAGCAATCACCTGGCTGCCTATGCCTTATCTGAAGGGGTTAGACCTCGGCTACGAACACGTGCGAGAAACTATATAAAGGCGGGTTACCCGGTTCTAAAGGACTGGATGGATTCGCAGCAAGGACTATTTACACACACGCCGCCACAGGCGTCGGCGGTAACTTTCATTCGCTATGAATTAGACCTAAATTCCACCGTGCTGATGGAAAAGTTGTGCAAACAGGCCCGCGTGTTCGTTGGTGCCGGAGATTCCTTTGGCATGGATAAGCATATTCGCATTGCCTTCGGGCAGGAAAAGTCGGTACTGGACGAAGCCTTCAGCCGAATTCAACGAACCTTGGAAAGCCTGCGTTGAGTAGAATTATCAGCTTAGCTGAAATCAAGCAAATATTGCCTTCCTTGGATTTACTTCCTGCCATCGAAGAAGGCTTTGTCGCCTACAGTGAAAACCGATGCCTGGTACCCCCGCCAGGGGAACTGCTATTCGAAAAACCACCCGGCGATGTCCATATAAAGTATGGCTATATCAAAGATGATGAATACTATGTAGTGAAGATTGCGTCTGGTTTTTACGACAATCCAGCGAAGGGATTGGCCTCCAGCAACGGACTAATGCTCCTGTTCAATGCCAATACCGGAGAGCCAGTGGCGATACTTTTGGATGAAGGCTATCTCACTGATAGTAGAACGGGCCTTGCCGGTGCAGTAGCGGCTAAATATCTGGCACCCTCTGTGGTTCAGAGAATCGGGCTGGTTGGCACTGGCACCCAGGCTCACATGCAACTGAAATTTTTAGCACCGCTGCTGGATTGCCGCGAATTAACAATTTTTGGCAGAAACAAACCAGCAATCAATTCTCTACAGGAATATTCTGAATCCCTTGGTTTCCAAGTGACCCAAGCCCGGAACACCGACGAAATATTGGATTCCTGCAATCTTGTGGTCACCACCACCGCAAGCTCCTGCCCGCTATTAGACCTGAAACACTATAGCGGCAAGGGATTGCACATCACCGCCGTGGGTTCTGACACTGCCAACAAACAAGAACTTTCCGCCCAGTCTCTATTGCGTGCCGATTTATTAGTCGCAGACAGTCGAGTGCAGTGTGCAGGCAGAGGAGAGATTCATCACGCCCTGATGGCAAATCTGATCAAGTCAGAAGATGTGCTTGAACTGGGCAATATAATCAGTGGTGAATCTGTAGGACGAAGTAGTGACGAACAGGTCAGTGTGTGTGATCTTACGGGTGTTGCTGTGCAGGACATTCAGATTGTGAAGGCGGTGTACGCCGGTTTGTTCGGACAGTAAGTTTCTTTCAGGCTAAAGTCCTCACTATTTACCCAGACCCTTAGATACCACCCTCCCTGGAAAATTTACTCGCATAATACTAATTCCATGTAAGGCTTTATGCTGCTTAATGCTTGGGTCATAGCTTTTCTCGGAAGCTGAGATAGTCTCTATGCTATGGGCAGACGAGCCGGGTAGGTAGTAGAACAGGGTTCTCGCTTACTGAACGAATTTACTCTGACCTGCTCTGCCTTATGCGTTCTCCCCGCAATTCCAACGTACCAATTTGCCAATAATTTTCTGGAGATAACTCAGCCTCCTGGTAAAAGTACAGTAGTTTTTGAGTTTGGCACGCCCAGAGAGATTCGAACTCCCGACCAACTGGTTCGAAGCCAGTTACTCTATCCAGCTGAGCTATGGGCGCTTGGAGTGGGGATTATATACACTTAAACCAGATCGGTCACTGTATTGGCACTTGCATGTATTGGCACTTGCAGCATTGCCAGAATAAAAATCTCGTTGGCCATGATCAGGCATTGCCCAACGATAACTAATTGCCGGCGCTCTACCCTATCGGTTATGGCAGCTCAAACAAAAGTGCTTGCACAAATAGCTGTACTTATATACAGTAATTTTTATTTGAGTTGGATGTTCTAAAATGAGCAATCGATGTTGGTGGCCCGGCGAAGATCCCGTCTATATCGCCTATCACGACGAAGAATGGGGCGTACCGGTACACGATGAGCGGCTCTTATTTGAATGCCTGTGCCTGGAAGGCCAACAGGCCGGCTTGAGCTGGATAACCGTGTTAAAAAAACGCGATCACTACCGTAAGCATTTCAAGAGTTTTGACCTGGACAAAATGGCTGGATTAACAGACAAGACCATTGAGAAACTACTACTGGACACCGGCCTCATACGTAATCGACTGAAGCTTTATTCCATACGCAGCAATGCCGTCGCCTTCAAGAAAATACAGAAGGAGTTTGGTAGTTTTGATAAATACATCTGGTCTTTTACCAATGGCAAAGTGCTGGATGGTAAGCGGAAAGCCAGAAAAAGTGTGCCCTCTACCACAGACATCAGCGATGCCATGTCGAAAGACCTCAAGAAACGAGGATTTAAATTTGTCGGCAGCACAATCTGCTATGCTTTTATGCAGGCTGCGGGTCTAATCAATGATCACACAAGTAATTGTTTTAGATATGAAGAATTGAAAAACCAGTAACTCACAAATTTTACATTACACAACAACCCAGCAATCAGGAAACCAAGAGAGAAAACAAAATGATTGGATATGTAACAGTTGGAACCAACGATTTAGAAAAAGCAGCGAAGTACTATGATGAGCTTCTTGCAGGCATTGGCGCAAGACGCTTCATGGAAATGGAAACTTTTATCGCCTGGTCTAACGACCCTGCTGCTGCTGGTTTTTCAGTTACCAAGCCCTTCGATGGCAACCCGGCCAGCGTAGGCAACGGCGTCATGGTGGCGCTAATGCTTGATAGCACCGACAAGGTCGATTCTTTATATGCTAAGGCGATTGAATTGGGTGGAACCGATGAAGGAGCGCCGGGGGCTCGCAGCGATAATTTCTATGCTGGCTATTTTCGTGACTTGGATGGCAACAAGTTAAATTTCTTCTGCATGACATAGCTTTTGTGTGAGAGATGCAGGTATCTAACGCTCGCTTACATCGTTCCCTCCGGTTACTTGTTTTAACTTTGTTTGATTCGTGACTGAACACTGATGCCACTCTGCCCACCCTGTTCGGCCCATATAGCGAGCTAGAGGCTAAACACAGCAGAGAAGCCTGCTACTAGTCGGACTCTCCCTGGCTGGACAACCGGGCATAGGCGATGGAGTTGAGTTCCTGCGCTCTGTTACCAAAGACAATTTTATGCAGGGTGTCGGCTATCGCAGCTTGAAAACCGTCTATGTGCAGGTAAGCCGCAACATTGCCATCGGTTGGGTCCAAAGCTATAGTCTTTAGGTCTGTGCGATGATCTTCGGTGATGATGATCACTGGCGTAACACCACGAAAGGGGCTGCGCTTTTCTTCGCTGCGTAATCTAAACAGGAACTGATCTCGAGGTTTTTTGTAGGGATTCCACCCTGTCACTATGCAGGAGAGCCTGTTTTTTACCAAGCCAAACACGCGATTATACTGTTTAACAGCCTCCAGGGCGTTGGTCTCGTTGTAGGTATTGATAGTGGTATACAAACCCGTGTGCCCGATAAGTGCCGCCGCCTCATCCACAAGCATGTTATTCAGGTCGTACAACAAAATGACAGGTTTTAAACTCATTGATTTCTAATTCCGATTTCTTCGACTAAAAATATTGACACTGGTAAATTGTGTGTTCTGCTTCTGCTTATTCAGACCGGAATACAATATTGGCAGAGATATCATCCCGTGTTGTTCTGGTCCCATTAGCTGCCACGGCGGGATCTTCGTAGCCGAAGCTTATACCGAATAATATTTTCGTACCATCTTCGATTTCAAAAGCCTCACGAATCCTATCTGGATAGTCGCGCATGGTACCCATAGGACAACTATGCAGGCCGAAAGATACCATAGTTAGCATCAGTGTTTGCGCGAACATTCCCACATCGATAGCAACAGTGGTCCCAAAGTCCGGGCTCATACCAACGAAGGCGATATAAGGCGCATCGAAAAATTCAAAGTTACGCAGAACGGCTCGCATTCTGCCTTCTTTATCATCCCTTCCAATGTTCATTTTCGAGTAGAGCGCCACAGCACATTCAACCTGACGCACACGGTACTCGTCCTTAAAATTTCCACGATAGGGATAGTCAGGGTTGGGCGCTACTCCGGCTGCGGTGTTTTCCACCATTTTCTCGCTTAAGCGATCCTTCAATGCACCAGAGGCAACATAAACTTTCCAGGGTTGCACATTGCAATTAGAAGGCGACTGCTGTGCTATCTCAAAAATGCGATCTAACACTTCCTGTGGAACTTCTTTATCCAGATAACCCCGCACCGAATGTCGTGCATAAATTGAATCAATCAAACCCATATCGGGATCAGCTGTGTTTGCTGCTGCTTCTTTATCAGTCTTCATACTTCAATACCAAATTCTCCACAAACCAAATTTACTCTGCGCTCATCAATCACTCAAAACTATTAACTCAGAATTCGACCACCGTCTACATCAATCGTTGTTCCAGTGACGAAATTATTTTGCATGACAAACAGAATACCCTGAGCAACTTCTTCTGCTTTACCAACCCGTTTAATTAGATGTGTCGCCGTCATTGCCTTTAGCTTGTCTTGTTTCTCATCACCCATCCAATCGAACATCGCGGTATCGACTGTGCCTGGAGACACTACATTGACGCGAACAGGCGCCATTTCGACAGCGAGACAGCGCACCAGGTTTTCAACCGATGCCCCAACACAACTCAGAGACGACTGTGCTGGTCTAATCTTTCGCGCAGGAGAGCCACTCACCAGGGTAATCGCTCCATCCTCTGCCAAAAAAGGCGCGCCTGTTCGTACAACTTTGGCATAACCCCAGAGTTTGTCGTAGGCAGCCTTGAATTGATCTTCAGTTTGCTCAAGAAATGGCTTTAGTGTTCGTTCGCCACCGACAGCCGCTGAGACCAGATGATCAATCGTCCCCGCTTCTTTGAATATTGCTTCCATACTGGCGGCATCATGGGTATCGGCCTGCCTCACTTCGAAAGCACCGTTAGCGAGTGCCGTTGCCGCCTCAATATGCCCTTCAGAACGGCCAGCCGCCCATACCCTGGCACCAGCCGCTGCTGTCGCTTGAGCAGCCGCTACTCCAATACCCGCCGTACCACCTATGATTACTACCTTCTTACCGGCTAAATTATTAGTTGTCATTTCCTTTGCCTCTTACTGTTCATGCTGATTCACTAACTAACATCTTTTCTGTCACTTGCCGCTCTTGCCGCGTGGAATTTGATCGTAACAATAATAATGGAGCTCCCATGGCATCCCGATAATTCCCGGACTCAATGTCCGCCCCTTCCTCTTCCCCTGCCCGGAATCCCCCCTGATCAACTACAAGCTTCGGCCGTCCATCAGTTGCGTACTCTCGTTTTGGGGCTTTTCGAACTCTCGACCAATGCGCAGAAAAGGAGAGAATAGTAGCACAGGCCGCTGCGCTGGTGTGTTGCTGACCAGGCCAGGCTGCTCAACAGATTTGCAGCAATATTGTTAGAATCGAAATAAGTAGAATCACGCGGGTTCCTGGTTTGGCTGAGCCATCGGACAGCGTCAGAAAGAAGAGAATGCGTCGTGAAAAAATTTCTAGTGGCAACAAGCCTGTCATCGCTAATAAAGTGGAGATAAGTCCTGATATACATGATAATACAAGCTGAATTGATGCTATCGGTGTTGAACCAAACACGGGTTCTGACCGACCTTAATTGCAACACACATAGAAACGCGCCGGAAATTTCAGACTGAGCAAACCGCACAGTTGCCGTGCTCAAGCTTAATCTTTCTGAATTTACGCATACACACTTTCTCAATCGGGTCATAGCCATGGAAAAAATTCTACTTTCTCTCAGCGATGCATTCGCTCAGGTCCCGTATAAAGTACTGAAATATAAAATTTTTGTCCTTTCTGGCTTACTGCTTATCACGTCCATCATGGTGTATGGGGTGCTTTACCGCTCCACTTTCGATATGACCGCCGATAGCTTCCTGGATGAAACTGATCCGGCAGCCATAGCGCTAGACCAGTTTAGAGAACAATTCGGCAGTGACGAATCAATCTTCCTGGTATACAGAGCGAAAGACGGCAATGTCTTTTCCAGAGAATCGCTGCAGGCAGCACAACAACTAACTGACGATTTACGCAACTGGCAGTCTCTCGATCGCAACGAATATCCGGAGACCATGAATGGCATAACGCTGGATTGGAACGAGCTCAATCACATTCGTCGAGTGCAATCTATCGCAAATTTGCGCTATCAAGAGAGTGTGGAGGACAGCCTCTTATCGAACCGATTGGTACCAACCGCCCTCCCCTCAGAGAATGATGAATTAGATGAAATAAGAGGAAAGGCACTTTCCCTGGATGATTATCTGCTCGCGTTTTATTCTGAAAACACTGAGTACGGCGCCATACTGATACAAACCGATTTCGGCACGAAACCGGCCGCAGGCTTTGTCTCTGCTGTGGATGCGGCCGACGTGTCCCTGGACGACAGTTTTGGTAATTTCAGCGACGACACAGGCTTTGATCTGGAATACGATGAAGACGTGGAAGTGCAGGAGGTCGAATTTGAAGCCGTGGATGTACTTGGCTACACAGCGTTTCATGTGATGTCCAAAACCATTTACCAAAAGTACGAAAGCCACTTCGAATTCTTCCCGGTGGGTACTCCCCCTCTTATGGAGTTCATGCTAGAGATAATGGACGAGATGCAGGTACTGGGCATTGTCCTGGTTATGATTTTTACTCTTCTTCTATGGATATTGTTCCGCTCCTTCAGCGCCGTATTGTGGCCTCTGGTTACCATATTGCTCAGCATTGCCTGGGCATGGGGAATACCAGCCTGGGCCGGCGTAGTGTTGACCACCATGATATCGCTAACCGTGATGCTGATATTTGCAGTGGGTATTGCAGACTGTGTGCATGTCATGAGTGCTTATTTCAGTTTTCGTCGCGAGGGTGAAGAACATTATGAAGCACTTTCCAATGCCTATGGAAAAACTGGCCTGGCCATACTGGTAACCACTGTCACCACCATGTGTGGTGTCATGGCGCTCACCACATCGGAGCTGGAAATGATTCAGGTTTTCGGTTGGACCTCGGCGATAGGCGTGCTGTTGGCTTTTTTCTTCACCATCGTACTATTACCCATTCTGCTGAACATCTGGCACCCGGGAAACCCCGAAGCAGACGCAAGCTTTGCTGACAAATTGGGCAAACGATGGCATGCTTTTTCAAAGAATACGAAGATAATCATTGCGGTAGTCTATTTTTCTGCTGTCTTTTTCATATTAGGGTTAGCAGTGGGTGGCTATGTCTCTCTAGTGACATTACTCACCTATGTAGTCGTGAATTGGCAGAAACCAATCCTTGATGCCGCCCCGGGAATCACCTCCCGTCACCCCTATCTGATTATGGCTATCTTTGCTGGCATCTTCGTTTCCTGCCTGTACGGCATGAGCCAAATTCGGATAGACAGCAACATGGCTGAGCTAACACGGGAAGATTCCATGCTTCGGCGAGCGTATGATATCGTCGATGAAAACATGGCAGGTTCGCAAAGCATGGAAATCGTCATCAATACCAATACCATCGATGGCATGATGAATCCAAGACTGCTGCAAGCCGTCGATGCGTTACAGACCCGAATAGAAGAACGATATCCTGACGAAATATCGCGCACTAATTCGCTGGCAAATATCGTCAAAGAAACCTACAAGGTGATGAACAACGACGATATCGCCTATGATCGAATACCTGGTTCAGAACTTATGGTTTCGCAGTTACTCTATCTTTTCAATAGCTCTAATCCGGAAGACCGACGAGCGTTGGTGTCTGATGACTACAGCAAATCCCATATATCGATCAGTGCCTACAATGCTGGCTCTTATCAGTACCAGGTTTTCATGACAGAAATGGAAAAAGAAATAGCAGAAACCTTTGCAGCTCTTGAATCTGAGTATCCTGAGTTACAAGTCACGGTAACCGGCAGCATGGCGATGATGATGCGAATGGCTGATGACCTTGCCCGATCTCAATACGCAAGCTTATTGCTGGCGTTGGGAATCATCAGCGTCATCATGGTAGTGACGCTGGGCTCGTTCCAGGGCGGAATGCTCGCAATGATCCCTAATCTTATTCCCGCCGTTCTAAGTTTCGGCTTGATGGGCCTGCTGGGCTTGCCACTGGATGCTGACACACTACTCATTGCACCGATCATCATTGGAATCGCCGTGGATGACACGATCCACTTCATGACCCATTACCGAATTGATCTGGCGCGCACCGGCAGTATTAGCCAGGCGCTGATCTGCACCATTCGTGATGTTGGGCAGGCGGTGATGTTTACCACCATGGTAATCGCACTGAGTTTTGCACTGCTGAGTTTTTCAGGTCATTTAGGCATGGCGAAAATGGGCTTCTTCGGATCAGTCGCAATCTTTTTTGCTCTACTTTGCGACCTGTTCTTGATCCCGGCGATGATTATTACCTTTAAACCAACATTTGGAGTAAAGGACGCGAACACCGACATAGATTTTTCCGCAGCCGCGAGAGCCTGAGCGAGACAAGAGCAAATTATGCGAACTACAATGTTAAACAAAGGCCTGATCACATTACTGATTGGACTGCTTCTACCTCCCTTAGTTGCTGTCGCACAAGATCTTAGCCCTGGAGAAATTATGGATAGGCTTGAAGACAATCGTCGAGCCACATCCAACTCAGCGCTCTCGCGCATGCAGTTATCTACCTGTAAGTTCGGTGTACGGGAAGGCAAAATAACCTGTGCCGAGCGACCCCGTGTAAAATCTCTGGAGTCTGTTGGTAAGGGGTATGGACTGGACCTTAGGGACACTCGATCTGTAGCTATACTTCTTGAACCCGCAGCAGAGAGAGGCATTGGCATGCTCAGCTATAACTACGATGACGGTGCCAGAGATAATGAAACCTGGCTATACCTGTCTGCCCTGGGGCGGGTTAAGCGAATAGCAAGTGGCAGCTCTGACGATGAAACCGAACCAGGTTCGCTGTTTGGCTCTGAATTCACCACCGAAGATCAAGATACTGGCAAGCTGGACGAATACGAGATAAACCTGTTGGAAGAAACTGTAGAATCTGGTCGGGATGTTTGGAAAATTGAAATGATTCCAAACCAGGAACGGGCACGTAAATCACGCTACTCACGAACAGTTATGTACATCGACAAAGAGCGCTTCGTTGAGCTTAAAGTCGAGATGTACGACCGGTACGGCAAGGAAATAAAACGCATGCTGGGTTCTCGGGTTGAGCAGATGAACGGTATTTGGGTCGCGAGGTCTACTACTATCATGAATCTGGTAACCAATCGACTCTCCAATATGGCTTTTCTCGAAATGCATACCGGCATCGAAGTTCCAGACGAGTTTCTTACTCAGCGCACCCTAACAGATGCTGCGTTTAGAGAAACCGAACTGGAAAAACTGCGCGCACAAATCGATTGAACGAAAACTTCTCTTCTATGAGAAAAGCAGTAACAATAGTTTTATCGATTGCGGCATTACTTATTGCGCTCTCGAATTCCACCTTCGCTCAGGACGATGTGCTGGGCGATGATTTTCGGTTCGACGCAGATTTCCAATTCGATGACGATCTTTTCGGGGCTGCCTTTGATGAAGGCAATTCATTGACAAGTAGCTCCTGGTTAGATCACTTCACGGTCAAGATTAGTCAACAATTTTCAGGCCAGATCAATAATCACGGGGTTGACCAGGCAACAGAATTCTCCATTCCAAGAAAGTCAGAGTTAGAGACTAACCGTTTCGGCGTTAATATTCGTTACCAAAATGCCTTCTCCCCCGGCTGGCTATTGCAGGCAAGTGGTCACACCAAGGCATATTGGGGCCATGACTACGAATTTGAGGCCAATGGAGATTCAATCGAAACTGAATTTCGTGTTAATGAACTTTTCGTTCAACGCAGCTTTGCTCAACACAGCCTCAAGTTTGGTCGACAGACCGTGGTTTGGGGTGAGACCGTTGGCAACTCGGTTCTGGATATCATCAATCACACCGAATTTCGCGATTTCAATATTATCGATATAGAAGATGCTCGCCTCAATCAATGGATGCTGGTCTGGGACTACTTCGGCGAAAACTCTAACTTCTCTAGTTTCGCCAATCTCTATCCTGAGTTTAATCCTGCTGCCGTACGTGGCAGCCCGTTTTTCTTCGAACCAGCATTCAACTTAACCGACTATGATCGCGGCAGCGAATTACTTTTTGAAGCAGGAACTCAGTGGCGCAAATCATTCGAAGGAAGCGATATTGCATTCATGGCAGCCTATTTGTTAGAAAACCAGTTGCGCTACGAAGACCCTTTATCAGGTGTTGGTGATACTATTGCCGAGAAGAATGACTTTTTTCTACTTGGTTTCAGTGCCAATAGAGCCATAGGCAAGCTGTTATTGAATTTTGATCTTGCCTACAGTTTCGATGTGCTAGCCGACAGCTATAATTTCCCGGGAACGGCGAACCTGGCTAGCTCTGTGAACCTGAAAAAAGATCAGATAGGGACATCCTTCGGGTTTGAGTACGCCATTAGCAATGACCAAAATATAAGCCTTGGTATTCAAGCGCAAAAGCTGCTCGATGAAAACGAAGGCTTATTACCGGGTCAATCACTAATAAATGAGGGCGTTTTTGGAAGTTGGCTGGTACGTTACAGCAATAGCCTCGTGAACGGCGACTTGGTCATTTCGTCTACCCTACAAGGAGACCTGGATGCTAACTCTCTTCTGGCCTTGCTGGGAGTCGATTTTACAATCAATGATAACTGGGCAATTAGTGGTCAGATAATCAGCATTAATTCGAACGACGAATCACCCCTGTTACTTTTCGCGGAAAGCGTCAGGTTGGCTACGACGATCACCTATTCCTTCTAATTCAGGCTTGTGTCGGGACTGTAGCTCTAAACTCATTTCCATTATTCATTTCTTTCAGCAAGGAGCCAAGAAACAATAAGGCCCCATCATTTCATGGTCTTTTACCCTCATGGCGAATTCTGTTGGTGGTTATTTGGCTCTCTAGCCCGGGCCTTTTTGACCCCTGTAGGAACTTTCTCACAGTGTTGACTATTTGCCAGGGTGAGATAAGTTACAGTTACTCCGCAGGATAGTCGAGGTAAAAACTGGCAAGCTTTGTGAGTTCCGGTAAACGATGCTCCCACTGTGATAGCAGGAGTTAAGCGGGCATTTACACAAGCCCGCCAATATTGCGAGAACAAGCTGACATTTAGAACTGAATCGGCCTGTCGAATACCTCTTTGTCGAATTCGTCTTCCCAATTTGCTACTGCTGTCGATACCGAGAGATCTCCGGCTATATTGACAGAAGTACGCAACATGTCCAAAGGTCTATCGAAGGGTAGAATAAAACCAATTACTACTGCAATTTGCTCGGGTGAGACACCAATAGTTTGTGTTACCGCCGCAATTAAAAATAACGAGGCACCGGGTACAGCGGCAGTCCCCACGGAAACCAGAGTGGTTGAACCCGCCATTAGTACATAATCAGCCAGGCTCAATTGAATGCCAAATGCCTGCGCAGTGAACACCGAAACAATCCCGACATATAAGGCCGTGCCATCCATGTTAATGGTTGCGCCAAGCGGTAAAACAGTGGATGCCACAACGGGTTTTATGCCAAGGTTTTCTTCGGCGACGGACATGGAAACCGGTAAGGTAGCCGAGCTGGAAGAAGTAGAAAATGCAACCAACATGGCGTCGCGTGCACCGCGGAAAAATGTTACTGGCGACAGTTTCAGAGTGAAGTGCATAATGCCGAAACCATGAACAAAAACTACATGCACGATGGAACCCAACACTACGGCAAGCGCGAGAGTAACAACATCTAATAGTGCGGCCACTCCCTGTGTGCCTGATACTGTCGCTATCAGGGCAAACACACCAAACGGTGCTACCTCCATAACCCAGTGAGTTATACGCAGCATCATCTGACTGCTGGCTTCCATCAAATCGACAACGGGTTTCCCTTTATCACCAATAGTCAGAAGGCTAACACCCACAAGAAGGGCGAAAAAGATAATGGCCAGAATATTGCCTTCAGCTAGAGCCGCAATCGGATTAGATGGCACAATAGTCATCAGGCGCTCAGATAATGGGATAGCCACTTGAATCTCGCCAGGAACCGCAGCGGAAAAGTCGACTCCCACCCCGGGCTGTAAAACCGCAGCCAGGAGTAGACCAATAGTAATTGCTGCCAAGGTGGTGACCATGTAAATAGCTAATGTCTTAATACCCAATGAGCCGAGCTTACTGGGGTCTCCCATGGCAACGACACCAGATACCAGCGTCACAAAAACCAAAGGCACAATGACCATTCTTATCAGTCTGACAAAAAGATCGCCTATCCAAGCGATGTTTTCTGAACCGGGGCCCCAAATCATTCCCACAATAACGCCAAGTACCAGTGCTGCAAAAATACGTTTCCAGAGAGCTATTTCAAACCAGGTTGCAAACATCGTTTTCCACCGAATTTATAGTCCTATATTCATTAACACTACCTTCTGCGTTCGGCAAGTGACAGCTTATCCGCAGCAAGATAGGGATATCTAAATACCGCTTGCTAGGAGACTATAGAAATTCATACCATAGTTCCAGTCCAAAAAAATTGACATTAAACTGGCTGACAAAAGAGAAACCAAGATGGCTGAATGGATTCAAGGAACAATAAGGGACAATATCCATTGGACTGATAACCTGTATTCACTAAGAATCGACGCAGAGGTTGACACATTTACTGCGGGACAGTTCACCAGCCTCGCGCTTGATATAGAAGGCGAACGCGTTGCTCGCCCCTATTCTTTTCTGAGTTCGCCGGGCCAACGGCCTCTGGAGTTCTTCTTCTATACGGCAACCGGTGGTGTACTTTCCAATGCCATGCTACACCTGAAGACTGGCGATACTATTTGGCTGAAAAAGAAAGCCAATGGATTTTTTACCCTGGATGAAGTGCCTGGTTCACGTGACCTTTGGATGTTTGGCACCGGAACAGGGGTCGCTCCTTTTTTCTCCATACTAAATACCGACGAACCCTGGCAACGATTCGAAAAGCTAATATTGACGCACGGTGTCCGTAGTAATGCCGACTTATGCTATCAGGATATTATTCAAACCCTGCAACAGCGTCGAGGTGATAACTTTAAGTTCCAGGCATTTGTCACACGAGAAGAGATACCCGGCACCTTTCACGGAAGAATACCCGCAGCAATAATCGATGGTAGTTTGGAGCTTATTGTTGACACTAAGCTATCCCCTGAAGCTTCTCAAATTATGCTTTGTGGAAACCCCGACATGGTGAAGGACTGTGTTGAACTGCTAAAAACACGGGGCTTCAACAAAAACCGACGACGTACTCCTGGGCAGATAACCGTTGAAAATTATTGGTAGGTCTTCGCTGCTAAAGCTCTCCGGCTTTTCTTTGAACTCAACACGGAAACAGGCCCCTGTTCCTGACTTGTTAGCAAGCTTCAAGTCACGTAGAGACATCGACTATTTAATCAGCGCTTCCCTAACGATAATTCTCTGGAATCCTTCGCGCATTGCTCAGCTTTTCAAACCTGGCAGCAATGTCTATTAGTTGTTGTTCCTGGAACGGTGGTGCAATAAGCGTCAAGCCAATAGGACGTCCGCTATCTTCATATCCCATGGGAATAGTCAGTGCCGGAAAATTAGCCAGGGCTGCTAAACCCGCATTGCGGTTATCGATAGAAAGAAGGACGTCCAACTGCCCGTCAGAAAATATTTGCTCCAACTGTTCTCGCGCCGCAGACTGTAACTCGCTGCGCAATGCTTCCAATTCAGCATCGCTAATTTGCAGTTCCACCATCATATCCACCAAACCTTGCCCGTAGGGCGCGCGTAAATCGAGATCCATGAGATTAAATGCCTGTAAGTCTGCAACAGAGGAAATTGTGACCTCTGCTGATGCGTCTGCGGATAAGTACGCCGCCAAATCCCGCACCATTTCGGCGCCGAGGAACTCACCGAAACCAGGACTTTGAAAGCCTGGCAAACTTACTTCCACTGCCACCGCCCCCTCGCCAGTTAACAAAGCCACCGCTTGCTGATAAAAATTGTCCGCTGCAAAACTATCGATAACGCCGAGCCGCTTCTCGTTCAAACCAAGGTCTCGATAAACCAGTGCAAACCCATCGCTAATCAGTGGCATGGCGGCATCTTCAACGTCATAACCCGCCATCGCATTAAACAATGCAACCGCATCCGCGACGGTTCTCGTTATCGGGCCGCTTGTATCCAGAGTTGCAGAGATAGGCACAAGCCCACTACGACTCAGGCTCCCAGTAGTTGGTTTCAAACCCACCGCTGAATTTACACTGGCAGGAGAAAGAATTGAACCAGACGTCTCGGAACCAACAGCCACCACCGCCAGGTTCGCCGCTACAGCAGCAGCGCTGCCAGAGCTGGAACCACCGCTTCCAAATTGCTTCCTGCCATAAGGGTTTAATGTTTGCCCCCCGAGCGCGCTATAACCAGAAGGACAAGCACTACAGAAAAAATAGGCCCACTCACTCAGATTCGCCTTGCCTAATATTACAGCGCCATTCCCCAACAAGCGATCCACTGTAAAAGCGTTGTCGCTGTGGTTATCTTGCAGCGCTATCGAGCCTGCTGTCGTAGCGAGCCCGGCAAAACCGATATTGTCTTTCAACAGCACCGGCATACCAAACAAGGAGTCATCGGCGATACTTCTTCCCTGTAGCCGTAATTCATCCAATCTGCGAGCACGAGAAATTGCATCCGGGTTAAGAGAAATAACGGCGTTGATAAATCGGCTGTCATCGGTTTCGATTCGCCGAATTCTATAGATATAAAACGTAGTGAGGTCTTCGTAAGAGAATATACCCGCAGCCACGGATTGTTGAATTGAGCTAATACTCTGCTCCAAAACCAAGGGCTTTAGCATTTCATATTTGTCCCTACCGAAATCTGACAACTGCTCCAGGAAGGGTGCCCATAAGTCATTCTTGTCCAGTATTTTTGAATTAATCAAGCTGAATCGCATTAATGGGTTTTCATGTTGTGCTAACTCTGCCAGGTCGGCGCTTTCATCATAGGCTGTCCAGACTGGTGCCGCCTCTTCCGCAACACTCAACAATACCGGGAATAAAGCAAGGGTCAAAAGTAAGGCATTCAGAAAAACTTTAAACATGAAAACCACCGACGAGTAAATGAACACGCATTGAATGTAGTTTAGGCGCCGCGCTATCACTAAAATAGTTGACTGCCTAAGTTGTCAAGTTAATGAGTGTCCCTCAAGTTGGCCTCTCAAGTTGGCCCTCCAGACTACCCCATGGCTACAGACAAGACACTCTTCAGAATTTGATCAACGTTTTCCGGCTTTGACGAGGGGTCTACAACCTCGCCGGGTCCAAGAATAAAGCCGCGCCCACCAGATTGCTGTATTGCGTCTGAGACCTCTCTATCAACGTCCGCTGTTGAGCCTGCTACCAAAGGACCACCGGCGCTTGGCGTAATACCGCCGATCAGACATTTGTCTGTACGCTTTCGCATATCAGCGATTGATGGGCCGTAGTCTCGGTCGTGCCAATTGAAGGCATCGACTGGATAGTCGAGTACTCCCTCGAAATTGATATCATGCGCATGCAGGTGATAGATATTAAACCAGGTCTTGCCTTTCAGCGGCTCGAGCATTTGTAAGTCGTACGGCTTAGAAAACTCGTTGTAGAGGGCTGGCGGTAGCAAATCGACACCAGCCCATTGATTTGCGAAAAAGACTCCGTCAGCACCAGCAGTGATGACCCTTTCGACGAAGCTTCTACTTGTTTCGGTAATGACTTCCAGGGCTGTATGTAGTTGTTTCGGAGAGTCTTGCATGTACTGAACCAGCTTTCCGGGTCCGGCAATTTTCGATGCAGAAGTTAACGGCGAGAACACTGTCTGGACAAACGGAACACTGCTGCCAAGCATTTCAAGCGCGATGCGCTGCGCTTCAAGCACAATCAAGTACTCACCAGCATCACTTCGAACAGGCTTAATTTTCAGCCAGTCGTCGGGCTTCTGGATAGGACTTTGCGCTAATATCGGTGTATGCGGCCCGCCGCGTACATTCAACTGCACACCCCAGTCAACAACAGAGTATAGGCCGTACGGAGAGAATTTGATGAAGTCCATATCGAGACGTTGTTGGAGGTGAACAGCCAGCTCGGCCAAGCGACGCGGCGACCGGTCCTTGTTTGCCCAATGCCACCAAAAACTTAATGGAGTTCGGTCGGTTGGGCGATTCGCCAGGGCAGCTTCAATCCGGGCGTGGTGGCTCATCTCTGCGCTGTACCCTATCGGTGCCAAAGCGGCGCTTGCAATGCTCAGTCCCGCAGCGTTTAGAAAGGTTCTTCGTGAAAGATTCTTCAATTGCTTATCTCCTGTGCTGGTAGTTTGGTGGAACGAGGGTTCTTGCATTGATCAGCTTGATTGTTAACGCCCCTTAGTAAGAAAACCCGATTAGTCGGAAAACCCAATGTGTTAAAACGAGTGTCGCAACGCCCTGCCTAGAAATTAACGCGTGCGCCAACATAGAACGTTCGCCCAAGAATTTCGTACGTGCTTGGTTCGGTGCGTCCAGGGACGCCATCAACGACCGGGGGAGCCGTATCGGCTAAATTGCCGATGCCGGCATTTACTACCAATGTGTCGTTCATTCGCCAGCTTCCAAATAAATCGAAGATATGGGAGGAATCCGTCCCAAGCGTCGTGGAATTGGGATTTGTCACCGTCGACAAAGACCGCATCTCGTCGATAAACTTCCAGCGCAAACCGCCAGCCCATTCGCCTCTTTCATAGCGAAATTGCGTGTTCGCCTTCCATTCAGGGAGCGATCCAATTCGTCCGCGGGTGGCGGGGCCAACAGTGCCTTTGTAGTCGTCAAATCCTGCACCTTCCGCCGCTTCAATCTCATACTCCAGTAGATGAGAAATGATCGAGTTCACACTGACCCGCGCATTGGAGGAGCCAACGTCCATACCCCAATCAAACTGCACGTCTACACCTTGAGTCTTGATTGCGGCAAGGTTAACGGTTGGTTCCAGAACATTATCAAGACGTCCAGTCGCCGTATTTCTAACCAGTAGCTGACAATTGAAGTTATTCACGTCATAGGCAGGATTCGAACCGTCCTTGTTGAAACATTTGTCAAGAACTCGTCCACCAGTGGTAACGCCGATGACGCCATCGATGGCGATATCATAGTAATCGATTGAAATCACGAGATCACTCAATGCTGCCGATTCAAATGCGGGTTGAAATACTACGCCAAGCGTGTAGGTATCGGCACTTTCCGGCTGTAGCAGTTTGTTACCAACTCGGGTGGATTCGATTTCGTTTTGCACGTTCACGAATGTATTGATAAGTGCGGCTGGCACTCCTTGATCAACACATAGTCCCTCGATCTGTGCGTCTCCCTGCGCGTTGGACGCGGCACAAGGATCGCCATCACCGTTGCCAATCTCACCAATGCTGGCGAAATCACTGCTTGGGGCTATGAATAGTTCTCCGACATTTGGGGCTCGCACCGCTCGCTGATAGCCCCCGCGAATTCGTACAGAATCTACTGGAGCCCAGCTCAAATCCGTTTTGTAGGTATCAACTCCACCAGCGAGCTTGTAGTCAGAATAACGATAGGCAATGTTCATATCGAAACTCTGAAAACCAGTGACATCGGCCAGCAATGGAATCAGCAACTCAGTGTAAATCTCAGCGACATCTGTTGAGCCAGCACTTGCCCCGGCACTGATAATACCCACGGCGGTTCCGTTGGTGATGTCGCGATCAGGATTAAATTCGTAATCGTTGCTGCGATAACTAATGCCTGAGGCGAATCTCATTTCACCGGCCGGAAGCTCCGTGATTCGGCCCTGAAGATTCAATTCCACGCTGTCTTGCGTCAACACCGTCTGCTGGAACAAGTCTGCCGCAATGTAGTTCCGACAATCATTGGAAACGGCAGATAAGCCAAACGGGTTATAACCCCCGTCGCATATTGACGCGCCGCCATCGGCTGCATTCAGTATATCCGCCAATGCAGTCCGAATAACCGCATTTGCACTTGTCGATCTGACCTCCGTTGAACCGTGACTGCCGTAAAATTCCCAACCACCATCAATTTTATCGAGCTGACCGGTCAGACCGGCCTGTACTTGAAAGATATCGAATGTTCGCTTGAATTGGCGCGGCCCGATTCCGAAGAATCGCTTCTCTAATAGAACAGGACCCGTTGGGTCAGCGCGGGACGCCAGCAAGGTGCTTAAGTCTGTCGGGATGCCTGGATGAGTTACAGGAATCGTCAACAGTGTGTTTCCTGCTTCTGCTTGAGTGACTGTGTCTACTCTGGCGAAGTGACCCTGAGCGAAAAATTCGACGTCTGGTGAGCTTGCATACGTTCCACGGGAGAAGAGAGTGTAGCGCTCAAGAGGTGTCTGACTCAGCGAGGCTATCTCTGTATAAGTGACTTGGTCGCCACTGGCCCGCAACCCGAATCCACCATTGAAGTTCGCCAGGCCGTCTGTCGCACCGAACAAAGAGTTATCTTCGTTGAAGCTGAGGAATGTGCCTGGCGAGACTGCACCGGCTGAGATTCCGTAGCTATCAAAAAGGCTGTCCAGGGCGATCTGCGACGGGCCGTTAACACCGGGGTTGTATGTACCTTGTCCAGACCGCAGGTCACCTTGCCCCAGGTCTTTTCGGACAAAGTCAATATCGTGCGAGTTTACAGAACCTCGATCCGTGTGGGAAAGGGACAAAAAAGCGTTGCCCTTGTCAGCCAGGAAATTGCCACCAACGGTAAACGAAATATCTGTTGTCGCGCCGCCGTAGAATTGGGAATCGTTGTACTGAGTATCAATTTGCACACCTTCGAAATCGCGTTTCACTATAAAATTGACGACACCTGCAATTGCGTCTGAGCCATAGACGGCCGACGCACCGCCACTGATCACTTCAACGTTTTGAATTACTGCTTTGGGAATCATGTTGATGTCGACCACTTGCTGGCTATTCGACGGCTGCATGCGCCGTCCATCCATCAAGACCAAATTACGATAAGGTCCAAGACCGCGAAGATTCAGCGTGGCTTGTCCAGAGGCAAAAAATCCCGTCGTTGTGGTACCACTGCCAATCCCAAATTGAGGCATTTCCGCAAGGATTTCCTCAAGTGTTGTCGCTCCAGATTCATTGATGTATTCCTCACCGATTGTCGTAATTGGGCTGTTTGATACGTAATCACGTTGTACGATTCGCGAACCAGTCACAACCACTTCTTCCAATGTGCGGTTGGCATCCGTCGGATCCTGTGCCACTGCGGTAACACCAAACAGCGCAGCAACGACTGCGCCAAATCCAGCCTTCTTTGTATTCATTTTATCTCCTCCATTTGCTGTATTGCTTTTATTCTCTGCTTTGTAAGCTGCCTGAACCCGATTGTGCAGCCTCTACTGGCGTCGTGGCGATGATATTGATGCGACTCTCGCTCCTAGAGATATTTTTGGCTTCGAGGTTCAGCTTCATTTTTTGCCTTTACCTCATGACTGATGCAGCAGTGCAGCAAAAGATAGCAAAACTGGCGCAAATTTTATTTGCTTATTTCACTGTGCTTGTCGAGAAAATTAGAATACTCTACTACTTATTAGAATTTTTAGAGATATTTTTACTATAAATATATTTTACCGTGGATAGATTTTCCCCAACCCCCCAGATAGATAAGCCATATAAGCCATAGGACACCCATCTAAAGGAATAGACCAAACCCATGAACCCATAGGACACCCATCCAACAAGGAACCCATAGGAGCAACCTGGAGAAGCAACCTATAAGCAACCTATAAGCAACCTATAGGACAGCCATTCGAAACCAGGCCTGTCTAATTGAATGGAATATCCATTCTGGCGCATTGACGCCGTTTTAGGGAGTGGGGCGAACCATTCCACTATTTTACATTGGAAACACTACCCTCTCTTCAGACCCATATTGGATAAGGCTGATTAAGTCTGTCTGTCTTGCCATGCTGTAATTCAATTTGTTAGAGTCCAACAGCATGTCGTTTTTCCTCGCGATGTGGGATTAAACATAAAAAAAATTAAAGCTACTATACTAATAAGGAGAAAGATGTGACATCAAAGTTCTCACCTAAACGAAATTTGCTATGTATTGCAATCTCTCTTTCAATGTTACCCGTTGCAAGTTCTACGCTGGCACAGGATGAGGGTATTGAAGAGGTGGTCGTAACTGGTACCTATATCCGTCGTTCCGAAGGCTTCACCCAGGCATCCTCAGTTTTGCAACTGAGCGCCGAAGACCTTGAGGCCGAAGGCACCATGAACCTTGGCGAGGTTATTCAAAACCTTTCCTTTGTTGGCGGCGAAGCTTCAGCCATAACCAATACGTTCCAGGCCAGTGGTACAGATGAAAGGAGTACCAACATTGACCTGCGTGGCCTTGGGGCCAGCTCCACCCTGACCCTGCTGGATGGCAAGCGGCTGGCGAACCAGAATGTAAATGCCCTTATCCCCAGTATTGCCTTGCAACGGCTGGATATCGTGGCTGACGGTGCCGCCGCACTGTATGGCAACGAGGCTGTGGCGGGAGTGGTGAACTTCGTGCCCTACAAATCCTATGACGGGCTCAAGATAGATATTCATAGCGAGGGAGATTCGCGAGGCGACTATGACGAACACTCTGCGCAGTTTCTCTGGGGTGGGGTTGTAGCCGACATCGATTTGGTGTTTGCCGGGCAATTTCGCCAGACCGCAAGACTGGCCTGGGATGAACGCCCGGAGCTGGCCAACAGCAGCCTGAGCTTTTCCTCCCAGGCAAACCCCGGAACCTACTGGGTACCGGAACGGGATGAGAATGGTCTGTATCTCGGCGACCCGGAAGTAGTAAGCGGTTCCCGAACCCGGCTGGCAGACCTGGGCTGCGGCCTTGAGCGTGATCGCCTCAATGACAGTAATATAGCCAGCCCCCGCGGCTTTTTTGACAGAAGGGCCGATGGCAGCATCAACCCCGGACTATGCCGCTATGAATTCGGCGACAACCACAGCCTGCGAAACCCACTGTCGAGCAATCATTTCTTCGGCAATGCTACCTGGGAATATAACGAAGACCTGACCCTCTCCATGCAAGGCTTTTTTACCCGCATCTCCCAGACCAACTACGGCTCTACTTCCAACCCGGGCAATGCCCGTGCCTCGGAGTTACCAACCGTGCGTGGTGAACATCCTGGCAACCCGTTTCGGGCAACCAATGCCTTGGGTCAGCCTTTGTTTGGTATTGACAGCAACGGTGACGGCCTGCCTGATCGCGGTTCCGCTGACCTGAACAACGATGGTCTCATGGACTATATTCTGTCTGGTAACGGGGGTCTTGCCCCAGGCATACCGCTTATGGAAGATGTCACCATCGCCAGTCTGCGCCTGCTTGCCAAGCACAACACGCTGTCTGATGCCCACAATGCAACCGGTGACAACCCATCGGGCTTACAGGAAGAAAACTCCCGCATCACCCTTCAGGCGGATTTTACGGTGCCCTACCTTAGCGGCTGGGAAGGCCTGGCAGCCTTTTCCCATAATGTTCGGGAAATCGATTTTCTGTCCAACCAGAATTTCGACATTACCGATGTTATTCAGGGACTTAATTGTGATGTGATCAATGATCTCGATGCCTGTTACTCGCCTTTTGTTAGCGATACCTTCAGGATGTCGCCAACGGTGGTCAATGCCGTTGCCGCCCGCGAACGAGAGCAGGAGCGCGACGAGTTGCAAACCTTTGATTTGGTAATAAATGGCAACATACCTCTATGGGGGGGGGGGGGGTTGAACTACCCGGCGGCCCCATAGGTGCAGCTGTGGGTTACCAGCGCCGTCAAAGTTACGACCTCGCCGTCCCCTCGGCGGTTGAGATTGCGGGGGATGCCTACATCGGAGAGCCACGAGACCCTGTTACCGGCGCCAAGGCAAAGGAGCAGATTACCCGCTATCGACGCGAGGTCGATGCCTGGTTCGGTGAACTTTCCTTACCCATTCTTGACAACCTGGAACTGGACCTGGCGGTGCGTCACGAAGATTTTGACACCGGCCAGAAGTCGACCGATCCAAAATACGGTATTACCTGGCAAGCTACCGACTGGCTGACGCTGCGGGGTACTCAGGGTGATGCTTTCATCGCGCCCAGTCTGAACCAGTTGTTTGCACCGTCGGTTTGCGGCCTGGGTGAAATTACCGACCGTTTCGGCCCATTCTCCGGCTTCGCCACAAGGTGTGAGCAGGGAAATCCGGATCTTGAGAATGAATCTTCAGAATCAATTTCCTATGGCTTTGACCTGAATTTTGGTGATTTCAGCTTTCACCTTACCTACAATGAGACGGATTTCGTTAACCGCATCATCACCGCCTTGCCGCTGCAAATCATTGAGCTCGATTTCTTCAACTTCCAACAGGCTACGGGTTTTACCGGTAACGGCGTTGCTGCCGACCAGAAACCCAGCCTACAGCAGTTGAATGCCTGGCTCGCCAGTGGTCAGTCTGATGCGCGCATCATCAGGAATGCGGCCGACCCCTACGAAATTCTACGAGTGAATACCGGCAGCACCAATGCTTCGTCAGTGGTAGTGGAGGCTTATGATATCCAGGCAAACTACAGTTTCGTTCTGGATAACATCGGCGATTTTCGGATCAATCTTACCGCCACCAATATCCAAAGCTTCATTTACCAGGAACGGCCTACCACTTCAGTGGTTGAAGCCGTGGGCAAGCAGAACTTCGCAACGGGTGCAGCGCCGGCCTTGCCTGAATGGAAGGCTAATCTGCGCATGGTTTGGATCAATGGCAATCATTCGGCCAATGTCACGGTTCACTATATTGATGACATTAGCTACGATGGCAGCGACTTCAGCTTCATCACCCGTTTTGCCAACACCACCTATCGCAAGGTGGACACCATAAAACGCTGGGTTGATATGGATATTGCTTACACCTATCGCAATTTTGGCCTGTTCGATGGCAATGCGGCGTTCACCCTGGGTATGCGCAACGCCACCGACCGCTGGGCACAGAAGACCACTCTCTTCGGTGGTGTGGTCGGGGAATTGCAAGACCCGCTGGGACGCATGGTTTATGCGCGGGTTAACTATGAGTTCTGAAGATATGTCCGGTACTGGCAGCCGACTCATGAAGTTTTATTGACTCACTGTCTCGTGTTCAAATCGGCGCTACCAGGGCCTGGCCCTGGTAGCGCCGATTTCTTCTGTCTGCCTGCACGACGCCAACATCGACCACTGGGGTTCAAACATTGTTTTTGTGAGATCTCTACACAAGCTCCCTGCTCGGTGTAAATTTGCCATACAGTTTGTATGAGAAACTCCTCTAAATGTAAAATAGAACCAGCGGTGCCGCTTCAAACCAGCACTTTTTTCAAGTAATGACCTGTAAAAGAGGCTTTTATCTTAACCACGTCTTCAGGGCTGCCTTCGGCAATGATGTTTCCACCGCCGCTGCCGCCCTCGGGTCCTAAGTCCACGACCCAGTCAGCAGTCTTTATCACGTCAAGATTATGTTCGATAACTACGATGGTATTACCGTGATCCCGAAGATGGTGCAGCACACCCAATAGCTGCTTTATGTCGTGAAAGTGTAAACCGGTTGTAGGCTCATCCAGAATATAGAGAGTCTTGCCAGTGTCTCTTTTTGATAATTCTCTGGACAGTTTGACGCGCTGTGCTTCTCCCCCGGAAAGAGTGGTTGCGGCCTGACCCAGGCAAATGTAAGAAAGCCCGACTTCCATTAATGTCTGAAGTTTGCGTGCAATAACTGGAACTGGATCGAAAAACTCCCTGGCATCTTCGATTGTCATGTCCAAAACTTCGTTTATATTCTTCCCCTTGTATTTTACCTCCAGGGTTTCCCGGTTGTAGCGTTTACCAAGGCAGACATCGCAGGAGACGTAGACATCGGGTAAGAAATGCATCTCGACTTTTACCATGCCGTCGCCCTGGCAGGCTTCACAACGGCCACCCTTTACATTAAAACTAAAGCGACCCGGCTTGTAGCCGCGCGAGCGAGACTCTTGTGTGCCGGCAAACAATTCCCGCACTGGTGTGAAAATGCCTGTATAGGTTGCTGGGTTTGAGCGCGGCGTTCGTCCTATGGGGCTTTGATCTATATCTACCACCTTGTCCAGCAATTCCAGGCCTTGAATCTCCTCGTAGGCGGCCGGGTTGAGGGTGGTGGCCTTGTTTAGTTTGGTGGCAGTGATAGGGTACAGCGTGTTATTGATCAGCGTAGACTTGCCTGATCCCGATACGCCTGTGATACAAGTGAACAAACCAACCGGAATGCGCAGGTCTATTTTTTGCAAATTGTTCCCACTGGCCCCTTTGAGCGTGAGTGCTTTTTTCTCATTGAAGGCATTACGTGTTTTCGGGAGTTCTATTTTCTCAGCACCAGATAGATATTTCCCTGTCAGTGATTTTTTCGACCTTTTGATATCAGCAATTGATCCTTCTGCGACAATTGCTCCACCATGAACGCCGGCACCCGGGCCTATATCGATAATATGGTCTGCGCTGCAAATTGCCTCCTCATCATGTTCTACCACGATTACGGTATTGCCCAGATCGCGCAAATGGAAAAGAGTATTTAACAGTCTGCTATTGTCACGTTGGTGTAAACCAATAGAGGGTTCATCGAGAATATACATAACTCCCACCAGTCCTGCGCCGATTTGACTGGCCAGACGAATACGCTGGGCCTCGCCTCCAGAGAGCGTATCTGCACTGCGATTCAGGGTGAGGTAATTCAGCCCCACATCTATCAAAAACTTTAGACGACTTTGTAACTCTTTAAGTATTTTTTCCGCAATCCTGGCGCGGGTGCCGGTAAGTTTGAGTTTACTAAAATAGTCGGAGGACTGCGCCACAGTCATTTCTGTGATGCTTGGAAGGTTCAATCCTTTTACCAGTACATGGCGGGCATCTCGCTTCAAGCGAGTGCCTCCGCAATCGGGACAGGACTGCGAACTTAAATACTTACCCAGCGATTCTCGTACATGGTTCGATTCGGTTTCCCGGTAACGGCGGTCCATGTTTGGCAATATGCCTTCGAAGGGGTAGCTGCGAGTGATCATATCGCCGCGATCATTCACATAGTGAAAATCAATGACTTCTTTGCCGCTGCCTCGAAGAATGTAGTTCTGGTGCTTTTTGGAAAGCTTTTTGAAAGGAGTTTCCACGTTGAAACCATAGTGAGTGGCCAATGACATGAGCATCTGAAAATAGTAGATGTTGCGCCTGTCCCAACCGCGGATCGCACCCTCGGCCAGTGCCAGAGATTCGTCGGTGATGATGCGTTGTTCATCGAAAAACTGTTTAAAACCCAGACCGTCACAGGTTCTGCATGCACCCGCCGGGTTGTTGAAGGAAAATAAGCGGGGTTCCAGCTCCGAAATACTGTGACCACATTGCGGGCAGGCGAAAAGTGAGGAGAAGACTAGATCTTCCTCTTTGTCGGAGCTATCCGTAATACTCACAATGGCGAGGCCGCCCGCTAACTGTAAGGCAGTCTCGAAACTTTCGGCTAGTCTCTGTTCCAATTCCGGCTTGATTTTCAGCCGGTCAATTACGGCATCGATGGAGTGCTTCTTATTCTTCTCTAATTCAGGGGGGTATTCTATTTCGCACACCAGGCCATCTACCCTGGCGCGAATAAAGCCTCCGCTACTCAGCTCGCTGAATACATGAAGGTGCTCGCCCTTGCGCTCCTGGACTATGGGTGCAAGCACCATGACACGGCTGTCTTTGGGCAGCGCCATGACTTTGTCCACCATTTGGCTGACAGTCTGAGCTTCCAGTTTAAGATTGTGGTCTGGACAGTGGGGTTCTCCTACCCGAGCGAACAGCAGGCGCAAATAGTCATAAATCTCGGTAGTAGTGCCCACAGTGGAGCGTGGATTGTGTGACGTAGATTTCTGTTCGATGGAAATGGCCGGGGACAGACCTTCGATGTGATCAATGTCTGGCTTCTCCATCATCGACAGAAACTGCCTGGCATAGGTTGACAATGATTCAACATAGCGTCGCTGGCCCTCAGCATAGAGTGTATCGAAAGCGAGGGAGGACTTACCAGAGCCAGACAGGCCGGTTATTACAACCAGTTTATCCCGAGGAATTGTGAGACTGATATTCTTTAGATTATGGGTGCGTACACCCCGTACAACAATCTGATCCATGATTAGCTCACTGCGTTGACTAAACAGACCATTATCGGCAATTCTAAAGCCAGGAGTAAAGACTGGCTTGGCCTAAGAGTGTTCTAATAGTGGACAATGACGGCGCTAATGGCTGGCGTTTTATAATCTCGCTTCAATATTCGCAGCCATTTCGGAAAAACAAAAACGCCTACACGGAGGCATTATGCTCAATAGTAAATCAACACCCCTGTTTCTCGCCGTATCGACGGTGATCACCACCAGGGTCATCACGATCATCATGGGACAGCCAGTGTACGCGCAGGACAGCCAGGTCATTGAGGAAGTGATTACCATTGGCAGTCGCAGTTCGGCACCCCGCTCGGCCACAGACTCTCCTGTTCCGGTTGATGTCTTTGGCGCAGATGACCTGGGCACGGTCGGAAACTCTGTTGATCTAAGCGACAGCCTTAGAGCGCTGCTGCCTTCTTATACAGCCACGCCGCTGAGCGGAGATGGTTCAGCGTTTGTTCGGCCAACCTCAATTCGCGGCACGGCACCTGATCAAACCCTGGTTTTGGTTAATGGCAAGCGCCGCCACCGCTCGGCGCTTGTGCAGACATCCGCGCCGGCCGCGGGCAATGGTTCACACGCATCCGATGTAGGCATGATTCCGGGTATTGCGGTGAAGCAAATTGAAGTGCTGCGCGATGGCGCCGCCGCGCAGTATGGCTCTGACGCGATTGCGGGTGTTATCAACTTCGGTCTCAAAGATGCTGACGAAGGGGGCGAAGTAGTGGTGCAGTACGGCCAGTATTTCGAAGACAGTGACGAACAGAGCAGGAAGCTTGCCGGCAATGTCGGCCTTAACCTGGACGACCGCGGATTCCTCAATCTGAGCTTTGAGCGTGTCGACAATGACCAGTTGATTCGCGGTATCCAGCGGCCAGATGCCCAGGCTTTGATAGATGCCGGGGTTGCAGGTATCGGTGAAGATACGCCCTACAATGATGCGCCCAATGCGCAGACCTGGGGTCGTCCCGAAAATGCTGCAACCAAATTGTCCTTCAACCTGGGCATCGATCTGAGCGATAGCAGCCAGCTTTACGCATTTGGTATTTACGGAGAAACCGAAGGTCGCTATCGTTTCTTTTACCGCAACCCTGGCCACGTATCGATTGGCACGCTGGTGAACAACTTTGGCTATAGCGGTCGATTGACTGAGACAGGTTACACCGGCTATCTCGATGGGGATCAGGAAGATACCAGCCTTGCGAGCGGTATTCGCGGTGAATTTGGCGGCGGCATTGGCTATGACTTGAGCGTGAGCTACGGTCTGAACGAGCTCGACTACTTCCTCAACAACGGTTTGAACGCTGATCTGGGCCTGGGTGCTGATGGCGAGCCTCTGCAACGTGACTTCGATGTGGGTGCTTTCGAGCAGGAAGAGATCAACCTCAATGCCGATTTCACCAGGCAGCTCAGCGACGAGGTGTTCCTGGCCTTTGGTGTTGAATGGCGCGAAGAAACCTGGGGATCCATTGTAGGTGAGCCCAATTCCTACTTTGGTAGCGGTACCACCAGTGCCGGTTTTACCAGCCCTGCACCGCAGGACGCCGGCAAGTTTGAGCGCGACAACTATGCGGTTTACGCCGACGCAGAATGGGCCATCAGTGAAGACTGGTTGGTGCAGGGTGCCGCGCGCTACGAAGATTTTTCCGATTTCGGCAGCACGACCAATGGTAAGCTGGCAGGCCGTTACGCGGTGACCGATGCTTTTATTCTGCGAGCGGCTGCATCTACAGGCTTCCATGCGCCGACACCAGGCCAGACAAACTTGCGTACGACCGATACTGGCTTTGACGGTGCGACTGGCGAACAAATCGAAGAACTGCAAGTTGCGCCGACTGATCCATTGGCGATTGCCAATGGCGGCACTGAGCTCAGTGAAGAGAAAACAGTCAATATCAGCGCAGGTTTTTCGGCTGATTTTGGTGAGTCAAGCACATTGACCGTGGATGTGTATCAAATTGAAGTTGAAGACCGCATCTACCGCACCGGCGATATCAGCGTAGCGGCACCCGGCGTGGAGTCGATCTCGTTTTACACCAATGCGATGGATCTGGAGCACCAGGGTCTGGATTTGGTGCTGACCTCTGCTTGGGACTGGGGTGACAGCAGCGCCAATACTGACCTGAGCTTCGCCTTTAACTACAACGAAGTGGAAGTGACTGCGCAGCAGCTTGTGAACACGCCAACCGGGCCGGTGATTCCCGTCAGCGATGCCAATGTCGAAGACATTGAAAACAACTACCCTGAACAGCGTTTTGCGTTAACCGCCAATACCTACTTCACCGAGGGCTGGAACCTGTTGCTGCGCGCAAACTACTACGGTGAACACTACGACGAGCGCGGTCGCATCAATGGCGTGGACGGCAATGGGCCGACTGCAAAAATTGATGACATCATTTACCTCGACCTGGAACTGGGCTGGGACGTGAATGAAAGCCTACGCCTGGTTGCTGGCGGTTCTAATATCTTCGATGAGTATGTCGATGAGATTGGCCCGCCTGATTCCAACCGTTTGAGTGTTGGCCTGCCCTACCCACGTCGTTCGGCGGCGAACTACGAAGGCGGTTCCTGGTATCTGCGGGCTTCTTATCGCTGGTAAGGTATGTGAGGAGTAAAAGCTATCTTGTCGGCTCCAGAATGCCCCGCCTTTCAAAAAAACAGGCTAGCTGCTGGCTGACGACGTGCGGCACTTCGGTGAGTCATTCCACGGTGGGTCTTTGTTGCAATGGAATGCGAGATTACCTGGATCGTCGCTAACATACACCCGAACAAGCAACTCAGCAGATGAAAATGTGTGTTCAGATTTAGAGCGAACCCAAAGCGTTAAGCTTAGCGCCGGACTCGGGCAGCAACTGCCTGCGCTCCTGTCGATTCTGCCACGGCGCTACAGGCTCTCAGACAGGATTCGCTCAGGCACGGGCAAGGGCGTATCCTGCTTGGTGACCATGAGACTGAAATGAGACTCCATATTGTTCACGCCGGGAAATTTCAATATCCTCCGCATTGATAACTCAGCGAAATGGTCCATGTTGTAAGCCATCACTTTCAGCAAAAAGTCATAGCTGCCGCTCATCACATGACACTCAATGATGAAGTCTTCAGCCTCAACCCGGGCCAGAAACTCCTCGCGCCGGTTATCGTTGTGCTTCTCCAGGGTAATTTGTACAAATGCAGTGACCTGCAAACCCAGTTCACGCTTGTTCAGGCGCACGGAATAGCCTTCGATCAAGCCGTTGTCTTCCAGGCGTTTTACCCGACGAAAACAGGGAGACTCAGACAAACCAATTTTCTCAGCGAGCTCTACATTCGACATGCGGCCCTCCTTTTGCAGCAGCTGTAAAATTTTACGCTCGGCTCGATCCAGACTCATTGCAATAATCCCCCGTATAACCTGGTAAAAATGAAAGATATCACCTGAACATATCCCTAATACATAGGCAAATAGGCAAATAATCCCTCTACATTAGCGCTATAGTTCTGCGTATTCAAGACACCCCCTAAAAGAGGCATAAGACAATGACCGACCTGTTTGAAAATCCAATGGGACTCAATGGTTTCGAGTTTGTAGAGTTTGCGGCTGCCGAACGCGGCCTGATTGAACCCGTCTTCCAAATGATGGGATTTGAACGGGTAGCGAATCACCGTTCAAAGGATGTTGACCTGTGGCGCCAGGGCGAAATCAACTTCATTGTCAATTATGAGCCGAGCTCGCCGGCGGCCTTCTACGCCGAAGAACATGGCCCCTCTGCCTGTGGCATGGCGTTTCGGGTCGAAAATGCCAGGTACGCCTACGAGCGCGCCCTGGAACTGGGCGCACAACCCATAGATATCGTCGCAGGTCCAATGGAGCTCAAATTGCCCGCCATCCGTGGCATTGGTGGCGCGATTCTCTATTTGGTCGACCGCTACGAGGACGGAGTTTCAATTTACGATATCGATTTTGAATTTGTCGACGGCGTGGAGCGCCGACCCCGCGGCTGTGGTTTTCAACTTATCGACCATCTGACTCACAATGTCTACCGGGGGCGCATGGATTACTGGGCGGCTTATTATGAGAAACTGTTCAATTTCCGCGAGATTCGGCATTTTGATATTAAGGGTGAGTACACCGGTCTGCAAAGTCGCGCCATGAGCGCGCCTGATGGCAAGATACGCATTCCTCTGAACGAAGAGGCCGGCGCTGAAGGCCAGATTGAGGAATATCTCATGCAATACAACGGTGAGGGCATTCAGCATATCGCCTTCGCCTGCGACGATCTTCCCGCCTGCCTGGATGCCCTGAGAGCCCGTGGGCTGGAGTTTATGACCGCGCCACCAGAATCCTATTACGAGATGCTCGAAGAACGTCTGCCTGGGCACGGAGAGAACGTGGACGCACTCAAGAGTCGCGGTATTTTACTGGACGGTGTGAGCGATAGTGGCGAGTCGCGCCTGTTACTACAGATATTTTCTGAAACCGTCATCGGCCCTATCTTCTTCGAGTTTATTCAGCGCAAGGGCGACGAAGGTTTCGGCGAGGGCAACTTCCAGGCCCTGTTTGAATCGATGGAGCGTGATCAACTTCGGCGCGGTGCGATTTCAGCGAGCGCCTAGAGGAGAACCTTATGAACTTGAAACGAATACATCATGTTGCCTACCGCTGTATCGACGCCAGGCAAACCGTTGAGTTTTATCAACGGGTACTCAATATGGATTTCGTGCTGGCAATCGCTGAAGATCAGGTGCCCTCCACCAAAGCGCCCGACCCCTATATGCATGTGTTTTTGGACGCCGGCATGGGCAACGTGCTGGCATTTTTTGAGCTTCCCAATTCACCGGTCATGGACCGCGATCACAACACACCTGACTGGGTGCAGCACATCGCTTTTGAGCTTGATTCCATGGCAGACTTTAGAGCAGCCCGAACCGCTTTGGAAAATGAAGGCCTGGATGTAGTCGGGCCAACTAACCACGGCATATTTCAGTCGCTGTATTTTCGCGACCCCAATGGTCATCGCATCGAACTGGTCATCAATACCTGCACAGATCAGGAAATGGCAGAGCTGCACCAGGTGGCTCCGGCAATGCTCGAAGAGTGGAGCCGCACCAAAAAAGCACCCCAGCACGCAGCCTGGTTGCACTCTAAAGAATTTGAAGGAGAACTTGCATGAAACTCGCCAGCCTGAAGTCCGGCCGAGACGGCCAACTGGTCGTCGTCAGTCGCGACTTGAGTCGCGCAGTCCTGGCGACGGATATTGTCCCGACACTGCAAGCGGCGCTCGATGAATGGAGCAACTGCGAAGCTCTGCTGCAAGCCCGCTTCGACGCTTTACAAGCTGGCAGTAGCGGCGCTGAATTTGACTTTAGCAACGCCGACGTTGCGGCCCCGCTACCGCGCTGCTTCCACTGGGCCGACGGCAGTGCCTACGTTACCCATGTGGAACTGGTGCGCAAGGCCCGCGGCGCCGAGCTACCGGCATCTTTCTGGACCGACCCTCTGATTTACATGGGCGCTTCCGATGCATTTCTGGCTGCACAGGATGACATACCCGTTACGAATGAAGACTGGGGCATCGATTTTGAAGCCGAGGTTGTGGTATTGACTGACGACGTGCCGGCTGGCACCGACGCGAACCAGGCCCGCAAGCACATCAAACTTATCGGCCTGGTGAACGACGTTTCCCTGCGCAACCTGATTGCGGCGGAACTGGGCAAGCAGTTCGGCTTCTACCAGTCTAAGCCTCATACCTCATTCACACCGGTTCTGGTCACTCCCGACGAGCTTGATCAAGCCTGGGACGGGGCCAAAATTCATTTGCCGCTGCATGCAACACTCAACGGTACAAAGATTGGTGCGCCCAATGCAGGTGTCGATATGACCTTTGATTTTGGCCAGCTAATTGCCCATGCAGCAAAAAGCCGTCCTCTGATCGCTGGCACGGTAGTGGGCTCTGGTACGGTTGCCAACCAGGGCAGCCCGGACGGCTCTTGCTGTCTGGCAGAAGTTCGCTGCCTGGAAACCATCGCCGATGGCAAACCCAGCACGCCCTTCATGTCTTTTGGCGACCGGATTGAAATAGAAATGTTCAACAAGGACGGCCACAGTATTTTCGGCAAGATCGATCAGAAAGTGACGCAGTACAGCCCGCCAGCACAATGAACCTCTACGACTACAGTCGCTCTTCTGCCGCCTACCGTGTCAGAATTGCGCTGAATATCAAGGGCATCCCCTATCGGGCGATTCCAATCAGTCTATTGCAGAGCGAACAGCGTAGCGAGAACTACCTCGCGCTCAATCCACAGGGGCTGGTGCCATCACTGGCCCTGGATAACGGGGAAATCATCACCCAGTCCAGCGCCATTATCGAATGGCTGGAGCAGGCGTATCCGCAACCAACTTTACTGCCAGGCGATGCGCTGCAACAGGCTAAAATCCGCGCTGCCGCCAATGCCATTGCCTGTGACATCCACCCACTGAACAACCTGCGAGTGCTCAACTATCTGGTCGATAATCTGGGCGCCAATGAAAGCACCAGGATGGACTGGTATCACCATTGGATAGAACAAGGCTTTAGCGCCCTGGAGCAGCAACTGCCACCGGGGCAATTCGCATTTGGCGATGAGCTGACACGGGTGGACGTGTTTCTGATACCGCAGGTTTTTAACGCGCTACGCTTCAAGGTGGATATGTCGTTTTATCCGAAACTCCTGAACGCTTACAAAAACTGCAACCAGCTGGAGCCCTTCAAGCTGGCAGCGCCTGAGGCAGGCCAGCCTGTGAGTTGTTAAATCCACACAGGAGGCTACCCGATGCAGATCAAAAGCCTGCGCATCAAATCATACCGAAGCTGACCGATTAACGAACTCCACACCACTATTGACTCCAAGAAGTAGTAGATTTATGCTCTTCCACGTTCTGTTCCAAGATGGTGTTGGTACGACAGATATCCAGCGAATTTCGAAGGCTGGCGCGCGGCTCAACGTACCAGCACAGGTCAGGGCATGCACACAAGCACGAATCACAAATCGAAAATAGAGATAACATGAGTACAACCGCAGCCACAGGCGTCTCATGCTTGTCAAATCAGGCACACCAGCCCCCCCCCCCCCCCCCGAATTTCCGGCTATCGGCTTCCACGCTAGCGGTTATGGGTCGGGGAGCGGTGACGAGGGTCGGGGAGAGCGCATCAAGAGCCGTAACAAGAGCCGTAACAAGAGAAACCGTATCAAGAACTGGAGAACATTTATTATGTCTAGCTTAAAATCCTATCCGTCGCTGGTTCATTTTTTGGGGACGGGCTTCGTGGCCAGGGCGCGGTTTTGTGCGGTGGCGTTGCTTGCTTTGCTGTGTGTGGCGCAACCGGCTAATGCTCAAGACCTTGACCTGAGCGGAACGACAACGCCGCTTACCGTCATCGCGGGGGGTACTCCGATGGCAATCTTTTCCGATTTGAGCATAGACACAGGGCGGCCCAATACCTTTAGACTAAGAGTCGAGAGTGCGGCTGATCTGAACCCTGGCGATATGGTGGCGCTCGCTGCTGCTGCGGAGAGGAGCAGTTATGATATTTCATTTATACCCATCGATAGTGTTGGTGCATCGCAAAACATAATAGTCGGCGTTAGTACCCCCGACAACGATGACGAAGCCCCAGAGCGGTGGCATAACCTGCTCCGGCACTTCACCTTTCAGGCACCCGCTGGTAGTGGCGGACGCGAGGTTCGATTCATCGCTGAGTTAACGGTCTCGGACCTTGTTAGCGGTAGCGATGTCGTTAGAACCCTGACCCGAACCCTCAATATCAGCGCGCCGGCGGCCAGTAATAACCCGCCCACCACCAGCGGGCTGACGGTCAGCACAAACGAGGATACCGCCCACACTTTTGCGGCCGCCCAGTTTAATTTTGCCGATACCGACAGCGGCGATAACCTGACAGCAGTGCGCATCGATACCCTGCCCGACAGCACCGACGGCAGCCTGGCGCTGGGCACGGGCACGAGCGCTACGCCGGTTAACCCTGCCCAGGTGATTGCCGTTGCCGATATCCCGACTCTGGTCTATACCCCGGTGACCAATGTCAACGGCGATGCGACCTTCACCTTCAGCGTCTCCGACGGCACTGACTTCAGTGCCACGCCCGCCACGGCCACCGTGACCGTGACCGCGGTCAATGACCCGCCCACCATCAGCGGCCTCCCCGACAAAACCGTGGTGCAAGGGCAGGACTATAGTTTCACGCCGCGCGGCGATGATGCGGATGGCGACACGCTGGAATACGCCATCACCAATATGCCAAGCTGGGCCAGTTTCGACGAAACGACCGGGGCTTTGACCGGCACGCCCGCCAGCGCCAATGTTGGCAACTACGAGAATATCGTGATCAGCGTCACCGATAACATCATCACCACGCCGGTAGCCCTTAGCCCCTTCGCCATCGCAGTCACCGCCACCGCTGGCACCAATATGCCGCCCACCGCAGATGCCGGTCCAAATCAGAGGGTGAGCAAGGGCACGGAAGTCACGCTTGATGGCACGGGCAGTGACGATCCTGACGGCGATAATTCGGCCCTGATCTACCTTTGGGAACGGACTGCCGGCCCCACCGAGGTGACTTTAAGCAGTGCGGCAGCCTCACAGCCAACCTTCACCATTCCAACCGTGATACCGACTAATCCTGCCTCGTACACTTTCAGGTTGACCGTTAATGACGGGCAGGAATCGTCCGCCCCGGCAACCGTCAGAATCTTTATCAGACCGCTGTTTCAGGCCACCATCGCGAATCAAACCTTCAGCGCGGGCAATGCAATTACGCCTATAACTTTGCCCGAGGCGCGGGACGGGCCCGATTCATTGCCGAGTACCAATACCTATACGCTGACGCCTGTTCCTCTGCCGGCTGGACTGGCTTTCAATGCTACCAGCCGAATACTGTCTGGTACGCCGACACAAGCCGGGACCACTGACCTGACCTACACCGCGACGAATAACTTCAATGACACGGATTCACTGGGCTTTAGCATTACAGTGAACAGCGCCGCCAATAACCCGCCCACCACAACCGGGCTGACGGTCAGCACAAACGAGGATATCGCCCACACTTTTGCGGCCGCCCAGTTTAATTTTGCCGATACCGACAGCGGCGATAGCCTGCAAGCGGTGCGCATCGATAGCCTGCCCGCCGGCGCCAACGGCAGCCTGGCGCTGGGCACGGGCACGAGCGCTACGCCGGTTAACATTGCCCAAGTGATTCCCGTTGCCGATATTCCGACTCTGGTCTATACCCCGGCCACCAATGTCAACGGCGATGCGACCTTCACCTTCAGCGTCTCCGACGGCACTGACTTCAGTGCCACCCCCGCCACGGCAACCGTGACCGTGACTCCGGTCAATGACCCGCCCAGCGGATTACCGACCATTAGCGGCACGCCCCGGGTGGGGAATACCCTGACGGCAAACACCGGCGGCATCAGCGATGCCGATGGCCTTGCCAACGCGACTTTCACCTATCGATGGCTGGAGGATGGCGGAACCCTTAGCGGGGAGACCTCGCCGACCCTCGCCTTGACGGCTACGAATTTAGGAGCGGATATTGAGGTACGGGTCAGCTTTACCGACGATGCCGGCAACAATGAAAGATTGACCAGCGACGCGGTCAGTATTGGGGCGGCGGTTTCGGAGACGCTGTCCATCTCGGGCGGCGGCACTGTGAGAGAGGGCGGAGATGCCACCTTCACGGTGACTTTATCGGGCCCATCGCTCGCGGCGGCAGTGGTGGTGGACTACGCCACCGCGACGGGCACGGCGTCGGCAAATGATTTCGCGGCCACCAGCGGCACGCTGACCTTTGCGGCGAACTCGCTCGATCTGACCCGAACCTTCACGGTCACGACAAATCAGGATGATCTGGCGGAAGGCTCTGAGACCTTCACGGTAACCCTGAGCGCAAACACTACCAGCCCGCTGCCGTCAGGTTTCACTCTGGATACGACGACGGCAACGGCGACCATCGCGGCCAGCGATGCGGCGACGCTGTCTATTGAGGGGCCAGACAGCAATGTGGCCGAAGGTGATGATGCCACCTTCACGGTGACTTTATCGGGCTCACCGGGCGCGGCAGTGGTGGTGGACTATGAAACCGTGGCGGGTTCGGCGGCCGCAGGGAGTGATTTCACAACAACGAGCGGCACGCTGACCTTCATCGCAGGCGTGACCGGGACCGATCTGAGCCAGACCTTCGACGTGCCGGTGTTAACCGACAGCATCGTGGAAGGCAGCGAGAGCTTTACGGCAACCCTGAGTGCGAACACTGCCAGCCCGCTACCGGCAGGTGTCACCCTGAACCCATCGGCCACGAGTGCCCAAGGGACCATCGCGGCCAACGGTGGGGCGACGGTGGCGATCTCGGGCGGCGGCAACGTGAACGAAGGCGCGGATGCCACCTTCACCGTAACCTTGTCAGCCTCACCGGGTGCCGATCTGCTGGTGGACTATGCCACCGTGGCGGGTTCGGCGACTGCGGGGAGTGATTTTACAACAACGAGCGGCACGCTGACCTTCGCCGCAGGCGCGACCGGGACCGATCTGACCCAGACCTTCGACGTGCCGGTGTTAACCGATGCCCAGGTGGAAGGCAGCGAGAACTTCACGGCGACCCTGAGCGCAAACGCCTCGACCCCGCTGCCGACAGGTTTCAGCCTCGGTACGGCAACGGCAACGGCAACGATTGGGGCCGCGGGAACGGCAACGGTGGCGATTTCGGGCGGCGGCAGCGTGAACGAGGGCGATGACGCCACCTTCACGGTGACGTTGTCGGACTCACCGGGCGCGGCAGTGGTGGTGGACTATGCCACCGCAGCGGGCACGGCAACCGCAGGGAATGATTTCACCGCAACGAACGGCACGCTGACCTTCGCGGCCGGCGCCACCGGGGACGATCTGACCCAGACCTTCACCGTGCCGGTGCTCGACGATGGCCAGGTGGAAGGCGACGAGAGCTTCACCGCGACCCTGAGCGCAAACGCCTCGACCCCGCTGCCGACAGGTTTCAGCCTCGGTACGGCAACGGCAACGGCAACGATTGGGGCCGCGGGAACGGCAACGGTGGCGATTTCGGGCGGCGGCAGCGTGAACGAGGGCGATGACGCCACCTTCACGGTGACGTTGTCGGACTCACCGGGCGCGGCAGTGGTGGTGGATTATGCCACCGCAGCGGGCACGGCAACCGCGGGGAATGATTTCACCGCAACCAGCGGCACGCTGACCTTCGCGGCCGGCGCGACCGGGGACGATCTGAGCCAGACCTTCACCGTGCCGGTGCTCGACGATGGCCAGGTGGAAGGCGACGAGAGCTTCACCGCGACCCTGAGCGCAAACGCCTCGACCCCGCTGCCGACAGGTTTCAGCCTCGGTACGGCAACGGCAACGGCAACGATTGGGGCCGCGGGAACGGCAACGGTGGCGATTTCGGGCGGCGGCAGCGTGAACGAGGGCGATGACGCCACCTTCACGGTGACGTTGTCGGACTCACCGGGCGCGGCAGTGGTGGTGGACTATGCCACCGCAGCGGGCACGGCAACCGCAGGGAATGATTTCACCGCAACGAACGGCACGCTGACCTTCGCGGCCGGCGCCACCGGGGACGATCTGACCCAGACCTTCACCGTGCCGGTGCTCGACGATGGCCAGGTGGAAGGCGACGAGAGCTTCACCGCGACCCTGAGCGCAAACGCCTCGACCCCGCTGCCGACAGGTTTCAGCCTCGGTACGGCAACGGCAACGGCAACGATTGGGGCCGCGGGAACGGCAACGGTGGCGATTTCGGGCGGCGGCAGCGTGAACGAGGGCGATGACGCCACCTTCACGGTGACGTTGTCGGACTCACCGGGCGCGGCAGTGGTGGTGGACTATGCCACCGCAGCGGGCACGGCAACCGCGGGGAATGATTTCACCGCAACCAGCGGCACGCTGACCTTCGCGGCCGGCGCGACCGGGGACGATCTGAGCCAGACCTTCACCGTGCCGGTGCTCGACGATGGCCAGGTGGAAGGCGACGAGAGCTTCACCGCGACCCTGAGCGCAAACGCCTCGACCCCGCTGCCGACAGGTTTCAGCCTCGGTACGGCAACGGCAACGGCAACGATTGGGGCCGCGGGAACGGCAACGGTGGCGATTTCGGGCGGCGGCAGCGTGAACGAGGGCGATGACGCCACCTTCACGGTGACGTTGTCGGACTCACCGGGCGCGGCAGTGGTGGTGGACTATGCCACCGCAGCGGGCACGGCAACCGCAGGGAATGATTTCACCGCAACGAACGGCACGCTGACCTTCGCGGCCGGCGCCACCGGGGACGATCTGACCCAGACCTTCACCGTGCCGGTGCTCGACGATGGCCAGGTGGAAGGCGACGAGAGCTTCACCGCGACCCTGAGCGCAAACGCCTCGACCCCGCTGCCGACAGGTTTCAGCCTCGGTACGGCAACGGCAACGGCAACGATTGGGGCCGCGGGAACGGCAACGGTGGCGATTTCGGGCGGCGGCAGCGTGAACGAGGGCGATGACGCCACCTTCACGGTGACGTTGTCGGACTCACCGGGCGCGGCAGTGGTGGTGGACTATGCCACCGCAGCGGGCACGGCAACCGCGGGGAATGATTTCACCGCAACCAGCGGCACGCTGACCTTCGCGGCCGGCGCGACCGGGGACGATCTGAGCCAGACCTTCACCGTGCCGGTGCTCGACGATGGCCAGGTGGAAGGCGACGAGAGCTTCACCGCGACCCTGAGCGCAAACGCCTCGACCCCGCTGCCGACAGGTTTCAGCCTCGGTACGGCAACGGCAACGGCAACGATTGGGGCCGCGGGAACGGCAACGGTGGCGATTTCGGGCGGCGGCAGCGTGAACGAGGGCGATGACGCCACCTTCACGGTGACGTTGTCGGACTCACCGGGCTCGGCAGTGGTGGTGGATTATGCCACCGCGGCGGGCACGGCGGCCGCGGGGAGTGATTTCACAACAACGAGCGGCACGCTGACCTTTGCGGCGAACACGACCGATCTGAGCCAGACCTTCACCGTGCCGGTGTTAACCGACAGCATTGTGGAAGGCGACGAGAGTTTCACGGCGACCCTGAGCGCGAACGCCTCGAACCCGCTGCCGACAGGTTTCAGCCTCGGTACGGCAACGGCAACGGCAACGATTGGGGCCGCGGGAACGGCAACGGTGGCGATTTCGGGCGGCGGCAGCGTGAACGAGGGCGATGACGCCACCTTCACGGTGACGTTGTCGGACTCACCGGGCGCGGCAGTGGTGGTGGACTATGCCACCGCAGCGGGCACGGCAACCGCGGGGAATGATTTCACCGCAACCAGCGGCACGCTGACCTTCGCGGCCGGCGCGACCGGGGACGATCTGAGCCAGACCTTCACCGTGCCGGTGCTCGACGATGGCCAGGTGGAAGGCGACGAGAGCTTCACCGCGACCCTGAGCGCAAACGCCTCGACCCCGCTGCCGACAGGTTTCAGCCTCGGTACGGCAACGGCAACGGCAACGATTGGGGCCGCGGGAACGGCAACGGTGGCGATTTCGGGCGGCGGCAGCGTGAACGAGGGCGATGACGCCACCTTCACGGTGACGTTGTCGGACTCACCGGGCGCGGCAGTGGTGGTGGACTATGCCACCGCAGCGGGCACGGCAACCGCAGGGAATGATTTCACCGCAACGAACGGCACGCTGACCTTCGCGGCCGGCGCCACCGGGGACGATCTGACCCAGACCTTCACCGTGCCGGTGCTCGACGATGGCCAGGTGGAAGGCGACGAGAGCTTCACCGCGACCCTGAGCGCAAACGCCTCGACCCCGCTGCCGACAGGTTTCAGCCTCGGTACGGCAACGGCAACGGCAACGATTGGGGCCGCGGGAACGGCAACGGTGGCGATTTCGGGCGGCGGCAGCGTGAACGAGGGCGATGACGCCACCTTCACGGTGACGTTGTCGGACTCACCGGGCGCGGCAGTGGTGGTGGACTATGCCACCGCAGCGGGCACGGCAACCGCGGGGAATGATTTCACCGCAACCAGCGGCACGCTGACCTTCGCGGCCGGCGCGACCGGGGACGATCTGAGCCAGACCTTCACCGTGCCGGTGCTCGACGATGGCCAGGTGGAAGGCGACGAGAGCTTCACCGCGACCCTGAGCGCAAACGCCTCGACCCCGCTGCCGACAGGTTTCAGCCTCGGTACGGCAACGGCAACGGCAACGATTGGGGCCGCGGGAACGGCAACGGTGGCGATTTCGGGCGGCGGCAGCGTGAACGAGGGCGATGACGCCACCTTCACGGTGACGTTGTCGGACTCACCGGGCGCGGCAGTGGTGGTGGACTATGCCACCGCAGCGGGCACGGCAACCGCGGGGAATGATTTCACCGCAACCAGCGGCACGCTGACCTTCGCGGCCGGCGCGACCGGGGACGATCTGAGCCAGACCTTCACCGTGCCGGTGCTCGACGATGGCCAGGTGGAAGGCGACGAGAGCTTCACCGCGACCCTGAGCGCAAACGCCTCGACCCCGCTGCCGACAGGTTTCAGCCTCGGTACGGCAACGGCAACGGCAACGATTGGGGCCGCGGGAACGGCAACGGTGGCGATTTCGGGCGGCGGCAGCGTGAACGAGGGCGATGACGCCACCTTCACGGTGACGTTGTCGGCCTCACCGGGCGCAGCAGTGGTGGTGGACTATGCGGTTGCATCGGGCACGGCCACAGCAGGGAGTGATTTTACAGTGCCAATTAGCAGCACGCTGACCTTCGCGGCCGGCGCGACCGGGGACGATCTGACCCAGACCTTCACCGTGCCGGTGCTCGACGATGGCCAGGTGGAAGGCGACGAGAGCTTCACCGCGACCCTGAGCGCAAACGCCTCGACCCCGCTGCCGACAGGCTTCAGCCTGGGCACGACGACGGCAACGGCGACAATTGGGGCGGCGGGTTCGGCGACGGTGTCGATCTCGGGCGGCGGCAACGTGAGCGAGGGCGATGATGCCACCTTCACGGTGACTTTGTCGGGCTCACCGGGCGCGGCAGTGGTGGTGGACTATGCCACCGCAGCGGGAACGGCGACCGCGGGGGATGATTTCACAACAACGAGCGGCACGCTGACCTTTGCGGCTGGCGCGACCGGGGACGATCTGAGCCAGACCTTCGACGTGCCGGTGCTCGACGATCCTCAGGTGGAAGGCAGCGAGAGCTTCACTGCAACCCTGAGCGCGAACGACTCGAACCCGCTGCCGACCGGGTTCAGCCTGGGCACGACGAGCGCGCAGGTGGCGATTACCGCGGCGGGCACGGCGACGGTGTCGATCTCGGGCGGCGGCAATGTGAACGAGGGCGAGGATGCCACCTTCACGGTGACTTTGTCGGACTCACCGGGCACGGAATTGACGATAACCTATTTCACCAGGCCGGGCACGGCGACTATGGGGAGTGATTTCAGACCAACGGCCGCCCTGCTGACCTTTGCGGCGAACACGACCGATCTGATCCGGACCTTCACCGTGCCGGTGCTTGACGATCCTCAGGTGGAAGGCAGCGAGACCTTCACCGCAAACCTGAGTGAGGAGAACACGGGCGCCCCGCTGCCGACAGGTTTCAGCCGGGGCACGACGAGCGCGCAGGCGGCGATTACCGCGAATGGTTCGGCGACGGTGTCGATCTCGGGCGGCGGCAATGTGAACGAGGGCGAGGATGCCAGCTTCACGGTGACTTTGTCGGCCTCACCGGGCGCGGCAGTGGTGGTGGACTATGAAACCGCGGCGGGTTCGGCGACCGCAGGGAGTGATTTCACAGCAACGAACGGCACGCTGACCTTTGCGGCGAACACGAGCACTCTGACCCAGACCTTCACCGTGCCGGTGTTAACCAACAGCTTCGTGGAAGGCGACGAGAGTTTCACGGCGACCCTGAGCGCGAACGCCTCGAACCCGTTGCCGACAGGTTTCAGCCTGGGCACGGCGACGGCGACGGCGACGATTGAGGGCAGCACGGGAACCGTGTCGATCAGGGGGCCAGACAGCCCTGTGCCCGAAGGCAGTGACGCCACCTTCGTGGTGACCCTGTCGGGTTCTCCGGGAGTGGCTGTGGTGGTGGACTATGCCACCGAGGTGGCGAGCGGCGACACGGCGACGACGAGCGATTTCACCGCTACCAGCGGCACGCTGACCTTCGCTGCTGGTACGACAACCCTGGCCCAGGAAATTACGGTGGCGGTGAGGGTTGATACCCTGGTGGAAGTCACCGAGACCTTCACGGTGACCTTGACCGAGAACACTGCCAACCCACTGCCGACAGTTTTCAGCCTGGGCACGGCGAGCGCGCAGGCAACGACTGCGGCGAGTTCAAGGCCTGCTCCGCCACCACCAGCACCCGGCCCAGACCCTGATCCAGAGCCTGAGCCTGAGCCTGAGCTTCCGCCAGATGAAGACGATGCGCTACAACTGTTCAACGCAGAGGGTTTTCCTGTCTCAGGTCTCACTATAGTGGTTGGAGAAACCAGGGAAGTGAGCATCCAGGGTGGGTTTCCGCCGTTCTTTGTCAGCGGCGACCCCGGCGGGACGACGCGGTCGGTTGTTGCTGGCAGGACGCTGCTTGTTACCGGGGTGAATGCAGGCCAGGCGCGGCTGCGTATTCGAGATATAAGGGAAACCTTTAGCTTCCTGCCAGTGAATGTAACGACGCTGCCGCCGGTGTTAAACCCCGAGGCAGACGATGGTACAGGCACGGAGGCGGTGTTCCGCAGCGGGGCAAGCAGTGACGGCGGCGACAGCTACTTTGAGGATGGCAGCTTCCCGGTGGGTGAGGAACTGGATATCGTGTTTGCCATCACGCCACGCAGCATCGATGTGGGGGAGCAGGCTAATGTTGTGGTGGCGGCAAGAAGCGCGTCCGCTCCCGAGACGGTGTGGTTACTGACGCAGTCTGGACTGGTGCTTTATGATGGTGAAACCCTGGCCTATTTCGAGGAAGACCTCATGCTGGAGGCGGGGGTCAGGCTTATCAATCTCACCCCTGAGCCGGTCATGCTGTCGTCTGCGGAGCTGGGTAATTGGGAGTTGTATATTGGCTATCAACTTGACAGCGGTGAGTTGTTCTATCACACGGAGCCTTTGCGGATAGAAGTGGTGGAGTGAGACGCGCCAGAACTGGCGCAAATGTTACTCCCGCAGCGACCCTGTTCACGCCCTGGATTCCACTATCAGGGCTGTTGGGGTCAGCTTCGGGGGTAGCTTCCGCGTTGCGCCCAGGCTGCATGAGCCTGATTACACGCGCCGGGTGCCTTCAGGTAGCCAGTCCGGGATAGCGGGTGGAAACAAATTGCCTGTCTCTCGATCAGCAGTTACAAAATTACCCTTCACGTATTCCCGCTTGCCTCCTACTGCCGGACAGTTTATAGCACTTAGCCTTGTGTAACTTGTAATCAGTCTATATCGTTGGCCTGCCCAGGATTTTCATGCAAGAATTACCGCTTAGAATCAATTTATGGGCAGTCAACATTTCGACAAACAATGGGAACGAGGTCTAGCATGAAAATTCATCAATCTGTACTGACGGCTTCATCGATAGCGATGGCCCTAAGCTACTCGCAATCTACTCTGGCGGACCACCACAATGGTAGCGCTTCAATACAAAACCTTGAGCAATGGTCGATGGCAGAACATAGATCTGAGGCTAATATTACGCGCAATGAATTTCGTCATCCTGTGGAGACTTTGGAATTTTTTGGTCTGGAGCCGGATATGACTGTGATCGAAATTTTACCTGCTGGAGGCTGGTATACAGAAATAATAGCACCCTATGTGCGTGATCACGGCAAATTCTATGCGGCGCATTTTTCACCCAACGCATCTGCATCCTACATGCCCCCTAACCTGAGAAGGTTTGAAGAAAAGATTACAGCGAATCCTGATCTGTACGGGAAAATTACTGTGAGACATCTGAACCCGCCTCACGAAGTAGTCATTGCTCCACCCGAGTCAGCAGATATAGCACTGACTTTTAGAAATGTTCACAATTGGATTATGGCGGGCCAGGAGCACGAGTTCTTTGCTTCTTTCTACAAGGCACTGAAACCTGGCGCCATCCTCGGTGTGGTTGAGCATCGCGCCAGGCCCGACGCCGGCATGGATGTAATGCGTACTACTGGCTATGTAACTGAGGCCTACGTTCAAGAACTTGCGAGGGCTGCTGGTTTTGAATTTGTAGCGAGTAGTGAAATTAATGCCAACGCGAGAGACCCCGCCGTTCATCCTGAAGGCGTGTGGACTTTACCCCCAAACTATCGATTGGGAGATAAAGACCGTGCAAAATACAGCGCCATTGGTGAGAGTGATCGCATGACGTTAAAGTTTGTTAAGCCCATTGTGACTCATTGATGCGACTCGACTAGACCGATAATGAAAACCTCATCTCCTGTTTGCGTTATTGTCGGCGCTGGTGACTACATCGGCGCCGCCATAGCACGTCGATTTGCCAACGGCGGCTATACTGTTTGTTTGGGGCGAAGAAACGGCGAGAAGAACGATGCACTTGTTAGCGAAATTACTGCCGCTAACGGGAAAGCCTACAACTATTCGCTGGATGCACGTGAAGAAACACAGATTGAAGAAAGATTTGCCTTCATCGAAAAAGAAATAGGCCCTATCGAAGTCCTTATTTCCAATCCCGGTGGTAACGTGAACTTTCCAATTCTGGAAACTACAGAAAGAGTATTTTACAAGGTCTGGAAAATGGCCTGCCTCAGTGGCTTTCTTAGCGGGCGCGAAGCAGCCAGGTATATGCTTCCACGGAAGCGCGGTTCAATCTTCTTTACCGGCGCTACGGCCAGCATACGCGGCGGTAGCGGCTTTGGCGCCTTCGCCAGCGCCAAGTTTGGCTTACGCGCATTAGCTCAAAGTATGGCGAGGGAACTTGGTCCGAAAAATATTCATGTTGCCCATCTCATTATCGATTCCGGAGTAGATACTGCTTTTGTGCGCGAACGATTGCTGAACAGAGGAATCAATCCTGATGAGCTCTCTGCTGACACGCTTATGGATCCCCGGTCAGTAGCGGAAACTTATTGGATGCTACACAATCAAAGTCGAGATGCCTGGACACATGAAATGGACATAAGGCCATTCGCCGAAAAATTCTAAAACTAAAATTCATTGCAATTGAAAGAAGCTGGAACAAGGAAGCAACATGACAGTTAAAGTAGAATTTCATTTCGACTTCGGCAGCCCTAACACTTACTATTCTCACAGAGTCATTCCATCCATCGAGGAACGCGCCGGCGTCTCTTTTGACTATGTTCCAATTTTGCTGGGGGGCGTATTCAAGGCAACCAATAATAAGTCTCCCATGGAAGCCCTGGCTGGCATCAAGAACAAAGCGGAATACAAGGCATTGGAAACCAAGCGCTTCGTAGAGAAACATAGCCTGTGGAATTTTAGATTCAATCCTCAATTTCCAGTGAACACCCTGCACATCATGCGCGCTGCAATCTATGCGATAGAGAGCGGTATAGGTAAGGAATATATAGAGACTATGTATCAGTGCATGTGGGAGAAAGAACTGAATATGGCCGCGCCAGAGTTAATTAGCCAAGCCCTGGCAGAAGCAGGTCTGGATGCAGAAAAAATTATGGCCGGTAGCGTTGAACCAAGAATCAAACAACGACTGATTGAGAACACACAAGCCTCTGTGAGCAGAGGCACATTTGGTTCGCCTACTTTCTTTGTAGGCAATCAAATATTTTTCGGCAAAGATAAATTGGCAGATGTAGAAAACGAGATAATGTCTCAGTTGGCGCGGTCGTAGACGCGAATTAGTTGAATCGCTGCAGGAAAAGAAGCGGGTTCAATAATCATCTCAACGCGCAGACGATTACCTTCGGCCTCCATAGTGTAAGTTTCTAGTGTGAATCCACCGTCTCTGGGCCTTGCTTCAACAACGAGCGCATCACCGTCCCAATTTGCGAACGAGAAATCTTCACCGCCTTCGGCATAAAAATCGTTAGCCGTGGTTCTGCGTCGACGACCGTCTGAGTGAAAAACACGCAGATACTTATCGGCATAGGTAAATATAAATTCCGACGCCGTGTACTCAATACTTAAGACATCGTCATAGGATATCCGGTCATACAGTTCTTGCTCCTGCGGTCCGCCTCTATAGAAATCATCTGGGCGTTTTCTAAACCAGCGCCGAGGAATTTTTCCACCCCCCTCTTCGATTGCAGCTTCTACCTGATCATCGCTGTTGTCGCTTAGCTCATCATTTATAAGCCAATTCCCTACTATCTGGCGGCTTATTTCCGTATCAATATCCGGGCTGTCTGTTCGCTGTGCTGTACTCAGAACAGAAAACAGGCATACACACAACAAGGCGACTGCTTTAGCTGTTTTGTTTAACCTGTCTTCAAAGTCCGTCAAGCTGCTCTCTCGATTCGAGTGGTACTTCATACCAGGGGCTGTGAATTTTCTAGGTGATGGTATTTCGCCATTCGGCTATGGCCTGACCGATCTCATCTGGTGAATCTTCCTGCAAGAAATGATTTCCCGACACAGTTACCTCGGTCTGATTGAGCCAGGAACGACAAAATTCGCGTTGCGGGCCTATCAATATTGCCCCTGGATCAGCATTGATAAACAACTTTGGCAGATCTGACTGCGACAACCAGTCGGCATAGCTCTGAACTATCTCAACTACGTCTTCAGGCTGTCCATCGATGGGAATCTGTCGGGGCCATGTCAACGTGGGCCTGCGATCTTCTCCACTGTTAAGATAGGGGCGACGATAGACAGCCATTTCTTCTTCTGTGAGATCCCTGAGAATGGAGCCTGGTAACACCCTTTCAACGAAGCTGTTCTTCTCCAACACCATTTCTTCGCCTGCCTTAGATCGAAAACCCTGGAATATCCCGCGAGCTGCCTGCGGCCAATCTGCCCAGCTCACCGGTCTTACAATAGCTTCCATGTACGCAATCCCTTTAACAGCGTCACGATGGCGATTGCCCCAATCGAAACCCAAAGCAGAACCCCAATCGTGAACAACCAAGGTCACATTGTTGCTCACTCCCAGCGCTTGCAGCGCGCCGTCCAAATATTCCCGGTGTTGTACGAAGGTGTAACTGCTGGCATCTGAATTATCCAACTTATCCGAATCACCCATACCAATAAGGTCAATCGCCAGGCAGCGTCCCTGGTCGCGTAAATGCGGCATAACATTGCGCCAGAGATAGGAAGACGTTGGATTACCGTGCTGAAAGACGATGGGATCACCTGCACCCATTTCCACGTAGCTCATGCTTTTCCCTTGCACTGTAACGGATTTCTTGGGATGTTCTTCAACACTGATCATTCTTTACCTCGTGGCTTGCTGTGTATTCCGGGTCGTGACTAAACTCTAGCAGAAAGAATAACTCTCTGGGCCAATCAATTCAATTGTCGCCATTCCATGCTTGCGCCAAAACAGCAGCACAGTCATGGTTTGACGGACCACAGGCAATACCCTCCAGCGGCAGGGCACAGCGACCTAAAAACACCCTCTTTCGTCAGCAATTGAACAGGCCCCCATTTATCGGCTATGCTCCCATTCCTACAAGACTGCCGACTCTATAGGAGATAGCCAGAATGACAATGCAAAAAATACCTTTATTGATGTCCAGAATACTAGGCAGGGGTGCAATCCTGGACCCTGATATTGAAGTAGTCACCATGCAGGCTGAGGGAACTCACCGACAAACGCTCAAACAGACATGGGACCGAGCCAACCAGGTGGCCCACGCCCTGAAAAGTCATGGCATACAGGTTGGGGATAGAGTCGGCAGCTTTATGTGGAATAATTATCGCCACCTGGAGTTGTATCAAGCCGTGCCCTCCATGGGCGCTGTATTGCATACCTTGAACATTCGACTCTCACCCACCGATCTCGAATACATCATCAACCACGCCAATGACAGGGTCATCTTCGCCGACGAAGACCTGCTACCGCTATTGGAGCCGCTATGGGGAAAAGTTCCCTGTGTCGAGCTGCTAATCATCTGTCGGCACGGTGAAGGTGGTGAGAGTTCATTTGAAAACCAGATCGACTACGAAGACTTGATCGCCGCTCAGGAAACTGCTTACCATTGGCCAGATATAGATGAGAATGCGCCTATGGGTCTATGTTATACCTCTGGAACAACTGGCAAGCCGAAAGGTGTCATGTACACAAATCGATCTACTTACCTGCATACCTTGACTGAATGCCTGACAGACTCCATAGGGCTGTCCTCGCTTGACTCTTTGCTGGGCATTGTGCCCATGTTTCATGCCATGGGATGGGGATTGCCGTTCTGCGCTTCCATGCTGGGCTGCAAACAGGTAATGCCGCATCGTTATATGGTACCTGAGGCATTCTTAAAATTAATGCATGAAGAAGAAGTAACTATTTCGGCAGGTGTCCCGACGATCTGGCAAGGGGTTAAAACCGCATTGGAAGCTGAGCCGGATAAGTACGATCTTAGTAAACTAGGTCGATTAACCTGCGGTGGTTCTGCTCCACCTGTATCCATGATGCGCTGGTATTGGGATAGTCATAATATCGAGATGATTCAGGGCTGGGGCATGACTGAAACAAATCCATTGGGCACCCTGTCGAGAAAGGTGGCAAAACGGTCTCAGATAAACATCTCCGAAGATCAACAATTTGAAAATATTGCCAAGGCGGGATTAGCGATGGCAGGTCTTGAGATAGAAATTTTCGATGAAGAATGGAACAGGTTGCCACATGATGGCAAAGCCGTAGGAGAATTGTGCGTTCAGGGACCATGGATTGCAGCGGAATATTTCAATGATCCTCAACCGGACAAGTTTCATAATGGCTGGTTGGTAACAGGGGACGTGGCCAGGATAGACTCCGAACAATACATAATGATTGCTGATCGATCGAAAGATTTGATCAAGTCTGGTGGCGAATGGATCTCATCGGTTGATCTGGAAAACCATATCGTCGGTATGCCCGATGTAGCACAGGCTGCCGTTGTCGCCCAACCACATCCGAAATGGGACGAGCGCCCAGTGGCGCTGGTGATAATGGCTGACGGTAAGGCTCTGAATAAAGATGCCGTTATCAAACATTGCAGTGAAATTTTCGCCAAATGGCAACTGCCAGACGATGTTATCGAAACAGATTCGATTCCACTGACATCTACCGGTAAGATAGATAAGAAAACGATTCGCGCAAAGCTGGAGGCCGAAGCCTATCAACTTCCAGGTCTGCGCTGAATAGAACTAACAGCTTACTGTCCAGGGTCGGTAGGTGCATAGTCAACACCTTCCGCATCTGCCCGCCTTGCCCCGGCTAGAATTCCGGGCAGCGCATAATTACCTTCGTGGCAGGCATATTCGAAAACGCGTTCACTATTGGCGTTCATTGGTAGTTCGCCACGCCAGGGCTGCTTGTAATTCTCCGGATCTTCCACAGTAAACTGGTACAAGATTGTTTCCTCAGCGGTACGCCTAAACCGTTCCGTGACTTTCATTTGCGACGAGCCGTAGAAGCGATGCTCCAATGATGAGCGCATGCCCTGCTGTGGATGAAAATTAGTCGTTTCTACAAGCAAAGTATCACCTTCATAGTGTCCTATGGAATCACCTAACCATGGATACATGGGTGGATGTTGGTGCTCCCCATTGATTCGCACGATTCGAGCATCGTGATTCATCTCTGCCAATAACACCACATATGATTCAGTCTGTACTATCTGTGTGAGGTTGTTATACAGGACAGGCAACTTGGGTGGCCCGCCCGAAGAGCCAAAACCTACCATACAACGTTCTCCCAGCGGGCGAATCTCGGGTCCATCGTAAGACTGCCGTTGCTGCATCGCTGCCGCGAAATTGGCTCGCCCTTGCTCGCTATAGGGCAATTGCCCGTCGCCTGGATCGACTAAAACAGAGGTTCGTATTTCGCCATTGACCAGCGCCAGCCTCTCGCCGGGGTCCATCCAGAAAGTGTTGTAACCGCCTACATTCTGCCCTGCGGAAGGTGCATCACGGTTTGCGTCACTGGGTCGATTGCTGGCTTCCATGCGTGCCTGCACTCCAGCCTCGATCAAAATTGCTTCCTCTTCAGAAATAACCAGTTTGCCCTCGAATCGAGATGAACGCTCCAAATTTGTCTGGGTCGCCAGGGACCAGGTGCCTTGTAAATCGGGTACACCAAACTCGGTGCGCGGCGGAACATAACCGGTCTCCGCCGCATTACTGTGGTTGGCCACCAACAAGCTGCCCGGAAGACAGCAAATCAGGGAGAGGACTAGCGCGGGTTTTTTGTCTTTCATAGCAATTCTCCTCATTTATAGCCGTACAGCACGCCGCTATTGTTTATCACTCTGTGTTTGCGATATCCCCGGAAAATACCGAATCAACTGCGCAGATAAACTTGTTTTGAGCTGCTGCTTTCTGCTCATTTTCACGGTATCTCAGACAAGCAAGCCAGAGGCCGTGTGTTGTTTGCGAACAATCGGAACCGAAGCTCCCTAAGCTAACAATACACCAGTTTCTGGCGGCCTGCCTGGAAGCAACAGTTTATCACCAGTTACCATGGAGATGCCCCCCGCTCACGAAGTCAGTCTCGATGTTTGGGGATGGGATTTCAGGCTGGTTTCCCTTGTGTGAAGAATGTGAAGTGGGCCAGGGATGCCATGAATCAGCTTAACTGACTGCGTTGCACTGAGACGATAATTTACTGAAACTCATCGTGTTAAATTTCTCTCGCAATAAGCAGTTTCATTATTTCATTACTGCCACCGTAAATTTTCTGAATACGACTATCGGCATACATCCTGGCGATCGGATACTCCATCATATAACCATAACCCCCAAAGAATTGCAGACATTCATCAACAATTTCGCATTGCTTTTGAGTAGTCCACCATTTCGCCATAGCTGCTGTCGCTTCATCCAACTTTCCTTCGGCCAATTTCATCGCGCAGTCATCAACGAACACTTTAGCCAGCCGGGCTTCGGTATAGCGTTCCGCCAGACGAAACTGTGTATTTTGAAAATCGAGTATTCGTTTACCAAACGCTTTACGCTGTTTGACATATTCGCTGGTTATCTTGAGCGCCTTTTCAATTGCTGCACAGGCCCCGGCTGCAATAATTAAACGCTCCTGAGGCAGTTGTTGCATAAGTTGAACAAAACCCTTGCCTTCTGTTGAACCTAACAAATTCTCACCAGGCACTCTTACATCATCAAAAAATATCTCTGCGGTGTCCTGTGCTTTCATGCCTAATTTTTCGAGGTTTCGGCCTCGACTAAAGCCACCTGCCTGTTCAACAAAATCCGTCTCAACCATAATCAAGGAAATACCCTTGCTGGACTGCACCGGATCTGTTTTTGCCACCACACAAATGAGATTTGCCGTCATTCCGTTGGTCAAAAATGTCTTCTGCCCATTTAGTACATATTCTCCATCATCCAAAATGGCGGTAGTTGCAACAGACTGGAGATCCGAACCGGTTCCCGGCTCCGTCATTGCGATAGCTGAAACAATCTCTCCGCTGGCCATTTTTGGCAGCCATTTCCTCTTTTGCTCTTCACTCCCATAAGAGTTCACATAGTGAGCGACTATTCCGGAATGAACTCCATTGCCGAACCCGGTTACATTGGCGTAGCTAAGCTCTTCCACAAGCACCATTTCGTGCTTGAAGTTACCTCCACCACCACCGTATTGTTCAGGGATAGATGCACAAAGAAGACCTGCTTCGCCCGCTACTCGCCAGGCATCACGATCGATAAACCCTTGTTTTTCCCATTTTCCCATTTTCGGCACAAATTCCTTTTGTAGAAATTTTGCAACCGAATCACGCATGATCTGTAGTTCTTCATCCATCCAGGGGGATTTATAAGATTCAAGCATAAGGATCTCTCTCAGGAGGCGACTGAGTCCATGCGTTCGATGATCATGGCATTGGCTGTACCGCCGCCTTCGCAGATCGCAATCAATCCATAACGAGCCTGCCTTCTCTCTAACTCATGGACCAGGGTGGTCATGAGTTTGGCGCCAGTGCCACCCAATGGATGACCCAGGGCCTGGGCACCACCGTTCACATTTAACTTATCCAGGTCGGCACCGATCGCTTTGGCCCAGGCAAGTGGCACGGAACCAAAGGCTTCGTTGACCTCGTATAAATCAATATCGTCAATGCTGAGACTGGCTTTCTCCAACACTTTTTGGGTTGCCGGAATTGGTCCTTCCAGCATTATCACGGGATCAGAACCAACCACAGCTAAAGAGTGTATCCTGGCTCGCACAGGTAGATTGTATTTGCTAATCGCGTTTTCATTGGCGATCATCACAGCAGCTGATCCATCACTTATTTGACTGGCAGTGCCGGCGGTAATAACGCCGCCCTCACGTAAAGTGTTTAACGATTCCATTGCTTCTAAAGTAGCGCCAGGTCTTATGCCTTCGTCCACGTCATGCACATCTGCGGAGCCGTCTTCCAGTTTAATATTCAATGGAACAATCTCTTGTTTAAAGTAGCCATTCTCGGTAGCCGAGCTCGCACGTTGATGGCTCGACAAACCGAAGGCATCCAACTCTTCCCTGCTGATATGGTATTTTTCCGCCAACAACTCCGCACCATCAAATTGACTGAATTGAATTCCAGGGTACTGTAGTTCCATGCGTTCACCTTTCGGCACTCCGCGGCCATTCCCTAGACCGTCGCGAACATTGGAGCCAATTTCTACCGTGCTCATGGCCTCAACACCACCGGAAATAATAACGTCCTGCGTTTCCGACATGACTGCTTGAGCGCCGAACTGAATTGCCTGTAAGGAAGAACCACACTGACGATCTACCGTCGTTCCAGGTACCGTCAAATCCAGCTTCGAAGACAAAGAAACATTTCGTCCCAAATTGCTCGCTTGCGAACCAATTTGCATCACCACGCCAAAAATCACATCATCTACACCATCATTGGGAATGCCGGTTCGATCCACCAACTCATCAACTACAATCGAACCCATGTCAACTGGATGAAGATTGCTGAGTCTACCCTTCTTTTTTCCTGTAGCAGTTCGTACTGCACCTACTATATAGGCATCAGCCATTTTATTTTCTCCCGCATAATATTTAGCTTATCAGGTGAACTCCACTTACTCTCTGCGTTTGCTTAGGTCGAATAGCAATTTTCTTTATCATCACTAAAGCACTAAAGCGCTGGCATTCGAATAGCGGAATCCAATCGAATTGTCTCTCCATTAAGGTAGGAGCAAGTGACTATATGTGCTACATGATCTGCAAATTCCTCGGGATTTCCCAATCGCTTGGGAAACTGCGTAATCGCTATCAACGGATCACGAACTTCGTCTGACGCGGAAGCCAATAAAGGTGTTTCAAACACACCTGGCGCTACAGTCATAACCCGAATACCTCGCTTGGCTAAATCCCTGGCGATGGGCAAGGTCATAGCGACAATACCTCCTTTCGAAGCGGCATAACCAGCCTGGCCGGTCTGTCCATCAAACGCGGCAATGGAAGCCACATTCACTATTACCCCTCTCTCACCATCATCCGTAACCGGCTCATTGAGCTGCATGACTTCAGCACAAAGGCGCAGCACATTAAAAGTGCCAATCAAATTCACTCGTACTATATGCTCGAATTTTTGCAAAGGCATTGGGCCGTTTTTGCCAACAGTTCGAGCGGCTCCGCCGATACCGGCTGAATTGACGTTGATATGAACTGTTCCAAATTTCTCTTTCGCTGATTCCAAAGCAGTTGCGATGGCAAGCTCATCTGCCACATCACCAGCGTGGAAAATCGCATTGTCCCCAAGTTCGCCAGCCGCTGATGCAAGCATTTCCTCGTTCAGATCGAACAACATGACTCCGGCACCGGCTGCTACGAATCTTTTGGCCGTTGCCAGCCCTAAGCCCGAAGCGCCGCCAGTGATAAAAGCTGACTTATTCTGTAATTCCATATTTGTTCGGTACCGTTTTTTCGTAGCCAAGAGACGGCAAAGGATAAAGTATTCGTTGCAAAAGTGAAACTGTTAATGAACCGGGCTGCACATACTGAAATTGCGAAAGTGCTTGCACTTTGGTTTTATTTTCTGGCTGGAATCCCCTATGATTCATGGGAATTGCAATTTTTACCAGCAATGCGAAATGCGACGATTATCGGGAATTGTAATGGGACCACTTAAGGGATTAAAGATACTGGAAATGGCTGGCATAGGCCCAGGCCCATTTTGTGCCATGATGTTGGCAGATATGGGTGCCGATGTCATAAGAATAGATAGACTCAAGCAAAAAGGCTCTGGTCACCGAGCGAATGTGTTGAATCGGGGGCGGCGCTCGATTGCTCTTGACCTGAAAAATCCCGCCGCCATTGAAACTGTTTTAAGACTTGTGGAGCAGGCCGACGCATTGATCGAAGGTTTCAGACCTGGCGTGATGGAACGGCTCGGCTTAGGTCCTGACATTTGCCTGCAACGAAACCCAAAACTGATTTTTGGTCGTATGACAGGCTGGGGCCAAAACGGCCCTCTAGCCCAGGCTGCCGGGCACGATATAAACTATATCTCAGTGGCTGGTGCTTTAGGTGCTATGGGCTATAGCGACAGGCCGCCCTCGCCGCCGTTAAATTTAGTAGGTGATTTTGGAGGCGGCGCAATGTATTTGTTAACAGGTGTGTTGGCTGCTCTGTTGGAGAGAAACAGCTCCGGACAAGGCCAGGTTATAGATGCGGCGATGACAGATGGCACCGCAAGCTTGCTTAGCCCTTTTTATGGATTGATGGCAATGGGTATGTGGACCACCGACAGACACAGCAATAAGCTGGATGGCGCTGCCCACTACTATGGCAGCTACGAGTGCAGTGACGGTAATTACATCTCTATCGGTTCCATCGAACCTCAATTCTACGCATTACTTCTAGACAAGTGTGAAATTGAAGATGAAGAATTTCTCGCGCAGCACGATCAACAAGGCTGGCCCATACTGCGAGAAAAATTGACTGCGCTGTTTCGAACCAAAACAAGGTCTGAGTGGTGTGAGCTAATGGAAGGCACGGATGTGTGCTTCGCCCCTGTCCTTGACTTAGGTGAAGCGCCAGGCCACCCGCACAACATCGCCAGAGGCACCTATATCGATATAGACGGCGTAACCCAACCAGCGCCAGCGCCAAGATTCAGCCGCACACAATCAGAGGTGCAATCGCAAGCGGCCATGGTCGGCGAGCACACTGAGCAGATTCTTGCCGATTGGGGCTACGATGAATCTGAAATCGAACAATTGCGATCAACGAACGCGATCTAGCTGGTCGGCCCTTAAAAGATATAACTCATTAATTATAATAGATAAATTATTATTTCCACTCTGCCGAATGGATGTCCTATACACCTCCCTATACACCTCCTTTTTTCTAGTCAAAAATCCGTTTTGAACCAATTGAAGTAAGCATTCAGCAGAAGGCAAAGTGGGTATATGATGTCTTTTCCTTCTGATGAATGGGTGTCCCATTTACTCCTCCCATTTACTCCCATTTACTTCTTCTTGTAACCGCTGACGCATTAAAAGCCCGCGGCTTTGCTAATTCCATAGAACCCAGAGAAGAATTGTCAATGAAAGCTCGCACCATTGCCAAGCGTATTGCACAACACAGCCCGGTATCTATCTATCGCGCTACCTCGACAGATGATGTATCGTAACCTAGCCTGAAACCACCGTTCGGCAGCGCACCAGGTTCCTTGACCATTTATTATGCGAATCAATCTAGTGGCAAGGAAGGCGTGAGAGCATTTCTGGAAAAAAGGACTCCTGGCTACAAAGACAAAGCTTCCACCGATATGCCCCCGTTCTACTCTTGGTGGGACTAATGAGGAACACAATTATGCTGAAAAATTTTGAACTCCTTTGCTCGACCACTGGCCGTGTCATTCTCGGCCTGTATTTTATAGGTCCAGGTGCACTGCTAAAAATTACCAGTATGGAAAGCACTTCCACGTACATGGCCGAGCATGGCATGGTTTTCATCTCATTCTTTCTAGTTCTAACCATTCTTATTCAATTGGGCGGTGGAATCGCCATGGTGCTCGGTTATCAAACCAGGCTGGTGGCATTCGTGTTGGCGGGCCTGACCCTTGTAATAAGTGTGGTGTTGCACGATTTCTGGAACATTCCCGGTGAAACGCAAAACTTCGTCAAAAACATGGGAATTATGGCAGGCCTGTTAGTCTGCGCAGGCCTGGGTGCTGGCGGCTGGAGCCTGGACAGCAGATTTGCCAAACCTGGCTAAGCCAGGTTAATCCGCAAATAATCCTCAAATTCAACTGAATTTATCATCAGAGTCCGTATAATATGCATCGAGATCGCGAAATACTAAATGACGTCTGTCTTAATTTGTCTTAAAAAGTCGAGCAATATCATGATCATGGTTCAATCCACATTCCATTTGACCGCAGACACCAAGTCCGAAGCTATCGAATTAATGAAAAACATGGTGCGCCTCTGCCGCCAGGAACATGGCTGCTTGAGTTATGAATATTTCGAGGGCGTGACAGATACAAACCAGGTGGTACTTTTGCAAGAATGGAAAAACGCAAGCTGCCTGCAAAGTCATTATCAAACCGCTCACATGGAAGATTTCCTCGGCAAACTTGGCAACTATTTACAAAGTGAAGTAATCACTCACAGTTATGCCTCCCAGGACGAACCTAGAGTATCATCCATCAACAGTGATGATTTGGCTAAATCCGAGCAGACAATCCACTGAACCTTTCATCAAGTCAATGCAGCCACCGCTGCGGATCACAACGCCTTAGCGCTCTAAAGCGGCAGGTCAATGTTCTATACGCTGCAAGATGATCAAGAACAAGCTGGCGTTTCCAGCATCCTGAAAACCTGTTGCTTGCCCGTTTATCATCGCAGGCGTTATTGTTGCGCCTCATACTCTTTAATTCGATCGGTGATCTCACGCACTATGTCATTCGGAATTGGCAGAGTCAGATGGTATTGAGAAATTTTCCAACCCTGAGCGGTGTTTATTAAAATGCCAGTGCCGCGACTGCTGCCGAAACTCTCACTTAGCAGTATCTCGTCAAACCAGGCACTCATACCGTCCGGGGTAATGTTTACATTGCGACACTGTGGCGTATAACGCCAACCCCTGCTGCCACTGGAGTATTGCCGAAATTCCGGCTTGGTCCAGCGTTCACCGGCATCGGTGCCGATAAACACACTATCATCACTCATTAGATCGAAGTAGCTATCCCACTGGCCATTCGCCGCTGCCTGATGGTAAGAATCTAACGCTTGATTTATGGAATACAATGTAGTGTCCGAAATTCTCACTTTTTGAACACAGCTTGAAAGGCTTACCACAGCCACGAAGACAAACACTATAAATTTCATACTAACTCATCCTTTTTGTCACTGATTCAGAGTTAAGCTCATCTTCGGACTAGTCAAACTCACCGGCGTCCAGACGAGAAAAATAATCACTCGCGACTTGCTTGACTTTGGGCGCCAACAACAGCGCAGAAATCATGGTGGGGATGGCCATTGTTGCGTACATTCCATCCAACAAATTGATCACCATATCCAGAGAGACCACAGCGCCCACAGTTATAAGGGCCATATACCCATACATATAATATTTCTCTTTCGCAGCGCCAAACAGAAAACCCATGCACTTGCTGCCGTAATACCAGTAAGTAAGAATGGTCGTGGTGCTTAACACGATAACCATTAGCAACAGCAGATAGGCCCCGAAACCCGGAAATACCTGCTCATACGCTTGCGCTGTTAGCGTTACACCCAGGCCATCACCTTCCCAAACCCCGGTGACTAACAAGGCCATGGCAGTAAAAGTGCAAACTATCAGAGTGTCCGCAATCGGCCCTATCATGGCCACCAAGCCTTCCCTTGCGGGCTCGTTGGTCTTGGCCGCGCCGTGGGCCAGCGACTCTGTACCTATCCCTGCTTCGTTGGAAAAGGCACCGCGTTGCACACCTATCAAGATTACAGCCCCAAGTACTCCGCCTGAAACTGCTTGTCCGGTAAACGCATCGGTAAAGATCAGTACAAACATAGATGGGATTTCACTAATATGGCTGGCCAACAATACAGCTGTAATAAGAAAATAGAATATAACCATACCTGGAACCATTTTTCCTGCTACGGCGGAAACACGTTTTACTTTTCCTACGGCAACCGTCAGCATGACCGCCGCAAGCACAATGCCGGTTAGCAAATCGAAATTAAAATGTTCATCTGCTGTTGCCAGGCCAGCAGGAATGGCAATGACATCCCGTAATATTTGCACCAACTGGTTTACCTGAAATATGGGCAATGTGCCCACCATGCCGGCAATGGCAAACATCCACGCAAGTGGTAGCCAACGACGATCCAGGCCTTCTCTTATCACATACATGGGTCCGCCCTGGAGTTTTCCACTGTCGTCCTCTCCGCGATACATGATAGCCAGAGACGCGGTATAGAACTTGGTAGAGATGCCCACTATTGCCGTTACCCACATCCAAAAAACCGCGCCAGGACCGCCAATGGTGATTGCCACCGCTACGCCTGTTATATTTCCCAAGCCCATAGTACCGGCAAGGGCAGTTGCCAGCGCACGGTAGTGGCTGATATCACCCGATGTTGTATCTGAATGATCGTCGTACTTGCCTTTCAATAACGCGAAACTGTGAGAGAAATAGCGAAAATGCCTTAGTCTGGAGTGCACCATAAAAAACAATCCACCGCCCACCAGCAAGATGACCAGTGGCAATCCCCATATGAAGTTTGTGTAAGCGGCGATCGCCGCTTCAATTTGATTCATGCTGTCAACGCGCGCCTGGCGTCAAGTGGTTTGATGGAAGCATGGGAAAGAACAAGAATAGCCTTTTTGTTGTTTTACTTAAGAAGCTAGTAGTAGCTGCAACTATACCGAGCTTTACTCTGCTCTACTACTCGACATTGCCGCCAGCGCATCGACCGGCACTTAGCGTATGTTATCCGCGAATCTGAACTCGGCCGGAGGTGTCAGACCGCGCAGGTTTTCCACAAAATAATCCCAACGCCGCTTCATGAAATAGCGTCTGTTACCAAAGCCATGGCCGGCATTCGGTAAGACCACCAAGTCAAAATCCTTGTCTGCCTGTATCAGCGCGTCGACAACCAGCAGCGTGTTTGAAGGATGCACATTGGTATCCAGCATGCCATGAGCGAGCAGCAACTTGCCCTCAAGATTCTTCGCCAATAACTGATTGGCTTGATTGTCATAGTTAGTAGTGATTAAAGATTCATCTGAGTCGCTGTCTGCTGGATTAGTTTCTGGATAGGTCCGCAGCAAGCCTTGCCACTTCTCCCCCCAGTCATCCTCATAGTTACGGTTATCATGGTTACCGGCACCAGAAACAGCCACTTTATAGAATTCGGGATAACGCAGAATTCCAGCGGTTGAGGCGAAGCCACCTCCTGAGTGTCCCCAAATACCCACTCGGTCAATATCCATCCAGGGGTTCTGTGCCGCCAACTGCTGAATACCTGCAATTTGATCAGGCAGGCCGTTGTCTCCCATGTCTCCGTAGTAGACATCATGGAAAGATTTCGAGCGCCCAGGCGTGCCCATAGCATCCAGTTCGACCACAATAAAACCAAGCTCTGCCAGAGACTGTTTATCGTTGCGAGAAGCCCTGAACGAACGGGTTCCCACACTGCCGCTTTGCGGGCCGGGATACAGGTAATTGAGAATGGGATAGGACTGACTCTCTTCGAAACTCGAGGGCTTGTACAACAAACCATAAATATCGGTTAGTTGATCACGAGCTTTTACGCTAAATGGCACCGGTGCGACCCAACCGTTTGCCAGAAGCGGCGAGATGTCTGCCTGTTCGAGGGTAAGCAAGTGTTTGCCTGTTTTGTCCCTTAACACCGAGACAGGAGCGGTTGTTGGCGTTGAAACAATATCGGTAAAATAGTCTGCTGACTCTGACCAGGTGATCACATGGTTGGCAATCTCAGGTGTCAAGTTAAGCAGATCAGAGCCATCCATGTTAATTCTATAAAGATATTGAAAGTAGGGATCACCAATTTCCCGATTCGATCCGAGGAAATAAATTTGTTCGCTATCCAAATCCACCTGCTGGATTTGTAACACGGCCCAGCTCCCTGCCGTAATCTGCTGCTTCAATTCACCTGTTTGCAAATCGCGTAGATATAAATGCCCCCAATTGTCCTGCTCCGAAAACCAGATGAACTCATTCCGCTCAGGAAATACCCGCCAGTTTGCGGCGTTGTATCCAGATTCGTAGTAGCTTTCAACTTGCTCCAGAAATACGGGTCTCACCGCACCGGTTTGCGGGTCAGCGATTTGCAATTGTGCAAGTTTGTGGTCTCGCGAGGAGGAGACAAATGACAAAGTCTCACTGTCTTCACTCCATTCAACATCCAAAAATACACCGCCTCTACCCGCAACATGATCACTGGTAGTAGACCTATGTGGGTCAGGTGGCATATTTAGTTTAACTACTCTGGGCTGTTCGCCCAGGTGAACCACAATCCGTTCAATCATAAAAATGGCTTCATCGCCGGGAAGCGGATATTTCCAGGCATCAAGCTCGGCGTGGCCGACTTTTGTGGACCACAAATACATCTCACCGACATTTCTGCCATCGTGTCGGAATGTGGCTATTTTGCTGGAATCTGGCGACCAAAGTAGCACGGGGCCGTCATCTCTCAGCCAGCCTGCATTGTTAGTGGCATAGCCATAGTCTGCTTCGCCATCGAAAGTAAGCTGTGTTGATTGATTGCTAACGGTATCTCTTACCCAGAGGTTGTGACCATCGATAAAGGCGGCCTTATTGCCATCGGGAGAAAGAAATTCACTTGCCGGAATTTCTGCCAATTGATTCAAGGTATAGCTGTTCAGGTCTAGCGTATAGCTGTCACTCTCAAAATCGAAGTTAAGTCGATTCGCGGTAGCGGACAAATCAAGCTGAGACAAATCCAGATCATTGGGGTCAATATCTTCATCGGTGAAGCTGAGCAATGCGTCTGCTAATCGAGCAGTATCAAATAAACTGGTTTTTGTGGCAGTTTCCACATCGAGCAGCAGATACTCTGAACCTTCCGCTGTCGAACGTTGATAGATAAGTTGATCGCTGTCTTGCCAATATTGAGCCAGCACATTATTGAGCACCAGACCGGCTGTATTAGCCGAGAGAAATTTTTCCGCACGCTGATAGTCCGCCAGACTGATGAATTCCGTCATTGCTGCGTTGTTGACTGGTAATTCACTATCAACTGCTGACTGAGGCGAACAGGCGGCAATAAGCGCCATGGAAAATGCGGCTGCTACAGATCGTCCAATTTTTTGAAGATTCATAATGGGCCTCATGGTTCACTTCCGCTGAATTATTTTCAGCGGAAGAGCTAATTGCCTAGTCAGCTAACAAGTCCTAATCAGATTCCAGGGCTCGCTCTATTTCGCTCTACATTCGTTCTATACTCATTCTATGCTCTCTCTATAAAAGTGTGTCCAGAATCAGGTTACAGGACTCAACGATACGTTGGTCTCTGGCACGCAGGTCCGGCTCAAATTCCACACCGGTCAGATGTTGAAGCCCGAGGATGTAGCGCACCGCGATTTCATGCGCCTGATCTTCCGAGAACTGCTGGTCTTTTTCCTTCACCATCCCCCGCGCAAACTCTTTGGAAAAGGAAACAGGCTTGCCATCTCGGCGCATAACTTCACCATTGTCATGCAAACGCCAGAAACGGGAAGAATCCATGGTGTAGAGTTCATCCGCCGCGACAATCTTGCCTTCGCTGTTAATACCATGCTCGGTTTTGGTATCAACCAACACCATACCGCGCTGAGAGAGGTACTGGGAAATCATACCAAAAGCCATCAAGGATGAATTTCGAATCTGATCGTATTGGCCCTGAGTACATACGCCGCTATCCACAAGAAACTTTGCATCAATGGTCTTGTCTACCTTATCTTTCGTGCTGGGGGTATCCATCACATAAGGAAGAACGCCATTCGGGGTTAAATCCGCCACCCCGATTTCATGGCCGGCATAATTCAACACCGTCTCGCCAGACTCTTTTGCCTGTAGCCAGTGTTGATAAAGAGAGGTCGATGTGGAACTCTCCGCCATAAACAGGCGCAAGACGTTTTCCAGCATCACCAGATCAAGATTCTCCGCAGGTATCACTGTCGAGCCTGGCAACAATCCCTGAACCTCAAACTGGGAAGAACCCAACACATCCACCAGCAAACGCAACATGTGGTCGTGATTGAACGCAAGAACCTGATCTTTGAACGGAATCGCACCGCGATTTACATCATGAGTCGAGATTCGGTTATTACGAAACATCAGCCGCAGCGAAATGCCAGACGCACTAAGCAGCGCCTCTCCAAACACGGAATCAGATACCTTGCCTTCTAAAACCGTCGTGCCATTAAGCCGTGGAATCTCTCCATCGTTTATAAGCTGTTGTATAGAACGACCCGCATTTACGGTATTGCCATACTCGGCAACCAGTTCTCGAATTTGTTTCTCATCTAACATGAAATTTACCACTGCGTCCTGTAAAACCAGCCAGGCGATGAAGAATAAGTGAATCGGTGAATGACTACAAGATGCCTATAATGAAGCATCAGAAGATACGAAAAGGGTATTTTCCTGAAAAAATAAGTCTGCTGATTGCAGCTCGAACATAACGCCAGGTCAGCGACACTGATTGTGAATGTCTCATAGCTCATTTGATCAGGCTTGGTAACTAAAACATTATGCGTTGAAACCACATTGAAAGTTTAAAACTGCTATTCTGGGCGGATGAATAAAGTTAACCAGTGTGTCCTCCTGCTCTCCCTTTCCCTTTTTGCATTACCTGGTGCTGCTCAACGCCTGCATCTGTTAATTCCAGGAGGAGCTGGCGGCGGATGGGATAGTACCGCCCGTGGCGTTGGAGAGGCGCTTTCTCGCTCGGGTATAATAGATACTCTCTCCTACGAAAATATGTCAGGCGGAAGCGGCAGCAAGGCAATATCCCATCTTATTGAAACGGCGGACCGCCAGGACAGTACCTTGATGATCAGCTCATCGCCAATAATCTTGAGCTCACTGCGTGGAATCTTCTCTCAGTCATTTCGTGACTTGACTCCCATCGCCGCCGTAGTCGCCGACTATGGCGCTTTAGCTGTGCGCGAAGACTCTCCCCACCAGGATTGGCAGTCACTGGTATCAGCATTTGTCGATGAGCCCGGATCGATCAAGGTTGCCGGGGGGTCTGCTCGCGGCAGTATGGATCACCTGGTTGCAGCTTTGGCTATCAAGGCTTCTGGTGGCGACCCTAAGGAGCTGAGATACATTCCTTACAATGCTGGTGGCCAGGCGATGGTTGGCCTGCTCTCGGGCGAGACCCAGATGCTGTCTACTGGCTTAAGTGAGGCAATAGCTCTGGCTGAGCAGGGTGAAGTACGGATTCTGGCCATGACGGCACCAGCACCGCTAACTGGCTCAGCAGTTCCTACGTTAATCGAACAGGGTGCAGACATCAGTTTTGTGAATTGGCGAGGTTTTTTTGCAGCGCCAGGATTTCCGCAACACCGTTCCCAATATTATCTGCAACAACTGGAGAAGATGTACCAGACTGAACAGTGGCAAACTATTCGAAGATCCAGAGGCTGGGTTGATCTCTTCATAAGCGGGGAAGAATTCTACCAATTCCTGGTACGGCAAGAGCAGGAGTTGGATGCCTTGCTTATTGAGCTGGGGCTTAAACCTCCAGAATTGAGCGACTAAGCCACAGTGTACGAATCAATGCTTACGCTTATTGATAACAAGACCCGAGCCGGCAATCTCTTGTTGCTGGTTTTCGCTATTGGCTATCTCAAGGCAGGTTTCGATGTGCCAATTGATACCACGTTTGGTGACGAAACGGTCAACTCCAGGACTCTGCCAATTTTCCTGGCGCTGGCGACCATCGCCTGTGCATTGTTGCAATTGATTTTGCCGCTGCTCGGCTTGAAACCTGAGGCATTGGATACAGAAAATTCAAACGAACGGTTTTTGGTGAATCTTAAAACTGCGAACTGGCGTCAAGTCTTAAATCTGCTGCTGTTGATGTTTGTCTATGCCCTGAGTTTTGAATACCTGGGTTTTTTCCTGGGCGGAGTTTGTTTCCTGTTTTGCGGATTCTTGTTGCTTGGAGAAAAACAGTATCGGGTCGCTGCGCTACTCTCTATTGGTCTGGTTGGTAGTATGTGGCTTGCCTTGACCCAGCTATTCGGGCTCTTTCTTGATAGCGGTGAGCTCATTCGAGTTATAGGTGGATGGTGGCCGTGGTAGAAGGCATCATAACAGGCTTGCAGACCGCATTCACGCCTCTCAATTTACTTATGGTGTTTGTTGGCTGCTTTGCCGGCACGTTTATAGGCATGCTGCCTGGCTTGGGCCCGGTGTCCGCTATTGCTCTAATGATTCCCGTAACCTACGGATTAGACCCTTCCTCTGGAATGATTTTGATGGCGGGCGTTTATTACGGCGCTGTCTTTGGAGGCTCCACCTCGGCGATCTTGATAAATGCACCGGGGGTCTCAGCGGCCGTCGCCACCAGCTTTGATGGTTACCCCATGGCGAGGAAAGGATTAGCAGGTAAGGCTCTGGCTATTGCTGCCTATAGTTCTTACTCTGGGGGAACCATAGCCGCCATATTGCTAGTCATGTTGGTTCCGTTTCTGGCCAGGGTAAGCCTGAGCTTTCAGTCTTCGGACTACTTTGCGCTTATGCTGTTTGGATGCACCGCCATCGCTGCTTTTTCCGGCAAGGGCCAGGTGTTAAAGGCCCTCATGATGACGCTTCTTGGCCTGATGCTGGCCACAGTCGGAGAAGATCAGTCGGGCATTCAGCGATTTACTTTTGGAATTACAGATCTCTACGATGGCCTGAGTTTTCTGCTGCTGTCTATGGCAACTTTCGCTCTGGCGGAAGCATTGTATGTGGTTTTAAGAAGCAACCCCGGCCAGGATCAAACCAAGCCCAACTCCGGTTCTTCTGACTCCCAAATAGGTTCACTGAAGCTTGCAAAGCAGGAACTGAAGGAGATGGTACCCACGGTCGGCCGTTCTTCTATCCTGGGTTTTTTCGTTGGCGTGCTGCCAGGGGCGGGAGCGACTATTGCGTCTTTTTTAGCTTATGGGATGGAAAGAAACCTGGCGACGAAGCCGCAACAAGAGAAATTCGGTAAAGGTAGCAATCTGGGTCTGGCTGCTCCAGAGGCTGCCAATAACGCCTCATCCACAGGCTCATTCGTGCCGCTGCTCACATTAGGTATACCCGGTTCGGCCACCACCGCTATCATGCTGGGAGCACTGCTTTCTTATGGAATTCAACCGGGGCCCAGGCTCTATGTGGATCACCCTGCGGTTTTTTGGTCAGTAATAATTTCTATGTATCTCGGCAATATTGTGCTGTTGATTCTGAATTTACCGCTCATCCCCTATATTGCCAAATTGTTGCAAATGCCCAGGAAGTATTTAACACCCATCATTCTGTTCTTCTCTCTAATGGGTGTCTACCTGGTGTCATTCAACGCCTTTGATTTAAGGATGATGGTGGCTATTGGCTTGATTGCGCTGGTGTTCCGTCTGCTGAATTTTCCATTAGCACCTTTATTACTAGGATTTATTCTCGGTGACATGATGGAGGACAACCTGCGCAGAGCACTGTTGGTTTGGGATGGCTCCTTCGCTTTCATCTGGCAGCGAACCCAAACGGCGGTGATAATGTTCATGGCGCTTGCCATGCTATTGCTACCAATGGCGCGCTCGCTAGCGTCTTCCTTTAAGGTATCTTCAAAGCCAGGGCTTGATTGAACATTGAAAGCACTCTGAAAGGCTCATTTGTTAAGTTGCTGGATAAATAATCGCCAAGATGATCAAGATGATATTGATGCGTAAATTTATCGAATTTTTTAACAAGAAAACCTTTAGCTCCCTGCTATGCGGGTTTCTTGTTACAAGCCCTGTGTTCGGCTATCAGCCTGAATCAACCACTGGTAACCAGGCCCAGGCAGACACCCCCCCTGTCCCACAAATCCGTTTAGTGACTTCCGGTGGTTTTGCCGCAGCATACGATGCTTTGATAAATGAGCTAGAGACCAGCCTTGGAATCGAGCTGCTCAGTGAATACGGCTCGTCCTCCGGCGGAGCACCCGACTCCATTCCCATGCGTCTTCAGCGGGGTGAGGCCTTTGACGTAATTATCCTGTCACGAAGTTCCCTCGATGATTTAACCGGTAGAGGGTTTGTAAACCCGGACTCCCGCATCGACCTGGTGCGTTCCATTATTGGCATGGCCGTAAGGGAAGGCGCGACCATTCCAGATATAAGCACGGGAGAACTCTTCATCAAAGCGCTGGTGGATGTGGAGTCTATTGGCTATTCCGCCAGCGCCAGTGGCCTTTACTTATCCGAAGAACTGCTTCCCGAGCTGGGACTCTGGGACATTCTTGAACCCAAAAGTTCGCGAATCCTGAGCGAGCGCGTCGCTAGTGTTGTCGCCAGGGGCGAGGTGGAAATTGGCTTTCAACAAGTGAGTGAAATATTGCCTATCGAAGGGGTGACGTTTGTCGGGCCAATTCCTAAACAATTTCAAAAAGTGACGACATTTTCAGCAGGTATTTTGTATACGGCAGACCAGCCTGAAGCGGCTGCACGACTTCTGAAATATTTGTCCTCCGCTGCATTGGCAGCACAGATACAAGAATCCGGATTGTTGCCAGTGGTTCTTGAATCCCGGTAATAAAACTCTAATGAACTTGGGAAAGCAAGCCAACCTGACCCGTCGCCTGGCTTGGCCAGGAATAGTGCTAATAGCGCTTAGCTTGAATGTAGTTACTTCTGTTTCTGCCCAGGTTGACAATTATCCTGAACAACCCATAACACTTGTAGTAGGTTTTGGTGTAGGGGGAAGCGCCGATTTGATGGCGAGGTTAGTATCTCAATTTTTCGCGGCAGAACTCGGCCAGCCTGTGCGAGTAATTAACAGGCCCGGTGCTGGAACCCTGTTAGGGGCGAATTATGTACTTGGCCGACCTGACGATGGTTACACAATATTTGCTTCCACTTTTTCTCCCTATTTGTCAAATACAATTCTCGAAGGCAATGCGACGTACACGATAAATGACTTCGCCTACATAAATTTTCAGTGGTTTGATGAAGATCTATTTGCGCTAAGCAAAGCCTCACAGTACTCATCTCTGGAAGAACTAATCGACACCATTCGAAACAAACCCAAGACCGTGCGTGCCGCAGTGGTTCGAGGTTCGGCTGGTCATCTGATGGCAAAGTTACTGCTCGAAGCGAATGATATTCCGCAGGAAAACCTTAATCTGGTCGCCTACAACAGCGGTGGACAAGCGCGCGCGGCAGTTGCGGGTGGGGTTGTAGATTTAATCGTAATTAGTGCCGAGGGCAGTGAAAGCATTCGGGAATACATAACCCCAGTGGCTATTGTCAGTGATCGGGTAGATAAGCAATGGGCTGCACCTACACTTAATCAGGCACTGGCGAAATCAGGCTTGTCTGCTCCTGTTTTACCGGGATCAATCCGTGGGTTTGCCACCAGTGCCGACTTTAAAAATCAATATCCTGAGCGCTTTGAATTTGTCGTAGCAGCGATGCAGCGCGCGTTGCAGAATGTCCAATTGCAAGAGCAGCTGGATAGTGCGGCTATTGGTGGACGTTGGACTGGTCCCGATCAGGCGACAAAAATAATGGCCGTGAATTACGCGCTTTTCAAAAATTATTCTTATTTGCTTGAGCTGGAAAGGTAAATCAAGAGGCAAACCAGATGGATACAAATAGTAAGAATCATCGAATTGCAGATTTGGCAGTACTTTGCATTCTCGCACTGCTGGTAATCTGGTATGTGATTGATGCGTATCGCGCGTCTACTAACATTATCAACCTGATTCTTGTGCTTCCGATAGGCATGGGTGTACTCGGCCTGTGTGCATTTCAATTAGTCATTCAGTTACGAAAACCTCCGGCTAAGGCTGAGCAACTGGAACCTGTTGTTACGGTGTTGCCGGTGATGGGACTTTTCTCAGCTTATGTATTTTCATTGAGCTGGATCGGTTTCGATGTGGGCACAATGCTATTTGTCTCGGTGTTTCTCTGGCTGCACGGTGAGCGTCGCCTACTCTGGGTTTCAGGTTATGGAATTGTTTTTGGTTTTGCGGTGGCATGGTTTTTTTCCACAATGCTGCCCTATCCAATGCCGATGTTGATTTTACCCACGGAGTACTGAGACCAGACCATGTTTGACGTTGCGGCTCTTCAAACCAGTTTTGATTTACTTTTTACGGATTTCAGTCCCTGGCTGGTGGTGATCCCTGGCATCTTGATAGGCATGCTTTTTGGTGCCATTCCTGGATTGCAGATTTCTATGGCGATGGCGATTTTCCTGCCAATGACACTCTACATGGATTTTATGCGGGCCATGTTGTTTCTAACCGCGATCTTTACCGGGGGTAGTTTTGGTGGAGGCATACCCGCCATACTAATGAATATACCTGGTACTTCTTCAGCCATTGCAACTGCTTTTGACGGTTACCCAATGTCCAGGAAGGGCGAGCACAATACAGCACTGGGAATCTCCCTGGGCGCTTCTTGCATAGGGGTGATTATAGGTTATGTGCTGCTTCTGTTTCTGGTAATTCCCCTGTCCGGCCTGGTGCTCAAGATGGGCCCGGCAGAAATGAGCATCGTTGTAATCTGGGGCATCACCCTGATTGCAAGCCTGAGTGGCCAGCACATAACTAAAGGACTTATTGCAGGTTTCTTTGGCTTACTGATAGGAACTATAGGATACGGTGAAGCTGGCGTGGCGCGTGGCACATTGGGTAGTGATTATCTTCTGGATGGTATGCCCTTAATTCCCGCTATGATGGGCATGTTTGCGGCTTCGGAAATTTTCCGGTTGGCGAATTCAAAATTTCTGGTTGAAGACAGCGCCGCGAGAAAGGTAAGTGTCGCTGAGATTTTTACGGGGCTTGTTAGCGTATTCCGTTTTCCTAAAGTCATAACTCGCGGGGCTCTAATTGGCGTCTTTGTAGGAGCGGTACCAGGAGTAGGCTCTTCTATAGCCAATCTGTTGTCTTATATTCTAACCAGGCGCAGCGCTGCTGAGCCGGAGTCATTTGGTCAGGGTAATGCGGTTGGCGTTGTCGCGTCAGAGTCTGCCAATAGCAGTTCCGAAGCGGGTTCCATAGCAACATTGTTAGCTCTGGGCATACCCGGTGGCGCCGCCACCGCTGTTATGCTGGCTGCGTTTTCCATGCACAATATAACTGGTGGCCCACAGTTTATTCGTGAACAAACTCACATTGTCTACGCAATTATTTTTGGCAGTCTGGGACAGGCAATCCTGTTGATTTTCCTTGGCTTGATGTTTATTCCCCTGTTGGCGAATGTTGTCAAGGTTCCCATGAATTATCTGGTTCCTTCTGTGTTGGCACTGGCAACTTTTGGATCCTTCGGACTGACTGGCAACATCTCTGGCCCAATAACAGTATTGGTTTTTTCCGTAGTGGGTTGGGTATTCAAGCGCTATAACTATTCAGTGCCAGCGGCAGTAATAGGCTTGCTGCTGGGAGGGATGACAGAAGAATCACTAATATATTCTTATCAAATCAGTGGTGGCCAGTGGTCTTATCTATTGGAGAGACCCTTTGCAATCCTAATGCTTGGCTTACTCTTTGTTTCACTTTTCGGCGGGCGGTTAGTCAGCATGCTGTCTCAAAGAGTTAAAAGTTAAGTGATTGCCCGCAATGAGTGAACTACTCAACATTCAACCCGCCATACTTATTTTGATCATAGCAACTGCTTTCTTTTCCAGCGTCATACACGGTGCAATTGGTCTGGCTGGCGGCATAATTATGGCTGGCGTTATCTCGCATTTTATTGGCATAAAAGAAGCGGTTCCTGTAGTTACCTGTGCCTTGCTTTTCAGCCATTTAAGCCGTGGTGTGATGTTTAAAAAAGAAACGGACTGGCGAATCGTGCGATCTGTACTCTTATCTGGCTCTCCTACAATAGTACTTGGCGCTGTGATTTTCGGTTATTTATCGCAACAAGTTGTCGCGACTATTTTCGCTTCCATGCTACTGGTTTCCTTGCCTATCAAGTATTGGGCCCGACACCATTCGATCAAGACCAGTCCAAAACTGTTGGCATTTGCCAGCTCTATTTGGGGCATGTTGGCTGGCAATGTAATTGGCCCTGGATTTTTCCTTTCACCATTTATGTTAGGCACTGGCATGAATCGCCTGACCTTTGTCGGAACTATGGCAACTATTACCCTGGCGATGAATTTGATCAAGTTATCAGTTTTCGGGGCGACCGATTTGCTCTCGCCTGGCTTGCTGGTTTTGGGAGTCATTACTGGTATGGCAACAATTCCAGGAAACATGATTGGTAGAGAAATAATAAAGAAAATGACCGATGGAATTCATGACAAGATTATTGATGGGATGACGTTGCTATTGGTGATGAATTTTTTCTATCTCGCTACTAACCCCTGGTAAATAACAGCTGCTAAAGCCAAGGGAAATCTTTTCTGCGGTGAGATTAGGCCTTGCCCGACACAGGGAATTGACAACGTACACATAGTCCCCCGGATCTCTCATCGTTGCCTAGTTCCAGGCTTCCTCCATGAGCTTCAATGATCTCATTGACTATCGCGAGACCCAATCCAGAGCCCTGACCATCAGTGGTTAGCCTGGCAAAGCGTTCTACGGCTTTTTCCCGTGATTCCTCGGCAATGCCTGATCCGCTGTCTATAACTTCGAGGAATGCAGAATTATCAGTGCTAAACGTGCGAATTTTAATCGGGTTTTCCGAACCTGCATATTTGCTCGCATTGCCCAGCAGGTTGTCGATAAGCTCTCCAATAAAAAATTCTATGCAATCGATATCCGCCTGCTCCAGGTCAAGCACAATTTCTGGCATCGAATGTATTTCACGAAACCAGTCCGCTCGCTGTAGTGCTATGTTGGCAAGATCGACACGGCTGAATTTGTGGCTGCTGAGTGAAATCGATTCAGCATGAGTCAAATTCAGTAGCTGATTGGTAAGTCGCGCAATTTTCTTTGCGCTGTCCCGTATTTTGCTCGCGCTTATTCGTTCCCGCTCCGATTCGGAGTGGCGTACCGCTAATTCAGTCTGGGGAAGCAATGCTGTAACTGGCGTTCGTAACTGGTGTGCTGCGTTTTCAACGAAGCGTTTAGTAAGTGAGATGTGATCAGACAGTCGCCCGAGTAACTCATTGAGTTCTTCAATCAGGCCTGATATTTCCTTCGGAAATTTCTCGTTTTCTATGGGTGACAGATCCTGGGTGGAACGCTTGTGCACCGAGCTTTGCAGCTTCTGCAAGGGACGCAGGCCAAGTGACACACCCACTGATAACAGAGCCGATGCGATGATTATCATCAATAGCACCCGCCATATATCATCCAATATAATCGATTGTACGTATCTATCGCGCTCATTGATGGTTTGCGCAACAAAGGTTGTCATCCATCCTGCGTACTCTGGGCTGTCTACCAGACTTGAAACTGCTATTACCCGTACCTCCTGGTCGATATAGGTGGCGTCGTAGAAGCGCAGGTTGCTTTCCTGTATTTGAATACCGCCTGCGGGTTCCGGAATATCTTCATAACCGGTTATAAATGCTCCCCCAGGACCTATGACCTTGTAGTAGAGATTGTCGTTGGTAGTGACTCTGATCAGTTCCAGCAAATCATCGGCGAGCAAGTCACCGCCAGAAGAGAGCGTGTGTTCAGAAATGCTTAGCGCGAGGGTTACCAGTAGTTTATCGAAGATTCCCTCAGCGGTTTCCTGGGTACCGATATAGGTGCTGATCAGATGCGCCCCGGACAGAAAAAGCAGAGGTATTACAAGCCAGGCCAGCAAGCGCGAGTGTAATGATTGAAGTAAGGTCATTTTTGGCTAATCTTCTATGATTAGCGCGTATCCCAAACCGCGCCTGGTCATGATAGTAAACTTGAATGATTCAAATTTCTTTCTTAGACGATGAACGTACAGCTCAATCGAAGAAGGGCTGGCCTCGTCATCGAAGTTAAACACATGGTGTGCGATACGATCCTTGCTGATAACACCCCCTTTTTGTCGAAGCAGAACTTCCAGAACGGCACGTTCTCGTGGCGATAAGTCAAGACTCTCGCCAGCAGCGTAGAATTCCCGGGTAACCTGATCGAATGACAGCTCGCCAAATTCCAGCAGCGGTGTACGTGCCTCCTGATTTCGCCTGAGCAGCGCCCTGATCCGGGCTTCCAGCTCATGGAGATGGAATGGTTTGACCAGATAATCATCCGCGCCAAGGTCCAATCCCTTCACTCGCTCATCGATGCTGATTCTGGCGGAGACGATTAATATAGGCGTTTCATTGCCGTCTCTTCTCAGTTCCTTAAGTAAGGATAGTCCATCTCTATCCGGGAGATTTAGATCTAAAATCAGCAGATCATATTCTGCCGAAAACAGTGCCTCACGCCCGAGTCGACCCTCCTCAAACAAATCACTGGCAATATCCATGTCGTTAAGGGAAGACGCAATGGTTTCAGCTATTTCCTTATTATCTTCAATAACTAAAACACGCATGCCGAGCCTCTGCGAACGCCTGAAACAAACTTGAAATAAACCTGAGTATATAGCTCAGAATAGGTAATTCAACACACTGCCAGATTGAAAGCTTATTGAAAGTTCTAGCGCACTATACTCCGACAATCGATGAAAATTCGTCTGTGGTTTCCAGCCGTAGTTAGTGATCGCAGCTAATGGCTGTAGATACTGGCTGTAACCCTTAGTCAATCCAGCGCAAACACCCTCGGAAGGTAAATAAATATGCGTAAATCAAAATACCCACTACTCAGTGCTGCCGTAATAAGCGTGATTGGTTTGCCTGGCGCCGCCATCGCGCAAGATTCTCCGGCTATCGAACAAATAGTTGTAACTGGTTCGAATATTCGGCGAGAACGGGATTTCGACACCCCTTCGCCAGTGCAGACAATAGGACTCCAGGAAATCAATGATGCCGGTGTTGGTCAGGTGCAGGATTTGATGAGAACCCTGTCAGTAAACGCGGGCTCTGAACTGTCAACCAGTCAAAACAGCAGACAAGGCGTTTCGTCATTCAGCTTACGCGGTTTGGGAGTCAGCGGCACCTTGACATTGGTCAATGGTCGTCGTGCAGGGGTCTCTCCGATTGCCAGTAATGATGGATTCTTCTTCACGGATGCTAACCAGTACCCGGTAAATATGATCGAGCGAGTCGAGGTGCTGACAGATGGCGCCTCAGCGACATACGGTTCTGAAGCCGTGGGTGGTGTGGTCAATTTGATAACCCGGGATAGATTTGAAGGTGTTGAATTTGGAGTGGAAACCCGAGACGCCAGCAATGAAGTCTATCAGCTTAATTTGGCCTTCGGTTCCAGTTTTGATCGAGGTCACTTTACCACGTTTATGACCTATTACACCCAGGATGGTAATTTTCGTGGAGATTTTGATTGGCTAAGAGACCGCGACAATGGAGGCAACCAACTTGCTACGGCATCCTCGTGGGATTCCGGTACTGGTGCTGGCAGGTACAATCTTGCGCTACAAAATCCCGATGGCTCTTATTCGCGTTCCGGTGGAACTGTCGCCGATGCACATTGTGGCAGCCCAAACTCTGTTGGCGTAGTTAATACCTTCGTAGCCGCTAACAATTGTCGTTACTCATTTATTGATCAGCGACGATTAATTCCAGAAGAACAGCGTTTTCAGACATTTAGCTCATTCAACTACGATGTCTCAGATACCATCCAGCTATTTTCCGAGGTGAGCTATTCAAGTAACAAGATTCGTGATGGTATAGGCGGAGCAGTGCTGCGTAATCCACCTGATGCTGGAGGCTTTTTCGTGCCGGCGAGTCATTCGTTTAACTACTTTGTCGACAATGGCTCAGGTGACGTAGTTTGGGACGCCGCTGCGGTGAGTGCAGACCCTTCATCCGCTGTGGATGTCATTTTTAGGGGACGTCCATTGACAACATTTGATGGCGACCTCGCAGACGATATCGTTCGAAAATATGACAATACGCGGGTCGTTCTTGGTGCCAACGCGGAAATCAGCGAAAACTGGAGTTTGAACACGTCATACATGTACGCGCGCACCGAATTTAGCGACCGACAACCACGTAGTTATAACCCCCAAGCCTTCGGCAACGCCCTGACCTCGACTACTGGCTGGAATCCTTTCGGCATTGCATGGGCAGACCCTGGCGCTGTATCAGTAAAAGATGGCTTCACCGTGGCAGGCAACTCTGAAGCTGACCTTGCATTATTTGCTACCAACCGTGTTTTCCAGTCAGAGGCTGTACAACAGGTATGGGAAGGTATTGTAAGTGGTGACGTGTTTGAGCTTTCCAACGGCAATACCGTAACAGTCGCTATAGGAGCGCAGTACAGGGACTTTTCATACAGCGATATTGCAGACAGCTTGTCAGTATTCAGGTTGGATGGCCGAGCCGACCCGGTGTTTACAATTGATAACGCAAGTCAGGATGCTTATGCTGTATTTGCTGAGGCAATTATTCCTGTCAGCGATGAGGTGGAAATTCAGTTGGCACTTCGCTACGAGGACTATGGCGACAAGGAAGGTGGCGATACAACTGATCCAAAGATAGGCGCACAGTGGAATTTAACAGATGAGTGGATGCTTAGAGCATCCTGGGGAACCTCTTTTCAAGCCCCATCTGTCCGCAACACGGCTGGCGCGGTAGGTTCAGGTGCACTCGCCGATAGTGCAACTGCGGTGAGTCCTGGCGACGCTTGTAACGCCACCTCAGACAGCTTTAACGCATCGCAAATTACGGCAGGCGGCGACCTGGATCCGCAAAGCGCTACCAACTACAACCTCGGCCTGGTTTACCGCGACAATAGCTTTACCGGTTCCGTGGATTATTGGCACTATGACTACGAAGATCTCATTCAAACCGGCGATGATTTTCAGGACATTTTGGATCAGGAATGCAGTTCCGGTATCTACACACCAGACCCCAGAGTCATTCGCGACCCGTCGGGTCAGCTTAATAGTGTCACTTCAAACTTTGTCAACGTGGGAGAAGTCCAGGCCACCGGCTTCGACATCAATGCCAACTACGCTTTTGAAGACGTGATGGGCGGTGACGTTAATATTGCGCTGATTAGTACCTATGTAACAACATTCGACATAAATCAAGATGGCACATCGACATTTGATGGCCTGGATAACCGCAATCGATTCATCGGTTTCGGCTCAATGCCAGACCTGCGGGCAAACCTGTCACTGACCTGGATCAATGATCGATACAATGCAAGCCTTACTGGACGTTACATCGATGGCTACGAAGACCGTACTCCAACAAGTTCAGCACCGAATTCAATTGATAGTCAAACTGTAATCGACTTCCAATACGGTATAAATTTGGATGGGCTTGTTGGAAACGGCAGTACCAACCTTAGCTTTGGTGTGAATAACATCTTCGATGAAGACCCTCCACAGGTATTCACCGATAGAATTGTCTATGATGGTCAGACTCATGACCCTCGTGGCCGCATAGTCTATCTAAGAGCGAAATACTCGTTCTAAAATCCAATCGGCCAAAGACATCTTTGCCGAGCAGGAGAAATGCAATGGTGATTCTAAAAAAGACGGCTGGCACGATGGCCGTCTTTTTTTTAACAAGCGGTTCCATCTTTGCCGCTGAATCAGCTACACGACTGCGCATGCTGGAATGCGCAACTATCGCCAATGCGAGCCAAAGGTTAGTTTGTTTTGACCAATTGACTGCTGAATTTAGCATCGAAGATGATACGCAGGCTGAGCCCGATACAATAGTTGCTACTGCAAATACCCAGCCACAAAATTTTAAGCCTGGCCAGGACAACCAGATAAACGAATTGGATGGTGAGTATCATGCGGCCCCAGAACCCGTACCAAAACCGAATGAAAGTGCCTCAGACAAAGTACGGTTAAGTCTAATTGAGACAAACAGGGATCGCCTTGGGCGCTGGGTATTCACGTTCGGAAACGGTGAGATATGGCGTCAGATAGAAGATGGCTACCTGTCCATTCCCGAGCGCTACCCAATTGCAGCGGAGATCAGTCCCGGCGCCTTCGGCAGCCATTCGATGCGCATAGGAGACAGGGGACGCAGGATAAAAATAACACGGCTACGATAGACCACCAATACACCACAAGGAATAGGGAACTATCGAGGAAGTTTATAATGTTCAAATCCTTTTGTGTTGGCTTGCTACTACTTCTCCCTGGCGTAGAAAATGCATTCGGCCAGGCGCATAACATTGAAATGCTTATTCCCTTTAGAGAAGGCGGAGGTTCTGATGCCTGGGCTCGATTTATTGCGCCACACCTGTCTGCTCAACTTTCTAGCGACTCGGTAGTTTCAGTAAGAAACCTGCCTGGCGGCGGCTCCACTAAAGCCGCCAACCGATATGCAGCTAACCCGATCCTGGACGGAACAAGTCTATTTGGTACTTCTGCTTCCACCCAATTCCCATTTCTATTGGGGGATTCTCGCGTGAGATACGACTACGAGGATTGGCAAGTACTTCTGGTCTATCCAACTGGTGGTGTTGTCTATCTCTCTCCCGAGTTTGGAGTTTCCAATGCCGGTGAGTTAGTGCATGTTATGGAACAAAAACTATCTTACGGTAGCCTCGGTGCGACATCTTTGGACCTCGTACTTCTTTTAGGATTCGAATTTTTGGGGCTTAACGTTAGACCGATATTTGGCATGCGTGGCCGGGATGCCGGTCGAGTAGCTTTTGAAAGGGGTGACGCAGGCATCGATTTTCAAACTACTGCTGGCTATTTGAGCAAGATAAAGCCTATGGTAGATGCAGGCGACGCTATACCGTTGTTTACTTTAGGCGCCTTGAACAGCGAAGGCGAATTTATTCGCGACCCAGCGTTTCCAGAGCTGCCAAACATAGCAGAAGTGTATGAGATGTTACATGGCGAGGCACCCTCTGGCTTAGGTTGGAAAAGTTGGCTAGGCTTCTTCTCCGCCGGATTTGGAGCGCAAAAACTACTGGTTATTCCCAGGGCCACACCGGCTGAATTAGTCGAAGGCTACAAGCTGGCGGTGGCAGCTATGCTGAATGATGTACAGTACCTGGCATCGAAGGATGAAGTATTGGGTAGCTATGAATTGGTAGGCGGTGCCGCCGCAGAGCGATTGTACAAATTGGCAACTGATATTCCTGAAGAGCAACGGCAATGGGTTCGAGACTGGTTGGAAAGGGAATATGGTGTCAACCTGTGAACAAGGAAGCGATGGAAATCAAGATAGTAAGAATAGTATGGATAGTCTTGCCCGGTTTGTTAAATTTCCAGAGTTAAACTACAAGTGTGCAAACAATAGCACTGCACGAGAATCACTGTGTTGGAATTTCCTTATTCTCCTGGGATTTTATCCAGGAGGCCAAGGCTCTCACCCCGGGTAGTTGACTATTTTCCTGTCGACAGTAGAAATAGTAGCCTTCGTTATTGTTGACCACAGGCTCCCCGAGAATTTTGAAATGATTTAGATTTAGCAAATTTTCAACGAAGATTTTTTGTGTAACCAGCACCCCTGCACCAGCCGAAACGGCCTCCAAAGCCTGCGCGCTGCTGTTCATTTCAATACACTGGTGGGCCTGAGGTAGGGAAACCCTGCTTTTGTCACACCAAACATCCCAGTCTGATGATCTCAAATTGCCAGTCACTCTTATAATCGTTTTCTGTTTAAACAACTGATCAAATTCAAGACTGTCTTCGAGAAGTGTCACTAATACTAACTCACTGGGCCTTAGTTGATAGAAATACTGTTCATCAAAATCCGAATTTTTGGCGAAGCCTACTGCCGCATCTATGTTGGCTGGTAAATAGCCTGGCGAAGACGATGGCTCTGTAACCAGCTTAACTCGCATATTCGGTAACGCGTCCTGCAGTGCTGGCAGCTTTGGAATAAACCAACGTAGCGCCAGTGTGCTCACCATCTTTAAAGACAAGCTATTCGGGCTGCCTTGCAATTTTAGGAATCGATAGCTCTGCAATAGTTGGTTGAGGGAAATGCCAATGACACTGGCCAGCCTGCGAGCGCCTTCCGAGGCTTGTAGTCGTCGCCCTCGCCGGTTAAACAACGGCGAGCCCAGCTCATTTTCCAATTGCTTGATGCCCTGGCTAATCGCCGAATGAGAAACACAGAGTTCTTCCGCGGCCGCCTTGCCACTGCCCAGCCTGACCACTGCTTCCAGCGCGATCAAGGATTTGAAGCTTGGTAAGTCTCTAAACATGTAAGTAATTCTTACACATTGTGTCTAAAAATAACAATGTAATTTAGTATATTAACTCCATATAATGTACAAAACTCTTAATTAGCCTTAGTTGAACCTATTAACCTTGGAACCTGGGATAGCAATGTCGCCGCTTCCGAATTCGACAGACATTTTAATCATAGGTGGAGGCAACGCCGGCCTGTGTGCGGCGATCTCAGCGCGGGAGGCAGGCGCTCAAGTCGTCCTTGTGGAGCACGCAGACCGAACCATGCGTGGTGGAAACTCGCGTCACACACGCAACCTCAGGGCGATGCATGAGCAACCCACCGCCACCTTGATTGAGAGTTATCCCGAAGAGGAATACTGGCAGGATATTTTGCGTGTCACCGAAGGCGACACCAGTGAAAATATGGCGCGTTTAACCATACGCCTCAGCGCCGAATTAATCCCCTGGCTGGAACAGCACGGCGTTCACTTCCAATCAGCTCTCAGCGGCACCTTGAACCTTGCACGGACTAACGCTTTCTTTCTGGGCGGTGGCAAAGCACTGGTGAATGCCCTTTATCTGACAGCAGAAAAATTAGGTGTACAGATTTTCTATAACACAGAAGCGCAACAGCTCACTATCGAAGGTGGAGTTTTCAAGTCGGCGAGAGTGCTAAGTGATGGCTTGACCTTTACCATTCGGGCTCGCAGCTTGATTGTCACCAGCGGTGGATTTCAGGCCAATATCGAGTGGATGAAACAAGCCTGGGGACAAGGGGCAGAAAATTTCATTATCCGGGGAACACCCTTTGCCAGGGGACGCATGCTCAAAGAGCTGATGCACAATAAGATGAAAACAGTGGGCAGTCCGAATCAATGTCACGCCGTGGCTATTGATGCGCGTGCGCCTAAATTCGATGGCGGCATCGTTACACGGCTGGATTGTATCTGTTTCGGTATCGTGGTTAATAATTTGGGCAAGAGATTCTACGACGAAGGCGAGGATTTCTGGCCCAAACGCTATGCAATTTGGGGCAGACTAGTGGCAGGCCAGCCGGCGCAAATTGCCTATGTACTGATTGATGCCAAGAGTATTGATCGATTCATGCCCGCAGTATTCCCACCTCTCAAGTCGGATACTTTCGCTGGACTTGCCAGGCTGATTGGTCTGCAACCGGAAGGGCTCTCTGACACAGTGGAACAATACAATCGCTCTATACATCCGGGTAAATTTGATCAAAACGTGCTGGATGATTGTTATACCGAAGGAATAAGCCCAGCCAAGTCTCACTGGGCCCAAGCCTTGGACACCCCGCCTTATTTCGCCTACCCACTGCGCCCGGGCATCACATTTACTTATATGGGGGTGGCGGTTAATGAAAACGCCAGAGTAATTTCCGAGCGCGGAGAAACCACAGACAATATATTTGCCGCCGGCGAAATTATGGTCGGCAACATCCTCGGTCGCGGTTATTGCGCAGGCACGGGAATGAGTATCGGCGGTGTGTTTGGCAGAATAGCCGGGGAGAATGCAGCATGCTTGATAACTTAATCATCAGCACAACAGATCAGAACGCCAACCATGCTGAAGCGCAACGGGTATTGAATGTTTGCAACGCCTGCCGTTATTGCGAAGGTTTTTGTGCCGCATTCCAGGCGCTCTCACTGAGGCAGCAAGTGCTGACCCAAGACCTGGATTATCTCGCTAACCTCTGTCACAACTGCACAGCCTGTTATCACGCTTGCCAATATTCACCCCCACATGCGTTTGAAATTAACGCAGCTCTGGCCCTGAGCCGGGTGAGAAATGACAGTTACGAGGCATACGCCTGGCCCACAAAGTTGGCCGGTCAGTTTCAGCGCAACGGCTTGATCGTATCAATTATCACAGCAGTAGCCTTGAGTCTCACGATGCTGGCCGGTTTACTGCTTATTGACAGGGAAGTCCTGTATAGCCAACACATTGAAGCCGGTGCTTTCTACGAAATCATTAGCCATGGCTTGATAGTCACCCTCTCCTCTTCGATTTTTCTCTACTCACTATTGGCAATAGGTATTGGCGCCAGACGTTTCTGGGTGGCCAGTGGCATAACAGCGGACTCTGTGCTCAACGCCAAAGCGGTTGTTGCTGCCCTGGCAGCAGCCGCCACGCTAAAACATCTCGGGGGAGGTCACGGCCTGGGCTGTAATACGGAGTCCGAACAATTTAGCAATCAGCGCCGTTACTTCCATCAATTTACCATGTGGGGTTTCCTGCTTTGTTTCGCAGCGACCAATGTGGGCACCCTATACGAGTATTTTTTAGATAAACTATCTCCCTTTCCCTATTTTAGCCTGCCGGTAATATTGGGAACATTGGGTGGGATAGGTTTACTGATTGGGCCAGTCGGCTTGACCTGGCTAAAGCTTAAGAGTGATCCCAGACCATTAAACAAGAAACAATACGGCATGGATTACGGTTTTCTTGCCCTGTTGTTTTTGGTCAGCTTAACTGGGCTGGCACTGATGGTATTCCGGGAAACCAGGGCCATGGGTATGCTGTTTTTGATTCATTTTGGCTTTGTACTTGCCCTTTTCATTACCCTGCCCTACGGCAAATTTGTCCACGCAATATACCGTCTGATAGCTCTCATAGGGTTTCATACCGAAAGGGAAAAGCGATGACATCGCCAGCAGTTAATCATGCAGAATCTTATACCTGCGGCAGCAGGTTTTACCCGGTAAGTCTGATTACTTTTCTGTTGCTAACGCTGCTCAGCGTAAGCAAAACCAGCCTCGCGCAGGAAGCAATGTTTCCTGATCGACCGCTGACAATTGTTGTTGCCTTTGGTGTCGGTGGAAGTGCCGACCGAATGACTCGTCTTATGTCCGGTTATATAGCCGATGCGCTTGGGCAACCGGTAAATGTTCTTAATAGACCGGGAGCAGGCACTTTACTGGGAGCGAACTACTTTCTGTCAAGACCTGACGACGGCTACACTGTCTTCGCCTCGGGATTTTCTCCCTATTTGATTAATACCGTGCTAAATGGCAGCGCTAACTACAGTATTGAAGATTTTGCCTACGTTAATTTTCAATGGTTTGATGAAGACTTGATTGCTCTGAACAAGGATGCTCCTTACCAAAATCTGGAAGAGTTGCTAGAGGCCATACGCAGCAAACCCAAGACAGTAAAAGCAGCTGTGGTTAAAGGTTCGGCGGGTCACCTGACTGTCAATCTATTATTGGAAGCCAATGGCATACCACTGGAAAACCTTAATCTTGTTACTTACAACGGGGGGGGATTGGCCAGGTCGGCTGTTGCCGGCGGTGTGGTAGATTTTATCGTTATCAGCGCCAAAGGATGTGAGAGCATCGGTGAGTACCTGCGGCCACTGGCTGTAAATAACAACGTAGTCAACGACTATTGGCAGGCACCTCCCCTAAACGATTTGCTGGCACCGCTAGGCAGCCGAGTGGCCGTCCTTCCTGGTTCTATCCGCGGCTTTGCCATGTCAAAGGCAGTGAAGGAACGCTACCCGGAGCGATTTGAAGTGATTCGTCAGGCCATACAGCAAGCCCTGGCTGACCCTGAGCTTCAGGAGCTGCTCGACCGTGCCGCAATCGGACGTCGCTGGATCGGTCCTGACGACTCCGATGCATTGATGATTGAAAATTTTGAGCTATATAGAAATTATTCTCATCTATGGTAATAGTCTAGCCTTGGAGCCGTTCGGTTTTACTCTCATTCCTGGCTCGTCGCCAGCGAGAGTAGAATCTTTCTGGAGAGAATGGATGTGCTGATTACAGCCTGGATGTTTCGCTAGACTGAGAAAGTAGTTAGTCGTAGTAAGTGGTGCCGCCACCAAGAGTCGAACTCGGGACCTGCTGATTACAAATCAGCTGCTCTACCACGGCTGAGCTATAGCGGCATGTTTCAAACTTTATCAAATATCCAGAGGTCGATCTACGACGCTGAATAGAATCTGTCACCATCTGAATTATAAAGCCCGCTCCCTCGTCGGTCTGAGCAGAGCCATCCTGACTGCGACTGCTGCAATCAGGTCGCGCATACTACATAAAAAGCACCGCTGCTTCAATAGTGCAGTTAACCGTGCAGTTAACCGAGTGCAGTTAACCGATATTTTTCCCTTGCTCGCCATCATTATCCAGTGACCGCACATAGGTGCGCCTGCGTAGCAAGAAAGGTCGTTCCACGCAAAAATAGGTGGTGCTAGCCAGAGCCAGCACTAGCGGCAACATCAGCAGGAACGTGTTGAGCACCGCTGTAGGGATAGGCCCAGCCAGGCTTAGAAGGCTATCCCAGTCGTTACGCAGGAAATAATCCAGCACCAGGTAGTGTCCCATGTAAATGGAGTAGCTAACTGTTCCTATTGCCACTAACAGGTTTCCCAGAGAGTGTTTGAAATGCCGGGCAATAGAAAGATAGCCAATAAGAAATACGGCCCAGGCTGAAGCTTCCACTGTGGGCCAGAATATCCAGAGATAGTTGTTGGAACCTCCCCCGCCAAGCTGATTAAAGCCAAACAATAGCATCAGCACTAAGCCAAAACCTGCAATCGCCAAGTAGTCCAGCACTCTACTGGCCGCAAATTTTTTGCGGTAATAAATGCCCGCCAACATGCCCAACAAAAATTGATCAATGCGACCCACTATCGACCAATAGCTCAATTCGCGCATGTCAGCATCCTGAAAATAGGCTATTAGTCGTACACAAACAAAACACAGGATCAAAATACACAACACTGGCCAACCCCATTTTTGCACAGCGAGCAAAAGCAGCGGAAACAACAAATAGAAATGCCACTCCACGGCTATCGACCAAAAAACGAAAGTGAAGGCTCCACCATTTATGGCTGAGTCGCTATTGGCCATAAACAGCACTGATTGCGCCAGAGCCGGAAAACTAAAATTCCCGGGGTTGAATGTTATACCCAACATTAGGAAAACCAGGAACAGGGGATAAGTTCTCAACAGCCTGTTGCGATAAAAACCCAGGTAGTCAAGTTTCTTATGCAGGGAACCCACGGTGAATACAAAGCCACTCAGCAGGAAGAATAAGGACACCGCAGTATGGCCTTCAATCATAAGCGCTGAAAACGGGTTTCCCGCCTTAGCCCAGTTGGCCGGATCATAAGGTGTCGCGTAAATCAGCTTGTGAGAAACAAGATGTGTGCTGTGGAAAAACAACACCAACACCGCCGCAAAGCCTCGCAGATGATCCAGAGCTGGAATGTATCCAAAATTTGTACTCTTCATATTGCTGGAAATCGGCCTGGGAAACAGGAAATGAAGCATACTAACTTAGCACGATATTTGCTAAAGTTAAGTCCGTCCAAATTGCCAGATAAATGCCGAAAAGGCTGCAAAAACAGTCTTATATGAGAGAAGAGAAAGCCTGTTCCCAGATCCGGCTGAATTTTTCGATGACTCAATCTGAAAGGAGCATACTTACAATATGTTAGCACCGGTTACACAGGAATGGCTTCAAATGCTCTCGCTCTATGGCTGGATATGGATAATCCCCATTGTTGAACGGGTATTGCCTCTGAACCAGCAAGCCTTTTTAAGGCCCGGCATTATTAACGACCTCATCCACACTTATCATCGCGTGCATTTACACATTATGCTCAACGCGGCGTTTGTCGCCTGGCTAGTGACTTACGCTCAGCAACATGCCGGGCAGGGCGCTTACATGCAGGGTTCCCTGGCGAATCTCCATTGGGCCTGGAGTTTTATCGCTCTGCTGTTCATGGGCCATGTCACTTTTTATGTGGCTCACTACTATTCGCACAAGATTCCTCTGTTGTGGCAGTTTCATCGCGTGCATCATAGTTCACTAACCCTGGACTCATTTTCTACCAGCCGTTTTCATGTGATCGACAAAGCGCTGTTTGCTGCCCCTTATTTAATGTTGGTAACTTACTTTCAACCAGACCCGGCCCTGGTGTTCTTGTATATTTCATTTCGAGACTTTTGGGGCCGCTATGGTCACGGCAATATTAAGGATGCCCATTGGTTGGGCTATATCTTAAGTAATCCCAAATTCCATCGCTGGCATCATTCCAATCACCCCGAAGCAATCGATAAGAATTTTTCTGGCGAGTTCAATTTTATGGACTATATGTTTGGCACTGCCTATTACCCTAAAGACAGAGTTCCCGATAAATTTGGTGAACAGGACTATAGCAACAACATTATCGTGCAACACTATCAGCCATTTGTAGATATCTACACTATCGCCAGGAAAGACGGGCTCATGGCTTTATTAAAAAAACCAAAATCCAATCCCCCCGAAAACTATCAGGCACTGCACGAGTAAATTCTTTATGGTAGGGCCCGGTGACACAACTGCCTGGAAGGCGTTACAGCAACACAGTGAGCCTTTTAAGAAAAGAGGTTTTCGTCTAGGCGAATTTTTCAATACTCACGATAATCGTTTCGAGAGTAACTCCCTTCGTCACGAAAGTCTGTTGCTTGATTATTCCAAGAATTATCTGAATAAAGATACTCTGCCTTTATTGACTGACCTTGCAATAGAAATGAAAGTTCCGATGGCTATTGCCGCTATGTTTGGTGGCGAGAAAATTAATACTACAGAACAAAGAGCAGCACTACATATCGCGCTGCGCGACCCGGCATCATCAAATACACACCCTGAAGTAGGCGAGACCCTAACCAGGATGGAAGAATTGGTCACTGACATTCACAGCGGTCATTGGAAAGGCTTCAGCGATGAGCCCATCACCGATGTCGTCAACATCGGCATAGGTGGTTCAGACCTGGGCCCTGCTATGGTCTGCGATGCCCTGGAGGACATCGTCGATAGCGATATCCGCGTCCATTTCGTTTCCAACATGGATCCTTCTCATCTACAAAACACATTGAAATATCTCAAGCCAGAAACGACTTTGTTCATTGTTGCTTCAAAGTCATTTTCAACTCTTGAGACTCTGAAGAATGCCGAATCGGCACGCCAATGGCTTCGTCAAGCAACGCAATCAGGCACGGCCATCGCAAGGCACTTTATTGCCATAACAGCAAATTTGGTGTCAGCCGCCGAATTTGGTATTGTCGAAAAAAATCTGTTCCCCCTGTGGGACTGGGTTGGTGGGCGTTTCTCTCTATGGTCAGCGATTGGCTTACCGATTGCTCTACACTCCGGCATGGCTGGGTTTCGACAACTTCTTGCTGGCGCCCATTCTATGGATGAACATTTTCGCACGGCGGAATTGTCAGAAAACATGCCGGTTACTTCGGCGTTGCTTAGTTTCTGGTATCGCGAATTTTTCAATGCCCACAGCAGTGCAATTGTGCCTTATAGTCAACGATTGAGCCTACTGCCTTCGTTCTTGCAACAACTTTATATGGAAAGCCTGGGTAAGAGTGTCAACATTCAAGGCCAACCAGTGAACTACAACACGGGAGAAATTCTATGGGGTACAGCGGGCACTGGCGGTCAGCACTCTTATTTCCAGTTATTGCACCAAGGCAAGGAGTTCGTGCCTGTAGAGTTTATTGCGGTAGCAAATAATAGCGTCAATATCGACTCAGAATCCCATCTCTATCTATTGGCAAATTGTTTGAGTCAAAGCCTGGCGTTAATGGAGGGAGAGGTCGACGAAGGTTCTATGCACAAAAGTATTGCGGGAAATAAGCCCAGCAACACACTTCTGCTGGAAAAACTGAACCCCTACAACCTGGGCATGTTACTCGCATTGTATGAGCACAAGACTTATACCCTTGGTGTGCTGTGGAATATAAATGCCTTCGACCAATGGGGAGTGGAACTGGGAAAGAAGCTCTCCGAAGAAATATTTACAGCAATGACGACCCCCGCATCTGAGCTGGAGCTGGACGGGTCCACAAAAGGCCTGATGCGGTCGATTCGAGAGTGGAGGAAGTGAACGCGGCGTTGAATTTGCGCAACGGTACAAGTAGTGACGAAGACTGGCTGTTCAAACTATTTAGAGCCACCATGCAAAACTATATAGATAAAGCCTGGGGCTGGGACGAGTTGCTACAGCGCGAAGGTTTTACCACTTCTTTACCCGCAAAATATTTTTATATTCTCGAAGCCAATGACAAAACGATAGCCAGCTACTATCTTAGTGATAAAACGAGTTATTTTTTCCTGGATATGATTCTTGTCGAGCCAAGTCGGCAGCGTCAGGGACACGGGACTAAAATGATGAATAAAATCAAACAGGGCTGTAGCGAACAAAATAAACCCGTAGAGCTCAGTGTGCTAAAAACCAACCCCGCAGTTGAGTTTCATCTGGCTTCCGGGTTCGAAAAACTGCGCGAAGACGAACACAGTATGCGCATGCGCTGGGTTCCTCCGGAAAAACACTGATACAACAAAATCAGTGAGTTGCAACCAGGAGCACAGCATGCCCATCAAGCCGATCACACAGCGCCAGCGCTACTGGCTTGGCTGGTTGAGCAATTGCTGCATCGCGTGGAGCCACATCGCGTGAAGAGTAGACAGATATTGCGCTTGCATGTATATGCTGTTACAGAAGTGGGAGCATCTAAAGGATGCTCGGACTTCTTAGTTAGTGGCTGCGAGAAATCAACCTGTCTCGAAATTTAAAAAAAGAGAGTTATGCAAGATCTGAAGCTAAGAACACTTGCTACTGCTTCTATACTCATAGTGACTTCAGAGAGCGTCATCGCGCAGTCGTGCCATGTTAGTCCTTACACTTGGCGATGGTGGAGCAATTTGGCTTATGTAAGGCTTGTCGGCAACATGCTTCAGCTCACAATTTTACATGAGACTGGACATAACTTTGCTATGGGCCATGTTACCCAAAAAAGTTGCACCTCATTCATGAAATCGTCAATAAATTTTAACTCTATAAACCAACTTCAGTCCTGGGAGACTAGATGGATTAATTCCAATTATTAGTAGAATGAATTCGGGGGAAATTATGAATACCTGCAAAACATTAGCCGTAGCCGCTTTAACTTTATTGTCGGGTAACTCTGTTGCTCAAGACGCTGGCAAATCTTCCAGATTCGATTTTAATGCCCTGCGAGTGGATGGAGCTATGGCTACTTTCGACGAGGGTTTTTGCCGCTTGTTAGCGCTCCATGAACCCAAGTAATTCAGTCGTTTTTTCCCGCATTAGCGCTTCGTCACCAAGTGATTCCACATTGAGCCGAACCAATGGCTCGGTGTTGGAGGATCGAACATTAAAGCGCCAGTCCGAAAAATTAATACTCAAACCATCCGTATGGTCCACATCAAGGGCAGCAACCGCGTAAGCATGTTCAATTTTTTGCAGCAAAGCCTCTGGATCTTCAATACGTCTGTTGATCTCTCCACTTGCAGGAAACGCCAGCATTCTTTCATTGACCAGCTCGGACAGCTTTTTACCTGATTTGGACATGAGGCTGGTTACCAACAACCATGGAATCATGCCGCTATCGCAGTAGAAAAAGTCTCTAAAATAATGATGGGCACTCATTTCACCCCCATAGATCGCGTCTTCTTCGCGCATTCTTTCTTTGATAAACCCATGCCCTGTCTTACACTGAATCGCCTCACCAGAGAATTCTTTCGCTATTGCAATTGTATTCCATGTCAAACGAGGGTCATGCACAATCTTGCCACCTGGCTCAACTTCTAAAAAGCTCTGAGCCAGAAGCCCCACAATGTAATAGCCCTCAATAAAGCGACCATTTTCATCAAAGAAAAAACAACGATCAAAATCACCATCCCAGGCTATGCCCAGATCGGCTCCCTGTGTCCGCACGGCATCGGCTGTTGGGCCTCGGTTTTCTTCGAGCAATGGGTTAGGAACGCCATTAGGAAAGTTGCCATCTGCTTCATGATGCAATTTGGAAAACTGAAAGGGTAGAAACTGCTCTATGCCATCAATCGCAGATCCCGCTCCACCGTTGCCCGCATTGCAGACAATCTTTAGAGGACGCAAGGTATTGACATCGACGTAACCGAGGAGATGTGCGATATAAGCAGGCTGGGCATCTTCAAAACTGATCGCACCGGGATTCCCGCAATGGGGAAACGCATTCTGTTCAGCCAAACGCCTGATTTCATTCAACCCTGTATCACCACTAATGGGCTTTGACGATTCCCGCACGAATTTCATGCCATTGTAATCTGCGGGATTATGGCTGGCGGTTACAACAATACCCCCGTCAGCCTTTAAGTGACTGGTAGCAAAATACACCTCTTCAGTTCCGCAGCGACCGATATTGATCACATCAGCACCCGATTCCATCAGCCCCCTGGACAAGGCCGCACAAAGCTCTTCACTTGTCAGCCGAATATCGTAACCAACCACCACTACCCTGGGCTGGAGGAACTCTGCATAGGCTCGCCCAATGCGATACGCTACATCGCTGTTCAATTGATCAGGAATTCGACCTCGAACATCATTGGCTTTGAAGCAGGTAATTTCCAGAGTCATTTTGTATGCCCGTTTTTCGTGGTCAAACTAATCGCTGAGAAAATCGTTTCCTGGTCTTTTCTCACGATTTCTGTAGGTGGGTTTGCAGCGCAAGCGAATTAAGTGAGCTGTGAATGTGGGTATGCCCGATTTTGTTCACCACTCAGACCCTGCCATAGTGATCCTCAAAACGAACAATGTCATCCTCGCCCAAATACTCCCCAATTTGAACTTCGATAATTTCGATAGGTTCATTACCGTTGTTGGCCAGTCTATGCTTGCTTCCCAGAGGAATAAAAGCAGACCCATTTTCTCCCAGTTCAAATTCCTTTTCATCGCAGGTCACCAGCGCCACACCCTTAACTACCGTCCAGTGTTCTGATCGCTTATGGTGCAACTGCAAGGACAATGATGCCCCTGCATTTACAATGATATGTTTCACCTGATAACCGGGGCGACAACAAAGAGACTCATAAGAGCCCCAGGGGCGATAGACCAATCGGTGGTGAATGCTTTCTTCTCTCTCTTGCTGCCGCAACTGTTCAACCAGTTGCCTAATCGATTGAACCTTTGACCTGTCTGCCACTAAGACCGCATCCGCTGTCTCTACAACTACCACATCTTTCACACCCGCTACCGCGACCAAACGTGATTGAGATTGAATGTAACTATCCAGCACTTCCTCAATAATTACATCTCCTGTCACTACATTTCCCTGGTTACTCTTTTCCTGCACGTCCCACATTGTGCTCCATGCACCCAAGTCATTCCATCCAGCATTCAGGGGGACTACCGCAGCAGATTCTGTTTTCTCCATCACGGCGTAGTCGATCGAATCGCTACGGCAACTGGAAAATATTGCTTCTGGTATCAACTGAAAATTTCCGTTCCGTTCCAATTCTCGATACGCCAAGTGACAACTTTCGAATATGTCTGGTGCATGTCGCCTCAGTTCTTGCAAATAACATGAGGCTGAGAATACAAACATTCCACTATTCCAAAAATAGTTTGCGCTGTCCAAATAAGTTTGTGCAGTCTCTGTATCAGGTTTTTCTACAAACCTGCTAACTGTATATCCAAGAGGTTCTTTTATCTCTTCACCTTTTTCAATATACCCGTATCCTGTTTCTGGGGCACTTGGCACTACTCCAAAAGCCACAAGCTTTTGATGCCTGGCAAGCTGCCTCGCTTCTGATATCGCTTGTTGAAGGGCACTGGTATTTTGAACCACATGGTCAGCTGGAAGAACCAGCAATAAGGGATTTGTATTGTCTTGTTGCGCCAGCAACGCGGCCAAGGCAACAGCCGGTGCAGTGTTTCTTGCTACTGGCTCCAACAATATATCGCTGTGATCCTTATGCAGTTGTCTAAGTTGCTCTGCCACAAGAAAACGGTGTTCCGCATTGCAAACAACAATCGGGGCTCCCAAATCATTCAAACCTTCCAACCGATTCAAGGTACTCTGAAACAGGGAATCCTGCATATCTGGAAAATCAATGAACTGCTTAGGAAACATTGCCCGCGATACAGGCCACAACCGCGAACCCACTCCACCAGCCAGTATAACGGGAATTAACATAAGTCTGTCGCCATGGGCAGTTGCAAAAATCGGGAGACAATAGTAGCAAACTATCTATGAATTTAATAAACATGGCAAAACCACTGCTTATGGACTGTGTTCAATTCAATTTATATTCGATTATTTGGCCACGGCACGATAACATCGCATGCTTTGTAGAATGCTCTCAGGCAGGGGTTTGATGAATCAATGAATAACGAAAATACTAACTTTGTCCCCCAGAGCGCCTATAGTTTAGAAGAACTGGTAGATTGTGGTTATGGACGGCTATTTGGACCTGGCAATGCGAAACTCCCTGTCGGCAATATGCTCATGCTGGACCGAATAGTGGAGATCAATAATGATGGTGGCGAATATGGGCGCGGGCAAATTATCGCAGAACTGGATGTTAAGCCAGACCTCTGGTTCTTTGATTGCCATTTCCCCGGAGACCCGGTTATGCCTGGATGTCTTGGTTTAGATGCACTCTGGCAGTTGTTGGGTTTTTTCCTGGGTTGGAGTGGGCACCCGGGCAAGGGTCGTGCACTGGGCGCTGGAGAAGTAAAGTTTACCGGAGAAATCTTGCCAGACTCGAAGAGCGTCGTGTATGAGCTGTCCATTAGTCGCCTGATCAATAGAAGTTTAATCGTGGGCATAGCGGACGGTCAGGTTACAGCGGATAGCAAGACCATCTACACTACCAAGGCCTTGAAGGTCGGCTTGTTCACACCGGAAAATGCATTCTAGCGCTGCAAGCACTGGTGATTGGTTTTGATTGGGGAAGGTTTTTGATTGAGGACATAGTATGAAGCGCGTTGTTGTTACTGGTATTGGAATAATTTCCTGTTTAGGCAATGACAAAGAGACGGTGTTGAATTCGCTCAGGAACGGTCGCAGCGGAATTCGACACAATCCTGCCTATGAAGAAATCGGTATGCGCAGCCAGGTCAGCGGGTCCATTCAAATTGATACGACTGAGCTGATAGACCGTAAAGCGCTCCGATTCATGGGGGATGCGTCTGCCTATTCCTATTTGGCAATGCAACAAGCTATTAGTGACGCCAACCTCAAGGAAGACGAAGTTTCCAATTTCCGCTCAGGCTTGGTGATGGGTTCCGGTGGTGGTTCTGCTGAAGATCAGTTGCAGTCTTTCGACATAATGCGGGAGAAAGGACTGCGCCGAGTCGGGCCTTATCGAGTTACACGCACCATGAGCAGCACAACCTCGGCCTGCCTCGCCACACCATTCAAAATCAAAGGTGTTAACTACACAATCTCATCGGCCTGTGCTACCAGCGCACATTGTATCGGCCATGCAGCCGAATTAATTCAGCTCGGTAAACAAGACATCGTCTTCGCTGGCGGGGGTGAAGCAGAACACTGGACGATGACCCATATGTTCGATGCCATGGGTGCGCTATCTACCAAATATAACGATACTCCTGACAAAGCTTCTAGAGCCTTTGATGCGGACCGCGACGGTTTCGTCATTGCAGGCGGCGGTGCCGTGTTACTGATGGAGTCACTTGATCATGCTCTGACCAGAGGCGCGAAAATCTATGCGGAGCTGAGCGGCTATGCAGCAACCTCCGACGGTTATGATATGGTGGCACCTGCAGGAGAAGGTGGAGCCAGGGCTATGCGGCTGGCAACTGCCGACCTGCAAGGACCTGTTGACTATATCAACACCCATGGAACCAGCACGCCAGCCGGCGACGTTGTGGAATTGCGAGCTATTCAGCATGTGTTTACGGACAAAGTGCCTATAATTAACTCCACCAAGTCATTAACCGGCCATTCATTAGGCGCCGCTGGAGCTCAGGAAGCCATATACAGCTTGTTAATGATGGAGAATAACTTCGTTGCAGCCTCGGCCAATATTGAAACCCTGGACGAAGAAGCGAAAGGTTTGCCAATTGCTTTGGAACGAAAAGAGGGCGTCACTTTGAATCGAGTCATGTCGAATAGCTTTGGTTTTGGCGGTACTAATGCCTGCCTGGTTTTTGATCGCTATCAGCAATAGCAGGAGCCTGTCGGACTTAACACTGTTGCACTGCGGAAAAGCATTAATCAGTCATTTTTCACGGCCAACTTTATTAGAGAACGACTATTCGCCTCACGACTGCAAGCCCTCGCTGGCAACGGTTAAGTCCGACAGGCTCCTGAAATTTGGAAACTAATTCTCGACTCTACAGGTCCAACTAGTATGAAGATGATAGCCATCTCCCCTGCTCTGTCACGCATTGTGCTTGCTGCCGCAGTCTTATCTGCGAGCCTTAGCTACGCGCAGCTGAATAGTCGACCACTCTCCAGCCTTTCCAATCAGCCGCAGCCTCTGTCTCTTGAAAAAGCCTTTCCTTTTTATGTTAGCGCAGTGAGCCCCGGTCAGTTCAAGATCGTCTGGAATTTGGCAGAAGGACACTATCTCTACCGCCATGCTTTCGATTTCAGCATGGCTCAAACCGGCGCTTCAGAAGAACTGGAAGTGTACTACGCTCTACCCGATGGCCTAAAGAAAACCGATCAGTTTTTTGGTGACATAGAGGCCTACTATGGGCAAATAGACGTAGATGTTCGTCTTGGCACGGTTCCAGGGCCTGACGCCATTCTACTGATCAGCTATCAGGGCTGCGCCGATTGGGGCTTCTGCTATCCACCCCAGCGGTTCGAGTTTTTACTGAATCCCTAGGAGCTGTCGAACTTCAAATATTTTCGCAAAAAACACATGAATTATGCGGTAATTTCTGAGAAAATGCCGCGAAAATGACTGGTCAGGCAACGAGGCAGAAATCCAGTGGGTTCAGCTTCCTTGTTACATTGGGGACACAGACATGGCATCTATATTGGCTCTTCACGGGCCCAACCTAAATCTTCTTGGTAGCCGTGAGCCGCAATTATACGGCTCAGATACGCTTGACGATATCAATCGACGTCTTGCCATGCAATGCGCGGACGCTGGTCACCAATTTGATAGCTTGCAGAGCAATTCAGAAACCGAATTAGTCGACCGCTTGCACCAGACACGTAAAGACAGCACCGCTTTCATGATTGTCAACTTTGGTGGCTTCACTCACACAAGTATTTCATTGAGAGACGCAATTCTGGCAGTGGAAATTCCTTTCATCGAAGTACATCTTTCAAATTTGTTCAGTCGGGAAACTTTCCGGCATCATTCTTATTTTTCCGACATCGCAGTCGGTTGTATTATTGGCTTAGGGGCTCAGGGTTATGAACTGGCTCTGCAGTCTGCTTGCAGAAAATTAGCAAACTAATCGCGGGAAACCCTTATGGACATTAGAAAAGTAAAAAAACTGATAGAACTGCTGGAAACCTCGGACATAACCGAAATCGAGATTAAGGAAGGCGAGGAGTCGGTTCGGATTAGTCGTGGTTCCACGTTAGCTCCCACTCCGATTAGTTATCAAGCTCCCACTCCGATAGCAGCCCCAGCCCCGAATGCGGCGGCCCCTGTCGCTGAAGTTGAAGTACAGGCTGCTGCAAAGGCTAATACTGTCACATCACCCATGGTGGGCACTTTCTATCGCTCCCCCTCTCCCTCTTCGGCCGCCTTCGTTGAAGTTGGCACACATGTCAAAGTTGGTGATGTGGTGTGCATTGTCGAAGCCATGAAGATGATGAATCAAATAGAAGCGGATCATGCAGGCGTGGTAGAAGCCATTCTGGTTGAAGACGGCGAACCAGTCGAATTCGATCAGCCTCTGATCACCATCGTTTAGCCCACAGCCAAATTTAACTCAGGAAAACGCTACATGCTTGAAAAAGTCCTAATAGCTAATCGCGGCGAAATAGCATTACGGGTGCTGCGATCTTGTAAAGAACTGGGAATCAAAACAGTAGCTGTGCACTCCACTGCAGACCGAGACCTGATGCATGTTCGTCTTGCAGATGAGTCGGTTTGCATAGGGCCACCTAATCCCACCGAAAGCTATTTGAATACGCCGGCGATTATCTCGGCGATGGAGGTAACCGACGCCGATGCTGTGCATCCTGGCTACGGCTTTCTTTCAGAAAATGCCGACTTCGCCGAGCAAGTTGAAAACAGCGGCTTTGTCTTCATTGGCCCTACAGCAGAAACCATTCGCTTGATGGGAGACAAAGTATCGGCTATTGAAGTCATGCGTGAAGCTGGAGTACCTACGGTTCCCGGCTCCAATGGTCCGCTGGATGACAACACAGATCGCAGCCTGACACTAGCCAGGGAGATTGGTTATCCGGTAATCATCAAGGCTGCAGCCGGTGGTGGCGGACGCGGTATGCGGGTTGTTCATAACGAAGCAGCTTTGCTTAAGACGGTATTTGTTACTCAATCGGAAGCCAGGTCTTTTTTCGGCAGCGGCGTGGTTTATCTGGAAAAATTTTTGGAATACCCTCGTCATGTCGAGATTCAGATTATTGGTGATGGTCAAGGCAATGCCATTCACCTGGGCGACCGTGATTGTTCTCTACAGCGGCGTCATCAAAAAGTTCTCGAAGAAGCTCCTGCTCCAGGTATTCCCGATCAGGTTCGAAGTGAAGTCGCAGAAACCTGTATCCAGGCCTGTAAAAACTTGAAATACCGTGGCGCTGGCACACTGGAGTTTCTGTACCAAGATGAAGCATTTTATTTTATCGAAATGAATACCAGAGTGCAGGTTGAACACCCGGTTACCGAGATGGTAACCGGCGTGGACATTGTTAAGGAACAACTACGCATTGCCTGCGGTGAACAACTCTCAAAATCTCAGAGTGATATACAGATTCGAGGTCATGCCTTTGAGTCTCGTATCAATGCCGAAGACCCTGCCACCTTCATGCCCAGTCCCGGCAGGGTAACACTTTTCCATGCGCCGGGGGGCAATGGTGTTCGAGTCGATTCCCATCTTTATAGCGGCTACAGTGTACCCCCTTACTACGATTCGCTTATCGCCAAACTAGTCTGTCATGGGGATACTCGGGAAAAGGCCCTGATGCGTATGCAGATTGCTCTTGACGAAATGTTGATTGACGGGATTCACAGTAATATCCCCTTGCAGCGAGACCTTGTTCGAGATGCCGGATTTCAGGAAGGCTGCGTTAATATCCATTATTTGGAAAAAAAATTGGCTTCCTAAAAAACTTCTCAAGTTTTCTCATTATGTCATGGCAACAGCTTAGGGTTCGAGTGCGATCTGATCAACTTGGATCCTTGGAGCAACTTTTGCTGCATCATGGCGGCCTTTCTATAAGTTATCTGGACGCGGAAGATCAACCGGTCTTTCAGGAAGAGCCAGATAGCACACCTTTATGGAATCATATTGATATTGTTTGTTTGTTTGATCTGGATGTTAATCTTGATGCCTTGCTATTTTTGCTTAAACAATATCCTGCGGTCGAAAACAAAGACGATCTCATACCAGAAGTTCTTGAAGATCAAGCCTGGGAAAAAGCCCGGATGGCGGATTTTGAGGCCATGCAATTCGGCAAGCGACTATGGGTATGTCCTGGCTGGCAAGCCCCGCCAGATCCAGATGCTATCAATATTATGCTAGACCCCGGCTTGGCTTTCGGCAGTGGCAGCCACGCCACTACCGGTCTCTGCCTGCAATGGTTAGAACAGCAGGTACACAAAGACAGTATCGTCATAGATTATGGCTGTGGCTCCGGTATTTTAGCCATCGCAGCCGCCCTGCTTGGCGCCTCCAAAGTACTAGCTGTCGATAACGACCCACAGGCAATCATCGCCACAATTGAAAATGCAAAGCGAAACCAGATTCGGGAAGGACTAATTAAATGCTACCTGCCCGAACAGTTACCAGGAGGGCTTGCACAGCAGCAAGCGGACATTCTCGTCGCCAACATACTAGCCAAGCCGTTGCAGCAACTAGCCGAAAAGTTCGCGCAACTCGTCAAACCCCAAGGCCAGATTGTGCTATCTGGAATCCTGGAAGAACAAGCTTCGTCGCTGCTAGAACACTACAGCGCTTGGTTTTTTATGGACGATGCCGTAGTAGAAGAGGAATGGGTACGATTAGCCGGTACCCGAACCATTTGAAGCAGGCTCGCCGTGAAGCAGGCTCGCCGTAGGCAAGACAATAGGATTCACCTACAATCCATCGCTAAAGCTGTTCTAACGATATTTGCTAACTATTCGCTGTTCTAAGTACCAACAAATGTCATTCAATGTTACCCAGTGTCCTGCGTGCAAATCCATCTTCAACACCAATTCCAGGGTGTTGGCTGCTGCTGCCAGTAGAGTTCGTTGCGGCGCCTGTCTAAACGTATTCGAGGCCACTGACAAGCTGCTCAGGGGTATGGATGTGGGAGCCAATCATAATGAATCGGAGTCTGTCTTTGTAGGCAATGACCCACAGAAATTCTCCGACCCATCTCGCTTTCTCACCCGAGACGCATTGACTGAAACTGAAAATTTGGAACCTAAGCCTGAAGAAGAGCAAGATGATGTGCTCAGTGAAATAGACCACGGTGTTGACACCAGTGCCGAGGAAGAGTCCACAGAGGCCATACGCGCCAGAGCATTGAAAACTGAATTGCAAGACGAAGAAGCGCTAGACGCCGTTCCTCAAGAAAACCGGGCAGCCCTTGGCAAGATGTCCATTCCGGTTGAGCTACTCGCAAAAAGAGAAAGCCGTTGGCCGCGAAACACCAGCCTGTTTTTAACGATCATATTGCTGGGTGCCACATTGAGCGCCCAGTATTTGTGGCAACACATGGCGCAATACAGTCAGGTCGTGCGGCTTCGTCCGTTGTATGAATTTGCCTGCGCATATCTACATTGCAATCTTCCAGAATACGCTAACATAAATGCGATCCGCAGTGACAAACTCACCGTGCAAACGCATCCTGAAATAGACAATGCCTTAATGTTAAATACTGTAATTCGTAATGTCTCCGCCTTCCCCCAGGCATTTCCTGTGTTAATACTTAGCTTCAACAGTGCTGACAACACCGTCATTGCATTGCGAGAATTCGCTGTGTCAGAGTACCTTGACTCTGATTTACATTCATTTCGATTGATGCCCCCCATGACGCCGGTTCAGATCAATCTGGCTATAATGGATCCAGGATCTGAAGCAGTAAATTACACTTTAGCATTCAGACTGCCCTAGTCATTATTCCAATAGTCCAGGTTCTCGAAGTAGCCACTATGTATAAGAAAAATGACAAATTGCTTTAACTAAAAAAGCGTCCTCGCTATCATAGCCACTTGAGCAAATGCCTACCCTGCCAGGAGCCGGTTGGACTTGACCCTGCTCTACTGCGGAAAGGCATTAATCAACTAGTTCTTGCGGCCAATTTCCTTAGAGAACCACTATTCGCCCCAGGACTGAAAAAACTGACTAATTTCTACTTCCCCCTCGCTACGAACGGTTAAGCCTGACAGGCTCTCGACAATCAAAATGATTAACATTGGCCCTTACCAACTGAAAAACTCTCTATTTCTGGCACCCATGGTCGGTGTTAGCGATACACCATTCAGAGAAATTTGTGCAGCACAGGGAGCAGGGCTAACCATAGCCGAGATGCTTACCAGCAACGCTGAGTTATGGCATAACGAACGCAATCGCTTAAAGCAGGTTAAACCAAACGGTAACGGACCCTGCGTGATCCAAATTGCAGGTGCCGACCCTGAACTTATGGCGCAAGCCGCCTCCCTTAGCAAACAACTGGGTGCAAGCGCCATCGATATAAACATGGGCTGTCCGGCAAAAAAAGTGTTGCAGAAGGCGGCCGGTTCTGCACTATTAAAAAATAGCGATTTAGTGGGCCGAATTCTAAAAAAAGTAGTTTCTCGCGTTGATATACCTGTGACGCTGAAGATACGCACTGGCTGGTGTCCAGAATCGAGAAATGGTGTGGAAATTGCGAAAATTGCTGAGGATAGTGGCATTCAATTACTAACAGTGCATGGTCGAACCCGCGAGTGCCGTTTCAAAGGAAAAGCGGAGTACGACACCATTGCTGCTATAAAACAGGCTGTTTCTATCCCGATTATTGCCAATGGTGATATCGATTCACCCAAGAAAGCGGCAGCGGTTTTACGTCAAACAAATGCAGACGGATTAATGATTGGTCGCTCTGCACAAGGAAGGCCCTGGATATTTCGGGAAATGCAATACTATCTTGCAAACGGTTGCCTGGCTCCAGAAATTAGTCTGCAAACACGTCTTGGTATAATCATTTCACATGCAATGAAACTTCATGGTTTCTATGGCGACGTGAAAGGAGTATGGTATGCACGTAAGCATGTTGCGGCGTATGTAAAAGAATTATTTGAGTCACTCGAATTTATGAAACACTTCAACAACGTTGACACGCCAGCCGAACAGCTCGATCATATTCACGAGTACTTCGCTTTTTTAGATCGAGACTCAGGTGAAAATCAGGGAGCCGAGGCCGCGTGAATAAGTTCAATAATACCAATAGTTATCTAGAGCCATTGCTTACCCAGGAAACAAACCAACTAGTACATCAGGCAAGCACGCTGCGATCTGAAGTAGGAAGGTCACTAGATCGTTATTTTCAACACATCGAAGACGAGCCTGTTACTGACCTGCACCAGATGGTAATAGCCGAAGTCGAGATCCCGCTGTTAGAGTCTGTCATGCACTATTGTGGCAACAATCAGAGCAAGGCATCTATCATGCTTGGTTTGAACCGTGGTACGCTACGCAGCAAATTAAGACAATACGGTTTACTGTAAATTCCGTCGATCAGTCGATTTAATTCTATTTGGCATATTGGCATATTGGCATATTGGCATAATAGTCCAAAAATCGTGATTAGAACTTAAGCCGCTGGTTTCGCATCAACACCAACTACGCCCTGTTAAGTAAAGATAGCCCTATGACAACAGAAAATTCTGCTGCCATTCGTCGTGCCTTGATAAGTGTTTCCGACAAGACTGGTATTGTTCCGTTCGCAAGAGCATTACAAAAACTCAATATCGAAATCCTCTCCACTGGCGGCACCTGCGAGCTGCTTCGCGAAGAGAACATTCCCGCCTTGGAGGTATCAGAATATACCGGATTTCCAGAGATGATGGATGGAAGAGTAAAAACCTTGCATCCGAAAGTGCACGGCGGCATTCTGGCCAGGCGCGACCAAGATCAAGCAGTCATGACTGAGCATGATATTCCTCCTATCGATCTAGTGGTGGTTAATCTCTATCCCTTCGAAGCGACGGTAGCTAACCCTGATTGCGATCTAGCCACAGCCATTGAGAACATCGACATTGGCGGCCCCGCTATGCTCAGAGCAGCAGCGAAAAATAATCGTTTCGTAGCGGTGCTTGTTAGTCCTTCGGACTACGATGAAGTTATTTCACAGCTTGAGAACAATGATGCCTGCCTCGATCAAGACACGCGTTTTGACTTAGCGGTAAAAACTTTCGAGCACAGCGCAGCTTATGACGGCGCCATAGCCAACTATCTGGGTAACAAAATAGACACCGAATCCAGCTTCCCCAGAACTTTTAATACGCAAGTCGTGAAAACCCAGGAAATGCGCTACGGTGAAAATCCGCACCAGAATGCCGCTTTCTATGTTGAGAAGAACCCACTGGAAGCGAGTATCAGCACTGCACTGCAATTACAGGGCAAAGAGTTGTCCTATAACAACATCGCCGACACCGATGCCGCGCTGGAATGTGTTAAATGCTTCAGCGAACCGGCCTGTGTTATCGTCAAACACGCCAACCCTTGTGGTGTGGCCATAGCCGAGACCCCGGTTAAGGCTTACCAACTTGCCTTTCAAACCGATCCAACATCCGCTTTTGGGGGCATCATTGCTTTTAATCGCGAACTGGATGCTGAGACCGCACAGAGAATTGTGGATCAACAATTTGCCGAGGTAATTATTGCTCCTTCTATATCAAATGCCGCACTGAAAGTTACCTCAGAAAAGAAGAATGTGAGGGTATTAAGTTGTGGACAATGGAGCGTAGGCAGAACAACCGATTTAGACTACAAACGTGTTAATGGTGGGCTGCTGGTTCAAGATCGCGATACTCACCAAATATCTCGCGATGATTTAACAGTGGTTACTGCTCGCACGCCAGGCCAGGACGAACTTCGCGACCTGCTGTTCGCGTGGTCAGTCGCACAATATGTAAAATCAAATGCTATTGTGTACTGCAAGAACAATCAGACTATCGGTATCGGAGCCGGTCAAATGAGCCGCGTTTACAGCGCAAAAATAGCCGGCATTAAGGCGGCGGATGAAAACCTTGAAGTACCCGGCTCGGTGATGGCATCCGACGCCTTCTTTCCATTTAAAGATGGAATAGATGCGGCGGCGGCGGCCGGTATCACTGCCGTCATTCAACCAGGTGGTTCGATGCGTGATGATGAAGTAATTGCGGCGGCGGATGAAGCCAATATGGCAATGGTATTCACCTCCATTAGACATTTTCGTCATTAGTCAGACACCGAAACATAGAGAATACTTCGATGAAAGTACTAGTCATAGGTGGCGGAGGACGTGAGCACTCCCTTGCATGGAAAGCTGCCCAATCCAGTTCTGTTGATCAAGTTTTTGTTGCGCCCGGCAATGCTGGTACTGCACGCGAACAAAAACTCAAGAACATAAATATTGATCCTCTGGATTTTTCTGCGTTAGCGAGCTTTGCAGAAAATGAGAACATCGAGCTCACTATAGTGGGCCCTGAGGCACCTTTGGTTGAAGGCATCGTTGATTATTTTGCCGAACGAAGGCTCCCTTGTTTTGGCCCAACCAGGAAAGCTGCTCAATTGGAAGGGTCGAAAGCTTTTATGAAAGACTTTCTCAGCCGCCACGATATTCCCACAGCTGGCTATCAAACATTTACCGATGTCGACGCAGCGAAAGCTTATATCGAAGAAAATGATGCCCCCATAGTAGTCAAGGCCGACGGCCTCGCCGCTGGCAAAGGCGTGATTGTCGCCATGTCTAAGGTCGACGCCGTAGTCGCGGTTGAAGACATGCTATCGGGCAACAAATTTGGCGACGCTGGACACCGCGTAGTCATCGAAGCTTTTCTTGAAGGAGAGGAAGCCAGTTTCATTGCCATGGTAGATGGGCGCAATGTCTTGCCCATGGCAACCTCACAAGACCATAAGGCCAGAGACGATGGTGACAAGGGTCCGAACACCGGAGGCATGGGAGCTTACTCACCGGCGCCGGTGGTAGATGACGTGATATACCAGCGTATTATGGACCAGATCATTCTGCCAACTGTGCTAGGCATGGCCGCTGACGGAAATGACTACACTGGCTTTCTCTACGCAGGCCTAATGATTGCGAAAAACGGCGAAATTAACGTGGTCGAATTCAATTGCCGTTTTGGTGATCCCGAAGCACAGCCGGTGATGATGAGATTACAGTCAGATTTAGTCAATCATTGTCTGGCAGCATTGCATCAAAAATTAGATTCTGAAAACGCACAGTGGGACAACAGGTCTGCGGTGGGCGTCGTTCTTGCCTCCGCTGGTTACCCAATCTCCTATGCCAAGGGCGACAGGATAAGTGGACTGAACCAGGAACTGGAACCGCATCAAAAAATATTTCACGCTGGCACAGCGGAAAAAGAAGGTGACGTAGTAAGCAACGGGGGTCGTGTGCTTTGCGCCACCGCTCTAGGGGACAGTGTCTCCGCGGCCCAGGCCGAGGCCTACAAACTATTGCATCAAATACATTGGAATAATATATATTACCGAAATGATATTGCCTATCGGGCCATCTCCAGAGAGAATGACTAGACCCATGTCGAATAGTACGCGCTTTAGTTTTCTGGATCGCTGCCTGATTCAGTTTGATCAGGCACTACGCAGTTGCGTGCCGGGGTTCAGCAACCCGCGCCGAGGCTCGCCCGCATCTGCAGAACAGGAGTTGCAACTGAGCGAAGCAGAGAGAAAACATGCTGCCGGGCTGATGCGGATAAATCATGCTGGCGAGGTCTGTGCGCAAGCCCTGTATCGGGGGCAGGCTGCTACCGCAAAGTTAGACAATGTCAAAAAATCTATGGAACAGGCTGCGGCCGAAGAAGAAGATCATTTGGCTTGGTGCGAAGAAAGATTACAGCAATTGGACAGCCAGCCAAGCGTTCTAAATCCTCTTTGGTATACCTTGTCGTATGGCATGGGAGCGTTTGCTGGCCTAGCCGGAGATAAATGGAGCCTGGGTTTCGTCGCGGAGACTGAAGATCAGGTTTGTGAACATCTGCAAGATCACCTACAACGATTACCCGAAGATGATGCCAAGAGTAGAGCCATCCTCGCTCAAATGATCTCTGATGAGAAAAACCATGGCGATTCGGCGCGGGAAGCTGGCGGGGCGGAGTTGCCCGTCCCTATCAAGCAGGCAATGGCGAGCATGTCAGAACTCATGAAGAAAACCACTTATCGAATTTGAGTCAATCAGTTCTAATCCTGCTCTTCCACAATCTCATAGCCATGACTAAGCTTCACACTGGCGTTCTTCATCATGATCGATGCCGAACAATATTTCTCTGCCGATAGTTCAATTGCTCGCTCAACTTGCCTGTCGCTCAACTCCGTTCCCGACACCTTGAAATGCAAATGAATTGACTCGAATATTGCCGGAGTCCCATCGACTCTTTCGGCGGTTACCTCGGCAACACAGCCAGTTACTGCCTGCCGTGCTTTTTTGAGAATCGTCACCACATCGTAAGATGAACAGCTACCAACACTAAGAGCCATTAACTCCATGGGGCGCATACCCATATTACGTCCACCATTTGCTGGGGCTCCATCGAGAACAATGGCATGACCACTGTCTGATTCCGCAACAAACATAACATCCTCTACCCATTTGACTCTCACTTTCATGGTTCTATTCCTGTGCAGGTGATTCTTGCCGCTATTCCTGACCGGATCAATCAAGAAAATAACGACAATAATCGGTATTAAGAAAGGCGAACAAGCCTGGCATAGTAAACATTTATCAGCGGCGTGACGACCATAGACAGCGAGCCACGGCAGTCTGTGAGGCTGCGCCGCGCTAATCGATGCAGTACCAGCAGAACAGTGGCTGACCTTGCCTCATAGGGTGCCCGGCCGAATCGCTCGAACCCTAATGGGTCTGAGCAAAGAACCTGTCGGTCTTAGCACAGTTCTACTGCGGAAGAGCATTAATCGGCCATTTTTCACTATCAATTTCAGTAAACAGAACGACTATTCGTCTCACGATTTCAAAAACTGACCAGTCTGAGCGGAAAGACCATAGTAGTTTTTGGAACCTGTTAAGATTTTCAGTAAGAGGCACTCAGGACTCTGTATCGAGGAACATCACTTCGCTGAGTTTCTTGCCTGGATTCGACGCCCGCATAAAAGACTCCCCCACCAGAAAACCGTAAACCCCGTTTTCAGTCATGGTCTTCACATCATGGGAGGAGTGAATTCCGCTTTCTGTGATTAGGGTTCTATCGCTTGGAACGAACCTCGCCAAGTCCAGAGTTGTCTGCAAACTGGTTTCAAAGTTGTGCAAATTCCTATTGTTAACACCAATCAGATTTGTGTTTAACTCAAGGGCCTGATCCAATTCACTACGATCATGTACCTCCACCAGTACATCGATGGCAATGTCATTGGCGTAGTCCGCCAATTCTCGTAGTTGAGCGGGTTGCAATGCGGCCACAATCAGGAGAATACAGTCTGCTCCCAGAGCCTTCGATTCAGCAATCTGGTAAGTATCGATCATAAAATCTTTGCGAATCACTGGAAGCGCGCAGGCTGCCCTGGCCTGAAAAAGATAATCATCACTTCCTAGAAAGAATTTTCCATCAGTGAGCACGGATAAACAGGTAGCCCCATGTGCCTCGTAGTCCGCTGCATGTAACGCGGGCTGAAAATCTTCCCGAATCAAGCCCCTCGATGGCGAAGCTTTCTTGATCTCGGCAATCACGGCAACTTTCTGCGCCAGCACGCGTTCGCCCATAGCGGTTGAAAACGATCGACTCTGCTCAAGCGGAGGGAATTGAGATTCCAATTCCACAAGAGAAACCAACGCTTTGGCCGATTTCACTTCCTGCCGCTTGTGGGCAAGGATTTGTTCGAGAATCGTTGCTTCTGACAAGGTATGCTCACCCATCTTGGTATTTATTCAGTTTTTACTGATTGACTAAATTCCACCAATTGTTGCAGCTTGGCCGTTGCCTCACCGGTTTGCAAAATCTGCTTTGCTTTCTCAACACCTGCGTACAGATCATCCACCACATTGGCGGCATAAATAGCAGCCCCGGCGTTCAAGGCAACGATGTCTGCCGCCGCTTGATTGTTATTATCAAAAGCGTCTTTTAGCATGGCGAGGCTTTGCTCGGCGCTGTCAATTTCCAGCATGGAATAATCGGCATATTGTCGGATATCGAAATCTGCGGGGCTTATCGAATAGATTGATATCTCTCCATTCTTTAACTCTCCAACCGTCGAAGCCGACGCTGTGCTGATTTCATCCAGCCCATCTTCTGCGGCAACAATCAATACGTGATCACTGCGCAACTGTTTCAGCACTTCCAATAGTGAAGGTATCAACCTAGCGTCGAACACCCCCATGATCTGATTCGGCGCTCCAGCAGGATTGGTTAGGGGCCCCAGAACATTGAATACCGTACGCACGCCAATTTCTTTTCGGGCGTTAATAACGTGTTTCATCGCGCTATGGTGGGCGGGCGCAAACATAAAACCGATGCCTACTTGCCTGATTGCAGCCGCCACATCGACAGCAGTCAAAGCCAGATTAACCCCCGCCGCTTCCAATACATCAGCACTGCCACTCTTGCTCGTGGCACCGCGATTGCCGTGCTTTGCCACCTTGGCACCAGCACAGGCCGCAACGATTGCCGCAGCAGTGGAAACATTGAATTTATTTGAGCCACTGCCACCGGTTCCGCAGGTGTCTACCAAATGCGGGCTGTCTGACAGCTGTACTGGTGTTGCCAGCTCACGCATCACGGTAGCGCCGCCGAATATCTCCGCAGTCTTCACTCCCTTCATCTGCAAGCCCACCAGAAATGCAGCATTCTGAGCATCAGTTGATTGACCCGACATGATTTCTCGCATTACAGACATCATCTGTTCGCTATCTAAATCTGTGCCACTGGTTACCAGTTTGATGGCTATCCTAATGTCCATGCTCTAGTATCCATTGCTCTAATATTCATTGTTTCACTCCGAATTAAGAGTCTGTCTGCAAAAAATTCTGTAACAGCGCATGACCGTGTTCGCTCAGGATCGACTCGGGATGAAATTGCACTCCTTGCACCGCCAACTGTTTATGCCTGACTCCCATTATCTCTTCGCGATTGCCATTTTCATCTTCGGTCCAAGCGGTGACCTCAAGGCAATCCGGCATCTTCTTCTCATCTATCACCAGTGAATGATAACGGGTGGCGGTAAAAGGTTCTGTCAGATTTGCAAATACTCCCTGACCACTATGATGAATGGCTGATAATTTACCGTGCATCACCTTCTTGGCACGCACGATCTCACCACCAAAAGCTTGCCCGATACTTTGATGCCCCAGACATATACCTAACAAGGGGATCTTTCCGGCAAAATGTTTGATGACCTCCATGGAGATACCCGCCTCTCTGGGGGTGCAGGGACCCGGTGAGATAACTACCTGCGTCGGGTTTAACGATTCGATCCCATCGATGGAGATAGCATCATTACGCAACACTCGCACATCGGCACCCAGCTCCCCAAGATACTGCACCACGTTATAGGTAAAGGAATCGTAGTTATCTATCATCACTAGCACTGAATACATCCTCGTGTTGCTGAAATTTTTAGAGCGCCAATCATAACAATCCAGGGCAATTCTGTCTTGGCAGGCCCGGAAGATGTTCAGAACTGTAATTGATCTCAATGTAAATAGAGCGAGCAAGTGCGCTTCACCTGGCGGCCACTTGATACATAATGAGCCAGCAAAAGTGCAGGCGCTGCTTATTCACTCAACAGACAATACCTTGTTGGCCATTTGAACGGCACGCACAATGGCCCGCGCCTTGTTTTGAGTCTCTTCCCACTCCATTTCAGCTTGGGAATCAGCAACGATACCAGCACCGGCTTGCACATAAAGTTTGTCATTCTTGATAACCGCCGTGCGGATGGCAATGGCCATGTCCATATTGTCATTCCAACCTAAATAACCCATGGCTCCGCCGTAGATTCCCCTCTTCTCCGGTTCAAGCTCATCGATTATTTCCATCGCTCGCACTTTTGGTGCGCCGCTGAGCGTACCCACAGGCAACGTCGCCTGCAACACATCTAGCGCCGTTTTATCATTGCGAATCTCACTTTCCACGATCGAAGCAATATGCATTACATGGGAATAGCGTTCGACGAACATTTGTTGAGGAACGGTAACGGAACCTGTTTTTGAAACTCTCCCTGAATCGTTTCGACTCAGATCGATAAGCATAAGGTGTTCAGCAATTTCTTTAGCATCGGCAAGAAGATCATTTTCCAACATCACATCTTCTGCTTCATCTGAACCACGTTTTCGCGTACCCGCCAGTGGACGCACGGTTATCTTACCGGCTTCAACCCTGGCCAGTATCTCTGGTGAGGCACTAACCACATGATGATCGCCAAGATCAAAATAGACCATATAAGGGGATGGGTTCAGAAATCGCAGTGCTCGATACACATTCAGAGGCTCACCGCTAAACGCCACCGACATGCGTTGTGCAAGCACAACCTGCATAACATCACCGGCCACTATATAGTCTCTAATTTTTTCTACCGCTTGCTGATAGTCTTGTTGTGAAAAATGCTTGGTGAAATCGGATTCAACCACTGTTCTTGACTCTTGTAATCGTGGGAGTGGAACGGGATTTAGTAGCTGTTCCTGCAAAAAATCCAACCGCTTTTGGGCCCGCCCATAAGCTTCTTCTTGCGTCGGATCAACCGTGATCACCAATGAAATGGTTCCTCTCAAATTATCGAAGACAACAACTTCCTCCGACAACATCAGCAATATGTCAGGAGTGGCAATTTCGTCCCTGGCCCGTGAAGGCCCTATACTGGTCTCGACAAACCGAACCGTGTCATAGGAAAAATAACCGACCAAACCGCCAGTAAAACGTTGGCTGCCTGGAATTTCCGCCACCTTGAAGCGATTTTTGAAGGCGCTAATAAAGGCAAAGGGCTGATCTGTCTTTATTTCTTCGATGATTTGACCATTCTCTTCGACAGTGACTTTCTCAGCGACAACCCGGACTATAGTCTTGCAAGGAAGACCAATAATAGAATACCGGCCCCACTTCTCACTACCCTGCACTGATTCAAAGAAATAACTGTTCTCACCCTTACCTAGCTTGAGATAGGTACTCAGTGGCGTTTCGGTGTCTGCCAACACTTCCCTGACAACAGGTATACGGTTATGGCCAGCACTCGCGAATCGTTGAAACTGCTCTTCATTCATTGAGACATTCACTTAGAGCTATTTTGGAGAACAAGCAAGAAGTCATAATCGGATCCCAGGGTTCAAACTTAGTGACGTTTGTCGGGATTCTGTCCCAACTGTGATCGCATCTCTGCGATGGTCTTGGAATAGTCACCACTATTAAAAATTGCCGAGCCAGCAACAAACATATCAGCTCCCGCCTCTGCTATTTCCCGAATATTACTAATGCCAACACCACCATCAACCTCAAGATGAATTGAGTGATCACTTTCATCAATCAGCTTGCGCACTTTTTGTAATTTCTTGAGTGTGGATGGTATGAATTTCTGACCACCGAAACCGGGGTTTACTGACATCAACAGAATCACATCGATCTTATCCAACAAATACTCCAGACAGTCTATGGAAGTACCGGGGTTAAACACCAGACCCGATTTGCAACCCTGGTCTCTAATTAACTGCAATGAACGATCGATATGGCCGCTGGCTTCCGGGTGAAAACTGATGTAACTGGCACCCGCCCTGGCAAAGTCCAGTATCAATTGATCAACAGGGCTCGCCATCAAATGTACATCGATGGGTGCCGTGATCCTGTGATTTCTCAACGCCTGACAGATCAATGGTCCTATGGTGAGATTGGGCACATAGTGATTATCCATGACATCGAAATGGATGACATCAGCGTCAGCATCCAGGACGGCGTTAACCTCTTCTCCCAATCTGGAGAAATCTGCGGATAAAATTGAAGCTGCGATCAAATAGTCTTTCATTGCTCAAGCCTGTGTCACGGTAAGGTGGTAGAAGGTTTAGTTTTAGAAGGGAATTATTTTACAGATAATGACAAGGCTTGTCCCTGAGGTATTCCTGCAAAATATCGAACCGACTCAGTTAGTAACTTGTTTTAAGCTACTGTTTTCTCCGATTGGCTTTTGAATTTCAAGCAATGAACCAAGAGATGAGGTTTTGTTTGGAAAGATTGACTGGTGGGTTTGGCCGGGTCTAAGTCGTCATAATGTGAGAGCCAACCAAGCAAATCTCTAGGCCCGGATTTTTCTAAAACCACAGAGAGTTTCATAGGCACTACGAATAGCCATGGCATTCTCTTGCGCTTGTCTTAGTGCCGCCTCAGAAAGATTGTTGCTCGCCAACTTATCAGGGTGGTTAAGGGACATCATACGCAGATAAGCACGGCGAATCTCGCTGTCCTCCACATCTGCTTCCAGTTGCAACACACGATAGGCATTTTGTAAAAAAGAGCGTCGACGGGACTGAGCAAATTCTGTGGCAGGCCTATGATCAGAGCGCCCTTCAGACCGCCGATAGTGTCCAGATTGTGTTGCCGAGGCCATAGCCAGAAATTCTGGCTTGGTATAGCCAAGCGATTCAGCCACATTGCGAAGCATCATCTTGTCTTTTAGTCTCAAATTCCCTTTTAGGCAGGCGGCTTCACATTGAATTTGCATAAACAGTTTTGCCAGGGCACTGCGTCGACCGATCATCTTGCCAGCGATATTTATCGCTTCGCCCAAATCGGAAGCCGGATGTTTCCCCTGCTCGTAAAAATCTATTGCCTGCCGCCGCTTTTCATTACTGAGAGCCATGCGTTTTATTATCTCACTGGCATAGCGTATATCTTCTTCGGTGACACGGCCATCCATTTTAGCCAGTCTACCCAAAACCATGAACATCGCTCTAATTAGTGCCCGCTCCACTCGCCCACCTGCAGGCAGTTCAACCGAAGCACTGAACCCACTTAGCCGTTTAACCAAGGTCCTTCTATAGGCTCGACTCGTCAATGTAGTTAGCATGGTTTGTCTTACTCTTACCCTTGGTGGCCAGCTGTTTCTGCCAGAGTATTTATTTCCTGAAGCCGTTCGGGTGTGCCTATATCCATCCACAAACCCTGGTAAATTTCTCCACTGACCCGGTTTTCTCTCATAGCATCCTGCAACAAGGGAATCATCGATCTAGGTTGAATAGGATAATCACGAAATAAATTTTTGTGTACAACACTTATGCCACTAAAGGTCACACGTTGATCCTGCGCACTATGGTCTTCGTGCACACGACCTAGACCATCGATATTAAAATCACCGTGAGGATTATGATCTGCATTTTCAACAAGCACCAAATGCGCCAATCGATTGATTCCATCTACCGGTTCCAACTTGCCGAAATCATAGTCCGTCCAAATATCGGCATTCACGACCAGAAAACTGTCGTCCTTTAACTGCGGCAAGGCCTTGATAATACCCCCTGCTGTTTCCAGACGAATAGCTTCCTTCGAATAACTTATTGAGGTCCCATATTGAGAACCGTTCCCCACTAATTCTTCTATCATTCGACCCAGATAAAAGTGGTTAATAACAATTCCTGTCACCCCAGCAGCAACAAGCCTCTCGATCTGATGTTCGATAAGCGTTTTCTCCCCCACGGGTAGCAGAGGCTTGGGCAGATCGGCGGTGAGGGGCTGCATTCGCTTGCCAAGCCCAGCGGCCAGAATCATTGCACGCATTGGAGTTCCAGATTAAATTTCGATTTCGCCACCGAAAGCACGTTTACCTCAAACCAGTCCAGGAAAGGAGTTAACTCCTGGTATTTGCAGGCCACTTCCAGAAAATACCGGATAACCAGGGGAATATCGGCCAAATACTGCGGTTTATTATCTCTAATACAAAGACGAGAAAAAATTCCCATGACCTTAAAATTGCGCTGCAGGCCCATGAGATCGAAGTCGCGAACAAATTGACTGGCTGATACACCCTCGATTAGACCTGCTTCACAGGCCAGATCGAAATAACACAGAGACCATTTTTCGATCTGTTCGGGATTCCAACGTATATAGCAATCTCTGAGCAATGACACCAGATCATAGGTATAGGCACCAGCCATGGCATCTTGAAAGTCAATGACACCTGGTCCTGTATGATCCGGATATCGAGCAGGATCCAGCAACAGCAAATTTCGTGAGTGATAGTCTCGATGCACTGCCAGTTGAATTTGCGTCAAGGCCGTGCGTTCCAAAAAAGTAAAGGTGTCGTCGATTAGTGCTCGATCACCGGCACTCAGTTTAATGCCCAAATATTCTTCACAAAACCAATTTTCAAACAGCTGCATTTCATTGCGAAGCTTTGCCTTATCGTAGGGGGCGAGCCTCTTTTTATCTACACCTGACTGAATTCTTATCAGTGTATGAATGGCAGCCTGATAGAGCTTATCCGCTTCAGACTGCGCCGAAGCAATCAGATTTTCATCTTGCAGTTCCAATAATCGAGGAAGATAGAGCCGGTCACCAAAATCCTCCAGGAGTAAAAACCCCTTATTGAAATCCTGAGCGTAAACTTCCGGGGCAGCCACAGCGGCAGCACGAAAAAGTTCCGCTAACGCCACGAAGAGTTCGCTGTTCTCATTCTCCGGTGGAGCATCCACCGCGATGAAACTTCGCTCGCCAATTTGCGCTCGGAAATAACGCCGAAAACTGGCGTCCCCGCTCACGCTTGCCAACTGCACAGCGAACTGTTGACCAGCAAATAACTGCGTCAGTTGCTGACTAGTCCATTCTGTTAACTGCTTTTTACGAAATTTTCCCATTTCCTGTAATCTTCTGCGAGAGCTACAATCCACTAGTAACGGCGGTGCCTCGCTTTGCATTCAAACCACGATGAATTATTATGCCTTGCTTCACGCATGATTACAGCACGACCTATCATTCAGGTAATCGGTTTCAATCTCGATTTGTTTAAACACAATCACCAGCAAAATAACCCTATGCAGTTTAAAAAACGGTATCTTTGCGCTGAAATGGCATTAATCTTGTCTTCAGGACTTCTGCTATCGGGTATACCCGATACATCCCAGGCACAACTGCCGCATTATAGCTGTCGCGCCAACGATGCTGGTGATGGATGGATTTGCGAGAACAGTCAGGCTCCAAGCGCTGGAAGCACGTCAACAACAACTATTCCCAGACCTGGCGATACAGCAGCAGGCGTTAGTAGCCAAACCCCAGTAGTCCGGCAGGATTTGTCAGCCGGATCATCAGCAGCGGCCGCAGTCACTTCAGTTCAGCCATCCCAGGGCGACTCTACAGCAGCTCAAACCATGGAAACAGGGGTCTTTGCAAATTTGGATCCGATTCAAGCAAGCCCGGACTATCAAGAATATGATCTGGACTGGATTCCTCGGGAATTCATGGGCGAACAGCAGTTGGCTGAGCTAGCCAACATCTGCTGTGGTGCTTTCATTGACCCAACTGGACGCGAGAAGAATTCAAAGAACCAGCCAGCCGACTCAGAAACACGGTTCGATACCACACAGGGCGTTACCGGTGTATCCCAAAATCTGATCACTATCAATGGTGACGTAATAGTGCAACAAGGCTACCGAACGATTGAGAACGATACGTCTACTTCGATAGATCGCAGTGAGAATACGATTCTTATGCAAGGGGATATAGTGTTCCGCGAGCCTGGCGTCATGTTGCAGGGCAGTTCGGCCTTCATCGACAATGACCATGCTACAAATCGAATCGAAACTGCACAATACGTGCTGCACGACTACGGCGCCCACGGCAGTGCTGCAAGCATGGTCTACAACAGTGAATCCGGTGTGGTTAGTATCGAAAATGGCGAGTTCAGTCGCTGCGAACCAGAAAGCAATTTCTGGTATTTCCGCGCCAATAATATGATATTGAATCAAGAGGAAGGCCGCGGTTATGCCACTGCTGTAAGTCTTCGAATCAAAGACGTACCAGTTTTCTACTATCCAGGTACTTTGCCATTTCCTCTAAATGATGAACGCATGTCTGGCTTTCTGGCACCCAGCACTGGCACGACCCGTAACGGTGGGTTCGACTTTGAATTACCGTATTACCTGAATCTGGCATCTCATTATGACGCGACGGTCTCGCCGCGACTGATTTCCGATAGAGGCGTGATGGCAGGCCTGGAGCTACGTTACCTGGCCGCGACATCGATGAACACACTGAATATGTCCTATTTAGGGAATGACAAATTATTCGATCCAGCTACCGCGAACACAGCAGGCTCAGATTCACCACCTGCCGATAAGCGTTGGTTTGTTGGTTACGAACACTTCGGTCGCTACGGCCGAAATTGGTCGAGTTTTATAGACTACAACGCGGTGAGCGATGAAGACTATTTCCATGATTTAGGTAGCAGTGGTTTGAATACAGTGAGTCGAACTCACTTAAATCGACAGGCGCGGCTCAACTTCAATGCTGAATATCTGCGTGCAGGCATTAATGTCCAACGCATTCAGATTATCGACCCATTCATTTCAGCGGCAAATTTGAACAGACCTTATGATAGATTGCCACAGTTGTTTTTTGATACGGGTGCCTATCTAGGTGCAGGGTTTCGTCTCGGACTGAGCGGCGAAATCACCTCTTTTGATCGCAGCCTGGATGAATCACTACTCACTACAACACAGCTCGATAACGGTGCATTGGTGAATGGTGAACGACTCAATCTGAAGCCCGTCATTAGTTGGGCATTGGAACAACCTGGGTGGTTCCTGCGTATCAACGCCAACTACAAACATGCCTCCTATAAATTGCAAAACCAGGCGATCACCTCCATGGACAGTCCTGAGCTTGGAGTTGCCAATTATAATCTTGACAGCGGCTTGATTTTCGATCGGCGAATGTCCAATGGCTATACCCAAACCCTGGAGCCACGACTCTACTATTTATTCAGTGAATTTGAAAACCAGAGCCAACTGCCTTTATTTGATACCTCAGAATTGAATTTTGGTTTTAGTCAGTTGTTTCGTGACGACCGTTTCAGTGGCGGTGATCGCATCGGTGATGCGGATCAAGTTAGTTTTGCTGTTAGCAGTCGCATTCTTGATCCCAGAGGTAAAGAGCGTGCTCGATTCAGCCTGGGTCAGATCCGCTATTTTGATGACAGGCTGGTCAACCTAAGCAACCCCATTCGGTCATGGCTACCCCGCTATTCGCCGTTAAATCAGAAGTCTGCGCTGGCAGGAGAATTTGCTTTTGGGTTTGGCGAAAATTGGCAACTGAATTCCGACGTACAATGGAATGAGGAGTCCCAGGAACTGGATGAAGGCAGCTTTCAGCTTCGCTATCACCGCGATAAGGATCACCTGTTCAATGCTGCTTACCGTTATCGCAATTTATTCAATTCGCCCAATTTTGTGCTACCCGCCGGCATCGACCCACGCATCAAGCAGACCGACCTATCGGGGGTTTGGCCACTGAATCAGAACTGGAAGCTGCTGGCCAGATGGAACTATGATCACAGCAATTCAAGGAACCTGGAGACCTTTGCCGGAGTCGAATACAGCAATTGCTGTGTGACAATACGTATTATCGCGCGGGAATGGGTTGACGAGGACGAACTGTTTGTTCCTAATATCGATTCGGATCAAGGAATTTTTGTCCAATTTACCCTGAATGGACTAGGCAACATCACTGGCGCTGGAATCAGCAGCCTGCTAAGCGATGGCATTAGAGGTTTTAGAGAATCTGAAGATGAGTAGACTACACACAAAGACAACAAAAATAGCACAACATCCAAGGCGCTCATTCGCTGGTTTCATACCGGCTTTTGCTCTGCGACTGGGCCTGTATCTTGGCTTGGGACTGGCCTTGGCCTGCACAAGTGTTCCCGCCACGGCTCAGCGAGTTCTGCTGGACAAGATTATTGCGCTGGTAGATGAAGATGTTGTTCTACAGAGTGAGCTTGAAACCCGTATGCTGGAAATTCAACAAAATGCCGCCCGTGCCAACAGTCCCCTGCCTGAACTGGAACAATTCAGAACCGAGGTATTAGAAGCCTTGGTACTGGAGAACTTACAGATGCAATTGGCGGAGCGGGTAAGCATCCGATTCGACGACGACACGATCAACCGCATACTTGGCACCATGGCGTCTAACAACAACTTAAGTTTCGATGAATATATTGAAGCACTGAATGAAGCAGGTGTTTATCTGCAAACTCGCGAACAAGTGCGCAAACAAATGACGCTACAGGAATTACAGCGAGGCATGGTCAATCGTCGTATTCAGATCACCGAGCAAGAAATAGACAATTTCCTGAACTCGGAAACGGGTCGGGAAGTTATGGCGCCCGACTATCTGCTTGAACATATTTTGGTAGCAACAGCTAGTGAGGAACCGGCCGGGGCTAAACAAAGTAAACTCAAATATGCCGCCGACCTGGTTGCCCGAATTAACGAAGGGAATAGTCTTGTTGCAGTGAGATCAGCCGCACAACAGTCTGGAACCTTTGAAATTGGCGGCACTAATTTCGGTTGGCGAAAAGCCGAGCTATTGCCAAGTTTATTTGAGGGAATAGTTGAAAGCATGGACATTGGTGATGTAGAAGGACCCATTGAGGCTGGCAACGGCTTTCATATCATACAACTAGCTGATAAAGCAGGTGGTACGGATATGATGGTTAAGCAAACCAATTTTCGGCATATCATGCTGTCACCGAATGAAATTCGTAACGAAGAACAGACTGAACAGAAAATTCGTGAGCTGCGACAGGAGATCATTGATGGCGCTGATTTTGCGCCATTGGCACGGCAAAATTCAGATGACCCAGCTTCTGTTGTCGCCGGCGGCGACCTGGACTGGGTTAATGAAGGAAGCCTGCCTCCGGATATGGAAAATGCCATCGCCGCGCTGGAAATTGGAGTGCTCAGCGAACCGTTCCGATCAGAGTCTGGCTGGCACATCGCGGAAGTTCTCGATCGACGTGTGGAGGATCTAAGTAGCTTGTACACACGAAATCAAGCCGAAGGTGCGCTGCGTAATCGTAAATTCGATTTGGAATTACAGAACTGGCTGATTGAAATTCGCGAGGAAGCCTTCGTCGAGTTTATTGATTAACGCCACTTTTCATTCTGAACCGAAATCCTCTTCCTTGATAGCCCAGCAGGATATGTCCAGTGATTCATCGAATAGCTATCACCCCAGGCGAGCCAGCCGGCATCGGTCCGGACCTCTGCATAGGATTGGCACAACAAGCTCCCGCAAACGTAGAGCTAGTAGTTATTGCCGATCCTGAATTGCTTATAGGACGTGCGCAAACTTTACAGTTGCCGCTAAGCATTAAACCATTCGAGGCGGTGGCTGGCCCCTTCAACACGGCCCAGGGGGAGCTTACAGTTTTGCCCGTTAGGGTGCGGCGCCCCGTGCGGGCCGGCGTTTTAGACAAAACTAATTCAGAATACGTTTTGGAAACTCTACAGATGGCAACGAAGGTGGTCGCCAATAAAGAATGCCATGCCATGGTTACCGGACCAGTTCATAAAGGCATTATTAATGAAGCCGGCTTCTCCTTTTCTGGCCACACAGAATATCTAGCCGAACTTTTCCAACAAGACTTGACGGTCATGATGCTCGCAACAGAAGGACTCAGAGTCGCTCTGGCTACGACCCACCTCCCACTTAGTGCGGTGCCCACTGCCATCACTAAGGCGCTGCTTGCCAGGATCATCTCTATTCTCAACTATGACTTGCAAGCCAAGTTTGGTATCTCCTCACCGGAAATTTTGGTATGCGGATTGAATCCACATGCGGGTGAAGGTGGACATCTGGGTAAAGAAGAAATTGACATCATCGAGCCGGTCTTGGAAGAACAACGGCAGCAAGGAATAAATCTTATCGGCCCTCTTCCTGCGGACACACTTTTTACCGCAAAATATCTCGAAAGCGCCGATGCAGTACTAGCGATGTATCACGACCAGGGTTTGCCTGTTCTTAAGTACAAAGGCTTTGGCGCCGCCAGCAATATCACGCTGGGACTTCCCATTATTAGAACCTCAGTGGACCACGGCACAGCCTTGGATTTAGCAGGCAGCGGCACGGCAAGCATAGGAAGTCTCTGCAATGCCATAACCACTGCCGTGAAAATGTCTCGCCATTGGAGGCAAAACTAGTGGCCCAGGGCAAAACGGTTACATTAAGCACTGGCACCACTCACAAAGCCAGAAAAAGATTTGGTCAAAATTTCTTACACGATCAACAAGTAATCGATAGCATAATTCAACAAATAGTGCCTGACAAAGATCACCACCTTATTGAGATTGGACCTGGTCAAGGGGCTTTGACAAAACAGTTGGCAATGTCGGGTGCGAGACTGGATTGTATCGAGTTGGATCGTGATCTAGCCGAACACCTGACGAAACTTTACCGCCACAGCGGCAACGTGACTATTCATCAACAGGATGTTTTGAAGTTTGATCTTGATCAACTTATTACTGATGATAAGCCCGTTCGCATCATAGGCAACCTCCCTTACAACATTTCAACACCGGTTCTATTTCATTTGTTTGAATACAGTCAGAAAATCAGGGACATGCACTTCATGTTGCAATTAGAAGTCGTGCGACGAATATCGGCTGAAGTTGGCGGCAAGAACTACGGCCGACTTAGTCTTATGCTGCAATACTTCTGCACGCCAGAAAAACTCTTTGATGTGTCCCCTCAAGCATTTACGCCGCAACCGAAAGTTAATTCTGCTATAGTGCGGCTTACGCCTCATCGCCATCCCACCGTGATTGCGAAAGATTTGAACAGCCTTAAATTGGTAGTACGCACCGCTTTTAATCAGCGTCGCAAAACCTTGAAAAACAGCATGAAGGGACTCATATCTAAAGAAGCATTAAGTACCCTTGACATTGACTTGCGTTTACGGCCAGAAAAGTTGGATCTAGCTGACTATGTAAATATCAGTGATACACTTAGTGAGGCCGCACCGCAACACAAGAACACCGACTCTGATTAGTGCCCGTGGTATCTATGAGCAACGAACAACATATCAAAATCGAAGTCAATACACGCTATTTAGCGGAGCAATCAGATCCCGCAGCAGACCGCTACGCTTTCGCCTATAGCGTAGAAATACACAACCAAAGCAGCGAAATGGTGAAGCTGCTAAACCGATATTGGCGCATTACGGATGACAATGAGAAAGTCGAAGAAGTACGCGGCCCTGGAGTGATTGGCCAACAACCTGAAATTTTACCCGGCCAGTCTTTTCACTACACCAGTGGCGCTATCATAGAAACTCAATTTGGTAGCATGCACGGTGATTACGAAATGCTTAGCGCTGATGGAAAAAAATTTACTGCTCAAATCCCACCATTCTTGTTAGCGCCACCTTTGGCAGTTCACTAATATCCGAGACTATCGCCAGGCAGAGTAGTGGTATACTGCCATTCGATGAGTCCACTCTCGGCAAACCTGTGCAGCACATGAGTACCTACGTAGTTGGAGATCTTCAAGGCTGTTATAAGCCCTTAAAAAAACTATTGAGAAAAGTTGAGTTCTCAGCCGAAAAGGATAAGCTTTGGTGTGTGGGTGATCTTATAAATCGCGGGCCAGATTCATTGGATACTCTTCATTTCTTGCAGGACATGGATAGCTCCATAAAGCTGGTACTGGGTAATCATGATTTACATTTTATTGCCCTCCATGAAGGCTGTGCACCAGCACGCAGCAAAGACACATTGGATGCATTGTTAGAAGCGCAAGACTGTCAGCAACTCAGTGACTGGCTACGCAAACAACCCCTGGCCCACTATGCCAGCGTTGATACGAACAAAGGCTCGAAGAATTTTTTAATGGTGCACGCGGGTGTAGCGCCACATTGGACTTTGCAGAAAACCCTGGATCTTGCCGCCGAAGTAGAATACGCACTGAGGAATCCTGGTTACAAAAAGTTTTTACAACATATGTATGGTAATACGCCTGGCCGTTGGTACGACGAACTACAAGGACTGGATCGTTTACGAGTAATCACAAATTACCTGACTCGTATTCGTTTCTGCGATCAGATTGGAAATTTGCACCTCACTGTAAAAGAAGGCTTGAGTTCAGCTCCAGCCGGATGCAAGCCTTGGTTTCAGTATGAAAAAATTACTCCTGACGCTAACATTCTTTTCGGCCATTGGGCCGCACTAGAAGGTCAGACCAATAGAAATGGCGTGTACGCCCTGGACACCGGTTATGTCTGGGGGCGCGAACTTAGCTTAATGCGGCTCGAAGATGAACAACTGTATTCAATTCCTGGCTAGCAGCCTGGCAAAACAGCGGAACGAAGCTTAGACATTCAAGACAAGATGGCAATGGACATATATTTAGTCGGAGGCGCCGTTCGAGACAAATTGCTCGACATTCCGATTCGGGACAAGGATTGGGTAGTAGTCGGAAGTAGCGTCAAAAAAATGGAGGCAAACGGTTATTTGCAGGTGGGCAAAGGATTCCCTGTTTTTCTTCATCCGCAAACCAAACAGGAATACGCACTGGCAAGGATAGAACGAAAAGTCAGTGCGGGTCACCTGGGTTTTGAATTCGATGCGTCCGAGTCGGTTACCCTTGAACAAGATCTAATGCGTCGTGACCTGACCATAAACGCGATGGCCCAGACTTCAGGCGGAGAAATCATCGATCCCTACAACGGTCGTCAGGACATACAAGATCGCGTGTTACGGCATGTCTCCCCAGCCTTTGCCGAAGACCCTCTGCGGGTACTTCGAGTCGCGAAATTTGCAGCACGATTCGCTGCCCTCGGCTTCAAAATAGCCGAAGAAACTCTAGCATTGATGACTGACATAGTGGCCAGCGGCGAACTCGATGAACTGGTGCATGAAAGAGTCTGGCAAGAAATAGCACAGTCTATGGCCACTTCAGCACCCGAACTATTTATCAAGACTTTGCGTGAATGTGGTGCACTGGAAGCAATTCTACCCGAAGTGGATAATCTCTTTGGCGTGCCTCAGCCAGAAAAATACCATCCGGAAATAGACACGGGCATTCACATTCTTCTAAGCCTGCGGCAAGCGGCCAAACTAAGTGAAGACCCGGTTGTACGCTATGCAACCCTGGTGCATGACGTTGGCAAGGGTGTAACCGACAAGGATAAATGGCCAAGTCACTACGCGCACGAGACATTGGGCCTAAAATTGCAGGCAGATATCAGCAAACGCTTGCATGTGCCCAATGAGTTTGCAAAATTGGCTGCTCTGGTTTGTGAACATCACACCAAATTGCATCGAATAAAGGAGCTTAGACCCACCACCCTACTGAAGCTAATCGAAACACTTGATGGTTTTCGCCGTCCCGAACGGGTGCAGAAATTTCTATTAGCCTGTGAAGCCGACGCCAGAGGCCGCACAGGATTGGAGGATCGAGGCTATCCCCAGAACAAGTATTTAACCACCATTTTGGATGAACTTTCGAGCCTGGATATTGGCGCTCTGCTAAGAACCCATCAGCCCAAAAACCCGCAAGAATTTATTCAGCGCTGTAGACTCGGTCTGCTCGCTGAAATTGTCAGAAAACTAAATCACGCAGGCAATATTGAGCTACAAGAATAGACAACTTGAACATGAGCCAGCCAGATAACCAGGCCAACGATACGAAAACCTGCTTTATCAGCGGAGCCAGTAAGCGGCTAGGTGCGTACACGGCAAGGAAATTTCATCGCCAGGGCTTCAACGTCATAATTCATTACAATCGCTCTGCTCAAGACGCCGACGCGCTAATTTCAGAGTTAAACTCCATAAGAAAAGATTCTACCAGTGGCTTACAAGCCAATCTTACCGATAGAGTTAAAGTCGAAGGGCTAGCCAAAGCTGTACTTGGCAGCTTTCAGAGATTAGACGTGTTAGTAAACAACGCGTCCTCGTTCTACCCCACTGCCATAGGCCAGTCCAGCCACCAAGATTGGGATGATTTGATAGACAGCAATCTTCGTGCAGCATTTTTTCTGACCCAACACCTTGCCCCCGAACTGATCAATAGAAACGGCGCTGTGATCAATATGGTTGATACACATGCGGACAGTCCTTTAAAGGATTTCCCCCTGTACAGCATCGCCAAGGCTGGCGTTAAAGCCATGACGAAATCCATGGCCATAGAGTTAGCACCTCGAGTAAGAGTAAATGGCATCTCTCCAGGCGCTATTTTGTGGCCTCCATCATTGGAAGATTCCTCCAACCCTGCCGCACTTGAAGGCAGGAAGAAAATGCTGGAAAAAATTCCGCTACGCAGGCTAGGCAATGCCCAGAATATAGCGGATACGGTTTTCTTTTTGGCGAATGATGCTTGCTATATGACCGGCCAGATCATTCGAGTCGATGGCGGTCGTTATCTAGCTTAGGGAGTGCATTTCCTATTTGGTCAACGATAACTCTCAGGAAAGTATTATGTACAAGATTTATGGCGACATGCAATCGGGCAACTGCTACAAAATTAAACTGCTGATGAACTTTCTTGCAATCGAACACCAGTGGATAGCGGTAGATATCCTTGCGGGCGAAACACATACCGACGACTTCAAGAAAATGAACCCAAACACACGAATCCCGGTTTTGGTTCTAACAGACGGCAGTTACCTCACTGAGTCCAATGCAATACTGCATTACCTTGCCGATGGCAGTGATTTCCTTCCTGCCGAGCGTTACCGACGGACTCAAGTTTTGCAATGGCAATTCTTTGAGCAATATAGCCATGAGCCCTATATTGCTACCGCTCGCTATATTCGAAAATATCTTGGCCTGCCAAGGGAACGTGAAGCCGAATATCACGGCAAACAAGAAGGCGGCCACAAAGCTTTGTCGGTGATGGAGGAGCAACTTGCACGCACAGCATTTCTTGTCGGAGACAGGCTGACAATCGCCGATATTAGTTTGTATGCCTATACCCATGTCTGCCATGAAGGAGGATTCGAATTAGACAGCTACCCTGCGATTAGAAAATGGATCAAGACAATTGAACGGCAGACCAACTACCTTGACATGCATGATTAGAGAACCCCGTTTTCAACGGATCCAGTTAATCTCTATAGGCCAAAGCTGTTGTTTGGATTTGTCGTAGTGATGCCAGAGATGCTGATACGAGAATCCGGTCGCGGGATGTATTTGATGGGGTAATAGTTCCGCCAAGGGCTGCAACACAAAGGCGTTCTCTGTTATCTCTGGTCTAGGCAACTCGATTCCACGACTTACACCCGTTTCATTACCGAAAAGCAGAATATCAATATCAATGGTACGCCTGGAAAACCTCACTTGTTCTCGGTCCCTGCCCAATTTATCTTCTAGTTGTTTCAGAAATGCCGTAATTTCTGAAAATCCCTTTTCAGTGTCTATCAACACTACGAGATTAAGAAAATTGTCTCCCTCGAAGCCAACAGCATGACTTTCATAGGTAGTAGAGCACCGAATATCCTTGAACTCTGCGGTCAACTCGACCAACGCCGCTCGAATATTGGATTCTGCGTCTATATTGCTGCCAATACTAAGAGCGAGTGCGGTCATAGTGTTTTACCAGGCGAATAGTTGCCGAATTATTTGCTGCCCCGCTCGATAATAACTCCCACATCTTTCGATCCTGTAACGGCACCCGGTTTTCCTAAACGAAGTTTAAGCCATGGAACCGAAAATTCAGTTAACACAAGCTGAGCGATATTATCAGCCATGGTCTCAACCAAAAAAAACTCCGAGCCTTCGATAAAATCAATCAACCGCTTGGCAACGGCTTTATAATTCAACGCTTTTTCTATGTCTTCGCTACTCGCAGCCAGACTAATATCTGTACCCATATCCAAATCCAAACTTACAGTTTGTTTTTGTTCGCGCTCCCAATCGTAAATTCCAATAATAGTTTCTACTTCAAGCTGGCGAATATAAACGATATCCATTACTAGTTCCTTAATTCAAAATGACCAGGAGCCTCTAAATAGCAGACAGAGTCTCCAATGACCATCTAGGCCGGGCCTGAATTTCCAGGTCGTCATGTTGGCCAGCCAATAATCGCTGGCAACCGGCGTAAGCGATCATGGCTCCGTTGTCAGTGCAAAAGCGCGGTTGTGCATAGAATAATTTACCCTTGCTTTTTGCCACTGTGATTTCCAACACCTCACGCAGTTGCAGGTTAGCAGAAACGCCACCAGCGATAACCAAAGTGCGCAAGCCTGTTTGCTGCAGAGCTCTGCCGCACTTGATCGCCAAGGTGGCTACTACGGCTTCTTCAAAGCCTCGTGCAATATTTGCCCGCTGTTTATCGTCAAGCTTGCCGTCAGTATCACTAACTTCTGAGATCGTTCTTCGAACGGCCGTTTTCAAACCGCTAAAACTGAAGTCCAGACCGGGCCGATTCGTCATGGGCCTAGGGAAAATGAATTTTCCAGCAACGCCTTGCTGAGCGAATCGCGCCACCTGGGGCCCACCAGGGTAAGGCAGACCCAACATCTTGCCGACCTTATCGAAAGCCTCTCCGGCCGCATCATCAAGGGATTCACCCAGCAATGTGTAACGACCAATACCCTCAACCTCAACTATTTGTGTATGACCGCCAGAAACCAATAGGGCCACAAAGGGGAAGTCGGGAGGCATGGCTTCCAACATTGGTGCCAACAGATGGCCCTCCATATGGTGCACGCCGATGGTTGGCACATGCCAACCCATGCCTAGAGATCTGCCGATAGCGGCACCCACTAATAAGGCACCGACTAAACCTGGTCCGGCTGTATACGCCACCCCGTCTATATCAGACGGCTGTATTTCGGCTTTGGCGATTACTTCCTTGATGAGCGGCAAGGTTTTACGAATATGGTCGCGCGACGCGAGTTCAGGAATTACACCACCGTATTGTACATGTATCTCTATTTGGCTGTAGAGGCAATCAGCCAGAAGTCCACGGTCACTGTCATACAGTGCCACGCCGGTCTCGTCACAGGATGTTTCAATGCCTAATACAATCAACGATTTAGTTCTCTTCACTCAATCTGGAAGTGCCAGGAAGGAGCAATCATGCCAAATATGCGAGGATATCCCAAATTCATCACAAATCTGCTGTATTCCCAGCCTAATACGCTTATTTCTTTTGCAATTACGCCTTTTGGGCATTAACATTGTCGCCCTCGCAATTCCCAGGCCTTGTTAGGTCGGAGCTGCAAGTCAAATCTTGGTTTGTATGGCCTATTTACACAAAATTAACAGCAAAACTATTAAGATTAAGGTAGGTGTTTAGCTCAATGCCCCAGGTAAAACTTAAAGAGAACGAGCCTTTCGACGTGGCCTTGCGCCGCTTCAAGCGCTCTTGTGAAAAGGCTGGTATCCTGGCTGAAGTTCGTCGTAGAGAATTCTATGAGAAGCCGACATCAGTACGTAAGCGTAAGGCTGCTGCTGCGGTTAAACGCCATCTAAAGAAAGTACAGCGGGACAGCAAAAAAAGTCAACGTTTGTATTAATCATGCCAACGGGAAATCGAAACCTCTCTGCTTGCCCTCCTGCTGTCTGCAGGTACTCGGAATATCATGCCTGACAGCCCACTACAACAAGCACTTAAGAATGCAATGAAAGATGCCATGCGGGCTAAAGACAAGCCGCGCCTGGGCACCATTCGTCTTGCCCTGTCTGAAATCAAAAGAGTGGAAGTTGATGAGCGCATCGACCCTGATGATGCGCGGGTTATCGGGATTCTGGACAAGATGATTAAACAGCGTCGCGAGTCCATTCGTCAGTACGAGGCAGCCGACAGACCGGAACTGGCAGCCCAGGAACAGTTCGAGATCGGTGTCATCCAGGAATTTTTGCCACAACCGCTGGAAGCCGCAGAACTTGCGCAAATTATCAAGTCTGCTGTTACTGAATCCGGCGCGGCATCAATGAAAGAAATGGGCAAGGTAATGAATCTGGTACGACCGCAGGTCGTAGGCAGAGCCGACATAGCCGAAGTCAGTAAGCAGATCAAGGCACTATTGGCCTAAATAGCAGACTTCCAAAACCCAGCCCGGTCACTATTTGGCAGCTCTTCAGAAAGCAACCACACCTGGATTTGGATACAATAGCCAACACAGCGGCATTCATTTATTCGCTAAACAGGCTGGCCAAAAAGTTGTCGCACTAATTTCGCTCGATCTGGACTACAAAGCAATGGCAGGACTCATTCCTCAAGGATTCATCGATGACCTGCTTAGTCGAGCAGACATAGTCGATGTGGTGGATAAACGAGTCACACTGAAAAAAACCGGCAAGAACTACACAGCCTGCTGCCCATTTCACAAGGAGAAAACCCCATCATTCAGTGTACAGCCTGAGCGTCAATTCTATTATTGTTTTGGCTGTGGAGAGGGTGGCAACGCTATCGGCTTTATCATGGATTTCGATCAGGTAGATTTCCCACAGGCGGTGGAATCATTGGCGAGAGACAATGGCATGGAAGTGCCGCGAGAGGAAAGCGCTGCTGCAATCCGCAAACAATCAGAAAATACCAAACTGCTCGCCGCTCTGGAAAGTGCCAGTAAATTTTATCAATACCAATTGCGCCACCATGAGCGCCGCGAGTCCGCCGTGGAGTATCTGCAAACTCGCGGTGTCAGTGGCGAGATAGCAAGAGACTTCTGTCTAGGCTATGCGCCCCCTGGTTGGGATAATCTTGTCAATGCGATTACCAATACCGTCGATGAACAAAAATCACTATTGCGTGCGGGCCTGGTCATTGAGAAAGAAACAAAGAGTTCAAACAAAGGAGAAAACACGAAAGAGGAAAACCGTTATTACGACCGCTTTCGTCACCGCATCATATTCCCGATTCGCGATAGCCGTGGTCGCACTATCGCCTTCGGCGGGCGGGTATTAGGCGATGATAAACCCAAGTATCTGAACTCCCCGGAAACAGCTGTTTTTCATAAAGGCGCTGAACTCTACGGACTGTATGAAGCCAGGAAATCCACCACCAAGATTAAGCACATTCTGCTGGTAGAAGGTTATATGGATGTAATTGCCCTGGCCCAAATGGGCATTCGAAATTCTGTCGCGACCCTGGGTACAGCTACCAGTGCCAGACATTTAACACGGCTATTTCGACTAGTGCCTGAAGTCGTATTTTGCTTCGATGGCGATGAAGCAGGAAGAACCGCCGCATGGAGAGCTTTGGAGGCAAGCCTGCCAGAGATGGAAGACGGTCGCCAGGTTAAATTTCTATTCCTACCTGAAGGTGAAGACCCAGATACTCTGGTGAGGAAAATCGGTAAGGAGAAATTTAATGCCCTTATTGAAGAAGCAGCCCCTTTAGAGCAGTTCTTCTTCGATAAGCTCTCTCAAGGCCTGGATATTAAAACCATTGAAGGCAGAGCCAAACTAGGCAATTTGGCTAAACCGTTGATTGGTAAATTTCCTCGGGGAGTCTATGGGCAGCTTATGCTCGATAGCTTGTCAGAAACATTGGGTGTGGCCAGTGAGTCACTGGATAAATTAATGGAGTCACAACAGGCCCAGGGGTCGGTGAGTTCAACAGCCGCCCCTTCAGCCCCACCTGAAGCACCTCCTTATTCGAGCGATGCCAATCGCACATCGAAATCCTCGTCCTCGCGAGCCAAAATATCCAGTTCAAATCTGTCGGTTTACAGAAAACCCGCGACCATCAAGGCTATCGAGTTACTGTTACACAACCCGGAGATTGCACTCGCTATAACACAAGATTTGTCCCCGCTGCATTCTGCTGGAGACGAAGGGCAAAAGTTGCTGCTGTCTCTAATTGAGATGGTGAAGCGAGACCCAGATAATACCGACACCCCCACGCTCCTGGGTTATTGCAGTGGTTCCAGTTTCGGAAATCAAATAACTCGTCTTAAGAGTGAAAATATCACCCCGGTTGAAGGCCTGGAGCGAGAGTTTCTTCAGATACTTGACAAGCTCTTGTCTGATATCGCCGCCAAACTTGAGCAGCAGCGCCTTGAAGAAACGCTAAAATCGAGGTTTAGAGCGACACAACCCCCAATTCCGTCGCCGCACACTCAATGCAGCAACACCAGCGACGCTAGTTTCGATGTAAACCACAACGGCCCTGCCGACGGTCAATATCCCGAAGGTTCGACATCAGAAAACCCCTAGTTCCCATCAAATTGCGCAAACTAAATCCCTTGAAAAGCGGTCTAAATTAGCAAACGCAACGATATACAAAGCGGGCTTTAGTCCCTATAATGCCCGGCTCACTTTTATCCACCCACTACTTACCTGGCTTCGACGCAGGGAGACGAGAGTTCATGGTCAATCTAATTGCCCCACAATCCAGCCTCAAAGCCTTAATCGCAAAAGGTAAGGATCAGAGTTATCTGACCTATTCCGAAGTAAATGATCATTTGCCAGAATCTATCTCCGACCCGGATCAGGTTGAAGATATTATTCAAATGATTAACGACATGGGTATTAAGGTGTTTGAAGCCGCGCCAGATGCCGATGCCTTATTGCTTAACGAAGAAAGTGATACCGGCGCAGACGAAGTCGCGGCAGCGGAAGCCGCCGCTGCCCTCGCTGCCGTAGAGAACGAAGCTGGCAGAACAACTGACCCAGTGCGCATGTACATGCGAGAAATGGGCACGGTTGAACTGTTAACCAGGGAAGGCGAAATCGTTATCGCCAAGCGCATTGAAGAAGGTCTGCGAGAATTGATGAAAGCCATGGCATTTTTCCCAGGCACCGTGGAACATGTATTGAACGAATATGCACTAATCGATGCGGATGAACGTCGACTCAATGAGTTAATAACTGGTTATCTTGATACTTCCGATGAAGAAATCCCGGTAGGACCACCCGCACTTAGTCAGCGAACGGAAGAAGAGAAAAAAGCAGCCAAACTTGATGATGACGACACAGTAGTTGGGCCCGACCCAGAAGAAGCACGAATTCGTTTCACTGAACTACGTAAGCAATATGAAACAACCAGTGCCGTAGTTGGAAAGCGAGGCCGAAATCACGAGAAGTCTACGGCCGGATTAGAAAAACTAGGTGAAGTATTCAAGAGCTTTAAACTGACTCCACGGCAGTTCGAGCCACTACTTAGTCATATCCGTGCGGTGCTGACACGACTGCGGCGTCATGAACGCACAGTAATGAGCCTCTGTGTACGCAGCGCAAAAATGCCACGCAAGACCTTTATTGCCAGTTTTCCAGGTAACGAAGTAAACCAGAAATGGATAGATAGGCACATAAAAGAAAAGGAAGCCTACTCAGAATTATTAGTGAATGTAAAAACCGAAGTTCTGCGTGCGCAGAAGAAGATTCGTCTTATCGAAGAAGAGACCGGCCTGCTGATTTCCGAGATCAAGGACATCAATCGACAGATGTCTATTGGTGAAGCAAAATCTCGGCGGGCAAAAAAGGAAATGGTTGAAGCAAACTTACGTCTGGTTATCTCCATCGCGAAGAAATACACCAATCGCGGCCTACAGTTTTTGGATTTAATCCAGGAAGGTAATATTGGACTAATGAAAGCGGTTGATAAATTTGAATACCGTCGTGGCTACAAATTTTCGACCTATGCCACCTGGTGGATTCGACAAGCTATCACTCGATCTATCGCCGACCAGGCCAGGACTATTCGTATCCCGGTTCACATGATTGAAACGATTAATAAGTTGAATCGAATCTCTAGACAAATGGTCCATGAGAAGGGTCGCGAGCCTACGCCGGAAGAGCTGGGCGAAAGAATGGACATGTCTGAAGACAAGGTACGCCGCGTTCTCAAAATCGCGAAAGAACCTATTTCCATGGAAACGCCTATTGGTGACGATGAAGACTCGCATCTGGGTGATTTTATTGAAGACGCGACTGTTGATTCACCCGTGGACTTGTCTATCGACGAAGGCCTGCGCGAGGCCACCAAGGATGTGCTGGGAAGCTTGACGGCAAGAGAGGCCAAGGTGCTTAGAATGCGGTTCGGTATCGATATGAATACCGACCACACCTTGGAAGAGGTAGGCAAGCAGTTCGACGTGACCCGTGAGCGCATACGCCAGATCGAGGCAAAGGCGTTGCGCAAACTGCGGCACCCTACTCGCTCCGACCATCTTCGCAGTTTTCTCGACAAGTAATTACTGAAGGTGACAGCTTTCGATCTCAAATTGCCACATCTAAAACCCCGCATAGATCAGCAATCAATTTACTGACACATGTTATTCAAACTATCAGGAGAGTTTCATGTCAGGCGTATCCATTAAAGGCAAAGTAGTTTTAGTTTCTGGCTCTAATCGCGGCATAGGCAAAAGTTTTGCGATGCAGGCGTTGAAGATGAACGTAAAGAAAGTGTACGCCACGGCAAGAGATGAATCCAAATTGGCAGATCTGGTCGCCCTCAATGACGACAGAGTTGTCACCTTAACTCTGGATGTCACCAACCAGGATCAAGTAAATGCTGCGGCCGCAGCAGCCAGCGATGTTGAAATACTCATCAACAATTCAGGTATCGGTGATAGCGGACCTATTTTCGGCAATCCCGATGAGTCAGGCAGACGCATGGAAATGGAAGTTAACTATTTCGGCATCATTAAGATGTGCGTTGCTTTCGCACCTATTCTTAAAGCAAATGGCGGTGGCGCTATTGTCAATATTCTATCGATTGCCGGCCTAAGCAGCTTTGCCTTTGCGCCAGGTTACTCTGCATCGAAAGCCGCTGGGCGTTCTTTGACCCAGGCCCTGCGAGTCGAACTTGGTGCGCAGAACACACTGGTCTCTGGCGTTTTTCCCGGCCCGGTCGATACCGACATGGCGAAGGACGTACCGATGGACAAGGTCTCACCCGATTCGGTTGCGGTGTATGTGTATGAGGAGGTCGCTAAAGGATCTGAAGACATCTACCCAGACCCATTCGCAATGCAGTTCGCCGCAGGGGTACAGGCCGACTTCAAAGCAGTAGAAAAAGCTAACGCTGTGGGCTTTTAAGGCTTACCAGCAGGCGCACAGTTAAGTAGAATTGATTTGCAGTCTGTGGCGTACCCTAAGCCGCAGACATTTCAAAATAGTTTAGGGCCTATAACTCAGCTGGTTAGAGTAGCGGACTCATAATCCGTTTGTCCGGGGTTCGAGTCCCTGTGGGCCCACCATTTTCCTTATTTAGTCGACCCTGCCGAATGGGTGTCCTATACATTCCTGTTGCCATGAATCTTCCACAATGGGAAAACCAAGAGCAGACCGAAGGTAATTCCTCAGCCTGGCACGTTAAATTATCAGGGCCTGATCACGTACGCTAAGAGTCTCGCCTTTTAACGTAATTCTGAGCTACAGCCACAGTGATGAGTACGGCCACCACGGTAATACCAACTTGTAGTGGCAATGGTAAACCGAATGTAACGAAAACAGTTAAAAAGCACGTAGCCGCTATGGTTCCAACGATAACAGCATCTAAACCTAGAATTTTCATAACCAAGATCCTTTGTAAAAGTAAGAAGAGTACGATAGATACGATAGAAAGGGCACAACATCACGTTGTGCCCCTAATATTTGATTAATACCAATAGCTTTTAGCTACCCCCGGAAAACCTATCCCACAGATAACTCGCAGCTCCACCGAAACCACCAGCTATGCCTCCTGCGCCAGCTCCGGCCAACGCCCCATGGATCCCTCCAACATAAAATCCCCCCGCTCCGCCACCTATCGCGCCGGCAAACATACCACCAGCCACATCTCCAAGAAATTCCCCGAAGGTTCCGCCTGGGACATAATCGAATTCATCAACAGTTAGTTCTCTCATTATAAGTCCTCTGTAAGTAGATTACATTTATGTTAGATCTCAAATAATATTGAGACATTTTGAAGTTACCAACTTTATGCAGGTTGTGCCATTCATTAAAATAGGGTCAGACCCTACCCAGAGTTATAGCAAAACAAACTAAAAAAGCAAATTAAAGAACGCCCATTCTTCGGAAGACAATAGAAGATAAGCAATTTCCACCCTGCCGGGTGGGTGTCCTATACATCCCTTGTGCTATACATCCCTTGGGAGAATCGTTCATAGTTGATAATCTTGTAAGCTAATAGCATGGGGTTGGTTAAGGATGTGGGATCGGCTGTGTAAGTAGCTATCTGTATATCCTTAGCCTGCCCCATTCGTATAGTTTTTATGTCTCTGTGGTAGCAGTATTCTTTGTCTCCAAATTAGGACTCAGAAATGTCATTCAGATTTTCAGTCCAAACGATTGTTATTTTCGAAATAGTTTTTGTAACCTTCCTGATGTCTATTGGTTTTCTCACAAAATCAAGTTCGGAATTTTATTGGTCGCTATCATTGACCATATTCATTCATTTGGTTTTATTCTCAACTCCATTGGCTTTTGTAAAAGGATTTAATTTTGTGATTCATGATGCTCCGCCTGATTCTCCTTGGAAATATTGTGGATTTGCAGTCGTATTCTTCGCAGCATTTTTCGGTTCAATGCTAGATGAGTATCTTTCTTCATTCGTTTTAGCATTATGATGTCAATTTGGATTGTGATCTTAGTTAACACGTCAACCCTCTTGATTTAGAGCTATTGTCAAAAGTGGTGTTTCAGCACCTGAATCAAGCGGCGACCTGGTCAACTTTTTTCACCTCGATTCCATCTCTAAATTTGACTCCTGTCATCACCTTCGCCAGGTAGTCAAACCCGCGTAGGCGGCTCCATTTTTTCTCCGCACACATGCCCAATTTGTACATCGAAAACAAACTAAAGGACACCCATTCTTCGGAAGACAATAGAAGATAACCAATTTCCACCCTGCCGGGTGGGTGTCCTATACATCGCTCTTTTGTTTATGTTTATCGACACGGACGACAACGCGATTGAATTCTTCTCAATTAGAAATTGAGGGGGAGATTGAACAGGGGCGTTCTCAGCCTACAATAGAATTGGCATCTGGAATTATTGAAAATTTACTTATACTAATTCCCACGAATGCCCTAACATTCATCGCTATGACCTTAACTCTAAAAGATATTGAAGAAGCGGCAGCCAGAATTTCAGCAGCCGTGGTCAATACGCGCTTCGAAAAATCACATACGCTATCTTCAATGGCGGGCACCGAGCTTTTTCTAAAATTTGAGAACTTTCAATTCACTGCCTCCTTCAAAGACCGCGGCGCTTTGAATAAACTTCTGCGGCTACGAGAACAAGGGTCGACCCAGGGCGTTATCGCGATGTCTGCTGGGAACCATGCCAAAGCTGTGGCCTACCACAGCCAGCGACTAAACATTGCAGCCACTATAGTCATGCCGAAAAATACGCCGAATGTAAAAGTCGAAGATACAAAGAATTTTGGCGCACGGGTAATCCTTAAAGGCAATACATTGGATGAATCTGCCAGCCACGCACGGGAGCTCGCCGAAACGGAGGATCTGGTGTTTGTTCATCCCTATAACGATCTGGATATCATGGCTGGTCAAGGCACCGTCGCTCTGGAAATACTGAAAATTGAACCTGATCTGGACTGCATCGTAGTCCCTGTTGGTGGGGGTGGCCTAATTGCTGGCGTGGCAACTGCGGCGAAAGCCATTCGTCCTGAAATCAGAGTTATTGGTGTGGAGGTTGATGCCTATCCGGGTGTACATAGCGCCTTGCATGATAGAGCTCTGCCAACAGGAGGTTCTACCATTGCAGAAGGAATAGCAGTAAAGCAGCCGGGAAAACTTAATTTGGAGATCATTCGACGATTGGTGGATGAGGTACTGATTGTCTCAGAGGATTCCATAGAAGAAGCCATTAATCTTTTTCTCAGTATCGAGAAAACAGTAACCGAAGGTGCTGGAGCGGCATCGTTGGCTGCTGTGCTGCACAAGCCCAAAATATTCGAAGGCCAGAAAACTGCTCTTATCTTAACTGGCGCGAATATCGACTCGCGTATTCTTGCCTCTCTGCTGATGAGACGCCTGGTCAGCAAAGGGCGAATCGTTCGTTTTCTGGTTGAAATTGATGATTCTCCTGGCAGCCTCTCTGATGTCGCCGAAGCGATAGGCGAGTTCGGCGGCAATATTCTTGATGTCTCTCATCAACGCATGTTTGCCAGTGTTCCCATTAAGAAGGCGGATCTCTATCTGACCGTGGAGACCAGGGATGCCGCCCAGAACCAGGATATTCTGACCAGGCTACAAGAACTGGGCTACAACGCCGGGTTGTTAAAGGATTGACGTGACAAATTCTTCAACTAGTCAAGGCCACAGCTAGCAGCAGAAACACACTTAGCGCAAACACCACTCCCAACAATGCTTTCATTCGGTTACTACTAACGAAGGACACAAAAGTAAAGCGATGCGAACGGCAAGCCATATAGATACCACACCAGAGTGGCAGCCGATGCAGAAATGCTTTTTACAATTTGTTTCTGCCCGGCAGTGCCCATTGACTCCATGACGACAGCCGGTAAAGCAAAGGCGAGAGAGTATCCATGTTTCCATGAGTGCGCTAAACTACTACGCGTAGCGATTCAAAGGAATTGAATCGACATCTGCTCTAGAAGAGGGGCCTGATTTTGTCAGTAGCAAAATTCCAAAAACCCGCAGAAAAATTGAACGCAGCAACCGGTCAGCGCAAGTGGATTCGATTTATTACTGCAGCCAGTCTATTTGATGGCCATGACGCAGCGATCAATATCATGCGCAGGATTCTACAATCCAGCGGTGCCGAAGTTATTCATCTCGCTCACAATCGCTCAGTTCAGGAGATTGTCGAAGCAGCCGTTCAGGAAGACGTGGATGCAATAGCTATAAGCTCTTATCAGGGCGGGCATATTGAGTATTTCAAATATCTGGTTGATAGATTGCGAGAGCTGAATGCGTCGCACATAAAAATATTTGGTGGCGGTGGTGGCGTTATCATACCCGCTGAAATAGATGAACTTCATAACTATGGTGTGAACCGCATCTACGCCCCCAGCGATGGGCAATCAATCGGCTTGCAGGGCATGATCGACGACATGCTAAAGCGGTGTCACCAGGGAACGCAGCGTCCGACCGCGCCCAAACTATCACAACTAACAGATGGCGATAGAATTACTCTCACCCGTGTTATTACCGCAATAGAGAATAATGCATACAACCGCGCCGAGCTGGATAAACTAAACGAAGAAGCAAACAGTAGAAATAACACCCCTATTCTGGGAATAACAGGAACGGGCGGTGCAGGAAAATCTTCATCCACCGATGAGATTATTCGTCGTTTCAGACAAGACAGCGGAGATTCACTGAAAATTGCCGTTCTCGCCATTGATCCAACTAGAAAAAAGACAGGTGGCGCTTTACTAGGGGATCGTATTCGCATGAATGCAATTGGTCACGCAAATATTTTTATGCGTTCGATTGCCACAAGAAATGCAGCGGTTGAAATACCCGAGAAACTTAAGGAAGTAGTTTCAGCCATAAATCTGTCGGGGTTTGATTTAGTCATCATCGAAACTCCCGGCATCGGACAGGGTGATGCAGGCATCGTGCCGTTTGTGGACACATCTCTGTATGTCATGACTCCTGAGTTTGGCGCGGCAAGTCAACTAGAAAAAATTGACATGCTGGATTATGCTGATGTCTTTGCAATCAATAAATTTGATCGCAAAGGGAGTGAAGATGCGTTAAGAGATGTATGCAAACAAGTGCAGCGCAATCGCAAGGCGTTTTCCCAAACTCCAGATGCAATGCCAGTATTCGGAACTATTGCATCCAAATTCAACGACGATGGCATCACCGCTCTGTATCAGGCGCTTGTACCATTACTGCGCGAACATGGGCTTCCTCTTTACGCGCAATCCATCAGCGCTACCAATACCAAAATATCAACGCAACGAGCACTAATCATTCCCGCGCAACGGCAGCGTTATCTTGCCGAAATAGCTGAAGCCGTGCGTGATTATCATAACCAGGTGAGTACTCAGGCAAGCTTGGCTAAAGAGAGACAGCAGCTAGTTGGCAGCAAAGCAATGCTGGATGCAGCCGCAAAAGACAGTTCAGTATTGGACGATCTGATCCTTGCCAAAGACAATGCCATGGACGGGAAAGCGAAACGGCTGTTGGAAAATTGGCCCAAACTAAAACAAGATTATTCCGGTGATGAATTCGTCGTCAAGGTGCGTGGTCGCGAGATTCGTACAGCGCTGACACGCACCTCCCTTTCAGGTGCAAAAATACCTAGAGTGGCTCTACCCAATTTCGAAGCTCACGGCGAATTGTTGAAATGGTTATTGCTTGAGAATGTGCCGGGACGTTTTCCATTCACCGCTGGCGCGTTTCAATTCAAGCGCGAAACAGAAGACCCCACCCGTATGTTTGCTGGCGAAGGTGATGCCTTCCGCACCAATCGACGATTTAAACAATTATCCGAACACTCCGAGGCAAAACGCCTATCCACTGCTTTTGATTCTGTCACCCTGTACGGTTTTGATCCAGCCGTGCAAGCTGACATCTATGGAAAAGTTGGCAATTCCGGTGTCTCCATCGCAACTCTGGATGACATGAAGGAATTGTATAGTGGATTCGATCTGTGCAGCCCAGGCACTTCTGTGTCTATGACGATTAACGGGCCTGCACCCACTATTCTTGCCATGTACATGAATGCGGCGATCTATCAGCAGTTGGACAACTTTACTCACGAGAATGGCAACGAACCGAGCGTTGACGAGTACGAATCTATCAAGGCGCAGGCTTTAGAAAATGTGCGTGGCACGGTTCAGGCCGATATTTTAAAGGAAGATCAAGGTCAGAATACTTGCATATTTTCAACTGAGTTCAGTCTAAAGCTGATGGGCGATATTCAGGAATATTTTACTGCGAATAACATTCGTAATTTTTATTCGGTTTCTATTTCTGGTTATCATATTGCCGAAGCTGGTGCGAACCCGATCTCGCAATTAGCATTCACCCTTTCCAACGGGTTCACTTTCGTTGAAGCCTACATTGCCAGAGGCATGAAGGTAGACGATTTTGCCCATAATCTCTCTTTCTTCTTTTCCAATGGCATGGATCCTGAGTACACCGTAATGGGCAGAGTCGCACGCCGCATCTGGGCCATCGCCATGCGTTTCCGTTATGGTGCGAATGAACGCAGCCAGAAACTCAAATACCATGTTCAAACATCAGGCAGATCCTTGCATGCGCAGGAAATGTCCTTCAATGATATTCGCACTACGCTGCAAGCGCTGATTGCGATTTACGACAATTGTAATAGCTTGCACACCAATGCCTATGACGAGGCAGTAACCACGCCAACCGAAGAATCGGTGCGCCGTGCCATGGCGATCCAACTGATAATCAACAAGGAATGGGGCTTGTCGCTTAACGAGAATTCCAATCAAGGCTCCTTTATCCTCGACGAGCTTACCCAGCTCGTCGAGGAAGCCGTGTTGCAGGAATTCGAGCGAATTTCAGAGCGCGGTGGAGTATTGGGGGCAATGGAAACCGGTTATCAACGCGGCAAAATTCAAGACGAATCAATGCACTACGAACATCGAAAGCATGACGGAAGCCTGCCACTGGTAGGTGTCAATACCTTCTTGAGTCCGGTGCCAGAAGTAGAGATGGGGATCAAACTGGCGCGCTCTACTGAAGAAGAAAAGCAGAGCCAAATAAAGCGACTTGTTGCGTTTCAATCGAAACATGCCAATCAATCTGAGCAAGCTTTGCAGCGATTGAGAAATGCCGCGATCAATAACGACAATGTTTTTGAGGAACTAATGAATGCGGTTCGATACTGTAGCCTTGGGCAGATCACCGAAACCTTCTTCGAAGTTGGAGGGCAGTACCGCCGCAACATGTAAGTGGCTGATGATAACCAGATGTCTTGCTCCTCTTCCCGTGCAATATCAGCGTAGCTGGCATTGCTCCACCCCAACAATTGGGATACCTAAAATACTAACGGTGCCAGCTTCCAGCAGAGTTTCAAAGCAGGCATCTGCCGACGGCAAGTAAAAGCAAACAAATACTACAGAGTAAAAGATAGAAAAAAAGAACCCACAGCAAACACCGCAATAGTTAAAAAAACTAATTCCACACCAGTAGACTCATGGAATCTAAAAGAAAAAGACGAAAGGGCGGAAACCGCCCTTTTACCCCACAATATCTTTACAAGGAGTCGAGGTATTTTATTCCGTAACATTCACCGTAATGTAATCATCGTGGTACAAGCCACCGTCGTCTGCCCGGCCCCACAGGACGTAAGTGCCTGGCTTATCGAAAGTAACTTCTACATCGTACATACCATCTTCTGGTATCGGAGGAGGCATCCAGATTGACCCCCAGGGAGAATTCGCACCAGTGCGAGTATCTTCCCAAGGCTTAGGTTGCTGTGGGTTGAATGTTACCTTTCCGTCACCTCGGTATACATTCCAGGAGAGAAACAAGCCATTGGTTTTCTGAACAGTTACCTTGACCGGTGGAGACATTAGTATGCGTTGTCGCACATTCTCTTCAGTAAGCAAAGCTGCTGCGAGAGGGCCGCCTGCAAATTCCGCGAATTCTCTAGCCCGTTCAACAGGATCGCTTGGTGTAGGAAGACCATCATCTACAACATTTGTACGCAATGCCAACGGCTGGCCTACACGGATAGCACGGATATCATCGCCTTGAACCGTAACTACCGGGGGAATATTCGCGCGTGATTCAGGGCTGCTGGTGCCAGCTCCCAGAGACCCAGTCTCTGAAGCTATAACCATGTTGTCCACCAAGTAGTCCGCCTTCAATGTGCCATAGGCTTTACGCTCAACGCCGTTTACTGTCAGTGTCCATACCAATTCACGATCGCCCCAGTCGGAAGGAACTGTAACTTCGAAAGTGAAGCGATTACGACGAGGTAAAAAATGGGTGGGTTGACCCCGGTCGGCATCACCAGGGGAAAACATATTGTTTTCGCCCACAGGTACGTTTGGCTCTTCTTCCCAGTTCTCGTTCATGTAACCGAACATCAGATTAAATGTACCGTCTTCATTTGGTCGCCAACCTTCGAAAGCTGGCTCAACGTGCTGACCACTGCGGTAGGTATCGGCTGACACCAGCGGCGCTAACATCACAGCGCCAAGCGCTAAGGCCAACAACTTCAAAATACCGTTCCTGCCTTTACTGCTATTTGAACTCTGCATATCTAATTTATCTCCTGCAATGCAACTTCATTACTTATCCCTTCATTACTTGTCTCTTCCGAGGGTCTGACCGGCGCAACCAGCGGTGCCAAACATAGCGGACAACCGATCACATGATCGTTGGGCCCAAGATTGAGTGTTTGACGTCTATTTTCCATTTCTTCGAAAAATTGCTCGTCATTCATTTTTACCCGCATGCCTAAATCGATGAACATATTGGTCACCGAACGGTTCCCAGACCCCTGCCAATTTCTTGGATCAGGCACATTGGGATTGGTATCAGTGTTATTCATATAGCCAACGATGTGCAGAATGGTTCCCTTTGGCAACAGTGGTTGTGCATCATTGTTGTAAGCATATCCACGAACCCAATTATGATCATATCCAACACAGGATAGTGTCTCAACTGTGTAGCCCCATATTGCTTCAAGACACATGCGTTCACCTGGTGCGTGTAAATGTGGCTCGAAGGTAATTATCTTAATATGGTCTTCAAGCACGCTATAAGCATGCAGTTCCTGACTATTCTCATTTCCGGCAATACTAATGTCCACGCCATTCCCCAGACCCAGGCTAACGCGCTCATACTTTGGCTCATAGCCTATTGGATGAAAACGAAAACCAACTTCTAAATGGCCTGTCGTGTCTTTGCCATTGGAGTGCATGTGCACGGAATCAGAGACAAGATAGGTGCCGGCTTTGAGTAAACGTCCGCCATCTTCATCGAATATGTCCGCGTTGCGCCCAACTTCGTGTACTGGCCAACCGGTAGCGGTTCCTTCTATACGTTGACCGTTTTCGTCTATCTCGGCAGTTGACCAAATCATGTGGTGGAATATGTACCTGCCACCAACGGTGTCACGACCGGTACCCGAAGAGTTGTTCACGTCATTCACTTCAACGATTTCAACCGACTTTACGTATCGATCTTCTTCAATTGGGATGGCTATTCTATCTATCTCGCCCCACCAGTCTGGTGTGCCCGCCAATTTGGTGACTGAGTTAGTGCTTACTATCAAATCTGGTTGCCCCGCAGTCCATTTGAGATCGTCACTGAAAACTAGCGCTTTAGGTGCATCTATCGTATCTCCCCTGGGAGTTCCACTGCGCGCCCAGGTAGATATGGCGGCCAGCTCTTCATCACTTAGTGAAGGATCAAATTTATAGTCCTGAATACCGATATTCTTCTCCATATACCAAGGAGGCATAGCACCGGCTCTATCTCTCAGGCCAGTTTTGTATTCAATCAGACCAGCGAATGGCGCCACTTCATCATAAGAAACCAATGGCATGGGGCCAACACCACCCGGGCGGTGGCAGTTTTGGCAACTGCGTTGCAGAATTGGCTCAATATCCTTATGAAATGTAACTTGCTCAGATTGGGCATTTGCCAGCAACGGCAGCCCCAAAACTGACAGGGCTGCGGCAGCCTTGAATAAATTTGCAATAACGCCAAATATCGATCGAGTAGTTATAGATAGCACCAGCTAACCCTCCGCTAATTAGTTAATTAATTGGCTATTTGCTCTACTCGCTTTACCTGGAATGGTTAGCAAGCCTCATTACAAGTGAGAACAACTGTAGAAAAACTTCCCTTTTAAAAAACGAATTGAACCAAAATTTACAAGGGCTGTCTTGTGAATTCTGAACTAATCTTGGCTAATTCTGGAACAGTTGTACCGCCACCTCTCACGATTTGAGCTTTACAATGCCGTTTTCCAGATTTTTAAAGTATTTGGCGTTTTTTGGCTACAAATTCCATTGTTTAGAGGAAATATCATACTTGTTCGTTTCAGCCTTTTATTCCACAATTCACCGGCTTCCTGTGGCATTCCATTATCATCGCGTCTTGTAAGCATTCAAGCTGCTTAAAAGAAGCAAATTGAAATGCCGATTTACAGTGGAAAATACTGATGGGTTCTGGAAATCATCGGAGGGGTTCAATTTAGAGGAAACCTTGCGAGTTTCGAGTGGCAGAATCAGAGTCGTATCAGAATGAAATAGCCGACTGTGGTAAAAAATAGCAGAACTTTCTTATCCTGCACTGGCTCAAACTGGCGTAAAAGTACAAAAAAGGTACAACTGCAACACAGTGCTACTGCACCAAGATCAGCGCTTAAGAAGTTACAAAAAAATGTATAAGCCTGTATAAACCTAAATGTATTAACCTAATTGAGGCATCAAAATTATGAACCCAATTCCCACAAAACGCAGAAATCTTACTCGGTTCTTGCTGTTGATCGGCATAGCGACTGCCTTGTGTGCTCCTGCAACACTCCGTGCTCAAGACTCAGATCAATTAGAGGAAATCCTTGTTACTGGCTCTTTTATTAGAAACAGCGCTTTCACTGGCGCCAGCCCTGTTGACACAGTCACCCAGGAGACACTGCTTAACTATGGCGCGGCCAACATAGGTCAGTATGTACGCGACCTGACTTATACTCAGAACGTGGACACCGTGGCCAATGTATTAGGAGGCGCTGGTGGCGGCCAGGACTCAAACTCAGCGCAGTTTAATCTTCGCGGGCTGGGCACAGGCAGCACACTAACCCTGCTCGATGGACGTAGAAATATTAACGAAGGCGCCCTGTCGGCAATTCTGCCAGATATTGCAACTGACCGAATTGAAATAGTATTGGACGGTGGCTCCGCTTTGTATGGTTCCGACGCGGTGGCGGGTGTGGTCAACCTGATCCCCATTAAGGAATTCGACGGCTTGCGTGTTCGCTCCTTCTATAGCCGTGACGGAGACGGCGACTTTGAAGAACCCAAGCTGGGTGTCATGTGGGGCAGAGCCTTCGACAACGGCCTGAATGTAGTAGCGGCTTTGGAAATAGGCAGAAAAACACCTCTACAACGTGAAGAACGGCCAAAGTTTCTAGCAATAGATAACGCCACCTTCATTGGTGCGCCAGGGCACTACAATATCGGCGGCAGCATTCCTTATCTAGACCCGAGCTGTGGAACCTACGGCAATGAAACTACATTTAAAGGCGATAAGGGCAGCTCCCAGAGTGGTTTTCCTATTTCCGGTGGCTTACTTTGTGGTTTTCACTACGCGCAATGGACTGACTACAACCGAGAAGCGAATGACTACGTCTTCTACGGCAATGCTCAATATGAAGTGTCCGATAAGCTGACCCTTGAATTCCAAGTGGCAGACAGTTATCGGGAATCTATTTTTACCACGGAGCCTGTGACCCCCATGTCGGCTGCCTGGTATCCTGAAATGACCATACCAGCGGATCACCCAGCCAACCCAACTGGTTCACCAGTCACCCCTGGCGTATTTGGTATTGGCACCTTCACTATCTGGAACGGGTTTGAGCAAGGCGTGGGCTCCAAACCCAGTCAAATATCTGATACTGCTTATTTCCCCGAGCGCTATCAGTACACCACTGAGGTATATAAGTTTGGCGCCACATTTGATGTGGGTGATACAGGTTGGGTTGGTGAAGCCTGGTTAGGCTACCAAACCTATGAGCAACGAGTTGATACCTATGACGGTAACGCCATTCGCATGATTGCAGCATTGAATGGGCGAGGTGGGCCAAGTGGCGATGAGTACTTCAATCCTTTCGCCTCTCGCGATATTCGCTCACCTTTCTACGATGCTGATCGCTCTGATGGGCTGTACACCAATAATTCTCAGGAAGTCGTGGATTGGTTGTTCGAGAGTGCCGATGCGAATTTGCAAACCGACCGGTTGGTGATTTTCGATTCAGTTGTAACTGGCGACCTGTTTGAATTACCAATGGGCACGGTAAGTGCTGCTTTCGGTGTTGCCATGCGCGACAGACAGGACGCAACAGACACGGGACGGCTGAAGAAACTGGGTATTGATTGGCAGAATTCGTCGGGCAAGACGGCACCGCTGCTGGTACCAACCAGGGATAACTCAAAGACACAGGCCGTATTTGCTGAATTCGAGATTCCCATCCTCGAAAATTTAAGCATGCAAATTGCCGCCCGTTATGAGGACTTCACTGATCTGGGCCTCAATACCACTACGCCTAAAGTAGCGCTTCGTTGGCAACCGTTGGATTCTCTATCCATTCGTGGTTCCTGGGGAGAAAGCTTCTTAGCTCCACAGGCTTCAGATGTTGGTCCCGCAGATCGCACCGGCTGCTTTAACAACAGAACTGGACAAGATCCGCTGACTGGTAACGACCTGCTGGGCGTACTATCCTGTAGCTCAAAAAACCCGAATCTGGTACCCGAAGAATCCAATATCTGGAATATAGGTTTTACCTGGGAAGGTATTGAGAACCTGAGTATAAGTCTCGATTATCAGGAGATTGAGTACACAGACCGTATCGTTACATTGAGCGCACAGGACATCGCCAATCAACAATTTTTCGACGCCCTGGCTGCTATCGGTGTGAGTCGAAGTGACTACGATCCAACTCCTGGCTCAGCAAGTCGTGCAGCTGCTCTCGCCTACGTCAGTGCCAACCCCACTCTCACGATTACTCGAGACCCGGCGAGCAATTTGATAACGGAAGTGGTGCGGGTGGCGGACAACATCAATACCAACCTGGTTGATGTACTCGACCTGACTGCTAGCTACAGTTTCGACTACGGCAATAGGGGTAACTTCAGCGTTGTATTGAATGCAGCCTATTACCTGACGTATGACTATGCGGGCTTGGACGGTGTTATTGTAGATGCTCTTGGGCGCAGGAATGCAGACACTGCGCTTTCTCCACCACTACCTGAACTGGTTGCCACCTTGCGATTTGCCTGGTTGAAAGGTGATCATGCCGCAACTTTCCTGACCAAGTACACGGATGAGTTTACGTTCGATGGTACCTTCTCAAGTGCTTTTACACCTCGTGCGGTGATTCCTGAGTCCTATATTGCGAATGCCAGCTACACTTACTTTTTTGATGATCTATTCGACAGCTCTGGAAATGTAACCATTGGCGTAAACAATATGTTCGATTGGGAACCCAGACGTCTGCCTGTACAAGGCGGATTCGAAAGCCGACTGTATGATAACTTCGGTAGAATGCTTTCTGTATCTTTAGATATGGAACTTTAGCATTTATTTTAAAGTCGGCGCGAAATGATGCTGGCAATTGAAGTTTTAAATAAAACGGCTGGAATAAGATATTTATTCCAGCCGTTGTTGATTTAGGCGCCTCGCTTCAACAAGCCTTTGCTAGGTTTCCCGTTTTCATGCAAGCAATACCCTGCAAAAACCACGAAGGATAACGTAAATTATCTTTCGCACATTATTTGAAGGGAATGGCCCGGTTTGTTAAAACATTAATCGCTAAACCAAGGTTGCAAACCATAGAGAGCCACCCAAATGGAAGATACCACAAAGCCAATGAGCAAAGTGATTCGAATAGATGAGAGAGAGTTCCGTAACCGCCAAAATGAGAAGGCCTGGCAGGCTACAAAACCTACGCCAGGTGCGCAGCTCTCTCTTCTTCGGAAATTTCCTTAATGCTCAGCTTGATACGGCCTCTGGCATCAGTATCGAGGACTTTAACTAATACGTCCTGTCCTTCTTCCAGATATTCATTCACATTTTCAACCCGTTCTTGCGAGATCTGCGAAATATGAACCAAGCCATCCTTTCCTGGCAAAATAGTGACAAACGCGCCAAAATCCACAATTCTTGCAACCTTACCGTTATAGATTCTACCTACCTCAGCCTCTGCGGTAATCGCATTGACCATATCCAGTGCTGCATCACGAGATACCGCGTCTTCACCGTAGATTCGAACATTTCCGTCGTCATCGATATCAACAGACGCGCCGGTGTCTTCTGTAATACCGCGGATCACTGCGCCGCCCTTGCCAATTACATCGCGAATCTTGTCTGGATCAATCTTGATCATAGCCATGGCTGGCGCATTCTCGGAAACAGATTCTCTTGCAGTTGAAATAACCTTATTCATTTCACCAAGAATATGATTTCTTGCAGTATGAGCTTGCTCCAGAGCAATCTCCATAATTTCTTCCGTGATGCCCTGGATCTTAATATCCATTTGCAAAGCTGTTACACCGGCCGCCGTGCCTGCAACCTTGAAATCCATATCGCCTAGATGATCTTCATCACCCAGGATATCTGTCAGCACGGCGAAGCGCTCACCTTCTTTGATCAAGCCCATAGCGACACCGGCTACAGGCGCTGCAATAGGCACGCCTGCATCCATCATCGCCAGGCTGCTTCCACAGACACTGGCCATTGAGCTAGAGCCGTTGGATTCAGTAATTTCGGAAACCACGCGAATCGCATAGGGGAATTCTTCTTCGGGCGGCATAACCGCCGTCACACCGCGTCGTGCTAAACGGCCATGGCCAATTTCACGGCGCTTTGGCCCGCTCATGAAACCCGTTTCACCCACCGAGTAAGGCGGGAAATTGTAGTGCAACATGAAAGGGTCTTTTCTCGAACCGCTTAGGTCTTCAATAATTTGCGAATCACGTAACGCACCCAAGGTGGTTACAACCAAAGCCTGTGTCTCGCCACGAGTAAACAAAGCGGACCCGTGAGCTTTTGCTAATACGCCAGTTTCAACTTCAATAGCACGAACAGTTTTGGTATCGCGACCATCGATGCGAGGATTACCATCTAAGATACGATTTCGAACCGTGCTTTTTTCCAGCTTGGCAAAAACTTCTTTCACATCGCCTTCACTAACACCTGACTCTTCGCTTGCAAACTGTTCAACAGCCTGAGCCTGCAAAGCACCGATAGCATCGTACCGTGCCATTTTGTCAGAGACTTGATAAGCCTCAGTAACACCCACTGCAAATTGTTCTGCAACTGCTGCCATAAGCTCTTCGTTAATGGCTTCTGGCTGCCAATCCCAGGCTGGCTTCCCCACCTCTTCCTGCAACTCGTTGATGGCATCAATGGCGACTTGCATTTCCTGGTGAGCGTATAGAACCCCACCCAGCATTTGATCTTCACTTAACTGCTTTGCCTCAGATTCAACCATAAGTACCGCTGATTTGGTGCCCGCTACGACCATATCCAAGAGAGAGCTTTCAAGCTGAGTATTGGTCGGATTAAGCACGTAGCCGGTCTCCGCAGCATAGCCAACCCGAGCCGCGCCGATTGGCTCTGCGAAAGGAATACCAGAAATTGCAAGCGCCGCTGAGGCACCCAACAATCCGGCGATATCTGCCGCTTCGTCTTTGTCCGCTGAAATGACAGTGCAGATTACCTGCACCTCATTCATGAAACCCTTGGGGAACAATGGCCGGATAGGTCGGTCAATCAGGCGCGATGTTAAAGTTTCATTCTCAGTGGGCCGTCCTTCGCGCTTGAAGAAACCACCTGGTATCTTGCCCACGGCATAGGTCTTTTCTTGATAATTTACCGTCAGTGGAAAAAAGCTGGCACCTGGATTGGCCTGCTTACGTCCCACTACGGCAGCAAGAAGCTGAGTATTTCCCATCGTTACCACAACAGAACCAGTTGCCTGTCTTGCTACTTTACCCGTTTCCAAAGTGACTGTCTGCTCACCAAATTGAAAGGTCTTACTTATTGGGTTAAACATAGTATTTTCCTAATTATTTGTGTTGGCGCAGTGCCAACTCATCAAGCGCTGCGCAGGAGTTTTCCGATTGATTGTTATCGACGTAAGCCTAGTCGCTTGATCAAAGTCGCATAGCGGTCAACATTTTTTCGCTTCAGGTAATCAAGCAACTTTCTGCGACTGTTCACCATGCGGATTAATCCGCGACGAGAGTGATGATCGTGAATGTGTTCTTTGAAATGCGATTGCAGTTCATTGATGTTTGCTGTCAATAAAGCCACCTGCACTTCGGGTGATCCAGTATCACCTTCGCTTTGCGCATAGTCTTTAATGATCGTGTCTTTTTGGTCAGCTGATAAAGCCATTTTTTTTCTCCTAACATGCGATTAATAAGGTCGCGGTGAATTAGTGCGACTACAACTTCCTTTTAAAATCAGAATAACCACGCATATTAGTAGTTAGCCGATACTTTCCCTGTTTGAATCTATTGCTTTTCTCGCCGAGCTATTCGAGATTCCCCCGAAGTTCCTGCGCGGCAATTAGCCTTCTAGGGGCAAGCTTTCCGTCGTCATCGATACAGCCGATGCCGATAAATTGCTCTTTTTCGTACAGTCTTACCAAACCTTCTTCCGGCAACTGCCTTACCAGCACTGCTTGTCCGTTCTTGATAAAACGGGCTGCGATACCAGGCAGCACCACCTTTGGCAGGTCTCCTATCGCTCTGTCCATTGCTACCAAACGTCGGTCTATTCCGGCAAAACCCTCGGTCTCGCTTTCTGCTCTTAAGATCTCGATTGTGACACTATCCGCTTCAGTAAACACACCAGCCTGAGTTCGTCTCAATGCGGTGATATGCGCTCCACAACCTAGAGCCTGACCAAGATCGTCTGCAATGGTTCTTATATACGTGCCTTTGCTACAGGCGATTTCTAATTCTAGCTCGCTATTTTTGAACTCTGTAAGTTCGATACTATAAACAGTAATGTTACGGGCTTCTCTTTCTATGGTTTTCCCCTTGCGTGCGATCTTGTAAAGTGGAACACCATCGACTTTCAAAGCTGAGTACATGGGAGGTACTTGTTTTATTTCTCCCAAAAATTGTTTTAGCGCTTTTTCAATCTGCACATGAGAAACACTGAAATCAGTGCAACTCGCAATCACTGTTCCTTCGTTGTCACCACTGTCTGTTCTTGCTCCCAGCTGTAACCGGGCTCGGTACTTTTTATCCGAATCCAATAAAAACTGAGAAACCTTGGTAGCCTCACCTAAACATAGCGGCAATACCCCCGTAGCCAAGGGGTCTAGGCTACCTGTGTGCCCAGCTTTATTGGCGTTATAGAGCCGCTTTACTTCCTGCAAGGCCCGGTTAGAGCTAATTCCCATGGCCTTATCTAATATGACAATGCCATCGATGCTCCTAGCTCTTGTCCGCTTACCCAATGTGCTTCCTCAGCAACTTCGACACAAAAGTCGGCTTAAGAATGTAATTTCTCATCGGCTTCCAGCGCAGTGTCTATTAGGCTGGAGAGCTGCTGACCACGTTCAATGCTGCTATCGTAATGAAACCGCAGCTTTGGCACCGAGCGAGTACTTAATCGCTTAGCCAGTAGAGACCGCAGGTAACCGGCGGCCTTATTCAGTGCACTAATATTGTCTTCAATCTCTCGCTTATCCAGGCTCCCAGGCTCAGACAGGATCGATTCATTAATATCGAAGTTGTCGGTAAGTGAGTTCAGCACTGTCACGTATACTTTTGCGTGAGCCAAATCTCTGCTTACGTTCACACCGGTAACTGAAACCATTCCAACCCTGGGGTCGTTTACTTCCATCTGTATCAGCGATGCAAGTTCACGCTGAATCTGATCAGCCACTCTTTGCACTCTGGAAGACATTTCCGCCACGTCTGCTCACCTGTAACAATCTGGGTTCAAAGACTTCTAGCAACTTCAGTGGTTTCGTACACTTCAATTTTGTCACCCACTTTTACATCGTTATAGTTTTGAACACCGATTCCACATTCCATGCCATTGCGAACCTCATTGGCATCGTCCTTGAAGCGTCTAAGGGACTCCAATTCACCTTCGTAAATAACCACATTGTCGCGTAATACTCGAATCGGTTTACTTCGATAAACTATGCCTTCAATAACCATACTTCCAGCAATCTGGCCAAATTTCGGCGAGTCGAATACGTCGCGAACCTCGGCGATGCCTACAATCTCTTCGCGAATTTCTGGAGAAAGCATACCGCCCATAACCGCTTTCGTATCATCGATGACGTCATAGATGACGTTGTAATAACGCAATTGCAAGCCTTCGTTCTCAATTATGTCACGCGACGACTTGTCAGCGCGTACATTAAATCCGACTATCATCGCCTCTGAGGTTGCCGCCAGATGAGCATCCGTTTCAGAAATACCGCCAACACCGGAGGCAACAATATTCACCTCCACTTCTTCAGTATTCAGCTTCTGCAAGGAACCAACAATGGCTTCCAAGGAACCGCGCACATCAGTTTTCAGAATGATGTTGAAAATCTTTAAGTCTTCTTTACCGATACCAGCAAACATGGTTTCTACCATATTCGACTGTTGATTTGCGTGCTGAGTGTCTTTGTGTCTAGTGCGTCTAAACTCAGCAATTTCTCGCGCTTTCTTCTCATCGGCAATAACAACGAACTCGTCTCCCGCCTCTGGCACTCCGTTAAGCCCGAGAATTTCCACTGGAATTGAGGGACCTGCCGTTTTGACTGTCTTGCTCATCTCATCAACCAGAGCGCGAACTCGGCCATATTCATGTCCAACTAACACAGTATCACCTGTCTTCAAAGTCCCGTTTTGCACAAGCACTGAAGCTACCGGGCCTCGACCTTTATCCAGCCGCGACTCAATAACCACGCCCTGGCCAGGCATGTCAACGTAAGCCTTAAGTTCTAGCAATTCAGCCTGCAGCAGGATAGCTTCCAAAAGTTGATCAATACCCTGCCCGGTAATAGCAGATACTTCTAAAAATTGCGTTTCGCCTCCCCAGTCTTCCGGGATTACTTCCATTGCGGCTAGTTCATTCTTTACACGATCGACATCCACGCCTTCTTTATCTATTTTATTCACAGCCACAACTAATGGGACGCCAGATGCTTTTGCATGCTGAACTGCCTCTTCCGTTTGTGGCTTCACACCATCATCGGCAGCGACTACCAACACCACTACATCGGTCGCTTTGGCACCGCGTGAGCGCATCGCAGTGAAAGCGGCGTGACCAGGTGTGTCGAGAAAGCTGACCATGCCGTGATCTGTGTTTACGTGATAAGCTCCGATATGCTGTGTGATGCCGCCAGCCTCATGAGAAGCTACCGTGGACTTTCGGATATAATCCAGCAGAGAAGTCTTACCATGATCTACGTGACCCATCACAGTTACAACAGGCGCACGGGTTATTCCTTCTTTCCCGGTTCCTGCAATAATCGATTCGACCAACTGCTCCTCGATAGCATCTTCAGATACAAACCTTGGCGTGTGACCCATTTCCTCAATCAATAGCGTTGCTGTGTCTTGATCAAGGATTTGATTGATAGTCGCCATTACGCCCATATTAAACAGGACTTTAACTATTTCAGCGGACTTAACTGACATCTGCTGCGCGAGACCTGGCAGAGTGTTGGCTTCACCTATCTTGATTTCACGCTTGATGAATTCGGTCGGCTTCTCGAATGCATGCTGAGTAGCGGCTAAGCGAGATTTTCCCTTCCTTCCACCACCTCGACGACCACGGCCACCCATCTCGTCAACATCTCCACCCTCAAGAACAAAGTCATCGTTAACATGAATAATTTTCGCCTGACGTTTAGGGGGCTTTCCTTTATTTCTGAGGTGAGATTTCTTCTTCTCACTTGCATCTTCAAATTCTTTCTTACCCTGGGTTTTGCGTTTCGCGCCGGGCTTATCAGCCCTTGCAGCAACAGCCTCTTCAGTTGGCACTTCAGGCACTGCAAGTGCTTCCTTGGGTGTGGAATCTTCGTCCGCTGAATCAGAAACTGCTGCATCAGTTGCAGTCGTTTCCGTCGTCTCAACAACTGCTGCCGCAGTATCAGCATTGGGCTCAGCGGCCAGCGCTTCCAAATTCTCCGCCGCATCTGCCTGGTTCGTCAGTTCCGGCTCAATCCCTGGTATGTCTTCAACTACAGCGCTACGCTTAACATAAGTTCGTTTCTTACGAACTTCAACATTGACGGTTTTTCCTCGACCATGTGTGGAGGCAGACTTTAGCGTGCCTACTGTCTTTCGCTTTAAGGTGATTTTTTTCGGCACGGCAACACTTGCCTCTGAATCACCGTGACTACGACGCAGAAATTGCAATAGTGTGTTTTTGTCGTCTTTGGAAATAGAATCATCAGCTTTGGTATGAGACAATCCGGCTTCCCTTATTTGAGACAGCAGCTTATCTACCGAGACTCCGACAACTTCGGCGAGTTCACTTATAGTTACATCTGCCATTCAACTACTCCCTTATCACCAACGCTCAGAATTGCTTCTACTCAAACCATGGAGCACGTGCAGTCATAATTAACTTACCGGCACGCTGTTCATCCATGCCTTCGATATCTATCAACTCGTCAATAGACTGCTCGGCCAATTCTTCCATATCGAGGATTCCTTTCCTGGCAAGTTCCAATGCCAACTTTCCGTCCATGCCCTCCATATTCAAAAGATCATCGGCGATATTCGCTGCGGACAAATCTTCTTCAGATGCTATTGCTAAAGTTAACAATGCATCTTTTGCTCGGTTCCTGAGCTCGTTAGCAATTTCTTCATCGAAGCCATCTATCGCTAAAATTTCATCAAGAGGCACATAGGCAATTTCCTCCAGGGAAGTAAACCCCTCTTGTACTAAAACTTCTGCCGACTCTTCATCTACATCCAGTTTCTCTACAAACATGTCTATAAAACTGCTTGCTTCCTGCTGCTGTTTCTCCGCCGCTTCTTCTTCACTCATCACATTGATAGTCCAGCCTGTTAGCTCGCTGGACAAGCGTACGTTCTGGCCATTTCTGCCAATCGCCTGAGCAAGATTGTCCTCTTCTACAGCGATATCCATGGTGTTACTATCTTCATCAACAATAATAGATGTCACTTCTGCGGGAGACATGGAGTTAATCACCAACTGTGCAGGGTTCTCGTCCCATAGAATGATGTCTATGCGTTCGTTTGCCAGCTCATTGGAAACAACTTGAACCCTTGAACCACGCATACCAACACATGCACCAACCGGATCTATCCGACCATCGTTTGTACTTACGACTATCTTCGCTCTCGAACCAGGATCTCTAGCTGCCGCCTTTATCTCAATAATCTGTTCAGATATCTCTGGTACTTCAATTTTAAATAACTCAATCAACATGTCTGGCGATGTTCTGCTCAAGAATAATTGCGGACCGCGTTGTTCAGGTCTGACGTCTGTTAACAAAGCTCGCATTCTGTCGCCCATGCGGAAAGTTTCGCGCGGAATCATTTGGTCTCGCGACAGCAGGGCCTCTGCATTACTACCCAAATCAACAATTATATTGTCTCGGGTTACTTTCTTTACTGTGCCAGCAACTAGCTCTCCTACACGATCTTTGTAGTCACCAATAACGATTTCACGTTCGGCTTCACGCACTTTTTGCACAATGACTTGCTTGGCGGTTTGCGCGGCAATTCGACCGAATTCTACATTATCGATCTTCTCCTCGTAGGTATCACCCACAATCAGCCCCTTCTTTTTCTCACTGGCTAACTCAACAGTGAATTGTGAGCCTTCTTCGAGATACTCCCCATCTTCGACAACGGTCCAAACTCTGAACGATTCATATTCACCTGTTTCACGATCGACTGCCACGCGGCAATCAATTTCGTCATGGTCATGAAGCTTCCTTGTAGCCGTGGCCAACGCCGATTCAATTGCTTCAAAAATTACTTCGCGCGAAACGCCTTTCTCATTCGAGACGGCATCAGCAACCATTAATATATCTTTCATAACTATGTCACCTTACCCAAAGCCTAGATCTGAACATTAGTCCAGAGCATGGAGTAAAAAATAATCTAGTAAACAATGCTGGCTTTCTCAACTTCAGAGTGTTCCAGGTCATACTCGGTACCCTCTACAAGCAAACCTATATTGCCTCCTGTAACCCTAACTATTCGCCCTTTAAACTTACGCCTGCCTGCTAATGCCTGGCGCAATTTTATATTTACTTCGCTACCCACATATTGCTCATACTGTTTGGCAGTAAACAGCGGTCTGTCGACACCGGGAGATGACACCTCTAAGGTATATTCTCCAGCTATTGGATCTTCAACATCCAACAAGGCACTTACATGTCGACTTACCTTTTCGCAATCTTCGATCGTGACAGCTTCTTCTTCACGTTCGATATAAATTCTCAACAGAGAATAGCTTCCCTGCTGCATCAGCTCGACTCCCCACAGTTCCAAACCCAACCCTTGGATAGTAGTATCAATCAAACCTGTTACTAGCTCTACGCTACTCTTCACAGCACTCATCGCGCGGCACCTGATCATGGTTTTCAGCGCCACATCCCCTGGATACAAAAAATGGGCCATAGGCCCACTCTAAAATCTTCATCGCAACTCGTACCGAGCAACCGAGAAGCTTGGTGTTTAGCAGCGACGTTCGGCTGCCAGTTGCTTGCAATATTTGATAGCGGTGGAATTCGATCTAGATAAAATCATCAATCCCAACTGACAAACACAGAGTCTGAAAAATCACTGGCTTCTAGTTTGAACCCATGACCCTGGCAGTAACGACTGGATGCCAACGGTACCCACCACTGGTAACTGCCTTTGATATTGCCTCAAAGCCGCAAGCCCCCTGGTGCGCTGCTATCAAGCTTAGAAAGCCCCCGCGCCCTACAAGCGGCGCATTCTAACCGAAAAACCCCCTTTACAGCAATGGGAGGGCAAAAAAATGACTCCCGCTTCCAGGCAATCGTAATCTATGCCCTGCTCGGCAAGTACTTTGCAGGCGGCCAACCCGCAGGGCCCGGCGCCGATTACGGCTACTTTCTCTGGAGCCATGCAGCAGATTCCTTCAGCTCGTCTGAGTGCGACTGATGTCCAGCCCGGCGCGAATTTCGTTGTATCGGGCTCAATCTATTCGTTGTATCAAATGATAGCGCGAAAACAGAAAAATCCCGAACGCCACAATTACTGATATGCCTGGGCTGTATAGCCAGGAACCAGATCCTCTAAAAATTCAGATGCCACTTCGCCACTTGTAACCAGCAGTCGGTCCCGCGCTCTGGTGCAGGCGACATACAATAAATGCCGTTCTGTCTCGTAGATCTCTTCTAAATCTGTGTCGTCTGCGACGCTTTCTAGTCGTTCCTGGGATGGAATAATTTCGTCGTCACAGGCCATTACCGCCACCGCTCTAAACTCTAACCCCTTTGCCAGGTGCATGGTGCCAAGAGCTGCGCTGCCGTGGGCGAGCTGTATGTAACTATCGAGTAAATTGTAGGGAATGCCCGATCTCTTGATTGCAGCTTCCGCTCGCGCCAGTTCTTTTTCCGAGCGAACAATGAGTCCGATCTCATGCGGCTCGAATCCTTCTTTGTCAAGGCTTGCTAACCAATTTGATACGCAGGCAATCTCGTCCTCACGGGAATCAAAATTGCAAACAGTCGGCGGCGGGCCGTTAAATACTGAGACAGTATCCGTGCGCACATCCACATTGCCGTCAACGTCAGATACATCTGGCCCCAATAAGCGGTCAGCCTGCATTCTGATCTGATGAGAGGTTCTGTAATTCACCCGTAGCGTCTTTGATCGCCCGCGTATATCAACACCAAGGGATTTCCAGGAAAATGCCTGCTGAAAAATTCGCTGCCCCAAATCACCCGCAAAGAACAACCCATCAGGCTTGTCTCCACCCAGCGCAGACAAGAACCTGAGTTGTGAAATATTGATGTCTTGTGCTTCGTCAACAACTACAAAATCAAAAGAGCTGTTCTTCTTTTCTGCCAGCGCCTTTGTCAATCTCAGATAGATTCCAGCCATAGAAACCGAATTGGTACTCTCCAATTCGGCATTTACTTGCTCAAACAGTCCCCAAAGTATGTGGCGCTGTGATTCTGCAAGCCGCTTTTTTCGACCTAGTCGACGAACATCTCTATAGTCTTGCCACGAGTTAATCTGCCAGGCATCGACAACCTGAAGCCACTCTTCAAACACGAACGCCGGGGAAAACCGGAGTTCGTCAACCGCATCTGCATGTCTGGATACAAGTTCAAATAGCGCTTGTCGTTTCAGTAGCCGTTTGTTGCCAGCATTGAACTTATGCAGTCGGAGAGCAATAGCATCCATTGAGTGTATTTCGAGGCGCTCTGCCAGTCTGGGTGTGCTGTCAATCAGGTGCTTTAATTTTTCCTTGAGCGCATTGGCCAAAGAGTCGGTAAATGTGGTGAGAAGAATGCGCGACTCAGGGTTCTGTCTCGCCAGATGCACAGCCCGGTGCAATGCAACTATCGTTTTGCCGGTGCCCGCCGAGCCCGACACCCTTGCCGGGCCATTGAAGTCCTTCTCCACCAGTTCTTGTTGCGCCGGGTGCAGGAATATCGTCCACTTTTCCCATGGGGAATTTAACGCCCGCTCCAGTTCTTCAACGTCACTCATCACCCGGAATCGGCGCTGCGCGTCCGGGTGATCAAAGGGATCAAGGTGTGGAGCAATAGCGATTGGCGGCTGGGGTGTACCGCCTACTGCAATTTCAATCAGCGCTTCAGACGCCTCGGAAGGAAGATGATCGGCCAATTCCAGAATTGTATCTTCGTTGGCCCCCTTGACATCGGCAAGCCACTCAGAAGGAACACCGTACCCAAGCAGATCAGCGTCATCTATCTCGGCGAAAAGCAGCGGCTTCGCTGGCGGCGCTGTCTCGACATTGACGTAGTAAGGGATGCTTATTTCTTCTACGCGCTCCCGAATTTCCACGAGCTGGGCCGCACCGGTTTGCGGATGCGTTTCGAGCTTGCGCTTCTCCGCCCACTTGTAGGCATCATCATGGTGGTCAACATAGCAAAGCAGCAGACTGGATTTTGAACGATGGACAATCGTCCGTATATCTCGATTGACACGAACCGACCAAAAATTCTTGTCCTGGGCGCGGTCCAGCTTGTGAAAGCTATGCCCCGGATTCTCCGGATTCATCTGCAAGTCAAAGGCGGTCGTTTTAACGGCTTTTTGCTCATCGCTGGTCAGCTTGGCCAGGCTGCTGGTGAAGGTGTCTGCAATTCTGAATTCCAAAGCAGGGTTCCTTAACGGGTTTCGGCAAGCGCAATCAACTTGCCCATGAACTGATGCACATCCTCGTGAATATCGTCGGCGACCATGCTCATCGCAACCTGCTCACGAATGACTTGCAGCGAGGGCGTGCGGTTTCGTAGCTGGTGGAAAAGCGAGTCATGGTTCTCGAACAGTATTCGCTTGCCGTCCACCACGCTGAATACGTTGGCCATGACATTTCGCCAATTTTTGCCGGGCGGTAACGTCAAATTCTGTTCGCTGAAAAAATTATTGATTACTTGCAAGAACGGATCTGCAAATAGATCATCCTCGCCCCATTCCGTCTGCCCCAGTGCAGCCCGTCTCCAGGCATCGGGCACCAGCAAGTAGTTTTCGATGTTCTTACGCTTCCACTCGACCAATACGGGATTTTCAGGTTCAGGATGGAAGGCGCTATCACCGTCGTCGTAGTCAAAAAGCATCAGTCGTGAAACCGCAGGGATGATTTGCTGTAGAGCCGCGAAATGTCCGTCCGCCCGGGCCTTCATTTCTTTCTTTTTGCCGCCAGCCATTGATTTGAAGGAAATCTTGTCCATTGCGGACTGCGCACCACATTGGCCAGCCCAGGCCCGCAATATGCGCTCGTCACTTTCACCTTCAACATAAAGAATGAACGGCGATGCCATCAACCGGGCGATCTCCTCGTTCGACACGTCTGCCATGGCTTGCAATACCTCGGGCGTAGACTGGATTCGCCTGGGCTCTTGGTTCAACAGGGAAACAATCTGGCTCGCATCAACGCCGCGCGCAAACTCTTCCGCATGCGTGGCGATCAGGAACTGGATAGATCTATCGACAGATTTCCGTTTGAAATAATCAAGAATCTCGCGCTGAAGATTGACATGCAAATGCGCGTCGGGCTCGTCAAGCAGAATAGTTGTCGTCTGGTCGTCGTACATAAATGCAAGCAAGGTCAACGTCTGATGGAATCCACTTCCACCCGCGATGATGTCGTAGTCCTTGTTCTTGTGCTGGTACTCAACGGTAATGTATACGTCCTTGCCAGAGTCGTATTTTGGCTCATGAATTTTGACCGAGAACCAACGCTCGACAACGCTGGCCAATTCCTGCCAATCTGCGGGTGGCCTATAGCCTTTGGGAATGCGACCGTCTTCTCCTCGGGGAGGTGCAGGGCACATTCTCAACAACAAATTGCGCAGCACACTTCCAGGCTGTCCTTTCCCCACTTGCTGACGTATTGGAGAAATATCCAACCACTTCTCCGTTGGCTCCAAGCCAGAAAATGGAGGGACATAGGCAATTTTCGGCAGGTCTCCCTGCTTTTCATCTGCGCGAAACTTGGCCCACCCGCCGCCTGGAATCGCGTAAACTGTTTGTGGCGAGTGGTAGCGTAATTCAACGCCGAATTCCCCTGTTTCCCCATCGCTCCGCCGCCACTCCAGCACTATCTGAATCAGGATGAATTCTTGCCTCTTTTTGCCGCTATCGTCTGCCGGATATTTACGATCTGTTCTGTCTTTCCAAAGCAGATTGAATGTCGGCACCGGCAGTGCGGTAAAGTTAGGCAGCACCACTTGAACGCCTGAAGAGCCGCTGCGTTTGGAACGATGAAATTCGTCAACGCAAAACTGCCAGATGGCCAGCGCCTGAAGCACAGTGCTTTTGCCACTGTTGTTGCGCCCCACCAGCAGGTCAAACTGGGTGAATTTATATGTCTGTTCGCCGACGCTCTTGAAGTTGCGCAATGTTAATTGGGTAATCATTTTAACGGTCTATTTTTCCGAGATTGTAGAATTTTGACCTCGCCACGGCTCATTTCGGTCTCGTCACGCATCATTCTACCTTGTACACCTTCATCACTTCATCGCCCAGATGATTGATAACCTTGACCGCTATTTTACCGTTCCTGGGCTGGTCGAACGGGCGGGATATATCGCTGTTCAATGTTGCCCAGGCTGCGTGGTTGATTTCCGCCTTGAGGGTGGTCTTCAGCGACTTGTAGGGGTCGTTGGCGCCCAGGAAATAGGCATGGCGAACGAAGAAACTCTCTTCGTTGTAATCCGTGTCAATAAACCAGCAGGCGATGCCATCGGCACCGGCACTTCTGATTTTTCCGGTATTGGGGTGAAACACATCGACACCGTTGATCTTGACCTGTATCTGATCGTCCGCCGCATCGAGGATGTCGATGTCCGGCTCACCAAAAATGACGAACAGATTGCCCTTGCCTGTGTTCTTCAAATCGTCTGCCATATGCAGATCAGCATTGATTCGGGCCTTTAGAACGGGAACGGGGCCGAGCTTTTCAAACTCCGTTGAATGGGCGTCATAGTTAAACGCACAGGCGATAAGCACATCAAACCCCGCGTCGGCGGCTTCTCTGGCGGCACTGACTAAATCCGGGCGCGAAGCGGTACCAAATTCGGGGCCGATAAAAATCGCGGCGCGTTTTTGTGGGGCGCTTTCGTATACCCCGCCTGCCTGTGCCCCGTCTGCCTGTGCCTCAGCCGTTCCGGCTTTGCGCGAAGAGTCGCCCCCGGCGATTTCTTCAGCCTCTGTTTCTTTTTCGATATAGACAGCCTCGGCACACACTAAATCACCGGGCCAGATTTTTAGCGAGATAAAGTCAATCTTGTCGTCTTTGTGGGCCTGCTGAACACCGGCGGTCTTTAGATTATCCAAAATGATCTGCACAAAGTTCTGTGCATCCTCGAATTCTGCTTTTTGCGCGGCCGGGTCAATCAGTTCGTCATCGGCGTCAACCGTTAGTGCGCGGTGTGGGGACAGGCTCTCCACCGTAAAGGGGCCTGCCACCCGAACCTTTTTAGTGTCCTGATAGGGTTTGTCATAGAGGTATTCAAAATTGGCTTTTGCAGCGATGGAGGCATCAATTTCTGTCTGCCGGGCTATGCGGGCCTCCCACCAGGTCTGGTGTGCGGCCCTGGCCTGGTCCGGCCAGTCTTGTTTTGCCTGGCGTGGCATTTCCCACTCCTGCCAGTTCTCATTTAGCGCCTGATTTAACGCCGCTCGCAGCGGTTCAAGCTGCTGCTGGTATTGATCCCAGATAACGTCAATCTCGGTGTTATTTGTAATAGAACCGAGCGTTATATGCGGTACCCGCTCATAAACAAAGCCGTAGCGAATATTGCCGGTTGTAGTCCTTGCAGGCGGCGCGGTGCGGGTGATGTCCGCCTCTTTTTGCAGGCCGTCTTTAGAGTCAGCCAGCAAATAGTAAGGGTAGCGAGCGCCCATAATGCGGGCGCGGGCCAAAGCCAGGGCAACCCGCGAGGTGTCAATGGTAATCCAGCGGCGACCCCATTGTTCGGCAACGTAGGCGCTGGTGCCGGAACCGCAGGTGGGGTCGAGAACCAGATCGCCGGGATCGGAGGCCATTAAAAGACAGCGTTGAATGACTTTAGGGCGGGTTTCCACCACATACATCTGATCGGCAGAGAACCCGCTGGTGTCCGTCCAAACATCATTAATACGAGTTACTGGGTAGTCGCCGATATACAGTCGGTAGCGGAGTTTGTTTCCCTGCACCGCGATGCGGCCAGCAAGGGCAATACGACTCATACCATCCGGGTAGGAAACCTTCCAATGCTGGTTTTTATTGGGGAAATAGGTTTTTCCATGAAAGTCAAAGGGTGTTTCTTGACCGGCTTGACCCGTGCTTTCCAGCGATACATGTCGAAAAATACGACCGGGTATTTTTGCAGGTGGTAATGCACTTTCTTCTGTCTTTATTACGCGATAAGAGTAAGGCTCTGTTTCAATATTTTTGTAGAAATTATCGTGCCACTTTTCCAGGAAAAGTGATCGAAATTTGCAGGTTTCTTTGTTTTTTGCATACCAGATAATTTGGTCTCCCGTCCTTCCGATGAATGTGGAAGTAAGGCTTCCGGTTTTTGCAAAAAATATTTGCCTGATAAAATTTCCCTCCCCAAAAACCTCATCCATCAGCGCCCGTACCCGATGCACATTTTCATCCCCAATCTGCACAAAGATGGAGCCAGAATCGGTCAGTAAATCCCGCGCCACGGTCAGCCGGTCCCGCAAATAGGTCAGGTAGGAATGAATCCCGTCGCGCCAGGTATCGCGAAATGCCTTGACCATTTCCGGCTCGCGGGTAATGTGCTCCGCCTTGCCATCCCTCACGTCCCGACTGATGGTTGACCACTGAAAATTGGAATTAAACTTGATGCCGTAAGGGGGGTCGAAATAAATACACTGCACCTTCCCCCGCAGCCCTTCACGCTCAGCCAGGGAGGCCATGACCTGAAGGCTGTCACCCAGGATCATCCGGTTTGACCAGTTCGCCTCATGCTGGTAGAACTCGGTTTTGGCGGCGGCCTCCGGCAGGCCGTTAAAGTCCGAGAACAGGTCATCCATAAAGCCCTGCTCCTGCTGTTCTGCTTCGGTCTCCGCTTGCTCGGTTTGCCTTCTTAAATCGTCAATCAGGACTTTGGGATGCACTTTCTCCTGAATGTAGAGCGGCGGCCCATGAACCACCAGGTCAGACCAGTCCTGCTGGTCTTTACCCCTCCAGACTAACTGCGGGTCAAGGTCGCGGTTTCTGGTTTCTTTTTCCCCGGCCAGATGGCCTGCGTCGGGGCGCTGGTAGGCGACGCGAACCGGGTTTTTGTCTTTTTCATGGAGTACCGCCTCATATTCTGCGGTTGGAATATTCACCCGCGAGGCGTCTTCATGGGTCAGGGTTGCGACTTTCTTTGGGTGAGTTTTCTTTTTTGCCATTTTGTTATTTTCTGAACGGGTTTTCGATGGTTAATGACCCGATGGCCTGCCCGTGTTGCAGGTCTTCGCTGTATAGCGTGTTGCAGCCCAGGTTCAGCGCAGCGGCGATAATCAGGGCATCGTAAAAACTGTATTGATAGCGGTAATGAACGTCCAGCCCGGTCTGGTAAAGTTGCGATACCGGCAGTGTTTTACATATCGGCAACAGGGTCTGATGCAGCAGTCGTCCGGCATCTTCCTGGCTGAACTTCAGTTTTTTTAAGGCCACATGTAAAGTTTCTTGAACCACCTGGGTGCTGATGTAACAACGACCACCCTGTAGACCAGACGCCACCAGTTCCTCTGCGCGCCGGTATTTTTGCGGTTGAGTCGCGTCCAGCAGATAGATGATGATGTTGGTATCCAGCAGACTAGCGGCGCTCATTCATGTCTTCCCGGGTGAATTTTCGGCCAGCCGTGGAATATCTGCCGCGTAATTCCCGGATGGTTTGCAGCGCGGTTTCGGTCTGCCGCTGGCGTTGCACATAGCCTTCCAGCCACTCACGAAACTTGGCGTTGAGCGTTGTGCGTTCTTCCAGTGCGCGCCGCCGCGCCGCCTCAATCAGGTGCTCATCGGCACTCAAGGTGATATTTTTCATGGGCTCAGTTCCTACAGATCAGTTCCTATACACTTTAACACTGAGGCTTAGTGTACACTATTATAGTGTACTATGGCACAGCGGTCGCTATAATCATTTTGTTGAATTCGGCTGCGACTTTTTCTGCAAAATCCTGCTGCATGTCAAATACATCTGCAAATTCGGCGAACGCCCAGCGGCCATAACCTGCCAGATTATTGACTCCCGGAATCCAGTAAGTCTCCATCGTCAGTTTTTTCTCTTTTGCGTCCTCCCGGCGATAGCCCTTAATCTCGACCACCAGATTGAGCGGGTCATCCTGGCCATCGTTGATTTGCACGATGAAGTCCGGGCGGTAGTTGCGCGCTTCTGATCCATACCGATAGGGAACTTCCAGCCCCAGGCTGTGATTTTTGACATATACTATTACGCGATCATGGGCTTCGGCGACGCGGCAAAATTCTGCCTCCCAATCACTATCCAAAATGACCCAATTGATATGAGATTTTAGCGGGTTGGTTTCCCATCGCTCTGGTTTAGAGGTGTTGAAATTGACATGCAGGGTTGAACCCCTGGGGTTATAGGGGTCAAGTAGTGCTTTTATGGGGCGCGCCTTGCTTATCTCCGCCTGGGTAATAGCCGCCGTGATTCTTGAACAAGCCATATCCGCCAATTCCTGATACATAAGCTGCGCAGGATACGTGCCGCCTTTACAGACAAGATAATCCTCCAGCCATTGCCTGGTTATTCGTTTAAGCTGGTTGAACAGGGGGAGCTTTGGCTCTTCACCGGGGTCGCGCCACTTTGTATATAAAAGGTGTTGAGCCAAGTGGAATAGCAGTGTCGAATGGCGCAAGTCGCCGGTATGAAGCAGATTGAGGTCAACCGCCTCGCCAATGATTCCGGCATTCCGGGTAATGGAAGGCCCAATTAAATCCGGCGTCAGTTCAAGTACAGAATCTTCACTGAACCTGGCTGTCAGCCGTTCTTCTGGTAGTTCAACGCGATACCCCGTGACGCGGGGGAACTGAATCTCCAGGGCATCGCGCTCAGGGCGCACGGCTTTAACCTGGATTGTCTCGCGGGGTGGCTGTGGCGGCGCAACGACGGGTTTTGCCGTGAAATCGAAGGGAATGCCCAGAACATCTGCGTATTCCACATTGAAGCGATTGTCTTCGTTGAGTTCATAGGACTGGCGGCGCAGTGCCCGACCAACGACTTGCTCACAGAGCAACTGGGTGCCGAACGCCCTGACACCGAGTACATGCGTGACCGTGTTGGCATCCCAGCCTTCGGTGAGCATTGATACCGATACGACACAGCGTATATTGCCACCCAGCGCTCCAGGCTTGCCGACGGTGTTCATAACCTCCCTGAGCAGCTCCTGGTCGGTCAGGTTCTCGGCCTGTTGCTTATTTCCCGTTCTTTGAACGATCTCTCGGCGAAACTGTTCAATTTCGTCAGCGGCCATAGCCCTGAAGTTCTTATCAAGCGCCTCGCCTGATTCCAACTGTTCACTGTCGATAAGCAGTGTGCGTGGTCGCGCAATCGGGTCACCGTGTTCGTTGAAATTACGAAACAGTTGCAAACGCCCGTTTTCCAGCGTTGCCGAGCCATCCTCCTGCTGCCGATGGAACCCCGAAATATAGTCGTAGACCAGTTTTGACGTCGAGGTGTTGTTACAGATAATGATGAAACATGGCGGCACCGGGATTGCTGCCTCTTCCCATAGATCAAAGGTCTTTTTGTAGTGACCGTAGAGTGCTTCCAGGGCAGTCTGGAGTTCTACTGGAATGCTGAGCGGGTCAAGTTTTGCAGCTTTACCCCTGCCTTTTTTGGGCATTTTTGGGCCAATGTGTTGCCAAAGCTGACGAAACTTTGGCATCTCGGCACCTGGTATGTTGTCGGCGACCGGCACGCGGGGCAGTTTGACGATGCCGCATTCGATGGCGTCCATCAGAGAAAAATCGCTCATGGTCCAAGGGAAAAGAGTCCCCTCGGCATAGCCGGAACCACTTAAAAAGAATGGCGTCGCGGACAGATCGACAACCCGATTGATTCCGATTTTTTTCGCCATAATTTCCAGCCCGGAAATCCAAAGCCGCGCCGCCTCGCGATTGTTATCCGCTTCTTTCTTTGCGTCGCCTTTGAGAGCACCTTCTTCGCCTTCGCCAGGCTTTTCCCGATAACAGTGATGGGCCTCATCATTCAAGACACAGATATTTTTCATGCCCATCAATTCGGGGATTACCCGTTTCAGCATTTGGCCTTCAGTTTCCAGAGTATTCAGCGCTTCGCCTCGCTTCCCCCTGAGCAGGGCGCGCCCGCCTTTGGAGATATCGGTGCGTTCTCGCAGTTTGAATGCGTGATAATTGGTAATGACGATTTTGGCTCTTTTCAAATCGGCCAGCATGTCGTCAGGGACGATCTCACGATTTTGATAATAGCTCTCAGGATCATTGGGCTGGAGCACGCGCAGACGGTCTTTGATGGTTAAACCCGGTGCAACGACCAGGAATCCTCTGGTGAATTTCTTGCTGCCTGGCCGGCGCACTGCGTTAATGGTTTGCCAGGCAATCAACATGGACATGACGGTAGTTTTGCCAGCGCCTGTCGCCAGTTTTAGAGCGAGCCGTTGCAGGCCGGGGTTGGCGTCCTCATTTGTATTTTTCAGATAATCCAGAAATTTTTTGCCCGCCTTGATTTTGGGGGCAACTTCAGACAGCCAAATCGCCACCTCGGCGGCTTCCACCTGGCAGAAAAACGGGCGCATGCCGTTGAATTTATAGTGCCGCCAATGCCGCAACAATCTTGCGCTATCCGGCGTGACCAGCCAATCCCGTTCACTTGGCAGTTGGCGCCATGCGTCTACCTGATGGCGCAGTTCATTGATGAATGAGATCGGATCATATTTCTGGCTGCCGTCACCAAGCCCAAGGCTTTCATCGAACAATTCTTTGGACTGAGCGCCTTTGCGCTTTTTTGGCCTGGGAATGGGCGTGATGAATTCGGCTCTGCGGCGAGAATTGAGGATCTGCTGCGTGGGCAGGCCATCGTCCATTTCCCAATGAGCCGATGGATACTCATAGGGGGAATTGAGTATAGGTTTGTTAAAAAAATCATCGCTCATGGTTAGATCAACTGTGTGGTTTGGCTATCAGTCTGTCCGGCACAGCCGTTGGTGGCGGCAGGACAGTGTTAAATCCGGCAGGCTCCTGTACTTACCACAGATGAGGCGAATAGTCGTTCTATTTAACGAAATTGACCGCGGAAAATAACTGATTTGTGCTCTCCCGCAGTAAAACAGCGTCAAGTCCGACAGGCTCCTAATCCACATACCCCAGCATCCCTTCAACATAGGTTACCTTGATGTATTGGGTAGGGTTTTCAGTATTTTTCGCTATTTCTTCGAAATGTCTTTTCCCGCACCTGATCTTCGCTCCTTCAAGGTGGCGCAGGCCGGCCCACCACATGCTGCCTTCCGTTTCTACAACGAAATAGAGCTTTTCTTCGACACCGACTGAATCATAGACGACATGCGTGGATACCGATTTTTCCGTTTCCAGAGTATTCTCCAGATAAGCCTTCAACTCTTCCTGCTGAAAAAGTTCCCGAGCATAGAAGATGATTTTGCTTTGTGGCAAAAACCCACGGAATGAGGGAGTTTATGCGTATCAATGACCGGCCACCGCTCTAAACTCTAACCCCTTCGCCAGATGCATGGTACCAGGAGCTGCGCTGCCGTAGGCGAGCTGTATATAGCTATCGAGTAAATTGTAGGGAATGCTCGATCTCTTGATTGCAGCTTCCGCTCGCGCCAATTCTTTTTCCGGGCGAACAATGAGTCCGATCTCATGCGGCTCGAATCCCTTTTCGTCAAGGCTTGCTAGGCAATCTCGTCCTCACAGAAATCAAAATTGCGTACCTGCCCAAGTTTGGATGAATTGTACAGAAAATATTCGTAGCCTTTGGCTTTAGGGTACAGCCCTTGGAAGTGTTCCTGCGTGATTTGCAGCGTTTTGTAAGTGCCTTCCTTGATCGCCACAGAAGGCACCACGACGACAAACTTGGTGAAACCGTAGTTCTTGTTCAGCTCGAAGATCGTGCGCAAATAGACATAGGTTTTGCCCGTGCCTGTTTCCATCTCCACGGTGAAATCACCGCTGACCAGTTGCTCGGTGGGACGAAGACCATTCTGGCGCTGAACCCTGAGAAGATTGTCTGCAATCTCTTCATCGACCAGTAACAATCTGTTACCGATACCGAGCTGGCTCTCTTTCATGCCTAATGACAGGGTCGGCGTAGACTTGGGCTGAAACGTCACGGTGAATTCGGAACCGGATATTTCCTGCCCCTTGAACAGGCTGACCACCGAGTCTATGGCGGCTTTTTGGTAGCCCAGGTCGTCTTCGAAGTGCAGTTTCATACAACCAGCCCCTCCAAACTGAGCAGCCAGGCATGAAAACCGCCACATTTTTCACGCAAGGCATCTATTCCAATTTCTTTTGCTATGTTAGGCCCATGTGTTGTTTTTCTGTAGATAGTCTTTGTTTCAAGGCGCTTGGATGGTGCAGTTTGTTCCGAATCATTGATTGCCTCAGGATTGCCATTGAAGCTAACCAGAATGGACTCTGCCCACTGAGCTAATGATTTTTTCTGTAAGTTAGAAGCTATGGCTTGCGGAGAGCTAAACAGCAAGCCCTCAAATTCAAACATTTGAATATAGGGAATAAGTTTGCCCTGAATACTGTCGTGAACATGCTTTAGCATTTTCTGTTCGAGTGTATCTTTTGTCTCATCAGGCGACTTCCCTTTAAACCCATAAAAATCATAAAAGGTGGATACATAATCAAAGCTATAAGCTATTTTTTTTAGCTCCGCTTTAACTTTATCCAGCTTTACATCACCTCCCATAGATATAGCAGAAACCTCGATTTGTTTATTGAAAAGATAGGGAAATAAAACCATTTTCACAAAACGTTCTTCAGTCGCCCCTTCTACAGAAATGCCTATTCTCACCATTCCGGGCGACCTCCAATGAGATTTTTCGTCCATATATCACCCATACCATAGCTTTCCAGCCATATGGCCAAAGATTCACCTTCACGCCTTGAAAAGCTGGAAATTCCTTTTTCCTGGTCAACGACGATAAAATCTTCCGGGCTAAAGTAATTGGCAAATGTTACTGACTGTGTTGAACAAATTACCTGTGTGTGTTTTGACACAGATTTAATGATGTCTGCCAATGCTTCAAGCGCAGCAGGATGCAATCCCAGCTCAGGCTCATCCAAAACAATCGTATCTGGCCGCAGCCACTCAGGCTGCAGAAACAGGGCTGCCATACAAATAAAACGAGCCGTTCCATCAGACAACTGATTCGCAGAAAATGGGACATCATGATCCCGGTGCGTCCACCTTAGCAGAAGCGATTCATCTCCTGTCTCACCTTGTGGAAGCAAATAAAAGTCATGAAAAAATGGCGCTACAGTTTGAATCGCTGATACGATTTCCTGATAACTACTTTGCGATCTTTTTTTAAGCAGGATCAGGAGAGGCGCCAGATTTCCTGCATCAGTCTGTAGGTAGACGCTAGAGCTGACTTTTTGAGCCTTTTTAAACGCAGCGGTAGAGCTGGTGTCGTGAAAATGGTACACACGACACTTTTCCATATATTCTCGTGTGTACCGTCTTACATGATCACTATCCGCTTCTCCTCCAGGGAGAAGGCCGCTTTCACCGAGCGTTCCCTTGACATAAAAAATTCTATATGACTCTTCAAAGGTGCAGTATTCTTTCTTGAAAACCAAAGCATCATTTGATTCACCATGTGTAAATTCGACATGGTAGCCGTTGCTCCCCACATCAATTTCTATGGTGATGCTTTTTGTCTGTTTCGATCCGAAATGGAAAAAAGTGTTGGCGAAACCATTTTTTTCGATATAAGTCTGAAGCCTGCCTTCGGACAAATTGCGGAGAAACGTAAATAGCGATATGAAATTAGATTTTCCCGAACCATTGGCCCCAATCAGAATGTTGACAGGGTTCATCTTCAAATCCAGAGATTTGATGGACTTGAATCCTTGTATTTGAACCCTGCGCAGGTGAATTTGCGTGTCAGTATTAGTCATATCATCACCTATAAACTGCGCACATGGGTGATGCCATTCTGCTCAAGAATCGCGGCCATGTTGGTTTTTGAAATATCATCCCTGAAGGCACTGTCACGGAAGAAGACATGGGTATCCGCCAGTCCATTATTTTGCGGCGCAAGCTCTCTAAACCATTCGACTATGCCCTGGCCGATAGCCTCGACCTGCTTTTTGGTGATGGACGCATCCAAGCAGGCAAACAGAACGCCGTAGCCAATGCTGTAGATGGTTTTGCCAGAAACTTCTCGCTCTTCTATGGGGACTGCGAGGTCAACGCCGCGCTTGAGGAGTAGTTCGTAGAGGACATCTTGTTCGGTGCGGCCTTCGACGAGATGGTCTTCATGGAACAGCAGGCTTTTTTCAAGGTCTTTGCGATCTGGGTTCCACGCACGGATATTACTCGTAGCTAGCTTAAAAAGCTTGAAACCTAAATCCCCATCATAATCTTGATTTGCTTCTTTTATTGTATTAGCGACCCTTCTACACCTTTCAATACCAATTTCAGTAATTGAATGATAATCATGTTTAAAGGCATCGCTTTTTGAATCACAAACTTCAGGTAGCTGAACTATCACGTATCTTCTATTGCCACCATCATATAGATTCTGTCGACAAACAGCGTCAGCCGTTGTTGCCGACCCTGCAAAAAAATCTAGGATTATTGAACCCTTATTTGATGCCATTAAAATTAACTGGCGAATAGTGTCAACGGATTTGGGAGATTGAAATATTTTCTCTTTCGTATCGAATAGGCTATTAAAGGCAGTCTGCCCCTTTTCAATATGAAACTGCTTTTCTGTCCATATTGACTTTACTTGTTTTGTCGCTTCACCATCCTCGCCAAACGCATAGTTTTTTCGATATATTTTCCAGTTGTCTTTGACCTTTTTAGCAACAACTTCGTCAAGTTTTTGCTTGGTTTTTTCGACACCCCAAGTCCAGCATCCGGCAAATCCATCGTACCAATCTGGATAGACCGGGCTATATCCAGAACGATCCTCTAATTGCACTTCACCTGAGTCATCAACATAAAAAGGATAGTATAAGTTTTTCCTGTTATGTTTCCCGAATTCTCGGTGAGTATTTCGTAACTCTAACTCTCTATACCTGCCACGATCATCAATTAGTGTATAGTTCTTCGAGATTTCTTCGTTATTTTTTGGGATATTTGTAGGGCCTTTATCGTCAACCTGACCTGCGTATTTTAGATATGTGTCCAGATTCTTCTGAAAGCGATCTGGATATATGAATTCTTTTCCCGTGTTATACGGCGGATCGATATATATCATCTTGACTTTATTGGCATAGCTCTTCTGTGGCAGTTTTAGCACTTCAAGGTTGTCACCTTCGATAAACAGGTTTTTAGTAGTATCCCAATCCACGCTTTGCTCCGGGCAAGGCAGCAAGGTGCTCGTGGATGGAGTCAGCACAATTTGTCGTGTTTTCTTCTTGCCATGCCGGTTCAGGCCATACTTCTCTTCGCCTTCTTCCGGTTGTACAATTTGCATATTGCTTCCTATAATTTGGCGCTCACATGTTTTCCAGTTAATAGAGTTTAAAGGCTGCCCTTGATTTTCAGCAATCCTCTGTTGATTTTTTTGCCTTTGTATTCAGCTCAACCTGCTTGCCCATCTGCTTTTCTTTTTTAGCTTATTCACAAATTCTGTCTTCTGAACGTGGAGCTTTCCCAACTCACGCAGCTTGTCGAGTCTGTTGTTGTCTGTTTCTTTCTGTTCGCTTTCCAGTAAGAAAGTACCACTGTGAACTGCGCAGTTGATTGCAATCACGCGAGCCATCAAGGCTTGATAGAAAGCCCAAAAGTCCTTGAACGGCAATTCGCTGATCTTGAGGCTGGCCAGAAACTCGGCTTGAGAACTCTCCTGGTCGCCCAGATTGCTATCACTTAGCTCTATCCAGCCTGTATGGATACTGTCTTCAAGCACCCGTTTTTCCTTGTCGGCCTGATTGATTCGTTTATCGGCAAGACTGATCGCCACACCCGTCTTAGCTTCTGCGTTCACTGTGAATATCAAGACGGCGACTTCAGGGTATTCTCTCGCTTGGTCGCGGTAGGGCGCGATGTTGATTGTGCTGGGTTTCAGGGTATAAAGCCAGCGCACTTTATTAACATCATCCGCTAGACATTTTTTATCCGTTGTGTCCAGCACGGGCCTTTTTCCGTCGGAAGCGTCCAGGAACAGCTTCTTGAACACAGGTTTGTTTAACTCGCACGCCTTTGGCATATCGAGATGCTGGAGAAAGGATTCGAATGAGTTGATTGTCACCCCGCGCCATCCTTGCCTGAGAGTTTGGCCTGCTTGGCATCAACCAATATCAGATAGGAAACAACTGCAAAGTCCTCAATTCCCTGGCTGCTGGTAGCGGTGAGTACCGTGCCGCCTTTGGCAAACAGGCTTTCGACGCCTTTTTCTTCGCTCTTACCGGCAATGCTATCAATCGCTACCGCCAACAAGTGTTGGTAGTGTTCCATGTCGCGACCATGCTTTGTTGCGACATTGACGTGGTTGGTTGCGTTCGCGTCTATTTCCGACTGTGCGAACGCCTGCCGCTTCAATAGATCGAGTACTTTCTTGCTCTGGGTAAAGGTGAGTTCTATGATGGCTTCATCGGACACATAGACAAGAAAGTGTGGGGCCAGCGGATAATTCGCATCGACCTGTGCCACTCGCTCTGCCTTGGCATCAGGGGCCGATTTTGTCCCGCTCCTTCGACACCAGAGAAAAAGCGGCCAAAAAAGCCGTTCAACCCTGAGCCAACCCCAGAACCAGATGATTCCTTACCAGACGTGAGTGTTCTTAAAGTTTTTTCTTTAAGGTTTTTTCTGGTTGGAATCCTGAGAATAGCAACGAAGGATAAAGCGATGAAAAACAAAGAAGATATAAAAGACGGCTCGAAGCCATGATCGCAAATGACAATCATATCTTCGAGCCACCTGTTCAATTGGTAGCGGGGGCAGGATTTGAACCTACGACCTTCGGGTTATGAGCCCGACGAGCTACCAGACTGCTCCACCCCGCAACAAATCAAAAACTACCGGTTCTGGCGGGCTCCGATTTACTTCAGCTCGGAGCTTCTATCTATCTTTATTGCCAGGAACTTGCCCCCGTGCTCTTTCCAAACGGCTTATTCCCGCAACAAATCAAAAACTACCGGTTCCGACATTGCCTACGACGATGAATTGCGTTCCCAATAAATCCTTGTTTCTAAAGGACATAACATTCTGCAAGCACAGAGAGTCGCTATCTCACAAGGGGAGCGAATTATAAGGACTAGAAGGGGCTGAGGTCAAGGTTTTACGCGGCCTTCACGGGAATTCTCGGTTTACCCGCAAAGTCATGCCGAAAACCGGCTTAAGGGGCCGATTGCCTGGATTTGGTGCCGAAGGCCGGACTTGAACCGGCACGACCATAGGTCACTACCCCCTCAAGGTAGCGTGTCTACCAATTTCACCACTTCGGCTGTTTGTAAATTTTCTCTAATTATCGCTATCCGGCAGGCTAGGCACATCATCTTGATCTGATGATGGCGCTGGCACTGCGTCCAGTTGAGGCACATCAGAGACTACAGGGGCAGCTGCTTCTTGCAGTATTTCCTGATTAACCAGCGGTGAATTTACCGCGCCGCCCAATGCCGATTGATTCCTGGCAAACACCGCCAGGGACAAGCTGGTTACGAAAAATATTGTTGCTACAATAGTAGTTGCACGTACCAGGAAATTGCCGCTTCCAGAAGACCCGAAAACAGTTTGGGATGCTCCAGCTCCAAATGACGCCCCGGCGTCAGCTCCCTTCCCCTGTTGTAAGAGAACCAGACCTACTATGGCTATGGCTACAATGACATGAACTACTACAACTATGGTTTGCATGATCTTTAATCCGCACTTTTACAAATAGACACAAATTCTTTGGCCTCCAGAGAAGCCCCACCTACCAGACCACCATCGATATCGGGCTGGCTAAACAATTCGGCTGCGTTGCTTGCCTTCACACTGCCGCCGTAAATAATCCTTATGGATGCCGCTATTGCTGCATCAGCACTTGCTATATGTGCGCGCAGTGCTTGACTAATACACTGTGCCTGCTCCGAACTAGCTGTTTGTCCAGTCCCTATCGCCCATATTGGTTCGTAGGCTATTACGGCTGACTGTAGTGCAGCAACACCGACGGAATTTATTACTGCATCAAGCTGCATCATTACTACTTCATCGCTGCTACCTTGCTCTCTCTGTACCAGGGACTCCCCGATGCATAGGATAGGAATCAAATGGCTTTTCTGTGCAGCCTTGAATTTTGCGGCAACTAATTGATCGGTCTCACCAAATATTTCGCGCCTTTCGGAGTGACCTACTAGCACGTAGTTTACACCGTATTCCGCCAGCATTGCTGCGGATACTTCGCCTGTAAATGCCCCTTGCGGCTCACTGCTCAGGTTCTGCGCCGCCAGTGTTATGTTGGCTGACCTCACTAAATTTGATGCCAGTCCCAAATGTAAGAAGGTGGGGCTCACGCCTATTTCAACCTTCTCACTTAGCTCAGCGGTGCCTGCTGCAACGTCTCGAATTAGCTGGCTGACCTGCGTTCGGGAGCCATGCATCTTCCAATTTCCGACAATTAGTTTTCGACGCATGTATACAAACCCAGAAGGACTGCCCCTACAGTTTATTTGGAGTTGCCCATCAAAACGGGCGCCAATACTAACCAAGAAACCGGGGTCTTGCAACACTCACTCACTCACACACACACACTCACTCACGGGCTTGGGTTAAACGGCCCTACCTGCTTCTTTTTCTACAACCTCAGCCAATTCCTGTGCCAGAACAAGAACTTCGGCGGCGTCTTCTCCCTCCACCATCACCCTGACTACCGGCTCGGTTCCTGAAGGACGCAACAAGACTCTTCCCTTAGACCCCAATTTAGACTCGACTGCTGCTACCGCTTGGCTGACTTCATCGATACTTGCGATATCAACCGAATCTGTGGTTTTCACATTGATCATTGATTGCGGATATTTGTTCAATTTGGCCGTTAACTCCGCTAAAGAATTCTGAGCGCTAGACAGAGCGGACAAAGCCTGCAAGGCTGACACGATACCATCGCCTGTAGTAGTCTTATCGAGGCAGATGATGTGTCCTGATGACTCGCCCCCCAAATCCCAAGCACGATGCAGCAGCTCCCTCATCACATAGCGATCGCCTACCGAACTTCTGGCAAATGGGATATCAAGCGCCTTCAGGGCCTGCTCCAACCCAAGATTACTCATGGATGTTCCCACCACTCCACCAAAATCGATATTTTTCCGCCTCCAGTCTCTGGCAATAACATACAGAATCTCATCGCCATCGACGATATTACCCCGATGATCAACCATGACCACGCGATCACCATCACCGTCAAAAGCTATACCTAGGTCCGCCTGCTCTGAGAGAACGGTTTCGGCCAGTTTTTGCGGAGAAGTTGATCCGCTGCCTTCATTAATATTCAGTCCGTCCGGGCTCACCCCGATAGCTCGCACCGTTGCGCCTAGTTCTTCAAAAACACTGGGTGCAATGTGATAAGTGGAGCCGTGCGCACAATCAACCACAATCTTTAGTCCGTTGAATTTTAGATTGGAACCAACTGTACTTTTACAAAATTCAATGTACCTGCCTGCTGCATCAGTGACCCGAGAAGCTTTACCAAGAGATTGCGGGCTAACTGTTGATACTGCTTTTGAGAGTTGTTCTTCAATAGCAAATTCAATAGTGTCCGGCAGCTTGCTACCATCACCGGCAAAAAATTTGATCCCGTTGTCTTGGAATGAATTATGCGAGGCACTGATAACAATTCCGGCTTGCGCTCGTAGCGTCCGAGTCAAATACGCAATAGCTGGGGTAGGCATAGGGCCAAGTAAATTAATGTCGACACCCGCAGCGGTTACTCCTGCTTCCAGCGCGGCCTCGAACATATAGCCAGATATTCTCGTATCCTTGCCAATAAGTATTTTATTACGGGCACCATCTTGTTTCGCGAATACAGTGCCTGCCGCCCATCCAAGCTTTAACATAAAATCAGGAGTAATCGGCGCCGTGCCTACTGCACCTCGAATACCATCCGTACCAAAATACTGTTTTGTCTTTCGTGTCATACCTTACTCTATTCGGCATTTGCATAAGCGGAGTTTACTCTAATTGCATCCATGGTGGCAGCCACATCATGGGTTCTTATAATTTTGGCACCGGAGTGTAATGCGTGAGTGGTTGCCGCAATTGAGCCCGCAAGGCGTTGATGGACTGGCCGTTTAATAATCTCCCCAATCATGGATTTACGGGATAGACCAACTAAAAGTGGCACTTCGAGATCACTAAAACGAGCAAGGTTTTTTAAGAGTTGGTAATTCTGCTGCACTGATTTTCCAAAACCAAAGCCGGGATCGATCAATAACCTGCTTTGTTCAAAACCCTGCGCCAAACAAGATTCTACCCTGGTACTGAGGAAGCCAAACACTTCATCTACAACCCTCTCATAGGAAACGAAATCTTGCATCGTATTCGGTTCACCTTGCATGTGCATGAGACAAACTGCCGCCTTGGTTTTACAAACAGCTTGCAATGCGCCTTGCCTGGATAATGCTCGTATATCATTAACTAATTCTGCTCCGCCGTTGATGGCTTCCGCCATTAGTTGCGGGGAGCTTGTGTCCACCGAAATACAAACGTCCAGCCGCTTATGGAGAGCCTGAATAAGAGGAACTACCCGATCGATTTCTTCCTGAACTGCAACTACAGCTGCACCAGGGCGTGTAGATTCACCACCCACGTCGATAAATGTCGCGCCTTCTCGCGCCATGGTCTCGGCGCGGTATAAGGCTCTATCAAGATCGACCTGAAATTTTTTGGCTCCTACTTTGTGTAATTCGCAGCCATCGGAGAAAGAATCGGGAGTGACGTTTATGATTCCCATGCACACAGGAGAAGACAAATCTATCTGTCGTTCTCCTGCGAATAGGGTTTTGGTCACAAGGGACGGTCTATCGTTGTGACACTAGTGCTCGCTGGCGGGACCGCCGATAGTGCCAGACTTATCGACATCTTCTTTCTTCGCTTCACCGGCACCGGACCCGTTGTCACTAGAATTGCTGGAATCAGTATCAGACCAATCAGCTGGTGGTCGCGGTTTCTCGCCTTTCATGATGTCGTCAATTTGATCGGCGTCAATGGTCTCGTATTCCATCAGTGCATCTTTCATCAATTCCAATAGATGCCTGTTGTCTTCAAGAACTTTTTCTGCTCTGCCGTAGCACTCATCAATTATTCTGCGCACTTCCTCATCAATTGAAATTGCTGTATCACCAGAAAAAGACTTTGATTGCGAGGCAGCTGAACGGCCAAGAAAAACCTCCCCCTCATCTTCAGAATACAGTAATGGGCCGAGTTTCTCTGATAAGCCCCATTTGGTAACCATGTTGCGCGCGATTTCTGTTGCACGCTGAATATCATTTGAGGCGCCAGTGGTCACACCTTCTTTACCGAGCGTCATTTCTTCAGCGATTCGACCACCGTAGAGACTACATATCTGACTTAATATAGACTGCCGACTTAGGCTATAACGGTCTTCTTCTGGTAAAAACATGGTGACACCCAGCGCTCTGCCGCGAGGGATAATACTTACCTTATAAACTGGATCATGGCCCGGTACCATGCGCCCCACAATGGCATGGCCAGATTCATGGTAGGCCGTGTTCATTCTTTCTTTCTCAGACATCACCATTGATTTACGCTCTGCGCCCATCATGATCTTGTCTTTCGCTTTCTCAAATTCTTCCATTGTGACCAGGCGCTTGCTTGCCCGCGCCGAGAACAATGCTGCCTCGTTCACCAGGTTTGCCAAATCAGCGCCTGAAAAACCAGGAGTACCACGCGCTATCACATTAGCTCGCACTCTGTCGTCTATAGGCACTTTGCGCATATGTACTTTCAGAATTTGCTCTCTTCCGCGAATATCTGGCAAACCAACAACGACTTGGCGATCGAAGCGTCCAGGACGCAAAAGTGCCGGGTCTAATACATCAGGTCTGTTAGTGGCTGCAACGACGATGACCCCATCGTTGATTTCGAAACCGTCCATTTCTACCAACAGTTGGTTCAATGTCTGTTCACGTTCATCGTGACCACCGCCCAGACCCGCGCCTCGATGACGACCGACTGCGTCGATTTCATCGATGAAGATAATACAAGGGGCTTGCTTCTTGGCTTGATCAAACATGTCCCTTACACGAGAGGCACCAACACCAACAAACATTTCGACGAAATCGGATCCAGAAATTGAGAAAAAGGGAGCTTTGGCTTCACCTGCTATGGCTTTGGCCAACAGTGTCTTACCAGTGCCCGGCTGACCAACCATCAGAATACCACGAGGAATACGGCCACCTAGTCGCTGAAATTTATCGGGCTCTCTTAGGAATTCTACCAGCTCTTGAACATCTTCTTTTGCTTCATCAACACCGGCGACATCAGCAAATGTAACTTTGATTTGATCTTCACCTAGCAGCTTCGCCTTGCTCTTGCCAAAGGACATTGGCCCACCTTTCCCGCCAGCACCCCCGCCTTGCATCTGCCGCATAAAAAACAGAAACAGGGCAACAATAATAAGAATTGGAAATATTGAAAGTAGAAGATCTATCCAAATACTGCGCTGTTCTGGCTCGTGGGCAGTAACCTCGACACCGTTCTCAAACAAATCATTCAACAGCTGATCATCGCCAATAAGCGGCATAACCGAACGAAACTGGGTGTTGTCATTGCGCAAGCCGGTAATATTGATACCAGCCAGTTCTACGCGCTGGACTCGCCCGGCACGCACTTCCCGGATGAATTCGGAGTAATTAATGCTGTCTTCACCAGGTTTCTGATTAATATTCTGGAAAACCGTAAGGAGTACTCCAGCGATAATCATCCATAGAATCAGGTTTTTTACCATATCATTCAAGGGTTTATCCCCCAGCAGTTAATGAAAATAGTGGTCTGTGAGCCTTAGGCTCAGCAGAAATCCAGCGTTTAGCCCAGAAAATCACAATGAAGAGGTCAAACTTCATGCTCAATTCTAATATACGCAGAAAATATTGCACGTAAATTCAGTTTAAGCCCGAAAACCAGCGGCGAGCAAATAGATCTCACTCGATCTAGCCCTGGAAGCCTTAGGTTTTCTGACCTTTAGACTGGAAAAACTGCTTTTAAGCTCTGCCTGTAAGGCATCAGTGCCTTCACCATGGAATGCTTTGACCAGAAATGTTCCTCCGGGTTTCAACACCTTTCTAGCCATATCCAGAGCCAATTCGGCCAGGTATATGACACGGGGTAAGTCTATCTCTCTCATTCCACTCATATTGGGGGCCATATCAGAGATTACAAGGTCTGCATGAGACCCATTAAGCATAACCAAAAGACTCTGCAACACCCCTGGTTCGGTAAAATCTCCCTGTAAAAACTGCACGCCAGCAAGAACGTCTATTGGCAGGATATCACTCGCTATTACCTGGCCTTTATCGCCAACCAAAGCAGCGGCTATTTGCGACCATCCACCAGGCGCTGCGCCGAGATCCACCACTGTCATGCCACACCTGATTATTCCGTCTTGCTGCTGGATTTCCAGTAACTTGAAACTGGCACGTGAGCGATAGCCCTGTTCTTGAGAGCGCCGCACATAGACATCGTCAAAATGTTCTTTTAGCCATTGTTTGCTGGTTTTTGATCGAGCCATTACCTTGTGATCCAACTTTAAACATTGCCCATGTAGCCTCTATTACTATCTTGCTACCAGAGGCATCCTAATTAACGGGATCATTACCCACATGAGGCCTATTCATTGTTTATAATTTTATTCAGCTCAGCTAGAATCCGCTTCCTGCATAGGGATACCCCCCTTTCTTTACCTTTTATACCTTTTATACCTTTTATACCTTTTATACCTTTTATACCTTTTACCTTCTACTTTCCAGTACACAAAAATTATGACACTAAACAACGCCATCAAAAAACAGTATCGCGCCATTGGACACACTTTACACCCGATTGTATCAATTGCTCAAAAAGGTCTAAGTGAGAATATCAAACTAGAGATTGAGCGTGCCTTGACTGACCATGAACTGATCAAAATAAGATTGTCGGCTACAAACCAGGGCGCGAAAAAAGAACTCGAAGAAGCAATTTGTGTGGAGTTCAAGGCTGAATGCGTTCAAAGTATCGGATATACCATGCTGCTTTATAGAAAAGCTAGAAAACACGATGGTCGTTTATCAAATATAACACGCGGAAAAAACCAGGCCATTGATTGAACTATTTATGTTCTACTTTATTGATCTCGTACTCGATATCACCCGCCGGAGCATTGACCATGATTTCATCACCTTCCTGCTTACCCATAATTGCTCTCGCAATAGGAGAGCTAACCGAGATCATCCCCTTGGGTACATCCGCTTCGTCTTCACCAACAATCTGATACACCACTGTCTTATTGGTCTCGATATTTATTAGGGTAACTGTAGTGCCAAAAATCACTCTTCCGGTTGCTTCAATTTTTGTGACATCTATAACTTGAGCATCCGCTAGCTTGATTTCGATTTCAGCGATACGACCTTCACAAAAACTTTGCTGCTCACGGGCAGCGTGGTACTCAGCGTTTTCTTTTAGGTCGCCATGCTCTCTGGCTTCCGCTATGGCCTTGGTAATTCTTGGCCGTGCCACAGATTTCAATTCATTAAGTTCTTCGCGAAGTCGTTCTGAGCCGACGACTGTCATTGGCACTCTGGACATAATATTTCCGTCTTGATTTCCATGTGGCACCGCAAATAGGTTCTGTAAAAATGACAGTACCGCAGTTTACTGAGCTACAGTAAACACAGTTTAGCAATAAATCTAATTTAGCGCGGCATGAAGATCTTGAATTGTATATACCGACATATTGCCACCGAAGGCTATTGCTTCACAAACTGCCAAAGCACCCGCAACAGTAGTAGTGCAAAATACATCATGGCGCAAGGCAGTACGCCGTATCATTGAAGAATCGGCTATCGCTTGTCTACCTTCTGTTGTATTGACGATTAACTGAATCTCGTCATTTTTTAACATATCGACTATATGAGGTCTACCCTCTGCCACCTTGTTAACAGCAGTAACATCGAGGCCGACTGCCTCGATAACAGCAGCCGTACCGTGAGTAGCAACTACAGAATAGCCCGAAGCCAGCAGCTTCCGGGCAACTTCAGCTATCTGCGGTTTATCGGCATCGCGCACACTCAAGAATGCCTTACCTTTGGATTCAAACACCTCGCCCGCCCCCATTTGTGCTTTGGCGTAGGCTTCTGCGAATGTTTTACCCACACCCATTACTTCGCCGGTAGATTTCATTTCTGGTCCGAGAATAGGATCAACACCCAAGAATTTGTTGAACGGGAATATTGCCTCCTTAACAGCAAATGTTTCGGGAATAATCTCATTTGTAAAACCCTGGTCGCTCAAGCTGCTACCAATCATGCAGCGAGCAGCGACTTTCGCCAGGGAACGGCCAATACATTTTGAAACAAAGGGTACAGTTCGCGATGCGCGAGGATTCACCTCAATTATGTATATTTGACCGTCTTGATAAGCAAGCTGCGTATTCATCAATCCAATAACACCTAACTCCAAAGCAAGTGACTTAACCTGTTCGCGAATCTTGTTCTGAACATCCATCGGTAAGTTATAAGGGGGCAATGAACAGGCGGAGTCCCCGGAATGAATACCTGCTTGTTCGATGTGCTGCATAATCGCACCAACGACTACTCGTTCGCCATCAGCAACAAGATCTACATCAATTTCAATAGCCGCACTTAAAAAGCTGTCCAATAATACCGGGCTCTCGTTAGAAACCTTAACCGCATCATGCATGTAGCGATCAAGCTCTTCTTCGTTATAAACAATCTCCATGGCTCGCCCGCCTAGTACATACGAGGGACGAACCACCAGCGGATAAGAAATTCTATTCGCCGCTTCGATACTTTCTTTCACACTACGCACTGTGCTGTTTGGTGGCTGCTTGAGATTGAGTTTCTCAATTAATTGTTGAAAACGCTCCCGATCTTCGGCTCTATCAATGGCATCGGGAGTCGTACCGATAACAGGAACGCCGGCATCCTCTAAGCGCTTAACCAAATTCAACGGTGTTTGTCCCCCAAACTGCACAATCACACCTTTTGGTTTTTCCAACTGGACGATTTCAATAACGTCTTCGAAGGTTAAAGGCTCAAAGAAAAGACGATCGGAAATATTGAAGTCAGTAGATACTGTTTCGGGATTGCAATTCACCATAATGGTTTCATAGCCATCCTCACGCATGGCCAAGGCTGCGTGCACGCAGCAATAATCAAATTCGATTCCTTGCCCGATTCGATTTGGCCCACCGCCTAACACCACTACTTTTTCCCTGTCCGAAGGGTTCGCTTCGCATTCCTGCTCGTAGGTAGAATACATATAAGCGGTTGATGAGACGAATTCGGCGGCGCAAGTGTCGACACGTTTGTAGACTGGGCGAATGCCAAGATCGTGGCGCTGTTGCTGAACTTCTAATTCAAGCACCCCCAAAATCTGGCTGATCCGCTTATCAGAAAAACCTTTTCTCTTGAGTTTGAACATACCAGCTTCATCAATATCCACCAACGATTTCTGTGACAGTGCCTTCTCGTCTTTAACTATGTCTTCGATCTGTACCAGAAACCATTTATCAATTCCGGTTAACTCATGCACTGTATCGTTAGACCAACCAGCACGGAAGGCATCGGCGATATACCAAATTCGATCCGGACCCGCCTCGGTTAACTCTCTGGTGAGAATCGCCTTAGCGTCACTCGATTTAAGATTCAGCACTGGATCGAAGCCAGACATACCAACTTCCAGACCCCTCAGTGCTTTGTGGATAGATTCCTGAAAGCTGCGGCCGATAGCCATCACTTCTCCCACAGATTTCATCTGGGTGGTAATACGATCGTTGGCCTCAGGAAATTTCTCAAAGGTAAATCGAGGAATTTTTGTGACAACATAGTCAATGGTTGGCTCAAAAGAGGCCGGAGTAGCTCCACCGGTTATTTCGTTCCGCAGCTCATCCAGCGTAAAACCTATCGCCAGTTTCGCTGCGACTCTCGCGATCGGAAAACCGGTTGCCTTGGAGGCTAGCGCTGAAGAGCGCGACACACGCGGGTTCATTTCTATAATAACCAGCCGTCCATTTTCGGGATTAATCCCAAACTGAACGTTCGAACCGCCGGTCTCAACGCCGATTTCGCGTAGTACGGCAAGCGAAGCGTTTCGTAATATTTGGTATTCCTTGTCCGTTAAGGTTTGAGCCGGTGCTACTGTGATGGAGTCACCAGTGTGAATGCCCATGGCATCTAAATTCTCAATTGAGCACACAATGATACAGTTATTATTTTTATCTCTAACAACTTCGAGTTCGAACTCCTTCCAACCGATTAAAGACTCGTCGATTAGTAATTCATTGGTCGGTGAAAGCTCCAATCCTCGCGCACAAATTTCATCAAATTCTTCCTTATTATAGGCGATACCACCGCCGGTTCCGCCCATAGTAAAGGAGGGTCGAATAATGCAAGGAAAGCCTAATTTCTCCAACGCCTCATGGGCCTGCTCCATGTTGTGAGCCATTCCATGTTGTGGAGTTTCCAGGCCAATATCCTCCATGGCCTGATCGAATAGTTCCCGGTCTTCCGCTTTATCGATAGCCTCGCAGTTCGCGCCAATCAGTTCCACATTGTATTTATCCAGAACGCCATGTCGATTCAAATCCAACGCGCAATTGAGTGCGGTCTGACCACCCATCGTCGGCAGTATGGCATCAGGTTTTTCTTTGGCGACTATCTTTTCGACAATTTGCCAGGTGACAGGCTCGATATAGGTCGCATCGGCCATCACTGGATCGGTCATAATAGTGGCCGGATTTGAATTAACCAGAACGACTCTCAAACCTTCTTCTTTTAGAGCCTGACAAGCCTGGGCACCGGAGTAATCAAATTCACAGGCCTGACCAATAATTATTGGCCCTGCTCCCAGTATTAGTACACTGTTTAATTCTTTTCTACGTGGCATATTCGCGCTGTTTGTTACTTTTCGCTTAGTCTTTCTAAGTATTTAAAAATAGTTGCTACCCACTTTAAGGTAGCTTCTGCACTTATTACCCGGCCATTAGCTCAATGAAATTATCGAACAGCGGTGCCAGGTCATGTGGCCCCGGGCTCGCCTCTGGATGGCCTTGAAAGCCAAACGCTGGCTTGTCTATTCGTTCTACGCCCTGCAAGGAGCTATCAAAAAGTGACTTGTGAGTGGCGACCAGGTTTTCAGGCAGGGTCTGCTCGTCAACCGCAAAGCCATGGTTTTGGCTTGTGATCAATACGGTCCCGTCTTTCAGGTTCTGCACTGGATGATTAGCACCGTGATGCCCCAAAGACATTTTGACGGTACTGGCACCACAGGCCAAAGCCATTAACTGGTAGCCTAAGCAGATGCCGAAAAGAGGAATACCTTCATCTAAAAATTCCGCAATTGCTGCTATTGCATAGTCGCATGGCTCCGGATCACCGGGGCCATTCGACAGGAAAATACCGTGGGGTCTCAGCGCCAGGACTTCAGAGGCAGGGGTCTCAGCGGGCACCACAGTTACTTCGCAATCGCGATCAAGCAACATTCGCAAAATATTATTTTTCACTCCGAAATCGTAGGCGACTACCTTAAACCGATTGTCTGAATCGAGTGTATACCCGGACTCAAGATCCCAAACACCAGCCTTCCACGGATAGCTCTCCGCAACGCTTACTTCTTTAGCCAAATCCATTCCCTTTAGTCCGGGAAATTCTCTGGCTAACTGCAATGCCACGACCTCGCCGCCAGAATTCAGCTCGGCTCCAGAAAGAAGGCATCCATTCAGAGCGCCTTTGTCCCGCAACAACCTGGTTAAGCGGCGGGTGTCAATCTCGGCGATGGCTACCACGTTTCTAACTTTTAGGAATTCATCCAGGGATTGCGTGTTGCGCCAACTACTCGCCAGCAAGGGAAGGTCTCGAATGACTAAGCCGGATGCCCATATCTTGCTGGATTCATTGTCCTCTTCATTCGTTCCTGTATTGCCAATATGAGGATAGGTAAGGGTAATAATCTGTCTAGCGTAAGACGGGTCGCTAAGAATTTCCTGGTAACCAGTCATAGCAGTGTTGAAAACAACTTCGCCACTGGCGCTACCTTCGGCACCAATTGCAACACCATGAAATACACTGCCATCTTCTAATGCCAGTACAGCTGATCCAGCCACTATTACTCCTAATTCCTTTGATTCGGTCTGATTATCACAGGCAAAAAAAAGCGGAATGAAGAATCTCTCCACTCCGCATTTTTTAATTCGCAAAGGTTTCAGCATCCAACATACTGAGCGAGTATTTTATAGATAGTAGGCATCTCTTGTCTACGAAGAAGTGAGCGAATTTGCTCTTCAAGGATCAATTTGTCACTGATTGCCCACAAAGATTAAAAGATTTTACCAGCCTGCAATTTCAAGACATCCTGCATCGAGTAAAGACCAGCTTTTCTAGTTGCCACCCATTGGGCGGCGCGGACGGCTCCACTGGCGAATGTCATTCGGCTGCTGGCCTTGTGAGTAATTTCTATACGTTCTCCCAGGCCGGCAAACGTCACGGTATGATCGCCAACGATATCTCCCGCTCGCAGGGTCGTAAACCCTATAGTATTTCGGTCTCTTTCTTCGCTAACCCCTTCTCTTCCATAAACCGCGCATTCGTCGAGACTTCGCCCCAGGGTTTCTGCTATGACTGAGCCCATTTTTAGCGCCGTTCCGGAGGGAGCATCCTTTTTGAACCGATGGTGTGCTTCGGTAATCTCTATATCGACGTCGTCCCCCAGAACCTCGGCTGCCGCCTGCAATAATTTAAGGCACAAATTGACCCCCACACTCATATTCGGGGAACAAACAATGGGAATCTCTGCTGAAGCTTTCGCTATTCTTCGTTGTTCTTCACTTGATAAACCAGTGGTACCTACAACCATTGCCTTCCGTCTTCTCAGACAAAAGTCCAAATGGTTCATCGTAGCCTGTGGAGAAGTGAAATCAATTAATACATCGAAGTCCGCCAGCTCTGTAGTTAACTCGGCAACGCTATCTACGCCTATTGCTGCACCCACCGCCAGCAAGCCTATGTCTATACCCAGTGCAGGATCGTCCGCCAATACGGTGGCTACCGACACCTGCACGGTAGCATTACTTTGGACTACCACCTCGACCAAGGTTCGACCCATACGACCAGCGGCTCCGGCTATTGCGACTTTTAACATTGTCCAATCCAGTTGATGACAGTGAGACGAAGTATACAGCGGGTTCAGACCAAGCTAAACCTTGACGGCTTTGTGAGAATTAGAGGAAAAACCTCGTTTCTGGGCTAGATCAACCCTATTTCCAACCTATCTCTAACAGTAGCGAGTACAGTACTTGATGACAGTAGCCAATTTAGGCACACTCTGTGCCAGAGGGGAGAGGGGAGAGGGGAGAGGGGAGAGGGGAGATTAGCAGCCATTCCGTCCTGAGAGCGGGGTCAACTTGTAGTTGGCTCGGCTTTTCCATCGAGCTAAGCTGTAATTTTTTACGTTCTTGCGAAAAATAATGAACGACACACCGGTCTTACTGGGAAATACAAAGCAACAGCGCTATGAATCGCTAGTGACAGCCCTGTATCAAGATGTGTTTCGCTATGCGTTCTGGATTTGCAAGAATAAACCTCTTGCAGAAGACCTTGTGCAGGAAACATTTTTGCGCGCTTGGCGGTCTCTTGAAAGCTTACAGAATGATAAAGCGGCGAAAGCCTGGTTGTTTACCATTCTAAGAAGGGAGAATGCTCGATTATACGAGCGCTACCGACCGGAGCTTGTGGACATAGAAGGCCAGACTATCGCCGAGAGTGGCGAGAATGAGCCAGACAGCAAGATAGACAGAGAGCTGCTACACAATGCCATCAACCGGTTAGAAAGCGATTATCGGGAGCCGCTGTTATTACAAGTCGTTGGTGGTTTTAGCGGCAAAGAAATCGCTGAAATATTGGAGCTCAACAACAATACTGTCATGACGAGGCTGTTCCGTGCCCGTAGTAAGCTGAAGCTGGAATTTGGCCTGAACCCCGATGCTGGGGACGAGAATAGAAACTAGAAGACTAAATGAACCAGACACTATGAAGCTGTGCTTGAACTAAGAACTCTGTTTACTACCAGTGGCTTGACCCCTACGAGGCTTTGAAAAATGGATGAATTAGAATTTCGCAAAAGGGTCTATGAAAACCCAAAGGATTTAGACCAGGAAACCCTGGACATGGCCCGTGCCAATGCTGTTTATCAAAAAATTCTTGATGAGACCGTTGAATTCGAGAGCGTTCTGGGTGAATTATTGAACCGCACTGAATTGCCGGATGATCTGGCAGCGAAGCTGATGGCGATACCTTATAATGAGGACAGGCTTGAAACAGCAGAAAGTTTGACTACTAATAAATCGACAGCAGCGCCAAACGTGACGCATATGAAGCATATAGAGTCAAAAAAACAAAACCTCTTTCAATACTACGCCATCGCAGCAAGCCTGGTTCTGGCTCTGGGTGTTACCTTTTCCCTAAGGGTGAATAATAGCCCCTCTGATGCTGATATCGCATTCGGCGATGATTTATTGTCTCACCTGTATATTGATAATATGGAAATCAACGACATTACCAATGGTCAAAGCTATGCTGTATTAGATTTGTCTGAGATCAATATGTCTATAGCGAATGCCGGAACCAGATTGGTTAGCCACGGTCCTTCTCAGAATTTCGAAGTTCGCTCCGCCAAACCTTGCAAAATCCTGCCAACCTATCAGAGCGCTCATTTGGTGCTTGACGGCAGTCAGGGGGCCGTGAGTATCATTTTGACAAACAATTTCCCGGTTGAAGTCGAATTTTCCATTCAAGACGATAGGTTCAACGGTATAGTTGTGCCTATGGGCGAAGGCAACATGATTCTGGTTGGCGAAAAGAATGAAGATTTGGATCAGTACAAATCACGGTTCTCCGAACAAGTCGAATGGTTAATCTAGTTAGTCGACGTTAAGTCTTTTCTCGAAGCTGATATCGAAACCTGCCTGATTGAATGCTCTCTAAAACTGCTCTGCCCTCATAGCCATCAATGATTCCGCACCGCTGGCGATCTCCGCAGCAAGAGAATCAGCACGTGGCAACAGTCTATTCATGAAGAATCGGCCTGTCTTGATCAGGGAATCGCAATAGTCGGGATCAATGGACTGAGAGGATTGAGTATCAATAGCTGCCGCCAGGATGCGTTGCCACATAAAACAGTAAAGAGTGAGTCCCATTAGCTCCATATAAGCATACGAAGCAGCGCCGATTTCATCTGGATTCTCAGTAGAGCGTGCCATGACTGCCTCAGTCGCTTCTATCAGGCACCTGCGACAAGCGTTAAAGGCGTCTAGATACGGCTGCATTGCCATCACGTCCTGCTGGCTGGCAAGGAATTCGTCCATCTCGCTTAGCAGAATCTCCAATAACTCCCCATTGCTGCGCACTGTTTTACGGCCCATCAGATCAAGAGCTTGCACACCATTCGCCCCTTCATAAATTTGCGCTATTCTCGCGTCACGAACGTTCTGTTCCAAGCCCCACTCCGCAACGTAGCCATGGCCTCCCAACACCTGCTGGCCCAGGACACAAGCTTCGAAACCTCGATCTGAGCAGTAAGCTTTCTGCACTGGAATAAGCAAAGATACCAATTTCTCAGCCCGAAGACGGCTTGACTCCTGTGGATGAAAACGTGAGACATCCAACTGACTCGCTGCATATAGTGACAAGGCACGCCCTGCCAATATGTTCGCTCTCATGGTCAGCAGCATCCTACGGACATCAGCATGCACTAGAATCGAGTCTGCGTTTTGATGGGGCTGCTGTGGGCCGGCCGGCGCCCTACCCTGTGTTCTCTCCTTGGCGTAACCAGAAGCTATTTGATAGGAGCTATCGGCAAGGCCATTCCCCTGTAAACCCATCGATAATCGCTCATAATTCATCATGGTAAACATATGCGAAAGGCCCCGGTTAGCTGTTCCCACTAAATAGCCCGTAGCCGAATCGAAATTCATTACGCAAGTCGCCGAGGCCTTGATGCCCATCTTGTGCTCTATTGAGCCACAGGTGACCGGGTTACGTTCCGCATTGAGTTCTCCTACCTCATTCAGCAAAAACTTGGGAACCAGAAATAGAGAAATTCCTCCAGGCCCAGCCGGCGCGTCCGGCAGCTTCGCCAACACTAAGTGGATAATATTTTCAGTTAAATCATGTTCGCCTGCTGTGATAAATATTTTGGTACCGCTAATTTGGTAACTACCGTGATCATTCGGTACAGCTTTGGTTTTTATCATTCCAAGATCAGTACCCGCGTGAGGCTCGGTGAGACACATCGTTCCTGACCAGCTGCCCTCATACATCTTTGGCAAATAGTGTTGTTTTAATTCATCGCTACCATGCCGACTTAGAGTTAAGGCGGCGCCTGTGTTCAAGATGGTATACAGCGTAAAAGAGGAATTAGCAGCAAAAGACATCTCTTCAATCAGGGCCGATAACATCTTCGGCATGCCCTGCCCGCCGTAATCTGTATCTCCGGTCAGGCCCGACCAACCACCTTCAGCATAGGCTTTATAAGCCTCCTTAAAACCTTCTGGGGTTGTCACTCTACCATCTGCAAAATGGCAGCCTTCCTGGTCTCCGCTTTGATTGATAGGTGATAGTAAGCTCTCCGCAATTTTACCTGCCTCTCCAATAATGGCACTGATTAAATCATTAGTAACTTCTGCCGTATCGGGCATGGTTGCGAATAGACGTTCCGCAGCGAAAACATTATTAAGTAGAAAGTGAATATCTTCTAGTGGAGCTCGATAAGCCGCCATGCCTTTGTTCCTCAACAAATACTTTTAAAATCAAAACCTGATTATAAGGGATACCAACAAGAACAGGTACTGCGGATTCAGAGTCTATGGATTCAGAGTTTATGGATTTAGAGTCTATGGATTTAGAGTCGAATGCGGTGCTTGGTATTTTTCCATCTATACTTTTTCCAAGTCATGCATATTTATGCAGTTAGCAGAGCTCCAGCTATAGCAATACAAACAATACAGTTTTTAGATTTTGCGAAAACTTCAGTCAACAACGGAGTATTTTCTCCGGCTATTTTATCTCGCTGGCCCGGCTGCCTGTGTAGTCTGTGGCCAGCATGCAGACAGCGATTACAGTATTTGTAGCGACTGCGAACTGGCTCTGCCCAAAATAAGTGAATCTTGCCAGTGCTGCGGCATAGAGCTGCGGGGCAGGCTAAAAACCGACTCCTGCTGTGCTAACTGCTTATACAAGCCCCCTTCTTTCAATTTCTGTAGAGGCGTATTCCCTTATGCTTCCCCTATCGATAAACTAGTTACTCGTTTCAAATTTTCTGCACGTTTCGAAATCGGTTACTCACTATCACGAATTTTGGCAAGGGAAATAAATAACTACTACGCATCCAAGGCCAAACCCGAAATAGTAATTCCCATTCCCTTGCACAATAGAAGGCAACGTTTAAGAGGATTCAACCAAGCCAGGGAAATAAGCAAAGTTGTCTCAAGGCATTGTCAAATTCCTGTGCAGGACTCTGTGCTTATCAAGGTGAAAAATTCGCTGGCGCAGACTGCGATGACGTCTGCCCATGCCAGAAGGTCAAACTTGAGAGGTGCATTTTCTCTGCAACGAAGAGAGAAAATAAAGAATGTGACGCACATCGCACTTATAGATGATGTTGTAACCACGATGGCTACCATAGAGGCGGCCACTGAGCTTCTACAAGATCAGGCAGAACGGCGTATTGATGTATGGTGTCTCGCTCGGGCGAGCCGTTAAACTCATCCAGATTACCTCAATCAGGCTCTTTTACTCCTTTCCACCCATAAGCCATTTTTTGATTGGGAGCACGCACATAACAGGCTTACAGCAATAATTAGAAGCCTGCGGTATGACTCTCCTTAGTGACCACTACTGGCGCTAAACATATCAGGAACCTGAAGCCGCAGTGGCCTAAAAGCTGAATACGACCTGGAAAGTGTTGCAAACAAAAATCGAAAAATAACTTAAGCGAGAGGTCTAACTAGAACTGATACTTGATAGAACCGTAGGCAACACGACCATTTTGATCGAGAATGCGCGTGGTCGAATTGAGAATCTGTGCAGTCTGTTCATCGAAGATATTACGAATACCGAAAGAAATAATTGCGCGGTCGTTTGATCCTGTTTTAACACTGAAGCCATATTCCAAATCGAAAGTTGTGATGTTATCCACTAGTTCGTTGATCTCATCCATGTCCAATTCGCTGATGTCCTTGAAGGAATCGAAATAATTAGTGATAGCACTGGCAGTGTGGTTACCGAATTGCCAACTAAGCATCAGACTGCTTTGTAATTCTGGACTAATCAGTCTTTCATCGATATCAGAAATTTCGGATGTGGCAAAATCTAACAAAGCACCCTTGTTTTCAAACTCTCGCACATAGGTGGTAGTAGAGCTCAGTGTGAACCGCCCAAATTTGTTAGTATCCCAAACATAGGAGGCTCCCAGGTCGAAACCTTTAGACTCGATGTTCGAGCCCAGCAAGGGGTTATCCAAATTGAACTCCTTAATCGCGGAATCTTCTAGATAGAGTTTCGGTAAGCCATCCTGCCAACTACTACTGCTAGTTCCCGTACCAGGTACATCATCCACTTGCAACTGCCAAGCATCAGCTGAAACATTCAAACCGACGATAGGCTCCAGTTGTAGACCCAAATTGAAATTCAGCGCTTCTTCCACCACAGCGCCTTGAAAATCTTTTTGTTCTAGATTTCTGGCAATACTGAGCAGAGGAGTCGCCTCATTCAAGGCAGAACTAGGTGCTATCCTAAAACTCGCGACTGCCAATTGGCTGTCCACAGGCTCGTTGAGAAGTGAGTAGCTATCTTGTGCCACAACCGAAGAACCGATAAGGCCAACTCCTGTCAACAACGCGCAGGCCATCAGTGTATTGGTAAATTGTGGGTAGCTAGTCTTCATTCTTGTTACAGTGTTTTTTCCAAATATTCTGCAATTTACACAGGTAGTCTTTATTCATCAAACGACTCTCGAATTGTAGCACCAATAAGAGGGCGATTAGAATAAATTTGTAAACTAAAAGTTTGGTTCTAAATGCGCATCAGCCAACGCTACTCAATTCATTAGCGGGTAGGTAGTTTTACCAAATATTATTTATATCAATAACTTAACTTAGTCTGTAGAGATTGGTTTGACCCCAGCCTCGCCCTGCAGTTGGTCGAGTAGCTGTAAAACCGTCTTGGATTGTCCCGGCAAAATCAGGCTGGGCATAATTTCAGCTATTGGTAGCAGTACGAACTTTCTTTGCGTTGCTCGTGAATGAGGTAGCGTGAGCAGCTTAGAACTAAATTGCTGATTCTCATAAGATATAAGGTCAAGATCCAGGGTTCGAGCTTGATTCTGCTGCGCGCTACGCTGACGACCAAAATTCGTTTCAATTGCCTGTAATGTGCCTAACAGAGTAGCTGCCGTCTGATTTGATTCCAACCGCAACACCATCGCAGCGTTGATAAAATCAGCTGTTCCAGGTGGACAGTTCAGCGCCTCTGATTCATACAGTGATGAAACATCTGCCTCAACACTAAGTGTCCGAAGCCGCTCTATAGCAGATGACAGCACCTCTTCAGGCGATAGACCTTGAAATGGAAGATTCGAACCCAGGCTGATAATGGCCGTTACTAGCGACGTTATCGACCCAGAGTCGGCGTCAGCCGTGATATTGCGAGGAGAACTCATGAACCGCTTCAACAAAATGGGCGACATTATCAGGATTCACCCCAGGGGTAATCCCGTGGCCGAGATTGAAAACATGACCGTTTCCCTTGCCGAAGCTTTTAAGAATCGTTGCAACTTCTTCTCGGATAACAGCGGGTGATGCATATAAAACAGAAGGATCCATATTGCCCTGCAACGCCACACGGCGACCGATCCGGGCTCTGGCATCACCAATCTCCGTAGTCCAGTCCAGGCCAACTGCCTGACATCCCGAATCGGCGATTGACTCTAACCACTGTCCACCGTTCTTGGTAAACAAGATAACTGGTACCCGGCGACCCTCGTTTTCCTTATAGAGATTGGCAACTACTTTGTTCATGTAAGCAAGGGAAAAGTTCCTATACGCGTTTGTGCTCAGAATCCCACCCCAGGTATCGAATATCTGAACGGCTTGAGCGCCAGCCATGATTTGCGCATTTAGATAATCTGTAACAGCCGTCGCCAGTTTGTCCAGTAACAAATGCACAGCCTCAGGACAGTCGTACATAAACTGTTTAGCCAAGCGAAAATCTTTACTACCAGCGCCCTCGATCATGTAGGTGGCCAAGGTCCAAGGACTGCCAGAAAAACCGACTAGCGGAACCGACCCAGCTAACTCCTTGCGAATAAGCGAAACCGCATCCGTCACATAAGACAACTCATCCGCGATTTTTACGTCTGGCAACTGCTCAACGTCAGCAGCAGTTCGAATGACTTTGCGAAACTTTGGACCTTCTCCTTCGGAGAAATAGAGCCCTTGCCCCATAGCATCAGGCAGGGTCAAAATATCAGAGAAAAGTATCGCCGCATCAAAGCCATAGCGACGCAGAGGTTGCATGGTGACCTCGCATGCTAACTCTGGTGATTTGCACAGGCTTAAAAAATCTCCGGCCTGCTGTCGAGTTTCGCGATACTCAGGCAAATAACGTCCAGCTTGGCGCATCATCCAAACAGGGGTGACATCTACCTGCTCACTCAGCAAGGCCCTTAAGAAGCGATCATTTTTTAAGGTCACCACATACTCCGACTTGTTTCGTCCCACGGCGAGTCAATCATACAGAAGAACTGCTCCTATTCAGTGAATTGGCAAGAAGAAAAACGGGGGCAATTTTACACTAGCGGCTTAGATACACAATCAATCAGGCACATCAATCAAGCTGCCGAACATCTCTGCCTCCTGGAGACCCAGTAACGGCTACCATGGCATAGTTGTACACTGGTATTCGATAATCTGATCAAATAGTTGCTGGCGTTGACCACTGCAATAAAAATCTCTACGAAGATGAAGCAGCTGCGAAAGAGTCGAAATACAGTTTTAAGTGTTCTGTGTAGTTATTTATGATTTCTACAAAGCCTGTCTACAAAGCTGCTCGCCCGCTGTTAGTGTTGCTTCAAGCAATGCCCTATCAATATCACTCTCAATGGCGGCATCACCAATCGTTTTTAACAAGACAAAATTGATCTTACCCAACTCGGCCTTCTTGTCCGACAGCATCAAATCTAAATACTGTTCTATCGATATATCGGCAGGAGGCAGCACTGGCATACTAAATTTCTCCTCCAGTACTGAGCGAATGCGCCTTGCAGTGACTTGATCCAGCCAACCAATACGACAAGACAAATCAGCCGCCATCACCATGCCCATGGACACAGTTTCACCGTGCAACCAGGTGCCGTAGCCGCTGGCGGTTTCTATCGCATGAGCAAAGGTGTGGCCTAGATTAAGCAACGCTCTGATACCCGTTTCTTTCTCATCCTTGGCTACAATTTCAGCCTTGATTTCACAACAAGTTCTAATTGCCTGTGATATTAGCGCTGGCTCAGAGTGACGAATGTCCTCGCTGTGCTCTGCAAGCCAATCGAAGAAGGTTTCATCGTATATGAGCCCATATTTAATAACTTCGGCGAGACCAGCTTTTGCTTCACGCTCTGGCAAGGTATTTAGTACATCGGTATCAGCCACGACACAGCGGGGCTGATAGAATGCACCTATCATATTTTTACCCAACGGGTGATTTACCCCGGTCTTGCCCCCCACCGAGGAGTCCACCTGCGCAAGTAAAGTTGTAGGGATTTGAATGAAATTGACCCCCCTCAGATAAGTCGATGCAGCGAAGCCGGTTATGTCGCCAATCACCCCGCCGCCAAGAGCTACCAATAGGGTATTTCGATCATATTTCCCGGCCAATAATTTGTCATAGATGAAGCGGACAGTATCCAGGTTTTTATATGCTTCACCATCGGGTAAAACAATTTCCAGCAGCTCGTGGCCCACAAATAGCTGCTTGACAGTGTCCAGATACAATGGAGCAACCACATCATTGGTGACAATCACTACCCTCCCCTTAGCTACATAGGGCGCGACAAGATCTGCTTTTTTAAGTAGGCCATCGGCAATAAAAATTGGGTATGAACGATCACCAAGTTCAACATTAACAGTAAACATTTATCTATCATCCATCATTCTGAGTATTGATATTGACATTACTCAGTTCGCCCACACTACAGCTGATTACACTTTCAATTGCTTACAGATATTCTGACTTACAGTTTTCGGATTCCGGCGAAATGTATCCACTACTATGTCAGCGACCCCCTGATAAAGAGGTTCTCGAATTTTCATAAGTTCTCGAATTTTCTGTTCTGCGTTAGGAGTTTGTAAAAGCGGTCTTGTTTTATCCCTACTGGTTCGTTCAAGCTGCTGACTAATTGGAGCCCGCAGATAGACAACCATTCCTCGAGCCTTCAACCATTCTCGGTTTTCCGCAGAAAGGACTGCTCCACCGCCTGTCGCTAATACAATATTTTTTTTGTTGCTAAGTTGTTCAATCATACGGGTCTCTCTGGCCCTAAATCCGCTTTCGCCTTCGACATCGAATATCCAGGGGATGTCAGCACCAGTTGACGCTTCGATTTCACGATCGGAATCGAAAAAACCTAGACCCAGCGAATCCGCGAGAACCCGACCAATAGTTGTTTTTCCCACTCCCATGGGACCGACAAGGAACACATTCCCAGAATAGTTCATAAACTGCTCACTCAAACTTCTGTTAGCGTAGCAACATTAACGCGCTGTGTATCATGAGAACCAACGAGACTGAATCGCTAACACAGTGCTCTTAAATACCTTGTTGATCAGAAAAAGCAAGGGTCGAAACCGGAAAATCTCTGAAACTCCACCGACACGATAGTTAGTCGTATCAGCCCGGCATCGCAATTATCTAACGCTAATGTCGGCGATAATTTTAGGCGTAATAAAGATTAACAACTCGGTTCTGCGACTCGCATTTTCTGTTCGTTTAAACAAGCGGCCAATATAGGGCAAATCACCTAGAAAAGGAGTCTTGGTTTCAGTTGTGGTCGATTCTTCTCTAAAAACCCCACCCAATACTATGGTTTCGCCGTTACTCACCAAAGCACTTGTAGTCACCTGATTCGTATTAATCGCCGGCACGGCCCCACTACCAGCTGCTACCGAATCCTGACGAATATCCAACTCCATGTTAATTCTACCGTCTGGGGTAATTTGTGGCGTCACGGTTAAATTCAGCACGGCCTCCTCAAACTCGGTTGTAGAACCACCCGCTGTACCACCTGCCTGTGATTGATACGGAATTCGCACACCAGATTGAATAATGGCTTCAACTTTATCTTGAGTTGTTACTTTGGGCCTGGCGATTACTTCACCATTACCGCTACTCTCCAGCGCTGACAGTTCCAATTCGATCAAGGCGCTGTTTCCAGTGTAGCCGATAGAGAAAGAAGATGTATCTGCCGTCGCAATCCCAAGATCAACTGCCAAAGCGTCAGGAAAGGCTGTGGTAATGGCTGGAATTGGAACGCTGGCAATAGCCTGATTGACCAGAGATTCGACTAAACCTGAGTCAGTACCATCTTGTAGCGCCTGAAACCTTGCAGCTTCACCCGCGATTAACGCGTTTTGTAGAGCACGCTCTTGCGCAACGCGACCATTTTCTTGCTCCAGTGTGGTGGCTTGCGATCCACCGTAGCGAAAATTGTCCCCCGTCGACGTTGCACTTCCTGCGCCACCCCAACGAATGCCCAGGTCGCGTCCAAAGTTAGTCGATACGTTTACAATTCTGGCTTCAATAAGCACCTGTCGTACAGCCACATCAAGCCTTGCCATCAAGGCACGCACTTCTTCCAATTTTTCTTCGGTATCACGAACAATAATGATGTTGGTCCGCTCATCCACCGTCACCGCACCCCTGGAAGACAGTATTCCACCCGCCGCAACTGATGCACCACCAGGGTCGAGCGCCGCTCCAGCAACAGAGTTTTCACCCGTTAGCAAAGCCATAATATCGTCGGCATCTGCGTAATTCACTTGCATGAATTCTGTGAACAGAGGGGCCAGGGCCTGTGCTTGCTGAACTGCCTCTAATTCCAGTTGTTCCTGTGCGGCAATTTCATTTGCGGGCGCCACATACAATACGTTACCCTCCAATCGATTGCCCAAATTCTGTGTGCGCAATACTAGCTCCAGAGCTTGGTCCCAAGGCACATTGTCGAGAACCATGGTAATGTTTCCTGATACCGCGTCTCCGACAACTAGGCTAAAATCGTACACATCTGCAAGTATTTGTAGCACGGTTCGTATCGATATGTCTTGGAAGGATAGACTACTTATTTCTCCAGTGTAGGCGACAGCCGCATCACTACTGCTTATATCAGCAAGCGGCGGCCTGACACTAATGGTGTACTGATCGTCACTCTGAAAGGCAACATATTCATAGGCACCATCGATATCGATAACTACGGTTGCCCTATTCGCTTGACCAAGAATATCTACGCTTGAAACAACCGTGGCAAAATCGCTTACATCGAGCCGTCTATTTAGATCATCGGGCACAGAGGTACCAGGAAATTCAACGTACACTCGCGCACCAACTTGCTCAACGCTACCAATAACTTGATCGCTGGAAAGATCGATTACAATCTGGCCTTCCGCGTCTCTACCGCGCCTAAAAGAAACATCGGTAATGGCATTATCGACTGTGCCGGTTATTCCGCCAGCCAGGCGACCAACTGCCGTTACACCACCTGCCCGTACATCATTACCCACTTGAATAGTTAACTGATTTCCGACTAGCTGCGTTTCATAATTTACCAATTGATCCAAATTAACTACCAGGCGTGTACGACTACCGTCATCAAGCACCAACACACTCTGTGCATTATTGGAATCTATGTTGAAACGTTGTTGAGACAGGCTGCTGGAGACCCCGGGCAAATCCAGGGAAATACGCGCAGGCTTATCCAGCACAAAAGCGGATGGTTCTGGTGGCCTGGAATCGAAAGTGAGCTGAATCTCGATGCTAGCGCCAGGTAGATTCGCGAAAGTAATGCCTTCCAAAGACACAGGCTGCTGCGCCATCAATGCAGAAGAAAAAGCCAGGACCAATAACCCCAACATAGCACGGCGGCTTAAGCTCACCATACTGAGCCTTTCCATTTTGCTCACTGGAAAATGTCCATCTAATATTGCATTTTTGTTGCGCATGTTAATAATCTCGGCTCACAAGCCTATTGCAACGTGAGTGTTTGCGGTCGCTCTACCCAGCCGCCGTTTCCACTGGGAACTATTTCGATCATGTTTAGTTGTGACTCAGAAACTTGCTCAATTCGACCATGGTTACGACCCATATGGTCGCCTACCCCAACCCTATGCACCTCTCCAAATCCGTCTTCGATCAGCGCCTCATAGGCACCGGTGGTGGTGGTAATCCTGCCAACCATTGTCAATTCACCTAAGGAGCGATTTTCCAACGATTCAGGCACACGGTCGAAATCCGGCTCTACATCCTGACTCAATATTTGACCACTTTCCTTATCAATCATCAGTGGTACATCAAATGGGCTTCGCGCAGAAGCGGCACTGTATATAAAACCTTCATAGGGAACAAACTCTGGTACTGGCTCAACAGCAGCACTGGGGCGCGAGTTAACTTCAGCTACAAATGCATCCAAATCTGAAAAATTATTCACTGGCGCACAAGCGGCCAACAACAAACCAACAACAGCTCCCGGAAAATTTCGAGACGGGTGCGAGTTCAAGATCATTTACTGCACTACCTCATCCACATCTTTGTATCGATACGTTCTGGCAACAATGCTCATGTCAAGAAAAGTGTCACTGCGTGCTTTGATTGAAAAATCATGCAGCGTGACAATTCTGTCCAGGCTCGCAACTCCGCTAACGAAAGTACCAAAGTCGTGATAATCACCAACCATATCCAAATTCATAGGTATTTCTACATAGAACTCTTGGATTCTTTCTGCGGGCAAATCGAGTTTCGAAAACTCCAAGCCACTAGCAACACCCGCTTCGGTAACATCATCTACTAAACCGGGCACCTCGGTAACGGAAGGTAATTGTCGTAGCAATTCTGCAAATGATTCTTCCATCTGTACTGTTTGCGTGCGATATTCTTCCAGGTTAGCAGCGAGAAAAGCCTTCCTTTCAAATTTGATACGCAGATTGTCTTCTTCAGCAACGATATCTTGCAGCTCAGTTTGTAAATTCCGAATATGAAAAAAGTAAGCACCCGCCGAGCAGCCCACAACGATTGCCAGGACAATTACTACTTTTACTGGCGCCGGCCAGACGCCAATGGTGTCTACATCCTGCAAGTCGTTCCAATCAAAATTCCGTAAATCATTTGTTATGTTTTGTATCAGTGACATACGAATCTACGCCTCTTCTTGCTGAGCTGACAACTGAAGACTCAGGCTGAGAGTGAAAGAAAGTGATTCGGTTAGCGAATCGTCCGCTGATGTGATCGCTGAAATATCATCCAGGTCTGAGTCTTGAAACCAATCTGAGTCATCCAGTCGGCGGTGCAACTCGGTTACACGCGCATAGGACTCGGCAACACCTTCTATGGAAATCGTATTGTCCATGCGGGTTAAACTGCTGTAATAAACGCCATCGGGTAAGGTCTTTACCAGTTCGTCAAAAATTCTAACTATTACCGGCCTACTACCTTGCAAGCCTGAAATCACATTCATACGGGATCGAATATCCTCTTTTTGTTGACGCAGTTGACTTATTTCAGCAACTCGCTCGTCCAGAACCGCTATCTCTGCTCGAATATAATCGTTGCGTGCCATTTGTGTATCTATTTCACCGTTGAAATAGTGATCCACCGGGAACAACACGCCAGCAGAGACAGTTACCACAGCTACCAATATAGTGAAAAATTCCCGCTTACGCTCCTCACGTAGCCGCTCTCTCCAAGGCAGCAAATTGATATGAGCCATTAATATTCGCCTCGCATAGCCAAGCCACAAGCAATCAACAAAGAAGGCGCATCATTTTCCAGCATCGTCCTATTAATTTTCGATCCAATGACCAGTTTTGCAAACGGATTAGCAACCCTGACTGGTGTCGACAAACTCTCTTGCACCAAATCAGCAAGGCCGTCGATTGCCGCCACACCACCCGCCAATAGAACGTGATCGACTTCGTTATGGTGACTCGATGAAAAGAAGAACTGCAAGGTTTGACTAATTTGTTGGATCACGCTGTCTTTAAATGGTGTCAGAATTTCATGTTGGTACTCGTCTGGAAGGCCGCCTCGCTTCATCGCGCTCTCCGCTTCTACCGCGCTCAAGCCAAACCGTCTCTGCACTTCTTCCGACAGTTGGTTAGCGCCAAACATTTGTTCTCTTGTATAGATTGTCTTACCAGCCAAAACTACGTTCAACGTAGTCATCATCGAACCAATATCGATGATCGCAACTGTCTGTCCATCTTTCGACCCTATTTGTTCTGCAAGCAAGGTATAGGAACGCTCTATCGCGTAGGCTTCAATGTCTACCACCTTCGCCACCAGACCGCCGAGTTCCAGGGCCGTAACTCTGGTATCTACATTTTCTCTACGACAGGCTGCCAGCAAAACCTCAACCGTGTCTGGGCTGTGCTCAGATAAACCCTGACGCTCAAAGTCAATCGACACCTCATCCAATGGATAAGGAATAGTTTGATCTGCTTCTACCACAATCTGATTCTCCATTTCAGCATCGGACAGGGCCGCATTCATTTCAATTATCTTGGTAATCACCGCCGAGCCAGCCACCGCAACCGCAGCATCTTTCAAGGACGGTTTTAGAATGCTCACCGCTTGGGAAATACATTCACCCACAGCGCTAATATCATTGATATTTTTCTCAACCACAGAATGAGCTGGCAGGGGACGGATAATATAATTATCCACCTTGTAATTATTCCCACGGGGGCTCAATTGCAATATCTTGACCGCAGTCGTACTTATGTCGACACCCAGCAGAGTGCTGGCTTTCTTGCCAAAATTGCCTAACGCACCAATATTTCCCAGTTTTTCCAACACTTAGTAACCCCTGCGCTTCCGCCAGCAAGCCTTAAGGCAATTCTTGGAAACAGATCACGTTTGGGAGCTTGTTAACACCCCTGACTGGCAGATTTCTCCTGGCTTTCAGTGAAGTATGGCAGAGTCTGCAAAAAGCAGCCTCTTGAACTGAAAAAAAATAATTAACAAGCAGGGCTGCCCACGATAATAGCGGGCGTTTCCGCGATAAAAAATATCGGCCAGCCTAAATCCTTTGCTCCCTGCTCAGGTTGCTGGGAGAATAAGCTCCTTATTAACAAGGTATTATTCAAGGTCGAGTGTATAATATTCGGCTAGCCTGGTTTGAAAGGCCACGCACCATGATGGTTTCACGATCGCTTTAGTTCCTCTGACGAAACAGGCAAGGCTAAGCTTCTGTTAATAGGCTTCGAGACTTACAACAGTGCACAAAAATATTCAGAAGACTCTACGATGGGCTGCGATGCTTGTAGTTGCAGGCTTTGCCGGCGCTACTATGATAGCCTCCGCCGCCTATCTGTATCTTGCGCCGTTGCTTCCAGACGCAGAGACCTATAGGAATGTTCAGTTGGAAACTCCGCTGCGAATCTATACTTCAGATCGACGCCTTATAGATGAAATCGGAAATCGTCGGAACCCGGTTGATTACGAGGATATTCCGCAAGTTCTGACGGACGCTTTAATCGCTACTGAGGATGTACGCTTCTACTCCCACCCAGGAGTTGATCTACAAAGCCTGATGCGCGGGTTTTATGGATTTATCCGTGGCATTAATCTGGGTGGCGGAAGCACCATCACCATGCAACTGGCAAATAACTTGTCTTTTGACAGCGACAATGTGTATTTGCGCAAGTTCAAAGAAATCCCTTTCGCTCTGCAAATTCAACAAGAGCTCAGCAAGGAAGAAGTACTTAATCTCTACTTCAACACCGCCTATTTTGGTACCGGTGCAGATGGAATTGGAGCTGCTGCCTATGTCTATTATGGCAAGACAGTGAGCGACTTGTCTCTGGCGGAGTCAGCAATGATGATTTCAGTTCTACCCTGTCCTTCCGCCTGCAATCCGCTGAGTAATCCTAACAGGGCCATCGAACGACGACGGGTGAGATTAGCAAACATGCTGAAAGAGGGGATGATTACACAGACGCAGTTCCAGGAGGCAGACCGCGCGCCCATAACCGCAAGCCGACACAATCGAGATATCGAGGTGCCAGCTCCCTATATTGCCGAGATGGTTCGTCAACAACTCTATGCGGAACACGGTGAGGAAGTTTACAGTCAGGGATTCGAAGTAGTCACTACTATAGATGGAGACAAACAATTGGCGGCCAATCGTGCGCTGGTTAGCGGCTTAGAATCTTACTATGACAAACGTCACGGATACCGAGGCGCAACGGCCAACTACCCTCGGCAGTTGTACGCGGATCAAAACGGCGATGCACACCAATCATGGGTGGAAGAACTGCAACAAGTTCCGGTTTTCGGTAATCAGCAACCGGCGATCGTTACTTCTGTATCAGATTTAAGCTTCGAGGCAATTCTCAAATCAGGGGACGCCATCACCGTAGAGTGGAAAGGTATTAGCTGGGCCTACAAATTCAATTCGCGAAACGATGCCTGGCCACCTCCGCAGGTGGCTGCGGATGTAGTTCAAGTCGGGGATCTCGTCAGACTACAACACAGCGACGAAAGCTGGCAACTAGGTCAAGTGCCAGACATCCAGGGAGCACTTGTCTCCATGTCGCCCGCTAATGGTGAAATCATTGCACTTGTCGGGGGCTATGATTTTCGCCGTAGCCAGGTAAACAGGGCTATCACACCAAGACCGCCAGGTTCGAACTTCAAACCTTTTCTCTATGGAACAGCCCTGGAACAAGGTTATTCAGCAGCTACAACAATCAATGATACGCCCCTGACGCGCGGCAACTATAGACCCAATAATTATGAGAACAATTTTTTGGGCCCTATAACTTTGCGATACGCGCTAAAAGAATCCCGCAACGTTGCAGCAGTTCGATTGTATGATCAGCTAGGCGACGACAAGGTGCTTGAATTCGCGAGCAAATTTGGCTTTCAAACCCAAAATTTTCCACGCAATGACCTTACCGTTGCCTTGGGTAGTCAGGATGTGCAGCCCTTGGAAATAGTCACTGGCTATTCTGCCATTGCCAACGGAGGCTACAAAGTTGAGCCCTGGTTTATTAAGGAAATTTCCAACCTGGCACAGGGCCAGCTATTTCACGCAACTCCAGTGACAGTTTGTAAAGCTTGCGAAATGGGCAACAACGATTCGACCGCCGAGACAATTCCAGCACCTCGTATCATTGATGCTCAGGTTGCTTTCATTTTAAACTCAATGCTGCGCTCGGTGATAGAAGAAGGCAGTGGCGCGAGGGTGCAACGAGAGATAGGTCGTGGCGACCTAATGGGCAAGACCGGCACTACTAACGGACCGCAGGAGCTCTGGTTTTCCGGCTTCAATCGAGATATTGCAACCACGGTATTTGTCGGCTTCGATCAACCTGAACCACTGGGGGAGAGAGAACAAGGCGCAACTATCGCTGTGCCCATTTGGATCGATTTTATGAAGGTGGCACTGGAGGGCATGCCTGAAAACACAATGCAACGGCCCGACGGCATAGAGGAACGCTTGATAAATAAAATTACCGGTGCCCCCGCCACACCTGGAGAGCCTGACACTGTATTCGAGTACTTCAGAACCGAAAACGCGCCGACTACTGACGGCGCGCTATTACCTGATGTTGATCTAAACGAAGAACTCTCAACCGAAACGATTTTTTAGAAAATCGCACATGCCAAGAACTACGACCAGAAGCTTTGGTAAGAGACCTTATAGCATCAGACTTTAGGCATTCGCAGTGCATGCCCATGCCTGGGTGAAAGCCTCTAAACTCTTCTGGAGCCAAAGCGTTTCTTAAATCGATCAACTCGACCGCCACTATCCAGAATTTTCTGCTTTCCGGTATAGAACGGGTGGCATTCAGAACACACTTCAATAAGTATGTCTTTGCCCAAAGTAGATTTTGTTTCGATCACATTGCCGCAACTGCAAGTCGCTTTCATGGCTTCGTATTTAGGGTGAATATCGGGTTTCATGCTAATTCCTCTCAGTTAATGTCGCCACATCAGCTCTTGTATTGCCGACGCACCACATCTGCTTTATCGCCCAGAATCGCTAGCGCAAATGAGCTTATCTCCCCTGGGGGTGAGCATTCTAACAGAGAAAGAGAAACACGCAAGTGTGTGTGCTGTTTGGATGTGTGCTGTTTGGAACCCAATTATGGAGAGAAATCCGATCATGGACAATTTCATTTCAGTTTAACTTAAGCTAACTAGTACGGCTGGCTGACTTGGCAGTTACGGCTCGCACATGACAATCGAGCTGTTTCTAAATGAGTGATAGGGCCATAAGCACTGTGGAGATGCAAAGTTAAACCTGGACGACTTAAGGCCTTAAGTTGTTAAGTTATGAGAGTGTCCCCTACTACCCTTCCCCTACTACCCAAAACGGTCCACCTTAAAAGGCGCAATATCTATCTGCGCTTTTTCCTCAGAAATCATATCTGCAATCAGTTGCCCGGTAATCGCCGCCTGAGTTAAACCTAGATGCTGGTGCCCAAAGGCATATAAGACATTTCTGTTTTTGGGAGACTGGGAAATAACCGGCAAATAGTCTGGCAGTGTTGGTCTGAATCCCATCCAGCTTGAAGCGCCCTTTTTGTCAAGGCCGGGTATCAATGTTTTGGCCTGTCTATATAAATTCCACGCCCTGTCTGCCGACGGAGGTAATTTGAGCCCGCCAAATTCAACGGTACCAGCCAGGCGCAACCCGTGATCCATAGGAGTTGCAATAAACTGGCGTTCGTAGAAAGTGATGGGGTGCTCCAGTTTCGCACCTGGTGCGGGCAGCATTAAGTGATAGCCCCGTTCCGTTTCCAGAGGGACTTTATAACCGGTTTGTTGTGCTAGTGGTTTGGAAAAAGCACCCGCTGCAATAACGACAGACTTTGCTGAATAATACTGGTGGTCGGTTAAAAGCCCGACCTGCTGTGGAGCATTGGTTGCGAGCGAGTTCACCGCTTGATGAATAATTGTTCCTCCCCGCTGGATAAAAATATTGGCCAGGGACTGGCCCAGACGGATGGGGTTAACCGTGTGTGCTGTGCTCTTAAAATAGACAGCAGCTTGCATATTTCCATGCAGCATTGGCAGACGTTTGCGAACTTGAACGGCGTCCAATACTTCTAGGGGTACCTGCTTAGCCCGCAAGGTGTCCAGTGTCTGCTGATATTGATCGATACTGCCAGAAGATTCCATCACCAGATAAGAGCCAGTAGTGTTAACCATGTTGTTCAACCTGGTATCTTTTAGCAGTGATGACCAGGCAGGCATGGCTGCCTGGTTTAACGATGACAACGCCAAAATAGCGTTACGATTTCGTCCCGGTAGTGATGCGCACAAGAACCGGGTCAGCCAGGGGATCATTTTGGGTAGATAGCGGTACTTGATACTCAGTGGGCTGTTTCGCGAGAGCAGATAGGTTGGCAGTTTTTGCAGTGTTCCCGGATTGGCCAGCGGAATAATCTGCTCCGTCGCAAAATGCCCGGCATTACCTGATGAACATCCGCTAGCTGGTTCATTCGGCTCAAAAATGGTGACTTGCCGCCTGCGGGATTGTAGCTGCAAAGCGCAACAGAGCGCTATGATACCGCCACCGATAATGGCAATATCAATGGCGTGATTTGTATTGCTGCTATCTTTACTGTCTATTGACGGCATGGGTTTCAACCTGATTTTAAGTCATTGGTTTTGCAGCATAAATTATAAATTGTACAGAATCTACAATTTACCTATCATAGCGACTAATTCCATGTGGACAGGCCCCGGGACGCATCAAATGCAACGCCATACCTTTATGTGTATTGATGCTCATACCTGTGGTAATCCGGTGCGGTTGGTCGCAGGTGGAGGCCCTCAATTGAGGGGGCACACTATGAGCGAAAAGCGTCAGGATTTTCTCAATCGCTTTGATTGGGTCCGGCGCGCGCTTATGTTCGAGCCACGCGGACACAGCATGATGTCAGGCTCTATCGTCTACCCGGCGATTAATCCGGGCGCTGATGCGGCGGTATTGTTTATTGAAACCAGTGGTTGCCTGCCCATGTGTGGTCACGGCACTATCGGAACCGTCACTATTGCCTTGGAGCATGGGCTGATTACTCCCCGTGAAGAAGGCAAATTGGCGCTCGATGTTCCCGCCGGGCAGATTAGTGTCACCTATCAACGTGAAGGCGACAGGATCATTTCGGTCAGAATTCAAAATGTCGCTAGCTACCTGGCCTGGCAGGATGTTGCCATTGATTGTCCGGGGTTGGGTCGGCTCGCGGTTGATATTGCCTATGGTGGAAATTTCTACGCGATTATTGAGGCACAGGAAAACTTTCAGGACATGGATGATTTTTCGGTAAGCGATTTGTTAAGGCTCAGCCCCCTTGTTCGGAAGTCTGTCAATGAGGTTGTAAATTGTATCCACCCGGAAGACACAACCATCGCTGGCGTATCCCACGTTTTGTGGGCAGGAAAGCCCAAAACAGCAACGGGCAATGCGCGAAATGCGGTGTTCTATGGTGACTCTGCTATCGACCGCTCACCCTGTGGCACAGGTACCTCAGCGCGTATGGCGCAATTGCATGCCAGGGGCAGGTTGCAGGTGTCGGACACCTTTGTCCACGAAAGCATTATCGGTAGCCAGTTTATCGGGCGCATTGAAGGTGAAACAAAAGTGGGTGATTTCCCGGCTATTTTGCCCAGCATTGAAGGCTGGGCAAGGGTCACCGGGATTAACACAATTTTTGTCGATGAGGCCGATCCCTATGCGCACGGCTTTTCCGTTGTTTGACAGTTTGAGACCTCAGCATAACTCAGCAATCACTTGATTACTCTGATAAAAGGACGCACGCAAAAAACATTCTCTACTCAACCCCCACTCTATTGTCTCAAGGGTAGACCTTGAGCATCCCATACTCCACAGTCTCAACGACACAGAAGCTCTGCTTGAATGGTCTGAGGTCGAGGTGATCTTATCGCCGATCTATGCCTCTAAAACGGGGCGACCGAGCTATCCATTATTGACCCTGTTTCGCGGCTTGTTGCTGGGCATCTGGTACCAACTCTCGGATGTGCAGTGAGCACAGAGCCTGTATCGGGATTTGCTGTTGCGGAAGTTTTGTCTCCTTGAACTCGATGGTGATGTACCGGAAGCCTCCACGCTTGGCGGTTTCGCACGCAGTGGGTTGAGCAGGATGTCTGGGGGAGCCTGCTCGGCGAGATCAACCGCCAACTGGAGGCGAAGAACATCATCATGAGCGAAGGGCGGATCAACATCATTGATGCCACCCCCATTGAAGCGGCGCAATCCGGGTCAGGCCAGAAGGAGGACGGTCAGCCTAAACGTGATCCTGATGGAGGCTGGCATGTTAAAAAGGATAGCCGGGGACGCCAGAAATAGTCCTAAGCACTATTTCGATCACATCCAATGATTTTGATGAATAATGGATCATCTTTTCTAATACTTTTTACTATTTCATCTTCATCGGGCTTTTGATTGCTCTTCGAAGTCTTTGAATAGACTTTCTTAGAAAGTCTTGCCATCCAATATGCATTTTCTTTGCATAGTGTTGTTTTATTAGGAGATACAGTTTCCCTATTTTGCTCCGATGTTGATGTTTGCTGGCGCCTAACGCCCTAATCAGCGATCGAAGCAAGCATAGCTTGCGGGGATCCGTCTGCATTTGCTTGTTATGCTTGTCTTTGCCACTTGTTCGGATCACGACTTCCATGCATAACTGCGACAATTGTTACCAAGCTGCTTTCGACTCGATAGTAGAGTCCAAATGGAAACTTGTGTATGACTGCTCTCCGGGTGTCGCGATGTAGAACTGAACTGGGTACATTTGCGGGTTTTCTGCGATGCTATTGCAGGTTGCGAGAATCTCATCCAGAAATTCGGCTCCCAGCCCAGCGCTTTGATTTTCATACCATGCCGCTACATCAGCCACGTCAGTCTCAGCATCCTGCCGAAAATTTACGACTGACTTCATAATCTATTTCTGATGTCTGCTATGACCTCAGAGGCTTCTCGTCCTGCATCCTTGTCTTTTTCGAATGCATCCAGGCGCCTGTCAAGCTCTGCTTTCTGAGCTTCAGTCAAGTCCAAAGCTGACTGATCCGCAGCGATGCTGTCCCAGATGTCTTCAACCAATCGAATCCGGTCCTCAATAGGTAGTTTTAGTATGCTCGACATAATTAAGCCTCCGCTCTGTATTTTAGCACTGTTCCCATAGGCATGGGACATAGAACATAACGCCGCCACAAACAAATACTAAAGGACACCCATTCCAGGGAACGTTCTCTTCCTCTCTACTCTAGCTGAATTGGTGTCCTATGCACTGGCGAATGGGTGTCCTATGCACTGCTCTCCTGCCTATGCACTGCCGCTATGCACTGCCGCAAAAGGGATAGGCTGGACAGCAGCACCTGCACATGTAGCCGAGAATATGTGAATGATTCAGTTTGACTTTTCATCTGCCGATAAATCATCACGAGATTCAATATCAGTAAGATTAAGAGCAATTTTTCCTTTCAATGTGGATACGAAATCTTGATTCTTATCTGAGTCTGGCATTAATGCCCCTTTGAAATATAACGCCGCAATTCACCGGAGGCGAAAAGCATAGCGAGGAACGAGCGGCGCTTTTTGCCGTCCGTGTGAAATTGCCTTGCTAGCTGCTTTCTTCATTGTTATAAATTTCATCATAAATATCTTTCAATAGCTTCCCTTCAAAAGTCCAATATGGAGAAGGCTGTACAGAATAATCAAGTTCCATGATTTTTCTTGTTGCTGCTGTAAGTGTCATTATTTCATTGTTGTATGTGATTTTTCTATCATCTCTAACTGTTACCGTTGTATTGCCATCTTTGAACACAAGTTCCGAATCAGGTTGTATACCCATTTCAGTAAAATTCGTTCGTGGCCGTTTTTTTAGTTTTTTACCAGAGTCTTTTTCTGCTTGTGATATGTTGTTGTTCAATTCAGAGCTTACCTGTGGCGTAACATCTTTTTGCTCAAGAAGCTTCAATATGGCAATTGCTTGCTCAGAATCTATTTTGAAAAACTCTCGATTTGGATTGATTCGGCTTGGACCAAAAGCCACATGAAGCGCAGTTTCCACTTTTGTACAATCGCTTACCTCAATGGCATAAACGCATTCAAATGGTACAGGAACACCAGTTGTATAAAGCTGGTTCATTCTGAGACTTACATCGGATTGTGTTGTTTTTCCAATTTTTACCAAACTCGGCATTGCAGGATTGGCTAGAACATAAACGATTTCAGTTGATTCCATGCGATGTACCTTTTTGCAGCTAACGGCAGCCGACAATAACGAGTTATAACTGAATCTGGTGTTTGAATATTTGAAAAAAGGCGGCGTATCTGGTTGATTGGTTATCACCAAACAATCAAGCAAGCAATAGGACACGCCACCATGAGCAAGAATAACGTTATTGAACTGGAAGGTCGTGTCCGGGTTCAGTACCTGTGAGACAAATCAGGCCGCCTGTATGAGTTTCTGACTAGTAGCTTATTGGTGTTTCCAAACCTAGCCCATCGTGGGGTCGATAATGATTGTAGTATTGTTGATAGTCCGCCACGACTTTATTCACCGCAGCAACCGTCAAACTGACCTCGTAAAACGGATAGAACTCATAAGCTGTTGTGCCATTAGCGCGCTCAACGCGACCATTCCATTCGGGCTTTCTGGGCGGTAACACGAACAGAGGAATGCCCAGTGCCTTACAAGCCGATTCAAACTCATCCCTGAATTCACTGCCGCCGTCAACTTGAATCGAGAGCAGCTCGAAGGGTAACTGCTGCCTCAGCCCTGCTGCAACCTTTGCCTGCGTGCCTCATAGAGACAAACACCAGTAGCAACAGACACATTCAGGCTGCTCAACTTGCCAGCCATGGGAATAGACACCAGATAATCACAGCTTTCCCGGGTAAGACGACGTAAACCCCTACCTTCCGAGCCCATCACCAGGGCGACGGCAGCACTTAGATCTTGTTCATACAAGGAACTGTCCGCCTGATCCTCCGTACCTACCAGCCAAATACCTCGTTCTTTAAGCTTATTCAGGCAACGGGCCAGATTGGTGACAGAGACCAGGTTGACTGTTTCAACTGCTCCACAGGCTACTTTTCGCACGCTTGCATTCAGGCCTACAGACTTATCCTTAGGAATGATAATGGCATCAACCCCGGCAGCGTCGGCACTGCGCAGGCAAGCCCCCAAATTATGTGGATCGGTTACGCCATCAAGTATCAGTAGTAAGGGCTCATGGTTCAGCGTATCCAATAATTCGGACAGGTCCTTCTCGCTCAATGCTTGTCGCTCCAGCTCGACCTTGGCGCCTACACCCTGATGCACGCCATCAAAGTGTCGTTCGAACTCTTGCTTGCCCATCTCTTCAATGGCAATCCCAGCCTTCACAGCAAGATATCTAATGCCTTGAATTCTTTTGTCGTTGCGACCCGATTGAATGGCGAGCTGCCGAACAGAGGCTGATCGTTGCGAGAGCAACTCCGAGACTGCGTGTAGGCCAATTACTTTTTCCTTATTGATTGCCATGAGGATTTATCTTAACACCTTCTTGTCGACCTACTCGCTTAGGCTCGCGGCCTGGCATTCGATTTCATCCTCCTTTTCGAAGAGGCCGCTTACCGATCACCAACTTGCTGTCACTGTTCCTGTTCTTGCTTTTAGCTTTAGCTTTAGCTTTAGCTTTTTTGGATTGGGAGTGTGATAGCGAATTTAACTTGGGCCCTATATTATTTTTCGAATATCGCTTCACCGATTGCTTAAGACCAATCATCCGCAGATCTATTTTCTTGTCGTCAATATCCACTCTGACGACTTTTACTTCGACGTTATCACCTAGACGGTAGATTTTCTGACTACGTTCTCCTGCCAAACAATGCCGCACTGGATCGAAGTGATAGTAATCGTTGCTTAGCTCACTGATGTGAACCAAGCCTTCTATATAGATATCATTCAATTCTACAAATAGCCCAAAGCTGGTTACAGACGTAATCGTGCCAATGAATTCATCTCCTACACGATTTTGCATGTATTCACACTTCAGCGCATCGACCACGCTATAATTTGCGGCGTCGGCCCGGCGCTCCGCCCTGGAACAGTTTTCGCCAAACTGAACCATGTCTTCCAAATCGAAAGGGTAAATCACCTTCCTGGCAAGTTCAGCGGCACCGGCTTGCTTCTTGACATGAACACCAGGCTTGTTTCGAACCAGATAACGAATAGCACGATGCACCAGCAAATCTGGATAACGCCGAATAGGTGAGGTGAAATGCGCATAGGCTTCATAGCCCAAACCGAAATGACCGAGGTTTTGCGGTTGGTATACCGCCTGCATCAGGGAGCGGATAAGCATGGTCTGCAACAGGTGTCGGTCTGGACGATCAGCCATCTGCCTCAAAACTTGCTGATAGTCTCCAGGCTGCGGCTTGTCTCCACCGGGTAAATGCAGGCCCATCTCCTTCAAAAATTCACGCAGATTTTCCAGTTTGTCCGGATTAGGGCCTTCATGAACTCTATATAGAGCGGGCAAGCTGGACTCTTCCAATAGCCGTGCCGCAGCGACATTCGCGCAGAGCATACATTCTTCAATAAGTCGGTGAGCATCACTACGATACACTGGCACAATTTCCCGAATCTTTCGGTCTTCAGCAAAAACGATTCGCGTTTCGGTGGTATCAAAATCCATCGCACCACTGTTGTGTCTAACTTCTCGCAGCGCATGGAATAATGAATACAGGTTCTCAAAATGTACAAGTAGTGACTCATGGCGTTTTCTTAGCGTGTTCTGAATATTTTTCTGGGCTTTAGTCTCTGCCGGTTCGATAATATCTGACACTTCGTTGTAGGTCATGCGAGCATGGGAATGAATAACCGCTTCATAAAAACAGTAGTCTGTCATTTTACCGCTGGCCGAGATTTCCATCTCGCAAACCAGTGTTAGCCTGTCCACTTTTGGTTTGAGAGAACAAAGACCATTAGAAAGTTTTTCCGGCAGCATAGGAATTACATGACCGGGAAAATAAACAGATGTGGCTCGGGTAATCGCTTCTTCATCCAGCGCACTACCGATAGTTACGTAATGCGAGACATCGGCGATGGCAACGTATAGCGTCCAGTTGCCGCGCTGCTGTCTATGAGCAAAGACTGCATCATCGAAATCCTTTGCGTCTTCGCCATCGATGGTTACAAAGGGAATGTCTCGCAGGTCTATTCGACCCGGTAAATCCTTTTCAGCAATTTCCTCGCCGAAACGTTCAGTTTCCTTAGCTACCGATGTTGGCCAGAGATGAGGTATATCGTGGCTGCGCACGGCAACTTCGATTTCTAAACCTGGAGTGGTACTGTCACCTAACACCTCCACGATTTTCGCTACCGCTTTACGTCGGCGGCTCGGGTACTCGGTAATTTCCCCAACCACGAATTGGCCATCCTGTGCGTTACCCGCCTGTTGCTCTGGAACCAGTATTTCATGGCTCACCCGTTTGCTGTCAGGAACCAGGATGCCGAAGCCTTGTTCGCGGTAATAACGACCTACTATTTGCCCATAGCGACGTTTTAATATCTCGACGATCATGCCTTCCCTGCGGCCTCGGCTATCGAAACCAGACAGGCGTGCTAACACTTCATCGCCATCGAACAATTTTCCCATTTCCCGTGCACCGAGAAACATATCACCTGAGCCATCATCGGGAATAAAGAATCCGAAGCCATCTTTATTGCCCTGAACACGACCCTTGATCAAGTCCATGTGGGCGGCCAGACCGTACATACCCCGTCGGTTGCTGATGATCTGCCCATCGCGGCTCATGGCAATCAGGCGCCGACGCAGCGCTTCAGCCTGTTCTTCGTCAGCCAGCTTCATCTGCTCGCAGAGCGCAGGATGAGCCGCAGGTTTGCCGATTTGCTCTAACAGTTGAATGATAAATTCGCGACTGGGGATAGGATTGGAATAGTTTTCAGCTTCGCGCTGAGCAAAGGGGTCTTTAGATTTTCTGGATTTTAACATTAAGGAGAGATACAAGAATTAGTAAGGGCTCAGTATACACGTCGCTTTGGCTAAAGTCTTTGAGTTGAGTGACAGGAGCCTATTCACGGTCAGAGGCTATAGGCTTAGTGGCTAAAGAGTGTGTGTGTGAGTTGACAACTAATTCAGCACCCGTTAGAGTCGCGCTCCGGTCGCAATGCGAGACAAAGCACCTCCCCGTGCCCAGGTGGTGGAATTGGTAGACACGCTAGCTTCAGGTGCTAGTGCCCGCAAGGGCGTGGAGGTTCAAGTCCTCTTCTGGGCACCATACTGAAAAACACTGGAAGGCCACGACAAGACCATTTATTGATGTCGAGCCGGCTCAACTTCAATAGGGCGGGCACAAAAAGAAAACGCCTTGAATGGCTGCTACTGTGCCTATTCGTCCTGTACCGTCAATTTATTGGCAAGCATCTCGGCTTGCTTGAGTATCGTTTCTGTAGCCAGCCGCTGCATATCCGGTGGGTAACCATATTGGCGTAGCAGCCGCTTCACGCTAACTTTAAGTTTGGCACGCACGCTTTCTTTTATCTGCCAATCGATAGTGGCATTCTCACGAATCTTTTTGGTGAGCACGACGGCAAGTTCACGCAGGCTATCTTGTTCCATTAATTGTTTAGCGCTGTCGTTGTTAGCGACAGCAGTATAAAAAGCATATTCGTAGTTCGATAAACCCATATCTTGAGCCTCTGCATCAGAGGCGACAATGTCTTTACTGATTTTAATCAGCTCATCGATAACCTCAGCCGCAGTAAGCACCTTGTTATGGTATTTTTTGATGGCATTTTCCAGCATTTCCATTAACGATTTGCTTTGTACCAGATTGGTTTTGGCGCGCGCCTTCAGCTCATCATTCAGTAGTTTTTTTAATACTTCTAATGCAATATTCTTATGCTGATAGCCTTTCAGTTCGGCCAAAAACTCATCGGAGAGAATAGAAATATCAGGCTTTTTGATGCCAGCGGCATCAAATACATCAATAACCTGCTCCGACACCAACGCCTGGTCAATGACCTGTCGGATTGTCGTTTCGATGTCCTCATTCGTTCTGCCGCCACCCTTGTACTCATCAGTGCTGTCAAATTTGGCCAGGCGCGCTTTAACTGCCTGAAAGAAGGCCACTTCATCTTTGGCATGCATCGCTTGTTCATGGGGAATAGCAATAGCAAAGGTTTGTGACAAAGCGGTCACTTCATTGATATAGCGTTTTCTACCCTCTTCCAAGCCAAGAATATGTTCCTCCGCAGCAAGAATCAGCGAGAGCTTTTGTGCAGTATCCGCCGCGCGCAAGGTTGAGACCACAGCCGCATTCACCGCATAATATTGGTGATAGGCTGCAATTTTTTTCACAGGGGTAATACTAATTTGCCCGGTTTGCCTGTCTTCTTTTTCTGACTTCTCAAACACCACAAAATGCCGCACTACATCAAGCAGGGTGGTTTTGTTTAACATGCCATTTATCAATGTTTCTAACTGGCTAACCTGCCTGGACGCTTCTTTTTTGTTTGCCGTCGGCTGTTTTCCATGCCATAAAGCGCGTAAAACCTGCTGACAAGGAGCCAGCCTTGGCCTCCAATCCATCCGAAATCACCAGCAAGGTGTTGTAGCTAAACAAACCCGGAATTGTGGCTTTGTAGGTTTCTAACTGCTGAAAAGCGGACTTGATCGTGGTGTTTTCATCAACGGCATTTTTTAGCTCAATCACCACCAGTGGAATACCGTTCACAAACAACACTAAATCGGGCCGTTTGTTACTATTATTTTCTATCACGGTAAACTGACTGGCTACTACAAATTCGTCGTTATCGGGCTTATCAAAATCCACCAACCAAACCAGGTCGCCACGTTCATTGCCGTCTTGCTGGTAACTCAGGTTAACGCCTTCAGTCAATAAACGATGAAAAAATTCATTGTTGGCGAGTAGTTCCGAAGTGTGGATACGCCCAACATCCTTTAACGCGCCTTGCAACACAGCATCTGCCAGCGATGGGTTAATGCGCTTAATTGCTTTAGCTAATCTGCCCACCAGTAACACTTCGCCGTAATCGCCGCGTTCGGGGTTGTCACTGTCGGGTGCAATATCCGGAGCGTGAATAGACTCGTAGCCCTGTTGCTCAAACAATTTGATGGCAAAGTCTTCAATGGCAGATTCGGTCATTTTGGTCACTTTAAAATTTCCCAATGTCCGGCTTTAGTAGGCCCTACGTGTTGAATAACACCTGTTTTATTGAGTTTTTGCAGGTGGTATTTAATGTCATCTTCTGTCAGGCCTATTATCTCAGCTAATTCACGGCGAGTGATTTGTGGGTTGCGCTGAATAAGTGTAACGATCTTTTCCTGGGTAGTTTCTTGGGTAGTGCTGTCCATTTCACTGCCACCTTTGGGGAATGGAAACTCCATCCATAACCCTGTCGCTTCAGCGCGAACTAAAGGCTCTGGCGTACCGGTTTCGCAACAGGCTCCAGAATACGCTCAATGCCCCTCCCCCAGCTTTCAATCATCCCCGCCCGGACATACGGTAATTACTCCCTAGTTTTAGCTTGATTATCAAATTACAAGGAATTATAGTCCGTCTATGTGTGTGAGTTACAGGGAAAATCTATTCCCGTTAATGACAAGTTATGTACTGTAGTGGTATCGAAGTTGAGCTATCAATATCGCATCATTTTGGCATTTATAAACGATACGATGCTCGTCATTAATTCTACGAGACCAATAGCTGGCAAGTCCATGCTTTAAAGGTTCTGGCTTGCCTATTCCCTCGTATGGCGAGCGCTTAATGTCTCTGACTAAAGTATTTATTCTCCCAAGTATTTTTTTGTCGGTACTCTGCCAGTAAAGGTAGTGATCCCACGCCTTGGAAGAGAACGTTATTTTCATTCAATGAGTTCTCTTTCTGTGCCATTACCTGCTTCAAGCTCAGCAATTGATTCAAGCAACTGTCTTGCATTGGCAGGTGAGCGGAGTAGATAAGTGGTTTCTTCCATAGATTGGTAATCTTCTAATGACATCATAACCACTGGGCTTTCACTTTTTCTGGTTATAATCACGGGAGCGTGGTCTTCACAGACCTTTTCCATTGTGCTGGCAAGGTTAGCTCTGGCAGAGGTATAGCTAATGGCATCCATAATAGATCCTGTTTGTACATGTACTGTAAAATGTACGCCTATGGTAATCTCACATAATCGGGTAAAGGCGAGTATCTAGCTCGCCCTCCCCACACCACCGGACATGCGGGTCCGCATCCGGCGGTTCGTCAGTCTATCTGTTCTGAGGCTGAGAACAAAACCGAACCGTCATGAGTCGACTTGTCGTTCGTCACGACCTTGGCCTCCCAAGAGATACGATTGTCTCACTCCTCATCTGACGTTCAGGCCTTCCTGCAAGACCATCGTCCTGATGGGCTGCAGTACTATGCCGTCTGCTGACTTCTGCCCGATCACAGACGCCATTGCTGGCACCAGCGCTATGCATTCGCATCGCATGTCGGGCAGATCTCCCCAGATAAGAGCATGAACTGTCACTGCACAACCTTGTCATTTACCCTACCACCTGAACCAAGTGGACTTCGCTATCTTGTGCTAGCTCGTCCCAGTGGCTGGGCCTTCTATGACATTTCTGTTCGTAGGCTCGCAGTTTTGCGCTCGGGCTTCCTTCAGACCACCCCTCGCGGAGTTGCCTTTGCCGTCGGCTAGTAGTTATCATTGGTTCATGAAAACACAATGTTGGTTCTCCTACAGGGGACTTTCACCCCATAAGTTCATGCCCATGCTGGGCGTACACAAATCATTCCAGCCGACCGCTAACGCGGCGGCTGAATTCAAGCGTTATGATTAAAAGGTAATCTATGGAATCATCAATAGCAAAAAATTTATTCTGGAAAGTATTTCAATGTAACGGTGAAAAATCGCTGTATGATATTGTTGCCAAGAATGAGTTATTTAATGATCCAAAAAATTGGTATCCCTATGGCGGAAAAAATAAGGATGATAGATCTAATTTTGGCACTTTTGAAAATCAGCAAGCCCATTCTGGTGCGGCTTTGGTTGAAAAAATTACCAATTCAATTGATGCCTTATTGCTTAAAAAATGTAAACAGCAAGATATTTGCCCAAAATCAAAAAATGCTCCAACAACAATGGAGGCAGCAACAGAGCAATTTTTCAATATCCCCAGAGGAGATATTGGTGAATTGCTAAGTGGAGCGCGCGCTCAAATGGCAAGAGATAGTATTCAAATTATCGCTACAGGAAACCAAGAGAAACCAGATTTAATGATTTATGACTATGGCGAAGGACAACACCCTGATAATTTTAAAAACACTTTTTTATCCATTGCTAATAACAATAAAACTGATATTGCCTTTGTGCAAGGTAAATATAATATGGGTTCTACAGGTGCAGTTGTTTTTTGTGGTGAATACAGATACCAACTAATTGCCTCAAAGATGGATGATATAGTATTTAAACAGCAAACCAAATATAGTAAAAATTTATTTGGCTGGACTATAGTTCGTAGGCATATTCTAACACTGGAAGAAAATCCAAAATATGGTAGCAGTTGGTATGAGTATTTTGCGATTGATGGCGAAACAATACCTCAGTTTGAAATAGAAAAATTAGATATTGGTTTATATGATGATAGAAAATTTACCACGGGATCTTTTATTAAACTGTTTTCTTATGAAATGCCTAGAAGTGCGAAAGATGCCATAAGCACATCATCAACAGGACTTTATAAGGAACTCAATCAGTTGTTATATAAGCCTGCACTTCCGCTTTGGTTATATGAGAAACGGCAGAAATACAAAACCCCAAAAGCAATACTTAGTATCGCAGTCTACGGCAATCATGTTCGCATAAATGACCCTGATAAAGAGGAAGATTTATTAGAATGCGCCCCAATTTATGAGAAATTAGAAGAAAACATCATAGGAATAGTAACCGTACAGGCAATTATTTTTAAGAAAGGTAAAACTATAGAAGCGCAAAATTATAGAAAGAGAAACTACATAGGTTCTCGCAGAAATGTAATTTACACCTTAAACGGTCAAGTGCAAGGCACTGAAGGACAGTCTTTTATTACCCAAGAATTGAAATATAATTTTTTAAAGGATTCAATGTTGGTTGTTATTGATTGCTCACAAATAAAAACTGAGTTTCGCCAAGACTTGTTTATGGCAAATCGCTCTAATTTACGAGAAAATGACAAATTCGAGGAATTAAAAGGTAAGGTTAAAGAAATATTAAAAGGCAATGAGACCTTACGACAACTTAACACCAAAAGAAAAGATGCTATCTTACAAGGTGGAGACGATAAAAAAGAAAAAGAATTGATAGAAAATTTACTGTCAAAAGTGCCATTAGATAAGTCATTAACCAATCTTTTAAAAAAGGGTATGGATTTAATAAACCTGCCGCCTCAAAAAGAAAAAACAACAAAGCAAGGAGAGGAGCAAAAAAGACCACAGGAAACTAAACGCTTTCCCTCTATTTTTAAAATCAATCTAAAAAATGATAAGCAAAGCGGTAAAAAAATAAAATCAATTCCATTAAACGGAAAAGGCGTTATCAAATTTGAAACCGATGTGGTAGAAGATTATTTTTACCGTCCTCAAGAAAAAGGCGAGTTTCACATTCATATTTTAGCAGGTAGAGAGCATAATACAGACAATCCGATTAACCCTAACCCAAATCCTGATGACAATAAAATAGTAGATATTTTTGAAGTTAATCAATCGGGGCCTAGTGATGGCTCAATTAAATTAACATTAAGGCCAAAAAAGATAATCTTAGTGTTGGTGATGAGATAGAATTAAATGCAAAACTCACTTCACCTGATGGCGATATGGAAAGTATTTTTTATGTCAAGATTATTGACCCACAAAAGCAAGAAAAAAACAAAACGAAAAAAGAACCCGAAAAACCAGAATTACCACAACTTATAAAAATTAGAAAAGCAGACAATGGTGATTGGAAGCAAGATAATGACTCAATATGGACTGAAGATGGGTGGGACGAAGATAGTATTATCCATGTAGTCCCAGCAGACGACGAAGGTGAAAAGAAAATTGTTAGTGCAATAGCCATCAATATGGACAGCCACTCACTAATAAAATATTTATCTAAAAATAAAGCAAAAACTGAAACAGAGATTGACTATTTCAGAAATCAATACATCAGTAAAATTTATTTGCACGGATTGTTTTTATACTCCATATTAGAAAAATTGAAATCACAACAAAATTGCCAAGGAAAGTATAAGAATGATAATCAAAGTAGTGAAGATTTATTGGCTCAAATTTTTAAAAATTATAGCGATGTACTTATTTATTTAGACACAAATAAAGAAATTTTGAACTCGTTTAGTGATGAGTGATATTAGTTTTAATCATAATCGGGTAAAGGCGAGTATCTAGCTCGCCCTCCCCACACCACCGGACATGCGGGTCCGCATCCGGCGGTTCGTCAGTCTATCTGTTAGGATAGTGGAACTTCACCCACAGCTCTTTGATGGAGACAAGCCCCTGACGCTTGAGATACTTATTCGACAGACCCTGATTCACAGCGAAGGTTTTCGCTAATCGATAGGAACCCTTCGAACTGAGACCAATACTGATGGCACTGCGCTTTGGCACGCCTAACGACAGTAAGTTGCGGATTCTCGTTCTCGGTTTGCGCCACTGTTTTAAGTAACACATACGAACTCGCCGCCGCAGCCATTGATCGAGGCCTGGCAAAGGCCGATAGTATTCGGACAACCCATAGTAAGCCATCCAACCCTGGACATAACGACGAAGTTCCCCGAGGCGCCTGGCCATCGATACTCCCCACGACCGCTTCGTCAGTTGACGAGCACGATATTTGAACGCAGCGAGGCTGTCGGCACTCCAGTGTATCTTCGACCCCTTGAACGTAAAGCCCAGATAATTGAGATCGTTGGTCTTCACCACCGAACTCTTTTCCTCGTTCACCTGGAGTTTCAATGTTCGCTCCAGAAAACGCGTGACCTGTTCTTTCACACGATACCCTCTCGATGTGCTTTTGACGCAGATGACAAAGTCATCGGCGTATCGAGCAAATTTGAGGTCTCGCTGCTCAAGGTACTTATCCAGATCATCCAGCACAATGTTGGCGAGCAATGGCGACTGTGGGCCGCCTTGCGGGACACCTAATTGTGTAGGATGAGTGTGGCCATCGATGACGACGCCCGCTCGCAGGTATTTACCGATGAGTTTGAGGACTCGCTTGTCGCTAACCCTACGGCTCACTCGCGCCATGAGAATGTCGTGACTCACCCGGTCGAAGAATTTCGACAGGTCGACATCCACGGCGACGCGATGGCCCTCGTTGATGAATGCCTGAACGTGCCTGATGGCATCGTGCGCAGAGCGCTTCGGACGAAATCCGAAACTGCTTTCAGAGAAAGCTGGATCGAACTGCGCGCTTAACACTTGCGCAATGGCTTGTTGAATGACCCGGTCATGCACGGTGGGTATGCCTAAATGGCGTTCGCCACCGCTCGGCTTGGGTATTGAAACCCGTTTGACCGGTTGGGGTTTGTAGTATCCCTCCAGTAAGGCTCGACGCTGTTTCTCCCAGCGCGGACGTACCCATTGAGCGTACTCCTCAATGGTAATGCCGTCGACGCCGGGCGCTCCTTCGTTTCTGCGCACTTGCTTCCAGGCAGTTTGCAGATTCTCAGGCGCTAGAATACGCTCAAGCAGATGGTGTTCTGAGGCTGAGAACAAAACCGAACCGTCATGAGTCGACTTGTCGTTCGTCACGACCTTGGCCTCCCAAGAGATACGATTGTCTCACTCCTCATCTGACGTTCAGGCCTTCCTGCGAGACCATCGTCCTGATGGGCTGCAGTACTATGCCGTCTGCTGACTTCTGCCCGATCACAGACGCCATTGCTGGCACCAGCGCTATGCATTCGCATCGCATGTCGGGCAGATCTCCCCAGATAAGAGCATGAACTGTCACTGCACAACCTTGTCATTTACCCTACCACCTGAACCAAGTGGACTTCGCTATCTTGTGCTAGCTCGTCCCAGTGGCTGGGCCTTCTATGACATTTCTGTTCGTAGGCTCGCAGTTTTGCGCTCGGACTTCCTTCAGACCACCCCTCGCGGAGTTGCCCTTGCCGTCGGCTAGTAGTTATCATTGGTTCATGAAAACACAATGTTGGTTCTCCTACAGGGGACTTTCACCCCATAAGTTCATGCCCATGCTGGGCGTACACAAAATGCTCCAGCGGACGCGCCAAAGGCGCGCGCCGCTGAGCATAAGCGTTAGCTCTCAAATCGAGATCGCATTTAAAACCAACTCAGGAAGCTTCATGAAAGTTGAAAAAATGAACAAAAAGGAACTTGATGAATATTGCAAGTCATTAGGTATTGATATCAAAAAGAAGAAAAAAACAGAGCTTATCGCCGCAGTGTATGCTCACGAAAGAGAGGTAATTGATAGTGCAATCGCCAGTGGAACTTGTCTGCAATTGCTAAAAGAAAAAATCGGAAAGCTTGCTGATGAATATGCAAACAATTTGAAAAGCAAGATTGTCGCACGTAAGGAGGAAATGAAAGAAGATGATAATTCTCACTATCTGATATATCGAGTATTAGGCATTCCTCATAAAGAAGGTATTTTGATCGACGAATATCAGAATACTGGCCGATTTTTATATAAGTACGCGGGGTCATTTTTGGAGGAAGCCGCTACCTTGTGTATGTTCTTCTCAAACAGTCAGGGTGGCAAAACCTTGGTCGAGAATACTGTTGGGTCAAAGCCAAAGACTTTTGAAATAGATTTTCTTAATGGCTCTGATGCCGTAGAGCTAAAATGGCGAGATGCTACGACGGATGGCGACCATATTACCAAAGAGCACACCCGCGTAAAGGCGATAAAAGGGCATGGTTACAAGCCTGTTCGGGTGATGTTCTACTATCCTCAGAGAGAGCAGGCAATTAAAATACAGGAAACATTGAAAACCATCTACGCAGGCGTAGATGGTGAATACTATGCCGGTGACGAGGCTTGGGATTATCTGGAGAAAATTAGTGGATATGGCCTTAAAGCGATATTAACGGAAATAGCGGATAAACGAGACAAAGAAGCATCTAATGATTAACACAGTTCTGAACGGTGATTGTTTAGATCAAATGAGGTCTATAGAGCCTTGCTCTATAGACCTCATTTATCTTGATCCGCCGTTTTTTACAGATAGAAAGTATACGCTGAAAAATAGAGAACGTACAAAAGAGTTCAGCTTTGATGATAGCTGGGGTAGTGACAGAGGTTACACTGAGTTTTTAAAGAAACGAATCGAAGCCATGCATTCTTTATTGAAAGAGACTGGATCTATATTTGTACACTGCGATAAAAGTGGTGAGCATATTGTTCGCGCAATATTAGATCAGGCTTTTGGGGCGGATAATTTTCAATCAGAAATTATTTGGTCTTATAAAAGATGGTCTAACTCAAGAAAAGGACTGCTTCCAAGTCATCAAAATATCTATTTCTATTCAAAGTCGAAAAAATTTAAGTTTAATACAATTTATACATCTTATTCAGAAACAACTAATATAGATCAGATTTTACAAAGAAGAACTAGGGATGAGCACAATAAGTCTATATACGACAAAGATAGCTCTGGAAATGTAAAAAATGGCGATAAGAAAAAAGGCGTTCCATTAAGTGATGTCTGGGGTATTCCTTATTTAAATCCCAAGGCAAAAGAGAGAGTCGGGTACCCGACTCAAAAGCCGCTTTTGCTCCTTGAGCAAATTATCAAGCTAGTAACTGAAGAGGGAGATCTGGTTTTAGATCCTTTTTGTGGCAGCGGAACCACATGTGTTGCATCAAAACTTTTAAATCGAAATTATATTGGTATTGATGAATCGCCAGATGCTATCGAGCTAACGAGGGAACGCTTAGATAACCCTATAAAAACGGAGTCAAACCTTTTGAAAAAGGGTAGAGACTCATATGTAAATGCAGATACCTCCGCGTTAAATCTATTGACAGGAATAGAATTTAACCCTGTTCAACGGAATAAGGGAATAGACGCGATTCTTGTAGAACAGTATATGAATAATCCTGTGTTAATTCGTGTTCAAAAGAAAAACGAGACCATAGACGAAGCTGCTTCTCTTTTAGCAAAAGCTATGAAAACCAAAAAATCTAAAAGATCTATTTTGGTAAAAACATCATTAGACGAAGATTTATTTGAAACTGAGCTAGATATCGAAGGTATGGAAATCATCCTATCACCTGCGTTACAAGTATCGGTCCTGATGAAAAAGAGCTAACAAGGCGCGCTCACTGGCAAAATTACGCTGCGCGTCATTTTGCCAGTGAGCGCGCCGTTAGAACTCATAAGAATAATGATGAAGAAACTACATATTGCAATTTCTACAAATAAAATAAACGAGACAATAAACGATTACACTATTCGCCTAGGTGTCGAACCGTGTCTATTTGTTCCGAACGAATACGCATTATGGAGAACGGACTCGCTGAATGTATCGATTCGCCAAGATTTTTCTTGTGCTCATGGAGACCTTCGACATTTAGGTTGGGAAGATGATTCCGCTGAAGAATTTAGCCAAGATACTGACGTAAACGGAATTATTTGGGAATATTTTAATGCTCAACAACAAGCTGACGAAATTAACGAATTATGGCCAGAAATAAATTATCAACCAGCAGATTGAGTTCTAATCGGGTAAAGGCGAGTATCTAGCTCGCCCTCCCCACACCACCGGACATGCGGGTCCGCATCCGGCGGTTCGTCAGTCTATCTGTTCTGAGGCTGAGAACAAAACCGAACCGTCATGAGTCGACTTGTCGTTCGTCACGACCTTGGCCTCCCAAGAGATACGATTGTCTCACTCCTCATCTGACGTTCAGGCCTTCCTGCAAGACCATCGTCCTGATGGGCTGCAGTACTATGCCGTCTGCTGACTTCTGCCCGATCACAGACGCCATTGCTGGCACCAGCGCTATGCATTCGCATCGCATGTCGGGCAGATCTCCCCAGATAAGAGCATGAACTGTCACTGCACAACCTTGTCATTTACCCTACCACCTGAACCAAGTGGACTTCGCTATCTTGTGCTAGCTCGTCCCAGTGGCTGGGCCTTCTATGACATTTCTGTTCGTAGGCTCGCAGTTTTGCGCTCGGGCTTCCTTCAGACCACCCCTCGCGGAGTTGCCCTTGCCGTCGGCTAGTAGTTATCATTGGTTCATGAAAACACAATGTTGGTTCTCCTACAGGGGACTTTCACCCCATAAGTTCATGCCCATGCTGGGCGTACACAAATCATTCCAGCCGACCGGCTACGCCGTCGGCTGAATTCAAACGTTATACAACCCCAAAACTAATGAGGATACAGTATGTCAGATTTTGGAGTGAACGTAACAATTAACAGTGGTTCGCATAAGCTGGAGTTATTAGGCCGCTGGGGTGGACCGTGGGACGTAGAGCCGACTGATATAGAAGCAAACCAGTCTAAGACCTTCACCCTCAAAGACAATGACAGAGCTGGTATCTGGTATCGTGCGATTGACCCTAGCACGCAAAATGAAATAGGATTTGTGAACATGTCATTTACATGCCCAAAATTATCAGATAACTCTGCAGAGGGTACTTCTTCAGATAGTAGTCTTTGGGTTTCGGCTGGTTTGCAAACATACAGTGGATCAGGTCATCCACTTAATATTACCTATAAGGTTGGAGAATCAAACAAGGCTTGCTGGGATTCGGGCAACAGTGATAACAAAAAAACGACTTGCGGAGAAACTACATTTGCAGATCGAAGAGCGCTCATTACTATTAAAAACCCTAAATCATATCAATTGAAATTCGGTAATTACTGGAATTATGATAGTAGTGGAAGTTCAAATTGGTATTGGGAACCAAGTTCAAGTGATGTTCCGCCTCCGAACTGCAAAAGAACAGTCGTACTAAAAAATAACGACAGGGCTGGCATTTGTCTTCGAGTATTAGATACGAAAGGAGAGAATGAACTTGGATTTGCGAATGCTGTTTTTACCTGCCCTAAATCTTCAAGTAACTCAGCTGAAGGTTCACCATCAGATAGCCAATTTCTGATTTCGGCTGGACTGCAAACTTATGATAAAAGTGGAACTCCGGTTTCCTTCGAATATCAGATAGGAAATAGCAATAATGCCTGCTGGAGTTCAGGCAGCAAAAACGATAATAAATTTGAATGTGATCAAACCACTTTTAAAGATAGACGCGCTCTGATTCTCGTAGAGAACACCTTCCCAAATATTTTGACATTTTCAGATTATTGGAATGATAACGGCAGTGGAAGTAGCAATTGGTATATAGAACCAAACGCTGACGATACCATACCGCCAAACTGTAGACGATACTTTGTTTTAAAAGATAATGACAGGGCTGGTGTCTTCTACAATATTGGATATTTGGAATATCACCTGTCTTTTACCTGCCCTAAATCTTCAAGTAATTCAGCTGAAGGCTCACCTTATGCGGGGCTACAAAGCTATTCTGAGCACGGAACTCCGGTAACCTTTACTTACAAGGTTGGCACCATCAACTTGGCGTGCTGGAACAATGGAAACTACAACGATGGAAAGATTGTATGCCCTCAAACCAACGTTCAAGCTGCCAGTCTTGATCAATGGATGGCTAAGGTAAACGGCATAAAAAGAGGGTTTAAGAATCTATCATTGAACCAACTATTCTTACCTGGAGGGCATGACGCTGCTTGCTACAACAATTCAGCTATAGCTACTCGATGGGTACAAACACAGGAGCTAAACTTTAAGCAACAACTCGAGAAAGGTATTCGTTACCTTGACTTACGTCCCTCTTATAATCTCGACTCCTTTGAAGAAGATCATTATCACGGCTTTCACCATGGATCGATTCCCGTTGCGGCACGGCTTAATGATCTTATTGATCAAGTATATGAATTTTATGAATCCAATTGGACTAAAAGGCAAAACGAAATTGTTATTTTTGATTTTACGCACTTTAATAAATATACAAACCGACTTATCCAAAAGTTCATCAATATCCTGCATAATTCGAAGTTAAACAAATACCTCATTCCCGCTGGAACATCAACAGCTTCACTACAAGGACTATGGGGAGCTACTCCTAACGGGAGAGTTATTGCTAGTGTTAACTTTGATCCATCGCCATACTCAAATATCCAGAATATTTGGAAAGGAAGACAAATATTTGCGACAGGATGGGACGGCACTAAGTTCTGGCCGAATACAGATGATGAGGCAGATCTTATAAGTTTTTTAAATGGAATTGTTAATAATAGTCCTTATGGAAATTCTCTATGGGCGTTGCAGGATATTTTGACGCCTGGTGCGACTTCTAGCGTCTATAGTTTATCAAGCAAGGCACATGCAGCTTTCTTTGATGTGGCGGGACAAGCTTGGGTAGGAAAGGCAAATATAGTTATTCAAGACTATTTTGATGAACGTACTACCGTTGAAGCTATAATTCAGAATCTGAATCGTTCATAGAGCTTTTGATTTTTCTGAAGTATTATAATATTGGGATGCGAAGCGCGTTTAATAACCTTTTAGCGACTAAAAGTATAACAAGGCACTGCACCCGGATAAATTACTCGCTGCGCTCCTAACTTACCGGTGAGTGCAGCGTTATGTTTTGCACAGCAATATCAAATTATGAGGAATAAGGTTTTATGAGAAGAGTTATTGTCAAAAATAGTGTTTCAACACCTGAATCAAGAGGCAACCTGGTCAACTTTTTTCACCTCGATTCCATCTCTAAATTTGACTCCTGTCATCACCTTCGCCAGGTAGTCAAACCCGCGTAGGCGTCTCCATTTTTTCTCCGCACACATGCCCAATTTGTACATCATGTGCAACATGCCATCCCGTGAGAGGCAGCCCTTCGATCGCTTGGTTCGATGCCTGATTGTGCCGAAGGTGGATTCAATCGGGTTGCTGGTGCGGATGCTCTGCCAGTGCATGGCGGGAAAGTCGTAGAATGCCATCAACTCGTCCCGGTCTTTCTGTAAACACAGCGCCGCCTTGTCGCCTTTGGATACTTGGCATCATAGGTCGCTATAAACAGGTCAAAAGCCGTCTCGGCTTCGGGCCTGGTTTCTGCTTGCCAAATTGAATGCAGGGCGGCCTTTGCTTTGGGCTGGGCAGATTTGGGAAGGCCGTTCAGCACATTCATGGTCTTGTGCATCCAGCAGCGTTGCTGGCGCGTTTCAGGGTACACTTCCTCCAGAGCCGCCCAGAATCCCATGGCACCATCGCCGATCGCCCGTCCGGGGATGCTCATGCCCCGGAACTTCAGATTCAACAACAGCTCGCGCCAACTCTGTGTGGATTCGCGCACACCCTCTTCAATGGCCAGAAAATGTTTCTCGCCGCGCTCGTTCACGCCAATGATGACCAGGGCGCACCGCTTTTGGCCCGCACTTTAGGAATCTTAACCGTTACCGGCCCGATACCGGTTTGGATCGCTCGCTCCGGCTGATAGCCATTGCGCACCACGCCCGCATGACCCGCCTCGGTGCGGCGGTCGGCATACAGTTCGGCCTCTACCGCCTGTAGTATCAGTTTCAGTGCGCCGGTTTGTAGCAGCTCGCTCAATGGATCAATACTCGCTTCTCGACCTTCCAGTTCAATAACGTTATTCTTGCTCATGGTGGCGTGTCCTATGGGTTGCTTGATTGTTTGGCGATAACCAATCAACCAGATACGCCGCCTTTTTTCAAATATTCAAACACCAGATTCAGTTATAACTCCAATTTATTTTGAGCCATCCAAACAATTAATCCAATTGCGACACATACCCAAATTATACGTTTTAACACGAAACTTCCTTGTAAACATAACGGCAGCCGACAATAACGGCGTGCATCACCGGTAGCAAAAAGCAGAGCGACGAGGAACGAGAAGCGGCACTTTTTGCTGTCCGCGTGAATACAATTGTTAGAGCATTTTTGCATTGACATTCAAAACTCCACTCTTATACTGGGTACTCACCGTAGGTTTCGATAAGGAATGCACTAATGAGTACCAATATCACAATAAAAGAAGCGGCTTCTACACTAAATATTAGTGAGCAGCGAGTACGTACATTATGCCGTACTGGTGTTCTTTCAGCCACAAAATTTGGTCGCTCATGGATGCTGGAGCAAGATTCAGTTAATCACTACGGATTACTGTCTGCACATATGGTGGCAGAAGACCATGCAACTTATGATGTGCGTAAAAACACAAATACTAAGCCAATAGCTCTCAGCTTCTTCTCCGGTGCAATGGGACTAGATCTTGGCATTGAAAAGGCTGGCTTTGATGTTCGGCTTGCATGTGAAATTGACAAATATTGTCGCCAAACAATTGCACTGAATAAGCCTAATATGGCTCTATTGAGCGACATAAACGATTATTCGAAACAGGATATATTGAATGCTTCGGGTCTTAGTGAGAAAGACGATATTGATCTTATCATCGGCGGCCCACCTTGCCAGGCTTTTAGTACAGCAGGAAAGCGCCAAGCCTTTAATGATGATAGAGGCAATGTGTTTTTAAAATACATTGATTTGGCGCTTGAGTTAAACCCTAAATTTATTGTAATTGAAAATGTACGAGGCTTATTGTCTTGCCCAATGGATCATCGGCCTCACGATGAGAGGGGGCCAGAATTTCCAGACCTTACTGCTGATGAAATGAAAGGTGGAGCCTTGAATTTTATTTTATCAAAGCTAAAAAAATCAGGATATTCTTATTCTTTCAATCTATATAACTCTGCCAACTTTGGCTCCCCCCAAATAAGAGAACGTGTAATAATAGTTTGTGCGAGAGACGGTAAAACTCCTCCATATTTGTCACCTACCCACTCTGAGAAAAAAGAATATGGCTTGCCAAAATGGAAAACATTTAAACAAGCCGTAAAAGGCTTAAAGGAACATCAACACTTAAATTTTCCAGAAAAGCGTTTGAAGTATTACAGAATGCTAAAGTCAGGTGAAAACTGGAGAAATTTGCCAGAAAAAATACAAAAACAAGCATTAGGTAAATCTTTTTATGCTGGTGGAGGAAAAACAGGATTTTTAAGGAGACTAGACTGGAATAAGCCTTCACCAACAGTAGTTACTCACCCAGCAATGCCAGCCACCGATTTGGCCCACCCAGAAGAAAACAGACCGCTGTCTATTCAGGAATATAAACGCATTCAAGAATTTCCAGACAATTGGCAATTGTCTGGCCCTCTTATACAGCAATATAAGCAAGTTGGTAATGCTGTACCATCAAGCTTGGGCCTTGCTGTTGGAAGATTGATAGTCTCCCTCCTAAATAATGAAAAAATTGAACAATTTATTGGATTTCGCTACTCACGATATAAAAATACCAGTAATCCCGAATGGGAGGAGCAATTTCTGGAAGCCCACAACAAAACCACACAGCCACGTATAACACAGCAAGAAATTCAGTTTGGCTGATTAAATCTGGATGACTTCCATGGGTTACCATCCTCGACAGCAAGACAGTCTGGGTTCGAACTTATTGTGCTTTTAACAAACGAAACGAAACCGTCCTCAGACAAATTGTCCGTGCCACAAATATCATTTAATTGTGACCACATATATTCGATCCTGTCAGCCTTAACTCTGTACCACTTTTGAATTTCAGTGCCATCACGCACTGCACTGCTTGAGCTATTTTCTGAATTACTTCTGTTTTTTATTTGAAGCAAGCTTCCATCTTCATTGACGAAGTCAACTGATTTTACTGTTTCACCCCATGCGCAGTGCCAGCCTTTGTCTTTTAAGTTTTTTGATAAATACTCTTCCAGGATTAGTCCAAGAATATTTTCCGCAGACATTCCTAAACGATGAGCAAATGTTATTTTGTTTAAGTCGCTGGTGGTTAAATCATCTAAACGCGAACCGATGATTTTTTCAATTATTGGGTCAGCTATTGTTCCAAGCGGGTTGGATACTCGTTTGGATGCTCTGCCATCAAAGCCTCCTTGATATTTAAGAAGCCACCTTTTTTTACATCTCGATCGGTATCATTTTGACCGCCAATATTGCCTGGTGTTCTTTCAAGATCATTTGCAATAATGGAGAAAACAAATTTGGCACCATCATCCCAAGATATGCCTTCATTTTCTGCTATCTCTTGTGCAATTGCTATTGCGGAATTCGCACCCATATTTTCTATGGCTTTCTTTAACTTCAATTTATTCTCCGATCTAACGTCACCGATCACTGGTAAATTTAAGTTGCGTAACGAAGTGGAGCAGCTTAAATTTATCCATGTGCATCGGCCTTGTTAGCTGAATTTATTTAAATGAAAATTAAAAGGTAACTACTCAGGTCGACTTGCACTTTTATGAAAAAGGGTCATGCTTATAGTCTATGGAAGGACTACCGGATTTAAGCCAACTTTCACGCGCCGACTTAGAGCAGTATACACGGCTTCTCTATCAGCAATTGCAACTTCTGACAACGCGAGTGGAAGCGCTGGAAGCCAGACTGGCCAAGAACAGCAGCAAGCCGCCGTCCAGCGACGGGTACAGTAAACCAGCTCCGAAGAGCCTGCGCCCCAAGAGTGGAGGCCCAGTGGCGGACAGCGCGGCCATCAGGGACAGACCCTGAGGTATCCCCACAAATTGAGTGCTCGCATAGCAGGTTTTCCCCGCACATCTGAATAGCCCGCATAGAAGCGAACCTTCGAGAAGCGAACCTTCGAGGACACCCATTCCCAGCAAGTGTTGAACCGGGCGACGCGCCTTGAGTTTTATAGCGCCGACTCTTGCTCCCGTATCAACACTATTGGCTTACTGCTGAAGGCTTGGCGACTAAACAGCGAGTTCTGACTGAACCGACTCTGTATCAGCATCATAAACCAGCGTGTATCCCATCGCCTCATACCCTTTGCATCGCCGTCGGAACATACGCTGCAACATGGGCAGAGCGTTATCAACATAATCGTAAATCGCTACCTTATCTTTACTATCAGCCACCCTATGTAGTCGGCCAGCATATTGTGCCAACGATCCTTTCCAGGAAATCGGCAAGGCTAGAAACAGGGTATCAAGCCTTGGCAAGTCGAACCCCTCGCCGATATATTTTCCGGTGGCGACCAATACTTGCGCTGTTTTCGCTTTTTCCATGGCCCGCTCACGCTCTTTGTTTCGCGTGGCTCCACGTAAAACGACAGTTTCATAGCCTTTATCGGCAAGCTGCTGGCTAATGGATTCTGCATGCTCCCGGCGTTCAGTCAGCACTAATGGATTGGCGCCGTCATCAATCTGAGTTCCAATATCTCTCACGATCTGCGCATTGCGAGTTTCAGACTCCATCAGCCACCGATAGACATCAGCGATATGCGTTTTTTGATCTTCCGATATTATATGCTCAGGAGGCCTTCCCGAAACGGTTCTGACATCTACGCGCTGTTCAAACTGGGTGTGCTTATCGGTCTTAATCCGATGCCGAACAGGCCCAGCCTGCATAAAGATAATCGGTTGGTGTCCATCCTGTCGCTCTGGTGTTGCCGTCAGCCCCAAAACATACAGGGCGCGGACTTCTGACAACAGGCGGTCATAGTTAGGCGCAGAAATATGATGACACTCATCAACAATCACCTGCCCGTAACCCAATAGCATAGGGTCAACACTATTGTCTTTAGGTTTAAGCAGGCTTTGGTATGTAGCGATATCAATAGCACCCGTCGGCTTACGCTTACCTCCGCCCACCACGCCAATGTCAACCCCTTCCAGAAAAGCGGACAAACGCTCCTTCCACTGATCAAGCAACTGGCGGGTATGCGTTAGTATCAGGGTGTTCACTCGGCGCTTGGCGATAACACCAATAGCGGTTACTGTTTTACCAAACGCCGCCGGCGCATGTAGAATGCCGGTATCATGAGCGGTTAATTTTTCCACTGCCTGTTTCTGATCACCCCGCAGCTCACCCAGAAAGCGAATATCTTTTAGCTGGCTTCCTGTGGTTCGCTTATTATCGATATCAACAGCAATATCTTGCTCTCTAAGTAGTTCAATGATGTCATCCAGGCAACCTCTAGGGATAACGAGGTAATCCTGTTCGATACAGGCCAAGCTGATATATCGGGGAATGCCATGGGTACTAAAACGCATGGCCTGGGTTTTGAAGAAAACCGGGTTAGCAAAACTGGCCTGCCGTTTTAACCGGGCCAGCAATTTTGATGGCAACGCATCGACTGGAATGAACACCTGGTTAGCCAATACAATTTTTATCCGGGCAGGACCGTCGTTAATCCTGGCCCGTACAATCGGAACACTTTGTTCCCAGGGTTTTTCGGTCAACTCGGGAATGTCCTCATCAAATTGTTGTAAAAGCCTGTGCAATTTATTGAGAGGAAGTTTTGCCAGACCATTCAGGAATTGCCATTGATCCGAGTGGGCCGCCAAGTTCTGATCAACAAATACTGAATTCCCATGTTGGCGAGGTCGATATTGCAAAGGTAACGCAATTAAATTACCAAAGCCACCGCTCGGCAGTGAATCCTGGTTTGGGAACAGCCGGTCATAAGAGTCGAACGACAATCCCGGATAGTTCTCCATCGCCCGGTCGAGTAGGTAGAACCCCAAACGGCGCGCATCCTTTGCTGGGATTTTGCCTTCAAAGAACACCCAGATATGCGCACCATTTCCCGACCTGGATCGCTCGATCGCATAAGGAATAGTGTAATCACTACACGCCTGAGCGAATGCTTTAACGGCCTGCTGCCAATCCGACTTATCAAAATCCGCTGCCAACAACTGGCAGGTATCGTCGCGCATAAGTGGGTACAGCCCAACGGTTTGAGTGCCAGACAGGTGGTCGTAGATAGTTTTTGGCTCTAACGCCTTGTAGGCTTTGTTGCTGCAATCGCTACATTTGATTTTTGGTTTATTGCAGAGACCGGGTTGCCATTCATTGTGACAAGCGACTGCATAACCACTTTTACCTGTATTATTTTCCCAACGGAAAGCATGAATATCTTCCCTGCCGACAAAGAATTTTTGGAATAACGCCACTTTATCTTTTGCTGCCAATGTAGATGAAGTAGCAATCAAATTAGAAGTTGTTGACGCAAGTGCTGCTTTGCACGCGAGCAGTTGAGATTTTTCTTCCTCTAATGCCTGAAGCCGCTGATTGATATGTGCTATCTCTTCGTCGAGTTTAGCATCGTCGTTATTCATCATGGGATCCACCGCCAGGCATCCATGCTTATAGGCTTTACTTGCCAATAGACCAATGCTTTTGCCACTCACTAAACTCCGATGGTGGTATGCCACACCGGGTCATATTTCCTTCGTGCAGGCTCATCAGTTCGGTTTCCACCACCTCGATAAATCTCACCCGACCTTTCTGATCGATTTAGATGGGGGAAATTTGCCTATCGTGCCAACATGGCCACCAACAGCTTTATCTGTGTGTCATCCAGACGGCTTGCAAAGGCGGGCATCGTTCCATTTCTACCTGAAGCAATTGAGACCTTGATTGTTTCAATATCTCCGCCATACAGCCAAATATCATCAGCCAGATTTGGCGCACCTAACAAGGGATTTCCAGCCCCATCCAGGCCGTGACAGGCCACGCAGTTTTGCTGGTACACGGCCTTACCTGGATGTGAGTCTGTTCCTGGCTCTCCGAACCGCGCAATGTAGTTCGATACCTGATCAACATTGTCATCACCTAAAATGGATTGCCAGGCAAGCATATTCGCTGTTCTTCCTGAGCGAATTGTTTGTTCAATTTGCTCGACACTGGAGCCCCATTGCCAATCAATGTCCATCAAATTTGGAAAGAGCGATGCCTGACCTCGCGCATCTGGGCCATGACAGGCAGAACATTCTCGCTTGAAAATTCGCTGGGCGGTTTGCATGAGTTCCAAATCATTCTGAATTTCCACCAAGCTCGTCTGTGCAATAGTAGTCCTGACTTGCTCAAAGCTCGCATCATAATTTCCATAGCTTTCAACGATGCGCGAACCTTGCGACCAATTTAGCAAGCCTTTGTAGGAACCAAGCCCAGGATACAACATGAGATACACCAGCGAGAAAACCAACGCCGCCAGTATCATCCAGAACCACCAAAAAGGAGGGGCGCTGGAACCTTCGCGTAAATCGTTATCCCATACCGGCTCAGTATCAAGGTCTTCGCTTGCTTGCGGCGCAAAATAGGCACTCAGGATTAGCCATGTCAGCGTAGCCATAGAAACACCGGTTAGAACGATGATCCAACCACTCCAAAAACCTGTAAGCAGATCAGCCATGATAGTCTTCGTCCTCTAACGGTATTCGTGCGGCTTCACTGATTTGCTCATCGTTGCCCTTGTTGGTGAACCCTATGGCCAAGCCGATCATAAATGCCATCACCAACATATCGCCTATGAAAATAAACAATGTCATATTGAAATGTCCTCGCTAAGACCGGTGCCTAGCATTTGCAGGTAAGCTATAAGCGCATCAATTTCCATAAGCTCTTCCAATGCACTGTCGGCGGCGGCAATTTCTTCGTCGCTATAGGGATGGCCCAGTATTCTAAGTGCTCGCAGTTTGGCCGTGATGTTGCCAGCCCGACTCGCTTCTCGTTTCGCTAACCAAGGATAGGCGGGCATGATGCTTTCAGCTATTACCGCTCGTGGGTCGATCAAGTGAATTCGATGCCAATCGTCAGAAAATTTTCCACCCACACGATGCAGGTCTGGGCCGGTTCGCTTTGAACCCCAAAGAAAAGGTCGATCGTAGACGAATTCTCCAGCTCTTGAATAAGGACCATAGCGCTCGACCTCCGCTATAAGCGGTCTTATCTGCTGGGTGTGACACACACTGCAACCTTCCCTTATATAAATATCGCGACCTGTTAATTCGACTGCGCTGTAGACTCTTGTATGAGCTGTAGCCGTTTGTAAATCTTCCTGGTTTAACACAGGGAGAATCTGAACCAGACCGCCTATCGCCGACACCAAAAGAATACCGAATAGTAGAAGTCCTGTGTTTTCTTCCATTTTCTTGTGCAGAGAAAGAGCGCTCATGAGCTTACTCCAAATGCTGGGTCTACCTTGGGCACTTGCACCTTAACCGCGTGCTTTCCAGCCAATGTCATGAACAGGTTATAAGCCATCAAAACAGTGCCACCGAGGAAGATCAATCCTGCTATTAGACGCAGTGTATAATAAGGAGTCATGCTTGACATGATGTCTTTGAAACTGAAGCTGAGTTCGCCGATTTCATCCAGGCTCAACCACAGCAGACCCTGAGAAACTCCGGCGCCCCACATCGCCATGATGTAAAGCATGGTTCCTGCTAACGCCATCCAGAAATGTACGTTTGCCAAGCGTATACTATACAGTTCGGCACCCACCAGGCGCGGCACCATAAAATAGAAAGTGCCATAGGTAATCATGGCGTTCCAACCTAAAGCACCGGAGTGAACGTGGCCAATGGTCCAATCCGTGAAATGACTCACCACATTGATACTTGGGAAGGACATCATTGGCCCCTCAAATGTAGCGAGCCCATAGAATGCGAGTGATAGAACGATGAATTTAAGGGCGGGGTCAGTTTTCAGTTTCTCGGAAGCAGAACTTACCGTCATAATGCCATTAATCATAGTGGCCCATGACGGCGCCAGAAGTATTACGCTCATCACCATGGCCAACGACTGCACCCATTCCGGAACGGCGCTGTAATGAAGATGGTGAGGACCTGCCCATATATAACTGTAGGTGAATGCCCAAAACGCCACGACAGAAAGTCGGTAACTCCAAATTGGTCGGCCAGCGTGCTTCGGTAAAAAGTAATACATCATGCCGAGAAACCCTCCGGTCAGTAAAAAGCCAACGGCATTGTGACCATACCACCATTGCACTACGGCATCTTGAGCACCGGCGTAGATCGAATAGGACTTTCCTGGTGAGACAGGTATCGCCAAACTATTCACGATATGCAGCATTGCGATTACAATAATTAGTGCACCATAAAACCAATTGGAAATGTAGATCGGTCTGATTCTCCTGGTGGCTATAGTGCCGAAGAAAACGATACCAAAACACAGCCAAACAACAGCAATAGCTATGTCGAGAGGCCATTCCAACTCTGCATATTCTTTCGACGTGGTCCAGCCGGCCAGTAAAGACAAACCTCCTATCAAAACGGTCAACTGCCAGGCGTAGCAGCAGAACCAGGCGAGCTTGGGGGCGAACAAAGGTATATGGGAAGTCCGTTGCACACTGTAAAAGGCCGTGGCCATTAATGCAGAAACACCGAAGCCGAAAATAATTCCGTTGGTATGCAAAGGACGCAGGCGTCCGAACGAAAGCCAGAATTGTCCAAAGTCTATTTTTGGCCATATTAACTCGGCGGAAATATAGACCCCAACCATCATCGCCAGTACCGCCCAGATTATGGAAAACTGGATCAGTCGAATAACGACCTTGTCATGGTACATATTCTGCCGACGTTTGTTGCTGGCCTGATTCATTCAATTTCTTCTGCGGGTTGTTTCGCTCATTCTCAAGCAATTGTTGTGTCTGTTTGCTTATACGCCCAGTAGCGGCCCCACACCCAGGGTCCAGAACATCATGCTCATACCCAGCAGACTCACTGCCGCCACTAGCAACCAGGCAACCAGGGATGATGCCATCAGCATGCCCCGCTCTGATGTGGTTTCCAATACGACAGGGATGCCCTTGTAGAGCAAATACATACTCCAGATCATCGTTGGTATGAGAATCAGGATATTTACCAGAACATCTGGAAAAAGGTGAGCAATGCTGGCAACCGCAAGAGGCTCGCCTATTATAGTAATCAACGCAACATGACGCCCCAGGGAAGTACTAGCGCCATAAGTAGAAGCCATCCAACGGCTAATAAAAGAGGTACTCAACAAGCCTGTTACCAATACAAGAAAGTAAGCAGCGCTGACCAAAAACAGGGATTGCCTGGTCATTAGCAGAGGTTCGGCAGCACCCAGACGCCAACCGAAGTTTGCTGCGCCTATGAGAGAGAATGTGGGAGGCAGTATGAGTAGCCACAGGGAATAGCGGAACAAAATAGCAAGCGATGATGGGTTTATCTGCGACAGTTGTTTGAATGCCTCTGTTGGCTGATACAGCGACCTGAATAATAAAAAGGAATAGATATTTGAACTCATAAGCCAATCGCTCAATACTCTTCATCATAGTCTTCATCACGAAAATTGACCCAGCTCTATCTCATAATCGATAGCAGGTTTAGTGATGCTCTGCTATTTCAGCACTTGTCCCGGAAGTTTGAGACGCATTGTGTTCTGACTTAACACAGTTCTACTGCGGAAACGCACTGATCAGCCATTTCTTACGATCAATTTCCTTAGGCGCCTCAGGACTGCAAGAATTGACCGGTTTCTGCTTTCCCTGGTTACTAACGGTTAAGCCCTGCAGGCTCTAGCGATCCGTTACCACGGAAAAATTATATGATCCCTCATATACTGATGGATCATCTCCTACTACCGCTGTCCAACTGACCACATAATCACCGTCTGGAATAGACGGGTTGGTTATTTCTATCATCAAGTCATCGGCGCCCATGGTATGAAAACCGCGCAGCTCATACTCGCCTTCGGGTCCGCTCAGTTTTAAGCGGCTGTTCGGCACATCTGGCAAGGCGCCATAGTAAAGGCGCAAATTTCGAGGAGCTCTATTTAGCACAGAACCCGCAGCGGGCTCCGCACGAAGCAATGGGGAATAGCCTGTTGTATTGGCACAGGACACCACTGCGCTGGCGATAAACAGGAACGCGAAAACAGGTTTGTACATTCTGATGCCTGGCATGTTGGACATTCCTCCTTTAAGTTCGCTACGGGTAAATGACGATGCTGGAACCAGCCCGGCCACTGTGTTCATTTCAGCAACTCAGTGTAACGCTTTAGACCTATGATTTCACCGCTAGAATGCGCTCCAGGGCAATAGGACAAGCTGCGATAATGGGGAAACTAACGGAGGAGGCGCTGGGATTCTTTGGGCCTGGCAACCTGGTGCTGATCTCTGTGCTTCTTAACCCGGGCTCTCTGCTTCTTAACCTGGGAAAGTTCCCTGGCGAATTGATCGAGCTTCATTCTGATTTTTTCTTCTTTCTGCCTCTTTAGAAAATTGAGGTCACTGTCGGCTTTTGCTTCCTGAATAGCTTCCTGAATAGCGTCATTGAGAGGCTTTTCTAATGCTGCTTTAGCAGTTTTACTCATTCGTTATAACTCCAGCTATTGATAGCTACTTCCAGCACCAGGGAATTTGACGCAGACAGCAAATGCAAATTTCCTACCTTCTCTGTGTGTTGGTTTACTGTCCTTAATGCAGCCAAATACAACTAATCCTGGTTCCTGATCAGCACTCTATTGAGGCAAAACTCACTCGAATTAACCACATTACAGCGCTTCTTACTCCGGAAAATCAATAATTTAGCTGTTTCTATGGAGCGCAACATATAGTGTAAATCGGCTGAAGTCAAACAATATCTAGTGCTTTCAGGCGCTTATCTTCACTTTATTGATTGCAGAAGTAAATGGTATACCAGCCCCCTTTTTGTGTGTCACTGCATATTCAGCAGAATTATTTCAATGATTTCCGATACTTAGCTTCGATATAGGCTATTGGATAATTTCTAGCAGCAATTACACGGGCAATTACAGGACAGCCAATTTAACTATCTTATTCAAATTTGGGTATTTACGGACGCTACATACCGCCTTGTTCAATTTTTATTCAGAGATGGTAGCGAATACAGAAAATTAGCTCATAAGCCCAACAGACTCCTGGACGATTTTGAAGCGGGCCGCCGATTTTAGAGGGTTTGTAGTACTATGCAGGACGAAATTGAAAACAGTTAAAGTGGCACTGGCACAGCATCATAATAAAGGCAACATTCGAGCTTGTTGATGAGAATCGGAGTAGATCTGGGCGGCACAAAAATCGAGGGAATCCTGCTTTCGGCAATGGGGGAAGTCACGGAGAAAATCCGCGTACAAACGCCCACAGAAAGATATAGCGAAATTGTCGCCACGCTGTGCGACGTTATCGATAAACTTCAACAAGAAACAGTGTCAAAAAAATGCAGTGTAGGCATTGGGAGTCCTGGTACCTTATCCGCGGCTATGGATGGCAAATCTGACATCATGAAAAACTGCAATTCGATCTGTCTTAATGGAGAATCACTAAAAGCTGACATCGAACAACGCCTGGGTTACGAAACAAAAATGGAAAACGATGCCAATTGTTTCGCTTTATCTGAGGCCTGTTATGGCGCAGCGCAATCTTCGAGAACAATGTTCGGGGTTATCCTGGGTACTGGAATCGGCGGTGGCATAGTTATCAGGCAACACTTGCACACCGGACCAAACAGGATCGCCGGCGAATGGGGGCACAATTCTATTCCCGGCTCTGTTCGCGAATTAATCGATACTGACCGAGTGTGCTACTGTGGAAGAACAAACTGCATTGAGACAGTACTTTCCGGTCGGGGGCTCAAACAGACCCATGCCGAGAGCACCGGAAATGAACTGGAAGCCGTGGAAATAGCGACTTTGGCGGGTCAAGGCGACCAATCGGCCGGTGCATCAATTGACCTTTATTGCCAGCAACTCGCTTGCTGTCTGGCAACAGTGATCAATGTGCTGGACCCAGAGATGATTGTGCTTGGCGGCGGACTTTCCAACATTCAACAGCTTTACAAAGATGTTCCAGAATTGATGAAAAAGCATGTGTTTACGGACAAGTTGTCAACTCAGCTTTCTGCACCGAAATTCGGAGATGCCAGTGGTGCTATTGGCGCGGCCTGCCTCTGGCCGCTGGATTGACGTTCCAGCTATCGAAGGGGTGTCTCAGGATAATTGTTTCTTCACGATCCGGCCCGGTTGAAATGATGTCAACCGGCACCTCTACCATCTTCTCCAAATAGAGAATGTAATTTTTTGCGTTCTGTGGCAAATCATCCAGGCTCCTGGTGCCCACCGTCGATTCATTCCAGCCCGGTAGTTCTTCGTAGACGGGTTCCAGAGATTTATAACTTTCGATATCCATCAGACTACCAGAGGTGTTACTGCCAACGCCCGTATAGCCTGTACACACTTTAATGGTTTTCAATCCGTCCAGAACGTCCAGTTTGGTTAAACAAATGCCCGAGATACTATTTATTCGCATCGCCAACTTAACAGCACAGGCGTCAAACCATCCGCAGCGTCTGTCCCTTCCGGTGGTAGCGCCCTTTTCGTGGCCTACTGAGGCCAAGTGTTTACCCACATCATCAAAAAGCTCGGTAGGAAAAGGACCAGAACCAACACGTGTTGTGTAAGCCTTGGTTATACCTAACACATAGTCCAAATACAAAGGGCCATAGCCGCTACCGGTAGCACAGCCACCCGCAGTTGTGTTTGACGAAGTGACATAGGGGTAGGTGCCATGATCAATATCCAACAATGATCCCTGCGCACCTTCGAATAGTATGTTATCGCCAGCCTTGCGGTGCTTGTGCAAGATCTGAATGGTATCGGCCATCATGGGCTTTACCTGCTCTGCCAATTCGAGATACTGATCGAGAGTCTGCTGGTAATCGATTGTCGCAACCTGGAAATAGTTGCTCAGCATGAAGTTGTGGTATTCCATCAATCCTGCGAGTTTGGCTGAGAAGTATTTTTTATCGAGTAGGCTTGCCAGTCGAATACCGCGTCGTGCTACTTTGTCTTCATAGGCTGGCCCGATTCCACGACCGGTGGTGCCTAACTTCTCATTTCCTTTTGTGCTTTCGCGCGCCTGATCCAGTGCTATGTGAGAAGGAAGAATCAGGGGGCAGGCACCGCTTATCATCAATCGTTCTCTAACGGAAATACCTGTGTCTTCCAAGCCTTCGATTTCGCTGAATAGAGCTTCGAGACTTAGCACAACACCATTGCCAATGACGCAATCAACATCGCCACGTAAAATACCAGATGGCAGCAAATGTAATACAGTCTTATGACCATCTATTACCAGGGTATGCCCCGCGTTGTGACCACCTTGAAAGCGCACGGCTACGGCAGCTTGATCGGTCAATAGGTCTACTATCTTGCCTTTGCCTTCGTCGCCCCATTGCGTGCCCAGTACCACTACTGATTTTGCCATCGTTCCCTACTCAATAATCAATCATCGGAACCCAGATTCCAGCCTGATTTTTCCACTACCCATTTTCCCCCCTGTGACAGCAACTGCCTGTCACAGTTCAAATCTTCTCGATCCTGAGCAGAAAGTTCATTTGCCAGTAAATTGCTGATCACTATTTCCCCGTTAGCGCGTAAGTCCGCAATAACTTTCAACAATTCTGCATCGTTATCTGCTGGCGCTATAATGGTTTTTTTCTGTAGGTAAGTTTTATTGCTTAATCTGGCTATGGTTTTTAGATCACTGTCGAACCCTGATGCAGGCCGAGCACGCCCAAACACTTCACCGATGTCGTCATAGCGCCCGCCCTTGGCAACCGCCCTGCCGTAGTTGGACGTATACGCCGCAAACACGATACCAGTGTGATATTCATAACCCCGTAACTCACATAGATCGAAGCACAGGGGAATATCCGGGTGGCGCTGTTTTATGCCTTCTACGACGGACACCAATTCCTGTAGTTCATTTTTCACGGTTTCAGGCGCTTGCTCGAAAGCCTTCGCAGCTTCCTGTAGTGTTGCTTCATCACCACTCAAACGAGTTAGTTGCTGTAGCATGCTCGCCATCGATGAATCTTTTACTGCTGAATCCAGCACCTCATCAATTTCATCGTAGGCTTTGCGTTGTACCGCCTCGAACAAGGTGGTTTCTGTGTCAGCATCGATATCTGCTGCATGAACCAGGGCGCGAAAAATCCCGACATGGCCGAGAACGATAGACAGGTCTTGAATGGCGACTGCGGCCAATGTTTCATGCATGAGACAAATAAGCTCAATATCGCATTCAACCCCGGCATGACCATATAGTTCCACACCCACTCGAATAGGCACACGGGACGTTAGCAGACCTCGTGGCTTGGTATGCAAAACACTGTCGGCATAACACAGCCGAACGGGGCCTTCCCGATTCAGGCAGTGTGCGTCGATGCGCGCAGCCTGTGGCGTTATGTCTGCACGAATACCCATCATACGACCGCTGAGCTGGTCAGTTATTTTAAAGGTGTGCAAATCCAGGTCGTGGGAAGAGCCGACCAAGAGAGAGTCCAGATATTCGATGAGAGGAGTTACGACCAGTTGATAACCCCAGGATTCATAGAGGTCCAGAAGCTGACGGCGCAAGTTTTCCAACTTGCCTGCCTCTTCAGGAAGAATTTCCTCGACACCATCGGGAAGTAGCCAGCGCTTTACAGAAGTCATTTGTATTCAGCTTTTCTTGGTAGCAGGTATTACAATTTTCAGTTAATCATAATGAGCAAGGCGGTACCGACCAACATGCTTCCAAGCCCAATCATGCGCATGGTGTTGTCATCTATCTGATCCAACACTAACAGCATTTTCCGCCACCTGCCCGGGCTAATAAAAGGAATGATGCCTTCAATTACCAGCATCAGGCAAAAAGCCACGGCCAAATCATGCCACATAGTTTCGCTTCTTCTATCTCGTTATCTAGTTACCAGGATAGCTTGTTGTCCAATAGTAACGGAATTTTCCCAGCCTATAGGTGACAGCTATTCACACAAGACAAAACTAAACCCGAATCGCGAATCACGACTCAGGCTTGAGGTTTCAATTTTTTAAGATTTTCAACTATTCCACCGACTTAGTGGAATTTACTGTGAGATCCCGTTTTTCAGATACTTGAAATAGTCACTATCCGGATCAAGCAATAACACATCACCTTTGGATGAAAAAGTCTCTCGATAAGAATTCAAACTTCTAGTGAAAGCAAAAAATTCAGGATCTTTGGTATAGGCTGTAGCATAGATACCGGTGGCTTCTGCATCGCCCTCACCACGGATCTGCTCCGCGTCTCTATAGGCTTCGGCCCGAAAAATTGTCGCCTGACGATCCGCGTCCGCTCGAATACCAATAGCCAGTTCTTCGCCGAAAGACCGTAGTTCCTGCGCTTCACGATTTCTTTCGGTGATCATCCGATCATATACAGAAGATCGAACATCTTCAGGCAAATCGATTCGCTTAACCCGCACGTCAATAATTTCGATGCCGATATCAGCGGCAGTTGTTTCATTAAGATCCGCCGTCAAGGCGAGCATTAGCTGGTCTCGTTCTCCAGCAACTACCTCAGCCAGGGTGCGATTACCGATCTGGTCGCGCAGGCCATCGTTAATGCGTTCTGCCAGCAGGCTGCCAGCAGTAGTGGTGCTGCCACCTGTTGACACATAAAATTGTCCCACATCAACTATCCGCCATTTCGCATAGGAATCTACCTCCAGAGCTTTTTGCTCCAGAGTTAGAAAACGCCTTCTGGGAGCATCTTCGGTCAATATTCGCGCATCGAACTTCCGAACAGTGTTCACCCAGGGGATTTTCACATGCAGACCGGGTTCAATATCGTCCTGCACTAGCTGCCCAAACTGCAACATAACCGCGCGCTCGGTTTCCTTAACTACGAACAGAGAATTTCCCACAACAACTACGATCAGAAATAAAAGTCCAATTGCAATAAAATTTTTCATTATCGAATTCCTCGCCCAGTTGCAGGAAGACGTGACCGATCTACGCTGTTGGTACTACCAGGCGCAGGTAAAAACGGTGCTAGTTGATCCGCCAGGTTCCTTAAGTCTTGTGTGCCGCTCGAGTCATTTAGATCAAAAACCGTAGCGTTCTGTTGCATAAGTCTATCAAGAGGAAGGAACAGCATATTGTTGCCGCCCTCAACATCCACCATGATCTTGCTGCTGGCGGTCATCACGTCTTCTATAGAATCGATATACAGACGCTGCCGCGTAACCTCTGGTGCTTTCAAGTACTCGGTTAACAATTGTTCGAAGCGAGATGCATCACCGGTAGCTTGCGCGATCACTTCTTCCTTGTAAGCATTTGCCTGCTCTATGCGTCGCTGCGCTTCGCCACGAGCTTCAGGAATAATCTGGTTGGAATATTGCTGCGCCTGATTCTGTGCACGCTGCTCGTCTTCTCTAGCGCGAATCACATCATCGAAGGCCGGTCGCACTGCATCTGGTGGCTGGGCGTCGACGACGTTCACCTGGCTCACTACAATGCCAGTGTCATACACGTTCATATAGTCTTGTAGACGATCCTGCACATCGTCCGCTATGCGATCACGGCCAGTGGTTAGAATTTGATCCATGAAATTTCCACCAACAACATGACGGATGGCAGATTCAGATGCATTATCCAGACTCAACTCCGGATCCTGTACGGCAATAACGTACTTAGCCGGGTCTTGAATTCGGTACTGCACGGTGACGGCTATATCAATGATATTTTCATCGGTGGTCAACATCGCGCGGTTTTCGTAAGTTTTGGCATTCAACTCGGACACATTCACCAAATTAACTTCATCGATAAGCGGCGGGTTCCAATGCAAGCCTGGCTGAACAGTTACATCTAACACTTTACCAAAGCGCAGAACAACGCCGCGCTCCGCTTCATCAACGATATAGAAACCCATGAAAGCCCAGATCACAGCGACCACTGCTACCAATCCGGCAATCAGTCCTGCGGACAATCCGCCACCGCCTGCTGACGAGGAACCGGTAGAGCCAGAGCCTCCAATTCCGCCAAACAGGCTGTTGAATTTCTTGCTCAGATTTTTGATGACTTCATCAATATCAGGTGGCCTCTGCTCACCACCCTTACGACCCCCACCCCAGGGGTCTTTGTCGTTACCGTTATTTCCAGATTCATTCCAAGCCATTGGCTTCTCCATAGCTTATAGACACACAGTAAGGTCGATTCTAGCTAAAAAATTGTTCATTTACACAGTAATTTGCGCATCGAGACAAATATCTGTTCCAATCAGGCGATAGTCACCTTTTCTTCGGATTCCCATCTTTGCTGCTCGTTAACTGCAATCTTATGCCTGACAATCTCCGTGCCGGGTTGCAGCAGGATTCGTTCCAGGTCTTTGCGCGGCAAACGCAGCTTTAATTCGTAGTATCCCTGTTCGTCTATTTGTTCGTCCTCGATAAAACCGCATTCATACAACTGGCTGCGCAATTTCGCCTGCTGGGGTCCAATTCTTAAAGTCTCTGCCGCCATTGTTCCGGCCAGCAGTTCACTCATGGCAATCTGCAATAAGTCAAGTCCAGCACCGGTTTTTGCGGACACCCATACTTTGCAGGGTTCGCCAGGCTTTGTACGCCGTATTTGTGGCTCCGCATCAGCTACCAGGTCTATTTTGTTAAATACTACTAATTGCTGCACAGACTTCGCACCAATTTCTGCCAATACCTTATCTACTTCCAGGATATGCTCTGGATGCGAGTCGTTTGCTGCATCAACGACATGAATAAGCAAATCGGCTTGTGCGGTTTCCTCTAGCGTGGCCCGAAAAGCTTCAACTAACTGATGTGGTAAATGACTTATAAAGCCGACTGTATCGGCCATAATAGCCGGCCCATAGTGTTTCAGCTTGATACGTCTAAGGGTTGAGTCCAGCGTGGCAAATAACTGATCCGCTGCGTAGGCATGTGCCTGTGTCAGACTATTAAAAAGCGAAGATTTCCCTGCATTCGTGTATCCAACCAGGGACACAGTGGGGACTTCCGCCCGACACCTGGCACGACGACCCTGGTCGCGTTGGCTGCGAACCTTAGCCAAACCTTTGTTAATCGCCTTAATGCGCTGCCCGATCATGCGCTGATCGAGTTCCATCTGCTTCTCGCCAGCACCACGCATACCGATACCACCCTTCTGTCTATCCAGGTGAGTCCAACCGCGTTTGAGGCGAGTACTCAGGTGTTGTAACTGTGCCAACTCTACCTGCAATTTTCCTTCATGGCTGCGAGCACGCTGGGCAAAGATATCCAGTATAAGACCGGTTCTGTCCAGCACTCGACATTTCAATTCTGCCTCCAGATTACGCTCCTGGCCGGGTGACAGAGAATGATTGAACAAAACAAGCTCGGCTTTATGCGCATGAACAGCAGCCTGAATCTCTTCCAGCTTTCCCGTGCCAACGAAATAATCAGGCGAAGGTTGTTTGCGTGAGCCTGTTATGTAGTCTACCGGCAGGGCACCAGCAGAAAGAGCCAGTTCTTCGAATTCAGTTGGATCCTCTCGTTCACTTTCTGAATCAACAGAAATGTGAACAAGGATCGAGACTTCGCCGGAATCGGGCCTGTCAAAAAACAATCAATAACCTCTCTGGGGATTCACTCAGGCAGATTTAGCTGGCCCACTGGCATCGCCGTCAGCCACTTCTCCTGGATTCTGAACAGGTACCTTAACCATTCGAGCGGGAACCACAGTTGAAATTGCATGCTTGTACACCATCTGACTAACGGCGTTCCTCAATAGAATCACGAACTGATCAAATGACTCGATCTGGCCCTGTAATTTAATCCCGCTCACCAGGTAGATAGATACCGGGATGCGCTCCTTGCGAAGCACGTTCAGAAATGGGTCTTGTAGCGTATGTCCTTTCGACATGATTCGTTCTCCTTACAATCTACTGTAATCTGCAATGCGAAGTATCCACCGGCTGGTCAAGAGAACCGGGTTGAGCGGTTCTGAATTCAAGAACCTGCCGAACTTAACCGTTCGTGGCGGGAGAAAGCAGCAATTAGTTAGTTTTTACAGTCGTGAGGCGTCTAACTAAATTGACCGTGAAAAATAGCTGATTAATGCTTTTCTGTAGTAGAACGGTGTTAAGTCTGACAGGCTCCCGATAGGTGGTGACTTGCCAATCGATGTTTTTAGTTCCACGGACTTCTGCTAAAGCTCTGGCCTCTACCTGCTTCTCTGCATACTTCTATATAGAGATGGAGTCCATGTATTTCAAGACGCTGTTTACGGATTGAGTGGATGAATCACTCAAACTTTGCAGATTTTGCCAGCTTCGCAGCCAAGTCGCCTGCCTCTTGGCGAGTTGTCTGGTGGCAATAATACTCTTTTCTACCATGTCACCATAGCCCAATTCACCCCCCAAGTACTGCCAGACCTGTCTGTATCCTACTGATTTTATTGAGGGAAGCTGGATATGTAGATCGTCTCTATCATGCAAAGATTTCACTTCATCAAGCAGGCCTTCCTGTAACATCTGGCGAAACCGCTTCTCGACCTGCACATGCAATAGACCACGATCCTCAGGCTGGATTGCGAAGAAGTGTAAGTTATAGGGCAAGTCGGCCCCTTGATTTGCCTGCATTTCAGCGTGAAGGGCAGTTATTGTCTTGCCTGAGACCCGAAAAACTTCCAAAGCACGTTGCAAGCGTTGTGGGTCGTTCGGATGAATTCTACATGCGGATTCCGGGTCTACTTCGGCTAGTTGATGGTGCACAGCCTCCCAACCCTGCTCCCTGGCACTCACTTCTATTTGCTTCCTGACCAGAGGGTCAGCATGAGGCATATCCGCCAAACCATCACGGAGTACACGGAAATACAACATGCTACCGCCTACCAGCAGAGGGGTGTCACCCCGTGCCACTATCTCGGCTATTTCTACCATGGCATCGGATCTGAATTGAGAGGCTGAGTAGGCTTCGGCCGGATCCACAATATCGATAAGACGATGGGGTGCGATATTTAGAATTTCCTTAGTCGGCTTGCCCGTTCCTATGTTCATCTGTCGGTAAATCTGCGCCGAATCGACACTAACTATCTGAAAGGGGTATTGCCGCACCAATTCAACCGCCACAGCCGTTTTCCCCGATGCAGTCGGACCCATTAGACAAATCACATTCGGTTTGATGCCAGGGCTGTTCATCGAGAAGTTTTAGTGATCGAAGGGATCAGGGTAGCCAAGGCTTACTGACCTCGTAAAAAAAGTTTATCGAGTTCATCGAGGCTTTGATAAACCCAGGTTGGTCTGCCGTGATTGCATTGGCCACTGCGCTCAGTCGCTTCCATGTCTCTAAGCAGGGCATTCATTTCTGGAATGCTCAGCTGCCGATTCGCTCTAACGGAACCATGGCAGGCCATGGTGGAAAGCAATTCGTCCTGATGCGCCTGAATGCGATCACTGCTGCCGAATTCCAACACATCGGACAGCACATCCCGCACTAATTGTTCGATATTCGCATCGCGTAGAATGGAAGGCACTTGTCTGACTACGATGGACTCCGTCGCAACTTTTTCCAGTTCGATTCCAATACTGATCAATGCTCGTTGCTGTGATTCGGCACAATCAGCTTCGGTTCGACTCACCGCAATTGAGAGAGGCACCAATAAGGGCTGCATTCTTAACTCTTCATTTTGACACGCCGTCTTCATGCGCTCGTAAGTGATTCGCTCATGCGCGGCATGCATGTCGACTGTAATTAGTCCTTCCTTGTTTTGCGCCAAAATATAAATTCCATGCAATTGTGCTATGGCGTAACCAAGCGGCGGCACTTCTGCATCGTCAGCAGTGATTTTTTCGAATGCCGCCAATTGATTTTGCACTGCGATCGGGCCAGGCTGGCCCGCGTTCAGATTGTAGGCATAGCCTTGTCTAGAATTTTCCGCAAGTGACAAACTATTCTGTTCACTGAAATTGCCGGGCGCATAGTTGACTACAGATGGAGCAATCGGAGTATCTTCGCCCTGCAAGCCAACAATATTTTCAGTATTTTGCGCAGAATCTGCGAACCGATCAGATGGTGTTAGTTTCGCCAGCGCTTTATGCAGGGAACTGAATAGAAAATCATGAACCAGGCGACTATCACGAAAACGTACCTCGTGTTTCGTTGGATGTACGTTTACATCCACTGCGGTCGGCGTCAATTCAAGATACAGAACGTAAGCAGGGTGACGACCATGAAATAGCACATCACGATAAGCCTGCTTAACCGCATGAGTAACCAGCTTGTCGCGAATGATACGTCCGTTCACGTAGAAATATTGCAGATCTGCTTGAGAGCGAGAGAAGGTCGGCAAGCTCACCCAACCCCATAGACGCAGGCCCGGCCCTTCCATTTCCACGTAAACAGAATTTTCAACGAAAGCAGGGCCACACACCAAGGCAATCCGTCGTTGTTTTTCCTGATCGGACCTGGCTGGCAATAACTTGTGAATGGTGCGCTGATTATGTGCCAGCGAAAATTGCGCATCGAAACGACTTAAGGCGATGCGCTTTAGAATTTCATCGATACGGGAAAATTCAGTCTTCTCTGTTTTCAAAAATTTCTTGCGAGCGGGCGTATTGAAAAATAGATCTCTGACCTCGACCGTAGTACCTCGGGAGTGCGACGCAGGAGATAGCTTAACTTCCATCTTCTGCCCTTCTGCTGCCACTCTCCAACCACTGTTGTCGCCTGTGTTCTCACTTTCATCGTCATTCGCTTTTGAAGTCATTGTCAGTCTTGAGACCGAGCTGATACTGGCAAGTGCTTCTCCGCGAAAGCCCAGGCTGGCTATGTTCTCCAAGTCCTCAAGATCAGCAATTTTGCTGGTGGCATGACGGTTGAGGGCAAGCTCTAGATCCTGTTTATGAATGCCCAGCCCATCGTCTTTTACTTTAAGCAGTTTGATTCCGCCCTGCTCAATTTCGATCTCGATACGACTGGCACCAGCATCCAGGCTGTTCTCTAACAGCTCCTTCACCACCGACGCTGGACGTTCAACGACCTCCCCCGCCGCTATCTGATTAGCAAGCCGTTGACTGAGAACATTAATCCGTGACATGAACCAAGTGTACTAAGTGTACTAAAAGGAAATGAGGGGCCATTGTAGCACCAACCGCGAGCAAGAATAGCTTTGATGGCCGCTGTATAAGCAAATCTTGATCGCTGTCAGTTAGGGATTATGAAGAGGGGATTTTTAGAACCTGACCAACCATTATGTGATCACTGAACAGCTTATTCGCCTGCCGCAAGCTGCCGAGACTAATGCGATACTGCTGTGCAATTTCCGACAGGGTTTCACCACGGCGAATAGTGTGCTGTTCGGGCTCAACCACCCCGGCACCTGGAATAATTAACTCCTGCCCAACATGAATCGTATTCGAAGATAAGCTATTGCCAGACTTTAGTTCAAACAAGTTAACTCCAAATCGCTGAGCGATTAGCGACAGACTATCACCGCGTTTGACCATGTAGACACCAGGCACAGGAACTATCCCCTTCGCCTTCTGCCAGGCGACCAGGCTGCCTTCTGGTGGTGAATCGTAGAAATAAGTCATCACGCCCTGCGCGATACCGCGCGCCAGTTTCTGTTGAAAAGCTGTCGTGTTCAGGCGGCGTGCTTCTGCTGGATTGGTCAAATAACCTGTCTCGATTAGCATTGAGGGAATATCGGGAGATTTAAGAACCTCCAGTGAAGCTTGCTGCACTTTATCGCGACGTAACCGGGTGATGCCGTGCAAAGACTCCAGCACTCTGGTTCCAGCAATCAAGCTCTGCTCCATACTCCAGGCCATCTGCAAAGAAACCAGAGTCAGTGCTACATCATCATCCCAGGAGCCCAGATTGATGTCTCCGCCAACACCGCCTAAAAGGTCAGCACTGTTTTCTTTCCGGGCGACACGTCCAGAATTTTCCCTGTCGGCGCGGTCGCCAGACAGGGCGTAAATAGTCAAGCCACTGGCGTCACTGCTACGATACCAATCTGTATGCACGGCGATGAACAGATCGGCGCGTTTTTCGCGAGCTATTTCAGACCGTCGTTGCAGCTCCACATAATAGTCGCCGTCTCGAATCATGACGGGGCTATAGCCTGGAATCCTTTCTAGCTGATCAAACAGGGCGCGGGCAATTCTTAGCGTGATATTTTTCTCTTTAAGTTTTTTGTCATAGCCAATACCACCCGGGTCTTCGCCGCCATGGCCAGCAGAAATAGCGACTATTATGTTTCGCTTTTCATCACCGCGTAGCGAAGGATTGGCATTTGATGAGCTTACAGTGGTGTCTGTGGTAACGGTCGATTGTGAAACCTGATCATAGAGATCAACTACCAGTCGATCACCCTGTTCGCTGTTAGCTGCCAGGGTAAAACTACGAGGCTCAACCTCTGTTGCCAGATCGATGACCATTCTTAGCGTGTCGCCATCGCGAACGGCACTACGCATACCACTAATGGGGCTGTCGTCAAAATTCAATGTGGAAAAATCGCCAGCAAGAGAAGAATCCGATAGATCAATGACGACTCGCTCTGGGTTGGCGAGGCTAAACAGCGTGTATTCCACCTCTCCACTCAGGTCGAATACCAAACGGGTATGATCCGGTGCCCGCCACAACCTCACCTCTTCCACACTGGCGGCAGACGCAAACCCGCCAGCCAGCAACAGGCAGGCTACAATAGCGAAAACGACACATCGGGTATGGGTTATATGACGATGTAACTTCATTATAGTTTCTTTAAGACCTACTCCACCTTGTCTATTACAACGGCCTTAGGGCCATAATCTTTTGGCTATTATTGCCCCTTTCTCTGTCAGATTTTGACAAGTCAGTAGCCGACCCGTTCCCTGAGATACAATATCTATCTGCAAATCAGCCTGGGGAAGCCACATTGCGCCCTTCTCCGCCCATTCTATCAAGCAGAGGTTGGCACTATCGAAATACTCTTCAGTGCCCAGATATAACACTTCTTCGGGGTCTGCCAAACGGTATAGATCGAAATGATAGATGTTACAGAGATCGAACTCATAGGGTTCTACCAGGGTATAAGTAGGGCTCTTTACCGCACCCTGGTAACCGAATGCCCGCATGAGGCCGCGGGTCAGCGTGGTCTTTCCGGCCCCCAGATCTCCCTGTAGATAGATCATGCCCCCTGAGTTCGGGATTCCTCCACCCTCGGAAGTAACCCGTTCCAATTCACTCTGTTGCTGAAAGGTAGCAATGGCCAAGCGACCACCAAATGCCAATGTGGCCGCTTCGTCTTTCAATTCTATTTGATGTTCTACAGACATAACCACAGTATAAAGCAGAAATGCCATGGAGTGAGAAGTCCCCTAAAGGCTGAACCCATACATCTGCCGCACCAGGCACCTGGCGGAAAATCAAAGCCTCCAATGTAAACGCCTGAACTTGAAGACCAAAATGGACTTGCCTTAGAATAACTTTTATTCTTCGCTCAAATAGTTTTAGTAAAAATCGAACTAAAATGAATGATTCCGAATCATCACCAAAATCAGCTTTGCCACCAAAAAAGACAGGCTTGGCACGACTAATTGCTGCAACTGGCTATTCAATGGCCGGTTTTAAAGCCGCGTTTCAAAATGAAGAAGCTTTTCGGCTTGAGTTTTTCGGCTTTCTCGTGCTTGCGCCACTTGCGCTGTGGCTGGGTGAATCAAGGGTGGATAAGGTTTTGTTGATTGGGTCATTGTTGTTGGTGTTATTGGTGGAGACAATTAACTCGGCGATTGAAGCGGTTGTCGATCGTGGCGGTAGCGAATACAACGAGCTGGCAGGCAGAGCCAAAGATATGGGATCTGCGGCGGTACTGATCTGTTTGGTACTAACGGTGTTCGTGTGGGGTATGTTATTGTTATAAACCTTGTTATAAACCTTATTCCTTCTCTCCTTTTTTTCAACTAATCACATCACCAGTGCATAGGTTCAATACTATGACTAAACAGATTCGGCAATGAAATCCATGCAGAAGATACATCTGTTCCTTTTTTTATTGCCAGTCGCACTCGCTCACTATTATGCAGTGGAGCAAAACCCGGTAACGATAGTTAGCTCTCTCGCTTCCGCGTGTCTATTAGTGCTGACTCTTAGCACAATAGTCAGTCGCATCCAGCAGGGAACAATTCGGACAGCGACAGGACTGTTTCTCTATTCATTACTATCAATCTACCTGGCGGCACAATTTTTGAGCTACTACCTGCAAGGTAGCTATTTTAATCAGCAATTCTACTTTCATTTCAATCTTGTCACTCTGGTCGAGACCTGGTCAGTGTACAAACTGCTGTTTTTCCTCTTTCTTGGTTGGATATCATGCGTCTGGCTCACTTTTTGCTATTTCAGAAATCAATCGCGACGCTCTAACCATTCCGGGGCCACTCTTACAGCGGCATTAGTAGTGGCACTGTTTTTGGATTCGGGGCTAAGGCAATCAGCTATCGCTGGCATCAATTCAGCGATGACGTCGAAAATAGATTCATTAGATACTATTGCATGGGAGCAATTGGACTTGGAAGCAGGTGCACTATCAAAATCAAATTCCCCAGCCATTGCTGGAAAAAATCTGGTGCTGATATTTCTTGAAGGTTTTGAGAAGTTGTACCTGGAAGACGAACTATTTCCTGGTCTGACTTCCAGATTGAATAGCTTGAGTGCTGAAGGTTGGCAGCTTGAAAATCTTAATCAGGTTAGTGGCTCAAGCTGGACAATGGGGGGCCTGGTTTCCACCTTGTGTGGCACCCCGTTGCTTTACGAGTCAGGCTTTGCTGGAAATGAGATCATGTTCACACGCATGCTGGATAAAGCGACTTGTCTGCCAGACGTTCTAGGCTCCGCTGGTTATAAACAGGTATTCATGGGAGGCGCTGCTCTGGATTTTGCAGGCAAGGGAGAATTTCTACGCAGACACAGTTTTGATGAGGTGTTAGGCAAACATGAATTAGTCCCTGAGCTTGAAAACCCTGAATACCTGAGTAGCTGGGGAATTTTCGATGACTCATTATTTTCCCTGGCGTTGCAACAATTTGAGCGCTTGGCGGATCTGGACAAACCTTTCAATCTAACCTTACTCACTGTGGACACACATCATCCTGCAGGTGAACCTTCGGCGAGCTGTAGCCCTTATGCTGCAATCGATAATACGATTTTACACGCCGTACACTGTACAGACTATTTGCTTGGAAATTTTATTGATCGGCTAAAACATCACCCTGCCTATGAGGACACACTGGTAGTTCTTGTCTCTGATCATCTCGCCATGCGTAACAACGCCTATTCTCTATTTCCGCCGGATTATCCAAGGCGGCTCTATTTCAATGTGCTAAATTCTGAACGCCAGGTGACTGAACAACTACCAGCAACCCCTATGGATCTGGCACCCACGCTATTAGGTCTGCTGGATGTCACCCACGGTGTCGACTTTCTTGCTGGCATTGATCTGTTGGACAGCAATCAGCAAGCATCCGAACGAGATATCTATAATCCTGATCGACTGGCGGCTATTCGCTATGTCAATAGCAACCACCTCTCCACTTTGGAAAGTACGCTACTGTACTCACTCAACCGGTTTTCGGAAAATGGCATTGATTTTTCATCGGACATGCAAAACGCAAGATTTCTTGGCAGCCGCATAACATTCGATACTGTTGGTAACGACCCGTATTTTGTGCTGCCGACCTTGCCCGGTGTTCAGTACCATAACGCAAAGCTATATATAACAATAGAGACGGTGGAGAAATTAGTTGTCGCCATCTATTACGAGGCCAAACAAGGTGGAGGCTATTCTGAGGAAAATACATTGAGGCGACATATAGAACCTGGAGTCAATCCGCTAGTTTTTGATTTGGACGGTGTAGCTACAGGAAGTCGCCTGAGAATAGACCCCGGTGATCGAGCTGGTCGCTACCTGATACGGAATCTGGAAATTAGATCCGAATAATTCGGATCCAGCCTGTTCATCGACATGCTGCTAGAGCCCAACATAAAAGCTGTCATACCTCCTGGCTTGCCCCATCATATTCAAGCTGAAGGCTCCGTTAGTTTTTACGCAAACTGACTAAAAAAATATTTGGAATCAGAATAGACATGAACGATTGTCGCCGTAGAGCCCATCATAACTACCTTGTTGGATTTACTAATTCGCGTACGTACGGCATTAGATCGGTAGCTGCCATGCCCCGCTGTCCACTTGCCTGCATGGAAAGATCGGCCGCTTCACCATGAATGCAAGCTGCCGCAGATAAACTCTGTTCAAACGAAAGGCCCTGCACGAGAAGACCGCCGACAATGCCGCTCAACACATCACCCATGCCACCAGTTGCCATGCCTGCGTTCCCTTCGCTGCAAAGAAAGACATTTTGCCGGGGTTTGCTGCCGCTGCATATCAAACTGCCATTGCCCTTAAGCAGGCATACCCCGCCCCATGTACTTCCAAGCTCACGCACTGCGGCGAACCGATCGCGTTGTATTTCAGTTGTAGAGGAATCCAATAGAGCCGCAGCTTCACCAGGGTGTGGCGTTAGTATCCAGTTATCCCTTTTTATACCTGTTACTTTCCCGGCAGAACCTTGCTGCCTTTTCTCAGCAAGCAGTTGCAGGGCATCCGCGTCGACCACCAATGGAATTGATTTTGAGAGCTGTGCCGCCAGTGCCAATTGCATTAAATCGCGTCCCCATTGGCTGCAGCCCAAGCCAGGGCCTATTACGATCACGGTTGCTCTTGAAATCTGGCGCTCAATTTGCGGATCTTCATCCTCGGTGCCCAGCACCATTACCTCTGGTCGCCTGGCTAGCAATGCCGTTCTATGGGAGGATCGCGTAATAACACTTACCAGGCCCGCTCCGCTTCGCTGTGCCGCTTCAGCAGCCATTATGATGGCACCACCAAAACTGTAGTCACCTCCAATCAGCAAAACATGACCATGGCTTCCTTTGTGCGACGAAGCTGCACGAGGTATCAGCGTTGAAGTAGCAGAGTTGATATCGATACGTACTGCCGAAGGAGTTGGTGAAGATTCACTGGAAAAAACTTTTTCTGGAACATCGAGATCGTGGTAGATCAGTTCGCCAACAAAATCCCCGGCTTCATTAGTTAGTAATCCTTGCTTTAAACCTATAAAGGTCACCGTTAGGCTTGCCACCACCGCTATGCCGAGACACTCACCCGTGTCTGCACTAAGTCCCGATGGAATGTCGATTGCGAGTACTGGACTACCTGTGGCATTGATAAATTTTATTGCTTTGGCATAGTCGTCACCCACTTCCCGGTTCAGACCTGTTCCCAACAACGCATCGACAACCACAGGATGAGCACGACTCTTCTCATGTTCTGTGTCGAAATCACTAAAGGCGGTCATCATGACCTTCTGCTGAATCGCCCACTGCCATGCCAGCTTTGCATCGCCAACCAGTTTTGTCGGGTCTGAAAGATATATCACTTCTGTACTTAGCCCTTGTGCCTTGGCGAGCCCAGCCACAATATGGCCGTCACCAGCGTTGCTACCAGAGCCCGCGAACACTTGCACATGGCGAGTCTGTGGCCATTTTTCCATTAGCGCATTGAACACGACCGTAGCCGCAGTGCGCATTAGATTAAAACCGGGAATATCAAACTGTTCGATGGCTATTTGATCGAGAAGACGTACCTGCTCGGCGGTATACAGATTTCGAGGAAGTCTTGTGAGGAGATCTCTCATGATTACTTATCGAATTTCTGGATAAGTTTGTGCATCAAACGCAGGCCTGCGTCCAGCTCTTCGATAGCTATGTCTTCAGTGTTCTCAATCGCCCAAGGGTCTTGGACTTCTCGCAAGGCGTGATAGGCTGTTTTGCCATCTTTTGTCAGCACCACCAAAACTGAGCGCTTGTGCTTAGGGTTGGATTGGTAAGACAGCAAGCCGTCGTTGACCATGACATCGGTAATGCGTTGAACCGCTTGTCTGGATTGCCCAAGAACTCTGGCTATACCCGGCACCGTTAGACCTGCATTGGATAAGGCAATCACACCAATTACCTTCCAACGGGCACTGGTCAACCCCAGCGCCTCGGTCATGGTGTCCCCTTCCGCTATTAACAAACCATTGAGTCGAAACAAGGACAACACAAGGTCAAGAAATAGCATACGCTTGGGAGAATGCACCGAATCTTCCTCCTGGTTCAGGCTTGGATCGGCCCCGATTCTTAGTGAATTTCTGGAAGAAACTTTCAGCCTGAGGCGATCTCTGTCAGCATATTGTCATTGGACTATGATTCCGTGAACACAGTCAATTACTTATTGGAACCAAGAAGACAGAATTAGAACTTTCGCCACATTCGTTACGACTTGAATAGAAGCGCAGGATTTTTTTACAAGGCATACTACCTATAGCAGAATTGAGTCGATCTTCATTACCAGGACATTATCATGAATGAGCTTTTATCCCTTTCTTTAGTTGTTGCTACGTCAGTTTCACTAACAGGTTTTAGCCAGTCGAGCATGGCACAAGCCCAGCTCTCCGGGACACCAGACGAACTACGAGAGTTCCTGCACCCACGGCCCAATACGGTAACCATTAGCGGCGAAGGAGAGCTAACGGCCTACAAGGACGAAGCTAACATAAGTCTTCTAGTCACTACGGAGGAACGCGACCTCAGTGAAGCAATGCAAGTCAATCAGGAACTGCGTCTCGCACTGATGGCACAATTTACCGCTGCTGGTATTCCTCAACAGGACATCAATAATTCCAGATTCTCCAACTCACCCCAGTTTGGACTCTTCGGTCGCAATCCCAATAGCTTTGAGGTCTCGGCACGAATGGAAATTTCTGTAAGTAGCGAGGAACATTTGCAACTACTTGCCGCAGCAGCCGACGAACACGAGGAAGTCGAGTTCGAACACACAGAATTTGAACACAGTGAAAAAGACTCCTTTGAAATTCAGGTAAGAGAGTTCGCCTTGCAGGATGTGATGGAACAGAAGGCTTACTACGAAAATAGCCTGGGTTTACAGCTAAAAGCGGTCAATTTTTTCTACGGTGGAATCCGTCAATCGCCGCGTTTCATGGCCAACGCAGCTGTGACACAAGAAATAATGTCCATGGACTTGAGTTCTCGAGACGCCACTAATACTGCCACGCCAGCACCCGCTGTTACACCGACATTCGATGAAGTAGAATACCACACGTCCATTACAGTGGTGTTCGAAATCGTCAATGAAAATTAGCCGTCTAAATCTATTTGGCATTCTATTTTTTATCACTCTCGCTGGCGCCGATGAGCTACGCGACGCCAACAGGCTGCTGCGTGCCAGCAATGTTGAACATCAATTTAAAGCGATGGCGCAGCAGCAAACCCGCAATATCATTCGAACTTATAGCAGCATTGTCGCCATGTCTGTCGACGTAGACCTGCCACAATGGATAAAACTGGAAATAGCAGCCTGTTATGAACAAGCTTTTTCCTGGCATAAGTTCGAAGCGGGGATTGCACAAATTTTGTTGGAAAACCTCAGCTCGGGAGAAATGCATCTTTTGATCAATTTCTATCAAAGCCAGGGCCTACCACCGACGCAGATTGCGAACTTTAAGGCAGCAACCGCCAAGGGAAACATGATTCAGCAGCTTACCGCGAATCATATCTTCGAAAACAGTGAGGGCTGTGCAGCACACGACGCTGAGTTAATACTCGGCTACCTGGCAGAGCAACGCCAGCAGATACGGGAGAACCTCGCCTCCGAGTAGTGCTGGCTTGCACCGGTTTTCCGTTACAACGCCGAAAAGATAAACAGATTTTATTGATTTGCTGATGCACAGCAGGTTTACTCCTATTATGGATAACAGTTAGAACAGCTGCGCCGAGGCGATGCCTTTCTTCACTGCAAAATTCCATCGCACACTCGAATAGCTGTGTTTGGCCGAGCCTTATGGCGGCTCGAACTGTATCATTGTGCAAGCATGAGCAATAAATCAGAACAGCAAGACAGCAGCAACAACGGCATCGAATCGGATATTTCAGAATGGCTGGAAGCATTGGAAAATATTCATGAATGCTATGGCGAACAGGGTGTTCAAGCCCTACTGGAAGATTTGAATAACTGGAGAAACAAGCACCGTATTCCATTGTCTGAAGGAACCATCAACTCACCTTATTTGAATACAATTCCCACCCAGCTCGAACCAGACTATCCGGGGGATATAGAACTGGAACACTCCATAGAGAATATTCTGCGTTGGAATGCCATGGCGATGGTTTTGCAAGGACAAGACTCGGGGTCTGGAGTCGGGGGTCATATCGCTACTTATGCATCTGCCGCCACCATGATGGAAGTGGGTTTCAATCACTTTTTCCGCAAACGCTCCGAAAATTATGGGGGCGACCTGATAATTCCCCAGCCCCACACCTCCCCTGGGGTGTATGCACGTTCCTGGCTGGAAGGCTCATTGGACTTCAAACATCTACGGAACTATCGTCGTGAGTTACAAGATCACGAAGGACTAACTTCCTATCCGCATCCAAGGTCTATGCCCGACTATTGGCAGGTAGCCAATGCTTCAATGGGCTTGTCCACTCCTACCGCTATCTATCAAGCCCGCTTTGCCAAATATTTGGAGAACCGAGGACTCAAGCCAAAACTTGGCGGCAAAGTGTGGTGTTTTATTGGCGACGGCGAAACCGACGAGCCAGAAGTGCTAGGAACAATCAATATCGCCGCCAGAGAGAAACTGGACAATCTCATCCTCGTGGTCAACTGTAATCTGCAACGACTGGATGGCCCGGTTAGAGGCAATGGAAAAATAATTCAGGAGCTAGAAGCTTCATTTAAAGGCTCTGGCTGGAATATCATTAAAGTCATCTGGGGCTCCGGCTGGGACAAGCTCCTCGATGAGGATCACCAGGGCCGTTTGCGTGGACGCATGGAAGAATGCCTGGACGGAGATTATCAACGCTACTCGGTTCTTCCTGGAGAGCGCCAACGCGAACACTGGGTGGATGGCAACCCGGAATTGGAAGCCATGATGAACTCCTTGAACGACGACGAAGTAAAACAAATCAAACGTGGAGGACAAGATGTAAAGAAGATTTACGCCGCTTTTGATGCCGCTGTAAAATGTGCAGACAAGCCTACCGTTGTTCTGGTAAAGACTGTTAAAGGCGACGGAATTTTAGGCGCCGAGGGCAGCAATACAGTTCATCAAAAGAAAAACCTGGACGGTGAGCAACGACTACAAATAGCGCGTAATTTCGGTATTCCTCTGGACGATGATGCTGTCAAGCGCGCGGAGTTTTATAAACCTGCCGATAATAGCCCGGAACTAAATTACCTCAAGTCGCGACGTAAAGGACTGGGCGGTCCTATTCCGATACGCGAAAACAATTGCAACAGACTCTCGCCACCACCTATGGAATCCTTCAGTGCGCTAGTCGATGGTTCAGGCAGTCGGCCGCAATCTACAACCATGTCTTTGGTCAGAACTCTCTCGGTGCTGCTACGCGACAAATCACTGAATAAGTACATCGTTCCTATTGTTCCAGACGAAGCGCGCACCTTCGGCCTGGAAGCTCTTTTTAAAATTGCGGGTATCTTTTCGCTGCAAGGGCAACGCTACACACCTGTAGACGCTGAGACGCTGCTAGCCTATAGAGAGGCAGAAGATGGACAAATATTACAGGAAGGTATTTGCGAAACAGGGGCGCTCGCCTCTTTTCTAGCGGCGGGCACGGCTTACTCCATTCATGGATTACCGATGATTCCGTTTTACTTTTTCTATTCCATCTTCGGCTTTCAACGTGTGGGCGACATGATCTGGACCTGTGGCGATATGTTGTGTCGCGGCTTTTTGATTGGTGGTACTGCTGGGCGAACCACCCTCAATGGGGAAGGCATTCAGCATCAAGATGGGCATTCGCAAATTATTGCCAATACTTACCCTAATCTAAAAAGTTATGATCCTGCGTTCGCTTATGAATTAGTAGTGATAGTGCGTGAAGGAATTCGACGCATGTACGAAAAACAGGAGAATATTTTTTATTATATTACAGCCTATAATGAAAACTATTTGATGCCACCTCTGCCAAAAACGAAGAATGTACAAGAATCGATTGCTGCGGGTGGCTATCTGTTGCACAGCACGAAAACAGCAAAAGACAGCGAGATTCACTTGTTAGGTAGCGGCTCCATCATGCAGCAGGTGTTGTCGGCGAAAGACAGGTTGGAGGGTATGGGTTTCAACGTCTCTGTCTGGAGCATTACCAGCTATAACGAGTTACTGCGGCAGGCAGAAGAATGTGATCGCCAAAATCGGTTACACCCTTTCGATAAAGCAGAAATTCCTTACGTTCAACAATTGTTTGGAAACACCAGAGGTAGCTATGTAGCTGTTAGTGATTACATGAAAGTTCTGGCAAACAGTATTGCGCCCTGGATGCCGAAATGTTTCACCGCCTTAGGAACTGATGGCTATGGTCTAAGTGAATCGCGAACAGAACTACGGCAGTATTTTGAAATAAGTCCCGACTATATTTGTCATGCCGGGCTAGTGGGGCTATTCAAAGAAGACAGGCTAAGTACGTCACAGCTGAAAAAGCACCTGAAGAACTTAAGCATAGCGCCAGATAAAACGAACCCTATGGACAGATAGGCGTGAAATTTTTTACACGCTTCAGTAATTACCTGGCACAACTTCCTTACTAAGTCTGCTAACTGCGGTCTCTCTGTAAGAGTTTGGCATCCATTAGAGCTCAACCAGTTCGATTCTCACACCATCTGAACCTTCCCCCGAACGCGACGCGGATAGTGAAACCTGGGTGGATTCAAGGGGAATTCAACAGCATTGGCTTCCAGTTCTATTTGAGTTGCAGTGAGGTCAGTGAACTTCCATCCAGGATGATCAAGGCTCCTGAAACTACCATTTCTGTGCCGCTGCTTCTTGCCGTCGTTCGACTTTCGCGCTAATGCGAGGGCTAGTTAATGGGTCATAGAATACACTAAATAGTTAATCCCAAGACGATAGGCAGAATTCGCATAGCGCGTGGGGTACGCGGGATGGTAAGTATGTTCCCAACCGTCTCCCATGTCGGAGTTCCAATTGATTAACACCATCACCCGCCCCTCATCATCGAGGATGGCGTGGTTGCTGGCGTAGTCAATTCCCTGCTCACCGTAGTCGTCGTTGCGGAACAACGCTGGAATCATTTGCGGTCCATCGATATCGTAGTACACATGAAATATTTCATGCTCTGATCCTAGTTCGATGATGTCACGATCTGGGAAAACCTGGCCGAAAGCCGCATAAAAATTGTCCCACTGCCGCTGACCCCAAAAATCATCGATCAACAGAAAACCACCACGTAGCAAATATTCGCGCATGTTCTCTGTCTCTGAAGAACTTAAGGTCAACCCTCCGCCTTGGCCAACTTCCAACATGTACAGGAAGGGATAGTCGAATATTTTCTCATCGTCGAAGCGTAGAACGATAGGCTCGCTCATTACACGAATATTGGTGAGCCTGGATACTCCACGAAGAAAGTTGATATCGGCATCAGGGAAATCTATGGACCAGGGGTCGTAACCAAAACCTCCACCGTAATACGTATCAAACTGCACTCTCACAAAATTGAACTCACCCGCCTCGTCATAGCCAGGCCTGGTGAAATCATCATCAGCTGCAAACGCCGCCATCGCAACTAAACTCAGGCAAAAAAATTTAGAAAGCCAGTGAAGAAGTTTGAGTGATTTGACAATCAGCGGCATAAAAACGGTTACTTCTACAAGCTAAAATAGCAGTATTGCTGAACGCTTAGTGTGTCTGGATTCCCGCTAATATTCAAGCGCTGTGCCTCGATCTACTGTTGCTGCAACGACGCACAATAGTCTTCGTCACTGATTGCTGGCGTAAACCAGATAAAATCGTAGGCCTTAACATTAGCAAATTGTTGTAAATACTCTGAAGGGTCATCCGTAGCCTGATCAACTTCCATAAAAGCTACTGAGGCGATCTGTCCTTTTTGCAAGCCCGGTTGTCTATACAGCAAGTAATTAGGTACTCCAAGGTCATGACGCACATGATAATTACCGGCGATCAAAACCTGTATATTGGATAAGGTCTCCGTAGAAAAACTCTCAGCCATCGCATAATCGCGCGCCTGTTGCACTCTTACCATGGCTGGAAACTGAGATTCCGGCAGAAGCCCACAGTGACTTTCGTCGATATCTTTCTTCAGGGCCAGCATTGTCTGTTCACTGAGGATATCTACAATTTCCAGAGTTGTTGGTTCGCCGTAAACCTGCATAATCGTTTCATCACTGATATTTGCCGCCGAAATACTGACCCCTGCCAACAGTGTTGAACGTATCAATGGGCCATAATAATCCCAGTCCCAACCCTCGTTATCCCACAGAAGATACTCGTTGATCTCATCAAGGCTATCAAATTGATGCAAATCGAAACTATCAAGAAGCGGTTGCTGTTCGCTGTTCATCATCTCAAAAGAAACAGTAGCTATGAGCTGTCGTGCAAGGAAATGTTCGAGAACAAAAAATTGCAAAGCATGATGATCAGGATTATCGTGTTTTTCTCCCAAAAGAAGATAACTGGCACTTTCTAATTGCAGCAGCAGCTCATCAACATCGATGAAGCGACCGCGACTACTGTCCCAGATGGTACCCACTAGAGAATGATCGACATAAAGTGGCGATTGCCAGGTATCTGGAACATTAGGCTGCGCCGCAACACAAGCAGTTATGAGCAGCATCGCTGTCGCCAATACCGGTTTAATTGTTCCCACTCATTTGCATCCATTGTTGGTAAATTTCATCGGTCCAGAAGTTCTGGAAATAGGCTACCGCAGCCAATTTGTCGGGCTGCTCGAGTACATCATCGAACGCCGGCATCTCACCGCCCAGTGCTTCGCCGCCGTAATCGATCACTCTTAATAAAATTTCCAGCGGATGATGCCATGTATGAGCCGAGCCGTTCAGAGGCGGTGGCGGGAAAGAGCCATCGTCGAGCCTTGCGCGCCAATCGGCGACCGTCCCCTCGGCCTTTTGCCCATGACAGAGCGCACAATTCGCTGCAAAAATCTGGGCGCCGCGATCAACCTGAACCTGGCTATACCATCTATTGGCAGTGAGGTCTGGCGCGGCAGAGGTTTCAAGCGCTGATGGTAATACCTCTGTATCGCAACTCTGTAATAGTAATATCAACAAGGTAAACAGCAGGCTCATTGGCCTACTCTGCGTGAAATTCACGGCGGTCTCCATGAGATTAACTCTCATCTTGCATTTTTTTTGGATAGTTGAAATCAATGAGCTCGGCCGTACCAAATTCTGTGTCGCTCCAGTTATTAACAGGAAGGCAAAGCTCTACCAAACCACAGGTAGGAATATTGTCAATATTGCCATTGATCATCTGATTCACAAATTCGGTAATCGCAGGGTTATGCCCGACCAGCATGGCGGAGTCGTAGTCATCATCCAGCAAACTCGCTGCTTTCAGAAACATGCTGGAACCGGCGAAGTACAACTCCGGATTGCTGCCAATCTCATCTGTTGGAAAACCAACTAAGCTGGCAAGCATTTTCGCTGTCGTCTTGGTCCGTACTGCGGGACTACAGATCATACAGGCAACTTCTCTGCCTCGTTCCTGAAAGCGCTTTGCCATTACTGGTACGTCGTTGATGCCACGCTCTGCCAGGGGCCGCTCGAAGTCTCTCAAATCGGGATCGTCCCAACTGGATTTAGCATGACGAAGCAGATACAGGGTTTTCATCGATAGGTCATGAGGCTGGAATCTTGGACTGGACTAACATTGATAGAAGCTTTAACCGCAAGCGTACTGCTGCCTTATACCCCATAAACCGAACCAACTCCAGTAAAGTCGGGCTCGCTTGCCTGGGCTTGTCCCCCGGTTATGTGAGCTGGCAGTAGTAGTTAGCTATTTGCAAATGCTGTCTGTAAAATACTGCGCCTTCCGTAGCTGGGGATATAGCAGGGGATACAAAAATGAGAAATGTAGTAGCTAGTGGAATATGCGGTTTATTGGCTGTGTGTAGTGCGGCCGCCTTCGCTCAAGATGAGAAAAGTGTCACGACTCAACTGGAATTGGGTGCTACCTTCACCTCGGGTAATACCGAAGATGAAAACGTGAAATATAAGGTGACCGTGGACTGGAACCAGGGCAATTGGGATTACAGGTTTTCCAGCGACGGCTTTCGCTCTTCAGCGGCGGACGTACTCGCGGCACAACGTCTCTACCATGTGGTCAGCGCTGATTACAGCTTCAGCGCCGACAGTTTCATCAAAACACGCTTAGCGTATGAAGATGACCGCTTCAGTGGCTTCGAAAACCAGTCTGATTTTACCGTCAGTTATGGTCGCAACTTGCTCCAGGGTCGAGACAATATGGCTTTGGCTTTGAACCTCGGTGTTGGTGTGCGCCGTTCGGAAACTGAGACTGAAACAGAGAATGAAGCCATAGCACGTTTTGCAGCTAACTATGAATGGAATCTCTCCGAAACAGCCAGCTTTCTTCAGGATTTCAGTATTGAATCTGGCAGCAATAGCAGCATATACCGTTCAGAAAGCGCCATTCAGACCGATATCCTCGACAATCTTTCACTGAAATTTTCAGTTAAGGTAAAATACCAAACTGACGTGCCCATAAACAGAGAGAAGACGGACACTGAAACCGCTGTAACTCTCGTGCTTAATTTCTAGAATCGAAATGTGTCTGGACTGTATATTATTTGAGGGTTCGCAACATGAAGCCCCAATTCGACTCTGTCGATGTGCTGTAAAGGCAAGGCTGACGATGACTCAATGAGGTTTGCTTATGACTCCTGTGGTGAGGCTCTACTGGATTATCGCCCTGCTCATCATGCCGATCAGCTTTTTCTGGCTACTGAACAGCACCGGTGGCTCGCTGGCCTATGATGACCTAAGCAACTCCCCCATTCACCTGAACACATTTCTGATCTTTTTGGGTTGGACTGTAGTAGGCGGTTACGAGATGTCTTTCGGCATCAGCAACCTGCGACGCAACTACCCCGTACTCGCCAATATTCGCTACGCACTTGAGTTCATCCGACCCGAAATTCAACAGTATTTCATCGCCAACAATGTCGAAGAAAAGCCTTTTTCCCGTGAACGCAGGAATCTGATTTACAGACGCGCGAAAGGAGCGAACGACACCTTACCTTTTGGTACTGAACAGGATATTTTGGCAGAAGGCTACAGAAGTCTTGCGCACTCCCTTGCAGTAAATGAAGTAGCCGAAGAAAATATTCGAGTAACTTTTGGCGGGTCAGACTGCCGCCAACCTTATAGTGCTTCCCGGCTAAATATTTCTGCAATGAGCTTTGGTGCTCTCAGCTCTACTGCGATAGCAGCGCTAAACAAGGGGGCTGCCATGGGAAACTTTGCTCACAATACTGGCGAAGGGGGCATGAGCAAATACCATCTGCAATATGGAGGTGATATTATCTGGCAAATTGGTACTGCCTACTTTGGTTGCAGAAATACGGACGGTTCTTTCAACGATAACGCCTTTGCAAAACGCGCAGCTAACGACGTTGTAAAGATGATTGAGATTAAGCTATCGCAAGGCGCCAAACCTTCCCATGGTGGTGTATTGCCGGGCACTAAAGTCACCAAAGAAATTGCAGAAATACGTTTGGTCGAAGTTGGAAAAACCGTAAACTCTCCTGCTACCCATCCCGAGTTTGATTCACCTATAGGTCTACTGCAATTTGTTCGGCGATTGCGCAATCTAAGCGCGGGCAAACCGATTGGATTTAAGTTTTGCCTTGGCAAGAAGGTTGAATTTCTAGCGATTGTAAAAGCCATGCTAGAAACCGAGATTCTACCGGACTTTATTACCATTGATGGTTCCGAGGGTGGCACGGGAGCTGCGCCTGTAGAATTCTCCAATCGCTTAGGCACAGCTTGCGTAGAAGCTACCTACTATATAAACCAGGTACTGACAGGTGCCGGTTTACGGGATCGCATTCGGTTGATCAGCGCGGGTCAAACGGCGTCAGGTTTCGATATGTTAGAGAAGATTATTGTCGGCGCGGACACCGTCAACGCCGCTCGATCCATGATGATTGCGCTAGGCTGCGTACAAGCTAAGGCCTGTAACACCAATCACTGCCCTACGGGTATTGCGACACAAAATGCTTCTCGCGCCAGAGCAATCAATGTTGAGGAAAAATCCAAGCGCGTTGAAAATTTTCATCGGGCTACAGTAGAAGCCTTTCTCGACCTTTGCGGCGCCATAGGCGCTAGTAATCCCGGAGACCTCACACCCGCTGATCTATTTTGCCGTTTCGAGGGAAGAGCACTGAATTTTGAGGAGATTTACGAATCTCTAATTGAAAATCAGTTGCATAGTGAGAACATCCCCGATTCCTACCGCGATGATTGGCTAAAAGCCACTGCCGACCATTTCTAGCAAGTTTCCCTCCAGAAACTTGAAAGCCACCACGACTTGGCCAATAGTCAGTTGAGAGTGCTATACTGGACGAACTTTTCTGCTTAAGAATAGCTTCAGACTATGAGAGAGGGCATTTTGCGCCTGATGCTTCTTGCTTGCCTTTCTGCGATGCCCTGCTTCGCACTAGCCGATCAAACAGATGTGCGCTTGAGCGCCTTGTTTTTAACTCTGCAACAAACCACAGATACTCGTACGATAGCAGTGACAGAGAATCAGATTTGGGAGATTTGGTTGCAACATGCCAATGCAGATGTTGAACAACTCATGTTAGTTGGCACGCAGCGAATGAATTCACAGCGTTACGCCGAAGCGATGGTGGTTTTTAATCGATTAATCGAAAGCTTTCCTGATTACGCCGAAGGATGGAACAAGCGCGCAACACTACATTATGTGCTAGGAAATCTGGATGCATCGATTACGGATATTGAACAGACTTTAGCTCTGGAGCCTAGACACTTTGGAGCCTTATCTGGATTAGGAATGGTGTATATTCAACGCAAGGAACTCGGTAAAGCCAAGCAGGCTTTTGAGGATCTTATCGCTGTGCATCCTAACAGCCCGAATGCTCAACAGAACTTACAGCGAGTAACCGAACAGTTACTATTTAGCATTATCTAGCTATCAAATGACACGCAAAAAAAGAACCACACAGCGGCCCTTTGCCGCCAATTCGCCTTAAAGCTTATTGACGTGTGCCAGTGACTTCCATGGCGCCGAAATCACTGCCAAATTCACCAACCAAGGCATCACCTTCAGCGGTTCCAGTGAACTCCAGCACAATTTGCTGGCCCTGCACTTCAATCTCAGCAGTAAAAGCTGCGGCGCTACCTTCATAGGTAATCCCGCTAAGAGGCGCGTTCAAAACATCTGAAGCCATTTCTCCACTGCCATCTGGATTAAGAGTCAGCGTGGCGGGAAGTACACCTAATGGGGAATTTAGTTCAATACCCCATACGCCAGATGCAGGAGGAGGCCCACCGGCTGCACACCCAACTAGAACCGAAAGGGACAAAACCAGCAACCCGCCTAATAGTTTTTTCATGATAAATCCACCTATTTAAATGATCTAACGCTATGTGTTTTACAACGGAAACCTGGGGTTACCGTCCGTCACTGCTGTGCAGCTCTTGCCCCCATCTTCTTTTAAACTCACACAGTTATATAAGAAGACGCCTCGATTGCGACACGGTGAGCCTATTGTCCGGTTAATCCGCTCTTAGTCAACCGAAAACCTGAGATATTTCTCAAACGAGATAAAACGAGTAGTTTCAATTGCTTAAGGGATCACCCAGGCCGACTGCCACTGACTGTTTGTCCTGTTGAAACCCATACTACTGCTAATCTCACGTTCTATGCCCGGCATATGGGCAGCACCATAGAATATGCTGATCTGCTGATATTCTTCGTTCCGCAGCGCTTCGCGCAACACTCTCAGTGCCGCATCGTTACGATCTCCTAACATTGTCAGTTGCTGCTCTAATTCCGCACCGACAATCACACCACCGCTCCTGCCTAGTTCTCGGGCGAATAAGTACTTAAAGACGTTATTCTGGTTGTCCGCATTCAAGGCACTTAATAACGAGAGCATGTTGAATGAAGACAAAGAATTACTGTTAGATGTTGTCTGTTTGTATGCCATTTGAGCAAGGGCTAAATTAAGAAACATGGTAAAGAAATTTTCGTTGTTACTTGCCATCAGTGCTGTTAGCTGCGAGGGCGTAAGATCTGCATGTAAAAAATTGTCTACTGAATAATTAATCTCATTTAGTTGAAAACCAATGTCGAGAAAATTTGCTAATACTTGTTGAATAAAACCAATTACCGAGGGACTGTTATTTCGGTTGTCCCGAACGGGTATTTGATTCGCCTCGGCAACCAATTCATACAAGACCACATCTTGTGATAGAAAATAATCATTTAACCCTTCATAGTAGGCAGTTTCTCCCAGGTGAATCGCAGCTACCAGATTTAACTGAACCCCTTTGCTGTTCTTGAAACTTACAATGGCAGTTTGCAACTCCCCCTGCCATTGCTCGTCTCCATCTATGAATCGAACAAAGCGAAATTCTTCTCCAGCCGTTGGCTCTTGTGCAGCGGCTAGTGAAAGAGGGCTTAACGAACATACCAATAGTAGAAATAGTTGAACCTCAATTCTTCGCAAACGATTCATGGAGTATTTTGTTTTCATCGCATTTTTTGCAGGGCTACCAGGCCAAGTGCAAAATTTCCATTAGTTGTTGGCTATTGTCTATTTTTCGTGGATTGTTTTTGACGACCGGATGCCTGAATGCCCTGTCGGCGATAACCGCAAGCTGATCTTCTTCCACACCTACATCTCGCAGCGATACAGGCAGGCCTAAACCGGCAACCAAAGATTTTACTGCCTCGGATGCACTATTAGCGGTAGCGCCCAAAGCATCCGTAATAGCCTGTTGACGATCGGCCTGTTCTTTTGCGTTCCATTCAAGAACCGCTGGTAGCATGACACATGAAGTGTAGCCGTGGGGCACGCCGCAAAGACTACCAAGAATATAACCTACGCCGTGACTAGCACCATGGGAGACCGTACCAAGGCCACAGCAAGCCAGCCACACTGCTTGCTGACTCAGGCTACGCGCAGCAAGGTTTGCCGATTTTCGTTTGCATTCCGGCAAGTGTGTTGCAAATAAACGCATGGCATGAAGGAAATGACCGTCCAGAAAAGCGTGGGAATCTGCCGAACAGTAGCCTTCAACTGCGTGATCCAACGAACGAATTGCTGTCGATAACCACAGCCATTCCGGCGTGTGCAAACTAAGCACAGGGTCATAAATAATTGTCTGGGGGCATAGATCCACGCCACGGTAGCCTTCCTTCGCTGATATTTCCGTATTCAACACAGCAGCGTTGTTGCTAAATTCGGCACCAGACAAAGTCGTAGGCACCGCTATCTGACGAATTCTTGATTGGCCAGAAAACAAACGGAGATCCCCTGATTTGGGCCCTCTGGTTCCATCGCTGAACTGCGCATACTCAATTAACTTTGATTCCGCCTCTATGTCTTGATCAATTGCCAACTGCACCACCTTGCAGGCATCGATGATAGAACCACCACCAAGTGCCACAAGTAAGTCCGCCTTAGCGGCTCGTGCCGCCTGCAAGGCTTTCATCACATCTGGCCGTGCTGTGTGCAGCGATGTGATGGAACAAGCCACTACAGCGGTCTCCCAATGCTTCTGTTAGTTCTGCGAATTGCCCGCTGGCGTTGGTGAGACTATTTGATGCCAACAAGAAAACGCTTTGTGAGCCCAATTTGGTAGCCTGCTGCACCGGGGCCTCGGCGACGGATTTACCTGTAATAACAGTATTCAGTGCGCTGTAGTCAAACTCGATAATTCTGTTGTCTTCGTTCATTACTATTAGTTTAAATTCACCTAAAATCAGCCAGTAACAGCTAACTATAACCCAATTATGCCCGAGCTATTAGCCAGGCGAGGCAGATTCGTGTCGGCATCCTGGTCGCGATGCTATACTTGTGACATCGCGTTTTACACAGCAATTAAACATACATTCCTGCGGAGGGTGAGAGATGGCAAATTTTAAAGTTAACGGCGTGCAGCAAAGCCTGGATATTGAGCCAGATATGCCGCTGCTTTGGGTAATTCGAGATGAACTAGGAATGACTGGCACCAAATTTGGTTGCGGTATTGCCTCTTGCGGTGCCTGTACGGTGCATGTAAACGGCAGCGCGGTGCGCAGCTGTGTCACAGCGGTGAGTGCCGTGGAAGGGCAGGACATTACAACCATAGAAGGCCTGACCAGTGTGACCTCTGGGGCTAACCCCTCTACTCCAGGTTTGTCGACAGTACAACAGGCATGGATAGATCATCAGGTACCCCAATGTGGTTACTGTCAATCCGGGATGATTATGGCTGCCGCGTCACTGCTTGCCTCCAATCCGAACCCCAGCGACGCTGAAATAGATAGCAGTGTCACCAATATTTGCCGCTGCGGCTCGTATCCACGAGTACGCAAGGCCATCCGTTCGCTGGCGACGGCTTAAAGGAGACTGAAGATGAAAATAAACAGAAGACGTTTTCTACTAAGTTCAGCCCTGGTGGGTGGCGGTGTACTAATTGCTTATTCGACGCTGAAGCCCAGTAAGCACAGAAGAGCAAATGCCGAACTGGCTAAACAAAACCAGCACTATGTGACCTCGTTCCTAATGATCGAACCTGACAATGAAGTCACTGTGTATGTTCCACATTCCGAAATGGGTCAAGGTGTGCACACATCACTTCCTATGATGGCGGCGGACGAGCTGGATGCAAACTGGGAACAAGTGAAGGTTGAGCAAGCGCCAGCTATCGATTTGTTTGCCAATGGTGAATTGGTTAAAGGTTTCGCCGGTGAACTTGGTGTGCCCGGTTTTCTGACCGGGTTGATCAATGTCAGTGCCGTTACTGTAGCCGAGTTGATGAACCTGCAAACTACCGGAGGAAGCTCCTCCGTGCGTTTCACTGGCGAAGCATCTATGCGAACGGCTGGTGCTGCTGCCAGACAAATGTTGGTGCAGTCTGCCGCAACACGATGGGGCGTGACCAGTGATGAATGCAGCACACGGTTAAGTTATGTTCATCATGATGCCAGTGGCCGTTCTTTGAGTTATGGTGAACTCGCTGCCGACGCAGCGCTATTAGAGCCACCAGGAAATGTGAGCCTTAAAGACCCCTCTCAATTTACTATTATGGGAAAAGCGATTGCCCGTGTTGATATACCAGCCAAGGTTGATGGCTCAGCGAACTACGGCATAGATGCCCATAGCGAAGATATGTTGTATGCGGCTATTCGTCTCGCACCAGTATTCGGCACCAAGTTAGTGTCGGTTGATGCCGGAGATGTATTGAGTCGTCGTGGTGTGAAGCGAATCGTTGAGTTAGAGGACTCAGTGGCGGTAGTTGCAGACAGTTATTGGCGTGCTAAAGAAGCGCTTAAACTGGTCAAATCTGAATTCGAAGCCTCAGAAGCCGATGCGACCTCAAGCGCTGACCTATTCGCAGGTTTTGAAAGAAGCCTGGTTGAAGACAAGAGCAGCAAAGATTTCGAGCTAGGTGATGCGGAAAGTGCGTTGGATGCTGCGGCCGATGTTATCGAAGCAAACTACAAAGTTCCTTACCTGGCTCACGCGGCTATGGAACCCATGAACTGCACAGTTCATATCCATGATGGCATCGTAGAACTGTGGACCAGCACTCAAGATGCGCTCGGCATTAAGGGACGGGTTGCCTCCATAGCCGGTGTTTCAATGGACGATACCATTTTCCACCATAGTTATTTGGGCGGCGGCTTTGGTCGACGACTTCCGTTTAACTGGAATGTTATCGATCACGCGACGTTGATCGCCAAAGAGTTCGACGTACCGGTTAAGACAGTATTAAGCCGCGAAGATGACATGCAGCAAGATTATTATCGTCCTGCCGTAGCCAGTAATTTTAAAGCGGCTTTCGATTCCGCTGGCAATGTGCAGGCTTGGCATAATCGCTTTACCGGACCAATCCAAACTCCAGGCGCATCGCACATCCCTTACGCTATCGCCAATCAGTCGATACGGGTAGTAGACGGTGATACCCATGTGCCAATTGCAGCATGGAGAAGCGTTGATCATTCGCAACAGACGTTTTTTACGGAGTCCTTTGTGGATGAGGTCGCCCACAGGTCTGGCAAAAACCCCTTCCAGTTCCGAATGGAATTGCTAGCCGAGCACCCACGCCACCGCAAGGTGCTGGAAGTCGCGGCTGAGGCGGCTGGCTACGGGCAATATCTTCCAGAAGGCCACGCACTGGGTATTGCCGTACAGGAAAGTTTTGCCAGCATCGTGGCGGAGGTGGCGGAGGTATCGCTTGGTGATGACAATGTACCCATTGTTCACAAGGTCACCTGTGCAATCGACTGTGGCTGGGCAGTAAATCCAGACACTATTGAAGCCCAGGTAGAAAGTGGGATAATCTATGGCTTAACCGCCGCTCTGTACGGCGAAATCACCATAGAGAATGGCCGAGTAGTGCAGAATAATTTCCCGGATTATGAAATGATACGCATGATCACTTCGCCAGAAATCGATGTCCACATTGTCGAGTCTGGTGAAGCACTTGGCGGCTTAGGCGAGCCTTCTACTCCACCCATCGCAGCCGCAGTAAGCAACGGCCTTTACATTCTGACTGGTCAGCGGGTACGGGAATTGCCGATTAAGAATCACGATTTTTCTCGCTCAACACCAATAGCACAGGTTTAAACAATACGGCAGCGAGCGCGCTGTTTGCGCTCGCCTGTTGGCCTCTTATTCGGTGAACTGGGAGGCTTCTTTTCGGTCTTCAATATTGTGCCATTAACAAACTTCCATCTGCTCATTGTTTCCGTTTTAGCGCTAAGCACTTTCAGTGCCTGTCAAAGCATTCCCGGGCGCAATGATTCGTATCAAATCGAGTCCTTATCAACTCGGTTCGATGTCAGCTGCAGCGAAGCCATCCACGCGTTTCGTCGCGATGTCGTTAAGGCTGATGTCGTCAATGCTGGCGCCCCTGCTCTGTCATGGTTTCCCTTGCTACACAGCAATCGGTTTTTGTTCAGTCTCGCGGCAGAGGCAAAGACATCTGCCGAGATTCGGGAATGGACGAGCTTGGCTTCTGAATTGGCTGCCTCTAGTCGTAGTTCGGAAAACAAAAATCTTGATTCCCCATGGAACGACGCAGACATGAAGCAGTTGACTGACTGCTCCACCAGTTTTGCCACTGAATCCCAATTCGACGAATTAAGACAGGTCTTATTGTCAGATGTACGCCAGCAGCGGTTTCCCGATAGTTACATCCACAGCAGGCAATACTTCGCTGTATTAGCTTTGCTGAGACCATTTCTTAAACTACGAATTCTCACGCTGCATGAAGATGAACAAACCTGGATGGAAGAAGAAGAATATTTTCGGCAGGCCAATGTCTACCAGATGGAAACCGGCATCGGATTCGAAGGCTTAAGCGAGAAAGAAATTTCCACCTGGATGCAAAGAGCTTATCAGCGTAATGCACTGGAACTGCCGCTTCTGAAGGCAGAACAGATTAATTCACTCTTTGTGCAATATGCGCCTCAATTAAATATAGAGTCTAACGGGAGCAATGACAAAATTGGCTCTCCAATTTGGCAACGACAACAACTGACTATAGACACCAGTACTCCACGCCTTTACACCTTAGCTTCTATGACCCGGTTTGCCGATAAAAACCTGTTACAGCTGAACTATGTATTCTGGTTCTCAGAACGCAAGCCAGAATCCTTCATAGATCTTTATTCCGGGAAAATTGACAGTATTATCTGGAGAGTGACACTTGATGAAAAAGGACAGGTGCTACTGTACGACAGCATTCATAGTTGTGGCTGCTACCACAAATACTTTCCAGTTTCGGAGAGATTACGTGTTAGAGCTGAACCTTCATCAAGCGAGCCTGCCAATATCTTCGAATTGGAGAACTTGAATAAGCCAGCGGCTAGCGGTGCTGTGATTTTGACAATCACCAGCAACAATCATTATCTCGTTGGAATCGATGCCTATTCCCAGAAAGTGGAAGAACCAGCCATTCGAGACGAGAAGGCGCTGTGGACTTATACTCTGTCTCCCTATGACTCCTTGCGCAATATCGCCAGCGGTAGCCACAATAGAAGTCTGTTTGATTCTAATGGATTGATTTCAGGCAGTGAACGCTTAGAGCGTTTTACGCTGTGGCCCACAGGTATTCTTTCAGTCGGTGCGATGCGCCAATGGGGTACTCATGCGACGGGATTTATTGAGGAACAGCACTTCGATGACGCAGAGTTATTTGGCTATTATTTCGAGCTGCTACCCGAACCCTGACTAGTGTCCGTCGGGTTTAACGGTTCCTGGCCAAGTCCGACAACATCCACTAGAAGTTGAGCGGCCTGCCTGTCCCTTTGTGATCTAATACGTATTGACTTACTTTCCCGGATTCTCTTCCCTCCAGTCTTCCCGCATTAGTGGCTTTCCGATTGTCTTGCTTCATTATTTTGCTCATGGCTGGCAAACAAAATTAGTTGGGCAGCTAAGCAATCAACATGCTCAAGCTTCCTTCGATCTCGATCAAAGAAGTTGGGGCCCTAAAACCTGGTGGGGGTAATTCATGGGCCGGTTTTCGGCAAACTGGCTGCATGCAGAGAGCGCGGCCATGCTACACTAAGCCTGAGCTATAGGATTGCCATGGGTATTTTGCTCGCAGGATTAATATTGTTCTTTGCTCCGCATCTGTTGCGGGAGCTTGGCCTGCGGCAACCTGTAAAGAACAGGCTTCCTTCTGACGCCACATATAAGGGGTTGTACAGCCTGATCACCCTTGTCGGCCTGGGTCTAATTGTCTGGGGAAAATCTGTCTCATCGTTTCAGATGATCTGGCAGCCCATCTTCGAATGGCGCTCTCTCAGTCTCATGCTAATGATTCCAGCTTTGGTCTTGCTCGTCGCGGGCAACGTCCCCTTGTCCTATCTGCGAAAATATGTTCGTAATCCCATGTTATTCGGTGTCCTGTTGTGGAGCCTTTCTCACCTATGGTCGAACGGCGATCTCGCGTCCTTCCTGTTATTTGGCAGCTTCGCGGTCTGGTCTGGTATCAAAATAATTAGCCTCGCCAAACTTGCCGATGTGCATTCCAAATCGCCTTCTCTGCTTTGGGATATAATTTCCATTGTTGGTGGTCTTGGTTTGTACGCACTGATTGCCATTTACCACGGTCAACTATTTGGAGTGGGGCTAAGCCTTGTATAGAAAAAGCGCGTCAAAACTAATCGCTGCTCTAATGCTTGTATTGACTGTTCACTTTGTTGATCCAAAAGCAATAGCTGAGGAAGATTTGTCGCCCTACTGGAATGGAGTTTGGATCGTTGATGGCAGCTTGTTCAGTATCGGTGTGGTGGTAGAGAATAGCGAGATGAAAGTGGCTCAGATCGAATCGCTAGGGTTTGAATGGACTAACAAAAACGGCGAAATAGACGGCAATATCGTAACGGTGGAAGTGGAATATGCAGGGGTAACAGGAATTATCCAGGCGAAACTTATCGATGCAAACACTGCCGTAGCATTTGCAGCCACCTGCGTCCCTGATTTCATGGTGGTTTGCCTGCTTTCTAAAGATCGCCAAGCGATCTTTAGAAAAGTCGCTGACAACTAGACCGCAATTATATTTCTGACGAAGATTTGACTATCTTGTTCACGATACCGTATTCAATAGCTTCTTCTGCACTCATCCAATAGTCCCTGTCTGTATCTTGGGCAACCCGTTCAAGTGGCTGGCCGGTCTCATCCGCGATCAGTGTATTAATGCGTGCTTTCATCTTAACAATTTCTTCTGCTTGAATCGCAATATCTGTGGCATCCCCACGGGCGCCCCCTAGTGGTTGGTGTACCAGGAATCGTGTATTAGGCAGAGAGAAACGGTTTTCCTTGTCGGCGGCAAGATAGACGGTGGTCGCAGCACTCGCCACCCATCCTGTGCCAATGACTTTAACAGTGGGTTTAATAAACTTAATCATGTCGTAGACAACGTCGCCTGACTCAACATGCCCACCGGGAGAGCTGATATAAATGGATATCGGTTCATCACTATCAGCCGCCAATGCGAGAAGTCGCTCGGCAGCGCCGCATGCAATTTTGTCGTCTATTTCGCCAAAAATAGTGATAGTTCTGGATTTGAACAATTTCTCATCCATGAATCCTGACTTTTTGGTGGATTTATCTCGTTTCTTGTCTGCTTCGGGAGAGTTAACTTCCATTTAAAACCTCGTATAGGTGGTACATGAATATCAGGGGGATAGATTTTGACCTGTTGCTTTGCTCACAATTTCATTAGCTGGCAACGATAGGGCTCACAGCTTAAATAGGAAGGCGGAGAGACTGAACTAGTCGCTACGCCTTAGCTATAAAAGCAGTATAAGCTATACAACGCTGATCAGGCTGGCCGCAGGGCACTGCTTAAAACCATACTCGCTTCCAGTGCCACTAAAGCCAGTGCTGTATCTGACGGATTGACCGCGACACAGCGACTCGCAGCAAAAATGGCATGTTCTCTGTTCATCCCTTCCGGCATGCCCGCATAGCAGAGATTGCCGTCTGCCTGGTAACAATCCAAACCACCACGCTAATACCATCAACGTACATCTTGACTGACGTTGCCACCGTTGCCACCCAAGATGCCAGCGTTGAGAATTTGCGGACTGGCAACACAACTTGCTGCTGATGACAATAGGCTATAGCGTTCGCTAATAAGCGTATTAGTTGCTAGTTCAGTTAAAGTGCTTAGTGCGCCAATTTCTATTCCACCAGTAGTTTCGCGAATACCGGGTAGCGATTCGATTCCGCTTGGGTCAATCATCGCTTCGGTTGTTTTCGCTCGGTCTTCTAACCAACCGTAAGTATCTTAGCCACCACCCAACAACCAAGCCCTGCTTCCCAGGCAAGCAGCAAGGGCTACAGCGTCTTCAAGCTGCAACAGTCGATACAGTTCCAAATCCGGCATAACATCATGTGATGGCATGGCTCGATCCTTAGAATGTGTTGAGTTTAAGAGGTGTAGGACCGTAGGAATTTTGCGCAACATGATTCACAATCATGTCAGGCGTCACTGGCACTCGATTAAACAGATGCCCGCCTAAGGCATCTGCTATCGCGCTGGTCATAGCGGCCACCGCGCAACCCTGAGATGGCTCGCCAATTCCGCGCCCACCCATGGGATTAAACGGATCAGGAATAGCCGCCGCCGCGCTGGCCATATGGGTCGGCACATCCAGCATGGAAGGCAGCTTGCTTTGATACAAGCCGACATTTGCGGGCAAACCATTCTGGGGATCGTAGACGTGGCGCTCATAGGCAGCCATACCGATTCCCCACACACCACCACCATTCATTTGTTGAGAAAAACCTTGAGGGTGCATTATCGTGCCACAGTCGGCAACGGCGACGTAGTCGGTAACCTCGATTTTGCCCGTATCGACGTCGATCTCGACTTCCATGAAACCGATTATTTGTCCTGGCGGTGTCCCTTTCCTTTCCAGATTGTCTTTCGCAACGCCAATTAATCCGGTTCCGGCCACACTTGCAACCGCACGTTGTGTGATTGGGTTTAGGTCTTCCGGATATTGATGCCCACTGTATTGACCGCCTAACTCGATGGCTTTCTGAGCGGCTTCACCGTAGGTCATTCCTTTACTGGAATCATCGGTTCTGAATACTCTCTCATCGCCGATGCTGTACTCTTCTGCTGACCCACCAAACCCGGCCGCCGCAATCTCCTTGAGTTTATCAAGTGCATCCATTGCTGCTACGTAGTTTGAACGGCTGTGGGTAAAGATTGTATTGCTACCACCTTGAACCGAACTGTGGGGCAAGTGGCGGTCTGTGCGCGCTCGAATAATTTCACAATTTTCCCAGCTGCACTGCAACACTTCTGCGACTGTTCTTGAAGTAGCAGCATAGGAATAAGTGCCCAGGTTTCCTACACCGTTGTGAATATCAATCTTACCCGAGGGATGAATTCTAACCAGACCATCATAGCCATAACCTCCTGCTCCATGATAACCCTGTCCTACACCGACACCAACCATCTTACTGCTGCGTCGGCGAGGCTGATTGACTTTAGTCTGCCAATCAAACATCTCGGCGCCCTTATCAATAGCTTCCGCCATGAAGGCACTTGTCACTGGCGATTGGTCCTGGTAAATACCAGAATCACTGTGGGGAGCGTTCAATCTTCTGAAGGCCACTCTATCCATGCCAAGTTGATTCGCTGCCTTATCCATAATAGGCGCAAGCACTGCGGCCATTTCGTTCTGACCTGGGCCGCGCTGCGCTCCCCTTGGTGCTGTATTGGTAAACACGGGTATGTTGCGCAATCGCATAGCGCTCGGTTGGAACAGCACTGAAATATGCCCCGCAGAAGAGGAAGCGCTGTTTTGCCCTGTGGGGCCACCGTCGCTAACAATAATCAAATCAACCGCAGCGACTTTACCATCTGCCATCAAGCCGGTTTTGATCCAGCCCTGCATGCCAGGACGGCCAATACCAATATAGAACTCTTCTTCGCGGCTTATGCGAAGTTGTACCGGGCGATTTAGCAAACGCGACAAATTTCCTGAAACACCCATTGTGGGATAGCTGCTTGCCTTTGAACCGAAACCACCGCCGGTATTTTCATTAATCACCACCAGGTCTTCTGGAGGAATGCCAAGCATCGCTGCCAGGCCGTTATTCACGGCACTTTGGCTTTGTGTGGAAGCATGGAAATAACACTTGCCATTTTCCCAATATACCATGCTGGTGCGAGGCTCCATACACTGATGTGGAGTCCCCGCTGTAACGAAGGATTCCTCAACGATAACATCACACTTTGCAAATTCCGCCTCCAGCTCACCGTATGCCCAGCCAGCGGTAAAGGTACCATCGGGCTCTTTACCACGACGAAACTTTTCAATTTCTTCGGCACGCCATTTAATCGGTTGGATAAGCCCTACAAGTGCCGTGTTCTCATCACCTTCTGGTGCGGTCAATACCATGGCGTTGCCTTCTGGGTATGCGTCCGGGCCACCTTCAACCAGACTGTCCAGAGGATCCACTACAAAATCCCGACGCTCAAATTCCACCTTAATTTGCTCAAGCGCATTCTCCGCAATATGTTCTGAGGTTGCGGCAATGGCGAGAATCGGCTGGCCTACATAAGTAACATACTCACTGGCTAACATCGGATTGGCAGGTGGTTCGGTAGGCGGCAGGTCATCAGCCGTTATAATGCCGACGACACCATCCATGCGTAGTGCCGCAGAGGCATCTATGCTGACAATTCGCCCGCTGGGCAAGGGGCTGGTTAGCAACCTGGCAAACACCATTCCCTCTTTGCGGAAATCTTCAGCATATTTTGCGTCGCCAGTAACTTTGCCTTCAACATCGGGTGGGACAAAATCTTTTCCAATATGCATAAAAGTCATGAGATTAACTCCGCAGCGCGCATCACGCCGTTAAGATAGTGATCATAGGCTCCGCAACGACAGAGATTTCCCGACAGGCCTTGCCTTGCCTCCTCTCTGCTGGGATTTGGATTGGCAATCAAAAGCGCGGCTGCCGCTACTACCTGGCCGGGGGTGCAGAAACCACACTGTGGGGCCAGTTCCTCGATGAACGCCTGCTGCACCGGATGCAAAGTCCCGTCAGTCGCGCGCAGTCCTTCAACCGTCGTAATTTCTTTGCCTTTGACCTGATGAGTCAGCAGTGAGCAAGAATAGTTGGATAGTTTATCGAGCATCACTGTACAGGCCCCACATTCACCTCGATTACAGGCCAACTTGGTGCCAGTCAAGTTGAGTCGATAGCGCAATGTGTGCGCAAGAGTTTCCTGAGGCAATACATCAACTCTGCGGGTACGGCCATTGACGGAAATTGAAATAAGCCGTTCAACCGCGCTTGCGGACCTGCTGCTGGCAGCGGTTGCGATGTAGTACCCAGCACCGGATGTAGCTGCGGTGGCGGAGAAGATTACACCTTTTATAAAGCGCCGTCGGCTAAGTTTTTGATTCACGGAATTGATCTCCCTGAGTGAGTATACTGAATGAACGGGTGCTCGACCGTTACCAGGATCTGAAATCTAAAACTACAGAATTCGATTGCATCATTGCTGGCACGTGCTTTTTATTTAGAGCTATTATTCCAGGAACTATTTATCCGCTCCAGACTACGACTATCCAAGACAAAAATCAATTGTAACCAACTGACGAAGCGACGAATTGTTTGCTGTTCGAGAAGCCTGGATGAATACAAATTCCGGGTTGATAAAGTGTGACTAGCCACTGCTGGATTTTACAGTTTCAGCCCCTAGAGGTTTAAACGTCGTAAGCAACTGTGGCAGCAGCGTTAAAGAACCAACCAGGGCCACCAACATCGCCAGGCTTGTTAGCAATCCAAAAACTATGGTTGGAATAAAATTCGACAAGGCGAGAATAGAGAAACCAGCAACGATTGTCATGGATGTGAAATACATGGCCCGACCAATGCTGTTGTGACAGAAGTACATGGTGTCACGGTAGTTACCAAAACGAGGAAATTCGCGTTTGAATCGATGCATATAATGAATTGTATTATCGACGCCAATTCCCACAGAAATCGCAGCGATTGTAATAGTCATTATATCCAAAGGAATACTGAGCCAACCCATAACCCCCAAAACAAAAGCAGCAGCAATTGCATTCGGAATAATGCAGATTAAGGCAATTATGAAAGAACGGAATAACACCAGGAACATCATCATGATTGCCAACATGACAACACCCAGCGTGAGTATTTGAGATTGAAACAAACTCTGCAACACATTGTTGTACATTACTAATATACCAGTTAGTTGGACATCTTCATCGGCAAAGCCGAATTCAGACTCAATACCAGCTTCGATTCGACTCAACAACTCATTACGATTCAAATTCTCGGCTGATTCAATAATGCGAACATTAAAGCGAAGTTGATTATCAGCAATAGAAACAAATGGGTGCAGTACAGTGTTTTTTAGTGTCTCTGGTATTCTATTGTAGAGTACGGCCCATAGCAATCCATCTATGGGTCTATTACCATTGAGTTTTTCAGCTAATTCTATAACGGCTCCAAAAGAAAGCACCTTGCCTGTTTGCGGATCATTGTCAAGGTATTGATGAATCGCCTTTACCTGATCCATTTTTGGTGCAGTAAACCAATATGCATCATCGTTGCTGCCATCGGCATCACCGAAACCAAACCCATCGTCTAATCCGCCATCGAATTCTGGTTCGGCTTCTGGCAGATCGACCACCACATCGAACGAGAGTGTGCCGCCCAATTTTTCATCAAATAGTGACATACCTTGATATATCTCCGTGCTCTCACGGAAATAGTCTATAAAACTATTTTCAACACGTAACTGCGATAGACCAACTCCACTAACTAGTACAACCGCCAGATAAATTAATAACACTTTATAGTTAAGCTTATCTGTCGCCTTCGCCAAAACAGAAGTCAGATTCAAGCGTAGATTTGAAGACAGTTTTGATTCGTCTTTCTTCATGAGGCTAAGTATCGCGGGGAAAAGTGAGAAAGCGACAACTAAAGCGGTGGCCACACCCATCATCATCATCCAACCAAAAGTAATAATTGGCAGGATGCCACTAACGATAAGAGATCCAAATGCAACCGCAGTAGTCAGCGCCGTGTATAGACATGGCTTAAACATGCTAAGTACGGAGTGACGCAGTAGCTTGCCGTGGTCACTAAAATGCCTGGTGGCCTGCAATTCGCGATAACGCACTGTCAGGTGGACAGTTAGTGAGATGGTAATGATCAGCAACAGAGAAATGAAATTGGACGAGACGACGGTAACTCGCCAATCCATGAGACCCAGCACACCCACCATGATGACACCAGCTACTGTGCAGCAGGCCAGGGGAAGTGCGACCCAGCGAATTTTCCGAAAGATCAGGCCAAGCGCAAAAATAATGAGTATTACTACTGCAAAACTGAAACTGCTCAAGTCGCCTTGCACAAAGGTAACTAAGTCGTCCGCTATCATTGGGGCGCCGCCAAGGTATATCTGTGCGCCATCACGGTAGCGTTCTAACACGGCTCGAATGACTCCGATATTTTCGTGCTGTCTGTCAGCCGCTACAACACTGTGAACAGCGTAATCCGCTTCTACCTGTGCAAGCTCATTGGTTTCTTCTATCGAAAGAACTTCAGTACGCGCTTTGTTTCGAAGTATTGTGCGACGATCAATTAGCTCACGTGCTGTTTCATCAATGGAAAAACTGACCAGCATGCCTGCTGTTTCCCCGTCAGCACTAATCACCGCATTCCGAAAAACCGGACTGTTTGTTATTTCTTCTCTAGCGGTGACAAGATCAATATCCTGATCCAGCAAGCTTAGATAGTTCTCGGAAATGCCAGTTAAAGGTGTGTCTTCAAATACAGGAACATTAAGAATGCTGTCCACCGATTCAACGCGGTCGATCTGAAGTAGCTCCTCACGCAATGCGCCGAGCTTGTTTAACTCATCTCTACTGAATAAATCACCGACCGGTGTATAAGCAATAGTGACAGATTCACGAATGCCATAACGCACATTGATCTGCCTTGAAAACTCCAGATCCGGATCATCTTCCAGTAACAATGAATCGGCGGATGCATCGAGTCGAAAGTTCTGAGCTTGCCATCCAAAAAAACCAACCAGCAGAAGCAAGATGGCGATGACAAGATAGGGCTTGGTAAAAACTAGTGCGCTATAAATTCGAGTAATGAGAGAAAACATAATACTTGAGGTTAGTCACCCGGGGGCAGGCCAATATCTGCGTGAACTAGTCGCGTTCCATTCAGTTTATACGGTTCCAATGGTGCGCCATGCCTGGCACTCCATAAAAAAATAAAGGACGGCCTTAACCACCTTTCTATTCTCGCCTGACTGCCGGTAAACGATGGGCTAATTAGCTAATTAGTGCCGGCCTGTTCCTGCCCTAGCCTTCGTGCGCCTCCCATGATGCCCGGAAACGCATAATTGCCTTCATGGCAGGCGTATTCATACATGACCTCGCCGGGTGCCTTGCGATTCATCGCGATCTCCCCGGTCCAGGCCCTCTGGTATGTCAAGGGATCTTCCAGAGTAAACGCGTACTTAATCTTGTTTTCATTTTGCAGACTAAATCGCTCTGTTATCACCAATTGATCGGAGCTGCCTCTAAAGGACTGTTGTGGATGGAAGTTGTGAGTCTTCACTACCAGCGTGTCGCCCTCCCAATAGCCCACGGAGTCACCCATCCATTTCTCAAAATCTATAGAGCCATGACTCTTGTTAATGGGAATGATTCGGGCATCGTGTACCATTTCTACCAGAATCATTACGTAGCCATCTGTCTGCACAATCTGATAGTTACTGTTATAGAGAATTGGCAACATAGGCGGCCCGGAACCAGAACCGAAGGCAAGCAGACAACGTTCCGCCAGAGGTCGCAACTCGTGAGCGTCGTAGGGCTCGACATCTGGCCTGGCTAGCCATTGGGAACGAAGATCATTCTGTGGGTGAGCCCCCTTCACATAAGGAATCTGCCCATCAGGTGGATCGACAATGATGGATGTTCGGTACTCACCGTCTAACTGAATAGCATCCGTGCGAGGATCCCACCAAAAGCTGTTGTAAGCAAGATCTGCATTGCCGTCTGTTGGTGGTGCTCGTTCAGGGTCAACTGGTTGTGACGCGATGTCGTAGCGATCTCTCCAACCTTGTTCTACATCGGCAGCTTCTTCTTCGGTAAGAAATCCTTTTTCACCCAGCTCCTTCGGGCGCAGCAGTGGAGTCTGGGAAGAATTACTCCAGTATCCCTGAAGATCCGGCCTGCCGTCTGCCGCCCTGGGCATCCCTCGATCCTGCGCAGAAACCGGCCAAATTATGAGTAGAAGGAGCGTAAGACTGCCGACTGAACGCCAATTAGCTTTCATTTTGATGCGCCTCTTTCTTGTTGCCTTAGCCTGATTGGAGTTTCTTAGCATAACGCCAAAAACGCATTGTCTCAACTCAATGGCCAACACTCAATGGCGAACACAATGGCGAGACATAGTGGCGAAACAAGAAGTCATCAAACCACGATAAGCTGCGTTTTTTTGAGTATTTGTCATCCATTCTCAAGGCATTATCAGTTACTGAATTCTATCATTCTCGAAAAGCATCATAGATACTGATTTTTAGTGTCCATTTCCTTGCGTCCCGCGTCAGAACAAGCTGCAACTTTCTGTGACATGGTGTCGCACCCCATGTGATTGGCTGGGAAATGCTGCTACCATTATTCTCGGCTTGAACGAATAAGGATAAGATGAATTAGATGGCTTATCTGGCCCGGTGAATACGATGAGTCGCATGGTTCATCTCTCTTTGGGATGAATCAAACAGATTCTCACTCTGTCAACCAGGCTGATACTGAGAAATTATTTATCTTCCTCAAAGTAGAGTTAGGCCTGTCTACAAGTGAAACCAAGGAGTTGTCATGCTACGTAAACTCTTCATTCTTTGTGGTTCGTTAATCGCTTCGTCGGCTGTACTAGCCAATGACTGGTTGCGCTCTATTCCTGATTTTGAGCTTACTGATCATCTTGGCGCCACGCATACTCTGGCTCAATACATCGACAATGAATTTGTTGTGTTCTACGTACAAGGTGTTGGTTGCCCAATCGCCAGAATCGCGCTGCCTAATTATCGCGAAATTCGAGATGAATATGCCGACAAAAATATAGAATTTGTCATGTTCAATTCGAATATCCAGGACAATCCTCCTCGCATCGCTAAAGAAGCTGAAGAGTTTGGAATAGATTTCCCAATTATGAAGGACGCAGGCCAGGTTCTGGCCAAAGCGTTAGGGGTTGAACGCACCGCTGAAGTTTTTATCGTAAACCCCAAGACCAAAGAAGTTTTATATCGCGGTCCAATAAATGACCAGCTCGGTTATGAAACACAGCGTAATAATGCCGACGAGCATTTCCTGAAAGACGCACTAAACGTTGTTCTTGCAGGCGGTACGGTGAACATGGATGACGTGCCTGATTCTAAAGGCTGCTTAGTGGCAATATTCGACACCTAGACATTATGACACCCAAGAGCCTGTCTGACTTAATGCTGTTCTGCAGCAGAACAGCATTAATCAGCCATTTTTCACGGCCAGTTTCATTAAAAACCGCAGCTTGGTTCTCATTTCTTCAGGGCTGAAATAGTCCGAATAAGCATGTCGCCTTTATCGATTGTAGAACAGGTTAATATACTCCAAGACTTTGTCTGGCCTCTTGTCGTGTTCATTCACTAGCGCTGTACGACGATTCAAAAGGACGATTCAAAAGTTTGAACTGAGTCCAACGCTGAAATAGACCGCAGGGCTAAGCAGGGCTAAAGAGTCATCTGATAGACGTGTCCGTTAAACTCTGGCAGGTTCAGTCTATTCCCTTTTTGTCGCAGATACTTTCTTGTTATGTCAAACGCACAAAGACCCATTCTCTAGTTGTGAACCACATTACGGATGATGGCAATCATGTCGGTAATTCCTTTACGAAAGTCTGCAACAGGAACACGTTCATCATTGCCGTGAACACCAGAAGGTTCCCCGGCAGTTGTAATGATTGGATTGAATCCATAACTTACTATGCCCAAATCACGAGTGAAATGACTGTCCGTGAATCCGGTGCTAACGGAAGGCAAGACGCGAGAGCCGGGATGAAGCTCTCTGGTTACATTCTCGATAGCGGCAAATAATCTTGAGTTTGTCGACGAAATCGCCGGCGTGAAGGCCATTATTACTTCCACTTCCACACCTGTGGGCGCGACCAGGGCCGTTAGGTCTGCAATAAAATCTTCCGCTGGCCTGTCTGGTAGCATGCGGCAATCAAGCTCAGCCCAGGCTTCTGGTGGCACTACATTAATTTTGTTGGAACCGCTCATGCGTGTCATCGAACAGGTGTCTCTGGTGAGCGCATGGTGGCCAGGGCGGTAATCTTGAAAAGCAGCCAGAAACTCAGGATCTCGAACCGCACTCCCCATATCGGCATAGGCTGCGGCCCACTCATCGTCCAGTGACAAGGCGATGCCGGAAAAATAGGTATCAACTTGGGGAATAATGCGGGCAGGAAACGGATTCGCCCGCAGAATTGTCAAGGCATCGACAATGCGAGTAACCGAACTTGTGGTTCGTGGCGATGAACCATGGCCGGGCACATCGACAGCTTTTAGACGCAACCAAACCGGTACTTTTTGTGTAACTTCTACGCCGAATATAATTTCATCGGCATTTCTGCTACCAGCGCCACCTTCGTTTATTAGAAGCCCTACCTCATCAAAAATTTCACCACGGTTTTCGATTAGCCAACCAACACCGTAAGCGCCTCCCGCTTCTTCATCGGCGGTAGCGAGAAAGACTACGTCCCTGTTCAAGGCTCTGCCGCTTCTATGGAGAGTCAGAAATGCGGCGAGCTGCGAGATTCCTGTGCCTTTCATGTCTCTGGCACCGCGGCCCAAGATATAGCCGTCTCTCAGTTCGCCCGACAGTGGGTCAGTAGTCCAATAGACTGGATCCGCAGGAACTACATCAGTGTGTTGTAGCATCATCAGGCCCGGCTGGTCACCGCCCTCAAGCCTGGCCCAGATATTACCTCGGCCGGGTGCGCTTTCTGCTGTCTGGTATTCGATACCCTCCGCTTCGAAGATGGCTGCATAGAAATCAACAGCCCGGGATTCGTTGCCCGGTGGGTTTATGGTGTCGATCTGAATGAGTTGCTGTAGCCAGGCTACCGATTCATCTTCGATAGATTGAGCATTCGCCAAAGTGCTAATGACTACGCAGAGTACTAGTGTTAAGTAGTTTTTCATCTTCTTCAAACTGCGCCTCCTGTTTATATCAGTGTGAAAATACAGCAGATCAGTCGATGTAGATAGTAGTAACAGAAAGCGCCGACCGTTGGCTAAGCTTTTGTTATAAGTCGATGTGCCAATGTTCAAAACACAGACACTTATCAACGAATAGCCTGGTTAACAAGCAGAGTCCTCGAGCGGGCCTGAAGGCCTTCATCTAAAGTTCACTTCAATTCGCTGGACGGGAAGTCATTATGTCAATCCTATTCGAAGATGTCCGTTGAAAAAAGGCTCACCAGCATAATTCCTGAATATCAACATCGGGACAAGAGTCCAAAAAGTCAAAATTTTCATTCCAACGATCAATCCCCATGACCGAGAAAGCGGGCACCAAGATGCAGACAGCCACCAGAAGATTGGACATTCGGCATGCGCTGTCGCCTGCAGACGGGAAGAAACCAGTCGCCGCCTGCCCTCGGAGATAGAGGCGCTGACTGGCTCCTCCGCAGGTTTTTCTGAAGCCACAGCCAAACAGCTCGCAGCGTTTCCCGAGCAGAAAACCCTCCTCCCTGGCCCCGGTATAAGGGGAGCAAGAACGATGTCTTTCCGCCCGAGCATCACCTGGCTATGCCAGAGCCCTACAGGCTTGTACCAAAACGTACAAACCAGATACGACCCCGACCATCGTGCAGTCTACCATCATAGGCGGTGACGTTTGCGATGACGGGCGGCAGTTCGTCAGTAATGTTCTGCACACCAATGGACACTGAACTGTCGGAAAAGAAGCCTCTTTCCCCGAAGTTGTAGGTGTACTGAATATCAGCAGTGGTCATGCTTTCAATCTCCGTGTCGGTGAGATCAGCAGCAATGTGCGGGTTGCCAGCAAGTGTTGCTGTTGCGCCGAAAAAGCCGCGTGTTCCTGCCGGGATGTCGCTCTCGACCTCGTCAACGTGTTTGACGATGAGGAATGCACGATGCTGATTCATGGTCCAGCTAAGGGTTGTGTTGAAGTTGAATTCAGCCAGCGGACGTGCAACAGGGTTTGTGCTGTTGTAGTTGCCAACCCCATCAAACACCGTAACGCCACCGGCTGTGTTCGGTACTTCGACCTCATACTCGTTTACATAGGCACCCTGGAAACCAAGCCTCCAGTTGCCGATGTCAGTATCAAAGGAGTAAGACGCATTTACATCTACACCACTAATCTGAGCACCGTTTGCGTTGGCGAAATCAGGCAGGATACGCAGCAAAATGGCCTGCGAGTTACGAACAACCTGTTCGCGGTTACCGACACCAGCATTTACAGCGTCGATAAATGTTGCCCCCGTATTTGCAGCAATGTAGGCAGAAAGGGCTTCATTGTCTTCGCGCAACAGGGTTGCAGAAGACTGACGGGTGATGATGTCCTGATAATCGTAGTCGTAGTAGTCAATATCAATACTCAGGCCCTGCAGAATACCTTCCTGGGGAATCCAGGAGAAGCCGATATTGAAGTTGTCTGCTGACTCTGGTTTCAGAGACGGATTACCAACAGTGAGTGATGGCTTGAAGGTAGTGCCACCAACAATATCACTCTGGTTGGCAACTGTGGTCAGTGCGCCAAAAGACTGTTGCAGGGAAGGTACACGGAACGAAGAACCACCAGACAGGCGTAGTGACAGAGAGTCAAGTGGCTGCCACAGAACTGTGATCTTTGGGTCGGTCGTGTTTTCACCTATCTCGTCAAAATCCTCAGCACGAACGGCAAAGTTCACCTGCAGGTTATCAGTAAGAGGAAGACCCAGCTCAGCAAAGAAAGCAGTCGTGGTTAGTGTTCCATCCCACTCTGCAGCCCCAAAGACGAAGTCAAGGTTGTCGGATGTCAGAGAGGAATCAAACACCTGGGCACCGCGATCCACCCGACGCTGGAGACCAACGGCAAGGCCGACATTCCCGGCTGGCATCTCGAACAGATCACCAGCAACAACGGCGTCAAATACATGCTGTTTGTATTCCAGATCACTGCTGGCCCGACCCTGTAGCCACTGATACAACTCTGGTGGATTAACCAATGTCAGATTGGTTTCACCAACACTGCCATCGCGATTGTGAATACTGGAGCCAAACGGATTAAAGAAATAACAACGACCAGCGTCAAAATCGCCGTTTGAAGCAGCATATGCCGCATTACCACCTCCCGGCACGTCATTAATTGGGTCGCAGTTCTGACCACCGTAGCCATTCAGTGCCAATTCCATATGCGAAGACAGTGTGTCCTGCGCCTGAGTGACAGCAGAATTATGCTGGCTGGCGGTGAAAGATGCATCCAGAGTCCACTCACGATTACCCACTGCAAAGTCGTAAGTGGAGCCCAGCATGTAGCGCTGGTCAGAACGTCGGGACTTGGTAAAGGTATCCAGCGGCCGCTGAGCGCGGGGTGTATTGCGTGTACCGCCTACCAGACGGGTCAGGTTCGCGTATTCGATTGGTTCGATACCACGGCGGAATGCGTCTTCAACGCTACCTGGGTTAGGTGCGACCGCAACCTGTCCATTGGCATCAACGTAACTGGTACCGGTAGGAATAGTCAGCGCCGGCGCATTTGGGTTCAATGAATTCAAGCGGTCGAATGATGAGTCATTTGCGGCAAACTCGAAATAGACCCCAAAATCGTCGGTGAAGTCATAGTGTCCATCAACATGCATCTTCTTCAGTTCTTCAGCAGACTGAATCGAGAAGAAGGAACCGTAGTCGTAGACACAACGATTGAAGAGGTTGCCGAGAGCACCACCACGCTCAAGTGCGGCTGAGTCCTCGCAGTTAACATCAGCCTCACCGAAGCTGGTACCAGCCGCATTGCGTGGCAGAGTGCCACCATCGATAGCGGCATCAACTTCCTGACCCGGACGCAGGCCATGCCCTGCCCAGACCACTGTCTGGCCAGCAATCGGGGTCAGCCGACCTGGCTGCCCTGTTGAGGAAATCGTGGTGCCACCATAACGGGAGTAGTTGTCGTCAACGTTAATTTCGTCCCTTTTGAGGACCGACCCGGACGCCACAATACCACCGCGTTCACCCTGAACACCCCAAATAGCGCTGACCGTTGTGGCATCACCTTTGCCGGTACGGTCGTCTGTGGTGAACTGTGCACTAACATCCATACCTTCGAAGTCTTTTTTGGTGATGAAGTTAACAACCCCTGCGACGGCATCAGAGCCGTACAATGCGGATGCGCCGTCTTTCACGATTTCGATACGTTCGAGTGCGATATTGGGAATCAGACCGTTGACGTTAACAGAGGCGTTACCGCGACCATTGTACCAGGACGCTACCTGGCGCTTGCCATTAACCAATGGCAGAGTAGCACCATGACCGAGATTACGCAGGTTAATAGAGTTACGGCCATCTGCGCCCTCCCCTTGAAAAGTAGATGCCCGTGACTGGCTACCGGAAGACCACGGCAGAGCCTGAATGATTTCTGAAACGTCTGCTGCACCAAGGTCCTCGATGTCAGCCGAGGTGACAACCGATAGTGGTGAAGGTGAATCTGCCGCATTGCGCCTCAGGTAAGAACCTGTAATCACAATCTCTTCGATTTCCTGCTCTTCGGCAGCATACACACCCTGCGTTAGAGACGGCATTGTCAGCGCAACGCCAATTAACGTTAGAACTAGATTTTTCAAGGAAATTTCCCCTCTAATAATATTTGAATACTTGATTTGTGGTTTGAAGCGCTATCTCGCGCCTTTACTACACTACTACGCGCCTTTACTACTAACTACACTACTTTTTCACTACTCTGTTTTACTCTACTTTACTTTTACTTTTTTGATGAGATCGTAAAGCCTCACTGAATACGCACGGTAAACGCCAGAGCACAGCCAGAAGGGGTGAGTTAGAGACGCAACATACCTTGAGTTGAGGAACAGAGTCAAATTCTTCAACTACACTGTGGCTCAGCTACTGGACAAGCTACGCATTGAATTTACTAAATCACGGCCTCGGCACAGTAACGACAAGGTGAATTGATGCACAGCATCAAGAGAGGGTGCCCTTGGGTGCAATGGCTTGGTTGAAAGTAAAAATGGCTCGGTCATTCGCAAACTCTATGGCTATACCCACATACCTCGGCAATACGCCAAAGACTTCATAGCGCTCAATAGCCGACGGGTGTACCGGTACGTTAACTTCCATCGGCCCTGCTATTTTCCCACCACCCTCACGGATGAGAAGAGCAAACAGCGGAAGCAATACCGCTATCAGGACATGATGACACCCTATGAGAAATTCCGCTCCCTGGCCAAACCCAGCCAATACTTGAAGCCCGGGATCAGCTTAAGAAATCTGGATGCATTCGCCCATGAAATGACGGACAATGAAGCCGCTGAACAACTGAACTCAGCACGAAACCACCTATTTACACAACTCCATGAGCGACTCAAGATAGGGGTCTAATACATCGTCCCTTCAAGCTTATTTCCGGATTGGAAAAGACTTGCAATAGCCTTGCGCTAATTTGTCAAGAAAGTTTGGCCGTGTGTATTGGTTCGAATCGAGACACTGTTATGCACTGTGTACACTGGGCATTTATAATTCATTGTATCCACAGCGATAGATCAGCAGGCGAACCAGCTTGGAAGGTGTTATGACAGAAATACTGCAATTTGCTCAAGCTCTCGCCAGAGAAGCTGGAGACCTCATCGTTGGCGAGCGTGCCTCTAATGTTCTCAGTCGCAATTACAAAAACGGCAATGAGCTGGTAACCAATGTGGATATCAAAGCGGACACGCTTATCTGCGAAAGCATCGCTAAAAAATTTCCCCGACATACAGTTTTGTCAGAGGAGTCTTCTCCAGAGCTAGGTAAAGTTCAGGAAATCAAATCACCCCTGTGGATTGTCGATCCCATCGACGGCACAGTAAATTATGCCCACGGCCATAATCAATCCGGTGTCTCCATCGCCTACGTTGAAAACGCTGAGATTAAGCTGGGGGTAGTATTCAATCCCTTCAGTGACGAGCTGTTTAGCGCTGCGCGAGGCGCAGGTGCCTTCCTGAACGGAAATTCGATTAAGGTTTCACAGGAAACCGAATTGAAACGATCATTGATCGCCACTGGGTTCCCCTACGATAAATCGACTCTTGATCCAATGATTCTTCGATTACATGCCGTGCTTGCCCATTGCGCAGACATTCGCAGATTAGGGTCGGCGGCATTGGATATTTGTTTTCTGGCCATGGGCAGGCTGGATGGTTACTACGAAAGCCTTAGTATTTGGGATTTTGCGGCGGCTCAACTAATAGCTCGCGAAGCGGGGGCCAGTATAGGTCATTTCAGCGAAGTGCCCGAAGACATGGATCCCCAATTCTATGATCGGGATATTTTGATAGCAAATCCCGCCATTTTTCCCCAGTTACAGGCTCTTTTAAAGGTGGCCGATAAAACCTAAAGCATCACAAAACCGGTGACAGGCTTCACCATAGAGTCGATGAAGCGAATCAGTATGTATTGACTGAATTTGGCTTAATTTGTAGAGTAGGGCCTAACTATCGTGTGGCCCAAGTTAGCAATCTTGCTACCTAACCCGATAAGCCTCAAGCTCAAGTACGATGCGGCTTGCAGATAGAATATAGGATTCAAAAATACGAGGAGAGAACAGTGAAAAAGGTCAACTTACTGAAAACATCACTTATGTCGCTTCTATTGGTTTCTGCAATCAGCAGTGCAGCAGACAGAGTGGGTGATTTTTCACTTTTAGACCAAGATGGTTACCATCACAGCATGAGCTGGTATGACGATCATAAAGCCATTGCTCTGTTGGTTCAGGCAAACGACAGCCAGGCCACAGCCGATGCTTTGCCGGCATTTGATGCGTTAAAGGCGAAGTACCACAGCCAGGGCGTCGAATTCATGATGATCAACTCAATGGGAAAACTGAATCGTCAGGCCGTTCAGGCGAAGGCTGCCGAATATGGTGTCGATATTCCGATACTGATGGATGATGCACGAGTGATCTCGGAGTCCTTGGGTATTGAAAGAACCGGTGAAGTGCTGATTTACAGCCCGCGCTCCTTTACAGTTGAATACCGTGGCAGTGTTGCCGCTTCCGAACAGGCTATTCAGGAAATTCTTGCTGATCAGGAGGTAAGCAATGCCCTGGTAGCGACTAGCGGTTCTGAAATTAGTTATGCCATGAAGCCAGTGCCTTCTTACAGGCAAGATATTGCACCTGTTCTCGCGCAGAATTGTGCAATTTGTCATAGAGAAGGTGGGATAGCGCCTTTTGCAATGGACAGCCACACCATGGTTCAGGGTTGGTCGCCCATGATTCGAGAAGTATTAATGACCAAGCGTATGCCGCCTGGTCAGATCGACGGTCATATCGGTGAGTTCATTAACGATCGGCTGATTAGTGGTGAAGAAGTTAGAAATATTATCGCCTGGGCAGACGCTGGCGCTCCTAAAGACGAGGGGATTGATCCTCTAACGGAATTGACTTGGCCAACCACTAAGTGGAGTTTGGGTAGCGAGCCCGACTTCATTATCAAAGTACCTTCGCAGCAAGTGCCAGCCACTGGCGTACTGGATTATCGTGACGTTGCTGTAGTTATCGACCTCGACGGCAAGGATCGTTGGTTGCGTGGCAGCGAGTATATTCCAGGGGATCGAACCGTATTACACCATACTATCAACGCACTTAACTATCCGGAAGAAGTTGGGCAACGATTGAATCAACTAGGTAGCACTAACCCGGACAAGGCCAGCATCACCGCCTATATTCCTGGCGGTACAGCAGCTTTCAATCCACCTAACACCGGAGGTCTGTTGAAAGACGGTTCTGTGTTAAACCTGAATCTGCATTACACTACTAATGGTCGTGAGACTGTTGATAGCAGTGAAATTGGTCTGTGGTTCTATCCTGAAGGCGTTGTGCCGGAAGAGAGGATGTCCGGTCAATGCGCCTGTATTTTCCCGAACACCTGGACCAATATTCCGGCGAATGATCCTGCCTTTGAGCAGACCGCAACAATTACCATTCGTAAAGATGCCAATATCCACAGCTACTTGCCGCATATGCATTTCCGTGGTAAGTACATGCGCTTCTACGCAGACTATCCAGATGGCACCAGCGAAGAGCTAATCAACATCGCGCAATATAACTATGCCTGGCAGATGAGCTATACCTATGCCCAGCCGAAGTTCGTGCCGGCTGGCACCAGGATCACAGCGGTGGGCGCATTCGATAACTCGTCTCAGAACCATGCCAATCCGGATCCGGAAAGAACGGTTCCCTGGGGTCAGCAAAGCTGGGACGAGATGTTTTTCGGGGCGGTGCAATGGAAGTACACCGACCAAAGCGGGCAGTAAATCTAAGCCCCCTGGCTTCGATAGGTATCAAAAGCCTGTTTACTCGAAAGGGCAAGCAGGCTTTTTTAGTTTTCCCCAATCCCCAGATAGAAACCCCTAAAACGCAGGAAGCCCTGGCTGTATAATGGTTAGCAATTAAACCCTCCATCACCCAATGGGTGCACAGCTCAAGGCTTATGACTATTCTACCCTACAAACTTGATACAACGAACGATACTCGATTTACTCACTTCTCGTGCCGGTTTGCTGAGCATTGCTCACTTAATGGACTCCCTGAGTTTCACTGAACGTATTGATCAGCACTTTCCCCAACCTAAAAGTAATCCTGGGTATCGACCCTCTGAATTCATCAAGACCCTCATCCTGATGCAGCATGAAGGCAGCTTTCATCTGGATGATATTCGCCACCTTCAGGATGATGAGGCACTGCGCAGGGTGTTGGCTCTGAAGGAGTTTGAGCCGCCGCCCATTTAATCCAATAGCGGACAAGAAGTGACGGCTTATACAGGATAGGTTCGTCCAAAATGGCGAATTGAGCGCTGATCATGCGCAGAGCAACGGTTTTTGATTAAACCTCTCTAGGATATCTACTATATTGCTCAGCTATAACACTTGAAAGAGGGATTCAGAGACCCTTGAAGCGCTGGCGGTAGTCTATCTGGGGATTTGGGGTTTTTGAGATGGTTTAAAGAATCTGAAAGATGTCGTAGGCTACTTTGCCGGAAATTTGTTTACTCTTGCCTACGCAGACTACGTGATTGAGCCAATCGTATTTTTCCGAGGCGGTTTGGAAGATGGGACGCACTCGCCAATACAGCCCGTTCTCGCCTGGGTGAACTACGCCTGTGTAAGTCATGTAGATGATGTCACCTTCATCGGTATCCAGTGTGATTCTTACATCCAGGCTGGTATGCCCGGACACTTGCGTGATCCAATCGGCTCCACCGTTTCTGACTGTTCCTTTGAGTCTTGATCCGGCGAAGGTACCGCCGGTAACTGGCGCGATGCTGGTGTGCCCTGCGTTCAGCTGATCGGCAACGTCTAAGGATAATTCCATTAGATACACAGACTCTAGCTCACTTGCAGGGCTTTGTGCTGATGCCATCTGACTAACTCCTGCTACCGCAATAGCGGTTGCGCCTAGTTTGGTGAATTCCCTGCGACTAAGGGGTTTTTGCTTATTCTTCATCTGAGGACTCCTGTTGTTGGTCACCCGCTGTTGCTAGTTACCCAATAGTAACGCCACGAAATCAGGATGTCACAACAATTGCAGATTTAAGCCGATTGTCGAAGCGACGCAAAATCGTGGGCAAATAAAATAGATCCAGTGCCAGAGCCAGCACCACAATGGGCACCAGCAATTTGGCTGCCTGTTGGAAATAAATGGTATTGGCGCCGATTAAAATCGTTGTGCCAAGCGCTAGCACTATGGTTGTAATTGATAAGGCCGGTCCTGCGGTTCTGATTGCATAATCAATAGATTCAGCCTGGAGTACACCCGCCCGACGCTTCTCTAGGTAATGGCTTAACAGATGCACTGTATCGTCTACTACCAGGCCGATGCTAATACTGAATAGCATCATAACGAAAGGATCCAGTTGTCCCACAAGTAAAGCCCAAAACCCAAATACCATTGTGGCGGGCAATAGATTGGGTATGATGCTGAGAATACCAAAATAGATGCTGCGCATCCCGACGATTAGACTCAGGGTAATCAGCAGCAGGCTTATCGAATACCCCTGTAGTAACTCTATCGTAACTAACTCATCCATACGCGAAAAAAGTAAAATACCGCTTCCATGTAATAGATCAGCATCGGGGAAGTCTTGCTGGAATTTTTCTGTTACCCGTGAATCGAAATCTATAAGTTCTTGGTTGGACATCGGTGTTGCATTCACGAATAGATTCATCATAGAGAATTCGAGATTTACAAATTCAAACAGCGGAAAGTCCTCAGTTTGGGCAAGAGCATAGCCCAGCAAATAGTTAGATACCGTGTCTATGTCGTCGGGAATTCGATCAAAGGCGATATTATCGTGCTGTACTCTGTTAATGGTTTTGACAACATCAACCAGGCTTGCGGCCGACTCGACCGTAGCCTGTTGATTCAGCCACAAGCTAAATTCTTCTACACGTCTCAGGAAGTCTGGGTCGATGGCGGCCCGGGTGGTTCGGGCATCGATGCCATAGGTCAGAGCCGGGCCGCGATTATAGTGCGTGCTTACCTCATCATAGAATTGTTTGATATCGGAATCTGCGGCGATAAAGTCGAGTCTATCGAAATCTGTCTCGTTCAGCGGCAGTAGGAATAATGTGACGACTGCCAGAGGCGTGCATAGCCAAAAAATGGAAGAATCTTGACGTCTAGTAAACGCGCTTATTTTTTGCAGAGTGCTCTCCATAAATGGCACGCCGGTGCTTGCCATCACCTCGCGCCTTGAAGTCATCCATACCAGTACGGCGGGCAATAGCAATAGAGTCAACGCATAGGCGAATACAATACCCAGTGCCACAATCTGGCCGAACTCCTGTATCGCTGGAGCAGAACACATAGTCAGCGACGAGAAACCTATGGCGGTGGTCAGAGCGGCGAGAGTTACCGGTTGAAAGTTGTGAAGAACACTTTCCCTCATGGCGGCTATCTTCTCCAGGCCACGGTGCAGAGCCTGCTTGTAGATAGAAATTATATGCACACTATTCGCCACCGAAATAATTACCAGAACCAGAGGGGCAATAATCGAAATGCTATTGAGCGCGAAGCCCAGATAGCCAAGTGCGCCAATAGTGGAAAGTAGAGTAAAGAGAGTGTGAGTAAGAATACATATGCCCAGCGTAGCTGATCGAAAGCAATAACATATGGCAAGCACACAGGCCAGAATCACCAAGGGCATCAAGCTGGTCAGATCATCAACCATTGCTTGTTGGCTCGATTGCTCCAGCATTACCTCACTATTTGCATGTATTCCCACAGTTGGGTGACGGTCTCGTAGTTGATCCCTTAACAGTATTACGGCGCTTGCCATCTGCAGACGTTCCGCTGCGCTAATGTCGTTTCCTTCGGTGGTTATGGTGGCGAAACTGAGGCGTGCATCATCGGAAAGTAAATTGGCAGTGAGTAGTCTGTCATTCAATGCCACTTCGCCTAATTCCCCAAGCTCAGACGCAGAATAATTTGTCGGTGCTGTAATAAATAATCGGCGTCCTGTCTCTGGCGATGCATAGTTAACAAGAGAGCTTATTCGAGTAGCGAATGGAATTTGTCGAAAGTTTTCTCTGAGATCTACTATGGCTTGCAGAAGTTCCGCGCTAAAAACAGTCTCGTTCTCATTCGCCACAAACGCGAAACTAACTTCTAGCGGAGTTGGAAATTCTTCCTGCATAACACGCAGTTCATCGAGATAGGGATCACTTTGTGTGAGCAATGCACCCAGTGAGGTGTCGAAACTTGTTCTTGGAATGCCACTTGCCAGAAGCAGGCTGCTGATAGCTACCAGAATAATAAGCACCTTTCGATGAGTCACAGTGAAAATGGCGACACGATTCGAAATAGAGTTTTTTGTTGGGCTACCGCTTATAGTTGACATTCTGACTATCGATCCTGTTGCTACTGCTCTACTTACTCAGTCTCACGAAGCTCTATCCTGCCTTTAACACCATGACTTGAAAATTTCTGTCTGTGCAGGATGAAGTAGAATTTTGGCATCAAATTCCTGTGGAGCATTGTAATGGAAGCAGCATACCGCGTTTAAAAGCCTCTTCTAAGGTGATCCTGGATAAGCAACCAATCCCCAGCCTTGCCTCAACTGTATGCTTTATACCTTCATATATGTTGTAACTCCAACCTCAAATCCAGATTCGGTAGTACGCCACCCATGGCGCAACCGAAAGCCTGCCGTGTGCAGGAACCCTTCTCTCGCACAATCCAGTTAGCCGCTAACAGGCCTTCATCGCTGAGCCGGGTCTTGTTACTGAGTGGATGTCCCAGGTCGAGGTTCACGTGCTATTTTCTTGGTGCTACCAAAGAAGCTTTCGAGCAGAATCTCAATATACAAAGTTTCTCATATCCGATATGATGCTCGGCAGATAATGACTGCATCTTTTGATGCATGTAGCCAGGTTGACACTGGTAACATGCAATCAGTCACGAGAATGCAACACAATCCAGGCAAAGAAACGATAGATAGAGATAGGTGAAAACAGGTTCGACAAACGCAATCAGAGTTTCTTTCCTAGGAGAGGGTTTGAGCGGGTCAGACAAAAAAAAATTTCCTGTTATGGTTCGATGAGAATATTTCCTACACTACTGCTTTTGATCAGTGGAATCTGGTTCCATCCCGCCCTGTTGGCGGATCATCATGCAAAATCGGCGTCGAACTGCCCGCAGATTAGTGACCGAGCAGCCCGTCTGGACTGCTTTGATCGTGAATTTCCGACTCCTGAATTGATTCCTGCACCCGCTGAATTTGAATCGATCATGATCCCTCAGACACAACAAGTGACTGACTCAACTGCGCTGCAGGCGGCAGAAGTACCGTCAACAGTTGCAAAATCTGACCCTTCTACTGCACCTGCGAAAGAATCGACACGCAGTTCATTTGGCAAGCGTCTGGGCAACCTGTTTCGTGCAGGCGAAAAAGAGTCGATCAGCGCCTCAATCAAGGCGGTAAGGCGCGGCAGTCAGCAGAAAATGGTATTTCTGCTCGATAACGATCAAGTCTGGCTACAAAGCTCTCCACGTTCGCTACCGCTGGCTGCAGGAGACGAAGTTACTATCAAACAAGGCAGCATCGGCGGCTTCATTATGCGTAACAAAAATGGCGTTTCAACCCGCGTTAGTAGAATAAAGTGACAGAATAGTCTTTTCCAATATAAGCCTGAAACGACGGTGTATTAAGCCCTTATCTTGAGTCGCTCATGGAGTTGTTTAAATAAATGATCTCGTGCTGAATTTAGTCGTTCAGCGATTTACTCACTTCTCGTGGCGGTTTGCTGAGCATTGCTCACTTAATGGACTCCCTGAGTCTCACTGAACCTATTGATCAGCACTTTCCCCAACCTAAAAGTAAATCCTGGGTATCGACCCTCTGAATTCATCAAGACCCTCATCCTGATGCAGCATGAAGGCAGCTTTCATCTGGATGCTTTCATCTGGATGATAGTCGCCACCTTCAGGATGATGAGGCACTGCGCTGCTGTAAAAAAGTGACGCTGGACATTGATGCCACTGAAATTGTGGCCCATAAAGCCGATGCACGATGGACCTACAACAAAAACAAAGGCTTTATGCCCAGGGTGGGCCACATTGCGGAAACCGGGCAGGTCGTGGCCGTGGATTTTCGTCAAGGTAATATACCGCCGGCACAAGACAATCTCGCCTTTATCCAACAATGCCAACAGTCGTTGCCAGAAGGCTGCGCCTTGGAGGCGTTGCGTATTGATGCCGCAGGCTACCAAACCAATATCATTGAGTATTGTGATGAGCAGCCTATCCAGTATGCCATCCGCGCCAGGAGCAGTGCTGCTATGCGGGCACAGATAGAAGCGGCAAGCGATTCGGACTGGCTACCCTTGTTTGACCAACAAGGCGAAGCTGTCTGTGGCCAGGATAGCTAGCGCAGGAGCTTCTGTATCGGTGACTATGCAAAAGCCTTCACACTGGTCATTCAGAGAACCGCCCTTAGCGGCCAGGCGAGTCTGGATTTGGATTCACAAGATAGCGCGGATGGCATCAGCCTGGGCGGCTATACTTATCCTGCGATGGCCACCCACCGGGACGAGCTGAGCGATAGCGAGATCATTCACTGGTACAAGGTGAATTGATGCACAGCATCAAGAGAGGGTGCCCTGGGGTGCAATCAGCGCGCCGAAGACAGCGAGAATCGCATTGAGGAACTGAAGCTGGACTTTGGCGGTGACACGCTGCCATGCTCAGATTTTAATGCCAATGCACTGTACTTTTTAATCGCGGCACTGTCCTATAATTTATTGGCCTCAACGCGCCAACTGCTGCCAGAGGAGTTGGCTCGCCATCGTGCAGTCACTCTGCGCTGGCGTCTGTACGCCATGGCGGCGAAAGTGGTCAAAACGGGGCATCAGTTATTTGTCAAGCGACAAGGAAAACACCGAATACTACTGGAACGAGTGCTGATGGCACTGAAGGAGTTTGAGCCGCCGCCCATTTAATCCAATAGCGGACAAGAAGTGACGGCTTATACAGGATAGGTTCGTCCAAAATGGCCCATTGAAGGCTGACAATGCGCAGAGCAACGGTTTTTGACTAAACCTCTCTACGATATTTGCTGTATTGGCCAGTTATATAACACTTGAAAGAGGGATTCAGAGGCCCTTGAAGCGCTGGCGGTAGTCTAACTGGGGATTTGGGAAAAGACTCAAAGAGTTTATTGCCTATGCTATGACTGGTATGATGGCGAGTCTCCTGTTTCGGAGCTTTGAACTGGGCGTTGAACCAGGCTTCGAGTGGCTTACAGTTGGTAAAACTGCGCGGTAGTTAGCTGCGATTATCGGCTTGTCCGCAGGATATGATGTGAAGTACCAGTTGGATAGCACTATGTATTTTCAAGGCAGGGTTGGTAAATGGAGGTGATGGGCTGGGGCAGGTTTCCTAAAACCACTGCGAAAGTAATCGAGCCCGCTGACTCTCAGTCCTTGCAAAAATTCCTGTCATCCCAGGGAAAATCGGATCGATGTATTAGTCGCGGCGCTGGCAGAAGTTATGGCGATAGTTCCCTGGCTTCACAACTGTTGAGCAGCCGCTTCTTCGATAGTTTTCTTGATGTTGATGAGAAGCTCAAGACAATACACTGTGGCGCAGGGGTAAGGCTAGGCGATCTACTGAAAATCTGCATCCCTAGAGGCTTATTCCTCAATGTATTGCCGGGCACCAAACAAGTGAGCGTTGGGGGAGCAATCGCAGCCGATGTACACGGAAAAAATCATCATCAAGACGGAAGCTTCTGCGATTCGGTTCAGCAGCTAGGTCTTGTACTAGCCTCAGGAGAGTTGGTGAGCTGCAGCCCAAATGAAAACAGTGATTTGTTCCACGCGAGTTGCGGAGGAATGGGGCTCACTGGTGTCATTATCGAAGCAACACTGTCTTTGCAAGAAATCTCCAGTGCTTACATAGATCAACGCTGTCTGGTTGCGAATAACCTGAAAGAATGTTTCGAACTAATAGAATTGAATAATGACAGCAAATACTCGGTAGCGTGGCTAGACAGCCTCGCCACAGGCGATGAGTCAGGTCGTTCTTTACTTTACTTAGGCGAACACGCGCAGCCAGCAAATAAAAAGCCTGAACTGAAGTTTCAGAACAAACCTGGTTTAGCTGTGCCGTTCACCACACCTTCTTTCCTGCTCAACAGAACAAGTATGAGTCTATTTAGCAACAGCTACTACTGGCTGAATAAAAGAAAAGCAGAGCTATCGATAATCGATTACGATAGCTACTTTTTCCCACTGGACAATATTCGTCATTGGAACCGGTTATACGGGCCAAAAGGTTTTATTCAGTATCAATTTGTTATGCCAACCGAGAGCGCTTTCGACGGGATAACATCTGTTCTACAAAGAGTAGCAGAACTTGGCAAGAGTTCCTTTCTCACTGTGCTTAAAAAATTTGGCAAAGAAAATAAAAATCTGCTGTCTTTTCCCAAGGCCGGTTACACACTAACTCTGGATTTCAAATATGAGTCTTCACTGCCTGTTCTTTTAGAAGAAATTGACCAGATAGTAATTGATCATGGTGGTAGAATTTACCTAGCAAAGGACGCCAGGATGAGTGAAGCAGTTTTTAAAGCTGGCTACCCAAATTGGGAAAATTTCAAGGCTATAAAATCCAGGTATGATCCAAATGGTCGTTTCGCCTCGTTGCAGTCCAATCGACTTGGCTTGAGCTAATGAAAATACTCATTATAGGAGCCACCTCGGCGATCGCCAAATCCGCAGCGCGGATTTATGCGGAACACAATAATGCATTGCATCTGATTGCCAGGAACGAAGAAAAGCTGGAAGAACTGTGCTGTGACTTGAAAATACGTGGCGCTACAGCCGCGAGTTATAGTGTTCTCGATCTCAATAAATTTGCTGAACACCAAGCAACCCTAAATAGTGCTTTTGCGAAACTGAGCGGTGCTGATATTGTTCTTATTTGTCATGGCTCGTTGCCAGACCAGGAGCGCGTCGAAAATGATTTCATACAAGCTCAAAAAGAAATCAATACCAATGGCCTAAGCGTGATCTCCTTATTGACCTCACTGGCCCCTAAGCTAATAGAACAACGGCAAGGCACGATAGCCGTGATTACATCCGTGGCCGGGGATCGCGGTCGCCAGCCAAATTTTGTCTACGGTGCCGCGAAGTCTTTAGTATCGACCTACTTGCAAGGTCTGCGCGGCAGGCTGCTCGCGCACAATATTCATGTGCTAGACATACGGCCAGGACCGGTTGATTCACCCATGACGGCGCAGTATGAGAAGGGCATGCTTTGGTCTAGCCCGGAGCGCGTGGCCGCAAAAATCGTAAAAAGCATCAAGAAAAAAAACCACACCGTCTATGCTCCAGCTTATTGGCAAGCCATCATGCTTGTTGTGCGCTCCATTCCAGATTTTATATTCAAGCGTCTCAAATTTTAAATTCTCGGTTTCAAAGGTTTACAACAATATCAAGGTGTCAAACCCTCTCTCTCAGCCTCCTCTTTACGTGGATCTCGATGGCACAGTCATCAAGACCGATTTGATGTTTGAATCGATTCTGTTGCTGCTCAAGAAAAATCTATTAGAAGCCCTACTGATTCCATTTTGGCTTATTAAGGGAAGAGCATATTTAAAACATCAGTTGGCTCAGCGAGTTTCTATTCCAGTGGAATTATTGCCACAAAATCCAGAGTTTATTCACTACTTGAAAGAGCAGGTTGAACTGGAGCGGAACATCATTCTTATATCTGCATCAAATCAAGTCCCGGTTCGCCAGATTAGCGACCACCTTGGTCTTTTTGTCGACACCATGGGCAGCGACGAAGGCCACAATCTAAAGGCCGGGAACAAACTAACTCGTATTCTTCAACTCAACCCCGAAGGTGGATTTTCCTATGCAGGAAACTCCAGCGCCGATATTGCTGTTTGGTCTGATGCCGACGAAATAGTGCTAGTGAACTGCGACAAGTCATTGGTCTCATCGCTGCCACACAAAGCTGAGAAGATAAAATATTTCGACACCCCGCATTCACCTGTGGCCAAATTTTGGCGAGCCATTCGGCCACACCAATGGCTGAAAAGCACGCTGATATTTTTACCTCTGATACTTTCTCACCAACTGAACCAGCCCGACCTGTTTTTGCAAGCCTGTATTGCACTGCTCAGTTTTAGTCTGGTTGCATCCAGTGTGTATCTTCTGAATGACATGCTAGACCTCAATAGTGATCGCCAACATCCGTCCAAGAGGAAGCGTCCTTTTGCATCCGGTGACTTGTCTTTAATCTACGGTTATCTAGGAACACCATTGCTACTGGGGAGTGGGTTCATGGTCGCTCTTGCTCTTCCGCAACAATTCCTGTGGGTCTTGTTGGGCTATTGGCTGATAACCAGCCTTTACAGCTTTTATTTGAAGAGCCTGTTTCTCGTCGACGTGCTCTCGCTCGCTTCTCTTTATACCTGCCGAATTATAGCTGGATCAGCTGCTATCTCGGTGGTTACAACTTTCTGGCTTTTGGCTTTCTCGTTCTTCCTGTTTTTAGGACTCGCCATGGTGAAACGCTACACAGAATTTTCCAATTTACAACGCATAGGCAAATCTTCGATCGAAGGCAGGGGATACAGTGTAGAAAACCTGAAGACTTTATCTAGCGTAGGTGGCGTCTCCAGCTTAATAGCTGTAGTTGTCTTCGCCTTCTACGTCAACGCACCAGACACCACCAAGTTGTATAGTAAACCACCAGTGCTTTGGCTAATATGCCCTTTATTGTTGTACCTGCTTTGGCGAATTTGGAAGTTCGCTCGACAGGGAAAACTGGATGAAGACCCGGTGCTATTCGCTATTACCGATGGACCCAGCCAGCTTATAGCCCTGCTCTGCGGGCTGTTAATCTGGTTCGCTATCTAGTTGCTACCTGGCACGCCCACATGAACCCGAAGGTGCGTTTCAATGAAACCGGCAATGAAAAAATAGCTATGGTCACAAGCTTTTCGCCAATTGAACTACACCAGGTAGCCCAATTCTTTGCAAGTGTCTATTTATAGTTATAGCAGTTCTGGTTTCAATTAATTTTTCAGAAATTCATCGGCAGATCCTTTACCGATTAACATCGGTAATTTGACACCCGAACGGCTGACCAGATTGACTGCATCATAATCCAGCCAGGAAGTTTCATCGTCGCCAAGACAATTCTTTAGCCTTTCTTCCCCAAGGACAATTGACAGGAGAAACTCAGGAGGAACTATAGGCATAAAGGGTTGAGAACGGGATCGCAGCTGAAACTTTAGCCGCTACAACCAGTGTCGGCGGCAAGGTTGACGAGGAAAAGTCCCTGTACAGCTTTCCTCAACAGGCACCTGTTTGGCTCTGTTACTGGAGAAAACAGTCCGGAAAACTGGATTGCAGCTAATTTTGGCTGTCAGTACGCTATAAATTTCCAGGGCCTCTATTGCCAGATTGCCAGTCGCCGTTTATCTGCGCCGATGGCCTGCCATACATTCCTATTTACGCCAGTTAGTGGTAATTTCTCACCCTGCTTTTTAATTGAAGAACTGGTAAAGCAATTCGTAGAAAAATAACTAAATGAGCAATTGAGTCAAGAGGTAACTATGAAACCCGGCCCCACATCATTTTCCAAATTCGTCACGTTCACACTATGTACAAGCTTACTGCTGTTCTGTGCAAAAACACTGGCACAGTCCGAAACCTATAGAGCCAGATTGTCTCCAATGCCGACCACGCCGCAGACGGTAGATACCATCACCGGTGAGGGAGAGGTTATTTTGACATTAAGCGACAATACACTAACCGTAGCAGGAAGCTTCGCCGGGATGAATTCTGCTGCCACTATGGCGCATGTTCACAATGGCCCTCCAGCGCAACCCGGGCCAGTCGTGCATCAGCTAGAGCTTACTAAATCAGCTAGCGGCAAGATCAGCGCAGTATTGGAGCTGTCGGATGAACAAGTGACAGCTCTGCGCAACAACGAGCTTTATATTCAAGTTCATAGCGAAACAAATCCTCCCGGTGAGTTACGCGGCTGGATTTTCGTTAGAAATTAATTGAGGTCTTACCCATGAATTTAACAATTAGGAACACAGTACAGTCCTTGTTTGGCTCTGCTTTTCTTCTAGTGCTGGTTACCTGTGGCAGTGAAAGCAATCAGCAGTCAACCGCTCCCGAAAACGCCGTGGCTTCGGTGACTTTTAGCTCACAAGCCGAGGACGGAACGAGCGCCTTTGCCACCAACTGCGCGGTCTGTCATGGCGCAAATATGGAAGGAACGACCCTGGGCCCAATTTTATCCGGCTTTTCTTTCATACAAAGATGGGGAGCCCAAACACCGGCGCTGTTATTGAATAATATTCAGGCAAACATGCCTCCTGGCGGAAACGACGGTATTAGCGAAGAAGACTACGTCAATATCGTTGCTCATATTCTTTCCACCAACGGCGTAGACACAGTGGTAACGGCCTTAACCAGTAGCACCGATTTTGAAATTGCAGACAATATTTCACAGGTGGTTGCGCAGCGGTCTCGACCGGAGCCGGAGTCACCTCAAGGCATAACAGTTGCCGGAACAATCGAAAACTTTGTCCCGGTAACCGATGCCATGCTGGAAAATCCTGATCCCGCAGACTGGCCAATGCATCGCCGTGATTACTACGGGCACAGCTACAGCCCTCTTGATCAGATCAATACTGACAACATTGGCGGCTTGAGTCTTGAGTGGGTTTGGAATATGCACGAAGGTGATTCTGAACCGGCACCCCTGGTCTATGGCGGCATTATGTATTTGATTAATCCAGGCAATGTCATTCAGGCTCTGGATGCAGCCACTGGAGAATTGATCTGGGAAAACTGGGCTGGCCCTGCCAACAGACAGGACATGCGTAATATTGCTATCTATAACGACAAGATTATTCAAGCCACTACCGATGCACGTCTTGTCGCCCTGGATGCCCGCACGGGTGAACAAGTCTGGGAAACTGTCGTTGCCGATTCCAGCAAAGGTTTCTCAAATTCGAGCGGCCCTATAGTGGCAGATGGCAAAGTGATTCTCGGTCTTGCCGGTTGTGCGCGCTATATTCCTGAGGACTGTTACATCAGCGCTCATGATGCCAACACTGGTGAACTAGAATGGCGCTTCAACACCATTGCCAAAATGCATGAACCTGGCGGTGATACCTGGGGCGAGCTTGCCGATGTTTTTCGCGCCGGTGGCGAAACCTGGATTACCGGCAGTTACGACCCTGAGTTAAGGCTTACCTACTGGGGAACTGCACAGCAAAAACCCTGGGTGCCAGTCAGTCGTCATCTAACAATTAATGACGCAGGTCTGTTTACTAACTCGACAGTGGCGGTAAGTACAGACACGGGTGAATTAGATTGGTTTTTCCAACATGTGCCAGCTGAAGCATTAGATCTGGATGAAGTGTTCGAACGTATATTGGTGAATCGCGGCGACGAGAAACTGGTTTTCTCACTGGGAAAATACGGCATACTCTGGAAAAATGATCGAGTCTCTGGTGAATTCAAAGGCTACAAGGAAACAGTTTTTCAGAACGCTTTCACCAATATCGATGCTAATACAGGCGAGGTAACTTATCGAGAAGATATTCAGAACGCCAAGCTGAATGAATGGACCTCGGCCTGTCCGAGCAGCGCCGGTGGCAAAGATTGGCATTCTATGGCCTACCATCCACCAAGCGGCACTATGATTGCGCCTTTAAGCCAGACTTGCCTTGAGAATGCAGCTCGCGAAGTGGCCCTGGTACAGGGTGGTGGCGGGCTTGCTGCCAGCCGCAAGTTTTTTGAGATGCCTGGAACCGATGGCAGGCTCGGCAAGATTGGCGCCTACAATGTAGACACGATGGAGGAGGTTTGGAGTCATCAACAACGGGCTTCATTTCACACAGGCACTATGTCTACCGCTGGCAACCTGGTATTCGTTGGCGACCTCGACCGCCGCTTTAAGGCCTTCGACGTAAGCACTGGCGAGATCGTTTGGGAAACCAGGCTAGGCACATCGGTGCAAGGTCATCCCGTTTCCTTTGCTGTCGATGGCAAGCAATATATAGCAGTAACCGCTGCTCTGGGCGGCACCAGCCCAAGAACAGTGCCAGGTGTCATACTTACTGAAATTAAATACCCACGATGGGGAAATGCCGTCTACGTATTTAGTCTTCCCGACTAGTTTCGGCTTGCAGCAATGAGCAGTGCTCAATCGCTACGGTGAGAATTAAAAATCGTGCGTTGGGACTGCTTTGTTAGGGCCTGCGCTGGTGAAAACCAATCTGGAGATTCCATTACGGCGAGCTTTGCTGCGCAGGTCGATGCAAGCATAGCGGCTTATTCGGCAAGTTACGCTGCCTGTCACGGCGGCAAACTGGAAGATGGCAAATCTGTCAGCCGCGATGACTATCTCTGTTAGGCCGTGTCCTGGTCAGGACGCAGCGCTGCCGGCGATAGGTTTTGGCGGCTCGCAGCTTGTACAGATGGGACACTGAGATGCCCGCCAAGCGCTGATACTCGACTTGGCCAAATCGCTGGTAAGCCCGCTCATACAGCTTTTTCAATACAGGGCCACTGGGCTGACCATGTTCCTTCCGATGAATGGGTGTCCCATCTATTTCCTTCCTGAATGGGTGTCCCATCTATTCTCTAATGGGTGTCCCATCTATTTACCATCTATTCTGAATGGGTGTCCCATCTATTTATGCCATCTATTTATCCTTGAATGGGTGTCCCATCTATTTTCCTTCTATTTATCCTTGAATGGGTGTCCCATCTATTTTTTTGCTATTCTACTGTTTCTTGCAACAGGAATAATCGCCATGGCCCGTCGTTATGACGAAATGACATCAGAGCACATTGCTTTCGTTGAAGAACAAAAATTATTCTTTGTAGGCACTGCTGCAAATGATGGCACGATCAATGTTTCACCCAAAGGTTGGCAGAGTTTAAAAGTACTCTCGCCGAATCGTATCGTGTGGATGAATATTACCGGCAGTGGTAATGAAACTGCTGCGCATCTTGCCCAGAACGAACGCATGACTATCATGTTCTGTGCCTTTGACGGTGGCCCGAAAATACTTCGTCTATACGGTAAGGCAGTAGCTGCCCACCCTAGAGATGAGCGCTGGAACGAGCTTTCAGCCCTATTTGAACCTCATTTAGGTGCTCGCCAATACGTGGACTTCTGCATCGACCTGGCGCAGACATCCTGCGGCTTTGGGGTTCCATTCTTCGACTTCGTCGAGGAGCGCGATAACATGGACAAGTGGCTCGCATCGAAAGGCGCGGACAACATCGCAGACTATTGGCGCGAAAAAAATCAAGTCAGCCTGGATGGCTTACCGACCCATATTTTTGAAGAAGACCAGGAGGCCGGTTGAACTTAACCGTTGCTAGCGAAGGGGAACAGAAATTAGTCATTTTTTGCCGTCGTGAGGCGCTCAAACAAAATTGACCATGAAAAACGGCTGATTAGTACTTTCCCGCAGTAGAACAGTGTTAACTCCGACAAGCCCCTGATTACCCTTTTCATTTCCAGGTAGGAACACAACACCATGAACGACGAGACCGGGACAGAAACAGAGAACGACGAGCTCGCTGAGCAAAAGCCTTCAAACATTGGTGGTATCGAGTGGATGGATCTAACCGTCGATGATGCATCTGGAGTACAAAAGTTTTACACCTCAGTAGTTGGCTGGTCTAGTAGCGAGGTCGACATGGGCAACTACAGTGATTTCAATATCAAGCTGCCAGGAACGCAAGACACGATTGCTGGTGTTTGCCATGCCAGAGGCGGAAATGCAAATTTGCCCAGTCAATGGCTTATCTATGTGCGGGTGGAAAGTGTTGCCGACAGCGCCGTTCAGTGTAAGCAGCTAGGGGGCAAAGTCCTGGATGGACCTCGAAGAATGGGTGGCAGTAATTTTTGCGTTATTCAAGACCCGGCCGGTGCTGTCATGGCATTGGTTTCAGATTAAGTTACACAGTGAAAATACTAAAGGGCGGCTGCCATTGTAACGCCGTTGAGTTCGAAGTCAGAATCGGCAACGACCCACTCGGATTGAAACCTCGCGACTGTTCACTCTGTGTCCACGAAGACGCAATCGCGGCTACTTCACTAGTAGCCTGCCTTACAATGAGCAAAGACGAACACAAGCTGAGCCTGTATAAGCAGACTATAAAAATGGCACGCCATTATTTTTGTTTTATCTGCGGCATCTACACACATCACCAGCATCGCAGAACGCCAAATGAATACGGCTACAATGTAGCCTGTATAGACGGCCTGAATCTGCAAGAACCGGGAGAAATTCTTATGGCAAATGAACTAAATATGAGTATAGAAAATGCTGAGTAGGTGCGCGTTCTTTACTGTACCTAAATCACCGCTAAAGAGAGAATCGATATGGCTGGCACAGTTGAAAAAATTTACATCGCCAAAGAGCGTCGAGAGGCCTGGCAATTAGTACAATCTGCTGAGCTTGAAGCAGGCAAAGGCATTGTGGGTGACCGTTACCATGCAGAAGCCATAGAAAAACTCGCCAGTGGCGAGGCTGTAAGAGAAAACCATCTCAGCCTGATTGCAAAGGAAGAACTCGATGCTTTTCTGAGCCACAACAATGCGGAATTGAGTCATGGAGATTTTCGACGGAACATAGTCACAAGTGGGGTCGACTTGAATTCATTGGTTGGCAAGCAATTTACGGTTGGCCAGACTGTTTGCCAAGGTATTGAATTTTGCGAGCCCTGTGCCTATTTAGCCGCTACAGTTCATCGCGCAGTGCTTCCGGAACTGGTAGAAAAAGCGGGGCTTAGAGCCATCGTTCTTGAAGGTGGCGAATTGGAGGTAGGAAGCCAGATTGCTCTTCTGGAGGAATAAAATGCAGCTCACCACCTCACTCATTGCAAACCTTCGTCTGCGTCCACACTGGATGAATGCACTGATGCTGTTCTGCGCCTATATGACATTCATCTATTTGCCGTGGGATGTTTTATTCAAACCATTGGCAGAAGACCAGGAAGTGTGGTTTGGCTTGCTGTTTACCGGGTGGGCCGCAAAGATCGGCGCATTATTACATTGGTTCGTCTATGGCAGCGGTCTTTGGGGGTTCTGGAAGATGAAAGCCTGGATGAAACTGTGGGCCTCGCTGTATACCTTGCAGATAGCCGTCGGCATGTTTGTCTGGAGTTTCCTTGGTAATGGCGACAGTGGTGCATTAAGTGGAATGTTAGTCGCTATACCTTTCTTGTTGTTGGCAGTTGCTCTTTGGCGATCGCCAAAATTTGCTGTTGAAGATCCAACACAGCAGGCCGCATCCTAATGAATAAACACTCATTGCCCAGCATTGGTTTGCTTCTTCTCTTTTTAACGTCGGTGGTTAACGCTCAGGAAGATGAACCCTATCTGTATGTACTGGGGGTCGCACAAGACGCGGGTTATCCACAGATAGGTTGTTATGCCAATCATTGCCTGCCGGGATGGGAAGATCCCAGCCTTGGCAGGGGTGCTACTTCGCTAGCTATTATAGACTCAAGTTCGCGACAGAAATTTCTCTTTGAAGCGACACCGAACCTGCCGGAGCAATTGTATCAACTAGAAAGGGTGGCTCCTGACGATTCGTACCGACTGGAAGGAGTGTTTGTAACACATGCACATATAGGGCATTACGCGGGCCTGATGTTTTTTGGTCATGAGGCCATGTCCGCATCAAACATTCCTGTTTATGTGATGCCGCGCATGTTGAGTTTTTTGAGCAGCAACGGCCCTTGGAGTCAATTGTCAGAATTTGAGAATATTCGGCTCGAAGCACTGCAAGACAAGCAGCAAACCGATTTTCCTCGAATACAGGTTACTCCATTCTTAGTGCCACACCGGGATGAATTCTCTGAGACCGTGGGCTATGAAATTTCGGGCCCGAACAAGACAGCACTTTTTATACCTGACATTAATAAGTGGTCTGAGTGGAACCAGGATTTGGCTACACTGGTAAAATCTGTCGACTATGCCTTGCTCGATGCCACTTTCTATGCGGACGGCGAATTGCCGGGCAGAGATATGTCACAGATTCCCCACCCCTTTGTTTCAGAAAGTATGGAAGAACTACGAGGTTTAACTCCAGACGACAGAAAAAAGGTCTGGTTCATTCACTTTAACCACAGCAATCCCCTGTTAAGGCTGGAAAGCGAAGAAAGTCAATTTGTAATTTCTGAAGGATTTAACATAGCCGTAGAAGGAATTCGACTTCCGCTGTGATGACTGACAACTTGCTGCCTGTCTGAATGAATTTGAGTGAATCGTACGGAACTACCGTGCTCTCATGAGTTATTGGCATATCACGGCGGTGAAAGTGGCATTTCGAAGCCCGTATTTTGAGAACCAGGTAGTCGGCGATATAGTTGCGTTACTGGAAAATTGGAATACTCAATAATCTCATGTCGAAGATAAAAAGAGTTCAGAATGTATTTAAAAGACTCAAGGCAAAAGAAGCCCATTTCTCGGGAGCAACTTGCAGAATGCAGTGGGTTGAGCCTATGCACGATTCAACGAATTGAAGCCGGGCATTGAGTGGGTAATGCCTCCCGGATATCTCCTGCCACCGAAATCAGCCATTTTTCACGGTCAATTTCGTTAAACAATCGAACGATTATTCGCCTTAAATGACTGCAAAAACTGACTAATCTCTGCTTCTCCTCACTACTAACGGTTAAGTCCGACAAGCGCCTGCGTTTGCTGTTTGGTTTGGCGGATTTGAGGGCGGCCATTCTGCCTTTTCAGTCGCAAGAAAGGGCATTGAAAAGGGTTTTGTTACTGGAGGAGTAGTACCTCGAGAAAGCCCTGACTTATTGGCTAATTTCGCTAAATAGTTTAATCCTGGAAAATGTAATTTGATTTTTGTTCTTTAAATACAATGGCTTAAAAACTGGTACGGATGCTGCATTAGCTAAGTCTGGACGGCATCTTATTTGGAGGAAGCTGTTGTGAACTCACAGAAAACCGAACGTCACGCTCTGCCGCTGGTATTCAAAGCCTTATGCCTTGTACTGGTTGGCTTTTTGTTTCTGCTCGGGCTTGTTGGCCTGGTTCTACCGATTATTCCCGGTATTCTATTCCTGTTTCTTGCTGCTATTTTGTTGGCCAAAATTTCCGATCGCTTCGACTCCTTATTGAATAGCAATAAGGAGCTGAGGTACTGGCGTCGTCGATGGAATACAACAAACTCTCTGCCGCTATTACAACGTGTGAAATTATCATTCTGGATGATAGCCAAAGCATTAGTGAATGGAGTTGAAGTCGGGGTCGACACACTAAAGAGAGGCCAAACCAAAAGCTAGACTGACTGGCAAGAAATTAGGCTTCACCAAATTTCTGCCAGCTATTCCCGCTGACATTCGACTGCACCGCTTTTTCTACAAATTGCATACCACGCAAACCTTGTTCAATGCCTGGCACCAGGGAGGCATCAGAGCCAATTGACTGACTATTTCTATGGGCAATTATTTGACTGGCGACATCACTGTACATGTTGGCGAAAGCTTCCAGAAACCCTTCGGGATGTCCGCCGGGTAATCTTGAAATAAAGCCAGCACTGCTGCCGTTGGTGGCCTTGCCTCGGGAAAACATCTGCTTGCTACCGCCTGGTGATGTGCAGTTCAAATAGTTCGGATTTTCCTGAGACCAATCCAGGCCTGCTTTATCACCGTAAACTCGAATACGCAGTGCATTTTCATTTCCGCTCGCAACCTGACTGGACCAAAGGCTGCCTTTGGCACCATTGTTAAAACGCAGCAAGATATTGGCATTGTCATCAAGTTTGCGCTCACCGACAAATGAAGTGAGGTCGGCAAGTAGCTCTGTCGTTTCCAGACCGCTAATAAACTCCGCTAACTGAAAAGCATGGGTGCCGATATCGCCGATGCATCCACCAGCACCCGCCTTTTCTGGATCAGTTCGCCACACAGCTTGCTTCTGGTTTTCGTCTTCCAGGCTGGTCGCCAACCAATCTTGAGGATACTCCACCTGAACGACTCGGATTTCACCCAGCTTACCATCGACTATCATTTGCCTGGCCAGCCTCACCATAGGATAGGCGCTATAATTGTAGGTAACCGCAAAAACCAAACCACTACGTCCAACCAGTGTGGTCAATTCTTGTGCCTCCTCCAAGGTGCTCGTTAAAGGTTTGTCACAAATAACGTGAATACCTGCGTTCAACATAGCTACTGCCGCTGGGTAGTGGAGATGGTTTGGCGTGACGATTGCCGCTACTTCGGCGCCGTCATCCCTGTCAGCTTCAGCCACAGCCATCTTTTCGAAATTGTCATAACTACGGTCTGCCGCTATGCCCACATCCGCCGCCGAAGCGGCGGCTCTGTCTGGGTCACTGCTAAGCGCACCCGCCACTAATTCAAAGCGGTCATCCAGGCGTGCGGCAATACGATGCACTTCCCCTATAAAGGCCCCCTGTCCACCACCAACCATCGCCAGTCGAATTTTTGAGTTTGGAGACCTGGCCGCCGCCATTCTAGTTAATCCCAAGGATTCGTTTGCTGGCCTGTTCGTCACCGCCACCATCGGCAAAATCATCGAACGCCCTATTGGTAACATGGATTATGTGATTACGAATGAATTCTGCTCCTTCACGGGCACCGTCTTCTGGATGCTTGAGGCAGCATTCCCACTCCAGCACTGCCCAACCGTCAAAATCCATGGCTGCCAGCTTGGAAAATATCCCCTTGAAGTCTACTTGACCATCACCCAGCGAACGGAATCGACCCGCACGGTCCACCCAAGATTGATAGCCGCCGTACACCCCTTGTTTCGCTGTGGCATTGAATTCTGCGTCCTTAATGTGAACCATCTTTATTCTGTCCTGGTAAGCATCCATGAATGCCAGGTAATCTAACTGTTGTAGCACCATGTGACTGGGGTCAAAGAGAATATGACAGCGTGAATGATTTCCCACACGATCCAAAAACATTTCAAAGCTCACGCCGTCGTGTAAATCTTCACCGGGATGAATTTCATAACAGACGTTCACGCCTGCCTGGTCGAATGCATCCAGAATTGGCAACCACCGTTTACCCAGTTCATCGAAGGCCGTCTCAACCAGGCCCGCTGGCCGTTGCGGCCAGGGATAGAAATAAGGCCAGGCCAATGCACCGGGAAACGTCGCGTGATCGGTTAACCCCAAATTCTTTGATGCTTTCGCTGCGAGTAACATCTGCTCCACAGCCCACTGCTGCCTCGCCTTGGGGTTTTCTCTAACTTCTGTAGCCGCAAAACCGTCAAACATTTCATCGTATGCGGAATGCACTGCGACCAATTGACCCTGAAGGTGTGTGGACAACTCAGTCAGTTCGACATTGTGTTTTGCCAAAGTTCCTTTTACTTCGTCACAGTAATCCCTGCTTTCAGCAGCGGTTGCCAAATCAAATAATCTGTCGTCCCAACTTGGAATTTGCACGCCTTTATATCCGCACTGTGACACCCAGGCACCTATGGCATCGAGGGAACTAAATGGGGATTCATTCCCGGCAAACTGAGCCAGAAAAACTGCGGGCCCTTTAATTGTTTTCATGATTGCTTATCTCTTCTCTCAAACCTGGTATTCCGGATTTCATAAGTCGGAATCTCTAAAATGGTGACTCAGGAAAGTAGTAATCCGCCGCGTTCTCTGGATTGATCAAAGGAGAACCCAAAATATACTCACCATTGACAGGCACCTTCGACGTAAACTTCAGCACAGTAAGCTCCATTGCGGTTTCTATCATTGCAGGCGGATACAATACATCCACGGGCGTCAATTTGTCGCCATCCATAACCCTTCGTATAATGTCTTTCATTCCACCACCGCCAACGATAAAGAGTTCATCTTGACGCCTTGCTTGACGAACCGCCTGAATAACTCCTATGGCTATATCATCGTCCTGTGCCCAAACCGCGTCGATTTTCGAAAACCTGGCGAGAAAATCCTGCATTACGTTGAAGCCGTCGTCACGATTCCAATTTGCATGTTTGTGATCCAGCACATTTATATTGCTGCCTTCCAGCTCCGTCATAAAGCCATCGAATCTTTGTGTATCTATCACCGTCGGAATACCACGCAGCACAACGATGTCGCCGCCACCACTTAGTGACTGTTTGATGTACTCTGCAGACACCCTGCCTAACTCAGCGTTGTTACCTGCTACATAAACATCGGCGATGCCTTCTTCGCTTAATCCTCGATCTACCACCGTGACGAACACTCCGCGTCGTTTCACATTTCTAACCGGTGTGGTGAGGGGAGCTGACTCGAATGGCAGAATCACCAAAGCGTCAATATTGTGTATGGCGACCAGGTCTTCCAGGTCATTCGCTTGCTCAGAAGCACTATTGGCAGTAATCAATACAATCTTCAATTCAGGATTAGCCGCCTCTAATCGTGCCTTGGACTGTTCGGCATGAAAATTTAACCCTCCAGCCCAACCGTGTGTAGCGGCCGGTATGGAAACACCGATAGTCACTGGTTCGGCGATTAAGTTTGGGCTGAAGCTGAGCAATAACGTGGCTAGTAGTAAACGAATTCTTGTTGTCATATCTGTTCCTTTGTGATGCTCCTTGGAATCAGTCTAAACAGCCTGCATAACTGGTCTAGCCTTGATTCTACTTTAGATACCGAGTCCGTCCCCAGTATGATACTCAAATTTTCTTCGGAATGCGCTTGCTGTGCTGCCCAGTTCCTTCCGTCCATCAAGCTAAAAGCGGACAATCTATGTGCTACCAAACCGGACATTTCCATTTGCTGCTAACAGCTGGCGAATTCCTCGTTGACAAGGCTTAAGGGCCAGACTAGGCTGCTAATACACTAATGCATCAGGGACTGGAGACATGAAAACACTAAAAACTGCCGCACTATCCGCCGTCGCTCTAGTGTTTAGCACAACCGCCCTGGCTGGCGATGGCTTCTCTCCCGATGAAGCGTTCCAAACTATGCTGAAGTTCGAAGGCACATGGACTGGTAAAGCACAGATTGTTCCCGAAGGACAAGACAGAGCAGATGCCGAGATATCGTCTACCACTGTTTCTTTTAAAAATATTGGTAACTCTTCAGTGATGCAAACCTTCGCCGCTGGAACGCCCGCAGAAATGGTTAGCATCTACCATCAGAATGGCAAAGAAGAGCTTATTCATACGCACTACTGTGCTATTGGAAATCAGCCATCAATGACTTTTGTTGACTCTGACGAGGAAGGTGTTATCGATTTCAGATTTACCAAGGGTACAAATATGGACGTGAATTCAAGCCCCCACGCTCACCATAGCTTTATGCGCATTATTGATGAAGATACTTACGAAACCCGTACTGAAAATTGGGGCGGAGGCAAAGTGACGTCTGTTCGCTACACCACGATGAAGCGAGTCAAGCAGTCATAAGTCTAAACTCTAGCTGATCCGAGTTAATTAAAGGCAGGCCCTTATTGTGGTTTAAGAAGTCCAATAAGCACTCGTACAGAAATAGAAAAGGGCCAACAATGAAGACTTGTCGCTTAAGCAGTTTACTGATCTTATTGGTCTTATCTTCTGGTGCTTCGGCGCAGGAACTGTTAAAAGCTGAAACCTCCTGGAACGGGGGTGCCATCGTCTATCCGCAGGGACAGGCTGAGATAAGGTCAGCAAAAGTCACCCTCGCCGCAGACGAGGCTACCAACTACCATTGCCACCTCGTTCCCACCATGGGTTATGTTTTGGAAGGAACTCTCGAAATAAAAACCCTCAACGGCAAAAAAGCTGTGCTTAAAAAAGGCGATTCTATTCTGGAATCGATGTATACCGTGCATCAAGGCACAGCCGTTGGTGGCCCGGTACAGATAGCCGTGTTTTATGCCGGCTCCACATCGGTGGCCAGCACTGTTGTTTATGAAGCCGATTCTGACAATCAACCATGCCGCATAGACTAGGCCGCGACCTGCAATAACGTCAGGAAATTCAATATCCTTGAATTGATTTGCCGCAGATCAAGAATTCAATGGGCGCTAGTATTAGTGAGTATGCAAATACGCAGTTTTATGACAGCATACAAATGTAAACTTAAGCGTTACTGCAATGACTAGTGCAGTGGCATTTCGATTTTAGAAAATTGCACCAGATTTTTTGAGTGCAAGGGGCGCAAATCATGAAATATTCCCGCTGTTCGTTGGCAGTTGTCTGCTTATCCATGAGTGGTCTAGCCACACAGACAATAGCACAAGATACGCAAGATACCGGTTTTTCCCGACTGGAAGAAATCATCGTGACGGGAGCACGAGGCAGGCCCAGAACAGTATCGGACTCACCGGTGCCCATCGACGTCTTTAGCGATACAGATCTGGAAGCGGTTTCTTATACCGATACCAACGATATTCTCAAGACCTTGGTTCCATCCTTCAATCTTTCACGACAACCGATCTCTGACGGGGCTTCGTTCATACGTCCGGCTACGCTTCGTGGTCTGCCCACAGATAAAACCTTGGTACTGGTTAATTCCAAGCGTCGCCACCGCGCAGCACTGATAACCACTGGTGGTTCTGGCACCCAAGGACCCGATATTGCTACTGTTCCAGCCATAGCATTGAAAAACATCGAAGTTCTGCGAGACGGTGCCTCTGCACAATATGGTTCTGACGCCATCGCTGGCGTTATTAACTTCATACTAAAAGACGCTAACGAAGGCGCGAGTATAACTATCGACAGTGGTGAGTATAGCGAGGGCGATGGCGCAAACACGACGGTACAGGGCAATATTGGTGTGCCGCTGGGCGAGAATGGGTTCATCAATCTCTCCGGCGAGTTCTATGAAGCAGATGCGACTTCACGCTCTGAGCAGTATTGCCAGTCCTGGTTCTGTGTCGACCCGGCTCTACCAGACTACAACCCAGACGCCTCCTATACTCAATTTACTGAATCTGCCAGCTACCAGGCTGGGGTTCCTGCGGCAAATATTGGCTTCGGTGATGAAGTTCAACCCTGGGGTGTGCCGAATCAGGAAGCCCTGCGCTTCTTCGTTAATGCTGGCTATCAGATCGATGCCGACACCGAGACCTATGCCTTCGGCAACTACTCCGAGAGTGAATCCGATGGCAGTTTCTTCTATCGCTATCCCAGAAACGGTACTGTCGAGTTGTTGCGAGAACAAGACGGTGGTCTCTATGACCCGCTGGAAAAATACCCGGGCGGGTTTACCCCGAGGTTTCTTGGTGAGGTGTTCGATTTCTCGATGGTTGGGGGTATTCGAGGTTCCCTTGAGAACGGACTCAACTATGACTTCAGCGCCCGACGAGGTGAGAGTGAGATTAGGTATACACTGTCTAATACCATCAACCCCTCGCAAGGACGAGCGTCTAAAAGATCCTTCAGGCCAGGGGATTTGATTAATGAGGAAACTCAGTTCCAAGCCGATTTTACTTACGAGTTTGAGTCAGATTTTGCAAGCCCATTGCTATTGGCTTTCGGGGCCAGCTACATGAACGAGCTCTACGAAGTAGTTGAAGGCGAACCGGATTCCTATGAGGCCGGCCCTCATTCCCTGTCAGATCCCTTCAATTTCTGTGATGACGGTAGTCCTACGGCCGCTGGTCTGGATGTTATAGGCAATGGTTCCACTCTGGATTGCGCCAACGAGGATGACCCTGTTTACACCGTCGTAGGGGTGGGCTCGAATGGGTTTCCAGGGTATTCACCGCAGTTTTCCGAAGTCTATGAGCGCAGTTCCTTCTCACTGTACGGCGACGTCGGCGCCGACATAACCGATCGCTTATTCCTGCAGGGCGCGATTCGCTATGAGGACTATGATGATTTCGATTCAGAAATTGTCTGGAAGCTTGCGGGGAGATACCGTGTATCGGAACAATTTGGAATTCGCTCTTCCGTCGGCACTGGATTCCGCGCACCGACGCCAGGACAACAGGGTACGACTAACGTATCCACCAGGCTGCCTAACGGTTTCCCGGTTGCGACCGGCTTATTCCCGGCGGGTGGCCCGGTTGCAGGGGCGGTTGGGTGCCTCGCCACTTAAGCCTGAGACATCAGAGAACCTGACTCTGGGTTTCACCTTTGATGTTGGTGCATTGAGCATGACTCTGGACTTCTATCAGATCGATATAGCAGACACTACCTATGCAATATCCGCTCGGGATGTCTCCACAGACCCAGACTCTGGCGAAGCCTTTTTGAATTTCCAAAGGCTGGAAGCGGCGGGCGTTTCTGGTGCCAATTCGATAGGCGGTGTGTTCTACTTCGCCAATGGCTTCGATACTTCAACCCAAGGCATGGACTTCGTTGCTACGTATCCGGTCAATTGGGGAGACACTGGTACCACTGATTTGTCGCTGTCCCTGAATTGGAACAAAAACGAGTTCGATTCCGATCCCAGTGAATTCTTGAATGCAGAAGATACCGCTGACTTCGAGAACTTTGACCCAAATTGGCGAAGTGTCTTCACAGCCAGTCACAACGTGGGCAAGCTGAACCTGATAGGCAGGCTGAGCTATTACGGTGAATACGAGAATAATCGTTCGGGTGTGGAAACTCAGAAATTTGATGGAATCTGGTTCACCGATCTCGAAGCCCAATACCAAATCAATGACGTATTCAAAGTCTCCGCAGGTGGTCGTAATGTGTTCGACGAATACCCGGAGCAGGACAGCATCGGTGATTATTGCTGTGGACGTATATACTCCTCTGGCACGAACGTGGATTGGCAGGGCTCGTATTACTTTGCCCGCGTAACTGCCAATTTTTAATTCGGTAGCCAGAGCATGGGGTTTCCCCTAATAAAACGGATTGTTCCAGTGAGAGGCCTAAGGCCTCTCATGTTCCACTGGACTGGTCACAGGCCCGGAGATACTATCGGGTTTAGCCGTAGTTGCAGGCTAGCCGATTTTTACACTTTAAGAAGTCTCACTTCTATCTGAGCCCAGACAATACCTCATAACTATCCAGCTGCTCATCCGCCGATCTAAACCTGTCCCATAAGAAAGGGCGGAGAAGCGCCCTTCGATGAGTAACTGTCGTTGATTGCTGATTCAAGCCGCAGCGCGGGCGACAATGGCTTCCTTGAGGCCCATTACCAGCCCTTCCACACCCGCCATACGCTCGTTCAGCCCATGTTGAGCATCGTTCAGGCTCTCTATTTTGCCGGTCAGCTCAGCGTTCAGGCTCTCGATTTTTCCGGTCAGCTCAGCGTTCAGGCTCTCGATTTTGCCGGTCAGCTCAGCGTTCAGGCTCTCGATTTTGCCGGTCAGTTCATTACGGACAGCTTGAATATCTTCACGCAGTTCCGTTCGTGTCACCTTGATTTCACTGCGCACGTCCTTGATTTCAGCCTTCAAATCGACTCGCAGTGAGCGAATCATCGTCCAGCTTGCAACGAGAATTGTGACGGTCATGCCTAACATGGTAAGAATTTCAGTTGTCATTGTGTTTCTCCTGATTAAAAAAGCGGGATACACACCTGTCCCCAAAGGGATAGAAGCCTATCCCATGGGGTTGAATTGATAAAAGGTGAATCACTGAGTGATCGCAAACGTTACGTCACCTGATGTTTGCTTTAAGGGTTCAACCGAGAAGGCAGTTGATACCTTTGGTTCACCGCTACACTAACACAAAGTTGTCAATGAGATAAAATATGAAGCTTCTCTGTGAGAGATTACTCTTTACGCTTCGAGCTCCTCGCTTGAAGCAGCTCGACATTTAGTTAAGCAGACTGTGTGAATAGGGCATGCCCATCTAATTTGGCCTCTATAGCTCTCTAAACCATTTTGAAATCCGTCAAATTAATAGATAAGGAAGAAGTAATGTTGCTAACAGAAGTAGCCTATGAATACTCATCATTGAACACATACTATTCACACACAAAGGAAACGCTACACCGAGTTGCAAGACTGTTTACAGAACGCTTAAAAATAAAGTCGCTCTTAGACATCAATTTGGAGTCGTTGGTTGAATACAGAAACCATATGAATCGTCTTAATCTGGCTCTTGCTACTTTCAACGGCTATTTAGGCCACCTTCGTGTCCTTGACAAATACGCCAGTGACCAGGGCTATTTCAGTGAAACTGGGTCAAGAGATTTGGCCCGATGCCAGAAACTCGTAGAAATATGTTCAGTAAGGCGATGTCAAACAGCGAAAAATTTATCACCAACGGCTCTATTGATCGTAAGTATATGGTAGCTATGGGTGGACTTGAACCACCGACCCCGGCATTATGAATGCCGTACTCTAACCAGCTGAGCCTCTGGCGATAAATTTTATTGCAAGTTGCTGAGTTTGGAGCAGAGGAGTACCAAATACTGTAGGTCTCTCTATTACCCAGATAATTTAAACCATTCTGCGAATAGTTCCCATTTCCCGCCCTGATGTCAACCATTTTCTATATCGGTTGTATCTTTTCTGTAGCAAACCTGACATTGCGCAAATTCTGTTTCACGTACCCTCTGGTCGTCGAAAGCATAGTATGTCCCAACATATACTGAGCTGAAAACAAGTCTGGTACTTCGCCAGACTCTGGATTGCACATGATTGTTGCTGTTGTATGTCGCAGTCGCTGTGCTCCAATCCGCACCCCTGACAGCTCTCCGATTTTTTTGAATGCCCCAGTGATGTGTTCGCTCCGCATGTTCCCATTAGAATCAGGCTTGTAGCGATGATGGAACTTGGTGACATTAAATAACTGGTCAGTTGGGCGTGGGTTGCAGTAATTACTGAGCAAAGTTTTTATATCATCCTTGCAGGCGGAATGCAGCGGAACAGTCCATTCTCGCTTGGTTTTAGATCCTTCATAACGGAGTAATACAAGCTGGTTTGATGTGTCTAAATCACTTATCTTTAGCTCGTAAAGCTGTCTTCGTCGTAGTCCGTGGTAGTAAATAAATTTTAGAACTATGAGCCAGAACCATGTCGGTTTTACAGCATCAGGATGACTCTGGATCCACGCTACTACCTTCTTAATTTCGGTGTTTGACATCGCCTTACTGGACATATTTCTACGAGGTTCTGGCATTGGACCAAGTCTTTTGAACCAATTTTCACTGAGATATCCCTGGTCACTGGCGTATTTGCCAAGGACACGAAGGTGGCCTAAATAGCCGTTGAAAGTAGCCGGAGCCAGATTAAGGCGATTCATGTGGTTTCTGTATTCGACCAACGATTCTAAATTGATGTCTAAGAGCGACTTTATTTTTGAGCGTTCAGTAAACAGTCTCGCAACTCGGTGCAGCATTTCCTTTGTGTGTGAATTGTATGTGTTCAATGATGCGTATTCATTGGCTACTTCTGTTAGTAACATTGTTTCTTCCTTATTTATTAATTTGATGGATTTCAAAATAGCTCTGAAGCTATAAAGGATTGCAGGAAGTGACTTGAAAAGTCTTTTCTTTATAGGTTTCATTGAACTTCGTGTTAGTCTAGCTACGAACCAAAGGTATCAATTGCCTTCTCAGTTGAACCCAAAAAGCAAACATCAGGTGACGTAACGTTTGCGATCACTCAGTGATTCATCTTTAATCAATTCAACCCCATGGGATGTGCTTCTATCCCTTTGGGGACAGGTGTGTATCCCGCTTTTATAATCAGGAGAAACACAATGACAACTGAAATTCTTACCATGTTAGGCATGACCGTCACGATTCTCGTTGCAAGTTGGACGATGATTCGCTCACTGCGAGCCGATTTGAAGGCTGACCTTGGGCAGGTGGAGACCCGTTTAGGGAATGAAATCAAGGATGTGCGCAGTGAAATCAAGGATGTGCGCAGTGAAATCAAGGCGACACGAACGGAGCTGCGTGAAGATATTCAAGCCGTCCGTGATGAACTGACCGGTAAAATCGAGAGCCTGAACGCTGAGCTGACCGGCAAAATCGAGAGCCTGAACGCTGAGCTGACCGGCAAAATCGAGAGCCTGAACGATGCTCAACATGGGCTGAACGAGCGTATGGCGGGTGTGGAAGGGCTGGTAATGGGCCTCAAGGAAGCCATTGTTGCCCGCGCTGCGGCCTGAATCAGCAATCAACGACAGTAACTCATCAAAGGGCGGTTCTCCGCCCTTTTTTTTGCCCGGTTGAATGGTCGGCACTCATTTTTTCCTCACGTTCTCATGTGTATTTCAGCCAAATCAGGCGCTTCTACGTGCGTAATCCAGGGGTAAGGATCATTGAGTCGCAGATCAGGGCACGCTCGTGCGTGTTTTGGGGGTCCGAAAAGGGAAATTCGGCTGCCGGAGGCAAAAAAGAGTCAAATCAGGCGTTGCTACGTGCATCTATCGATTTCATTGAACTTCGTGTTAGTCTAGCTACGAACCAAAGGTATCAATTGCCTTCTCAGTTGAACCCAAAAAGCGAAACCATGATGATGTAATTTTCGCGATCACTCAGTGATTCATCTTTACCCCATGGGATAGGCTTCTATCCCTTTGGGGACAGGTGTGTATCCCGCTTTTATAATCAGGAGAAACACAATGACAACTGAAATTCTTACCATGTTAGGCATGACCGTCACAATTCTCGTTGCAAGCTGGACGATGATTCGCTCACTGCGAGTCGATTTGAAGGCTGACCTTGGGCAGGTGGAGACCCGTTTAGGGAATGAAATCAAGGCGACACGAACGGAGCTGCGTGAAGATATTCAAGCCGTCCGTGATGAACTGACCGGTAAAATCGAGAGCCTGAACGCTGAGCTGACCGGCAAAATCGAGAGCCTGAACGCTGAGCTGACCGGCAAAATCGAGAGCCTGAACGATGCTCAACATGGGCTGAACGAGCGTATGGCGGGTGTGGAAGGGCTGGTAATGGGCCTCAAGGAAGCCATTGTTGCCCGCGCTGCGGCCTGAATCAGCAATCAACGACAGTAACTCATCAAAGGGCGGTTCTCCGCCCTTTTTTTTGCCCGGTTGAATGGTCGGCACTCATTTTTTCCTCACGTTCTCATGTGTATTTCAGCCAAATCAGGCGCTTCTACGTGCGTAATCCAGGGGTAAGGATCATTGAGTCGCAGATCAGGGCACGCTCGTGCGTGTTTTGGGGGTCCGAAAAGGGAAATTCGGCTGCCGGAGGCAAAAAAGAGTCAAATCAGGCGTTGCTACGTGCATCTATCGATTTCATTGAACTTCGTGTTAGTCTAGCTACGAACCAAAGGTATCAATTGCCTTCTCAGTTGAACCCAAAAAGCGAAACCATGATGATGTAATTTTCGCGATCACTCAGTGATTCATCTTTACCCCATGGGATAGGCTTCTATCCCTTTGGGGACAGGTGTGTATCCCGCTTTTATAATCAGGAGAAACACAATGACAACTGAAATTCTTACCATGTTAGGCATGACCGTCACGATTCTCGTTGCAAGTTGGACGATGATTCGCTCACTACGAGCCGATTTGAAGGCTGACATCAAGGATGTGCGCAGTGAAATCAAGGACGTGCGCAGTGAAATCAAGGCGACACGAACGGAGCTGCGTGAAGATATTCAAGCCGCCCGTGATGAACTGACCGGTAAAATAGAGAGCCTGAACGCTGAGCTGACCGGCAAAATAGAAAGCCTGAACGATGCTCAACATGGGCTGAACGAGCGTATGGCGGGTGTGGAAGGGCTGGTAATGGGCCTCAAGGAAGCCATTGTTGCCCGCGCTGCGGCCTGAATCAGCAATCAACGACAGTAACTCATCAAAGGGCGGTTCTCCGCCCTTTTTGCCCGGCAAAGCCGACAGCAAACCCAGTGACTTGAAAGAATGGTAAAGGCGTCACTGTGTCTGATGCTGGTGGTGGATGTGATTGAATGAATTGGGTTCTTTATTAGTTCTTCAGGAAGATTTTTTCTTGATAAAGTCGTTGGATGCTGGCGGGGTAGTAGGCGACCTATAGACTACCTTCAAGGGTATGATCCACATTTTTATGTCAGCAACACGCTGTTTCTCTTTATTGACAATAGCGTACACATGGATGTTTAGACCGGCGGCTGTCTTTATATTCAGCTTCATGCTCTGAAAACGCCGCTGCACAATTTTAAAATCCGGCTTCTCAGTTGAGTTTTTAATCGTGTGCTGGTCACAAAAAACCTGAAATATTTTCGGTGATACAAGCCCCAGGCCTTCATCAAGTATATGTAGAGACGCGGTACGCTGGTTTGTTGCCAGGGTTTTGTCGTTGATACCTTTGATCAACCATTCTACAAAGAATTTACCCGCTCCTTTGTCGTCAAAGTCCAAAACAGTTGAAGCAGGCGATTCCTGGGCTTCACTGGGCGTGGACTCTGCATCACTACCTCGATCACTATCTTGAAAAGAGGATAAATGTAGTTCTGGTTCATCACCCCCAGATGCGATTGTGGAAACTTGCTGGCTTGGCTTGCTGCCCTGGGTTCTGGTTGTTACAACCCTGTTTTCAGGCATCAACGGTTGCGCCATTTCGTTGTTGACATGCTCATCGGTTGTTGCAAGGACTTTGATCTCACCGGCAAATGGTTGAGGCAAATGATTCGGTAAATAAAACCTTCGTGTCTCCAATTTAAGACAAGTGAACTTATGATCAAATTCACCCTGGGTAATTTGAACTCGCCAAACGGCTTTATCATCACTGGTCGCTATGGCCAGCTGGTGATCCTGCATTAAATCAAATATTTTCAGCGGATCTTCTGGCAGTGAATAATTCTCTTCAGACTGACATTGTTCAAGAATTGCTCCAGCGATAGGGCGGCACACTACATAAATAAATTCACCGCTTTCATCTACCCAGCCACTTGCCCCATTCTTGTTCAGTATGATTTGCTTGCGCTCAAAAATTTGCCTCAGCGCCGTTATTATTTGCTCTTGTATCGGAATTCGTGGCTTTTTAAAAGATGATCTGGCGTGATTATCAATCTTCATGTCTTTGCTGACACTGTGTCCGTCGGCTTGCATCAGTATTTGTCCGAAGACCGATGCGTCAAGAAAGTCGCCGTATAACGCGGCGATCACTTGACCTAAAACGCGGTGCTCAGAAGCAAGCCAGTTTCGACCAATATCGGGTAACCAGGCGAGCGTGGAAGGCGACACTTTTTGGTGCAACTTGTACGGCACAGGGTAGACATAATCGATCTTGTAGTGGTTGAATTTTACTTCCTTGCAGGATTGCCCCATAGGATTCCAGCATTGATCTTTATTCCTTGCATTGATGAAGCGTACATTAACCAGGGCTTTGCCTGCATCGTGCAACAATGCCAAAACGAATACAGCATACGTGTAGACGTGTTGCAGCTCGTTAATTTCTTCTGGCTCAGCGCCGAGAGGCAAATGAAATGCCTGGCGGAGCTTTAATGACAGCTCACACACATCAAGGGTGTGGAGCAAGAGACCACCTTCGTAGCTATGATGATGAGACATTGATGCCGGTGCCAGCTGCACACGCTCAGAAAAGGCGTTGAGCGCTGGAAGGTACAGCACATCGAAATGGCTGGGCGAAAGGCCTGCTAATGTTCGCAAGGTGCTGTGTTTTGGATCAATGTTAAGTCTTCGGCATAGCTGTTCGGCGGTTAAAAACGGAAGGGAATCATCAATATCCTGATCTTGAATCATTATATACAGCGTTCAAATTTGATGATCTGGCGCAATCGATGACGAACGATATCGGGTGCTGGGTAGGAGGTTGTGTGCCACGAAATACTGCTTTCATCCGGGTCTGCAAAATCACAGTAGTTACAATCCAACGGTGACCAATATTCTGTCTGGCCCAGTCTTTTTTTACTAACTCGAAGGGTCCAATACGGCATTTGTGACAACTGATTCGTTAAAGTTATGACAGGATGGGTAGAGCGTGAGGCGTTTTCTGCAATAATAACCAAGTCATTGATCAATGTTGGAGGGTTTGGATCAGTTGAAATATCAACAAGATCAATGCCATTAAAACGCTCAGCAACCCAAGCCAGGAGGGGAAACCATTCATCGTGGCCCAAGCTATTAAGGCTTGTCGTCAAAGCCTTTTTGTTCATTCCTTTTCCTGTTTCCCTTGGTTTTTCTATTCTCTGTTGGCCATTATTCCGCTTTCCGACTGTTTGGGGAGGAAAGCGGCCTTTTTGAATAAAGCTCTTGCACTGTAGCCATTTATCAGTAAATGACCAGAATCAAATCGCGGTAAGGTGTCGCGATTTGATTAATGCGTTCCCGCTTTTTTTAAGTAATTATCTCGACGCTGAGAAAGATAGAGATCACTAATGGATTCACCGATCGAATGTTTGCTACGTCCGCCCATTGAACTTGCCTCGACGGCATCTTATTTCAGTCTCGCGGCATTGGCGGCGATAGGTCCTGGCTTATTGTTTTTACCAAGCAATGTTGGCTATGTCATTAGCGCCGGTTTGTGTGTTTTAGGTGTGATGCGGTGTCGCAGTGCGTGCAAACTATTAGCTTATCAACGTGGACTAAAAGTGCTCAAAGAATATCAGTGCTCGCCTGATGATATCCAGAGAAGCGATGAACTGCTGTTTTTGGGAAAGGGCTTTGAGTGGTCAGGACGACATACCCAGCGACGGGCAGAAATAACATTTCGGCAAAATAAGCGGTATGCCGAGGATCTCTCATTTGCCGGTAAGCCTGGAGGCTATGTGGAGGGTGACGTGGCTCTGCATTCTGTCGGGCTTTATGAAAATGAAGAAGATGTTGTACAACGGCAAGACGAGCGAGTGGCGCATACCTTTGTCGTCGGAACTACGCGGGTCGGTAAAACGCGACTGCTCGAAGTCCTGGCAACACAAGATATTCACAACGGCAATGTCGTTATTGTTTTCGACCCAAAAGGAGATGCCGAACTACTTGCCAGGATTTATCTGGAAGCAAAAAAAGCAAACCGTTTAGATGATCTCAATATTTTTCACCTAGGCTTCCCGGAACAATCAGCGCGCTACAACCCAGTGGGCACCTTTTCGCGCGTGACAGAAGTGGCTGGTCGCATTGCTGGCCAACTGCCCAATGAGGGAAATTCAATTGCATTTAGAGAATTCGCCTGGCGCTACGTTAATGTGATCTCAAAAGCGTTGACAGAAATCGGACAACGAATGAGCTATGCATCACTCCTTGAATTCGGGTCCAACATTGACCCGCTGTTGAAGACATATCTTTGCTTTGTTTTTAAAAGAGAAAAGTATCCATATTGGGAAAAAGCTGTTGACCAATTGGTCGCTTCCGGTGTTCAACCTCCGCGAGCGATGCAAGGCAGGGATAGGAGCGCCTGGGCACATGTTGAGATATTCAAAGAATCTGGCATCAAAGATGTCACGGCACAATCGCTCATAAAAACTTTTGAATACGATAAAACATACTACGACAAGCTAGTCGCAAGCCTGTTTCCGCTGCTCGAAAAACTAACCGGAGGGAAAATGGCTTCTCTGTTGTCGCCTGATTATTTCGATCTGAACGATTCGCGGCCAATTTTCGATTGGATGAGTGTGATTCGAAAAGGGGGGATAGTCTACGTCGGTCTTGATGCCTTATCGGACGCTGATGTTGCAGCTGCGGTTGGGAACTCAATGTTTTCCGACCTCACTTCCGTGGCGGGTCAAATCTATAAGTACGGTTCTGATAGAGGGCTGCCAGACATTCCAGAAGCCAATAATAATTCCCAAAAACGAAAGATTTGTTTACACGCCGATGAGTTTAATGAGCTGGTTGGCCGTGAGTTCATTCCCATGGCTAACAAAGCTGGCGGCGCAGGATTTCAGCTAACAGTTTACACACAAACGCTTTCAGACATCATTGCCAAATTTTCAGCTCAAGGGTTGGCTGGCCAGGTTGTGGGAAATCTTGGCACTTTGATTATGCTTCGCGTTAAAGAACTAGCGACGGCTGAATTGCTAACTCAACAGCTTGATGATGTTGATGTGAATTATTTAATGCTTGTCAGTGCGACAACCGATAGTTCAAATCCAGACAATGATATCCATTTCGTTTCAAGAACGGAACAGCGTTTAACGACCCAGCGAGTGCCTTTGTTGCACCCTGGTGACTTAACGCGTCTACCTAAAGGCCACGCCTTCGCATTCATTGGCGGACGACTTTACAAACTAAGATTGCCACTTTTTAACGACGTGAAAGATTTGCCTGATGGAATTCAGCAGATGGTGTCGACGATGCAAACCCAATCTAGCAATAACGAATACTGGCATGAGTTAACACCTTTGCTCATGGAGCAACATAAAATATGAATCAAAGACGCCAGAAAGAGCAAGCCAAGCCAGGTTTGTTATCGTCGACAGTGAGCGCTGCTGTAAGCGGTTTGATCTGGGTTGGCTTGGCGGTGTTGGGTTCGATTGTTATTGAGTTAAGCGGAGTAATGTTGAGGTTATGGGATAGTCAACATGCGGCGAGGTTGTTGGCGGTGGAGCGCGGCTATCTTAGCAATATTAATTACATTCCGATGTTAGACCAATCCCCGAACAAAATCGTCGATGAGGGTTTGGATAAATTTGATTCGAGCACCAACCCCTTGAGACGGTGGATTGAAGAAAACAAGAATGAGTCTGGTTTATATCGCTATCTTTTAAGTAGTCTCGATATGATGAAACTTATTTTCCTCCGGTTAGTTACCTGTCTTTTCTCACTGCCAGGGTATTTTTTGATTGCTTTTGCGGCGGTCATTGACGGTTTAGTTCAACGTGATATTCGCAAATTCACAGGCGGTTATGAAAGCTCGTATATCTTTCATAAAGCGAAACGTTGGGTTATTCCGTCAGTGTTGGGGACAATCTCGCTGTATCTGTTAATGCCGTTTTCACTCAGGCCATCGGTTGTGTTTGCACCATCGATGGTCAGTTTCGGGTTTATTCTCTATGTGGCGACCAGCCGTTTTAAGAAGTTTTTATAAAAGGAGTAGATGCGTCATGTCAAGTTTGCCAGAGATTACATTAAACGATGAGGATGCGCAGAGGAACAATGTGGACAAAACATCCATTCCCCATAGGAGAAAATCCAACAAAAACTTTCCGATAATCAAGGCCTCTGTTGGCTCTATTTTTCTCCTTGCTCTGTTGGTAGGCGCCTTATTTACTGGGCATTCTGTCGGTGCGAATGAAGAAAAAAGCGCCGCGAAGAGACTAATCGAATCCGCACAAGCGCAAGCAATGCTTGACGCGGAGCAGATGCAAGAAAATCATTTAGGCGAAATTGGCATTAAAGATGAAGCAATTTTTCGCCTGGAAAATCAGCTACGAGCTTCGGAAGCCTCGCTGACACAAGAACGGCTAAATACAGTGATGGCGCAAGAAGAGCTGGAGATGGCGTTGGCAGAAATCACGCAGTTAAACACTGTCGTAGAAAATGCAGTACAGCCTCCGGTTGAGATCGAAGCTGAGATTAAAGATGAGACAGCGGAACCCGAAACGGCGTCTGTCCCCACGATTCAATTTTCGATTGTTGGAACCAGGACAGTCAATGGTGTGAACAGAGTGATTACACGGTTTAACGAAGAGCTAAAGAGCGTGGGAACCAATGAGAGCGTTGATGGCTGGACTTTAGTGAGCATCAATGACCAGGAAGCCATCTTCGCGAAAAACGATGTTATTGAAAAGGTCGGATTATGAAGTCATTGCTGCTTTTTGTTGTGCCATTGTTCGGAGTAACGCTGCTAAGCAGTTTCTGTGTTGCAGCCGATTCGTCCGCTGATGCCGACAACACGGCAATCACTCGAACTCAAGTGATTGAGTTTGCCAGGTCGTGGGGGTTAACGATTGACGAGTGGGACCGATATGAAAGCCTCATTGATGGGCCAAGAGGGATATGGTCGCCAAATATTGACCCGATTACGGTATTAGGTATTGAGGCAACGACAATTGAAGAGCAAGAAAAATACGCCTCGTTGTATGTGGAGAAGTTTCACGAGCGGGTGATGAAAGAGCAGCGCTTTCAAATCACGCTCAATCGTGTTCGGCAAGATTACTATGAAAACATTCCGGTTAGTGTGGCAGCGCATAATCCAAAAGCCAATAGCTATGCTTTATTTATCTCTGCCAAATCTTGTTCAGACGAATGTTCACACTGGCTTAATCGAGGCATGGGTTTTGTGAGTATTGATGATGTCACTCTCCATATTTATCTGAGCGAAGCCCCTAATGAGCAAGATGTGCGAAAGTGGGCTGTGGATTGGAGCATTCCCCTGCGAATGATCTATGACGAGAAAGTTGTTTTGCATATTGAAAACGGACAACACAGCCGAGTGGTTAAAGATTTAGAAACCGATACTTTCCCGATTCTTGTTGCAATGACAGAAACCGGTATTCAAGAGGTTCTTTTTTGATGTTGATGAGAAAACAAAGTGTCTTGTTAGTGATGATTATCAGCATCAGTCAAGTGAGTGTTGCTGATTTAACTGTGATGATTGATACAGGCAAAACCCTGCCTGTGCCAAGCAACATGATGCCAGTCAATCCAGATGCATTCATCGAACAGTTCAAACAGCAGCAAACTCGCGACAAAGCTATAGTCGCGGATTACTCGGCGCTGTTTCCTGTTGCTACGCCAGAATTAACGCTTGGTGCTGTCGCTAGTCGTCGTGCAGAGCTTCCACAGGTGACCGTGCCGCTGTTTCTCATTGGCTGCGATAGAACGTCAGTGGGTTGGTTAAAAAGCCGTGAAGAATTTCTTGTCCGGTTTAATAGCACAGGCTTTGTCATTGAGTGTGAATCGCTTGGTTTGTTCCGGCAATTAAGTGCGCTTTTTCCTGATTTGACGCTGGTTCCAGTCCACGGGCAGCAACTCGCCGAAGCTTTCCAATTATCTAACTATCCTGTTGTTGTTACGAATCAAGGAGTGACGCAATGAAGTTGGTGTTATTTGTGGGCTTATCAACAGTTGGTTTTTTATTGGGTGTTGCGAATGTTGCGGATGGTTTGGAAGAAGCTGAAATGATGACACTAAACAAAGTGATTGTTGAGATTAATTACTTGGAAGAATTAGTTAAAGAAGCAAAGAGAAACCAAAATCCAAGCAGCCGTGTGCAATTCGATTACAGTCAATTATTGCTGGATCTTGATCGTGTTCGAGATGGTGTTGCAGATCATTTGGATAAGCCCTGGATCAATCAGCGCGAGATTAGAGATATTGAAGAAATTGTAGGAAATTACGGAGCGCAGCAATAATGTTTGAGCTTGTCTCAACGTGGGCAATGGACGATGTGGCGTTATTTTTCCGCTCAATATTAGCTATCACAGTGCTTGTTTTTACCGTGATTGTGTTTATTCAAATAGCGAAAGTACAAAGCTCGGGCGGGTTTGATTCCGAAGGTGACGTCATTTTGATGATCGTCAGATCGATTGTGTTTTTGTTGGTTATTTTGCTGGTGATCGTTTATTCCTATTAATTAGCGGAGTGTAACAGTGGTGCTGCACAATTTAAAAGCAAGGGAAAAAGTGCTTCATGGCGCTGTTTGGCTGCAAGTTTTCATTATTGCAATACTGCACAGCGCTGTGATCCAGGCGCAATTGCCGGAAATAGAAGTCGACGGCATAGATGTCAATGACAATGACATTTTTGGAACCATGAAAGCCATTGTGTATCTCGCTGCTGAATTTGCAATTTACATCATTGCGTTGATCGCTGTAGTCATCGCTGTGCTCATTATTATCAAAGAGGCCAGGGACGCTAAACAAAATGATGATGGGCGATGGGGACGGGTCATCACAGCTTTTGTCGGAGGAGTGATAATGATCGTGGGGGTGATGTTTTTGCTTAATTACGCTCTCGATATTATACCAACATCATAATGACAGACGAGTTTACATTACCGGAATTAGCCGATTTTCTTAATCGAGAGCCGCCAGTTTTCATGGGATGTACGACATCGGAAATTTTGACGATACTGGTTTCGTCAGTTGTGGTGATGCTTCCACCGATGTTTGTTGTTTGGTTCTTCGCGGGCTTTTTGATCGGGTTTGTGGGCTACCTTGCTTTCCTTCTAATACTAGGGGTTGGGGGCTTGTATTCTTTGCAAGCGGTTAAAAACGGAAAGCCTGCCGGCTATTACCAAACGCGCATTCTACTGTTCAAAGACAAATTGGCAGGCAAGCGCGGATTGATAACTGACTCCCGACGGTGGGGTAAAAACCGGAAAGTATTGTTATGAAAAAGAATGCATTAACTGCTCGTGACAGTCATCTATGGAGTTTGAGGGCGGTAACGCTTATGTCTACGTTGGTCGCTGTTTATGCGATTTATGGCCTTAGTGTTGCAACTAATGAAATTACAGTGCGAATTCCTCCAGATTACTCGAAAGGCGTGCTGCTGAATCCGAATACGTTTCCAAAATCTGCGCTGTATGCAGGTACCTACATGATTTTTCAAAACCTACAATTTTGGAAGAATGACGGGCAGGATGACTACAAGCGCAACCTGGACGCTTATAGCTGCTACACAAATGCGCCCATGAAGAAATGGTTGGAAGATGATTATGCTGAAAAAAATAGAGCCAGGGAGTTGTTTCGGCGCACCAGAAATATCTCCCTCGCAGGTGTGTACAACGACAATTTGGTGCAAGAAGTCGGCAATGGGGTATGGCGAGTGTGGCTGGATATCCAGATAAAAGACTATTTGAGCAATGAACTTTTTAAACAAACTACCGTGCGTTACCCGTTTCAAATCGCTGTAGATAACCGAAGCTGTAATCCATTAGGCATTGCCATTGACAGCATGTTCAGTAACCCGGTACGAATTCAAGCCGCAGGCTCAGAAGAATAAATAGAATGGCTGTTTCTACAACAAAGTTCACATGGGCTCTAATAGCAGTTTCGTCGCTATTCGTTATGCCGTTCATCCATGCCGATGACAGGATTATCTGGAAACAAATGCCTGTCATTATCACCTTGGTTCCCGGTAGCGAGAGAGTGATGATTTTTCCAGGGGCGGTGGAAAAAGTCAGCATGTTGCCTTCTTTGACCTCTCAAGTTAGAGCACAAATCCTGGGTGATAGAGTTTTCTTTTTGACCCATTCCCAGTTTTCTGCCAGCCGAATTAAAGTTCAAGCAAGGGGTAAATTGTATTTGATTGACTTGGTTGGGACGGAGAACGGCCGCCGCGATATTGCTCGCCTTATTGACCCTGTAAGCGTACCTACACCAGCAGAAGTTGTGCAACACGAAGTAGAAAAAGGGACATTACCTGAAGTGGCGCTGATACGTCACGTCTCGCAAACGCTCTACGCGCCGGAGCGTCTTATTCCAATTAACGGCCAGGGTATATTTAAAACAACAACACAAGCACAGGTGTTAGATTATCCCTTGTTCAGACAACATAACTTTGCGATTACGTTACTAGGGGAATGGTCAGGTTACGGGCTTTATCTGATTGCGATTGAAATCATCAATCTTGAAAATACACACATCGTTTTGGATCCTCGGGACATCAGAGGCAACTGGCATGGGAGGGCATTACAACATCCATGGGTGGGAAAAGCAGGTGAGCAAACAGACAGAACAACGCTCTACCTGCTTTCAAAAAAAGAATTCTTAAAAACACTGCCTGAAGCCTTACGACGAACAATGCCAGGAGGTGAGTCATAAAATCCAACAAGCTAATTTGGTTTACCGTTTCCATGCTGCTGCTATTCGTCCTCGTGGTCATCTCATCTGTTGTTAGCTCTGATAGAGAAATAACGACGGATTCAGCAGCGATTGTTGAACCGCAAACACCCACTGTCGGAGTTGACGGCGATACCACTGCGGACACATTCAATACATTGGCCTTGCAGCTACGGGATATGGAAGATGAAATGAACACAATGCGCGATGAGCTTGACAGACAAGGCACATACTCTGAGTCTTCGCCCGGCATCCAGGATGCTATAACTGAACGCATAAACTCTCTTGAAGAAGTATTTAGAGAGTTACAGGATGGAAATAATTTACTGGGGCAACTTGGAAATACAGGAAGTGATAATCAACAAGGTCGAAGCTCTTTTGGTTCTTTAAGCAATGGTGTGCCTGATAGTTCCTATGATCCATTTGCCGGGGATCAATACAACTCAACTTTTAGAAATAATATTTCAGTGACGGCCACGGGAGCACAGGCAACACTTTCCAGCGATGGCTATGTCGATATCTTGCCTCTATTTCAGCAAAGTCCAGGCGCTGTCGAGTCTAATCTAAACATACCAACTCTCAGTGAAAATACGGCTCAATCAGCTACTACCCTTTATGAGAGTTTTTCTGAAACCCAAGGCGAACTGCGACAATCTAATCGAAGGTTACAAGTTCAACAACCCATTGAACCGCGATACACCATTCCTGTTAATGCCACGCTTTATGAAGCAACAGCAATGACAGCAATCATCGGGCGTGTGCCGATTAGCGGTTCGGTGCGTGACCCGTTCCCTCTTAAGCTTATTCTGGGCACGGAAAATTTAGCGGCAAATGGTCTGCGTATCCCAGGTCTGTCAGGAATGATCTTTGCCGGCCAAGCCATAGGCGATTGGAATTTGTCCTGTGTCCGTGCGGATATTTATTCCGCTACCTATATTTGGGATGACGGGCGTATTCAGGTCATTACTGATAATACTCTGAGCGATACAAGTCGAGCGGGGTCGAGAACATCTAATAGCTTGTTGAATGAAGATTCAGAGGGTGGGGAGCCGATCGGATGGATTTCATCGCCGCAAGGCGTTCCGTGTGTACCAGGGGAGAGACTTTCCGACGCGGGCACATCATCCGCTTTGCAGGTTTTGCTTGCATTGGGCGAGGGTTATGCCTCGGCGCAGGCAGCTACGCAGATCACTTCGTCGGTGACAGGAGTGGGTGGATCTCAATCTGCTGTCACCGGCGACCCAAGGCAGTACTACCAAAACATTGCCACAGCAAATGCCATTAGTGAAGTCGGCGACATTATCAGAGAGCGTTGGGCTGGCTCGTTCGATGCTATTTTTATTGCGCCTGGAAAGCAAGTCGCCATTAATATCACGCGCACATTGCCGGTGGATTACAATCCTGATGCGCGCAAATTGGCCTATGCAAATACTCCTGTTCAACATTCACAATCACTGGACTAAAGACAGCGTATGAATGCATCAAGAAAAAAGCCAATGCTTTATCAGATCGCGATCTTTCTCTGCGCTACAGTAGTAGTCGGATGTAATGCAGCAAACACAGTGCATAACGAAGGATTTGCAGATATGCGAGAGATATACGATGGTGTAACCGGGGCTGGCCGTGGCGGCAGCGCGTATGACGAGGCGCGCTCGAAAGCCCGGCAACGGACATCTTCTCATGAAGAGCTGCCTGTAGAGATTGATGTCGTGCCTTATACGCGCACAGTAGATAACGAAATAAACTTTCAATTCACACGATTGCCTAATCCAACCTTGTTTTTATATATAGACCCTCATCTAGTGGGTGTCGAGGGCATTCCGGTGCCCGGCTACACCACCGCATTCACTATGTACGCAAACGATCACTGGGCGCTTCCTGATGAAGCGCCAGCGTTTATTTCCCGCACACGGGAGAGCAAATTTGATTAGACAATTTAAACAGAACTTGCAGCTTATGCTGCATCAAGAACGGTGTATCCCGCCGATGGTTGAGCACCGATGTAACGCATCGGCTACGCCTGCTTTCGCGATTAGCAGGGGGCGCTTTGTCCTTTTACCGAGCTTGCAAAGCTCAAGACCGTTAACAGTTCAGAGGTTTAATTTGTCTGAAGCTGTCTATTTAAAGGCTCTAACAGTCGCCAACCCAAGGCTTCGACCTGCAAGAACATCGGAGCGTCGGCGGGATACATCGACCACACTAGCAAAAGGATTGCTTACATGCAATTGAGTGATGCCCAGAACAAAGCCATGGCGAAAGCCCTCACCCAGGAAGGTGCAACCGCTATGCAGGCTTTGTGTTGCTATATTGCGGTCAATTCAGAAGGCGTGGGAGGGTTTTGTGCCTCAATCGGTAAGTCGCGTAACTATATTAATCACGTTGTCTGTGGTCGCCAACAGCTTCCAGAAGCGGTAAAGCAAAAGGTTGTTCACCTTACAGGTATCAATTTTTGGGCGCTGGTGCAAAATCATCAGCAACATAAAAAGGCCAAACCATGAATAGTAGCCAAAATATCAGGGATGGGATAAGCGATTTGTTTACGCGTGGGAATCCTTTTAGCAATCCTCAACCAGCTAGTGTCCACGACGAAAGAAAAACCTACAAAGCGCGAAGAGCATTTACTGATTTCCTCCCCTGGCTCTGGCCAGAAATGTATAACGGCAAGGAGTATTTTCTGCTCGATGACGGCATCAGCTATGGTGCTGCGCTGAACGTCGGATCCATCGGAACCGAAGCAAAAGACGAAGAGCATTTAACTGACGTGCGCGATGCTTTGCAACGAATTTTCTCAGATGCAGTGGTGGAACATCAGGACGACCCATGGGTGATCCAGGCCTACGGGTACCGCGACGAAGCGGCGCTATTGCATTACATTAACGAAGTAAAAAACTATGCCAAGGAGTCGCTAAAGGCGCGGTTTGATAGTTTGCCTGCCTACTCGCAACACTATTTTGATGACATCCTCGCGCCGCACCTTCGAGACTTGTCTCAATCTGAAGGTCTGTTTCATGATCCTCTAACCGACGCGAAATGGTCAGGATGTAAACGCCAGGTTGTTATTTGTCTTTATCGAAAACAAAGTAAAAAGACCCGGCTTAAAAAAAGACAAACCCCTCTTCGTGAGCTTGATGAGCAGCTGGCTCGATTGCAAGCATCATTGTCTTCCGCCGGGCTGCAATCTGCACCAATGGACGCGTATCAATTTCACGACTTTTTGTTCCGATGGTTCAACCCAAACCCTGCTAATGAAACCACGGAGCAGCGGCTAAGCCGCTGCGCGTACATAGGAGATGATGACAGACCCGCCGATTGGACCCTGGCAGATGCCGTCTGTACAAGTGACGTGCGCAGCCACAAAGACAACAAGTTCTGGTATTTTGACGGCCAGCCCCACAGCGTACTAACTGTGTCAAGATTGCGTAATGCACCGAGTATCGGACAAATCAGTGCTGAAAAAATAATCGGTGATACCAAATTTGCCGCTCTGGATAAACTGCCTCCAGGAGCCAAATTTGTGATCACTATGGTGATACAGGCGCAAAACCACATTAATAATCACCTGGATCGGTTGGAAAAACGTAGTAACGGGCAAACAGCCGAAGCAATTTTGACACAAGAGAATATTTTCAATGCCCGGCACAATATGGTGCGTCAAAATAAAATATACCCCTACCAAATTGCAGTGTACTTAAAAGCTGAAACAGACGACGAACTTTTCCAGTATCAAACCGAAGTAGAATCCATGTTGCTCAATAACAATCTGGAACTTATCCCGACAGAATTTGATGACATACAGCTTGATGCATATTTACGTTATTTGCCCATGGCCTATAACCCGACGCTCGATCAATCCAAATTACGCAAAGGGCTTATTTATGCACAACATGCCGCGAACCTCATCCCTGTCTACGGTCGTGGCCAAGGCTCGAAAAATCCCGGTATGCTGTTTTTTAATCGAGGGGGCGAAACTTTTACAGCCGACCCCATGAATTTGAAAGATCGTTCTAAAAATGGACATATGTTTTTCTTTGGACCCACCGGCGCAGGAAAGAGCGCTTCCCTGAACAATCTTATGATGCACATCATGGCGGTGCATCGGCCCAGAATCATTGTCATCGAAGCAGGCAATTCGTTTGGCCTGTTAACTCAGTATTTTGAGAACAAGGGCTTAAGCACCTGGGATATTAAGTTGAAGCCCGGCTGTAATAAGCCGCTGCCACCTTTCAACCTGGCTCTGGCCCTGGTCGATGACTGCGGGGTGCCGCTGATGAATACACAAAGTAGTGATGAAGACGAGTCCACACGAGATATATTGGGCGAAATGACCATCGTCGCCTCCATCATGGTGACCGGTGGCGAAGAAGATCAAAAGCTGACTCGTGCGCAAATATCACTCTTGCAAGACACCATTTTGCATGCCGCAAGCAAGGCCAAAAAAGAGAGCAAAGACCAACTCTTGACCACCGATGTCATCAATGCCCTGGTTGCAATGATTGACGACCGACCGGAACAAGCAGCGATGATCAACGGCATGGCCGATGCCATGCGCATGTTTACACGCGGGTTTGCAAAAGAGTTATTCGATATGCCTGGCCAGCCCTGGCCGGATGTAGATTTTACCAGAATTGAGTTGGGTACGCTCGCCGGTGAGGGTCAGTTTGATAAATTGGCGGTGGCCTATATCGGGATTATTAATTCCATTCTGACCATGGCCGAGCACAATCAGCGCGATGGTCGTCCTACTATCTTGATCACGGACGAGGCGCACATTATTACCACGCAGCCGTTCTTGTCCGCCTATCTCGTTCTCTATATCAAGCTCCTGGGGCGAAGGCTTGGCTTATGGTTCTGGATGGCCACACAGAATATGGCGGATTTTAAAGACGATGCGGCAAAGATGCTCGACATGTTCGAGTGGTGGATCTGTCTCAAAATGGGGAAAAGCGAACTGGATCAATTAGAGCGCTTTAAAACGGTAACCCCGGAACAACGCTTAATGATGCTCGATACCCGCAAAGTTGATAAAAAATACACCGAAGGCGTATTGCTGAGCGACAAAGCGCAGGGTTTGTTCAGAGTAGTACCACCTGCTTTACCGATGGCGCTGGCTCAAACTGAAAAAGAAGAAAAAACGGCTCGCACACAACGCATGAACAAACACGGTATCAGTGAGCTGGAAGCGGCGATGATGATTGCTGACGAAATGGCGCAGCTACGTCGGCAGGAGAATCAATAGGGCTTGAACTATGCGATTTAAAATAATCAGGCTATTAGCTGTCGCGTTTTTGTCGGGGTTCTCTTCCTTGATTCCTGCGCAAACCATTGATGTGCTGTACACCCGCGCATCTCTTGCCCATGCCGGTGCAGACTACAGTAATGCACCGACCGGTTGGCGCGTAAGTTATTACGATCTGGACGATGCGGAACGTCTAAAAGAAGGCCTGGGCGAGGCAATGCCTACATTAACTAATGACCCCGCAACAGCCAAAACAGCCGCACAAGCCTGGCTGCGATCCGATCCAGGAAAGCTTTACATCGACAACCTGAAAACTGCGTTTGAGGGTTACAGCAAAGTGATCAATTACGGTGTTACTCGATTACCTGCCATCGTCATTGATGGCAAGTACCTGTTCTACGGTGTTGCCAGTATAGGAGTGGCCATCAATGCTTTGCCAGCGCAATAACCTGATCAAGAATGCTCAATGGAGTGCAGCCATAGGCCGCCTGCAATCAACACTTGTGTTGCTCCTGGCTATGTTGTTTCCTCTGTGTTCACAGGCACAGCTCTCCACCGCCGACATCGTCAATGGTGCCTGGTGTCCCGCTTGTATCCAATGGAAAGTATCAGGCACATGTTTTTGGCTCACCTGTACGCCCTTGGGCTGCGATACCGATGTCAGTGTCAAGCTGTCTCACTTTATACCTGAGGCGGTAGTGACCAGTTATTCGGCAGAGTCTCCCTGGGGCATTTACGGCGCTGGGGTTAACGCTACGATGAGCAGCGCAGAAAACGCTTCGTCCGCGCAAGAGTCTGGTCAATTGCGCTTTAAAAATGTAGACATTGTTGGTTCTCCTGCCATTGACTTGTTTAATTCGATTGCACAGAACAATGACCTGATGTGCGCGACAAACGCGCAGTCTTACTTTCCGTATTTTAGATCAATACTGGATTTTGTCGGCTGGCACAAAGGGATTCCTGAGATGTTCTATCCCAGCGCCTACTTTGGTAAAAATATTGACAATGGAGACTCTGCTTACCCCGTGACCACATTCGATCCTGGTTACACAAATTGGGGCAATCTCTATCCTCGCCACGGATTTCTAGTGCAAGCCGATGACTACAAAGCCAGTGCAGTGATGGCTCAACGAGCCGCCGACATTGTAACGTCAGCCTCACCTCAGCCACATCTGTATTATCCAATGCCCAATCAAGGGGCCGACTGCAGTGGCAAAAAATGCTGGCCCCCTGGCCATGCCGAATTAAAGCAGGCTAACACCCATCTATGGCAACGCCTGTATCCGGCAATGGCGGACAGTTGTTCTGTCTTCGGCACAGTAGACGATAGTGAACCCACAGCCGGTAACCAGCAATATGCCTGGCATCTATGGCGGCCCTGGGAATGTTGCAGTGTGGAGGGGGCTATTTATTTGGGTTCGATTTAATTGGACTCCAACTGAATTTTTTGGAAAAGCATGATGAAAAGTAAAAAACCACTACCTATTTACTCTACTGTACTGGCTGTCACATTGAGCGCAGTAAGCCTGCTGAGCACGGAAAGCAATGCACAACAACCAACAACAAGCCGCTGGTACTATTCAATGGGGGGTGCTAATAGCTATTCCAATTTTAGCGGTAAGGAAACCATTGATTTTTCCCTGGGCGCATCCGCACGATGGAATATCGGTAATGCTTGTTCGTTCGATCCAAGTATTTCCATCAAAAATTACATTACAGATCTTGAGCGCAGTGTGTATGCACTGGAAAGCGCTGTATTGGGCGCGGCCACTTCTATTATTTCAGGCTATGCTCTTGATGCGATCCAGCGGGCTAATCCCGGTTTGTACGACCTGCTCACCAAAAACCTCGCGCAAGCCAGCGCCAAATACGAAGTGGCCGTGAACAGCTGCAAGGCGATACAAGAAGACATCAGCGCGGGCAATAACCCCTTCGATGACTGGATTCAGATCAGCAGACAAGCATCGTGGACAGAAGCGGTAGCAAGTGGTGATAGCGACCCGGTCGAGGTCGAGGAAGGGATTAGCCAAGACCCTGGAAATAACGGAGTGCCATGGGTCGGTGGATTATCAGCTGGCGGTGTTGGCCAAAGTCCCATCCAGGTTGTCGAAGACACAATAACCGTTGGCTATAACTATTGGGCCGAAACCGACAGTCGCTTTAATCAGGTATTTCCCGATGCGACAAGTGCGGTTCGTTATGCTCACACGGTTATCGGCGAAACCACCCTGCGTACTTGCAGCAATTGTCAGCGACTAACCACCCGAGTTGCGCTTGGGATTAAAGCGGCGCACCGCAAAGAGCTGGAGGTAGTGCGCGAAGAAATTGTCAAGCTGGTCGATGGCGAGGACATCAGCGATGAGGATCTGGCTGGGGTTTCAGCCATCGGCATGGGGATTCTACTGACACAAGATATCATCACTGGTCTGCGGCTTGAGTCAGCAAATGATCGAGCTATTTTGATGAATCGCTTGGCCGATGAAATCGCCTTGCAGCGCCAGGTCGAGAAAATGTTGATGATCCGGCACATATTGCAAGCAGCGCGTCAAGATCCTAATGTCGCTGTCAATGCACCCGCTGTGGATGCAATCACCAGGCATTTATCTCGTATTCAAGAGGATCTCGATGGGATTCTTTGGGAGCGTGCTGTACGCCAGGAAATCGGTTCAAGCACCGCAGCGGTGATTGCTGAACGCTACCGAGCTTATATAACTGCGCGGGCAAATGAAGGCATTGAAGCGACAAATAGCACGGCACCACTTCATGGAAACTAATTCGAGGAAACTAAATTGGTGAAATTTTCCAGATCATTGCAGACCGTTACCTATGTTGCTCTGGCCTTGCTGGGGCTGGTTGTTGCAGCGTCATTTCTGGATATCAATCGTTTGCAGCCAGGCGCAGTTTCGGCACGGATCGAATCACTACGCTGGGTATTGGCACCTGTGCGCTGGAGTGCCTATGGACTTCTGCTTTGGAAATGGTGCGATTTTTGTCGATGGATTGGGCATCGCAAGAAATTGAATGAGGTGGATATCGCCAATCTGTGTAAGTCGCGCTCGGTCATAGCCAGAGCAGTACTATTCGTTGAACTATTTATCAATCTGCCAACTCTCTCGGTTTTGATTGATTTATCAAGGTAAATTGGCATGGCAGTCAGTGGTTTTTTGGAAATTCTTACAACGGTCCTTTCTTGGCAACTGTTTTCCTCGATTTGGGGCGTACTCGTCTCTACAGGTGTTGCTGTCATCCCCTTTATTAGCATTATCTGGCGCAATGTAAGGAGTGCGCGGGAAAATCGCGACAAGGTAGACGTAGGTGTTGTTGCCTTGCGATTAAGCGAAATTCAAATCTATTTGGCGATTGTTGTCATCGTACTGTGTTGTCAACCGCTGATTGTGATTGCCACTAATGATGTTGTATACACCACGTACAGTTGTGACGCCCAAGGAAATAGTCGAGCCAACGACGAGCTCACGCTAGGCGATACAGACACCGGCTATGACTCGCTGGATAGCGCAACCATCTTCAACGGCGATGAGGTTAGAGTACCGATCTGGTGGGCTTTTACGAATAACCTGTTCAGAGGTATTACCGCTGAAGTTATCGCAGCAATACCGTGCAACCTGGATGTTCAGGGGGCACGAATGACGGCCGAAAATATCGGGATTAAGGATCCGTATTTAAGATCCGAAGCAATTCAATTCGGAGGCCAGTGTTGGGTGCCTGCCCGAAATCAATTCTTTAGAGAACAGCCCAGTTTGGCTGGCACGGAGTTCGAGGGGGAGCCTGATTATATTAATAGCGACATCAACTGGATAGGATCACATATCCTGCGTGATGCCACAGGCTATTACGCAAGCTGGCAGGCACAGATGCCTGTTAAGGCATTTGCTTATGAGACGGACAGAGACAGTGGCCGTCAGACCCCTGAGTATGCCACCCATGGTTATCCCCTTTGTGATGAATGGTACGACTCGCTGGAAAACAGAGTCCTTGCCACAGAGAGTGACAGTATCGACAACAACGGATTTTTTTTCTGGTTAGGGACATTAACAGATGATCTGGGGTACACAACCGACGAAAAGGCGTTTTATCACATGCTCAAAGGCGAGGACATTAACAACAAAGCCAAGGCCTGGCTCAGCAGTGATTTTAGCCATAACCAAGGGATCGGCGTAGCTGCGACTTTACAAGATGCTGCTGCGATTTTGGGGCTGGATTTGTTATCAGCAGGGCACTACACCAAAGCGCGCATTCTGCGCGATGGCATGCCAATGGCCCAGGCGCTCTTAATGATGATGATAGTGATTATCTTACCGATGACACTGGTCTTTTCCGAATACAGCCTGAAGACGGTTTTCTTAATGACCTTTGTGCAGTTCGGGGTGATTTTCTGGTCGTTTCTGTTTGCACTGGCGTACTGGCTGGACAACAACCTGGCCGCTGGATTAGCACAAAACGACGATGCGTTTATGGGCTTGCCGTGGGACAAGGAAGATGGATTGCCTTACAGCATCCTGAGCTATATCACCGCCATGTTCCATATACTGTTGCCAGTGATCTTTACCGTAATTATGGGTTGGGCCGGAGCGAGCGTGGGCACAGGGGCTGCGAACACGTTTAGCGCGGCGGCCCAAAGTGCTGCTGATGCCGGAGGCAAAGCCGCAGATCAGGTAGAGAATATGACGACCAATATTGCGACCAGTTTAGCGACAAAGAAATTGAAATGATCAGGAGCAGATTACCAATCGGGCAGATGCGGATCGGGTTCGCAACCATACGCTGCCATATAGGCCAAACACTCAGGGCCATCTGCACCGACATTATGGGATCCGAACGCGGGCGTTTCAACATACGGCTCCTCCGGCTCCGGTTTAGGCTGTCCCTCGGCAAGCCCTTCAAGACAAGCGATCAGGAAGTCCATTCCACGAATGCAAATGGTCTCGGCAATAAAGGCAATCAGAATAACGGCTACGTTCACGAACAAGGTAGCCAAGGCAAGCAACAGCTTGCCTGGGCGTTTGCGCTTTGTGGCTGGTTTAGTGACAGTGTTCACAGTGCTCACCTTTGTTGTTGTTCAAGATTACGTTGCTTAACGCTAATCGGTTGCCCATTCTGCGTTCCATATTGGTCACAGATATACCTTTTGCGAAAGGGTTTGTCAACAGTTGCTAACACAGTTGCTAACACAAATGGAGGGGTCGCGTGAAACAAGCCTTCTCAACCTGGGATGCCACTCCTTCGCAATGGGTCAATATTCTGCATTTTATCAATGCTGGCCTGGTCGTTACCCTGTCAATATTAATCGCCAGCACTGCCGAGGCATTGAGTCAAAGAGCCAATGCCCTGGGCGTCACTATTCCCTACAACTGGATTACCGGGCTGTGGTTGGGGCTGCTTGTCATCGGGCTGCTCTATGGACTGTGGCACTACCTGGTGGTTGTTTGCACCTCTTATACTTTAACCACAGGCCAATTGCGGGAACGGCACGGAGTGCTGAACAGGGCCACTGATAGCCTGGAGCTGTACCGAATAAAAGATGTGCGGGTTATCAACCCTCTGCTGTTTCGCCCTTTGGGGCTGGGTCATGTGCAGGTGGATTCCTCTGATCGCACAACACCCAGGACTCTGCTCAAGGCGATAAAAAATGCCGACCAGGTAGGAAAACTTATTCTACGTGAGGCGGAGAAATTACGGGTCAAAAAAGGCGTTAGGGAATTTGATTGAACTGACTTATTCAGGAGCAACACAATGGTGAAAAAAAGGCTCACTCAGATTACAGCTCTGGTGGCCATGCTGACAATCTTTTCAGCACTGGCGGATGAGAGGATGGTGTCTATTGGACGTTATACCCGCGTTAAAGCCACCCCCACGCCAGAGCAAACAGACGTGCTGTCAGCGCTGACCAGCATCCATTTTAGCGAGACTGTTGAAACGGTTGGCGAGGCCATCAATGTTCTATTAATCGGCTCAGGTTACCGCTTGGAATCTGCGGATTCAGTACTACTTGAGAACCCCCTGCCAGATGTACACCGTAAACTGACCGCCTTGCCGCTGCTCACTGCCTTGCAAACCCTCGCTGGCGATGCCTGGTTTATTGAAGATGATCGCGTAAAACGTCAACTTGCTTTTAAACCAGTGCTGAACCGATGGATTGCACATAGCGTGAATGATTCAAGCGAAAGACCACAATACAGCGCTAACTCACCACACCAATGCGGGAGATGGTTCACTTTTCAACGCGGAATGCTCTATGAAAACCTGAATCGAGCCATCAAGCAATGTGGCTATTCCTTAGGTTATTGGAGCATTGGCAATGAGGAGTATTTTATTGACTACCCGGTAAAAAATGATTTTTCCCTGAGACTATTTAATGGCATCGAGGACGTGCTTGAGATGACAACACAGCTGTACGCGGTCACAGGGGAAGTTAACGACATGACTATTGATATCTCAAGAGCAATGAACCAATAAACAACAGGCATCCTAATGAAAATGACTAAGCTTTCTCTAACAGTACCGGCAATAATAGTAATCGGTTTGTCAGGTAGCGCATGTACTTTTACGCCCACAGAAGAATCGAAAGGGGTTGAGATTCGACAGGAACTGACTCGAATTCTGGAAGCGATAGAACCTACGCAAGCATCGCCGATACTGGATCAGTTGGAGCAAGAAGAGGTGAAGATTCCACGCAGCGCCCCCTGGCTTGCTCATCGTTACGATGCGCAATATAGCGATACATCCAAAGAAGCGATCGAAACAGTACTGCAAGGCCGCCCGGTGATCTTTGAATTAAAGAATGAAAACAACCCAGCAGTGAGTTCACCAGTTGACGCAATCACCGTTAAGCAACATTTGGACGCTATCGCGGTACAGGCGGACTGGTCGTATGTGGTAGATGACGGGGTTGTGGTTTTCTCCGACACTGACTCCAGACAATTCTTTATTCAATCTATACCGGGCTTTGGGACATCAAGAGTCGCGTTTAACACCCTCGGTGGCTCTGATGCATCGCAAACAACGGGTGCGTCTAATTCTTTGACAATCACTAATACGCCGTATGCAGATTTACAAAATTCACTGGCATCTGTTGTCTCTGATTATGTCGAAGAAGGTCAGAATCTGGAAAGCGCGACTGTCTATTCGCTGCTCCCGTCTGCAAATACACTGACTGTCAATGGACCACCGTCATTGCTTAGAAGAGTGCAGCGGATCGTCGATGATTTTAATTACTCTGTTAGTCGTAAAGTGCATTTGATCATAACTGTCTATGACGTTTCTTTCAGCAACTCCAGTCAGCGCAGCATTGATTTTAATGTCCTGCGGCAACGAGCTATCGCAACGAATGCTAGTTTTCAAGGAGCCGGGCTGATTCCAACGCGCGCCGGTGGGCTCAGTTTTGGAATTGATTTCTTCGAGGGCAATACATTTGATTCCAGCACCTTAGTTTACAACCTGCTGCGACAACAAGGCGATACCACAGTAAGACTGCATGAAGCCTTTGAAGCCACTAACAACATTGTTTTTTCCATCGAGGATCAACGCACCACGCCCTATATTTCTCAAGTCTCAATTCAACGACAAGACGGCGGAGCAATATCTCAACTGACGCCCACTATCGAGACAGAAAAAATCAGCACAGGGCTTGGCTTTCATGTGGTGGCAACGATTGCAAACGAGAACATAATAGTTCGCCTGAGTTTGTCGCAATCCGATCTGGTTCGTTTCGATCCGTACAATTTTGGTTCGGGTGAAAACAGCATTTCCGGCACATTGCCAGTGACTGACAACCAATTCCGCGTCATTCCAATGACACTCAAAGACGGTGAAACACGTTTGATTGCGAATCTAACCCAGACTCAGTTTCGCAACGATGAGTCAAGCAGCGGTATCGGTTGGCTGGGCAGATCCAACGGAGTAGACGAATCGGAGAAACAGACGGTAATAGCAGTGACAGCAAAAATATTATGAATGCGATTAGCACACACAGCGACAGCATCAATAATACCCCAGTGGTAATAGTGTTGAATGCACCCTATGAAACTCTGGCTATCGGCAATAGCGTCTCCAGAGGTAAATCGGTTAAACGATTCTGCAATGAACACAGCAGCAACTACGCAAAAGTAGTGGGTGAACAAGTGTGGGCAAGCCCGTTCAAAGGCGTCTTACTCACTGCATTCATAGACCAACATTTGCCATCTTGGGGTCTTGATGCATCGGCGTGTTTGATCTATTTCCCCCTCGATAACGCAATCTACTCAATCGAGGTAGGGGAGTATGGATCTTGTGTCACTGGCAGCGAAGCAATAATAAGTTACGAAGAAACATTGGAGCCACCGAGTTTGCCTTTACACGTTTTGGCAGGCGGTGAACTTACCGCCAAATTCGATAACGTAGTAGAGATTGAAGGTCATGAGAAATTAAACGATTTCAATTTTTCATTAATCAACAAGGAGCTATTGCGCAATCGTTATTTTGTGCTGGGACATTACGCTAGCGCAGCAGTAATTACAGTTCTGGCGGCGTTTGTTATCAGCACCGTGACCTCGGAACTGACGGACAATGATTTACCGTCTGTCATCGACGCCTTCCAGGACATAGTGACGCCAACCGGGAATGACCTGGCAGTAAGTCAACTGCTATTTATCGATGAGGTGCTGAAAAATGATACTCGTTATTTTCTTGGAAAAGGCTTGCACCGCTTTTCTTATGAGCCGCAGCTCGGCATAACCCTTGACGGTCATTACCCGCCGGCTGCGGGTTTAGTCAGCCTCATCACTGACAGCCGGAACGTGAATCTTCCCCTCAATCTCAGCCAACAAGGTTGGCAAGTGTCCAAATACCCCGAAATTGAGCCCAGAGACAATTTCGATTTGGCACCATTTAACCAAAATATTCTGGTTCTTAAGCAGCTCGCCGAAAGCCATGAGCTCATGCTACAGATGAATTCACCCTCGGCTGACCTGGACAAAAGAATGATGGCGGTGGAGCTGTCTAAAAGCCTCAATTCCCGGCCACTTCTGGCAGAGATGGCTAAACACCTGGAGGGACATTCAATGGCGCTCAATTCGCTGGAGATTACCTTTAATGATTTCAACTACGAATCGCTAAAACTCACACTTATGGTTACTGGGAGAAAATCATGAAAACTTTACCTGCCATCCTTGGACTGGTTTTTTCTATTAACCAATCCACCGCCGCTGAGGATATTTTCAATTCAGCTGACCTTGCCGAAAGCCTTAACCCCATTGAAGAGCAATCCATCCTGTCCAGTGAAGCCCCCCAATTTTTAGTAGAAGACGTTGGCCTGACACAGCCAGACTCATTCTTCGGCATGCCACCGGAGAAAAACCAGGTGTTTGAATTCACAGAACAACAGCGTCTATTAGAATTATCGAATGAACTTGCTGTCATGCTTCGACAGATCAAGCAGCAGGGTAACGAACAGGTTGTCCTGGCTCTGATCGAATCGATCACCGCAGAAACGGCTCACTTTTTTATTAATGCTTTCGACAGTATTGAGTTGGAATCGCTGCGCGCCAGCCCATCACCGCTTGTTGCCCAACCGGAGGCAGCCGAGTCGGTTACCGAGCTGCCGCCTCCACCGGTCGTTATCCACGACATTGTTCCTGTGTTTGCTCAGATTGAATCGGAAAGGGGGGGAACAGATAAGGCGATTGTGGCCATAGACGGCAGACGCTTCATCCGTATCCCTGGTGAAACAATCGCTGTCGATGGTCGAACAATCTTGCTGGAATCTATCACTCAAGCTCGCGTCGATGACCGGGTCGTGTACACCATCTGGGTCGTGGAAAACGGGTTAAGGAACTCACTTACATGGAAATAGGCGTAGTACAGAGCAGCAATGTATTTGAATACCTGATCGGCGCGGAACCAACCGAAGCAAGTAACATTCGTGAGTTTATAGCAAAACGAAATTTAGCCATTTTTGTTGATAAAGCCGGGACGGTCTATTACAAGAAAATCGTAAACAGTGACGATCCGTCTTTTCGCAGATCGTTACAGGAAATCGTAAACCTGGTGTTCAGTATAACCGGGCAAAAAGTAAAATCGGTCCCGATCGATGAAGCGACCTATGAAAGTTTTGAAAGCAAAACAAGCGCCAAAAATTCTGATGCCAAAATTTCCGAGATAGAAGCAAATCAGAAGGTTGAAGATATTCTTAATGCCATGGTCGAACGCAATGCGAGCGACCTGCATATCAAAGTTCAGGAACATAATGACCTTACCAGCATAAGAATGCGCATCAACGGCGAACTTATTCCCACCGGTTCGCTTACTTACACGGTGGGAGATGCTCTTTTGCGATCACTTTGGATCAACTATTCAAATATCGACAGGACAGAGCGAGCGATCAATAACGGCTCGTTTTATTTCCGGCCAAAGAATAACCCCCAGAGAGAATACATGGTCAGGATGACAGAATCGCCCGAGGCCAGAGGAATGATGTTTGTTGCACGAATCAGGGATCCCCATGAGATCAGGCCGCTTGAGCAGATCGGTTACAACATGCAGCAGATGAAAGTAATACAAAGCTTGCTGGGACATCGGAAAGGTCTGGCATCAATCAACGGCCCAACCAACTCGGGAAAGTCATCGACTCAAAGCTCTATGCTGTCGCTGATGCCCGCCTCGATGCACATTGTAGAGATAGGCGATCCAGTTGAAACCTATCAAGACCATATCGCCCACTTCGAGCTTAGAGAATCTTACCCTGGCGGCAAAACTGCGCATCTTGAGAAAATGCTGGGCTCGACAGTGCGACAAGACCCTGATGTGTTGGCCCTGACAGAAATGCGTGATGAATTGACAGCCAAGGCTGCATTGCAGCTTGCCTCGCAAGGTAAGTTTGTTATCACCACAATGCACACAACAGACTTTGTGAGCTGTTTTGAACGACTACAGCGCATGGGCCTGACCAAGGAAGACATGGTTGCCCCCGGTTTCCTGCGTGGGCTGGTTTGTCAGAAATTACTCCCGAAGCTTTGCGATTGTGCAACGGACACCTCACCCATCGCGAATCAAACACAGCAATATGCTTTTCTACTGGGTGACACCAAAGGAACTATTCGTTACAGATGCCAGGATGGCTGCGAGACATGCCATCACACTGGCGTTATTGATAGGGTTCTGGTCGCGGAAGCTGTAGAAATTACGACAGAATTATTGCCCATCATAAGAGATATTCTCTACAAATCAGACCCGAGTCCTTTCTATGAATACGCAGAAAACAAAACAATCCTGAATATTCACCAACACGCCAGGGAAAGAGTGTTGGCTGGTGAGGTAGACCCGTCGATAGCGGAAACAGAAATCGGTCGTTTTACTAAAGAAAATTTGCTGTGGCTCTTCCCCAGGACGGGTACATAATAATGGATATCAAAAATGCCATGGTGAAACTATTTCTGTTCGACCACAGAAAGCGGGCTTTGTTTTTAACCATTGTATCGGCGCAATTAAAAAGCGGCAGGCCCTACCAGGACGTATTCAAAAGTTTGCTGAAAAGCACTAATCAGTATTACCGCGCACTGGCACAAAAGTCCCTGAATCCAAAATCTGAGTTCTTTGCCAGCGACTACGGGGATTTGTTTCCAGAACGCACAGCACATCTATTAACACTCTCACAGCGTTTCAATGCAGTGTCTGAGTTCATCGATGAATCCATTAACACGGACAAAAAAAGTATCAGTGTACTTTCATCGGTGATACTGACCAGCATGCTGGAAATAACAATGGCTGTTATTGGTACAGCGCTGTTTGTCGCACTGTATTTGTACAACGATGTTCTTGCATCCAGCTTTGCAGATTTTAGCGACACTGTGGCTTACCACATGGGCGCGACCTTGTTCCTCTATAAAGAACTAATCCTTATTGTGGCTGCTGCTGTAGCCGGAACGTATTTTTTCTATCTAAACAGACCAGGCGAATTCAGGCTACAGCTCAAGACTCTGGGGTTTTATCGCTTCCATGACGCTAACTTTGCCATCGAATTCTTTTCCATGGTGAAAATAATGACCAGAGCAGGAATTTCGCTCGGAGGGAGTATAAAGAGCCTGATCGATGAGCTGTCATTGATTTACGGCACCAACAATTTACGGCGGTCCCAGTTCGCGACACTTAGATCCGAGCTTGGCAAAGGGTCTTTGTTTCGCTCAGCAATAGAGAAAACGAATATTTTAGGTGCGCAGTCCCTGGATGTGTTTCACGGACTTGCACCTGATGAAAGTGCAGGGGAGATATGCAAGGCCAGTGAGGCGGTGGCTGATTTGCTTACCGTGGTTACTAAAGCCGAAATAAATTACCTCTCAAAAAGTGTCCATTTCGGACTCTTGCTGTATTTGGCAATCGTCATGTTAGCAGTAGTAGATTTAACGCTCGGTGGCGGTATTAGCGTATTAAATCTAGAAAACTAAATGGAGTAGCAAAATGAAAGTAGTAAACAAGAAATCTCTTAAGGCTCAAGCAGGCGTCGGCCTGATTCAAATGGCGTTGGCATTGTCTATTTTGGCGATAGTGTCATTTTTAGCATTCCAGCGTTATAGCGAAGTCCAGGACGATGCGCGTAATATTGCCGCCTTTGAGGAAGTCACTCGCTGGTTAGGGGAAATGATAGGCATCGGTGCAGTAAGGGCTCACATTTACAGTGGTTTGACACAGGCAGATATCCTGTTGCAAACATCAATAGATGATGCGACAAACGTCTATGGACTGCCTATAACCGTCGCTCCAGGCGGTGGTGGTTGGATCTTAACCTACCCGTTCCCCTTTGCCGATGCTTGTGAGTACGTTGCAGGTCGCATCGTCGGACATCCAGGCTTGACCGCAACGCCGCCTGCCTGCAACGGTGGCAATGTGCTTGTAGCAACGGCTGAGTAAAGAACATGTTTTATTCAGTAGCTTTGGCTCTGGGGATCTCATCGCTGGTAGCGATCATGGCTTATAACACGATTAGTGAACGCAGCAACAAAGTGCGTGCGGTGGCCGTTGCCACGCCTCTGTTGATGGATCTTGAGCGCTACAGATCGGCGCAGTGTGCCGATCTGCCAGCTATGGCCACACCAACAGATCTAGTGAACAGCGGATACATCAGCCACGATTATGCAGACGGTATTTTCCTGTGGAGGTTCGAGGCGGGAAACAACAATACCGCCTCATTGGTAATCACCAGCACTGACTCGGGATTGCTTGGTTCTCTAAGCCATGTTTTTCAATCAACCGAGCATCCCACCCTGGCGAATTCGATCATGATCGGAATAAAATCGGGTTCGCAGATGGTGGTACCCGATTTACATACGAATGTAGTGAACGAATTAGGTACGACCGATGCTACGAAACATGTGGGGTGTCTATAATGAGTAAATTTAAGCAAAAAGGCTTTGGCCTTCCAGGCGCGGCCCTCGCCCTCGGCGTATTGGCTTATGTATCATTCCAACTCATACCGATCGCAGCCAGGCTACAATTTTACATCTTTCGCACGGCGACGGTGTCCGGCATTAATGAACTGGCCCAGGCTGGCAAAACATTTTATGTCGATCCAGATAATGCAAGTGCCTGGCCTGCGACACCCCAGACACTGGTAGCTGGCAACTATCTTGCCGGGTTTGAAAATCGCAATGGTTACGGTTATCCTTATACTTTCGCAGTTACAGGAAGTTCCTTGTCGATTTCAACGCAAGTCTCGGATGATGCTCAGGCAAACAATGTGGCGTCTCACTTCGGTGGGTTGGCCACCGTCGCTGGATCAACAGTGACCGTGGTTTGGTCAGCGCCAGGCAATGATGCTAACCATCAAGCGCTCATCCCGAGAGATGGGAGTAGAGACGTCTTCGGCGACATCAATTTCCGGGCAGGCAGTGGGGCTGATCTGGTGCTCAACGGCAATAATATACGATCAACCGAGCTAATTGAGGCAGAAGTTGGTTCAATTGATACACTTACCGCCAACGAATTTCGAGTGCTGCGGTAATAGCTGCGATAATATATTGTAGGAGAATCTAATGAAAGTACTTGCTCAATGTCTTGTGGCGACCTGTCTCATTCTGGCCGTCAATATTACGACTGCTCAAATGCCCGAGCTGACAGAAAAGGCAATCGACATGATCGATCGACACACAGGCGAGGCTATCAGTGGCACCGATACCGGCCGTTTCCAGTCATTCGAGGATAACGTCATGCTCGTCCCAGGGGGGACGAGTGACTCGGTTGTTTGTCGCTTCCGTTCGGCTAACGACAACTGCTACCGGCTGTCCCTTCACGATGGTACTGGCATGGGAAGCGCTGTCCCGGTGGTGTTGATTGATCGTGCGACCTTTGACAACATCTCGGAAGCGTTTCGGGAGCGGGAGCACTGGGGTATTTGCGAGATAATCGAAGACCCGTGGACACCCTGGACGGTAGTTGGGTCAGTGCCAACTGCGCCTGGCACACACAATTACACCGAAGAACGTTATTGCTCCACCGGTGGTGTGGCCGAGGCTTGCCCGTGCGATGAATCGCGAGAAACGCGTACCCAGCAGATCACCAACGTCGACAACCGTCCAGCACCACCACCGCGGCGAACCCTCGACCCGGTTCCTCCTGGCCCCACAGACGGTCTTACGCGGCGACAGAAACTGTGCTCTTGGGGCCTGTCGCTCTATTGCGACGACGATGATGGTGGGAAGGGGCCAGAGACAACGCCGCGCTCAGAAACACCCGACGACAATGATGATGGTGGGAAGGGGCCCGAGATAGCGTCCACCACAAAACCAACCGTAAAAGAAGAACCCTCAACCTACTGCCCAGATATTGTCATTCCAGCGCAATTCACTGCCTCGGCGTCTTATATGTTTCGTGGCAGCAACCACGACGTGGGCCGCTTCAATGAGCGTGAGCGCCTTATTACGCTGCATCACCAGGCCAGCGGTACCGGCTCCAGCCAGCGCCGGGCGCTGGCGAACGCCAACGCCAACGCACGCAGCGGTAACCCGAATATTAATTGGGTAATGACTCGCGTCAGCTACAGCCACATACCTTCGCGCAGGGTCAAGTCAGATAATTGTTCTTAAGGGATGATACAGACCCGGAGACATTAAGGCTCGGTTAAGCCCCCAGTGGAGAGAATGGACCCATGAACAACAACAGCAAAAAAAGCAAGCTCATTTTCACAGCTGCACTGGTGGTAGGGTTGCTGTATACCCAGGCCAGTAATGGCTTTGTTTATTTCCATGACCGAAAAGCACGACACCCTGACGACAGTGTCACCTTCCATGTGAATCTACCTGGACTGGCGCTAAGCGGGTTTCCTTACCTACCTGCCTGGGAGCGGGGCCTGGAGCACTGGAACCTTGCTACTCCAGTTGATATTAGCTGGGTGGTTGATGAAACCGCAGATTCCTGCAATACAGATGACACGATCAACGCGGTTGCGTTTGTTAAAAACCTTTGTGGCAACAACTTCAACCTCAACCTCGCGGGTTTTATGTCGTCACGAGTGATCTCGCTGCCCTCCAAATATGGGCCTTTCCCCTCCACTGATATTTACAGGGAGTTTGCCTCCACCGATATTTCGTTTGCCGACACCGCTACTTGGTGGTTGCCATGTGACCCTCTGGAATGTTTTTATTACCGTGATCTAGGGCCTGACGGGCTAAATATATTCGCCAATACCGCCGAGCATGAGATCGGCCATGCCCTGGGCCTGGGCCACTCGATCTTCTACGGATCAACGATGGCGCTCTGGGGAACATCGTCGCTAAGCGCGGATGACATCTGCGGTGTGAATCTGTTGTACGACAACCCAGAAGGTTGCTCCCTGCTGTTGGGAGCCAGTGCGACCGAGAGTACCCTCATCAAGGAAGCCAATTTCACCGGTGGCGCCAGTGCCGACAGAGGCGAGACCTACCAAAGCAGCTTTTCACCAGACGATGCTATTTCCGTGTTTGCCACCGTGCTGGTCGAAGATGACCATGCCTCGCGAACAGGCTATTGGCAGCTCTACTATTATGATGAAGCGAAGCTACAGGAAGGCCATCTTTATGTTCTTCTCGCCCTGGAAGACGGCAGCCTGTTTGCAAAGATTAGTGATGGGACGTTTGTGCCTGTCGGTGATTCTCTGGAGACACTGCCAGCGTATCAAGCCAAGAACCTGGAGCTCACCAACGAAATCATTGTGTTCGAGGAGTTTGTGCCGAATTCAGTGGGAATGGCCAACCAGACCTTCAACGTCTATATCGGCTATGCACTGGCCGAGAATCCTTCCAACATCTACTACTCAAGCAAACCAATCACCGTACACATCAATGAAACACCGTAAAGCAGAATCCACGTCTCACGTCTAAGTAAGCACAACCACAGCGTAGACCGCTTCAGTCAGCCTGAGCGCCCTCTGGAGGCATTTGAGCTATTCGGTGCCTTCTCCCCTTAAAAGACAACACAATTGCCTGTTGCGCCTCTCAAGCTCTCCAGCGGGTGCTCATTGTTATTCAAAGATGTTAGCCATGTTCCATTTGTCTCGCTTCGCCAGCCTACCAAAGCCGCCGCTGCACGGGCTAATGACGCAAAAGGTGGAAGACCCCGCAAGCGGAGTGCTTCGTGATGGGTTGTGATTTGCAGATGGCCCGGTTGAATGGTCGGCTCTCATTTTTTCCTCACGTTCTCATGTGTATTTCAGCCAAATCAGGCGCTTCTACGTGAATAATCCAGGGGTAAGGATCATTGAGGGGCAGATCAGGGCACGCTCGTGCGTGTTTTGGGGGTCCGAAAAGGGAAATTCGGCTGCCGGAGGCAAAAAAGAGTCAAATCAGGCGCTGCTACGTGCATCTATCGATTTCATTGAACTTCGTGTTAGTCTAGCTACGAACCAAAGGTATCAATTGCCTTCTCAGTTGAACCCAAAAAGCGAAACCATGATGATGTAATTTTCGCGATCACTCAGTGATTCATCTTTAATCAATTCAACCCCATGGGATGTGCTTCTATCCCTTTGGGGACAGGTGTGTATCCCGCTTTTATAATCAGGAGAAACACAATGACAACTGAAATTCTTACCATGTTAGGCATGACCGTCACAATTCTCGTTGCAAGCTGGACGATGATTCGCTCACTGCGAGCCGATTTGAAGGCTGACCTTGGGCAGGTGGAGACCCGTTTAGGGAATGAAATCAAGATTCTTGATGAGAAGCTTGATGGAAAAATTGAAGCTCTGAAGATCGATGTCAACAATTTATCCGAGCGTATGGCGACACTGGAAGGTGTGATGTCAGCATTGAGAGATGTGATAGCCGGGCGCGCTGCGGCCTGAATCAGCAATCAACGACAGTAACTCATCAAAGGGCGGTTCTCCGCCCTTTTTTTTGCCCGGTTGAATGGTCGGCACTCATTTTTTCCTCACGTTCTCATGTGTATTTCAGCCAAATCAGGCGCTTCTACGTGAATAATCCAGGGGTAAGGATCATTGAGGGGCAGATCAGGGCACGCTCGTGCGTGTTTTGGGGGTCCGAAAAGGGAAATTCGGCTGCCGGAGGCAAAAAAGAGTCAAATCAGGCGTTGCTACGTGCATCTATCGATTTCATTGAACTTCGTGTTAGCCTAGCTACGAACCAAAGGTATCAATTGCCTTCTCAGTTGAACCCAAAAAGCGAAACCATGATGATGTAATTTTCGCGATCACTCAGTGATTCATCTTTAATCAATTCAACCCCATGGGATGTGCTTCTATCCCTTTGGGGACAGGTGTGTATCCCGCTTTTATAATCAGGAGAAACACAATGACAACTGAAATTCTTACCATGTTAGGCATGACCGTCACAATTCTCGTTGCAAGCTGGACGATGATTCGCTCACTGCGAGCCGATTTGAAGGCTGACCTTGGGCAGGTGGAGACCCGTTTAGGGAATGAAATCAAGGACGTGCGCAGTGAAATCAAGATTCTTGATGAGAAGCTTGATGGAAAAATTGAAGCTCTGAAGATCGATGTCAACAATTTATCCGAGCGTATGGCGACACTGGAAGGTGTGATGTCAGCATTGAGAGATGTGATAGCCGGGCGCGCTGCGGCCTGAATCAGCAATCAACGACAGTAACTCATCAAAGGGCGGTTCTCCGCCCTTTTTTTTGCCCGGTTGAATAGTCGGCCAACAAACAGCTCGTCTTTACGACCTTCCTTGAAAATATCGATATTTAAAATATCTCTAAGCTTCCAGAAATGATGCGCACTCTGGATTCGCTTCATTGGCAATCACTTTAATTGTCGGGTTTTAAATAGCGGTAAAATGTCGAGCGGGAAATATCCAGGGTCTTGCAAATATCGCTTATCGAATAGTTGGGATCAGCGTGCATCTGCTTGAGTAGGGTGACGTTTTTCGGCTGGCTCAATGACTTGGGACGACCCCCTTTTTTGCCTCGGGCACGAGCCGCTTCCAATCCGGCATTCGTTCGTTCCCGGATCAGATTCCGCTCAAATTCAGCCAGGGCGCTAAAAATGTGAAACACCAGTTTCCCACCACTGGTTTGCGTGTCGATGGCTTCCTGGAGACTGCGAAAGCCGATACCTTTTTCCTTGAGGACGTTAATAGACTCAATCAGGTGCTGGATGGATCGGCCCAGGCGATCCAGCTTCCAGACCACCAGAACATCCCCTTCCCGCAGAACCATTTCGGCATCATTAAGACCCGCACGTGCTGCCTTGGCACCACTGGCGACATCCGTGAAGATTTTGTCACAACCAGCTTCTTTGAGCGCCTTGATTTGTAGATCCAGGCTTTGTGACGGGGTTGAGACGCGGGCATAGCCAACTAGCACGAAATCATTCCCGAAAATGTGCCATAATACGTTCGAACAGCGGAGTATTGACACTTTGTTTTTGAGATGGGTATTGAAACACAAAAACAGCCGATTTCACAGCAAAATTATTGGTGGCCGCAACTGTGCCAAAAACGTTCGTATTTGATACGGCTATTGTACGCTTTCATTGCGTACATCTTGCCAACAGGCACGCCTTGATGTACAATTTTAATATGTACAAATAGTACAAATAGGAGGGCTTAACCATGCCTCAGGTTCCAGTAGAAACTAACGACCGTATGTCGCTACGCATTGCCTCAGAAGAAAAATCGCTGTTAATGCGTGCAGCCGCTCTACAGCATACCAACTTGACTGAGTTTGTGATCCGTAATGTGATGTCAGTAGCGCGGAGGATTATCGACGAGAATGAGCGGCTGGAGCTGACCGAAAGAGACAGTTTGCATGTTCTGGATCTTTTAGATAATCCTCCGGCACCCAACGATAAACTGATGACCGCAGCGTTCGCCTTGCCGAAACAATCATAATGCTACCGATCTGGCACGAAGAACCCATTGGCAAACATCATGATCGCAGCGTTTTCGACTGTGGCGATGGGGCATTGAATCAGTTTTTACATCGCCACGCCAGGCAGAGCCATGAGAAAGGTGGGGCAAAAACCTACCTTGCTGTTAGCGAGCACAATGAAAAGATATTGGGCTACTACAGTCTAAGTCCCGCCTCCATTGCTTATGAACGTGCGTCGGAGGTGATTAAGCGCGGCCTGGCTCGATATGATGTGCCGGCATTTCGGCTTGGCCGTCTGGCTGTAGACTCTTCGGTCCAGGGACAGGGGCTGGGCGGCCAATTATTGCTTGCAGCTGGGCGGCGTTGCTTGTTTGTAGCGGCTCAGGCTGGCGGCGTTGCATTGCTGATTGATGCCAAGAATGAACGAGTTGCTCAATGGTATGCCAGCTATGGTGCTGTTCCACTGGTAGATACCCAATTATCTTTGCTGTTACCATTCAAAACAATACATGCGGCTCTGACCACTGCGGGGAAACTTTGAATAAAGAAGCACGTTTTGAAAGGCGGTAACTTATGACAAACGAATTATTAAGCATTCGAGCAAATTTCGTTATTGATGGGGCAGATAAGACTAACCAAACTCATTTGACTAAAGCGGTTAAAGATTTTGTAGATGGCTATCAACCGGCTATTGGCAGAGTTTCAGGTATCCAGTACATGGTCGAAGATATGGTTATAGAACGGCCAGACGATCTAACCAAGAAAGATCTTCTGATATCAATAAGCCGACTGCTGTCCTGTATTTCAGAAAAGGATGACCATACACGCTTCAGGCATGTTTGTATGCCAGCGCTTAAATTATTGAAGAAAAGTCAGGAACTGGCTGAACACTGATTAAAGTTGGCGGTTATCGCAGCTACCCGGTCACTACCCCATAATCCATGGATTTCATTGAACTTCGTGTTAGTCTAGCTACGAACCAAAGGTATCAATTGCCTTCTCAGTTGAACCCAAAAAGCAAACATCAGGTGACGTAACGTTTGCGATCACTCAGTGATTCACCTTTTATCAATTCAACCCCATGGGATAGGCTTCTATCCCTTTGGGGACTGGTGTGTATCCCGCTTTTATAATCAGGAGAAACACAATGACAACTGAAATTCTTACCATGTTAGGCATGACCGTCACAATTCTCGTTGCAAGCTGGACGATGATTCGCTCACTGCGAGCCGATTTGAAGGCTGACATCAAGGATGTGCGTAGTGAAATCAAGGATGTGCGCAGTGAAATCAAGATTCTTGATGAGAAGCTTGATGGAAAAATTGAAGCTCTGAAGATCGATGTCAACAATTTATCCGAGCGTATGGCGACACTGGAAGGTGTGATGTCAGCATTGAGAGATGTGATAGCCGGGCGCGCTGCGGCCTGAATCAGCAATCAACGACAGTAACTCATCAAAGGGCGGTTCTCCGCCCTTTTTCATAGTTCACGATGCACTGTCTCCCTTGGGACACATTTTGTCAACCCAGCCCAATGGTATCTCACAACAAGGTTCTGGGGTGTAAGGGGCTATCCGGTGCGAACGCAACTGCATCCAGGCAAGGTTAGGGACAGTGATCGAAGGAAGTCCGCCCAAGAGCAGCAAGGGAATACTCAGAGCGCGGCGGCCCTGCGGGCCAGGTTCTGCCGTAAGAGATCCTAGCAAGCGAAGCCGCAGGCACAGCGCGTTGTTGTTTCATAAGTCCAGTCCCACACCAATCAGGCGCAGGGTTGTGCAATTGCCTTTGGGCTAGTGGTGGGATACCCGGACAGTTTTGGCGCGGTTAACCATAGCAAGGCAGGCGACGCTGGTCGTTCATAGCTCCGGCACATCACCAGCCTCGATGCGCCTCAGGAGTTGTTTCACTTCAGCGTCAACCCCTGCTTGCTGCATCTCTTGCAGCACAGCAGTACGCTCCTAACTAAAGCGGGTAAACACTCTCACATCACTGGCCTTGGTACACTTCATGAGACGTATCAATTCAGCGTCAGCCCCTGCCTGCCGCATGGCTCGCAGTAAAGCGGTACGCGCTTCACTAAAGCGGGTAAACGCTCTTTCCCAACCCAGCTCTTTTGCGACGAGAGCAAGCCCAAAATCCAGGTCACGCGCATTAACCTGGGCCGCCATCAGCTCGCCTCGTAGCGGCCCGGTGTCATCCCAACCATAGATTTTCATAGTTATCTCCTAGTGTCCGGGTTCAGTACCTGCGAGGCCAATCAAACCGCCTTCTTATTTCTTGGCCTTGCTGGCAATCTCGACCAACTTATCTTGGAGTGACTTGTTGTCATCGCGGGCGGCTTTGAGTTCGGTTTTCAGGTCTTTGATTTGTTCGTCACGGTCATCTATCCGGGCCGCCAGGGCTGCGTTAGCGCTGGTCAGCTTGGCACTTTGGCCGCGTTCTTTTTCTAGTTCTGCTTGTACTTTGTTAACGGCTTGTTGTTTGTCGGCCAGGTTTTCTTCTAGGCGAGTGATCTCGGCCAAGGCCTCGTCACGCTCGCCAATAGCAGCCTCAATGGTGGCATCTGCTTCCTGCCTGACGGTTTCAACCGCAGCAGAGGCCAGCTTGCTCGCCGCAGTCCACACCTGCGCCACTGAGGTTTCAATGACCCTTTTTAGATCGGCCGGAATATCCAATCCGGCGGCCGCTTCCGCCTTGCGAGATTCCCGCCACTGTCGCATTACCGGTGATATGTGAGATAGCGATCCACCACCCATGCGTTCGCGCACCTGGTCATTGGTTGGACTCTCGATGCCTTCAGCGACCAGGGCATTGGCGACGGTGTCGATCTTCTCTTTGATTTCTGGCTTAACTTTCATTGCGGCAACTCTCTGTATGTATTGTATGTATTGTATGTATTGTATGTATTGTATGTATTATACAAATAATACATACATAAAACAACACGAAACATGACAGCACAGCCGCTGCCTTTAGCTCGGCGCTGAGTAGAATCAGCTTTCCCCGCCTCCGGCAGCCGAATTTCCCTTTTTCAACCCCCAAAACACGCACGAGCGTGCCCTGATCTGCGACTCAATGATCCTTACCCCTGGATTACGCACGTAGAAGCGCCTGATTTGGCTGAAATACACATGAGAACGTGAGGAAAAAATGAGTGCCGACCATTCAACCGGGCAAAAAAAAGGGCGGAGAACCGCCCTTTGATGAGTTACTGTCGTTGATTGCTGATTCAGGCCGCAGCGCGGGCAACAATGGCTTCCTTGAGGCCCATTACCAGCCCTTCCACACCCGCCATACGCTCGTTCAGCCCATGTTGAGCATCGTTCAGGCTCTCGATTTTGCCGGTCAGCTCAGCGTTCAGGCTCTCGATTTTGCCGGTCAGCTCAGCGTTCAGGCTCTCGATTTTACCGGTCAGTTCATCACGGACGGCTTGAATATCTTCACGCAGCTCCGTTCGTGTCGCCTTGATTTCACTGCGCACATCCTTGATGTCAGCCTTCAAATCGGCTCGTAGTGAGCGAATCATCGTCCAACTTGCAACGAGAATCGTGACGGTCATGCCTAACATGGTAAGAATTTCAGTTGTCATTGTGTTTCTCCTGATTATAAAAGCGGGATACACACCTGTCCCCAAAGGGATAGAAGCACATCCCATGGGGTTGAATTGATTAAAGATGAATCACTGAGTGATCGCGAAAATTACATCATCATGGTTTCGCTTTTTGGGTTCAACTGAGAAGGCAATTGATACCTTTGGTTCGTAGCTAGACTAACACGAAGTTCAATGAAATCGATAGATGATGCACATAGCAGCGCCTGATTTGACTCTTTTAGGAAAAATGATGACCAGGAAGCGGGAAGGGTATCTACCCCACCCGCATCCAGGTTTGCTTCTCTTCAATGGTTCACTTCTCAGGTAAAAGCCTATTGAGCTACAAGGTTTTCCCCAAGAACGAAGTTTCTTGCTTTATAAGCCTGGCTTACGGCTGCTATAAATTCAGATCCGTTTGTAGAGATGTACTTATTCCATCCCTGAATATACGCTGCCTGGTTTTTAACAAGAGCCTCATTGTCAACTCCACATTCTTGACACAACATGGCACTTGTATATTCAGCAACCACTTCCTCTTTGCTGTAATCTTCCTTGCCTCCAAACTTCTCTGCATCGGTTTTGAATCGAGCCAGTCGCGTTTCGTGGCCCGTACTGTGTGCTAATTCGTGAAAAAAAGTACTGTAATACTCATCTACCGAATCGAACGAGCCAAGCGATGGTATTCTAACTGTATCAATGGCAGGTATATAACAGGGTGACCCGGTTGACACATTGACCCTGGATCGAGAAACATAGTTCGAAATCACTCTTTCACTTTCCAGGTTTTTTTCAATACTGTTGTTGTTTTCAACCACTGGTTCATCAATGCCTTCTACAAGATCAAGATTAAAGACAAAGCTGTGAGAAGCAACAAACCGCTTTTCCCCGTCATCCTCATCCTCTTCGCTTTCTATTTTTTTGTAAAAGATAATTGGAACACCTTGGCCTCTTGCATTTTTAAGTTCGCCGCCGAGTTCGCGTATTTGTTTGAAGGTTGCCCAGTACGGTGACTGGTAGCCTTCAAAATACGATGCTAGCCCGGTGGTTAAACGATTGATGCCCTGGTATTCATTTTTTGATTTCAAATTGGCCTGGCAAGCTGTCAAGAACGGTTTGTGCCAGATCAGTGTCTCTTCGTCCATATATTTTTGAATAACTTCTATGACTTTTTGAGCTGCTTTATTCATGGTGTTTCTCCATAATTTTAATAATTACGGGAGACGCACCAACCCCACTGGGATAGATACATATCCCGATTGGGTGAGGTTCTAAAAAAGATGAATCACTGAGTGATCGCGAAAATTACATCATCATGGTTTCGCTTTTTGGGTTCAATTGAGAAAGCAATTGAAACTTTGGTAGATGGGTAATCTTGTCTTAATTCTTTGCAACAAATAATACGGTAAAGCTAATAATTCCTGGATAAAACTTGCCTTGCTGGCCAGCAGCAAGACAAGTTCTGGGAGCAATTTACATGTGTCGTCGGCATGTCTAATTGCAATAGCACAGTGCATGGATATCCCACACTAAAGGCCGCAGTGTATTTGGGTCCGCGCACGGTCGCGGTAGACATTTAACCTCAAAGCTAAAACTTCAGCCTTGTCCTTTGCTGACTTCTTATCATCAAAGGACAAGGCTGAAATAGTTGCAGGCAGATTTTCACTGCAAAACAAAATGATTGTTTGTTAGTGAAGATTAGCGGTGAATAAAGGGTCACATACCGCCGTTATCTAACTCCATGGAACGCTTGTGGTAGACCAGGGCATTGATGAGAAAGCCAACACGAACTGAGCAAAAGCGCTCAATTCGTGTCGGTCATCTTTTTAGGACGAGGTATTGTCACTAGATGATGCAGCATTACTGCTTTCAGTTGCATCGTCATTATTGCTTGACGTATCGTCATCATTATAGACTGAAAGGTCAATTTCTTGGCCGTCTATTTTCAAATGCTTGATAGCCAGAAGGCGACCCTGCATTGTGACACCGATGTCGCCTTTTTTCTTTTTGCCATTAGCGTAGTCCTTCGTATAGTGAAAGAGCTTTGGCTCAGCATCACCAACTGAAAAGGAAGCTATGACTTTGACATCACGGACTTCTCTTCCATTTTTTTCTGCTGTTTGTAAAGCAGGCAAAATTTCCTGTTGAATTATGTCAATCGCTGCACTGCCAACGACGTTGGCGTTGTAGCCGATATAATTCACCTGGTTAACTTCCCCGTGCAGAGCGACGATGCGTACAGCTAAGTACGGCGCACCCTTCCCACCGAAGTTTTTGGGATCAACAATGCGAACATCGTTGATATATCCCAGGCCGGTGGTAATGATGTCGAAGTATTTCTTCTCATTACCGCTATTAACGCTATTTTGATGGTTCATGGTGTTTCTCCTTAATTTTAACAAAAGTGGGAGACGCACCAACCCCACTGGGATAGATACATATCCCGATTGGGTGAGGTTTTTAAAAAAAGATGAATCACTGAGTGATCGCAAACATTACATCATCTAAAGAGTTTGCTTGTAGGGACTCAACTGAGAAAGCAGTTGATACTTTTGAAACGCCATCACGCTATCATAATTCCGTGACTCAATCAAATTCTCTAATGCCTTTTCCTTCAAACTTTAACTGGCCAGCGTTATAGGGTTGAGCCACATCGCTTTCCGGAAATGTTACAAAAACCTTGACGTGCAGTGTGTCACGCTCCACAGCGTTGATGTAGCCGGTTTGTCCATGTCTTGAGTCATTGTTATCGACAATGAGCACTTGCCGCAAGAGGAGACTCTTACGGGCCTGGTCATAGAGTGCTTCAGCCAACCTCAAGGCATGAAACGGGGTTTCAAACGTGAGACCGCTGGATCCATCAGCCTTTATTTCTACGCCAACCCCTTCGTTTACATTACTCATCAATGGCTTCCTTGATTGGTTTCTCATCAGCGACTATTTTATTGCTTAACTCTATTGAGTGTACACCCAGCGGGCTAAAAGTAACACTGTCAGCTCTCACGGTTTTTGTGTAGAAGGTTTTCCCTGCATTATCTCCCTTTGTCCCAACAGAACTGCTTTCAGATAGTCGCCCCATCACGGCAAGCCGGATGCCTTTCTTCAGCAACTTGTGTGTCATTTCAGCAAGGCCACCCCAATACTCAACATTGACCCAGAACCCACCGGTATCTTCATAGCTATTGTCTTCCTGTTTCGTTTGTACAGGACAGCGCAGCGTGAAATTTAGCACGGTATGTTCTTTACCGTCCTTTTTCCCCGGAATTGTTTTGAGTTCAAAGGCACTTCCAACATTACCCTCGGCATAGAAAATATTCTGCATGTTTGTACTCCTGTTTTACAAGTTGTTGATCAGGTTTTTGGCCTGGGCCAGATGGTATGAAGTTACGTTCTCTAACAATCCATAGCTCGACATTTCCGCCTGGCGGATAATGTGGCGTAAAATGACCGCCCGGGTATCCAGGTTGCTTCGCGCTATTTCATAGACTCGCATCATATCGAACACTCGGTTTTTGTCGGGTTCATGTTGTAGAATCTGATTGATTTCGGCAACAGATTCAGGCCTGTCCCAATACAAATACACATGAGTTGAACGATCTTTGTGTTTTTTCTTGTGGTATTTTCGACGAAGATTCCAGCGCAAGATGATTAACCGATGACGACTGTATCTGGTCAGACTAAACAAATCCTGATCACATGCCCGCCAGGCCTTGGTCAGCGCGATCTTTTTCTGTTCGATGATGGTCAGTTCATGTTTTGCCGCAGCCTCCAGTTTTGCGCCAGGACGTAACAGCTCCCCCTTATCTATTAAAAGGCCTTTTAAAGGAAGGTCCACTTCATTCATGCAATACTCTCTCCAGTTCCACCAATTCCAATATTAAAAAATAAACATTCTACCTAACAACAATCAAATCGCTACAGTCTCATCGTGATTGATTCGTATTGCCGGTGCCAACACCGCTCTTCTATCACCACGCAATACATCTGCTGGTATTTCTCTTCCGCGATGTTTTTCAATCGCTCGTTGAACCACTTTGTTATTCGCCGCAAAATCATTTCGAGTAACACCAGACTGATTCCAGCTCAGGCTTTGTGTAAAAACCTTGCGCACCAGCTTTCTTTGCGAGTGAAGAAGCCTATGAGATTCATCATCCATAAGCAAGCCTACATGCCTGGCAGACAAACCCATCTTTACGATTTGATCGAATTTGGCGAGGAGGTTGGCTCCTCTAAATCCCCAGGGCACACTAAAAGAAAGAAAAACTTCGACGGGCTTAATTGACTGGGAGATATTAATTTCAATGTTGTTCATTGATTCAAGAAGTTCTGCTAACTCGTTTTGGGTTTCATCGAGAGACTTAACCGCCTCGTTGTACGCTGTTTCGATGTTCAACAGTGCCAGGTCCGCGTAAGGATCATCTTCTTCCGCCGCTTTCCAACACAAACTTACATTTGCAGCAAAGCGGATAAGCCCAACGACCATATGAGTATTTTCAGCTTCATTTCTTCTGCGGCCGTAAAAAAGCCGATGGGCTTGCTTGGTGTGTAGCAGCATCGATCCATTGGTGTGAATAGCACCAGGCTTTTGCCTGACATCCTTGGGCATACTGATTGCGTCCGCTTGATCAGGATGGGAATCATCCAACCTGGATGGAGTTCTCTTCTCGTCAATATCTAAAATCCCATACTCATCTGTCATTGTTTCACCTCCTTCAGAACATAGTGCGGTCAGTGGCCGCACCCCCAGTTGGTCAAATTCTGACCAGTCAATCCCTCAGAATAAGGTGCTGCCAGTGCCAGCACCCCCCAGTTGGTCAAATTCTGACCAGTCAATCCCTCAGAATAAGGTGTTGGCACTGCCAACACCCCCCAGTTGGTCAAATTCTGACCAGTCAATCCCTCAGAATAAGGTGTTGGCACTGCCAGCACCCCCCAGTTGGTCAAATTCTGACCAGTCAATCCCTCAGAATAAGGTGTTGGCACTGCCAACACCCCCCAGTTGGTCAAATTCTGACCAGTCAATCCCTCAGAATAAGGTGTTGGCACTGCCAACACCCCCCAGTTGGTCAAATTCTGACCAGTCAATCCCTCAGAATAAGGTGTTGGCACTGCCAACACCCCCCAGTTGGTCAAATTCTGACCAGTCAATCCCTCAGAATAAGGTGTTGGCACTGCCAACACCCCCCAGTTGGTCAAATTCTGACCAGTCAATCCCTCAGAATAAGGTGTTGGCACTGCCAACACCCCCCAGTTGGTCAAATTCTGACCAGTCAATCCCTCAGAATAAGGTGTTGGCACTGCCAACACCCCCCAGTTGGTCAAATTCTGACCAGTCAATCCCTCAGAATAAGGTGTTGGCACTGCCAACACCCCCCAGTTGGTCAAATTCTGACCAGTCAATCCCTCAGAATAAGGTGTTGGCACTGCCAACACCCCCCAGTTGGTCAAATTCTGACCAGTCAATCCCTCAGAATAAGGTGTTGGCACTGCCAACACCCCCCAGTTGGTCAAATTCTGACCAGTCAATCCCTCAGAATAAGGTGTTGGCACTGCCAACACCCCCCAGTTGGTCAAATTCTGACCAGTCAATCCCTCAGAATAAGGTGTTGGCACTGCCAACACCCCCCAGTTGGTCAAATTCTGACCAGTCAATCCCTCAGAATAAGGTGTTGGCACTGCCAACACCCCCCAGTTGGTCAAATTCTGACCAGTCAATCCCTCAGAATAAGGTGTTGGCACTGCCAACACCCCCCAGTTGGTCAAATTCTGACCAGTCAATCCCTCAGAATAAGGTGTTGGCACTGCCAACACCCCCCAGTTGGTCAAATTCTGACCAGTCAATCCCTCAGAATAAGGTGTTGGCACTGCCAACACCCCCCAGTTGGTCAAATTCTGACCAGTCAATCCCTCAGAATAAGGTGTTGGCACTGCCAACACCCCCCAGTTGGTCAAATTCTGACCAGTCAATCCCTCAGAATAAGGTGTTGGCACTGCCAACACCCCCCAGTTGGTCAAATTCTGACCAGTCAATCCCTCAGAATAAGGTGTTGGCACTGCCAACACCCCCCAGTTGGTCAAATTCTGACCAGTCAATCCCTCAGAATAAGGTGTTGGCACTGCCAGCACCCCCCAGTTGGTCAAATTCTGACCAGTCAATCCCTCAGAATAAGGTGTTGGCACTGCCAACACCCCCCAGTTGGTCAAATTCTGACCAGTCAATCCCTCAGAATAAGGTGTTGGCACTGCCAACACCCCCCAGTTGGTCAAATTCTGACCAGTCAATCCCTCAGAATAAGGTGTTGGCACTGCCAACACCCCCCAGTTGGTCAAATTCTGACCAGTCAATCCCTCAGAATAAGGTGTTGGCACTGCCAACACCCCCCAGTTGGTCAAATTCTGACCAGTCAATCCCTCAGAATAAGGTGTTGGCACTGCCAGCACCCCCCAGTTGGTCAAATTCTGACCAGTCAATCCCTCAGAATAAGGTGTTGGCACTGCCAGCACCCCCCAGTTGGTCAAATTCTGACCAGTCAATCACTCTCAAACTCCTTGATCTTGTCCAGGGACCAGGGTATTTCCGGCTTTTTGTTGCTGCGCCTGGCTTCATTCACTGCCTGTCCGAAGGTATCCAGGTTAAAAGCACCCCGTTTATGTTTTGCCGCTAATTTTTTAAAAAAGGCCGTTGGATTTCTTATTTTGTCGGGCACATGACCACGGACGTGTGCGAGCATTCTTCCCAGCATTTGATCGATAAGTTCAACGTGATTAATGCCCGGATAGTACCTCATCAACCGCGTGATGCCTTGCAGATCCCGATTGCTGAACAATGACACGCTCAGTAAAGATTGAACAATGTCGTCGATAGAGTCAGGACAGCTCAATAGAGCTGTGTAAGTATTCTTATCAGGAGGATTGATTACCGAAGGGTTTTGCTTGAGGGAACCTCCCTCATTTCCAGCTCGCTGATTTCGCGTAGTAGTATTATTATCAGTAATATTATATTTACTACTACTACTACTACTACTACTACTACTACTACGCATGAAATCATCCAGAGAAAGATTTTTGCTCTGGGTTAAATTTTGATCAATTTCAGCCAAGTTATCCACAGGTACCGGAGAAAGATTCTTTCTCTGGGTTAATTTTTGATCAATTTCAGCCAAGTTATCCACAGGCGATCCGAAACCACCAAGCCCCGATGGGGCATGGGACTGGTTTTTAATCACTTTGCTAATGAGGCCAAGCCGGGTTTCGCCCTGAATTTCGTCTTCATCATAAAGTTGATCTATTTCGAGCAAGATCGCAGCAGACATTCTCCGCAAATGTGTTCTCGATTTTTGCCTGTTCTGTTCCAATGCCTGAATGTAACCAGCATCAATTTCCAATGTGTCCGCAAGTGAAAAGGGCGCGTCATGGAATAAATACACATTCCCGACAAAGCGGCCCTTGTCGTTTCTGACTTCTTTGCATAATGTTAGCCAACGCAGGCAGCGAAGATTTGCCAGGGCGGCTGAAACGGTTGGCGCACTGACACTAATGGATTCGGCAAGTTCACCTCGCTTGGGCAGACAGCCAGGGGTTCTGGGATTGACTATCATAGCCCTCACTGCCATCCAGACCCGCACATCAACCGCTTGCAATGCGCTTGAAAAGATAAGCGCCTCTGGTACTGATTGCTGCAAGTTACCCGTGAATAAGAACCCATTGGCTTCACTTGCGCTATTACCATCAGAAGAGCGACCGATCATGGCTTGTTCAGCCTGGGTGATTAAGTTCTTGATAGGCTGTAGCTCTGAATCATCCATTGCCAGCCTCCCAACTTATATCCAGGCTTTGGAGAGTCTGCCAAACCTGATCAATACCGATCTTGGTTTTTCCTGCAACAAGACAAAGACGCCCGAGCGGATGATGGTGGTCTGCTTCTTGCCAGGCGTCCCATACACGAATTTCGTCGGCTTCACTAAGCAATTCGATGCGACCCCGGGCAGGAGAATTTAGTTTTAGAATGCTCCGTCTATTTTCGTATTCCTGGCGAGAAACTCCTGTCAGCTCTTTCAGCATGTTATAGCGCGCACCAAGCCTGATAGCTTGATCCAATGTGTCATCATTACCTGATTCGGCCTGTATATGATCACGAAATAATGCCGCTGCCTGATCATTAATACTGACGTTAATAAGCTGGGCGCCAAAGCCATTCAAAAGCCGTTGAAGCTCTGTTGCTGTCAGGTTTTTTAACAGCTCCAGCGTTTCGGTACTGATGCCCAGACTTGAAATAAATCGCGAGTCATGTTCAACCATCGCGTCTATCACAACATCAATAACGGCTCTATTTATTTTGCTGTTTCTGTTTTTCGATAGCCCCAAGTTTTTCACCAAACGTTTCCTGTGATCTCCAAAGATCTGTAAACTCTAAATGCCGGTCGTGCCCGAAATGTTTTAATGCAAACAATCTCAATTCGGCGATGAGTCTTTCCAATTCCCTCACGGTTAAATTCATACAAACCCCCTCTGGCCAAGGAGTTGTCCTCAGTGAAAAGACGACTCGCCAGATATGGCTTTCCAACTGCAATCTTTGGTCGCTGCTCTCGACGCTCTGTGTGTACAGGTTGGGACCCTCAGAAAAATCATGCCACCCGCACAGTCCGTAAAGGGTCAACATAAATGCACTTCGGCCTATGTTGTTGTTGGTGGCGTTTTTCTCAAAGGTGTCAAACATCGCCGCGATGTTCATTTGATAGCCGTAATAGCTGTACGGTGTGAACTCCGAAATATCAGGATTAAGCCTCACTTCTTTTAACAACTGTTGGCTCAATTCAAATATGGTTTTGCGCTGCGCCATTACCCAATTGTAGATATTTTGGATATCTCCCATGGCTGGTTGAGCCGTAGCCTGGCGGGTTGGATCAACGTTTGCGCCAGACTCGTGTCGGTTGTCAAACGATTGCGCCAGGCCTGTGTCAGTTGTCGCCTGGGGCGAAGGGGTTGCAGCATCCCTTTGCTGCGAGTTAGCGGCAAACCGTGCTTCTGCTTCGCTTTTTGTGGATAGTCGTCCTGTTGGCTCTGCGCCACGCATTATGGCGTCTATTTCGCCATTGATAAGATGGCCGTAGGTATCTAACTGTTGCGCCAGGGCATTGTTGGTGTCCAGTACGACTGCACCAATATTAAAATCTTCATCGTCAATGGTGCTGAGAGCTGTGTGCCAACAAATATCCAGCTCTGTATCGGGCAATTGCACGGCTTTACAATATTTTGCGTAGGCAGAGTATATTTTTCGCAGTTGCCTAACTTTGGATCTGCCCATGCCCGCCCAAAATGCCTGGGGGATGAACGGGAATAGCTCGTCGTGTGCATAAAAAAGCACAGTCAAGCTACCCGGATCAATGACCCATCCCAGCTCTGTAAATTGTTTGGCTGCACCACGAATCGAAAGCGGTTCGCCGTCCGCTTGTTCATCCAGCATCGCCTTTAGGTTCACGGCTGCAATAGCGCGTTCGATGAATAGTGTATCGCCGCGTAAATCATTTTCAATCAAGTGGCCAATGAGCAAATCACTGGCGCTGGACCAGGGATGGAAGGTTGACTCAAATCGATAAAATTGCTCGTCTTTTGTTTCATCCCAAAGCTCTTTGAGAATTTCAAGCCGAGTGTTTCCACCGTCCTTGATCATGTATGGATCAGCAGGTTTCTCGCGGGTGATATTTGGCGCATGATCCAAACCCCGTTGGCGTATGGATTCTTTGATCTGTTCGTATTTGGGATTGCGCTGTGACCTGGGGTTGAACGGGCAAGCGATAACTTCATCAATTGTGACAGTGATGGTGCGTTTTATTTTTGAATCAATAGAGGCTATTTTTGCACCTTGCGTCTCTTTTGCACCTGCAACCAGGTCGTCCATGCTGGGGGGTTTCTTCGCCATTATTTTGCCTCCTTAGCCCAACACGGTTGCTTGCCCATGAGCCTGGGTGAGAGTTCCTGTACCAGTCCAAGGAATGTGTCATGAGCTGACCTGGTGTTCCCCCGACGTGTTTCTTCAAACCGGTGGACTGGTTCACGCCTGCCAGCGGCCTTGTTGTAGGCTGCAACATCAGGGATGAATGTTTGAGAAATACTAATCTGACCATCAGATTCGGCATCAAACTGTTGGCGCAGCCAGTTGACTGTTGTTTCAGCATCGGTGGTGCGTGATTGACGGTTGATAATCCCGAGTAAGTTGGGTAGAGGTTGGCCTGTAATGCTCGGAAAGCCTGGCGCAGGGCCAAGGCGTTGCAACAGGGCAACGGTGTCGGTGACAAATTCTCGTGCGTCTATGTAATTAGGGGGAATGGGGGATAGCAAGGTGTCGGCTGCATAAATCACGGCTTCCAACATCAATCCTGATGCGCCTCTTGAGTCGATCAAGATGTAATCGTAGGCGCTTTGTAGCTGTTGTATCGCGGCTCTCAGAAACAAGACATGGGCAGTGGATTCTTGCAGGAAAGGCAGAATATCACCGCCACGGTCTGCTTTGGGGTCGTCGCTCTGGATGATATCCAGGTTTTCAAACAGGGTGCTGCTAACGCAGCCGTCGGGGTTGGCAGTAGTAATCAGTCGGGTAAGGCCGCCGCTTGATTGCTCTGCAAGCGGATAGTGCCGACTGAGCGACCCCTGGGGGTCGGTGTCTATCATTAATGTTTTTTGACCGAGGTCCGCAAGGATACCGCCTGTGTTTGCACACAGGGTAGTCTTCCCTGTACCTCCCTTCGTAGAAATAACGCCGTAGATTCTAGTCATCCCGCTAACCTCTGTTAGAAAGAATCACCAACGGCTCTATTGATCGTAAGTATATGGTAGCTATGGGTGGACTTGAACCACCGACCCCGGCATTATGAATGCCGTACTCTAACCAGCTGAGCTACATAGCCAAAAACTTCTACTGCTGCTTCCTGTTGTACTGCCTCTGCAAATTTGAATTTCCATTTCATACTCGATGTATGACGTATACACCTGCGCGTGACATGGAAACTTACATTCACATTTCCAGCATAGTGGAAAGCCTTGCTACGGAATTTTAAAACTTCAAAATTCGTGTATGAATTCTATATCTAATTCTCGAAAGGTCGCGAATTTTCGGCATTTCTGGGTAATTTGTCAAGTTGTTAGCAACACATAAATTGTTGCTAACACCTCTAGCGCAGAGGCTATCAAGCGTTTAAAGAAGCTGGAACTCCATGAGCAGCTCAAGACCGAAGGCTGTTCAAGTGCTATCTGTTTATTGGGCAATGATCAAAGAGCTTGGTCGAAAGAATCAAAATACCCTGATAATCACTAACCGACTCATTTGATATAAGTGCCACCTGCGATTTTCATTACTTATTAGTCGAAACCGCGAGTGATTAGTGTGGACTACGACGCTGACTCGTCTCGAGCGCTGGCTACCACATACGCGGTGCGGCCTGGAATTTAGAGAAGTCTCAATTTATCAGGAAGTTCTCGATACTCTGCACTGTTTGCTCTAGTCGAGTGAGAATGAAAAGATGCCCGCAATCAAAAGATTCTAGGATTGCGTTCGGGATTTGATTGGTCATTATTCTGGCATTGACATGAGGAATAATCGGATCGTCGGTGCCAGCCATGACCAATGTTTCTTGTGACAACTGATGTAACCAGAAGGCGCTGGTCCAGCCCGCCATTGCGGATAGTTGTTGTATATAGCCTAGAGGATTTGGTGGCGACATCTTTCGCGCGTGATTACTACTCAGGGCCGTGTTGCTGCGGAAGTCACCACCATAAATTGTTGGCGCAATGCGCTTGAAATAACGGGCACTCATGTAGCGCAGCGGTGATGCCATGTGCATTAGTACATCCAAACGTGAAGGCACCATTACCTGCCCCATGGATGTCGCCGCGAGGATTAACTTCTCTGTTCGGTAGGAATGATAGCGCGCAAATTGTTGTGCAACGCCGCCTCCCCAAGACACGCCCATGATGTTCGCCTTGGGGATATCGAGCTGATCCAGCAACGAGACACCAATACCTGCAAAGTTCGTCATGCGGAAGCCGACGAAATCCATTGGAGATCCACCTATGCCTGGCATGTCAAATACGATAACCGGTAAGGACAGCTTGCGAACAACTGGTTCCAGAATTTCTATGCTGGCACCAATGCCATTGAAGATGAGTAAAGGCGTTCCTCCAAACTCATCCAGGGTAGAAATGATTCTGAGTTGGTACCTGCCTATCTCATCTGTGTAGATTCGCATTCAATAATCCGTTTATTTTAATACACGTCGGCCATCCTATTCGAAAACATAGGTGCCCGGTGCCGTATCTGTGGGTGCAAATTTTACACTGCCCAAATCCTGTGGCGCACTGACTTCGCCGTTAGCCCGTTCGGTGAGCCAGCCTGACCAATGGGGCCACCATGACCCAGCATGTTCTTCTGCCGTTTCACGCCATTCTTCGGCGCTACCGGAAACATCTTTGTTCAAATAAAACGATCGCTTAGAAGTTCCAGGTGGATTTAGCAAGCTCTGAATATGCCCAGCGGTGGAGAGCAGATAGCTAACTTCTCCACCGAATAGCTTTGTTGAACGGTAGCAGGCTTGCCACGGAGTAATATGATCAGTTGAGCCACCAGTAATAAAAACATCACAATCGACCTTCGATAGATCTATCGGCACGCCTTTGATTTCCAGTGAACCTTGTTTCCCGAATGGATTGTCACGAAAAATGTTGAGAAAGTCGCTGTGCAATCTTGCAGGCAATCGTGTGGTGTCATTGTTCCAAAAAAGCACATCGAAAATAGGCGGTTTTTCGCCATGCAAATAGTTGCTGACATGGTAATTCCAAATTAGATCATTGGGTCGCATCCAGCTAAATACTTTAGCAGTTTCCTGTCCATCCAGAACGCCCTTACTAGCGGATTGTTTGCGCGCACCTTCGATTGAATCATCGGTGGCGAAGAGACCGATCACGGAATCATCAGCCGCAGACTCAAGCACATTCACCATTAAGGTTAATGACTTGACTCGATCCAGAGACCCCACGCCGGCGAAGTAACCCAGCGCTGTGGCAAGGGTAATTCCGCCAGCGCAGGCTCCAACACCATTTATCGCGTCTTGCCCGGTAATTTCCAGACAGGCGTCTATAGCTTGATCCAGTGAATCTACGTAGTCGTCCATGCCCCAGTCTCTGTTTTCCGCTGTTGGGTTGCGCCAGGAAACGATGAACACCTGAAAACCTTCATTCAGCAAATAGCGCACGAAGCTGTTTTTTTCGGAAAGGTCATACAGGTAGAACTTGTTGATCTGCGGAGGGACAATAAAAATTGGTCTGGCTTTGACCTTTTCGGTCTCCGGCTGGTACTGAATGAGTTCCAGTATTGGCAGATTGAATACGACCGACCCAGCGGAAGTCGCGAGATTCTTGCCAACTTCGAACGCAGATTTATCTACCTGTGACGGCATACCGCCGTTGTCTTTAAGATCATCCAGGAACTGTTTGAAACCGTTAAGCAAACTTTGGCCGCCTGTTGCATAAGCTTTTTTTAGTGCCGATGGATTGCCGAGCAGATAATTCGTTGGTGCTCTGCTATCTACATAAAGCTGCACGATGAACCGAGTTCTTTCTCTATCGATGCCTTTTATATCCAGAGCATCAACCCATTCCAGCATGCGATTTTCCCAAGCAAGCCAGCTTTTTAACAGCTTGGCATAAAGTGGATTTTCCACAAAGGACTTGTCGGTGAATCGCCTGTCCTTCGGTGAGGGTTTCAAATCAGATTGGTTCATGGCAATGGTAAGCCAGTCTCGCCAGAGCTTGGTTGTTTGCTCGGCCATAATTGCTGGCTGCTGCATTCCCTGTCGGATAGCCTGACGTGCGGCGGCCATGACATCGTCCATTGACATTCCAACTACTGGGTTCAACGTCAATATGTTATCTGTGCTTTTATTATTGTTCAAAGGACTCCCCTCTCTCGAGTAGCTCCAATAGCCAAGTGATTTTAGGACTGACTAGTTTTCTTCTTCCTCTTTTTTGTCACTGTTACTGTCACTAGTCGGTTTGGGTTTTGATATGGGCGGCATCAACGGATTCATTTTCATCATACTGGTAAGGAAATTTCGATGCATGTCTGCCATTATCATCCAGTTCTTCAGAAACATCGATCCTGTGTTGGTAAGGTCATAGATTCTGCGCGCCGGACCATCTTTACTGGTATCCCAATTGGATGAGACCAGACCAGATTCTTCCATTTGTCGCAAAATACGATAGATAGATCCTTTGTTGTAGTTCCCAAGACCAGCTTCTTCCAGCCGCTGAGCCAACTCGTAGCCATAGGCAGACCAGCCATTCAGCATTGCCAGTAAGTGAGCGGTAAGCATATCTCCAGTTGGGGAGACTTTGGGTGATTCTGACTCTTTTTTAGTTTTGTCAGTCATGGCGGTAAATCCAATTAAACAATATTAACAGTTGACATTTAAGTGCAAATTGCATATATATGTCAACGTGATTTATACACAACGCGCCTCCTTGTTCAGGAAGCACTGGATACATAGCATAACACACTGAAATTATTGGAGATATTAAAAATGACTGCTAAAACTACGAAAAAAGCCGAAACTACTGGAAACATCAAAAAGCCTGTCGACAGCTATTTCGACGTTCTTACGGATACTTCCGAAAAAGTAGCCGAAGGCTTTAGCAAGGCGCGAGCACGCAACACTCGCATCCTGGACAAATTCCTTGAAACTGTGGAAAAAGGCCAAAAGGATATGTTGGAACTCAGCCGCACTATTGCTGCTGAACCTACTGCTTACAAGGCAAATCTTGAGCGTGCCATGGAAACTATGACTCGCCGCCAGGAATGTGCACTGGATTTCGGCAAAACTCTTTATAAAGAGCAAAGTGAGCTGGGTGCTGCTGTTTCCGAGCGAGCTGAAATTCTTTTTGCTCCATTTAAGAATGCCGACTACGATTGGACTGCGCCCTACAAGAGCATGACTGAATTCTGGTCTGTCAGCGCCAAGTAAGTTTATTGGAAAAAAGCGGCGCCCAACACATAATATTTTAGGTAGACTCTGGTTTTAGGCATTGGGGTTTACCTGAAAAATTGTGCGCTGGAAATAGTGCATGTCTTAACGAACGCGAAGAACACGGGAGCTAAGTGACGGAGTATTCAGAGAACGGATTTCAAGCAACTATGCTGGGTCAGCTAAGCGATACCTATGCACATGACCCAGTGATAGAGCATTGCAACACTCCACTGTGGCGGGAAGTGGCGTGGCCAACAGAATGGCTGAGGTTACGGTCCCATCCTGTGTTATATGGATTCAACGTCCCCCGTGGCAATAAGGAACCAGTTTTATTGATTCCCGGCTTTATGGCTGGAGATATGTTAATGCTGGAGATGCATCGCTGGTTGCGTCGAATCGGTTATGATTCTTCATTATCTGGCATCGTGTGGAATACCGATTGCCCGGACCGAACCGCGAAGCAGGTTCTCAACAGGGTTAGAGCTATCCGGCAAAAAACAGGCAGCAAGGTTCGCCTGGTGGGCCACAGCCTAGGCGGCATGATATCGAAATACATTGTCCAGGAAGAGTCCGAGCTGATTGATCGAGTAATTACTCTGGGTTCGCCATTTAAATCCCTGGTGAAAGCCCACCCTTCTGTTATAGGTATTTGGGACAAGCTTAAAAACAATCACAGCGGCTTGATTGGCAGGAATCTCAAACCATCCTGTGCAACCGGTCACTGCACCTGCGGATTCGTTCGCAGCATCTTACAACCCAGCAAAGTACAACCTGCTCAATTTGCCGTCTACTCGAAGAAAGATGGTGTGGCAGATTGGCGCTCTTGCATGGAAGACGATGCGAGCAAAAATACTGAGGTAAACTGCACGCATATTGGAATGGTCGTGCATCCAGAAGTTTTTCAGGTAGTTGCAAAACGACTTTCCGAAAATACTAAAACACCATAGAACTAATACCGGTTTTATCAGAATTAGGAGTAGCAAGCAGATGGCCGACAAAGATAATGACGATTTAGACCCATTGCGCCTCATGCGTGACTGGTTCATTCAATCTGAAAAAATGTGGAGCGACGCCATGACCGACGTCATGGCGGATGAACGCGTTGCAAAAAACTCTGGACGCTTCATACAAGAAGCCTTGCATACACAGCGTATGTTTAGTGAATCCATGGGGCAGTACCTGGCAAACATGAATATGCCTTCGCGTGGTGACATATTAGACATGAAAGATCGTATTTCCCAGATAGAAGAAACCCTCAATACGATTCTTGTTGAGCTGCGCGCCCAACATAAAGAGCAATCGACTGGAGATAGCGCTGCCGCAGCGAAGAAAAAGCCTGCTCGCACTCGAAAAGCCTCAAGCAAGAGTGAGTAATAAACAGAAACCATCATGAACGCGAACTCCACACAAATGCTTGACGACGGCAGGAAAATCTCACAAGCAGAATTCGATTCCCGTGTTGAACGAATCGTTCAACGTACAATTGAACGCAACATTCCCGGCCTCGCCGATTTGCCCCAAACAGAATCGGAACTGGAAGTGGGAAGCAGTGCCAAAGAATTGGTGTACACACGCGAGACTGCCAGGCTTTATCACTACGACACTTTAGTAGATGAAGTTTACCGAGTCCCTATACTTATTGTTATGTCACCAGTTGCCAAAGGCTATATTATGGATTTGGCCAAGGGTCAGAGCTTTGTTGAATACTTCCTAAAGCAAGGTCACGATGTTTATATGTTGGACTGGTTGGCGCCGCGCATGGACCAGAAGCACCTTGATATGGCTACCTATGTATGCGACCTGGTAGGTGAGTGCGTAGACCAGGTCGTTGAGGATTCTGGTGAGCCCGAGCTCACACTGATTGGCTACTGCATGGGGGGTCTGCTAAGTGTCTGTTACTCAGCTTTAAATCCTGATGGGCCGATTAAAAACCTGGCTTGTTTCACCACACCGATAAACGGGGACGGTATGGTGCTGCACAAGCGCTGGTTAACTTCAGATAATTTTGATATAGATCGTCTCATTGAAGAACTCGGTAATATTCCCAGTGAACTCATCAACGCATCGATGCAAGCCTTACGCCCTTTGCAACGCAATGCAAATCAAATGCGACTGCTCAACAATGTTGAAGATGATGAATTCGTTAAGGCTCATTTACGTTTTGACCGTTGGGCTGTAGATCAGCTGCCACTGCCAGGTGCTTTGGCCAGGGATTATACGAATGATTTTCTTAGAGATAATCTTTTCGTCAATAACAAACTCGAGTTAAAGGGTAGGCGTGTTGATTTCGGCAATATCAAGGTGCCATTTTTACATGTTGTCGCATCTTTCGATCATATCGTTCCCGAAGCGGCCTCGCGTGATCTTATCGGTCTTATTGGGTCTGAAGAAAAAGAAGAGGTTATAGTAAGAGGTGGACACGTCAGCCTGGTTGCTGGCGGCAATGCTATCTACCGTTTATGGCCACAATTGGATCAGTGGGCAAGTGAAAGGGCAGAATAACAATGAGTAGAAAGGGCAAAAGATGAACACAGAAACGAATGAAGCGGTTTCCGGCTACCCACTCAAGCTGCAATTAAAGGGAGTGGACTATGTTATTCGCCGGATGACTGCGGAAGATGGTTCTGCCCTACTGAAATTTGCCCAGGCTCTGCCAGAGCATGACATTCTTTATCTGCGCAGAGACATTACCAGGCAGGAAGGCGTTGATAGATGGCTGCGTGAGCTGAACAGCGGACGAATTCATTCACTTATAGCTCTCGTCGATGATGAGTTAGTTGGCTATTCCACTATCAATCTCACCAATCTGGATTGGACTCGTCATGTTGGCGAAATTCGTGTTTCTGTCTCCTTATCTGTTCGAAAAAGCGGTTTAGGGCGCACGTTAGTTCGTGAAGCTTTCAAGTTGGCTGTGACCCTCGGACTGGAAGTCATTACATCCAGTATGACACCCGATCAAAAAACGGCTCGTGCCCTTTTTGAAGAGTTGGGTTTTAAAAACGAGGCGGTTTTGCGAGATCATATGAAAGATCGCAATGGGAGGTATCACGATCTGCTGATCATGGCGGTTAATGTGGACTCATTCCTGGCGCAACGCCAGGCTTATGGCTTGCAGTAGAACTGCCAAACTCAGGCTATAGGGGGGAAGAGCACTAATAGCTGGCGGATTTCAGTCGCCAGTGCGATTGAAATCCGCGACTTATTGGTGTCCCAGTTATATTGGAACTGAGTTTAGCAAAATAAATCCAGCCCCATTTTTGTTCCTCGGGTTAAGCTGAGGCGATCTGCTCCAAAATTTCATTCCGAATATCCTCAGTAACCGGTCTTCGCCGTGTTGGTTTCTTTACACAACAAGGCTCGCGAGGACAATCTGAACTTCGGGGACAGATTACGCTCGCATTCTTTTCCAGGCCTCCACTAATCCAATTTATGCTGAGAATATTGGCAACCCTACGGATTATTTTAGCTGCTCCTTTTGGTACGGCTGCCGAACCATTGTGATTCTGGCAAGGCTGGAAAATTTCATCGATGACACTCTCCGCATTCTCTCCTTGGGCCTCGATTGCAGGGCCTAAATCAACCCCTGCACAAACCACATGCGGATTACCAGCAGCGTCTTTTACGCGCACTGACTCGCAGCAATACAGGCGAGAGTCATCGCCATTGCGCAACACCGATATCTGAGACAAAGGTTTTTCGCTCTTTGATGCTAGCAGATTGAACATGGCCCAATTCTGGCAGGGATCGTTCATTTCCCGCAAATTTCCCCATGGCATTGGAATTCCATTACCTCGATAAACTGCTCGTAGTTTGCCAGGGGGGTAAGCGTCGAAGTAGTGCCAATGAGAATAGGGTGAAACAGCAGTCATACGCCGCATCAGAACAGCAGCAGACACATCAAGCAGCGCTGCGCTCTCCAATGAATAAGCGTGACGGCTTAGAAATTGGCGACACGGAATTTTCGGGCAGAGTAGAGCCCCTGCAAAAAAGCTACATTCAAAATCACGCCAGGCATTTAGAATGTCCTTGGAGTCAACAGTTTGCGCCTGATTGGACCAGGATTTGGCATCATAGGCAGTACCTCCAACTGCAGATATGCTGCGAAATCCATCTCTGTCGTGTAAAACAGTGTGACCAATATGTGTTGCCAGGTCGTATTTAAGTCTCGACGGGTGTTGCTTCAGTCTTTGGTTGCAATAGATAGTAACGGGTGCGTCGAAGAAGGATCTGATGAGGGTTTTGAATCCCTTTTGTCCAGCATCTTCTATCATATCTGGTGCGCGGTCAAACCACTTGATTTTCAAACCCAACTTTTTACATAAGCCTACTGTGTCTTCCACCGACAGTGGCATCACCTTTTCCCCAATATCCTCTGCCGCTTTCTCTAAATCTGGAAAACGGTTCTGGTGGTGTTCCTGGTGAGCGCGGATCAATAAATGTCCAAATTGACGACCAGAAATACCTCCTTGGGAGAGCAATTCAGGTATGGCTATTTGCAAATGTTCTTTGGAAAAGAGAAATCCGGGCTCCAGGGCTATGCCAGCTATTCCGCCGGCCGTTTTTTTGGCTGGTATTACTGATTCTGGTTCGAGGGTTTCATCGTAAAACCACGTTGAATCTTTCCCGAATACAGTAGCAATTACCCCAAGCATATCAGCAGAAGGCATCCGTTTTCCGTTTTCGATCATCGACAAATATGACACAGATGGGGCTGATCTGGCGTCACGTTGAATGCAGCGCACCGACAAGTCATCCAGTGTTAAACCGTAACTTTTCCGTAGTTTGCAAATCTTGGTGCCAAGAAAATGCGCTTTTCTATAGAGCGTCTGACTATTTTTTTTCATGGCTAATAGCTCGATTCAGATTGCGATTAGAAGAGTATACTGTAATTGAATCTTTTTTGTAAAATTTACATTGTAAAAATTATATTGTTAAGTTACACAACAAAAATGAATTACACTAAGTTTCGAAATAGCGATATTGACAGTTTATCCAGTATCGCGGACCCAATATCGCGAACAACGTACCAAGCCGAACCAAATGGAGATTTAATTATGCACAATCTATCTTGCACCAATATTTCAAGCTTGAGTTGTATCTCAAGTACGCAAAATATTTCGGCTGGCAAGCTAAAGGAGTATTTAGACTCCAATTTCCCGCTCAACGGAGCGTCCCATCGAAATGTAACTCAGTATCGAGTTTATTTTTCAGGTTTGCTTGCTCACCTAAACACAGGTAATTGCGTGGGGCTGCTCAGTCCCTCTCGTTTGAAAGAATTTGATGGTGACAGAGAATGCCCTCGATCTATTGTTCTTAAAAATCAAGAGCAGCAAATTGAGCTACACCTCTAAAATTTAACTTGGAACGCAGGCCGCTTTTGCTTGGTACTCAATCCAAAAAAAGCGAATACATCAAATTTGAATCGTAATCTAGCAGGTACCTAAACATGACACAGTACGCCGAAGATATTCGTCAACTAGCCGAACTGAAAGCGGCTGCCGGCAACCCCTGGCAGAACATAAGTCCAGAACATGGCGCACGGATGAGAGCTCAAAACCGGTTTAGGACTGGCCTCGATATTGCCCGCCATACAGCCAAAATTATGCGTCGAGACATGGAGGCTTATGATCACGACTGTTCCGACTACACCCAGTCCTTGGGATGCTGGCATGGTTTTATCGCGCAGCAGAAAATGGTAGCCATAAAGAAACATCATGGCGCTACAAACAAACGCTATATTTATCTTTCCGGTTGGATGGTTGCCGCTCTTCGGTCAGAGTTTGGCCCATTACCCGATCAATCAATTCATGAGAAGACATCGGTCCCTGCGTTAATCGAAGAGATTTATGCCTTTCTCCGACAAGCTGATGCCCGCGAGCTAGGGCATATTTTTTCTAGATTGGATGAGGCTCGAAAAGGCACTGACTCGATTGTAATTCAGCGCGCACAGAATGAAATCGAAAATTACCAAACCCATGTTGTGCCGATTATTGCTGATATTGATGCCGGTTTTGGTAATGAGGAGGCCACCTACCTACTGGCCAGAAAAATGATAGAAGCGGGTGCCTGCGCAATTCAACTAGAAAACCAGGTGTCTGATGCAAAGCAATGCGGACATCAAGATGGAAAAGTAACCGTACCCCACGAGGAGTTTTTAGCAAAAATCCGCGCTGTGCGGTACGCGTTTCTGGAATTGGGGGTTGACGACGGGGTTATAGTTGCCAGAACAGACTCCCTAGGCGCCGGGCTAACTCAAAAGATAGCGGTAACAAACGAGGTTGGCGATCTCGGCGATCAATACAATCGATTCCTGGAGATGACAGCGATTGATGATACAACAAACTTGGAAAACGGAGATATCGCAATTAAGGTGGGTGGTGAGCTTCAAAAAATATCCCAACTCTCTAGCGGTTTGTTTCGCTTTCGTAATGAGACCGGCGAAGACCGGGTAGTTCTGGATAGTATTACGTCGCTTCAGAATGGAGCAGATCTACTCTGGATCGAAACGGCTACACCTCGCATTGATCAGATTAGTGGCATGGTAAAGCGCATTCGCGAAGTAGTCCCTAATGCAAAGCTGGTGTATAACAACAGTCCTTCATTCAACTGGACACTGAATTTTCGCCAACAAATATTCGATAGTTGGGAGAAGCAGGGACGTGAGGTGTCTGGTTATGATCGCGCCCAATTAATGAATTCAATTTATGATGAAACTGAGTTAGCGTTAGCAGCGGATGAGAAAATACGAAACTTTCAAGCGGATGCGGCATGTGAAGCGGGAGTATTTCATCATCTGATCACGCTTCCTACTTATCATACTGCTGCGCTTAGCACAGATAATTTGACGAAAGGATATTTTGGTGATCAAGGTATGTTAGCTTATGTAGAAGGCGTACAGCGATTAGAAATCCGTCAACGGCTTGCATGTGTAAAGCATCAAGACATGGCTGGATCTAATCTGGGCGATGACCACAAGGGCTATTTTTCCGGCGAATCCGCATTGAAGGCTGGTGGCAACAACAATACGATGAATCAGTTTAACTAAATCATGGGAACCAGGGGACACTCATATGACTCCTATGACCGGTTATGCATTTGCTGCAATGTTGGCTTGATAATCAATAGACACTTCGTAATCGTTACTAATGATCGTGCTTACGATGTTCCAATACGACACAATCTCCTGATGACTCAGCTCGATCTCTATCCAGCCCTTATCTCGACCATTGAAATGATGCAAATGTGGATTTTTCTCCATGAAGGATTTCGTTACCTGGCCGGGTTCTATGGATGGGAAATAGTCATCGAGCCCTGGGGAAGTCACAGCCGACGTAATTAGTTCTTTCCCTACAAGAGTTTTTCCGTCTTCGAGCAACAAATCGGAGTATATTCCTGTATGAATATCACCAGTCAGAACAATTAAGTTCTTAGAGTACCGACTCAACAGTCGCAGAAATTTCTCACGAGCTTGCGGATACCCATCCCAGGTATCAAGGAGGACGGGAAGTCCATAATTTGAGGCATTGATAACGCGTTCATAGGCCTCCTGCCCGCGAGACAGGGCAAACATGGAGCGCCCCTGTGGATCCGCGATGCCCCGGAGATCTGGCTGTAAAAATGGCGACACCATGACTTGTTGGCCGATAAGCGTCCATCGCTGAGCCGCAGACTCTTTGAGCTGATTCTCGAGCCAGGCTTCTTGCCATTCACCGAGCATTCGACGATCTCGCTGAAGTCCGAGGGCGTATTTTTCCGCTTCTGGCTGTTTTTCCCGACCTTTCAGCCTTGTATCTAGCATTATTAGTGTCCCAAGATCACCAAAATCAAAGCGCCGGTTGATGCCGGTACTATCTAGTTCCCTTATCGGCATCCATTCGTAGTAGGCTTTGAGAGCAATTGCTTTTTGCTTACGCCATTGTTGTCCATCCCCATCGCGCTGACTACCGTCCCGCCATGCATTGTTGGAGAATTCATGATCATCCCAAACACATATTATGGGGTGCGCCGCGTGTAGCGCTTGCAGATCGGTGTCTTGCTTGTATTGACCATGCCTTTGCCTATAGTCGGATAAGGAAACTATTTCGTGCCCAGGAACCGGCTGTCGGCCCAATGCAGCAGCATGTTCAGTGGCATAACCACCCATGCCATACTCATAAAGATAGTCACCGAGATGGATAACCGCGTTCAAGTACGGGCGCTTAGCGATCTCTCGATAGACATTGAAGTATCCAGCAGGGTGGTTGGAGCAGGATACTACCGCGAGTCTGGCCGATTCCAGGTGGCCAAGAGGCAGTGTTCTGGTGCGCCCAACTGGTGAGATAGCGCCCTGGGTCTTGAACCGGTAATAGTAGATCGTATCAGGGGAAAGATCCCTGGCGTCGATCTTTACTGTAAAGTCCCTTCCAGATGTGGTGGTGAATGTGCCGCTACCAACGACTGATTTGAAATTGTCATCTAAGGAGATTTCCCAACCTATTGACTTTGATGAACCATCCGTCGTTGGGCTGACTCTCGTCCAAAGAATTATGCTGTCTGCGAGAGGGTCTCCACTTGCTACGCCGTGCTGGAACTGGCTTGCTGCGGGAGATTCCATTGCAAGAGAAGTGGATGGTATTGTTGCCGAGAACGCTGACAGGGAGGCCGAGCTGGCAATTAGCTTGATAAGGTTTCTTCTTTTCATACTATTTGAATCCTATAGAATGTATGTCGGTCGTAGTCTGAGTGGTGGTATTTGAGAATCACAGCTGAACGCGACAGAAGGCACAGCGATATTCTTACGACAGGCCGTAGAAGAATAGAAATCCCGGTCTATTTGAAGTGCTCACTGCCGTTGGAACGCATCGAAATCTGAGAGGCGAAATCGAAATCATTTACGCCACCAGTTCGACTGGCTCCTCATAGCTAACATCCCTGGCCCCAGCTTTCAGCTCCGGGTAGGAGTCTTCAAAGCGGTCTCGTAGCTCCTCATTCTGGGATTGTCTGCTAATTTAAAAATAATGTCAAAAAACATACGCCAGTGTCCGGTTAATTATCTAAACAAATTCAATTGCTTAGAAAATGTATCGTCGTCAGTGCCATGTGCTGTGTTGAGAAAGCCTTTGTCTAACGGGATTTTCTCGAAAAGAGTGATCGAAAGTATCTGTAGCAAAGGGTAGCGCGAGACATCCAGCTTGAGTCGCTTCTTGATAATAGCTATCAGCACATACATTGAAACTGCCGCCCATATTTGAGTCTTCATTGCGTTCTCCGAAGCTTTCGCAAGCGCCATAGTAATGCTAGCTCTATTGCTACAAGTCACTCAATTGATGCTGGGTTTTTCGTTAGCATCAGCGAATGCTAATTGTGATGACTTGAATCTAAATCTCTTGCCAGAACGATTGCAACCTGTGCTAAGAAACCAAGTCGGAGGCGTGCTTATTTTGGAGTTTATAAGGAAGTATGTTAGCAACAACTATATTGCTAAATCACTGTCTGTCAGATTAGAATAAATCATGCTAATTAGACAAATACCCGTTCGTAATGCCTTGCGCAACTATATGTATTTGCTGGGTTGTGAACAGACCTTAGAAGCAATTGCGATTGACCCATTAGATCACGCCTTGTGTTTGCGAGTCGCTGGCGAGTTGGGATGGCGTATCAAAATTGTTGCTAATACACATCATCACCATGATCACATTGGCGGTAATGCGCCGGTTATTACCGCCACGGGCGCGGAGCTAGTAGCCCATACTGAAGCCATGCAGTCGATACCGAATGTAAATAGAGGTTTGCAGGCTGGCGACACATTGCAATGTGGTGAACTAAGCCTGAAGGTGATGGATACCCCTGGTCATACCATGAGCCATATTTGTCTCTATTTCTCTGGTCAGGAAGAAGAGAAGCCTGCTTTATTTTGCGGCGACACCTTGTTCAATGCTGGGGCAGGACGTTGCGATCTGGGTGGCGCACCCAGAGTTTTACATCGAACCTTTGTGGAGCAGATTTTCCCCTTGGCTGATGAAGTGCGTGTCTTCCCAGGGCATGACTATATAGAAAACAATTTGGAGTTCACGCTCGACCGAGAGCCTGACAATCGATCAGCACAAACATTGCGTGCTGAGTTTAAACAGGGACTGAACGCTGAAGAATTCGTCAGCAACATCGGTTTGGAGCGAGAAATTAATGTCTTTTTCCGGCTGAACCAGGAACAAGTGCGTGCCGGTATTGCCGCGAGTCTGGCTATTGATGTGAGCAAGTTGGATGATCAAACAACCTTCATTGGTTTGCGTCGTTTACGCGATAGCTGGTAATCATCGGCCTACAAGGATACTCATAACTTAACAGGCTTTGATGCTATCAGTTCTCCCTTTCCCAAAAATCAACAGCATGGCCTGTATTGTAAAACTCAAATATATCGCCATCTGATTTCATCTGCGCTTGCATCAGCCCAACAGGCTTGAAACTGATCCAAATTTATGTTTTTCAGGGTTGGTTAGTTAATCTTCACTAAGCCTACCTGATTAGAGCTACTCTGATGAATCAGCAAATTGCCTGCCTCGGTGACCCACATATTTCGCACTATGCCTACACCGGAGGGAATTGCCCAACTCTGAAAAATTTCGCTGTCGGGGCTAAAACGCACTAGAGTATCTGGTCGCATGCCAGACTCGTTGTACCATATAATATCATCTATGACAGCCAATGCATAAGGATGCGACGAGGGGCCACTGGGTGAATCCCACTGCCTGATCTCACCTGTGTTTGGGTCGAGTCGGCCAATTTTTCCCATGGTCGAGTTTACAAACCACACCTTGCCTTCACTGTCCAAATCGAGCCGACGAACTCGGGCTTTGGCATCGGGTATTTCATAGTACTTCACTTCCATAGTATCAGGATGCATGGCACCAATCTTATTAGTACCATTATAGGCTATCCACAAAATGCCATCAGCTGCCGCCTTAATCCCATAGGGGCGCGGCTGGGTATCGACTTCTTTCAAGTCAGCGGTGCTAGGGTTTAGCCTACCGAGTACAGCGGCGCTCTGGGCAGTAAAATAGAAATTACCATTCGCATGAAAGGTTGCCGAATGTGGATCTCTAGCCTGAGTTTTGTATTCTGTTACGGTGCCACTTAGGGTGTCGAGCTTACCCACAGTGGCATTGCTGTTTCCGGTATACCAGATATTGCCTTCGGCATCGGGAACGATAGTATGTGGTCTGGAGGAAGGTGGCAGACGGTACTCCTCCATGAAGCCTGTTTCTGGGTCTAAACGACCGGCCAAACTAGCCCACATACCAGTCCACCAGATAGAACCGTCCGGCGCTTCAATAGGATCACGAGAACGCTGGCCCAGAGTGGGCACTGTCCATTCAATTATTTCGATTTCCACATCCCCAGCAATCAAATTAGGACGGCGCGAAGTATCTTCTGGAAAGTGCTCAGCCAGATAGGTAGCAATCGTATGTGCCTGGGCATCAGGTAGCTCGATCATGGTAGAAAACAAACTATGCCATTGTTCAGCCCTACTAAAGCCAGTCGCTCGAGTAATGGTTGCCAGGCTGTGACAACTGGAACAAACATTCTCTACCAGGGCCTTAGCAGAACCATCGGGCAAGGTTTGCGCAGCGCGTGATTGAGCCACAGTAGATTGAGAAAAAGAAGAAATACAAAGAATTGAAGCGGCGATCAGGAACTTGCTCATATCGAGTACTCCGGGTGCTATGATTCGACTACATACCTGTTTGGCAGAAGTTAGAATCATCACTCTAGCGAGTAAAACGCTTCTGGGCAACGCCGTTTGCCGATAATCGTTGGTGCCTGGCATAGCATCGCGCAGAATCCGCAAACGCGCGCCAGAGTGGGCATCAAAATTTGGCGCTAGCGCAGTTTGTGACATTGCTCCATCGACCCCGCAAGCATCCTCCACAACTGCTCGATATGCAGCCAAAAAGATCAGGAAACCGCATTGGCTGCATGGATTCTATTAGCCTGTACCCTATTCTCCTGTGCATTGAGTATATTCGTTGTTCTCTGCACAAGCATTAGGGAAGTGTAAATTCGTCAATGGGCTATCGGGATGTATTCGAATTCCTGCAATTCGCGACTAATCCGAACGGATTCTCCTACAGAGACTTCAATAGGTTTTCTAGCCAATATATAGTCGCTCATACCATTCCTTCAACTCATACTCTTTCTTCAACTAGGAGCAATTACATGATGTATTTGTTCTTAACCTGTTATCAGCTGAAGGCTTGAGGGATTACCTTGAACCAGGAGCTTGTTCCACAGCATCATTTCCATGCTCAACACTGGCCCGCAATTAGCTTATTAACTACGAACGGCATTATTCCCCCACTATTAAAATACCGAACTTCTAATTCAGTATCCAACCGGCACCACAGCTTGCATGACTGAGTAGTTTGATCCGGGTATTTTACTTCCATAGTCACCTTCATTCCAACGTAGACTTCCGAAAGACCGGTGAGGCTAATCTCTTCATTGCCGCTCAGCTTGAGTGTCTTGCGATCAACAGCAGCAGGAAACTGTAGTGGCAACACACCCATACCAGCCAGATTCGAGCGATGTATACGCTCAAAACTCTCGGCAATTACCGCGCGCACCCCTAACAGACGTGTTCCTTTTGCTGCCCAATCACGACTGGACCCCGTCCCATATTCTTTTCCAGCAATTACAAGCAACGGAATATTTTTTTCCTGATACTGCATAGCAGCATCATAGATTGGCAGCGCCTGGGTCTCGCCGACCAAGTGAGTGTATCCGCCTTCAATACCCGCCAGCATTTCATTTCTTATTCGAATATTGGCAAATGTTCCACGCATCATGACTTCGTGGTTGCCACGCCTGGAACCGTAAGAATTGAATTGCGGTTTCTGTATGCCATGAAATTTCAGATAGTCACCAGCAGGGCTGTCTTCAGCGATAGAGCCAGCTGGAGAGATATGATCGGTGGTAACCGAGTCACCCAACACAGCAAGAATATTTGCGGACTTAATATCTCCACTGACGTTGCTAATAGACGGGTCGAAAAATGGAGGGTTGCGTATATAGATTGAATCTTCGTCCCAACGGTAAGTATTTTCCGATTCGATAGCCAGACTATTCCATTCATCATCTCCATCAAAAACTTCACCATATCCGGCATCAAACATTTGTTTGCGCACCAGCTTAACTGCTTCATCAATTTCTTCGTTGCCAGGCCATATATCTTTTAAATAAACAGCCTCCCCCGCTTCATTCTTACCCAGGGCTTCAGTGCTGATATCGATGTTCACACTGCCAGCCAGGGCATAGGCGACCACTAGTGGAGGGGATGCCAACCAGTTTGCTTTAACACGTTGATGGATTCGTCCTGCGAAATTTCTGTTACCCGAAAGCACCGAACAGACGGTGAGATTATTCTCCGCGATAGCTGTGTCGATAGCCGTCAGCAAAGGTCCCGAGTTACCTATGCATGTGGTGCAGCCATAACCCACCAGATTAAATCCCAGTTCATCCAGTGCATCCTGCAGTCCGGCTTGTTGCAGATAATCGGAAACCACTTTAGAGCCTGGCGCGAGGGAAGTCTTTACCCAGGGTTTTCTTTTTAAGCCCTTAGCCAGCGCCTTCTTGGCCATCAAGCCTGCTGCCATCATTACATCCGGATTCGACGTATTGGTGCAGGAGGTGATTGCCGCGATTACCACAGCGCCCTCCTCAAGCTGGTATTCTTCGTTTTCGATGGTAGCTTTTTGAGGAATATCGATATCGAATTCCTCGTTGAAGCGAGACGCCAGCTCCGTCACAGGCACTCTGTCCTGCGGCCTTGTTGGCCCAGCCAGACAGGGCACTACCCCATTCATGTTTAATTGAAGGCCACTGCTGTATTGCAGCAGATCATCATCCCGGCGCCATAAGCCTTGCGTTTTACTATAGGCCTCAACCAATTCGATGGTTTCCTGTTCTCGCCCCGTTAGTGCCAGGTAATCCAAGGTCTTTTTATCAACGGCAAAAAAGCTACATGTGGCACCATACTCTGGGGTCATGTTGGCAATGGTGGCCCGGTCGGCGAGACTCAAATTGTCTAAACCAGTGCCATAGAACTCGACAAATTTGCCTACCACTCCATGTTTTCTGAGCATTTCGGTGATAGTGAGTACCAAATCAGTTGCAGTGATGCCTTCTGCCAAGTCTCCCTCCAACCTGAAACCCACCACTTGTGGAATATTCATTGAAAGTGGTTGTCCCAGCATAGCTGCTTCCGCTTCTATACCCCCTACTCCCCAGCCCAACACGGCAAGTGCGTTGATCATGGTGGTATGACTGTCTGTGCCAACCAGAGTATCCGGGTAGGCATAAAGCTCGCCGTCGATCTCTCCCTGCCAAACCGATTTAGCCAGGTATTCCAGATTCACCTGATGGCATATTCCAGTGCCCGGAGGTACAACACGAAAGTTATTGAATGCGGTTTTTCCCCAGCGCAGAAACTGGTAGCGCTCTCGATTTCGTTCCATTTCGATCTTAACGTTGTCGCGGTACGCCGAGTCAACGGCGAATTTATCCACCATCACTGAATGATCTATAACAAGATCCACCGGATTCGTCGGATTGATCAAAGTGGGGTCCTTACCTGCACTGGCAACCGCATCACGCATGGCAGCAAGATCTACCACAGCGGGAACACCGGTAAAGTCCTGCATCAACACGCGCACTGGCAGGAACATGATTTCTTCACTGCTGTGTTGTGTGTTCTGCCAATTCAGTAACTTCTCTACCTGCTCGCCGGTCACGACCTCATCATCACAATGGCGCAACAGATTCTCCAACAGAATCTTGATAGATATGGGCAGGTTTTCGGCAGACGCCAAGCCCATTTCTTGTATTGCAGTTAAGCTAAAGTACTTATAGTCGTTAGCGCCAACACGTAGTTCGCGAATACTGTCTTTGCGTAAATTGTTGATGGTGTCACCTCGAATTGACCAATTAATAAAACCGATAGCCATCCTATTAAAGCATTGAACAAGATGTCCAATATTATTCCAACCAGGGGAGGAATTAATCTGAACTCTTAAGGTCAACTGTAATTCAATCGAATCACTCGTCTATTCTGGAATTTCATTATGCACTCAGCTATTGCCATTGATAACTCAAAAACAAAGAAGACCAATAAATCGCAATTCTTCTTCAGTTCCAGCAAACTTGTATCTTGGATGAAAACTTGTGATCTGGTAAACGTCTGCTCTGCCCTGTTGCTTTATCAGAGCATCCGCCAAATCTAAAAAATTGATTATAATCATCGAAATTTTGCAGCACATCGAGAAGAATCAACAAAGTGGTTTCAATGCCAGCATCTTCGTTACAGTAGCAATAGTTCGTTTTGCAAATCGACTAACAGATGGCCCTTGGTAAAGGCCGAACTGTAACTAAACCAGTCTTTTCCTTGGCCCTGAATACCAGCGTTATTACGACGGTGACAAGAAAGGAGCGCATCATGATTCGACCTAAGGCGACAGCAATTTCCACATGAATTGAGAATTGACGGTCATCATGACTTTGATGATTGTAAGCCTGCACCGTTTTGATCAGCTGAATGCTCTCGCCTACATAAGCCTCTACATTCGCTGTTTCGTCCTGGCTGTTTCTTGACAGCAGTCTTACTCTGCGACGAATCCACTGTCCACAATGACTCGCACGTGCTGAATCATTACCAGAGTCAACCCGGCAGTGAACACCAGGCTACTACAGCAATTGCGATTTGCTTCTTGTAGGGTTCTAAAAAAGCGGCGGCCGAAGTGCTGCTTGGAGATAATCAGAGCCAGAGGCCGTTGATCAGGGAATACTCTGCTTAGAGTGAACGAAAAGAGCTCCCCTGGCCTGAATGAACAACCACCTCATTCAGCTTGATTCATCACAACGATGTGGAACTGGGCAAGCCAGACTAGGTGTAGTCACAGCTTAGGCATCCGTTGCTATCACATCGATCGGGGGAATAGCACGGCTCCTTCCCTCAATCGAATTAACCCGATATTAGTCACTCAATGATGCACCCGTTAACTTCGCTACTGCCGCAAGTGTCGTCTGCGCTGCATTCAAGCCTAGCCTAAAATCCTCGTCGGTAAAATTAGTCCATACATCCAGGGGAGTGTGCCAGGTTGGATTCCAGCCACCACCAGTATGTGCGCCACGTTCATTTTCACGCAGACTGATGGAAGGTACTTCATTCATAAACGGAGTGGAGTCGGTATTGGTCATATGCGGCCCTACAGTGGCTGGATAATCCGTGTTGTACGCATCGGCAGCGGCCTTAAATAGGAAAGCGAGGCGCATTGAATCATCTGCCAAACCGGAAGCCGATTGGAATTCTATATTCACGTCGGCCTCGGGGCGCTGATCCCAACTCACTGTACCGTCCGCTCCTGGAGCGCCGTGATCCCACAACATCATGTCATGTTGAATCATGCCTAACCAACGTGGCTCCGGGTAATTGCCTGATCCTGGTGGCTGTTCTACACCTTGTAAATCTTTGCGCTGCTCTACATAGGCTGTTGATCCGTTTAGACCTGTTTCCTCGTTATTCCATAGGGCAAAACGAATTGAGCGCTCTGTTCCAACTCCGGGCGCGCTAAAAATACGCGCTAACTCCATGACCAAAGCCGTGCCCGACCCGTCATCATTAACTGCTTCGTTTACACCATGACCATCCATGTGCGCACTAACGATATACATCTCATCTGGTCTGGTCGTTCCAATTTTCGTGCAATACACTTCTGACCTGGGGCCATCAACAGGCTCTTCGGCATTTAACAGACGGATACGCTCATCCGGCTGCGCATTCAAATCGCGATTTACACCGGTTGGCGCTCGGTATCCAAAAACTGAGCTGCCACCGGGACCACTGCCATTACGTCCAACCAAACCTCCTGTTGGCGTAGTGAGGTCGGGCGTTTCTATGCTGCGCCGCGCACCGTTATCACGAGGCTCTGTTGCAAACGTGTAATTCAATCGTTCTACGTTGCTGCAACCGTAGGAAATAAGTTGCTCTTCAATCCAATCAACTGCGGCTCGATTGCGGCTGGTACCCTGACGTCTATCTCCAAATTGTGTTAACCCTTTCAAGGTGGTTTTGTAGCGTTCCAGCTCCAATCGAGAAACCAGTTCTGCCACAGGATCATCCCCTTCAGTGCCCTGTCCCAATACGGCTTGGCTTGCGCCAATCAAGACGGTACCAACAAAACAATTGATAAGAATGCGTGATTTAGAGCCCATTGTTACTCCCCGGTTGTTCGATTGGGACGCCGTGCTGAATGGCACATAAGCGTTTACCTTTCACTTGAACAGTAACTTTTGTAGTAACAAAATACAATCCATGATAGACGGCAAAATTTGGATAGATAGAGTATCACTCATGACTGAATCTAGGAGTCGGATTCAAAGTCAATGTTTTTTGCCGCCTTTCTGGCGTACCAATCGGCGCCGGGAGACGCGGTGATGCCATGCAATAAAGCGCTCATCCAAACAGCATTTACCGCAAGCACTACGACCGCTTCGGCGTACTCATGATTGAGTTCCTCAGCCACCAGCAGAGCGAAAAGTGCAGTAGCCAGTCCGCGCGGCCCAAACCAGCCAAAAAACAATCTTGTCACGTTAGATGTGTCCGTGCCTAGCAATGAAAGACAGATTGCCAATGGTCTAACAAAGAAAAAACTCAACAAAATGTAAACAACGACAGGCCAACTCAATGCGCTGAGCGCCTCGGGTAAAAGCCCAAGACCGATAAAAAGAAATGCCGCCCACACCAACATCTGTCCTTCACTCTCGGAAAACTCGTAGATAAATCGGCAATGCCCTTTTATCAGATGGCCAAAGATTAACCCGGCAACAAAAGAAGCAATAAACCCATTTCCCCCAATCAACTGAGCAAACAGATAGGACGACCCTGCCAGGGCCAACACCGCAATACCTTCGTAAGTAGGCGCTGTTAACTGTTGAGCTTCCGCGTACAAGAACAGTCTGGCTCCCAACCAACCCAGCGTCACCCCTGCTATAGGCCCCAGAACTACTTGCATAATACCGAAAGCAAACCAGTTCGTTTCTTCCGCACCACCAGCCTCCAATCCCATTACCAGACTGGCAAACAGCAAAATTATTGGCAAGGCCATGCCATCATTAAGTCCGCTCTCGACGGTGAGTGACCGTCGCTCGCGTTCGGGCACATTTTTGTTGTTAACCACTGCCTGACCAAGAGCCGCATCTGTTGGAGCAAGTATTGCTGCCATAAGCGCCAGTAAAGGCAGAGGTAAATCTGGAAACAGTGGAATGGCAACTATCACCCCAATTGCAATACAAAGCGGCAGTCCTATCAATAGCATTCTTTGTGGCCAAACATGATCACGTCGCAGTGCGGCCAGGTCAGATTGTGAAGCATCCAGAAACAACAGAATAATCAGTGAAACTTCAGCGACGAGATCCAGCATGCTTTCCGTATTCTCTGGCCCCATGATGCTTGAATTCGCAATGAGGATACCTATCGCAAGAAATACCATAGGCGCCGTGATGATACTGCTAGATGCCCTCTTCGCCACCATGCAGTAGGCAACGACGCACACTAATATGATGAATAAGCCGAATTCCAAAACCTGTGCTCCTTATAGAATATTCCTGAAAATATTACTTACCAGCAAATAAAGTCATTCACCCGCAGGCGAGCAGTTCCTACTTTAGAGACTGACCGCACTGAGAGCAGAAATTACCCGCATTGGTAGTCTTCGCGCCGCTCATCTCCGCCTCAATAGCTGCGTTTTTCAAGAGTTGCGCATCGTGATCGCTTAAACAGAGACTTTGCCGCTGTCTGTCTAACATGATTTCGTCATCGTTATTTAGTTCGCGCTTTTCCACTAAAGATTTTACTATTTCACTGAAAGCATTCTTGCGCTTATCCAACTCTTCGGAAAAACGTGATGCCAACATGCCCGCTGGCAATGCGACAATTCCGATTGCGAATAAAATCATCGCGCCAGCGAAAACCCGCCCGCCCAGAGTTATGGGCACAACATCGCCATAGCCCAGGGTTGTTAAGGAAACAATAGACCACCACAGTGCTTGAGGAATACTGCCCAGCTTATGTGGCTGCGCCTCAGCTTCGAAAAAATACACTCCGGTTGCCCCCATAAATACCAGCACCAACATCACCAATATAACAGCAAAGAAAGATCTGGCCTCGGCACGCAGAACCTTGGCCAACACGGCGAGAGGCGCAAAATATCGAAACAGTTTAAAAAGTCTGAACAAACGAAAAGCGATAAAAACACGCAAATCTATGTCCAGTAGAAGGCCGACATAGAACGGTAAAACGGCGAGCAAATCGATAAGAGAATTCAGCGACAATAGGTAACGAAAACGCGAAACATAGCGAGCATCAATCGTGATACACCAAACCCGCAGAGCATACTCCACAGTAAAAAAGGCTACAGAAAATAATTCCAGATTGAGAAAGAGATTGGCATAGTCAGCAGCAAGAGTCGCATCGGTTTCAAGCGCCATCGCCACTAAATTGAGCAGCACCAATGCTATTATTAGCAGATTTCCACCAAGATCCAGCGGCGTGGAATGCTCGGCCGGATTCAACAAACGATAAACCGCCGACCGAGTAGCTTCACCGCTCACCGCACTTCCTCACTTTAATAATTTATAGCAGTGAAATTTGATGATCACACTAACTGCACGTCACTTATTACTTCGATTATGCCAGGCCCCGGATAATTGCTGGCATCAGTGATGGCCTGCCGCAGGCTTTCTTTGTCAGTGACCTTGATCCCTTTTCCTCCGCAAATTTCCGCGTATTCTGCAAACGATGGATTGTGCAATGACGTTTGCCAAACCTCCCAATTACCCGCCATTTGCTCCTTAGAGATTTTCCCTAGCTCTGAATTATTCAATAAAACATGCGTAATATTCATTTTGTACTTCACCGCCGTAGTAAAATCTGCCAAATACTGCCCGAAGCCACCATCGCCCGACACAGAAAAAACCGGCCGGCCCAGATAGTCTTCTTCACATTGTGTCGCCGCCCAGGCTCCCATTGCCGCTGGGAATGAAAAACCGATCGAGCCCAAATAACCCGACATCAACACTCGTTGACATCCTTTAGTCTCAAAATATCTGCCGAAGCTGTAGGTATTGTTGCCAACATCTACAGCTATTACGGCGTTTTCCGGGACTAGCTCGGACATAGCCTCAAAAACAGCGGCGGCATTTAATCCGTTGCCTCTATCGTCTTCTGTGCGTTTCGCTTTCTCGCTACGCCAGAGTTGCCAGCGCTGGCTCAATTCCCCGCTCTGATCCAAACGATCACCCTGCCTGGGAAGCTTGTGCAGAAACTCATTCACGGTAAGACCGATCTCACCCCAAACAGGAACCTCGACAGCATGGAACTTGCCAAGAGCCATGCGATCAAAATCAATCTGTATAGTAGGTTTCTTTTTTTCTATGCCTGTGTGGTTGGAAAAAGATGCACCAAAGACCACCTGTAAATCGCAGCCATTCATAAACCAACTGGCAATTGGCGTACCCGATCTACCTAGAACACCGGCTGCCAATTCATGACTGTCAGGCATTTGTCCTTTAGCTTTAAAGGTTGTCACAACCGGACAACACAGACGCTCAGCCAACCTGGTAATATCCTCCATTGAATCACGAGCACCGTAACCGACAATAATTAGCGGCCTTTTCGCCGCCTTTAGTCGCCGTACTGCCTCATCTACCACAATGCTGTCGGGAGAGATTTTCTGCGAGCTAATACGGCCTTCCGAATTGCCAGGCTCGTCGCTAGCTGAAGCGGGAATGACCTGTACTTCATCTGGAAAAATTAGATTGGCTACATCGCGATGTACAATCGCATTTTTGATTGCAAGAGACATTAGCTCCCCGTGATTGGAATTGTTGAGCACAGTTTGATTAAACACACTCACCGGCTCGAAAGCGGTGCTGAGATCTATCTCCTGAAAAGCACCAGGTCCTAACACCTGAGTATTGACCTGACCGGTTAGCGCAAGCACAGGCGCACGATCAACTTTGGCGTCCCATAAACCTGTCAGTAAATTCGTTGCACCTGGGCCGGCAATTGCAAGACAAGCAGCAGGACGCCCAGTTAACTTCGCATAGCCTGATGCCGCGAATGCGGCCGCACCCTCATGGCGCACGCCAATAAAGTTAAGCCTTTCTGCTACCTCTTCCCGCCGCAATGCCTCGGCTAAACCCAGGTTAGAATGTCCTACTATGCCAAATACATACTTCACCCCCCAATTGCTCATGGTCCTGGCCATGATGTCCGAAACCGTAGTCTTAGTTTCTATGTTCCTGGTAATGCCTACATATATCCCGTCTTCTTTTGTCTCAACAGGAAACATTTCCTGGCCGTCTTCGTGTGCCCCGGGAGATTTACCGGTAAGTGGATCAAAATCCCAACCGTGCCAGGGACAGCGAATCCAGCATTTGTCTTCCACACCCGGCTCTATCGAGCCTTCTCCCAGAGGTCCGCCCTGATGCGGACAACGATTTTCCATTGCCGCGTATTGACCCTGGTAGTGAACCAGACATAGCGTACGAACACCGGCGGTCACAGTTTTTATGCGATCTTCACCAAGCTCGCCAGTCTCCGCAACCTTGTGCCATTCGGTAATCGTAGCTGATGAATTGTTTTCTACCATGTTTATCTCCGATCATTCGATTCTGCTGCGAACAGAACTCTTTCCCGCTAATTATAGGCTAGCGGTTCACCATAGGAAGAAAGTGACGCTGCTGACAGCCTGGTAATACTGCTTTTGTTATAACGGATGTACATCATGTCGCCTCTTTGCTCCATACGACCGGAGAGAGTAATCGGGACGGCTACTTGATCAGCCAGTTCCATAGAAGCACTGTCACCATTTTCATTCATTAACATGAAACCGTATTTTTCTCCCTGTTCATTCTTTACAACCAACAAAGGCGGAATACCTCCGCGCAGGCACATAGAAGCACAAGCCCGATGCGCTTTGCCGGCCCCCGGCTTCATTACGCCAAGGAAACACTTGGAGTCGATAATCTCTCCCCTGAGTTCAACTTCTCCCATATCTACCGACGCGACAGGAATACTGTCAGCTTTATCCAGGACAGCAAATGTAGATGATGGGACAAGTTGCAGCATGGCCCAGTCTCCCCTGGTAATCGCAAACCCGGAAACTGAGACCCACTGATTCGCATAAAGAGCTGCATTCTCTCCCGCTCCCATTTTGGTCTGCCCCACCAAGATGACAGAACGTGGTTGTTCGCCGGCTATATGAATCACTGGATAGGGATCGGCGGTGAGATAGCCGCTAATCTCTACTTCCCCCGATAAGTCCCTTAGCCCTTCGCCTGCATTTGATTGCAAACTGGAAACCCAGAAGCTAAAACCCACAGCTAATAGCAACAGTATTGGAACAACAATTTTGTAGAACTGAGTGATGCCAGCAGGTGCTTCCAGATAGCCCACAAAAAATTCTGCTTTCTCGTCTTGTTGAGACATCAATCTCTCCTAGTTAGGGCTAATCATATCGGTGATTTCAGTAATCGGACGCTCGCTACCTTCTGGCAACGCTTCTGAGTTAAGCAAAACATCCTCACCATCCAACTTTATGTGATAGGTGGCTATACGTTCTTCGAATGGCGCCGGCGCCCTGCCATCTTCAGGGCGATATTGGAAACCGTGCCATGGGCAGGTAATACATCCATCGATTATGCGCCCCTCACCAAGGGGGCCATTCTGGTGTTTGCAGACATTGGATACGGCGGCCAGTTTATTTCCTTCGTAGCGAAACACAGCTACACGCTCGTCGTTCTCTATTGCTACAGTAACCGCCGAGTTATTTTCAATATTCCGCCACGAGCCTATGTTTATCCAATTTTCGCCCGCCCTGTTTTCTCGATTAGCGGTTTTACTCATAATTGCGGCGCCCAGGTGCAAGCCCCCCACCAACGCCATGCTTAAGCCAACCATCGCTGGCACCAGGCCAGTGCTATCGTCCTGCATAGCACCCAGGGCCACATGAACCACCAGTAAACCATAGGCTATGTACACACCCATGTGTAAAGCTTTCCATACCGGCGCACCAAGATTCGTATTCCAATAGTCGTGACTGGTAGCGGCCATAACGAAAAGAATAAGCAATGCAAAGAAACCGAAAGGTTGGAACGCTATGTCAGCGGCGCTTTCAAAGCTCCCCGGCGAGGTAAGTATCGACGCGATCGGGTTTTGCACACCGAAACCGTGATACCAAATGCTTGCTAATATTGCATGAGCCAACGCGACAATAAACATGGAAACACCCATGTGTCGCCTATTATAAAGCAGCGCTAAAAACCTGGTATCCAGTCGAGCTAGCGGACCTATACACAGTATTAAACTTAGCAGAAAAAAAGCCAAAGTCGCCAACGCTCGAATTAGCAATGTCATAGGTGACAGTGCTTCGACACCAGGGTGCTGAACAATACTAATGATCATAAACACGACCAGATAGACTGCAATGCCAAGCCAGAGCGCAATGTCATAAACTTTCTTTCGGCGATTCCATTGCACCGCTACATAGTCATGACTCATGGTAGCAATCCTCCACGCTCTGCATCCGCACTTATATCAGTCACGGGCTGATTGTATTGGCGTGCATCCAAACCCACATACAGTACAAAGCAGAGCACAGGAATCAGCAGCAACCAGACAACAAGGTGAGTTTTCCTGTGAGCGTTTTTCATTATTCCAACTCTCCCTGTCTCTCAACACCGTCTTCAGATCGCGCCCAGATCATTGCCAATAAGGGCCAAAGCGCAATCGCTGCTGGCATCCATAACAATCGCAATAGTAAGGACGCGGAGGTCGCGACCTTGTCAATTTTCTTGTATCCGCTTAGCGCAAACAGAACAGCGAAGGCGAGACCAAGCGATAGATAGACAGTGAATAGCAGTAGAAAAATTTGAGCCATAATTAGTATTCCAGTAGTGACTAGCGGCCTTTAACTCCACCGTATTCTATGCCTGTGAGGTCAGCCATTTCGGTGTTGAATGTGGTGAGATCGTCGAGACAAAATTGATTTAGATGCGTGTGCCCACAGGCTCGTGCTAGTACTGTCATCAATTCTGCACTCGCCTTAAAAAATCGCTCCAACCGCTTTGCCGCATCATCCACAATCAATCGCTCTCGTAGATCTTCTCTTTGGGTGGCAATACCGACCGGGCAGGCATTGGAGTTACAGGCTCGCATTCCAAGGCAGCCGATTGCCTGAAGGGCTGAGTTAGACAGCGCTATGCCGTCCGCACCCAGGGCCATAGCCTTGGCGAAATCTTCCGGTGTTCGCAAGCCACCAGTGATAATGAGTGTAATATTGTCTGCTCCTGATCGATCAAGATGTAGACGTGCCCGTGCCAGCGCCGGAATAGTTGGCACCGAAATATTGTCTCTGAAAATTAAGGGGGCCGCTCCGGTTCCGCCACCACGTCCGTCCAGAATCAGGTAATCGACACCTAGATCTAGCGCCACATCAATGTCCTTCTCAATTTTCTGAGCCGACAACTTGTATCCAATTGGAATACCACCGGTTTGCTCTTTCACCTGCACTTTGAAATCTCGAATTTGTTCCAATGAGGTCCAATCAGGGAATGTCGCAGGCGATATGGCGTCCTCGCCGGGATTGAGACCGCGGACTTCGGCGATCTTGGCTTTCACTTTGCTTCCTGGTAAATGTCCCCCCGTACCTGTCTTCGCACCCTGACCACCTTTAAAATGGAAGGCCTGGCACTTCTTCACCTTATCCCAGGAAAAGCCAAAACGCGCCGATGCCAGTTCGTAAAAATAACGAGAGTTTTCCTCCTGCTCTTCGTTCAACATACCACCCTCACCTGAGCAGATACCGGTGCCTGCTTTTTCAGCGCCCCGCGCCAGAGCGATTTTGGCTTCTTCGGACAGGGCCCCGAAACTCATGTCAGAAACAAAGAGCGGTAGGTTTAAACTGAGAGGCCTGTTGGCATTCGGACCGATGATAATGTCGGTCCCTACATCATCGCTGTCCAACAAAGGTGTTACGGCCAGCTGCGCCACATTAAACTGAATATCTTCCCATTTAGGCAGCTTGTTTCGGGAAACTCCCATTGCCCCCATGGGGCCGTGATGACCTAACTTGCTCAAGCCATCACTGGCGAGCTTTTGGATTAGTTTGACATGAGGCTCATCCGCCGTACCTGTATGATCCTGGTATAACCCCTGATAAGCATCGCGCTTGTAGGGCTGCGGGTTCTCTTTTTCCCAGACTCTGATTTCATCTTCATCGACCCAAACCGCATCGTCTTCCACCCAACTGGAGAATTTGTGCAGTCTTTCTGTATTGTTGTATTCGCTAACTCCTGTTGAGTACAGATAGTCCCAGCCATGCACGCCACAAACAATACTGTCACCGTCTATACTGCCGTCTGACATCAATGCGCCTCTGTGGGCACAGCGGCCGTACATAACCGACACGTTGTTGTCATAACGCACATAAACCAAATCCACATTGGCGATCAATGCATAACCCGGTTTACGATCCTGAACCTCAGGCCAATTGGCTATACTGACTTTTTTCATGATTTTCGGGTTTCCCTTGACAGGTAGTTTTTGATGTTTTCCCCATACAGGTAGCGTTGGTGTCTGCTGCTGCGCTCAGAACTTCCTGATAAAACTCAGCGACGCATTCTGGTATTTTGGCCTCGCCACCTCGGCGACAAAGGCTTTCCTGGTCTCGAACGGTGTATCGACCAGCAATAGTTTTGTCACCCATCCAGGCAGGTTTGAATCCGGATTTATGTGGGCTTCGTTAGTAATTTGTACAGTGTTAGAATCCAGTGGCAAAAACTTCCAACCGGCGTTGGCCCCGGTCAACCTCAGGCGACCGCGCACTTTATCAAGCATCCCGCTCATTGCGACACTTTCCATGACCACTTCCAAATTGGCTGGATTTTGCGACCATTTAACATGGGCAAGCAGATCACGATCCTTAACAGGAAATGGCATTGAGTTACGGATATGGATACACGCCTCGGTTTCACTGACCCGCTCATGAACGTATGACTGCGCACACTTGTCCGCCCATGCCGGGCAAGCTTCGACATCTTCTTCGGTCAACGCCACCAAGGAAGCGAGACTCACACCCTCCATAACCGTTACAGTTTTCACCGCCGCATGCGCGTAAGCTTCAATCTTTCGGGAGCAAGCTTGAATAGAATCCCGATCTCTACGCAAGCGCCACTCTTCGTCAACTGCGCTTACCTCTGATATCAAGGCCAGAGAGCAGTTCATTAGTAACATTGTTACAACAGCCTTAATTATTACCATGTATTAAGTGTGTGCCCTAAAAGTAGGAAAATTCGTCTGAACGAATTTACCTGGATCAAACTTTCCATCTGGTCCCAACATTCCATGTGGCGGACTGCTATTTGGATCAGTGCCACAATAATATCGATCCCCATCATTATCAATATATTTGATGACAAACTATGTTTTATCATTTAGATTGATCGACCTTTCCCCAGATTTAATAACACTCCAATTGTTGTGACAAGACAGGGTAAGCAGTGTCGTTTAATGCAAATGAATCGATAGAATTAGTTACAAATGACCGTGCTCCGACTCTTTAGATTTCAAGGTATATTGTACCACTGAAAACTGTCTTAAAAACTCTATCTACTTTGGCTAAATGACATCTCCAGGAGCCTGTGGAACCTACCCGTTCGTAGCGAGAGGAGGCAGAAATGAGTCGGCTCGCAGTCGTGAGACGAATAGTCGTTCTATATTACCAAGGAAATTGACCGCTGATTAATAACTCCCCGCAGCAGAACAGTGTTAAGTCCGACAGGCCCCAGGCTGATTCTCAAACTATCTGCCCACAACTAACAAATATTGGGCACAATTCGCTGCAATGCTTAGCTCTCCTGAAATTTCGATTGCCAGTCACTGGGAAAGGAAAACCGGGTTCCTTCTTTGTCTGCATCGAAGTGCCACTTTTGTGTCATAGTTTTACGACGGGTATAGAATCGTATAGCGTCGGGACCATAGATACTCAAATCACCAAATAACGAACGTTTCCAACCACCAAAGCTATGACTCGCAATTGGCACCGGTAAGGCCACATTCACTCCAACCATGCCAACTTGTATATGGTCAGAAAAGTACCGCGCTACAGCTCCATCTTGAGTGAAGATACAGGCACCATTGCCGTATTCATGGTTGTTGATAAGAGTCATTGCCTGATCAAGATTCTCTACTCGCACAACACACAGTACCGGCCCAAATATTTCGTCCGAATAAATAGTCATGTCTGCTGTTACCTTATCGAACAAACAACCACCGATGAAGTAACCTTGTTCATAACCTGCCACTTGCAAGCCGCGTCCATCAACAACCAACTCAGCGCCCTGTGCCAAGCCTTGTTCTACATAAGAATGTACTCGATCCAGGGAGTCTTTACTAATAAGCGGACCCATATCATTATTGATGTCAGTACCAGGTCCAACTTTCAATTTCTCAACCCGGCTCTTAAGTAGCGCGACTACTTGATCAGCAGTTTCTTCACCCACACAAACTGCCACCGAAATAGCCATACAACGCTCTCCGCAGGAACCATAAGCGGCACCCATCAATGCGTTTGCTGCATTGTCTATGTTCGCATCTGGCATGACTACCGCGTGATTTTTGGCACCTCCTAAAGCCTGTACTCTTTTCCCAGAGCTACTGGCACGCTGATAAATTGACTCAGCAATCGGTGTAGAACCAACGAAACTGACCGCTTGGATACGTGGATCATCCAACAATACTTCCACCACCGATCCATCACCATTCACCACATTAAAGACACCCTCAGGCAAACCGGCGTCCGTGAACAGTTTCGCTATCAATAGTGCGGCACTGGGATCGCGCTCAGAAGGTTTCAATATGAAAGTGTTGCCGCAAGCGATAGCCATTGGAAACATCCACATCGGAACCATAGCGGGAAAATTAAAAGGAGTGATGCCCGCTACTATTCCCAGGGCTCGAAATTCTGACCAACTGTCTATGCCTGGCCCTGCGTTTTTAGAATGCTCACCTTTAAGCAACTCGGAAATACCACAGGCATATTCCACCACCTCGATACCCCGGCCTAATTCGCCGCGAGCATCGCCGAGCACCTTGCCATGTTCCGCAGTAATTAGCCGACAGATTTCACTTGCGTTCTCCCCTAATAACTGCTTGAACCTAAAAAGTATCTGCGCTCGTTTTTGCGGCGGCGTATTTCGCCAAGATAGAAAGGCATTAGCAGCGGTCACGATGGCCTGCTCTAGCACGTCGGCATCGGCGCAGGCTAATTGCTTGCTAATTTTGCCTGTGGCTGGATTGAAAACATTCAGGACTTTGGTTGTTGTTAAAACTTCATACCCACCAATATAGTGGCCCAGTTTTTCTAGCGTTTCCAATCGAGTGTCGGCCACTTCAATCGAACTCATGCAATGATTCTCCTACAGCATTGATCAAATCATCAATTTGCCGATTGTTGACCATAAATGGTGGTGCTAATTGCAGGGTGTCTCCTCCCCAACGCACATAGAAACCTTTCTCCAGACATTTCAACCCCACCTCGAAAGGGCGCCGCAAAGGTTCGCCAGGGTAGTGCTGCAGGGACATGCCCGCAGCCAGACCATAATTACGAATATCTGTGACAAAGGGACTGCCTTGAAGGGAATGCATTGCTGCTTCAAAAACCGGTGCCATCTTTTTAACATTCGCTACCAATCCATCATTGACCAGAATATCCAATGCTGCAATTCCTGCGGCGCAAGCTACCGGGTGCGCCGAATAAGTATAACCATGGGGGAACTCGATCATGTAATCAGGCCCGCCTTTGTCCATATAGACATCGTATATTTCTGCTCTCACAACCACAGCACCTAGCGGGACAGTACCATTCGTTAGTTGTTTGGCTAAGGTCATAATGTCGGGAGTAACGCCAAACTCTTCGGCAGCTGTTAGCGAACCCATTCGGCCAAAACCGGTGATTACTTCATCAAAGATTAGCAGTAGATTGTGCTTGTCACATACCTCTCGTAATCTATTTAAATAACCGACCGGTGGCGGCAAAACACCCGCAGTACCTGCCAGCGGCTCGATGATTACTGCTGCGATATTTGACGCATCATGCAACAGCACCAGATTTTCTAGTTCATCGGCAAGATGTGCCCCCGAGAGTGGCATGCCACGACTGAATTTGTTCTCTTCAAGCAGTGTGTCTGAAATATGATCGGCTTCAACTGTTTGACCAAAAAGCTTTCGATTGAATCCGATACCGCCTACACCAATTCCGCCGTAGTTAACACCGTGATATCCCTTCATTCTGCCAATAAATTTGCTCTTGCCTGGCAGACCCTTACTTCGCCAATAGCCCCGTGCCATTTTCAAAGCAGTGTCTATTGTTTCTGAACCGGAATCAGTAAAGAAAACATGATCCAAACCAGAAGGCGTCAGTTCAACTACTTTATTAGCCAACTCGAAAGAAAGCTCGTGGCCATATTGAAAACCTGGCGAATAATCCAGTGTCGAAATTTGCGCACTAACGGCCGCAGTAATTTCTTCACGACTATGACCTGCACCACAAGTCCACAAGCCGGAAAGGCCATCAAAAATTTCTCTGCCATCAACATCAGTGTAGTAAGCACCCTTAGCTGACGCCATTAGTCTTGGATTATCTTTGAATTGTCGATTACCGGTAAACGGCATCCAGTGTGCTTCGAGTTGCTCTCTACTCAGCGTCACGGGAATTCCCTTTTATTCAGGCCGTAAGTATTGGTAAGCGTAGCGGATTGTATTGCTTCATCGCCACCTGAGCCATGCCCGATGCTATCCAGATCAGCCTGATACTGTACAAGCAATTCATCGTCGGGCCACAACACAGCCACAATATATCCAACAACCAGGGCAGATAGAAAAGACGGCGGCATGGTTTCGAGTGCGGTAAAATAAGGCCCAATAGTATCCATGCCTTGTATCACAAATTTGGTGATCATGGTCATCGAGAAGCCTGTAACCATGGAAGCGATAGCAGCCTTTTCCGTGAAGCGAACCCAAAACAGAGACATCAGCATCATCGGGCAAAAGGTAGCGGCGATTCCAGCCCAACCAAAAATCACAAACCAGAAGATAGTTCGATCTGGCGATAGCACCGAAACCAAAATGGCCAGGCCTAAGGACAATATCGCCAGAACTATGGTTATGCGGCGACAAAGTCGCGCTGCATGGTTGTTGGTAAGGTTCGGGTTTACGATTTTTGCGTATAGGTCATGAGTTATAGAACCTGCTGCCATTACTAATAACGATGATACGGTAGACATAATCGCGGACAACACTGCCGCCACATACAAGCCAACCAACAACGGAGGGAATGTGTACTCCACCAATTCAGACAACACATTTTGCGCGCCATTGCCGAGCACAGTATCCGCTTCGACACCTTGCGTCGTAAAAATATAACGGCCTAATACACCGATACTGACTGCGGAGAAATCCACCAACAAAGTAAACAGCATCGCGACCCATTTACCGCGATTAATCTGTTCTTCGCTGCGTATAGCGATAAGTCGAGCGAACACTTGAGGCGAGCCCAGAAAGCCTAATCCGATCAGCATCATGCCCACAACAACGGCGACATTCATCAATGTGAAGCCGCCAGAACCCCACATGCTTACCAGCCCGGGCTCAATTGCGTACAAACCATCGTAGATAGAGCCACTATTGGAAAGAGAGAGATAAGCGACAGTGGGTAACAGTATCAGACACAACAACATGATCGTGCCCTGAAACATATCAGTCCAGGCGGCGGCCAAAAAACCACCAGCGATGCAATAAGTAGCCACGACCAAGAAACCAACGACAGCACCGGTGTGATAATCCCAGTCAAGAAAAGTCTCGAAGGCAGAGCCGGTGGCATCAATCTGTGCAGAAATATAAATTAGTACAAAAATGGAAAGTCCTGCCGCGGAAACAATACGTAACACGTTGGTTTTGGACTTGAAGCGGCTACCCATGTAGTCGATGACAGTTATAGAATCGTACTTGTCGGTTAGTCGCTTAAATCGATTCGCCATAAAAAACCAGGCCACACCGACACCAAACAACTCCCCCACCACCACCCAATAGGTGCTGAACCCGAGCATGGCGCCCATACCGGTAAGCCCCAGCAGTAACCACGCAGACTCCCCTGTTGCCTGTGCTGAAAACGCAGCAACCCAAAAGCTCAGAGATTTTCCACCAATGACGAAATCATTCATGCTCTTGACGCGCTTGGACGCGAGATACCCCAGAAATATCAAAATTCCGAAGTAGATAACTATCATCGAGTACTTCTCGAACATGTTTATCCCTCAGCAAAAGATGGCTATGCTGATAGTACCTCTCAAACCCTTAAGTTACATCATTCGATGTTGGCTTGTTGCTACTAGCATTCAAACGCGGCATTGAAAAGTGGATCAGTGTAGACTCAGCAACAAGTTTTTGCCCTTCAGAGAAGTTCGGTCTATAGTTAGCTTCTCTTTTCGAAAAGATAGGCAAAGACAAAAAGCACTCAACTATTGGAGGTTTCCCTGGCCAGGTTTAGCGACAACAGTTCGATACCACGCAAATTCTCTCGACGCAAATTTATTGGATCCAGCACCGCCTTAGCGACTGCCGGTGTGGGACTCCCCACCCAGTCGATTCTCGCCGCAACCGCACCAGCCCCGTTACAGTTGGCTGCTCCGGACTACGTTGTGCTGAATGCACAAGTACTCACAGTAGATAGCGATCAGCCCAACGCCGAAGCCTTTGCGGTAAAGGGTAACCGTTTCATCGCCGTAGGATCAAGCAGTGACATCAGGAATCTGGCTGCTTCGAGAACTGAAATTATCGATGCCGAAGGCATGACCATTACACCGGGTTTTATTGATGCACATTCTCACGCATCCAGCGCCGGAGTGAATGAGTTGATCCAGGTGAATCTGGATATGCGATCCATCGCCGAAATTAAAGAAGCACTCAGGCAGCGTGCGAACAACACGCCAGAAGGCCAGTGGGTCAGAGGATTCAAGTACGACGATACCAAGCTGGCAGAAGGACGCCCTATCAATCGTTTCGATATCGACGAAGTAGTGCCAAATCACCCAGTTGTAGTCGGCCACCGCGGTGGGCACACCGGCGTCTATAACAGCATAGCCCTGGCTTTGGCTGGAATTACCGCAGAGACTCCAGATCCCCACGATGGCCGCTTCTATCGCGATTCTAATGGTGTACTCACCGGACTAATCGCCGAACAGGCGCGCAACGTGTTTAGAGGGATGATTCCAAGCGATTCTACGCGGGAGCAACGTCGTGATGGTGTAAAACTCATTTCAGAATTAATGACGAAGGCTGGTTTAACCTCGGTGCATCAAACTGGCGCCAGGCGCGACGACATGATTGCCTTTCAGGATGCTAGAGCTGCTGGGGATATGCGTTTTCGAATGTATCTATTTCCACGTAACCAACTGTTCACTGATTTAGTAAACGCAGGGGTGCGAACCGGCTTCGGCGACGAAGTGTTTCGTATTGGTGCTGTAAAGTTTTCTGCCGATGGGTCCGCGTCAGAACGCACCATGCGCATGAGCACACCCTATGTGGGCAGGCCGGATGACTACGGCATTCTCACTATGTCACAGGAAGAAATTCACGAAGCAGTAGAGAACGCACATCGTAACGATTTCCAAATTGGTATTCATGCCAACGGCGATATCACCATAGATATGGTATTGAATGCCTACGAGAGAGTGCAGTCACTGTGGCCCCGCGCCGACACGCGGCACCGCATTGAACACTGTTCGCTGGTTAACCCTGGTATCCTGCAGCGTATCAAGGCAGCCGGTGTAATACCCGCACCGTTTTATACCTATGTGCATTACCACGGTAACAAGTGGGTAGAATACGGCCAGGAAAAAATGGCCTGGATGTTCGCACACAAGTCTTTCCTGGACTATGACATCCCCGTCGCACCTGCGTCTGACTACACGCCGGGCCCTTATGAACCTTTAATGGCACTACAAAGCATGGTGACACGGAAAGATTTTGATGGTCGTGTCTGGGGACCAAACCAACGCATAACTCTAGACCAGGCACTCAAAATTTGCACCATGAACGGCGCCTTTGCTTCTTTCGAGGAAAACATCAAAGGCAGCATCACGCCAGGCAAATTGGCTGACTTTGTGATTCTCGCAGACAACCCGCATGAAGTTGATCCCGACACCATCAAGAATATTGAAATTGTCAGAACGGTGGTTGGCGGCAACACAATGTATGGTGCTTAGCTTGTATTCATCGCACCAATTCGAAACGCGGACAGTAGAAAGCGATAGCGATCAATCACTGGGGTCGCAACTACCGTCGGCAGTTACAGGCCTTATGCCAGAAGCGATTTCCAGCGCCAACCCTGGCCTTGGCATCAATCAAGTTTGGTGGACAGCCATTGAATAGCCCAAGCCTGGCTAGAGATAGCGATCAGCCAGCTCTAGCCAGATTGGTATTACGAGGAATGCCGCCAAAGTCTGCACAGTAATTATATTCGCCATTAGACCCTCATTGCCGCCCAATTGCCTGGCCAGAATGTAAGCCGATGGCGGTGCCGGCAGGGCTGTCAATAAGAGTATAATCACCGCAACGGAATTCGGCGTTTCGAACAGCAAACAAGCCCCGAGTATTAAACCCGGAAAAAGCGCTAGCTTGTTAAATACCGTCACCAATAGCTGCCAGCTTTGCTCCCCAAGTGTCACAAAACGAATTCCCGCGCCTACCGCCAGCAACCCCAATGGCAGCGCCGGCTGACCCAGTATTTCTATCACTGCTTCTGCCAGAGACGGTATCTCAAAACCGGTGTAACTAATAGCGATCCCGGTAACACAGGCAAGCACTAGTGGATTGCTCAACACAGAATTGATAACCCGACTCATTCGCTTGGCGCCACCCTCCCCGTTCACACTAAGCGAGATCACGCTCAGCACGTTGACCAGAGGTATATACACAGCCAAACAGAGTGCGGCGGTTATCAAACCACGGTCGCCATAAAGAACGTCTATACAAGCCAGACCGATATACGTATTAAATCGAATACTGCCCTGATACACGGAACTTAATGATGCGACATCACTGGTAACTAATTTTCTTAAGGAAACTATAAGTACCGTGATAACAAATAACGCCAGCCCAATAACTTTACTGATATCCGCGACGTCCTCCCAATCCAGATTGGAAGAAGCGAGACGAAGCACTAATAGCGCAGGGAAAAATATGTAGTAGGTAAGACGTTCAAGCTCAGTCCAAACCGCCGGGCTGGATATTGCTGTTCTACTAATAAAAAAGCCTAATAGAATAGTGACAAAAATTGGAATCAGGGCACTGATTATCATGGCGGCATACTAGCGTCACCAAGGATCGTTTGCCACTGCCTTGCCGCCTTAATTTAGAGGCAGACACAAAGCATTCAGCGCCTGAAACACCCAATGAAAATATCGAGTCAAGGCAGTAGATTACGGTAATTTGAGTTGCTGGTTTCTGCTCTTGATCGGCAAGCCAGGGGCTGTGGTGTTGTTTGCGAACATTCAGGGCCGCAGACCCGTGAGCCAACAATACACCAATTTCCAGCGGCCAGCCTGGAAAGAATAGTTCATTACTAGCTGTTACGGAATTGCTCCCTGTTCGCAGGAAACATCTTCACTACAGCGGTCTCACAGCAGCGTTGAGTGCAAACTAGACCTGTTTCAGCATCCCAGGACTTTATGGAGATATGATAAACCCCATGCAGTTTAATTACAGCCAGGTAGATTGGAAGAAGGCGAGTTATCTCGGTGCGCCGATAGCTCTTGAAGAGGACGTAATACGTTGGGATCGATTTGTTGAGAAAGCAGCGCAACCTCAGTTTCTAAAATTGGTTCCCAAGGTGCGGGAGCTTCTGCTGAAAAGCATGCCGGAAGATTCTCCGGTGGGCATATTTCATGGTGATTTTCAGTGGTCGAATCTGTTTTATTCAAATCACGGTAAATTATTGGCTGTGATCGACTGGGAATTGGTCGCGGTAGGCGCGGTGCTGAACGACGTTGGTTGGTACGCCACCTTTAATGATCCCCTGGCCTGAGCGGATTCTCGCAATAGAGGTTTATACATGCCTCAGGCTGACGAGTTGATTGAGTTGTATTGGCAAGCCTATGGTCGGAGCCTGTCATGCATCAACTGGTATCGAGCCCTGGCGCCTACAAATTCGCTATAATTACCGGCTTTAATTTGATGTTGCATAGATGCGGCAAACGTCATGATCCTATGTGGGAAGTAACCAAGGATTCAATGCAGTCTTTATTGGACAGGGCGCACATTTTGCTGGGCTAAGATATTGAAAATAGGTGGCCTGTGCTAGACTCATTGCAATCCAGGAGCCACCAATCATAGACTTGATCAGCAGCTTTTGGGTCGAAATGTAAGACTATTCGGGGGAATAGAAGTGAACAATCAGCGACTTTCTCGGCGTGCTTTCTTGAGATCAGCAAGCGACGCGGCGCGTGGCTCCGCTATCGTGCTCAGCCTTCCCATGATTCTGGTTTCCTGCGAGCGCTCGCAACGAGCTCAGTTAAACAACGAAGAATTTTCAGTCTTAACAGAAGAACAGGCACTGGAATTTCATGCGATCGCCGCTCGGATTATTCCAACCGATGAAACCCCTGGAGCCACAGAAGCGGGTGTTATTTATTTTATCGATACCGTGCTCGCTGATGACAGAGAGGCCGAGTATGAGATTCTTGGAAATGGTTTACGAGAACTGCAGATGGCGGCGGCGCTTGGTTTTGGTGTCTCCTATTTCTATGAATTGGAAGAGACACAACAGGATCAGTTGCTAACTGAAATAGAGAACACGCCATTCTTCGACAGCATCCGTTTTCTTGCCATTGCAGGCATGTTTTCTTTGCCCGAATACGGCGGCAACCGCGACAAAATCGGTTACGGATTAATTGGGTTTGAAGACCGCCATGCCTGGGCCCCGCCTTACGGTTTCTATGATGCTGACTATGCCGAACGGGGGGAATAACCATGGCGCAAGCGAACTCCACATCAGACTATCCTACTCGTGAAGCAGTTGATTTTGTCATTGTTGGTTCCGGTGCGGCCGGCGGCATAGTGGCCAAAGAACTTTCTGTCGCGGGTTTCTCCGTTGTTGTGTTAGAACAGGGGCCGCATCTAAAAGCGGCGGATTTCAAACATGATGAATGGGGATACGATGTCAATCACGACCTCACCTGGAACGCTCGTCAGGGGCATCCGCAGACTTTCAGGAAATCAGAGGACGAAGAAGCGCAAATTCAAACACAGGTACTTGCTTATGCACACAACGTCGGTGGCAGTAGTGTGCACTTTTCGGGCAACTTCTGGCGTTTCAGACCCATAGATTTTATCGAGGCCAGTGTCCGTGGTCCTATCGCCGGCACTAACTTTGCCGATTGGCCTGTCACCTATGACGACCTTGAGCCTTACTACACCAAGGTGGACTGGGAAGTGGGCTTATCAGGTTTGCAGGGCCCATGGGACCCGCCTCGGTCCAGGGAATATCCTTGTCCGCCCATGCCGATCAAGTCGTCCGATGTACTGTTAGAAAGAGCGGCAAAACAGATGGGTTATACCCCGTACCCGGCGCCAGTAGCAATCTTGTCTCAGCCACACAACGGCAGGCCTGGTTGTATACATTGTGGTTTTTGCAATGGCTACGGATGTGAGGTTAACGCCAAATCCTCATCGATGGCGTCGATGATTCCCATTGCCCTGGAGTCCGGAAATTGCGAGTTGCGTACAGCCTGCACTGTGTCTCGCGTCAATACAGACGACCAGGGTCGAGCTAAGGAAGTGGTGTATTGGGAAGAAGATGGAAGAGAGCAGGCACAACTGGCCAAGGCCGTGGTGTTATGCGCCAACGGAGCTGAAACTCCCAGATTGTTGCTATTGTCGGAATCCAGCAGTCATCCTGATGGCTTGGCCAATTCAAGTGGCGTTGTGGGAACCAATCTGATGTTTAATGGTTACTCGACGGTTGTCGGTCTTTTTGAAGAGCCGGTTAATGCACACAAGAGTGTCCCTACAACAAGAGTTATGCACGATTTTTACGAATTAGACCCAAGTCTGGGTTTCTACGGCGGTGGTGGGATCGATGGGCGTCATGTCAGTGCTGGCAGACCTATGAATATGGCGCTTGCTGGTGGCTTGTTTGGCAGCGCAAGTTGGGGCAGCGAGTACAAGAAGAACCTGCAACAGGAGTTTACCCACACCGCAGCCTTCGATGGTCACACAACATCATTGCCGCTGGCGACAAACACGGTCACTCTGGATCCGAATGTAGCGGATAAGTGGGGCAGGCCGGCTTTGCGGGCTACTTATATGGACCACCCTGATGATATTGCCACCATGAAGTTTTTTTATGAGAAGGCCGTGGAATTAATGGACGTCGCCGGGGCAATAAAATCCACAGGTTCTTATGCAGAGAATGGACAGGATGGAAGCGTACATCTGTTAGGCACCTGTCGCATGGGTAATGATCCCACCACGTCGGTGGTTGATAAATTTAATCGCGCCCATGATGTGCCGAATTTGTTTATGGTGGATGGCAGTAGCTTGGTAACTTCTGGTCGTGGTCAACCCACCATGACTATTATGGCCCTGGCGTTTCGCGCCGCTGACAACATTATTCAGTCGGCAAGACGTGGCGAGATATAGGAAGCATTTAACCACAAGCAGACTTCAAGAGTTTTTGATTTTTGCAGATTGCTGTTATTGATCCGTCTTACCCTTGATATGTGCATAGACTTCCGAACTACCATTTTTCTTCATCAAGATTACATCGTAGGGGTTAACGCGATCCCCTATCTCCATACCGGGACTACCCAAGGGCATGCCAGGCACAGCCAGGCCCAATGCATTCTCAGGTGGTGATGCGAGAAACTGACTAATGTATCTGGCAGGAATATGCCCTTCGAACAAATAGCCTTCCTTTGACACCGCTGTGTGGCATAACTGCCACTTCGCTAAAACACCTGACTCTTCCTTCATCGCATCTAAATCGTTCGGATGAAACACCATGGATTCAAATCCGTGCTGGTTCAGGTGTGCGATCCAGCCAACACAACAGCCGCAAGTTTCTTCTTTATAAACATTCAGCGTAATGTCATCCAATGACTGCGCTGAGGATTGTACAGGAGAAAAATGTGCCAGCACGAATAGCAGAGTGAATGACTTGTGTGCTGTTTGGAACCCAATTATGGAGAGAAATCCGATCATGGACAATTTCATTTCAGTTTAACTTAAGCTAACTAGTACGGCTGGCTGACTTGGCAGTTACGACTCGCACATGACAATCGAGCTGTTTCTAAATGAGTGATAGGGCCATAAGCACTGTCGAGATGCGAAGTTAAACCTGGACGACTTAAGGCCTTAAGTTGTTAAGTTATGAGTGTCCCCTACTACCCGATTCCCTGCTACCCGTGGGTAAGTCGTAGGCTTATCCATCCAATCCACAGGCCATGATCCCCGGATTTCTAAGAACCTGGTAGCTTGTGAGTGATTAAATTCACACAGAAGACGACCCGATGCAGATCGAAAGCCCGCGCATCAAACCACACCGAAGCTGGCCGATTTGTCTCATAGGTATTGAACCCGCACAGCTGTTTGACAGAACACGGCCATTCTCTTAGCCTTGGTTGAGACATCTTCAGTTTGGTCGTAGCCATGCGCGAGTTTCCGTTTAGTAAACAGCAGTTGAGTCTTTCCTGCTGTTTTGCGGCGTTGCTTTGTTTTCAAAACGCGACGGGCCTGGTCACGGAATTCCAGGGGCAGACAAGCAGTGGTGCCTATTACTCGATTGCGATTCCCGAAAACTGGTCCGCCGAGAATGGCCTGGTCATCTGGAATCATGGCTATCAGGGTTATACGACGACAAGCCTTGAGGCCAATCCTTCTCTGGGGCCGTTGCAGGACATCGTGCTTGAACAGGGCTATGCCATCGCTGCTTCCAGCTACAGCCAAACAGGTTGGGCCGTATTTAATTCCCCCACTGATAATCAGCAACTCGTGGAAAAATTTGTCGAATTGGCAGGCCAGCCGGGCAAAATACTCATCCAGGGTGGTTCCTTGGGGGGCATTGTCACTATTCGCGACCTGGAAGCTGGCTTAATTCCTGATGTGGACGGAGCCTTGCTACTTTGTGGTGCCGTGGCCGGTTCAAGAAACTGGTACGATGCCTTTGACCTGCGCATGGTGTATGAAGCCGTTTGCAGTGATGAACCCTCGGCAAAATTACCTACAGACAACTGGTACCAACAGCCTGATCCGATCATTGGTGAGATCGACTTTCTGGATTCGCTGGAACGCTGCACCGGTTATATCTCAACCGAGCTTTCTGGCGTGCCTTTTGGTGAGTTGTTACGCAGTTCTGAACAAAACCAGAGGCTCAACAAGATTCTCAGCTTGACCGGAATCGAGATCGATTTTCTATTGTTAGGTTTGGGCTATGCGGTGTTCGAAATTCCGAATCTGGTCAATGATATTTCCAAATTGAATGGCGCAAAGCCGTTTGGCAATGCAGGTATCGATTACGGCGATGAACAGGTTAATGCACTTGTTCGACGTAGCGCAGCTCTTCCTTCGGCTAGAGACAGGTTCCTAGAAAACTATTCGCCAAATGGGAACATAGGAACGACCAAGCTGGTGTCCATTCACACATCACGGGATGGCCTGGTTAGAGTCGAGAATCAGCAGGTTTTGAAAAACCTGGTATCGGCAACGCAATTGACTACCGCCATTGTAGTCGAGGACGAAGCAAGCCACTGTGGCTTTACTGATGATGAAGGGCTTGCCGCGTGGAACAACTTGCTTAGCTGGGTAGCGACTGATTCTCAACCAACCGCACAAGACATATTAGATACTTGTCAAGAGGCCAATAGCGATCCTGGTCAATGTCGTTACGACGCGGCGTATCAAATTGTCGACACGCTTCCTGCTTTTCCAAGGAATAATAATACCGCCACGGTCGGGAGCAACAGCTTCGATGCGGCCACCGGTATTGTGACCATAGAATCGCTGCAAGTAGACAACACTGTCGCAAACTATAATTTGCAGTTGTTACCGCCGCCGCCTGGCAGTTCTCTGTTCGAAATCACCAATGTGGAGAGCAACGAAAGCCCAGGGGGCTGGCAACACCGACCATTGTTTTTTAGCGAGGACTTATTATTGTATCTTCCAAATTTGAAAATACTGCAGCCCGCTCCTAATGTTCCAGACTACACGGTCTACTTCCGCTACATCACTGAGAACGGGCGGGATGGTTTGCAAGTGTTAGAGTACGAGGCAGTCAATAATTAGCTGTTCTGTTTACTTCTAACAGTTTTACAGCAAGCACTTTATTAGGCGACTATCCCATGTCTTCAGTCATTTACCCGATTACCAACTTCAAAGCCATCGAGCAGATAAATATAGTCAGTGGCAAAGGCGTCTATGTCTTCGATGACAAGGGCAATCGATATCTGGAGGGTCTTTCTGGCCTTTGGTGTTCGGCATTAGGTTACGGCAATGAAGAACTGATCGCCGCCATTAATGAGCAACTGCAAACACTTTCTTACAGCCAGCTATTTGGTGGGCGCACTCATCCGGTGGTTATGGCTCTCGCGGAAAAACTTGCGGCTATGGTGCCTATTGAAAATGCACGTTTTTTTTTCAGCAATTCAGGCAGCGAAGCCAACGATTCCCAGATCAAGATGCTGCGTTATTACTTCAATGCCATCGGCAAGTCAGAGAAGAAAAAAATAATAGCCCTGGATCGGGGCTACCACGGCGTTACCCTGGCGACATCGGCATTAACCGGGCTGCCACTCATGCACAGTCACTTCGATCTCCCAGTGGAGGCGTTGGGAATTCTGCGTGCCGATTGTCCGCATTACTATCGGGGAAGAAAAGACGGAGAATCAGAAGAAGAATTCGTCTCGCGCATTCTGCAAAATCTTGAGAATCTTATAGTCTCAGAAGGTGCAGATAGCATCGCTGCCTTTATAGCCGAACCGATTATGGGGGCAGGTGGCGTAGTAGTGCCACCAGACACTTATTTCCCACGAGTACAGGAATTGTTAAAGCGATACCACATTCTTTTCTGGGTCGATGAAGTGATTTGCGGTTTTGCTAGAACGGGTAGCGACTTCGGTTCAACCACTATGGGAATAACACCGCAGTTAATGAGTTTCGCCAAGCAGTTATCTTCGGCCTATATGCCCATTAGTGCGGCAGTTATTCCTGGCAGCATGTATGAGGCAATGGTTGAGCAGAGCGACCGGGTTGGCATGTTCGGCCATGGTTATACTTATACAGGTCATCCTGTTGCTTGCGCCGCTGCGCTAAAAGCGCTGGAAATCTATGAGCGAGATGATCTGTATGCACGGGCGGCCGCAGCCGGAGCAGTCTTACAAAGCAGGCTACAAGAATTCGCCGATCATCCTTTAGTGGGAGAGGTGCGAGGCAGGGGGCTTATTGCCGCTGTTGAACTTGTAGCCAATAAGGTGCAGGGTCTGACTTTTGACGACGGCCGTGTCGGGATCTTCGCACAACGCGCTTGCCAGGAGCAGGGCTTGTTACTGCGAGTCGTCGCGGGCAACTCGGTTGCCTTCTGTCCTCCATTAATTATTGAAGAACAGCAGATTGACGAGATGGTCGAGAAATTTTCCAAAGCGCTGGATGCAAGTTTTGCCTTTGCCCAGGAAGAAAAATTGCTAAAGAAATACTAGAGGAATAACTGACAAAACTCTAAAAAACGAGAAACAAGTCTAAAAACAAGGCGACCAATATGAGCAATACTGATCCCTCCGCCCTCAATGGGTGGCCTGTTTGACACTGCCTGTTTGACAATAGTGGCGAGCCATCACCATGTCAGGATTAAGAATGGGGAGACTCCAGGCGCACGCGCATTGCGCTGTGTTTATTAACTCACTACACTGACTAGGATAAGGAGGAAGGATCATGACCCCCGAAATATTAACCATGCTGGGCATGACGGCTACAATTCTGATTTCAGTCTGGACGATGAATCGCTCATTGCGAGCCGATTTGAAGGCGGATATTCGGCAGGCGGAGGTTCGCTTGGGGAATGAAATCAAGGACGTGCGCAGTGAAATTGAGGACGTGCGCAGAGAAATCAAGGCCCTCGATGAGAAATTTAATGGGAAAATTGAAGCGCTGAGGATCGATGTCAGCAATTTATCCGAGCGTATGGCCACACTGGAAGGTACCATGTCAGCATTGAGAGATGTAATTGCTGGTCGCGCCGTGGCCTGAATCAGCAATCAACAAACAAGAGGCACTCATTAAAGGCTTAGGCACTGCCTTTGACACTGGCCTAGATCCTTTTAAGGGTAAACCTGTAGCTAACTATTCAACACCGCTTCCATGTCCGAATCCAGTTTGGGCTTTCCAGTTACCAGCGAGACACCGATAAACAGGACAAGAGACACAAGGAATGAGATCAAACCACCCAGTATGCCGTAGGGCAGCACAATGCCAGCGAGCTGCACAATAAAGTTGATTAGCAGTGCAGCAACAATAGCAGTGACGGCGCCTAAAGCCGTTGCACCTTTCCAGTTTAGACCAATGGCGAGGACTGGAAATATGGAGGCCGCAAATGTTGCCCAGCCGAAGGCGCCCAATATGGCGACGAGTGTGGCATCTTGAAAATGTGAGTACAGGGCGAAGCTCGCTGCCACGATGGCAAGTAGCACGGTGACTACCCGAGCCCAGAACAATTCCTTGTTAATACTACGACCGCGAATCGCTTTGGGTATGTCATGAATGATCGCCGCAGTTCCTATGTTCAAAAAAGCATCCGAGGTTGACATGATGGCGGCAAATAAACCAGCAAACACTATCCCTGCCAGTAGCGGGTTGGTGAACACAGAGAGGAATACTGAAGCGGCATCATCCGGTAACGCCAGAGGATCAATAACACCATCGATTACTGTGGCACGCATGACTACCCCAATTGAAACCCAGAGCAGGGCGGCCATTACATAGCCGAACAATGACATAGGCAGGATGATGCGGTTGTCGGCTATTTTCTTGTTCATCATCATCTTGGTGACTAGATGAGGTTGTCCGGCCAGGCCCAAACCAAAAACGAAGAACCATCCCAGGGAGGCCATTATTCCAGCCGCGCCGAAGGGCATCATTGCCTCGCCATCGTCGGCAAGAATAATCGAGGTGGCCTGTTGCATGCCGCCATCGAAGACAGACATCGCTGTTAACAGAATCAAGCTGCCAGCAATCATCATTATGGCACCCTGCACTACATCGGTATAAACCGAAGCAATAATGCCGCCGGTAACGCAATAGAAAATGAGTACCGCAGAAGAAATGACGACACAGGCGACAAGGCCTATATTGGCAAAGGTTTCTGTGCCAGAGAGAATGGCCTGCATTACTACAGCCATGGCGAGGATTTGAGTCGCCAAATAACCCATCACCCCAAGAACGATTGTAACTGCTATAAGAAAACGCACGGCCTCGCTGTTATACCGTGCAGCAAGGATATCGGGCAGGGAGATGCAATTTCGAACGTCCGCGATCATGCGAATACGTTTTGCTACCAGGAAAAAACCCAGGGCGTATCCAGTGGATGAAATAACGATCATCCAGAACGAGCTCACCCCTATGGAATAAACCAGGCCGGGACCACCAACAAAACCGAAGCCGCTGAGTGTGGAGGAGAACAGTGCAAGAGACACTACAATTGGCCCCAGGCCCCGACCTGCAATAAAGAAGTCACTGGAATTTTTTGTGCGCTGCATGGCCCAAAGGCCAGTCAGTACACAAAAAACCATATAGATGACTACCGCTGCAACAATTACTTCCTGTCTATAAGCCTCCATGACTCTTACTGCTCCGTTTTCTTTGCGATATCCGCTAGCAACTGATCAAATTTTTCTTCGTCCTCTTCAGTGAAAATGAATCTACGAAAGCCCAGGCTATAAAGAAGAATCAGTGGTATAGCTCCCAACCAGGTACCATAGACCTGCCACGCGGTAGCGACGGGAAAACCCAAAAAATAGTCGGTGGTTCCTGTGGCCAGAAATGCCTGGTGCCCGGCATACATTTTCCACCAAATGAACAGACTGAACAATAGAGTAGCGCCCATATAGGCCCATAGTTCATTACTGCGTCGTTGTTCGGCAACACCTAGAGCCGAGAGGCAGACAATTAACAGCAGCAATAGGCTTTGAAAAGCGAAGGCGAGGCCACCGATATGCTTGAGGCGAGCAGCGCCGTCGCCGCCAACTTGCATACCGTTGAAATCTGGATGCGGGATGCCAGCAGCGTCGGGTACTGAGTCTGCCAGGCAAATAGCGACCAGAATGCCTGCCATCAGCAGAACCGTGGTGAAAATCACATAAATCAGTTTACTTCGCATGGACACCTCGACAGTTGTTGTGAACATGAGCATAAACAGGCAATTGCCGAGAGTCTAGGGTTTCCGGCGCAGATTGTTTCCGGCGCAGATGACGAACCGCGCGGCTGAGGCGACGAGCTATCTGTTCTTGACATTGTTAGTCTGAAAGTCCATGTTCCCAATTTCCATCGAATTTGTGAAATAGTAAAGAAGGCAGTCTCAGGCAGACTTTACTCGGCTGAATCGGGGGAATAACTTGTCCCTGGCGATGCGCTCATAAGAGAGCAGGCCATCAAGTTTTGAGCATGAAAATTTTTAGTGAATTGAGACTTAACCAGGTAGTTCCAAGAGGTGAATAATGAATAAGATCTATAAGAGTGCAGCCAAAACCAGGGCAGGTTTTCTGCTTGGCGCAGGTTTTACGGGGCTGGTATTTTCCCTGCTTTCAACGGGTACACTAGCACAGTCGGCACCACGAGGTGCTATTCAACCTGCAGCCCACGCTGACCAGGAGCCAATCAACCATCTACCCAACCCTTATGAAACGCAACGAAATTTCGGCACCTTGCCCGATGGTCGTCACTGGGGATCAGTTAGCGCGGTCAACATAGACATCGATGGCATCCATGTATGGGCTGGTGATCGTTGTGGCACAAATTCTTGTGCGACATCAGATGTAGACCCGATTGTGAAGTTAGATCCAGACGGCAATGTGGTGCAAAGCTTTGGTGCTGGTCAGATAATTTGGCCACATGGCATAGATGTGGATAGTGAAGGCAATGTTTGGATAGTAGATGCTCGCGCAGCAAACGATAACGAACTGGCGGCAAATCCTGCGGCCGCTGGCAAAGGCCATGTGGTTCTCAAGTTCAGTCCGCAAGGGCAACTACTGATGACCTTGGGCACACCGGGAGAAGTCGGTGATCCACCTACGCATTTCGATTCGCCTAACGATGTATTGATAGCGCCGAACGGTACTATCTATGTAGGTGATACGCACGGGGCACAATTTCAGAACGAAGCCGGTGCCACTGCCAAGAGCCGTATTTCTGTGTTCGCTGCGGACGGATCATTCATAAAGAGCTTTGGTGAATTTGGCTATGAAGACGGACAGCTCCGTTCACCGCATTCGCTGGCCATGGATTCCCAGGGCAGGTTGTTTGTAGCCGACCGCGGTAACAGCCGCATTCAGATTTTCACGCAAGACGGCGAGCATCTGGAGACCTGGTATCAATTTAGCCGCATCAGTGGTTTATTCATTGATCCGAACACCGATATGTTGTATGCCATCGATTCCGAGTCGGACGAAAACTATAACCCTGGTTGGCAGAAAGGCCTGCGTGTCGGTAGCGCGAAAACCGGTGAAGTTCTTTACTATGTCAAGGCGCACGACTCGGCCCGCAGTTCCGGTATGGGTGGTTTGGGGTCCATGGGCGAGGGAGTAACCGTTGATCGCAACGGCGTAGTATATGCGGGTGAGGTTGGACCAATTCAAGGAATGACCAAATTTATTCCAAGGTTGATTCCGTGAGTTGAACCTCCGACGACCCTAATGGTTGATTTTAGAAAACGGGTGCGGGCAGTAATTTGCAGCTGCCCGCTATCATGTCCCTTCGACAGAGCTCAGTAACTCAAGCGATTGATGACTTGATGCAGAATGTTGATCCTGCAAGGTTCCAGGCGCATTTGGCGCACCAGTTGCAGCAACCACAGGCTGTTGATCGTTTAGAATTCGGTGACCGTTGCCCGGCTGATGGAAATTGCTCCGACAGGTACCGCCGATCCTGCCAGTGGATTGTACAACTCGACGATGGCTGCGTTATAGCTTATTGCCTGGTCAGCAGCGCGCTCATGCGATCGGTGGATAGTCTGCATCATATCGTGGGCAACCGATATCGCATCGGTGTTTACGCCGGTCTAAGTTGCAGGCTGGGGCTTGGGAGCCTTTTTCACCGCCGTTCTCTTCTTATGGCGAACTTTTTTCCTGGCGCCATCCTTGTCTTTAGATTTGGCCTTGTATTTACTTTTTGTCTTAGATTTCGGCTTTCTGTTCGGTTTGCCGCGGGTTCTTTCTCCTGTTTTGTCGTAGTCGACGCCTGAATCCTGGTTACTCCTGCGAGGTCTACCCGGCCTTCGTCCTTCGTTAGCCGAATCGACAAAATTATCTTTTCTCCAGGACTTCCCAAACCTGGGTGTTGGCTTGTGCTGTAGTAGTAAAGGTGAATTTCCCTGTACTAAGCTGGCCAACGCCGAGGCAATGTTAAGGATGGGTGTATCGTGTTCTTTCCGGTATTGCTCTACCAATTCACTGAATAGAGTTAAATCATCGTTGGCGAGTGTGTCGGAAATTGATTGCTTAAACTGCTCAATACGTTTGTCATTGATTAGCTGAGTGGAAGGTAATTCCATCATCTCAATTTTCTTGTTAGTCGCTCGCTCGATAGCAATGAGCATTCTACGTTCGCGTGGTGTTACAAAAAGAATGGCGTCGCCTTCACGACCCGCCCGGCCAGTTCGGCCAATACGATGAATATAGGCTTCGGTGTCATGGGGAATATCGTAGTTAAGCACATGGCTGATGCGATCCACGTCCAAGCCACGGGCTGCTACATCGGTTGCAACCAAAATGTCCAGCTTGCCTTGCTTCAAGTGTTCGATAGCGCGCTCACGCTGTTTTTGTGGAATGTCACCATTAAGTGCTGTGGCTGAAAAGCCGCGGGCAGATAATTTTTCCGCCAGATCGACGGTGACTATTCTTGTGCGTACAAAGACGAGCATGGCATCGAAGGTTTCAGCTTCGAGTATGCGAGTGAGAGCATCCAGCTTGCGCATGCCGCTCACCGGCCAGAAGCGCTGACGAATGAGATCTGCCGTAGCGCTTTTCATCTTGATGGTTACCTCGGCAGGTTTACTCAAATGCCGGTTGGCAATACGTCGTACCTGATGAGGCATCGTGGCTGAAAAAAGTGCTATCTGTCTGTTCGGCGGTGTTTGCCCAAGTATCCATTCCACGTCATCGATAAAGCCCATGCGCAACATTTCGTCGGCTTCGTCCAGTACCAGGGTGCTCAGTTGATCCAATTTAAGAGTGCCTTTGCGCGTATGATCCATCACTCGGCCCGGTGTACCGACAGCTACATGAACGCCACGTTTTAGAGCGCGAATCTGCCCGCCGTAGTCTTGGCCGCCATAAACCGGGAGAACATGGAAGTTCTTCATGTGGCTTGCGTATTTTTGGAAGGCCTCCGCTATCTGGATTGCCAGTTCTCTGGTGGGAGTGAGTACCAACAGTTGCGGCTCTTTTTGCTTTAAATCCAGCTTTGACAGAATCGGCAGCGCAAAGGCCGCAGTCTTGCCCGTGCCGGTTTGTGCCTGTCCTAATACATCACGACCTTGCAGTAGCAGGGGAATAGTTTCTGCCTGGATCGGCGAAGGGGTTTCGTAGCCCACATCTTTAAGCGCCTTCAGAATGGGATTTGGAAGCTCTAATTGGTCAAATGTGGTGACTTGCCCGGTACCCATAACTTTGCCTTTGTGCAATGCGAATTTGCAGTTCGACCTTTGGGAGAAGCACAGAAACAGAGGCCTATGCCAGGCGTCGCGCATCCTGCTGAGCCAGCAACCAGGATCGCCAGCCAAGCCTGAATCCCGAGATCGATAAGAGGATGCGAAGGATAGAGACTATCCCCTGTTAAGTCCATCCTGTTAACGGGCGATTGACAGGATTTTTTGACCTGTGTTGATGTATTCCCCAGGATGCCTGTTGCTGTATTGCCGCTATTATTATCTTACAATCTGAGGCTCTAATAAGAGCTGTGGACGACCGTGTTTACTGCAACTGTCACTTTGCCCACCTGGATAGTCATTCTGCTGCTACTGGCCGCCAGTTATGCAGCAGTGATGAGCGTGCTGTTTCCCGGTGTACGCTGGTATCTGCGGCGCCGACTGAATAGAACAGTTGATAAGCTTAACAACAGTCTGCAAATCAAGATCAAACCACTACAGCGCAGCAAGCGCCAACTATTGATTGATCAATTGATGTTCGATCAGGAGATCATTGCGATGATCGAGGCAAAAGCACAGCAAGACAATATTCCTCGCGATGTACTACAGCAAAAAGTGAAGAGTTACGCACGGGAAATTGTTCCCTCCTTCAATGCTTATATCTATTATCAGGTTTTTTACTGGCTAGCCAAGAAAGTTTCTCGTTTCATTTATCGTGTTCGAGTTGCCGCTACCGAGCCAGGTAAACTGCAAGAAATAGATCCCGACACAACTGTGGTGTTCGTGATGAATCACAGAAGTAATATGGATTATGTGCTAATCAGTTACCTGGCAGCAGAGCGTGTGACTCTGTCTTACGCCGTTGGTGAATGGGCAAGAATATTTCCTTTGGAAGTGCTTATCCGTGCGATGGGAGCCTTCTTCGTTCGTCGTGGATCGCAAAATCCACTCTATCGAAAAGTGTTGGAGCGCTATGTATACATGGCGACGCAGAGTGGTGTCTGTCAGGCAGTTTTTCTTGAAGGCGGTTTGAGTAGAGATGGCATGCTGGGTGAGCCCAAACTCGGGTTCTTGGATTACATACTGCGGCGCTATGACTGGCAGACGGATCGCAATGTGGTTTTTGTGCCGGTAGGCATCAACTATGATAGAGTTCTGGAGGATCATAATCTGCTTGCCTGGGACAAAAAGGAAGCTCGCCTTAGCAGCGGGCAGCACCTGATAAATCTCTGGCGATTTCTGCGTACAAACTTGTTCGCGGGTTCCAGGCAGAGGTGGAAGCGTTATGGCTATGCCAGCGTAAATTTCGGTGTGCCTGTATCCATGGTTGACTACTGCCAGGCTCATAATCTGGACTTTAACCATTTGAGCAAGGAACAACGAATACCCAAAGTCATGGAGCTAGCGGAAAACCTGATGCAGTCCCTGCGTTATGTGATGCCAATTATTCCAGTTCCTGTTATATCGGCTGTGCTACTGCGAGCTGGCGACCAGGCGCTGACTTCATTGCAAATAGTCAGCGATTGTGATGCCTTGATCGATGAAATGATAGAGAAAGGCGCGGCGATGAAGACCGGGGAAAAGCCACGCCATAGAACCTTGTCTAACAGTCTGGATTTGTTGACAGGAAGAGGGTTCCTGATAGAACAGGACGACCGTTATCAGATCAATCCGCAGTGCCTGCCACTCATCCAGTACTACGCAAATTCGATAAAGCATTGGTGGAACGGATAATCCTGTTGAATTTGCCGGAATTCAGCCCAGCCCCTGCTCTAGCTCATAACATTGCTAATAGGAAAAATAAAGAACATGCTGGCCACGCTTGAAATGACTTCACTGGCAACCTGGGTGGCAGAATCTCTATGGGGATATCCAATGATGTTGAGTCTGCATGTGGTCGGACTGGCGATTGTGGTCGGTATTTTCTCCATGCGAGATATGCGGCTATTGGGTTTGTTCCCCGCTATTCAGCCTTCGGCCTTCTTGCCATTGAGCAAGTTAGCCTGGGCAGGTTTCATCGTTAACGGGATTTCCGGTTTTTCTCTGTTTAGTTCGCAAGCAGCCACTCTTGTTGAGAGCGTTCCTTTTCTGGTGAAAATTGCCTGCATAGTTGCTGGTGTGATCCTGGCCGGCATTATTCAGTTGAGATTACCTGGAGAAATGGAGTCTGGCAGCGGTGATGCGGTAATCCGTGGATCGACGAAGCTCATGGCGCTGCTTTCATTAATGTTTTGGATGGCGGCAATCATCGCGGGTCGTTTGATTGCCTATATTTCTTAGAGGCAGGATTTTTGGAAGCATTAGCAGAATCAGTTGTCGGTGGCCCACTGAATTCATGGATTCAAGCTACTTATTGGCTGTGGCCCGTATTGGAGATAACCCATTTTATGGGGCTGTCGCTGCTCTTGGGTGGCTTGCTGGTAATCGATTTGCGCATGGCAGGACATTTTCGCGCCTTTGACCCGGCAACGACTCGCAAATTTTTGCCTCTGGTGCTAATTGGTTTTGGTCTGAATCTGTTCACTGGTCTACTTTTCTTCTATGGCGACCCGCTGCGCTACGCAGTGAATATTGGTTTTCAGATAAAGTTGGGTCTGGTGCTAGTGGCTGGCCTGAATGCGGGGCTTTATCATTGGAAGGTCAGTCCTCTCATGCAGGCTTGGAATGTAAATACGGTTTCTCCAGCAATTGCGAAGTGTGTAGCTTACACTTCTCTGCTGGTCTGGACTGGAGTTTTGCTTTGTGGCCGACTGATACCCTACCTGGGAACAGGCTAGAAAGGTAAAGTTGTTTGCTGCCAGGTCGAAATGCAAGTATCCGCTGATGATTGCATTTCGATTCGCATGGCAATGAGCCAATACTTATTTGTACCTGGATGGAAAGAATCGCACGGAGGCGCGTGATGATTCTGGGTCACAATCATAAGAAGCCAGTTTGTAGCCTTTAACTGCGGGTATCCAACGAGTGGTGTAGGCGGTTGGCTCGCGTAGAAACACAGGGTCTTCTACTTCCACGGCTACGCGCAGGTCTTCACCATCCATCCAGTAACGCTCTCTGACAATTTTCTGAGACGAGGAAGGTATACCGTTGTAATCATCGAAGCCAGCTACATCAAATACAAAGTGCGTTGTTTCAACAATTAGCGCGTTGTCTTCATAGTGGCCTGTAGAGAAACCCTGAATACTAAAGTCGGTCGATTTTGGTTGGCGACCATCTAGCCAGATTGTCCTTAGTTGGTCGTCTTTTTCATATCTGAACAAGACACGGTCTGGCCACTGCACAACTTCCATATGATAAGGGTCGTATTGAATGGCGGGTGAAGACGCTGGTTGACAGTCGTACTTGGGTGCCATGGTCTCTTCCCACACTTGTTGGTAAGCCAGGGCGCGTTCATTCAGCATCGGAAAATTGTCTTCTCCCCAGGGCACGGTCTCACTGTTTACTGGTCTGGCACTGAAGCCGCCATTCCAGGTTCCAGCGAGATCAGGAATGTGGCTGTCGATTGATTGTGCGTTTAGCGATGGCACTGAATAGCTCATCGCCGCTGAAAATATTACCGCGCAAACCGATTTCGCTTTCATGGCCTTCCTGAATTGTGTTGCTTTCATGGATTCTCTCGCCTTCAATTCTCGTTGACTACGCTTTCTATTTTAAATCAGTGCAACGACCAGGCCAGTGGACTTAATCGAGGTATGGAGATTGCCAAATTTCGATAGTTCCAATGAAACTACCCAGGAGGCTGTGTGCGTTGTTCGACGCGGCCACCTGCGAGAATAGGACTGCCATCAATTCGAGTCATGCGTACACAGCACAAACCGGTAGACCCTTCAGCACGGGAAGGTTGACCCGACGCTTTCACCAGCATGCCCAGAGGCAATGAGTCTGGAGTCCAGCCGGTGCGTCTAAGCCCAACAGGAGCGCCCAGTTCGATTTGCCATTCGATGGTTGCTCCAGCTTCATCTTCAACATTGAGGAACAGAAAAGCATGGGGATTTCTGAATACGAACCGAGTCACAACGCCTTCAATTTCTACACGTCTTTCGGGATCGTAAAAAGGTGTGCTTGAATGATGAGCCAGAACGGGGACAACTACCAGCGCAGCCCCCAGAGTAACCGCTACGGCGGCTGTTAGCCATCGTTTGATGCTCATTTCTCTCTCCTGTGGTTCGGCATCGCCGGGCTCTTTTGATTTACAGGGAGAATAATAACTATGGCAGCCGTAGTCAACGCCACGGCCCTGGTCTGTTCCAGTGGGCCAGAGACTAGCCTGTCGGCTAACACTGCTCTACGCGGAAAAGCATTAATCAGTCATTTTTCACGGTCAATTTCCTTAGACGCCTCATGGCGGCAAAAACTGACTAATTTCTGCTTCCCCTCGCTACCAACGGTCAAGTCCGAAAGACTCCCAGGATTTGCTTATCGCCTCGCGCTTTGCGAGGCATCGCGAATGCCCTTGAATTCATTTCCTTCAAACCAGTTTGGAAAGCTCGACTCCCGACTGAGTTTGTTGGCGATGTCAAAATACAAATAAATGTCTTGCCCGGCCCCCGCCAAATTCCACTCGGGATTGTATTCATCGGAAGGTGCATGGTAGCGGTTATCTGTATAGTCCTGGGCCTGTTGTGCTCCCCATTCTTTGCCAAATTCTACACTGTCTTCGCCAGATTCCGCGTACAGTGCCGGAACGCCAGCTTTGGCAAAGTTAAAATGATCAGAGCGATAATAGTAGCCACGTTCAGGTGTGGGCTCGACCGTTAGATATCGACCCTGAGCCGAAGCCGCTTCTTCCAGGTAGTTTTCCAACTCGCTGCTGCCGTTGCCCACCACTACCACATCCTTCATAGGGCCATTGGTATTGAGCACGTCGATATTTATGTTGGCCACAGTTTTCTCCAATGGGAATATTGGATGTTCAGCGTACCAACGCGATCCCAGCAGGCCCGATTCTTCCGCGGTAACCGCAATGAAGACAATACTGCGGGGTGCAGCGCCTTGCTCCGAATGCAGGCGCGCAAGTGCTAGCAATGCGGCAGTGCCAGTAGCATTATCGGCTGCGCCGTTGTAGATGTTGTCACCAGGTAGCTCGGGATTTACACCCAGATGATCCCAATGTGCTGTGTAGATAATTGTTTCTTCTGCTCTCTCTGCGCCGGGGATCATGGCAACGACGTTCTGTGACGCCGAAGTTCGAACTGAATTTCTAATGCCAACCGAAGCCTTGATGTCGGCCAGGGGAACGGCGGTAAACCCGCGCCGAGCGGCAGCGGCTTTCAATTCCTGATAGTCGAGGCCGGCTCCAGCAAACAGGGCTTCGGCTGAGTCCAGTGTTAACCAGCCTTCAATTTCATTCTTATCCAAATTCAAGTTAGCTGCCTGCAAGCCAATCTGCGGGCCTGACCAGCTACCGCTTACAACTTCCCAGCCATAACCGGCGGGGCCTGTTTCATGCACGATTAATGCGGCGGCTGCGCCTTGTCTTGCTGCTTCTTCGTACTTGTAAGTCCAGCGGCCGTAGTAGGTCATTGCATTACCATTAAAGAGTTCAGGGTTCTGCGTGGCATAACCGGGATCATTCACAAGAATCACAACTGTCTTGCCTTCCACATCGATGCCAGCATAGTCGTTCCAGTTTCGTTCAGGAGCCACAACCCCGTAGCCAACGAAAATAATGTCGCTGTCGAAAACGGCAACAGCGGATATTTGTTGTTGGCTACCTACTATCATCTGCGTGGCATAGTTCAACTGTGCTTCGTAATCGCTTCCCTTAAGCGTTAAAACCGCATCGCTTGCTGTAGTGATCTCGGTTACGGAAACGCTCTGGAAATAGGAATCACCATTTCCTGGGCCGACTCCCAGATTTTCAAATTCTGTCTGTAGATAGTTGATGGTTTTTTCTTCACCTGGAGTTGCTGGAGCGCGACCTTCGAATTCGTCGGATGCCAACACAGCGATATGTTTATGCAGGATCGCCTCGATCTCAGTTGTGTCTGGTCCTGTTGTGGTGACAGAATCTTCGCCGCAGCTGATTAGCAGTGTGCTGGTTACAGCGAAGAGGCCTAATAGTTGTGATTGCTTCATGATGCTCCCGATTAAGATGACTTGTATTCACAGTGTTTGCAGAATAACGGGATTGCCCCTTGTCCGTCTATTCCAAATTGTTGGTTGATCTTTAATTCTATCCTTTAGTTCTGAAAGCTCCATTGGTTGCCTTTACTCTATCTCATAATATTCCAGGAGTTCCTCATTAGAGAAATCTTCTTTTTGCTGCAAAAACTCCACTGGTATAGGCATTCTCTCAAGATCAGGCCTTGGTATCTTGTGAGTCCTAAAGAGACTGCCGAATGCTCAATTGAACAAGTCTGTATTAAAGAGCTTCACAATACTTTCGGTTGAGACCGGAAAATCATCTGAAATGACTATCATATTGGCGCTGTTCAAACAGTATGTCTCGCTCTTGCTATGACAAAATATCAACCAGTTACGCAGTTACCATAGCCAACCCCCAACCTGCATTGTCAGCCAATGTAAGATGAGGTTTACTGAATTCAATGGATCAACAAACCTAAGGTTGATAATATCAAAATTGTGGTTGCTTAAATGCACCGCAGGTTGATCTCCAGGTTGTTAACAGGCAGTCGCACTGAACTGGGGATAGTTTCTTCAATTTTTTAGCTTGCATCATCCTCAATATACTCAAAGCGTTTGAGGGCTTTACCATCGCGTTCGATGGTTTCAAAAAACATAGCCAAAGGTCTTACCCAAAGACTCTGCTCGCCGTATAGCGCCCTATAGACCACCATCGGTTCTTGCGTTTCACTGTGGTGGGCGAGTTCTATCACTTCATAAAGATTGCCTTTGAAGTGGCGGTATGTTCCTGGCTTGAATTTTGTCGCTGCATTGGAACTCATTGATCAGTACCCTGGGGTGGTTCACCTGTATCTGCCAGGCCGATTTGTTCCCAGTGTACACTGCTAACATCCATTCTTCGTCAGTCATTTCGATTTGCTTAAATTTGTTGCATGTAGACAGTGCGTTGTAGAAAGTTGATTCACCTCCAATACCGTGTAAGCTTAAGTATTCATGGCAGAACCACTGTCCGGCTCATACAGCATAAAAAGCTACCAAAATTAAGAAGGATGATTCCCATGACCACTAAACGAGAACCAGGCAAGAAGTTCTTTGCTTCGATTTTGCTATTGACTAGCTGGTTTTTGGCCGCAGCCAGTCAAGGGCAGGAATATGTACTAGACCCTGATTGGCCACAGCCTCTGCCCGATGGTATAGAGTGGGGGCAGGTGCCTAATGTGACGATCGACAAGGACGGCTATATTTATGCGTTTCATCGCGCAGAGCCTCCGGTACTGAAGTTTGATGCCAGTGGTAAATTGATTGATACCTTCGGCAGTAATTGGATTGCCACGCCCCATGGCTTCCGGGCGGCGCCAGATGGTTCGCTTTGGGCTACGGACTATAATCGCCAGCGCGGTCACACCGTCACTAAATTTGATACCGAAGGAAATGTGTTGCTCCGACTTGGAACTCGCGGCTTTAGCGGCACACTGCCAAATACTTTCGATGGGCCGGCAGATTCAGCAGTGGCTGCCAACGGCGATATCTTTGTCGCTGATGGTCATTGGAATAACCGTATCGTTAAATTCAGCAAGGAAGGACGGTATTTAATGGAGTGGGGTGGTAAGGGAACCGACCCGGGAAAATTTGATCTCCCTCATACTATAGTCATAGACCGAAGAGGTCGCGTTCTCGTAGGAGATCGATCTAATCATCGCATTCAAATTTTTGATCAAGAGGGCACTTATCTAAGCGAGTGGGATCAGTTCGGTTGGCCAAGTGGTATGTTTATCGATCAGAATGATGTCCTTTATGTGGCTGATTATCAGAGCAAACGCGGCGTAACCTACGGCAGCGCTGAAGACGGTAGCGTGATGGGCTTCATCGCAGGCTCAGAGCCTGAAGGTGTGGTGGTGGATGCCGAGGGCAATGTGTATACCGGCGAAGTCACCGGTGGTGAAGGTGGTGATGGCATGATTGTGAGAAAGTTTATCAAGCAATAAGTTTGGCGGGCAGGTTCATCTCGCATCAATTTGTAAGACCCGCTTTTACTAATCTGTTAGAATCCTGCCTCGTTTTTAGCGAGTCGACAGCCACCGCGCAATGGTCGTGACTGCAGCCCAATAGCCCTCAAATCAATTTCGCCTTATACAGCTTAAAGGTCAGAGATCGAGCATGGAACTAGCAGAAGAAAATCTGGATGAACACCACCTCGATGAAAAAGAGGTGGTTGATGTCGTAGTGCGTTTTGCTGGAGATTCTGGCGATGGGATGCAGCTCACTGGTTCGAATTTTACCCAGGCAACAGCACTCTACGGTAATGATCTCTCAACATTTCCAGATTTTCCTGCGGAGATTCGTGCGCCTGTGGGTGCCACCTTTGGTGTCTCTGCATTCCAGATTTATTTTGGTGCTGAGGATGTAACAACCGCTGGGGATGCGCTTGATGTTTTGGTGGCCATGAATCCAGCCGCACTGATAACCAATATTTCTAATTTAGTGGAAGGTGGTTTGCTTATTGTAGACAGCGGTGCATTCACGGCCAAGAACCTGGCTAAAGCCAAATATCAGGGAAACCCACTGGACGATGGATCTCTGCACAGGTTTCGCGTATTGGATATTGATATTTCCAGGCAGGTCTTAGCCGCCGTTGAGGAATTTAATCTCGGGCATAAGGCTGGGCTGCGCAGCAAGAATATGTGGACCCTGGGTTTAGTGCTGTGGTTATTCGATCGTGATCGCGCGGCGACAATTGAAAGCCTGAAAGAAAAATTCGCCAATAAGCCGAACATAGCAAATGCTAACATAGCAGCCCTGAATGCTGGTCACGCCTATGGCGAAACCGCTGAGCTGCCGGCAGGCATTCATGTTTATAAAGTTCCGCGTGCCAGAGTCTCACCTGGCACCTATCGTAATATGACTGGAACCAATGCCTTGGCCTGGGGGTTAATCGCCGGCTCCGAATTAGCAAACATCGATCTATTGTTTGCCTCCTATCCGATAACACCCGCTTCAAATTTGTTACATGAGTTGGTTAATCGCCGTGAATTTAATATCAACACCTTTCAGGCAGAAGATGAAATCGCCGCGGTATGTGCTGCCATAGGCGCTTCCTTTGCAGGTTCTCTGGGGGTCACTTCCAGTGCAGGTCCTGGTATTGCGTTAAAATCGGAAGGCATTGCTTTGGCCGCTGCAACTGAACTGCCGCTGGTGATAGTGAATACACAGCGAGGAGGGCCATCAACCGGCTTGCCTACAAAGACAGAGCAATCAGATCTAAATATGGCTTTGTATGGGCGGCACGGTGATACACCTATGCCTGTTATTGCGTCGTCTACACCGATTGATTGTTTCGATGTGGCAATTGAAGCGATTCGCCTGGCAACAAAATACATGACGCCGGTAATGCTGCTTTCAGATGGCTATCTGGCGAATGCGGCTGAGCCCTGGAAAATACCGAATATCGCCTCGCTTAAACCATTTCCCGTGGATCATCACAGTAATGCGGAGGGATTCAAGCCTTCTTTGAGAAACGAAGACACCTTGGCGCGAGTTTGGGCTAAACCAGGCACGGCAGGATTGGAGCACAGGATTGGTGGCATCGAAAGCAGTTTCGATACAGGTGATATATCCTACGATCCCGCAAACCATCAACAGATGACCGACCTGCGTCAGGCCAAGATAGCGGGAATCGCTAATGATATTCCACTACAGGAAGTTTGCCTGGGTGACAACTCTGGAAGGCTGGCGGTAGTTGGTTGGGGTTCTACTTTCGGTGCTATCCATCAGGCGGTAAAGAGAGCACGCACAGAAGGCCTGGGTGTGTCTCATATACAGCTACGTTATTTATCACCATTGCCTGGAAATCTGGGGGGTCTGTTAAATGATTTCGATTCCATACTGGTGCCGGAAATGAACACGGGTCAACTCGTGCAGCTTATTCGCTCGGAGTATTTAATTGACGCCGAAGCGTTGAACAAAGTTGCCGGCCAACCTTTTAAGATTGGCGAAATACTCGCAGCCATTCACAAGAAGCTGGCAGAGTTGGGGAGCAATTCATGAATCAAGCATTGCCTAAGCTAACCATTAAGGACTACGCCTCAGATCAGGAGGTGCGTTGGTGTCCTGGTTGTGGCGATTATGCCATTTTGAAAACTATTCAAAAATTGATGCCAGAATTTGAACAGCCTAAAGAAAATCAGGTGTTCATTTCGGGCATTGGTTGTTCTTCGCGTTTCCCTTATTACATGAACACATTTGGTTTCCATACCATTCACGGGCGTGCTCCCGCAATTGCCACCGGTGTTAAGTTGGCTAATCCTGAGCTGGACGTTTGGGTTATTACCGGAGACGGTGACGGCTTCAGTATTGGTGGTAACCACATGCTGCATGTATTAAGACGCAACGTGGATTTACAGATTTTACTGTTTAATAATGAGATATACGGACTCACCAAAGGGCAGTATTCGCCAACTTCCCAAACAAGAACGCTTTCTCCGTCATCACCCGAAGGGTCTATAGATCTTCCATTGTCCCCCTGCGAAGTGGCGACAGGATCAGGAGGAACCTTTATAGCTCGCACCATAGACACCGAAGCGAAACACCTCGCGGCGGTTGTGGCGCGAGGTCACGGGCACAAAGGTGCTTCTTTCATTGAGATATTGCAGAATTGTCCTATCTACAATGATGGTGTTTTTGAGCAGGTCAAAGACAAGAAAATAGCGGCAGATTTCAAGGTAGAACTAGAACACGGCAAACCTGTGGTCTTCGGTAAAGAGCGGGAGAAAGGGATTCGTTTGAATCGCCAGACATTGGCACTGGAACTTGTGGATTCCAGTAGTAATGATGTCCTCTTGCATGATGAAACCAATAAAGTATTAGCTACCATGCTAGCCACTATGAAGAACCCGCAATTTCCCGTAGCAGTGGGTGTGCTGTATCGAGAAGATAAACCATCTTACGTGGATGAATCACAGCAGCAGCTAATCTCGGCACGCGCGGCCAGGGGTTCTCTGCAAGAATTACTGCATAGTGGCTATACCTGGGTCGTTGATTAGAAGTACGTGTTTCCCAGAGACTGCTATTTGTCAAGAAATTGCAACAGACACGGTGTAGACTATGACCATGAACAAACTACAGATAGATCGTCGTAATTTCCTGCAAATGGGCCTTGCTGGAGCTGGATTGTTTGCAGCGGGTGGTTTGTTGCGTTTCCAGCAGGCGGTTGCAGCAGGAGGCGCCGAGACAGCCCCTTTTTTCTCTCTAGCCAATGTGGGTGATTTACTGGCCGCCGATGAAAACGGGGTAAGGCTTCCACCCGGATACAAATCGAGAATTGTGGCACGTTCAGGAGAAGCGCCTGCGGGTCTGTCTGGATATAGCTGGCACGCTGCACCGGATGGCGCGGCGACATTCGCCACGGAAGATGATGGCTGGGTATATGTCTCCAATAGCGAGCAGCGCAGCTTTGGTGGTGGTGTTGGTGCCATTCGTTTTAACGCGAAAGGCGACATAGTAGACACTTACCAAATCCTCAAAAATACTTCGATTAACTGCGCGGGCGGGCCGACCCCTTGGGGTACATGGCTCTCTTGTGAGGAGTTTTCTCACGGGCAAGTTTATGAGTGTGATCCGATGGGTATCAAGCCCGGGGTGGTAAGACCCGCGTTAGGAACCTTCACACACGAAGCCGTGGCAGTGGATGTTGCGAACCAGTGTCTCTATCTAACCGAAGATTTGCCTGCGGGGGGCTTCTACCGTTTCCGGCCGGAACATCCTCTGCCAGATCTCAGTAGTGGGCAACTTGAAATCGCCACCTTAACGGAAAGAAACAGCAACACATTTATTGAATGGGTATCCGTGCCAGATCCTTTGGCGAAGGATTTGGCCACAAGAGAACAGGTTCCGAATTTTGCTGTATTTAGAGGCGGTGAAGGCATTGCCATCTATGCAGGCAAAACCTATTTTACCACCAAGCATGACAATCGCGTTTGGGCCTACGACAACCGCAGTCAGCAGCTCGATGTGATCTATGATATAGAGACTCACGCGAACCCCATATTGAAGGGGGTGGATAATGTGGTGATTACTGCCACAGGTGATGTGCTTGTTGCTGAAGACGGCGGCGACATGCAGATAGTCATTCTGACCCCAGACAATAGGGTGGCTCCGTTACTGCAAGTGGTCGGTCACGATAGCTCAGAGATTACCGGTCCTGCTTTCGATCCAGGCTATCAACGACTCTACTTTAGCTCTCAGCGTGGTTCTCTTGGCAAGAGTATTGGCGGCATCACCTATGAAATCAGCCGCAGTGATGTTATCTAAGGGCCCGGGTAGTTAACTTTCCTGCCGTGGCGATTCTTCAGTGTTAGCACAAGCATATTCTGATTCCATGCAGAGGCCACCAACTGTTCACCAATGGAATTTATTATGAAATTCAATGGAGTATAGACTGTAGCAGCGATGATCGGAAAGAAGCAGCTTGGCTAAAGATTAAGTAACGACAAGAATAAGCAACCATCTGAAGCCTGAGGCGATGGGACGTTTCACTACTTTTGATAGTAAACGCCCATAATGCCTTTCGTTTTCTGCATGGATGTTTAAACCAGAAATACGAATTACTGCGGAATCGACGTAGTGACTACTGGTCCCATACCAAATATCTGGACCACAACTTCTTCATCTTTCGCCATGTCATAGTGATGACCGTTCGGTGGCTCGTAAATGAAGGTGCCGGCCTCAACGGCGGTCATGCCATCTGGGTTATACACATCGGACTCGGGCCCAGTGTGTACATACCAGGTGCCTTTCAATACATTGATATAGCGGGCCTGATTATGATAGTGAGGCCGGCTGCCGCGACCAGGAGGCCAGCTTATCTGAATAACGTAAATACCCGATTTATTCGGATCACCATATAGGACAGTAGTTATGCTTCCATCCTCTGGTGCTAGCTGGTCTGGTGTTGCAATCATGAAACCGTGCTCATCTGGCTCCACCACTTGGGCCGACACGAACTGAATACTCATTAACAGCCCGGCAAGTAATATACCTGCGCAGGTCAGGAATCTCTTATAGGTCATTTTTATTCTCCTCATTTCATTATACTCGTCGCGGCAAAGATGAAAGTTCAGCCAGTGAGATTGAGCAAGTAACTGAGCTGATTGTCTAAAATGAAAGATACCATGGCAGGGCCGTAGAGAGGCAGACTTTTTGCTTCGCCATAAAGCGCCGCCGCACTGCGAATTCCAGGCATTGGCTTACTTCTCGCTTACCACCCCACAACCATTTGACCCCAAAAAATAACTGATTTATGATTTTCCACGTTCTGCGGCGGGTGGTGTTAGGTCTGGCAGGCAGGCACCGCCACGAGCCCAATCACAAACCCATACACAGCCATCGGCACGAGTACAGATATGAACGCAATTTCAACCCCGGCTAATTTCTTCTATCCGCACCCCGATTTTCAGGCCACAGGGCCACACAGGGCGTTCAGGAGGCAGGGGTAGTGTGCTTTCACCAATTAGGCCAACAGCACCACCGATAAGACCTACGACCTGACCCCGGACGGGGTCGGCAAGCAGATCAGCGTGAGGGTGTCCTACATCGACGGCCATTCTGCTACGCCGAAGCCGCCGCCAACACCCTCACCAACCCGGCGCTGGATCCGGTCGGCAAAATCCCCGAGTTCAAGTTCTGTGCCGCCCGGGTGGAGCGGATGGCAGGGGAATAAAAAAAAGCGAGTTCGCTCAGTCTCGGCCTCAGTCTCGGTCTCAGTCCCAGTCTCATTCTCATGCTTTTTGTCGCCGCCTGTGGTTAACGCTGCTGGTGGCTTTGATGCGCCCTGTTTAGTAAACTCTTCATAATCCTCGGGCAGGGCATCCAAATTGCGTCGCTCAGTTGCTCATTCAGTTATCCATTCGGTTACCTATTTGGTTACCCATTCAAAAAGATGCGTGTTCATTCAACCAGAGTAATTGCGCTTATCCTTTGCCTGATCCCGCTGGTAACGGGTGTTATTGCCCAAGAGACCAACGCCCCGCCGGTTGTGGTGGGCAGTATCGATGATTTGACGCTGACCCGTGAAGAGGGCGCGCGAACCCTTGAGGCGGCGGGCTATTTCAGTGATGCCGATGGGGATGCTTTAGGGTACAGCGTCGACTCCGAAGATGAAACCATCGTCGCTGCGAGCATCGATCCCATTTCCGGTCAGTTGACGCTCACTCCGGTTGTTATCGGAAGCGCGGAGATCACCGTGACCGCCAGGGATCCGGCCGGAGCGATGGTGACCCAGACCTTTCAGGCGCGCGTGGTCAATTCCGCACCCGTTGCGGTGGGGCGTATCGATGACTTGATAGTGACCCGTGAACAAGGCCCGCGGAGTATCGAGACAGCGGCCTATTTCCGTGATGCCGATGGGGATGTTTTAACCTATAGTGTCAGCTCATTTTTCATTCCTGTGGCAATCGATTCCGCCTCGGGCAGTCTGACTGTGGGGCTTTTTGGCAGCGGAGATACAGAGATCTCCGTGACCGTCACCGATCCGTCTGGGGCGACGGCGCGCCAGAATATACGGGTTTTTCTGGGCAATTCTGCGCCGGTTGCGGTGGGCCGTATCGATGACCAGCGCCTTACCCTCGCAGCAGGCCCGCAGGTCATTGAGACGGCGGATCGTTTCCGTGACGCCGATATCGGCGCCACCTTGCGCTATACGGTCACCCCCGAAAATGAGGCCATCGTCACCACCGACATCGATTCCACTTCGGGCCAGTTGACGCTGACCCCGGTTGCTATCGGAACCACGGAGATTACCGTGACCGCCACCGATGCGGTGGAGACCACGGCGACCCAGGTGTTTCAGGTGACCGTGAACAATTCCGAGCCGGTTGCGGTGGGCAGTATTGCTGACCTGACGCTGACCCGAGAAGGCCCGCAGACCCTTGAGATGGCGGACTATTTCGATGATGCCGACGGCGACAACGAGCTGCGCTATACGCTCATCCCCGGAAATGAAAGCATCGTCACTGCGGGTATCGATGCCACCTCGGGCCGCTTGACGCTGACCCCGGTTGCTATCGGAAGCGCGGAGCTTAGCGTGATCGCCAGCGATCGGTTTGCGGCGGTGACCCAGGGATTTCGGGTTATCGTGAGTAACGCCGCACCGGCTGCGGTGGGCCGTATCGAAGATGTGGTGCTGACCCGTGGAGCAGGCCAGCGGATTATTGAGGTGTCGCCCCATTTCCGTGACGCCGATGGGGATGATTTAAGTTATAGCGTCGCCTCCGGGGATGAAACCATCGTCACCGCAACCATCAATACCTCGGGTCGCCTGAGAGTGGCCCTTGGCATTTTCAGGGGACGCAGTACGATCACCGTGACCGCCCGCGACCCGTCCGGGGCGATGATGACCCAGGTCTTTCAGGTGAGCGTGGTCAATTCCGCGCCGCTTGCGATGGGCAGTATTGCTGAATTGACGCTGACCCGTGAAGCGGGCGCGCGAACCCTTGAGACGGCGGCCTATTTCAGTGATGCCGACGCCAACGACAGCCTGGGCTATGTGGTTACGCTTGAAGATGGGGCGACCGTCACCGCGCGCATCGATGCCGGCTCGGGCCAGTTGATAGTGACTCCGGTTGCTGTGGGAACCGTCGCGGTCAGCGTGACCGCCCGCGATCCGTTCGGGGGTATGGCAACCCAGGTCTTTCAGGTGAGCGTGGTCAATTCCGCGCCGGCTACGCTGGGCAATATCGATGACTTGACGCTGACCCGTGAAGCGGGCGCGGGAACCCTTCAAGCAGCGGCCTATTTTCGTGACGCCGATGAGGATATTTTAAGGTATAGCGTCACCTCCGAGCAGGAGACCATCGTCACCGCCGACATTGATCCCCTCTCGGGACAGTTGACGGTGACTCCGATTGGCCGTGGGTTCACGACCATCAGCGTGACCGCCAGTGATCCGTCCGCGGCTATGGCGACGCAAACCTTGCGGGTGGTGGTGGGCAATTCCGCGCCGGTTGCGGTGAACAGTATCGATAACTTGACGCTGGTCCAAACAGGCGAGCGGATTATTGAGACGGCGGCCTATTTCCGTGACGCCGATGGGGATGCTTTAGGGTACGGCGTCGACTCCGAAGATGACACCATCGTCAGCGCCGACATCGATCCCGCCTCGGGGCAGTTGATGTTGACTCCGGTTGGCCGTGGGGTCACGACCATCAGCGTGACCGCCAGTGATCCGTCCGCGGCTATGGTAACCCAGGTTTTTCAAGTGGCCGTGGATAACACCGCGCCGGTTACGATGGGCAATATCGCTGATTTGACGCTGACCCGTGAAGGCGGCGCGCGAACCCTTGAGACGGCGGCCTATTTCAGCGATGCCGACGGCGACAGCGACCTGCGCTATGCGGTCAGCCCCGAAGATGGGGCCATCGTCACTGCGGCCATCGATGCCGCCTCGGGTCAGTTGACGCTGACTCCGGTGGCTATCGGAAGCGCCGAGATCAGCGTGACCGCCAGTGATCCGTTCGGGGCGACGGCGACCCAGGTCTTTCAGGCCGCCGTGGGCAATTCTGCGCCGTTTACGGTGGGCAGTATCGATGATTTGACGCTGACCCGTGAAGAGGGCGCGCGAACCCTAGAGGCGGCGGACTATTTCAGTGATGCCGATGGGGATGCTTTAGGGTACAGCGTCGACTCCGAAGATGACACCATCGTCACCGCGAACATCGATCCCATTTCCGGGCAGTTGACGCTGACTCCGGTTGTTATCGGAGGCGCGGAGATCACCGTGACCGCCAGCGATCCGGTCGGGGCGATGGTGACCCAGGTCTTTCAGGCGCGCGTGGCCAATTCCGCACCCGTTGCGGTGGGGCGTATCGATGACCTGGTGGTGATCCGTGAAGAAGGCCCGCGGACTATCGACACAGCGGCCTATTTCCGTGATGCCGATGGGGATGCTTTAACCTATAGTATCCGCTCATTTTTGATTGCTGCGGACATCGATTCCGTCTCGGGCCGTCTGACTGTGGGTCTTTTTGGCAGCGGAAGCATAGAGGGCTCCGTGATCGTCACCGATCCGTCCGGGGCGACGGCGCGCCAGAATGTACGGGTTTTCCTGGGCAATTCTGTGCCGGTTGCGGTGGGCCGTATCGATGACCAGCGCCTTACCCTCGCGGCAGGCCCGCGGGTCATTGAGACGGCGGATCGTTTCCGTGACGCCGATGTCAACGCCACCTTGCGCTATACGGTCACCCCCGAAAATGAGGCCATCGTCACCACCGACATCGATTCCAGCTCGGGCCAGTTGACGCTGACTCCGGTTGCTATCGGAACCGCGGAGATTACCGTGACCGCCACCGATGCGGTGGAGACCACGGCGACCCAGGTATTTCAGGTGACCGTGAACAATTCCGCGCCGGTTGCGGTGGACAGTATTGCTGACTTGACGCTGACCCGTGAAGCGCGCGCGCGAACCCTTGAGACGGCGGACTATTTCGATGATGCTGACGGCAAAGCCAGCCTGCGCTACGCGGTCATCTCCGATGGGGCCGAGGTCAGCGCGGGTATTGATCCCATCTCGGGGCAGTTGACGCTGACCCCGGTTGCTATCGGAAGCGCGGAGATTAGCGTGACCGCCAGCGATCGGTTTGCGGCGGTGACGCAACGATTTCAGGTTATCGTGAGTAACGCCGCACCGGTTGCGGTGGGCCGTATCGCAGATTTGGTGCTGACCCGTGGACAAGGCCAGCGGATTATTGAGGCGTCGCCCCATTTCCGTGACGCCGATGGGGATGATCTAAATTATAGCGTCGCCTCCGCAAATGAAACCATCGTCAGCGCGGACATTGTTCCCGACTCGGGGCGCTTGACGCTGACCGCGGTTGTTATCGGCAGCGCGGAGATCACCGTGACCGCCCGCGACCCGTCCGGGGCGATGATGAGCCAGGTCTTTCAGGTGCGCGTGGATAACACCGCGCCGCTTGCGATGGGGCGTATCGATGACTTGGTAGTGACCCGTGAAGCGGGCGCGCAAACCCTTGAGGCGGCGGCCTATTTCAATGATGCCGACGGCGACAACGACCTGCGCTATACGGTCACCTCCGAAAATGAAACCATCGTCACCGCGGACATCGTTCCCAGCTCGGGGCAGTTGACGCTGACTCCGATTGGCCGTGGACTGACGACCGTCAGCGTGACCGCCCGCGACCGATCCGGGGCTATGGTGATGCAGGCCTTTCAGGTGACTGTGAACAATTCCGCGCCGACTACGGTGGGCAGTATCGATGCCTTGATGCTGACCCGTGAAGAGGGCGCGCGAACCCTTCAAGCAGCGGACTATTTCCGTGACGCCGATAGCAATGATTTAAGGTATAGCGTCACCTCCGGAGGTGAGAGCGTGGTCACTACCAGCATTGATCCCGCTTCGGGCCAGTTGACGCTGACCCCGATTGCCATCGGAACCACCCAGGTTACTGTGACCGCCAGTGAACAGTTCGGGCCTGGGGCTACGGTGATGCAGGTCTTTGAGGTGGCCGTGGTCAATTCCGCGCCGGTTGCGGTGGGCAGTATCGATAACTTGACGCTGGTCCGTGAAACAGGCGCGGGGATTATTGGGACGGCGACCTATTTCCGTGACGCCGATGGGGATGCTTTAGGGTACGGCGTCGACTCCGAAGATGACACCATCGTCAGCGCCGACATCGATCCCGCCTCGGGGCAGTTGACGCTGACCCCGATTGAGCGTGGGGTTACGACCATCACCGTTACCGCCACCGCCAGTGATTCATCCGCGGCTATGCCGACCCAGGTCTTCCAGGTGGCCGTGGATAACGCCACGCCGATTGCGGTGAACAGTATCGCTGATTTGGCGCTGACCCGTGAAGGCGGCGTGCGAACCCTTGAGACGGCGGCCTATTTCAGCGATGCCGACAGCGACCTGCGCTATACGGTCATCCCCGAAGATGAGGCCGCCGTCACTGTGGCCATCGATGCCGCCTCGGGGCAGTTGACGCTGACTCCGGTGGCTATCGGAAGCGCCGAGATCAGCGTGACCGCCAGTGATCCGTTCGGGGCGACGGCGACCCAGGTCTTTGAGGTGGCCGTGGGCAATTCTGCGCCGTTTACCGTGGGCAGTATCGCTGATTTGACGCGCACCCGCACACAAGGCGCGCGGCCTCTTGAGACCGCAGGCTATTTCGCTGATGCCGATGGCAACGACAGCCTGGGCTATACGGTTGCTTCTGACGATGAGGGGGCCGTCACCGCGAACATCGATCCCATTTCGGGGCAGTTGACGCTGACTCTGGTTGCTATCGGAACCGCCGAGATCAGCGTGACCGCCAGGGATCCGGCCGGGGCGATGGTGACCCAGGCCTTTCAGGTGAGCGTGGCCAATTCCGTGCCGGTCAGGGTGGGCCGTATCGATGACCAGTTCCTTATGCTCGCCACAGGCGCGCAGACCCTTGAGGTGGCGGCCTATTTCCGTGATGTCGATGGCAACGACAGCCTGCGCTACATGGTTGCTTCTGACGATGAGGGGGTGGTCACTGCGAGCATCGATGCTATTTCGGGGCGGTTGACGCTGACCCCTATGTTCCGTCAGGACACGGCGATCACTGTGACCGCCCGCGATCCGTCCGGGGCTATGGTGACGCAACTCATTCGGGTGACCGTAGTCAATTCCCCACCGGTTGCGGTGAACCGTATTCCTGACCAGCGTACTACGGTCGCGGCAGGCCCGAGGATGCTTCGGGTGGCAAATTATTTCCGCGATTTCGAAAACACCGGCCTGTTCCACACACCTGTCTCCAGCAACAGGGCCGTCGCCAGGGTAAATGTCATCGATTTCGTTATGGGGCGTTTTACGCTGACCCCGATTGCTGTCGGAACCGCCCAGATCACCGTGACCGCCAGAGATATGTTCGATGCTACGGTGACCCAGGTCTTTGAGGTGACCGTGACAAATTCCGCGCCGGTTGCGGTGGGCACTGTCGACTCCATGATCCTGACCCGTGAAGAGCGCACGCGAACCCTTGAGATGGCGACCTATTTCAATGATGCCGACGACAAAGCCAGCCTGCGCTACGCGGTCATCTCCGAGGGCCCCGGGGTCGGCATGGACATCCCCAACGGGGTCAGCGCGGACATCGATCCCATCTCGGGCCGGTTGACGCTGACCCCGATTGCTATCGGATTCAGCGAGGTCACCGTGACCGTCGGCGATCCCCTTGGGGCTACAGCGACACAATCCTTTTCGGTACGCGTGGACAATGCCGTGCCGGTCAGGGTGGGTAGTATTGAGGACCGCAGCCTTACGGTCGCGGCAGGCCCGCAGACCTTTGGAACGTCGGCCTATTTTCGTGATGTCGATGGGGATGTTTTAATCTATGACGCCACCTCCGGAAATGACGACATCGTCACCGTGGCCCTCGGTGCCTCGGGTCGCTTGACGCTGACCCCGATTGCCATCGGCACCACCCAGGTCAGCGTGACCGCCCAAGAACATTTCCAGACCAGGGATGGGGCGACGCAAGTGTTTCAGGTAACCGTGGGCAATTCCGCACCGGTTGCGGTGGGCCGTATCGATGATTTGGCGCTGACCCGTGAAGGAGGCCCGCACTCCCTTGAGACGGCGCCCCATTTCCGTGAAGTCGATGGGGATGATTTAAGCTATAGCGTCAGCGTCGCTTCCGCAGATGCGAGCATCGTCACCGCGGGCATTGATCCCGACTCGGGGCGGTTGACGCTGACCCCGCTTGCGCGTGGGTTCACGACCATCAGCGTGACCGCCAGCGATCCGTCTGCGGCGACGATGACCCAGGTCTTTCAGGTGGCCGTAGATAACACCACGCCGGTTGCGGTGGGCAGTATCGCTGATTTGATGCTGAGCCGTGAAGCAGGCGCGCGGTCCCTTGAGACGGTGGCCTATTTCCATGACGCCGATGGGGATACTTTAACATATGACGCCACCTCCGCAGATGAGGCGGTGGTCATCGCAAGCATCGATGCCAGCTCGGGTCGCCTGCGCTTGACCCCCGTTGGCCATGGATCAACGACCATCAGCGTGACCGCCAGCGATCCGTCCGGGATTATGGCGACGCAAACCTTTCAGGTGGAGGTGAGCAACAACACGCCGGTTGCGATGGGCGCTATCGCTGATTTGACGCTGACCCGTGAACAAGGCGCGCAACTCCTTGAGACGGCGACCTATTTCCGTGACGTCGATGGGGATGCTTTAAACTATAGCGTCAGCGTCGCTTCCGCAGATGAGACCATCGTCAGCGCGGGCATCGATGCCGACTCGGGTCAGTTGACGCTGACTCCGCTTGTCCGTGGAGACACGACCATCAGCGTGACCGCCAGCGACCCGTCCGCGGCGATGGCGACGCAAACCTTTCAGGTGAGCGTGGCCAATTCCGCGCCGGTTGCGGTGGGCGCTATGGATGAATTGGTGTTGACCAGTGAACAAGGAGGCCGGTTCGTTGAGGTGTTACCCTATTTCCGTGATGCCGATGACGACTCTTTAAGCTATCGCTTCAGCTCTGGAGATGCGCGGGTCGTCATGGTTGAAGATAATATCGCGACCACCCGGAACCTGTTCGTGCTCGCGGTTGGCCGTGGACGCACGACCATCACCATGACCGCCAGTGATCCGTTTGGGGCGACGGCGAACCAGGTCTTTCAGGTGACCGTGGATAACGCCGCGCCGGTTGCGGTGGGCGGTATCGAAGATGTGGTGCTGACCCGTGAACAAGGCCCGCGAACCCTCGGGACGGCGGCTTATTTCAGTGACGCCGAGGATAACGACGACCTGGGCTATAGCGTCACCCTCGAAGATGAGGGCATCGTCAGCGCGAACATCGATGCCGACTCGGGGCAGTTGACGCTGACTCCGGTTGGCCGTGGAGACACGACCATCAGCGTGACCGCCAGGGATCCGTCCGCGGCGATGGCGACCCAGGTCTTTGAGGTGAGCGTGGCCAATTCCGTGCTGGTTGCGGTGGGCACTATCGCTGACCGAATGCTTAGGCTCGCGACAGGCTCGCGGGCCTTTGGGACGTCAGCCTATTTCCGTGACGCCGATGGGGATGCTTTAGGGTACAGCGTCGACTCCGAAAATGAAACCATCGTCAGCGCGGACATCGATGCCGACTCGGGGCGGTTGACGCTGACCCCGGTTGTCCGTGGAGACACGACCATCAGCGTAACCGCCAGCGGCTCGTCCGGGGCGATGGTGACCCAGCGCTTCCAGGTGGTCGTGACCAATTCCGCGCCGGTTGCGACGGGCGGTCGTACCCGTGACTTGATGATAACCCGTGAAGCAGGCCCACAGACTCTGGAGACGTCGGTCTATTTCCGCGACCCCGATGGAGATATTTTACGCTATGAGGTCGCCTCCGGAAATGAGGCTCTGGTCACTGCGGACATCGATTCCGCCTCGGGCCGCGTGACTGTGACTTCTAAGGGCAGAGGAAACGCGATTATCACCGTGACCGCCAGGGATCCGTCCGCGGCGATGGTGCGCCGGAACTTGCGGGTGTTCCTGAACAATTCCGCGCCGGTTGCGGTGGGCGGTATCGATGACCAGAGCCTGACGGTCGTGGCAGGCCCGCAGAACCTTGAGGTGGCGACCTATTTCCGTGATGTCGATGGGGATACTTTAATCTATAGCGTCGACTCCGGAAATGGGGCTGTCGTCAGCGCGGACATCGATTCCCCCTCGGCGCAGTTGACGCTGACTCCGGTCAGCCCTGGGCGTAGCAGGATCACCGTGACCGCCAGCGATTCGTTCGGCGGTATGACAACCCAGGTCTTTCAGGTGGCCGTGGGCAATTCCGCGCCGGTTGTGGTTAGCCCTATCGCTGACCAGAACTTGACGGTCATGACTGGCCCGCAGACCCTTGAGACGGCGGCCTATTTCAATGACGCCGAGGATAACGACGGCCTGCGCTATAGCGTCACCCCTGGAGATGAGACCATCGTCATCGCGGGCATTGATTCCACTTCGGGGCGCCTGCTGTTGACCCCCGTTGGCCGTGGGTTCACGACCCTTACCGTGACCGCCCGCGACCGGTTCGGGGCTATGGTGATGCAAGACTTTCAGGTGACTGTGAACAATTCCGCGCCGGTTGCGGTGAGCAGTATCGGTGCCCGCAATCTGGCGGTCGCGGCAGGCCCGCAGACCTTTGAGGCGGCGATCTATTTCCGTGATGCCGACGACAACGACAGCCTGACCTACACGGTCACCCCTGAAGATGAGATGATTGTCATGGCGGGCATCGACGCCAGCTCGGGTCGGTTGACGCTAACCCCTGCTGCTATCGGAACCACCGCGGTCAGCGTGACCGCCAGTGATCCGTCCGCGGCGATGGCGACCCAGGTCTTTCAGGTGAGCGTGGGCAATTCTGCGCCGGTTTTGTTGGGCCGTATTGCTGAGCAGAATCTGACGGTCGCGGCAGGCCCGCAGCCCCTTGAGACGGCGGACTATTTCCAGGATGCCGACGGCAACGACAGCCTGATCTATACGGTCACTCCTGAAGATGAAAGGATTGTCACCGCGGACATCGATGCCAGCTCGGGTCGCTTGATGCTAACCCCTGTTGCTATCGGAACCGCGGAGGTCACCGTGACCGTCAGGGATTTGTCAGAGGCTATGGTGACCCAGGTATTTCAGGTGAGCGTGGGCAATTCCGCGCCGACTGCGGTGGGCGGTATCGATGACTTGATGCTGACCCGTCAACAAGGCGCGCACTCCCTTGAGACGGCGGCCTATTTCCGCGACGCCGATGGGGATGCTTTAGGCTACAGCGTCGACTCCGAAGATGAAACCATCGTCAGCGCGAACATCGATGCCGACTCGGGGCAGTTGACGCTGACTCCGGTTGGCCGTGGAGACACGACCATCAGCGTGACCGCCAGGGATCCGTCCGCGGCGATGGCGACCCAGGTCTTTGAGGTGAGCGTGGCCAATTCCGTGCTGGTTGCGGTGGGCACTATCGATGACCGAATGCTTAGGCTCGCGACAGGCCGGCGGGCCTTTGGGACGTCGGCCTATTTCCGTGACGCCGATGGGGATGCTTTAGCAGGGTACAGCGTCGACTCCGAAAATGACACCATCGTCACCGCAGACATCGATGCCGACTCGGGGCGCTTGACGCTGACCCCGGTTGTCCGTGGAGCCGCGACCATCAGCGTGACCGCCAGCGGCTCGTCCGGGGCGATGGTGACCCAGCGCTTTCGGGTGGTCGTGGCCAATTCCGCACCGGTTTCGACGAGCACTACCAACTTGGTGGTAAGCCGTGAAGCAGGCCCACAGACTCTGGAGGCGTCGGCCTATTTCCGCGACGCCGATGGAGATATTTTACGCTATGAGGTTACCTCCGGAAATGAGGCCCTGGTCAGCGCGGAGGTTGATCCCGCTTCGGGCCGTGTGACGGTGACTTATAAAGACAGCGGAATCGCGATTATCACCGTGGCCGCCAGCGATCCATCCGGGGCGAGGGTGCGCCGGGACTTCCGGGTGTTCCTGAACAATTCCGCGCCGGTTGCGGTGGGCGCTATCGATGACCAGAACCTGGCGGTCGTGGCAGGCCCGCAGAACCTTGAGGTGTCGACCTATTTCCGTGATGCCGATGGGGATACTTTAATCTATAGCGCCGACTCCGGAAATGAGGCTATCGTCAGCGCGGACATCGATTCCAGCTCGGGTCGGTTGACGTTGACTCCGGTCAGCCCTGGGCGTAGCACGATCACCGTGACCGCCAGGGATCCGTCCGCGGCGATGGCGACCCAGGTCTTTCAGGTGTACGTGGACAATTCCGCGCCGGTTGCGGTGGGCAGTATTGGTGCCCGAAATCTGGTGGTCACGGCAGGCCCGCAGACCCTTGAGACGGCGGGCTATTTCAGTGACGCCGAAGGTGGCGGCGACCTGCGCTATAGCGTCAGCCTCACCCCTGGAGATGAGGCCATCGTCATCGCGGGCATCAATGCCATCTCGGGTCGCCTGCTGTTGACCCCTGTTGGCCGTGGACGCAGGACCATTACCGTGACCACCATCGATCCGCCCGGGGCGATGGCGACCCAGGTCTTTCAGGTGGCCGTGATCAACCCCCCGCCCACCGCCGATGCCGGTGCTGAGCAGAGCGTCGCCGAGGGCACCAGCGTCACCCTGGATGGCAGTGATAGTAGCGATCCCGGGGGCGAGAACCTGAGTTACGCCTGGACTCAGATCGGCACTCCAACGGTGACCCTCACCAGCGAGGACAGCGCCACACCCAGTTTCACCGCGCCCACTGAACTGCTGGCCGATGTGGAGCTGGTCTTCTCGCTGATCGTGAACAATGGCGAAAGCGACTCGTCTGCCGACACCGTCACCATCACCACCACCGCCGGCACCAATGACCCGCCCACCGCCGATGCCGGTGCTGAGCAGACCGTCGCCGAGGGCGTGAACGTCACCCTGAACGGCAGTGGCAGCAGCGATCCCGAGAGCGCGAACCTGGGCTACGCCTGGACTCAGACCAGCGGAACCCCAACGGTGACCCTGACCGGCGAGGATACCGCCACACCGACTTTCACCGCCCCCAGCGGATTGCTGGCCGATGTGGAGCTGATCTTCTCGTTGATCGTGAACGATGGCGAAAACGACTCGTCTGCCGCTACCGTCACCATCACCACCACCGCCGGCCCCAACAACCCGCCCACCGCCGATGCCGGTGCTGACCAGACCGTCACCGAGGGCGCCAGCGTCACCCTGAACGGCAGTGGCAGTAGCGATCCCGAGGGCGCGAGCCTGAGCTACGCCTGGACTCAGGTCGGCACCCCAGCGGTGGCCCTGACCGGTGAAGACACCGCCACACCGACTTTCACCGCTCCCAGGGAATTGCTGGCCAATGTGGAGCTGGTGTTCTCGCTGATCGTGAACGATAGCGCGAACGACTCGTCTGCCGCTACCGTCACCATCACCACCACCGCCGGCGAGAATGACCCGCCCATCGCGGTGGCGACGGCGATGCCCAATCCAACCGACGAGGGCGCGACCGTCACCCTGGACGGCAGTGGCAGTAGCGATCCCGAGGGCGAGGATTTGATCTACGCCTGGACGCAGACCAGCGGGGCGACTGTATCCCTTAGCGATACCGCCGCTGAAAGTCCGACCTTCATGGCCCCCGACCAACTGCTGAGTACTGCGACCCTGGCATTTGAACTGATCGTCACCGAAGACCGCACGGACGGGAGCGCCTCACCCGCCGCTACGGTCAGCGTCACCATCAGCGCCGGCACCAATGACCCGCCCACCGCCGTGGCGACAGCGACGCCCAATCCAGCGGACGAGGGCGCGAGCGTCACCCTGGACGGCAGTGGCAGCAGCGATCCCGAGGGCGAGGATTTGATCTACGCCTGGAGCCAGACCAGCGGGGCGACTGTATCCCTTAGCGATACCGCCGCTGAAAGCCCGACCTTCATGGCCCCCGACCAACTGCTGAGCGCTGCGACCCTGGACTTTGAACTGATCGTCACCGAAGACCGCACGGACGGGAGCGCCTCACCCGCCGCTACGGTCAGCGTCACCATCAGCGCCGGAACCAATGACCCGCCCACCGCCGATGCCGGTGCTGACCAGACCGTCGCCGAGGGCGCCAGCGTCACCCTGAACGGCAGTGGCAGCAGCGATCCCGAGGGCGCGAACCTGACCTACACCTGGACTCAGACCAGCGGAACCCCGACGGTGACCCTGACCGGCGAGGACACCGCCGCACCAACCTTCACCGCCCCCGAGAACCTCTCGGCCAATGCGGTGCTGATCTTCTCCCTGACCGTGAATGATGGCGTGAGTAACTCGTCTGCCGCTACCGTCACCATCACCGCCGGCACCAATGACCCGCCCACCGCCGATGCCGGTGCTGACCAGACCGTCGCCGAAGGCGCCAGCGTCACCCTGGACGGCAGTGGCAGCAGCGATCCCGAGGGCGCGAGCCTGACCTACGCCTGGACCCAGACCAACGGAACCCCAACAGTGACCCTGACCGGCGACACCACCGCCACACCGACCTTTACCGCTCCTGCCGATCTGCTGACCACTACGTCGCTGGAGTTCTCCCTGGTCGTGAACGATGGCGAGAGTGACTCTCAAGCGAATACCGTCACCATCACCATCACCGGCGTCAACGACCCGCCCATCGCCAATGCCGGTGCTGACCAGACCGTCGCCGAGGGCGCCAGCGTCACCTTAAACGGCAGCGCCAGTGCCGACCCCGAGGACGAGGATTTGACCTACGCCTGGACTCAAGTCGGCACTTCAACAGTGACCCTGAACGACGCGGACACCGCCACACCAACCTTCACCGCACCCACTGAACTGCTGACCGATGCGACCCTGGCGTTTCAACTGATCGTCACCGAAGACCGCACGGGCGGACAATCCTCCTCACCCGCCACCGTGAGTGTCACCATCACCGCCGGCACCAATGACCCGCCCACCGCCGTGGCGACGGCGACGCCCAATCCAGCCAACGAGGGCGTCATGGTCACCCTGAACGGCAGCGCCAGTGCCGATCCCGAGGGCGAAGGTTTGACCTACGCCTGGACTCAAGTCGGAACCCCGACGGTGCCCCTGAGCGGCGACACCACCGCCACACCGACCTTCACCGCTCCCACTGAACTGCTGAACCCTGAGACCCTGGCGTTTCAACTGATCGTCACCGAAGACCGCACGGGCGGACAATCTTCCTCACCTGCCACCGTGAGTGTCACCATCACCGCCGGCGACAATGACCCGCCCACCGCCGTGGCAACGGCGACGCCCAATCCAGCCAACGAGGGCGTCAGCGTCACCCTGAACGGCAGCGCCAGTTCCGATCCCGAGGACGAGGATTTGACCTACGCCTGGAGCCAGACCAGCGGGGAGGATGTATCCCTGACCGGCGAGAACACCGCCACACCGACCTTCACCGCACCCACTGAACTGCTGAACACTGCAACCCTGGCGTTTCAACTGATCGTCACCGAAGACCGCACCGGCGGGAGCGCATCAGACCCCGCCACCGTGAACGTCATCGTCAGCCCTGGCACCAATGACCCGCCCACCGCCAATGCCGGTGCTGACCAGACCGTCGCCGAGGGCGCCAGCGTCACCCTGAACGGCAGCGCCAGTGCCGACCCCGAGGGCGAGGATTTGACCTACGCCTGGACTCAAGTCGGCACCTCAACGGTGACCCTGAACGACGCCGACACCGCCACACCGACCTTCACCGCACCCACTGAACTGCTGAACACTGCGACCCTGGTATTTCAACTGATCGTCACCGAAGACCGCACCGGCGGGAGCCAATCAGACCCCGCCACCGTGAACGTCATCGTCAGCGCCGGCACCAACGACGCACCCACCGCCAATGCCGGTGCTGACCAGACCGTCGCCGAGGGCGCCAGCGTCACCCTGAACGGCAGCGCCAGTGCCGACCCCGAGGACGAGGATTTGACCTACGCCTGGACTCAAGTCGGCACCCCAACAGTGACCCTGAACGACGCGGACACCGCCACACCGACCTTCACCGCACCCACTGAACTGCTGGCTGATGCGACCCTGACGTTTCAACTGATCGTCACCGAAGACCGCACGGGCGGGAGCGCATCAGCCCCCGCCACCGTGAACGTCATCGTCAGCCCTGGCACCAATGACCCGCCCACCGCCAATGCCGGTGCTGACCAGACCGTCGCCGAGGGCGCCAGCGTCACCCTGAACGGCAGCGCCAGTGCCGATCCCGAGGACGAGGATTTGACCTACGCCTGGACTCAGACCGGCGGAACCCCGACGGTGCCCCTGACCGGCGACACCACCGTCACACCGACCTTCACCGCTCCCACTGAACTGCTGAACCCTGAGACCCTGGTATTTCAACTGATCGTCACCGAAGACCGCACCGGCGGGAGCCAATCAGACCCCGCCACCGTGAACGTCATCGTCAGCCCTGGCACCAATGACGCACCCATCGCCAATGCCGGTGCTGACCAGACCGTCGCCGAGGGCGCCAGCGTCACCTTAAACGGCAGCGCCAGTGCCGACCCCGAGGGCGAGGATTTGACCTACGCCTGGACTCAAGTCGGAACCCCGACGGTGCCCCTGACCGGCCAGAACACCGCCACACCGACCTTCACCGCTCCCACTGAACTGCTGAACACTGAGACCCTGGTATTTCAACTGATCGTCACCGAAGACCGCACCGGCGGGAGCCAATCAGACCCCGCCACCGTGAACGTCATCGTCAGCCCTGGCACCAATGACGCACCCATCGCCAATGCCGGTGCTAACCAGACCGTCGCCGAGGGCGTGACCGTCACCTTAAACGGCAGCGCCAGTTCCGATCCCGAGGGCGAGGATTTGACCTACGCCTGGACGCAGACCGGTGGGGAGGATGTATCCCTGACCGGCGACACCACCGCCACACCGACCTTCACCGCACCCGTCCAACTGCTGAACCCTGAGACCCTGGTATTTCAACTGATCGTCACCGAAGACCGCACCGGCGGACAATCCTCCTCACCCGCCACCGTGAACGTCACCATCACCGCCGGCACCAATGACCCGCCCACCGCCAATGCCGGTGCTGACCAGAGCGTCGCCGAGGGCGTGACCGTCACCTTAAACGGCAGCGCCAGTGCCGACCCCGAGGGCGAGGACTTGACCTACGCCTGGACTCAGACCGGCGGAACCCCGACGGTGCCCCTGACCGGCGACACCACCGCCACACCGACCTTCACCGCTCCCACTGAACTGCTGAACCCTGAGACCCTGGTATTTCAACTGATCGTCACCGAAGACCGCACCGGCGGACAATCCTCCTCACCCGCCACCGTGAACGTCACCATCACCGCCGGCACCAATGACCCGCCCACCGCCGATGCGGGTTCTGACCAGACCGTCGCCGAGGGCGCGACCGTCACCTTAAACGGCAGCGCCAGTGCCGATCCCGAGGGCGAGGATTTGACCTACGCCTGGACTCAAGTCGGCACTTCAACAGTGACCCTGAACGACGCAGACACCATTGCACCGACCTTCACCGCTCCCGAGAACCTCTCGGCTGATGTGGATCTGGTCTTCTCCCTCACCGTGAACGATGGCGTGAGTGGCTCTCAAGCCGCTACCGTCACCATCACCGTTGGCACCAATACCCCGCCGACCATCAGCGGCACCCCCGCCACCAGCGTGGTTCAGGGCGGCACCTATATTTTCACGCCGGACGGCGGTGATGTGGATACTGGCGATACGCTGGAATACGCCATCAGCAACCTGCCGGATTGGGCGGATTTCGATACCGCGACCGGGGCCTTGACCAACAAGACTGGCAGGCCCAACAGCGGCGATGTGGGCAACCACGAGGACATTATCATCACCGTCACCGATGGCATCATCGCCACGCCGGTGGCCCTTGCCACCTTCGCCATTGAAGTCACCGCCCCCGCCCCCACCAATACCCCGCCCACCATCAGCGGCGCCCCCCAAACCAGCGTGGTGCAGGGCGGCACCTATAGTTTCACGCCGGGCGGCGGTGATGTGGATACTGGCGATACGCTGCTATACGCCATCAGCAACCTGCCGGATTGGGCGGATTTCAGCACCACCACCGGGGCCTTGACCAACAAGACTGGCAGACCCAACAGCGGCGATGTGGGCAACCACGAGGACATCGTGATCACCGTCACCGATGGCATCATCGCCACGCCGGTGGCCCTTGCCACTTTCGCCATCGAAGTCACCGCCCCCGCACCCACCAACACCCCGCCCACCATCAGCGGCAGCCCCGCCACCAGCGTGGCTCAGGGCGGCACCTATAGTTTCACGCCGGGCGGCGGTGATGTGGATACTGGCGATACGCTGCTATACGCCATCAGCAACCTGCCGGATTGGGCGGATTTCAGCACCACCACCGGGGCCTTGACCAACAAGACTGGCAGGCCCAACAGCGGCGATGTGGGCAACCACGAGGACATTATCATCACCGTCACCGATGGCATCATCACCACGCCGGTGGCCCTTGCCACCTTCGCCATTGAAGTCACCGCCCCCGCCCCCACTAACACCCCGCCGACCATCAGCGGCAGCCCCGCCACCAGCGTGGCCCAGGGCGGCACCTATAGTTTCACGCCGGGCGGCGGTGATGTGGATACTGGCGATACGCTGCTATACGCCATCAGCAACCTGCCGGATTGGGCGGATTTCAGCACCACCACCGGGGCCTTGACCAACAAGGCTGGCAGACCCAACAGCGGCGATGTGGGCAACCACGAGGACATCGTGATCAGCGTCACCGATGGCAACATCGCCACGCCGGTGGCCCTTGCCACCTTCGCCATAGAAGTCACCGCCCCCGCCCCCACCAATACCCCGCCGACCATCAGCGGCAGCCCCGCCACCAGCGTGGCTCAGGGCGGCACCTATAGTTTCACGCCGGGCGGCGGTGATGTGGATACTGGCGATACGCTGCTATACGCCATCAGCAACCTGCCGGATTGGGCGGATTTCAGCACCACCACCGGGGCCTTGACCAACAAGACTGGCAGACCCAACAGCGGCGATGTGGGCAACCACGAGGACATTATCATCACCGTCACCGATAACATCATCACCACGCCGGTAGCCCTTAGCGCCTTTGACATCGAAGTCACCGCCACCGCAGGCACCAATGTCCCGCCCACCGCCAATGCCGGTGCAAATCAGCGGGCGAGCAAGGGCACAGCAGTCACGCTTGATGGCACGGGCAGTGACGATCCTGACGGCGATAATGCGGCCCTGACCTATCTCTGGTCCCAGGATGCCGGCCCCACGGTGACTTTAAGCAGTACGGCAGCCGCCCAGCCAACCTTCACCATTCCAAACACGATACCGACATCTGGCCCGGCCTCGTACACTTTCAGGTTGATCGTTAGTGGCGGAGCGCTCTCGTCCGCCCCAGTAACCGTCAGAATCTTTATCAGACCGCTGTTTCGGGACACCATTGCGAACCAGACCTACAGCGAGGGCAATGCAATTACTGCTCTGACTTTGCCCGAGGCACTGGCAGGGCCCGGGTCAGCGCCGAGTACCAATACTTATACGCTGGCTCCTCTGCCGGCTGGACTGGCCTTTAATGCTACCAGCCGCATACTGTCTGGTACGCCGACAACAGCCGGAACCACTGACCTGACCTACACCGCGACAAATGGGGACGGAGACACGGATTCACTGAGCTTTAGCATTGCGGTGACCAGCGCCGCCAATACCCCGCCCACCACCAGCGCGTTCACGGTCACCACAAACGAGGATACCGACTATACCTTTACGGTGGCTAACTTCCCCTTTACCGATACCGACGGCGATATGCTGGAGCAAGTGCGCATCGATACCCTGCCCGCCAGCGCCAACGGCAGCCTGGCGCTGGGCACGGGCGCTACGCCGGTTAATATGGCCCAAGTGATTGCCGTTGCAGATATTCCGACTCTGGTCTATACCCCGGCCACCAATGTCAACGGCGCTGCGACCTTCACCTTCAGCGTCTCCGACGGCGATGATTTTAGTACCCCGCCCGCCACGGCAACCGTGACCGTTACTGCGGTCAATGACGCGGCCAGCGGATTGCCGACCATTAGCGGCGCGCCCCGGGTGGGGGCGACCCTGACGGCAAACACCAATGGCATTAGCGATGCCGATGGCCCTGCTAGCCTGCCATTCACCTATCAATGGAATACGCACTCCGGCGGCACGGACACGGCGATCGGCGGTGCGACCTCTGCAAGCTACCTCCTGACCGCGGACGATGTGGGCGATCAAATCACTGTGTCCGTGCGCTATAGCGATGCCGGGAACACCAACGAAGGGCCGCTTACCAGCGTGCCCACGGCGCTGATTACAGCGAGTTCAACGCCTGCTCCGCCACCACCAGCACCTGGCCCAGACCCTGAGCCTCCGCCAGATGAAGACGATGGGGTACAACTGCTCAACGCAGAGGGTTTTCCTGTCTCAGGTCTCACTATAGTGGTTGGAGAAACCAGGGAAGTGAGCATCCAGGGTGGATTTCCGCCGTTCTTCGTCAGCGGCGACCCCGGCGGGACGACGCGGTCGGTTGTTGCTGGCAGGACGCTGCTTGTTACCGGGGTGAATGCAGGCCAGGCGCGGCTGCGTATTCGAGATATAAGGGAAACCTTTAGCTTCCTGCCAGTGAATGTAACGACGCTGCCGCCGGTGTTAAACCCCGAGGCAGACGATGGTACAGGCACGGAGGCGGTGTTCCGCAGCGGAGCAAGCAGTGACGGCGGCGACAGCTACTTCGAGGATGGCAGCTTCCCGGTGGGTGAGGAGCTGGATATCGTGTTTACCATCACGCCACGCAGCATTGATGTGGGGGAGCAGGCTAATGTTGTGGTGGCGGCAAGAAGCGCGTCTGCCCCTGAGACGGTGTGGTTACTGACGCAGTCTGGACTGGTGCTTTATGATGGTGAAACCCTGGCCTATTTCGAGGAAGACCTCATGCTGGAGGCGGGGGTCAGGCTTATCAATCTCACCCCTGAGCCGGTCATGCTGTCGTCTGCGGAGCTGGGTAATTGGGAGTTGTATATTGGCTATCAGCTTGACAGCGGTGAGTTGTTGTATCACACGGAGCCTTTGCGGATAGAAGTGGTGGAGTGAGACGCGCCAGAACCGGCGCAAATGTTACTCCCGTAGCGACCCTGTTCAAGCCCTGGATTCGATCATCAGGGGTGTTGGGACCAGCTTCCGTGTTGTGGGTACCAAAGGTTTGATCCTGGAACCAGATACGCTGCGTTGACGGCGTTGGGGTCGATCTGTTTTGCGGTACTGGGCAATCATCCGCGTGAGTTGTTGACGAGAGTAAGCGCTGATCTTCATCAGATAAGAGTTCATCACATCCCTGCTCTGGCGGGAACAGATCAGATACCGGAATCTAACCAGTTCCCCCTGAATCCAGCGGTAGCAGGCGTCCTTGTCGCTGATAATTGAAAAAGCCACTGCCTGGGTGCCTGCCAGGAAATCGGCAAGCTGACTAATTGTCGTTAAGTCTTCAAGTTTCGTGATGGTTTTCGTCCCCTCACTATGAACGGATCGCTATTTGGCGTCCGCCCGCGCCTATTTCGTGTTAGAAACACGGCTCCCGTTCACTATCATCTCGTATTGGACAAGGCTCCCGTATACACAAAATAGGTAATTTGCTACGCTCAGCCCACTCCAATAGTACAGGCTGTTGCATCACAAGACTTATAAGCGGAGCTTAAAATGACCGGGCAAGATAACAATACTAATGACAACAAGTTGGTCGATGATCAACCTGCTAATCCCTCCCGTCGAAATTTATTGAAGAGTGCCGGCCTGGTTGGTGCTGCAGCTGTTAGTTCTGTCGCTACTCCAAACGCGATTGGTGCTGATGCCGACACGGTTAAGCCAGGTACTGCTTGCATAGTATTACGCGAAGCATTGGAAGTCTTGACAGCTGAAGAAGCAGAGACGCTGGAGGCCATTTGTGACTGTTTGATGCCCTCGGACGAACATGGACCAGGCGCAAAAGAGGCCCGGGCTGTGCACTATATCGACCGCGCTTTGGCGAGTCACGATAGTGATTCTCGTGAAAATTATAGAGTGGGTTTGAACGCGATCAATGAGTTTGCGCGCAGGACTCGAAGCAAGCCTTTTTCGCAGCTACTACGAGATCAACAGGACTCAATTTTATTGGCGGTACAGACCAATAAAGTATCTGGCTTTACTCCCGCTGGCAGTGGCTTCTTTAATATGGTTCGCAGCCATACTATCGATGGCACATTTTGTGATCCGTATTACGGTGGCAACCAAAATTTTACAGGTTGGGACATGCTGCGCTATCCCGGTATTCGACTCGGCGTCAGCGAGGCAGATGTGAGCCAGGGTGCGAATCTGCCACCGAATCATCAATCAGCCTATGATCACAGTACTTACACGAAGTTGGCTAACAACAGCTCGATGACTCCGAAAATTACAGACTGCGGTATTGCCAAAGGAAGCAAGCATGCCTAGACGATTAGCTAAGACCGATGTGGTAATTGTTGGCATGGGGGCAGCCGGTGGAGTGGCGGCTTTGCCTTTAACGGATGCGGGTCTCAAAGTAACAGGACTAGAAGCGGGCGCCTGGTTAAGCCCACGAGATTTTGCGCCGGACGAATTGCGAAATGGCTCGCGTAATTGGCCGCAATCGGTGCAAAAAGCGGCAACTGAGGCGCCGACAGTTCGTGCAACGGCAAGTGACACTGCTGTTCAAGGTGGACACCCGATGATGAACGCAGTCGGTGGTACTACCATGCACTACTGGGCGCAGAGCTGGCGTTTGAACCCCTGGGACTTCAAGGTCGTGAGCGAGACGCGAAAAAAATACGGGCAAAATCGACTTCCCGAAGGCACGACAGTGGAAGACTGGCCCTTTGCTTACGAGGAGCTAGAACCTTATTACGACAAAGTTGAATACACCATAGGCATTTCCGGGCAAGCCGGCAATGTAAAGGGAAAGAAAAACACAGCGGGTAATATTTTTGAAGGAGAGCGAGTTCGAGAATACCCTATGAAGCCGCTACGCGGTTCTCCTTTTACTGAATTAATGGGTAGCGCTGCCCAAAATCTGGAATGGAATCCCTTCCAAGGTCCGGCGGCTATCACCACTGAACTATTCGATGGCCGCCCCCCCTGCCAGTATCACGGCTTTTGCAATAAAGGTGGTTGCCATGTTCAGGCGAAGAGCTCCACGGCTTTCAATGTCATTCCCAAAGCGGTGGACACAGGTAATCTCGAAGTGGTTACTTTTGCTCGAGTAACGCAGATCGTTACAGACGATACTGGTAAGGTAACCGGTGTTGACTATATCAAAGGAAACGAAACATTCTTTCAGCCCGCCGAGGTAGTGTTGCTGGCGAGCTATGCCTATGAAAACGTAAGGTTGTTACAACTTTCAAAGTCGCGTGCCTTTGCAAACGGACTTTCCAATAATGCGGGGCAGGTGGGCAGGCATTACTTAAGCCATCATCAAGGTTCACCGGTCACTGCCCTGTTCGACAGGGATTTGCACAATTGGTATGGCTTGCCCGCACAGGGCGTCGCGATTGATGAATGGGCGGACGATAATTTCGATCACAGCGAGCTGGATTTTATTGGGGGTGCTAACCTGTGGGTGCATACTGATAGAAAACCCATAAGCGCCGCCAAGATGAGTACTTTTGGTGAGGTGCGTAGTTGGGGTTCTGACTGGAAAGCATTCATTATGAAAAATGCTGATCGGACGAATTCCTCTTATATTCAGAAAACAACACTACCTTACGAAGATAACTATCTTGACCTGGACCCCGTGGTTAAAGACCCGCTGGGGATTGCTGTCACTCGAATCACGGCGCGTTATCGCGACAACGAGAAACGCATCGCAGCTTTCTCTCAAGAGAAAATGGCACAGTGGTATTTGGAGGCAGGCGCTATCAAGGTCATTAAATCGGGGCTAGGCAATCTCATGGGTGCCAGCACACACGCCTATGGCGGCACACGCATGGGGTTCAACAGCGAGACGAATGTGGTGAACGAGTGGGGATTTTCGCATGAAGTGCCAAACCTGGGTGTATTGGGGGCATCGGTAATGGGCACCAGTGGAGCGCGCAATCCGACGCTGACCGTGCAGGCGCTGTCCTGGAGAACGGCGGAATATTTGGCAACTAACTGGCGCTCTATCGCTGGCTAGGCAGAATCTTGGCTGAACCAGGTTCAGAGCTACGCAAATGCATTAAATAAGCTATGGTTGATAATAGTCGGAAAATACCTGTCCTCGACGTATTCAGATTCGTCGGTGCGGTAATCGTGGTTTTCGTACACTACGAATTGATATTTGGGCAATTCATTGTCTGGGGCGCTCTGGGGACAACAGCACTGTCATGGTTTTTCATGGTCAGTGGATTTGTCCTGTCCTATGTCTATCCCTCATTGCGGGGTTGGGCCGAGATCAGGCAGTTCTATAAATTTCGAATCATCCGCATCTACCCGGCCTATGCCTTCGCGATACTGGTGTCTTCAACTTTTGTCTGGTTGAGTTATATGGCCGTGGGTGAAGCTTTTTTTGTCGAGGCTCATAGACCATTTCAGATCACCTATGATCTGCCCGAGGAGAAAGACAGCAGCTTCTTCCTGATTGCGACCATCCGTCACTATTTGTTTGCTCAATCCATAAGCAGCATCGAAACGCTAAAACTACTGTTTAACGGGCCGTTATGGTCCTTAGTTCTGGAAGCCTATTTCTATCTCTGCTTTCCCCTGTTCTTGATTCTTTTGAAGAATGTAAACACCTATAAGCGGGTGTTTGCGGTACTCATTGGCGGCTATATTATGCAATTCCTGCTGATCGCCTACTTTCTGCCGGAAGCCGAATACTATGATCTTGCTACTCTCAACGTGCCGGTCTACACCAATCCAGTGATTCGCTTCGTGGAATTTGTCTTCGGCATGTTGATCTATAGAATATTTGCTCTCTCCGGCATCGATAAAGATGATGGGAAAGTAAATCTGGTGCCGTTGCTGATATCGATCTGTGTCTACCTGGCTGTGATCTGGTTCGGCCAGAACTATGTCCCCTATCAGTACAGTTCATTCTTCGTGGCAATTCCCGCTGTCGCAGTGCTGGTCTATTGCATGTTAAGTCTGCAATGGTATCCAACCGGCGGCACACTGAAATTCTGTGAGCTGCTGGGTGGTCTTAGTTATATTATTTATTGCTTGCACTGGCCCTATATGGAAATGGTGCAGTACTTTAACTTGTTGCCAGAGTCCTGGCCCCATCAACTTCACCTCCCGGTGCTCGTGAGTCTGCTCGTTTGCCTCTCTTATCTGGTTTACCGTTTCCTGGAATTGCCGCTGAGACGAAAAATGTACAAGCTTTTGATAAAGAAGCATTGAGCACGAGGCTGTGCAAGCCAGTAATGAACTCAATTCAAAGCCAGGTTGATGGAAGTGCCGCACTTCCCGATTTTGTAACGCTGGCTGTGCCGAGTTGAATTTCTATGGAATTTGGCTGTAAATCCAATGCAGTGTGCGAATTGGAGCGCTGATACGGGGCCATTTTGTAGCCGGTAATGGGATGGCGGACAATGGCCCAAGCCTAGACAATTCGGCGCTTATGGCTTGACACACCCCAACCCAGATGGTTATATCGTTGCTCCGTGGGGAGAGAAAATCTAATTAAAGTAAAAAGGTAGAATTATGAAGATTCAATGGCTGCTCCTGGCAATCGCAGGGCTAATTGCAGGTTGCTCACCTGCTGACACAACCGATACTCAATCAACACAAGTTGCTCAGGCCGCAGAAGCAGCGGGTAGCGATAATATTCCACGCGGTCCTAATGGCAAGCCTGATTTCAATGGAATTTGGCAAGTGCTAATGAACGCCAATGACAATCTTGAAGCCGCACCGCCTAAGGCCGCTTATCAGCTGGTTGCTGGCGATTTCGTCCCGGTTCCAGCTCCGTCAGTGGTTGCCATGGGTGCAGTTGGTGCAGTTCCTGCGAGTTTTGGTGTGGTAGAGGGAGGCAGAATTCCCTATAAGCCAGAAGCGCTTGCAAAGCGGGATGAGAATGCAGCCAACTGGCAGGCTAATGACCCCGAGGTGAAGTGCTATATGCCGGGTGTGCCCAGGGCGACATATTTACCTCATCCATTCCAGATTTTCCAAAGCGAAAGCGCCTTCTTCATCGCCTATTCATTTGCTGGTGCTGTGCGTAACGTGTTCCTGGAAGACCAAGGTCCGGCACCACTGGATTCGTGGATGGGACAGTCGTACGGCTATTGGGATGGCGATACCTGGGTGGTTGAAGTTGTTGGCCTGGATGACCGTACCTGGTTCGATAGGGCAGGTAACTATCACAGCTATCAATTGAAGGTCACCGAGCGCTATACACTGTTTAGCGAAAACGTCATCGAATATGAAGCGACCATGGAAGATCCAGACATCTTCGAACGACCATGGACTATCAAGATGCCTATTTATCGCCGTCTGGAAGCAGGCTATGAGTTGCCTCAATTCAAGTGTGTCGAATTTGTAGAGGAGATGATGTACGGCCGATACCGCAAAGGCAGGGAGTCAGAATTAGGCTTCTAGGCGCCTGTCAGACTTAACCGTTGGTAGAAAGGGGGAGGGGAGGCAGAAATTAGTCAGTTTTTGCAGTCGTGAGGTGAAAAGTCGTTCCATCTTAACGAAATTGACTGTGAAAACGGCTGATTAGCGCTTTTTCGTAGTAGAACAACATTAGGTTCGACAGGTTTCTGGAGTCGATTTAGATAAAAAAAGGCTCGTTTTGGCGTATTCCCCTTGGAAATAGCCAGAGCCCTTGGTTACAATGCGGTCATTGACTGCTTAATTGAAATTTACGATGTATTGAGCAAGGTTAAGATCTGTAGAATCTGTAGAATTAGGTTCTTATGCTTTTCCAAATTAGAATGGGCTCAGGCATTTCAAGTTATAAATGGGGTGAATTGTATGAAAATTAAACTACTGGCACTGGCAGTTGTTACTGCGGTTGGCGTTGCTGCACTTAAGCAGCCTTCTGCGGTTGCACATCATGCTTTCTCTGCTGAATTCGATGCGAATCTTCCAGTTCGCCTTGGTGGGCCGATTACTCGGGTTGAGTGGATTAATCCTCACACCTGGATTCACTTGGACAACAGCGACCCTGAGGCAACCCGTGATCCAGGTCCCTGGATGGTTGAAGGTGGTACGCCAAACACACTACTGCGTCGCGGCATTAACAGAAATACTCTGGAGTTGGGACAAGACATCGTTGTAACTGGTTATCAGTCTAAAGACAGACTATGCGAGCCGGCCTGTCGTGCTAACGGCCGTGACATCACATTCCCTGATGGCCGCAAACTGTTTATGGGTTCATCAGGAACTGGTGCACCGCGTGACGGATCTGACGTTACTGAGCCAGATCAATAGAAAAGCTCTGGAAACAGAATAAAAAAGCTCGTTTTTAGCGGGCTTTTTTTGCTTCGGATTTCCGGCTGTCGATACACTGGCTGCCGATACAGGAGTAGAGCACTTATCGGGTAATTGTTGCCAATGTTCTCTGGTAGCTACCACCATCTCTGAACACTGTAGAATTTACATAGAAGCCAGATGAATGCAATTCAACCGTAATCGTGCCGAGGCTACGATTTTCCCAAAACCAGCCGTGAATACCGGTGAACGGTGCGTGAAAAGAACCCATGCGTCTATTTCCGGTGCCTTGCTCAAAGCTCTCGGCATATTCCTCTCCTAAACCTGCTGGCTCAGCATGCATATCGTAATAGAGTTCACCATCGGCGACCCAGCTGAAAAGCATGGGTGCGTCCAGATCCATCAAGTATTTGTATTCAACTGATTCGAAAGGGCCAAGCACAAATTCCACATAATCTGATTTGTGCGCCTCAAGCTGTTCTTCGAACGGGTTCTGCTCATGGGAGAGTTGATTGAGTCCAAATAGTTCACCAGTGCCGAGTGGATCTGAAGCAAATTCTACAGGAAGGATAAAACTGAACAATACGATCAACGCAATCACTAAAGCTGCCGCAGAAGCGATTAAAATGTTTTTCGAAGAAGGCGGCTTACTGCTATCTATCTCGGTCACTACGGGTCTCCACTGGTCATGATTATCTATAAAAAGGCTTAGTATGGGGCTTGCAAGAAAAACGCGCTTAACTGAAATCCTGCCAGCAAGAATCCACCGGCCATGAGCGCGCTGTTGGTAACAAAGGCATGCCGCATATAACTGGAAGTGGTTCTCCATACGCTGAGCAGTAAAAATACCGCTGACAATGCCAGTAGTTGTCCAATTTCTACGCCGACGTTGAAACTAATAATATTGATGACAAGCCCGTTGTCGGATAAATCGAATTCTTGCAATTTGGTGGCAAGCCCTAGACCGTGAAACAAACCGAACACAAATACGGCGATCCTGGTATCAGGTTCGAAACCCAGGACGCGCTTGAAGCCATCTATATTTTCGAAGGCTTTGTAGACAATGGACAGGCCAATAATCGCGTCTATAAAAAAGGCATTAACTTGCAGATTTGCCAACACCCCTGACAGCAGGGTGATACTGTGTCCTATGGCAAACAAGGTAACGTATTGCACCACTTGTTTGGGTCTGTACAAGAAAAAAATCACCCCGAGCAAGAACAGTAAATGGTCGTAACCAGTTACCATGTGTTTGGCGCCCAGGTAAACGAAAGGGCCAATCGCGGGACCGTCTATCGCCTCGACAAAACTCGCGTCCTGACCTTCGATAGTGTGAGCAAAGGCAGAGAAAGAAAAGAGCGCCACCCACAGTAACAGGAACCATAGAGTCAGAGCAGTTATTGGCGGTTGTGGCGGTGAACTCTCCATTTAGAATTAGTTTTCTTCAGTGAAACGATTATTAGTTTCCGGGTTGTAGGCTTGGTGACAGGCAGTACAAACACTATAGAGCTGGGCGCCCGCCTGGAAAAAATCTTCCTTATTTTGCGCAACCGCAGCTTCCATTGCCAGCACAGCTGCTGCACTTAGTCCCTCAGCGTAGATCATCCAGGCTTCATCGTCTTCGGCTCTTCCCGGTAACGCCAGCATATTACCGGATTCCACTACCACCGCCGCCTGTGCACGAACATAGTCCCAGCCTTCATCGGTTGTGGGGTACAGCTCTTCGTAGCCTGAGGCGTCCAACACCCAGCCTCCGGAGTCCCATAGAATGTCAGAGGCAGGCTCCAGCACCAGTGCCATGATTTCTTGTACAGTGAGTGTGGTGTTGTATGCAGTCGCAGCACTGCTGCCACTTGAGTTGGTTTCTTCTGGTGCTGAGCAGGCGCCCAATAATCCGCTGATAACCGCAGCCAGTGTGGTCTTGCCCAGTTTGCTCGCGAAAATATTCATGTAAGTTTCCTGCGCCGAAACGCTTTATCCTGCAGTGATCCAAGCCCCTGGATGTAATTCCACTGGAAATTGCTGCTATGATAGTTTTCACCAAAGCAGTTAGAAGCTGGAAGCAAAGTCTGCACTAATTCGCGCTTTTATTCTACTTTTGCCAGCATCTTCAGGGTGCGCGACTCTCAGGATTTCAGGGCTATGGACAAATTGGCAGTGACTAAAAAAGTTCGATCTGCAAGACATCGATTTACAAGCTATCGTATGGCATTGTCTCTTGCTCTGATCTCATCCCTGGCTGGCTTTGTCTCGGCCGAGATTATTGTGCAAAAAACGCCGGACGAAGGTTTTCAGCCGCGCCTGAGTGTCGATGCCAACGGCGATGTGCATTTGTTGTATTTCAAGAAGCGACTGTCCGCACCGAGCGCGCGCGAAGGCAGCCTTTATTACCGTCAATACCTGACCGCCGAGAAACGCTTCGGCTTAGCGATCAAGGTGTCGAGTGAAGCCTACAATCTGCAAACTTTCTCAATTTCCAGAGCTTCTATGGCGGTGGGTGGAGACGGTCGCATCCATGTCGTTTGGTATTTGCCACGCGCGAATCAATACTACTATGGCCGCTCTAACCCAGAGCGCTCTCAATTTGATTCTCAGCGTCCGCTGCTGGCACAGCTTGCTGAAGGTCTGGACGCTGGTGCCGACATTGCTGCGCTTGGCTCCAAGGTGGCTATTGTTTGGGGAGCTGGAGATTTAAGCAGAGAGTATGAGCGCACAGTGTATGGTCGCTTATCGACAGATTCCGGGGCCTCATTCTCCAGCGAATTACGCATGGGAAACCCCGGCTTGGGAGCCTGCGCTTGCTGTGCTCTAGCGGCACACTATGCCGATGAGAATGAACTTACGATAGCCTACCGTTCCGCTATCGATGGCATCGGTCGTCATATGCAATTACTGAATCTGAAATTTAGTGCAGATGAATTGCAAGGTAGAGCTTACGGCGGGGTAAGTGCATTGCAGGAATGGGAGCTCTCTGCTTGCCCTCTCAGCACCAACGATATTGTTGAAGACGCAGACGCTAAACAATGGCTGGTATTTGAAACGGCGGGGCGTATCGTTCAATTAAGCATAGGCGATGAAGAGGAAGCGACTCGTGTTGCTGATCCCTTCACAGAAACCCGACAAAAGAATCCTGCTGCGGCCATTAATGAGCAAGGTGAGCGTCTGCTTGTTTGGGGTGAAGCCATAAGTCATGCCAAGGGTGGCAGATTGAATATGCGTCTGTTCGATGAACTGGGAGTGATAGAGGATGCTGTATTCGATCAGGAAATTACTATTCCCGATTTCAGTTTTCCCGCAGCGGCGAATCTACCGAATGGCGATTTTTTGGTGCTTTACTAGTTTGTTAATGCGACAGACTCGCTCTAGTACGGGCGATTTGTATTGCGGATCTGTTGACGAATCAACTCATTTTGCAGGGCTTCGAATTGACGTTCTGTCTCTATCTGGCTTCTAATTTGCTGACCCTGCACCGCATTCTGTAGCCGTTGTCTCTCCTGATTTTCTATCGCGTTGAAACGACTCTCTGAAAGTTGCCTGCTTAATGCGGAGGCCGCTGTACCAGCACTTGATTCAACCCGTTTTACGCTATTCTGCAATTTGTTAAACGCCGAGACTACATACTGAGTTCGTGTCGGCAATGTGTTTTCCCCACAGCTAAACTGTATGGTCACCAAACGGCGCAGCATTTCCTGGTCATCTACTCCGCCTGTGCTTGTATTGACATCTTCTGCTACGGACCTGGTCACGAATTCATCACGCCACGACTTCAAACGCCTGCATTCGCTGAGATAATTCGCCATCAGCTCTCCATCAACAGCCGACATAAAGTTATCACAGACCTGAGCCGAATCTGCATTAGAATCCAGAGCTAACAAACATTCCTTGGCTTTTAAATCCAACTCGGTTAAGGCTCTGAAGGTAACGTCAATGCTATTCTGAATGGCAGTTTCCTGCGCGCTGGAGATAAAATTGGAAATTGTAAGCGCTGCGAACAGAGTTGCTCGCAGCAGTGTCAAATAACTTGTTTGCCTAGTTTTCATAAATATCGAAACGTTTGTCCCATTTCTTGAATCGCTTGCGGCAGTACTTTTCCAGTTTCTTGTGCGTGGAAAAAAATAACTCGCTTGCTTCCTTTATGGACTCGTCGAACTCACAAAAGTCATTGTCGTATTCGCGACAAACCCAAGGACGGGTTTCATAAATCCCGCACACCCCATGGGGTAAGAGATGGCTGCATTTCGTTTCTATATGCAAGAACCAGCCATCTGCATCTTTAAATATATTAGTCCCTTCATGAGAAACTTGCCACAGCAAGTGATCGAAATCTTCCTTGGTTTTAGGTGTGGGTATTTTCTGATTAATCGAGTTACAGCAAATAGATTTTTTACATTTAGAGCACTTCTTGTCAATTGCGACCTGGATTAGCTTCCCTGCTTTTTTTACTTCAACCAGTTTAATCGAATTCTTGGCATTCATATCCCATATCCGGTAATGATTCTTGGCAATTTGATTCAAGCACAGCGACAGTGCGACCCTGCAGTTTATTGAGGACTCAATTCTAGCACTGCCTTCACACTGAATAGTATGCCTGTTTGTCGAAGCAGGAAGGCTCTTTACATTATGAGTATTGGTGGCCGGAATGAGGTCTCAGGTCGGAGCGGCACGCCATGTTGCACAACCCGGTGGATGGGACTACTTTTCTTGACCCTTGGAATAAGAGCTCAAGCTGGAACGGAAAATTGGCCCACACTCACGGCGGTGGTTGTAGAGGCGACTGGCATCAACAAGGCAATCGCAGCGGCGGCATCATGCGCCGTGATTTGCCTGAGCAAAGCTGCCCCATCATTTCAGCAAGTCCGAATGTGCTCGCTCAGAACTGTAGTGATCTATTAGCATAAGAAACCTGTATTGTCCTGAAAAGACGTTTCATCGAACGCTACGGAAAGCCCATCTATACTATAACTACGAGACCTTCGGAGGCATCAAACAGTGAGCAATTACTCCGGCGTATTTGATGGCATCATTGTCTGTTCCAGTTTTTCAGATGTAACTACGGCCACTATCTGCCCTGCGCCGAATAGCCTTGATTAATCCCATGATGTGGTTTAGTTTCAACAGCTTAAACCGAACTTTGTTGGGTCTGATTAACGGCAAGGCGGATTAGCCGCATAGCCATCCTGATAGCCTTCAAAATACATCGTATCGTAGGGTCAGCTAACTGCCCTATCGGAGAAATATGCCAATGAGTATGCTCAAGAAGCTGTTTGCCATCACCGCACTCGCTTTGAGTTGTTCTGCGATGGCCACCGAATACCAGCCACCCCGGACTGATTCAGGCAAACCAGACTTGCAGGGGTATTGGACCAATGCGTCCCTGACCACTATGCAGCGTTCCAGTAATTATGAAGAGATTGGGTTAACTATTCCGCTGGAACAACTTCGAGAACTGACTGCGAATCACCATCAGAATGTGCGTCAAGCGACGGATGATAATCAGGTCGCTGGTAAATTGCCCGATGGTAAAGACCTTAAGCGTGGTCGAGGCTACAACGCGTTTTGGGTAGACCCGGGCTCCGAATTTGGATTGGTTAAGGGTGAGTATCGAACTTCCTGGATAAACTATCCGGAGAACGGTCGAATCCCTTACTCTGAGCAAGGCAAGCAATTACGCCAGGCAAATCGGACGCAATTTAGCGGCAATGACGGTCCCGAGGGGCGTGCCCTCGGTGAGCGCTGCATTATTGGCTTTGGCAGCACCGGTGGTCCACCAATGAACAACGTGTTGTACAACAATATGTATCAGATTGTTCAGACAGATGACTATGTGATGATCATGGTAGAAATGGCCCATGATGCGCGCATTATTCCCATCGATAAAGATCATCGCCCCAATGCGCTGAAGCCCTGGTTAGGCGATTCCATAGCCTGGTGGGACGGCGATGTGTTAGTGGTCGAGACGAGGAATCTTCATCCACAACAGGCGCCTCGCAATATCGCGGCGTTGTCAGAGGAGGGCACAGTAATTGAGCGATTTAGCCGCTATTCCGATGACCAGATTCTGTATCAATTCGAGGTCACAGATTCGGTATATTACACTGAACCCTGGAGTGGTGAAATGAGCTTTAATGCAACTGATACACAGCCCTACGAATATGCCTGCCATGAGGGCAACTACGGTCTGCCGGGTATACTTGCTGGTGCGCGCAGACTTGAAATGGATAAGCAATAACAAGTAGCATATTTAAGTCACTATCAGCAGAGTTGAATATAAAGGGGTCAAATGCCCCTTTATATTGTGCAAAAATCAGTTTTTCCGATTTCGCTCTTCCCAGAATTTAATCATTCCCATAAACATAAAAGAGGCAGGCCATGTAATCAGCGACAAACCAGTAATAGCCTCCTCTATGCCTACCAGAAAACGCAGCAGGATTGATAGTCGGTGTTTGAGCTGGGAGTTCATCAGTGACTTACTGGACAAATGAATGATATGACCGCGTTTGTACTATCGAGTTATCTTGCTGCTGGAAAATGATAGCGATAGTCAGTAAGGTTAAATTGAGCCTTAATGAATAGTAATACGAACACAACGAGAACAAATGATGAGAATGCGAATAAAAACGGGATTTTTGGCGGCTCTGGCTCTGCTGTTTACTCATAGTGCTGCTGCTCAGCGAGCTATTCCTGCTGATGACAGAGAGCTACTTTATGAAATTTACAAAGAATTGATCGAGTACAAGACCACGGTGGAGGAAGAGAACAACACCACTGCTGCCGAAGGGATGGCGACCTGGTTACAGACAGCAGGCTTCGCAGCAGAGGATATTTTTATTGGTGGGGCTTTGCCACACAAGGGCAATCTGGTGGCGCGCTATAGGGGTGCGGGGGCGAAGGAACCTATAGTGATGATGGCCCATCTTGATGTGGTGACGGCGCAGCGCGATGATTGGAATCTTGATCCTTTCGTATTGAATGAAGATGACCACTATTACTACGGTCGCGGCACCATCGATGACAAAGCCATGGCTGCCATATTCATCGCCAACCTGATTCGTTTCAAGCGCGAGGGCTATCAACCCGATAGAGATTTCATCGTGGCGTTGACCTCGGATGAAGAAAGTGGAGGAAGCAATGGTATTGGCTGGCTGCTGGACAATCATCCTGGGCTAATTCAAGGCGCTTTAGCAATTAATGAGGGTGGCTATGGACTGTTGCAAGATGGTCAACCTTTGGCGAACACGATTCAGATTGCCGAGAAGATTTACGCCACGTTCAGAGTGACCGCAAAAAACCCCGGTGGACACTCGTCCTTACCCCGCGATGACAATGCGATTTATGATTTAGCAGAAGCTTTGCTACGGATTCGTGACTTCAAATTCCCGGTGGAGCTAAACGATGTCATGCGCCTTAGTTTTCAGCGGCAGGCGGAAATTAATAGAGGGCAGCGAGCCGCCGATTTTCGCGCGCTGTCAGAATCACCCATACCCCAGGATTCCCTTGACCGGCTAAGTTCTGAAGCGGCAATCAACGCACAATTGCGCACCACTGCTGTCGCTACGCTTTTGGATGGTGGCCATGCGCCCAATGCATTACCACAGACTGCTGTGGCGAATGTTAACGTGCGCATGCTACCCGGTTCAGACCCACAGCAGGTATTAGCTACACTCATTGACGTGGTGGACAATCCTGATTTACTGGTTGAGTACCAGGGAGGGGGGTCTATAACCGATCCTTCGCCGCTGTCTGAGGAGATCATGGCGGCGGTGGAATCAGTGACTGCGGCTATGTGGCCCGGTGTCACTGTGATACCGACAATGTCTACCGGCGCGACCGATGGAGCGCGTATGCGGCGCGCTGGCATTCCAACTTACGGCACCTCGGGTTTGTTTGTGAACCGCAATGACATGCGCATTCACGGTCAAGACGAGCGCTTGCTGAAAGAATCTTTGTATGGGGGTTATGATTTTCTCTATAACCTGGCGAAACAACTCAGCCAGTGAGGAACGGTGTTAAATCTGACAGGGTCGTGGAAAGTCTGTGGTCCCTGGGCTGCCTTAATGGCCACGCGCGTAATAACTGTCGTATTGAATTCGGAGAAAAACAAACTCAGCTGCAATATCGTATAACTCCTGCAAATCATCTTGCCCGTAGAGGGTAGAGAAACAGGCCGTTAACAACAGAGCCAGAGTGAAGGTGGCGTGTTTCATAGCGGGTAATGATCTCAACAGAGCCACGAGTTGTGAGTAGTGTGTATGGTGTGTATGGTGTGTATGGAAAATCGCAAACCCGCGCCGCAACTGGCGGTCGACCAATTCAGGTTGGTGGGTCATGTTGTATTTGGATCACGGTTCCTGCGGGGCTTCATCCGCCAATTCAAACACCGGCGGCACCTGCTCCCAGTACCAGCCATCGGCCACCCACAAACCCAGCAGCGGAGAAGCGCGCAAGCGGCGGGTAATTTTGCCGACCAGTGCATTCAGCGTTGCATTTGTGAGCCGCAGCCGGTGTGTGTCCCAGCGCGGGACGGCATCGGTATTGTTGGTACGCCGCCACACCGCCAGCGCGCTCCGGCTGGGCTGCCGTTCACCGCCCGGCACGGTCGGCTGCCGTTCAAAGTCCGGCACGCCCGGCTGCCGTGCAAAACCCGGCACGGTCAGCAATCGTTCAAAGCCCGGTACTGGCTGCTCGCTGGTTTCGGTGACGATGTGTGAGACCAGCGCGTCCTCGCGCATCAATGGACGTTGTTTTTTGAGCGCGGCCCAGGTGTGCAGAGTGTAGAAAGGGACGTCGTGGTGCAGGTAGTAATAACCGCCGGTGCTGAAGTACGCGTTGTGTTGCCGCGTGCGGTACAAAACCCCGTGCACGTCATCTTGTGCGGCCAAAAAAGACATCGCCTTAAACATCGGGTCCTGGTTGCGCAGGTAGTACGCTGGTTTTTCCTGAGAGAAACTTTTATACACCAACCCTTGCCACGGGAGCGCGTTCAGCAGCGCCGGTATGCCGAAGGCCAGCACCGCCACGGCGCTCCAACGCCGTACCCGCGCGGCTGCGGTGTGGTCGCCGCCGAGGCGCGTAATCCACGCCGCCAATAGCATCAGCCAGCACGGAATCAGCAGGTGGATGAAGCGGTATTCGCGATGTTCCGGGAGCAGATGCAGGAGCAGCGTCATGGCGCTGATGAGCAGGAGTAGCAACTGTTGTCGCCCCTTGGGCACGGCGGCGGCGAAGGCGAGCAGCGCAACGCCGCCACTGGCCGCCGCCAGTTGTCCGATCAATAGCCAACGGCTTGATTCGCCGCTGCGTCCGGTGTCAATGGAGAGGTTGATAAAGAAGTTGATGAGGTAGGAGTGAAACGGTGCGCCCCAGGTGCGCCACTCGAGGACGCCCACCAGCACCGTGGTCACCAGCGCGCCCGCCCACAGGCACAAAAGCCCGCCGCCACGCAGCGATACGGAGCGCAGCAGCAATAGCAGCAGCGCCACGGGCGCGTATTGCAGGCGCACGGCGCCTGTGAGCGCCGCCAGGAGGCCGACCACGAACAGGGTACGCCCCTCCCGCTGCTGCGTTGCCTCCTTGCCCACGGACAGGGCGAGGGCGACCATGAAAATGGAAGTACCGACAAACTCGGTAAAGGGTTTGTGGGCCAGCGCCGCGAGTTCGTACCAGAAACAGCCGAACACCAGCGCCAGCCGCGCGGCACGCTCGTCGGCCATGACCTGGGTAAAACGGTACATCGCCCAGGGCACCGAGAGCGACAGCAGGCAGAGGAGTAGTTTGACCGCGGTGATGTACACGGCCTGCTGCCCAAGGCCCAATCCATGCAGCGCCTTCAGCACCCCGGCGATTGCGCCCGGAATCAGCCAGCTGCGCGCGCCGTGAAGGTATTCCCAGTAGAGGACGCCATTGCCGAAAGCCGCGTAGTGTGCCGGTTCCAGATACTGCATGATTTCGTCGGGATGCAGCACAAAGTCGCCCCACAGGGCGATGCAGGCACGCGCCAGGAAAGCCGCCAGCAGTAGCGGCCACAGATAAGCCCAGCGCTCCCCGGTTGTGGCGCGCGCACGCTGGGCGCCGAACAGGCACTCGGCGGTGCGTTGTCGCCAGGGCGTCGTCACGGTGGCGGCGGTTGACCGGGTGCGGGTGGCGGTTGGCCGCGCGTGGACTGCGCTGCGCCCGGATTGGCGTCGCCGCGTAGCCTTGGGCTTTTTCCTGGGCGCCATCAGGGGGGCTCGCTGTGCATGGCGCGCAGCGCTTGCGCGCGTTTGACGCGCGCCCTTTCCAGCAGCGGGTCCAGCTCGAGGGCGCGGTCAAAACTGCGTAGCGCTTCGTCATAGCGCTTGAGTTCGGTCAGCGCGATGCCTCTGCCGGAATAGGCTTTCGCGAATCCGGGCTCCAATGCAATCGCGCGCTGAAAGAGTTCGAGGGCTTCGTGGGGGCGATTCTGCATGACCCGGAACACCGCCAGATTGCTATAGGCGGCCGGAAATTGTGGGTCAGTTTCCAGCGCGCTTTCAAAAAACACCTCGGCCTCGTCGAGGCGCTTCAACTCGGTGGCCATTATGCCCGCTCCGATATGCGCCGAGACATGCTCGGGACGCTGCTCCACGGCGATGCGATACGCGGCCAGCGCTTCCTCGGCGCGCCCCAGCCTGGAATATTCCTGGGCGAGGTTGTAGTAGGCGTCCCGGGCCTGGGGGTTGATGGCGGTGATATGGGAGAAGAAAGCGAAGTTGTCGCGATAGATGCCCGCCTGGTTCCAGGTGATGGTGCCCAGCACCGCCAGCAACAAGGTTGCGGCTGTCCGTACAGCAAATGCCGCGTGTCGGTGTGTGCCGACCCAGCGCCTCGCGGCCAGCGCGGCGGCGGCGACCAGGGCCGTGGTCACGCCGGCCCCGGCCAGGTATTGATAGCGGTCGGCGACCAGGGAGAACTGCATGAAACCGTATTGGACAAACCCCAGGGTCGGTGACAGCGTGATGATGAAGAACGCCACCCCCGCCAGCGCTCCCCGACCGATGGATTTGCGGTACAACCACAGCAGCAGCAGCGCCGCGGCGGCGGCCATCAACCAAACCCAGGCCAGCGGCTCGGCGGCGTCGGTTTCCCACTGCGGATAGATGACCGCCAACTCCGTCGGCCACACCAGTTTGCCTGCGTAGAACCACAACCCACGCGCCGCAGAGAGCGCCTGCTCGATGAGGGAATAATCCGGGAAGACGATGTCCTCGCGCCCCCGGTAGATCCGCCAGTCGGCAATGGTGATGAGCAGCCCCAGCGCCAGCAACGGCAGCGTGCGCAGCACATCGGCAACCAATACGCGCCCGCGCTTCCACCAATGCCAGAGCAATAGCGACACCGGCAGGGTGACGACCACGGATTTGCATAGCAGGCCAGCCACGAACCAGCCCGATGCCTGCGCGTAGCGCCGATACTGCCCGGCGCGCGCGCCTTCCACGAAACCCAGGTAGGCGTGTACGCAGGCCACCGAGCACAAACCCGCCAGCACGTCCTTGCGCCCGATGATCCAGGCCACGGACTCCACGTGTAAGGGATGCACGGCGAACACCGCCGCCGCGAACCACGCGCCCGGCACGGCCAGCCGCAGCAAGAGGCGCCACAACAGCAGGGTGGTGGCGGCGTGCAATAGCAGGTTGGAGAGGTGATAGCCGGTTGGGGTGAGCCCCCACAATTTGTGCTCCAGCCAGAAGGTGGTATACAGCAGCGGCCAGTAGTGCCCCTCGTGCTCTAGCGAATGCGGCTTGAACCAGATATCCCGGATGCCGGACGGATTCAGCACCTGCGGGGCATTTGTGAAGGCGTGGTCGTCCCACACAAAACCGCCCCAGGTGGCGGGCAGGTAGCACAGGGCGATCAGCAGGCACAAGGCCAGCGCGTCCCGCCCGGCAAAGGAAAAACCCGCGCTCAGGCCGGGCAACCGAGGTAGCCGGGCCAGCCGGGATAGCGCGGGGATGGGATAGGGGCGTTTGGCCGTGCCTTGTTTGGCGGCATGCGCCGCCGGCGTTGTCGGCGTGGGGCGTTGGGGGGAAACGGGGCCTGGTTTCGACCGCCGGCGCAGGTTTTTATTGCGGTTTTTGCGGGGTGCCATGTCGGGTGATTATATACTTGAAAGGATAGATCGGATAGATTGGATAGATAGATAGCGGATAGATAGCAGCGGATAGATAGAAGGATAGATAGGACACCCACTCTTTATAAAAGAACGCGGATTTCAGTCGCCAGTGAGACTGAAATCCGCATTATGAGTATTGGTGGTCGGAATGAGGTTTCAGATCGGAGCGCCGCGCCGTGTTAACGGCAATTCTCGCTAAACAGGCCTGGGCAGTTTTAACTTTAATAAAGATCAATCTCAGAGTGCTTCTGCTCATGAGCCTGGCAAGTTTTCTGTTACTGTCCTGTTCAACCGAAGAGTATCGACAAGAGGCAGAGATCAAGTTAATGTGAGATGTCTTGGTTTCTACGGCCTGTGGTATTGAGATGAATGTCGATGAATACAGCCAAAAACCCCTTAGAATCAGTGTATTAAACTTTTTCATCATGCTGGCATTTAGCTGCGCCTGCCAGCAAGGGATCGGTGCTGTCGAGAACAGCCAGCTGGATGAGCAACTCGGTGCCTACAGGGTTCAGATCGAGGATCTGGAATTCGAGTTCGGGCCCTACCATGACAGTCTTATCGAACCCTTAGAGAGCATGATCCGATTGCTGCAGGAGGCGGGTGACTATGAGCAGGTTGCGGAAATTCAAAATCGTCAATTACAAGTAATGCGCACCGTTCTTGGTTTCCAACATCCAGACTTAATTCCTGCAGTGCAATCAATTATTGCCAACCAGATATTGTTGGGAAACTGGGAAGATATCTCGGATCATCTGGAACATATTCGTCATTTGCAGGCGTTCAGAGAGAGTGATGATCCCGGCCCGTTGTTGGCAGCTATTGATGATCAGATTAACTGGTTGTTCAGTCGTATTGCTCTTGAAGAGCGCAAAGATTTAGTGCGCAATTTTTTTAAGGCCCGCGATCTCTATGAAGAGATGGAAGATCTGGTTGAAGATAGGTACGGCAAGGAGAATCCTGCGTCTGCACCATGGTTGTATAAGGTCGCTTATAATAGTTTTCACCTCGTTCAATTTTTAAATGGGTCTAAAGGCGTAGGCTCCGAGTCTATTGATCGCCTGGTTCGGCAGGAAGGCGTCATGAAATTGCAGAGTTTTAACCGCTATTCTTTCGGCAATGCTTTGATATTTGGAAACTCTTCCTTTGTTCCAGTCGTTGATGGCGACAGGCCGATTGGCGATGCCTATTTACGAGATGGCTATTCTTTGCTGAGTAAAATTGAAGATCTGTTGAAAGAGCATGGAGATTTGGAAGCCCAGGCGATGGCAAAAATCTACCGAGCTGACTACCAACTGTTGTCAGACAGGGGTTCGGCCATTCGCGGTTACCGCGATGCGCAGGAAATGCTGGTAGAGGCTGGAGTGCCTGAAGAAGATGTTCGCTGGTTTTTCGAACGCCCCATGGTCATTCCCATGAACACATTCTCTATCCGTTTGCAAGACGCGATTGCTGACTTGAAGAGTAAAAGTGCACCAATAGAGCCAGCCGCAGGCGACGATATACATCTGGGCGTTTTCACTGCCTGGCTGCAAGCCCTGGATTCTACCCCCATGCCCACCAGCGAAAACCCATTTTGGCAGCTAGACCTGCCTTATCGTTATGCGGACGTTAGTTTCTCAGTGAGCTCTCGTGGCAAGGTATCGTCCGTGGATGTTCTCGCCACCGGGCCGGATGGACAGGAAACTGAAAGAAGCACCTGGCGTGCGGTGCGGAATATTCATTTTCGTCCGGCGATTATCGATGGTAAGGCCCGTCGCGTGAAAGATGTGCGCATGCGCTACCGTTTCGTAGAAAATTAGGATTCATCAGCAGGAATAGCGAATGCAGCGTCTACTGCTACTATCGATTCTCCAAGGCTCATCTGCTGGCTATCAGTACATCATGTGCGCCGCCACGACTTTTTGGTGATTGAAACACGTCCCCTAAAAAATCAAAATAACAAATGTCAAAAACATAGGAATAAAATTGGAGTCAGAAAATGTCACTACAAAAAAATTTAACCCTAAAGTTACTGATTACACCCTTATTTTTAGTCCTGGCCAGCCCGGCGTTCTCTCAGGCTTATTCCAACCCCTACGCCGCTATCGAAGTTTGGGCCCAACTGCCTGACGGTCGTATTCAGGGTGCGGTGGGTGATCTGGATGTAGACCCCGATGGCGAACATATCTGGGCAGTGGTGCGCTGCGACGCCACCGCGCCCAATCGCTTTGGCGATGAATGTCTTGATTCTGGCCTTGATTCGGTGTTGAAGTTTAATAGCGAAGGACAAGTCGTCGAGAGTTTTGGTGGCGGCATGTTTATCTGGCCCCATGGTATCGACGTGGATGTTGATGGCAATGTCTGGGTAACCGATGCGGTAAGTAATGCGCGTATTCCCGATGGTGATGGCAGAGGCCATCAGGTCGTTAAGTTTTCCCCCAGCGGGCAGGTATTGATGGTGTTAGGAACACCAGGCGAGTCAGGAGATGGGCATGATCACTTCAATGCGCCGGCAGATGTTGTAGTCGGCAATAACGGCGATGTGTTTATCGCCGATGGTCATGATAATGATGGCAACGGCCGTGTAGTCAAATTTGATCGCAATGGTAATTTCATTAAAGCCTGGGGCAAGCCAGGCTATGCACCGGGTGAATTTCGAACCCTGCACACAATTGCTATCGATCAGCGTGGGCGACTCTTTGTTGGTGATAGATCCAATAACCGCATTCAATTATTTGACCAGAACGGAGAGTTCATCTCCCAGTGGACTCAATTCGGTCGGCCCAGTGGTATCTTCTTTGATCAGCACGATAATATCTATGTAGCGGATTCCGAGTCTGACGATGTGCAAAATCCCGGCTGGGCAATGGGTATTCGCATCGGTGATGCAGATCTGGGATGGGTGAACCATTTTATTCAACTCCCTACTGGCGACCCTCGCAGCACCGCTGGCAACGGCGCTGAATTCGTCGCGGCGGATGGGGCGGGTAACCTCTATGGTGGTGAACCGGCTCCAAGAAAGTTGCAAAAGTATATTCGCGTACGACCATAACAACTCAATAGGAAAACCATATTAAATCGCCACAGTTGTATGTTTACTGTAGCACCGCTGTGCATAGAGATGAGCGTGGGTTTGCTGGTTAATCCACTGGCAATTTTTTAGTTGAGTGGCTTTCGAAAAGTATTTTTTTAAGAATGAACAATAAATGAGTGCGTCTTCCAATATCTGGCGAAACCCTCAGTTTCGCCTGTATCTAAACAGCACTGCCTTCACTGGCATCGCCTTCGCGATGCAACAACTATTACTGAGTTGGATTCTTATTGGTATTCTCGAGCTGCCTGCTAAGCAGGTTGGTGCGATTCAAGCAGCAGCAGCCATACCTGGACTTTTTCTTATGCTGCTCGGTGGGGCCAGAGCAGATGGACGTGACCTGCGGGTCATGCTTATGCAGATCTATTGTCTCGCACCGATACTGCCTGTACTCTTGATCATTGTGATCAGCTTCTCCGAATTGAGCGTGTGGTCAATTCTGTTTTGGGCGATAGGCATGAGTTTGGTGATTGCTTATTCAAGTCCGGCGCAACAGGCATTACTCAGTAGTGTTGCAGCCACGACCGTGCAGAAGGCTGTCTCTGCGACCACCGCCATCGGTTTTCTGGTGCAAATGCTGGGCCTCTGTGTGGCCGGCACCATGGATCAATTGGGTTTAGTCCCGGTCTTGGGCATTCAAGCAGTTTGTATAGTGTTAGGTGCGCTAGCGGTTCGGCGCCTTCCTGTGCAAGTTTCCAAGGTAACGGAAAACAAAGAGCCTGCCTGGAAATCCATAGCAGCAGGATTAAGAGCCGCCTGTCAAAACAAAGTTATCTTCCATGTGTTGGGAATAAATTTCGTGTCCAGTATTTTCAATGCAGGTGCGTTCATGACAGTGTTCCCCTTCATTGTTAAACGCATCTATGAAGGCGATGCCTTGCTGCTATCGATCATGATGATTATTTTTTTTGGCGGGGCGGCGGCCGCCAATTTTTTGATGATGCGAGTGATGCCGCTTCATCGACCCGGCAAGGTTTATCTGATCATGCAGCTATCACGCATAGCGATTCTCGGCGTGATGTGGATGCAGCCGCCGTTCTGGTTAATGGCGCTGGCGTCGGTCACCTGGGGTCTTAACATGGGGGTGACCATGACGCTGGCCAGAGCCATTGTGCAGGAGTCCGCTTCGGAGAAATTTCGCGGCAGGATTATGTCGGTCTACAGTCTGGGGTTGCTGGGCAGTGCCCCCTTGGGCGCCATCTTACTTGGTTGGATTATCGAGTCTTTCGGCACCGTAAACGCCTTATTACCAGCGATGGGGATATCATTGATTTTATTTCTGTTCGGCGTATTTTTTACTGCCGTGTATCAATATCAATCACCGAAATAAACACAGCTTCCATCGCTCTAACAACCACCTCCACGTTTCTCTAGCTCGTAAGCGCGGCTAATCATGTCTTGTAGCACGTCAGTGTCAACGTCTTTCAGTTTGTTGATATAAAGACAAGCTCCGACACTGATCTTGTGTTTGCCGAGTTTCTTTAGCAGCTTCTCTCTCTCAGGAAAATTTCCAAGATAAAATGTTAATGCCTGTGCCCGAGGCGAAAAGCCTATCTTGCAAATACTGACGTCTTTGCCGTTGGCATGTTGGTAGTGGTGTAGGCCAAAACCAATGATGCTGGGCCCCCACATCTTCGCGTGCTTGCCCGACACCTTCGCCATCATCTTTGCGACGGTGGTGGCATCGGCACGTCTGGCCTCGTTTTTAACCTTGGCGATAAAGTCTTTAACGCTGGCTTTGTTTTCTACAGTTTTCCTCTCGGCCATGAAGCTATCCCCGGGAGTCTTTTGTTTTTAATTGAAGTGGTGCGAATCTATTGATTATCGCCAAGCCAGGAACAAGGAACAACCAGGTGAAACCAACCCAGAATACAGCGAAGAAGGGCCAGACAAGTAGGGTTTCGGTAAAGCCAGCCAGGCCTTTGGTAGAATCAAAACTCATTCCCACAGAACCTGAAACAAAAACAGATAGCACACTGAGTAACAACCAAAATAACAGGCTGCCCAGCCCCAAACCAACGAGTAGTATTTCGAATAATGATTTTTTAGAAATGTTTCTAGTTTCGATGATCACAGACGATTCCCGGTTCAAGAATAAAATAGATGAATAAATAGGACACAGAAAGAATACATGAATAAGTGAATTAGGGAAGGATGGGTGTCCTATTTATCGCCTATTTATCTGCTACCATGGCTTTACCCATGATCGAACTAAACAACATACAAAAATCCTACGATGGCGGAGTCACACTGGCGGTTGCCGATATCTCCCTGGTAGTGGAGCGGGGTGAATTCCTCGGCCTTATCGGTCCCTCGGGCTGTGGCAAGACTAGCACGCTGAAAATGATCAATCGCCTGGAAGAGCCTTCAAGTGGCGAAATTCGAGTCAATGGACGAAACATCATCGACCAGAATCCAGAGCAGTTGCGCCGTAACATCGGCTATGTGTTTCAGGGCATAGGTCTATTCCCTCATCGCAGCGTTGCCGAGAACGTGGCGGCGGTGCCTCGCTTACTGCAATGGAAGCCTGACAAGATTCGTGCACGCTGTGAGGAGTGTATGGACATGGTGGGTCTTGCTTATGATGAATATGGCGAGCGCAGTCCATCTCAGCTTTCTGGAGGGCAGCAGCAGCGCATTGGTGTTGCCAGGGCTTTGGCAGCAAGGCCAGAGATGCTGTTGATGGATGAGCCATTTGGTGCCCTGGATCCGATTACCCGTAGCGAGTTGCAGGAAGAGTTCAAGAGCATTCAACAAAGTATGGATCTGACGGTGGTGATGGTCACCCATGACATGACCGAGGCTCTGTTGCTGGCGGACCGCATTGCGGTGATGCGTGAAGGTAAGATATTACAGATTGGCTCTGCGCAGGAGTTGTTGAACAAACCTGCCCACGACTATGTGGGCGATATCGTGGCGATGGCACGGAAACGTGCGCAATGTCTTAAAGAGTTGATGCGCGATGAGTGAAAATCTGCGCGAGCAATTACTGTTACTGCCAGCCTATTTCCAGGGCCATCTTCTACTGACGCTTGCTGCTATTACTCTGGGTGTTTTTATATCAGTCCCCCTGGGTATGTGGGCGGAGCAGTCAGCCAGGGTGAAGCGACCGCTGCTTGCCATAGTCAGTATTATTCAAACCTTTCCCAGTCTTGCAATTCTCGCCCTGGTGGTTGCACTGCTAGGTGGTCGTATCGGGTTCTTGCCGGCGTTTATTGCTCTCACTCTGTACTCCATGTTGCCCATACTGCGCAACACCGTCGCTGGTTTGGAGTCGGTTTCAAGTTCGGTTATCGAAGCGGCGAAAGGTATTGGCATGTCGCCGAACCAAATATTGCACGAGGTTAAACTGCCTTTAGCCATGCCGGTTATCGTTGCAGGCATACGCACGGCTATGGTTTGGACGGTGGGCCTGGCAACACTTTCTACACTGGTTGGCGCAACCAGCTTTGGGAATTATATTTTTAGCGGTATTCAAACTCGTAATCTGGTGGCGGTCACTGTGGGCAGTTTAGCCTCAGCTGGACTAGCGCTTGGCCTGGACGGTCTGGTTGCCTCTATTCAATGGTTTTTGGAGAAGCGCAACGAGGCGGTTGATTCATCCAGGTTAGGGCGCATTAGGCTTAGTGTCTATGCTGTTATCGCATTGGTATGCTCGGTCGCATTGTATAGCTTACTGCCTCAGTCCCCTGCTGATTTTGTGGTGGCGGGGAAGCCGTTTACCGAGCAGTACATTATGGCGGGATTGTTAGCGGGTGAGTTGGAACAAGCGGGTTTCGAGGTGGATCAACATCTGGGCTTAGGCTCTGTAGTGGTGTACGAGGCTATTCGCAATGGCACAGTCGATCTCTACGTGGAGTACACCGGCACAGTTTGGGCGAATTTCATGAGCCGGGAAGGAAACCCGGGAAGAGAAGCGATTAGAAATAGAGTCGTCAATTACCTCGACCAGCAGGGGGTGGTGACGGTGGGTTTTACTGGTTTCCAGAATCGCTATGCCCTGGCGATGCGCCGTGATCGCGCTAAAGAACTGGGTGTCACTTCGATTGATGATTTGCTGCCCCATGCTGATGGTCTGCTTGCGGGTGCTGACCTGGAATTTTTTGGCAGATCCGAATGGCTGCGGCTGCGCGATCTCTACAACATGGATTTCGCCGAGAAACTTAGCTTCGACCCCTCATTGATGTATACCGCGGTAGCGGAGAGACAGGTAGATGTGATCAGTGCTTACACCACCGATGGGCGGGTGGCGGCTTTCGATCTAGTATTGTTGGATGATCCACGCAATGCATTGCTTGCCTACGACGGCATAATATTAGCCTCCGCTGCGGCGGCGGCACAGCCAGCATTTATGCAGGCAATTGAATCGACCGTTGATGGTATTCCGGATCAGCTAATGCGTCAGGCGAATCGACTGGTGGATGTCGATGGCGAGTCGATCAATTTCGCCGTCGAATTTCTGCGTGCGGAAATGGCTCGGAACTAGCTTCTGTTGTTAACTAGTCGACCCTGAAAAAGCCTGTGCCCGGCACCGCATTGCCGCGATGGACTAAGCTGATAATAAATTCCGTTAAACGGCTCCAACTGTTCACTAATTTCGGGGCCGAAAAACAATCTCATCCATTTCCTGAAGTTAAGCGCAGCAGCCAGCAGCCATGAGTACGTTAATCTGGTCGCCTTCAAATCCCTTGGGGTAATTTCTGTTCAATCTATGATCTGACTTCAGGTGACCCATCACCGGCTCGCTTTCGAAAGCGTTTTCCGGTACAGCTTTGCATCGGTGGGAAAGCTGATGTTTTTTTCTGTACCCCGGTGTCAATGCAGACTTCTTCTTTGATGGCCTTCTCACCATGAAGGATGGTGGACAATGCCAGTATTTTTTCAAATCCCTCCTCGCCGATGCGCTTGCGGAAGTACAGCATATCGGAGGGGTCACAAGGGAATGACCACTGGAATTCTACCTCGCCACAAAACGCCTGGTCATACGGATTTTTTACCCAGTGTTGCACGATAAGCTCATCGCTGACATTTTCCATGTGCTTGAGAATAGACAAGCCCAGCATCAAACGTAGGGCTTTGGCTGGCCTGCCAATGGCCGCATACCAGGGGGCAAACTCTGACTCAAAAAAATCCCAGGGTATTGAGCGCGCAAGACATAACAGAGGATGTTTTGGCTTGAGTTGATCCATCGGCCCAGCGGACATGAAACTCATTTGATGGTGATCGGGGGAAGATTGTTTCATTGAGGAGCCCCCTTTATTTCGACCAGATTATTCGTAAAACAGGCTTGAAATTGGTCGAAATTATTGTACAGATACTTGCTATTATCTATTACAATCAATGAGTTATATGTTTTTCAGGATTGACTTATTAGCAACAGAAAACGAAAAGAAATTTCTTTTGGCATTACAAAAAGCACTTAAAGATAAATATTTAATCCACTGCCAAACGTCATTAATAGCTATGGTTGACCCTGTTAACTTTAAAGATAAACCCAGAGCATATTCAAAAAGAATGGACTTTGTTATAACTGATACCGCAACTAAAATACTGGCAGTTATTGAATTAGAGATTGTAGTGGCGTACGAACAATGCATTAACACAAACATTGATACTGATCTCGGGAGTTAAGCATGGGATTACTCGAAAAATTTGAACGCTACCCGTTGACATTCGGTCCCACACCGATTGAGCATTTGCCACGTTTGACTGAGACACTGGGCGGCAAGGTTGAAATATATGCCAAACGTGATGATTGTAATTCCGGTCTTGCCTTGGGTGGTAACAAATTGCGCAAGCTGGAATATATTGTACCCGATGCAATTGCTTCAGGGGCGGACACGCTGGTATCGATTGGCGGCGTGCAATCTAACCATACTCGCATGGTAGCCGCTACTGCAGCCAAGATAGGCATGAAATGTCGGTTGGTACAGGAGAGCTGGGTGCCACACGACGATGCGGTTTACGATCGAGTCGGTAATATTCTATTGACCCGTCTAATGGGTGCGGATTCGCGCATTGTCGATGATGGTTTCGATATTGGAATCCGCAAAAGCTGGGAAGATGCGATGCAGGGTGTGCGTGATAACGGTGGCGTACCCTATGGAATACCAGCCGGTGCCTCGGTGCATAAATATGGCTGTCTAGGCTACGTTGGCTTTGCCGAGGAGCTGCGCGCTCAGGAAGCAGAGCTCGGATTCAGCTTTGATTACTTCATCGTGTGCGTGGTCACAGGATCGACGCAGGCCGGAATGATCGTAGGCTTTAAAGCAGATGACAGGGCCCACCGGGTAATTGGTATCGATGCGTCTGGTACGTTTGAACAAACACGTGCACAAGTCGCCGACATCGCCCGTAAGACTGCTGACCTGATTGATCTGGGGCAGGAAATTACTGATGCAGATATCCACGTCAACCCAGACTATGCATATCCTGCATATGGCATACCAAGCCAGGAAACAAACGAGGCGATTCGTATAGCAGCGAGAACCGAGGCCATGATAACAGACCCGGTTTATGAGGGTAAATCCATGCAAGGCATGATCGATCTGGTGAAGAAGGATTTTTTCCCAGAAGGGTCAAAGGTCTTGTACGCTCATTTAGGCGGATCACCGGCACTAAATGGTTATAGCTATACCTATCGCAATGGTTAAAACTAATGCCAAGTGCGCCGGACTCGCAACAAGTTGCTCGCCGTTTAGGCTGCCGTTAGAAGTAAAACCCTGATGATAGAGAAGTTAAAATGTTTCGGTCAGTAATCCGCGCAGCAGCTTTGACGAACTGGAATCAGTTCGCTGTTTCTTTACTCTATCGCCCGCTGTGTGACGGCAAGCGCCCGATCATACCGATCCAGCGGAAGAACGAACACTGGCATATGAACCTTAGTTACCGTAACCTGTCCATTCTCTGAGAGGTATTACTTGCAGGGATCTGTACAGTTCGTTTGAACTGCAAGTAATAATCGTTTTTCATCAATCGGTTACCAATCGGCTATTGGCAAAGCCATCGATTGGATTATTATCACGAGATAAGTAGCATGAAACAAATTGGCTTAGTAGCGTTGCTTTTAAGTATGATTACAAACCTGGTGGCGCAGGAAAATCGTATCGATATTGTCAGGCCAGATGCACCAGAGCTGGCAAATTTTGGTGACTACGATATTGGTGTAAGAACGCTGGAGCTAGTAGATCCCAGTAGAATCGATATTCTCAACACGTCCCGTGGTGGAGAGAATGCACAATATGATAGAAGCCTGACAATTGAAGTGTGGTATCCGGCGAAGCTGGCAAAAGATCAAACTGCTGGTGGTGAATATCAGGCTATTACACGCAACCCCGCGATTACAGCGACCTTGCATGGCAGAGCAGTCCGTGATGCAGCCCCGAACAATGCCGATGCGCGCTATCCCTTGGTCATTGTTTCCCATGGGTATCCGGGTAATCGTTTTCTAATAAGTCATCTGGGTGAGAACCTGTCCAGCAAAGGCTATGTGGTTGTGTCAATAGACCACACCGACAGTACCTACGATAACCAACAAGCCTTTCAGAGTACGCTTTACAACCGTCCCCTTGATCAACGTTTCGTACTTGACAGTCTAGCCAATCTTGCCGAAGACTCTGGCAGTTTTCTACACGGTCTGTTAGATGCCGATACAACGGGTGTGGTCGGCTACTCCATGGGTGGCTATGGTCTGGTTAACAATCTAGGTGGTGGCTATAGCGATGAAATTGTTTCCTCATTGCTGGCTCCACCAAATGAGTTGCTGGCGCAACATGCTACTGGCAATCCGGACTACAGATCACACCTGGATTCACGCATAAAGGCAGGTTTTGCAATCGCTCCCTGGGGGATGGCATCTGGCTTTTGGCGAGAACAGGATTTAGCAGGGATCGATGTGCCCACCTTTTATTTGGCCGGCGATGCAGACACAGTGGCTGGTTATGAAAACGGTGTGCGGGCAATTTACGAGAATGCCGTGAACAGTGATCGCTACCTGCTAACTTTCAAGAACGCTGGTCACAACGCGGGCGCACCTTATCCAGTACCTGTTGAAATTCTTAACAACGCAGACAAGACTGGAGCGGGGCACTATACCGATCCAGTTTGGGACAACGTGCGCATGAATAATATCATGAACCACTTCGCCACCGCTTATTTCGATCATTATCTGAAGCAGACAGAGGGGCGAATCTCCTACCTGGACGTGGTTGCAGATGGTGCGGATGCGGTTTATTCGGTGCGTAATGGGCAAACAAACGACGATCATACCTACTGGAAAGGCTTTGGCCAGGGCAGTGCCATCGGGCTTAAGTTAGAGCATCTGCAACCTGGCGAATAAAATTTACTTAATCGCGAGCCGAATTGGCAGGACTGTAATTTCCTGCCACACGTTTCCCGTTACATAAGGATCATTTAATAAGCACAGATCTAACTCTTCCCGTGAGCCGAATTCCACAAACATAGTGGATCCAATCATCCGCTCAGCCGCATCCAGAATCGCGCCTCCTGCGATCAGGTTTCCTGCTTCCTTTAACTGGTTTGCTCCGTCGATATGCGCCTCACGCACAGACATGCGTCGGTTCAGGGCATCCTCATCTTTGCCGTCGTAAGCTGTAATCATAAATTGCATGGCTTCTTCCTTTTCTGAATAATGGGATTATCCGTTACAGCGGTACTTGAGGACAAGCTTGACCCGCATTTTAGCTCTGAATTCTTAGCCAAGGGACAGGGAGGTCCCATGCAATCGTTGCTGGCATGACAAGATGCCGGAAAATAAAAACCCCGAGTTGAAAACCAGGGCCAAGACTGTGCATAGTGGTGGGGGCAGATCTGCCTGCGAGCACTCACTCAGACAGAATGGCGGCTAGTGGATTAACCCAGAGTGCGATCAGCCCCGAAAACACAAAGACTGATTATCTTCCAATACAGGAGCATGAGATGGCAGGCATAAACAAGGCGCAGGTGAAAATCAGCAACCAGCCTCACCTAATTCACAGCCATGAAGATGGAACAGAAGAGTGGATGTCTTTTTTGAAAGATCCAGAGAGAAGGCCGCCTGGTCTGATGTCGACAGCCAGAAAATCTGACTAGCTGTATTGGAACTGAAGCCCTTGGCTTTGCCTCCTCCAATAGTTCAGCCAATGAATTGTTCATACAGTTCGATGAACACAGGAATAAGTGATCCCATCAATAACAGCGCCATACCCATGTTGAAAACTCTCACATAGCCTGGATCTTGCAAAATCTTCTTTAATGAAGCACCGCCCCAAAGCCAAAGCATGATGCACGGTGCACCAAAAATAAAAAAGATAAGCGCAATTGCTATCACCTGTAACAGATAGCCGTCACCTAAAACGGTATAGGTGACGGTCGCGCCTACCGCAAGCACCCAGGCTTTCGGGTTTACCCACTGAAACGCAACGGCTTGAATGAATGAGAATGGTTTACCCCTACTCTCTTTTAGTTCAGAAACCGGGGCGGTCGCTATTTTGTAGGCCAGATAACTGAGGTAGGTAGCGCCGACTAATTTTAACATCGTGTGGAATGCTGGGTATTGTTCAAAAAGTTGTGCAATACCCACTCCGACGGCGAGCACCATGGCAGGAAAGCCGAGCACTATGCCTGTGTAGTGAGGCATGCTTCTCTTTACGCCATAGTTAAGCCCGGAGGTCATGATCATTGCATTATTGGGGCCGGGTGTCACACAAGCAGTGATGGCAAACGCGATTATTGCTAAATATTCCATAATGAATGCTTGGCCAGATATTGAGTTTTTGGGAGCCTAAAATACAGAGTGGAAAGCCAGAAGAAGTAGAATTTTTTCGACTCTTTAGAATTTCGTTTGAAGCGCGATATTTGTTGTTGACCCGGGTAGATTGGTCTTTTTGTACTGTGGCAAAGTATCTCTTCAGCGACCATTCCTGTCAAGCTGCTACTGCTACTGCTATGCCAAATGATTTGCGATGCTTGTCCGTTTGCTGTCTTGTGAATTGCGGCCAAGGCTTGTACTGTCTGCTTTGCCATATCGCTGCGCTGTGATTGCTCTAGCTGGGCTACCCAACCCGTACCATCCTGGCGAACTACGTCACCTTGCAATTGAGGAACAATGAAAAACGGTCGGCCAAACCACTGCTTATCGTCTCCTGACCACTTCACTTCGCAATGGGGCACTTCCATTGGCATCACATCCAGAGTCGCCACCTGGCGCGATACATCGGCAGTACCCTGAAGCTTTACATCTGGCGGGGGTAGTCGCAGATACCATTTGTCCAACCTGGCATTCGATTCAACGCTGAAGCTGTAGGCGAAGCCTGCATGACCGGGCATCTTGAACAGTTCACTGACACACACCGATGGGTCCTTATACTGCGCTTTACAAAATGTAATAAGACGTTGCTGTAATTCTTCCAGCTCCACAGCCGTTCCCTCGGACCTTTCTCCAGTGTTTTAATTTTGGTTTATCTTTCTTGTTTATGGGCCTACTCAGAGTACTATTTCCCTAATTTGAATAGCGATCCAAGCGTATCAATAGCTAATGACGAGCCCAAAATAGACGGGGACTCATTTTGCTGGCTTACAGAGGCTCACGGAGACATTGACTACTTGATCAGAGGCTTCCTGATTTTGTTTTGAATTCAATGCTGGAGTAAGCTCGCTGGCTCACTGCTTGAAGTTTAACGATTAAAACGCAAAACCAGACGGAAACCAGAACGAGCCATACTATCTGTGCTTCTCGGCTATTGAGTATCGGTTATTGCTGCTTTTTTAGCCTCGGCACGCTGCTCATTCAAATACCTTATAAGCGTCAAAGTTTCTTCCGGATCCATTCTTCCTACGGGAGAATTACTGTAGGTGTCGAACATCACTTTCCCGCTTTTCGACAGCACAAACTCAGACGGCTGAATATGATCTCTGCGCTCTTCCCACCAGGCCCCAACGGCATCGCCATCGGCCCGGACCATTCCGTATGCAAGCGGGTATCCTAATCCTTCGGCGATATCGATCAACTTTTCTTCCGGGTCTACTGTACCCGCAATGATTGACACTCCCTGTTCTTCGAACGCAGCACGGCGTTCTTCATAACCAGCTAAAAGCCGACGACAATAAGGTCACCAATGGCCTCGGAAAAAGAGCACTATGGTCATCGGGGAATGTAAATCGATGGGTAAACAGAGCGTTTCTCCACCTACGATATTCAGTTTGATGTCGGGAAACAAGCTACCTGGATTCAGCATAGTCATGGAAAATTAGCCAAACAGTTTACAATATACTCAGCCTAACATGACTTTAGGATTTGAGTAGTAGTTTTCGACCCTCACTTTAGCTGCCTGGCAGAAAACTCCATTGCCTTGCCAACTCGGCTTGATTTCGAACCCACGCGGTTACGTTTCGGTGAGGAATCAAGCCTTGCTGGTCTGCGGTGTAGTCAAGTCCTTTTAACACCTCCGTATAAGGACCAAAGCCTTGAACTCTGAATGGTATAACAATGACACGGCGTTCCTGTTCGATCTCATTACTCACATAATTAACTATCCGTTGCTCCGCTGGCTGGCGCTTTTGCTGCCAGTCTTCACGTAAGCTAAATACCTTCACATTTTTGATTCCAAGTTCATGCTCAATGGCCGCAGCACGATTCCCAATTTGCTGAAGCCAATTCTCATTCTCTGCATCGTCTGCGGAACCATGTGCCAGAATAACAACAGATTCGTTCTCGGGGTTTTTACTTAACTCACTCACCCTGCTGAGCAGAACTCCATCCATTTCCTTTGCGTCGGCCAGACCCTCTCTGCTCACAGAAAATAAAGCGTTCGATTCAATCTTCCAGAACTCCATCGAATGAGAAGGCATAGCAACTGAAGTGTGTCCACCATACTCTTCCCGCTCTTGCGCTGGTTTTTCAGGAGCGCCATCTATCACCCCTAATATTTTCAGGGTTCGCTGATACCAACTATCGCCAGAAACAAATAAGCGAACAACAGCTATGTGGTTAACACCCCCGTCTTCCAGTTTGCTGACGGCTGTTTGCAATGAAACGGCATCGGCCATGCCAAAAGCAATTTCTATCGGGAATTGCTGGCGAAGTGGAGTAAGCGAATCGATCACTTCCTGATTCCACTCTTCTCCACCACCGTGAGCCATTAACAATACGCCAAAATTCCTATCTGATAAATCAATTCCTTTCTCAGCACTGGACGCGCAGGCCGTAAGCAAATTTAAAAAAACAATAGTTAAACCAAATACTCGAAAAACTCTTTTCATGAAAAACTCTCCTAATCTTTGAACAAGTTCTTACTTTAGGAATCCAAGCAGTCAAACTAAGCAAAGCCGCTAACTAAAATTGGCAGTTAAACCCGACACGGAAATTGCTGCCCGGGTTCTGTGCATTCCTAATACTTTGGGTAGAACCTGCGTCCAAGCCTTGGATATTGGTCCAGCGTGCATAGCTTTCGTTGAACAAATTGAAACCACCAATGCCTAAGGTGGCAGACTCAGAAAGCTTGTAGTGAGCAACCATATCCACAACGCGATAACTGTCGGCTGTAACAACAGTGTTAGAAGAGACGCGATTCTTTTCATCCACTGCTGTGAGCATAATTTCTCCACCCCAACGCCCATCGACTTGCTCATAGCGCAGGCCCAAAACAGCCGTTAGAGGTTCGACAGAATCCAGTGCCGTGTCTGCTTCAAGATTGTCACCGTGAACATAGGCGAGGGAACTGCGCAGTTGCCATTGATCGGAGAGATACCAGGCGGAAGACAGTTCAGCGCCGCGAATTTCAACCTCGCCGATATTTCTGTCCTGAAACAGGCTGATTGACCCTTCCATGGCAACGAATTGGCTATCGATAAAATCTCGGTATCGGTTTTGATAAACGGCAAAACCAAGAAAAGCATTCTCGAAATTCGCTCGCAGACCAAGTTCTACGCCTTTACTGGATTCTGCATCCAGATTGGGATTTGGCACGCTGGCATAACCGAAAGCCAGGTTCACAAAAATCTGATTCGATTCATCGAAATCAGGAGGCCGATACCCTTCCGCGTATTGCGCAAACACAGAAAGTCTGTCGTCCAGATCATGGATGACGCCCAGACTCAATGAGCTAGCACTCGCACTAACTGAATCCACTTCGAACCCAGCAAAAGAGCCAATAATCGCGCTTCCGTCGAGCAGGCTGTTTGCATTGGGTTTCATTTTGTAGCGGTCGTGTCTTAGTCCTGGAATAATTGTCCAACGCTGTCTTTCAATTCGAATCTCGTCCTGAAAATAAAACCCCGTTCTCTGGGTGCGCGAATCTGGAAAGGTTTTGTTAGGGAAATTTTCTCCAGGCGCGAAAGGAAAAGCAGAGATATTGCAGCTAACCGCGCCAGTCGAGATTTGTTCGTCGCAGCGATTACGAGGTCGCTCCGTATCAGTTATGTCATAATTGAAACCATAGGCAATAGCATGACTCAAACCACTGTTGCTTGTCTCTTTCCTCAGGTTTATTCCCGCAGCCACTATTTCCTGGTTGAACTCAAAATCTGTAACACGGTGTGCCTGAGTACCACCGTGGGTGCTTGGGTCTGCTGGATTCAGAAAGGAAAAGCTGGTTCTGTTCTGCTCGGTGTGCTGCAGTGCATCAGTTTGTTGTTGATGAAAATTAATCTCCAATGTATCGAACAAAGAATTACCAGCAGTCCAGTGGTACGCCAATCCGACACTGTATCGGTTAGTCTCGTCACTAGCCAATGAACTGTTAACAGAGGCGCGCAAGTCAGAGTTCAATTCGATGTCATTGCTTTCCATGAATTCGTTGAAAGTGAAAACCAGTTGCTGTGAATGCGACAAATCCCAATAGGCCTTCAACAACACTGCGTCAGAGTCGCCGTTCTGAGGATTCAAAAAACCAGACCCCGAAATGTCCTGCTCCTGAAACTCTCTGTGGGTAAATTGCGCGATCAATCCAAAATCGCCGGACTGGTAAGCACCCATAAATCCCAACTTATGTTGAGCGTCTGCACTCGCCGTGGAACTGCGAATGTTGAAGTAACCGTCAGTGTCTGAATCGAGATAATCTCGGGGTTCCTTACTGCTAAACAACACCACCCCAGCCATTGCGTCCGCACCATACAGTACAGAAGCAGGGCCGCGAATAATTTCCACAGCTTTTAGATCATCGGTCTCGATATTGTCTTTACCGTAAGAAGAAGATCCCGCAGAGTAAATATCGTTACTGCGAACGCCATCGATAACTGTCAACACACGGTTGCCTCCTATACCGCGAATGCTAAAACCCTGATTGCCGCCCCGGGAAACGGTATTCATTGTGATCCCAGGCTGGTATCGGGTTAGATCATCGAGATCGTCGACCAATTGATGCTCGATATCAGCTGCCGAAATAACTGAAACCGTGCCTGCAATATCCTCTATAGTCCGAGGTAGACGGGTGGCATTGATGACAATTTCTTCAATTTTGTAACTGGTTTCTTGTCCCAACACCGAATCGGATGAGTGAATACAGAGCAATAACAGGATAAGTAATTGCGTCAGTAATCCTGTTCTAAAAGTCTTGGCTAAAAACTGGCGGTGCTTTACGGATGCAGCGGGCATCATGCTAACTCTCCTTTAAAAGAGAGTCTGGCTCGCTGCCTATTGGTTACGGCAATTGGGTGGCTGGCTCGACTCGATAAACTGCAGTGCGAGGTGCACTGCAGCAGTACTTTTGGTTTGGCTTATAGGATTTCGTTTACTTGGTTAAAATTAACTTGTTGTTTGCAGTTATCCTCAATGTGTAATATTCACCGTTGTGCAAAATACTAAGCTGTTTTTGCTTTCCTAACAGTTCGTCGCTCACAATTCCCTCGTTTCCCTCGTTGATTTTCTGATTGCCAGCGTGGTACTTTTTCGTGGAACTATTCATCGTAATCTCTTCTGCTCACACCCTTCTAAAAAACGTTTACAACACAAGCTGTTCGACCGGTCAACTATCTGCTATGGCTTGATTGACCAATTATAGATCTCATTCTATATAATTGCAAATGATAATTATTCGTATTTGAAATATTCAGCCAATACCACTCCAAATCCAAGAATGCGAGGGGTTAAAATCGCAGCGGACTGCCCCAGATAACTCAGTTTTGGAGTTACCGTGGAAGCCATGGGCAAGAGCCGTTTCAGCCCTTACAAACAAATCCGTTTGACTGAATGTTTGCCTGTAGTTCTGAGGCCCGTGCCGCAGCCAATTTGTGTGCTGCTAAGCGTGAGACCCCAGACTGCTTTTCTTCTGTCTATCTTGATGTCCAGAAAATCGCCATCGGGCTCATTGGTATTCCACCGTCTGTCACCTTTGCACGCTGCTGTGCATGTATTGGTTCCTTGTCAGTCCTGGGGCGCTTCTGCCATGGCCTGGATTAAGTCGATCAAACCAGCCACATCTCTTAAATCGGCAATCTCAGCCGGGGAATGACTGTATCTGCCGGGCCAGGACAATCCCGCATTGGGTACACCATAGATAGTGAATGTTGTGCCATCGGTACTGCCCTGAGTTAAGCCGATTTGGGCATCTATGCCAGCTTCAATTGCGATGCGTTTATTTCTATCGAGTTCATAGGGTGTAGCCATGCTCGCACTCTCAATGGAGCGCAATACCGGCCCGTTGCCCAACGGAGCATAGGCAAAATGAGGCGACTCTAAAGGAGTATCTGAAGAAACGAAAGTATCTATACTATAGGCTCGTTTAGAGCGCGGGTTGAGTATTGCCGCTAGCCCGGCAGCACCACGAAGCCCACCCTCTTCCCTCACTGTCCAGCCAAAGATGACTCGATGTCTTAGTTGAGTACGGTCAATTTGACGCAATGCCAAAAGCAGAGCAGTACTGCCTACACGATCATCCAAGGAACGTGAAGAATAGCGATAAGATCCCATTCGATGCCCTTCTTTGTAGCCGGTAACACCCATTCCAATCTCTACCCCAGCAGCAGCCAATTGATCGGCGTTTATACCAAACCATGCAGTTACTGTTTCCGGCTGCTTCTCGCTCGGCTCACTCCTGGTTTGAAACACACCGCGTAATGATGGGGCTTCCGCCTGAGAATCAGTATTCAGGTAAGGATCTAGCTGCAATAAGGCTGGCTGTCCTTCCCAGGCTGTTGTTACAACACCCCCTAAACGGCTCAGGTTTACCACTCCATTGCTTTCTATGCTTTCTATCTCATAACCCACTTCATCCATGTGCGCTAAAAATACTGTTGCCGGGCTGGCCGGTCCGACTTCGACCCACATGTTGCCCATTTCATCAAACTGTGCCAGGTCGCGAGCCCAGTCTGGCATCGCGTTGTAGATAATACTTCTAACTGGCCCTTCATGCCCAGGCACAGCGGATTTTTCAGCGGTCTGATCAAGAAGCTGTTCAATCTCCATTAGACGATCAACACTTTGGCCGCTACCCCAGCGAGATGGCTCATTATTTAGTACAGCCGTTTGCTCAGGGGCGGCGAGCCAGGCTGGGACAGCGGCGCCTGGATTGATGGTATTTACCATCGTTGCCAGTAGTTGATTTGCACTGACGAGGCTTATCCTCTCCATCAGTGCGCCGGCATCTGTAACCTGTGGGGAAATTAGTCGAATTCGGGGCATGCCGCTACCTTGCAACACGACATCAGCTCTAGTGCCAACACCTTCAAGGATTTCGTTGCGAGCCTGGGTTTCACCCTGGCCCAATAGCACTATGCCACTTGGTCTTATGTCTCCGCTAATTGAAGCAGCCATGCCTATCCAACCAAAAATCTGCTGCACACTTAGCACATAGTTAGTGCTGCCGGTGGCTGCGTTGAGACCAGCCTCGGCTGCTGCAACTGCCGCAGCACAACCTACCCGTGCTCCCGCCCTGGGGCCAGCAATTTCGTCGGCATAGAACCAAGCGGGCAAATGCCGTAGTACCGGATCCAATAAGGCGATGCCCATTTCCGCTACCTCGTCAGACGACTCTGCACCCACGTCTAACCAAAGATCATCTTGCGTGATGATCGCGGTTTCATTTCTATGCTGACTGGCGAAATGTCCGTTCGCTACCGCTGACACACCAACTACAGGACCGCTTCGCGTGAGGACACGTAGTTGTTGTCCCTCGTGTGCCTGATCCCAAAGCGGGTGACGTGACCCGTTTCCAATTCTATGCAGACGAAGATAGCCATCGTCTGTTATTTGGCTAACAGCATAGCTAGGAGAGTCCAAGCCACAAGCAACTACGCGATGCGGCTCTCCTGCTCCGACTATCTTTACCAGGTTTCCATAGTCATCACGACTCCAACCGCTGTATTTTTCTTGAATTAGATCTGTGGCGAGATGTTCATGCCCAGTGGGAGCGTCTATTGCTATCCATGTGGATATGTCTGCTATGTCAGAAGTCTGGGCGTTGCCCGCCGCGTTCCAGACAGGTAGCACCAGCAACAATGGCCAAATCTGCATGCAACGACTTCTCATGTTGGCTCCATTCAATCGGCCAATCGATAGGCAATAACATAACCACCCTCAGGGTCTTCTTGATCCGCAGGCACAACCCTGGGTCCTGAACCGCTGGTTGAGTTAAAAACCGGCACGGTGATAACCACCGTCTGTTCACCGGCTGGCGATAAATAACTCATCGGTGTTGCATGGGCGGTGAAAGGCAGATCATCGCTCCACAGCTCCTTGCCATCGCTGATATTGGTTGCACGAATTGTATTATCGAAGGTTCCGGCACTGAATATCAGTCCCCCGGCCGTGGTAACTGTGCCTGCACTCTGTGGAGTACCTACGCTTAGGGGTAATCTTGTTTTTATGCCCAATGGTCCACTGTCCTTAGCTGTGCCAATGGGTCGCCGCCACAGAAGTTGTTTGGTTTCCAAATCGATAGCTGCGAGTATGCCATAGGGTGGCTGGTTGCAAGGCACATCTAATGGAGACATAAATCTTATGGTTGTATGAGAGTATGGCGTACCAAGTTGGTTGCCTGGTACTCCCTCGGGAAGTTCGTCGCGAGGGATCAATGTCAATTGATTGCCAAGGATCAGGGGATTTACAACCATGATATTGTTCACCTGGTCGACACTTACGCTACCCCAATTATGGCCACCAGCATTGCCTGGGAACTGGAAAATGGTATCGGCACCTGGAACTGTGAAGTGCCCTTGGTAGCGCATCTTTTTAAATTCGATCCGGCACCACAGCTGATCCAGTGGAGTAATCCCCCACATTTTTGCCTCGGACAAATCGGCGCGGAAGTTGGGTAAGTCCACAGCAAAAGGTTGTGTAGCCGCAACATAGTCCTCTGGTACACCACCTTCCTGCGGAACTGGACGTTCCTCAATATCAAAAATTGGCTCACCGGTTACACGGTTGAGCACAAAAACCTCTGACCTCTTTGTTGGCACCAAAACCGCCGGCACTTTCTCGCCGTTATCGCCAGGAAGATCTATCAATACCGGCTGAGAGGGCACATCATAATCCCATAAATCATGATGCGTAGTCTGAAACGACCAGCGTACTGAACCATTTTCGCCATCGATGGCCACAACGGCACTGGCGTATTGCTCGCTCGATTCCATGCGTTGTCCACCAAAATAATCAGGCGTCTCATTACCGGTCGGCGCATAAATCAACCCCAACTCTTCATCGACACTAAACAGGCTCCATACATTGGGTGTACCCCGTGTGTAGACCTCTCCGCGCAATGGCTCGCTGTTAATGCCCGGCCGACCCATATCCCAGGCCCAGGCAAAATCGCCACTTATGGCGTCGAATGCCCGCACCACACCAGAAGGCTCACCCACACTTCGGTTATCGAACACCCAACCACCAACCACCGCATTGCCACGAACAATTCCCGGCGGAGAAGTCTGGAAGTTAAAAATCAACGGATCATTACCCATACCGATTGTCAGGTTTATCTCACCTTGATCACCAAATTGAGAACAACGCGCTCCGCTAATTGCGTCAATGGCAATCAGACGAGCGTCCGTAGTGGCAGTAAGAACTCGTTTCTGGCATTCACCATCATAATCTGGCGGCGCTTCATAATAGGAAACACCTCGACAACCCGTTGTAAAATATCGCAGAAATTCCAGATGTTCTTGGTCGATCAATGGATCAAACTGCCAACGCAGATCACCACTATCAGCATCGAGAGCTATGACGCGGTTGCCGCCAGTGCAAACATACAACAACTCGCCAATCTGCAGTGGGGTAGCCTTGAACGAGCCACCAGCATTGGTTCTGTAGGTCCAGGCCGCTTCCAGATTGGCGACATTGTCCCGATTGATTTGATCCAGGGGTGAGAAGCGACTGCCGCCCAGAGTATTGCCATAGCTGGGCCAATCGGTTGCTGTATTTACCGTATTGATTCCACTTCGTTGTGTGAGTGGATTAACTTCATATCCGCTCCCGTCAATCACTACGTAGCAAGTAACCACCAGCACAACTGCTGTTGCATAGATAAAAATTTTTGATGACAACAAGGCAGGAGGATTCCCCTGATGCAAAGAGCGACGCAGCCAAGGGGTGAGAAACCATGCGCCCAGCGCAGCGAATGGCAATATTCGGGGAGCCAATGCCCAATGATTTGTTCCCGACTCAAGCAAAGCCCAGACTACGGTAGTTATCATCAGGCCAGCGTAAATCAGAGATGCCGCAGGATCTGTTTTCCACAACCTTATGGCGCAGGCAACTAATAACAATCCCGCCAGTAGGTAATAGAATGAGCCACCCAGAAACACGAGTTGCAGGCCACCCAATATCATAGGTAGCGCAATCAAAATAAGGATGATTGGAAAAATTCGAGGCGCTTTAGTTGCAGTGTCAGCATTCATAGTCTTAGCCTTTTTCATCCAGCCACTAATGGCCTAATAGCGTGACTAACAACTATACCCAAAAAGCCGTGGAGGAGCCATGCAGAAATATCTTCAGCCCTGTTGTTTCTCCAGTTTGGTCTTTTCGCGGTCTCTCTGGCCTTGTTTAAAGCGCCACTTTTTCTGCTTTGCCTTATCGATAGCTGACTGCACAGGGCTACCAATATGCACCTCTCCCCGCTGCTTGGCGAGTTGCATCTGACGTTCACGTTCAGCAAAACGCTTTACCTGATCCTTGCTGTGCTTGTCATAGCAGTGATGACAGCTCACAGCTTTCTGATAATACTCATTTTGTTTATCCAGCTCAGTGATGGGCGTACGGCAAGCGTGGCACTGGTCATACCCCCCCCTTTCCAGTTGATGATTTACCGTTACTCGATTGTCAAAAACGAAACATTCACCCTGCCATCTTGTTTCCGCCTCTGGCACTTCTTCAAGATATTTTAAAATTCCACCCTTAAGATGAAATACGTTTTCGAAACCCTGTTGCTTGAGATAGGCGCTAGATTTTTCACAACGGATTCCTCCTGTGCAAAACATCGCCACCTTTCTATGAACAGTCGGATCGAGGTTTTTTGCGACGTAATCAGGGAACTCTCTGAACGATTCAGTGCCAGGATTCAGCGCAGTTTCGAATGTCCCAATGTCGACCTCGTATGTATTTCGAGTATCGACGACCAATATCTCGGGATCTTGTATAAGCGCATTCCAATCCTGCGGCTCAACATAGGTGCCAACGCTATGGGTCGGATCTATGTCTTCCACCCCCATGGTGACGATTTCTTTCTTTAGTTTTACTTTGGTGCGATAGAAGGGATTCTCCGCAACAAAGGATTCCTTCGCCTGGATCGCTGTGAATCTTTCATCCTGTGCCAGCCATTCGAGCACGGCGTTGATTCCTGCCCTGCTTCCGGCGATTGTGCCATTGATGCCTTCAGCGGCAAGCAGCAAGGTCCCTCGTACCTTACAGGCAAGCATTAGCTGCAACAGGGGCGCACGAAAGGACTCATAGTCCGGAAATTTCGCGAAGCGATAAAGAGCGGCGACAACCACGCCATCGGCAGCACTTTTCATGATCTTCCTTATTGCTGACCGGAACGTAAATCCAGCGTATTTGGCGAGTGGGGATTGTATTAAAATTGAAGCTACTTGTAAAAACCAGCTAAGGCCGCAACCCTTAGCTGCCAGACAGCGACTAAGCTACTAATATTGATAGTTAATACAAATATTAACAAACAACAGAGAAAGGGTCAGTCGATTACAACAGGAAGTTTGCATGGTGCTCCCCATTCTATCCACGAACCATCATAGACAGACAAATTCCGGTGCCCCACCAGGTAGGCTGCAAAGGTGATTATGCAGGCTGTAAGACCAGACCCACAGCTGGCAATTAGTCTCTTATCTTCGGAAATATAGGGTTCAAATATTTCTTGAATCTCCTCGGCCGATTTCATTGAGCCTTCGTTCAATAGCTCTGGAAATGGCAGGTTCCTTGCGTTGGGCATATGGCCGCCACGGACACCTGGCCGTGGCTCTGGCGCCGTGCCGTAAAATCGGCCGCTGGATCTCGCATCGAGTACGACACAGCTCAAGTCATCCAGGGCAGATAAAACATCCTCAGAGTCACTGACGGTTTCTTCTGAAAACGCGCTAAGGAAATTACCACTGGTGATTTCCGCCTGTAGACTACCGACTGTTGCAAATCCTGCTGCTATCCAGGCACACAGGCCTCCATCCAAAACCGCAACTTGTTCGTGCCCCATTGCACGCAACATCCACCAGGCCCTCGGGCTGGCGTAGATGCCCACGTCGTCGTAGATCACAATCACACTGTCAGTATTGACACCCAGCTTGCGCACTTCGTCCTGAAACAAGTCCGCGCCCGGCATCATATGGGGCAAGGAAGAATCCTGTTTACAGATTTTTTTGTCGTAGTCGAAACGCCTGGCCCCAGGGATAGCCACAAAACTTTCTTCCTTGTTGAGAGACTTAAACCCAGACACAACTGGTGCAACCGATGCATCCAGCACTACCAAATCAGGCGCTTGTAAATTCTCTTTCAACCAGTCGGACTGAACGAGTGGCGAAGGCAGCTGAAGCATGATGTCGGCCCTGTAGTAATTAGAGCGAGCAATTAGCGCGCGGTGACTACAACTGTGCTGCAAACAATCGAAGTTTGGCTTTTAGCTTTTCTGAATTTTCTGGCCCGATTCGGATCAGTTGTTTTTGTACTTCTGCCCTGTTCTCGATATTCGCATCGGCATACAGGTACATCACGGAAGGTTTAACCAATTGAAACGGCCCTTCTACATTCTCTGACTGCAACACAACATTGATCGCCGAGCGCAAAGTATCGTCGAAATTTACATCTCGATTTCCGATCTCCGCATAGGCTTGTTGAAACAATGGCGAAAGGGTTCGATACAGGATCATTGTCTGGTTCGTATCGACAGCTACAAACGTGTCAATAACTTCGTTAAAACGATCATGGGCACTCAGATCCATGATGAAAAGGTTTTCATCGATATTTCTTACCGGCATCTCTTGCCCTATTCGTTTGTAGGGCAAACCAGTTTGCGGAAACTCCCCCCGACTTACATTATCCACGAAAACGACAATGCTTCGAATAAGTTGCTGGTCGGCGAGCACGCTAATCAGGGCCGCGCCATTTTGTAACGCCCGCAGACCCGCAAGGACGAAATCGTCACTGTCGTTCAGGCCAGGCAATTGAACAAGCTCGGTAGCGACCTGCTCAACAAGCAGCTCGGTTATTTCCACTTCTACTGGAGTTTCCTCGATCACCGGTGTAGCTGCCGCAGCGGGGGGGTCTTCCCGTGGCTGCAATCTCGTTTGTGGCAAGCCGGGTGGAGTGACTGCAGCAGGCTCATCTACCCTCTGGGAAATGGCCGCAGGAACTACCACAGTTGTGGTGCCAGCGGGCGCTTCAAAAGTGGCCGCCAGATACACTAAATACAGTAGCGTTAACAGGGCAATTGCCGCGATTGCCCAAAGGCCAGATTTTGACATGGATGCACTCCTTTATACCGCTTCAGTGAATGTTGGATTCGCCAATATTTTGTCACAGCGCCACAGAGGCTACAACACAGGCTAAATGAACATCAGCCTGATGCCATCAATCGTTATAATTCGAGCACATTGTTTCTGCGGGCAGGAGCTAATGCCAGGAGCTTGTCGGATTTGACAAGAAACTTAACTAGTATCCGGGTTTCGATTCCTGCATTCTCACAGCAAAGACCAGTGCGCTCATACTTTAGGAAAACCCAGTTCTTCCATGGTACGGGTTAAATCCTTACCAGCCGTTGCGGGTTTTGTTTCTTTGTCTATTTTCAGGATAATACCGTCGGCCCCTATATAGTAAGTCCAACGATTAGCGAAACCAGCCGCCATCAAGACACCGTAGTCGGTAGCCATTTCCTTTTCAGGATCAGCAAGAATAGGAAAACCAGCCTGATGCTCCGCAGCAAACGCCGTGTTGTCTTCCAGGGTATCTACACTAGCCATAAAATAGGCAACGTCAAAACTTTGGATTTCTCTGGCACTGTCACGCAGCGCTTTACATTGCATAGTTCATCCGCCGGTGAAGGCTTTGGGAAAGAAAGCAATCACTACAGGCTTCTCGCCCAGAAACTGGGACATGCTATAAGTCTTGCCATCCGACGCCTGTAGTGTAAAACCAGGCGCTTTATCACCCGCTTCCAATGCAGGCGCAAGTTGGCTACCCAGCGCTACGGCAGCAAATAAGACTGCGAACCCAAGCCTAGCCAGTTGCTTAGAAAATTGAGACATGATCTCCTCCGTTGTTTAATTCAGCTCTGCACTGCGGAAGCACTACAGAACAGCTTCATTGAACACTGTGGACAGGCTTTTTTCCAGAAAAACAAGTCAAAATTCCCATAAATGTGTGGCAGACAGAGCAATAAGGAACTTGATAGCGCAGAAGACACCCTTTCGACCCGACTAAAACAGGCGCCTGGAGCGGGACTGACGAACTAACATAACATTCTGGGTTTCAATTTCAGCAATATCTGATGCCAACTGATCCCGTTCCGCATTGCCTAGATCGCTACTCTGTGCATGTATTTGTCGAAGCCGATCAATAGATTTCTGTACTGCTCTCGTTCTGCGGTTCATTGCAAACTGTTTTGCATCGACCTGCGACTGACGGTAACGCGGGTTTTCCACCTGTACGTTCACGCACTCCCTCACGATTTGACCACTTGTGTTTCGAACGTTTCTACATCGGGACTGAGTTATATAGCGACTCGCTGTTCCTTCAAAAGCAGTATAGGGCGTGCTTGCAATGGCTCTGGCAAGCACTAAATCAGCCTCCGATTTGCCATAGAGAACTTGAATCAAATCCTCCGCTTCAGCTTCAGGTTGAATTTCCAAATTGTCAATTATTCGCTCATAGAAGTCACTTAAATCTTCGGCACTGCGTGCGTAAGAATGGTAATTCTGATCCAACAAATTTTCCCGCAACAGCCTTAGTTTCCATGCGCCATAGTGTTGGGCTGCCAGCAGGTAGGAATGATCACTCAACGCGTACAGGCGACTGCTGATGTGATAGCTTAATTCGTGCAAGTCGTCGGCTTCTTGCCAGTTTTTCAGCTGGCTATTACCATCGATAAGCGATTGTATAATTGGCAACTGCTGATCGCTGTAGAGACCTGTATTAATTCTGCTTATTTGCAGTGCATCTGAATAGATGGATATTGCCGATTGGTAATCCTCCAGTGCCTCATACAGCCCAGCAAGGTCGCTGTAAGCCTCTTGCAACTGCGGCGCATAAATACCTTGATTAGCTTGCAGTGCATCGATGGCCTGTAGTCGTTGATTCAACTCTTGGGCTATTTCTGATTCCCGCGTTCTATCTTGTTCAAGCTGTTGCGCCCTTTCCGATTCATCGACGGAAGCATTTGGTTCTACCTGCATAGAGTCTTCTTGCCCATGCAGAGGAAATGCAAGCGCGAGCACAAACAGAGATATCAAGCAGATACTCATCCGTGAACACGGCCAAAGAGTCCTGGAAATCTTTAAGATGGATTTGTCGATTTCGATGCCCACTGTGTCCTGTTTATTCCTTGGTTTGTCTTGAGTCGTTTCGGAAAATCGCTGATGAACCTAAGCCAACTCTTTAGCAAATGAATAAGCCTTACCTGCACAACATACTTTTCACCACAGCAATTAGCGATTTAACCTATAACTCCGTTGACCTTAATCAATACTGAATCAATTGATTATACCTAGGCGTAGCAAGCAACCGGGCAGAAAAACCATGGCTATCTGTAATTTAAGGAGTTTTCTGTTGTTAGATTGTTTGCCACTCATTCCAGAGCCTGTCTAGTGTGACAATATGCCACAAGCGAGGGCCAAGGCTCTATCACTATAATTGCGTTCTTCATTGATTCTTATGTTGATTGTTAGAAAGTCCCTAATTCTACCATCTGAGCTGAAACACAGGAGCTTGCAGTGACACGTCAAAAACCAATGGGTCGACCAGGCAACTCGCTAACACTAAGTCTAGTTTTCATTTCAGCAAGCACTCACCTCAGCAGCATCCTGCGGCACACCCCAGCCCTGGCACTGGGTTTGATTTTCATTTCAATCGGCACGGTCAGTAAGGCCCGGGAAAATACTGGAGAAGTCGTCGTCATTGGCAGGCAAGAGTTTCTCAAAACCGAATTCACACCGAGACGTAGCGGAGCCAATGTAGACGCTGCTAAATTAATGAATCAGGTGCCAGGAGGCGCAGCAAATAGCAATGGTCCATTAACCGGGCAAATTCAATATCGCGGAATGTTTGGCCCACGCATTAACGTGCGGGTAGATGGCATGTTAATTCATGGCGGCGGACCGAACTGGATGGCACCTCCGCTTCACCATATCCCGGCAGGCTTGATGGAAGAACTGGTGGTTGAACAAGGAATAGCTTCAATAGCAACCGGCGGTGGCATTGGTGGCGCAGCGACTGCCTATTGGAAGCGGCCCGACTACGCCACCGGGAATGGCTGGAAGTTCAGTGGCGACACCGAAGCCTCGCTCGCCAGTGTTGACGAGGGTACCAGTCTCTCAGGAGTCTTTGGTCTAAGTTCGGATACACAGCGGATTTATGCAGTAGGCAGTTTCGATGATGGTGCGGATTATGAGTCAGTCAAAGGAGCCTTGGATGCCACTCAATACGAGAGGGACGTTTACGGCGTTGGCTACGGCTTCCGTTCTGGAATTCACGAATTCGAGTTAAACGTGCACAAACTGGAAACTGAAGACACTGGAACACCAGGCCTGCCCATGGACATCGACTGGTTCGATACCTCAGTATGGAACGCTAGCTACCATACTGAGATCGGTTATGCAGAGCTTGCTATACAAGTTTACGGTTCCGATATTGATCACGGCATGAGCAATTCATTGCTGCGACCCACGCCGAATTTTTCAAACCTTCCGCTGCCTCCCTTTGCTGGCGACGATAATCGCTCAGTTCTAACTACAAGCGAGGAGACTGGCTTCAAAGTCACTCTTGATTGGGCTGTTGGCACTGGAACAGTAGTTGCTGGTATCGAAGGCAAAGACGCGCAACATAATGCTACCGTTTATGACCCTGACTTCGCGCCCTTCTTTGTCAATAATTTTAGCGGTGCTGCTGTTGAAAGCCTGTCTGTATTCGGTCAATGGTCGTCTTTAATAGGCGCCAGAACGTATCTGGAAGCGGGTTTTCGCTCCGAAAAGGTAGACATGAGTACAGATACTGTAGATGCATTTCCGGCACGTTTAGTGGACATGAATCCTGCGATGTGGCCAATGGGCACGCCTCCACGCGCGGTTTGGATGTTACGTGAAGCTTTTAATAATGCGGACCGCAGCCAAAATGATAGCAACCTGGATTGGCTTGTAAAAGGACGTTATCAGGCCACAGACAATTTGGTAGTTGAGCTGGACTTCGCACAAAAAACTCGTTCACCTATCTATCAGGAACGTTATCTGTGGGTTCCTCTGGAGGCCAATGCAGGAATTGGCGACGGTAATAACTACGTTGGCAATCCACTACTCAAACCAGAAAAGTCGCGCCAGATCGAGCTAGGCTTCGACTGGGTCGTTGGTGACTTTTACTTTTCGCCGCGATTATTCCACCGCAATGTGGATGACTATATTCAAGGTGTAGCTGCTACCAATAGGGCGGTCATCGGTGTGAGTGCAAATGCAAATGGCGATCCCACGCCTTTGGTGTTTGCCAACACGGAAGCGGAATTTGACGGTTTGGATTTGACCTTCGGTGCCAGAATAAATTCCAACTGGCGTGTGCAAGGCATAGCATCAAGGATAAACGGCGACCGCGAGGACATTAGTGACAATGTATACCGCGTCGCGCCTGACAGCGCGAGGATTGCCTTGTTCTACGAAACGAATAACTTCACCGCAAAAATTGAACAAGTATTCATCGCCGAACAGGAGCATTTGTCCCGCACCAACACCCAGGATTCACTTAACTTGAATAACTCGTTCGCAGAAACAGACGGCTATGCCCTGACCAATGTCTTCCTGACCTGGTTATTCAATGAGAAATTGACCGTAACAGCTGGCGCCGAGAATCTGTTCGACGAAGACTACACAGACCATCTAACCGGTTTTAACCGCGTTAGTGGCAGCGAGGTTCCAGTAGGTAGTCGCATGTTGGGACAAGGTGTGAATTTCTTCGGTCGAGTGCAGTATAAGTGGTAACAGAGCTTAAGTTTGCCAAAGCTGATGGTTTTGGTACCTGGCTTCATGCAGGGAAATCTGTTCTGAGCGAATTATTGAAAGTCAAGTTTTTGAATTCGAAAAAAAGCCATGATCACTCTAGTTGCTCTACTAAAAATTGAAGGTCAAGAAGCGATCACTCAATTTGAATCTTGCTCTATCGCCATCACGGGAAACCAGGAGCCTGCCGCTCAAGAATCCGCAACCCCCCGGCTTCCGTGGTTGAAATCCGCATCCTGAAATTTCCAAATTTGGATTCCTTTGAACGATACAAGGATGATGAGGAATTGATGTCCCTGTCGGCGCTTGGAAGCAGGATTTTCAGCAATACAGTCGCCTGGGTTTGCCCCTGGGAAGGGAACTATTCTGTGGGTGAATTTTACTAGCAGGAACGCTGATACTCCTTAAGGATAACATCCTCGGTGTAGTTACGGTGTCACAAACTCCCTGCGTTCCCAGCATCCAGCCAGCTGATTCCCCATTGCAACTTAAAATTGACTCGCTTCCTCTTCCAGGCAACGATGATGCATGACAAAAAGGCTTTGCTGCGTTACTCTCAGAAACAGATTTTGCTGGATCCTTGTTGAAGCTTTACTTCGCTCTTTTGATCGCAGAATGAACTCTGTATTAATATTGGGCTCAAGAGATTAGCGCACAACGCTCATCCAAAATGAGGTATTAATAGTGATAAAAATGCGTCAGTTTTCGAATCTCGTCGCCTCCGTCTTCTTGGGCGCTTTGGCATCAGTAGCTAGCGCCCAGCAACATACTGTGGAATGGACTACCCTGGGCAATGACTTCGCCCATACCCGCTTCTCCGCATCGGCACAAATAAACGCTGAGAATTTCAACCAATTAGAAGTAGCCTGGCAATGGAATGGTTCCAGCTTTCAGGCTCAGAGTGGCCGCTCCACTCCTAGTTACATCAATGGCCGCATGTACACAGTTGCCGGGGCACGGCGTCATGTCATTGCCATCGATCCTAAGAGTGGTGAAACTATCTGGTCCTATCGCGAGCCGAACACCGAGCGCTATCAGTATTCCATGCGCGCCGACTATGGCAAGGGCGTTGGCTATGGTCAGGTGGATGGTAAAGACATTATTTACATCATCTCTCCGGGCTTCTTCCTCACCGCTTTGGACGCGGAAACTGGCGCACCGCTTGAAGGTTTTGGTAAACCTGTTCCCATTGAGGGTTTTCCCGATACAGGCGTGGTGGATCTGATTGCCGACCTGGGCCACCCCTATGACCCGTATGAAGGTATTCCCCTTGAGCGTGGCTACATTACCTCTTCCTCGCCACCGATCGTCGTGAATGACGTGGTGGTAGTGGGTAATTCCGCCGAGCAAGGTTATAACCAGTCCAGAATCGAGAACGTGCCTGGCGACATGCTGGGTTACCACGCCGAGACTGGTGAGTTCCTGTGGAAATTCAATGTTATTCCACAGCCCGGTGAATATGGACACGAAACCTGGGAAAACGATGCCTGGCAGTACACCGGTGATATTTCTTCCTGGGCTCCTCTATCTGCGGATCTCGAGCTCGGTCTGGTTTATATCCCCACCAACGGTGTAACTATCGATTATTACGGTGGTCATCATCCGGGCGATAATCTCTACGGCACCAGTTTAATTGCTTTAGATGCCAGAACAGGAGAGAGAGCCTGGCATTTCCAGATGGTGCACCATGATATCTGGAATTTCGACACACCGACTGCACCCATACTGTTGGATGTGGAAACCGATCAGGGCTTAACCCCAATCGTGGCACAAGCTACCAAACAGGGTTTGGTTTATACCTTTAATCGTGAAACTGGTGAGCCGATTTGGCCTATTGAAGAAATACCGGTGCCGGCCTCAATCGTTCCTGGTGAAAAACTGGCGACCACCCAGCCTATTCCGACCAAGCCAGCAGCTTTTGATATGCAAGGACTAAGCATAGATACTCTGGTTGATTATACGCCTGAGATTCGTGCACAAGCGATTGCCGCTGTCGCCGATTACCAGTTGGGGCCGGTGTTTAATCCGCCGCTGCACAAAGGCAATCCGCTTGCAAAGATAGCAGCAATGATTTGCCCTTCTGGTGCCGTGAACATCACGCATCCATCGGTCGCCGATCCGGGCACGGGCATCCTGTATGTGGCTTCCCGCTCCAGTTGTGCGGCAAGACCACTGGTGAGTGGCGCAGAGGCAGATACTTACTACGATGCACCAACTGGTACGACTCTATCCCGTTATGCTGCTGGCCGTGGCGGTCCTACACCCAGACACCCACTGGGAATTCCCCTGTGGAAGCCACCGTATAGCCGCATCACGGCTATCGACATGAACTCTGGCGAGCATCTGTGGATGATTCCAACCGGCGAAACGCCAACTCGCATCGCCAGCCTTCCCGAACTGCAAGGCGTGGACATAGGCAACACCGGAACCGGCAATGCGGTGCCCATGGTAGCTACTGCAAACTTGCTAATGTATTCCGATGTGAGCAGCGATGGCACGCCACAACTGTTTGCCATCGACAAGGCAACTGGTGCTGAAGTTGGTCGTGTGGAAGTTCCCGCTGCCAGTCGTTATGGCATGAGTTCCTGGACACATGATGGATATCAATATGTCATTCTGCAGACTGGCAGCACACTTACTGCGATGGCATTACCTGGAGCCGCTGAACAACACTCAGCAGCACACTGAGTTTGTGCAAGGGTGTTGTTTTCGAACGGCTCCCTTTTCATCGTTATTAACAAACGTTCGATCATATAAAATACAATCAAGGAGTGGGTACATGAACACAAAACTAATCTTGGCATCTGCCATTGTGGCGGCGGCTTTTAGCACAATCAATTCACAAGAAAACGAAATGAGCTTTTTCATAACCAGTGTTGGTTCCGCTGATGGCGCAAATTTAGGTGGCCTGGCTGGCGCCGATGCACATTGCGCCACTCTGGCAGCTGCTGCGGGTTCACGCGGCAAGACCTGGCGCGCCTATTTAAGCGCCCACGAAACCGCTAACTCGCCTCGAGTAAATGCCAGAGAGCGCATCGGCTTCGGACCGTGGTATAACGCCAAAGGTGTTGAAGTGGCCAGCACCCTAAATAATTTACACAGCGAGTTCATGCAGCTAGGAAAAGAAAATTCTCTAACAGAGAATGGTGATCAGGTTAATGGTCGGGGCGATTCGCCCAACCAGCACGATATTCTTACCGGCTCTTCGCTGAGTGGTCGTGTTATCGATGACGGAGCCAACCACAGTTGCAACAACTGGACCAGCAACGATGCAGGTTCTGCACAAGTAGGGCATTTAGACCGAACCGGTGGTGGTGCAAATCCTACCTCATGGAATAGTGCACACGGTTCCAGAGGCTGCAGCCAGGAAGACCTGGTTGGCACTGGCGGCGCAGGCTATTTCTATTGTTTTGCTATTGATTAATGGCGAGCGATAGTCCTTCGCATCAAGCAAATGGTGTTGTCATAAAGCAACACCATTTTTTTTAAAGACAGGAATAGTTATCACATGAAACTTTATGGTATGGGTCAATCTCGATCCTTTCGCGCTTTGTGGGCTTTAGAAGAAAGCGGCCTTGAGTACGAATTTGTGGCCACCACACTGCGCACCGATGGCAGTGACTCGAACAGCGCGAAACACCCAGATTATCTGGCTCTTAATGTGCAGGGCAAAGTGCCAACACTGGTCGATGGTGACCTGGTTCTTACCGAAAGCATTGCCATCATGAATTATATTGCTCGCTGTGCGCCGGACTCGGGATTGCTACCTAAAATTAGTACGCCGGCCTATTCTCGGCTCGATGAACTTGTTTGTTTTATTTTGGCTGAACTTGAGCAACCCTTATGGAGTAAGGGCAAGCACCTGTTCGCCCTCCCTGAGGAACACAGAATTCCGGCAATGTTTGAAACCGCTAAATATGAATTCAACAAGGCCGTAAATACTCTAGATCATTTATTAGCTGATGGTGAGTATGCGGTCGGCGATCGCTTTAGCATGGTAGATATTCTTCTTGCGCATACATTCAATTGGGCGATTCGTTTCGAGTTTGAAGTGCCCGAAAAATACAGTTCTGCTAGAGACAGGCACTACCAAAGGCCAGCGGCACAGCGGGCAATGGCTGTCATCGAATAGGGAATGACTAATTTCACTCCAGCGCGATCAGCCGGATGTCTGCCTGATCCGACATTGCTCATTGCAGTCCTGTGTATCCAAGCTGCTGTGGCACAGACCCCTAACGCTGCTGATATCCACGACAGCGAGCTTGATTTCTATTTAATACAAGCATTCGACGCTGACACGGTGACTGAACGCCTTGCGCTAAATCACATCGGAATTCAGGTAGCATTGTTCGATGGCAGCTACCTGGTAACCGCCGCCCTGGAAGGCTATCCTGCCCATTTAGCCGGCATACAAAGGGGTGATAGGATCATGTCAGTAAATGGGCAGGTTTTTCATCCCGTCTATTCCTTCAATAGTCCAAATTCGGGCACTGCCGACTTTAGTCCTGTTTCCAGTGGCTATGAAGTCGAATTCAGCAGACGTGGCATTATCGACGCCGTGCAGCTCACCCCGGTATTCGAAAACCTCTACGACAGCTACCGATCTTCCACCTTGGCCAGCACCCAAATATTTTCTTCAGGAAATAAAACCGTGGGCTACATACGACTGTGGGGGCTTTCGCGAAGCACTGCTGATCTGTTTACTCTGGAAAAAACCCTTCGGCTTTTTAACGATTGTGACGGCCTGATTATCGATCTAAGAAATTCCTATGGCTATTTGAGCAGCAAACACATCGATATGTTCGTGCGCAGTGGACGAGGTTATTTTACCTCGTCCTCCCCCTCCCACGAGCATAGTAGAATACAACAGAATTTTGTCACCGAGATTTCCCGGCCTTATTTGCGACCCTTGGCAGTATTGATCAACTCGGAAACAAGGGCTGGCGCAGAACTACTTGCTTACGGCTTATCCAAAGTGGACAGAGTGATCACGCTTGGGGAAAGTACCGCTGGGGAAATTGGTAATTACCGCTCTGAGCCCGGCAACCCTGCTGACAGAAAAGGTGGAAATATGCACTACAGTCGGGCCGATCAACCACTCATAGACGGCAAGATATTTGAGGCTGTTGGTGTCAACCCGGAAGAGACAGTTCCCTACCCATTTGAGCAAAGCAGTCGCAGTGACCCACAATTTGAGACCGCCCTAAGTTTACTGCTAGGTATTATCTGATGACTTCAGCAGATTCCGCAATTACCTTTCTTGACTTCTATTCAACTATTCACTTATCCACCTATTCGTCTTCGTTGTCATTTGATTCCCACAAAAGACTGTGGTAGTCGAATCCGTCTTCGATTGTGGGCTTAATAATTTTGAAATAAGGAGAGAGATCAAAATCTCTAGGTACAAAATGGGTGAAGTGACGCTTATAGTAGCGAGGAACTTCTCCATCTTCGCTGTTTTCTCCGTTGCGCCTGGGAAGGACAGGATAATTTATTGACTGAAAAGACTCTGCAATCAATGTTGAGCATATCGCCTTGGTGGGTTCGCCACTACCCAAACTTATTAAGGCGCGTCGATAACGATTTGGTACAGTTGGCTTTTGGATAACATAGCGAATCAGATCGAACACGTTTTTCATGTCATAGCGATGCCCCAACCGCCCTCTGGCAAATTCTACCAAGCGCCGGGATTCTTCCATGCTCAAATTGACCGGTCGGCATATGCGTAAATTGAAACTGGCATAGTGATCCAGATTCACCAGATGCACACCGTTTTCCAGGCTGGCTTCAATCAGATTGAACATTTCACTACCTTCGCCATTTTCCCCAACAAACAGGCAGGCATGTGACCAGGTAGATTGAGTAAGGTATTTGATAGCCGTGCTAATTCGGGTATTTCCATCGACCAATACAATGTCGCCCCGCTGTAGCGTAGCCGCCAGCTGCGCGATAGTAACCGTATCCAGGCGCTGATAACCTGGCAGATCCTTGCTCAGAAAGCCTGCCAGACGCTCGCCAATGGCGCGATTGATTGCGTTGAACATTGAGACCCTCCTTAGAATGATGAGGTGAATAGAATGGCCTTCATAGACCCTTATGCACCAGGAAAAATCAGGTATACTAGCCGGCCCTAAATCAGCGGCAGCAACCGGGCCAGTGTAATCGAATAAACAGGAGTAGGAAAATGACCAAAGCTTATAACAAATTCTTTATTAATGGCGAATGGGTCGAACCAGCAAATCGATCAACTCTCGATGTCGTTAATCCTGCCACTGAAGAAGCCTTCGCTACCATCTGCTTGGGCACTGCGGATGACGTAGATGCCGCAGCCAAGGCTGCCAGGGCCGCATTTCCGGCCTGGGCACAGTCTTCAATCGAGCAACGGAAAACGGTTATTGCTAATATCATTGCTGGCATGAAAGCCCGTGGCGATGAGATCGCTACAGCGATATCTAATGAAATGGGGGCACCCATAGGACTGGCCAAGACGGCGCAGTTGGGCAGTGGCATAGGCCATTTCGCTAATATTCTCGGCATAGTGGAAAACTACGAATTCGAAGAAGTACGCGGTACCACTAAAATCGTCAAAGAAGCTGCCGGTGTATGCGGCTTCATCACGCCATGGAACTGGCCGCTGAATCAGATTGCCTGCAAAGTCGCGCCCGCTATTGCCGCTGGCTGCTCTATTGTATTAAAACCAAGTGAGGTTGCTCCACTTAGTGGCTACATTCTGGCAGAGATCATTGCCGAATCTGGCCTTCCCGCTGGTGTATTCAATCTGGTGAATGGCGACGGACCCACAGTAGGCGCTGCCATTTCTTCTCACCCTGAAATCGATGTAGTTTCTTTTACTGGTTCTACTCGCGCGGGGCGAGAAGTCGCCAAGGCGGCAGCCGATGGTATCAAACGTGTTACTCAAGAACTGGGCGGTAAGTCTGCCAATATTATTCTTGATGATGCAGACCTGGCAAAGGCAGTTGCTGGTGGCGTAATTGCCTGCTTCGGAAACAGCGGCCAATCTTGTAACGCCCCTACTAGAATGCTAGTACCAAAAGCGCGTATGGCGGAGGCTATAGAAATAGCGAAAGCTGCGGCGGCCAAAGCAAGCGTTGGCGATCCAGCTGATGAAAATACAAGACTGGGTCCTGTGGTTAGCGAATTACAATTCAATAAGATCACCGGCTTGATCGAGAAAGGCATCGAAGAAGGGGCCGAGTTAATTGCGGGTGGTTCCGGGCGACCTGAAGGCATTGACAAAGGTTATTTCATCCAGCCTACCGTGTTTGTCAATGTAACGAATGATATGACAATTTCACGGGAGGAAATTTTTGGGCCGGTGTTGTCTATTCTTGGCTACGAAGATGATGCCGATGCAGTAAGCATCGCGAACGACACTGAGTATGGATTGTCCGGCTATGTATCAGGCGAACCCGCTCACGCTGAACAAATTGCCCGACAGATCAGAACCGGCATGGTGCATATCAACGGCGCAGGCCCTGACTTCTCCTCACCTTTTGGCGGATACAAGAAATCAGGCAACGGTCGCGAATGGGGCCTCGAAGGCTTCGAAGAATACCTGGAAACCAAAGCCATGCTTGGTGCTGCTTAATTATTAAAGGAGTGGAGAACACTTATAACTTAACAACTTAAGGGAAATTATCAAATCGGCCCAAGGTTTGACAGAGAGTCAAACAAGACCAGGCAGCGTGATACACTGCATACGGTTGTTTGTGGGAATATACTATTTGACAGCGCCGAGCTACAGGTTCCTTAAACCGGGAGTTTTCATATGAATAAGTTAAAACCAGCTTTTCTGGGCATGCTTGTCACAGGTTTACTAATTACGACTTCTCTTTCTGGGTCGCAGGCCGCCGAAGAACAAATTTTTATTGAAGATCTAACGCCAACCCAATTAAGAACAGAAATTGAGAAGATTGAGAAAGAGTTTTACCGTGTTTTTAATGCCAGTATTGACGACAAAAAATTAACCATCATTTGTCATAATTACCTGGCTACTGGAACCAACATCAAGGAAGAGGTTTGCGAACCGCAATTTACGATAGACAAAAGAGCACGGAATGCAAACGACTCAAGATTTGGAATCGAAGACCTCTGGAGCCCTAGAAGATTGCAAAGAGAATTGTCGATTGAATATGAAAAATTAGAGGAAGCAATGAATAAAGTGGCCGAAGGTAGCGAGTATTTTAGAGAATTAAACTCCATTCTAGGTGCATTGAAGGAAGAGCTGGCCCAGAGATAGTAAGGGGCAAGCTCAGAAAACAAAAAGGCGGGAGCCTGTCGGACTTAACACCGTTCTGCTGTGGAAAAGCATTATCAGGCATTTTTCGCAGTCAATTTCCTTAGACGCCTCACAACTGCAAAAACTGTCTAATTTCTGCCTCCCCTCGCTACCAACGATTAAGTCCGACAGGCTCCCGCGGAATTCTATTCCGCCAGGCTTTTTTCTATCTAGCTAACTTAACAGCTAGGGCTTAACGACTAGAATACCTGGTAAAAGCGCCACCAGCCTGAGACAAAGAGTTGGGCCCTTCAGCAGCGTAAACATTGCCATCTGCATCAACCGCAACACCCTCCCCTGCCGTACCCTGGTAAACCCTGTCATCGCGTTCAAACGGCTGAATAAATGCCACTATGCGGTCTTCATCTACCGGTCCAATGCGGACACCGTTTCTCCAACCTACGTGGTTAGTAGGTCCAGACTCGGAATCGATAGCGTACACCATGTCATCGGCGGTGATAAAAAGCCCACTGATACGACCGTACATATAGCGTGAATCGAGGTAATTACCTTCCTGATCGAATATCTCGATGCGGTGATTACCACGATCAGCCACCCACAAACGTCCCTGTGAATCGAATTCCATCGCATGTGGAGTTCGGAATTCACCATGGCGTACACCAATCTGCCCCCACTCTTTGAGACGTCTGCCATCAGGGGAAAATTTGATGATGCGAGCAGTTGACCCCTCCGCCCTGCCCTCTTCCATCGCTTGATTACTGGTCATGCCCTGACCGTTGTGACCGTCAGAGACATAGATGCTGCCATCAGGTCCGACAATCACATCGTTGGGTTGGTTGAATTGATCAGGGCCACTGCCTGCCGAGCCTGCGGTTCCCAGGCTCATAAGCAATTCACCCTGCGCACTGAATTGATGAACCTGCTGTCCTTTCGTACCATCGGCATTAGTGGCAAAGTCTGTCACCCAAACATTGCCTTCAGCATCAGCATGAATGCCATGTGGTGTCACCATGATACCAGCACCGAAGTTGGCCAAAACCTCACCAGTGTTACGATCGAACTTAAAAACAGGATCAACGGGATTGGTATCGCAGTTAATCGGAGTACCACCGCCAAAGGTGCTCGCTCCACAGCGTTCGTACGCCCATACATGACCATCGACAGGATCGATGTCGATTCCAGCCGTGGAGCCCCAGTTTCTGCCCGCTGGCAGGTCGCCCCAGTTCTGCGTAACTACTGGCACTGGATTGGGCAATCCAACACCAGAGATGGCATTGCCATCCTCGACACAGCCCGTCAATAGAGCAGAAACACAGGCCAAGAGTGTATAAGAGAAAATTCGTGATAAAGACATGAAGACTCCTTGGTTTCGATTATTGTTATAGTGGAATTCGGGATTAGGAGAATATAAGAGCTATCTTGGCTCAAGTCCAGCCCTGGTATCGTCAGTAGGTTGTGCACTTAAGCCAAACGAGGGTAAGCCACCAGCCAGAGCAAATACGGCAAGGGCAACAAGAGGACATTTTGGCATTTTATGATTTGTGCTCCACGTCACCAGATGCTCTAAACCCAAGAACGGACACTAACGAAATGAACTGGAATGTCAACAAGATTGCATGGGATATCAGGAATGGTAAAAGAAGTTGCTGGATGACTTTTTAGATACTGTTCCGAATAAATCGTTTCGCCTAAGGTCTGACTCGCAGGTATTTCTCAAAACGCTGGCGGCCAACCTGACCTGCGTAAATATTACCTTCGTTATCCGTCGCTAAAAATTCAATACCGCTGCCGCTTGGCATTTCATAATCAGGAATGAAGTCGGTAATCCAACTGGTTTTAGCATCGCCAATACGAATACCTCTCTGCCAGCCTGGGTTCCATTGATCACCTGACATACCATCGGCGACATAGATCTGATCATTTGCATCGATCCAAATTCCACTGGGACGACCGAATTGCGTCCAAATCGACAACAGTTCACCTTGCTGACTGAATATCTGTAAGCGATTATTGCCTCTGTCTGCTACGAACAGCCTGCCTTGAGAATCCATTTTCAGATCATGAGGGTCGTTAAAAAACCCAACTTCGCGGCTGAGAGAATCCACACCGCCGCCAAGTTGCAGTAATAGTTTCCCCTCGTTGGAAAACTTCAGAACACGATTATTACCGCCTCTATGACCATCGGCTATCCAAATCTCTCCATTAGGCGCGACCAGAACTGCCGAAGGACCGTTGAAATGAGTATCGTCATCTCCAGCAACACCAGCCTCGCCCAGCCGCATCAGAATGTCGCCGTTCTGGTTTAGTTTTAGTACCTGATGCCCCATACCCAGTGCAAAGCCATCGACTCCTCTGGCATCACCAGCGGGCGCTCCTTCGGTGACCCAAATATTGCCATCACTGTCCAGGTCGAATCCATGTGGCCAGGCAAATAACCCTGCGCCTATGCTCTTCACTGCCCTGCCTTCCTTATCAAGCTTATGAATCGGAGCAAGATTGGAACCTGCGCACTGATTACTACTACAGCGTTCCAAAATCCACAAATGTTCTCCATCGGGGTCGGGATGAACTCCGCTTACTACACCCATTTTTCGCCCAGCGGGAAGCTCACCCCAGTTAAAAATAACTTGATATGGGTTCTCTGAAACTGCCTGTGCGCTGGATTGTTTAAAAAAATGCCCGTGCAGCAAAAGAGCCGCCACCAACAATGGGAATAGGCTTTCTCTTTCCGATATATTCAGAGTGTATACAGTCATTCAGGAGCCCTATCTGCGCTTGAACGCGTTGATTAATCTATGGGAGATGAACCCCCCGTTCTAGAATGATGGTAGCGAACATTGTGAGCCCCAACCACAATTTTGATATTTTTTTTCGATACTTTGTTTGCCTTGATCAGCAACCGCGCACTAGGAGTGATTGTTGCTGGTGTCTTCGCCATCAACGACGCTGTTGATACGCTCGGTGATTTCAGACAATCGGGTAAGACTTTGCAGCGTGGCTGGCAGCACAACAGCCGTTTCCATAAGCTCATAAGAGTAAGTCACGATGGAAAAAATCTGACCAGGGGTCGCGCTGATCTGGGTAGCTGCAAACCACAAGTTCATTCCCAGCATGGATAATAGCACTAAAAAAATCAAACCATAGACTACCGCTTCTGTATCTGAGAGACGCACTGCATGTCGGCGAACTGCCAATAGGTGTCTGCTTAATGCCTGTATCGAGCCTCCCGTCAATACCGCCACTTGCCGCTCGGTTTGCTGATTGATTGCGCGGTTGAGAGCGAAGAATCGACCACTGGAAGCGGCGTAGATCAGCAATAACGATAAGGTCGCCACAGTTGCCGTAGCAGCCAGATAAACGTGGAAGGACAGCAGTATAAAAATTGCTGCGCTAAGCTGAATAACAGCCGTCATAACAGCGGGTGCTTCTGTCTCAAGAAACGTAACAAGTTCAGTTCCCATGCCGAGGCGCGCATTCAGTTGAGACAGCGATGCAGATTTCGACCTTCCTGCCAGTTCAGTATTGAACTCCACAGCCATGGTCCCATAGACACGGGTGTCATAGATGCGACGGCAGACGGCAACGATCAACAGCGCAGCCATGGTGCCGGTCAACATCAAGAACGAAGTCCAATTGCTGGCAAGTAGGCCGTCTATAGCCTGGCCGATGAGCAATGGCAGCGCCACCAGCATCGCAGTTTCCAGAATGGTTAAACCCCATGTAATGGAAATTGTGCGCCAGAAAACACGAATGAGGCTGGCTAAAGATAATCTGGGACCAAGCTTTGACATAAGGTTCCAGTTTTTCACCTGGGTGGTCTATTAACTGACAAAGAAGCTGCTGTGCCAGGTTGACTGAACAGCAAGGTCCAAAGCTCACTAGCTGAAGCGGCAGCTCTGAGTTCGTTGAAGAGGCGCGGCAACTCTGACACCCAAACTGTCAATGGGTTCACACTGTCGAAGTCGCGGGCAAGTCCGTATCTAGGAGTTTCATCTTCCTTCCGATAGGTGCCGAAAATACGATCCCAAATGATCAGAACACCCCCGTAGTTTTTATCGATGTATTTTTCGTCGCATCCATGATGTACACGGTGATTCGATGGTGTATTTAGCACCCTATCAAGTATACCAAGCTTGCCGATGAGTTCGGTGTGAATCCATGTTTGATAGGCTTGAACAAAGAGGATGCCGAAGAAAACAAGCGCCGGTGAAAACCCCAAAAATACAAGTGGAAAATGGAATAAAGCGGAGAGCAAGCCTTCGAAGGGACCAAAACGTGCCGCTACACTAATGTTCATGAAGCGTGATGAATGATGCACGGCATGCTGAGTCCAAAACAGCCTAAGCTCATGGGCCACGCGGTGCTCCCAGTAGTAGACGAAATCGGCAATGACCACAATCAATAGCATTGTGAGGGTGGTTGTTGGAATGCTCCAGGTGACGAAACTCTCCGCGATCACCGAATAGCCGGCGTAAATAGCAGAGAACAAGACTACTTCTACCAGCAAATAGGGTAGCTGGGTTGATGCGCTCGCGAATACATCCAGTAGTTCACGACCTTGAAACGATCTTGAGAACATCCCCTTGATGATTTCGATAGTAAACATCGCCAGGCCGATAAGAAAAAAAACCTCGTCAAAAGAGTTACCCAGTTGTGCAAGCATTTCAGTGTCCATTTTTTGTGGCTCCAAGTCCTTCAGTTAGGGTTATCCAGGCAAGTTCAGCGGCCTGTGTCGGGGTCGTTTCACCCAGCTTCACGCTTTCCCAAGCGGCATAAAGTAACAACTCAAACACTTTGACGATCCATGCAGCAGAGATACTGCTATCGAACAATCCTTCCATCTGAGCGGCTTTAACCAGCTCATTAGTTTCTCGATCCAGGCGCTGGAACTCAGCAGTAATATCCGGGTCTGCATCGATAGACATCCTTGCCAGAAAACCATGTCGATCGCCGAGTGGGATCAAGGCCTGTAGGCTTAGACGCAGTGCATCACTATAGGAATTGGCATTTACGCTGGCTGCTTCGGCAACTGCGTCCATCTCTTCTATAGCCAGCAGAGCAAGAGTCCGAACCATATCCTCGCGACTTGAGAAGTGGCGATGCAGGGTAGCGCGACCTACGCCAGCGCATTCGGCCACCTCAGACAGAGAAACTCCGGGGTTGCGGCTGAACAAGACAAAGGCCGCCTCGATGATTGAATCTCTTGTGTTTAATCGTATTGGTGTAACCATGAGACAATATTATCTCATTTGAGACTACTATGCCAATAACTTTTTACACATTATGAGTTGAACCCTTTGCTATTCAGCAACAGCCCCATCCAGGGAATCGGTTGAGGCTCTGTGAGAGTTGGTGCAGGCATCAGCCGAAGTGCCTGACTCCCTCCTAAATTCCCGAACTCACTACAAGCTATCGGCTATCCCTTCCAGCGTCTCTGCCAAAGACACATAGCGAAAAGACGACATGCCATTGTAGTCGCTAGCAGCATCGGCAAAATCATCGGCGAGATTATTGAGGTCACGCGCGATACTGCGACGATTGCCATTGCCTTCATTCAACAAAGACTCGGCACGATCCAAGGCGTCGTTGAGGTCACTGGCCTCACCTGCATCGATGTTATTTTCTCGTTGCAATTGATCCAGATAAGCGCGTGCCACTACTGGCACAGCAGGCCACTCGATGATTTGTTGGGTCTGCGCGTTGACGATGCCATTTAACTCCGGCAAGGAGGCAGCAGCGATCTCGCTATCGCTCAGGTAGTCACTGGATTGCAAGGCAAACACATCAAGACCGCGTGAGATTTCGGTGCCGTAGATGTGCCCGTTGTACCAATAAGTGGACCAATAGCCCCCGGTGATAAGTTCCTCCCTATCAATAGGCCCCCGATCAAAGAATGCAATCTCAACAGGATTAGATGAATCGGTAAAATCCACGACTGACACACCACCCTGATACCAGGCTTGAACAAACAGATCACGACCGGGTACCGGAATCAAAGAGCCATTATGGGCCACACAATTTTCCGTATCAGTTTGTGGTGCTGACATTTTATAGTGACTACGGAATTGAAGCCTGCCATCCACGATGTCATAGAACGCATCAGCACCCCAGGCTAAAGGATCCTGAGCGCGACATCTGGGTCGGCCGCCGCCGCCCCACTCATCGGTGAATATCACCTTGTCGCCACGGTTATTAAACGTAGCCGAATGCCAATAAGCAAAACCGGGGTCGATCACCTGATCCAGCCTCTGCGGATTAACCGGGTCAGATATATCCAACAGAATACCGTTTCCTGAGCAAGCTCCCGCCGCCAGGCCAATGTCAGGAAAAGTAGTGATGTCATGGCACTGGTTGGTCTCGCGGGTAGTCTGAGTTCCTTCACCGTGATCGCCGCCATCCCATAAGCCAGCCAAAGAACCGCTATCAGGGTCAGCAAAAATAAATGGTCGATTTACTATACGAGAGGCAGCGGGATTTGCCGTTGGAATCTCGATCACTTCGATTCGAAACAAAGCCGAATTGGCATCTTCGAATGGTGAGTCATCGGAACAGCCCGCAAGCTCTTCGTCGTCACGCACCGGGCTGGTACCAGAGACATAGATATAAATGTTAGCTGCGTTTGTATCAGGGTCAGACACTACTGTATGGGTGTGAGAACCACGACAGGTTTGCACAGCAGCAACTTGAGTCGGATTAGTGAAATCGGTGACATCGAAAACGCGAATTCCTTTCACCCTTTCACCACTCACCAGTTCAGGCACGCCTTGTAGCCCGCAGTCCAGCCGACCGCGGGTTTCCTGCACGGACATAATCAGCAGATTACCCACCAGGGATACATCTCCTTGCCCACCAGGACACACCACTGATGCAATATGCTGTGGTGATTGTGCATCACTAATGTCGTAAGTGTTAAAACCATGATAGTTACCCGCCACCATATAGTCACCGGCGAATAGCAGATCGGTATTGGAAAAACTCAGTAAGGCGGGGCGGGGGTCGGCGTTTTCATCTTCCTCCTCGTCTTCGGTTGGGGTTTCCGGTGTATTGCCATCTGTTGATGCTGCTTCCTCTTCGATCTCTTGAAGTCGACGAGCCGAAAGACCAGATGGCCTATCAGGATCGAAGAAGCCAGCCGGCTTGGGGAGCGAGGCGACTACTTCCATATTGAGTGCAGCTTCACCGGCGTCTCTGAACCCTGCCGCCAATCCAACCCGTGGATCGGGATTGAAGCTGGCAAGCAAGGTGTCCATGCGTTCAATTTCCGAAGTCTGGTCGGAGGTGACATCAGAAGTAAACTCATACAAGAGCGGATCCTGCGCAGAACCGCGCTGGTCCAGCAACATCTCCACCATATCCAAAGCACCCTGGTGGTGATCGATCATGTATTCCAAATAGAGTCGATCGAACGCCGGGCCGGAGGAAGCAGTTAATTCCGTCATTTGCTCATCAGTCAGCATGCCTTCCATGGGTTCAAAACCTGGCTGATGATGCACATCCTCAACTGGTACATCGAGACCCTGATCCCGCAACCAACCCTGCATCATTGCGATCTCATCGTCCTGAGACAGGATGATTCGTTCCGCAACTGCTAAGACCGAAGCCGTATTGGTTCGACCTTCAGCCAGCGCCGACATCTCCTTCGCCTGGACATGATGAGGAATCATGCTACGAAGAAACTGAACATCACCAAGCGAATACCCGATATTAGCCAGATCGGAAGCCTCTTCTGCGGTGATTACCCGACCTGCCTGGCCTGGTGCACCAGGCTGAATGATCGGCACTTGAGCTTGGGCAACTGAAGAAACACAGATCCCGGCCAAAGCCATCAGCAGATACCAGCTTCGTTTTGAAGTGATGCAAATTGGGAAAGACATACCATATCTCCCTGAATATTAGGTGATCTTTGCACTTTAGTTGAATAGAAGGGTTAGCAGTATGCCTGAAATGGGGTTCAACACCAATACGTTGCCAGGTACTAAAAAAGTTTACCCTATACAAACAACTTCAACTCGTCCCGGCTTAAGTATCTGGTGTTGGGGCTTAACAATGATTTGAACATCACGGCCTGCTCTATTCAAACACTGAATCATTTTTGTTGGACTAATTCCGCGAAATTGACCTCTCAGCATAAGAGAAAGCTTTGGCTGTGTCATACCGACCAGTTCTGCCGCTTTTTGCTGGCTCATTTTTTCTAGTTTAATTATCTCGTGTATTTTTCGAGCCAAATCAGCTTTAATCTTCATTTCTCCATGATCAGTGTATACATTCCCCGAGACTAATACGGGGGCTTGAACCTGAGCAACGCCGGAAGTTATTGATTTAGAAAAATTTTCAAACCAGTTGATCCAGGGGTCAAGCTGTGCAACAGCACAATCAGCCGAAGCCTGCCCCACAGGCTCAGGAATTGGAGGTAGCCGAATTACAGACTAATCTTCCTATGGGAGCCAAATAATAGTAGAACCCAAAAGGCTCCCTTTTTATTTGCAGTGGTATAGACTGATAGGGCTATTTGCAGCACTAACTACTCGCCATAAACTCAACATGAATTTCCAATTCAATATCATCACCAACTCCAAAGCTGGTGAATCGATCTAAACCAAAATCTGATCGCTGGAAAGTACCATTCGCTGAAAAGCCAACAGTATAACTTCTGGTTAAAAAGTTACGGCCAGCACCGTGAAAATTGATCTCCAGGTTAATCGGGGCTGTAACCCCTAGTAACGTCAGGTCGCCCTGAAATACAAAAGTATCTTCGTCTATCGCTTCCACAAACGAAGTAGTTCTAAACACTGCTTGTGGAAATTGCTCTACATTAAACCAGTCGTCACCACGAAGCTCTTCCGCGAATGTCTCGTTGTTAATATCCAACCCCGCTGTGTTAATAACTACCTCCAGACTGGCATTTTCGACGTCTTCTGGATCAAAATCCAAAGCAGCATCGAAGTCATTGAAACGGCCGATGAAGGTAGAGAAGCCGAGATGGTTAATCTTCCACAACAAGGTTGCGTGATCTGGATCCAGCGTGTACGCACCAGCTCTAACCTCAGTGATTTCGGTATTGAAATCAGGCGTCAGTATTCGATCGCATGAAACCAGGAAAATCGATCCGAGCAAGATTGGTACTAACCGACCGTATTTTTTAAATAGACTGCAAAGCATTGATATAACCTGTTTGTGAATTTCTTTGTTTAGTTACTTTGGTGTCGCGTAGACATCAATCTTGATGATTATGTCGTTTGGAATTTCGGCTGTGCTGGCCCAGTAGCCCTGACCGACACCGTATTCCAGGCGCTTAATAGTCACTTCACTGGTCAAATGAAAGCGTAGTTTGCCTTCCTCCATCTCGATGCTGAGGTCAAATGGAAAGCTTAGCGGATTCGTTTGATCACGAATGCTTAGAGTGCCATCGGAGACGAAAGAACTAATAGATTCAATTTTGCAGGCCTCAGCCTTAAAAGTCGCTGTTGGCCATTGGTCCACGTCGAACAATTCGTAGTCGAGTAAGTAGTCCAGGGCTTCGGGAGAATCCAGCTTTATATCTCCAATAGGAATAGTTACTTGAAAATCACAAGAACCCGGGCTCATAGGATCGATATTGAAGCTTGCAGTGATATTCTTAAACTCACCTTCATAAGGATCGCTACCGTATTGGTACTGGAAGAAAACGCTTGAATCTTCCGGATCTAATACCCACTCAGCGGCTTGCGTTGGCAGGCTGATGAGCAATAGTGTTGGTGCTAGCGCCGCTCTATAAAACAAATTACCCATAACAAATACTTCTCCTGATAAATGTTCGTCCCTGCCTCTTGGTCTTCAGACTAAGGAAGGGTGTAAGCCACAATTTCTGCTGCCGTACCACTGCCGCTAACCACCATAACCAGATACTGTTTGCCGTCGTGCTGGTACGTCATTGGCACACCGGTTTGGGCATTGGGTAAATCAATCTCAGCGATAATATCACCAGATTGCTTGTCGAGTGCACGTAACCTGGGACCACCCCCTACACCTTCGCCTACAAATAACAATGTCTTAGTCAGCAATAAGCCAGAACGCGTTGCAATACCTGTGCGTGCTATATCAACACCTTGTAAGTCCGGGTGGTTGGCGATGCGTTCAGGTGTATCTGCATTAGCAACCTGAAAGACATGTTCACCGGTATTCATATCAATCGCAGTGACTCGACCATAGGGTGGCTTCACCAGTGGTAAGCCTTTGATACGCGGAACTCGTACCCCGTAAGACTGGCTGAAATCAACGTCGGAACTCGGGTCTTTCGCAACTGACAACAAAGCAATATTGGTTCTCGAAGGGATGTACAAAATGCCGGTTTCCGGATCGATAGCACTACCTTCCCAGTTAGCGCCTCCGAGAGCATCTGGCAACGCAAGCGTGCCAACAGTGCCGTCCGCTGCCGCCGCCAGGGATGGAGGTGAGTACACACTCGGACTTAGACGAAATCGTGAAACTGCCTCTAGAGCCAGCCCACGCAGTTCCGGTGTGAAATCAATCAAATCGTCTTCGCTGACCCCCTGCCTATCGAAAGCTGCGGGCTTTGTTGGAAAAGGTTGTGTGGAGGAATACCACTCGCGCGGCACATCTCCCGCTGGTACTGGAGTCTCTACAATCGGCCAAATTGGCTCGCCAGTCACACGGTCGAAAGTATAAACCCAGGACTGTTTGGTCACTTGTGCCAAAATCTTACGGCCATTTGGCAAGTCCGCCAGAACTGCGGCGGAGGGGTTGTCCCAATCCCAAATGTCGTGATGGATTAGCTGGTAATGCCATTGACGTTCACCAGTTTGGATGTCCAGGGCTACTACACTGTTGGTGAACAGATTATTGCCTGGTCGGTCGGCGCCGAAACGATCGCCAGTAGCCGATTCTGTTGGTAAATACACATGCCCCAATTCGGGGTCGCCAGACATGGGTGCCCAAACGCCACCATTGCCGGAAATCTCTGCACCACCATTCATCCAACTCTCATAGCCATAATCGCCACGTTGTGGAATGACCCGAAAGGTCCAAAGCAATTCGCCGGAGCGTACATCGAAGCCGCGCACATCACCCTTGACATTGAATTTTGATGGGGGCCGCATGGATACCCTATGTGCCGGCCCAACAACCACCACGTTGTTCATTACAAAGGGAGGCATGGAAGAGCCAATATCGACATCGTCACGACCAGCGCCTAAACGCAGCCCTTCAAACATGTCTACCATTCCATTGTCGCCAAAATCAGGGGCAGGAATTCCTGTCTCTGCATCCAATGAAACCAAGTGAAAACCCGGCGTAATCATTAAAATTCGCTTCTCGCCACCGCCGCGCCAGAATGCCAGCCCACGGCCGGAGCCTTTGCGCGGTGCGGCGTCAAATCTTTCCCCTTCCTGGGCTCGCCACATCCACAATATCTGTCCAGTTGTGGCGTCGAGTGCGGCTACGTTTCGTGTGGCTCCTAATGTGGTGTACAAAATGCCGTCCACCTCTAATGGTGTAAACGTGGCATTGGATTCGGGCGTGGGCCCAAAATTCGCTGTCGAAAAGCGCCAGGCTATCTCTAAGGAGCCAACGTTTTCTGCATTGATCTGGTCGAGGGGAGAATAGCGCTGAGCCCCCAGGTTGCCGCCGTAATCCGGCCAATCTCCGGCGTATACATCTGTGCCTGACTGGCCCAACACTACTGGGTTGCTTAGAAGGACGCTGACACTCACAACGAATGCCGAAATCTGCTGTTTTGTTTTTAACATCTTACTCTCCAGATATCATGTCTTTAGTCGTGCCAACGGTCGCTTAGTTGGTCGCGCCGTCTGGAGCCTGTCCATCCTGAGTAGACCAGAAATGGAAAAACACGATGATATTGTCAAGGATCGGGCAGGAGCGAAGAATAAGCAATCTGGTTCCTACAAGCAAGCCCTGCCCTGGCTTCAGTATGTCTGAAAAACCAAAAGTAATTTCAAATACTTAAGAGGATTAGTAGATAGGCAGATCTGTAATTCTTTGTAACCATAAAAACCATTAACATGCATCCGCGCAATAAAAAGTCTGTACCGACATCCCTATTTTAGCTGTCTTCCGTCGCAAGCGGCTGTCTATTCGCTGGACACTGCGATAGACTCGACAGCCTGAATTTGCACAAGCAGGGAGTATTGAAAGTTTCAACCTTACCGCTAGTGATGATGCCAAAAGATAACTGGCAGAAATGTTTTAGTGACAATAAGCAACTTTGATTTGGCAGTAATTCGACTTTGTGCGAACCTGCATTGGAACTAGAGAGGAAAAACCATGATTCGTTATTTATTAAGGCTTTTGGGTGTCGGCTTGCTGGTAACTGTTGCGGCCGTTGCCAGTGCACAGTCTGTTACCTACCTTGGATCACACCACGATTACCGCGTAGTGACTGTTGCAGATGGGCTAGTGCAGCCCTGGTCCATGGCCTGGCTACCAGGCGGCGACATGCTCATTACAGAAAAGCCCGGCCGACTAAGAATCGTTAGAGATGGGCAACTATTACCAGAAGCAGTGCCGGGTGTTCCTGACGTCTTTTATGAAGGTCAAGGTGGACTGTTCGATGTTGTGCCTCATCCGAATTTCAGTGATAACCGCTGGGTTTATCTGAGTTTCTCCAAGGAAACGGAGAACAGTTCAGCAACAGCGATTGTGCGCGGTCGTTTGGAAAACGATCGACTAAGCAATGTAGTTGAAATCTTCGAGGCCCGGGCAACTGGTTTTGGACACTATGGTGGCAAAATCGTTTTTGATAACGACGGCTATATGTTTCTGACACTAGGCGATCGAATGGCTCCTCCTGTTGGAGATGCTGCTGCCCTCGCTGCCCACCCAGCGCAAGACCTGAGCAATCACCAAGGGGTTATTGTTCGTCTAAATGACGATGGCAGTGTACCTGATGACAACCCGTTCGTCGGTGAACGCGGTGCACTTCCCGAAATTTGGAGCTATGGGCATCGCAGCCCGCAAGGACTCGCAATTCACCCGCTGACTGGCGATCTTTGGGAGTCCGAGCATGGGCCTCAGGGTGGAGATGAAATTAATCGCGTCGAACCGGGAAACAACTACGGTTGGCCTGTCGTTGGCCGTGGTGCTAACTACGGTGCTTTTGGTAGGCCTATCCATATCGGCATCAGTGAGGAAGGAATGGTGCAGCCGACTCGTTTCTGGGTGCCATCAATTGCCGCTTCGGGTCTTATGATCTATTCGGGTGATAAGTTCCCTCTATGGAACGGCAGCATCTTCTCCGGCGCTTTGGCGGGGGAACAGGTTGCACGTCTTCATATGAGCGACGATTACCGCCAAGTGGTGGTAGAAGAAACTTTGGCCTATGGCATGGGTAGAATTCGTGATGTGCGTCAGGGTTTGGATGGCTATGTTTACCTCGCCATTTCAGAACGTAATGGTGACCCTTCTTCAGTTGTAAGATTAGAGCCGATCGACTAGCTTGAATTTGGCTAACATAAAGCAGAAACGCAAGCGCGGTTTCTCAGAAAACCTTCAACGGGTGCAGATCCAGCTGACGTTGTCTGCTGAAGACACGCAAGGCGCCCTTAAAACATTCTTAAGCAAGGTCAAGGAAGAGCTGGATATTTATTCCTGCACAGGCCAAGATGCTGGAGCGCTGGCAGGAAAAGGCCATATTCGAATCAGATAAACGGCGAGCAGCAGGTTATCGGCGCCAAGCGCCAGTCACACTCAAGGAATCAAACTCACACTGAGTATGTGATAAAAATTGTTCCTGCAAAACACTCCACTGCTGTAAATGCTCGTAGTCAGTGGCGGTCGGTTTCCCTTGCTTGCTACATTGTCGCTCGCCTAGAAACCGCTGTCCTTTCGTCCAGCGGCGAGGCGAACAGTTCCATTCAGTGCATGGCCAGCGGGGAACTATCTGCCCTGGCCACCGCGATGACATGGGGTCTGGCCGATGCCTCTTTACTCCACTACCTCTATCTGCAAAGGCTCCTCCGGGTGATAGAACAACTCACCGCCAACAAGTTGATAGCCAATAAATAACTCCCAATTACCCACCTCTGCCATCGTCAGCGTAATCGGCTCAGGGGTGAGATCCACGAAGTTATCAGCCTCCAGTGTGAGGTTTTCTATGTAGGGGGCCGGGGTTTCGCCATCATACAGCACCAGTCCGGACGGCGTCAGCAACCACACCACCTCAGGAGCGGAGGCGCTTCTTGCCATGACCACAACATTGGCTCGCTCCCCCACATCGGCGCTACGCGGTGTGATGCTAAACGAGATATCCAGCACCTCGCCTACCGGGAAGCTGCCGTCCCTGGAATAGCTGTCGCCGCCGTCACTGCTTGCTCCGCCCCGGAACACCGCCTCAGTGCCTGTGCCATCGTCTGCCTCGGGGTTTAACACTGGTGGCAGCGCCGTCACCCTCACTGGCAGGAAGGTAAAAGCTCCCCTTATGTCTCGAATGCGCAGGCTTACCTGACCCGCAGTTGCCCCGGTAACATGCAGCGTACTGCCGCTAACAATCACCGACTGCGTCGTCCCGCTGCGTTCTCTAGCGACGAAAAACGGCGGACTCCCCCCCTCTATGCTTACTTCCCTGGTTTCGCCAACCACCAGGGTGAGGTCCTCGATAAGGAGCTCCTGCGCATTGGATAACTGTAGCGGATCGTCATCTGGCGGAGACACAGGATCCGGGGCAGGAGCAAGAGGAGGGGCAGGTGCAGCATCTACCTCTAAAAGAGCAATTAACCGACTAAGTATGATGTCATTGGTTTCCTCTCCGTCAGCATCAATTACGGAGCCAGCCCTAAAGGTTAAGCTAGGTATAGGGGAATCCTCGCTGAAAGACCCATCTAATATATCAGTCAGATCTGATGCGAGTACTATGGTAAGCACATTACCATTAGTAATATGAAACAAAGAGTTGGATGTTAGACGATGTGTAGTAGGCGGAGGGGTGGTGCTTATATGTGACAGGCCGAAATTTATACTGTCACCGTCACTATCCTCATCAAAAACAATTATCAAGCGACCTAAGGCGGGATTGTATGATACGGCATCAATCTCCAAGGTAGCAAGTAGAAGTGCAGAGGCACTGTTTATTCGGGGCGTGAGTGACTTATATGACGGGCCTATAATTGTCAATTGTCGGTCGCGATGGAGCAGAAGTGTCTCCTATAAACACATGGCTTGATCAACAAGAAAACCTGACATCCGGCACATTGCTTGAAAGAGGCGTAGGTATGAACAGCTTTGAGGTAGAGGGCTGTAAATTGACCGCGAAAAATGGCTGATTAATACTTTTCTGCGGTGGGGCAGCGTTAAGTCCGACAGGCTCTTCTGGGGCTTGTGCCCCGGTCGTACCAGAATTGATTGTAGTCACCGGTGGTGGAGGTGTCGGTGAAATTATCTCTGTCTCGACGCTCGTTCTCAGCCGCCTGGAAAGCTATGGCTTCGGTCTCGCTCAGTACTTCTTTGCCGGCAAGGCTCTCGGGACGCTGAAACGGGCTTATCGTACGGAAATCCCAAGTGCCTTGGATATCGGGCTGCCCATTAGGCAGATGGGGAATTTCCTTATCTATCGATTGCGAATGAGTCGCTGCGCTTACAAAAACGCCCATTAGAAACAACATAATTGCTGCCTGTGGTCGAGAATTTTGAACAGTCATTCAAATCTCCATCTTCATCTTGTTTTTATTTCAGATTTAGTAGAACGATGTGTTGTTTAACACCACGCCTGGTCTGCGAACTAAGCAATATTTGCCATTGGCTTACTGTTATCTCGCTCGTGTATCTTTTATACAGTGAGATCATGATGTTTCTGCAATTCCCCGGGCTTTTACTGAGGCATCGCGAACAGTTGCCAGCCACTACAATGTTCTACCGAACGTTTCGTGTCTGATTGTATTGCTTATTTCGTTTCCGGTTAGATTGCTCCGTGGGTATCTCTTAGCTGACCCGAGGCATCTTGGTGGGCACGCCTCTTATGCGTGGCGTGGAATGGCTGGACCCGCGCACGCCTATCTATGTGGAAGATCTATTGGCCTGGGAAGAATTTGCCAGAATAAGGATTAGCAGCGGGGATGCGCTCTTCATTCGCACTGTAGGTTGGGCCAAACGGGAAGCAGACGGGGCCTTGCAGTACGGTCAGCGGTACGGTCAGAGTGGCGCGGCTTTACATGCTTCTGTGTTATCCTTTTTACATGAACGGGATGTTGCGATATTGATTGAGGACGCGGTGAACAATGTGCAGCCTTTTGCTGTGACTGGCATCGTTCTGACTAGTAGTTTTACTGCCACCTATTGCCTAAGGTTTCGGCACTATCGCGATGCCATTCAACAGCTCGACATCGAGAGCTGATTCATTGTCCCCGGCGGGAAAGGAATTGACCTGCATAATGTAGGCTACTACATCCAAATAGTCTTGAACCGGCAACTGTCCTGGTCTGTCTGTGGGCATCTCTGCACGGATCTCTTCAAAAAAAGCGCCAAGCGTCCTTCCTTCCCAAAGAAACATGAAACCCATTCCAACCAAACCCGGAGAATTACTGTTTCCACCCAGGTCTTGCCCGTGACAGGCGATGCAGGCGCCACGGTAAACAACTGCTCCACGAGTCGCTTGTTCGGCAGAGTAAACGCCATCCCATACCGTACTGCCACTTTGAGCAAAGACTGTGCTTACAACACAAATAGTTGAACAAGCTACAAATTGTTTAAATTTTTCCATGAACTTATTCATTAATCTGGAAGTGCAAATACGTTAATCGAACTACCATTACCTGGCCGATGGAGTTCTGGCGCTAGTTCATTGGGCAAGCTACCGGACCAACTCGCTCCACCGGTGCCCGTGGGCATAGCGACATATTGCTTACCCGCGACCATATAACTAATGGGAAACCCCTGATTAGATGTAGCAAGACGCACCTGCCAGAGCAGCTCGCCGTTGTCTGCATCCAGAGCCAGCATTGTACGATTCCAATCGCCAACAAACACCAGACCGCCGCCAGTGGTAAGTGCTGCGGTGTTAATTGGTGCCCGTGAACGATAGCGCCATTTAACCTCGGCACTGGGAATATCCAGGGCCAGTAGCTCACCCAGATTTCCATCGGACTGGGGATGGTGATAGTTGATACGCCTTACCGGGCCAGTACCACCACCACCTAACTGTTTTTCTGTGGGACCAAAGGTAGCAAGCTCACAGTTAAAGGTGATGGGAATATACATCGCACTGGTGTCTGGAGAGTAGGCCATAGCACGCCAACTCTTAAAGCCAGAAGTGCTGGGACACATATTGAGTTCTTCGCCAATTCTGGGAATCATTCCGTCACGATAAGTGATCTGACCCGTTATGGGGTCCAAATTGACAATGGTCTGGTAGCCAATATCAGTTCCCTTGATAAATTCACCCGTCACTCGGTTCAGTTGCCACAAGATACCAAGCTTACCCATTTTAAAGAGAGATTTTTGCCCGTCTATATCGATCAAGACATTCTCGAACACCTCGTCCATGTCGTGAGTCTCACCGGGAAGATGTTGAAAATACCAGCTCATTTCTCCGTTATCTGGATTTAAAGCCAAGGTAGAGTTGGTATACAAAGCATCGCCGTCTGTATCCCGAACCGCTCTTGCCCAGGGCTTGGCCTGGGAAGTGCCCCAATAGACGAGGTTTGCTTCGGCGTCATAGGAGCCGGCCACCCAGGCATCACTGCCTGCCCGGAAGCGTAGAGGCAGGTCTCCCCAAGTATCACCACCGGGGTCTTCTGGTCTCGCTACGGTAGAAGTACGCCATTTCTCTTCTCCGGTTACAGGATCATGCCCGGTGATAAAACAAACGTCGTCCTTATAACGGTCGCAACCGGTAATTCCAGTGATCAGCGTGCCGTTGGCCACAACAGGGCCGGCCGTATAGAAATAGCCCAGCGTAGGGTCGGCAACTTGTATCTCCCATACCAGCAAACCACTATACACATCGACTGCGCGAATACTGGCAGTTTCAGTAGCGGCGTAGATCAAGTCACCATACAAGGCGATATTCTTCTGCACGCCACGGCCAACACCCGCGAAAGAACCCGGCGGAAGAACAGCAGCACGAGTGCCCGCACCAGAGTTGATAAACTCTCGCGTAGGTGGGTCAGGCCGGTATTCCCATAACAAGTCGCCGTTGGCCGCATCCAGCGCCTGAATCACTCCACGAGCAGAAGGGATGAACATAATGCCATCACGAATAAGGGGAGCTGCCTGCACCGCACCGGTATCATCCAGCGCGAAAGACCATTTCAGTTGTAGCTGGTTGACATTATCAGTATTGATTTGGTCAAGAGGGCTATAACCCCAGGAGGCAGGGTTACCGCGCCAGCTCAGCCATTCGCCCGCAGTTTGCTGGTTTAACATCGCATCGGTGACTGGTGTAAAGTCTTGTATCTGTGCGTTAAGAGCAAAAACTGAAAGACCGAAGATCGGCAGAGCTGCAATAGCCTCCAAGGCGTTGAATTTTAAAAATTTCATGTCAGTCTCCATATCAGTTGTTGCCGAAGAAGCTATTTCCTGAAATAGTCGCCTCATTCCTGGTAATTGTCCAACATTTCAAACTTTAGGAGTGCCGTATATGGCCAGCAAGCGTAACAAACTGCAATTCAACAGTGATGGCATCAGGCTAGCTGCACTGCTTGAATCCCCTGACGCAAATCCAATCAGTGCCTATGCCTTGTTTGCTCATTGTTTTACCTGTAGTAAAGACATCGCGGCAGCATCGAGGATATCGCGTGCGCTGGTTAATCTAGGCTACGCGGTACTTCGGTTTGACTTCACTGGCCTGGGAAATAGTGATGGTGATTTCTCCAATACAAATTTTTCCTCAAATGTCGACGATCTGGTTGCAGCGGCAGATTTTTTGAGAAGCGAGTTCCAGGCTCCCCAGTTGTTGATCGGTCATAGCCTGGGAGGTGCGGCGGTGCTCAAAGCGGCGGAGAGAATTGCTGAAGTCACTGCCATTGCAACAATAGGCGCTCCCTTTAATGCCAAACATGTCAGCAAACAACTAGGGGCAGATTTAGCTAGAATCTCAGCCGAAGGCGAGGCTGAAGTGGACCTGGCGGGGCGCAAGTTCAAGATTAGGAAGCAGTTCGTAGATGATATCCGTAACCAAAAAGATGAGCATATCTCTAAGCTACGTCGCGCTCTGCTTGTGCTTCATTCTCCCGTTGACAGGATCGTGAATATTGCCGAGGCAGAAAAAATATACTTGCAGGCTTTGCACCCTAAGAGCTTTATCAGTTTGGACACGGCCGACCACTTGCTTTCACGGGCTGAAGATTCGGAGTATGTCGCCGCTTGCGTAAGTGCCTGGGCTAGCCGGTTTTTGGCCAAGGCTGAAATTGTTGAAGCGAAGGATGCCAGCGTGAACAAAGGGCATGTAACAGTCGGCGAGCGTAACAAATTTTTCGCACGGGACATTCAAACAGACCAGCACAAGTGGATTTCTGATGAGCCGGTTAAAATTGGCGGCCATGATCTTGGCCCCGACCCCTATGAGCATTTGTTGGCGGCACTGGGCAGTTGTACATCAATGACACTGCGTATGTATGCCAACCGCAAGAAACTCGCTGTGGATGATATTGAGGTTGAACTAAGCCATAAACGGAATCATGTGGAGGACTGCGAAGATTGCGAAGGATCGACGAAATACATTGATGTAATCGAAAGAAACATCATGTTGAAAGGTGTTCTAACCGCAGCCGAACGCGAACGACTGATGGAGATTGCTAACCGTTGCCCTGTGCATCTGACACTTGAAAATAATCCTCAGATTAAAACTAATGAAGTTTAGCGAGCCCCAATACCAGGAAATGCGAGGCTAACTATTCTACAGATAGTTCTTACAGATAGTTCTTACAGATAATTCCCACCCACCGAGCAGGCCGCGATACGACTAACAAATTAAAATCACTGCTGATCTCTCCATTCAAAATCAGCTTTTACTCTTTGGCAAATAAATTCTCGATAACAGCGTTTCAATTAGTATTGTCTGAGCCAGATACCGCAAACGCAAACTGCACATCGTTAACTCCTGGCACGGCTCGCACCACAGCACCCAAACTTTGTTGTATGGTATGCAAAGTTCCTGGGGTACGCATGCCACCGCATTCTTCGCAGTCGAGGGAACCGGTAATCGAGGCCACACCGCCGGTGACTTGCACGACTAAACCAGGGGGGAGATCACTGGCCGCAGACAAAGCGGCTTCAATATTCGAACGCAATTGCTCATCACCTGATTCAGCGATAAGCTCGGCTTCTTGTTGAGCAGGTTGATCTACCTCACAAGCACCCAACATGGCGGACAGCCCGAACAGCAAACACAATGACTCTGTTGCCGATGGATTTTTCATACCGCTGTTAGCTGTTCCTCTGTCTTAAAAATAACATTGCTGCCCTTCGCCTTAAATGCCGCCAACAAGGTTTCTACATGAATGCGAAAATCCCCCTGCTGCAACCATTCTATGTCTACCACTTGTAAAGAATCCGCATCATTGATTTCTGCCTGCACACTACGGAAAAAAGCTTCGGTATCGACATTGGATAGCAGCAATGGCGGTTCGCCGGCCCACCAGTCTGCATCGTCAAATGTGCCAGCCTGTTCCTGTGCTTGATGAAAACCGGAGCTTAGATCCTGAAAGTGTATAAATAGTTTCTCGCATGAAAGCTCAGCCACTTTCCTGCTGCCTTCAGTTCTAAAAAATAGAAAATCTCTTCTGTTCATTCTCATTTATCAATTTCTCAATCTTGCTTTAAGCGGTCGCCAGAGAAAGCAAAGTTCGCTCAACCGCAGCGCTTGTCATTGGCAGTTTATGCGCGTTCTTCGACAACGGCTGCGCATCCACTATCGCCATCTCTCCTGCTTTTTGTGCCGTGCTGACACTAAGCGGTTTCCCCAGCAAGAACGCCTCTACCAGCGGAAGCCGCCAGGGAGTTGTAGCGACACCACCTAATACAACGCTGACAGCTTGCACTTCGTTGTTGTCCAACTCAACTACGGCAGCGACGCTTACCTCGGCATGGGTCCATGCTTCGCGGTCCATAATTTTGTGATAAGTGCTTAGCGTATTTCTTGGCAAAGCTGGAACACTGATACTTCCCAGTAGCTCGTCTTCGTTTAACGCATTCTCGCGGTACGGATCCTGACTTGGTGTCAGGAAAAACTCATCAGCGCTGAGTGTTCGTTGCCCATTGGGACCGGTAGCAACGAAAGACGCGTTCAATGCCAGCAAAGCCGGCGCCATGTCAGAAGGGTGTACGATAAAACTGGGGCCGCCGCCGAAGATGGCATGTTGTTGATTTTCGCCAGTAACAGAAAAGCATTGATCACCACCTGCTTTATAACAATTGAAGCCGTTACGGTAATACCAACACCAGGGTCGCTGGGTAATATTCCCCGCCAAGGTTGCAACATTACGTATCTGTGGTGTGGCCACACTGGCAGCCGCCTGTTTCAATAGGTTCAACCCAGGCACAAATACTGTTTCACTGAGAATATCGAGCGTGATCAAGCCGCTAATTACTGTGTTTGTCGCGTTGCGCTGAATAAAATTGCCACCCTCAACATGGCGCAAATTGATAATGACATCAGCGTCCACAGTGCCGTCCTTGATCTGTTGCAGTAAATCAGTACCACCACCACAGAAGTGTGCAGATTGACCCTGACTTCTTGCCTGGGTTGCCGCTTGTACGGCCTGTTCAAGAGAACCGGCATTTATGTTGGTGAGTGCTTTCATAGCAGAGCCTCCAGTACCTTATTGCGCGAGATAGGCAGGCAAGTCATGCGCTTGCCTATCGCATTGGAGATTGCATTCGCTACTGCGGCGGGAGCCAAAATAATACCAGCCTCGCCTGCGGTTTTTGCACCGAAAGGCCCATAACCATCATCCACTTCGATGAAACTTACTTCGATATCAGGAATATCCAGATGGGTAAGGTGTCTCGCGCGATAATAGCCGGTAGTCAATGGCTGGCCACTGTCGGGATCATATAAAAGATTTTCATGCAGAGCCTGCCCTATGCCTTGAATGGTTGCCCCGCGAATCTGATCCCTGGCCGTCTGCGGGTTAATGATTCGACCCGATTCGTGCACGGTCGTGTATTTCAAAATTTTAGTGCTACCTGTACGGGCATCCACTTCCACTTCGACCAAGTGAGCAGCAAAGCACTGACGTACTTTTCCATCGGTTGAAGGACTGGGAGTAGCCGACGCGATAAGTACATGGTTGCCACTGGGCATGCCTTTGTCTGCTATCTGTTGTTTTAGCTCTTTTGCTGCCTGCACCACGGCATAGCCTGTCATGATAGTGGTGCGGCTTCCCGACTCACCAACCGAATAAGGGCACCGGTCTGTATCGCCGGCTACTACTTCCAACTGTGACAGGGGAATCCCCAGTTCTTCGGCGGCAATCATGCCCATCGTTGTTTTGGCACCGGGACCAATATCGGTCACGCCAACAAACAGCGTGTATTGTTGCTGTCCATCGACTCGAACGATTGCACTGCTGGTGCCAACTCCAGCACGGAACATCATGAAGGAAAACCCTGCGCCACGCTTTAGCGGCCCGGCATCGGAACCTGGTGTCACACGACGGCGTGCCTGCCAATCAAATTGTTCTGCACCACGCGCGATACATTCGTGCAAAGAATAATTTGTGTAGGGTGTATCCTCAGTGGGTCTGCGCATATTCTTAAGCGTGAACTCAATCGGATCCATGCCTATCTTGTAGGCCACATCGTCCATCATAGACTCAACGGCATAGAAACCATGGGGCTCCGACGGTGCGCGAAAATTTCCGGAGGTGGTACGATTGGTATAAACGGGATAGATAGTGCGCTGGCGATTTTCGCAAGCATAAGCATCCATACCACTAATGCCGCCAGAGTTCTTACGATAAGGCCCCATGCCACTGTAGCCGCGCATTTGAATACCGGTCACTGTGCCATCGTTCTTGACACCTACCTTGTAGTACTGCACCGTGGGCCAACGACCGTGTACGCCCAGCCAGTCTTCGCGGCGGGAATATTCCAACATAACTGGCGCATCCGCGTTCCTGGATAAGGTAGCAGCAATAAGATCCGCGTCCTGGTTCTGGTTCTTGTTGCCAAAACCGCCGCCCATGTAATTACACACTATACGCACTTGATGATCTTCCAGACCGAGATCACGAGCTGTGTCATGGCGACAGTTAGAGATGCCCTGTGTCGGCGTGTACAGGGTTAGCTTGCCGCCTTGCCAATGCGCCAGAGCACAACGGGGCTCCATCTGTGCATTATGAATAAAACTGGTTTCATAACGATCTTCAAAGACCTGATCGGCTTCAGACAAACCTGCTTCAATGTCGCCCAAACTGGAAACCATGGGCTCGTAGTTGTTTCTAAAATCGGGACAGAGATTACCTTCTGGCCAAACCTGTGGCGCGCCATCGGCCAGGGCTTGTTCTGGCTCCAGGACAAACGGCAACTGCTCGTATTCGACTTTAATTAACAGCAGCGCCTGTTCGGCTATGGCTCGATTAACCGCAGCCACTGCGGCAACAGAGTCTCCCACACAGCGCACCGGATTATTGAATATAAAACGTTTGTGCAGCGTAGCTTCCTTGGTCGGGTCATTGTATTGTCTGCCCCCCGCTATAGAGCCAGCACCCCATACTACCTGTGCGTTATCACCGCTAATGATTGCCCTGACCCCAGGCAAGCGGGCTGCCTCACTGATATCGATGCTGATGACCCGCGCGTGAGGATAAGGACTTCGCAGAACTCTAGCGTACAACATGCCGGGAAGCTTGATGTCCCTGGTATATTTAGCGGCGCCAGTAACACGCTCTATGGCATCGACTCGCGGTGTTGAATGGCCAATTGTGTCGAGCGGCCCGGTGATTTCAACTGGCGCTGAATTCGTGGCTTCGCTCATGCCGTACCCTCCTGCCGTTCACCCGTCATTACGACAGCCTCAACGATGGCATTGTAATTGGAACAACGACAAAGGTTGCCTACCAAAGCGTTTTTCACGTCATCCGAATTCGGGTTTGGATTAGAGGCCAATAACGCGGTGGCGGCCATTAGCTGACCTGGCGTGCAGAAGCCACACTGTGGACCGTTGTTGGCGACGAAGGATTGTTGCAAGGGTGATAACTGACCATTCTGAGCCAGGCCCTCTACGGTGATTATTTCCGCCCCATCCGCCCATACGGCGAGTTGGCTACAGGAATAGACAGGCTTGCCATTCATTATCACTGTGCAGGCACCACACTCGCTGCGATTGCAGCCGACTTTGGTGCCGGTTAAATCCAATTGATCCCTGAGCAACTCGGCTAGAGTCCAGTTGTCACTCACCTCAAGCGCCAGGCTTTGACCATTTACTGTCAGTCGGATGCTACTGCCAGCCGAAGTCGCCGCACTGACCTGTTGCGCGTGTACAGTCGACACTCCTAATACCGGAATAGCCGCAGCCAGCGCAGCTGTGGTTCCAGAACCCGCTAGAAAATTCCGGCGAGAACGTTGCTTTGGATCCAGAGTTTTAAGCATTGACTCATTATCGGCCTTATCGTTTTCATCACCCATCGATAAACTCCTCCTTTGCTGAGGACAGTTATTATTGTTGGCTGCCAAGCACTATATCCGCGAGCGCGCATGAGGTGCAACAACTTTGCATGGACTGGTGATCAACATTAGGAGTCAACTCAGCCTCAGCAAGCGACCGCAACTGGCATTCCCAACGCACGGTGTCTGCGCTTATACTTGATCCATTGCATTTCCATACATAAGAATCCAGAAACATGGCCACACACAGAAGTTCCTCCTTGTTACGACCCTTGTTCCCTTTACTAATGCTTTTATCATCAGGCGATGTGTGGGCCGACAGCATCGCTGCCGACACTGGCACTATAGAAATCACACCATTGATACACTCCAGCGTGCAACTGGAATACGCAGGCACTGTGATCCAAGTTGATCCCTGGAATCGAATGGGGCTCAATGACGCGAAGGTAGCCGACTTAATTCTCATAACCGACAATCCCGAACATCATTTGGATTTGACCGCCATCGAGAAGCTCAGAACCTACAACACCAGCATCGTGATTGCCGCCAACGGTAAAGAACAAATACCTGCTGGCATCGTATTAGCGAACGGCGAATCGATAAGGGTATCAGGCGTTACCATTGAAGCAGTGGCAGCCTACGATATTATCCCGGGGGCACCAGAACATCCTAAGGGTGAAGCGAATGGCTATGTGGTAACCTTGGGAGGAAAGAGGCTGTACTTCCCAGGTGTTACCGAATGCGTAGACGAAGTTAAAGCACTTCGAAACATAGATGTCGCCTTTATACCTCTCAACATACCCCGCGGCAGAATGACACCCGCCGCAGCGGCAGAGTGCACACTCCTGCTAAGCCCGGCAGTAGCCTACAGTTATCACTATGACCAAGACTATGCGAGGCGCGCGCTAGCCCCCGACTACGCAGGTTCAGAACTACCCGGCGGCATCACCGTAGAACAAAGTCTGGATCTTTTTGCAGCGGCACTTAAAGGGTCGGAAATAGAATACCGACGTGGCAATTGGTATCCGCCATTGGATTGATCCACAGTAAATTCTGAATCCGCAACTATCGAGCCACTGTTGAGGCCTGGGAGCCAGCCGAAAGCTTGATCGGCTGGCCATGTGGGGTGTTGAGATAAGCAGCGTGCCATTGCTGTTTTCTTTTTTCTAGTTCGTCATCGCTGGAAAGGTGCTTCAGTCTCGACATTTTTTCCAGAGCCGACAGCCAATGATGGTAATAGGTATTGCCTAAATCAGGATCACCCTGGTCTTGTGCAGTTGCGATCTCCTCCCTCAACACGGCAGCCCATTGCTTCCAACTGAACAAGCCTGTTTCATGCAAGACCAGCACCAGGCCAAAGACCTGAGCTTCCCAGGGCTCATTAAATACAGGGCCTTCATCATCCAGTGGCTGATAGGGAAATTTTTCCATTAAGCATTTGCCTGTTCTAAATAGGGCTCCCAAAGATCGATGGCTACCTCTATCTGCTCCGACTCTGAACCCCAAAGATCAGTGCCGTCAAATATCACCGTGTAGAGCTGCTTAGCTTCGTGGCCGCCCGCCGCATTGCTGTCGGGGAAGTTATGGCAACCGAGCCGTGCACTGATGGTACCAACAAACCCTTGTGCGTATCGTGGCGATCTGGTGTGGCCAGTGCCGTCACTTTGTTTTACTAGTGCCTTATCTCCTATTTGAAACAAGGGTTCGCTATCTGTCTCCATAAGGCTCGGTGCCCCCGAGTAGAGTATCCTTTTGGCTTCTTTGGAATTTGGTACAGAAAATCGCTGTGAAGCCTGGGACAGTCCAGCAGGCACAGCCTCTTGCAGCTCGCTTTTACTTATCAATTCCTTTTCGACCAGCAACTTTTCCAGGCCTTCCAACCAGTTTTCGTAATAGGAATTTTTAACATAAGTGAGGGGGTCTTGCCGTTCTCTGGCGTGCCGTGATTCGTCGATGTTCCATTGGCCCAACATGCCGGCCGCCAGTGTCAAAGCAAACACGCGCCGCTCCCATTCGGCATGAAACACGGGTTCTTCATTTTCGTCCTCAGGGTTAACTGGGCCCATATCGACCTGCCCACCGAGATCATGCCCTCCCCTCACGATTCGTCTCTGCACTTGGCATTTGCAGCTCTAGCGAGCTCGACACCGATCATGGAGTTGCGGCTGACCAGTTGCTGTAGCTGCTCCTCACTCCAGCCTTCTGTGTCCGCGGGTCGCTGCGGCAGCACCAGATAACGCATTTCCGATGTGGAATCCCAAACTCTTATTTTCTTGCCTGAATCTAATTCTGTGCCGAATTCTCGTAATACAGCATATGGATCGCTAACTACTCGTGACCTATACGGCGCCGATTTATACCACGCCGGAGGCAAACCCAATACTGTCCAGGGATAGCAGGAGCATAAAGTACACACCACCAGGTTGTGCGTATCTGCCGTATTCTCCACCACCTGCAAGTGTTCACCTTGGCGACCACAGTAGCCAAGACTCGGTAGCGTCCTGCCTTAAGGCTTGCTTGAAGACCGGATCGATCCAGGCTTTAGCAACCACACGCGCACCATTGCGCGGCCCTACTTTATGCTCGTAGGTATCGATGATGGTATTCAGTGCATCCGGGTTTACTAAGCCCTTCTCCACCAACAAACTTTCCAAAGCTTTTACTCGAAGCTCAAGGTCTGAGGGCGGTTCTGTGTGATCATGATCGTGGTGATGGCCGTGCTCGTGAGACATACTTTTCTCCTTTCCTGAAACCTGCACTGATTTCGAATTCTACTTCGGCGGTTCCTGAATGAAACTCACTGTGGCATCTCGATACTTCGGTTTTTGGACTTCGCTGACAAAAGACTTCATTGTTTCGAAAGGCGCATCCACCAGCAGCCTGTTGGTGACCCAACCCGGCAAGGCTGAACCCGGATCGATATGCGCCTCGTTACTGATCTCTACTGAGCCGTCTGCCTGTGGCTTGAAATTCCAACTGGCAACTGCTTTTGTTAACCGTAGCCGGCCCCTCAGCTTTGCCAGCTTCCCGGTGGTCGCCTGGCTGTTCATTATTACTTCATAGGTTTCCAGATTTTGTGTCCACTGTACTTGTGCAAGGACATCACGGTCCTTCACCGGAAAGGGCATGTTATTGTGAGTATAAACCAGTGATTCCGTCTCGCTGATACGTTCATGCAAGTAAGCCTCAGCACAGCGATCTGCCCAATCCGGGCAAGCCTCAACATCTTCTATCAATGCCACCAAGGAAGCCAAACGAACATCAACCACAATGGTTGTGGTTCGCACCGCACGGTAGGGCGAGCCTTCGACGGCCCGGGTATAGACTTGAATTCCGTCTCGATCCCGCTTCAACTCCCAGTCCTGCTCGGCGGCTGCAAACAGCGACATTGACGCCGTTGCCAGCCATGAACAGTAGATTAGTAGCAGAGGTAACTTGAATTTCATGGTTTCTCCAAAGGTTCTCCTTTGGCAAATACTATAGCATTTGCAATCTGCCGTGTTTATCGCTCAGCCGATTCGGTAGTTTCATACGGCTGAGCAAGAGCCGGCGGTATACAGACTAAAACAGTAGCATACGATACTTGCCCGCCTTGTAGTAGCCTCTTAGGTCTGAGAGCATGCCTGTCAGAGTTTAAGCCAGTGAGAAGGAATCCACCCTTGACGAACAACCAGCCGGTGATGATCGCGGTCGCTCCAAATGGTGCCAGGAAAACCCAACTCGACCATCCTCGACTGCCGATTAGCCTCAAGGAACTGGCGATGACCGCAGCCACCTGTGCAGATGCGGGTGCCTGCATGATCCATTTGCATGTGGGAGACTCCAATCAAACGCATTCGTTGAGTGCGGAGTTGTATCGCGATGCAATTAACGCGATTCGGAGTGAGGTAGGCGAAGAGCTGATAATCCAGATAACCACCGAAGCTGTTGACATCTACCAAAGAGATCAGCAAATGCAGGCGGTTCACTATCTGCGGCCAGAAGCCGTTTCTCTCGCAATTCGAGAAATCAGCCCCCAGGGCTGCGATGAAAAAGTCTCCGCTAAATTTTTCTCTTTCTTGCTGCAAGAAAAAATTAAGCCCCAATACATACTCTGTTCCCAGGAAGACATTCTTCATTTCAGCGATCTCCTAAATCGGGAAATTATTCCAGATGACAAACTTTCCGTATTAGTAGTGTCAGGAAGATACACGAAGAACCAGCAGTCAAATCCTTCTGATTTACCGGCCCTCATAGACAAACTCCCATCCGTCCATAATTGGTTCCTGTGCGCCTTTGGCGCCAGCGAAGCGGAGTGCATGTTCGAGGCTATTCGGTGTGGCGGTCATTGCCGGGTTGGATTCGAAAATAATTTGTTGTTAGCCAACCGCAGTGTGGCACCGGACAACGCAGCTCTGGTAAGTGCAGTCGCAAATAGTACGACAGCATTTCAGCGCACCGTGGCTTCGGCGAATGAGGCCAGGAGCATAGTGGGCATGTGTTAGCCTTCCTGTAGCGGAGAATTCCCTGGACGCAAGAAATTACCGAGTCTCTTCACCGGCTAGTTACCTGAATCGGTATGTCCGCGCTATCTATCGGTTAAATTACAGCCTCTTGCAATGTCTACTGTTATAGATAATAATCTGTCACTTATGGCGTTTTATTTCTTTTATAAATTATTATACGTCTTAAATGTCGTATTATTATGATTAAAAATAACCTTCAGAGACTCGGTAACAGAATCACTCGCCTGCGCATTGCTAAAAACCTCAGGCAATCAGAGCTAGCCTACGAGGCCGGCATTTCTGAGCGCACTCTCCAGCGTATGGAGGCTGGCGAAGTTGTTAAATCCGATGGATTGCTGAAGGTCATGGCCTATCTCGGCAAACTCGACGCTATGCTGGGAGCCATCGACATCCCCAGCCTCTCACCTTATGAGCTGGCTAGCAGGCCTGCTAAAGGCAAAGCCCAAAAAAGCACTGGCGGGTTTACTGATGAGACAACAGGCTCCAAATCACCACGAACCCGTGTGAGGACCGCAAAGAATAGCAATACAAGACAAGGCAGCGTGTTGAAGAAAGCCCCTGCACCTGATACCCCAGGTGAAATCCTATGGCCGGAAGACCTGACATGATGCCTGTTGAGGTCAAACTCTGGGGGGCCACAGTCGGCTACGTTATCTGGGATACTGATCGCGAATGCGGTGTATTCGAATACGATCCAAATTTCAAACAAACCGGCATCCAACTGGCACCCATGCAGATGCCACTTGGCGATGAGTTATTCGCCTTTCCCACGCTGAACGAAGATACCTATAAAGGCTTGCCTGGCCTGTTGGCTGATTCTCTGCCCGACAAATTCGGTAACGCCTTGATCGACCAATGGCTGGCAGAAACCGGTCGCACACCCAGGTCCTTCAACCCGGTTGAGCGCTTAACCTATGTTGGTAGCCGCGGCATGGGCGCTCTTGAATTTCACCCGGTATTCGAAAAAACCGCCACTGAAACTGTATCGCTCAATATTCAAGAATTGGCAGAGCTGTCGTCAAAGGTTCTGACACTCCGGGAAGAGCAGCAATTTGAACTTGACCCCAGCGCCACGCACAAGACTGTGGAAGGCTTAAACCAAATTCTCGCCGTCGGCACCTCAGCAGGTGGTGCGCGTGCCAAAGCCATCATTGCATGGAATGAAGCGACCAATAATGTTCGCTCTGGTCAGACCGAGGCCGGAGATGGCTACAGTTATTGGTTACTCAAGTTTGACGGCGTTGCCAACAACAGAGACAAAGAACTGACCGACCCCGGAGGCTATGGCCGTATCGAGTACGCTTATCATTTAATGGCTGTCGAGGCCGGTATTGAAATGACTCAGTGCCGATTGATGGAGGAAAACGACCGCGCACATTTTATGACGAGACGCTTCGACCGCACCGAAGACGGTCAAAAATTACACATGCAATCACTGTGCGCGCTTGGCCACCATGATTTCAATGTGCCAGGTGCCACCTCTTACGAACAGGCCTTTCTAACAGGCAATGAACTGGGTTTAGGCATGGCCGACAAAGAGCAACTGTTCCTGCGCATGGTCTTTAATGTGTTAGCGTACAACCGCGATGACCATACCAGGCAAGTTGCTTTCTTAATGGACAAAAGCGGCCAGTGGCGACTCAGTCCCGCCTATGATGTCACCTACTCCTACAACCCTGATGGCGAATTCACCAGCGTGCATCAGATGACGGTTAATCGTAAAAGGGACAATATCAACGATGACGACTTGCTCGCAGTTGCACAACGCCAGGGGCTCAACCTGGCTTCCGCCAAGCGACTTGTGGAGAATATCAAGTCGGCAACAACGAACTGGTATAGCTTTGCCAAAGCAGCCCAGGTAGATGAGCGTAAAACGCAATTAATCGGTGGCCTGATTGCACCCCGGCGGTGCTGATAGGCTGACTCCTTACCTCCTATCGCTTCCTTCAGACCCCAGCGCTGGCCAGTGACGACCTTGCCATTTGGATTGTCTTGCCCCTCGGTCGGGGTGACGTGGCTATCTTTCAAGCCACTGGGTTTGCCGGCTTTGCCGTTCAAACAAAAAAGGCGAACCGAAGTTCGCCTTTTCTCGATACATTACTCTGTTCGGAATTAGAAGCTCAAGCGAGCACCGAAAGTGTACATACGACCCAAAGTATCATAGTTACTTGGGAAAGTATTACCAGAGTTAGAAGAGGTATCTCCTGCTTCGTTACCTACTACAGGTGGATCTTCGTCAGTAATATTATCGATACCAACACTTATACGTACACGCTCATCCCAAAGCCTGTAGCTTACATACAGGTCAAGGTAGTCGTAGTCATCGATAGTTCTGAAGGCTGCGAAAGTTGCTGCCGATTCTGGACGCTCAATATCAACCGCGTCAATGTGACGCCATTGTAGTGAGGCAGTCAGATCACCCCAGTTCCAAGAAGTGCGCTGAGTCCAACGAAGTTCAGAAACAGGGTCACAGCTAGTACCGAAGAAACCGGAACAATCAATCACCGGGCTGGTTGCAGAGCTCTGACTTTCTTGCTCGGAATACTTGTTGATCATACCTGAGAAAGACAGGTCGCCGAATTCACCAAGGTCGTAACCCAGATTAAAGCCGATTTCGTAACCAGTAGACTTCTCGTAGTCCAGGTTCGTAGTCAGACGCTGGATACCTGAAGCTGGAGATGTAAGGTCACCATCGACACGTACAACATTCGCGCATGAAGCGGCCTGGCCTAGGACATAACACTGATCCAGAACTTCCTGAGCCGTGAACGCACCGATAACATCTGTAACATCAATGTCATAGTAGTCAACCGAAAGCATCGCATTTTCAAAGATAGGCAGATCTGGAGTCCAGACGAAGCCAGCAGTGAAAGTTTCAGCAGTTTCTGCATCTGGAGGAACTGTCAGGCTGCTGCCCTCAAGCGTATTAACTTGGCCAGAAACGATATCCTGAAGTACACCAACCTGTGCCGGCAGCATACCAGTAGACTCACAAAGTGCTTGTAGTCTGGCATCGATGTTACCCGCGTTAGCTACTGAACATGGATCCAATGTAGCGTTACGCAGTGAAGTGGTGATAGGCGAGAATAGCTCAGCAATATTAGGCGCACGAGTCGCTTCCTGTTCCATTACACGAATCAATAATGAATCGTTAACAGTCCAGTTTATGCCAGCCTTCCAAGTATCCACATTACCAACAGTGTCGTAGTCGGAATCGCGGTAACCGAACTCGAAGTTCAGTGAGTCCACGAAGTCGATACCATCCACCAATGGCAAGAAACCTTCTACGAAGAATTCGTCAACACGGAAGCCACCAGCGATTGGCAGGAGGTTACCGCCAGCACCACCTTGACATGATGCTGGAGCAAGCTTCAGACATTCGTCAGGGTTTAGTGAACCGAATTCGTCGCGAGTCTCAAAACCAACACTCAATGCCAGAGGAGTTGAAGCAGAAGGAACCTGGATGAAATCAACAGGACCGTCCAGAACGACCTGGCCGATTGATTGGTCATACTTCTGCTGCTGGAAGGCGATGGCACGAGCGTAGCCAGCCATGGCAGGGGTAATTGTGCCGAAGCCACCGAAAAGATCGATAGGTACACAAGACGCATCGCCATTTGCACAAGTTACGCCATCGACGCTGTCTAGTGCATTCTGGATGTTAGTCAGGTTAGTGTAGCCGTCGCGAACCGTAGTTCGGTTAGATTCACCGTATTGGAAAGATACGTCATAGTTCCAATCCCCTAGCAACTGGCCACGTGCGCCAGCCAGGAAAGTGAAGTATTCAGTATCGTATTGTTCAGTACGTGGACCAAGCTCAAGAGTACGGCGACGTAGCTGCATCTTAAGGTAGTCAGCTTCATCAACAATGCCGTTTCCATTCACGTCGTTCCAGTTAGCACCAGTTCCGCCAGCAGACAAAGTGCCCAAGGCAACCGCCGAATTAGCGAAAGAAAGAATTTCGCTGAGCGCCTGGTCGCCAAAGAAAGGGTTCGCCATAGGCACGTCAAAGCGGGCACCAAATGTACCTGAAGGAGCTACCTGACTGTCTACAGTGATGTTGCTGTAAGCGACTGTTGAGTAAACTTCCAAATTCTCATTGAACTCGAAGTTTCCGGTGAAGAACGCGTTGTAGCGTTCGTTAGGAGTTTGATAGAAGTTGAACGGGTTGAAGTTGAAAACCGAACAACCACCACGAGGACCTAAACCAGTACCTGCATCACCAGTAAATAGTGTGCGGTCTTCCTGAAACTGACCTACGTTACCAGCACCGGCGATGTTCGCACGAGTTGGCATTGAAGTGGTGGAGCCACCACTCGCCGCAGCGCCTGGAGCTTGACAGTTTTGAGGAGGAAGAGTTGGGCCCTGACCTGCATTAAATTCTGCAAAGTTAGCACCATTTCCAGTTTGGATACCGATGTTGCCTAACTCACGAGCACCAAGAAGAACAGCTTCACGGTTAGCATAGCTCAGGTTCAATGCAACGTGGCCGCGGCCACCTTCCAGAGCAGAACCAAGAGTTAGAGAGATGTTGTCTGTATCGGCATCGTTGTCGCCAGTTGTTGTATTGTTGATCTGAAGATCGAAACCTTCAAAATCTTGCTTGAGCACAACGTTTACCGCACCAGCGACAGCATCGGAACCGTATACCGCCGAGGCGCCACCAGTTATAACGTCAATTCTCTCGATCAGCGCAGTTGGGATAGTGGAAAGATCCACACGCCCGCGGTGATTAGCTGGAGTCATGCGACGGCCATTTAGAAGAACCAGGTTACGCTCTGGTCCTAAGGCGCGAAGGTTAACAGTGGAAATACCGTCGGTACCGTTGTTAATGTTTTGCCCATCACCCGGGATTGTGGAAGGTAGATCACGCAGAATTTGCTCGACTTCTACTTCTTGTGCAAATTCTATTTCTTCCAGACCAATTGAAGTAATTGGGCTTGAAGAGCTAAGACCTGGACGACGTATGCGTGAACCCGTCACGATGACCTCTTCCAGTACCTGCTCCTGACCGTACACAGTGGGAGCCGTGCCGATAGACGCTGCTGTTGCGATAGCGGCAAACGCCATGCTCCAGGCAGATGCCTTCTGGTTTAATTTGAACATTAAATGTCCCCTTTATATAAGTATAAGTGAAAATACAGACCAAAACTGTCGCGGTTTATCGCTAAGTTTCGTGCCCAGATTTCTTATTGATTTATGCAGTTCAGCACTAATACGAACCACGTGGCGCGAATTCTACACGGGTTGCCAGGAAACACACAGTCACATCTGCAACAAATTGCTAAATCTTTGCCAAAAACTGCCTTTTGGACTGTTTTACCCGTCAATTACCAACTCCTCTGGATGGGTGTCCCCTACTTCCTCCCTCTGGATGGGTGTCCCCTACTTCCTCCCTCTTCCCCCTACTTCCTCCCCCCTTCGCGATGGGTGTCCCTACTTTTCACTACTTTTCCCCCAGCAACCGTTAAACTGCCCTCGTAAAATGGATAGAACTCATAAGCTGTTGTGCCATTGGCGCGCTCAACGCAGCCATTCCATCTGGGCTTTCTGGCTGGTCGAATTTCATTTTGTTGGCCCTCAAACCGCGCACCAGAGTGTCCTCGTTTGCTTTTATGCGGCCCCTCCTTAGCTCCAGGTTACGCACCTGGCAGCGCCTGTTTTGGCTGAAATACACATGAGGACGTGAGGAACGACAAGTAACCGGGTTTGCCGGGCAAACAAAAAGGGCGGAGAACCGCCCCTTGGTGAGTTGTTATCGTTGATTGCTGATTCAGGCCACAGCGCGCCCGGCTATCACATCTCTCAGTGCTGACATGGCACCTTCCAGTGTCGCCATACGCTCGGATAAATTGCTGACATCGATCCTCAGAGCTTCAATTCTCCCATCAAGCTTCTCATCGAGAGTTTTGATTTCACTGCGCACATCCTTGATTTCACTGCGCACATCCTTGATTTCACTGCGCACATCCTTGATTTCAGCCGTCAAATCGGCTCGCAGTGAGCGAATCATCGTCCAACTTGCAACGAGAATCGTAACGGTCATGCCTAACATGGTAAGAATTTCAGTTGTCATTGTGTTTCTCCTGATTATAAAAGCGGGATACACACCTGTCCCCAAAGGGATAGAAGCCTATCCCATGGGGTTGAATTGATAAAAGGCAGTTGACACCTTTGGTTCACAATTACACTAACACAAAGTTCAATGAAACCTATTGTCCAGGTTCAGTACCTGTGAGACAAATCAGGCTACCTGTATGAGTTTCTGATAATAGCTTATTGGTGTTTCCAAACCTACCCCATCATGGGGTCGATAATGATTGTAGTATTGTTGATAGCCCGCCAAGGCTTTATTCACCGCAGCAACCGTCAAACTGCCCTCGTAATGCGAATAGATGGCACCGAATAGATCACCGAATAGATGGGAAACGAATAGATGGGACACCCATTCACCGGGGACAATAGATGGTGACAATAGATGGGACACCCATTCACCGGACATTCACCGGAAGGAACACGGTCAGCCCAGTGGCCCTGTATTGAAAAAGCTGTGTGAGCGGGCTTACCAGCGCTGCGCCCTGACCAGGACGCGTCCCAAAGTCGCCCCCATTGGTCAGCGTCGCAAACCCTGTCCCAACGATCAACCGGGCTATATCCGTATTGATTCTGTCCATCAAGGCGATCAGGATAGGCGCAAAGGGGTCTACCACGTCAACGCCGTGGATGAGAAGGGCAAACAGCGCAAGCAGTATCGCTATCAGGACATGATGACACCCTATGAGAAACTCCGCTCCCTGGCCAAACCCAGCCAATACCTCAAACCCGGGATCAGCTTCAAAAATCTGGATGCATTCGCCCATGAAATGACGGACAATGAAGCCGCTGAACAACTGAACTCAGCACGAAACCACCTATTACAAAGGAATTCCCCTGCCAAAAATTGAGGACATGGAAGGATACAGGCCCACATTGAGGCAAAACTGGGCGCCCATGCTGGCACATCAACTCCCTGCGTTGCCTGACCTGGAGGCCTACTGGCAGGCCCTTCTTGAATTCTTTGGCTGGCTTGAAGGCGGGCAGATCAAAAAACGTGCGCCACTCGGCCCGATAAGCCAACGCGAAGAAGTTTACCAGCCACTCTACGGCCATCTCGGACTGTGTACGATTTCGGGCAGATCTCTTGAAATCGTCCGTTTTGCAGCCGCAAACCACCTTTGCATGAACCTTGATTACACGACAAATAAAGGCGAAAGAAGCTCCCGCACCATCGAACCATACTCCCTGCGCCGAGCCCAGGACGGCAAGGTATTGTTATACGCAGTTCGCGCTGAAGACGGACAGACCAGAGCCTACAGAATCGATCAGATCAATGATGCGTCAGTAAGCAGCCAGGTCTACGTGCCGCGTTATCAGGTCGAACTTAGCCCCGGTTCCAGTTTAGCGTCGATCCGTCATAAGGAAGGCGCGCGCAACTCTCCTGGAATTCCTGGAACCGGGAACCGCAGCGCCAGGCAATCGCGCAGAAAACCCTAGCTCTGGGCATTGAATCGTTCAGCCGCTCCAACCTGTCTATCGCCGTCCTGTGTGTGGTAAGGCTGTTAGGAGAAAGTCACAAAATCCCAGGCTCAACCTGCACAAAATCGAACGCTTGGAGAATTGTTTTCTTAATCTTGCTGTAATTGGGTAGAATCGGGTCATCGACCGGATTTGATCCCCCTTATGAGGTATTCCCGAATGAGCAGGCCAAAAACAGTAAGAACGCCTTTCAGCAGTCTTCGCGCTGTATTCCTTTTTTGCCTGGTCTCGGCACTGTATAGCTGCGATCCAGCACAGGAGCCGACAGAGCAAACTAAACAGACCTCCATCGCTGAACAAGCCAGCCAGGCCATGACTGGCTCAAATAAAGGCGAGTGGGGAGCATTCGCCGCAGACAATGGAAGCTCTAAATACACAAGCCTTGATCAGATAGACGCCAGCAATGTGGCAGAACTTGAGGTTGTTTGGAGAAGACCCGCCTTGGATACCTACTATACGGAATTGAGCCCGTCACAACGCTTTACTTCCACTTGGATCTCAGCGCCAATAGTTAAAAACGGCATAGCCTTTGTACCAAATGGGGTTGGTCTGGTGGAGGCATTCAATCCTGGTACGGGCGAAACCCTTTGGGTGCAGCAGCCAGCAGGTGGCGCCGAAGGTTTACCTGGCGCAGCTACTCGGGGCGTTGCTTACTGGAGCGAAGGAGACGATAGGCGCATTTTGGCTCAGCGCGGCACGTTTCTGTATGCCCTCAACGCTGATAATGGACAAGCGGTTACAGGTTTCGGGGAAGAAGGCCGGGTCAATCTACAGCTTATGCCGGAAGGTTCAGAACGATTTCGCTGGGGTGGCGTGCCCATGGTGGTAGCTGATGTTGTCGTAATCGGCCAATCCATGTCTGACACCTTCTCTAATAAGGAGGCTTTCCGCGGTGATGTCCATGCCTTCGATGTTCGCACGGGTGAGCTACGTTGGACCTACAACACCATCCCTCAAGAGGGACAATTCGGCACGGCTAGTTGGCAGGATCGATCCTGGTCTTACACTGGACACTCTCCGGTCTGGGCGTTGTTTAGTGCCGACGAAGAGCTCGGTCTGGTGTATATGCCGATCTCTTCATCAACCAATGATATGTATGGTGGGCACCGCATAGGGGACAACTTGTTCAGCCAGAGTCTGGTCGCTGTAGATGCTGAAACAGGTAATCGGGTATGGCATTACCAGACCGTGCATCACGGGCTTTGGGACTACGATCCGCCTGCCGCGCCGATTCTGATGGACATTACTGTCGACGGTGAGCCGGTAAAGGCCGTCACTCAACTCACCAAGCAAGCCTTCGCCTTCGTATTTAACCGTGAAACTGGTGAGCCCGTTTGGGACATCGAAGAGAGGGCAGTGCCTCAATCGGATGTGCCCGGTGAAGTGACTTCCCCCACCCAACCCTTTCCCACTAAGCCGGCGCCATTCGACCGTCAGGGAGCCACGATCGATAACTTAATTGATTTCACACCCGAGCTACATGCGGAAGCGCTGGAGATTTTTACTAATTACGTAACTGGCCCTTTGTTCACACCACCTTCTGTTCGAAGCAGTGACCCTAATGGCACACAAGGCACTATCCAGCTTCCCGGCTCCCAGGGTGGAGCAGATGTACAAGGCGCAGCCTTTGATCCAGACACTGGCTACCTATACATCCCTTCAATTACATCCCCTTTTGTGGCCGATATTCTTCCCGGCGACCCGGAAGTCACCAATCTGCGTTACGTAAAAGGCGCCAGACGTTGGATAGCGGGGCCGCGCGGCCTGCCGTTGTTTAAACCTCCTTATGGACGCATTACCGCAATCGACATGAACACAGGTGAACATGTCTGGATGGTAGCCAATGGTGATGGTCCTATCTATCACCCGGATCTTGTCGACTTAAACCTCGGCAAGCTGGGCTTGCCGGGCAGGCCTTCCCCCTTGCTAACCAAGACTCTCTTGTTCATCGGCGAGGGCCTCACCAATCAGAGGCCTGGGGGTAGAATCCCATCGAACATGCCTGTTGAAATAGCCACCAATAGCGGCGGCCCAATGTTCAGAGCTTACGACAAAGCATCAGGGGACATTGTTTGGGAAATCGAACTAGAGGCTGGCACTTCCGGCCCTCCAATCAGCTACTTACACCAGGGAGAGCAGTACATTGTGGTGGCCATCGGTGATCGCCAATACAGCCCCGAATTAGTAGCCTTCAAACTCCCATAAGAAAAGCCTGGCCAGCAGCGCCAGCAGCCTCAGCCTCAGATGTTTTTATCCTGTAATTCCTGGTATCAATCTGGTTGTTTAACCGTTCTTAGATACGGCTTAATAGTATTGAACCCGTTGGGGAACATTTTCCTGGCATCATCATCGGAAACCGATGGCACGATAATCACGTCGTCGCCGTTTTTCCAATTCACCGGCGTGGCTACCTTATGCCTGGCAGTGAGCTGCATCGAATCTATTACGCGAAGAATCTCATCGAAGTTTCTGCCGGTGGTCATCGGGTAGGTCAACATCAGCTTAATCGTCTTATCAGGACCGACTATGAACACGGAGCGAACAGTAGCATTTGTCGCCGCTGTTCTGCCCTCAGAACTGCCTGGCTCATCGGCGGGGAGCATATTGTAGAGTTTGGCCACCGCCAGATCGCTATCACCGATCATTGGATATTTGACCGCATGGCCTTGCGTTTCTTCGATGTCTTTGGCCCACTCTTCATGGTTACCGACCGGGTCAACGCTCAAGCCGATAATCTTGCAGTTGCGCTTGCTAAACTCACCTTCCAGCCCCGCCATGTAACCCAGTTCCGTCGTGCAAACAGGAGTGAAGTCTTTGGGGTGTGAAAACAGGACACCCCATTTATCACCCAACCATTCATGAAAATCTATCTCACCCTGTGTCGTTTGAGCTTTGAAATTTGGCGCTTCATCGTTGATTCGTAGTGACATGGCTTTCCCCATCTGTTTTGTCTATCTTCAGCGACAGAATTCTCGATTGATTCGCATCGCACTAAAGAATTAAAACATTAGTTAAGATACTCGCAAGTCTACGCTTTGCACATGCCAGCGACAAGGGCAGAAAATAATGCAGGCAAGCGGTTTAGATCGGCGCACTATTTGATACATTCATACACGAATGCAGGCGGCACATTGCGGAATGTGAAATACAATTTCACCTCTTTGAATATGGGTTTTAACTCAGCATAATTACTCAAACTGTATTGATATTGCAAGAAGCGGCCACCCTCGCGCAGGTTGAAAATAACCGAGCCTAATATATTCTGCACAATATCATCATCGATCAACGCTAAAGGCAGACTGGAAACAATGTGCTCAACATCCTTTATGTCCAGCTCATCCAAAATGATTCTTAATGATGAAGCGCAGGCGTTGACCACCCGCAAGCGCGAATCATTAAGTAAATGCAACTGAGCGACAAAGTCGCTGTTAACTTCGAAACAGATCAAAACACAATCAGGGTGCATGCGTTCTAATATCGCGCGAGTCACACAACCATTTCCCGGACCCAATTCGGCAATGCACCGAGCCGTTACAAAATCTATTGGGGCAAGCAGACTCCTAATCAACACTTTGGAGCTGGGTGTAATAGTCCCTGAAGTCCTGATATTTTTTATAAGGTTTAGAGAATCGCTAAATTTTAGTCCTGCGTTCATACTCTAAGCCACTCACCAATTTCTGCTCCGAGAAACACATACGCCGTTACTAACGGTAACTCGCCAATTAACAGGGCAGGCATCATTTTTGTTAACGGCATTTTCGCCAGGCCCGCAACGTAACAAACCGCATCCGTAGGCACTAAAGGAAAAAATGACCACCCTGCCACAAACCAAAACGCGTACTTGCTTTGCATTTTCTGTTCTAATTTTGCGATCTGTTCGGGGTACTTCTTTTTCAACAGCTGATCATAGTCACCAAAAGAGGGGAAACTGTATACCAGGAAAGCACCGGCCACAACTCCTGCGAGTGATATGATGAGCACCAGAAAGAGCCACTGGGGAAACGAAATAGCGCCAGCCAGAACAAAGGGCGTACAAGGAATCAGTAGCAGTGAGCGGGTCAGTGACATCAGAATATAAGCAAGCAGTGCCTTTGACCCCATCTGACCAAGAAAATCTGATATTGACTCACGGCTCAGCCAGTCCGGAAACAGGATAATCAAGCTAAGTATTACAGCCACCACCACAAGCCAGACGGTGTTGAGGTGCTTGATCATATAGGGTCTAGCCTGATGTTATTTGGGATCGAGAAGTTTAAGTCTGTGTGAGCCGAGGTGCAAGTTCTTGCTGACCACAAAAGGTGTCATCTGGCTGGCGAACTCCCAACGCAGTTCGCCAATTTAAACTAATAGACCAACTAACTGATTATCTGGAATACCAAATCTATTTAAAGCAAACCCATCACTACAGAAACCAGTCCGGCTATTACCATAATCACTGTTGGTAGAAATCCGACAATAAACCCTGTACGTCGTTTAGCCGGATCGGACACATAGCTTACAAAATAAATAATTCTGCCTATAAGAAACAGCACGCCAAGACCGGCAGCATAAGTCGGGTTGCCGAAGTAACCGTAAATAGTTATAGCAGGAATGAAAACTATCAACTGTTCTAAGGTGTTTTGATGCACACGGTAGTAGCGTTCAAAAATCTCATGGCCACTACTGGCTGGCGCCTGGATATCGTATTTGCCTCGGGCGAGGCCCACCCTAATGCTGAAAAACTGGTACTCGAATATCGCCAGCACGATTACAATCGCTACATATTCCATAACTTCTCCCTACGCCACTTCAATGGTGGTTTTTATGCGAGAACCTAATTGTTCCCATCTTGTGAATTGATTATTTGATCCAAATACTGCACTGTGTCTGTTCCGACTATAGGAGTAAATTTAATCTCGGGATGCAATTCCCTCATGCTTGCATTAAGAATACCGTGAGCCGAGTAAATTAGTGTATCCAATATAATATTGTCAGTATCACAATCTTTCGCCAGCTCGATCAAACGATTGTAGCCAACCAAAAAATTCTCGGCGTGACGACGCCGTATTTCTGTTCCATAGAATAAGTCTGCATAATCGACGTCACCCGCCGCAGACATGGTTAGAAATAATCTGGAAAATACCTCGACATCCCCTCCCGCAAACTGTTTCCAGATATCCCCCAGGCTTTCAGCGGTATAGGAATTGTTTCCAACCGGGCCCTGGCTAGAGATAAACAGCAACCCCGATATAGCGCCTAGCTGTCTTCGCGTGCTTTCGGCAATCTTGAAAAATGTTTCCTGTCTCGCATTCATCTCGGTCGCAGCGATAGCTTGTGTTTGTTTCTCCGAATGAAGATTGTTACGACGCAACTCTTCGTTGTTCTCCGCCAACACCGATTGCTGAATAAACAAGCCTATTACCAACCAGAGAAAAGCGAGAAAGGCAAAGGCGCCCTCCAGAAAAGTACCCATCTCCTCGATGGGCAAATCGAGAAAGGAACCCCAGCCAACATTTCTGCCTATGTAGATCAGTAGAAAACAGAACCAGAAAAAGGTAAGACTAAGTCCAAACCAGATGCGCCAGTCCTGCGGGATGTAGGTTTTCTTAGAGCTTTGATCTAGCATGGCGCGATAATCAGGAGGATTTTCATGAACCCGTAGAGTAATGGGCTGAATGGGTAGGGTCAAACTATTCCTTACTCCGGGTCTGGTGTTGTCATCCACCCGGATTTGCAGGACATGACTTCATTAAACTGCCAAATACCCTCGCGAGGGTGGTGCGTCGTCAAAGTAACCAACAGCGCGAAGCATCTTGTGCATATCGCGTAGATGGTAAATGGGTACCGATGCCAGCAAGTGATGTTCAACGTGGTAGTTAACCCCGTGAGGGCAAAGTAAAAGCCGCACAATCGGATGAGCAACGGTTGTGCGCGTATTTTCCCGCGCATCGTCTCCGCTTAAATTGGGTACAGCCGCATGTTCGGCTATTTGTCGAATTCTAACAATCGCGGGGTAAGCAAAAATCTGCGCACCGATCCATATCAAGAACAACCAGGGTGCGCCAAAGGCGGCAAGCAAGGCTAAAAGCACAACATGCCAAACGACACCTCTTACGAGAGCCGATCGGTCTTCGGCCGTTTGCCCCGATAGGTTGCCGAGCTGCCTCATTTTGAAGCTAAAGTTGCGCCACCCCGTACGATCGGTTAGATCTCGCTTTAGCTTACGTTTAAGGCGCTCACGAGAAATTGGATAATCTTGATAATTGGCTAAATCCGGATCTTCTTGAGAACCCACGGCTTGGTGATGATGCAGATGCTCACGCATGTAGGATTGGCCGTTACTGAAATCCATGGGCGCAGTTAGCCACTTAGAAACAAAGACATTGAATGCCTGGGTGCGGAACAGAGATCGATGCCCTGCCTCATGGGTGATGATGAAGAACCCAAGTTGGCGCCCGCCAAGCAAGACCAAGCCAATAAAGATCGTCAGAGGGTGCGGATAGACTGCCATGCCAGCAAAGATGGCGAGTGTAAGAGCAAATTGACACCCTACTAGCCAGAAACCACGAACATCACTTTTGGAGGTGAGCAGCTCAAGCTGCTCTCTCGTTAAAGGATGACTATTCTTTGTACTCGGCTGTGCTGGCTCCAGATCCGGCATCAAATCCCCCGCGCCACATCTTCAAGCCTTTAAGGATATCCCACATCGTGAACAAGATCACGACAGCAAGTATCGTCCGAATAATGTTGTCAATGAACTCGATACTGATCGCCTCTCCAAGCTCACCCGGAATATCAACGAGCGTGCCGCTAGTGAGAAGTGCCACACCGAGCGCCGCTGTTGCCGAGAATATAACCACCTCGGCAATCATGGCGAACTTCCGCCAATTGCCGAGGACTAGGACATAGGCATGGATCAAAAAGCTCAATCCAAATAACAGGTTCAACGCCAACCCATATGGTTCCCACACATCACTCAGATAAATTGGTACCACATTCTCCGGTATGAAATTCTGCAATACGATCACGTCGTTCCACCATAGTAGAAAGAAACCTTCAGAAATCAGGTTGGTGATCACATCGCTCCGATCGATTGGTCCCACGGCATTACGCGCCAAATCGCGAGGGTTCCAATTCTCATACCAGTTAAGTCGCTCACCACCATATTCAACGAGGATGAACACGACGGTTATGACAAAGGCCATCCAAAGCAAGATGTCGAAGCTAGACCCTATCAAGGACCAAACACTAATCTGCCAATCGCTGGATGCACTCATACCCAGCGCAAACACAACAATCCCGACCACCGACAAGGTCAAAAGTGTACGCAGAGCACGTGTGTAGACCGGAAATATCTCCGGGCCAATCAAGTAACGTTGGGGTAAATAGGAGTTAGCGACTTTGATCGGGTGGCCAAAGCGCCCTATCACTTCAAGGAGTTCCTCTTCCGAGGCGCCTCGCCCTTCTCGCTCGACAACCGATTCAATCTCTTCAAATATCGATTGCTTCAGGTCGTTCGAGATTTCTGCTCTTTGGCTCTCGGGTAAGTACTGGCCGACTTGAAGGACGAAGCTATCAATCAGCTCGTAGCGGGCTTCAATTTCACTTTCCATCACAAATTCTCCTCGTTATTTGGCGGGGACGATGCCGCCGGCATCAATGCCGAGACACTCTGATTTAGGTCTTGCCAGTTCAAAAGAAGCTGACCGAATACAATTTCTCCAATCTCGGAGAGTTTGTAGAAGCGTTTCTTACGGTTATTGTCTTCGCGCCACTCACTACTCAGCAAACCTTGCTTCTCCAAGCGACGAATCAACGGGTACAACGTGCCTTCTTCAACATCTAGCCCCTTATCGGCCAAGGTTTTACGGAGCGAATATCCATAGTGTTCGTTCTGTAACTGACCTAAGACGGCAAGCACCAGTGCGCCACGGCGGATTTCAGAGTTCAGGCGCTCACTCACTTCTCGGGCTTCGTCGACTTGTGTATTCGTCATGTTTTTAACGTTCGGTGTTCAATCGCCATCTGACTTCACCAGCTATTTGTCACATAGTGTGTAATACATACTATGTTATACACAGTATATATGTCAACGGAAACTTGGAAACGGTTACTCAGAACAAAAAAGAGGCTTGAACTATTTAGCTTGATACCAAATTGGTGAAGTCCAGGCCATTTCCCGGATCATCTCCGGATACTGACCATTGCTACACACTTCTGGCCTATCCGACTCGGGGACGCGCGCACAGTCATAGGTGTGCCACCGCGGTGATTCCGGCTCAACCACGCGTAGGTAGTAGTACGCCGACTGAGCCGCACTAAAGGACTCATCCTCATACACAGTACATAAAGTTGCCGCCCCCTCGGGCTCTTCGGCTATCGGCACTACAGCGGTGTGCAAGCTACCATCTTCGGCCACCCAACCCTTCACGAGTTGCAAAGCCTGCAACAGCCCACCTCGAGGATCTTTTGCAGCATAAGCCAAGAACTTTGTTTTATTAACCAGGACTTCGTTCTAAGCAGGTACTTCTGGTTGAAATTTGTCGCTTACGTCGCTTGTATCGCTTGGCAGTCACTCCGGTTTAGGCGTGAAATGCTGCAAACTTGGCGTATAATCCCCTTCTTTCAGGCACCAGGCTAACCCTAAGCTACCGAGGCGTCCTGCTGACCTCCAGGGAGATAATCTGACCTCTTTAGTTTTTGGAATGTAACCATGAGCACAAAAATACAAGCAAATTTTGATTTCGAGAAAGCACTAGAAAACCTTGAGAAACTCGTGACTGCGATGGAAGACGGCGAGCTTAGCCTGGAAGAATCACTTCAGGCGTTTGAAAAGGGCATCAAACTCACCCGCGAATGCCAGACCGCGCTTAACAACGCCGAGCAGAAAGTGCAAATTCTGTTGAACGAAAGCGGCGATACTGAAGCACTCAATCTCAAAGATATTGACGACTAAAATAGCATCATGGCAATAGTACAAACCCAGACTCTGGATGAATTCCTGCTGCACTGTCAACACCGAGTCAATCACCGGCTTAGCGAACAACTACAGATCGATATAATCAGTCAGAAACTCAAAAATGCTATGGAGTATGCCTGCCTGGGTGGTGGAAAGCGAATCAGGCCAGTTCTGACCTATGCGGCGGCTTTGGCTGTTGGGGGCAGTTTAAGGTCAGCAGACAACGCCGCTGCTGCGGTAGAATTAATACACAGTTATTCTCTTGTGCATGATGATCTGCCAGCAATGGACGATGACGACCTGCGTCGTGGCAGACCGACTGTGCATAAAGCCTATGATGAAGCCACGGCAATTTTGGTTGGCGATGCCTTGCAATCACTCGCCTTCCAACTACTAAGTACCGACAGCGAGAGAGTAAACACGGGAAAGCAACTCGCTATGATTCAATTGCTAAGTCAGGCTGCTGGCGCTGTTGGAATGGTTGGAGGCCAGAGCCTCGATTTTGAAGCGGTGGGAGAAGATTTGGGTCTACCACAGCTAGAGCAAATGCACCAGCTAAAGACTGGGGCACTAATGAGCTGTTCGGTACTTCTAGGTGGAATGAGTCACAGTCACGTCACGGAGTCGCAAATGGCTGCCTTGTCGGCTTATGCAAGCAATATAGGCCTGGCTTTTCAGGTACAGGACGATATCCTGGATGTAGTTAGCGACACGGCGACATTGGGCAAGCCACAGGGTTCTGATCGGGAACAGGACAAACAGACTTATGCCTCTCTGCTAGGACTGGAGGCTGCGAAACAATTGGCGACAGAGCTTTCTGACAAGGCAACTGCTGCTCTGGGGTTATTTTCCGATAGTGCCGATCAACTCAGAGAATTGTCATCCTATGTGGTCAGAAGGCTACACTAGGCCAGGATTCATTGACGATTTAGTGACAGTGCTTTAACTTACCCCTCCCCGATTTTGGCCTACGGTTAGCTGTCAGCAGTTGAAAATTCAGGCATCTGGAGTTGAAATACAGTCATGCTTAAGGAAATACCCCAGTCCAGGCCCGCTACTCCACTATTGGACAAGGTGGAAAGTCCGCTGGATCTAAAGCTTCTGGAGCTGAACCAGCTATCGCAACTGGCAGAAGAGTTACGTTCCTTCCTCTTGTATTCCGTAGGTCAAACTGGCGGCCATTTTGGGGCAGGTTTGGGCGTGGTAGAACTAGCCATCGCCTTGCATTATGTATTCGACACACCGAATGACAAACTGATCTGGGATGTGGGCCACCAGGCTTACCCTCACAAAATCCTGACTGGCCGCAGAGACCAGATGTTAACCATGCGTCAGGCGGGAGGTCTCGCCGCATTTCCGAATCGCAGCGAAAGTGAATTCGATAGCTTCGGCGTTGGTCATTCCAGTACGTCGATTAGTGCAGCACTTGGCATGATGGCGGCGGCACGACTACAAAACAAAGAACGGCACAGTATTGCCGTGATAGGCGATGGTGCCATGACCGCTGGCATGGCTTTCGAGGCGCTGAATCACGCTGGGTATCTGGATGATAATATTCTCGTCATTCTTAACGACAATAATATGTCGATCTCTAACAACGTAGGTGGTCTTTCCAGTTATTTTGCTCGTATGTGGGCAAGCAAACCCTATAATTTCATTCGCACTGGCAGCAAGCGAGTTCTATCGAAAATTCCTCCTGCGTTAAAGGCAGCTCACCGCGCGGAAGAATACATGAAGGGTATGGTGTCACCTGGCACCCTTTTTGAAGAAATAGGATTTAACTATATTGGCCTGATAGATGGTCATAACACTTCAGGTCTTGTAGATATACTGAACAATATTAAGACATTGCGTGGGCCTCAACTCCTCCACCTTGTTACGCAAAAAGGCAAAGGCTATCTGGAGTCTGAGAATGATCCTTATGGCATGCACGCGATGAGCAAGCTTGACCCTGGCAGCTCTTCAAAATTCGATGCCTCAGAAAAGCCCAATGTAGAGGAAGACAAAGTCCCGAAACCCGAATTGTCTTCCCTTACAACGTCCATTACTTTGTCACCCAGTTACTCAGAAGTTTTCGGCGACTGGTTGTGCGACGTGGCTGAACAAGATGAACTGATTACAGGAATAACCCCCGCGATGGGCGAAGGTTCAGGCATGACAAATTTCGCACAGAAATTTCCAGAACGCTTCCATGATGTGGCCATTGCCGAACAACATGCCGTAACATTCGCCGCTGGCATGGCCTGTGATGGACTTAAACCGATAGTCGCTATTTATTCCACTTTTCTGCAACGCGCCTATGATCAATTGATACACGATGTGGCTCTGCAAAACCTGGATGTCATGTTTGCCATTGATAGAGCCGGGCTAGTGGGTGAAGATGGCCCTACCCATGCGGGTAGTTTCGATCTGAGCTATCTTCGCTGCATACCGAATATGTTGGTGATGACACCCAGTGACGAGAACGAAACCCACAAACTGCTTTCGACTGGCTACCATCACAAGGGGCCGTCAGCCATTCGATACCCGCGAGGAAAAGGTCCTGGCCAGAGTATTGAGCGGGGCTTAAGCCCGGTAGAAACAGGCAAAGCTGTTGTGCGCCGCCGCGGTAAATCAGTGGCTATACTAGCCTTCGGAAGCATGGTGAATCCTGCTATGGACACTGCTCACAGTCTGGATGCGTCGCTGTTGGATATGCGTTTCGTCAAGCCACTTGATGAAAAGCTTATAGGCGACATGGCAGCGAAGCATCAGTTGTTAGTCACAATCGAAGAAAATTCAGTTAAGGGTGGCGCAGGTTCAGCCATCAATGAATTTCTATTGGCTTCAAACTATCAAATACCAGTACTAAACCTGGGCCTTCCTGACAATTTTCTGGAACACGGTAAAGTACCAGAAATGCTGGCTTCAATAGGTCTGGACAGCGACAGCATCGCAGATTCGATTCGCAAGAAGTTGAGGGACTGCAAAATTCAATCACAAGCTGTTTAAGTTCAATTCAACCGATGAAACAGCTTGCATCGGTTTCAGGTTAAATTTCTAAGCACCCGTGCTGGAGCATACTTTGTCGAACGCAGAAGAACGCAAAATACGCCATAAGAAGGCGATGCAGCGCAAGAAAGAATACATAGACAACCGCATCGCTGAAGCAACTATCGATAAAGGTTTGATGATAGTGCTAACTGGCAATGGAAAGGGAAAGAGTACCTCTGCCTTCGGCATGCTGGCACGCAGTGTCGGGCACGGCCTCAACTGCGGTGTAATTCAATTCATCAAGGGTCAATGGGAATGCGGCGAACAAATGTTGTTTGCAGATAATCCCCTTGTAGAGTTCCATGTGATGAACACAGGATTCACCTGGGAAACCCAGGATCGAGACAAAGATATCGCTGCCGCCCAGGCAACCTGGAGTAATGCCGCTTCCATGCTGAACAACCCCGACATGGATGTGGTGATTCTAGACGAGTTGACTTACATGCTTAGCTACGGTTATCTGCACAAGGAGATGGTTCTAAGCACTCTGGAAAATCGTCCGCAGGATCAGCATGTAGTCGTCACTGGTCGCAATGCCTCAAAAGAGTTAATTGAACTGGCAGACACCGTAACTGAGTTGGGGGAGAACAAACACGCTTTCTATGACGGCGTGAAGGTTCAGAAAGGCATCGACTACTAATGGCAAAAAGAGGCCGTTCTACCGTATCCTCTGTCCTATCGAAGTTACTATTCGCGACTCTGCTATGCGCCTGTATTCACGGCGCAATTGCAGTCGAGGTAATCGATGACGAAGGATTATTGGTGCAACTTGCGCAACCGGCAAACCGAATCATCAGCCTGGCTCCTTCTCTTACTGAATTGCTTTTTGCCGCTGGTGCTGGATCCAGCTTAGTGGGAGTGGTTGAATACAGTGACTATCCAGAGGCAGCAAAACTACTAACCATCGTTGGCAGACATGATCTGCTAGACATGGAAAGGATATTACAATTGCAGCCAGACCTGGTGGTAGCCTGGCAAACGGGTAATCCCAGGGCATCGGTGAAGCGCCTAAGAGAATTAGGCTTAACTGTATATATCGCGGAACCCAAGAATCTGTATTCAATTACGAATCATATTCATCGATTGTCGTTGCTAGCCGGGACAGAGTCAACCGCGCAACCTGTGATTGCCGAATTTGGCCAGAAACTACAATCATTATCTGAAATTTATCGAGATAAAGCGCCAGTTAAAACTTTTTATCAAGTTTGGGACAGACCTCTGATAAGTGCAGGGGGCAATGAGCTTATCAACGACATTATTGAACTCTGTGGTGGTGTAAATATATTCGAAGAAATAGATCTGGTCGCGCCAAAAGTGAGTATAGAAGCAGTACTGGCCCGCGACCCAGCGGTAATTGTCGCCAGCGGTATGGATATAGAACGTCCTGAATGGCTGGATGAATGGCTACGCTGGCCCGATCTTAACGCGGTGTCCAGTGGCTCGCTGTTTTTCATCCCGCCAGAATTATTGCAGAGACACACACCTCGCGCCTTAACGGGCGCAGAGAGAATGTGCGAACAGATTGACCTCGCCAGGAGCAGGCTTGCAACTAACTAACCAGCGGCATATTGCGCCGCATTGTGAAACACGAGATTTGCATTAACCTTGTTCACGCCATCTGCTGCCTGGTCTGTTGCGCCTTCTTTAACCTCGCTTACTAACAAATTCACACGGCTGAAAGAAGCAAAAGGGATATGTAAAGGTTGACTGCGGTTGAGGGGCATACCCAACACTGTAGGAAGCACCACTCGCAATACACCACCGTGAGTTACTATTAGCACATGGCTACCATCCGGAAGCTCAGAAATTCCTTGCCAGGCGTTCAATATCCGGTCTCTAAATGACAGGTAGTCTTCACCATTTGGTGGAGCCAGCTTCGACATGTCTTTACGAAACTCTTTGAACTGGCTTGCTGCCTGCTGCCTCCATTCAGTCAGTAGCATACCATCCCAATCGCCATAGTCTATTTCCTGCCATTGCTCCATTACCTGCAGATCGAGCTCGATTTCTCTTGCCAGCTGCTCAGCGAATCCGTAGCAACGCTGCAGCGGCGAAGAAATTAAATGAGTCCAATTGGGTGTGATAGATGTTTTAGTCAGCGCATCAGACAGCGCGGCTGCTTTCTGCATTTGTGACCAACCCAGCTTGCTCAGGGGATGATCGGTCCGGCCACGCAAGACTCCTTCGCCGCCTTCTGGCTCTCCGTGACGAAGCAGATCAACGACAATATTTTTCTTGTTAGCGATCACGGAGACCCGTTCCAGGAACAGTTTACGACTGTTTGTTGATATGCCCCAACTTGTCCACCTTGGCGGTAAGATAACTTTCGTTGTGAGGGTTAGCATCGGTATGAATAGGAACTATTTCTACGACATCAATCCCCATCTCGGTCAAGGCATCAACCTTGCGTGGATTATTAGTCATCAGGCGCAGCTTGTTAATTTCGAAATGGTTCAGCATAGGCTTGCAAATTTGATAGTCACGGCTATCGGGTTCAAAACCCAGTTGTACATTGGCTTCTACTGTATCGGCGCCGGAATCCTGTAGAGAGTAGGCTTTAATCTTGTTAAGCAAACCAATACCCCTGCCTTCTTGCCGCAGGTATAAAATTAGACCGCTGGCTTCTTTGGCCACGCTTTCCATTGCATATTGTAACTGAGCTCCACAGTCGCAGCGCAGACTATGAAGGCAATCGCCTGTCAGGCATTCAGAGTGAATTCTGCACAGCACCGATTGGTCTTGCCGCAGATCACCGAAAGCAAGGGCGATATGTTCTTTGCCACTGGTGTTGTCTTCGAATCCATAAATCGTGAACTGTCCCCACTGAGTGGGCAAGGTTGCCGATGCTACAAATGATACTGTCAAAAAACGTTCCCCTCGAATCCTTTTGCAAGCCTGTGATCCCAGGCTTACTCGACTTCATGCCATGAGAACCACTATGGCTTGTATGCACAAGGCGGCCATTATACCTGCTAAAACATCATCGAGCATGATTCCCACACCGCCTTTAAGCTCTTTGTCAACCCATTTAATGGGCCAGGGTTTGAAGATATCCAGTAGTCGAAACAGGACGAAGCCCAAAACAGCCCAAATGATGCCGCCAGGTGCCATAAACATAGTGATCCAGTAGCCTACAAATTCATCCCAGACAATGCCGCTGTGATCGTGTACCCCCAAATCTGTGGCGGCTTTCCCGCATAGCCATAGTCCTGTCAGGAAGCTAATCACTATCAACCACGCAAACACCATAGGCGGCATGGGAGGTAATAACAGATAAATCAGCATAGCTACTGCCGTGCCTGCCGTACCCGGTGCCTTAGGCGAGAGCCCTGCACCGAAACCAAAGGCCAGCAAATGCACAGGATTTCGCCATATTGCTGTTGTAGATTTCACTATTAACTGCTTGCCGCAGTGTTGAAATGCTGAAATGAAAACGAGTCAAGATTTCGCAATGATCCACCTGCATCGAAACATTCTATCCCGTGGCCGGCTACTATCTCCCCGATGCAGGTGACGCGGACATCGAGCTGGCCAGCCACTCGCTCTAAATCTGCACAAGCATCCACCGGCACCGTGAAGCATAATTCATAGTCATCCCCCCCATATAGCGCGGCCAGTAATCTGTTCTGTTTATTCACACAGCACATGGCCGGCTTCGAGTATGGAATCTGTCCCAGTTTCAGCCTGGCCGCCACACCGCTGGCGTCGAGAATATGCTGAAGGTCTCCGCCTAAGCCATCTGAAATATCAATACAACTGCTTATTAACCTGGTGGCCGCTAACGCCAGCTCAATGCGCGGATTCGGTTTGTAATACGCTTCTTCAAAAAAATTCAGGCAGGCATCGGTAGGCTTTTCTACGCAGAGTTCAAAATCTTCACCAAGATGAGAGTCCAGTCCAAGAGTTAGCAGCGCTATGGCGCCATCTCCCAGCGTACCACTGACATAAATTTTGTCTCCAGCTTCCGCTCCCTTTCTCCGCAACCCCTGTGACTTGCTGCATAAACCTTGAACTTGAATACCAAGGCTTAGTGGTCCTCTGCTGATATCGCCACCCACCAAAGGGCAATTGTATTGCGTGGCAAGCTCTAACAAGCCCGCGCTGAATTTTTCCAACCAGACTTCGTCGATCAAAGGCAAAACCAAACCCAAAGTAAAACAATAAGGCTCTGCACCCATGGCTGCAAGATCGCTAAGATTTACAGCTAGCGCCCGCTTAGCAACAAGAGATGGGTCAGCAGAAGATGGGAAATGTATACCCGACACTAATACATCCATCGACATTGCCAGCAACTTGTCCGCCGGAACTTCCAATAGAGCAGCATCATCGCCAATTCCCAGCTCGACTCCTCTTTTCTCAAAACCCAAGCCAGAATCGGAAAAATAGCGCCGAATTAGGTCAAATTCTGATTGGCTCGATGAATTGTTCATGTCCTGAAATACTGGCAAACACAACTGTGATTGAGCGACTCTTCTTTTTTCTATTTAGGGTCTTCTTCTTGTTGCTGGTTTTTTATCAGCTAATTCCACAGGACGGAGAACTACTGCCAGTTTGTCCAGTACGCCGTTAATATACTTATGACTCCCGGTAGCGCCAAAGGTCTTTGCTAATTCAACACATTCGTTAATGACAACGCGGTAGGGGATGTCCGGTCGATTCGCAAGCTCGAAACTACCAAGATAGAGTAAGGCTTTCTCCACCGGGTCCAGCGCTGTGAGTTTCCGATCAAGTAAGGGGAGAAGATATTGATCAAGCATTTCTTGTTGCCTGGTAATCTTCAGAAACACTTGTGCGAAATACTCCCAATCTATTTTACCGCCATTCTGCTCGTGAAATTGAGCTTCAATTTCCAGTGGTTCTGATTTGCCCACATGCCACTGGTAAAGGGCTTGCATGATTAGAGTACGCGCTTTTCGACGTTGTGACAGCAGAACCTTGCCACGCATCTGTGTTTTTTTCTTGTCGGGTACTGAAGAATTCGCTTGCTGTTCAACCTTACGGGAGACCACTTAGTTATCCAATTGTCTAAGCAGGCTAACCATTTCTACGGCTGTAATAGCTGCCTCGGCTCCCTTGTTACCTGCCTTGGTGCCAGCCCGTTCAATTGCTTGCTCAATACTGTCAACTGTGAGAACACCAAATGCCACCGGCTTGCTACTGGCAAGGCTGACTTGACCGAGACCTTTTACACACTCAGCCGCCACATATTCAAAATGAGGAGTGCCACCACGAATAACAGCACCCAGGGCTATTACCGCATCATACTCTTTATCAGCTACTATTTTTTGGATCACCAACGGTAGTTCAAAGGCACCTGGCACCTTAATAACAGTAATATCTTTATCCATCACTCCGTGCTTACGCAATACATCAATAGCACCTTCTAATAAATGATCTACGATAAAACTATTGAACCGTGCTACCGCAATCACGTATCGCGCTGTTGCATTGTTATGACTGCCTTCGATCGTCTTTATAGTGCTCATTATTTTTTCCTACTTACTCTCACTCTTACTCTTACTCTCACTCTCACTCTCACTCTCACTCTTACTCTTACTCTTACTCTTACTCTTATTCTTATTCTTACTCTTATTCTTATTCTTACTCTTACTCTTATTCTTACTCTTACTCTTTGTGAAGCCTGGTCTTATGCCGATGCAAAGCCCATTCTATTTCTCAAACTGGACAAACTCTACCACTTCCAAATCGAACCCCGAAATAGCATTGAATTTTGCCGGAAAACTCAACAATCGCATTTTCCCGACACCAATATCTCTTAAGATTTGAGAGCCAGTTCCTATAGTCAAATCGCTGCCACCTCTATTGGCTTGATATGCCTCTGAACCATCGCTTAGCACACTGGCTATGTTCTGACCCAAGTCCTGCCCGTAATCGTCGCCGGATAATAGCACAGCCACGCCACCACCTTCGCTATTGATTTTCTTCAAGGCATCACTAAATGACCAACTGGTGCGATTGGTATTGTAGACCTCGCAAATATCCCGCAGGGTATTCGGAATATGCACTCGCACTAATACTGGCTCGTCTGCGGAAATCACACCTTTAGAAAAAGCCAGGTGCAGGCTTCCACTGATTGAATCCTTGTAAGTGTGTACCTCAAACTTGCCATACTGAGTTACCATCTTGTTGCTGGAAACTTTAGTAACCGTGTGTTCGTTGGCGATACGGTAATGAATCAGGTCGACTATAGTGCCTATTTTTATCCTATGCTTTTCCGCAAACTTTTCTAAATCTGGACGCCTGGCCATGGTACCATCTGCGTTCATAATTTCCACAATTGCAGCAGCGGGCGAATACCCGGCCAACCTTGCCAAATCACAACCTGCCTCGGTGTGTCCGGCGCGACGTAACACGCCTCCGGGCTGTGCCATAACCGGGAATATATGACCGGGCTGAACGATATCTTCAACGACGCTGTCTCTGCCCACCGCAACCTGAATCGTGCGAGCGCGATCCGCTGCTGATATTCCTGTGGTTACTCCAGTTGCCGCTTCTATCGAAACAGTAAAATTGGTGTTATAAGCTGTATTGTTTTCATTTACCATGAGCGGCAATTTCAAATATTCGCATCGTTCGCGGGTTAGCGTTAAACAAATAAGGCCACGCGCATTGGTCGCCATAAAATTAATATCTTCAGTACCTACACGTTCTGCTGCGATAATTAAATCGCCTTCATTCTCTCTATCTTCATCGTCCATCAATATCACCATCTTGCCCTGGCGGATATCGTCGATAATTTCTTCAATCGAATTAAGTTTCATATTTTACAAGCTCTTTATCAGTCTAACCGAAGCCATGCTTTGCCAGGAAATCTCTATCGACAGCATTGGTTCTCGAAGTATCAGTTTGAATCAGTCGTTCCAAATAGCGCGCTATCAAATCCACTTCAAGATTTACGTGACGACCCTGGGTATACTCACCAATAATCGTTTCTGTTTGAGTATGCGGAATTACGTTAACGGCAAAATTCGCGCCACTCACTTCGTTTACAGTTAAACTAACTCCATCGATGCAAATGGAACCTTTAGCGGCTATATACTTTGCCAGCTCTGCCGATGCCTCATAAACCAGCTTCTGGCTGCCGCCTTCAGCGACTGAGTGAATCAATTTGCCAACACCGTCCACATGTCCGCTTACCATATGACCACCCAATCGACCATTTGCCAACATAGCTTTTTCTAAATTAACTTTGCTGCCAGTTCCAAATTCACCCAGGGTGGTACAACGCATCGATTCGTCAGAAACATCGGCTTCGAACTTGTTTTCGTGCAAATCAACCACGGTCAGACAACAACCGTTCACAGCTATACTATCTCCGGGTGCAACATCACTGAGTTCAAGCTTTCCGCTATCTATAGTTAGTCGCCAATCAGCACTAGTCTGATCTAGGCTGTAGATCACACCAATCGCCTGAATTATTCCAGTGAACATTTTCAAACTTCCACTTGTTGGCCCTGCGTTTCTTGCAGGTTTCAATCTGATTGAGAAGGCTTCAACACAAGCCGAATATCGCTACCCATCTGTCGCAGGTCTGAAATCGAAAAATCTATGCTGTCGGACATCGATTCCAGGCCGACAATATTCAACAATGCTCTGGCATCACTTCCCAAGAGCTTCGGCGCAATATAAATTATTAACTCATCCACCAGGCCCGCCTGGATAAAAGTAGTACTTAGTGTGGCTCCTGCCTCTAACAAGACTTCCGTGCAGTTGAAGTCGGAGGCCAGCGATTCTAGCACAGAATGTGGGTTCACTCTCCTTCCCGCCCTTCTTGTCGTTATGTATTCCACATTGGGTGTGAAGTTTTTGTTTTCTTCTCTCGACCCGGTAGTGAATATTTTTACCTCACCCGGGGCGACAAGAATTTTTGAAGTGCCTGGGGTACGTGAATTACTATCGAGAATTACGCGCAAAGGTTGTTTTGATAAAGCAGCCTCATTGCGGGCGAGCTCTGCCTTACTAAGGTTCAACTCATTCGGACGCAGATTCATTGACGGGTTATCGGCTAACACTGTTTCTATGCCAGTGATTACAGCACTGCTTCTTGCGCGCAAGTTTTGCACATCGCTGCGAGAAGCCGGCCCGCTGATCCATTTGCTGTTGCCATTGGCAAGCGCGGTACGTCCATCCAGGCTCATTGCCAGTTTACAGCGAACATAAGGTAGCCCGGTTTCTCTGTGTTTGAAATACCCAGGGTTAATCTGGCGGGCGACCTGGTCAAAATCTATTAACTGAACTACCTCAATGCCAGCGGCTAATAACTTTGAAACCCCCTGGCCCGCTACTTCCGGGTTAGGGTCAATACTCGCCAGAACTACTGTCGAGATACCCGCCTCAATCAACGCGACTGAACAGGGCCCGGTTCGCCCTGTGTGCGAGCACGGCTCCAAACTCACAAATGCTATTGCGCAATCGGCATTCTTTCCCGCTTGTTGTAATGCCATCACTTCAGCATGGGCTGCGCCCGCCGCGGTATGCCAACCCTCACCTACTGGTTTATTGTCTCTCAATAACACGCACCCAACCCTGGGGTTGGGTGCGGTAGTCATCACATTACGGGCAAGCTCCAAGGCCCGCTGCATATAAACCGGCCAGTCAATAAATTCTGCATCGAGTTCATTGTTGCTAAGTTTTTTCATGAGCCTGTATTACTAAAAATCAGTATTGGATTTACGTTGAGATGGCTTACCCTGGCCCGTTGTGCCCGTTACCTGGTTGCGGTGATTCGAGGCGTTGTACTGCGTATGCCCTGACGACGAGTGATCAAGCATAGCTAACCGCTCTTGTACACACTGGATTTATTTTAGGTTGTCTTCGGAGAGTCGGTCAATTTCGGCACGAAATTCGTTGAGATCCTTGAAACTGCGATAGACAGAGGCGAATCTAACGAAGGCTACCTCATCAAGACCACGCAGTTCTTTCATAACCTGCTCACCTACATCTCTTGATTGTATCTCGCGCTCACCGGTGGCACGTAGATCTGCCTTAATGCGAGTAATAGCCTCTTCAACTTTTTCAATACTAACCGGTCGTTTTTCCAATGCCTTGGTTAATCCAGCCATTAGCTTATCTTCGTTGAAGGGCTCTCGAATTCCATCCTGTTTTATAATTCTTGGCATAAGCAATTCGGCTGATTCATAAGTGGTAAATCTTTCCTCGCAGGTAATGCACTCACGTCTTCGCCTGACATGATTTCCTTCCGTTACTAATCTGGAATCTATTACCTTGGTGTCTATTGCTCTGCAAAAAGGACAATGCATAAAAAACCTATCGTTCTACTTGTGTTCTACCTATGTTCTATACGGGAAATTCCTGTTACCGGGATCTATCTATTGATTATTGGTAAACAGGAAAACGCGCACAGAGATCTAACACCTTTTGTTTAACTTCCATGATAACTGCGTCGTTCTCAATATTGTCGAGAATATCACACATCCAAGAGGTCAACCCTGCTACTTCGTTTTCAGCAAAGCCTCTGGTAGTGATTGCTGGCGAGCCCAGACGAAGACCACTTGTCACAAAGGGTGGCTTGGGGTCATTTGGAACTGCATTCTTGTTCACGGTGATATTGGCCCGTCCCAACGCAGCGTCAGCATCTTTACCGGTAATATCCTGCTTTATCAAACTTAGCAAAAAGAGATGGTCGTCGGTTCCGCCGGAAACCACATCGAATCCACGGTCAATAAAACCCTTGGCCATTGTTCTGGCATTCGCGACTACTTGTTGCTGATAGAGTTTGAAATTTTCACTCATTGCCTCCTTGAAGCAAACAGCTTTTGCGGCTATTACATGCATCAAAGGCCCACCCTGACTCTCTGGAAATACCGCAAAGTTAAGCTTCTTCTCAAGCGCCGGGTTAGCTTGAGCCAGAATCACTCCACCCCGCGGTCCGCGTAAGGTCTTGTGGGTAGTAGACGTGGTGACGTCGGCTATGTTGACCGGGCTGGGATAGACACCAGCAGCAATAAGACCAGCAACGTGCGCCATGTCCACTACAAAATACGCACCCACACTGTCTGCAATATCGCGAAACTTTTGCCAATCGATGACGCGAGAATACGCGGAGAAGCCCGCCATTATCATCTTCGGCTTGTGCTCCTGAGCCAGGGCATTCACCTGCTCATAATCGATTTCACCGGTTTCGCTGTTTAGGCCATATTGCACGGCATTATAGATACGACCTGAAAAGCTCACGCTGGCACCGTGGGTAAGATGCCCTCCATCAGCGAGACTCATACCCAAAACCGTGTCACCTGGCTTTAGTAATGCCATGTAAACTGCCGCATTGGCTTGCGACCCAGAATGAGGCTGGACATTGGCGTAGTCAGCGCCGAATAACTCCCGGACACGAGCGATGGCGATTTCTTCGATGACATCAGCATGTTCACAACCACCGTAGTAGCGTTTTCCTGGATAGCCTTCAGCATATTTGTTGGTTAGCACCGAACCCTGAGCCTGCATGACCAGCGAACTGGTATGATTTTCAGAGGCAATTAGCTCGATGTGTTGTTCCTGGCGAGTTTTCTCAGCTTCAATGGCCGCGTTAATCTCCGGATCAAAATCTGAAAGGCAGCTATCGTTCATAAACATCTGTTGCTCCGAGGGTTGCTTGCTCGCAAAGTCGTACAAGGGTTTGAAATTCTCTTGTGATACCAGGAATTCTGGAAGGCGCTATTCTACATGATGAGTTTAATTTGGGCATTAATATTCTTAGTAATCTGATGGGGGTTTAGACAAGCTACAGCTTGTGCAGTAATAGGGCCGCTTGACCATCAGTGTTACATGGACGGTAATCTCTCAGAAAATAAAGGTGCTCAGAGAAGCGAAAACCGGGTAGATTTGAGCTGCTTGAAATTATTCAGGGCACAAAATAAAACAGAGCAGGCTAAGCCTGCTCTCCTTGATGGCTCTCTTGTCAAAAAGAGAGTTTTAGCCATTTAGTCTAGTCGTCTGCTAGAAACTAACTGTTACTGCGGCGTTAAAACGACGACCTATCAGATCGTACAATGAGTCGAAAGTGTAGCCAGGAGGTGTTTCGTTGAACAAATTACGCACACCGGCTGCGACACGAATGTTGTCATTTATGTTGTATGTAGCAGATAGATCGTTTGTCCAAACATAGTCGATAGAGCTTATATCAATGTCTTCTGAAGAACCGCCACCGGGAGAAACATCATAGGTCACGACACTGTCAATAAATCGTGAACTCCAGTTTACCGTTAAGTCATTCAGGCTATAGCTAACAGATGTGCTCCATTGTAATTCCGGATCACCAATTTCCCCTTCTTCGACATTAATTTCATCAGGTCGGTTTTGAAATTCGAAAATTTCCAATTTGAGAAGCTGAGTTGCAGACAGGTTAAGTCGTAACTCCCCTGGCAATCCGAATCGAGCCAAGCCAGTGGTATATCTAAGGTTCGCTTCTATACCGTCAGTTCTAAATGCTGACGCATTAACAAAGCCAGAACGAACCGTTACAACATCACGTGTGTCTGGATCACGATCAACTTGAGAACAGAAACCTGCATCTGGACTTCCAGTCGCGTCTACACAATTATCAAGAACGTCTTGTGAATCAACCAGGTTAATAGCGTCTTCAATTTCAATATCGTAATAGTCAATTGTAAACGACATATTGTCTACAAAATCTGGTGTCCACACAAAACCTATCGTTTTTGAATTGGCAGTTTCCGAGAACAGATTTGGGTTTCCTCCCGATTGCGTAACAATACTCACATTGTCATTCGCTTCAAAACCTGCTGGGATGCCTAAGGCAGCACAGTTGGCCACACGGTCTGGATCATCGTTAATATTATCCACGTCACAGGGGTCGACAATATTTGCGAAGCCTGGAGACAACGGACTGAATGCTTCATCAACATTAGGTGCGCGAACCGCTTCACTTACAGTTCCTCGAACGCGTAAACCTTGAAACGGCGCCCAAACCAAGCCAATCTGCCAGGCATCTGCATTACCTGCATGAGAATACTCAGCGGTGCGGTAAGCTGCATCCAAAGTTAGCTCATCTGCTAAAAATACGTCACCAAGGATGGGAGCGCTTAATTCAATGAAAAACTCTTCTACATCAAAGCCGCCTTGAGAATCAGGGGTAGCTGCATTGCTAAAGAAACCAGCCTTAGTAAATTCATCTGTAATCGTCTCCGATGTTTCTTCTCTATTTTCATAACCCAATGCAATGCTAATTGCCCCCCCTGGCAAGTTCAAAAACTCCCCTGTATCAAATGCCAGTGAAGCACCGTATACTTCTTGTGTGATTGCATCCTCTCTTGTAACTGTACCGGAAACGAAATCACCGGCTTCATTTGAGAAATTTCCAAAACCAAAAGGGTTGAACGGTACGCAATCATCGCCATTAACCAGTGCTGGGTCAGTATAATCATCTGGCTGTGCACTTGGCACCTGACTACGACAGGCGGCCTCTCCGGTATCAGGGTCAATAACTGAATCTAATGCAGCGGTTAAGTTACTTGGTATTGTATCGTTCAATGTACGACGGGTATTACGAGTTTCACCGCGCGTGAAATACACATCATAATTCAGGTTAGTATCGTTAAGTGCAAATTCACCTTTAATGCCACCAACTACTCTGAACAATTCTCTATCATTAGCTGCTGAACGGTTACCAATGTCTCCAAAGAATTTGGCGAATCTAATATTGCCTGTTTGACCATCATCTATTAGACGCTGCCTGGTTGCATCATCCAGAAACGCATTCTCTGTAACATTTACTCTAAGACCGCCAAAATTAAAACCTGGTTGAAATTGTTGAGCAATATCTTTATCAACATATTTAATATCACCGTATGCTCGAACGTTTTCAGAAAAATCGTATCTGAATGTTGAAGCTAAGGTAATCGTCTCCTGAGATGGCGTGTAGTTAATAAAATCGTTACCAAAAAACACCGTATCATAAGCCTGATCAAAACTACCAAAAGCAAAACTGTTTGTTTCGATTCTATCAACTTGATCAATTGGTGAACCATTTGGAGCAAAGGTAATTCTGGAACCACCACCAAATGGGTTTAATACCCCAAAAATGTTGATAAATTCAGAACCGACGAAAGGCACTCTCAGGCGATCTGGAATTCCATCAGTTTCACCTGCTGCCCCAGCACCATTATCCGGGTTTACTACTGATCCAAAGAACCGATTTTGCTGAAGTTGAGGGCGTAATACTTCTGTTATGTCCGACTTGCTGCCAAAGAAAGTAACGTTTCCTTTGCCACTATCCGAGGTAACACCTGCCAGGACGGTAAAGCTGTTGTTTTCTACACCAACGCCTTCTGTGTCATCTGCAACTGATGCATTAAACTCAAACCCTTCATAATCGTCACGAAGAATTATATTGATTACGCCTGACACGGCGTCAGAACCATAGATTGCCGAAGCACCACCAGTAATGACTTCTACTTTTTCAATTAGCCCTGTGGGGATAGCACCTGTATCAATAGCAGAAGTTCCCGGAGCACCAGCCACATGCCGTATTCCGTTCACCAGGGTTAATGTTCTATCGCGACCCAGGTTACGTAAGTCTGGAGCGCTCAAACCCGCGTTAGCATTGCTATTATTATTTCCGATAAGCGTAGAACCCGCCGCTATAGCGGGTATTTCTGCCAATATGCTGCCTAGATCAGGCGTACCGAACCTGTAAATTTCTTCTGCGTCTAATGAAACAACTGGCGCTGGTGAAGACAACTCAACTCGGGCTATGCGCGAACCGGTTATAAAAATCTGTTCTATCTGGTCTTCTTGCGCAAACGCGCTGCTAATGGCAGTTGAAGCTAAGCAAATTAACAATGCATTGCGGAAAACTTGCTTGGTTGGTTGGTTGGTTGGTTGGTTGGTTGGTTGGTTGAATACAACATAAGTTTCCCCGATTAGTCTATTAATTTTTGTTTTTTAGCGTACACGTCATTCCTATCACGAAATTGATCGTTTGTAACCCTCCCTTAAGCGCTTTTTGTACCAAAAATGCAAGACTGAGACTGAGCCCTAATCAAGAATCCCGATAAAGATGATAAAAACCTGTACCTATGGTGCATTTGTCGTTTTTGAACTAGTCCAGCATTCCGCTGGAAACCCTTTCGGCAAAGAAAACCAGCCTTCGTAACTGATCGAAAAATAAAGCCCTTGCTGCTATCAAAAAGTAGCTCCTCGGGGCATTATGAAAACCAGACAGATCATGGGTTACCAATAAAAAAAACAGGGACAAAAAAGTTGACAGCTAATCACTCGCCAAGTATGTTCACTCAACAAGTAAAATGACTCTCAACAAGTAGAATGACTTCTCCCACTCTTTACCCTGACAGAGGTTCGCCTTGAGATCGATTATGTATAACATGAATAAACCAACCACAAAATCCACGCTGTCCATTACCCCAAACACCCCGGCAGCAGGCGCAGCCTCGTTGCTGCCCGTAGCCGGCCCCGCTGCCATTGCGCCCGTTGCCATTGCGGGGGGCGGGGTGCTGTGGGTGAGGGGGGCACTAATGCGCTGCTTCACATCCGCGGCGGTTCTGCTGGTGCTGGCGTTCTCGGCAACCGGGGCCAGTGCGCAGACTGTTACGATTAATCCGCAGGGAAGCGGGGGCGCAAATGTCCGTACATTTGATGCGGGAACGTCCCTGACGCTCACCGCTGCTTCAATCTCCGGCCTTAGTAGCCCCTTCGTATACGCATGGCAACCTCCCAACGCTGCGGGTACCCCGGCAGGGGTTACCTTTTCCAGAAGGGATCAGTCAACTTTTACCATCACTGCGAGCCCTTCAGTGCTAAATGGCACTACGTTTGGCATTCGCCTTGAGGTCTCTGGGAGCACTTCTGCCGGGCCGGCTGTCAACTCCGCGTCGATAACTATTCGCAACAACAATCAGTCGCCCACCGCTGCAGTCGGTCCAAATCAGACTGTGAACGAGGGCACCAGAGTCACCCTTCTTGGCTCGGGTAACGACCCCGATGGCAATAATGCGGATCTGGATTACTTCTGGATGCAAACTGGCGGCCCCGATGTGACTTTAAGCAATGCGACAGTAGCACAACCAACGTTCACCGTTCCGGACATACCCCCATCTGCATCTGCTCCGACCTTGTTCATTTTCACCTTGCGCGTTCGTGACGCAGCGTACCCGGCCACCAACCAGAGCACTGCTACCGCCCGCATCTTTATCAGACCGCTGTTTCAGGAAACCATTGATAATCAGAGCTACCCCGCGGGCAACGAAATTATGGAACTGACTTTGCCCACGGCACTGTCGGTTACAGGGGGTACCAATACCTATACGCTCAGTCCTGTGCCTCCTGGACTGTCCCTTAATAACCGCATATTGTCTGGTACGCCGACAGGAACCATGAGAACCCAAACGTTTAACAACCTGACCTACACCGCGACTGGGAGCGGAGGCACAGATACACTGAGCTTTAGCATTACCGTGACCAACGCGCCGCCAACCGGTGCCCCGACCATCTCCGGTGACCCGACCGAGGGTGAGGAACTGACGGCGACGGCGAACACCACTATTATTAACGATGCCAATGGGTTCGAGGTCGTCAGCGAAGGTGTCCCCCCCGAGTTCACCTACCAATGGAACAGGCGCAATGGAACCACGGACACACCGATCAGCGGCGAGACCTCTGCCACCTACACCCTGACGACGGCCGATATCGGCGAGCAGATCACCGTGACGGCCAGCTTCACCGATGGCGGTGGCAGGCAGGAAAGCCGAACCAGTATCGCCACGGCGGCGGTGCGCGCGGCCAATGAACCCCCCGTAGCCAGCGCCGGTTCAAATCAAACCGTGAACGAGGGCGCTACCGTAACCCTTGACGGCAGCGGCACCACAGACCCGGACATCGCCAACGGCGACGTGCTGACCTACGCATGGACCCAGACCAGCGGAACCCCTGTCACCCTGAATGATACATCCGTAGTCTCCCCGACCTTCACCGCGCCAGTGCGCCAGACGATGACTGACGGAAACCTGATGTTCACTCTGACCGTGACCGATTCAGAAAATGAAACTTCCACCGCCACAGTGACCATCTCCGTGACCAACCTGCCGCCCGTGGCCGATGCCGGGGAAAATCAGACCGTAAACGAGGTGGCGCGAGTCACCCTGGACGGCAGCGGCAGTTCCGGTCTTGCAGGTGATGGGCGGACCTACGCATGGACCCAGACCGGTGGAACCACTGTCACCCTGAATGATGCCTCTGCAATCTCCCCGACCTTCATCGCGCCAGTGCGCCAGACAGAGGATGACGAACAGTTGCTGTTTACCCTGACCGTGACCGACGCGGCAGGCGGGTCTGACGAAGATATCGTGGTCATCTCTGTGACGATCCTACCGCCTATCCCGATTCCCGTGTCTCCAGCAGATGACGATGCGCTACAATTAGTCAACGAAGACGGTTCTCTTGTCGAGAATCTCACTGTAGTGGTCAGCGAAACCAGGGAAGTAATCATAGAGGGCGGGAGTCCGCCGTTCTTCGTCGTCAGCGAAATCAGCGAGACGACGCAGTCGGCGATTATTGAAGACAGGAGGCTGCGTATTATCGGGTTGAGTGCGGGTGAGGCGCAGCTGCTCATTCGGGACATAAGGGGAGCTTTTACGCCCCTGCCATTGAGGATAAAGACCCTGCCGCCGCTGTTAAACCTCGAAGCAGATGATGGCACAGGTACTGAGGCGCTGTTCCGGGGCGGAGCAAGCAGTGATGGCGGCGTCAGCTATTCCCTGGATGGCAGCTTCTCGGTAGATGAGACGCTGGATGTCCTGCTTACCATCGCACCACGCAGTGCCGATGTGGGCGTACAAGCCAATGTTGTGATCGCGGCAAGAAACGCGTCCGTTCCCGAGACAGTGTGGTTACTGACGCAGTCCGGACTGGTGACTTATGATGATGAAACGCTGGTTCCCTTCCAGGAAAACCTTGTACTGGAGGCTAACCACTTCATGGATCTCACCCCTGAGCCCATCACACTGACGATGGACGAGCTGGGTAATTGGGAGTTGTTCGTCGGCTATCAACTTGGCAGCGGTGACTTGTTCTATCACATGATCCCCTTGAGTGTCGAAGTGCTGGAGTGAGAAACATCAGGCAGACCCTATGTCGTAGCGATGACCAGGGCAGTTCCTTGCTGCTTATGCACTAAGTAGATTGTTCGCCGCATCCAGGATGATGCGGCGCGCTACGCACCGCATTGAGTCTCAAGACAGGCCCCCAGGCGACCCCGCGCTCAGCGATGGGTTGAGGCAAACAGAAAACCGGCCCCACATTCAGAATGCCTGGGTAAATGCGAATTAAACCTGGCCCTGCACCGCTGTAAAAAAATTTTGACTAAACCCCTCTGTCATAGCCGCCGTGAAAGCCAGCCGTAAAACCTGAAAGAGGGATTCAGAAGCCCTTGGGGCGGTGGCAGTATGCTACCTGGGGATTTGGGATCCGCCTAAGTCGAGATTTTTGTAAATCTCAGGAAATCGGAATGGCACAATTCGTTTACACCATGCACCAGGTTAGCAAGATCGTTCCGCCGAAACGAGAAATCCTAAAAGACATTTCACTCTCTTTTTTTTCCGGAGCGAAGATTGGCGTACTGGGCATCAATGGGTCGGGTAAATCGACCCTGTTACGAATCATGGCTGGTGTGGATAAGGAATTTAATGGTGAGGCAAGAGCGCAAGCAGATATCAATATTGGCTATCTGCCACAAGAACCCCGCTTAGACGAAGCCTTGGACGTACGTGGAAACGTGCAACAAGGTGTGGCTGAAATCATTAAGCTGCTTGAACAGTTCAATGAGATAAGCGACCAATTCGCCAAACCTGTGAGCGATGATGAGATGAACAGATTGCTAGAGAGGCAAGGCGAGCTACAAATCAAGATCGATAACTGCGATGGCTGGGAGATTGAGCGTATTCTGGAGAGAGCAGCCGATGCTTTGCGTTTGCCCCCATGGGATGCAACTGTGTCAAAACTGTCGGGAGGAGAAAAACGCCGGGTAGCGCTTTGTCGACTGCTGCTGGCCAGACCTGACATGCTGTTATTGGATGAACCTACTAACCACTTGGACGCTGAAAGCGTCGGCTGGCTGGAGCGCTTCCTGCAAGACTACAGTGGCACTGTTGTCGCCATTACCCACGACAGGTACTTTCTCGACAACGCTGCCGACTGGATTCTGGAACTGGATCACGGACACGGCATCCCCTATGAGGGCAATTATAGCTCCTGGCTGGAAGCGAAGGAGAAACGCCTGGAAACAGAGGCCAAACAGAAAACAGCTCATGAACGCACTATTAAATCAGAGCTGGAATGGATACGCGCCAACCCGAAAGGAAGACAGTCGAAGAGTAAGGCCCGTATCGCTCGTTTCGAACAACTGAATTCCCAAGATTTCCAGAGGCGCAAAGAGACTTCAGAGCTGTACATCCCGCCGGGAAGCAGATTAGGTGACAAAGTCGTCGAGGTTACCAATCTTTGCAAAGGCTTCGACGATATTAGCCTGATTGAAAATTTAAACCTCTCTGTGCCCAAAGGCAGCATCGTTGGCATCATCGGAGGCAACGGCGCAGGCAAGACCACCTTTTTACGAATGTTGATAGGAACAGAACAAGCCGACAGCGGCTCTATTGAACTAGGTGAAACTGCTGAATTGGCTTATGTCGATCAAAGCCGGGACGAATTGAACGGGGAGAATACCGTCTGGCTGGAAGTATCTGATGGGCAGGAACAATTACAGATTGGCAAATATGAAATCTCGTCAAGAGCCTATGTCAGCCGTTTCAGCTTTAAAGGCGGCGATCAACAAAAATTTGTAAAAGATCTGTCTGGCGGTGAACGTAACCGACTGCACATGGCCAAATTACTAAAACGAGGTGCAAATGTTTTGCTGCTCGATGAGCCAACCAATGATCTTGACGTAGAAACGTTGCGCGCCTTGGAAGAAGGCCTGCTCGCCTATCCTGGCTGTGTGATTGTGGTATCTCACGATCGTTGGTTTCTGGATCGCATCTGTACACACATCCTCGCTTTTGAGGGTGGAAGCCAGGTGACCTGGCATGAAGGAAACTACACAGATTATGAAACAGAGCGGAAAAAGCATGCTGGAGAATCTTTCCAGCCGACGCGAATCAAATACAAAAAGTTGAATGGATAAGGCAGGTTTAGAGGTTCAAATCATCTCGCAATTTAGCCAGCCGCGACTTCGTCTCGTTCTTGCTTAGTGGTCGTTCAATTTTGTCCGTTAGTGGGGTCGGTGGATCCATAGCCAGCGTCTCGCCGTTTATCACTCGATGACAGGTCAGGCTGTAGTGGTACTCAAACACCGGAAAAGACAGCGATTCTGGCTCATTCGCCAATAGGAACCAGCCTGCGGCCTTGCCGGCCACATACACCGCCTCATGGCTCCAGGGGTAATCTCTCTTTGGCGATGGTGCTGCGCAGGCCTCAAGATAAGCCTGGCGAGGTGACGGCAGGCCGAACAAATCGAATCCCCGCTCGCAGGCCTTAACCAGTGCCGCAATAGACGGCAGATAGTCCTGCGTCCTTATTACCTGTTTCGCAGCCTGTACAATTTGCAGTGGTGAGTACGGCTCTAAGCTACCCAGCCAATACTTTTTTGCTATGACCTGACTTTCCGCATCACTAAAAGCTTTGTGAAATTGATTGTGATAAGCAAATTCAAATTCAGCGAAGATCTGATTAATCGCATCGACATGATCCAACCTGGCATCACTCGAAAATTCGCCGGTTGATTCCTCCACTCGATCTAAAACCCTGCGAGCGGTATTACTCGGCCCAACTTCTGTCAGCGATGCGCTGGAATCTTTCTTTAATTCTTTGCTGACTTGATCCAACAAGGGATTGATTTTCTGCATAGCTTAAATCTGCATTCTCGACTTGTTTTAATTGTCGAGCCCAGTCCTGTTTGATGAATTGAAGAAACACCGTATTCCAGGAAGATTTTACCTGTTGACTGTCTTTCCAATACATAACGAATTCGGGAATCTTACTGCGTGCGTATTGCTCATCTATCTCCGCCAATTGTAAAATTTCAAAGCAGTCGCTGCTTGGCTGCCAATTGGAGGACATTACTTTCGGTGTATCGTCATGGCCAAATGAAGCAGAAAATTTTGCCCACTGCCTGCGTATATGTTGTATAAATTTCGTGTTCCAGGCAGCATTGATTATTCCTCGCTCGCGCCAGTAAAGCACAAATTCGGGAATCGCGTCTTCTATGAAACGGCTACTAATTCCGGATATTTCCAGAATTCCAATTGCATCTTCACCCGGGCGCCATTGCGCTGACATCTCGCTGGCCAGCTCAAAGGCTCCTTTTCGAGTTTGCTCGTTACGCCATTCCTTGAGTGCATGTTTGTAAAAAGCGTTTCCCCAGGAGAATCGAGCATGACCTCGATCCCGCCAGTAGCTGACGAATTCAGGCACCAGTGCGTGGACAAATTGCTCGGGAATACTGTGCTGCTTACATTTTCTGATCCAGTCCTGACCCGGTTGCCAGTTTGGTTCGATTAGAGAAGCACTTCCACCGCTTGCGGTAGCCACCGCTTGTTGCGCCGGGATATTTGATGCTGGCAGGTCTTTCACGTCCATGCTATCGGCTTCGTCTATTGCGTAGAAACTGCTTCGCGTCTGTTCCGCATTACCCGGATCGATGACAATCAGGCCAAGGTTTTGTAAACTATTTTGCACGCGCCTGATATCTACACCAGCCCAGAAAGGAAAAGCCTCTTGAAGAGATTGATCACTAAGCTCGATCCAATCCAGTTTTGGGTTTGCAGAGCGTCGGCAACTCTCCAGGCTGTTGATCAATTCCGCCAACACCTGCAACATCACCGCTTCTTCCAGACCAATAGTCGAGGCCAAAGTCGGCGAAATAAGCAGCGGTCTTTCCGGCAATAATGAAGATTTCATTTGATGTAAAGCCGATTGTAAGGTTCGTTAAACAGGGCGGGAAGAATAGACTCCTGGCCCGTTATCAACTAAATAGAGAATCGTTTAGAGTCAGTGAATGCTATCACAGGACAGTTTTTTGAACACGCTGCACGCTGTCCTTGCACACAGCTTTCGCTATGAATTTTGCTACGGGTTAACCTGCTAACAATGTATCAACAGCTTATAGAAGAATTTGTCCACCAGGAGGGCCTGCCTTCCTCTTACGCCGAGGACGTAGATGGCTATTTTCTCCCGCTTGTTCAAGACCTGGAGTGCCACCTTACTGAACAGCAGAAACGCCCTTTTACTGTTGGAATTACCGGCGCACAGGGAACGGGTAAGTCTGCAATGGCAAAACTGCTGGCTTTACTTCTGCAAAACAGTACCCGGCAGGTGGTCAATCTCTGTATTGATGACTTTTACTTTTCCAGGACACATCGAACAGAACTCGCCAGGACTATTCATCCTCTGCTTAAGACCCGAGGTGTTCCCGGCACACATGACCTGGATCTGGCCATGAGTGTTCTTCATAAATTAGGCGAAGCAGGCAGTGCAGATTACGTAACACTTCCCGGTTTTGATAAAGCCAATGACGATTGCCTACCGAGTAAAAGCTGTGCCAGAGTGAATGGACCTGTCGATGTCATCATCCTGGAAGGCTGGTTTGTTGGTGCAACAGCACAAACCGAACAAGAGCTAAGCAGTGCGGTAAACGAGCTGGAGTCTCAGGAAGACATCCAGGGTCACTGGCGACAGTATGTCAATCAACAGCTCGCAGCGGATTACCAAACCTTGTTTGCAAAAGTGGATATGTTACTGATGCTGAAAGCGCCTGACTTCGAGCGGGTTTTTGAATGGCGATCTTTGCAGGAACAAAAACTGCGCTCACAGACCAAGAAAACAGCATCCGGGCTTATGGATGGGGAATCCATCAAACGTTTTATTCAGCATTTCGAACGACTCACCAGGCATTGTCTGCGTACGCTACCGGATAAAGCGCATCGAGTATTCGAGCTGGATGAGCGGCACCGCATTCATTGCGTTAACCAAACCTCACCATAGGCCAAGGTCTTCTAGACCGTTTCCAGCATCGCGGGTTTACGATTCAAAAGTGGCTGTAACCAAACTCTTGCAAGTAACGCAGTGAGCAGAATCGCCGCTAGCTGGCGCCACAACGGATAGCTCTCCCCATGTGCCATCATAGAAAGCTGCAACGGCCAGGCGAACACTTGATAGAGCTGATTAAGCAATAAACCACAAGCAATCGCAGTAATGATAACTCCCAGCATATAGGCAATTAACGACTTCATTCCCAATTGCTCTTTTATTACGCCCATGGTTGCTATATTGGACGCAGGACCGGTCAACATGAATACTAACGCCGCCCCTGGTGATACCCCTGCAAACAGCAGCCCTGCCGCCACCGGCGTTGACGCCGTGGCGCAGATATACATGGGCAATCCCACAATGACCATGATTATCATGGCCAATAGACCGTTACCCCATTGCAGGAAGAACGACTGAGGTACCACCGCTGTTATCACCGTGGCCGCGACCAGGCCGATTATCAGCCACTTTGCCGTATCAGAAATCATTCGTCCGTAACCATATTGCACGGCACTGACTAATTTGACCCTTAGACCAGGCTGATCTGCAACATCCGCCTGCTTGCTGTCGCAACAACTACCGCCAGTTTGCTCTGGTTCTTCGATTTTCTCTTCTTTATCGAAACCATTCACCAATACACCCGCAACAATTGCACTTGTGAGTGCAGCCACTGGTCTGGCGATTGCAAAGACAGGACCCAGCACCGCATAGGAAAAGGAAATCGAGTCAACTCCTGTTTCCGGGGTTGCCACTAAAAAGGATGAAGTGGCACCTTTAGAAGCGCCAGCCTTGCGTATTGCGAGAGCAGTAGGGATTACACCGCAGGAACAAAGCGGAAGCGGAGCCCCAATAAATGCTCCTCTTACGATAGACATTAAACCCGGCTTTGCTAACTGTTTGTGCACCCATTCACTGGGTATTACCTGTTTAATGATGCCCGCCAACAAGTAACCAAGTAACAGCCAGGGTGCGCTTTCTATAACGAGATTCCAAAAGATAGTTAATAGATTCATTGTACCTCTCTCCTTGCGCTGTCCCGAATTATGCCTTCGTCCAAGGCTTCCATGATGGAACAATGGGTCGCATTTTCAGGTCCGCCGCCGCAACTCTCTAGCAAAATTTCCAATGTTAGCTGCAAGGATTGCAGTTCATCGATTTTCGCATTCACTTCATCAAGTTTCTTCTGTGTAATATTGGTTACTTCCTGACAACTGTGACCTTTCTTATCCACCCTGATAGAAAGCAATTGCGCTATATCCTCCAGCGAGAAACCGGTGTTACGTGCTGTCTTCACAAACTCGACTCGACGCACATCTGCCCCGCTGTAAAAGCGATAGCCTGCCTCACTTCGCGTACTGGCATTTATCAAGCCGTACTTTTCATAGAACCGCAGGGTATGGGTGGAAAGCCCCGTCTGCGCTGATAGTTCGCTTATTTTCAACATGTTATTGATCCCAAAAACTAAACTGACTGTGAAACCAGAGTGAAGTATAAGCTTAGAGCTTAGTCTAAGGTCAATAGTTATTTGTCAGGCCGGGTAGTTTGCTGTCTCCCTGACCTGTGACCTGTGACCTGTGACCTGTGACCTATAGGAGGGTACGACCAATCCAGTCCGCGATGTCCTCGACCTCTTGAGGACACAGCGAATGCGCCATTGGGTAACTATTGTATTCCGGTACAAAGCCGAGATTCTGCAACGTAGCAACACTCTTGTGACCCCGTGACTCCTGGACAACAGTGTCCATGCTGCCATGGCAAATTATGATGGGAATTGTGTTTTGAATGGGGTTGATTCTTATACTGGCCGCCGTAGCGAAATAAGTGGAGAGTGCCAGTATACCCGCCAGTGGTTTCGGGTAGCTCAGGGCTGCCTGGTAAGACACTGCCCCACCTTGAGAAAAGCCCGCAATAATAATACGACTGCTGTCTACACCGCGTTCTATTTCTCTATCAATCAGCGCGTGAACCCAGGAGGCTGATTGTATCAATTGGGTTTCATCTACCTGTCTATCAATGTCCATCTGTTTAATATCGTACCAGGCAGGCATCACATAACCGTTATTGATCGACACCGGAATTGAAGGCGCATGGGGGAAAATAAAACGAATACCAAAACTTGTCGGCAACCGCAGTTGAGGCACAATGGGCGCGAAATCGTTACCATCCGCTCCCAATCCGTGCAACCAAACGATTGAAGCGTTCACCGCAACATCTTTCGGAGATTCTATTTCAATTGCTGGCAATAATTCCATCTCTTTACCCTCCATCCTTCGTGGTATTCTATCAGTGCTGATGGCTCAGACCACGGGTGTTTGAATTTATAGCAGGCAGACAGATAGCCTGCAACTTGGGTATTGCATCAGCTATTGCATCAGCTATTGCAATTTTCATTCTAAGAATTCTATGCTTTACTCAGCGATGGTAGATTTGATTCTGGTCAATTTTGATAAGGAACACCAATGAATATTACAGAGAATAAGATCCATCAATTGGATGTAATGCCCCTATCGCGGTTTTTCTCAAAGCTCACTGTGCTCGTTATTCTAGCGATCGCTCTCTCCAGTACCGGCTCCCACGCACAGGAACACAGCGACCCAAGGTGGGTTACTACCTGGTCTACTTCGCCTAGCACCTTGCCCAATTCTGAAGATGAACCAGAGACTATAGCCGACCAGACCTTGCGCTTGATCGCACACACCAGCGTGGGCGGCAGCAGCGTTCGAATACGACTTAGCAATTTACATGGAAACAAACCAATAATCATAGGTGCAGCGTCTTTGGCAATTCAATCTGAAGGAAGCGCTATTCAGGCTGGCAGCAGTGTCAGCCTTAGCTTTACTGGCGAATCAACAATATCGATAGCGCGGGGTGCGGTGGTTTTTAGCGACCCTGTTAATTACCCGGTTCCCGAATCAGGTAATTTAAGTGTCAGCGTCTATCTACCCGAAGACAGCGGTTTCCTGACTGCCCACGCCCTGGCTAATCAAACTAATTATGTGTCCAAAAACGGCGATTATAGCTCGGCAACAAATCTACCTGTGGTCACAGAGACTCCAGCATGGAACCTGTTGACTGCTATCGATGTAATCAACCCGGAATCAGTTACAGCGATAGCCACAGTAGGTGATTCCATCACGGATGGCTGGGGTTCCACAACAAGTGCAAACGAACGCTGGCCTAACCACCTCGCACGCAGACTCTTTAGCCAGACAGATGGCAAGAAATTTGCGATAGTGAATGGAGGAATCAGTGGCAATCGCGTTACTACTGAAGCTAATTCCCTGTTTGGTCAAAATCTGCAAGCTCGATTCGAGCGCGATGTGCTTGCTCTTAGCAACGTCAGTCATATGGTGCTGATGGAAGGTATAAATGACATTGGCATGTCATCAAGGGCCAATCTAATTTCAGCTGGAGAAATAACCGCCGGTTATAGGCAAGTTATTGCGCGCGCCCACGCACGCGGAATCAAGGTCATAGGCGCAACCCTGACACCCTATGAAGGTGCCGCCTATTTCACAGAAGAAGGTGAAGCGGTGCGGCAGCAAGTGAACGCCTTCATACGGAACAGTGGCGAGTTTGATGGCGTTATAGATTTTGAGAAAGCAATCCAGGATCCAGCGAATCCTCAGCGTATTATTCCCGCTTTTACGGAAGATCACCTGCATCCAAATAATGCCGGTTACAAGGCCATGGCAGATGCGGTCGATATGTCTTTGTTCGAATAGTTTGAACTACAATAAGCATTGCAACTGTTCTTGCTACTCTTTTTCTCTGTGAACCGCCGCATCTGATAAGGTTTGTTCCACCGAATTGGCAGCGTTCGGCGTTTATTATTGGGAGTTTAAAATTACGCCTCTGGTTCTGGGTCTAGCGTGGAAGACGTGTCCTCCGCCCCGCAGCTTAACAGGACTAGCAATAAGTGCGTACATACTGTAATTCCAAATAGTTCCATCACTTCCCCTTTCCTAATTGATCTCATTGGCTTCCAGCGGCTATGCAAATTATCTCTTGAACATCAAAAGCAAATATTCGGTTACAATGACAAACCTTCACCTCATACTGTGACACAGACAACAATGCGCGACTCTGTAGAGAATACATTCGAAGAACTGATTGGGCTAAACTACCAACTCTATAATGGTTTGTTTCTCACGCTGCCGCTTGATGCCGTTGAAAAAACCGGGCTGTTATTGCCACTGCTGGAAGCGGCTTGTCATAACGGCCTAAAGGCTGGGAAAAGCCCAATCTCAATCATTCAGGAATTCTTTGAATTACACAAACCTGATTTTAAAACACGAGAGAAAATTAATTTCCTGTTCAAGGTTATTCAATACGTTGAGAGACAAGTAGTTCTGGTAGACGCACTTGAAGATGCAGCCTACAAAAAAATACATCAAGTGGATAAACTCAAAATTCTACAAAATGTGGTAGAAAAAGCAGAGTCAGGAAATCTGGACAAAGAATTTTCTGAAATTCTTAAAAATTTTGGCATTCGCGTCACACTCACTGCCCATCCTACACAATTCTATCCTGGGCCTGTATTGGCGATAATCAATGACTTAACCCGCGCTATTTCTCGAAGTGACATTTCAATGGTCAGAGACCTGTTACAGCAGCTAGGGAACACGCCCTTCTCCCGAAAGGAGAAACCTTCACCCTATGACGAGGCCGTGCTACTGAGCTGGTATCTGGGAAACATCTTCTACCCGGTCATGGGCCAAATTGCAGATAAGTTTGCAAACCAATACGAACAGGATATCGCTCAGAATAGCGAGCTAATGACTATCGGTTTCTGGCCCGGTGGGGACCGCGATGGCAACCCTTTTGTTAATGTTGAAACCACCCAGCGAGTAGCAGCGAAACTACGCTATAGTATTGCCAGCTGTTATCACCGCGATATTCGTGAACTAAAACGTCGTCTGACCTTTATTGATATCCATGAAACTCTGGATGAAATTGAAACCCAGCTACACAATGAATTGTCTGAAAATAAACCCTCTTATACTCTGGACACTAGAGTTTTAATAGCGAGGCTCGATGATATCGAGACTAGTTTATTAAAAAAGAACCAAGGCTTGTATATCGAAAAGCTACGCTCATTCAGACGAAAGGTGAATCTTTTCGGATTTTATTTTGCAAGTCTCGACATCAGACAAGACAGCCGCATAATCAGCCAGACGTTGGCTGCTGTTGCAGAGAATAACCCTTCCCTCATTCCATCCATCGACAAGCTAAGCACATCACAGCAAGTAGACGTATTGTTCAACGTCGAAGGCAATATCGATATAGCTTCATTCGATGAGCCAATATTACAGGACACTTTGAAATCGTTCTCTGTCATCGATGATATTCAGTCTCTAAACGGCGAACAGGGCTGCCACCGCTATATTATCAGCAACTGCCATGGACCGATTGATATGGCTAAGGCTTACGCCTTATTCCAACTATGTGGATGGCAAGACAAAACACTAAGCGTGGATATAGTTCCGCTGTTTGAATCTATCAACGATTTAGGTAAAGCTGGCGAATACATGCAGAGTGTCTACGCCAATCCTATGTACAAGAAACACCTGGCTAATCGCGGAAATCGGCAAACAGTGATGCTCGGTTTTTCTGATGGGACCAAGGATGGCGGCTACTTAATGGCCAATTGGGCAATTTATAGAGCCAAGGAAGATCTCACCGCTGTCTCCAGGGCCGCCGGAATAGAAGTAACGTTCTTTGATGGCCGAGGCGGGCCTACGGCTCGTGGCGGCGGTAATGCTTATCTTTTCTACGCCGCTCTCGGCAAGAAGATTGAAAGTAATCAGATACAAATGACTGTGCAGGGCCAGACCATTAGCTCAAACTACGGAGTAAGGCCGGCAGCTCAGCATAATTTGAGCCTGCTACTGGCTGCCGGCCTGGAAAATAATCTTTACGATCGATCAGAAAGAGAATTGACTCAAGCGCAGAGCGAGCTAATAAAAACCCTGGCCGAAACCAGTCTCGAAAAATATGAATCTTTAAAACAGCACGAGTTATTCATACCCTATCTGGAAGAGATCAGCACCCTCAATTATTACAATATGACTAACATCGGCAGCCGGCCGGCAAAACGTGGCAACAGTGCCGAACTAAAGTTCGAAGACCTCCGTGCCATACCCTTCGTTGGCGCCTGGGCCCAGTTAAAACAAAACGTGCCTGGCTACTACGGCCTGGGAACCGCTTTGCACTCAATGGAAAAAACAGAACAGCTTGAGAACTGCATACAACTTTATAAAGATTCAGGCTTTTTCCGCGCCCTAATCGCCAACAGTATGCAAAACCTGGCCAAGACCAATTTCCAATTGACACGTTATATGGAAACGGACGCAGGTTTTGGTGATTTTTGGAGAATGATATATGCGGAATACGAACTCACCCATACCATGGTTCTAAAAGTGGCTGAGCAGCATTTTCTATTGCAAGACAACCCACGCGCGAGGTTGAGTATAAATCTACGGGAACAAATAGTTCTTCCTCTGCTTGTCACTCAACAATTTGCTCTTATGAAAATACACGAACTTAGAACCGAAAGCGGGAACGACTCGCTGTTAGACGACTATGAAAAAATGGTAGTACGTTCGTTATATGGTAATATTAATGCTTCACGAAACTCTGCCTAATAGTCTTAAACTATGGCGAAATATAAGACAATGGAGAAATAGATGGGAGAGCAAAAAATAGATGGGACAAAAATAGATGGGACACCCACTCATATCAAAAAATAGATGGAAGACAAATAGATGGGACACCCACTCATATCAAAAAATAGATGGGACACCCACTCAAGGGAAAAAACGAAAATAGATGGGACACCGAAAATAGAAAACACAACACCAATAAATGGACACCCACCAATAAATGGGACACCCACTCTGGAAGAATAGGACACCCACTCAAAGGACAATAAATGGGACTGCCATTCATCAGAAGGAAAAGACATCATATACCCACTCTGCCTTTTGCCGAATGGTTACTTCAATTGGTTCAAAAATGGATTTTTGACTAGAAAAAAGGATTCCAGGCACACAGAAGCCTGCCACTGTCTTAAGCAGACAGCGTTTCTGAAATTACGCGACTAATTTGTTCGTCTTGTGTTGGCGTTGCTCCAGAGCTGCTAATTTTTCAATCCCATGCAACATCAAGATGGAGTGTTTCTGTATATCCAGAGCCAAGACTTGCCATTGCGCTTCTGATAGTCCAAGTAAAGCTAGTAGCTTTGGCTGCTTGCCGACAATAAACCCCCTTTTATCATTTCGAATATGACGCCCTGTCCAGTCTACCAGGTTAATATACTCTTTGAGGTTATAAGGGATCGCAGTACATCTTTCTTGCCGCTTCTGTTTTTCTTGAAAAGGCATTAATCGCGGTCTTTTCTTATCCTGCTGTTTCCTGAGTAACTGGAGTCGGTCTTGAATAGAGGTAAAGTCTGAATTCCATAAATCATTACTGATACCTGCACGAATTGGATTAAGATCTACATAGGCCATACAAGAAAGTAGTGCAGTTTCATCTAGTAAGGCTTGTGATTTGAATCTTCCCTCCCAAAACCGCCCCTTACAGTTATCTTCTTTATTGGCCATGCGGGCCACATATTCATTAAGACAGGCCATGTACCAACTGATACTGGATAAACGTGAGCGCCAGACTTTGATTTGTGCCTCTACAACCTCAAGTTCTGCCCGAAGCAAGGTATCACCGTCCATGTATCGATGAATCAGCAAAGGGCCTTTATACAGTTTCAGCCAACGCCGAATGACTTCCTTATTTGACCAGGAATGACTACGCGCCTGGTCTACATGCAGTACTAGGTGGTAGTGATTACTCATAACAGCATAGGCTGCAATATCTATGGCAAAGACATTTCCTAACAATCTAAGCCGTTCTACTATCCAGGGTTTACGATGATCGAAGTTTTTACTAGAGTAGTGATCATCACCACAGAGAAATGCCCTACGGACACAACGGGATATACAGTGATAATAGGGGGTATCTTCCAGTGAAATCAGTTGAGAGCGTGGGCGTGTCATTCTATTCTGGCTATCCTTGATCAATAACTAATAGATTGATTTCAATATAGACTTGAATCAACAAAAATCAAATTTGGACGGAAATTTGAATGGATGTCCTTTGGTCACTTCGCGATGTGAATGGATGTCCTTTGGTCCTAAATGGATGTCCTTTGGTCCTTTGCTTTTGATTCCGTTTGGTCCGATGTGAATGGATGTCCTTTGGTCCTTTTCAAATGGATGTCCTTTGGTCCTTGGGTCCTGTGCTTTTGTTTGGTCTTGCTAAATGGATGTCCTTTGGTCCTGTGCTAATTTGGACAGAAATTTGAATGGATGTCCTTTGGTCGTCTTTGGTCGTTTATTCTTTGGTCCTTCCTTGGTCCTTCCTTGGTCCTCTTCCTTGGTCCTCTTCCTTGGTCCTTTGGTCACCTAGGCATTCTCGCCGCTCTAATCTCAATTTCTACTAGCCAGCCGGGTACAACTAAACCAGCAATCTGAACAAAGGAGCGCACTGGTTTCATTGGGTTTTCATCAGTACCAAAAAATTGTTGATAGCCACTGTTGAAACCAGCAAAGTCCAATTCGCCATCAGCACCGGCTACGGCAAAGGCTCGCACCTGAACTATGTCTTCCATAGACCAGCCTTGTGATTCCAATGTTTCTTTAAAACGGCTAAAGGTATTGATGGTTTGCTGTTCCATATCACCCCAGCTTCCGTCGGGCAAGGCCTGAGCACCCGAGCCGCTCAGATATAAGGTTTCTGCACCCGCTGGAATCATAATATTGTTATAAAAATTTCTGCCTTCTCCAGTTCTCACAATCTCTGCGGCGCTCGCAATCGCGGCAATACTGAATACCGTAGCCAATAAAATTACGGAGACTGGTTTTCTAATTTTAATCATGACTTTGTTAACCTCATTCTAATAACTTCAAAAAAATCCAGGAGCCTATAGTGCTTGACCACTGGCAGCGAGTGGAAGTAGGAACCAGTCAGTTTTTGCAGTGGTGAGGCGAAGAGCCTCTCTCTAACGGAATTGACCATAAAAAACGACTGTTTAATGCCTTCCGCAGTAAAGCAGTGTTCAGTCCTACAGAGCCTGTTATGACTTTTGCATTTCCGGATCTGGAAGAGTGGTATCGCGGGCAGCCGATTTATCGCCCAACACTCTGGTAGTAATCATTCCAGTGGTGATTGCTCCATTCACATTCAGTGCCGTACGCGCCATATCAATCAAGGGTTCTATAGAAATGAGTAGTGCAACGATAGTAACAGGAAACCCTAACACAGAAAAGACGATCAACGCAGCATTAGTGGCCCCACCACCAACACCAGCAATACCGAACGATCCAATAGCCGTGAAAATCAGTAAGGTGACAATGAAATTGAGATCGACATCCACTCCTACAGTCGGTGCTACCATTACTGCTAGCATGGCAGGATAGATTCCAGCACAGCCATTCTGCCCGATAGTGGCACCAAACGATGCAGAAATATTTGCAATCGGCGCAGGAACTTTTAATTCCTCAATTTGTGTTCGTATTGTCAGCGGAATAGTCGCTGCCGAGCTGCGTGTCACAAACGCAAAAGTAAGCACTGGCCAAACTTTCTGGAAATAAGCCCTAACATTAGCTCCCAGAAGACCAATCATTAGTGCGTGAACAATAAACATCAACACAATAGCAAGATAAGAAGCTACTACGAACCAAATGAGGTTGATAATGGCTTGCCCGTCAGTGGTAACAATTACACGGGTCATTAACGCAAGAACGCCATATGGTGTCAGTGATATGATGATTTTAACCAATCTCATTATCACTGCTTGCAAAGTATCTACGGCATCACGAATTCGCTTGCCGTGGTCAGAATTTTCCTCCCCAACTAATGCTGCTGCAATACCAAAAATAAGACCAAACACAACGACGCCAATTATCGACATACTTCTGTCTTGTGCCAAATCGGAGAATATATTGGTGGGCACGAAACTAACGATCAATTCGGCGTAGCTGAAATCTACGAAATTCCCTTGCCTCGCCTGAAGTGCTTCGGCACGCGCTAATTCTCTGGCACCGCCAGCAAGATCGCCGGCTTCCAGGCCAAACACCGATGCCATCATAATGCCGATAAGTGCTGCAATCATGGTGGTAAACATTAGCACCCCTACCACTGTGCCTCCTATCTTGCCAAGTGATTTGATCTCTTCCACTTTCAATACCGCAGCAATCATAGTGACGAGGATAAGAGGGATAATCATCATTCGCAGTAGACTGACATAACCGTTTGCAATGACGTTGGTCCACTCCAGTGTCTCCCCCAGCACTATCGCGTTGCCGCCGAACAGCAATTTTATATAGAAGCCAAAAACTATTCCTGCAAACAAGCCGATCAAGACTCTACGCGAGAGGCTAAATGCGTCATTCTTGCTGAACTGATATAGCAGACTCAGTAGAGCAGTAAAGAGGACTAAATTTACTATCGCTATCATGGACATTTATCGGCTCCTGTTGGCGGCTTTATTCTAGTCTAACGGGAAAGCCTGTTGATGTAACTCACTACATTGAAAATTCCAGCCTCATTACGCAGGGTATTCACCATGCTGCGCATCTGGGCACCGTAAGTATCATCGGGGTGGGAACCACGGTATCCCGCCATAAAATTCTTCAACTGGGTCACCAGATACCAGTCATTTTGACCAGCCAGCGCCGGCGCACCAAGGTTTTCATTGCCTTTAGCATTGTCGCCGTGGCAGACAGCACAGGCACTATAAAGACCTCTACCCTGAGTCGGATCACCATCGATAGTCTCCTCCGCGGCGACATATTCCCAACTAGAAACCCATTGCATAATAGCGTCAATCGAAGTATCGCTTAGTTTTTTCGCCATGGGTCGCATAGCAATGCCTTCTTTGTCCTGCGGGTGCACTCCTCGTATGTCGGCGCGGAAATTCTCCAATTGTCGCCTTAGGTACCACGGCTCCATGCCTGCAAGTCTGGGGGCTTGGACTGCTTCATTGCCAATGCCGTCCGCGCCATGGCAAGTAGTACAGTAACGATCATCGAACGGCTCTCGCTCAGTTTCTGCGGCAGCAACGCTGCCTGAAAAAACTATACAAAGACTACCTGCTATAATGCTCTTCAACATACCCGTGCTTCTCCGCCTAAGGGAATACCCTGTCAATTCATTGTGCAAACTGCCCTGCTAAGCAAAGTCAATTCGGAACTGGCTGCGCCCGCAGTCGCTTGTCCATGTCAATCATAGCCCACTGGGCAGACATCACGGCACTCTCCTGCCAGGCAGAATGCATACTAATCTGGTCGCCAATCATGTAGTGTCTGCCATTCACTGGTTGCCGCAGACTGTGATATAGCTCTTCTTCCTTTGGAGTCCAACCGCCACGATCACGCTGCCACCGAGCCGAACAACCCAACATGTGGTTCATACGATGCCAGGCTATGGTGATTGGTTTCTCAACTTGCTTGCGATAGTCAGGGTGGATTTTCTCACCATCAGCTAGATGTGCTTCTATGCGCTGCTGCTGCGTCATCGCTGTGTGCAGCTCTCCGTTTCCATAATCGTAGGCACCGAGCAGAACTCCTTTCTCTCTGTGGATACCCGCGGTGGGGTACCAAATTTGATTGCTGGGATTGTTCATCCAGCTAATACCGCCGTAGATGTCTTCTTTCTCCCAGAAACGCTCTTTCGCCTGGAAAGCGGCCTTGTACGCTGTACCACGGCGGATATACTTAAGCGCTTTTATGTATCGGGAAGGGAAATTGTTGGTAATCCCTGTCATTAAATGGCTGGGGATACAGTTAAAACAATAATCTGCCTGCAACAAATGGCGGCTACCATCCTGGTCGTAGGATATTTCCACGCCGTCATGCTTAACCTGAACCGCGTTCACCATGGCACGATAACGAATCTTATCACCCACATGGCGGGTAAACCCTTGTATGATTCTGTCCATGCCGCCAGCGGCCTGCAACAATATGGGGCCCGTGTCTCCCTCATTAGCGTTGAGTAGCTGGCGACCCATCCGTGTTTTCAATAGATCACGAAAGGCGATGATGTCTTTCTGCACGCCATGCTCTAGAAACCCTCCTGAGGCGTAACCTGCGCGAAAACTTCCCTGGTAGAGATGATCTTCCCGTAAATCGCCAAGAGAGCGAATAATCCCCATCAGGACTTCCGCTTCCCGCTCACTAAAAGGCTGATCCATTTCGGCCTTATCTAAAGACTTGGCAAGTAGTTCCGCGAGAAAGCCACGAGTATGCGTGGTGTAGTCGATATTTCGGATCGGCTTGCCTCCGAGCAAGGCATCGTCCTGAACATAAGATGTCTTGTTTTCGTTGATGAAAATTTCCAGATCTATAGTCAGCTCTTTACAGTAGGCAAGCAGGTTTCTGTGAGTACTGGGTATTCTTGCCGCACCAGCGTTGAAATACATATGTGGCTCATCATCGAACTCACAATATTGGCGGTTGCCAATTTCATCTATTAGATCACCGTGGCGAACCGTGAATACGCGCCCACCTGGCCGATGTGATGCCTCCAGCATAGTGCAGTCGTAACCGACCTTAGCTAGTTCATAAGCTACAGTAAGGCCCGAAATGCCTGCGCCTAGAATCGCGATCTTGCGACTAGCAGTATTCGCAGCAAGCAAGTCGAGACTGGCTGCCTGAGCCGTGTCGGGCAACAAGCCCAATGCCGAGCCTGCTTTGAGTGCGGCGGCGGTTCCGCCTGCCGCGCTGAGTAAATTCAAAAACTCTCTACGTGTAACTTGTTTAGACACGCTTACCTCCAGAGATCAAATCATTCCGGTTTAATTTTGGTGTGCCGCCCCAGGCCTTTAGCTACAAGGGGTTGTGGCAATATTTTGAACCTTTCGTGAGCAAAAAAACCCGATTCTCAAGCCGCATTTTCACGGATGGCAATTATCAATACCGTCGTTGCAAGCTGTCCTTCCTTAAACCTACTAAATTCATTCCATCTGCCTTGGAAAAGTGCTGCTTTCCTCTATTTAATTCTTGCGTATAATCGAAAGAGATTTCTTGGCATTTAGGTCTTTTAGGTATCCAGGTCCTCGAATTATTGAATAATTTTGTCTGACCAAAAAACAAGCTGGAGCCTATGTCAATTGGCACAGTGTGGTTAAGGAGATACATCGATATGGCCTCCAGTCGTCATAGTCTACAGATCGGCGAGTGGTATGTTTATGCCGATACCTGTACCTTAAGCGCTTCGAATGGAGCCGAGCAAACCAAAATAACACCCAGAAGCATGGACGTTCTTGTGTATCTGGCGGAAAACGCTGGATCCGTTGTCAGTGCCACCGAATTACTGGATAAATTCTGGCAGGGAACAATTTCCTCCGATCATGCCGTGCATAAGGCCATAGCGGAGCTTCGAGCCGCTTTCGGCGATAATGCACACAAACCTGAATATATTAAAACCGTGCCCAAACGGGGTTATTCCCTGGTAGCAGACATTGTCCCGCTGGAGGAAAAGAACAGGGATTCGAGAACTAACCCAGCGTGGTGGCCCGCAAGTCAACTAAATAACTCGTTGAACATAGTCTTTAGCCTTGGCGCTATAGCCGTGATGGTGATTATTCTGGTCTGGTTCGAGATAGATATGGCCTTGAATCAGGACAGTGATATTAGCCTGGCAATACTTCCCTTCAGTCAAGATGGCGATGTTGATAACAGCAAACAATTTTTTGTCGATGGACTCGGTGAGTCTTTGATCACGGGTCTTTCCAAACTGAATCGATTAAGTATCAGCAATCCACCTATAGAGCCCGGAATCAGTTTCCGCAAGCAATCGGTTCAAGAATACGGCAAAGAACTGGGAGTGGAACATTTACTGGAGGGTAGTGTGCTGTATTCCGGTGATCGGGCCAGAGTGACGGTACAGCTTATTCGTGTCGAAGATGGCGTACACCAATATTCAGAACAATTTGACCTGGCCGAACAGGACATCTTTGAAATTCAGGATGATATAGTGGCTAATGTGGTCACGTCTCTCAGTATTCATCTTGATGAATCTCAAAGATCGAAGATGCGCGACTGGGGGACATCCAATGCAATTGCATTCGAACGCTTCCTTAAGGGAGAATTTCATAATGATCAATTCAACCCTAAAGATTTTGAGCTGGCGATAGAAAATCATCTTGCCGCAATTGAGGAAGATCCGAATTTTATCAATGCTTATCTGGGGGTAGTTTCAGCGGCTAATAATTATGCAGTCTATAGTGGCGCCGAAAAAATTCGAGAACTAAGCCAATTAGTTGATGAAATGCATCGCGAGGTAAGCAGACGCAATCCTGCTCATGCGGCGCTTGATTCCATTCGCGCTGTCCAACTGCGCATTAACGGTAACGATTATCGATTACAGGAAAGCAGTCTTAGAGAAGAAATTCTGGCCGGAAATGCTCCCGAATTTGCTCTCGCCCATTACGCACTCTTCCTCATAGGCGTCAGGCTCTATGACGAAGCGGAACAATTCCTGAACCTGGCCGACGAAGTTGATCCTTTTCAAATTTCCCCCGACGAAATCTGGAATTATCGTTTAATGGTTGCGTTGCCAGAAGAAACTGTGGAACTACGCAAACAGGAACTATTGGAACGACCAGGCCACACGGGCATGTTGGGCGCGGTTGCCAGAAACCTGGTTCTATTGGGAGACCATGAAGAGGCGAAAATCTACGTGGAGAGGCAAAGAAGCTCTGATAGCGAAGGTATAAGCAGTAACTTCACGCGCGTTGTTTCAGGTGCTCTGACTGGCAATTTACAACCGGGTTCCGACCAGTTACTTAAACAGTATGACCTCGGTAGAGACTTTAATTTCAACAACGGCGCGCTTAGTTTCATGTTAGGCGAGATCGACAAAGGTATCGAGTATTGGAGCGACCTGCCCACTGTGCATAAACGAAGACTCATCAATAACGCCCATGTAAGTGAAGTCTATTTCGCCGAGGGAGTAGTAGAAGATCAACGCTATCAGCAGTTGTTGGAAGAATTAGATTTTGGTCTGTCCTGGCAACACACGCTCATGGAAGGCGTTATTGCCATGCAGGCAGTAACCGGCATTGATCTTGGCGAAAAAGCACGGCAAGCTTATGACTCCGGGCAATTCATGTCTCGCAATAATCTTTGGACAGAAGAGCAATGGGCCACAATAAGAAAGTTCAAGAGACTACATCGAGACGGCCGGCAGGCAAATTAAATTTGCAGCTCTGGGTTTTAGCCACTGTATCATTTTGAATAAATCCAACCTCCCTATCCACAGAAGAAGCGAGCATGAATTCATCCATTGTTGCCATGGCTCCTGCTATGGCTTGTGCGTCCTCGGTTGAATCTTGTGCAGACGAAACACTCAGTAAAAGTGTTGTTGATAACACTATCAGGGCTTTTATAACAAAGTGGAAGATTGAAGCAATAAAGCGAGCTGTCACGGCGCTATCCTCGAATCATTTTTAGTGATTCAGAATAGCCGGGATGTTAACGCTGGTCTTCTTCACTACTAATTGGTGTTGTGCACCATACAGTTTGGGCATAGGCGCGTTAACTCACTGTTTTTAGTAAATTTAAAATCTGGCTTCGTTCTTGCTGGGTAAGTGAATATTCTGAGTGGCGACTTCGAAATCAGCACCTCGAATACACTCGTCTCATCAAGCAGGCACTTTGAGCCACGAAAGGAAATGTAACCAAGCCCTGACTAACATCGTCTAATAGGAAAAATCGAACCCTGACATGAATAGAAACAGCAGGAGTTGCCCGAGCAAAGACCCTGCTTAGCAATAGGGCGAATAACATCATTTCCGCAAGAGCAGTAGCAGATGAAAAATGGCAGTCATCTCCCAACAATAAGACCCAGAGAAAGAGCTAAGGCGTGAAAATATCCGATACCTCATCACAAGATGTGATACTTGAGCCAAAATCAAAGACGAAAATATTTATCACTCTAAGCATAGCAGCAATAGCATTGATTGTTGCCGCCTGGTTTGCAGCACCTGCCATTTCGCGTTGGAGCCAAGCGCAGGAATCTGTCTCCAGAGAGCGCCTGCGAACAGCAGTTGTCACGCGAGGTGATTTGGTTCGGGACATCTCGGTGCAGGGGCGCGTGGTCGCCGCTGTAAGTCCTACTCTGTACGCAACACAAGCAGGCACTATTACATTCGATGTTGAATCGGGCGATTCCGTGCATGCGGGACAGAGTCTCGCCACAATCGATAGCCCTGAATTACAAAATCAACTACTACAGGAACAAGCACGACTGTCCTCGCTACGAGTAGAACTAGAAAGACAAGGCATCACCTCTCGTCAACAGCAGTTACAAAGTCAAAAGGGAGAAGACTCCGCCGCAATTTCCTTGAAAGCGGCGCAACGGGAAATGTCACGTGCAGAGACGGCTTTCAATCAAGGTGCCATGACTGCGGTGGATTATGAAAAGGCTCAGGACGATTTACAAACGGCAAAATTACTACACAAACATTCCTTATTAGATACAGAACTGGACGCTGAGCGACTTGAGTTCGAACTTCAAACACAGGAGCTCAGTGTGGAGCAGCAGGAATTATTGGTTAAGAACCTTCGACGTCAAGTTGAAGAACTGATAATTGTTTCTCCTGTGGATGGCATCATCGGCAATTTGACAGTGGATCAGAAGACCAACGTCGCCAAGAACCAAGCAGTGTTATCTGTAGTAGACCTCTCGGCCTTCGAAGTGGAAGTGCAGATTTCAGAAAGCTACGCGGACGATCTCGCGATAGGTCTGCAAGCGGAGGTGCGCGCTGGTTCAGAAACTTATGAATCTACCCTGGTTGCGGTGTCGCCAGAAATTATTGGTAATCAGGTTACCGGTAGAGTGCGCTTCAATGATGAAGTAGCTGAAGGCTTAAGACAGAACCAACGCCTGACCACTCGCGTCCTTTTGGAAGAAAAATTCGACGTAACCATGGTGCAACGTGGTCAGTTCTTCGACAGTGGCAATGGTCGCATTGCTTATGTTATCGATGATGGCATCGCCCGTCGTCGGGCAATAGTCAGCGGCGTCACCAGCTTACGAAGCATAGAAATACTTGAAGGCCTGGAACCTGGAGAAACCATCGTGATTTCAAGTACAGATTTATTCAACAGCGCGGAAGCCGTACTCATTAATAATTAGCGAGGTCTATTTGATGTTAAACATGAAAAATATTCGCAAAGTCTTTCGCACCGACATGGTAGAGACCTGCGCTCTCGACGATTTTTCTCTCACCGTAGATCAGGGAGAGTTCGTCACTATCACCGGGCCGTCAGGCTGCGGTAAAACTACTTTTTTGAATATTGCTGGATTGTTAGAGATTCACTCCTCCGGCTTGTATCTATTAGATGATGTCGATGTGTCACAGTTGGGCGATTACTCGCGTGCCAAATTACGCAATCAGAAAATCGGTTTTATCTTTCAAAGTTTTAATCTGATGCCAGACCTGAATTTATTTGACAATATCGATGTGCCGCTGCGCTATAGGGGAATGAAAAGCACCGAACGCAGGGAAAGAATTAACAAAGCACTGGAGTCGGTTGGTTTGTATGCACGGAGAAAACATGTCCCGGCCCAGCTATCTGGTGGTCAGCAACAGCGCGTTGCTATAGCCAGAGCCCTGGTCGGAGATCCTCTATTTCTGCTTGCAGATGAACCCACAGGAAATCTGGATTCGAACACTGCCAAAGGTGTCATGGCATTGTTAGAGGAAATTAACGAGGGCGGCACAACGATCATCATGGTTACTCACGATCAGAGCCTGGCGGAACAATCGAAACGCAATATTCATATTCTTGATGGACGTATTAGCAATACACCCGAACAACTGCTGCAAGGCGTTGCCTGATTACCTGAATCGAGGAAATAACCCATGTTTTTCTACTATCTTCGCCTGAGCGCTCTTAGCTATCGCCGAAATCCGATTCTCAGTTCCTTGATGGTCATGGCGGTGGCGGTTGGGGTCGGCGCCTATATGGTTATCTTCACACTAAACTACGTAATGGGAGGCAACCCTATTCCGCAAAAGAGTGATCAACTGTTTCATGTGCAAATTGACAGCGGCAACCCGAATACCCAGACAGACCCACCGCCGCAGCTCACCTACCTTGATGCGACCGCCCTAATTGATGCGCAAGCCGCTTTTAGAGAGACTGCCACCTCGAAAATTAGCGGCATACTTGAACCTGAAGGCGATACTGTACGTCCGTTCTCTATAAGTGGTCGGGGTGCATCGGCAGACTTTTTCCCTATGTTCAATACTCCATTCCTCTATGGCAATGGTTGGGGTCGATCTGCCGACAATGACTTGCAGCAGGTAGCCGTGTTGTCAAAGCAGATGAATGAGCGTTTGTTCGGTGGCGCCGATTCAACGGGAGAATCTATTCGACTACATGGGTTCAATTTTCAGATTGTGGGTGTTTTAGATGACTGGTCCCCAGTTCCGAAATTTTATGATGTAAACAACAATCCCTTCGAAGAGGGTGCCGAGGTTTACATACCCTGGAATCTGATTATTCCTTTATCGTTTCCGCGCAACGGCAATACTAATTGCTGGAAGGCGCCAGAGGCAGGACAAGGAGGATTCCTGAATTCGGAATGTATATGGATTCAATATTGGGTTGAGCTCCGAGATAGCAATGAGGAAGCCGACTACCTTCAGTTTCTCGATAATTATACCGCTCAACAAAAGGAATTTGGTCGACTGCCCAGAGAGATGAACAATGCACTTTTTGACGTAGAAGAATGGCTTCTCAAGGAAGAAGTCATGCCCAATGAGACCAAAATACTGTCCGCACTCGCTGCCATGTTGTTCGCCGTGTGTCTGCTAAACACTATCGGCTTATTACTCTCAAAATTCCTGGGTAAATCTGGAGAAATTGGTCTGCGTCAAGCCCTGGGTGCAAACAAGGGTTCGCTGTTTGTTCAGCACGTGATTGAGGCAGGCTTTATCGGATTACTAGGTGGCATTCTTGGTTTAGTCGTGGCGGCGATGGGGCTGGAAGGGATCAAAAGGCTTATTGGCGAAGGTTTGATGATAACTGACTGGATACAGCTTAACCCAACCGTAGCGGCTATAACTTTAGTACTCGCCATGTTCGCAACCATATTTGCCGGGTTCTATCCAATCTGGCGAGCCTGCAATATTAATCCAGCCATTCACCTAAAAACACAGTAGCAATTGAGACAATAAGACACTGGAGTCAATCAATGGAAACTGGTCCAATATTACGCGCGCTAACGCGCAACAAACTGGGAGTGATACTTATCTCACTACAGATAGCGTTCACCATGACCGTCATGGTGAACGCAGTGTTTATAATCAACGAACGCTCAAAACTAATGGCCAGGCCCAGTGGCCTGGATGAACCCAACATGTTTTATCTAAGCAGTACCGGCTTCGGCGATGACTTTAATTCGGAGCTTACTGAGCAAGATGATTTGGAGCTGCTTAGAAACACTCCCGGGATAGTCGATGCTGCCCCAACTAATGCCATACCCATCAGTGGCAGTGGCTCTTCAGATGGCCTCCGACTGGAAAATGATCCGACTCTGCCATCAATACCCGCCGCCGTGTACTTCACAGACGATCATGCTCTGAACACCATGGATTTGAATTTGATTGGCGGAGAAAATTTTGGGAGAGGCGATGTCTTGTATCGACGCGCAAGCGAAGGGCGCGACTACAGCCAGGCGGTTGTGAGTGTGGCACTGGCTGAGGCTCTCTTTCCTGGAGAGGGTGAGACTGCTGTTGGCAAAGTCTTCTATAATGACTCCTATCCAGTGCAAATTTCTGGCATTGTCGAACGACTGCAAGCTCCCTGGCCAAATTCTTTTTTCGCGGAGCAGGCGATGTTGGTGCCGCTGAATTTTATCAGTTCTACCTCAACCTATCTCATCAGAACCGAGCCTGGCCAGCGCGATAGGCTAATGCTGGAAACGGAAGAGACCCTGGCAGGGAATAATCCAAATAGAATTATCCGTGGCCTGAAGTCCATGGATGAAACCCGGGAGGAGAGCTATCGACTCGATTCATCCATGGCGACCATCTTATTCGTTGTTATCGTTACTCTGGTTTTCATTACATCGATGGGCATTGTCGGTCTCGCTGTTTTTGGGATTAACAGGCGTCGCAAGCAAATCGGCACTCGCCGTGCTCTTGGTGCTACGCACAGGGAGATACTGCGCTATTTCATGTTGGAGAATTTCTTCATATCGGGAGTCGGCGTCATACTAGGTGCCGTTTTGACTGTAGCTTTCAGCATCGCCTTGTCGTCGCTTTTTGACATGCCAACAATGGCATGGTACTACACGCCTCTTGGTATGGCGGTACTGGTAGTTATTGGTCAACTGGCGGTGCTGGGGCCTTCTACTAAGGCCGCCAGAATTGAACCAGCCATTGCCACCCGTTCTGTCTGACTGCTATTTGCCCGTTAGCTATTCAGGTTCAGCTTCAACAAGAACTCATCAAACGAAGGAGGCAATAGCGAGGCTATGGAATTTCGAGGCGGACAACGGCTAAGCGAAGAGACCAGCTATTAACTACGTAACTTATAGCCTGTCGTGAACAGATAATAGACCACGGCCAGGCAAGCAAACATAAAGATTAAAATACTCGCCAGGCTCAGCATCACGCTGACTTCTGAGATCTCATAAAAGCTCCAGCGTAGACCACTCACCAGGTACAACACTGGATTAAAATGAGAAATGGATTGCCAAGGTTGCGGCAACATGTCTGTTGAGTAAAAACTGCCGCCAAGAAAAACCAGTGGAGTGATCAACAGCATTGGCACAACGGAAAGTTTCTCAAAATTATCAGCCCAAATTCCCAGAATAAATCCGAACAAGCTAAATGACATTGCCGTTAGCAGAATGAAAAGCATCATCACAAAGGGGTGAGCTATTTGCAGATCGATAAAAAAACTGGCCGTGATTAGAATAACTATCCCAAGGATTACTGCTTTAGTAGCCGCTGCGCCAACATAGCCCAGAACTATTTCCAATGTAGATACGGGAGCAGACAGAATTTCATAGACTGTGCCGACAAATTTTGGAAAATAGATACCGAAAGACGCATTAGAAATGCTGTGTGTTAGAAGATTCAACATAATCAAACCCGGCACAATGAATGCGCCATAACTCACCCCGGCCACCTGATCGATACGTGAACCGATAGCCGCACCAAAAACAATGAAGTACAAGGATGTAGTGATAACTGGAGCCACAATACTCTGCACCAGAGTGCGTTTGGTGCGCGCCATCTCAAATTTGTAGATCGCCATAATGCCGTAAATGTTCATGACGATTCCTCAACCAGATTAACGAAAATATCTTCTAGGGAACTTTGCGTGGTGTTTAAATCACGAAAAGTGATTTGTTCTAATTTTAGATGGTCGATCAGAGCCGTTATCCCGGTTCGATTACCCTGTGTACTAAAGGTGTAAATCAATCGCTTACCGTCCTCAACAAGGTCAAGATTGTAATCTGCTAAACTGGCAGGAATGCTATTGAGAGGTTCTCGCAAATCGAGAATCAATTGCTTCTTGCCAAGTTTCTCCATCAACTTATCTTTCTCTTCGATCAGAATTATTTCACCGTTATTAATCACTCCTACGCGATCAGCAATCTGTTCCGCTTCATCGATATAATGAGTCGTCAAAATTATGGTAACACCCTCAGCTTTCAGGTCGCGAACTATTCCCCACATATCTTTACGCAAAGAGACGTCAACACCGGCAGTGGGCTCATCGAGAAACAAAATAGCAGGCTCATGGGACAATGCCTTTGCGATCAATACACGGCGCTTCATTCCCCCGGAAAGCGTCATGATCATATCGTCCTTCTTGTCCCACAAAGAAAGAGAGCGAAGAACTTTTTCAATGTGTTGGGAGTTAGGCGCTTTGCCAAATAAGCCGCGACTGAAGGCGACCGTATTGAACACAGATTCAAAGGAGTCTGTAGTCAATTCCTGCGGAACCAGGCCAATCATCGAACGAGTTTTTCGAAAACTTTTAATGATGTCATAGCCATCTACATTCACCTGACCAGAGCCAGGATTAACGATGCCACAGATCACTGATATTAGAGTCGTCTTTCCAGCGCCATTTGGTCCCAGTAATGCAACTATTTCTCCTTGTGTATCTCAAGATTAATGTCTTTGAGTGCTTGAAAACCACCAGAATAGATTTTATTCAGGTTTGTAATGCGGAGAATGGGATGTCGGTCTTGTTCCATGGCCGAAGGATTATGAAGATTGTCCCTTTCAATTACAACCACCATCAATTCGATCATCCAATCCCAGCCACCTGCTGGCCTGGGATGATGGCGGGATCGGCATTGGGCATGGTACTCTGCACCTTCATTGTTAAGACGAGATACCTGTTATGACAGTACATATTCTGCAATCAAGCAAACCAGATACCATGCAAGGGCTAAAAAAATACTCACTCATCGTCCTTTTTTCGCTACTTTTCGGCACCAATGCCAACGGACAAGACATCATAGAACCATCACTGAGTTCCAGCGAATTAGAATTGACGTCGTGGCTGGAATCACAAGAAGACAATATGCTCGTCCTGCTTGAGCGAATTACCAACATAAATTCAGGCAGTCTTAACAAAACCGGTGTAAAGGAACTAGCCGCGATATTTAGCAATGAGCTTCGGCAACTTGGGTTTCGAATTTCCACCTTACCGGGTGATGTAATCGAGATGCCTGGCTGCCCCGGCAGTGACTATAATATAGATGTGGCGGATCATGTGCTGGCCAGTCGGAATGGAAGTGGAACACGGCTATTGTTAATGGGGCACCTGGATACTGTATTCCCTCCTGACAGTCCTTTTCAAGAGTTTAGCCGAGCCGGAGACAATATGTACGGCCCAGGCGTATCAGACATGAAGGGTGGTCTGGTGGTTATGCTTTATGCGCTCAAGGCATTGAATGAATTTGGGGGCTTACAGGACAAGACTATAACTGTGCTGCTTAATAGCGACGAAGAAATGGGCTCTTTATCTTCACGAAAATATTTGGAAGAGCAGGCGCTACTTCATGATTGGGGTCTGGTGTATGAATCATCTGGAAACAACCGACTTACTAGAGAACGCAAAGGTCTGGGACAAGCCCGTTTTGTAGTTCATGGTAAGGCATCCCACGCTGGTGGCGCCCACGAACAGGGAAGATCAGCCATCAAAGAACTCGCGCACAAGATTGTTCAGATAGAAGACATTACTGATTACGAAACAGGAGTCACAGTCAATGTTGGCATTGTCAGTGGTGGTGAAGCACGCAATACTATCGCTCCTTGTGCCGAAGCGTTGATTGATTTGCGCTATCCGGAACCACAGCAAGGCCTGGACACCGTCGCACAGTTCGAAGACATCTTCAGCAATGTCTACAGTTACCCGGTTGATTCAGGAGAACTTAGCACTGAGAGCTGGACCAATTTGCATCGTCCAGTAAAGATAGCCACTCCCGAGTCGGACTACTTATTGAATAAGACTATCGCCATTGGTCGATTGCTGGGACAGGAGTTAGGAGTGGGTGATTCTGGCGGTGGCACAGATGGCTCATTGACGCAGGCGGTTGGCCTGCCAACCCTTGACTCCCTTGGCAGCGCTGGCACTGGAGCGCATTCAAATCGGGAAGAGGGAAGAATTAGCTCCTTGGTTGAACGCGCAAAGCTAAGTGCGGTACTTATCCTTAGATTAGCAGAGGAATAAGTGCTTTCACGCCTTGCAATGACTAAATGGAACACTCCTGCGACCAATTAAAACTGGCAGTATCAGCTGAAAACAATAATACGCCGAGGACAGCGAATGACTGCGAATATTGAAACCGGCCCGGCGACTTCTGAAAACTATTTGTCGCCCAAGATGGCTGCCGCTACCCAGGCCTATCAAAATCCCTACTATCGCTACCTGGTACTGGGAATCCTGACAGCGGCTTATGTCTCGAATTTCGTAGATCGCCAGGTCATTAATGTTTTAGCGCAATACATAATCGATGACCTTGAGATAAGCGATGGTCAGTTCGGCATGCTATCTGGCCTGGCTTTCGCTTTTATTTACACCACACTGGGTATTCCTATCGCACGCCTGGCCGATATCAGCAATCGTCGCAACATCATCGCTATATCAATCACCATATGGAGTGTGATGACGGCTGTCTGCGGTGCCGCGCAAAACTTTGCGCAACTGTTTATGGCGCGATTCGGCGTGGGAGTGGGTGAAGCTGGCTGTTCGCCTCCGGCCCACTCCATTGTTTCCGATATCTTCCCCGCGAATCAACGAGCCACCGCTCTCTCTATCTATTCTTTGGGTGTCTATGGCGGAATCCTGGTAGGCACAATTGGTGGCGCCTACCTGGTACGCTACCTGGACTGGCGAACAGCGTTCGTTGTGGTTGCTATTCCAGGAATCTTTCTCGCAGCGCTTGTTAGAATAGTAATTAAAGAACCTCCCAGAGGCATGGCTGAGTCACGAAAAGACGTGGCACCTCCTGGCTTTTTCCGGGTATTGAAATTCCTTTGGGAAAGAAAATCCTTCCGCCATCTTTCCTTTGCTTGCGCACTGCATGCCTTTGTTAGCTATGGCATCGGAAACTTCATGCCGTTATTTCTCGGCCGTGTACATGGTATGCCGATCATTGATGTCGGTTGGTATTACGGCTTGATCGCCGGTGTCGGCGGTTTGGCAGGCACCTTTTTCGGGGGCTGGATGTCTGATCGCGTAGCGAACCGGAGCGGCGACAAGACCTGGTACCTGTGGATCCCTCTTATTTCCACAGTGCTTGCTATTCCCTTTGCATTGATTACATTTCTGCTTATGCCCAACGGAGTGAGCGCAGCCCTGTCCTACCTCTTACCGGTTTTCTGTGGTGGTTGGTATCTAGCCCCTTGCATAGCTTCCACCCATTTTCTCGTTGGCATACGTATGCGGGCGATGGCATCTGCAATTTTGTTATTCGTGTTAAACTTAATCGGCTTAGGGCTGGGGCCGATGCTCACCGGATTTGTCAGCGATTTCCTGACACCGACTTTTGGGACAGACGCCCTGCGCTATGCGATGTCGATAACGGTGATGGTAAATTGCTGGTGTGCGTTACACTACTACCTGGCTACCGGGACCATTAAGGCAGATTTCGAGAAAGCGCCCGATTAGAATTGTTTACAAGGAAGCTAATTAAAACAACCCGGGAGCCTCCAGCGCCTGATCGATTTTGCTAACACCGACGACTTCCAGGCCGTTGATCTTGTTCTTCGGCGTATTTGCCTTCGGCACAATGGCTCGCGTGAAACCGTGCTTGACTGCTTCTTGCAAACGCTCCTGGCCGCCGGGTACCGGTCGAATCTCGCCAGCCAAACCAACCTCGCCAAACACTACCATATCTTTCGGCAACGATTTATCTTGAAAGCTGGAAACAATGGCTAACAGCAAGGCCAGATCAGCACTTGTTTCTGTTACCTTAACGCCGCCAACCACATTCACGAAAACATCCTGATCCGCCATATAAAGACCACCATGGCGATGCAGTACTGCGAGCAACATGGCCAGCCGGTTTTGCTCCAATCCGACTGCCAGGCGTCGCGGGTTCCCCAACTGACTACCATCGACCAAGGCTTGAATTTCGACTAACAGTGGCCGGGTACCTTCCCATAGCACCATCACCAGAGAGCCGGGTGTGTCTTCTTCGGTACGTGCCAAGAAAATTGCTGAAGGGTTTTTTACTTCTTTAAGACCGATCCCGGTCATGGCAAACACGCCCAGTTCATTGACTGCCCCGAAACGATTCTTCTGTCCACGTAGAATTCGATACTTGTTGTCATTACCTCCTTCTAACATGATGAAACAATCAATCATGTGCTCTAACACTTTGGGTCCGGCCAAATTCCCTTCTTTAGTAATATGACCGACCAAAAATAAAACAGTGTTGGTTTGCTTCGCGTACTGGATAAGGAAGGCTGCACATTCTCTCACCTGCGAAACACTGCCGGGAGTCGAAGCGACGTCGACGCTATGCATTACCTGTATGGAATCAACTACCAGCAACTCGGGGTGGTGTTTCTGCGCCGCTTTGCAGATTTGTTCTACATTGGTTTCTGCTAACATTTTTAGATTTTGCTCAGGCAAATTCAGACGCTTGGCGCGCATACCCACCTGCTGCAAAGATTCCTCACCAGTAACGTAAAGTGCCTGTCTACCTGAATTCGCTAACACGCACATAATCTGTAACAACAGAGTGCTTTTCCCTGCGCCAGGGTTTCCCCCTATCAATACAACCGAGCCAGGCACCAGGCCGCCGCCAAGGACGCGATCCATTTCATCTATCGAGCTGCTAAAGCGTGACAATGATTGCAAATCTATATCAGAGAGGTTCTGCACAATAGACTGCTCACCAGAGTAACCCTGCTTGCGGAAATCTACTTTGGTTACAGGGGAACTGCTGCTACCCAGGTTAATTTGCGACAAGGTATTCCAGCCTTTACAGGACGCGCACTGGCCCTGCCATTGACCATGCTCGGTTCCGCAGTCGGTACAGACGAATGCGATTTTATTTTTGGTCATAGGATTCATTCAATTTGTGAATTCTGCCTGTATTAGCACTTTGCTGATGGAAGCAAAACATTCCTTGTCTTCTTGACTGATGATGTTGCTGTAATGAATACCGCATCAGCCATCATTATAGATAAAACTAACTCGTTTGGTGACCTTACAGAATAGCTCGTAAGAGATCGTATCCGCATAGCGAGCTACTTCATCGGCGGGCAAGCCATCTCCCCACAACACGACTTCATCTCCCACATGCACATCATCCATATCGGTGAGGTCGATTGTGATCATGTCCATGGAGACTCGCCCCAGCAAGCTCGTGCGTCTCGCTCCGCTTGCAGGCTTTACCAGTACTGGCGTGCCTTTTTTCGCGGAACGCGGATAACCATCGGCATATCCAATAGCCACAACACCGACGCGGGTATCGTGTTGACAAGTATGGGTAGCCCCATACCCTATAGTTCCACCTGCCTCAACTTCATTGAGCGCGAGTATTCTGGAGCTAAGCGTCATCACTGGCAATAAACCAATCTGCTCACTGGTTCGATTGCTAAAGGGCGAGCCTCCGTACAACATAAACCCTGGCCTCACGAATTGGTGGTGAGTCTGAGGCAGTTCGAGAATAGCTGCTGATGCCGCCAGGCTGGAGTTGACAAGACCCGCACCGGAGCTGCTCAGTCGCTCTCGTAATGAATCAAATTCTGCGATCTGTCGCTGGGTAAAATCCCTCGCCGATTCATGTTCTGGCTCATCGGCGCTGGCCAGATGCGACATAAAAACAACTTCGATTTCTGGATGTCTATGCAGGTCGCGATATACCCTTAGGCATTGTTCACGAGCAAGACCAAGCCTGTTCATTCCACTGTTAAACTTAAGCCATATTCTGCCCACTCTGGTGAGAACCTGTTTCCGCAGAAATCTATCCAACTCTTCGAATTGGTAATGAGAATGAACTACCGTCTCTATGCCGTGGCTCAGGCACAGATCCAGTTCTTCGCGGTTGCGAAATCCAGACAGCAATAAAATTGGGGTACTTATGCCCAGTGCGCGTAGCTGCATCGCCTCATCCAATGAGGCAACAGCAAAAGCGGCAAGTTTGCTGTGAGCGGCATTCAGCGCCAGCGCGATTTGCTCCAGACCGTGCCCATAGGCGTTTGCTTTAATAACAGGGACAATTTTTGATTGAGGGCAGTGGGCTGTGACTTGGAACAGGTTTTTTTTCAGTGCGTTCAGATCAATCCTAGCCCAAGCTCTTGTTGAAGAATCTGTCATGGTCAATCCGATCAGAGGCAAGATTGCCTACACATGGGTAAAGCTGTCGTCATACCTGGGCTGGGCATAATTTTCGAAACGCGTGTACTTGCCAACGAAACTGAGCCGTACAGTGCCTATAGGACCATTTCGCTGCTTACCGATATTTACTTCAGCCACACCTTTATCTGGAGAATCTTCGTCATACACTTCATCTCTGTAGATGAACAAGATAAGGTCGGCATCTTGTTCTATCGCTCCCGATTCCCTTAGGTCGGACATAACGGGGCGTCTGTTCTGTCGCTGCTCCAGCCCACGATTCAACTGCGACAGCGCGATAACAGGACATTCAAATTCGCGCGCCAATAATTTAAGCGATCTGGATATTTCGGATATTTCAGCTACGCGGTTGTCACCGAAACCTTTGATCTGCATTAGTTGTAAATAGTCCACCACCACCATGCCGAGGCTGCCGTACTCGCGTACGATTCTGCGTGCACGCGCTCGCATTTCCATTGGACTTAAGGCGGCACTGTCGTCTATGAACAGGGGCCTGTCCTTGAGCTTCGTGACGGCGTTATTAAATCCGGGCCAATTCTCCTCGGTCAATTTGCCGGTACGTATTTTAGTCTGATCAATTCGACCTATAGAAGACAGCATACGAAAGATAAGGCTTTGGGCCGGCATTTCCAGACTAAACACTAACACCGGTTGATCTGTGTTTAGCACGGCATGTTCTGCCACGTTCATGGCGAAGGCTGTCTTGCCCATGGAGGGTCGCCCCGCCACTATGACCAGGTCCGATTTTTGCCAACCGGAAGTCTTGACATCCAACTCGGTGTAACCGGTGGACAATCCTGTCAGGCTACCATCCATGCCAGCCAGTTCATCGACCCTCTCTACCGCTTTGCTAAGTAGCGGATTGACATGAACCGGGCCTTGACCCTGCGGTCGTTCATCAGCGATATTGAAGACTTGCTGCTCTGCTTCATCCAGAACCACTGCGGCCTTCTTGCCACCAGTGTTATAGCCACTGTCCGCGATGCCGTTCGCTACACTAATTAAGCGACGCAAGATGGCTCGCTCTCTAATGATCTCTGCGTAGGCGTGGATATTGGCCGTGCCCCTGGCATTGCTGGTTAACTCGCTGAGATAGTCCACGCCCCCGGCATTGTCTAGTTCATTCAAGCTATTGAGTGATTCCACCAGGGTCACCACGTCAATAGGGCTGTTGATCTCGCTTTGTTGGGACATGACCCGAAAGATGATTTGATGTTCGGGGCGGTAGAAATCCTCAGCTAGCAACACGTCAACGAGATTATCCCACTCTGTGTTGTCTAACATCAGCCCGCCTAACACCGCCTGCTCAGCATCTACTGAATGAGGCGGCACCTTGAGAGGGGCGACATGACTGACTTCGCGGTTCTGTGACTTATCGAAAGACATGGTCTGTTTTTAACACTGGTATTTCTAAAAATCCTGACACCAGGCAGGATAGTTCCCTCGGTGATCTTTGATACATGCGTCCCGTGTTTTCGGGGCTTCTGGCCTATCTTCCGGGAAGGCGATGGTTATTCCATCCAGCCAAGCTGTGTCTCCTGTAATCATCGAGCAACAAGGCCTGTTCTGGCATTCTTCACCCGCTGGATATCTGCCTTAATCTTGTTTGACTGCTTCTTCTGTTGTCATCTCTTCAACTGACTCACCGCTTGCAGTCCCTGCCGCCTCAGCTTCATCGATTTCTTCAATCAGACTACCGTCATCACTCACACTCACGGCGGAACCCAGTCCTGCCACGATGGCCACTACCTGTGCGTTGACCTCATAGCCAAGGGCTAACACGATATCGTAACTACCCAAATCTCGAATGACGCCATTGGGCAGAAGCACTTCGCTCTTGCTGATATCAGACCCGCATTGTGCGTTCAATGCATGGGCGATATCTTTAGTGCCGACACTGCCAAATAGTTTTCCTTCGTCACTGGCGTTAACCTGAATGTTAACTTTGGCGCCATCCACCATAGCTTGACGCTTCTGAGCAGTTGCCACGTTTTTATCGTGTGCAGCCATCAACTCTGCCCTGCGGCCTTCGAAGTCAGCCAAATTGCTTTTAGAGGCTGGAATCGCCTTGCCCTTAGGAAACAAGAAATTACGGGCGAAACCAGATTTCACATTGGCTGTGTCGCCGATGTCGCCCAGATTGGCCATTTTTTCAAGCAAGATAACATTCATTGGTTCTTCCTCATTTCAAATTCTTTTTTGTCACTGAACAACAGGTTTTAAATTTTTAACTCTTTCAAAAACCAGTTACGCCTGTCTTTGCAGGCGTGATCTAAAATCGTACCAACTGTCCAATAGTGCAACCAGCACCACCAGGTCCGCTATCAATGGCAGCATGATTAACGCGTATAAGGCAGCTAACCACATGCTCGATAATTTCTTTGCTGCTACCACCGCATGTGCCAGTGCCAAGCCGGAAAATATAAGTGGTAAAACCAAATACAACATCCAACTCGACGGGATGAGTATGCCAAAATTCGCCAGCATCATTAAGGCGACTAATAGCAGCGCTACTTTCTGCTCCACCCGTAACAGATGGAATTCTTTTTGAAATCCACCCGGATTAAACAACGCAGCCTGCATCCAGCGAGACAACATCAGCAGGATCAGTGAGAGAAACATATAAACCGCACCCATGAAGCTTGTGAACACATCGCGAAGCGCGGTTAGTTGCTCGCCCTGAATATTATTTGCATCGAAATAGGGCTGCATCTGAACAAAGACTAAATCCAACATAGCGGGCTGTAAGCGCAGGTAAATCTCTACACAAACACCAACGGCGATTGCCGCCAGCAGGGTAAATTCCCAAGACTCTGATGCTCTCAACAGCCCTGCCAAACCTGTTATGCCCAATAGCATAATCAGCGGTACGGGATCCCCTGCCATGGCCCATCCACCTATTGGCAGAATAGCCCAGGTCAGAACATACAAGGCTTCCTGCATCCCCTTGCGTAACATCACCAAGCCTACGATTACCGGGCTAAGTAAATTAACAAGCGGTATTAGACCTAGCAGTAGCACTGCTATTATGGCCTGTTTGCGTCCTTTCATTACGAATTCAGCAAGGCCGCGCATGCTTATAACCTTTTAAACCTGATGACTGTCCGTGTAAGGGATCAGAGCCAGGTATCTTGCACGTTTAATAGCTGTAGCCAGTTGGCGCTGATAGCGAGCCTTAGTGCCAGTGATTCTGCTGGGGACAATCTTGCCCGTTTCAGAAATATAGGCTTTCAGGGTTTCCAGATCTTTGTAATCTATTTCTACTGTGCCTTCGGCGGTAAATTTGCAGAACTTGCGCCGGCGAAAATAACGAGCCATAATTTTATCCTATGTGTCCATCTATCTGTCTATCTATCCTGTCTGTCAGTTTCTGTTCTGTCCAGGAATGGCTTAGATTTTGAGGAGATCAGTTTTACTTCTCTTCTTCAGCTTCCGGCGCTTCTTCTGTTGCTTCCTCTATTGCTTCTTCAACGGCTGCTTCCGTCTCTTCGGCAATGGTGACTTCGTCAGCCACTGCGTCCGCAAGCTCCTCGTCTGCTTCGTTTATCTCGGCTGCGACTTCTTCTATCGCTTGTTTCGCAGACGCGGCCGCCACCACCGCCGCTTGTTCCTCCATTCTGCGCTTCTGCTCGGCTCGCAGCTTACGCTCTTTGCCTTCACGTTCACCCTTTAGAATCAGAGATTCCTCAGTGACAGCTGCTTTGGCTTTGATGAGCAAATTTCGCAGAACTGCATCGTTGAAGCGAAATAGAGTAGCTAATTCTTGCAAAGCTTCACCACCACATTCGATATTCATCATCACGTAGTGTGCTTTGTGAATCTTGTTAATCGGGTAGGCGAGTTGGCGCCTGCCCCAGTCTTCCAGTCGGTGAATTTTACCACCGCTATCGGCCATCAACTGAGTATAGCGCTCAATCATTCCCGGAACCTGCTCAGATTGATCGGGATGCACCAGGAATACGACTTCGTAGTGTCTCATAGAGACTCCTTCTGGGTTAATGCCTTCCATCGAACATGTTGTACGTGGTAAGACAAGGAGTTATGTAGCTGCGGAGTTAGCCGCAGGCAAAAAGAGGAGGAATTCTAGGGAAACTGGGAGCTGTATGCAAGCACTTTCCCCAACCTAAAAGTAATCCTGGGTAGCGACCCTCTGAATTCGTTGAGACCCTCATCCTGATGCAGCATGAAGGCAGCTTTCATCTGGATGATATTCGCCACCTTCAGGATGATGAGGCACTGCGCAGGGTGTTGGCTCTGAAGAAACTTCCCCAGACGACCACGCTTGGCGATTGGCTGAGGCGAGTGGGCGCGCAACCACAGACCCAGGATACCTGGGTCAAGGTAAATTGATGCACAGCATCAAGAGAGGGTGCCCTGGGGTGCAAGGTTAATCAAGCCCTGTTGCAGTCAGCTCTGCGCTGCTGTAAAAAAGTACCTTCGTAAAAAAGTGACGCTGGACATCGATGCCACCGAAATTGTGGCCCATAAAGCCGATGCACGGTGATCAATTCCAGAACTGATGAGAGAGAGGTGATTTTCTCTCGTAGTTCGCTATTGATCGATATGGATTGTGAGAGCAACTTACTTTCTGCGGTTATTACCACGCTAACTATTGCTTTATCAGAATAAGCCTTTTCTTCAGCCTCGCCGTTGATGGTGACAACTTTATCAGTTGGGTGGAGAAACCCTCTAAGCTCCTGCGGGCTGCCTTTTAACTCGGGCGCTGAGAAACATATCCCGAAATTAAACTCAATAAAGCTACCAAAAATAACTTTCTCATTTCCACCTCACTTTGGGGTTGGTTTCATCTAACGCCTCGTATCACCGGCAGCAAAAAGCAGAGCGATGAAGGAGCGGCGCTTTTTGCTATCCGAGTGTAGGTGATTGTTATATTTCAATATCACCCAACCTAAGCAATTGCACCTTGAGGTGTAGTGATTTGGATTTTATCCAGATGGCCAGATGTCAATTCAGTTGTTGAATAGATAAGCTGTGCAACCAATGCAGCACAAACGATGACGTTGATACCTGGAATGCTTAATAGCGCAACAAGCGCTCCTATCTTTATGGTTTTTTACCGACAGCCATTCCAGCGAGCAACTTAAAACGAGAATATGATAATTGACCAGCTTTGTATCTTTTCCATAACTCAAATATAACTATAGCGACTGAGGCTAATGCCAGCATTGGGAAATATGATGATAGTGTTTCAACATCATCATGATTGATTAATTTGTCAACAAAGTCTTCTACTTGCGTAGTAACTTCTTCATTCTCAATTCCTGACAGTCATATGGAAGTAGGGGACACTCATAACTTAACAACTTAACGAAAATTATCAAACCGACCCAGGGCTGACAGAGAGAGGCTTCACCTGGTTAATTGATTGTTGAGGAATAACTATCTATGCTGTATAGGTGATCCCAGACCCCGCCACAGTTCCAGTCACTAAGAAAGCCAGAATTCAGTCTATAGACACCCTCAGAGGTTTTGCTCTGTGCGGCATCTTGTTGATGAATATCCTGGTCTTCGCGTTTCCCTTTGCTGCCTATTCGGATCCAACTGTCGATGGCGCAACCGAAGGGCTAAACTTAGCAGTTTTTGCCTCAATGGATGTGTTGGTTGAAGGCAGTATGCGCGCCATATTTTCCATGCTATTTGGTGCCGGGATGTTGATCTTCCTTGCCAAGCCTGGTTCTGATTCGGAACTTCTAAGAAAATTATTCTATCGTCGCACAGTTTTACTACTCTGTTTTGGTTTAGTAAATGCCTACATTTTCGTTTGGGCCGGAGACATCCTATACTCCTATGGTGTTGCTGGTTTGCTCTTGTACTTTTTCAGAAATTTATCTGCCGCCGATTTAACCAAATACAGTGTCGCGACATTTTTGTTACTGGGGCTTCTGCATACTTCTTCACACATGGAGGCAAGAAGCGCCCGTAGCGCTGTCGCTGCTGTTGAAGATCTGCCACCAGAAACAGTTCTAAGCCCGGAACAAGAACAACTGCTTGTAGATTGGAATACGTATTTGCAGAATCAATTTGCCTCGCCAGAACAAATTGAACAGGACTATAAAACGAAGAAGTTGGGCTATATTGAAAACATGAAAGCCATAGCACCAATTAACCTGCTGCTTCAAACCGTAGTGCTGCTTGTAAATACACTATGGGATGTGCTGGCGATGATGTTGTTAGGTATGGCATTCCTGAAATGGGGGCTACTGGATGCGTCGAAGGATTTACGTGTCTACCTGCGTCTTGCTGTGCTTGGTTTAGGAATAGGCCTACCACTGAATATTCTTGAAACGACTACCTATATCGACAGCGGGTATCAAATTTATTGGGCAGCAGGGTTTAGGCCTACTTATGATATCAGTCGTCTATCTCTCGCTGTTGGCTATATCGGTTTGATCATGGCGGTGTGTAAATTGGGCCTGTTTTCCTTCTTGCGATCAGCCTGGTCAGCAGTGGGGCAGATGGCGTTGACAAATTACCTGGCTCAATCGGTTATCTGTAATTTCATCTTCATGGGCTTTGGTCTTGGCTTGTTCGGCGAGTTACAGCGTTATCAGGCTTATCTTGTTGTATTGGGGGTCTGGTTTTTTCAGGTCATCTTCAGTTTACTTTGGTTGCGCTTTTTCCGTTTTGGTCCGGCGGAATGGCTGTGGCGAAGTCTGACTTATCGACAACGACAGCCTTTGCGTTTAGTCACCATTCCAGGTTGATCAGGTAGCAGAGTGTCAGCGCTGCCAACAGAGAGAGGCCCACCTCCTCTACAGCTTGATCAGTTGGCACGATAGGCACTACTATGTCTGGACTCTCGTTGCAGGGCTTCTGGTTGAAACGGGCGTTAGAGAAAACTGTACACTACTAATCACGGGAATATCGAAGAACTTTCTTCGTAATTATTGTTTCGTAATTATTGTGCCAGGCACGAAGTTCATGGAAATATCCTTGTTGTTGCTGCTGTGACATTTGCTGTTGTGCATTGCTTCCTGATTTGACCATAGCATATTTAGAGAACCTGAAAAATGATTACACTGCGTAAAATATTTGTCCTGCTTTTATTGTCAGGCAACACTCAACTCTTGATCGCTCAAGATGATGACTTTGTCTTTTATTCGCAACTAGCCGAAGACTGGTATCAAGGCGGTGACTATTTCGAATGGACATCAACTACAGCGGACAATAATTCCGCTAAGGTAAACGTCTTTTACCGAACTTTTGGAGACGAGGCCAAACCCAGGCTATTACTCATTCACGGCTTTCCGAATTCCAGTTTCGATTACTACAAAATGATTCCTTATCTTGAAGAGGAATATCATATCGCTACCCTGGACTTTCCGGGCTCCGGGTTTTCAGATAAACCGCTGGACAATTTCTCCTATATGCTTGCAGAAAATGCAGAGATTGTAGATTATTTCCTGCGAGAAGTTGTAGGCTTCGATGATTTTGCATTGTTTACCCATGACCGGGGCGTTAGCATCGGCCTGGCTTTTCTGGGCAATTATTTAGAGAATCCAAGCCCTGGTTATCACATCAACTATCATTTTCTGTCCAATAGTGGCATGTTTCTGCCTTTAGCAAACTTGATACCTTTTCAATTGGCTATCCTCGATGCAGAAAGAGGCCCGCAAATGATCAATTTGCGCAGAGCTCAACCGCGTTTGACCGAAGGCGATCCAGAAACAGTTGCCTTCTCGGATATCTTCGCCTTTAACGACGGCGTGAGTGCCTTGCTTCACGTGGGAAGATATCTATTAGAGCGAGCTGTTAATGAGACTCGCTGGTTGGAAAACCTGGCTCGAAGTCCCGTGCCGGTTGCCTATCTTTGGGGGTTAACTGATAGTATCAATCCTGTTCGCATTCCAAATTATGTGTGGGCTACTTATCTTGATGAACGCGAAGCCCAAAGCAGTTTCTGGATTCTGCCAACCGCAGATCACTACCCACAGAGGGATAATCCTGAAGAGGTTGCCAAAATAGTTCGACTGGCTTTGACGGGCCAAATTCCAGCTCGTGACGCCGAGAGTGAATTTATGCGTAGCTACGGCAACAGCCGGGAAGCCGAGGATGCAGTCTATGTGGGGCACTCAAGGATTGAGGCGTTGGATTTTCCCAGCTCTATAGAATACACCCCATCGGGTTACCGAACCAGCAATTGACTGCGAAGGGAACTGTGCAAACTGTACCTGGCCACCCGGCCCTGCTGTCTGGTGAGCGCGCGAGCTACCGAGTGAGTGCGATTTTGCGGCAAACCTGGCTCGCCAACTACCGAGAGCATCACAAATGAATCCTGGACCCTGCGTAGTTTTCAAAAATTTTTTCTTTCTGGCGGTACTGACGTTCTTGCTTGACTGTAGAGGAATCAACACTCCCCTGCATCCGCAAACGGCTGTTTCTAGTGGAGTACTTTCCGATCGGCAAGCAAGATACGACGTGAAACATTACCAGCTTGAGCTAAAAGTCGATCCGGATCGAAAATTCATTGAAGGGAAGGTGACTATGAAAGCCCTTGCCCTGGAACAGTTGTCTGCGATAGAGCTCGACCTTGATCCTCGGTTTGAGGTGATACGCGCTACCGTGAACGGGCTCGCCGTTACACACCAAACATCAGGCGGGAAGTTATTGTTGCTGGATTCAATGCTGGAGCGAGGTGCCGAATTCACTACGTCGATTCTATATAACGGCAGACCGTACCGAGCGGAGAACCCACCCTGGGATGGGGGTTTCGTTTGGGCCCGCACTGAAGCCGGTGAGCATTGGATAGCCACGGCAGTGCAAGGCCGGGGTTGCGACCTCTATTGGCCTTGCAAAGACCATATATCGGATAAACCGGAACTTGGTGCTGACATGCTGATTACCGTGCCATCAAGTCTTGTGGCGGTGATGAATGGTAAGCTCATAGCAGAGCAGGTAAATGGCGATTTGACGACATTTCACTGGAAAACCAGCAATCCCATTTCCGCCTATCATCTTGCAATCAATATCGGTCCTTTTCAAAAGTACGAACTACAATACCAAAATGCGCTAACCGGTGAATCCTCTATTCCGGTTATTTTCTATCACGTTTCAACTGACAGGACAAAAATAGAAAAATTGATTCGTGATGATTTCATGAATCAACTCGAATTTTTAGAACGCATGTTGGGTCCGTATCCCTGGGGAGAAGAAAAGATCGGCATCGTAGAAATTCCGTATCTTGGCATGGAACATCAAACCATGAACGGCTATGGCAACGGATTCACTTTAGATCCCCATGGATTCGACTGGCTAATGCAGCACGAATTTTCCCACGAATGGTTTGGAAATTTGATGACTCAGTCAGGTAGTAGAGACTTTTGGCTGCATGAGGGTTTTGCCAATTACATGCAACCGGTGTATGCACAGCAGGTCATTGGCGAAGCAGGCTATTGGAGCTATATGTGGGACTTCTATAACAGCATGGCCAACTGCAAGCCCATCCTGCCTGATAAGGAAGTATCTCTGGACTATTTTGATTCCAATGACCCCTACTATAAAGGAAGCTGGGTTCTGCATACTTTGCGAGGCCTGGTGGGAGAGGATGTGTTTTGGCGTTCTATCAGAAGGCTAATTTACGACACGCCAGATCCCTGGTCTTTGACTTACCCAATCAAGCCAACACGTCGCAGCAGTGAGGATTTTACGAGAATTACAAGCGAGGAATATGGGGAAGATCTAAATTGGTTCTTCGATTCTTATCTGCGAACAAGTGAAGCGCCAACCCTTGGTGAAGAAAGAACGGAGACGGGTGTGAAATTTTATTGGCCAGAAAATTCTTCAATAAAACTGGATATACCGATAGTGGTAACTCACGATGGTTTGTCCACTCGCCATACAGTCAGTGCCGATGGCGAGTTTTTCCCACTAGCCTCTGATGCGTTGCTGCGAGTGGACCCGGAGATGACGCTATTTAGAAATTTCGGCACCACAGAAGCCTGCAACGCAGAATAAGATGTACAATCATATTTGCAGTCTGGTTCTATTCCGTCTTCAGGAATTGATCTGGCTCTGGCTACTGTAACAATATTCTCCGTGGTAATAGTCCATACGGTATTTGCTCTCTCATTGGGTGATTCGATCACACTATCCCATACTCCAGCAGCTAAGGTACATAAGCAATGAAAAAAGAAACCCTCGCCATACACGCCGGTTATGAACCAGACCCAACAACCAAGTCCGTAGCTGTTCCCATCTATCAGACTGTTGCCTACGAATTTGACAATGCCCAGCACGGTGCTGACTTATTCGATCTGGCTGTACCCGGTAATATTTACACCAGAATAATGAATCCAACAAACGATGTGTTGGAGCAGCGAATGGCTGCGATGGAGGGTGGAGTAGCCGCCCTGGCAGTGGCATCAGGAATGGCGGCCATTAATTACGCTATTCTTAATATTGCAAGAAGTGGTGACAATATTGTATCTACTCCACAATTGTATGGCGGTACCTACACGCTTTTCGCTCACATGCTTCCAAGCCAGGGCATACAAGTTCGATTCGCCGAAGATGATTCTGCTGAAGCAATCGAAAAATTGATCGATGACAACACTAAAGCCGTGTATTGCGAGACTATTGGTAACCCGGCCGGGAATATTATCGATTTGGAACCAGTGTGTGCCGCTGCTCATAATCATGGCGTGGCGGTTATCGTGGACAATACCGTGGCAACACCTGCACTGTGCAATCCAATTGAGTTCGGTGCGGACATCGTGGTGCATTCACTGACTAAGTATATAGGTGGCCATGGTACGTCTATAGGCGGGATCATCATCGATTCGGGCAGGTTCCCCTGGTTAGAACATAAAACTCGCTATCCGGGCTTGAACAAGCCTGAGCCGTCTTATCATGGAATTGTCTATACCGAGGCGCTGGGCCCGGCTGCGTATATCGGCAGAGCGCGTACCGTTCCTCTGCGTAATACCGGCTCCGCTTTATCTCCAATGAATGCTTTCTTGATCTTGCAAGGGCTTGAAACTCTTAGCCTGCGCATGGAAAGGCATTGTGAGAACGCGGTGGCGGTCGCCAACTATTTATCCGGCCATGAAAAAGTAGCTTGGCTTAAGTTTGGAGGGATAGAAGGTGACGCAGATTTCGACCTGGCGCAAAAATATTGCCAAGGTGTCCCTGCATCACTACTCACCTTTGGCATTAAAGGTGGTTTCGATGCTGGTGTCAGGTTCTACGACAGGCTCACTATGATCAAGCGACTGGTGAACATAGGTGATGCCAAATCTCTAGCCTGTCACCCAGCTTCCACAACACATCGCCAGCTAAGCGAAGAGGAGCAGGCAACGGCGGGGGTGCTGCCAGAAATGCTTCGCCTTTGTATAGGAATAGAACATATCGACGATATTTTGGCAGACATCGAACAGGCTTTAACAGTAGCCTAGGAGCTTGCCGGATTCAGGGCTTCGTCACGAGGAAAAGATTCGCAGTAGCACAGTGTTAAGTCCGACACACTCCCAGGCTTAAGCCGGGGATACAGTAGTTTCGCAACGCCGTTTGAGAACTTGAGTGCTCCGTTTCGACTATGTCAGAAGTGCCTCCGAACAGACGGGCTAGATGATGGCTTACCGGCTGGGAGGAATCGAATAAGTGCCGACGGAATGAGCTACAGCTTGGTCATCGCCTTCGGAATAAATGCTTACCTCAGCTACCGCCAATGATTTTCCAAGTTTCAGCATTGTACACACGCCCAGGATGTCCTTATCGGCCACTGGTTTGCGCAAGAAATTGATATTCAGGCTGGTGGTAACAGCCAAACCAACCAAGCCGATTTCTCTGAGAATTGCAACATAGATCGCACAGTCTGCAAGCGACATCATTGTCGGGCCGGAGACAGTTCCACCAGGGCGCAAGTCTTTTAACCCGATCTTGTATCTAACAGTCACTGACTCTTCCCCGAAAGCCTCAAGTACAAAATTCGCCTGAGGGAACTCTCTGGAGAAAAATTCTGTCATTTCAGCCTGGTTAACTTTAGTCAAGACAATGGCGTCCTATGTGTGCATGAACTTGCCTGATTGAAGATGGACACATGGACACAGTGAATCAATCGAGCTATTGAGAAGGGTGTTCCATAGGCAGTGAGATTGACTCTCCAATTAGAATAAAATACTCATCATTCAATTTATGTGACAAATACTGTCATGGCTAAGGACGCACAATGAGACGACCCTGCCTGGTCTCATTTATCCTCTTACTATTTTCTATACAACACGAGAAATTGACTGGTCTTACCTCGTATAGTTGGTGCAAATACACCATCCGTTAGAGGGTCAGCCGGGTTTTTAAGTAACTCGGAGCTGCCTGCCACGCTTAATCCGGCTGCTGCTGCCATTTGTGTCACCACCCCTTCCTCAATGCGATGTAATGTGCCTCCTGCTTCAAGGCCCGCGCCGTCCGCAGCAATATGATCCGACGCGACGAGTATGCCGCCGGGTTTTAATACTCGCGCAATCTCTCGAAAAGCGCCGGCGGGGTCGCCCAGGCTATTACCATCAGGTGCAAAGCCCAGTTCATGGGGACCCTGAATCCAGGTCACCATGTCGATAGAATTATCAGCAACGTCCAGTGCATCGAAATCGGTAATACTGACCCGTACATTGGGAAGCCTGTTATTTTCTGTACGTAAATCTATTCCATCGCCTACAAATCCCATCAGTCCAGAAGGGTGTTGCAGGATAACGCTACCGCTGGCGCCAACAGAACGGCTTAGTATTTCGGTGTAGTAGCCACTGCCTGCTTCCAATTCCAGAACGTCCATGCCGGACTCAAGGCCAGCAAACTCAAGTACCTCGACAGGTTTGCGGGTGGCATCTCTGGCTGCGTCTTCGCTGGGGCGGTCGGGATGCAGCAATGCGGCAGCGACATCCGCTGCCGCTGCTGCCACGGTTCCGCTGATGAGAGGCAGGGCGACTATTGTGAAACTGACCACTAAGCTCAGTAAATACTTTCTTGATAAATACATTTCCAACTCCTGAAATGAAGGCAACACTTGTTGAGATTTCCACACTGATAGTTTGGCATGTCTTCGCTGGAAATACATCCCTGCAGATTGTTGCTATATCTCAAATCTCCCTATCGGTTCCACCGGCTGAGGCGCTAACTACTGTGTGCGTCAAGCATTAAGCGAAGTTGTTCAGTTATATTCGCCGGGTATTCTTTAGGCATCGCCAAATCAGCTTGTTTTCCTGCCCTTTGCCAGAGCTCCTCGAATGTTACGCCGGAGGGCACGAGGCAAACCGAAAGCGGCATCCTTTCTGGCGGTCGAGGCGTTCAGTTTCTCTCCATTCGGCTTCTAATCACTACCGGTGATGTTGCGATGACTGCTATATTGACCGCTGTGTTCTGATTAGCCGCATGGTTTATAATTTGGGCATTAGAGATATCGAAAACAAGATTCACCAACCAGGAGTACCAAATGTCAGTTAATTCCACTTATCTTCAAATGTTCTCAACCGTGACAGAGGCCGGAGAACTGCGTCTCGAATTAATCGAAAAAGAAACACCGAAGCCTGAAACTAATCAAGTCCTGGTAAGAATTGAGGCAACACCAATCAATCCTTCGGACCAGGGTGTTATGTTTGGCTGGGCGAATATGAGTGAAGCCAAATCATTTGGCATCGGCACGGATACCGTCTTGACTGCACCTGTCTCCGAGCAAGGTTTAGGTGTAATGAAAGCAAGACTGGGCCAAACTCTTCCGGTAGGTAACGAAGGTGCAGGCAGGGTGGTTGCGACTGGTGACAGTGAATTGGCAAAAAGTCTCGATGGGAGAATTGTCGCCGTGATGGGAGGAGGTATGTACGGCGAGTACCGCTGCGTCGATGCGGCCTTATGTTTGCCATTGTTAGATGGGCATACGGCGAAAGATGGCGCATCGTGCTTCGTGAATCCCTTAACCGCGCTTTGTATGTTAGAAACTATGAGCATGGAAGGCCACTCTGCGCTTGTCCATACGGCCGCTGCTTCAAACCTTGGTCAAATGCTCAATCGAATTTGTCAGGCAGATGGTGTTGAGTTGGTAAATATCGTTCGAAAAGAGGAACAAGCTACCTTGTTGCGAGACATGGGCGCAAAATATGTAGTCGATAGTAGCTCTGCTAATTTCATGGCGGAACTAACAGATGCCGTTCATGCGGCAGGTGCTAGTTTGGCGTTCGATGCGACTGGAGGCGGCACATTAGCGTCCAGCATCTTGTCCTGCATGGAAGCCGCTGCTGCTCGAACGCCGAGGGCCTACAGCATTTATGGCTCCGTCAAACATAAGCAAGTGTATCTCTACGGTGGCCTCGATACTTCTGCGACAACTCTAAACCGAGGTTACGGAATGGCATGGGGTGTTGGCGGTTGGTTGTTACCGAACTTTCTCGCTAAAGCCGGAATGGAAGTAGCAGGGCGTTTGCGTAGCCGTGTAGCAAAGGAGTTGAAGACAAATTTCGCCAGCCATTACACAAATGAAATCTCTCTTTCCGCAGCACTGCAAGCGGAAACAGTTCAGCGATACTATGCGAAACGGACGGGAGAAAAATTTCTGATTTGCCCGCAGAAGTAACTCTGTCGGTGAGAAAATACGATAAACGCGGGTTTAGAGGAGTTGAATAGCCATGCCTGATTTTCTTCAACTCTCCCCAACAGCGGCATACAAACCGTTAGTCAGCCTAAAGGCGCTCTCTACCCATCAAGGTGAGTGCGGCTAACGGTCAGCCAGGCGACCAGAACCTCCCAGCTCGTAGTACACTATGGGAACAAAGTCTTCCGCGCCCCAACCTGGATCGTCGCTCCATTTTGCATCGTAGGCCGCAGTCGGTCGGGCAGCCATTACTTCATCCAGCTTTTTCCCATCTCGTATCATCGTAATTACCTGGTCACTAATATCGAGAATCATCGTGCGAAACTCTATTAACTCGTCACGACCGACTACTTCGAGGCCATGGCCTGGTATAAGCTTCGTATTAGGGCCAGCAATATCTATGGCCTTATCCAGCGCTGCAATGGTTCCCCTAAGCGTCCCCCCGTTGTACTGGTCGATAATCGGGTAACTGGTGGTGCGGTAAACATCGCCTAGATGAAGTACGTCGGATTCGGGAAAGTAAACAAAGGTATCGCCATCGGTGTGAGCGGGAGGGGCCAAAAAGGCTTGAACTTCCTCACCGTTTAGATGAAAGCTAATGGTATCGTTGAAGCTTACTATGGGTCTGGCAGCTACCGGTGGTTGTGGAACAAAACTGCCTCCAGCTCTAGGAAAACGGCTTCTCTCTTCTAAAAAACGCAGCCGGGTGTTGTCATGAGCGAAGATCAGTACGCCCCTCTCAGCCAGATTCTGATTGCCACCAACGTGATCGATATGAATATGGGTGTTTATCAGGAATCGAATCTCTTCATCCGTCACTTGCTTTACAGTCGCTACCAGCTTGTCCGACAATGGCGCGAATAAGGAATCTACCAAGAGTACACCTTCTGATCCGACAAAGACGCCGATATTACCGCCACCACCTGGGCGTTGCACCATGTAGACATTTCCAGCGACGGGCACAATTGACAGCTCTACGCCATTAAACTGCCCTTGTGCAAACGAAGGGTTCGCAGCAATCAGTACCAATAGAAAGCCGGATATAACAGCCAGGAGTTTATGAAGTTTCTTCATTTTTACCTCGTTCTGCCAAATATTCTTGTGGGTAAATTAGCGCTGATTCGGAGCTAATTAAGGACACCTCGAAAAATTTCTCGCCGTTGGTCATAGTCTTCTGGCATGGGCAAGACATTATTACTCTTGGCATATTCCTCGTAGTCGGAAAGCATCTCAGCGAATCGCTCTGCTTCCACTGTTGAAAGATCGTTGCTTTCACCAGGATCAGTTTTAATATTGAACAAGTACCATGCTTGATCGTCGCTAGCGCTGCGATTAAATACTATTTTGTAGTCACCTTTAAAGAGCGCACGATTGCCGCCAAGTTCATATCCGATTGCAGTAGAATCGGTGTGGATATTGTCGGTATCTCCAGATAAAAAATCGGAAAAGTCCTTGCCTGTTATCCGCTCCCTGGTAGTACCATTCCAACTGCCAGCGTGCTTATCGACACCAGCCAAACTGAGTAAGGTTGGTGTTAAATCTGTTACGAAAACGAACTCATCTGTCATCTCGTTGCTTCTATTTATTCCTGGGCCAGAAACAACCAGTGGCACTCTCAACCCACCTTCGCTTGCGTAGAATTTATAATAGGCAAGAGGAGACGCCGCAATAGTTGCATTGTTCGGTCCTATGGCGTTAAACGAACCTCTCTCGCCTAACGTGTCATAATCAGCGTTATAACCTACTCTATCGAACCAGTTTTCCAGTAGCGATGTTTCATCAACACTAATTAGATTTGATCCTTCAGCGCCGTTGTCAGAAGTGAAAATAAAGACCGTATTGTCAAATTCACCAATATTCCTCAAGTAGTCCATCAGGCGACCAATGTGCATGTCCATGGCATCAACCATGCCTGCATAAACTTCCATGCGTCTTGCGTGGTGGCGTTTCTGTTGCTCGCTCAAACTATCCCATTCAAGCGTGCCGGGAGTCACAATCGCTTCGGTACCGGCGGGAATTACACCGGCTGCTTCAGCGGCTACCCGTCTCTTTTCCCTCATGACAGCCCAGCCTTCATCGTATACGCCTGCATATTTGTCCGAGAATTCACGAGGCGCCTGCACTGGCATATGCACTGCCTGAAAAGGCAGATACGCAAAAAATGGATTCCCATCTTCGACATTCCCACCTATAAAATCGATCGTTTTGTCGACAAAGTATTTGGACGAATAGAAGTCATCTGGCAATGTGTGAACCTCACCATCCGCATACCAATTAGCTCTTTCATAGATGGGCAGATAAGGTCGTTGCTCCCAATTGTCTGCTCCAGTGTCAGCCATAGCGATAGTGCGTTCGAAGCCGCGAGCCGAGGGTAGCAACCCAGGGGTGTGGCCCAAATGCCATTTCCCTGTCATGTAGGTGTGATAGCCCTGCTCACGTAAAAGAGTTGATAGGGTGACGACTTTATCATTAAGCACGCCGAGGTAATTTTCGTGATTTTGCTGTTCGGGTGGCAGTGCTTCAGGAATATTTGGTACACCGTTTCTGTGACTGTCGACGCCTGTCAAGAGCATGGCTCTGGCCGGAGCACAACTCCCGGCAGTGTGGTAATTAGTAAAAGAAACGCCAGTCCGGGCAAGTGCAGCGATATTGGGCGTGCTAATTTCACTACCAAAAGGTGATATATCGGTGAAACCAAGATCATCCGCCAGAATGAGCACTATGTTCGGACGACTCGCTGACGCAGATTCTGATTGTTCCGCACTCATAGAGCCTGCTGCTGCTATGCATAGCACAAGTAATACAAGGGGTAGCGAAGGTACTTTTGGCAGCATATGAAACCTGACCTGTGTCAAGAGTGCTTGAAAAGTCAGGCTCAGAAAAGCGGCGAGAATGCCGATGTTCATGGTTTGTCCGGGTTCAATACCTATGAGACAAATCAGGCTGCCTGTATGAGTTTCTGATAATAGCTTATTGGTGTTTCCAAATCGACCCCATCATGGGGTCGATTGGGTGTCCCTTAGTATTCTAGAATTGCCTGTTATGTGCGAACTACCTAACTGTAATTGGTTGCCCTTTGATACCAGCATAAAACACTATAATTTCTGCGGGTACGCTTCCACTGTTCTCACCAAAATGCCATTTATTTACTATTTCAACAATGGTGTCACCTGCCGACATGAGCAGTTTCTCACCTGTTTTAGTGACTACCGTCAACTCACCTTTTGTTAATACTCCTGCATTAATGAACGGGTGCTGATGAAGTGGTAACTTGACCCCGGCCGGGATAGTTATTTTTAATATCGTCACTTCTGGCTGACCATCTGGATATGACGGAAGCTGACTTCCATCCCAGCTATGCGTCGACTTGACTAGGGTATTGGATACAATAGCTGTTTCGATCTCTTCAGCAGAAACCAACGGCACAAACAAAGTCATCAGTATTAACCAAATTAATGCTCTCATTTTTTCATCCTCAGAAGTCTATTGCATAAAATTAGCACATAACGCCCAGTATCGCCGGAAAATTGCGAAACCTAGCGTAGCAATTTGTCCGGCTGCATGTGTTTGTTATGAATTTTCGTCTGCATATCGGGCAATCATTTCTTTGTAGAGATCACCATCCCTTTTGCCCACGCTGAGTGCGATGGCAATTAAATCCGTGTCGTTAGCATGATAAGTTAAACGAAGGGGCGGTCGTTTCCTTGTGATCTTATATAAATTGTGACCACCAGAAAGCCTGGATCCTGGCAAGTGGGGATTTTCCAGACGCTGCTCCAGTTTCTTATTGAAGTAATTTTTATCAGTGCCCGAAAGGTCATTCCACTCATCTAATGCGTCGGGATGAAATTTTAATCTATAGGTCATCCAGATTTACTTCTATGAGCTCTTTTCCATCATTCATTCGAGCATTTGCCTGCATCAGCAAAGCAAGGTCTTCCATCGCCTCAAGCATAGACTCATAAAGCTTAGGGGGAACAGCATAAAAACAGGGCTCATTACTTTTCAAAACAGCGATAGCCTCCCCTCGAAATGTATAGCGTGTATAGGACACCCATTCGGCAGAGTGGAAAAGCGTGTATAGGACACCCATTCGGCAGAGTGGAAATACCTTATTTTTTATTATCTTCTGAAGAATGGGTGTCCTTTAGTTTTTCCTTTCAACACTCCAGTTGTTGTTTTGATACACCCTCGGACGCTTGCCGCCGTCCGAGGGTGGTCTGGTGAAACCTTCCGTCAGGCAGAGACCCGCTTTAGCGGCTGGTACTCATCCAGATCAATCACTTTCTTCGCCTGCCACAAGTCGTAATTGTCCTGCATCAGCAACCAGCTTTCCGGCGAGCGGCCCAGTACCTTGGACAGCTTGAGGGCCATTTGGGAGGAAAGGCCGGTTTTCTCATTAACCAAACGGCTCATAAGGCCGGTACTGACTTTTAGCTGGCGAGCCAGCGCATTGGAGCCAATATTATTAGGCTCCAGATATACCCGTTTGATAAACGCCCCTGGGTGCATGGGGTTATGTTGTGCGATGCTCATCAGTGATAGTCCTCATAATTCACGACATAGGCGTGGCCATTTTCAAACTCAAAAACAACTCGCCGATTGCCGCTAACATTGATCGCCCATTGTCCGTCACGGTCTCCTTTGAGGGCGTGTAAGCGCCAGCCTGGGATATCCATATCCGTGACACTGAAAGCGGTGTGGAGTGCCGTTAGGCGCTCTTCCAGTCTGACTTTATGAGCCTGCTGGATACCGGCAGCGTTGCCAGTGGTAAAGAATTTTTCCAGCCCCTTGTGTCTAAAACTCTTTATCACGGTGGTAATTTTAGCTCAGTGTTTACCATTGTGCAACGGTTAATTATTGTTGGTTAATTATTGTTTTTACTTTTTTTCGGCTTCGGTCTGACCAGTAAATATATCAATGGTGTGTTCGTCTTTTTTGTCCTTAGCCATCCCATGCCTCCGTGACAATAGTGCGATGCATAGGACACCCATCCGGCTAGAGTAGAGAGGAAGAGAACGTTCTCTGGAATGGGTGTCCTTTAGTCCTTTGCAAGCTGTGTTTTGTCGCCTAGTTCTGCAACAAACACTGCCCCAAAAACAGTTAAAAATATTTTCCAATCCATCACGGGTTAGTTTGCTCGAAACACATAACGCCGAAAATCACCGGCGGCAAAAAGTAGAGCGACGAATGAGCGGCGCTTTTTGCCGCCCGAGTGCATTTGCCTTGTTATGTTTTTTTACCATCATGCCATGGGTACTTCCATGCATAATACTCTGGATTTCTCTGAAGCAAATATTTCAATATTGTTTTCGTCAGTTATGCCTACACCATCTCTTTTAGATAATGATGTATCGCCAATATTAATACTTCCAGTAATGAGAAAAAAATAAACTCCTGAATCTTTATTTGTTTTTTTATACTCAATAGTAGTATTTGCATCAATAATGGCAATTGAAAAATAAGCATCTTGATTGATATTTACGACGCAATCTGTTCCTAATGGGGCAACTATAGGAATAAAGGTGTTGCTTATGTTTTCGGTGTCGATTTCTCTCTGGTCATATCTAGGTGGGATGCCCGTTATTTTAGGTACAACCCATATTTGTAAAAAATTAACTTCATCTCTTTCAGAGTTATTGTACTCAGAATGTGTAATCCCTGTACCAGCGGACATAGCCTGAACTTCGCCTGCACTGATAATATGTTGATTGCCCATGCTATCTTCATGTTTCAAAGAGCCAGATAATGGAATAGAAATAATCTCCATGTTTTCATGTGGATGAGTGCCAAACCCCATGGAAGGGGCTACGATGTCATCATTAATGACGCGAAGTAACCCAAACCCCATTCTTTCAGGGTTATGGTAGCTAGCAAAACTAAAAGTATGGCGACTATATAACCATCCTTGTTCTGCTGTTCCTCTAGATTCTGACGTGTCTAAAAATCTTGCCATAACTCTACCTCTAAATAATTATTCAACTTGTCTTTCAGTCCACCCTACAAAGCCGTTGACGTATCTTTCAAGTCTGCGTTTAGCTTCGGGGTCTGTAAGCACCGCTTCAGCACTAAATGCTTCATGTGCATTTAGCAGTAAATATTCGATTGAAGGAAAAACAGGGCTAAGAGTGCTTGATAATATATTCTTTAAACTCGCTTGTGCGCGTGCTCCGCCAACTGGACTTTTAGATGCACTGAGGATACCACAAGGCTTAAATTTTAAAGAGGATTCGAAAGCTGGTCTTGATGCCCAATCAATTGCATTTTTTAATACACCAGGAATGCAGTGGTTATATTCAGGCGTAGAAAATAAAATGGCATCGGCAGATTCTATTTCTGAAATTAATAGTGTTACTTCTTCTGGGATTTTGTCTTCATCTATATCTTCATTGTATAGAGTCAACAGGGTCTGTCATGGTTGCTTATATGTCTAATATGACATATACTCACAATGTATGAGTCCAAAAGATAAGCCTCTGGTTTGGATGCATGGTGAAGTAAAGTCACCACCATTCTCCGCACTGGCCCGGATAGAAGCAGGTTATTTGCTGCGTTTATTGCAGCGTGGAAATTCGTTGTCACTGCCTCATTCCCGTCCAATGCCGTCCATAGGGAGAAGGTGCCATGAGCTGCGGATTAATGATCAATCTAAAACATGGCGAATCGTGTATAGAATCGATGACGATGCGATTCTTGTATTGGAAGTCTTTGAGAAAAAAACGCAGAAGACACCAAAGGCGAGAGTTGATGTGTGCAAACAGCGAATGAAGGTGTATGACGATGAAAGCCAGTAAGCGAAAGAAGTTGGAAAAACGGGGTTGGAAAGTTGGCTCTGTGGAAGATTTTATGGATCTTTCTGCCGAGGAGAGTGCATACATTGAGCTTAAGATTCGCCTGAGTGAATCGCTCAAGAAACGAAGAGCCAAAGAGAATCTCAGTCAGGTTGAATTGGCCAAACGGGTAAAGTCAAGCCAGTCACGCGTCGCAAAGATGGAAGCGGGGGATCCAAGTGTTTCCATTGATCTCTTGGTCAAATCATTGTTAGCATTAGGTGCCTCAAGTAGCGATTTAGCAAAAGCCATTTCCAACAAATCGCGAGTGAGCTGAACTCGCGAATGCTCTCTCATTCACTTTCACGCAAACTTAAATGAGAGTCAGTTGGTTTCGACCAAGCGCGCCGTTACGCTTCTTCAGCACCATTGCTTCTCCGAACCACTAGCTCCGTGGCGAGCATCGTATCAGGTACTTGCTCACCATTGATCAAACCCAATACTGAGTCTACCAATACCTTGCCAGCCCAGTGAATATTCTGCCGAATAGTGGTGAGGGGCGGGTTGTTGTAGGTGGCCAGGCTGATGTCGTCATAGCCAACAACGGCCATATCGGTCGAATCCACAACTCGCCCTCCAGAGTCCATGGCTAACGACCTAGCTAAGCCGCCGTTTTCCCGTAACTTGGTTTGTGCTAAATTTGAGCGCAGCGAAAAGCACAAACCAAGTTACGGGAAAACGGTCGGCTTGAGCTAATTGTGTACGCCCAGCATGGGCATGAACTTATGGGGTGAAAGTCCCCTGTAGGAGAACCAACATTGTGTTTTCATGAACCAATGATAACTACTAGCCGACGGCAAGGGCAACTCCGCGAGGGGTGGTCTGAAGGAAGCCCGAGCGCAAAACTGCGAGCCTACGAACAGAAATGTCATAGAAGGCCCAGCCACTGGGACGAGCTAGCACAAGATAGCGAAGTCCACTTGGTTCAGGTGGTAGGGTAAATGACAAGGTTGTGCAGTGACAGTTCATGCTCTTATCTGGGGAGATCTGCCCGACATGCGATGCGAATGCATAGCGCTGGTGCCAGCAATGGCGTCTGTGATCGGGCAGAAGTCAGCAGACGGCATAGTACTGCAGCCCATCAGGACGATGGTCTTGCAGGAAGGCCTGAACGTCAGATGAGGAGTGAGACAATCGTATCTCTTGGGAGGCCAAGGTCGTGACGAACGACAAGTCGACTCATGACGGTTCGGTTTTGTTCTCAGCCTCAGAACAGATAGACTGACGAACCGCCGGATGCGGACCCGCATGTCCGGTGGTGTGGGGAGGGCGAGCTAGATACTCGCCTTTACCCGATTAGAGTTACAGTGTTTATGTTACCACAGAATAAATCCGTGGCGCTGAGCACGCTACCGCCATTAGGCTGTTAATGATGTATGAACGAATTTTTTTGCTCACAAGCCGCCTTTTTTGTTGCTGTGTTTCTTTGAGAACCTCTGAATCCCTCAGTGAGTTTGTTTTTTGTATTTTATTTCCGTTTCCTGAGGACTAAACATTAATTGATATTTCTTTAATGGCTCTAACGGCTCGCATCACCGGCAAAATAAAGCTGTAGAGCGAAGCGGCGCAGCTTTATTTTGTCCGTGTGTATGCACTTGTTATGTGCTTTTTACACCTATGCCTTTTGCTTGAAAGGAACGACTTTTGATTGGGAGTGATTGGAATATGTTTCCCAATCCGGCGTGTAATCTTCGGCTTGATTTCCCCAAGAAAACCAACCTCCTCTTGGGCCACGAGCAAAAAGTTCAATTCTTGGCCCCCAGCTACAAGCCTCAATAAGTTCATATTGCTCATCTGGTTTGCGGCTATGCTCGCGTTTACGTGATGAGATAATATTTTCTTGGCTTCTACCTGGCTGAAGCGTTCTTGCACCTTTGCCTCGAACCCCAAATAAAATCATTTCAGTGACATTTCTGAAATAAAAGCCAACACCTCGTCTATCAGGGCCGCCATCTTTCCTGATTTTGTACCAAATTAGATTGGTTTTATATGTAAACCCCCAATGCTCCATTACCTGCATCCCTTCCGCTAAGAGTGCATTTGGAACCCAAAGATAAAGATGCGCTGTATCTTCAACAATAGCCTCAACCGGCAGATCCTTTATTTCTTGTAATGTCATAGTCGAATAACGAGACAATCTCTTATGTTCTGGCGCCATTTTTCCGGTGCGGTTTTGAAACTGCCAAGGTGGATCGGCCAACACGGTTGAGAATTTATGCCCTTTAGTTTCTTTTAGTAAATCGTCGGAAGCGCTCATGATAATTCTCTCGTTAATTGCCTTGCCAATCAGTAATCACATCTGGCCGTATCCCGAAAACTAATACGGGGCAGCCACCATGCCGACCAGCATTTAGCCTGTATAATAGTTTCCCCATCCATGTAGTGCTTGCACCATATTTTTGTTTGCACAACTTCGGATTGCCGTCCTTATCAAGTTCTGCTGTGCCATCCTTTTTTAGAAGTTGGGTGACATCAAAAACTGGATTCAACTTTTCACTACGCGTGATCAAAGAGGCAACGCTAATAATCCCGCATTCGTGGAACATGCGGAATGCATATAGATCACGATCATAAGTTTGATCTTTACTATTCCACTCCATATCAAGAGCGACACGATCCTTTACATAGTCTATTTTATGTCCATCTATGTAATTTTCTACGACTATTTCAGGCTTTTCAGGTAGCTTATGTTTTTTTAACTTCCCATTCGGCAATATTTCCTCGCTTTGTTCAGATACTCGTATAACAAGATCGCCTTGAACTCTTGTCTCACACCAATTATGGGGTCTCAGAGCCGAAGAGAATTGTTTAGGAATAACTGATTCATTACCACCCGGCATAGCAATATCATTAATGGTTATATTGAAATCCAGTAATGCTTTCTCAATTTCTGCAAGCTCATTTGGAAAGGATGTTTTCATTATTGCTGCGGCGTGCCTGTAGCTGTATACATCGTACAATTCCAGCACCTCGCTACTAATATGCTTACGAACCTCATCGCCTGCATCAGCATTTGGCCCTGGCTTTAGGGAAATATCATCCTCTTGAGTCATGAATTACGTTTGCCTTTGTTTATTTGTGCTTCTAATGACAGTGATTTTACCACGATATTGGCTAGCGCCCTATTGCACATAACGCTTATGCTCAGCGGCGCGCGCCTTTGGCGCGTCCGCTGGAGCATTTTGTTATGCCATTTATAGATTCAAAAACCATTGCTTATCAAGGCTCACCTTTTCAACCATTTCTGTTTGTACGCCAAGATTTAACTCTTTTAGCTTTTCAGCTAAATTTTCACCATCAACTAAATCTACTGGCGGCGCACCGTCTCTAGTTGCTTCTTTAATTGCGGCGGGAGTAAATGTACCAGTTGTAATAAATAATCCTTTATCTGCTCTACCAACCATTGCTCCCCGAAAATCTCTAATTGCACCAGCGGAAACAGAACCTTGGTACTTTTTGCACTGGAAAATAACGTGAAAACTCATTAAGCCATTTATTCTTGCGATACCTTTACCATCTATCCCGCCGTCCGCCGTCTTTCCAGTAACTTCAACTTGAACAAAACCAGATTCTCTTAGGAGTCGTTGTGTTAGCCTTTCAAATGCATCTGGACTAATTTCTTGCGTAAGAAGATGATGCAGTTCTTCTCTCCATACTTTTGCTTCTTCAGGGACTTCATTGTCTGCTAATTCAATTCTGGCATCTACTTTTTTCTTTTCCTGAGCGGGATCCTTTTTATCCAACTCACGTACATATTTTAATACCTTTGATGGTGTTACTTCTTTTTCATCTTTTGCTTTGTGAGTTAACGTCCAAATTCCTCTGCTTGAGTTCTCAAGAAAATCATATTTTTTAAGATATGTTCTTGCCCAAGCCAATCGATATGCAACCTCAGTTTGATTGCTTTTTTCTGGATTGTGTGGAACGGATAATATTTCTTCGTCTATGTCTTCAATCTCAGCGACTTTTTCATAAATCTCATCAATTGACCCAGAGCCACCCAACTGAGTGAGTGCTTTCAGTAATGGATTCATCAGTGAATCAAATGTTGGCATTTCTTTCATATAGTTCCTTTTAGGGTATAACGTTAAAGCTGTGCGGTGCAAACGAAGCGCAGCGTAGTTTGCATCCGAACGAGCGACTTGTTAGGCATAACGATGCCCAAACATAATGATGAACATACCGATAAGAACAACTCCTACACCAACCCAATCAGTTACCGTTGGGCGAACTGAATCGACGGCCCACAACCAAAGCAATGCAACGCTTACATAGACTCCACCATATGCGGCGTAAACACGACCGGCGGCTTGGGGATGCAAAGTTAGCAGCCAAGCAAATGCTGCGAGACTAATTGCTGCAGGAACCAACAACCAGATGGAATGCCCTTGCTTTAACCACAGATAAGGAAGATAACAGCCAATAATTTCTGCTAATGCCGTAACTAAAAACAAACCAAAGGTTTTAATTATTTCCACTTGATTTCCTATTTATTGCCTAACGCCAACATAAGGGGGGCGGAGCGAGGAACGAGCGGCGCTTTTTGCTGTCCGAGTGCATGCGATTGTTAGCTGAATTTACTTAACCGTACTCCAAAGTGCAGAATTAAGTGTCTGTACCAGATCATCAGAATAGGCATAAGGCATTACCTGAATTGTGACTACTCGCCAAAATTCTGAACCGTGTTGGCGTATCTCTACGGTTAGTCGGTTCGTCCCGCTATCAACCATACTGCCCGAACCACTCCATGCATTAACCCCCTGTTTTTGGAAGAAGCGACCGCCGTCAGAGAATCTCATATTTGAGGCTGTGCTTTTTCGAAAGGCAGAAACATACTCCTGCAGAGTAAACCCGGGCGCGTATTCCCCAGCAAAAACAACTACTGCCCTGTCAGCAATCTCATTGAACATATATATTTCTTGCTGATCTTCATTCTTACTGGCGGAGTGTTTCCAGTTTGATTCTATTTCGGCACTTATTTTCGTGGCAGGGTTTTCCCATGAATAATCATTCTGGCTGTAATTTAGTATCGCATCCCGTTGAGCAGCTTGCTCCATGCTGTTGAGAACAGCCATAACGAAAAATAGAGAAATGAACACTAAGGAAAAAATAGTTATTCTGACCCATCCTGATGGCTTCGCATGAACCCTATATCCTGTTGGCTCATCGTAGCTTGCTTGTTTTCCTTTACCAAGGCGGCTTGATTGATTTGCAAGAGTAAAAAGATTTATCAGCGGAAGGCCAAATGCAAGACCACTCACCCATAAAGACAAATTGCGGCCAAGATATTGCCCGAGGCTTAATGGTTGTCCATTTAGAGTTGTAACCTTTAGGCCAAGTATTGCTTTTCCAGGCGTATTACCTGCGGCCTTGTAGATCAAAGCATCGAGCATTAACGCCACAGGTAAACACGCAATTCCAAATAGTTGACTTGCCCCAGGACCATTAATCCATTCAACAAATCCTGCAGAGTAAGTACCGAGCGTATAACCTGCGACGAGGGAAACAGCCAAAACCTGCCACCACACATCAAATATTCGAGCAAAGAACCGTGGCCATCTATTAGCCAACGGAAAACTCAGCACATCAGGTTCAGACTTCGGGGGGAGTGGCGGCGGAAGAGTTGCCTTTAGAGACTCAAGCGCTTCTACATTGCCGAGAGGCTTCCATTCCGGCATTCCTTCCTGCCACACCATAGTATGTCGGAGTGATTTTTCCATTTTGAAATAGCTTTGAAAGCTCTTCTTGTTGGATTTGCCCAATCTTTTTGCTCTTTTCTGTGTACCACCATTCACTCATAGGTGCTCCTTGTTTTTTTCAGCTAACGCCACACATCACTGGCAGTAAAAAGCAGAGTGACGAAGGAGCGGCGCTTTTTGCCGCCCGAGTGCATTTGCCTTGTTATGTTTTTTTACCATCATGCCATGGGTACTTCCATGCATAATACTCTGGATTTCTCTGAAGCAAATATTTCAATATTGTTTTCGTCAGTTATGCCTACACCATCTCTTTTAGATAATGATGTATCGCCAATATTAATACTTCCAGTAATGAGAAAAAAATAAACTCCTGAATCTTTATTTGTTTTTTTATACTCAATAGTAGTATTTGCATCAATAATGGCAATTGAAAAATAAGCATCTTGATTGATATTTACGACGCAATCTGTTCCTAATGGGGCAACTATAGGAATAAAGGTGTTGCTTATGTTTTCGGTGTCGATTTCTCTCTGGTCATATCTAGGTGGGATGCCCGTTATTTTAGGTACAACCCATATTTGTAAAAAATTAACTTCATCTCTTTCAGAGTTATTGTACTCAGAATGTGTAATCCCTGTACCAGCGGACATAGCCTGAACTTCGCCTGCACTGATAATATGTTGATTGCCCATGCTATCTTCATGTTTCAAAGAGCCAGATAATGGAATAGAAATAATCTCCATGTTTTCATGTGGATGAGTGCCAAACCCCATGGAAGGGGCTACGATGTCATCATTAATGACGCGAAGTAACCCAAACCCCATTCTTTCAGGGTTATGGTAGCTAGCAAAACTAAAAGTATGGCGACTATATAACCATCCTTGTTCTGCTGTTCCTCTAGATTCTGACGTGTCTAAAAATCTTGCCATAACTCTACCTCTAAATAATTATTCAACTTGTCTTTCAGTCCACCCTACAAAGCCGTTGACGTATCTTTCAAGTCTGCGTTTAGCTTCGGGGTCTGTAAGCACCGCTTCAGCACTAAATGCTTCATGTGCATTTAGCAGTAAATATTCGATTGAAGGAAAAACAGGGCTAAGAGTGCTTGATAATATATTCTTTAAACTCGCTTGTGCGCGTGCTCCGCCAACTGGACTTTTAGATGCACTGAGGATACCACAAGGCTTAAATTTTAAAGAGGATTCGAAAGCTGGTCTTGATGCCCAATCAATTGCATTTTTTAATACACCAGGAATGCAGTGGTTATATTCAGGCGTAGAAAATAAAATGGCATCGGCAGATTCTATTTCTGAAATTAATAGTGTTACTTCTTCTGGGATTTTGTCTTCATCTATATCTTCATTGTATAGAGGCAACTTCCCTATATTTTTTATTTCTAATTGAATGTCACTATGTAAGAGGCTCTCTGTCGCTTGCAATAAGGCAGTATTGAATGAGCCTTCTCTCAAACTCCCGCTGATACCAAGAATTTTCATGTTGAAACGCACCTTAATGTTTTATTTTTAAACATAACGACTAGGGTAACTGTTTTTTCAAAACGCGCGCGTTTTGGGAAATACAGTTTACCCTCTTGTTAGAGCCTCTTGTTTCAGTGGTGAATGTTCCGAAAGTTTAGGCTTATCCGAACTCTGTGGCATTACATTGAAGAATTCTTCTGCTCTACTTAGGAATCCTTCAATATTCCCTTCGTATACTTCATTCATAACAAGGTGACAGTTATCTCGTGTGATGCTGTCCATGGCTGCTTGATCCCATGACCGCTTACATTTCCAGTGACCCAGGTATTTTGCTGTGGGTGCTGCACACTGGTGTGCTCGTAATCTTTGGTCAAGATTGTCTGTATATCCAATTTTTACGCGGTTTGGCAATGCCTCTGGAATTAGTTGAATGATGTAAAAAAAGCCGAAACGATCCAGAGCTGGTGTGTCCGCTTTTGAATTTGGTTTGTCACGATTCTCAAAATGGGAAATAAGTTGGTTGGCATCATCAATACTTAAACAATGAGCGGATGCCCCTTTGCTTGTTGGGGTTTTCTCTTTGCGAACCGTCAGATTTAGTCTTTTGACATTGCGTCTAATAGTGGTTTTCTCAACACCAATCTGATCGGCAACCTCTTGAAATGTCATAAACTCAGGCATTGTATCGTCCTCTATTCTTCTCAGCTCTAACGCTCGCATTTGCGGCTGGTTTTGAGCGGAGTGAAAAACCAGTCTGGCAACATGCGCTTGTTAGCCGTCATCGCCATCAAGCTCGGCAAACTTCGCCGCCATGGTTGGATTATTTTTTGTCAGTTTTTTAACTGTTAAATCGTCAGCCTTTTTGTTTGCAAGTCGGAGGTTATTTTCAGAACCCAGCAATGCATCCTTAGTTTTTTGAAGATGGGTGATAGTCTTATCAATTTCATCAATAGCTGTTTTAAATTTCTTAGATGCTAGCTCATAGTTTCTTGCGAAACCTGACTTAAATTCATCAAGTTCATCCTCAAAATTAGTAATATCAATATTCTGAGCCCTTACCACAGTAAGCTCTGTTTTATATTTTAATGCGTTCTGAGCGGCATTTTTCAAAAGAGTGATTATAGGAATGAAAAATTGGGGGCGAATAACATACATTTTAGGGAAACGGTGGGAGACATCGACGATACCAGAATTGTAAAGCTCGCTATCTGCCTCAAGTAGCGAGACCAGAACAGCGTATTCGCAACCTTTTTCATTTCGATCCTTGTCGAGTTCTTTAAGAAAATCTTCATTCTTCTTTTTTGTGGACGTTTCATCGCCTTCATTTTTCATCTCAAACATGATGGACACGGACTCTGTGCCAGAGTCATCTAAGTCTCGGAAAATGTAATCCCCTTTACTGCCTCCACTTGCATCATTGTCTTTTTCAAAATACGCTTTTGGAAAAGCGGTCGCTCGTATTCTATTGAACTCAGTTTCACAATGTTGCTCAAGGGTTTCACCGATCATTTTGGTGGATAAGCGAGCTTTCATATCCTTAAGACGCTCGATTGCATCATCCCGATCTTTAATTTGAGTCTCATACTTTTCTTTTAGCGATGTCTCAGATAGCTGTTTCTCAAGTTTTGCTTTTTCAAGTTCGCTTTTGAGTTCTTCGCGCTCTTTTTCCGTCGCATGCACTGCTTCCGTAACGGCCTGTTTCTGGGATGCTTGTTCGACATTCAATTTCGATTCAAGCTCCTGTATTCTTGAATCTTTCTTAGCAGAAGCTTCTTGGAGCTGAGATGTGTAATTAGCTTTTGCCAGCTCAGATGCAGCCTCATGGTCTTTCTTGGCTTGCTGTAATTCGATAGCTAGTGAGTCTCGATCTTTCTCTACATTGTTAAGAGCCTCTGTCACCGCTAGCTTTTGAGCAACCTCACCTGCATCTATTTTTGCTTTCAATTCCAGTATTTCAGCATCTTTCGCAGAAGAAGCCTTCTGCATTTCATTTGTAACTTGCTTCTTAACAAGCTCCAAAGCAGATTTCTTTTCTCTCTCTGCAAGCTCTAGCCTTTCATGTAGTTCCTTATCAAATTCAGCGTCCCGAACTTGTTTCATTATGTCGGCATATCCAGCCTCATCAATTTTGAACGCTTTTTGACAATGAGGGCATTTGATTTCATTCATGTTTTTTATCCTTTAGATTTGCCACATTGTCTCAATGAAGGCTAACGTCTGAATTAAGCGGCGCCTGCGCAGCAGGCGTCGATGGGCAGCCGCCAGGCTGCCAGCTTGAATGATTTGTTAGGCTTCACACCTAAAAACGGTGAGTAAGAGGGCATAGCATTACAGAGCTGATTGTGAGCGCGTAAGTCTCGCCAAGCACATCGTAATAGCAAATCTTACTAAGGCCTTGTTCGCGCTCACCCGATAAGAAACCTGTCTTGCCACCAGATTCATACTGACGCTGTGCTGGGACATCCGGCGTGATGTCGAAATTGTAGCTAAGCGGACAAAGGCTAACAGATGAAACATTCAGCGTGTGAGTTTCTCCCAGGACGTCGTAGAAGCAAATTTTTGACAATCCCTCGTCGCGTTCACCCTTTAGAAACCCTGTCGCTGCGTTAGCCGTTGAGGGCACGCTGCCGATCAAAATTCCCGTAGCCATAATCGCGAGTACAGCGATCGCTTTCATTGTCTCCTCCTGTTAAGCGAAAACCTCGTGTGTGCAGCCTAACGCTAGAATTCAGCCGCCGCGTTAGCGGTCGGCTGGAATGATTTGTGTACGCCCAGCATGGGCATGAACTTATGGGGTGAAAGTCCCCTGTAGGAGAACCAACATTGTGTTTTCATGAACCAATGATAACTACTAGCCGACGGCAAGGGCAACTCCGCGAGGGGTGGTCTGAAGGAAGCCCGAGCGCAAAACTGCGAGCCTACGAACAGAAATGTCATAGAAGGCCCAGCCACTGGGACGAGCTAGCACAAGATAGCGAAGTCCACTTGGTTCAGGTGGTAGGGTAAATGACAAGGTTGTGCAGTGACAGTTCATGCTCTTATCTGGGGAGATCTGCCCGACATGCGATGCGAATGCATAGCGCTGGTGCCAGCAATGGCGTCTGTGATCGGGCAGAAGTCAGCAGACGGCATAGTACTGCAGCCCATCAGGACGATGGTCTTGCAGGAAGGCCTGAACGTCAGATGAGGAGTGAGACAATCGTATCTCTTGGGAGGCCAAGGTCGTGACGAACGACAAGTCGACTCATGACGGTTCGGTTTTGTTCTCAGCCTCAGAACAGATAGACTGACGAACCGCCGGATGCGGACCCGCATGTCCGGTGGTGTGGGGAGGGCGAGCTAGATACTCGCCTTTACCCGATTATGAGTCTTTTTAGTAAAATGTGCGTGATTTCAAAAAATATGGATTTACTGGTGCTTCTAAGAATTTATTAACTGTAAGATGCGCAATTGCCCTACCATTTTTCACCAACACAGGTGGGGTTGATGTATAAGCGTTGAATGGTGAATTGGATGAGTATTCTCCTCCATACGGACCGTATTCATTCCAAATGCTGTCGGAAACTATATTCACTCCCATATGTGCCATATTCACTAAATATCGATTCAGAGTTCATATTCACTTCCAATTTCACCAAGATACTTACCATTATTTGCGATGACACCAGCACCAGCTACAGCAGTGCAAATGTCATTTGCAGAAACATAGCTGGATGTCAGAAATATTATCATTGCGACACTTTTTTCATCTTGTACTCATAACGCCTGGCTAAACGGCGAAGCGAAACGCAGTGTAGCCGAGTCCGGCGACCTTAGGGAGCGTATTTAAGCCACTTGTTATGCGGTACTGTTGGCACCCATTAATAGGTAGGGAACATTACCTTTACTTGCGTAACTTTGATAGAAGAGATAACCGCTTAGAAAAAATGCACCACCAAAAAAAGCGAATAATCCTAATACCAGACCAGCACTCGTAAACTGATGCCTCCAAGCAACCCATGTGCCGGACAACATTAGAAAACACAGGAAATCAAAGTTGAATTGACCAGGCCACGCCATCTCTGCAATATCACCGAAGAATACCGGCAGTAGGTTAATGCCGTGGTCAGTAACTACGAAGCCGGTATAAATAGCGATAGAAACGAAGATTACGACGAGTAAAAATCTAAACATCTGCATGTTTAAGGCCCTCTTTAGTTACAACATTGCTGATGACGCATAACGTCTAAATTCAGCCGCCGCGTTAGCGGTCGGCTGGAATGATTTGTGTACGCCCAGCATGGGCATGAACTTATGGGGTGAAAGTCCCCTGTAGGAGAACCAACATTGTGTTTTCATGAACCAATGATAACTACTAGCCGACGGCAAGGGCAACTCCGCGAGGGGTGGTCTGAAGGAAGCCCGAGCGCAAAACTGCGAGCCTACGAACAGAAATGTCATAGAAGGCCCAGCCACTGGGACGAGCTAGCACAAGATAGCGAAGTCCACTTGGTTCAGGTGGTAGGGTAAATGACAAGGTTGTGCAGTGACAGTTCATGCTCTTATCTGGGGAGATCTGCCCGACATGCGATGCGAATGCATAGCGCTGGTGCCAGCAATGGCGTCTGTGATCGGGCAGAAGTCAGCAGACGGCATAGTACTGCAGCCCATCAGGACGATGGTCTTGCAGGAAGGCCTGAACGTCAGATGAGGAGTGAGACAATCGTATCTCTTGGGAGGCCAAGGTCGTGACGAACGACAAGTCGACTCATGACGGTTCGGTTTTGTTCTCAGCCTCAGAACAGATAGACTGACGAACCGCCGGATGCGGACCCGCATGTCCGGTGGTGTGGGGAGGGCGAGCTAGATACTCGCCTTTACCCGATTAGGCATTTTCTTTTATTGAATCTAAGTATAACGTATCGGGACAAATATCTTGTTCATGAGGCCACACGACTGTGCCATCAATTACGCTAGCTTGAATAAAATAATGTTTGTTTTTTAGCTCCTTGAATACTCCAAAATCAAGAATATTGGAGCAATCATAAATCCCTCTTTCACCATTAGTAAACAAGAGGTTTAGCTGATAACCATCAGTGGTTGAAACTTCTTTTATTCTTGGGTTCATTGCCTTACCTCAACGGTTCTATTTTATATGGCTGCTCCCCAGACACTGCTAATGCCCAATCAGCCACCAATTCATCTTTATGTATTTCAACCCAGGCTTGAAGCAGTTTCATTTTTGACGATGGTATACTTCCTTCGAGAATATCACCATCAGGTATAGATACAACCACCTCATGTTCTTGATATTTGACATGAATATGCGGAAGGCTATGTTGCTTATTATCCATGAAATACATGTAAACGATAATTCCATAAAATGTTGATAATGATGGCACGTTTTTCTCCTATAAATGCCTAACGCCTCGCATTTGCGGCTGGTTTGAAGCGCAGCGGAAAACCAGTCCGACAACATGCGTTTGTTAGGCATTTTTGCCTTGTACTGCTTGCAGGTTAATAACCTTGACATACAAAAACTTCAACACTCACAGTGTCTCGGCTTGATAAATCACTAGAGGTCCCCCCTCCTATTCTTGCGATAGTTCCTCGCAATGTTTTTGGGTCGAAAATTAAATAACCGCCGTATTCATCACTACACGAGATATCCCCCGACGACACCTCAGTACAAATTGTTGGGGCATTTAGGTGCATTGCTTTTGATGCCGATTCTGACTGTAAATTGTTACCTTCAAGAACCAAAATAAACTTGCCCTGATTAAAACTAGTGGCACTCCATTTATTTCCTTCCCATATTAACCCACCGGCAGCCTCCACTTGGCATGCAAGAGGCGCATTTTGAGCCATCACTTGAGCAACAGTACCAAATATGCCAAGTAAAATAATCGTTACTACCATTTTGCCGGTTTGTTTCTTTAGCATAATAATATACTCCCTTCTATTTGATGCCTAACGTTTGAATTCAGCCGCCGCGTTAGCGGTCGGCTGGAATTACTTGTTATGAGTCTTTTTAGTAAAATGTGCATGATTTCAAAAAATATGGATTTACTGGTGCTTCTAAGAATTTATTAACTCTAAGATACGCAATTGCCCTACCATTTTTCACCAACACCGGTGGGCTGATGTATAAGAGTTGAATGGTGAATTGGATGAGTATTCTTCTCCATATAGATCATACTCATTCCAAATGCTGTCGAAACTATATTCATTCTCATATGTGCCACATTTATTAAATATCGATTCAGAGTCATACTCACTTCCAATTTCACCAAGATACCTACCATTATTTGCGATGACACCAGCACCAGCTACAGCAGTGCAAATGTCATTTGCAGAAACATAGCTGGATGTCAGAAATACTACAATTGCGACAATTTTTTATCTTGTGCTCATAACGCTGGGCTAAGCGGCATTTTTAGAGCGTGTTAGCGTAGCGATTAAACACGCTGTAAAAATGTCTGACTTTAGCCCCTTGTTATACGACATTTGCTAATTGATATTACCCACTATTCAGCAACGATTCCTTTTTCTTAGTGAATTCGCTTTCCGAAATAATTCCCTTTTCCATTAGATGATGGAGCTCGCCAATTTCGCTTGCCACATTTTTTTCAGTCGCACCGGCATCTTTCGGCCAAACGAAGCACCATACTAGTGCAACCACCCATCCCAACCCACCTATAAAGCCACCGAGAATATTGACAAGAATTATTGGCGTTCTGTGAGGATGTTGTTTATGAATTGCAATAATTGTGGGCAAAAAATAGAGCGGTAAGAGAATTAGAAAAATCAGCCCTTCCATATATTACTCCTAAGGTGAATTTATGTGATCGTATAACTTGTCATTAACGGGAATAGATTTTCCCTGTAACTCACACATATAGACGGACTATAATTCCTTGTATCTTGATAATCAAGCTAAGGTAGGGAATAGTTACCCTATGTCCTCTTACATTAACAAACTCGAAGAAAAGCCTTTTTTTAAGCCTCAATCCAAGCGTTTAATTGATCAGGTGAGAGAGGTCCTTCGATATTATCATTATGCTATTCGTACAGAAGAGACTTACGTTAAGTGGATTTTGGCTTTTATTCGTTTCCATAATAAAAAGCACCCCAAAGAGCTGGGTAAAGTAGACATCGAGGCGTTTTTATCTGACATGGCGCTCAATAAAAATTACTCGGCGTCATCACAAAATCTTGCGATGAATTCGATTGTATTCCTCTACAAAAAAGTTCTGAACTTACCTGTTGCAGACAAACTATCGGCTGCACGTTCTAAAAAACTAATTCGGTTGCCCGTTGTGTTAAGTCAGAATGAGGTCGCTGAACTATTTCAATATATGGAGGGCGTACGAGGCCTGATAGGGCGGCTAATGTACGGAGGCGGTTTGCGTGTGATGGAGATTTTACGCTTGCGTATTCAAGATATCGATTTTGCGAATGGCTACCTTTTAGTACGAGATGGTAAAGGTGGAAAAGATAGAACGACATTGCTGGCGCCCTCAGTTGTAAAGGATTTGAAAGAACAGCTAGAGCGTGCAAAAGGGCTGTTTGAAGAAGACCTGGCTTCTGGCAATGCCAATGTGTATTTACCCGTTGCATTGGCAAGAAAATATCCAAAGGCAGGTTCAAGCTGGGGTTGGCAGTATGTTTTTCCTTCGAATAAGGTGTCGGTGGACCCACGCGACGGCGAGGTACGGCGCCACCATATGGATGAATCGGGCCTGCAAAAGGCGATTCGATCAGCAAAACAAAAAGCAGGTATTGATAAGCGCGTGACCAGCCATACATTGAGACATTCTTTTGCCACGCATTTGCTCGAAGCAGGAACGAATATCCGCGTGGTTCAAAAATTATTAGGCCATGCGGATGTTAAAACAACGGAAATCTACACCCATGTGTTACAGCAGAATTTAGACAAAGTGGTAAGCCCGTTGGAGACGCTGCCGACAGTGTGAAACTTCGTTCGTTTGGTTGCGTCTAAAATGGCATTGGGTGCTTTCTTCTGGCGCGCTTAATGTGTAGTAGTCGCGACTTGGTCTGACAACCGGTCACCGTTGGGCGGCATGAGCCACACGCAAAATACGGCAAAGGGCCAGGCGCACAAGACACTGACCAGCAGACCCAGGCTGAAAGTCACGCGGCCATAACCTGGGCACAGCGGTTCGGGCGCGTGTTCGGTATTGATAACGCGGGAAGCGGCCGCTGAAACGCTGCGCCGCAGTGCCTTGCTGAAGACCCGTCCTCTTTGAAAAAAATGGTTTGTAAGTCCTATCCTTGCAAGGAGCGATGCATAGGACACCCATTCGGGAGAGTGGAAATACCTTATCTTTTATCATCTTCTGAAGAATGGGTGTCCTTTAGTTTTTTCTGAAGACCCGTCCTCTTTGAAAAAAATGGTTTGTAAGTCCTATCCTTGCAAGGAGCGATGCATAGGACACCCATTCGGGAGAGTGGAAATACCTTATCTTTTATCATCTTCTGAAGAATGGGTGTCCTTTAGTTTTTTCCTTTAGTTTTTTCTTTCTTTAGTTTCTTCTGCAAAATGTAAAAATCAAGTCAGAAAGAAGAAGTTTGTTATGCCTTTGAAAGCGTATAGCGCCCAAATCAGCGGCTACCGTAGGTAGTCCTTTAGTTTTTCTTGTTTGAACTAACACATTTGCAAGATGACAAAAAGAGCGGAAAGATTGTTTCCTTCCGCCCTTACCTTTTCCGAATCTATTGATTGCCGATCTTGATAGACCGACCCCTAGTGCGCAGCACCAGCTTCAGCTTGCGCGCCAGGTAATGCCATTGCAGTCAGCTTGGCGCCTGTTTGCAAGATGATGTACTGGTGTCCATCGTGCATCCATGAGCTCATGCCATAGCGGCTCTGCGCAGGTACTTCGATGCGGGCCACTTCTTCACCGGTTTTCTTGTCGATGGCATAAAGAAGCGCAGTCTTGCCGTCATGATCCATGTCTGAATAAATCAGCATGTTTGCAGTAGTCACCATAGATACCGGATTGCCAGTGCCGGTGTCACCTACATCAACTCCTTCCAGAGCAGGATTGTTACGGATGCGATCAGGTGTCTCGCCAGTTGGAATCTGGAACGCAATCTCACCGGTATTCATGTCGTAGGCAGTGATGCTGCTATAGGGCGGCTTGAAGTAAGGCAAGCCGGAAGCGAGACGCGGTGGCCTGCCGCCAGGGCCATTTGCGTAAGCCGCGAAGGTCGTGCCTGTTGGGTCAGGAATGCGCGCATCTGCTTCCTCACCAGGAATGACTCGCTGCCAACTACATGCTCTCATCGAAGGCACATACAGGAAGCCAGAAGCAGGATCTGCTGCTGGTGGTGCATAAATATTGGCGCCGCCACCATCACCAGGGCACATGGCGGAACTAATCTTGCCTGCTTCGTTCGCCGCGTGGATTGGAGGATTAAACAAAGGGCCCATAGCGTAACTGGCCATCACTTCAAGTGCTTCTCGGCGCAGTTCTGGCGTGTAGTCGATCAGGTCTTCCTCGCTCAGGCCCTGCATTTCGAATGGAGGTGGCGCAGTTGGGAAAGGCTGTGTAGTTGCCAATTTCTCACCCGGAACTTCTGATGTCGGCACCGGGCGATCTGGCATTGGCCAAATTGGTTCACCAGTCATGCGGTCGAAGGTATACACGAATCCCTGTTTAGTTACCTGAGCCACGGCAGGAACTGTTCCTCTGCCTGGAATATTCAAGTCTAGCTGAATTGGTGCTGTCGGATTGTCATAGTTCCACACATCGTGCTTCACCGTCTGATAGTGCCAGCGACGCTCGCCAGTTTCAGTATCCAGCGCAATCACGCTGGTACCAAAGAGGCCGTCACCGGGGCGGAATCCACCGTAGTAATCAATTGTGGGAGGGTTAGTTGGCACGTAGACAATATTGTTATCCGGGTCGGCGGTCAGCGGTGCCCAGGAGGACACATCGCCAGTCCACTGCCAGGCATCGTTTTCCCAGGTTTCGTGGCCGTACTCCCCCGGCCGTGGAATCACATTGAATTTCCATTTGAATTCGCCGCTGACCTTGTCATAGGCCAGAATATCCCCAGGAACGTTTTCCACTCTTGCCTGGAGATAACCCTGCTCGGCAGAGTTACCAACTACGACCGTGTTGTTAACCACGATTGGTGGAGAGGAGGCCGTTATATAGCCCGTTTCCAGAGGAATGCCTGCATAGGGGTCATAGGGGTGACCCAAATCGGCGAGCATGTCTACGACACCGGTTTCAGGAAAACCTGTGACTGGTATCTGACCACCAAAGCCCTCCAGTGGGGAGCCGGTTTCGGCATCCAGTGCCAGCAAAAAGAAACCGGGTGTGGAGATATACACCACGCCTTTGCCATTGATACGCGAGTAGGCTATTCCCTTGCCGTAAGAGGCACGCATGGAATATTCCCAGCGACCTGTGTTGGGCAGGCGATAGGTCCACAAAGTCTCACCGGTCTTTGGATCGATGGCAACCACGTTTCTGCGCGGGCCAGATACCGTGAATAACCTGCCATCTACATAAGTTGGGGTTGAGCGGCCGGTGCGGCCGTTGAAGCTGGAACCATCCCATTCCCAGGCGACTTCCAGTTCATTAAAATTTTGCGCCGTGATTTCATCGGCAGGGGTATAGCGAGTATGGGCGTAGTCGCCACCCAGGGTGTACCACTCGACAGTATCCTCGGTGACCAGATTCTGGCTCAGCGCGAACTGAGGTGATAAGCCCAAAATGGCCGCAAGACAGCTCAAGCTAACGAGTTTCTTGACTATCGAGCTGGTTCGTATTGAAGAACGTGATTTCATCGTTGTAGCCTCTTTAGATGCAAGATTCGACGGAGGATAGCATAGGGTGCTTGAGTAGTGATAAATGGGACTGTAATAAAATGTGATATACGAGAGGGACAGATACCTGCTCCCAAGTCACCGCTCAAAATACTGGACAAGTAGCTACAGCTGGGGATACCTTTCGTAGGTCTTATCAGCAGGTGAGATACCGTTAAAATAGTACTGAAACCCTGTCCATCTTGTTAGTGCCCTGCACGGGAGTCGAAAATGAGAAGAAAACCCCTATTTACTCTGGCGTTTAGTGTTGTGCTGGTGATTTTAGCCAGCCCAGTCTATGTTCTTGCACAAGACCTGGAATCGGTCATGCCGTTCAAGGTCGGAACATTTGCTATCAATGACATACCAACAGTCGGCCTGGTAGTGCAAAACGACGAGCTAATCGTCGATCTTGCCGCAGCGAACCGTGCTTTGGAGCTGATACCTCGATTCAGTCAGGTGGGCATACCTGCTGATATGACCGGGCTTATCTCCCAGTATGAGTACGGCCTGAAATTCCGTGTTTACGAGATCGTGAACTGGCTCGTGGAAGAGGACATGCTGGCTGGTAATAATCAGCCTGGCTGGATTCATCCAGTGGCTTCAGTGGACATCATGGCCCCGATCCAGTATCCCAGCAAACTCATGAACGCAGCTGTTAACTTTTACACCCACGCTTGTGAAGGCTGCAACGACGACGAACGCGCAGCAAGGACTCGCGAGCGGCAGGTGAATCGTGGCGTTCCTTACCTGTTCTTGAAGCCCACCCGCGGGGCAATCATCGGCGACGGTGACGACATCATCATGCCTTACGGGCGTGATCGCATCGAGTGGGAAGTTGAGATGGCTATCGTGTTCGGCCGCTCAGGCAAGTATATCGCCGCAGACCGCGCCTACGATCATGTGTTCGGCTACATGGTAGCGATGGACATTTCTGATCGCGGTGGACGTCCGCCAGGCGGCTACGGCTCCGGTTCAGACTGGTTTGTCGGCAAGGGCCATGACACTTTTGCACCGCATGGTCCCTGGATAGTGCCAAAAGAATTCTACGGTGATCCCATGGAGCGTCTGCATCAGACCCTGGTTATCGACGGGGTGACCGTTCAGGAAGCCAGAGCGGGTGACATGATCCACAATATTCCCGAACTCATAGAGTACGCCTCGTCGTTGATAACCGTCTTCCCAGGCGATGTTCTACAGAGCGGAACTTCTGGCGGTACTGGCGCTGGACGGGTTGAGCGTGCAACAGGCTCTGGATATTTGGTGGACGGCGAGACAATCGAAGCCAGCATTGAGGGAATCGGTTCCCTGCATCACACAGTCAGGCTAGAGCGGAGTATTCCGGACGATCTGTCTGGCTCGCAGTTGCCACCGGTTCGTTCTTACAGGTCCGATCCTTAGAAGCTCAAGAAGCCAGGAAAACAAAGGGGACGGGTTATATTCTAAAAAAATAGAACTGTCCCTTTTTCGTTCTTGGCAGGAAAGTTCATCCTGCTTGCTCAGTAAAGCGCTAAAACCATCCGGGGTCTGGTACCCGTTTATCTATCACTTAAAAAACGTGTCTCCTGCTTCTTTTGATATAAGATAATCTTGGGAAACACGAGACCAAGAGGCGAATAAATCATGCCAGGAACAGTTCTATTTCTATCTACTTTACTAACCGCGATGACATTCTGTTCCACCGTGTCTGCACAGGTGGCCGGTGAATGGAAAATTATTCATGCCGGGACATTGCTGGCCGACGCGCGTGAAGATATCAGAACCGAGCAAAGCATTATTGTCAGGAATAGTGAAATCATTGAGATACGTGATGGCTATGTTTCCCCTGGGCAGTTGAGTGGCGCGGCGAACGCCAAAGTGATCGACCTGAAAAACCAATTTGTGATGCCTGGTCTTATCGATTCACACACTCACATTCTAAGCCAGCAGGAACCTAATCGTCGTGAAATTCGCGTCACTCGTTCATCTGAACTAAGCACCTTAATGGGTGTTGAATTTGGCATGCGAACACTACGCGCCGGGTTTACCACTATCAGGAATGTAGGCGGCGACAGGAATGCGATTTTTGCTTTGCGTGATGCTATCAATCAAGGCATCGTGATGGGTCCACGGATAAGAGCCTCTGGTCAGGGGATTACTCCAACAGGCGGGCACGGAGATGGAGGAGGTTTTCGCGACGACCTGTTTCCTCATCCTCATTCAGGCGTTTGTGATGGAGTTGCAGAATGCCGAAAAGCGGTACGTACACAGGTCAAATACGGTGCAGACCATATTAAATATGTTGCAACGGGTGGTGTACTTAGTATGACCGCCACCGGAACAGGGCAGCAATTTACTGACGAAGAACAAGTAGCTCTGGTAGAGGCTGCACACGCAATGGGTCGTAAGGTAGCAGCACATGCTCACGGAAAGATTGGCCTGAAAGCAGCGCTACGTGCGGGCGTTGACTCCATTGAACACGGCTCTTATCTGGATGCAGAAACGGCAGATTTGTTTGTAACAACCGGCGCTTATTTGGTTCCAACGTTAATCGCCGGTCATACAGTAGAACGAATCGCAACCGAAAGACCTGGTTTCTACGTTCCTGAGGTTCGACAAAAGGCCCTGGAGGTAGGCCCTGTCATGAAAAACGCACTCAGGATTGCTTACCAAAAAGAGGTCAAGATTGCTTTTGGCACAGATGCTGGTGTTAACGATCACGGCACTAATGCCTATGAAGCTGTGCTAATGAATGAGGCAGGCATGCCAGAACAGGCGATTCTTATCTCTGCCACAGTTAACGCAGCCGATCTTATTGGATTGAGCGATATTACCGGTACCATTGAAACCGGTAAGGACGCCGATATCATCGCAACCAGCGGCAATCCTCTGGAAGACATATCAACACTGTTGAGTCCAACTTTTGTTATGGCGCGAGGCAATGAAATTAACCTGGATGTGCCATCGATCGATCTTTTCCCATGGCCGAATATTTAGAGCATTGATGTTCAGAATAACGCTGAGTAAATGCCGCTATCTTGTCCGCAGGAGAGTGTACGATGGTTCAAGAGTTTGATTTGAATCTCACGCTGAGGCAGACCGCTGTTAAACTTTGGCAGGTTCAGATTGTCCCCCTTTTTTCCTGGCATCAATTAGGCCAGGCCAGGAAGCATATTCCTTCCACTTGCTCGCTGCCCCTGCTAGTCTGTTGCCCACAGCTATAAAATTCTCAGGAGAACAAGCGTGTTATTGAAGGGCATAATGTTACTACCGTTGCAAGGGCGTAAGATTTTCCAATCTGTTTCGCTGCTAGTTGTGGTAATAACAACAGGCCCGGCTCTGGCCCAGCCTGGTCAAGTAGAGCTACCGCGCCAGATGGCCTGGACAGCCTATAATTTGGGGTCAACGGGGTACAATCAGGCAGTCGCTATCAGTGCTATGTTGCGTGACAAATACAACGTCACCTTGCGCGTTATTCCGGGGCAGAATGATGTATCCCGTTTATTGCCACTGAAGAGTGGTCGAGTCGATTTCACTGCGAATGGTGTTGCAACCTATTTCGCGCAGGAAGGCATGTTTCAGTTTGCGAATCCGGAATGGGGCCCTCAACCGCTGCGCTTATTGATGACGTCCAACGGATTGAGCAACCAGGGTGTGGCGGTAGCAGCCGATACTGGCATAACCAGTTTTGCAGAACTGCGTGGGAGCAGGGTACCCTATGTGCGGGCAGCCCCGGCGCTGAACGTGTCTATGGAAGCGTATTTAGCCTGTGGCGGATTGACCTGGGATGACGTTGTTCGTGTCGATTTCCCAGGATACGACGCCAAATGGAATGGTGTGATTAACGGCGATGTCGATGTCGCCTTCGCCACGACTGTGTCAGGCCCACCGTTCCGCCTTGAAGCGTCACCAAGAGGTATCCGCTGGTTACCTGCACCTCATGACGATGAGGAATGTTGGCAACGGATGTTGGCCATTGGGCCGTATTTCACGAAACACAACGCTACCCGAGGTGCCGCCATCGATGATGTCAACCCCCATGAGGCGGGAACTTATCCCTATCCGCTATTGACTACCTTGGCCACCCAAGACAACGACTTCGTTTACTCCCTTACCCGGGTAATCAACGAAAATTACGACGAATTCAAGGATTCGGACCCTGGTGCAATAGGTTGGGCGCTGGAATCCCAGGTGTTTCAATGGGTCGTACCTTATCATGAAGGCGCAGTAAGCTATTGGCGTGAAATCGGTGTTTGGACTGATGCTATAGATGCGCATAACCGGGCACTGATTCGACGCCAAGAGATATTGGCCTTGGCGTGGACTGAAGTGACGGGGCGGGGAATCCGCGATCAGGATCAATTTGTCGAAGCCTGGCAGTTATTGCGTGCTGAACGTCTGCAGGAAGCCGGTTTCGACCCGGTCTGGCGCTAGTGGGAAGAAACCCTAGTGAATTACCAGCACTACTGCGTTGGTTAACAGGTATCGCCGCTGTCGGCAGTGCCTTTCTGGCTATGGATTCTCTGCGGCTGTTTTCCGAGAGCCCGCTACTCGATTTTGTTATTACGGTTCAGAACCACTATTACTATGCCTTAATGGGGCTGCTGTTACCGCTTTGTTTTTTGATCTATCCCTCTTTTCAAAGTGCCAGGAGTTATTGGCTAGATGGCAGTCTAGGCCTTGCTGCATTTGCTGCCTGTGGATTCTTCTTCTTCAACGCCGAAACCATGTTAGATTATGGCTGGGAGTTTTCAGCGCCAGGCTATGCTATATGGACTAGTTATTTACTGTGGGTGTTGATCATGGAAGCAGTACGTCGCAGTGGAGGCTGGGTACTGTTCTTTCTCGTTTTGGTGTTTTCTCTTTACCCTATAGTAGCTGATAGGTTACCTGGGCCTATCTCAGGTATGTCTTCATCAGTAGCGGAGACAGCCTCATATCATGTTATGAGCATAGAGAGCATTCTCGGTTTGCCATTCCGGGCATTTGCACAACTCGTTATCGGATTCTTGATCTTTGGTATCGCTCTGCAACACACTGGCGGCGGTCGCTTTTTCATTAATCTGGCTCTTGCTTTATTCGGTCATGTGCGGGGCGGCTCCGCCAAAGTCGCGATAGTTTCCAGTGGTCTGATGGGCTCAATGAGCGGCAGTGTAATTACTAATGTATTGACCACAGGTCAGATGACGATTCCAGCTATGCAGAAGAATGGTTTTGAAAAAGAGTACGCCGGTGGAGTCGAAGCCTGCGCCTCAACTGGAGGCGTGTTGCTGCCGCCAATCATGGGTTCAACTGCCTTTGTGATGGCGACTTTTCTCAACATCCCTTACTCCAGTGTAGCACTGGCTGCAGCCATACCTGCTTTGTTATACTTTTTTGGATTGTTTGTTCAAGTTGACGCTTACGCGGCTCGAAAAGGGCTGGTTGGAACTCCTCGCGAAGAACTGCCTAGTTTGGGTGAGACCATGAAGCATGGCTGGTTCTATATAGTCGCATTCTTGGTACTAATTTTTCTCCTGCTCTATTTACAGCGCGAAGCAGTTGCTCCTTTTTTTGCCACGGGCATGTTACTGGTGTTAAACCAACTTTCGCCCGGTCACCGATGGAACATGAAGGAAGCAGGTTCGTTTCTTGTTGCCACCGGCAAGTTGCTCATGGAATTACTGACGATCATGGCAGGTGTTGGTCTGATAGTAGGAGCCCTGTCGGTAACTGGCTTATCGGGAACTTTGGTCAATGATTTATTGTATCTTGCTGGCGATTCTACGCTACTGCTGTTATTGATGGGAGCATTTACCAGTTTCTTCCTGGGCATAGGCATGACCGTGACGGCCGCCTATGTTTTTCTGGCGATTATACTGGCCCCTGCCTTGATCCAGGGCGGCCTGGACCCAATGAGTGTTCATCTTTTTATTCTTTACTGGGGCATGCTGTCTTTTATCACGCCACCTGTAGCGCTGGGTGCCTTTGCCGCAGCCAGTATTGCCGGTGCATCGGCGCTTTCTACAGGTTTCAAGGCCATGCGACTGGGCAGCGTGATTTATTTCATCCCGTTTTTCTTCGTGTTGGAGCCTGCGCTGATCATGTCAGGTAGCTGGTGGGAGACTCTATTCGCGACTGTCAAAGTGGGACTAGGGGTGGTTTTAATTGCCGGCACGCTACAGTGCTATCTGTTGGGAGTGGGTTTTCTGGATCGTCGCGGACCTATGGGCGTAAGCGGTCGCACACTAATGGCAATCGGCGGAGGTTTGATTGCTGTCCCAACAACGGAAGTCATTGGCATCAATCTGGGAGACATGACACTTATTATTGGTGGCATTGTGATGGCGTTAGTTGGTGTGTTGTTAAGTCGGAGTTCAGTCTCCAATTCTGATAGGGCTTCCAAGGCTAAGGACTAGATCAAAGGACACCCAGCTAGATCAAAGGACGGCCATTCTTCAGGGAGAATGGATAGAAAGAATGGATAGGACACCCATTCTTTGAGGAGTAAAGAGAGATAGAATAGATAGGAGGCCTGATAGATAGAAAAGATAGCAAAGAATAGATAACTTGGTAATGGATGGCCTAAAAGTGGTCGTTCCAGCTCTGCACATTTCGGGGAACCTCAGAAATGGCTTTATTCTGGCAGTGAAGATGAACTTTGGCGCTAGAAAAGTTACAAATTGTTATTGGCCTAAAGTTCTTTAGTGCGATACTTTTGGCTTCACTCTGCGTCATCGCCCATAGTGGCGCAGTATGGCGATCACTGCGAATGCGTGCTGATGCTGGTTCCTTGGGGTATGCTGTCATTTGGGTAGAAGGCAGCAGCTTCAATTAGTTCACGGAATGTGGGAAAGATGACGCCAGTTAGATGGCCAGCTTTTAGATTGTATCTGGTCTGTCTGTTTGCCAGAAAGATAAGCGATTTTTGAATTTTCGGAGAATATTGATGAATAAGAAGAAGATAGCAGGAATTTCTGTCGGGGTGATTGTTATCGCTGCTCTGCTAGGATGGATGTTCACAGCCCCGTATCTCAGCAATCAGGGCCTTGGCCGTACACCTGGCATAATTATCGGGGGAACGCTCACGCCTGCCCTTGATGACTTTACCCCGCTCAATGAACACCGAGGCCCTTTGATGATGAAGCAAGCCGGCTTTCCACCGCTTGTTGTTTACCTATCCTTTGTCGGCACGCCTGACGGCATCATTACCGCTACCCGCCCCGATGGAGGGTACTGGGCGCAGCGCGTAAGAGACCGCGGTGGCAACGGCTATTTGCGTATTGGCGATTCGACTTTTGCGATGGAAGCCGAGGAGATTTTGGATGAAAATCGAATTCCCATGATGGGGCAATGGGCCGCCAAGGCGGGCAGATCACTGGATGAACCACTCTACGAAGGATCAGAGCCGCTGCGTGAGTGGGAAGTCTTCTTCTGGAGGCCCAGATAATTCCTCTAGACAATAATCGCCCGAGATGTTAACTGCCAGGCCTGCATACGTAACTACAAAGCCAGATATGAGTAGAAATAAATAGCGCGAGATCAGTTATCTAACAGGGAATGGATGCGGGATTTAAATTCGTCCACCGACAAGGCTTGACTAATCCTGAGGGAACTTTGCACCGTGGCTACACCATTGGCAACATCGCTCTTGCCTTCGAAAAGTGCCTGCGGTTTCTTGATTGTCAGTGGAATCGAGGCGGTGGTGAGGATATCAATAACAGGCCGTTTATCTACGGTGCTTACGCGGCGCTCACCGTTATCATCGATAATGATGAAGTGGCCCTGTGACCAGCCTAGCAATGGGTTAATCAAGTCGCGGGAAACTGACTCCACAAAATATATTCCCTGCTCTCCAGTTGGTGGGATAGTTAAACCGCTGACTGCCACCATTTGATCATTGAATACACCCCCCATAAACTTCAACTCTACAGAATCTGCGTCGTAGTCTCCCTTTACTACATCCAAAATACCGAAAGTGACATAGGTGCTGATAATTCCCGAGCTGCTATTTTGCCGAGTTTCCCGAGAAATGACTTCACCTTCGAAAATAAATTCGGCGTCTTGGGCAACTTGATTGATGTCCATGCCGAGAATTGTCGTGGCATTCAGGTTTGTGCAGGTGATAGCAGCCATCAGGCCGGACAGGGCAAATAAGTTCTTTATGATGTCTCTTGGGTTGTAACTAAGGAACAAAGAAGCCTCCTAGATTGGCGTTAGACTATCTGAGTCAATCCACCAAAGACAGATCGGCACCAACTAACCCACAATAAGGTGACACATGGGTTTGCAGACTAGCTTTGTATACAGAGAAAAGCAATAAGATCCAGTTTATTCCAGTGAAACAGGTAGCATACAAGTTGCTCCGAACCAAGACTATTCCGTACTTTGTGGGAAACGACACCTGCCTTACTTAGATATTTCGCAGAAATTCTTCCTTATTCTCAAATCTGGTTACTCGCGCCCACGTGTATTTTATTTGAAATTTGTGCAAGCTTAAATGTCACTTGGTATCGGCAAAGGCATGCAAGCTATTCCAGCCAAATGTCTTTGTATCCGGGGACAAGGCAGTGTCAATATAGAACGTTAGTTCCGCAATGCTTCTTGGCCTTAGCTGGTTAATGTCAATGTTCTCTAGCACCCCCAGGCCCGATGAGATTGGAACCAATTCGATTCACCAGACCTGGCTCAACATTCACCAATGACCTTACTTTCAAGTTCCCAATAGCAAGCTACGGTAACGAGTAAGCCACCAGTTCGGCTGGCTTGCCACTGCCACCGACGAACATAGACAGATATTGCTTGCCATCGTGTTCGTAGGTAAATGGCAATCCGGTTTGCATATCCGGCAATTCAATTTCGGCAATAATGTCACCGGTCTGCTTGTTATGGGCTCGGAATATTGGCCCAGCTCCAGGAGCGCCGGTACGCTCACCGGCGAACAACAGAGTCTTAGTTACCAGGATACCTGATCGTGTCGCGACGCCAGTTCTCGAAATATCGACTCCTTCCAGCAGCGGATGATTGCTAATGCGTTCAGGTGTATCTGCATTCGCAACCATCCACAGATGATCCCCGGAATTCATATCGATTGCTGTAATGCGACCATAAGGTGGTTTGACGACCTCAAGACCCTGCACCCGCGGAACGCGAACACCGAAACCCTGGCTAAGATCGATATCTGAATCCGGATTTTTCCCCAGAGCCAGCACTTGCAATTGTGTCCTCGACGGCACATAGAGAATCCCTGTCTCTGGGTCGAGGGCAGCGCTTTCCCAGTTTGAGCCGCCAGTGGAAGAGGGCAAACTCAGAAGACCTCGTGTGCCATCTGCCGCGTCCGCCAGGGACGGGGGAGTGTAGATAGAGGGGCTGAGGCGAAACTCTCCAATGGCTTCCAGCGCCAGCGCACGAATTTCCGGTGTCCAGTCGATCAAGTCATCTTCGCTGAAACCTTGTCGATCGAAGGGAGCGGGATGGGTAGGGAAGGGCTGTGTGGGTGAATACCATTCACCGGGCACATCCCCCTGCGGCACTGGTCGTTCTACTATAGGCCAGATGGGCTCGCCGGTCAGTCTGTCGAATGTGTAGACCCAGGACTGTTTGGTCACGGACATGACGACCTTACGGCCGTTAGGTAGATCGGCAACTATCGGCGGGGAGGGAACATCCCAGTCCCAGATGTCATGATGGATAAACTGATAGTGCCATTGACGCTCACCAGTTTTTATATTCAACACCACCAGTCCGCTGGAAAACAAGTTGCCCCCGTGGCGGTCGCCACCGTAATAGTCGCCGGTAGGGTCTTCTACAGGTAAATAAACATGACCCAATTCCGGATCACCCGAAATGGCAGCCCAAACCCCGGAATTGCCGGTAATATCGTTGCCGCTTAGCCAGGACTCATAACCTATTTCCCCGCGCGCAGGAATGGTGTGAAAGGTCCACAACAGTTCGCCGGTGCGCACGTCGAAACCGCGTATGTCCCCTTTGGTATTGAACTTGGATCGAGGTCGACCACCAGTGCGGTGGGCCGCCCCTACTACGATGACGTCATTCATGACAAAAGGTGGTGCGGATATGCCGATATCGGGGTAGGGGTATCTAGGGTCATCGGCATTTCTGAGGCCTTTATATAAGTCCACGATGCCGTTATCGCCGAAGTCTGGATCTGGAATGCCGGTTTTGGCATCCAGTGAAATTAGTTGGTAACCCGGTGAGACATCGATAACCCGAGTAATATCACCGTCACGCCAGAAGGACACCCCACGCCCAGCGCCCTTTCGTGGGGCTTCGTCGAATCGGTCACCTTCCTGATAGCGCCAAAGCCACAGCACCTGACCAGTTGCAGCGTCCATGGCCACTACGTTTCGCGTGCTGGCAATATTCGCGTACAAAATACCGTCTACTTCGATCGGTGTTGACGGGTTGTTAAAATCGGTAGGGGGGCCGAAGTTTGCTGTAGACATACGCCAGGCGATTTCAAGCTGAGCAACATTGTCTGCGTTAATCTGGTCCAGCGGTGAATAGCGCTGGGCCGAGTTGCCACTGTGAATATTCGGCCAATCCCCCTCGTATACACTGGTACCGGATTGGCTCATCGCCAATGGGACAGAGGCAAGTGCGGCCACAACCATAATAAATGGGGAAAGTAGTCTTACTATCATCATCTAGAGCTCTCCTGACACAATGTTATCGAGTTCTTACGCTAAGTATTTGCTGTTCATCTAAACTCTGCTGTTCATCTAAACAGAGAAAGTTCAACTAGGTCAATATCTGATTTCGGTAGGGAATTCAACTGACTGACCATTGCAACCCGGGCTGCCAGTGTTAGTAATCGACAGTGGAAAAACCTGGGCAATAATAGAGCGGGCTAACAGGAAGTAACAGATCTATTTTTAGATCCTGAGAGAGAATCTATACCCAGGGAGGGAATGAAACCAGCGATACTAGAGTTTTGGACAACTGTGTGACCGATTGCCTATCTTATAGCAATAAGTTAAAACAGAGAAATCAAAGTGTGCTAAGAATGCTCTCAGAAAATCTGTTCCTAGCTTCTGTATTTTTATCCAGACTTGGTTTGGTTACGGATCTTCCAAACGTCGGCCTACGCAAGCTGATCCGTTTATCGCAGTAACTCCGAGTAGATCAACTCCCAGACTGGCGAAGGCATCCATGTCAGAACAGCGCACATGGGTGAAGCGCAGGTCGAGTTCATCGCCATCCCCTGGTTCAGAATTAAGCAACAGTGGCTGCACATCGTAGAGAGACCAGTTGCGCGCCAGACTCAATTCCTCGAGTTGGGTCAGTCCAGCCAATGCGCCCACGTCTGTAATGTTGTTGTTCTCAAGCCTCAGAACTTTCAACGCATGCAATCGCCTGAGTGCGCCCAGGTCTTCGATTCTGTTATTGCTAAGAAACAAGTGCTCCATATCGGTGATCTCGCCGAGGGCATTATATAGTGGAGATGGCGTTGTCATTCAGGCTTAGCTGCTGCATGTCAGTCATGCCGCTCATGCGTCTTCCGAAAAATCCCGACAGTGTTCTGTAGGAGGCAAGGTAGTTTGAGCTTGAGCATTGGCGAAATTGGAAAAGCAGCAACATAACAGTAGCAGCGGTGCCAGGTTTAGCAAGTATGAGCGACGATTCATGAGTTTGGCCTTCTAATTGCTGTCTTTGTTCTTACTCTTTGTTTTTATGCAGGTGTGATCACTGGAACCAGTTAAGGCTTATGGAAACTGATTTCAGCGATAGCGATGCCGCTCTCACCCGCAACGGAATAGAGTAAGTAAGTTTTGTCGCCTTCTTGATAGATGGCCGGATCACGAAGTTGATTTACACGCACATCGATATAACCTCTTCTGGAAGGTTCATTCGGTAAGTCAGCACCCTCGTAGTCGAACTCGGGACGTAACACTTCGACTGGATCAGTCGCCGTCCATTCCTGCCAATCGTCTGTTAACTCGATGGTTGAAAGTAGAATTCGTTCTGGTTGCTCTCCCGCTTGAGAGAAAAATACATAGAGGTGATCGTCACGGATCAGTAGGGCCGAATGTCGCATATCCGCATTGAAAAATTGAGGACCTGCTTCGAATTTCGAAAGACCATCAGGCGAGCGATGAAGGCCACCAGGCATGCTCATCGCATAGAAGTAATCATCGTGTTCAATCACGCGAAAGTAATGTGGGCCTAATTCATCTTCCCTGCCTTCGAAATGAATGCCATCTCCGGATACGGCTGCGCGCGTAAATTGCCTGCCTTCACCTCGGCCATGGTAATACATCACTATCTGTTGAAGATCTTCGCGCACCTGTACGTCGGGTGAGGCGATATGTGCATACAGCGGCGCTGTCTGCCCGGGCGCAAGCGAGCAGGGCGGGCAAGTAGTAGGAAAGAAGGAGTCTTCGAGTCTTAGGGAGCCCGGTGAATACACGATCCACGGGCCAGTAACGGCATCGGCGTAAGCCATGCGAATATAAGTGCCGCGATGATCGGCAAAGTATAGATAGTAGTTGCCCAGCGGATTCTGTACCCAATCAGGCACCTTGATCAACGAGGGGCCTTGGATATTGCCGCCCATCCGAGCATCCATCTCAGGCGTGATGATGGGGCCATCGCCAAGGCGAGTAGCAGTGATGTTGGCTGGCTCTGCGGTGTAAGCGGCAGTAATCAGGAAAAACAGGGGAAATAGGATTAGGGCTGGTGTTTTTGTTGTTTTCATGGGTGTGCACCGCGACAATGGATTTGAAAAACTATCTCAGAAGCCAGGAATTATCCAGCATTGTGAGCCCGGCTGTGGCGACAAGTCTTGGAGATTCTAGCTAAAAATGGGTTATGCTAACTGGCAGCAAGCTAAAATGCCCCTACAAACTCAGCGGAGAGTATCTCCTATCCTATAGAGGGAATGCATATGAAACTTATCAAATTAGCGCTAGCGGCTATTGCACTGCTTGGGCTACAAAGCGTATTCGCCCAGGATCAGTTTACCTACAACGAGCATGTGGCCCGGATTCTCAATGAGAATTGCGTGGTGTGTCACCAGGAAGAGGGCATCGCTCCCATGCAGCTCACCAATTTTGAGCAGGTGCGCCCCTGGGCTCCGCTGATTCAGCTCAAAGTAGCGAATCGCGAAATGCCTCCCTACGCCTATGATCTCGGCATTGGTATTCAGAACCTGGTTGGCGACTGGCGACTGCAGCAGGAAGATATCGACACCATCGTGGCCTGGGTGAATGCAGGTTCGCCCCAAGGTGATCTTGATGTGATTCCGCCTGTTGCGCGGGTAAAAAGCCCCGGCCAGTGGAACTTCGAAGCCGATCTTGGCGCGCCGGATCTGATCGTGCCTTCATCCTCTTACGATGTCCCTGCCAATGGAAATGACCAGTGGCAGCGAGAGATTGTGGATCCCAGAGTAACAGCGGCAGTGACAGGGCGTTGTATTAAGGCAGTTGAGGTAAAGCCGCGCGGCGATGCGGCAGCAGTGGTGCACCACGCAAATTCTATCGTCTTTACCGAAGACGAGTATGGTGAGCTTCGACGTACCGGCATGCTTACCGAATACGCCATGGGTAAATGGGGCGAGCAAGTACCTGGCGATGTCTGTCGCACTCTGCCTGCTGGCGCTCAGATTCAATGGAATATCCATATGTTTCCCGGCGGCGTGGGTGCGACCGCTAAGGGCGCGATGATCGAAGACAACGTGGTTGAAATCGGCCTGTGGTTTCACAATGAAGAATTTGGCCAACAGGAAGGCATCTACAGACAGGATCTTGCGAATTACCGGATCGAACAACAGGCCGATCTAATAATTCCTCCCAATGGATATCAGATGACACAAGGCTTCCATACCTTTGATCATCCGGTGCGTATCGATAGTTACCAGCCTCACGGCCATCTACGCATGAATGCAGCCTCGCTGGAAGTTTTCTATCCTGAAACTGGTCGCACCGTGCCAGTCAGCCAGATCTCAAAATGGAGCGCTACTTGGCATCATAACCATATCTACGAACCCGACGTTGCGCCTCTACTACCAGCAGGCGCGGTGCTGATACTGAAGCAGTGGTATGACAACACAGCCGATAACCCCAACAATCCAGACCCTGATATGTGGGTTGTGGGGGGTAGTCGCACTGGCGATGAAATGACTCACGCCTGGATCGCCGTTACTCATCTTGATGATGAGGGCTATGAAAAACTTGTTGCAGAGAGAGAAGCCAGGGAGAAGCGTTCTCTTGCAGGCAGTGACTGACAATTGAATCTTAATTCTCATTCGCTATAGATGCTTGTGCCTCGCTGGGTCGAGGCGCAAGCATCTAAGCAATTCGTCGAAGTACTGCATTTGGCTGATCGAAAAATTGTGAATCGCAGATAACTTCTACCAGAAAAATTGAGAAACCTAATCTTCGTCGGCGATGGACATGGCCCTAGATTTAACGCCCGCATCGTGAAGTTTAGTTCTCGAGGTAACTATTTCATGACATGGGGATCATTTGGTGAAGGCCCGAACCAGTTTCATACGCCTCACGCAATGGCTATGGATTCTGCTGGCAGATTATTTGCCGGTGATCGCGCTAATAAGCGAGTGCTTATTTTCGATCAGTCCGGCAACTTTCTCGACGAGTGGAAACAGTTTGGACGCCCCAGCGGCATGTTCATTGATGATAATGACCTGTTGTATGTCGCCGATTCCTCGTCTTCAAATACAGCACAATCCAATCCTGATTGTGAAGTGGTAGTTCCTCTTTACCACAAACGGGCCTGGTCATCGCCCATATAGTGTGTGTCTACTCACGAAGGAATATGAATGAACAGCAACGTACGCAAACTGGCTAGATCAGTTCTAATTTTGTCCCTGATTTTTTTCGTCAACCTGTCTACGACCAACGCGCAAAGCTTTGATGGTCTCAAGGTTTTCTTCTGTGGTACGGGCGGGCCCATTCCCAGCTCTGGTCGTGCCCAGCCCTGTACTGCGGTTCTGGCGGGAGACGCGCTCTATCTTGTCGATAATGGGGTTGGGGGCTGGAATACCCTGCGTGGGATGCGGGCGCCCGTCACGAGTTTGAAGGCGATCCTCGTCACTCACCTGCACAGTGACCATATCGCTGGTATAGGCGAGGCAGCCGAGCAGAGTTGGATCAATGGCCGCGTCACCCCTTTGACCTTTATCGGGCCGGAAGGCGTCGACAATCTAGCCCAGGGTTTCAACCTGGTCTATGAACAAGACCGATTATTCCGAAAGGCCCATCACGAGCATGGAGGCGTCATCTTTCCGCTGGATGCGGCTCATATTCGATCCCGAACCATCAATATTCCAAATTCTGATGCAACTGCGACTGCTATGGAGGACGGAGAGTTGACTATTACGGCAATCCGCGTGAATCACGACCCGATCAGCCCAGCTTTCGGTTACAGGTTTGATTACAAGGACCGTTCTGTGGTGATCAGCGGTGACACCATAGCCTGGCCGCCGCTGGGCGTCGCCGCTGAAGGTGCCGATGTGCTCATCCACGAGGCGCAGAGCAACGCCATGCAGATGACGGTTTCCCGCAGAGTGAGTGTTGTGAACCCAAGAGGCGCGGCGCTACTGGCTGACACAGTGACTTACCATACCGAGCCTCGTGAAGCTGCGGATCTTGCCCGTGAGGCAGGAGTGCAGATGTTAGTTCTCAGCCACCTGACCCAGGCGGGTATGCCAGGATTCCCGGAAACACTTACCGACGGTATTGAAGATGGTGGTGAGATTGACTGGCATCTGGCCGAGGATGGCATGACATTGGAGCTTCCTGCTGGCGGAACCGAGATCAAAGTAGCTAATTAACGCGTTTCGCTAAACAAGGTTTTATGAATCGCTGAGTTGGGTTCGATAGATTTAACTTGGACAACCCAGCCAGGAGATACAAGTCAATGGGGCGTCGCGTACCGGGTGGTAGCGATTTCAATTATATCCTTACCGATACCCATGTTATTTCAGCCGTGCTGCGAGGCGCATAGGGAAAGCCATTCCCCGACATTGTGCAGGAAAAACTTTGGGAACCATTCGGCTTTGGAAAAGCGCAATTGGCGAACACTGGTTTTCCCGTTGTTTTCTTCTTTAGAATTTAGCTAGTCAGGGGGGATAGGATCTGCCAACTTCGTTGGAAAAACCAAAAGCTTGAAATACAACCAACAAAATAGATCGGAGCCTCGTAGACAAGGCGGTTGTATCGCACGCGAAATACAGCGAGCGCCGCAAGTACCAGCGCAATAATTGCTAGCTGACCCAACTCGATTCCGACATTAAACAAGAACAGCGCAGTTATAACACCACTTTCTGGTAGCCCTATTTCCGAGAGCGCTCCTGCGAAACCCAGACCATGTAACAAGCCAAAAGCGGAAGCGATTAGAAAAGGATATTGTTTGATCAGAGAAGTCTTGCCGTTCAGGTTTTCATAAGCGAGCAGAACGATGCTGGCGGCTATCACTGCCTCTACTGGAGCCGGAGACAGAGTCACGATGTCCAAAGCTGAAAGTGCCAGGGTGAGAGAATGCGCGACAGTAAAGCCAGTAACCACTTTTACTATTCCGAGGGTATTGCGCACAAGATACAGGAGCATTATAACGAATAGTACATGGTCAAAACCAAACAGGAGATGGTCGACGCCTATTGTTAAGTAAATCGGGAGACTGGGCCTTGCATTGGCGAGATCGACTCGGGGCTGGGAGCCAGTAATCAGTAGCTCCACTGTTTCACCGTTTGAGTGCTCAAGACTGACCAGAGCATCGATCAGGGTTCGTTCCAAGCCAACAATCTCAATAGTTTGCAGCCCCTCTTCATCGCAATTTAGCGCAGACACCTCGATCAATGCACCATCGGTAATCCTTGCCGAGAGAGGAGTTGCATCACAGTTGCTTGCCAGTTCGAGCCCCAGATAACGCCCATCGATCTGTGGCTGTCGCAAAGACGCCTCATAAACCAAGCCTCCTGAATCGCTCTGAGATTCCGTGAGTCTAAGAAATGCAGGGCGCACTTCGTGTGCGGTTGCGAGTTTGGAAAGCCCAAAGACTAATAGTGCGAGTACAAGTTTTCTCATCACGGTTGCACAGTAATCCTGTATTCGTCTATCAGGTTTTCAATGTAGGCATCTCGCGCATTCACCTGCTGTGCGCGGCGATAGTCCTGTAATACTTGTTGCTGCATTGAGTCGAAGGGAGAAGGTTGCGACGGATGAATAGCACTGAGCAAGATTAGGTGAAAGCCGAAACCACTCTGGACCGGCCCCTGCCAACTATCTTCAGTGAGACCATCCAGCCGATCTGCGAAGCCTGCACCGAAGGTGGCGCTTAAATCCAGCGAGCTCCGATAAGCATAGTCAGAATTGAGCATTGATGATTCCCCAAGGGAGCGCGGGTCTGCACCGTCTGCGATCTCCTCTAATGCCTGCTGCGCATTCGCACGCGAGGCAAAGTAAAGCTGCTGAAATGAATAGCGTACAGGGAGTGTGTAATTGGCGAGATTATTCTCATAGAAGGTCTCTACTGCACCGTGTTCGGGTGGTGCACTGTCCTCGGTCTCGGCGATAAAGCCGAGTTTCTGAACGAGGCGTCGCCGCACTATAGAATCTTCTTGGTCTAATCCGAGGCGCAAGGCTTCCTGGTATAGTATTTCTTCTCGTATCCAGTTTTCAACGAGTGCATCCAGTTCTTGCTCCGATGCGGTTAAACCAGTTTGTGTAGTCCACAAACTGCCTAACCGTTCTTGCATGGCGGCAGTAATGATGATTTCCTTACGATCGATGGAGAATTGCTCGTCTGCTACGAACAGAAGAATGCCGATTAGGGCAAACCAAAGCAGCGGTTGCTTGGGAAAAGCGTTGAACACTTAAAACCTCGACCCGACTTATTGCGCCGGCGTCACCCAAATCGGCGAAGACCAGACTCGCTCCTGAATGATGGGCTGCAACTCGGGATTCGGTTCCACACCTGCGCGAATTGCATCCCAAGTTGACCAGCGACACGTAGGGTTCTCAAGGCCACGCACGTAGTAGAACGCATGTTGATCCGGGTCGAAATTAGGATCTTGCCAGCGCGCACGTAGCTCGGCTGCACCAACGCCAGTGCTAATACTACAATCAGTAATATCAACCAGCGCGCCATTGTCAATGCAGCGGTGTGTTGCTGGATCAAAGTCGCCACTGGAACAGGCTACGTCGTACACTTCTTCCACGGTTTCACCGCCATCTACCCAGCCCTTGATGATCTGAATCCTATCCAACGGAGCACTGTTAGGGTCCTTGGCAACCCAAGTGAAGAAGCCAGGTGAGTTGCCAACCTCGGCTAGCAAGTCACCACCCATAGGTACGCCACCTGCATAGGATTTTGCCACCACATCAGGATCGTCAGCGTTGGGAAGATCGTAACCAGCGAAGAATCGTACTTTCATGCGCGTGCCTGAGGTGCCAAATGTCTCTTTACGACGGAAGGCATCATAGATGCTGGGGCGCGTATTCTCTTCTGCCCAAACGCCGGCCAGACCGGCAGCACTCCAGGTATCAAAATAGGTGTCGGCATACAAATCGCCATCCGATCTTGGCTCGGACAAAGGAACCGAGCCCCGCAGCACGCCATCGGCGTCACGCAGTCCTACCTTGCTCCAGTAGTCATATTCTTCACCGGCATAAGTTGCGTTGTGGGTGTCACTCGATCCGATGACACCAAACTTGTAGGGATTGAAATTCTCCTCTTCCTGCATTTTTATGCCATTTAGCAGGGCCTGTCGAACATAGCTGCCATTGGGTTCGCTATACAAATTGGTCGCGATTCGCAGAGGCATGATCTCGAAGTCTGCCCACTCATCATTAGGTGACAGAGCCGGGTGAGTGTCTGAGGTGCCCTTAACTTGAGAAATTTCTACTAGAGGTTCGTTGCGGATTCGCTGATTCGCATAGGCGTCATCCAGTGGCCTTCCTGAATTGTCCGTTAGCATGAACATCTTGCCATTTGAGCCGTTTCCATTGTGTGGAATAGCGAGACTCTCAAATCCGGCTGCTCTATTGCTGTCCATCCACTGCCACAGGTCTTCCGGGTTGCTGGAATCAAGCCTGGAGAATGGAAGTTCGGGTGCAGTATCACCCCTGTAAATCACATTTCTGTGCAGGTTTCCTCTATCTGGTGAAGCGGCGGTATATTCATAGGCGATAAAAGAGGTGAAATTGCCGGGGTCATTGTGACGATTGGCCGCTGCAACGATATCGTCCCACGCAGATTTCCGGATATCCGGATCATTTATCTCTTCCCCATTCTCGGAACGCATAAACCCCAGGATCTCATTGAACTTCAAGCCCCGCGAAGCCGCGCCACCGAGGCTCGACATTCCCGCCGCAATAGGGTGCTTCGATATCTCGCTATCGGGATTAGCCATTTCCCGCAGCACTCCGATGTAAAACGCATGGTCGGTCACGCCGTAAAAATCCAGGGGTACCTGCAGCTTCATATCGAAGCCAGCGGGGTGAACAATAGTGCTGCCTTTGGCAAATTCATAGGCATCGTCGGGCGAGGACGTGGTACCGAAGATGAAAGCATCAAAGGAGTACATGGTATGCACGTGCAGATCGCCGAAATAGGCGTTGCGATTGGTATTATAACCGCTTGAAGGTGCTGGTGCAGACTCGACAACAGGAACGCTGGTTGTTGGCTCGGCTTCAACTTCAGAGCCGTTGGGGGTTGTGACCGAATCGTCTGAACAGGCACTTAGTAATGAAAAGCTAAGGAGAAGAGATAACGTTGCTATCGATTGGCGCATGAGCATTGACCTGATTTTTTGTTATTGGAAATTTCACATTTACGCGGCTTAATGACATCCACTTGTCCGGGTTCAGCACCTGTGAGACAAATCAGGCCGCCTGTGTGAGTTTCTGATAATAGCTTATTGGTGTTGCCAAACCTACCCCATCATGGGGTCGATAATGATTGTAGTATTGTTGGCAGTCCGCCAAGGCTTTATTCATCGCAGCAACCGTCAAACTGCCCTCGTAAAACGGATAGAACTCATAACGTGTTGTACCGTTGGCTCGCTCAACACAGCCGTTTCATTCTAAAATAATGGAATGGTCCGCCCCACTGCCTAAAACGGCGTCAATGCGCCAGAATGGATATTCCATCCAATTAGATAGAGTGAGACAGGCCATGAAGAAGTGTACTGAGTGGCTAATCGTACCGCCCAGGTAAACCAAATCCGGGGGTTGTTGTTGGAGTACGGTATCGATATACCCCTGGGGAGAGCGCAGGTACGCAAGCGACTCCCAGTGATTTTGGAAGACGCGGAAAATGGCCTGACCATGCGCTTCCGGGGATATTTGTCGGCACTCTACGATGAATGGATACATCTGGATGAAGGTATTACCGGTTTCGATCAGCAAATTGATCAGTTGGCACAGGAAGATGAACGTGCCCGGCGTCTCCTAAGCATTCCCGGCATTGGTCCCAAAGGTGCTGCAGCCCTGGTCGCGGCAATAGGGGATATTCATGGTTTCAAGAATGCTAGGGAGTTGGCGGCATGGCTGGGGTTGGTGCCACGGCAGAGTTCCACTGGAGGGAAAGCTCGACTGTTGGGCATCAGCAAACGTGGCGATGTCTATTTGCGTCAGCTGATGATTCACGGAGCGCGCTCTGTTTTACGATTTGTCGATAGGAAAGAGGATCCGCGGAGTCGCTGGGCCAAGGAGTTAATGCAGCGGCGCAACAAGAATGTGGCGGCGGTTGCGATGGCCAACAAAATGGTACGAACGGCCTATGCATTGCTGAAATATGAACAAGAGTACCGTATCGACAAGATACTGGTGTCCGTGTAGCGCCCAGGCTATGACTGCCTGTTTGTTCGACAAAGAGACAAGCTCTCTACAGCACATTGCGCGTTGGAGAGAGGAAACCCAGCAACGAGTTGCGAAGAGAAAGACCACTGTGATGGCATGAAAGGAGAGACCTGTATTCCTGAAAACCTGGCAGGCTCAAAGGCTTTCCTCGGGAAAAGCCGATGAAATGATGAGGACAGGGGTGCGCGGATTCCATCAGGGCCCGAAGGGGAAAACCTTCAGCAAGAGGCCGGATATATGACAGCAACTTATCCTTCATGTACACGATGATTTTACTCTTGCAAAACGGGGCGGACCATATATGAGTCTGAACTGAGGCAGCATGTAGTCATTTTAAAGCCCTTCTCCGTTCCTGTTTGTCGATTATATTGAACAGTTGCCGACGAGCCTGTTGGAGCGGGTTGGCTGCTTCATTATCGCTTTTCTCCTGTGCGATGGAGTCCAGTATTTCAAAGGTCACTCCCCTGGTTTCAAATACATCTGCGCATCGGGCAGTGACTTGAGTTTCTGGTAGGGCGTCTTCAGTGAAGAGTATGGATAGCACTTGCGCTCCCTGCCTTTGTTGTCAGTGATGGTTTCCGGGAACAGGCAGGGCCGGTGATAGTTGATGTATGGATTGAGGTGTTGCTGACTGAAGTCATTGATCAGCGATGTCCAGCGTTGCGGGATATGTCCGTGGCCGAATAGCTTGCGCAGCACATGGGCATTCTTGCCTTCCGCCAGGGCGTTATCGTTGCTCTTTCGAGAGCGTGATTGGGTGAACTCAATGCGCAGTTTATCCAGTAGTTTAGCCACCCGTTTGTCGATGTACTCCGAACCCTTGTCTGAGTGGAAGCCCTGGACAACGAAGGGGGGGGGGTCTTGCAACCGTTGTTCGAAGGCGGGGATGAGGTAGCGTTCGCTGATTTTCTCCACGCTCACGACGACCTCCATCTGTGTCACTTCGTCCATCTGAGCCAGCAGGTGGGTGTTCTGGTCGGTGTGTCTTTCCGATAAATGGGTGTCCCATCTATTGTGAGCCCTCATGGTCAAAACAGCAAGAACAGCAAGTTCAACACCTGAGGCAGCGTCATCGGCTCTGGGGTAAGCGCAAAATCTGGAAAGCGCTGAACCGTGATCGGGGTTTTACACTGAGCATCAGTACTGTGGGCCGCATACTGAAAAAGCTGCTCCGACTGAACCGCATTGTGCCCGTCGCCTTCTACTTTGGGCGGATAAAGCCAAAACGTCGTCGTCCGTTTAAGCACCACGCCAAGCGCTGGAAATACGGCATGAAGGCCAGACAGCCCGGAGAGCTGATGCAGGTTGACCACATGAGTGTCAGCTTTACCGAAGGCTTTGCCCTCAAAGAGTTTAAAGCCACCTGCCCGGTCACTGGTACCACGATTATGCGAGCCTATAGCCGTGCCAGTAGTCGCAACGCTAAACGCTTTCTGAACGAGCTGAGCCAGCAGTTACCCTTCGAGCTGCTCTCGATTCAGGTTGACGGCGGCAGCGAGTTCAGGGATGAGTTTGAATCGGCTTGTCAGGCACTGGGCATTCCCCTGTTCGTGCTACCACCCAGAAAGCCCAAATGGAACGGCTGTGTTGAGCGAGCCAACGGCACAACGCGTTATGAGTTCTATCCGTTTTACGAGGGCAGTTTGACGGTTGCTGCGGTGAATAAAGCGTTGGCGGACTATCAACAATACTACAATCATTATCGACCCCATGATGGGGTAGGTTTGGAAACACCAATAAGCTATTATCAGAAACTCATGCAGGCGGCCTGATTTGTCTCATAGGTACTGAACCCGCACATTAGCTTGATTATCAAATTACAAGGAATTATAGTCCACCTATGTCTATAAATTACAGATAATCTCATGTTAAAAACTCCCGTTATTGTCGGCTGCCGTTATGCATTACCATGAATCAAGGATCATCAATGAAAAAAATAGGTGTAATTTTCATGCTAGGGTTGCTTGCTGGGTGCTCGGAAGGAGCGCGTGATGTTGCAATCGAGTATTCCAAAATCGTTAATGAGTTGAGCTATATAAATATTACTAAAGGATATCGCTCAGATGCCAACGAGAAAGAGAAGGCGGATACAGTATCTCGAACCAAAGAATTGAAGAAGCTACAATCGGAGCTTCAGGCGACGGCTTTTGATAATCAAAATTTCATAGGATTTTTATATCTTATCGATCGCACCTATGATTTAGAATATAAAAAAATTGGCAACATGGTCGCAATTGACGTTGGAGATGAAGCAATAGATGGTGATCGAGCTAAAATCAAAGTATACGTGTCAAAAAAGGAATGCGACCTCTCACTGGTAAGGAGAGACGGTTGGAAAATAAATGAGATAAAATGCCCGCGCTACTATTAGCCTAACAAGGCCAGTAACAGCGAGCAATTTTTCCGTCGCTTTTTGGTGGCGGGCGCTACGCTGCCACCAAAAATCAACTCCAAAATTGCCGCGTTCTGGTGGCGTTATTCGTTTTTAACCCTTATAAAATTATGAGATCATGAGAAAAATACTTTCAGTAGCCTTTTTAGCGTTGCTTATGAGCGGTTGTATTCCACAAGTAGGAATTATGAATTCAGTTAGTAAATATGATTCATCTGCAAATTTAGTTGACCTTGGGGATTCTAAAGAAGATGTTTTATCCGTACTTTTACCGACTCAAGTGGGGTTAAGTAAACGTTACAGTAAGGCTCCTGATAAGTTTTTAATGGATGAAAAGAGAGTCGAAATATATTTCTTCAGATCATCGTGGAATTCTGATGGGCTAACTACAGATGATGAATTTACGCCATACATTTTTATTGATGACACATTAGTAGCTATTGGTTGGTCTGCCATAGGTGGGCCAAAAACTCAGGCACAAGCGGTACCATCTACTTCAAACCCCTCAAGTCGCAGTTCTTCAAGGGAGTCTCAGCAAATTTTAAATCATGGTGCTGGAGGGTGTACTCCAAATTTTTCAACTGGAGGTTGCCTCTAGATCAAGCCCTAGAAGCCTAATCGGGTAAAGGCGAGTATCTAGCTCGCCCTCCCCACACCACCGGACATGCGGGTCCGCATCCGGCGGTTCGTCAGTCTATCTGTTCTGAGGCTGAGAACAAAACCGAACCGTCATGAGTCGACTTGTCGTTCGTCACGACCTTGGCCTCCCAAGAGATACGATTGTCTCACTCCTCATCTGACGTTCAGGCCTTCCTGCAAGACCATCGTCCTGATGGGCTGCAGTACTATGCCGTCTGCTGACTTCTGCCCGATCACAGACGCCATTGCTGGCACCAGCGCTATGCATTCGCATCGCATGTCGGGCAGATCTCCCCAGATAAGAGCATGAACTGTCACTGCACAACCTTGTCATTTACCCTACCACCTGAACCAAGTGGACTTCGCTATCTTGTGCTAGCTCGTCCCAGTGGCTGGGCCTTCTATGACATTTCTGTTCGTAGGCTCGCAGTTTTGCGCTCGGGCTTCCTTCAGACCACCCCTCGCGGAGTTGCCTTTGCCGTCGGCTAGTAGTTATCATTGGTTCATGAAAACACAATGTTGGTTCTCCTACAGGGGACTTTCACCCCATAAGTTCATGCCCATGCTGGGCGTACACAAGGCACTCCAGCGGACGGCTTACGCCGCCGCTGAGTTTGGCCGTTAGAGCATGAGCATAATAACGAGCTGACGGGAAAACAAACAGCATGGCAAACGAGAACCTTTCAAACGCCAAAAGGGCAAAGAACGACGAGTTCTATACCCAGTACGGTGATATTCAGAAAGAGATTGAAGCATACCTGGAATACAACCCCGATGTCTTTCGTGGCAAGGTGGTTTACTGCAATTGCGATGACCCATATGAAAGCAATTTCTTTCGCTATTTCGTGCTCAATTTCAACAAACTTGGATTGAAACAGCTTATCACCACCAGCTACAAGCCTTCGCCTGTTGCCAACACACAGCTGAATTTGTTTGGCAACGATAAATCTCTCTCAAAAACAAAAGGCCGCCCAAAAGTAACCGCCAATAAGTTCATTATCAGTGAAGCGCACGACATAGATGGCGATGGCGAGTTCAATCTAAAGGATGTTGCTATGCAGTTGAAAGCAAACAAACAGAACGAATGGGCGCCGTTAGAAGGAGACGGAGACTTCCGTAGTGATGAATGTATAGCGCTACTGAAACAATCAGACATAGTGATAACCAATCCTCCGTTCAGCCTATTCCGTGCATATGTTAAACAACTTGATGATTACAACAAACAGTTCGTCATTATCGGCAATAAAAATGCCATCACTTATAAGGAAATATTTCCGTTAATAAAATCAAACAGGATGTGGGTTGGCACCACCAGTTTCAACAAAGATATGCTATTTATCTCGCCAGAAAAAATCGATCCTGAGAATAAGCCAAAGACAGCAACACGAACCGTCGACGGGGTCGTATATTTACGCTCGCCATCTATTTGGCTTACGAACCTAGACCACGGTCGTCGTCATCAGCCTTTACCACTTATGACAATGAGTGAAAATTTGAAATACAGCAAACACAAGAATATCAAAGGCAAAAATAAGTATATCGAATACGATAATTACGATGCCATAGAGGTTCCCTACACTGACGCTATTCCAAGCGACTATGACGGAGTTATGGGCGTACCCATCAGTTTTCTGGACAAATATTGTCCGGAACAGTTTGAAATCTTAGGCACAAGTGATAATGGTCTTGTTGAAGATAAACACAAGAAAACACCGGGTGTAACAAAAAAATTCGTTGATGATTATTATAAAGCTGGCGGCACGGGAGCATATAAGGAAGGTAATCCAACAGCTGGTTACTATGAAAACAATGTAGCAAAGATGGCGTATAAAAGAATTTTTATTAAACACAAGAGCAAATAATATGAAAACAAGTTTAAGTACCGAGATCACGGTCGAAGATGTTTGCGATGGGTTTGTCTATAACGAACTCGAAGGCAAAGGGCTCTTTGGTTTGTCAGGAAAACTCACTATTCAGCCAGAATATCAGCGCAACTATATATATGCTTCAGATGGCGGCAAGAAGGAAATGGCAGTGATCGAATCAATACTCAAAGGCTACCCGATTGGCTTGATTTATTTTAACAAGGTCTCTGAATACAATCTGGAGGTGCTGGACGGGCAGCAGCGAATCACCAGTGTGGGACGTTTTGTAACCGACAAATTTGCCATCAAAGACGGCAATGGCATGGAGCAGTACTTCAGCGGAATGGCAAAGGACAAGAAGTCCAAGATACTGGGTACCAAGTTGCTCATTTATGAATGCGAAGGATCAGAAAGCGAAATCAAAGAATGGTTTAAGACAATTAATATCGCTGGAGTCCCACTCAATAATCAAGAGTTGCTAAATGCCGTTTATTCGGGCCCATTTGTGACGCTCGGTAAAGAGGAATTTAGCAATAGCCAGAACGCCAACATCCAAAAATGGAGCGCGTATATAAAAGGTAATGCTAATCGGCAGAATTTCTTAGAACGTGCGTTGGACTGGGTAAGCAAGGGCAATATCGGCGACTATATGAGTGGTCATCGCTTTGACAAAAACATCAATGAATTAAAAGTATATTTCAACAGCGTTATCGACTGGGTTTCTAGTGTGTTTACTGATGTTGAAAGTGAGATGTGCGGGCTTGAGTGGGGGCGCATGTACGAAAAGTATCACACAAAAGCGTTTAGTCCCGCAAAAGTATCAGCCGAAGTACAGAAGCTTTACGGCGATCCATATGTGAACAACCGAAAGGGCATTTTTGAGTATGTCCTTGGCGGATCAACAGACACAAAGTTACTGAATGTTCGAGTTTTCGATGAAGCAACAAAGAAGTCTGTTCATGCATCTCAAACTAAAAACTCCAAAGCGAAAGATGAATCAAACTGCCCCCTTTGCGCCATTGGACATGATGCCAACAAGAGCAAACTCTGGAAGTTTGTTGAAATGGATGCTGACCATGTAACCGCATGGAGCAAAGGTGGCGCTACAATTAAAGAGAACTGCGAAATGCTATGCAAAACTCATAATAGAGCAAAAGGCAATCGATAAATCCTCACCCATAACAAGTTGCTGCACGCGGAAAATTACTCGCTTTGCTCCCAATTTTCCGGTGAGCAGGGCGTTAGATGAAAAATATGAAACTAGGCCATCTTAATCGATTATATCTACAATATTCTGAGTTAATCGAACAAAACCAAAGGACACCCACTCTTCAGAAGATAACAAAAGATAAGGTACTTCCACTCTGCCGAATGGGTGTCCTATACACTTCCTATAAGTTACTGCAGTTTCGTATTTTATAACTCTCTGTAGATTTGCTGATCCGACTCCAACCTTTACATTTTTATATCCAAAAAAAACCAAAGGACACCCACTCTTCAGAAGATAACAAAAGATAAGGTACTTCCACTCTGCCGAATGGGTGTCCCATACACTATCTACCATACACTATCTACTATACATCTATCCTATACATTCACTATACATCCAATATTGCAAACAATGCGCCCCAAGGGATAACAATCGACATTGACAAGCTAACCGAAAACGAATTGGCAGAATTCAACCAGCGTATCATCGAACGTCTCAAATTCTTAGAATCTTGGGAGTGAGCCTGGTGGGAGTGAGCCTGGCTGCTCTAAAAGGACCGATGCGTTATAATTGACCTCTTTGGCCGACTGTAGTCATTTAGGTTTATTATTCGGCTCTTGGCAAGGCATTCCTGCCCTACATAAAAGAGATGTTCATGATATTAGCTACCGGCGTTCCAGGTTTTACTATTCGCCCATCCACTGTGGATGATTGCGCGTTGATCTTAAGTTTCATACAGGAACTGGCGGAGTATGAGAAATTGGCGCATGAAGTTATTGCAACGGCAGAAACACTGCAAGAAACACTTTTCGGTGAACAGCATTTCGCCGAAGTAATGATTGGGGAGTATCAGGGTAGTCCGGTTTGCTATTCACTATTCTTCCACAATTTTTCCACATTCACAGGCAGACCTGGAATTTATCTCGAAGACATCTATGTAAAACCGGATAGGCGCGGGAGGGGTTTCGGTAAAATGATGCTAGCCTACATAGCTAAACTTGCAGTCGAGCGTAGATGCTCCAGAGTCGAGTGGTCCGTGCTTGATTGGAATGAACCGTCGATACAATTTTATCGATCCATTGGTGCAAGCCCAATGGAAGGCTGGACGGCGCAGCGACTGGATGGCCCAGAACTGACAGGCTTCGCCGAGCAGTTTCAGTAGTCGTGTAGCAATACCAAATGGAAAATTGCAGTTAATTTCAGTGAATTTGAGTACGCGAGGACAGGAGATGTGGCTTGAGTAGAATTGTCTATGTGAACGGTGAATATGCGCCAGAGGAAGAAGCGAAGATTTCAATTTTTGATCGAGGCTTCATTTTCGGTGATGGCGTGTACGAGGTGGTTCCAGTAATCAATGGCAAACTGGTTGACCGAGACTATTTCCTTGAACGGCTGAATAGATCGTTGTCAGAATTAGGTATTGAATGGCCTTGTTCCAGGCAAGAATACATCGAGGTTTTACAACAACTAATTTCACGAAATGATTTGCAAGAGGGTATTGTCTATTCCCAGGTTACTCGCGGCATAGCCGATAGAAACTTCGCCTTTCCAGAGAACACTCCGACATCATTTATTGCTTTCACTTCGATGATGGATCTTTTGAACAACCCGGCAGCGGACACCGGAGTATCGGTTACAAGTTGCGAAGATATTCGATGGAAGCGTCGTGATATTAAGTCGATCAATCTCTTGGCACAGTGTCTTGCCAAACAAGATGTCCACACAAAAGGTGCCGATGAAGGATGGATGGTGGAAGACGGTTTTGTTACGGAAGGAGTTTCTTCCAGTGCCTATATAGTGAAGGACGGAAGAATTATTACGCGCCCATTATCAAATTTAATTCTTCCAGGTATCCGCCGACGCACGCTGTTTGAAATAGCCAAGAGTGAAGGAATCGATATCGAAGAGCGTCTATTTACCCTGGATGAAGCACTGGAGGCGAACGAAGCATTTATCAGTAGCGCCACCACAATCACCTTGTCTGTGGTTAGCATAGACAATCAGAAAATAGCTGATGGTAAACCTGGGAAAATAGCATCGAAGCTTAGGGAGTTATATAAGAAAAGACTCGTTGCAGAAGCAAACGCCAGTTCCCAGCAGAGGGCTTGAAATTAGTTTTCTAGGAACGCTCGCTGTCAAAGCTGATCGCTTCACTAATGTGCCTTATGTTGGCAAGCAACATGACTAGTCGATCTACACCAAGGGCTACACCCGAGCAAGGTGGCAGCCCGCTTTCCAGGGCTGCGATCAAGTTTTCATCGAGCGAGTGCTGCACCAGCCTCTGCACTTGGCGTTGCTTATTATCTGATTCAAATCTTGACCTTTGCTGTACCGCATCACCTAGCTCTAGATAGCCATTTGCCAACTCCATGCCACCACCAAACAGCTCGAATCGTTTAGCCACGCGGACGCCAAATTCATCTTCTTGCAGAGTTGATAGCGCGGCCTGTTCCACAGGGTAGTTGTAGATAAAACAAAACTCGGGCAACACAGGTTCAATTCGATTGCTTAGTAGTAGTTGCAGATAATCGGTCTTGCCCAGGTTTTCGCTGTTGAGGTCAATTTCTACTCCGGCAAGCCGTCTCAGTTCATTGAGGGAGATATCATGGGGGTCTATCTGTATATGCTGCTGAAATACTTCCCTATAGGAGAAACGGGGAATGTCACCGCAGGCAAGAACAGCACGCACCAACTCTTCCAACTCGGTCATCAGTTCTTCCATCGTGTATGACACTCTATACCATTCCAGCAGAGTAAATTCTGAATTGTGTCTAGAGCCTGTTTCTTCCTGCCTAAAAGCTTTACAGATTTGATAGATAGAACCGCTGCCACTCGCCAGCAAGCGCTTCATAAAATACTCCGGCGATGTTTGCAGGTAGCGAAGCGCTTTGAGCTCGCCGATTCGAATCTCTGCTGAGACTGATTCTATGTAGACATCAGAGACTGTAGTTCTGGCTAGAAGCGGCGTGTCAACTTCGAGGATATCCCGCTGCGCGAAGAACCGCCTGATTTCCCCCAAGGTTTTCGCACGCAGCCGCAGATTTTGTAGAGAAGCACCTGGTTTCCAGTCAACCATGATTTCATCCATTCAATATCTGAACAAAAACTGTGCAAGATACCTGGAGTGCAGAAATAACGAGCTCTTGTCAGAATGATTCAATCGATCCGTTATTTACTAACTCGATTTTGATATTCAGAGGTACGGGTATCGACTCGAAGCAGGTCACCACTATTGACAAATAAGGGCACCTTCACTACGGCGCCAGAGCTCAAGGTCGCTGGTTTGGTTCCGCCTTGCGCCGTGTCTCCTTTTAGACCGGGGTCGGTATCGGTAACTTCCAGCTCCACAAAATTGGGTGGAGTAACCGAGATAGGTGCATCGTTCCACAACACGACCTGATATTTTTCTTGTTCCTTTAGCCAAATTTTTGCATCGGATATAGCATTCACATCGGCAGCGACTTGTTCAAAGCTGTCATCTGTTTTCATGAAATACCAAAACTCTCCATCTTCATAGAGATATTCCATGCCTATTTCCATGACATCAGCAGCATCTACGGATTCGCCCGATTTATAGGTTCGTTCCCAAACTCTGCCATTAACCAAATTACGCAGTTTAACGCGATTAAATGCCTGCCCCTTCCCCGGCTTAACCATCTCATTTTCGATGATGGAACAGGGTTCTGAGTCTATAAGAACTTTCAGCCCGGACTTAAATTCACCAGTGGAGTACGTTGCCATTTTTCCCTCTTACGCTATTTTCTCGCTATGCTCTCGAAAGAGCTTTGTGCAATTTTATGATGTTACAGCCGCCGACTAGCAGCAGAGTGTCATTACCAGATGAACAGCCTGTATTAGTTTCAGGAGCCTGCCGGACTCAACACTATATTCTACTGCGGAAAAGCATTAGTCAGCCATTTTGGAATTGACGAACAATCTAAAGAGCCTCCGTTACATTATTGCTATGATGGGATCGCTGCTACTAGTGAGCACTTTGGCACGGTCAAATTCTAAACATTTTCAGGGCAGGCAATGACGAATCCAGTTGTTTCGATAATTCAATCAAACTTACCCGAAAAATGGCAAGAGATATTAGCCGATCTGATAACAGATCCAAAGGAATTACTGCAAATACTACAGTTGAACCCCGATAGCTGCCCCTACAGCCTGGCGGGGTTTGAGCAATTCCCGCTGAGAGCACCTCGGCCTTATGTAGCGCGTATAGAGAAAGCTAACTGGCATGACCCTCTGCTTAGACAGATATGGCCAATGCTTGAAGAAGAAACAAGTATCGAAGGCTTCGTTACCGATCCTTTGCTGGAAACTCGCTTCAACCCGATTCCGGGGCTATTGCACAAATACCAGGGTCGCGTTCTGTTAACAGCCGCGCCTCACTGTGCAATTCATTGCCGTTACTGTTTTCGCCGCCATTTTGACTACCAGGCTAATTCCCCAAGTCGTGTGCAATGGGAGGCCGCATTCTCCTATATTGGAGCTGACAGCAGTATTGAAGAAGTGATCCTCAGTGGCGGTGATCCGCTGGCGCTGGCAGACCGGCAATTCTCATGGTTATTAACACAGCTTGCTGAAATCAGACATCTTACAACGATTCGTATTCATACCCGTTTGCCTATTGTGATACCACAGCGCATAACCACAGAATTATTGCGTAGCATGCGTGATTCGCGGCTGCGGGTGGTCATGGTCGTCCATTGCAATCATCCCCAAGAGCTGGATCGGGCGGTACTGGGCTGTTTTCGCACGTTGGCCGAAAATAGCATCACTTTGCTGAATCAATCCGTTGTTTTAAAAGATGTTAACGACAATTCTAAAGACCTTATCGAGCTTTGCAAAATGCTTTTTGCCCACAATGTACTACCCTATTACTTACACATGCCAGATCAGGTGGCTGGTACCGAACATTTTTATGTGGATGATCAACATGCAAAGCAGTTAGTTAAGGCCATGCACGGGGCCTTGCCCGGTTATCTGGTCCCACGTCTTGTCAGGGAAATCCCGGGAGAACAAGGCAAAACGAGAATTGCCTGATGGCATGCTGCTACTAGACTAATTGATCAGCCGAAGCTGAGTGAGTAAATGGATAAGCAAGCCCCAGCAAGTAGAAGTAGCCAAAAGAAGCCGTCAAATCCCGCCAGTCTCCAATACACCCCTGAGCAGACATCTCCAACAGGCCGTCATTCTGAGGCCGAGATAGATACAGTTCATGAGAAAGACGCACTTACTGGCTTGCCTCGCCAGGCCTACCTCTGTCGGGCGGTTGACAAATGCCTGGAGCAAAGTCGAAAACATAAGCTGGCCGCTACTCTCGCGCTCTTGCAACTGGAGAACTTCTACGAAATTCGAGCCTGGGTGGGCAAATCCGAAGCGAACCTGTTATTAAGCGATATTGCTCACGTGCTGAAAGATACCTTGCCAAAAAACGTATTGCTGGGCCGATGCCATAATTATGAATTCGCCGCTTTGCTAATTGATGACCGCAGCGTAAATGCTCGCGTGATCACCAACAAGGTTAAACAGGCACTACTGTCCACTGTCTCCCCCTCCATCCCGCCGCAACTCGAGCTAAAGTGCAGCGTAGGGCTGGCGAGCATGGAGCCGAATATTCCTTCCTGGCCTGTGGTGTTCGCTAGAGCGAGGCATAATATCAGCCTTGCTCATTACCACCGCGAACTACCAACACATCTAGTATCAATTAGCCCCGAATCGGCATTGCAGCAACTACAGACTACAGTGCAGAAAATACCTTTACCATTGTCTTTCCAAGCCACAGTAAACCTGGTCGGGCAAGGCCTTAAACACTATGAAGTTCGCTGTCCCCTTTCGCAGGATGAAAATAAGCTGCCAACAGCACTGCTGTTTGAAACGGCGGCGCGCAACGCGCTGGGAGAACAACTTGATCAGCAAATTATCGAGCAAGTGTGGGGGTTATTGAGCACATTGAACCAATCTGATCTGTGCCTTTGGATAAATCTGAGTCATAACTCGATAGTAAGCACACAATTCCTGCAAAACCTGGAAAACAAACTCGCTAAAAACCCTGCACTAGCCTCACAACTTGTATTTCAAATAAGCGAAATTGATGTACTGATAGCACAACATCATATTGCCTACTTTTGTGAGCTGCTTGAACAACAGGGCAGTAGAATTGCGGTATCCAATTTTGGCTGCACTCCAAATCCTTTGCGCTATTTATCATTGGTGCCCGCAAGCTACGTGAAGCTGGATACAGGAATGCTGAAAAAGATTAGCAGTAATCAGGAAATTTACGAGGCAACGGCTACTGTTACCAAGGAATTGCATGCCAGAGGTTTGAAAGTGGTGGCCCCCATGGTGCAAGAGCTGTCTGTTGTCGAATTTCTCTGGCGGGCAAAAATAGACTTTGTACAAGGGAATTGCCTACACGCTCCCACAAGTTCAATGAATTTTGAATTTTCGAAACCTCAAACACTGATGTTTTCGAGGCCCTGACTGGAGCAGGTTTGCACAAACTGATTGGGGATGCGCGTCGGTGCTGCTATTCTTAAGTCACTGCATGATGTCTGAAATCACAAAAATCCAGTAGTATAAAGAGTGGTCGCGTTGCAAGAAGATCTCGCCAAAAAACAGCCTCCGGTTGACGAAGCACCGGCATCCGCTCAAAAAAATGCACAGATTTCTCGAAAATTCTCCCTTGCGGTTTGCTTGCTTTTACTGCTGTCTATGTGCGTGTTCTGGTTAGTTAGTAATTACAACACCCAAAACATACTGCGGCAACAAGCAGATAATCTCGGAAACACCCTGGCTCAACAAACCGCGACACTATTAACAGAACTGGTATTAGCGAATGACATGATTAGCATGAACGTGTTTCTCGGTGATCTCGCCGGGAACTCTGCCATTAATGAAATCGCTGTAATAAATATCGACAACGAAGTAATTGCCGCCGCCAGAAGTGAACAGAAGCTTTCATCACCAATTATTTCCCTTCCTGTTTGCTTGAATAGAATAGAGGCAGATTATCTTGCTCCTATAAATGTCGCTAATTCCGTAGCAGGCTATGTGCGCCTGAGCTTGGACTTAAGTTATATTGAAACAGGCATAACGAATAATTTCCTTTTTGTGATAGCAGCTACGCTACTTCTTCTAATTATTGCAGCGACACTCACCACCACTTATTTCCGCTATTTGATTGGCTTTCCCTCTACCTTGCTTGCCTTTGCAATAAGCAATATCCGCAAAGGAGAAATTGAAACCTGCCCTGAGCCAGATAGTAATAGCGAGATAAGCACAGCTATTAGACAATTCAACGCGACAGCAGAATTTCTGGCGCAGAACACCTTTCTCGACAATTTTGGACACAGAAAGCCAGAATCAAACACCGAAGGGTTCACTGCGGCCCATGGCGTTCAGGATGTGACACTGCTGTCAATAAGGATGGCTAATTTCCAGTACCTTGCATCGACGCTTGATGAGAAAACCCTGGTTAATCTTCTTAACAAATATTATTTCTTCGCAGCTAAGGTGGCACAGCTCTACAACGGAAAAGTTAGCTACTGTGCGGAAGACGAAACAGTAGTTAATTTCGCCAGCGAACAGCTTGAAGAAGAGCAAGCTTTTTATGCGATTTGTTCTGGCCAATTATTCTTACAGCTAGTTGGCGATTTAGGCGATATCGAAGGAGAACAGTTAGCCGCAAAATTTAAATTGGCAGTTCATAGTGGGCAAGCAGTGAGTGGTCTTTATTCACCAGTCACTCAAGACACAAACAACCTAACGGGTAGAACTTTAGATATTACACGGCAAATATGCCACCAAGCGCCGAACAACTCCCTGCTAATAAGTGAGCCCTGTTTTCAGCACGCCGGGGCAGGCTCCAGAATTGATGCAGAGGAATATTCTATAGTCGATGATGTCTTGCAGATTATTACTTACTTGAGTAATGCACCCATGTCAGACTACCGACTCCTCCTGGAGAGACAGGCTACACAACTGGTTACTCTTTATACCGACTAACTACTACTGCGGCAAATTGGCAGGAAAGAACTAAGCGCTTTCCGTTGCAGGTTTAGCAATCACCTCTACTCGATCAACATTCTGAAAACCGCGTGGTAATTTATTACCGCGTCGACCTCGCTCGCCACGGTAGTATAGCAGGTCGGCTGGTTTCAAATTATGGTGGCGACGTCCAGCATGGACCGTCAGCGTATCTTCAGCCGTTAGAACAGTTAAAGCGACTATGAATTCTATGCGCTCGGCTACGCGCGCCGCTGGGATACTGATAATTTTGTTTCCCTTTCCTTTCGCTAACCGAGGCAATTCCGCGATTGGAAACATCAGCATCCGTCCTTCGTTGCTTATCGCAACGATTAGATCACTCCTGTAATGGTTTACTAGTCTTATAGGTAATACTTTCCCACCCCTGGGTGGTCGCAGTACATTCTTGCCCGATTTATTCTTGCTGATCAAATCACCAATTTTTCCTACGAAGCCATAGCCTGCGTCGCTCGCCAGCAGCACATCTTTATCGTCTTCACCAATTACTACGCCCTCGAAGGTAGCACCAGATGGTGGATTCACCTTGCCAGACACTGGCTCACCCTGTCCGCGAGCGGAAGGCAGACTGTGAGCTGACAATGAGTAAGCTCTCCCGGTAGAGTCCATAAATATGGCTGGTTGATTGCTTTTTCCTCGTGCTGCAATCTTGAATGAATCGCCTGATTTGTACTGCAATGTAGCAGGATCAACTTCATGCCCTTTCGCTGCACGCATCCAACCTCGTTCAGATAACACTATGGTTACCGGTTCGGTCGATATCAATTCGGTTTCGCTAAATGCCTTTGCGTCTTCCCTTTCTACGATGGGCGTGCGCCTCTTATCGCCGTGTTTTTCAGCATCTGCTTTTATTTCACTTTTGATAAATGTTTTGAGTCGCGCGGCAGATTTAAGCAATTGTTCCAGGGTTTTTCGTTCAGTCGCTAGTTCTTTTTGTTCAGCAGTGATCTTTATTTCTTCAAGTTTAGCCAACTGACGAAGTTTCAGCTCTAAAATGGCTTCAGCTTGTCGATCGGAAATTTTAAATTTCCTGGTTAATGCCGGTTTCGGTTTATCTTCTTTGCGAATGATTCTTATGACTTCATCGATATTTAGAAATGCCACTAACAAGCCTTCCAGAATATGCATACGATCAAGTATTTTACCTAATCGAAATTGCAGGCGCCGACGAACTGTCTGAGTCCGAAACTGTAGCCACTCTTTTAGCAAACAAGCCAGGTCTTTAACTTGTGGACGTTTGTCAATTCCAATCACGTTGAAATTAGCACGATAATTTTTTTCAAGATCAGTGGTTGAATAGAGATGCGACATGATGGCATCGATGTCAACACGATTGGATTTGGGCACTACAACTATTCGCGTAGGGTTCTCGTGATCTGATTCATCGCGCAAATCGACTACCATTGGCAGCTTTTTCTTGTGCATTTGGGCGGCGATCTGTTCCAGTACTTTCGCTCCAGAAACCTGGTAAGGCAGCGCGTTAATGATAATCTCACCATTGTCTTTCATGTAGGTGGCTCTTGCCTTCAAGGATCCGCGACCTGTCTTGTACAATTCTACTATTTCACTCTTCGGTGTGACTAATTCCGCTTCAGTGGGGTAGTCGGGACCCTTAATGAACTTGCATAGATCTTGAACAGTAGCCTTTGGCTTATCTAATAGATGAATACAGGCATTAGCGACCTCGTTCAAGTTGTGAGCCGGAATATCCGTGGCCATACCAACAGCGATGCCACTGCCACCATTGAGCAACACGTTCGGAAGCCGCGCTGGAAGTATTTCAGGTTCTTCCAATGTTCCATCGAAGTTGACTTTCCAGTCGACCGTTCCCTGCCCCAGTTCGCCAAGCAGTACATCGGCATAGCCTTGCAGACGAGATTCTGTATAGCGCATGGCGGCAAAGGACTTTGGATCGTCCTGAGAGCCCCAATTCCCTTGTCCATCAACCAATGGGTAACGGTAGGTGAACGGCTGTGCCATTAACACCATGGCTTCATAGCAGGCCGAATCGCCATGCGGGTGGAATTTTCCGATTACATCTCCAATGGTTCTAGCTGATTTTTTAAATTTGGCACTCGCCTTTAAACCCAACTCAGACATGGCATAAACAATACGCCGTTGTACTGGCTTCAAACCATCGCCAATACCTGGCAAGGCGCGATCGTTGATTACATACATCGAGTAGTTTAGATAAGCTTGCTGTGTATAACTCTTCAGAGGAATCTGTTCGACGCCATCTTCACTGATTGTAATTTTTTCGTTCATTGAATTCCCGGTTACCTGATGTTCCAAAACTTCCTGACTATCTTATTTTAGTCTTCCTTGTCTGCTAGTATTATTCGGCAAAGTCCGCATGGCCTCCACTATCTTCCAGCCAGGCTTTTCTAGCAGCTGCTCTATTCTTCGCCAGCAGTAAATCCATCATTTGAAAAGTGCTGCTCTTCTTGTTAGCTGTTGAGTCTTTCTCCAGGGTTAGCTGCACCAAGCGACGGGTATCTGTTGCCATTGTAGTTTCACGTAACTGCAAGGGATTCATTTCACCCAAACCTTTAAAACGCTGTACGTTGACCTTGCCAGTTTTCTTTTCCGCCGCGATCCTGTCAATGATTCCGTTTTTCTCGTCTTCATCAAGTGCATAGAACACTTCCTTGCCAACATCTATTCGAAACAGTGGTGGCATGGCGACGAAAATATGCCCCGCTTCAACCAAGGGCCTGAAGTGCTTTACGAATAAGGCACACAATAGGGTGGCAATATGCAGCCCATCGGAATCTGCATCAGCAAGAATGCAAATCTTGCCGTATCGTAGCCCCTCGATATTGCTAACTCCTGGATCGACGCCCAGAGCAATAGCGATGTCATGCACTGTTTGTGAGGCGAGAATTTCACTCGAATCCACTTCCCAGGTATTTAGTATCTTTCCGCGCAGTGGCAAAATCGCCTGAAACTCGCGATCTCTAGCTTGCTTGGCCGAGCCTCCAGCGGAATCTCCTTCCACCAGAAATAGCTCGCCCGACATGACATCTTGTGTGGAACAATCAGCCAGTTTTCCTGGTAGCGCTGGTCCTGAGGTTATTTTCTTGCGAGCGACTTGCTTGCTGGCTTTCAGACGAACTTGTGCATTATTAATACAAAGCTCTGCGATAGCCTCCGCCTCATCAGTATGCTGATTAAGCCAAAGACTAAAGGAATCCTTAACCACGCCAGCTACAAATACTGCACATTGCCTTGAGGAAAGCCGTTCCTTGGTCTGACCTGAAAACTGTGGGTCTAGTAATTTCGAGGACAGGACATAGCAGCATTTGTCCCAGATGTCGTCGCTGGTCAACTTCAAACCTCTAGGCAAAAGGTTTCGAAATTCACAAAATTCCCGTAGCGCATCTAACAAACCTGTGCGGAGACCACTGACATGAGTTCCTCCAAGTGGAGTTGGAATCAGATTAACATAGCTTTCACCCGTTATTTCGCCACCCTCAGGTAGCCATTGAATCGCCCAATCTATGGCTTCATCGTTACCTTGTACGGAGCCATGGAAAGGTTTCTCTGGTAATGTTTCGTAAGCAGACGTTGACTGAGTCAGATAATCTATCAGGCCATCTTCAAAACACCATTCTTCGCTTTGCGCTTTCTCCTGGCTCACGGTGTTATCGATAAAACTGACTTTTAAACCTGAACAAAGTACCGCTTTTGCACGCAGTACATGTTTAAGACGGGCGATTGATATTTTTACCGAATCGAAATACTTCCCATCGGGTAAAAATTTTACAGTCGTCCCGGTGTTTCGCTTACCTACTGTATCAATTTGCTCTAGCTCGCTGGTCTTTTCTCCACCCTTGAACGCCATCGCATAAACTTTGCCGTCTCGTTTTACACTAACCTCCAGGTATATGGATAGTGCGTTCACAACAGAGACACCAACTCCGTGCAGCCCACCGGAATATTGGTAATTCTTGTTAGAAAATTTGCCACCAGCGTGTAATCTAGTAAGTATTAGTTCCACGCCACTAACCTTTTCACCCTTGTGTTTGTCCACTGGCATGCCACGACCATCATCGCTGACCTCTACTGAGCCATCCTTATTTAGTTGTAGTGAGAGATGGCCCGCATGGCCAACTAAGGCTTCGTCCACACTGTTGTCTATCACTTCCTGGACGAGGTGATTGGGGCGGCTTGTATCGGTGTACATGCCGGGCCTTTTTCTTACCGGATCCAGTCCTGTAAGTACTTCGATGGCATCAGCGTTATAGGTGTTACTCATGAATTTTCACGTTAAGTTTTTCTTCGGTACAATAGCATTGTATCGATAATTTTGTGTAATTCTTGATGAAAAGAAGTCAAAGATAAGCGGCAGTTCTACTTCAAAATTATCATAGCTATGGCTTCCATTTACTCTTATCACACATTGGCTGGTGCGGAATTTTTGGATAGCTTGACGATAGTCCAGAGTTTCGTCGCCAGCTTGCAGGAATACCTTGAAATTTGATGGCTCTGCTAACTGTAAAACTTCTAGTTTTCTCAATTCGTCAATGTGCTGATCAGTAACTAACTGTACTTCATCAGAGTAGTAATTTCGATTCTCCCCTAGATAAGACCCCCACAGCTCGTAGGGTTTTATCGCAGGATTGATTAGCACGGCTGGAGCTCCATAAAGTTGTGATAGATAGATCGCGTAATAACCCCCCAATGAACTGCCCATCAGCACAAGCTGATCCGGGTTCAATGTCTTTATTAAGGCACGCAACTGGCTGATGGTCTCAGCCGGACCATGATTCATCTGTGGTATCACGATTCTCTTGCCGAGACCAATCTCTTCACAATACCGCAAAGTTTGTCGTGCTTTCTGAGACCGAGGAGAACTAAGAAAACCGTGCAGGTAGAGCACAAAAGGTTGAATAGTCAATTTAGGAGAGCCCCTGATTGAGCTTCATTAGCAGCCGGGACTATTGCAGTCTGCTTCGAGGGTCTCGCCCTGAAGCCCGTTTGACCTCTGCTTCGATAGTGCCATCGGCAAAAAGCTGACTCGATCGCATGATTCAATGTCGCGCTCATGTTCATCTTTAACAGGATGCCCGAAGGTGTACCGTAAAGGTGAGTGTCGGTAATCTGAGTAATCCTGCTTGGATTTTGTGCAGTCAGTGAGGTCATGGAGCGCCATGAACTACTTTTAGTTTTAAGTGATAACCAAAGCTTCGATACTTCTGCCAACCTTGAGACTATGAGTTAACCATTCACCCAGAAACATATTGACCTGCATTTTTTCATCTGAATGATACATTTTTGCATTCGGCTGCTCATATCTCGGTTGCAAATTTTTGTGTCCCTGATAAGAAATAACCTCTGCGGTGTTTGCATCATGATAAACGCGAACCAGCATTGAGGGGTTTGTCATCCATTTTTCCAGGACAGGTTTCTGTCGAATTTCCAGTGTAGTGGTGTACCTAAATGCTTCGAGAATTTCAATTTCAACCGTGACCTTAGCGCTATAACCAATTTGATCGGCGATACAAAACTCCACCAATAAACCTTCCAGCAGCTTTTCAGGCTCTGGGCTATTTTTTATTCTGTCGACTATTTCTTTATCGTCACCAGAATTTTCGAGCAAGGCCAGCTCAGCAAACGAGTTATCACGATAGGCTTGCAAATGAGGTACGAGCTTAAGCAAGCGAATGTAGTTGGCATCGCATTCTGCCATCTGTTTGATTAAATCTATACTGTAGCTGCTTTTTGACATTTCTGCTCAGAGTTGGATCAGATTTGCTTTACACTAATCTCTATTCTTGCTTGGTTAATTTCTACCCGTCCCATTCTATTTTCAGTCGGTAGCCGGTTTATTTGACCACAGATTTCTGCATGCCTAATTGTAACGATTTAGAACCTTATTGCGAGCCAAATGAACCTGCTGAGGCCCAGAAGTAATCAACAAATGTGCAAAAAAGTACCCAAGGGCGAACTAGAAGCCGCGAATGATCGGGCTGGAGGCCCTATTTCCAATTATTTGGCAATTCCTTCCTGTGTAACTGTAGCCACTGCAATGCGACTATTGTCATCGTATTATTTATCTTACCAGAATCGACGGCTTGCATGGCATTGTCGTAAGTAAATTGTCGTAAGTAAATTATACTGTTTCGATATCTTCTCATCTTCTTCGCAAAAATTTTTTAGATCACTGGCCATTTACTTGACATCCAGAGCTTCGACATTAATTCCTAATGAACCATTCCTGGTTTTTTAGACTCAGCTTAAGCGCAGTAATTTTTACAGAAAAAGTTCGACTAGCCACCTCGTCTGGTCACTTCCAATAGATGGTAGCCAAATTGAGTTTTGACTGGTCCTTGTAAAGTATTAACATCAGCACTAAAAACCACTTCATCAAATTCTTTAACCATCATACCTGGGCCAAACTGGCCAAGGTCTCCGCCCTGTGCCTTAGACGGACAACTGGAATGCTCTCTAGCTATGTCAGCAAAATCTTCACCTGATTTAATTCGCTCCTTCAGGGAGTTACATTCCGCTTCCGTTTGTACAAGGATGTGGCGTGCGCTGGCTGTGGCCATTTTGTTGTTCCTGTAAACTGTATTTCTTCCTGGCTGTGGCCATTTTGTTGTTCCTGTAAACTGTATTTCTTCCAGGCATTATGCCTTATATCCCGGAACAGAGCACACAATAATTCAGTCTTGCGTTATACTTCTAGCTGCCAGGGGATGGGGGAGATTTTCCCTATGCCATTTGACTTCAGGAATCAACAGATATAGATACTCATTAGTTACACACAAGGTACTGTTATGCCACTGCCAGAATCAACCGCGAGAAAACATGTTCACACTCGAGCCATCGACTATAAAGGCTATGAACGTGCAGATGGATTGTGGGACATTGAAGCCCATATGACTGATACAAAAACCTACCAATTCAAGAATAACTGGAGAGGCGACGTTGCGATTGGAGAACCAATGCACGAAATGTTGCTGCGAGTGACAATAAACGATGGTTTCTTGATTCAGGATGTGATTGCAGTAACCGACCACAGTCCGTTCGCAATGTGTCCCGATATTACTCCTGTTTACAAATCTCTAGTCGGCATACAAATGGGAGCTGGCTGGCGAAAAGCTATTAGAATGAAAGTAGGCGGGGTGCAGGGTTGTACTCATTTAACCGAGCTACTATTTCCGATGGCGACGGTAGCCATGCAAACAATATGGCCCTTGCTTAAGCATAGAAGAAACCGGGCAGATTCCGATGCCAGCAGCCCAAACAAGCGGCCAATGGTGCTTGATACCTGCCACGCCTGGGCAAGTGATTCACCAGTTGTCAAAGAAAATGCAGAAAAATACTACAGCGGCGACTAGGCCAGGCTCTAACGATAAAACAGGGGGATAGCCACGGTGATTATCACGCCTTCGCGATCTTGTCTGTTCTCTGCACGAATTTGACCTCCGTGAAATTTGGTGATTAACCGCGCTATATGCAAACCCATTCCCAAATGAGGTTGATCCTGTTTCTCCTGCGGCCTAACGGAAATCATCGATTCGAACAGCCTGTCTTTCATTTCTTCCGGCAGATAAGGCCCAGCGTTAGATACTTTAATGACAGCATGATCACGTAAGGCACGACTAAAGACAGTAACTGACTGTTCCGAACAGGAAAATTCTACCGCATTGGCAATTAGCTTATCTAACAACTGAGCTATGTATTCAGGAACCCCATTAACGAAAACAGGATATTGACTAGTGTCCAGATCGAATCTGGTTTGAGGGTAGGCTAGTTTATATCCTTCAACACATCCCGGAATGACTTCGCTTAAATCGATTTTTTCTTTCTCAGAGGTTTGCAACATTTGTTCCAAACGTGTTGCCTCACTCATATTGGTGAGAATGAGGTTCAAGCGCTTAATGCCTTCTTCTGCACGCCCTATGTAAACCGCTGATTCATGGTTTGCTGCGGTAAGGCCGAGATTTTCTAGTGAAGAACGCACCACCGTTACCGGTGTTCGCAGTTCATGGGAAAGTCGCGAAGACATGTTCTCCAGGTAATTTGTGTACTGAGATAATCGTTCAACAATATTGGAGAAACTTCGAGAAAGGTCACCAATTTCGTCGGAACTTCGCGTTGCCACAATAGTGTTTTGAACACGGCCTGCCTTGTCGATAATACCCTCAGCTTGATTTCTTAGCACCCGAATGCGCGAAGAAATCCTTGAAGCGGAGAAGAATAACCCAAGGGTAACTACAAACATGACAGCCAACATGGTATTGAACAGGGTTTCCATTGCCTGATTTCTGAAAGTACGCAAGCCATTCATGTTCTGATCGACTACGACGGCGCCCATGATCTCACCATTGGCCAATATGGGATGTGCTGCTTCCAATAAACGGGTCTCGGTATCGGCAAGCGTCCGAAACTGTGTCGCCGCTTCACCTTTGAGGGCTTCATCGATATGCGCCCCTTCTCGGCTAATACCAGAGTACAAATCATCGATGAAATCATTACTCGGCTTGGTTAGGAATTGATAATAGAGAGGATTTAAAATTCTATTTTGGATATAGAGCCAGTACTTGTTTATTGCCGTTTCATCTTGTCCCGATGAGAGTAGTAAACCTGTAGCTGACTGGATGTTGCCAACCGAGAGCAACACCCTCCCGCTTCTGTCCACTACTTGAATTCGGGAATTATTATGCCCCATGCCTGCAACGATCCTGTCAATCTCAGGTGTGGGCAATCTCAACGAACCCAGGCGTTCCGCATCCGCCACTTTGTAAGTGGCAACAGCCGTGCTCACAAAGCGAGTGTCCGCATCGTCAACATCGAAGATGCTAAAGCCCAGCCTGTCCCCCAACATGTCCATGGGAATTTGCAATTCGATTTCATAACCCTCACTGGTTTCATACCACTGTCCACTAATACGGTCCTCATGTACAGGATCTCTATAACCATCTTCTACATGAAAGGGATAGAGAAATTCCGGTTCGTGAGGCGCTACAACGTAACGATTTATGCCATTGCCTTCTTTAGAGAGCATCGTGATTTCAAGAAAGTCACTGCGATGAACGCTTAGAGCATCTCGGCTTCTATACACTACTGCGTCATCGGTTACCTTAAAGTAGGCATATAGAGAACCGCTGTGTTCGCCTACCATGCTTCTAAAGCTGAGCGTCTCGTCTCTGCCGTAGTAACGAGACGGGTTTAGCGCCGTACGCAGATGGTCGTCATGATTGTATTCGACTTCGTATTGTTGATATTCACCCCAATCCGTTAAGGCACCATCATCTAGTGACAGTGCAGAGAAAATGGGATAAACATAAAGATCTTCAGTACGTCTGGCCGGCGTATAACTTTCTTCGTTAAAAAGCTCCGGGCGTTCATTCAAAGCCGTGGCCAGGGCTTGTGCAGTGCCGAGCACGGTTTGCTCCTGGCCACGTCGCAGAACCTGTTCCATTTCCAAAATATACTGGTAGCCCAACCACGGAATCACCAATAGAAAACTGGAAAGAAAGACTAACTTGAATCGAATGCCAAACGGGTTACTAAGTGAGAGGCTCATAGAAATTTAGTTAACGGTTTCAGGCTTGATATTCCAGCGATAACCCATTCCGTACACCGTTTCAATACAGTCAAATTCTTTATCGATCTGCATGAATTTTTTACGAATTCTTTTCACATGTGAAGTAATAGTGCTTCCATCTACGAATATCTTTGACTCTTGCATAAGCACCTGCCTGCTCTTCACATGGCCTGGAAATTTAGCCAGTGCGTGTACCATCCAAAACTCGGTAACAGTCAAAGCGACAGCCTGGCTTTCCCATTGAATGGTAAGTCGGCCTATGTCCAGAGAGAGCTTTCCTCGGTGTATCAGGTTTTCCGGCGATGGCGGTTGATCAATCACATCCAGACGGCGGAAAAGAGCTGCGATTCTCGCCGTTAAATGAGGCAAACTTATGTCTTTGGTCAAATAGTCATCGGCGCCCATTCGCAACCCACTCACTGTATCGAAGTCATTGTCTCTGGCAGTGAGAAAAATGATGGGCAGTGTATCTGACAACGACCGCAACCCCTGACAAAGCGTAAAGCCGCCATCGATCTCATTCTCAAGTCCTATGTCGATGATTGCCAAATTGGGCAAACGAATATCGAAGGCGGACATCGCTTCTTTGCGATTAGCAAAGGTCTGTACTTCATAGCCTTGCTTGCGTAACACGTCAGCATAGTTCTCTCGAATTGCAGCTTCATCTTCCACAATGGCGATTCGTCTACTCATTTTTACTCTCGGTTTTTGTAAGTCGTTGTAGATAAAGGATTTAGAGAAACTATACCGGAATTCTCAGGCGAAATAGAGCCCCCTTTCAGCAACTCGGGTGATTGCCATGATTCTGCCACATTTAATCACTACATGGCCCTTTTCCGCGCCTTTCGCGGCAATAAATCTTGTGTTTAATAGACTCAACACAGTGAGCCTGATTTGAATTTCTACAGCAGTCCTGAATCAGCTCTCACATAGTCTTGGACTTCGAAAATATCAATTTTGTTTCACCGATTACAGGAACATCAAAGATGATCAAACAAACCTCTCTTGCTCTATTATTCAGCGTTGCTGCCGCTACAGCCGCTGCGGATACCCAGCGCGCAGACTATCAAAACCCAGCATCCCCTGAAGAAACCACGGGTTTCATAGGCGGTGCTGTCCTCGGCGGACTGGCTGGTGGCCCGCCAGGTGTTATTATTGGTGCCGCTTTTGGCGCATTATTTGGAGACGGTTGGCACGCCAAATCTGAAGTCAGCAATCTACAAGCCAACTTAGTTGAAAGCCAACTACAGTTGGCTGCTTTGCGAGAAGAAACGCAGGCCTTGCAAAAAGAGTATCAAATAACACAGCAAAAACTGGACGAAGCCTCACGCAGTCCCAGGACTTACCCTGTAACACTATCATTACCTGCGACGCCTTGTTGCGACAATACTGTGCTCTCACTAAATTTTCGCAGCGGCTCCAGCAATATCGAACCACACTACGAAGAACAACTGCGTAGCCTGATAAACATCGCCAAACGAATGCCTGCAGCCAGCGTAGAAGTAACTGGCTACGCTGATAGAAATGGTGATTTGGATCTGAATTTGAGACTTTCTAGAAAACGATCAACTGCGGTAAAGGAATTTCTTAATAGTAAGGGAATTCAAAATTCATCTATTAAGACTATCGCTTACGGCGAAACTCAACCGCTGCACGCGGATCAGAGCTTCGAATCTGATTTTTTTGATCGGCGCGTCATAGTTCGTCTTCGCAGCAACAGTAATTCAATGCTGACTCAGAATCCAGAGAGAGAGTAAGTTAACTGAGACATCCACTAGTTAATGTTTTCTAGCGACAGCGGACTGGTACTGCTGAAATTTGGAGATACAAAAAATGAACGAGCTCAGACTTGTAATTGGAAACAAAAATTATTCTTCCTGGTCCTTGTGCCCCTGGCTTTTGCTGAAAATGTTTGACGTTGATTTTGAGGAAATTCAGATAGCTCTGTATCGGGACAATACTGCCGAAAAACTTGGGCCCTACTCACCATCGCTGAAAGTTCCAGTGCTCTTACACAGGGAGATTACAGTATGGGATTCTCTAGCTATTTGTGAGTATATTTCTGAACAATTCGTAAGCGGCTCAGCCTGGCCTGCAAGCCCAAAGCGTCGTGCCAGCGCCAGATCGGTCAGCGCGGAAATTCATTCTGAGTTTGCCCTTCTAAAAAAAGAATGGCCGCTGAATTGCAAAGCGTCATACAGACTAAAACCTTCGGTGGAGCTACTTGATGAAATTGCCAGAATCGATGCTATCTGGAGTTGCTGTCGGCGCAGGTTTGGAGAAAATGGCAATTACCTCTACGGGCGATTTTCAATTGCTGATTGCATGTACGCAGCTGTAGCAACCTGCTTCGATATTTATGGGGCCGAACTCAGTAGCGAGGCCAATACTTATATGCAAACCCTGTTAGACAATCCCTTTGTTCAAAAGTGGGTTACGCTGGGCCGCCTGGAGCAGGAACCCATGTCAATCGCCTATTCTAGCGCAGGCTAATTGGAACTTCTTAAACAGAAAGACTCTTAGCAGCCCCTTAAGTTACCCCTGTCTAAAGAACCGCTTTTAGCAGCATGGCTTATCATTTTTTGTTTCTATGTAGACACAAGCCCTTATCCCCATTTTCCTGCACAGCTAAGCCCTAAAAATACACCCTCCACTGTCGATAAAATGCTTAGACATACTTTTATTTCCGAGGACTCACTTGTCAGCCACCGAAGTCATTCAGTTCTGGTTTGAAGAAATCGAGCCGAAGCAGCGATTCATCAAAGACCTTGAGCTCGATGAACGTATTCGCAGCAGGTTCGGCGAAGTGCATCAACGTGCTCAACAAGGCTTGCTATATATCTGGCGCGAGCATCCATTGGATGCCTTGGCTGAAATTATCCTACTGGATCAGTTCTCGCGTAATATGTTTCGCGGGAGTCATCTTGCCTTCGCTTCAGATACTTTAGCGCTGGTGCTAGCCCAAGAAGCGATAAGAAGAAAATTTGATAGTGAACTGGACAACACCAAGAAAGCGTTTCTCTATATGCCTTTCATGCACAGCGAGTCCGCAGAGATACATGAAATAGCACTTTTCCTGTTTGATCAACCCGGCCTGGAAGATAACTATAACTTCGAGATAAGGCACAAGGAAATAATCGATCGCTTTGGCCGCTATCCTCATCGCAATAAATTACTGGGAAGAGAATCTACAGCGGAAGAATTAAGGTTTCTTTCTCGGCCTGGTTCTTCGTTCTGATTCTGACTCAAAATAAAAACAGGTCGCCAAATTTCACTCTGTTCTTCCATTCAAATCGCTTATCTGGAAGGCAGTACATCTTTCAGTTTCTCTGCCATTTCCAAAATTGCTTGCTCAGTCGTTTGCCAATCCATGCAGGCATCTGTAACGGACACGCCGTATTGTAATTGTGAGAGGTCTTTGGGGATAGACTGATTGCCGTGGTTTATGTTGCTTTCCAGCATCACTCCAATTATAGATTTACTGCCCTCCAGAATCTGATGACTAATGTCTTTTAGAACCAAAGGCTGTACATCAGGATCTTTACTGGAATTGGCATGGCTACAATCAATCATGATGTTGCTGCTTACACCACCATCGACAAGCGCCTTCTCGCATTGAGCCACATGCACGGTGTCGTAGTTAGGGCCCTTGCCGCCACCACGCAGAACGACGTGCGCATAGGGATTGCCTTTTGTAGTTACAACAGATACCTGACCCTCTGCATTAATACCGAGAAACCTATGAGCGCTGGAAACCGATTGCATTGCATTCACCGCAACCGTCAAACCGCCATCCGTTCCATTCTTGAAACCAACCGCCGAAGATAATCCTGATGACATCTCCCGATGCGTTTGAGATTCAGTTGTACGCGCACCAATTGCAGACCAAGCGATAACATCCTGCATGTATTGAGGTGAGATCGGGTCCAAAGCCTCCGTGGAGGTAGGCAAACCAAGCTCAACTATGTCCAACAGAAGTTTACGACCCTTGCGCAGTCCATCTTCAATTTTGAAAGAATCGTCAAGATAGGGATCGTTAATTAGTCCTTTCCAGCCAATCGACGTCCTGGGTTTCTCGAAATACACTCGCATAACTATATATAATGTGTCTTTGACTTGGTCGGCTAATTGCTTGAGTCGTTTTGCATAGTCAATTGCAGCATCGGTATCATGGATAGAGCAAGGCCCAACAACGATAAAGAGACGCGGGTCGGTTCGATCCAGGATTGAGAAAACAGTATTCCGCGCATGCTGCACGGATTCCAGCCCAGCTCCTTGTAGAGGCAGCTCAGATTTGAGGCGCTGGGGTGTTATCAGTGCTTCATTTGAAGCGATATTTAAATTGTCAGTGATTACCGACATAGGAGTTTCTCGTCTACTTGGAAAAAAGAGTCGGCAATGATAGCAAATGCCAGTAAGCTGACAACCGCTAATATGGCGGAAAAACAATCAGATTTTGAGTGCATGAGGGATATTCGTGTATATAAGCCATAACTTTGATGCTGGGAATATTGAAGTAATCTGCTGCGATGAAGCCAGTGATATTCAACTGAATATTCAGGCAGATCATCAATCAGAGTTTTATCAGTGGTTTTATTTCCGTCTTAGTGGAGTAAAAAACACAGCTTGTACGATGAATATCCTTAACGCGGGAGGTGCCGCCTATCCAGGAGGCTTTAAAAACTATCGGGTATGTTATTCCTATGATCGCCAGAGCTGGCTGAGACATCCGACCACCTTCGATGGCGAAGTCATGACAATCGAATTCAAACCAGAATTTGATTCTGTGTATTTTGCCTATTTTGCTCCCTATTCCATGGAGCGCCATGCAAACCTCATTGCACGCAGTTTGCAATCCCCTCGCTGCACACTCCAAATAGCAGGCCGAACCCTGGATGGACAGGATCTAGATCTTCTCAAAATTTCATCGCTCGATGGCTCTGAACAAAAAAGAAACTGTTGGCTTATTGCGAGACAGCATCCTGGAGAATCGATGGCCGCATGGTGGATGGAGGGATGCATAGAGCGCTTGTTGGACGAACAGAGCGAAGCCAGTAAATCATTGCTAGGCAAATGTAATTTATATCTGGTGCCAAATATGAATCCAGATGGCAGTCGCCGTGGGCACCTTCGAACCAACGCAGCAGGAAGAAATTTAAATCGTGAATGGAGAAACCCACAGTTAAAGGAAAGCCCAGAAGTTTTTCACGTAAAGCAGGCGATGCAAGACATTGGTGTAGACTTTCTACTGGACGTGCACGGGGATGAATCACTTCCTTATTGTTTTATCGCTGGCACTGAGGGCTTGGCCGATTGGAATGCAAATAAACAAGCACAACTTGATTTTTACAAAAATAATTTAGCCGAGCTCAATTCCAATTTTCAGACTAAGCAGGGTTATCCAGCGAAACAAGCCGGTACAGCAAACCTGACTATGAGCACGGTACAAACTGCACATACACACGATTGTCTTGCTATGACTTTGGAAATGCCGTTTAAAGATACTACGGCAACACCGGATGGCAAGTTTGGGTGGTCGGGAGAGCGTAGCAAGAAACTGGCGCACTCCTGCATGGACGCGCTATCCAATTACTTAGATAGCAATTTACTTTAGTTCTTTCACCATTTCTGTTTGGGTTTACTAAACCTTGTGATAGAGCTTGCGTCCTTGTTGATTGTATTCATCAGCCATTTCCTCCATGCCTGATTGTAGCGCCACATCGACATCTTCCAGCTCTTTCTTGGCGGCGTAATCTCTAACCTCTTGAGAAATTTTCATGGAACAAAATTTGGGCCCGCACATGGAACAAAAATGAGCTACCTTTCCTGACTGCTTGGGTAAAGTTTCATCGTGAAAGGCACGAGCGGTAACTGGATCCAGTCCAATATTAAATTGATCTTCCCAACGAAATTCGAATCGTGCCTTGGAAATAGCATTGTCTCTTAGCTGAGCACCGGGATGACCTTTCGCCAAGTCTGCGGCATGTGCCGCTATTTTATAGGCTATTAGACCATCTTTTACATCTTGCTTATCAGGCAAGCCAAGATGTTCTTTAGGTGTTACATAGCAAAGCATGGCGCATCCAAACCAACCAATCATGGCGGCACCTATCCCCGAGGTAATATGGTCATAGCCTGGCGCTATGTCAGTAGTCAAGGGTCCCAAGGTATAAAAAGGTGCCTCGTCGCACACTTCTAGCTGTTTATCCATGTTTTCTTTAATCATGTGCATCGGCACATGACCGGGCCCCTCAATCATGGTCTGTACATCATGCTGCCAGGCAATTTTAGTCAACTCGCCCAAAGTTTCCAGTTCGCCAAATTGAGCGGCATCGTTCGCATCCGCTATTGAACCAGGTCGCAACCCATCGCCCAATGAAAAGGAAACATCATAGGCTTTCATGATTTCGCAGATGTCTTCAAAATGAGCGTAAAGGAAGTTTTCTTGATGGTGTGCAAGGCACCACTTCGCCATTATTGAACCACCACGTGAAACAATGCCAGTCACTCTTTTTGCTGTAAGTGGAACATAGCGCAGCAGAACGCCAGCATGAATTGTAAAATAGTCTACGCCTTGCTCAGCTTGTTCGATTAAGGTATCACGGAAAATTCCCCAATTTAGATCTTCCGCTACTCCACCTACCTTCTCCAATGCTTGATACACAGGAACTGTTCCAATGGGAACCATGGAATTTCTAATTATCCATTCCCGTGTTTCATGGATGTTCTTGCCCGTTGACAAGTCCATCACTGTGTCGGCACCCCATAGGGCGGACCAGGCCAGTTTCTCTACCTCTTCCTCTATGGATGACGAGACCGCAGAATTGCCAATATTCGCATTAACCTTCACCAGGAAATTTCGCCCTATGATCATAGGCTCAACTTCGGGATGATTTATATTCGCTGGAATAATGGCTCGGCCCTTAGCAACTTCTGAACGCACGAACTCTGGAGTAATTTCTGCCGGCATGCTGGCGTCGAATGAACGTCCTTGATGCTGACCCGCTGGCTGTGCGGCTTCTAGTGCCTGGATATTCGTCATGTTTTCACGAATGGCTATAAACTCCATTTCCGGCGTAATGATGCCTTGTCGCGCATAGTGCAATTGGGAAACATTGGCGCCAGCTTTGGCGCGGCGCGGATTAGGTAAATGCTCGAAGCGCAGGTGCATTGTATTTATGTCACTCTGTCTCGCCTGGCCATAAGTCGAACTCACTGAAGTCAGTAATTCAGTATCTTCACGTTGTTCGATCCAGTTTTCCCTGATTGCAGGCAATCCTGCTCGAAGGTCAATTTTAGTGCTACTGTCGGAGTAGACGCCTGAAGAGTCGTAAACACACAATGGTGGATTCTCTTCGGTTCCCTCAGCCGTTTCGGTTGGAGTGAGGGCTATCTCTCTCATTGGCACTTTTATATCCGCTCTACTACCCTCTACGTACAGCTTTCTGGAATTTGGGAAATGGTTCCCACTGCGGGTGTCCAGCTTGTCAATTTTTTCAAGAAAATTCTCTGGCTTTGCGTTCATTCGATGTTCCTTTGCGGTGCGACCGATTTGTGGTGGCTTGGTAAAACTGTGTGAATCTTGTATTAACCACCCTGGTTTAGACCAGAAGTCTGTCGGACTTAACGCTGTCCTACTGCGGGAAAGCGTTAATCAGTCATTTTTCACGGTCAATTTCCTTAGACGCCTCACGACTGCAAACCCTCGCTACCAAGGGCTACATCCGACAGACTCCTGATTGACCAAAGAGCGGAGCCGATGGTTTAGCAGGGAGGCATAGTTATGTCAGAAAATAGAATTACACCATTATGCCCCAAATCGCGCGAGAAAGAGACACTCTGCTGACGCTGAATAATCATCGGAACAGAGGTCTGCCATGGCGCTGTGGACATTCGCTGTAACTGCAAGCCTGCAACACACGTCTAATAATCCGATAGGCTTAACTAACCCAAATACAGGAGTTTCGTTTGTCACTTTTGGTTACACTGTGTAGAATGCGGTCTAACTTCAAGACTACCATTCTGAACCCTTTTTTAATCAGCTCCTCAGGCAATTGATCATCATTGTTGAGTACATACGAGTACATAGAAGGTCACATATTATGAGACGACTAGCGAAGTTTTTTGGAATTCTAGTATTGGGCTGTCTGACCTCCTCGTTCAGCTACGGCGACGACTTGCTGCAAATTTTACAATTGGCGCTGGAAAATGACCCCACCCTCAGACAAGCGGAAGCCAGCTACCGCGAGAATCGGGAGGGCATGATACAAAGCCGCTCTTCCTTACTGCCTTCATTTGGCGTTGGTGGGTCTACTTCCAGACTGACAAGTGGCCCTACTGATTCCGTCTATGCCCAGGTCACTGACCCAATCTCTGGTGAGACGATGACAACGCGGGTGGCCAATGATCATAGTTTTAGACCTGGTCTTAATAATCACGGTTGGGGGATGAGTCTCAACCAGAGCATATTGAACCTTGCTAACTGGTATAACTTTCAGTCCGCCAAGGCCAGAGATAGAGCAGCAGCGGTGAATCTGGCCGCCCAGGAGCAAGATCTGATCATGCGCGTCGCCACTGCCTATTTCGATGTGCTGCGGGCTATCGACACACTCGAGACCAATGTTCAAGAAGAGGAAGCCGCGCTGCGCTCACTAGAACAGACTCGCCAGAGAGAAGAAGTTGGCCTGGTAGCTATTACCGATGTCTACGATAGTCAGGCCGCTTACGATTTAGCTCAAAACACTACCATTTTGCAACAAGACATTCTTCAATCTCGCTATGAGGCGCTGGAGGCTATCACTGGTCAGGCGCATCCTTCGATTGAGGTTCTACGAGAAGATTTTCCGATTGTGCAGGTGGATGGAAGCCTGAATGACTGGGAACAGCAAGCGGAAAACAACAACCTTGCTATTGCTGCTGCTGAATACAATCTCGAGGCTTCACAGAAGAACTTGAAGGCGAGGAAATCTGACCACCTGCCAACCATAGATTTTAGCGGTCAGTTCGGGCACAGCGTAACGGCACCAATCACCAGCCAGGGAATTCAGATCGGTGGTGGTGCCAGTGATAGAACTTCACTAGCGTTGAGTTTGAACATTCCAATTTACTCAGGTGGCGCAGTCGCCTCTCGAAGAAGAGCCGCTGAGTACAATGTGGTATCTGCCCAGGAATCTCTAAATTTTACAGAACGCCAACTCACACAAAATATTCGCAATGCCTATCGCCGAGTAAATACCGATGTGTTGGTTATTGCACAGAGGCAACAGTCTATTACCTCAGCCCAGAGTGCGTTGGATGCCACCGAACTCGGCGCTGAAGTGGGCACAAGAAATATCGTTGAGGTTTTATTGGCAAGAGAAAACCTGTTTCGCGCTCTACGCCAGTATGCTGACGCGCGCTATAACTACGTGATTGATAGCTTGATACTGCGTCAGGTGGCTGGCATCCTGACGCCGCAAGATATCATTGAGCTTAATGAATGGTTACAGCAGTAGTCAACTCATCACCAGTCTACCAGCTCTCGATCACAACCCTGGTTTTAAACATACATTACTTCCTGCCCACCATTCCCGATTGCTGGCGAGTAGCCCTCTTTTTTCTACCAGGAGCCTGCCAAGAATCAACAGATACCCCTTCAGCGGATCAATCAGTTAGAATGGCTTGCTGATTCAACGAGGTAAGTAAGTTGCAAAGCAAGTTGCCAAAGACAGGCACCACTGTCTTCACTGTCATGTCGAAAATGGCCCAAGACTACAATGCCATTAACCTCTCTCAAGGTTTTCCGGATTTCGATTGCCCGCGACGATTAAAGGAATTAGTTGCCGAGCACCTCAACGATCGTAAGAATCAGTATCCACCCACGGCGGGTATACCTGCGCTGCGCCAACAGATTGCCAATAAAGTTAAAGACTACTATGGGTGCAACGCAGATCCAGAGACGGAAATTACAGTTACCTCTGGCGCTACGGAGGCTTTGTTCGATGCAGTGCAAGCCGTAGTTTCTGTCGGTGATGAAGTTATCGTTTTTGATCCAGCTTACGACTCCTACGAACCCGCAGTGCAATTGGCTGGAGGTCGTACTATCCACGTTCCCCTATCCCTGCCAGATTACGGCATGGATTGGGATAGACTAGAACAAGTGATCAACTCACACACCCGACTAATCGTTATTAATTCACCACATAATCCCTGCGGTAGTATACTGTCCAGGGCTGATCTCGACACATTAGCCGCACTCATTTGTGACAAGAATATTTTCATCCTGTCTGATGAAGTTTATGAACATATGGTTTATGACGGGTTAAGGCATGAAAGTGTGTTGGCCCATGGTGAGTTACGACAGAAGAGTTTCGCCGTTTTTTCGTTTGGTAAAACTTACCATGCTACCGGATGGAAGCTAGCCTATTGCGTTGCCCCAAAAGAACTAAGCTGGGAATTTCGCAAAGTTCATCAGTTTGTCACCTTTACTACGTCAAGCTTTGTGCAATACGCAATTGCGGATTTCATGGCCGAATGTCCAGCTCACGCATTGCAACTTCCTTCTTTTTATGAAGAGAAACGAAATACTTTCTGTGAAATGATCAAACCTTCCCGGTTGAAATTTACACCATCAAAAGGCACTTACTTTCAGCTAGCAGACTACAGCGAGATCAGCGATAAGTCTGATGTGGAGTTCGTCAACTACATAACACAAGAAAAAGGCGTGGCCGCTATTCCCCTGGCACCTTTCTATGAGATTCCTCCCGCGACGAACATAGTTCGTTTTTGCTTCTGCAAAGAAGATGACACTTTACAAAAAGCTGCCGACATCCTGCGCAGTTTATAAAATAGAAAAGCTAATGGCAGAAATCGATTTTAAACAAATTGCCGCGACTATTAAGAGATGGGGAGTTGAACTTGGCTTTCAAGAGGTCAGTATTGCCGATATCGACCTTAGTCAGTACGAGCCGCACCTGGAGTCCTGGATAGAAAGAAATTATCACGGCGCCATGTCCTATATGGCGGAGAATCACGAAAAGCGTTGCCATCCTGAGCAATTGGTTCCCGGCACTATTCGTGTCGTCTGTGTACGAATGGACTATGCACTGAATTCGAAAGACTCTCTACAATCGATGGCGAATACGGGAAAAGCCTATATATCCCGCTATGCCCGCGGTCGCGACTATCACAAGCTAATCCGCAAACGCCTACAGAAACTGGCAGCAAGAATCGAAAAGCTTGCTGGCCCTTTTGGGTATAGGGCCTTTGTTGATAGCGCGCCAGTGTTGGAGCGGGCACTGGCAGAAAAATCTGGAATGGGCTGGATCGGCAAGAATACCATGCTTATAAACAAGCAAGCCGGATCATGGTTTTTCCTGGGCGAACTATTTACTGACTTACCTCTTCCTACAGATAATCAAGTATCCGACCACTGTGGCAGTTGTAACGCTTGCATCGATGTCTGCCCTACTAAGGCTTTTGTGAAGCCGAATCTTTTGGATGCCACTCGTTGCATCTCCTATCTTACTATTGAGTTGCGAACTTCTATACCTGAAGAATTTCGCGAAGCAATGGGAAATAGAATTTTCGGCTGCGACGACTGTCAAATGGTTTGCCCCTGGAATAAATTTTCCAGAGAAACTAAAGAGAAAGATTTCACGCCTCGACATAAGTTGGATGATGTTCAACTCGTCGAATTATTCGGCTGGTCAGAACAAGATTTTCTACAGCGTACTGAAGGTTCGCCGATTCGTCGAATTGGTTACGAATGCTGGCTTAGAAATATCGCTGTCGCATTGGGCAATGCTCCGAGTTCTGGCGAAGTTGTGGCAGCACTGCAATCACGATTGCACAGCTCATCTGACATGGTCAGTGAACATATTCAATGGGCACTGTGTAAGCACGACGATGATTTTGAAATTGGCTAGGCTTCGATGAAGTGTTCACGGTAGTACTTTAGTTCAGCCACCGAATCTTTTATGTCTTGCATCGCCTGATGACTACCTTTTTTAACCAGGCCTTCCAGAATTTCTGGTTTCCAGCGTCGTACCAGTTCTTTTACCGAGCTAACATCCAGGTTACGGTAGTGGAAATAGTCTTCCAGTTCGGGCATGTAGTTCGCCATGAACCTGCGATCCTGACAAATGCTGCTTCCACACATTGGGGACGAGTTCTTCTCAGAATAATCACTTAAGAATTCAATCGTCTGTCTGCTTGCTTCATTTTCATCAATAGAACTATTTTTGACTCTCCCGGTAAGCCCGGAAGCGCCGTGGTGTTTTTGATTCCAATCATCCATGGCTTGCAGAGCTGAATCAGACTGCTTGATCGCTAACACCGGCCCTTCTCCGAGAATATTCAAATCGGCGTCGGTTACCAACGTGGCAATTTCGATGATGCGATCCGATTCCGGCTTTAATCCCGTCATTTCCAGGTCTAGCCAGATCAGGTTCAAACTCTTGTCCATGATGTGCTTCCATTTCTATCTTGCGGTTTTTCTAATAGATCGCGTTAGAGCGAGGCGGTGATTGTAGCAAAGCTTCCCCTTGTGGAATATGCAATAATCTCTGTTCCTGTCGGCAATCCAACGATGGCACACCAGCCCAGGCGATTTTGTTAATACACTATGAGTAAACGAAGACTAAGTAAGCATCAGTTAGCTCACATTGCCGAGAACCAGCAAAAACAATTGGGTGTTAAGCAAAATGAAACCATCGATGTTGCCTTTCAGAATAAGTGTAATGGCCGGATTATCAGACATTATGGTCAACATCTGGATGTTGAATCTTTAGACCCCGAAGAGACTGGTCGGATAATTCGATGTTCGCAACGGGCCAATCTTTCCAAGCTGGTAACCGGTGATCTCGTGGTATGGACAGACGATGGAGCTGAGGCCGGTGTGGTGCTTGCACAGGGGCAGCGCCGCAATTTTTTTGGGCGACCCAGCCGCGACGGAATCTTCAAAGCTATTGCTGCCAATATTGATCTGGTACTGGTGGTTTTTGCCTCAAGCCCCACACCCCACATGAGCCTGATAGATCGCTATTTAGTGGCCATCGAGCAGCTAAATCTAAACGCCGTATTGATACTCAATAAACTGGATCTGTTAGATGCCCAAGAATTAGAAGACTTAGACAATATATTGTCCAATTATGAAAAAATTGGCTACAGCTTGCATCAGGTCTGTGCACATGACGGCCGTGGCATGCTCGAACTAGAGCAGACCCTGGCGGGTAAGACTACTATACTTGTGGGCCAGTCAGGAGTTGGGAAATCTTCTCTGGTGAATAGCTTAAACAAAGACAACATCGCCAGTGTCGGCGCTCTTTCCGCGACCTGGGAGCGGGGTATACACACAACAACCACATCCTGCCTATTCCATATGCCTGGGTTCGATCTGATAGACTCACCAGGGATTCGTGAGTTCAGCCTGGGCCACATAAACCAGGGGCAGGTATTTGAAGGGTTTGTTGAGTTTCAGCCATTCGCGGGGCAATGCAGGTTTCGTGACTGTTCTCACCGTCAAGAACCAGGCTGCGCTATCCAGGCCGCCGTTGAGTCGGGACAAATTAGCAGCAAGAGAGTGGAGAGCTATTTTCGCATTGTAGATTCTTTGCAAGAAATTTAGAAAGTTACAACAACATAACGGCCCCCAACACGGAGCAACGACAGATTAGTCCATGAATACCGAATCACTTCCCTTAATACTTGGGTCACAGCGGCTCAGCAAAATTATTCCGAATGATAACTTGCTTATTGTGGCGGTGGTGCAAGCCGCTGTTTTCAATGCACGGCATATTCCTGGGTCAGTGCTGGTTGAGCCAGCAGAATTAGTTTGTGGTATCAAGCCCGCCGTAGGCAAATTACCCAGCAGCGATCAGCTCAGTGAGCTGTTCTCGAGAATTGGACTGAGTGATGGTAAGCACATAGTTGTCTATGATGATGAGGGCGGTGGTTGGGCCGGTCGATTTATTTGGACTCTGGACATATTGAATCAATCAAACTACTCCTATTTGAACGGTGGATTACCCGCTTGGTTAAAGATGGGCTTGCCTGTGTCTAATGCCAACACTGCGTTGCCAAGCCCTGAACCAAGCAATTTTTCGGCGCAACTAAACAGCGAACTGCTAGTCAGTATGGATGATGTGCTAGCACAAATCCCAGACCCCGATACACTTGTCTGGGATGCGCGTGGAGAAGACGAATTCGAAGGAAAAAAGGCTACTGCGCAGAGGAACGGACATATTCCTGGTGCCGTGAATCTCGACTGGCTTGCTCTGCAAGATAGAGAGAATGATCTACGCTTGAAACCCTTGACGGATATCCAGAAGCGACTTCAACAAATTGGCATTAACAAGAACAAAAAAATTATCACGCATTGCCATACCCACCACCGCTCGGGACTTAGCTATTTGGTCGGCAAGGCACTTGGTTATGATATTCGAGCTTACGACGGTTCCTGGTCGGAATGGGGGAATCATCCGAGCACGCCTATAGAAAATCAGGATTGATACAACAAAGACGAACGATATAGCCACACAATGTGTAGACTCTAATTCAAAACCTGGCTTAAGGAAATGGAAAATCATGCCTGGCTTGTTCATAATTTTTCAATATTTGCTGCCCCAACATCTGCTCTCAAGGCTAGTGGGCAAGCTTGCTGAAAGCAAGCTCCTAAAAAAACTGCTCATAAACATCTTTATTCGTCGTTTCAGGGTTGATCTAAGCCAGGCGTCGATCCAAGACATAGACAAATTTACGAACTTCAACGACTTCTTCACCCGAGAATTGCTGCCCGACGCACGTCCATTAGCAAAAGACCTGGCTGCAATCGTTTGTCCAGCCGATGGCACTATAAGCCAAATGGGTCACATCACAGCTGACAAGCTTGTTCAGGCCAAAGGGCGCTGCTACAGCTGTGAAGATTTACTAGGTGGTGACAAGCAAATGGCAGGCCTGTTTAGAGAAGGCAACTTTATTACAGTGTATCTTTCACCAAGAGACTATCATCGCGTTCACATGCCGCTGAGCGGGGTGTTACTCAAAACTATTTATGTGCCGGGGAAACTTTTTTCTGTGAATCAAACCATGGTGGAGTCTGTTGCGAACCTGTTTTCCAGAAATGAAAGATTGATTTGCCTCTTCCAGACAGAACCAGGGCCGATGGCCTTGATTTTAGTGGGCGCAATGATAGTTGCAGGAATAGACACGGTATGGTCAGGGCAGGTTTCACCATCAACCGGTAAAAGAGAAATTCGATACTACGACTATTCGAACCATCAGCCCGCTATTGAATTACCACTTGGGGCTGAAATGGGAAGATTCCGCCTGGGCTCCACCGCGATTGCCTTATTCCCTCATGGGGTAATGGAGTTTGACCCTTCTTTGAATGCCTCCTCCACTGTTGCAATGGGGCAACTACTGGGGCAAGTTAAAACGTCTGTTGGAAATATTACCAGTGGGGATACGCATGAAACAAGATGAGCTGAAACTGGCAGTAGCCCAGGCTGCATGCGAATACGTAGAAAACTTGTTAGAAAATGACACTGTTATTGGTGTAGGCACTGGTTCGACTGCAAGCCTCTTCATTGCTGAATTAGGGAAAATAAAACACAAGATCAACGCGACTGTGGCCAGTTCAGAAGAGTCATCAAAGCAACTCAAGGCACTGAATATTCCAGTGCTGGATTTGAATAGTGCTGGCACGCTACGCGTTTATGTAGATGGCGCAGACGAAACAAACAAACATCTGCAACTTATAAAAGGAGGCGGCGCCGCACTTACCAGGGAGAAAATAATCGCGGCAGCCTCTGAAGAATTTGTATGCATCGCGGATGAATCAAAGTTGGTTCCAGTTTTAGGAAAGTTTCCTCTTCCCGTTGAAGTTATTCCCATGGCACGTAGCCATGTCGCACGACAGATAGTGAAGCTGGATGGAGACCCTGTATATAGAGAAGATTGCATCACCGACAATGGCAATCAGATCTTGGACGTTTACAATTTGGAGATTCTTGATCCGAGAAAACTCGAGACACAACTTAATCAAATAACTGGTGTGGTTTGTAATGGGCTTTTCGCAAAACGCGGAGCCAACCGCTTGTTATTGGGCACGAACGCAGGTGTCAAGACGATACTGCCTTGAGAATAGAAGAGGTGCAGCTAATTGCTTAGAATAATAAAAAGTGACTGACTATCGATCTTGGAGAAAACCCTGCCTTATGAATTAACAATCAAACAAAGATTGAATCCAGAACGAGTGTTCGCTAGCTTTTGTTATCCCTGCAAATATTGATAATTAATCTACCTAACTAGTATCCAATAAGAGTCTAATTAAAGTGGGTTAACATTATCCGCTTGAGGACCTTTCTGGCCTTGGGTGACTTCCATGGTTACTTTCTGACCTTCATGAAGCGTTCTTCTTCCCGAGCCATTGATGGCGCTGAAATGTACGAATACATCCTTACCACCTTCCTGCTCTATGAATCCGAATCCTTTCTCGTCATTAAACCACTTAACGGTACCCTCAACTAAATCTGACATACGTGCTCTCGTGCTTAAAAATTGTAGAAAGTCGGATCGCTAACAGCGCAATCCTTCGGCCAAAATCGACCGAATATCCAGTGTATACCTATAAATTCACAGATGGAAACCCTAAATGTCGTAAATTGTAACGATAGCAGGCGGCCTGTCTGACACTGCCTGCAACTTGTCGCGCTTGGGAAAATGGCAGGCAATACGACAGGTCGGGCTAGTCCAACAATTTTCCAGGGTTCATAATATTGTTTGGGTCAAAGAGATTCTTGACCGCTTTCATGTAAGCGATTTCTGACTCGGAGCGTGAATAGTGCAGAAAAGGTTTCTTAAGCAGACCGACTCCATGTTCAGCGGAAATGCTTCCAGCATATTTCTCGACAATGTCGAAAACCAAATCGGACACCGTGCCACACTTTTCAAAGAAGGTGTCCACGTCCAGGGTGCCGGGTTTAAGGATATTTAAGTGAATATTTCCATCGCCTATGTGTCCAAACCAGATTATCTCAAAATCTGGATAGGAGGTTGTGAGCAAGGTATCAACTTCCTGTAAAAATTCAGGTATACGAGAAACCTTAACCGAAATATCGTTTTTGTAGGGTGTAAATTTAGAAATAGTTTCTGAAATATCTTCGCGCAAGCGCCACAGGTTCTGTGCCTGGGTACTGTTCTGACTAATGCTGCCATCAACAAGCCATCCTTCTTTTAAACAAAACTCGAATAAGGACATAGCCGTTTCTCTATCTTGCTCGGCCGGGCTTTCAAATTCGATGATTGCATAAAAATCGGATTGCGTTTCAAACGGCCGCTGCAATTGTTTTTCTTCGATTACATGCTTCAATGCTTTTTCGGAAAAGAATTCGAAGGCGGTTAGATTGAGTTTACCTTGGAAGGCCTGCAACACTTGCATGATAGATTTCATTTTGTCTACACCGAGCACTAACACAGTCGGGTCCTTCGGCTGATCGGTTAATGCTACTGTCAATTCCACAATAAAACCCAGGGTTCCTTCGGCACCGACAAATAAGTGACGGAAATCATAACCTGTTGCGTTCTTGACCAGGCCGCGATTCAAGTCCAAAACTTCACCGTTTCCAGTAACCACTTTTAGGCCCTTAATCCACTCTCGGGTCATGCCATAGCGAATTACCTTAATACCACCCGCATTGGTCGATGCATTTCCGCCTAGCTGGCTTGAACCTGAGGACGCAAAATCGACGGGATAGAACAAGCTTTCTTGCTCGGCAAACTGTTGTAGCCGCTCTGTAACAACACCAGGTTCACACACGACCTGGCGATCAATCGGATCGAAGCTCAAGATCTTGTTCATGCGATCAAACGCAACGACAAGCTCTTCATTCGAGGCAACTGCACCACCACTCAGTCCAGTACGACCGCCAGAGGGCACCAGTGCAACACCATGAAGATTAGCCAACTGCACAATGGCAACCACGCTATCAATATCGATGGGAAAGACGATGGCAACAGGGTTCGCCGAGTAAGCCCTGGTCCAATCCTTACCAAAGTTCTCAAGGTCGGCGGCATCGGTCTTTAGCCAATCGTCGCCGACAATTTCGGCCAGTTTCTCCAGCAATTCGGTTCTACTGCAGTTCATATTGCCACCCTTGTTAATACGCTATGGAAGGTCCTTGTTTCTCCATCCAGAGCGCGCATGCATAAGCATTACAAAAGCAGAGTATGTTACCATGCGCCAGCTTTTTGATCCGCTTGCAAAAGGGAAAGGTGATCAGCAACACTGCGCGGCATTGTCTAAAGCCTGAAACCGAAAGCCTCATCATGAATCCTACATCTTTGGAAAAACGCAAGATCAAGTTTCTGTTGCTGGAAGCTGTACACCAAAGTGCTATTGCGACTTTGAAGAACTCGGGCTACGAGAATATTGAGGCTCTGAAGACCTCCCTGGAAGGGGATGAACTGTCAGAGAAAATCGCAGACGCCCATTTTATTGGTATTCGTTCTCGTACACAGTTAAGTGAAACGGTATTTGAAGCGGCAAAAAAATTGCAGGCAGTGGGATGTTTTTGTATTGGAACGAGTCAAGTTGATCTAAATTTGGCCCTGATACGAGGTATTCCGGTTTTTAATGCACCGTTTTCCAACACACGCAGCGTAGCGGAGCTGGTAATAGGTCAGGCAATTCTCCTACTTCGAGGAATTCCAGAGAAAAATGCATTACTTCACCGGGGTATTTGGCAAAAAGTGGCGAGCGGCTCCTTTGAAACCCGCGGCAAGAAACTGGGGATAATTGGCTATGGGAATATTGGCTCACAATTGAGCGTGCTTGCTGAATCCATGGGCATGAAAGTCTATCTGTATGATGTTGTGACCAGGCTACCTCTGGGAAACGCTGTGCAGATGGAGTCTCTGGAGCAATTAATGCGTGAATGTGATGTGGTAAGCCTGCACGTACCAGAAACTGCTGAGACCAAGAATATGATCGCTGAGAATGAGCTTGGGTGGATGCGGCCAGAATCTTTGCTGATTAATGCTTCGCGAGGCTCTGTTGTTGATATCAATGCGCTGGCGGATGCGCTACAGAGAAAGGCCATTGCTGGCGCCGCGATCGATGTTTACCCGCAGGAGCCTAAATCCAATGCGGAAGAATTTATTTCGCCACTGCGCCAATTTGATAATTGCATCATAACCCCCCATGTGGGTGGCAGTACGATGGAAGCACAGGAAAACATTGGAGTTGAGGTCGCAGAAAAACTAATTAAGTACAGCGACAACGGATCTAGTTTTACCTCGGTTAACTTCCCCGAGGTAACCCTGCCTGCGCACCCGGGAAAGCATCGCCTTTTACACATTCACAAGAACGTCCCCGGTGTCTTATCTGAAATAAATAGTGTGTTCTCGGCAATTGGCATCAACATCAGTTCCCAGTACTTACAAACAAATGAACAAGTTGGCTATGTCGTCATAGACATCGATGTGCAATACAGTGAAATGGCGTTAGCGAAACTGAATCAGGTAACAGGCACGATTCGATGTCGAGTTCTTTTCTAGAAAGCGGGATTAAAAATTTATTCAGAATAAAGAATTTTGCTAATTCGTGAAAACACCTGGCTACGATATTGTACTGATTCATTCACCAGATGATGTCGAGCGTTGTCAATAGTATACACTTGTGAGCCTCTGAACTTAGCCAGCATTTTGGGGATATTGTTTTCCCAATCCACAGTCCCATCGCCGCTACCTTGTATAATTTCCAATCTTTGATCGATTCCGTCGGCGCTGTCGAATCTCCTCATATAATCGATCATCGCCAGCACCCAATCCCTGGGTAACTTCCGGCTTTGAAGGGCATCCTTCTGTTGCAGGAAGCGAAGGAATTTGTCATCGTGGCTGTTGACGCTAAACTGACGTGACGTTGCTGCGACAAATAGCCTGCCTAGAGTGAACAAGAATCGTGATCTGAACCAATGACGCGGCTTCAGGAGTGGTCCTAGTAATATGTAATGTTGAAAAGAAAATACCTTGGCCAGATTCTTGTCCAGCAAAGCATCGATTATCACAGCAGCCCCGGTGCTCTGGCCTATGACAAGCCACGGAGTCAATACATTTTGTTTCTGTGCTTCACGCAGGCAGTCTAGAAATGCCTCGCTGTATTCACGAAATGAACTAATGCTGGCTGACTTACCGCTGGACAAGCCGTGTCCTGGCAGGTCAATTGCCAGCACCGCTATGTTCAGATTCAGCAGGTGCGAAATCAAGTGCCGATATAGGCCAGTATGATCAAAATAGCCATGAAGTATGAATGCGGTCTTTTTTGCTACACGCGCTGCGGGAAGAAATTGTTGACAGACCAGTTCGAAGGGTCCGCTTTTTATGGTTCCCAAGTTGTAGATTGAAGTACCGGGACTGGTTTCCAAATCAGAAAAATTTATACCATAGTGCGCTCGGTAGGCAGCATAAAGGTCTCTGGTTTGTGTCTTGAGAGTTATCTCGACAGCATTGCCATCTTGAAGAAATTTTATGCCGGGCAGATTCTGCCTAAGCCGCTCGGCATCTATTCTGCTGAACATTAGCTATCAAAGCCTGGCATAGCAGTCCCCTTCTTCTATCCTGACTCGGCATAACGCTGAGCCATCTGCTCCAGATTGTAAACTTTCTTGATGTTGGATATTTGCCCTGCTGTTCCAAATGCTTCCAATCGCTCCAATACGATAGATTTCATCGCTTCCATGGTTGGGATCAGGAATTTGCGCGGATCGAACTCTGATTTGTTCTCTGCAAGAAACTTACGTGCCGCTCCCGTAGATGCCAAGCGCAGGTCTGTGTCAATATTTACTTTCCGTACTCCGTGTTTGATGCCTTCTTGAATTTCTTTAACGGGGACGCCGTAAGTCTCTGGTATTTCCCCTCCGAATTCATTAATTACGGCAAGCCATTCCTGTGGCACCGAAGAGGAACCGTGCATGACGAGATGGGTATTCGGTATCTTTGAGTGGATTTCTTTTATTCTCTCTATAGCCAGAATATCACCAGTAGGAGGCCGACTGAATTTATATGCGCCATGACTTGTTCCCACTGCGATGGCCAGGGCATCAACATCAGTAGCGTCAACAAAGTCTGACGCCTCTTGTGGGCCCGTCAACATCTGCGCCATCGTTAACTGACCTTCCGCACCAATGCCATCTTCTTCACCAGCCATGCCGGTTTCCAATGAGCCTAGACAGCCAATCTCACCCTCTACTGATACACCGCAGGCGTGCGCCATAGCGACAGTAATCTTAGTAACCGCAACATTGTAGTCAAAATCGGTTGGTGTCTTTCCGTCTTCTGCCAGTGAACCGTCCATCATTACCGAAGAGAAGCCTGATTGAATCGAGCGCTGACAGACCGCCGGAGATACACCATGATCTTGATGCATAACAATTGGAATATGAGGAAACTCTTCAATCGCCGCTTGAATCAAATGTTTCAAGAAATTGGAGCCAGCATATTTTCTCGCCCCTGCGGAAGCCTGCAATATGACCGGACTATTTGCTTCGTCAGCTGCTTCCATAATGGCACGAATCTGTTCGAGATTGTTTACATTGAACGCTGGTACGCCGTAACCGTTTTCCGCAGCGTGGTCTAATAATTGCCTTAAGCTGATTAGCGCCATGTTATGTCCTCACTTGTAGCTTTGTTCTGTCGTTTAAGTGGGCAGCTTTTCGTTCTATTTTTTAGTTCTCATTAGCTGTCTGGTTTGCTTTCGCTCTTTCTTCCAATATTTCAACCGTTGGCAATACTGCGCCCTGCACATACTCTAAGAAGGCGCCGCCTCCTGTTGATATATAAGAGACTTGTTCAGTTATGGAAAATTTGTCGATGGCAGCAATAGTTTCGCCACCGCCTGCAATCGAAAAGCCCGTACTGTCAGCAATCGCTTTTGCCACAGCCTGGGTACCCGTGGCGAACTGCTTAAACTCAAATACGCCTACCGGGCCATTCCATATTATAGTTTTCATATTACCGATTATCTCGGCGAAGTTCACTGCCGTGGAAGGACCTATATCCAGGATCATGTCATCGTCATCTATCGCGACAACAGGCTTACTGCTCGCTATGGCCGACGCGCTAAACTCTTTAGTCACAATGACATCGACAGGCAAAGGTATTGAGGTTTTACTCATTAGTTCTGCTGCCATCTCCACCAGACCGGGTTCAAACAGTGATTTGCCGACATTGGCGCCGCTCGCTGCTAAAAAGGTATTGGCTATGCCGCCACCGACGATGAGCTGATCAACCTTGACTGAGAGATTCTTCAGCACTTCCAGCTTATTGGATACCTTCGCCCCGCCGACTATGGCCAGCATGGGTCTTTCTGGACTGTGCAGAGATCGGTGCAACGCGTCGAGTTCATTCGCAAGTAATGGGCCTGCACAGGCCAATGTTGCGTATTTCGCGACGCCGTGGGTGCTGGCCTGGGCGCGGTGAGCTGTGCCGAATGCGTCCATGACGAACACATCGCAGAGTGAGGCGTAGCTTCTTGCCAGAGCATCGTCGTTGCCCGTCTCACCGGCGTTGATTCGGACATTCTCTAGTAGCGTAATGCTACCTGCGCCTCTGCTTGCTGGAGGCCGTGACAAATAATTTCGAGCGAGAGAAACCTCACAGTTCAATAGCTCAGACAGCCTGCTGGCGACTGGCTGCAAAGAAAACTCAGTCTGCTGCTCAATGGATTTACCCTCTTCAGGCCTGCCCAGATGAGACATTAGAATTATTTCAGCACCAGCGTCTTGAGCAAACTCGATACTGTGCAGAGCGGCTCGAATTCTGGTGTCGTTAGCAATGACACCGTCACTAACGGGCACATTCAGATCCTCGCGGATTAACACCCTTTTGCCTTCCAGATTCAGTTGCTCCATGTGTAAGAATGACATTAGCGAACAATTCCAAGAGTTAACTGATAACGGTTTTTCATTGCAGTGATTTCATGTACTGAGCAACATCCAACATTCTATTAGCGTACGCCCACTCATTATCAAACCAAACCAAAAGTTTGATTAAGTTTTTATTTGCGACTCGGGTTTGATTGAGATCAACGATTGCCGAACGCGGGTCGTGATTAAAATCACAGGATGCTAACGGCTCATGGGTAAAGCCCAGTATGTTGGCAGGCAGTTCCTCACTCGCTCTATGTATAGACTCATTGACTTTGACGACATTGGCTTCAGAGGAGACAGAAAGAGTCAGATCCATGAGGGATACATTCAGGGTCGGCACGCGAATCGCTTGTGCCTCTAACAAACCGGTAAGATTCGGCAGGATGCGCTGGATACCTTTGGCCAATGCAGTATCAACTGGAATGATGGACTGCATTGCGCTTCGCGTCTTACGTAAATCGTCATCGTGGTAACTATCGATGACCGGTTGATCGTTCATCGCCGAGTGAATAGTAGTAATAACGCCCGCCTCTATTTTGAATGAATCATCTATGGCCTTCAAAACCGGGACAATACAATTCGTGGTGCAGGAGGCACTGGAGACGATCTCAGCATTGGCCGATAAGGCCGTGTGATTTATACCATACACCACGGTTGCATCAACATCACTTTCAGCCGGCTGTGAAAACAACACCTTCTTTGCACCTTTGCTTATGTGCAACTGCGCCGTTGCCCGATCCTTGAATGCACCGCTGCATTCCATTACCAGATCAACGTTGAGACCAGCCCAGGGCAAACCGTCAATATGCTGCTCGTTGAACACGCGAATCTTGTCGCCATTCACAATTAGATTTTTCTCCGGCCCTTCGATGCTCTCCTCTACGGACCCCAGGAACCGACCGTGAGTGCTGTCGTAACGAGTGAGGTGTGCGAGATTGCCGATATCAGCGAGATCATTGATCGCAACTACGCGCATATCCGCATAATTACTGGACTCGTAAAAAGCACGCAGGACACAGCGGCCAATGCGCCCATAGCCATTAATTGCAATGCGATACGCCATGGGCCTTTACCGCCTGGATAAAACGAAATACAAAACGACGACTATTGAAACTCAGCTGATTCACTCGTCGAACGACTTCACTGTGGCGACGATATTCTCGACGGTGAAACCAAAATGTTCCATCAACACCGGGCCGGGTGCGGACTCACCGAAAGTGCGCATGCCAACTATCTTGCCCTCCAGGCCGACGAGCTTCCACCAGTAGTCAACTGCGGCGGCCTCAATGGCCACCCGTTGCCAGACCGCGGCAGGCAACACCTGTTCTTGATATTCGGCATCCTGTGCTTCAAAAACATCGACGCTGGGAATGGATACCAATCTTACTCTAATGCCTTCCTGCTGCAATGACTCAACCGCCACCATGCTAATAGCGACTTCGGAGCCGGTTGCCAATACGATAACCGACGGTCGCTCGTCGCAATCTTTCAATACATAGGCACCGCGAGAAATAGCCCTGGCTTGCTCTTCACTGCGCTGTTGATGGGGTAAGTTCTGTCTGGAAAAAACCAGCGCGGTAGGACCGCCCTGTCTTTCTATCGCCGCCTTCCATGCCACGGCGGACTCGACATTGTCACAGGGACGCCACACCGACATATTCGGTGTTGTTCGCAGATTGGCCAACTGCTCCACAGGCTGATGCGTCGGCCCATCTTCACCCTGGCCTATGGAGTCATGTGTGTACACAAAAATGCTCTGTTGCTGCATGAGCGCAGACATTCTCACTGCGTTACGCGCGTAGTCCATAAAGATCAGAAAGGTAGCAGTATAAGGAATAAGGCCGCCATGCAGGGAAATGCCGGTGGCGATGGCCGTCATACCAAACTCACGCACGCCGTAATAGATGTAATTGCCATCGGCTTGTTCCGAGATTGCAGAACTCCCGGACCAGTTAGTCAAGTTTGACCCGGTCAAATCCGCTGAGCCGCCTATTAGCTCTGGCAGCAAAGCGGCATAGGCTTCAATACAATTCTGTGAGGCTTTACGGCTGGGAATATTGTCCTCAGCCTGTTGGCACTGCATGATAAATTCATCTGCCTTGGCACTAAAGTATCCCGGCAGTTGACCTTTCAGTCTACGCACTAGTTCCATGGCCAGTTCAGGGTATTCTTCTTCGTAGATAACCAGCTTTTCTTTCCAGGCTGACTCGGCAGTAAAGCCTTTCTCCGTCGCATTCCAAAACTGTTTAATGTTCTCTGGTATCACAAAAGGTGCATGGGGCCATTCCAAGGCAGTTCTGGTGGCGACGATTTCCTCATCACCCAGGGGCGCGCCATGTGTTGCCGCCGTACCCTGCTTATTGGGTGAACCGAAACCAATGATCGTCTTGCAGCTAATCAGCGTTGGTCTGCCCCTGTCACTTTGGGATTGCTTAATGGCTTCAGCTATTGCCTTAGGGTCATGTCCGTCGATTGACAATACCTGCCACCCATAGGACTCGAATCGCTTAGCCGTGTCGTCCGCGAACCACTCTTCAACTTCGCCATCGATGGAAATACCATTGTCGTCATACAACAGAATCAGCTTGCCGAGATTCAGCGCGCCTGCCAGCGAGCACACCTCATGGGAAATACCCTCCATAAGGCAACCATCTCCGGCAAATACATAGGTGAAATGATCAACGACTTCGTGCCCATCTCGATTAAACTGCGCAGCTAGAGTCTTTTCCGCAATCGCCATGCCCACAGCATTTGCCAGACCCTGGCCCAGCGGTCCGGTCGTGGTCTCCACTCCCGGTGTATATCCAAATTCAGGATGGCCTGGAGTCTTGGAGTCAAATTGCCGGAACTGTTGCAGGTCTTCAATAGAAAGTTCATAACCGCTTAGGTGCAGAAGCGAATAAATCAACATCGAGCCGTGTCCGTTAGAAAGCACGAAGCGATCACGGTTAAACCATTGAGGATTGCCGGGATTATGACTAAAGAAATCACACCACAGCACTTGTGCTATGTCAGCCATTCCCATAGGCGCGCCGGGGTGACCCGACCGTGCCTTCTGCACGGCATCCATGCTTAACGCTCGAATCGCATTGGCACTCTGTTTACGTGACACGGCTTGTTCCGTCATCGATCTAAATCCTCAGTTTCTGCATTCATCATTAATACTGAAGCGAATCGCCGATTAGCCGGTCGCTTGCTGGCTAACCAGAGTTTATTGGGCTAATGGGGAGTTCTGCTTCAGGGAGTCTCGAGCCAGGCCATCCCAAGAAGGCGGCTATTTTCCCGCACCTGAATCGAATAAGCCATATCTAAGCTGTGCTCAGCAACAATAAATTGCGGCAAATGTGGATTGTTTCAATGCACTGGCAGCTTGGAGGCCTGGACTGACAAACCTATATCAAAATATTTTGATATAGGTTTGAAATCATTCTCCAATACTGCTAACCTGGTGGCTTTTCGGCTATTAGACTTTCCAGGCCCCAGCGCATGGCTACGCCCGTATTGAAGACAAAAGGAAGATCAGACGTGCTGAGTCCCATCGAGGCGCTAACGGCACTGCATAAAGCCTTGGCGGACCACCTCAGGCTGCGAATTCTGCGACTGCTGAAAAGTGAATCTTTCGGCGTGCTGGAACTCTGCCGGATTCTGGATATTCGACAATCAGCACTCAGTCACCATTTAAAGATTCTCGCTACAGCCAATCTGGTTTCCACGCGCAAAGAGGGAAATTCGATTTTTTATCGCCGCGCATTACTCTCTGAAGAGGAACTGTTCTGCGACATCAAGAAAACGACCTTCGAAAATATAGATGCGCTCCAGATTTCCAGCGACCAACGCCGCAAGATAAAGCAAATACAACTAGAACGCTCGCAATTGTCCCTCAATTTCTTTCACAGGAACGCTGACAAGTTTCGCGAGAAACAAGGCCTGATTGTAAAACATTCAGACTATGCGAGCAGTCTTCATGATCTAATCACGGGACTCGCATTAAGCGAGGATATCGCCGTGATGGAGGTAGGTCCGGGTGAAGGGCAACTGCTGACCGAGCTCTCGGCTCGATTCAACAAGCTCACTGCTCTGGACAATTCCAGAGATATGTTAGAAAAATCCAGAGAGGCGGTAAGCAAAACTGATCGCAGCGATATTGAATTCGTCCTGGGTGACACGGCGATTGCAAAAAAGCAGAACCTGAGCAGCGACCTAATTATTTTTGACATGGTACTTCATCATATTTCTTCCCCGGCAAAAACGTTCAAAGATGTTGCGTCTTTGCTTAATTCGGAAGGCGTTCTTCTCATTGTCGAGCTCTGTAGTCATGATCAAGATTGGGTTCGCGAGTCTTGCGGTGATCTATGGCTTGGCTTCGAACAGGGAGATTTAGATCATTGGGCGGCAACAGCGGGTCTCGAAAAACAACAAAGCTCCTACCTTGGCTTAAGAAATGGTTTTCAAATTCAGATGTGCATATTCAAAAATGTGACATCCGCTACTTAGGTTTTAAGTTAACCGCCTTTAACCAAAAACTATCATCTACAACTATCATCTACAATTATCAGCAAAATATTTTAAGGAAATACTAATGACAGAATCTACGCTGTTTACATCCGAGTCAGTATCTGAAGGGCACCCCGATAAGATGGCGGACCAAATCTCTGATGCAATCCTGGATGCACTACTGGAACAGGATGAAGCTTCCAGAGTAGCTTGTGAAACTATGATTAAAACCGGCATGGTTGTCGTTGCTGGTGAGATTACCACCGATGCCTACGTCGACGTAGAAGGCCTTGTGCGTGCTGTGGTTGACGATATTGGTTACAACAATTCCGAGAGTGGCTTCGATAGTAATACCTGTGCTGTACTAAATGCCATTGGCAAGCAGTCTCCAGATATTGCTATGGGTGTAGACGACACAGATGGCCACGAACAGGGAGCTGGCGATCAAGGTTTGATGTTCGGCTATGCCACGAACGAAACCGATGTTTTAATGCCAGCACCTATCACTTACTCGCACCTGCTGGTTAAGCGTCAGTCCGATGTGCGCAAAGATGGCACCCTGCCGTGGTTGCAACCGGACGCGAAAAGCCAGATTACCTTCCGCTACGAAGACGGCAAGCCAGTGGCAATCGATGCGGTTGTTCTCTCTACTCAACACAGCGATGAAATTGCATTGAGAGATTTACAAGAAGCGGTAATGGAAGAAATCATTAAGCCCGTGCTTCCGGCGTCGTGGATAAATGCCGATACCAGATATTTTATTAATCCAACCGGTCGCTTCGTTATTGGCGGCCCTTACGGAGACTGTGGTTTAACGGGCAGGAAGATTATTGTTGATACCTACGGCGGCATGGCCAGACACGGCGGTGGTGCATTCTCCGGTAAAGACCCATCCAAAGTTGACCGCTCCGCCGCGTATGCAGCACGTTATGTCGCTAAAAACATCGTCGCGGCGGGCATAGCGGAACGCTGCGAGATTCAACTTTCCTACGCCATTGGTGTGGCAGAGCCTACTTCCATCAGTGTTGAAACTTTTGCTACCAACAAAGTGAGTAATGAAAAAATTGAAGAGTTGATTCGCAATCATTTCGAATTACGTCCCAAGGGCTTAATCAAAATGCTGGATCTGATTCAGCCTATCTACAAAAACACGGCCGCATACGGCCACTTCGGCCGTGAAGATTTAGATTTAAGCTGGGAAAGAATAGACAAAGCCGACGCATTACGATCAGACGCTGGCTTGTAATTTACACTATGGAGCGAACATGAACGATTCATCAGTACAAGAAAATGCATTAGCAAAGGACTACAAGGTCGCGGATATTAACCTGGCGGATTTTGGCCGTAGAGAAATAACTTTAGCCGAGTCAGAGATGCCAGCGCTGATGACATTACGAAGCAGATATTCTGCGGCCAAACCCCTGGCTGCTGCCAGGATTCTGGGCTGCATCCATATGACCGTGCAAACCGCTGTGCTTATCGAAACTCTGCTTGAACTTGGCGCCGAGGTACGTTGGTCGTCCTGTAATATCTTTTCCACGCAAGATCATGCGGCGGCGTGCATGGCGGCGGCTGGCATCGCGGTCTATGCGTGGAAGGGCCAGACGGAAGAGGAAGGTGAGTGGTGTATAGAACAAACTATCTTGAAAAATGGTAAGCCTTGGGCTGCGAATATGATTCTGGACGATGGTGGTGATCTTACCGCAATGGTGCACGAAAAGTATCCACAGCTGCTTGAGAACATTCACGGAATCACTGAAGAGACTACAACCGGTGTTCACCGTTTATTAGAGATGCTGGAAGAAGGCTCACTAAAAGTTCCAGCAATTAATGTAAACGACTCCGTAACCAAGTCAAAAAATGACAACAAATACGGTTGCCGTCATTCTCTTAATGATGGCATCAAGCGCGGTACCGACATACTACTTTCGGGAAAGCAGGCTTTAGTGGTCGGCTACGGCGATGTGGGCAAGGGTTCTGCACAGAGTTTGCGACAGGAAGGCATGATCGTAAAGATCGCTGAGATCGACCCGATCTGCGCTATGCAAGCCTGTATGGATGGCTACGAGGTGGTCTCCCCCTACGTCGATGGTATTAACAAGGAAAGCATTGAGGGGATAGATACGGCACTGTTGTCGAAATTGGACTTAATCGTCACCTCCACCGGGAATGTCAATGTCTGCGACAAGTTCATGTTGCAAAAAATTAAGGCTGGCGCCGTTGTCTGTAATATCGGCCACTTCGATAACGAGATCGATACGGCTTTTATGCGTGAGAACTGGGAATGGGAAGAAGTTAAACCACAGGTTCACAAGATCTATCGTGACAGCAAACAGAACCAAGGCGACTATTTGATTCTGCTGTCCGAAGGCCGACTAATCAATCTGGGCAATGCAACTGGCCACCCTTCTCGCATCATGGACGGTTCCTTTGCCAACCAGGTGCTAGCGCAGATGTTTATGTATGAGCGAAAATTTGCAGCTCTTCCTGCTGTCGAAAAAGACAGCGGGTTGTATGTTGAAGTGCTTCCAAAACATCTCGATGAAGAGGTAGCAGCGCTTATGGTTGATGGGTTTGGTGGTGTACTAACAAAACTTACTGAGAACCAGGCCAACTACATCAATGTTGATGTAAACGGTCCTTTTAAAACTGATAGCTACAAATACTAGTTCGCTAAGTCGCAGAAAGAGGATAGACAGTTTATGGGTTTATCGAGTCCATCAACATTCAGCATCGAGTTTTTCCCGCCGCGAACAGCGGCGGGAAAATCAAAACTCGATGTTGCACACACAGAACTCAGTAAATTGAGTCCAGACTTTTTCTCCGTTACCTATGGTGCTGGTGGATCAACAAAATCTGGTACTCAGCAAGCTGTTCTGCGCTACCAGGCAGCAGGCTCGGAGCTCGCGCCCCATCTTTCCTTCGCTAGCACAGATGAAGATGAGCTCAGGCAACTTCTGCAAAGTTATATCGACGCTGATATAACACGGCTGGTGGCGCTGCGTGGTGACTTACCATCGGGCATGGGTGCGTCGCAGCATCGCCACGCCAATGAGCTGGTTGAGTTTATTCGCAAAGAGACCGGCTCTCATTTTCATATCGATGTTGCCTGCTACCCGGAGAGTCACCCAGAGTCTAAGAACTATGCGGCTGACGTGGATTTTTTTAAGCGAAAAGTAGATGCCGGCGCCAATTCGGCAATCACTCAATATTTCTACAATCCCGATGCCTACTTTCGATTCGCAGACTACTGTAAGGAGTCGGGCATCGGGATACCCATCGTTCCTGGCATTATGCCTATTAATAACTACGCGAACCTGGCACGTTTCAGCACGAATTGCGGCGCCGAAATTCCACGCTGGCTAGATAAAAGATTGCAAGGTTTTGGCGATGACATAGAAAGCTTACGAAGCTTTGGTGTCGACGTGGTTACTGAGCTATGTGAAGACCTGTTGCAGGGTGGCGCGCCAGGTCTACATTTTTATTCCATGAATCTTAGCCATAGTGTCAGCCAGATCTGGGCTAACCTGGACCTCAGTAACCGCTCTCAGAATGAGTTAGCCTAGGCCGTAGACTATGCGCATCTCTCGTGTTTATTTCGACCGGCCATTAGAATTGGACGAGGTAATCTCCCTTCCTCCAGAAACTTCGCACTACCTTAGTAAAGTTCTGCGTCTCCGTGTTGATGACAAATTGCTAGTGTTCAACGAAGCGAGCGGTGAATTCCTGGCAAGGGTAGGCAAAGTCGGTAAAAAAGAAATCGAAATAAAATTGTTGGAACAACAACGGAGTCCAGCAACAACTTCTGGCAAAACTCTCCTGAAGATCAATTTGTTACTTGGCTTTTCCCGTGGTGATCGCATGGACTTTGCTGTTCAGAAATCTACCGAATTAGGCGTGACGGAAATCTCACCAGTTTTTACCGAGCACGGAGAGGCAAAATTAGCAGTTGATCGGGTAGAGAAAAAATTGCAACACTGGCGCAAGATCGCAATTAGTGCCTGTGAGCAAAGCGGACGATTGAATATTCCCTTGATTAACAATCCCACCTTATTGCGTGACACGAAAGCAGTAAGCGATGATGCAATAAAACTCATGCTGGACCCTGGTGGTTGTGATCTCTTGCCAGCTGCCGTTAGTGGCAATAGCATTGCACTACTAATTGGTCCTGAAGGTGGCTTCTCTTCTGCCGAAGTGGCATGGGCCCGAGATAAAAAGTTTAATGTTATATCGCTTGGCCCAAGAATATTACGGGCAGAGACAGCCCCAATAGCAGCACTAGCCATATTGCAACACAGATACGGAGATATGTAGTTCACCAAGCTGGCTGCATTAGGTGTTTTGCATCGAAGCAGTCTGTGCTTACAGGCGGTTTTGAAACTGGCATTGTCTGAGAATACTCGGCATTGCTAAAACGACTTGCGAGATTGTTCATAATTCGGTGATCGTCAGCTACTGATTCTGCTAATTAGCAAGTGGGTGTCCCATAAAATTCAAGTGGGTGTCCCATAAAATTCAAGTGGGTGTCCCATAAAATTCAAGTGGGTGTCCCATAAAATTCAAGTGGGTGTCCCATAAAATTCAAGTGGGTGTCCCATAAAATTCAAGTGGGTGTCCCATAAAATTCAAGTGGGTGTCCCATAAAATTCAAGTGGGTGTCCCATAAAATTCAAGTGGGTGTCCCATAAAATTCAAGTGGGTGTCCCATAAAATTCAAGTGGGTGTCCCATAAAATTCAAGTGGGTGTCCCATAAAATTCAAGTGGGTGTCCCATAAAATTCAGGCGCCTTTGAATTCAAAGGCGCCGCAGCTAAGTAATACCCAGGGGGAGCTATGCTTTACTGCTACTGCGAAACAAATTCCGGGTAGGCTTCCATGCCACATTCTGAAAGATCGACGCCTTCTGCCTCTTCTTCCTCGCTGACGCGGACACCCATGATCGCCTTAATGGCCATCCAAACGATCAGGCTAGTGCCAAACACCCAAGCGAAGATGACCAACATGCCCACAAGCTGGCCCATGAAGGTTGCATCCGGGTCGGATAGAAGCACCGCGAAGATACCGAAGATGCCGACACTGCCATGAACTGAGATCGCACCAACGGGGTCATCAATTTTCAACCGATCCAAAGTGATGATACTGAGCACGACAATGATGCCACCAATTGCGCCGATGATTGTTGCCAACAGAGGCGATGGGTCCGCTGGCTCAGCAGTGATCGCAACCAGGCCAGCAAGTGCGCCGTTCAAAGCCATTGTTAAGTCTGCTTTGCCAAACATGATTCGTGCCACCAACAGTGCAGCAATAAGACCACCAGCTGCCGCCGCATTAGTATTCAAAAACACATTAGCAACTTCGTTGGCCACACCGATGCCACCCAACTTCAACGTGGAGCCACCGTTAAAGCCAAACCAGCCCATCCACAAGATGAATGTGCCCAAAGTAGCTAGCGGTAAGTTTGCACCCGGGATAGCCTGGGGTGCGCCGCCAGCACTGAACTTGCCTCTTCTTGGTCCTAGTAAAATCACCCCTGCAAGTGCTGCGGCTGCACCAGCCAGATGCACAATCCCGGAGCCAGCATAGTCGCTGTAGCTTAGTTCGAATAAGCCAAATACCGGGTCGCCGTTCCAAGTCCAACTGCCCTCCATTGGATAGATGAAACCAGTCATCACTATTGCAAAAGCCAGAAATGCCCAAAGCTTCATTCTTTCAGCGACCGCGCCAGATACAATTGACATGGCGGTAGCTACAAATACAACCTGAAAGAAAAAATCTGAAGCTCCCGAGTAAACAGAATCGCCATCGAAGCCTGCTTCTGCTGATTCTGCCAACACCCCGGCGATTGCCACAGTATCCATCTGCGCGACTGTTGTTACGCCAGACAGGAAAAAACCCCCGTCATACATAATTTGATAACCACACAGCAAGTACATGGTGCAGGCAATCGCGTAAAGCGAGACATTCTTGGTAAGAATTTCTGTGGTGTTTTTGGAACGAACCAGGCCTGCCTCTAACATAGCAAAACCTGCTGCCATCCACATGACGAGTGCGCCACAAATAAGAAAATAGAATGTGTCCATTGCATACTGCAATTCGAAAATTTGGTTTTCCACCATTTTACCTCCAGTTTTGATCTGAGCTGTGGTGAATCAGACCGATAACTATTTTTTGGGAATTCATTGTCTTTCCAGCTTGTTTAATGAGCCGATAGTTAAAGCCTAAATGGCTTCCTCCCCGGTCTCGCCCGTGCGAATACGGATGCTTTGCGTCAACTCGGCGACGAAAATTTTTCCATCGCCAATTTTCCCGGTATTCGCTGCCTTGGTGATCACCTCAAGAGTTTGCTCAAGCAGGCTTTCACTAATGGCAACTTCCAGTTTCACTTTCGGTAGAAAATCAACTACGTATTCAGCACCACGGTATAATTCGGTGTGGCCTTTTTGACGACCGAATCCCTTTACTTCCGTTACAGTAATGCCTTGTACTCCTATTTCTGATAACGCCTCGCGGACATCGTCCAGTTTGAATGGCTTGATAATGGCCGTGACTAACCTCATTGTGTTGCTCCTTAACTGTTTATGCGATGTACCCGTTGCAAATTCCTGCAACTACTTAGTAACTTCCTGCAAGGGTCATGATGCAGGGGTCGTGCCAGATACCGAAATATTTTCGAAATTCCCTCTCAGGCGCATAATCAGTGCTGTCCCTATTCCGTTTTCACTCTGCCACAGCGAGGTATTGAACTGTAGTAGTGCGCTGCATCTGTTCTTGCACTCCCAGGGTGCATTATTGAATCTGAACCAGGTTTTTCGGTTCGCTCTACCGGCATCGTAGTACAAGACATGGCGCCATGAGCAGATCTTTCTGGGCGTTATCTGCACCGGGGCGATTGACAAAATTGATGGTAGAATGGCGAGTAGAAAAAAAGTGAAGCCTCTGCTGTACGGCAGAATCAATAAAAATCTCCAGAGTAAGCCAGCCAATGTTCAACAACACATTTCTCGAAGACCTTAGTTCACGCCTGTCAGCTTTGATTCCCATGGCAGATGAAGCCAGGGAAGAACTGTGCACTAAAATGGAGCAACTCATCAAAAATAGTATTGTCGGCCTGGATCTATTGAGTAGAGAGGAGTTCGAAGTAGGACGGGCCGCGCTGGATCGTGCAGAAAAGCGCGTTTTGGAATTAGAAGCGATAATCACCGAACTCACTGCCAGGCTGGATGCCTTTGAGGAACAATCATCTGATAATTGATTTAATAAACTGGCAACGCCGGTAACTCACCGCTTCCATCAAATCTATTTCTCTTATTTCTTCGCTTTCTTCGTAGTCGGCGATAGTCCTGGCCATTTTAATAACTCGATGGGTGGCCCGCGCTGACATGGCTAACTTGTCCATAGTGGTAGCGAGCAGCTCACTTAGGACTTTGTCGAGTGGACAAAATTGCGTTAGTTCACTCACTTGCAACTCTGAATTGAGTTTCGTTGCACGTCGAATTTGCAACTGGCGACATTTACGCACTCTTTCACGAATTAGCTCCCAGTCGGTAAATTCATCACTGTGCTGTAATAACTCTGCTTGTGACAGGGCAGGCACCTCGATGATTAGATCCAGCCTGTCCAGTAAAGGGCCAGAAAGTTTATTGAGATAGCGAGCAATGCGGTCTTCGGTGCAACGACACTCGTGGTTGGGATCACTGGCATAACCACAGGGACAAGGGTTCATAGCCGCAAGCAGTTGGAAATTAGCCGGAAACCGGACTCTGTAGTTGGCACGACTGACTGTTATTTCGCCGGATTCTAACGGCTCTCTCAAAGCATCCAACACAGTTGGTTTGAATTCAGTTAATTCATCGAGAAACAGCACACCACGATGAGCCAGGCTAATCTCACCTGGACTCACTCTATTACCTCCACCCACGAGAGCCGCACTACTCGCCGTATGATGGGGATTGCGGCTGGGCCTTTGTAACCAATCAGCACTTTTGGTAGTAATTCTTGCAGCAGATCTTATCCTGGCAAGCTCCAGGGCTTCGGACTCATTCATGCTGGGCAACAGCCCTATCAAACCGTTTGCCAGCAGCGTCTTGCCACTACCCGGAGGGCCTATCATAAGGAAATTGTGACCACCAGCGGCGGCAATTTGCATCGCTCGTTTTGCCAATAACTGCCCTTTTATCTGGACGAAATCATTCTCCCTGAAGTCTTTGGATTGAATACGCCGCTTCCTGGGTGAGCAGGATCGTAGTGCAGTTCCATTAACGAAATGTTGAACCAATTCCGGCAAACTGTTCACACAGAAACTTTGTGCATACCCAACCAGATTAAGCTCGTCTCGATTAGCCTGTGGCAGCAGAATTTTGTGCCCATCTTTCTTTGCGCAGAGAATAGCAGAAACCGTACCCTGTACTCCTCGAATGCTCCCATCGAGTGCCAGCTCTCCCAGCACCTCGGTTCCTGTAAGCAGTTGCATGTCTATCTGGCCGGAAGAAGCAAGAATACTGAGGGCAATAGCAAGATCATATCGGCCTCCAGCCTTAGGCAGGTCAGCCGGTGCAAGGTTTACCGTAATGCGTCGATTCGGGAATTCCAGGCCCGAATTGATAATGGCACTCCTGACCCGTTCTTTGCTCTCCTTGACCGCAGTCTCTGGCAGGCCAACGATGGCAAACCCAGGCAGGCCATTTGACAGGTGAGTCTCCACAGTGACTTGAATGGCGTCTACACCGAGCAGGGCACGGGAATGAATAGTAGCTAGGGACATGAGCTTGAGAATCTGCAATGACTATTAAGGAATAGATCAAAATGCTATGGCTTGCAATTATTTGATGAAATCCTGGCTGTCAGAAACCCGAATATTCCTGGGGACGAAGCGTTGAGGATTCATAAATAACATCAATCGCTGAGTAGGAATGGTGTTTACGCACCTTGCGCCATGCCTGACGCACAAAAAAAAATGAGCTGCAAGCAGCTCATTTTTCAGACCGCGTACAAGCTTACTTGCTACTATCAACCATATATTCCACTACAGCGCGCAAATCATCATCGGTGCAAGTAAAACACAGGCCTTTGGCTGGCATCGTGTTCAGGCCGTTGATGACATTCGTTACAAGGACATCCATTCCTTTTTCAAGGCGTGGTGTCCATGCATCTGCATTGCCAGGGCCTACTTTTGGCGCGCCGGCAGCACCAGTGCTGTGACAGGCAAAACATGATGCCATATAAGTTGTCTCGGCATTAAATCCCTCTGTCAATTGCGCCAGCTTTAGTTGCTGTGGTGCATCGTCTGCTGAAACAGCAGTCACGAAAGATGCAGCCAATACGAAAAGCCCTGCTTTAGATATTGCTGACGATATTACTCTCTTTATACTTAACACGTTTTGCTCCTTACTCATTTAAATTGAATCTCTGATTCGATGGTCAAATTCCAAGCTCGTGAATCTTACTACTTACTGATTGATCATATAATCTACAAGTGTGCGCAGGTCGTCATCGCTACAGGTCATACATAAACCTTTCGGTGGCATGGCATTCACTCCATTTACCACATTTGCCATTACTGCATCCATTCCTTTAGCTAATCTTTCTGACCAGGCATCCTGGTCATCCAGTTTGGGCGCGCCTGCGGCTCCAGTATCGTGACAGGCAAAACAGCTCATCTGATAGGTAGACTCCACATTGAAAGCAGCGACTACAGGCTCTTCTACCTCTACCACTTCAGCGACCACGGCAACAGGCTCAGCCACAAGGTCAACATGGGCCGCAGTAGCTGGCATGGCGATAGCGGCTCTATCTACAGTGTTGCCAACACAGGGTTGACCCGCCAGGCAGACTTGCCCTGCCGGGCGAATATTCTCTTCAACGGACTGCTGCGCTACAGCGTGGCTGCTGGTCAGCAGTAAAAATAACAGTTTCGTCAGCCCGAACAGGAACAGATGAGTTTTCGCAGTCTCTGATTGCACAGAAATGGCTCCTTTAAATAAAATCCTGAGATATCCACTCTGGGTCTTCCCAAGAACCCACAGAACCAGGCTTGGCGGTACTGGGGGGTGAGTGCCAGAAAAAATGCAGGCGGATTATACCGTTATTTGCTGCTGTCTGGAATATGAGTTTTTGCCGTGTTTTTGAAGCCCAATCTGGCCCGATTGACGAGCAATTGGCGCTTTATCAGGGTGCAACAGTGAGATTGAGGGGAGTCTGATGAAAATACAGCTCATTCGGGTTGCTGCTGAGACCGTAGCCAAAATAGAAATCCACCACAATTTCGCTTATCCCCAGTGAGGCAGGTACCAGATTTTCTGCCACGGTTAAATTTTCTGTGGCGGCCAGTGTTTTGTTGGCTGCCCTGGTTATCACACCGGGGTTCACCGCCGAATCGATAAATTGACCTAGTTCGTTGAGTAACAGAATTTGCTGACCTGTGACTGCGGCAATCACCAAGAACCCCGTCTGACCCTGATGTTGCGGATCGATAGTGATTTGCGCCGAAATGTCCAGAGAAGCATCAGGAGTAAATTTATTGCCGAAACTGTCGCCGTCGTTGGCCGTAATACCTCCGCTGAAGCTGGCATTCGCGACAGCACCACTGAGGCTTGTAGCCGACCCTAATGGATTCTGCCCACTACTGCTGAAGGAGGCGCTGATTTGATATTCACCAGAGTTTCCGCATTCTGTTTTTATCGGCTCGTCGAAAGTATTCGCCATCAGGAAATAGATGCCAGGTTGTAAAAATTGAGTCAGCGATGAGTTGCAGGCATTACTGGATTTATTGTCAAAGCCCACTATTTGCAAATTGGAGTCTGCTACTAACAGGACTGAATCAAGTGTTGAGGAACTCATGTTCAAACTGATCGTTGCGGTACTGCTTAGCTCGAATCGATACAAATCGATGGGACTGGTATCACGACTGCCTGGCAGCAGCTCGCTAACTGTACAATCGTTTGAATCAAGCGCGTCGTTAATCACTCCAAAACCCAAGTCCTGAACAACACAGTTAATTGTACCATCGTACAATTTTTCAGCGCCGGCGATATCATCAGCTTGAAGACGATCCAGATTGCTAATGTTAGGTGCCATAATCGCATTGTTAGTCGTTTCATGGCCCAAACCAATAGCGTGGCCTAGTTCATGCAGTGCGACTCGTCGAAAATCCAACCCCTGAATGCCAAGCCGTCCAAGATTGCCATCGTAGACATTAAATTCTTTTGTTTGGTTAATGATGATATCAGCTTCACGTATAGTGGGTTCACCAAGAATTACAGAGGCAAATCGCTTCACTGTGATGGCCAGCGTATTGTTCCCAAAGGCAGTGCCGCAGAAGTCCTCAGAAAAATCCACTCCATTAAAACCGTCATTAGCACAGGGATTACGATTCCCCTCACGCAATATGAAGTTGAACGATGTTGCCTCACTCCAGTCATTCATGGCCGCAATGAAAGCCGTATTCCAGCTTATCCCACTGGCCGCAGTGCCATCCATATCGACATAATATTCTGCTTCTGGTGACAACCACCTATTTCCATTTATTTCAAAAGCAAAGACCTGCACCGCCGAGAACAACACCGCTTGCAGTGCTATGCCAATAATGATTTTATGGATGTTAGTCATAGAATTTGGTTTTTTCGATGAATCGCTTCACAAACTAAAACTTGATGTATTGCTCATGCTTATGTCGAATTATCGTGCATAAAGTTGTGATTACGAACACAAAAATAGCGCCGAGGCTGGGCAATATTCATGGTCAAAGTGCTATTGCTGGTAGGAGCCATCCAGAATGGAGCGCCACCAGGCCTCGTTGTTCAGATACCAATCTACTGTCTTAGCCAAGCCAGAATCGAAATTCTCAACAGGATCATACCCCAGCTCTGAGGATATCCTGGATGCATTGATCGCATAGCGGGTATCGTGGCCTGGCCTGTCTGTCACGAAACTGATTAATGTTTTCGCAGACTTGCCTTTGGCACAAGGCGAGCGCGGAAATCGTCCAGCTAACTCAGCATCTGCTACAAATCTTGCATCTACCAACTCACAGAGTAAATTAACAACATCGATATTAGTCCATTCATTGTTACCACCGATATTATACGTCTCTCCACGGCGGCCTTTCTTTATAACCAGTTCGATTCCACGATTATGATCCTCAACATACAACCAGTCTCGGATTTGCAGGCCGTCTCCATAGACAGGTAAGGTCTTACCGGAGAGTATATTCAATATGCACAGGGGCAATAATTTTTCCGGAAACTGATACGGGCCATAGTTATTTGAACAATTACTGGTAGTGACATTCAAACCAAATGTATGGTGATAGGAACGCACAAGATGATCCGACGCTGCCTTAGTCGCCGCATAAGGAGAGTTAGGAGCGTAAGCTGTCGTTTCAGAAAAAGCGGGATCATCAGCGCTTAACGAACCGTACACCTCATCTGTCGATACATGGTGAAAAAGGTGGTCAGTTTTATTGCCCCCGTCCAGCCAGCTTTTTTTTGCAGCTTTCAACAAACTGTGGGTGCCGACGATATTGGTATCAATAAAGGCATCGGGATTTGTGATTGATCTGTCTACATGGCTCTCGGCGGCAAAGTGAACCAGCGTGTCAATTTCATGTTTGGCTAGTAAGGACTCCACCAGAACCTGATCACAGACTGATCCGTGAAGAAACTCGTACCACGGCTGAGCAGAAAACGCAGCCAGATTGTTTTTATTGCCCGCATAAGTCAGGGCGTCTAATACAACTATACGGTCCTGAGGATTTGACTCGTGCCAATAGCTGACAAAACTGGTGCCTATAAAGCCAGCCGCACCGGTTACCAACAAATTTGCCATTAACTGATTCTCGCCATTGCTTTCTGTTTAAAATTGCTTCCTGTTTAAAAAAGTCTCCAGGAATTTCTACTTATCTAAGTGGGTAGCCCTGGCCCTCTACTTCTTCGTTTGCGCCGTAGCCAATGCTTTAATCACTGCTGCCAACTGTTGTTCCCAGCTAAGGTCTGGACAAGCGAAAGCTGCAATTGTCCGACTCCGGTCCAGCACACTATAGGCGGGACGCCTGGCCGCTGTTGGATACTCACTCGTTGCTATTGGTCTAATGGGGATTTGCCTGTTTAACAAACCGTAGCGCAGGCCCAGTTGTTGAATCTTCTGCGCAAATTCAAACCAGCTAATACTGCCGCCATCAGTCCAATGGTATACACCTTGATACTGCCCACCCGGAATCATAGCAAAAATAAGTTCTGCCAGCCCATGGGTGGAACTGGGGGAACCAAGCTGATCATCCACCACGCAAAGCTCGTCTCTGTCCTGCATCAGGCGCAGCACAGTCTTAACAAAATTATTGCCGTATTCAGAGTACAGCCAGGAGGTGCGAATAACAGTGGCTTTTTCTTTAAGAAGTGCTAGAAGTCGTTCTTCTCCCGCCAACTTGCTACGACCATAAACCCCCAGTGGTGCGGTCTGCTGATGCGGAAGATAGGGGTTGTTGCCGGCGCCATCGAAGACAAAATCGGTTGAAACATGAATGATCCTGCTGTGGTTCTGCGCCGACCAGGTAGCTAGACCCGCCACCGCTGCGTCATTAACAAGAAACGCCGAGTCTCTGTCAACCTCTGCCCTGTCCACCTGTGTATAGGCCGCCGTGTTGATTATGATGGCAGGTTTCAGGTCGGACAGTATTGTTCTCACATTCTCAGGGTTGGCGATATCGAGCTGGGAGCGGGTCAGAGAGCGCAAATCAAACTGCTTCGATAGCTGCCCGCTATGCCAATGCTGGCCCAAAGTCTGCCCTAGCTGGCCGGAGGCTCCGGTAATCACTATCAGCGGTGCATTCATGGGCTAAAGGGGTAGCGGGGCGCTTCGGCAAGCGGCAGCCCGGCTCTGTCTTTGGTGGAGAGCAGAGGAGCGTCCTTCAGCAAAGGCCATTCGATACCTACTGCGGCATCGTTCCATAACAGACTGTGTTCGTGCTCGGGGCAATAATACTCGGTGCATTTATAATACAGCTCTGCTGATTCGCTGAGCACATAGAAGCCGTGAGCGAAACCTGGAGGAACCCACAATTGCCGCTTATTTTCTGCTGAGAGTACAGCAGCTGCCCACTTCCCGAAATATTCAGAATCCTTACGCATATCCACGGCAACATCGAATACCTCACCGAATACAACCCGCACCAGTTTGCCCTGTGCCCGTTTGAGCTGGTAGTGCAAGCCACGCAAGGTACCCTGTTCCGACCGGCTTTGGTTATCCTGAATAAATCTGGCGTTGAGCCCCTGTTCGGAAAACCAGGATTCGCGAAAAGTTTCCAGGAAGTAACCACGGTTATCGCCGTGGATGGTGGGCTCAAGAATTAGAATATCGGGAATGGAAGTTTCAATGATTTTCATAGTCGCGGGCTGTAGAAAGGCATGCTGAATGCTTCGGGAAAATACTCAGTACTATGGGTCGTTGTGTCCATCGACTTCTGCGTATGCTTTAGTGCCTTTGTTCTAATAGCTGAAGTAAGTATTGACCGTAGCCGCTCCTGCCCAATGATCCAGCCAGCTTTTCCAACTGCGCTGCATCGATGAAGCCTTGCCGAAATGCAATCTCTTCAGGACAGCCGATTTTTAATCCCTGTCGCTCTTCCAATACGCGAATAAAGTTCGCAGCATCCAGCAAAGATTGTATGGTTCCGGTGTCCAGCCAGGCGGTGCCGCGATCAAATAACTCAACCCGCAGTGTCTTTCTTTCAAGATAGACTTTATTTACATCAGTAATTTCCAACTCGCCCCGTGCTGAAGGCGTAATAGACCTGGCTATATCGACAACATCGTTGTCGTACATATACAAGCCAGTCACCGCATAGTGGGATTTGGGGCTATGCGGCTTCTCTTCCAATCCAATGGCATTATTATTGTCATCCAATTCGACTACGCCATAACGCTCAGGGTCTGTTACATAGTAGGCAAATACACTGGCACCTTGTTTCTGATCCACTGCATTTTTCAATGTATCTTCAATTCTATTGCCATAGAAAATGTTGTCGCCCAACACTAAACAGACACGGCTCTCCCCGATAAATTCTTCTCCTATGAGGAACGCCTGGGCCAATCCCTCGGGCCTCGGTTGTTGTCGGTAGCAAATAGTCAGACCCCATTTTCTGCCGTCGCCTATTAGTCCTTCATATACTGCGGCGTCTTCCGGCGTAGTGATAATCAGTATTTCTTTGATCCCCGCTTGCATCAGTGTGGATAGCGGATAATAGATCATCGGCTTGTCATACACTGGCATCAGTTGTTTGCTGACTGCCAGGGTCATGGGATGTAAACGACTGCCACTGCCTCCCGCCAGGATTATTCCTTTAGTCATGTGACTTCCTTATTCGCTATTCGCTGTCTGGTCTTTTCATCTGTTCAACTATTTCTGGTAAGGCCGAGTAGAAGTTCTGCGATGGCCTGAAGCCCAGTTCCGTGCAGATTTCGACGTTTGAAAACAGATTATCCGCTGTTAAATTTCGATAGGTTCGAGCACCAATGGGGCTATTTCCCCCGCGTAAGCTGGTCATCAATCCAGCGAGTACGGCGGCGACATATAGTATCACAGTTGGTGCGCGCCACCTTGGCATTGTCCTGCCCAGGGCATTATAGATAGCGCTCTCTAGTTGATTAATGTGGTATTCCTCACCGTCGGTCACCGTATAAATCCTCGGCTCCGGGCCGGCTTTTGCTGCCAGCAACACGGCGCGGGCCAGGTCCTCCACCCCGATCAGGGATATCCGATTGCGCAGGGTAGGTAATCCGGGCAGGCGACCTCTATTGATAAGTGACATCATCCCTGCAATGTTACCCTTCATTCCTGGCCCGTAGACGTTAACCGGGCGCAGAATTGCCACTTCTATGTCGTTCCTGTGCGCAGCTCCAAGGAGTATTGATTCAACGACCCGTTTCATATTGCCGTACTCGGTGACATCTCCACTGCCGGTTTCTGCGGCATGAGCCAGACTGCTGCTTAGATAGACCAGGCGTCTTACTTTTTGTGAGGTAGCGGCCGCCAGCAAGTTTGTGCTGCCTTGGATTACACTGGCCTGACTGGCCGCCGTTGTCTGTGCAGTGCCGGCAAGGTGAAGAATCAGGTCAACACCGGCGCAGGCTTGTGGCAGGCTTTCATCGTCCAGTAAGTCGCCTAACACGGCCTCTGTTTGCAGCTTTGCGGGCAAGCTCGCGAGCTTCTCCGGGTTACGCACCAGCACACGCAGTTGCCGATTTTCAGCAAGCAGACAGCGGCACAATACGCGGCCCACGAAGCCAGTTGCTCCGGTTACAAGCACTGTTTGTTCAGAAGTATTGATAAGCTGATTCCATCGAAGGGCGTGGGCTTTCTGTGGTCGATATCACTGGTCCAGGATCACCAGCTTAGCTTGACTGGCGAAAAAAACGCCAGCCGTGAGAGTTAAAAAAGCGAATGCCAGAGCGAATGAACAGTCTTATATGGTGCAGGCCTTTCCTGGCTGCGTGTCCACCCCGATGTTGAATTTCCATTGCCGGTACATAGGCAACTTTGCCTAGCTCACCCAGTCGCAATGACAGATCGAAGTCTTCGAAGTACAGAAAATAATTTGCGTCGAAGCCTTGCACCTGCTTCAAGGCACTGCTTTGGCACAACATGAAACAACCACTGACTATGGGCACATCCGTGTTGGGTGCTGTGTCTGGCAGCTCGTGCATTTCAAATTCTGCCAGGCGCTTGTCAAATAGTTTCTTGAGGAAATTCGGGAAAAAACCTCTCACGAGAAAGGTAAACACCGAGGGGTATCTCTTACATAGATGCTGTTTCTCGCCATTTTCATGTTTTGCCAAAGGGCTCGCCAATATAACATCTGGATGTTGCTGCATAAATGTAATACCTGACACTAAACAGTCAGCATCCAACACCAGGTCGGGGTTCAGTATCAGGTGATAGTCGCCCGTTGCTTTAGCAATTGCCAGGTTGTGTGCGGCACCGTAGCCGATGTTCCCATGGCCACTGAGCAGGCGTAGCTCAATGTCGAGTGCTGTTAGCTGAGGCTGTAGATCAACAAGCTGCTTAAGAGAAAGACAGGGGTTCTCAGAATTGTCAATCAGGTAGAGTGGAATTGCGGTGGCTGTGAATGTACTTTGCAATTGTCTGATAGCATCGAGTAAAGACGCGACAAGTACACGAATTTCTTCAAAACCTGAATCGTAGCTGACTATTGAAATCGAGAGTGGGGTTTTGAGCTGTGTATCCACGGAAAGTTTTGCCTGCTCTGCCACCCGTTTGAATGACAGACTACTATTGATCGACCAGGCGATCACCGAAAGGCGTTGACACTATTCGCTTACCTTCTGGCACATCTTCGGGGTTTATACGTCTGGGTGTGAAACGTCTGTTTGCCCTGCTGCTAGTGGCAGCGGTGCTGTTGTCTTCAGCGTTGGCATTGTTCAGTGCTGCAAACGGATTTCGCGACTCAGTCGTGTCTTCATCATTGTCGATGTCTGATTCATTCTGAGAATCAGTGCTCGCCAATTCTGTGTTGGTGGGGTCCTTTGGAGGAATTGGTTCGCCAGTGCTCAGGCTGAGCTCGGCAATATTTGCAGCACTATTGCAACTCACGCCTTGATCAACGAACTCCACGCAAGGGTTATTGCCAGGATAACGGACGGAAACAGTGGTGGCAGACAAACCTACAATAGAATAATCGCTGTAATCGGGAATGAAGGTGCTAGCGCTGGGGTCGGCTTTCACAAGAATACTTTCCCCGTTTTTATGTTGAAGCATTGCTGAATAGTTGCCAGCGATTCTTGATACTCCTAACAGGGTAAATTCAGGTTCTGTCGTGGTCGCTCGCACTTCACGCTCAACGCGAACGGCAGCCCTGTTTTGGCTCGCTGCGGTCTCAACTGATTCGAACAGGGCAAAACCCTGAGTGCTGTCCGTTATATCACCACTTGAAGAATCCTGTGCAAAAGCAAGCAGGCTTGCCCCCATCAGAGCAGAACCTGTGAAACAGGCAATTGGTCGCGGATTTCGATTCATCTTCGGTTTCCCTTGTTAGAGCAGAATTAGTGGTAACTCGGCATACTAGTCGCAGAATTCTACTCTTTAGTTTGTTTATCTGCATTGTCTGCCTGCCTACATGAACCAGGGCATCAGAGATACAAAACACCATTGTACTAAAATCTATCGTCTGAAAAAGAAAAAACCCCCGGTTCTCACGAACTGAGGGCTTTGAATTTTTCAGTATCTTGCTTCAGATACCCAAGGCTCGGCTTGCCTGACAGGCAAATATTCGCCTCTTCTATCTATCTATCTATCTATCTATCTATCTATCCTATCTATATCTATTTTTTATTGTATTACTGTTGCTTACTGCCGTTTACACGATAACAACAAAGCCATCAGAGTAAGACAAATCGGCCGCTGCAACACCAGTCAAGGTGATTGTATAAAGTTCAGGAGCCACTGCACTTGAACCGAATACACTGGTTTCAACTGTAATTACCGCATTGGAAGTACCTGTAATCCACACTTCCAAAACAGAGTCATCGCCATTAGTACCAGCTCTCGTGGCAGAATTAAGCACGGTATCGGTACCGACAAAGAGAACATCATCGTCTCTAAACGAGATGATCTGTGATTCATCAATACCACCGCCCAGAAAGATATCATCATCAGGCGTTGCAGCTTCAACAACTGTATCAACATCCATGGGTATTTCAAAACCAGCCGGAGCGAACGCCGCTGTTGCTTCAGCAATAACCTTATTAGCAGCCGCAAGATCATCAGCTACAGCCTTAGCCTCAGCATCAGCAACCAGTGCCTCGTCCAGTGCTTCAATAGCCTCTGTTGCAGTTGTAACCGAAGCCGCTGCTGCCAAATAAATGTCAGTTAGCGGATTGGCAGCCGCGGATTCTGCATCAGACGAGCCTTTTAAGCGTATGAATTCATCCTCTCGACCAGATGCGTTGTTCTCAGCAAGGGCATCCTGAGAGTCGCTTCTCGCAGCAGCAGTAGTAGCTTGATCTGTTATTGCAGCATCAGTAGTAGTGCCGTTCGCTGTATTCGTAGCAAATGCGTTGTCAATCGCTGTTTTATCTGCTGCGGTGAGATAACCAGCCGTAACAGCAGCAGCAGTTAATGCATCATGGGCCGCCACAGTAGTCGCTCTGTCCGTGTCGAACGTAAGAGCACCGATAGCAGCGTCAAGTGCATCAATTGCCAGTTGGTGAGTATTTGCATCGTTGTTAGCATCAGCGGCGGCAGCGGTAGCGGCAACAGCATCAAGTGAAGCAACAATGGCTCTCAATCCAGTGAGTTCTGCGTCAATTTCTGCGACAGTAGCTCTTGTGTTCGACGCGGGGTTAATGACCGTCATGGCCGCTGTCGTCAAAGTCAAAGCGGCCAGGCCAGATGCGTCCAGGTCGAGGTTTTCGACAACTCGTTGAGACAACGCGGCGGCATCGTCTGCTGCAGTGTCTGCCAGGATTGCTGCCTGGTTAACCTGCGATGCTGCGAGTAAGGCAGTAACACCAGGGTTAGTCACTTCTGTCACACCGCGTGCCAGGGACAGAGTTCTGGTTGCAGCACTGTAGTTAATTAAGGGTGTGGCATTGTAAGTGTAAGCACCGTTGCTTCCAGAAGCCAGTAGCGTTCCAGTATTCGTTGCCTCAAATGCGTCTACTGAACCACCGAGCTCGTTTTCCGCCAGAAGCCTGGCGGTTTCAGCTGCTGTTGCTGCTCTGTCTGCAGCAATATCTGCCAGGATAGAGGCTTCAAGGCCAGAGACCGAATTGGTACCAGTGCCAAGTACTGCATTGCCTTGGGCAGTGGCCAGCGCCCTATTGGCAGCCCTGAGTGCTAGCGCTTGCACGGACATTTCATCAGAAATCAAAGCAGCTTGAAGCGCGTCAGATCCGCCAACGTATCCTGGCCCCACAATATTCTCAGTAGCGTCTTGAGCAGCGTCCAGAGCTGCGCCTATAGCAGCTTCTGTAGTGCTGGTTGATGCTCTGCCATCGCCATCCGCTTCAACAAGGAATAGGCGCTTCGCTGCATTCGCCCCATTGAGTGTTTCGATTAGTCCAGTCAAGCCTGCGTTCTCGGCAATCGTGTTATCCACTGCGTCTGTGCCATCGGCGACCGCAGTTTCGGCGCTATCAACATCCTCAACAACAGCCATGAGCTCTTCCAGGTCGGTAGAGCTTTGCGCCACCGTCACTGAGTAGTATTCAGCTACGGCTGTGCGGTTAGCCAGGGCTTGTGCTGCATCGCCAAAATCAGCGTCAGTCAGACTGGTATCGGCAAGAGCAGTGATAAGCTCATAAATCAACTCGCCACGGGACTCGCCAGCATTTAGTCGGCCTTCCATCATGGCAATCGCTGCGTCCATCGTAGCTTCTGATAGTTCATCACCATAAAGGACGGTTAAAAAATTTCTTGCAAAGATTCGATTTGGCAAGAAGTCCGGGAAAAGGCCTTCGTCGCCAGAATATGCGGGGTTCTCAGAAATGGCTACTGCCAATTCTTCCAGGGTGACGCCTCCGTCAAATACTTCTTCCAGCTCGGTAAGAATATCCGCGCCAGGGGCGGCTCCAACCATACCTACTACCAGTTGGATAATTTCAGTTCGTTCTGCTGCTGTAGCCATTTATGACTCCTTGAAAATTCTAGTTTGTTAGTTCCGATCGAGACACGCCAAAAACAGCCTATGACCACATATCGGTGTTAGCAAGCATACTTGAGGCGACCCCTTCGGCTTGTGATTCCAATCACACCAAAAGAAATTACCCAAATGTCATTCTTGCTTGAGCATCGCACTTGTTGACCTTGTGTCGGCAACTGTACAATTAACTTGCGGAGTCTACCCGGCATTCCTGCCTATGACAAGCTGATTATCCATTAATTTCCCCCTTACCGGCCTCTAAATTGCCTTTCAAATTGCCTTTCAAATTGCCCTCTAAGGCTCTATTTTTGAAGAATTTTCCAAAATGGCAGCAATCGCCAAATTTTTCTTACAAAGCAAGGCTGATTCCTATTTCCACGGTGCTGTCAATGGTTCTGAATAGCTCCAGATTACTGCGCTGATTCTGGTGGAACATATTCACCAATAGCGTGGCACTCTCAGATAGCGGCCGACGATACTGCAACAGCAAATAGCTGCGCCGTAGCCAACGCTCTGCGCCATTAGCCAGTAACGGGCTGTAGCCACTTGAATCGCTCAATTGGGTGTGGCCCAGTTGGCTGTGAAACTCACCAAAGGGCAAATCTATTTGCCAATCCAGGCTGGCTTGCCAGCCGTCTCTATCTCCGCCGGGCCGCCCGGACTCAATGGCAGTATTGGAAAGGAAGCTCAACTCGGTGCTGAATTGATGATTAGCCCAACTGCTGCTGCCGGGACAGCTCAAACCCGCGCCCGCCTTGCTTTCAAGTGCATTGAGCCGGCGCTGATTGTGGAAAACCTGGTATTGAGTGGCGAGATGGTAGTAAGGTTGGCAACTCCAACTGCTGGCTCGTTGATAGTGTGCACTAACATCAACTCCAGTATAAAGAGCGCTGCCACCAAATTTCAGATGACTAATGCCGGTGTCTAATTGCCAACTCTGCCTGCGTCCTGGCCTGATAAAGGCATAGCGGCTATCGAATTGCAGTAGATCTGATTCTGAATCCTCACTCTGCCTACCGCGCACTTCCGCCAACCAATTATGTTGATAATTCGGTGCAAGTTGACGATAGCGTCCTCCAAGACGAAAATTCAGGTAAGGGCCGCTTTCGGGCCTGAATTCCTCATTCAGGAGCAACACAATGGGCTCACCAGAAAGCGTCAGTGTTAGCTGGCCAGGGCTTGGCGCACCATTCAAATTGTCGTCATAGCCCGCCAATATATCCAACTGAGCAGTGCGTTCGGTGGTTAGTGCCTGCCAGGATTGCTGGCGTTGCAAAATAACCGATTGCAGCTTGTTGGGTAGATCCTCTCGCTGCAACAAGGCTTGATTAATCTCTAATGCTGAAAATAGCTGGCCTTGCAAGTAAAGAGCCTGGGCATAATCAATTTGAGCCGCCCCGTTTTCAGGTTCCAGCAACAATGCCCGCTCAAGTGATTCAAATGCACTCGCAATATTCCCGCTGTTGAGCCTTGCCGCCCCTAGCAGCGCATAAAACTCAGCGCTCTCCAGACATGCTGGCAACAACGGTTCGAGCTGCTGACTTAACGCCTGCCAGTTAACATTCTCGTCGGGGTAATAAGAGCTCAGATCAGGGCATTCAGCGCTGGCATTTGAAGAGGAAGCAGCAAGAGCAAATGACGCTATCGCTGTGAATAGAGGAGAGAGTAAAAAAAAACGCTGCATAAACCCTGGCAACCCGATCAGGACATTGGGTTTGCCAAGCACAAACCGATTACAAAACATGGCGGGATTATCTTGGATCACCTCGATTGATGCAATACAGCAAAACACCGTGACGGCGACTGTTTTCCAGGTATTCGAAGAGATTATGTAGCGAGCGCCAGAAAAAACTAAGAGGATTACTCTCCGCTGCCAGCAACCACCTTTAACTTTGGTTGCTCTCTTTTGTCGCTTTTGTTCCTGGGCTGCGTCGATTCAGAGAATGCCGGCGCCGGTGCGAACAAAGTATGAGGAATTCTCAAGCCACTCAGCAAATAACTGCCCTGGGAGACAAGGGGTAGATCACTCAGTTGCCGTGCGGCACATTCACCAATCAAGATAGGTTGCGCCAACTCCTCAGTTAATTCTTGAACACGTAAGGTAATGGTCACTGTGTCACCTAACAAAGAGTGGCTACGACGGTGTGCAGGGCCTAGTGAACCGATTAGAGCAGGTCCCTGCTCAATACCGATTCCCAGAGCCAGCGGCTCCAGTACGCTTGATGACCGTGGAGTTAGCCTATTTTGGTCAATTGCCTGTTGCATGTCCTGGGCCGTCAGCAATGCTTGTTCTGCGGCTTCCCGATGGTGTCCGTCCCAGATTGCCAGGACGCTATCCCCTTTAAATTCGTGTACGCGACCACCATGCTGTTCAATGATTTCCGTGGCACGTACGAAGAAGAAATGTAATACGGCCGCTGACTCTTCTGGTGGTCGTGATTCACTAAAGGCGGCGAAGTTCCGAAGGTCTGCGCTCAATAGCGTTGCATCGCAGCGCCTGGCATGAATCGCTGAACTGGGCAGTGTATAAGCAATCTCCCTGGCCACATCGAGTGGGAGATAACTGCTGAGGTTTCCGTAAACCCGACCCCGCTGCACCCGCACCCGACTCTGTTCTAATAGCAGCAACAAGCTCGCAGCAAGCAGGCTATACAGCGCGGGAAACAGCCAGCCCAGCCAGACTTCGCCGTTGCTAAGCATTTGAATGTGGAGTGAAAGCACGAGCAAGGGAAAAACTACACCAGCAGCAGGCAGCCCATAGGCTGACAGGCGACCTGGCGCTGCGGCCAACTTAAGCAAGAACAACGCTATGCCAAGGGTAATGAACCCCAGCATCCAGTTTGCAGAACGCGGGGTATAAGGTATCTGAGCATCCAATAAACTACCCAGCATGCGCGCCTGCAACTCAACTCCAGGGGCCGTCCCACTGTAGGGTGTGGGTACAATGTCTCCTATGCTCAGGGCAGTTGCGCCAACCAGGACCCAGGTGTTTTCAAACAGCCCGGGCTCTATGTTCCCCGACATGACATCAATGGCAGAAACTGCCCGGAAACTATCCGGTGATTGCCTATAGGAAATACGAAGATTGCCCTGACTATCCAGAGGAATGTTAAGGCCAGGATAGGCGTTTAGCTGCAATCGAAACTCTGGACCAAAGAATGATGTGTCGCTGCTTATGCGGGCACTCCAGTCCACACTATTGGTTGCTTGCAATAGCGCGCTAATCGCGAGTGCAGGATAGGCCATTCCATCGACGCAAATCAGTGCTGGAAACCGACGTATAGATCCATCGCTGGCTACTATTGGCGTAATATGGCCTTTAGCGATTCCTGAAAAACCGGCGTGACTGGCAATGTAGTTCTGGGTGCCGGGCAGAGTTATTCCGTTGCTTGACCCGGTTGCCCCAGCATTACAGCTAACAGCAGAAACAGCATGTGACATCGCTCCCACACGTGCTGTCTGATCGGATTGTAAAATCGGCACCTGAGCCAGGACTGCGCCGCGAGATGATTGTAAAGCGGCGACTAATTCAGCATCACCATCCTTAGACTCCGGGAGAAACACATCGTGAATTTGAAGTTGGGCTCCCGCCTCATCAATCGCATTGACCAATCGTGCCATTTCCTGCCTGGGCCAGGGCCAGGGGCCTGCTTGCGCCAGGCTTTTTTCATCGATGGTGACGAGAGTGATGCGCTGCTCTATGGTTTCGTTTGTTGTTAAGGTCCAACCCAATTCGCCCACGCGGTTTTCTATGGTTTTAAAAGCGTCCTTAAAGGCGAAACTTAGAACAAGGCTCAAAGCGCCAGCCAGTAGTAATACCAGTAGCCGCCCGTTAACCGGCAGCAATGTCACCACGAACTGGTAAAGATTAGCCAATTTTCGTGGGCCGGAAGAAGATTGCATGGCTATCTGGCATCCCAAAGTGTTAAACCGTTGATGCTGCCGTTTTCCAGTTGCTTTTCGAAGAAATAACCCGCCTCGGTGCCATCTCTACTCACTGCACCAGCAATGCGCTGGGTATCAGCAATGGCATTGAAATATCCTCGATCAGAAATACTGCCGCTTGCCGTAAAGTCGACAAAGCCGGTACTAATATGGTTCAAATCAAGTTCAGTAATGAAACGACTTTGGTCAAAATCGATATCGAGACTTCCTCTGTTCACCTGCATCGCCACAATGCCACTATCGGAATTGTAGAATGCCTGTGCACTGTCCAGAGAAAAACTAACCGAACCCAGGCCCTGCTCAACCTGAGGTCTTAAATCTTTGGTTCGAAACAGCGCATGTTCAGTATTGGAGACTGTCACCTCGCGTCCGATTCTAGCCTCGTCGTGAGTCAAGGTTATGCGCTCCTGCGCACTGGGTTCAGAGGCCCAGCGACCCCACACCAATTGGCGACTTGTCAGTTCTGAGCTGGCTACTGGTTCATCTGGCGTGAAGTCAGACGGGTCTGGGGGGTCTAGCGGGCCAGGCGAGTCAGGTAAGCTGTTTGCCGCTTGTTCGACGGCTCTTGATGAAGTGACATTTTCCAGGTAGACGTCGGTAGTAGCGGTTCTGGCCTCTGCCTGGACTGTGTTGCCCGCTAATGCCAGCTGAACTTCCTCACGCATGATGCCAGGCTCTCTTTCATGGGGTGCTGGAATCAGCCAGGGAACAAGTGCTGTTTCTTCAAATTCAATCATCTGCAATGCACTGTCTGTTAATTCCACAGCATTTGAATCACAGGGACCAATAGCAGAGGCAAAGCATTCGTCTGAATAAGGGGCCATTACAATAGCCCCCCGATTCACCAGTGCGCGGGTGCTCTGTTTTGTCACGCTCACCACAAAATCAGTGCCACGAACACCGATTGCTGCGATCGGTGTGTTCAGGCGGTAGCGAGACCTGGCCGCTTTAGCGCCTTCACCCGAAATTGAGCGCGCAATGCCCTCAATCAGATTGAATTTGATTGAAGACTGTTCGGGTTGCTGAGAATCGTAGTCATAGCTAACAATTTCAAGCCGACTATCTGGTCTCACGCTAACCAGAGCCTGATCCACAAACCGGATATGCACATGACCATTGGTGTGGGTTACTATTTGGTCATTTGCGTGAATCTGGTTACCCGCTTCGACCAACTTCCGTGGCTTGCCTTCGCTCACCAAAAAAGCTTTACCTAACACCAGGCTAACCTCACCTACGACAGATGAGTCTCCCGCACTGGCCGGCTGTGCTGATACAGCCCATGCCAAGAGGATGGCTACAGCAGCAAAACGACTAAAGATTGAGCTGAATCTGACGAATAAGCCTTTGATCGTAGCTGTACTGACTATGACTATTTTGCTTGGTTTCATTGGTTGTTTCTCTAATTGATTGTTAGTTGATCGTTAGTTGATCGTTTCTGTAGTTGATTGTTTCTGTAGTTTCCTGGCCAGGACGATCTCTAAACGGAAATACAACTCGCACACATAGCCCAAGAAGGTACTCTAAACCTGATTGTCATCAAGTGACTGCAATCACATGAAGCCAAAATACCCCTATTTGCTATTAGGTTTCAAGCACTTATAATGCCGGACATCGGCAATTTTCATCGCCGCTCAGTGACGTCAGGATCAGAAGTTCATGGCGGTAACCCCCGAACTACTAAGCAGCTTTCCCCTCTTAAAGCCCTTGCCTCACGAGCTGCTAAGCCAACTGGCTCGTCAGTCTGTTCTCAAAAAGTTTGCCAGACGCGGCATCGTATTGAATGCAGGTATTCATGAGGAGCACATGTGCTTTCTGTTTGAGGGACGTTTGCAGGGAGTAGATTTTACCATTGATGGCCGGGAAGTGGGGCTTTACTTCATGGAACCAGGTGATTTCTGCGGCGAATTGGGCCTTTTTGATCAAGGCACTCAACCGGAATACATCATCGCTCTAACCCCGGTGGTTGTCGTCAACATCCCACTGGAAAGCCTGAAGGACATCATGCTTGGCAACGCTGGCGTGGTAAATATGCTGGGTACCAAACTGGCAGCAAGGGTGCGGCAAATGACACGGCAACGCATACTATTAGGGCTGCCTAATGTTTCGCAGCGGGTCTGCTGCCAACTTTGGAACCTTGTTCCCAACGACAGTAAGCAAACCACCAAAGCCCCTGAAAATCAAAAAACTGAGAAAGTTGAAGCAACTTCAACAATCAACAACCCACCCACCCACCAGGAAATCGCCATTATGCTGAATGTAAGCCGGGAAACTGTGACTCGGGTATTTCAAAAACTACAAAGCCAACACATTGTTCAACGAGATGGGCCCAGAAGTTTACTCATAACAGATTTACCTTCACTTCAGAAACTGGCCCAAGGTGACCAGGAAATTTGATCTCAGTTAGTCTCCGAGCTTGAAATTTGCTATGCCTGGTAAGGGCTGCGATTTTTTGTCAACTACCGTGGCGGCGCTGAGGGTTGAAAAACTCCAGCCGATACCCAATTAATACAGCTTGACCTGGATGATCACCGGGATGACAAGCCTTGCCTCCATAGACCTGCATTTGAACGACCAGATCAGTTAAATTTTGTGATTATTTATAGTAGCTCAGATGGCAAATAGCAAAAAAACAAAACAGCATCAGGAATTGTTTGATGCCTTCTGGGCGATAAAGCGTTATTTCATCTATGCTGGCGTGTTCAGTGCGGCGGTGAATATCCTGATGCTGGCACCCATCATCTATATGTTGCAGGTCTACGACCGAGTGATTGGTAGCGGCAGCATGTCAACTCTTGCCATGCTGACAATATTACTGGTGTGTCTACTCGCTGCATCGGGTGGTTTTGAGTGGGTACGTTCAAGAATTCTCATCAGCGCCAGTAACCGGATTGAGAAAGACCTTAGCAAACGAGTATTCGAAGCCACTTTTAAACGCGCTCTATTGATGGGCGGTAAAGACAATGCTCAAGCTAACGCAGATTTATCTGCCTTGCGTCAATTCCTGACTGGAAATGGCTTGTTTGCGTTTTTTGACGCACCCTGGTTCCCAATTTATGTCTGGATCATGTTTATGTTCCACCCCTGGTTTGGGGTGGCTGCAATATTTGCAGGAATTGTGATGGTAATTCTGGCTTTCGTGAACCAGATGGTTACCAGCAAAAAACTCCAGGATGCTAATTCACAAGCCTACTGGGTGGGAAATCAAATTAGTCGCAGTCTTCAAAACGCCGATGTGATAGCGGCGATGGGCATGACCTCGGATATCCGTAGAGCACAGGAGCTGCGCTCTGATAAGGTGTTGGAATTACAAACCCGCGCCAGCCAGCAGGCGGCGGTGCTCACCTCCATCTCCAAGACATTCAGAATGATTATGCAATCCATGTTGCTGGGCCTTGGCGCTCTGTTAGCACTGCAACAAGAAATATCGCCGGGCATGATGATTGCCGGCTCCCTGCTGTTGGGTCGTGCCCTGGCACCTATTGATTTGTTGGTTGGGACCTGGAAAGGATTTACAGTCGCTCGGTCTCAATACCAACGGCTCGGTGAACTACTGGAACAAATTCCCGCAGATGAAGAAACCATGGATTTGCCAACCCCTACGGGAAGTTTGTCTGTGCAACAGGCGACAGTTATCCCTCCCGGTGCCAAAGTGCCAGCGGTTAAAAATGTTTCACTGGAACTATCTGCCGGTGAATCACTAGCCATTGTTGGCCCCAGCGCATCGGGTAAGTCCAGCCTTGCCCGTGCCCTGTTGGGTATATGGCCTGCTGTTGGTGGGAAAGTTCGACTGGATAGCGCGGACGTTTCGGCCTGGGATCGATCAAAACTTGGACCTCACATAGGCTACCTGCCCCAGGATATTGAACTATTCGATGGCACTATTTCTGAAAATATTTGTCGGTTCGGTGACATCGATTCTGAAAAAATCGTCACTGCTGCCAAGTTGGCTGGCGTCCACGAGTTAATCCTGCATTTACCAGAGGGGTACGACACCCGGATTGGTGCGAGTGGCGGTGTATTGTCAGGTGGCCAGAGACAACGTATAGGTTTGGCGAGGGCTGTCTACGGCGATCCCTGTTTGCTGGTCCTGGACGAGCCAAATTCCAATCTCGATGAACAAGGTGAAAGACAGCTTGCCGTAACAGTTCAACGAGTAAAATCCAGCGGTTGCACCGTCGTTGTCATTACTCATCGCACTTTGCTGCTTGGAATTGTGGACAAGATTTTGGTATTACAGGCAGGGAATGTCGCTATCTGCGGCGGCAGAGAAGAAGTGATGACCAAGTTAAGAGAACAGGCCCGACCAAACGCTGAAGCCACTCCCGGGCCAAGCATCGTTAAACAAAATGAAAGAGCCTGATTGCATTCAGGTAAGACAAAATAGTTGGGCAATCACAAGTCGGAAATAGATTTATAATGGATCTTAATCAACTAAGTAATAAGCTGGCAAACGACTCTTCGGATGAAGTCTTAACCAGCATGGATTCGCCTAAGCGAGCTGGCGTGATCCTGTTGTTTTTGGTATTCGGCGTGTTTGGGGTGTGGGCGGCCATAGCTCCTCTGGACAGTGCTGCCCATGCACCGGGTAACGTCGCCGTCAGATCCTATAAGAAAGTGATACAACATCTGGAAGGGGGAATCGTTAGCGAAATCAGCGCGCAAAATGGCGACTATGTTCGTGAAGGCGACCCTTTGCTGGTTCTGGATAATACTCAGTCATTGACGCAGTTGGAGATTGTTAACAGTCAATTTGTAGCTGATAAGACGTTAGAGGCTCGCTTGATAGCCGAGCGTGATGGACTCGACAATGTGCTCTACTCCGAGATTTTGCGAAGCAGTGAGTTCGATGCCATTGAGGAAATTGAAGCGCAGAATCAGATTTTTCAAGCCAGGAAAATTGCCTTGGAAGGTGGCATCGAGGTACTGCAACAGCGCATCGAGCAGTTACAGTCGGGTCTGGTTGGACTAATCGCACTGAAGGCAAGCAAAGAAGAGCTGGCGGCCTCTTTTGCCGAGGAATTAGAAGACATTCAAGCACTATTGGCGGACGGATTTTCAGACAGGACACGACTTCGCCAAATTCAGAGAAATTACGCAACTCTGAAGGGGGAAGCGGCAGAATTAACTGCAAATATCGCATCCAATGAAATTCAAATTGGTGAAACCCGCCTGCTTATTCTTCAAGAGGACAAGGAGTTCCGCAACGACGTCATCGGACAACTTGCCGAAACTCAAACCCGACTTAAAGACAGCCAGGAAAGAATTAACGCATTACAAGATGTGGTAAGCAGGACCATCATAAGAGCACCTGTAGAAGGCGTCGTCAACGGCATGCAGATGCACACGGTTGGCGGAGTTGTGACGGCTGCCTCGCCGATTGCCGAGGTTGTTCCACAACGCGAAGAATTGATAATTGAAGCCAGGCTATCGCCGCTGGATATTGATCGCGTGAGCGAGGGGCAAGAGGCTACTATACGCTTCTCCACGTTTAGCCAGAATGCCGTGCCTACTATTTTTGGTAGGGTAATCAGTATTTCTGCTGATGCCTTTGTTGATGAGTTGACCAGTACACACTACTACATGGCTCGTATAGAAGTGAACCCGGAAGGCATGGAAGACCTGGGGGATCTCGCTCTGGTGCCAGGCATGCCAGCAGAAGCGTTTATTACCAGCGGTTCACGCACGCTATTGCAATATCTGTTCAAGCCTTTGTCAAATTCTCTGGCTCGCAGCCTGATCGAAGACTAAGCCATCGAAGACTAAGCCAATGAAAAGAAATTCCTTATTGTTTGCTCTTGGCCTCAGCCTCGTTGTCAACTGGCCAGTAGCTATTAGTGCCGCTACGTCAAATGCATTGGATCTGGTCGGTACTACGCTGGAAGATTTTTTCACTGCCGCTGTCAACTACAGTCCCAGGCTCAAGATCGCTGAGGAAAGCTTGAATATTGGGTCTGCACGCAAACGCGCTGCCCGGGGTCGATTATTGCCACAGCTAAATGCCAGTGCCAGCCTTTCTGATAATCGCCGCAATGTGTCTACTATCCCGCAAGTCCAGATATTCGACGGTGAACGTTACACGCTGCAACTGTCTCAGGTGTTATTTGACTGGCAAACTTTTTCCCAGCGCAGCCAGGCCAGGCTAACGGAAGATCAACTTGAAGCAGAATATTTCGGCGAGTTGGCGTTCTTATTATCCGATGTTGCGCAGAAATATTTCACCGTGCTGCAAGCGGAAGACGCACTGGAATCCATAGCTTCTGAACTGGATGCGGTGAATAATCAACTCAATCAAATTCAAGGTTTGTACGATAGGCAACTAGCCCAAATAACAGACTTGTATCAAGTGCAGGCAAGCCTGGCGGCAGTGGAATCGGAGAAGCTACAATTACAAAGCGAGTTGGCACTGCGTCAGGAAGCGTTGAGGTCTGTTACGGGAATTTCCAGCGGTTCGTTATTCCGCCTAAAACGGGACGCAGAAGTTCCTGCCCTGCAAAACGGCATCAACTATTGGGTACAACAGGCTCGCAGCGGTAACCATCAAATTCGAGCCAGCGAATTCGCCGTGCAAATTGCTGCCGAACGTATATCCGAAAGAAAAGGCGCCTACATGCCCAGGGTTTCCTTGATAGTACAAAAACAAGATTCGAATGTGGGTTTTGACAATGCATCCGTTGACCGGGCGGACAGCACTTATCTGGGCCTGGATGTTTCAATTCCTCTGTTTGCAGGTGGCAGTAATCGAGCGGCGGTTAGTGAGGCCTACAGCCAACAGCGAATCGCTGAATATCAGCTGCAGCAAGAGCAACTGGAGGCGAGTGAGAGAGTGCGCAGTGCCTACCTGCAGGTTCAATCCAGTGAGTTACGTACCGAGGCTGCGCGAAAGCTGGTGGAATCTACAGTATTGTCAGCAACTGCTGCACAGCGTGGATTTGAATTGGGAACGGTCACCAACGTTGATGTCTTGAACGCTCTGCGAGACCAGTATCGAGCAGAGCGGGATTTGCAACGTACTCGCTACGAGCATGTGATTTATAGTCTACTACTAAAGCAGGAGACTGGTATTTTGACTGCTGAGGACATGCTGGAAGTAGGCACCTGGCTAGAAGCCCCCTCTCCTTAACCCTTAACAAAGGTATAAATCGATTATATTGTGAGTCACCTGTATTAAGGGGAGCCTCAATTCTTCCTCTGAAAATTGATAGAAACCTTCTGCATAATTGACATCAACTGGCAAAGAGAAGGTACGCGCCTTATTCAAGGCCAGCGTCAAATCCTGATAGTTGTTTTGACAATTCTGACTGGCATAGATTGCCATCACCTCTTCTTTCGCCGCCCTTTGACTCGTAATATCGACAAAATGATTCACAGGATTCTGCGTGGAAATTTCGTAGGCATAAGCAGTAACCGGGTGGCCACCGTTGGATAACTTTTGTAACGCGGCCCAAACCAGCAATGCTGTCGCGCGATGATCTGGATGAATCTCCAAAGGACCGGGGAAGAAAACGCTGACAACTGACAGCTCGGTAACTGCCCGCATCGCCTTATCGATTACAGATCGGTTCAAAACAAGCCCTCGATCAGGTTCATACCAGCACTGAACCGTTTTCACCCCCAGCGCGTTTGCCGCTTCCCTCACTTCCTTTTCTCTGGTGCTGACGAGATTCTTGCTATCTCCCCCCATGGCGCCATCGGTTACCACCACCAAATGCGTCTCCACGCGCTCGTCTCTTGCCTTTAGCAATGTGCCTCCCATGCCATATGTCTCGTCATCCGCGTGTGGCGCGAATACCAGCCAGGGCCCCGCAGGCAGCTGTGAAAGCTGATAGGGAATCAGTATGTGTTCCGGGTGTAGCACAGACTTACTGGAAGTTTCCGATGTCGTGAATGGGTGTCGGCTTAAGCGAGGATTATAAGGGTTTGTGGCGGTATTCTTTAGTTTTTTTGTGCAATTCATGGTTAAATTCGCAGCCTTGATATTAAACAACGCCAGGTGAAACCGGATCGGCAATGTTATTAACCTTACTGCGTGAATGGATACTGACTCCTTTCAGCAATTACCGACTCTTTCATAACTTCACCAGGCAGGATTTTCTTGCCCAATTTACAGCCTCGATTGGTGGTTTTCTGTGGTTGATTGTAACTCCTGTCATCCACATCATGATTTATGCATTTGTGTTCGGTTATTTGTTCAAACTTCGATCAGTGGAAGGCTTTGAGCAGACCACGTTTGTAATTTTCATGATGGTCGGCTATCTACCCTGGTTTGCCTTTGCCGATGCCATCGGCAAATCTACCGGCTTGTTGATCGAGAAAGCGCCGTTGATAACCAAAGTAAAATTCCCCGTACACATTATTCCAGTGGTTGGTACTGTCGTTCCTTATTTAACCCATGCAATAGGATTCGGCATATTACTGTTGTATTTGGCGAGTCAGGGCTTTCTGACCTGGCAATGGGTTTATCTGCCTTTTATTTTCTTTTTCCAGTTCTTGTTCGCACTAGGGTTAGTCTCTATTTTGTCTGCCCTTAGTGTTTTTCTAAGAGACCTGCAGCAACTGGTCACTCTGGGAGTAACCATCTGGTTCTTCCTTACGCCAATAATCTGGCCCATTACGATTATCGAAGATGAAGCGCAGCGAAAACTGTTTTTGCTGAACCCTATGCATAGCTTTGTCAGCCTCTATCGAGAAATAGTGCTGCAAGGGAAGCTTAGCTTTATTCATCTTCAGATAATTATTCCGGTGTCCCTGATCAGTTACTTTTTCGGCGGCTGGTTGTTCATGAAAATCAAACAGGCCTTCGGCGATGTTTTGTAAGCCAATGTTACGAAGAAGGCGCTAGTCGTGACTCGCGTATCGGTACAAAACCTTAATAAGGTTTTTAAAATTTACGAACGGCCTCAGGATCGTTTGTTTGAAATTATCCTGCGCAAGCAAAAGCATCAGCTTTACCGCGTATTGAGTGAACTGTCGTTTACGGTTCCTGACGGAAAAAGCCTCGGTATTATCGGCGATAATGGCGCGGGCAAGTCAACCCTGCTAAAACTGATGGTTGGCACCTTGCAGCCAACCAGTGGTGACATCAAAATCAATGGGCAGGTGGCGGCTCTTCTGGAATTGGGTGCAGGTTTCCATCCGGAGTTCACTGGCCGTAGGAACATCTATCTTAACGCGGCATTGTTGGGAGTTCCTGATGACAATATTGCCGAGTTAGAAAAGGACATTATTGCCTTTTCCGAACTGGATTATTTTATTGATCGCCCTGTTAAAACCTATTCATCCGGCATGTACGTGCGTCTCGCCTTTTCTATCGCGACTATGGTGAGACCGGACATACTGGTTATTGATGAAGCTTTATCCGTCGGCGATATGGCGTTTCAGAAAAAATGCGTGCAACGCATGAACGAATTTCGCGAACAGCAAAAGACCATGGTTTTTTGTAGCCACTCGATGTTCCATGTGCAGGAATTGTGTGACATAGCGATCTGGTTGGACAAGGGAAAGATTCAAGAAATAGGCGACAGCGACAAAGTCGTGGGCCACTACGAACATTTTTGCAATAACAAGAAAACCTACCACAGCATTCGCGAAGATATCCCAACCACACCACAGGCAGCAGAAGAGCTGTGCGACGCCACAGATATTCAAGACTGTCGAATCAATTCTATTGCCGTTAAGTCTTTGGATGGAACTGAAATTACTACTATTAAGCCGCTTAGTGATGTGCTGATGGAAATGGAAGTAGAAGTGCTCATGGACAACATGGAAGGACATTTCGGTTTTGCCTTCATGAAATCTGCTGAAGAGCCCATTGCCTCTTTTCTGACCACCAATGATGACGAGATAGAGCTGGGTACGTTTTCCAAAGGTGATGTATTCAGGGTATCCCTGGTGGTTAAGAAGGTTGCGATGCGGGTGGGGGAATTCTACGCACTGGGCGGATTGGCCGATAAGAGTGGCCTGCTATGGTATGAAACAAAATTCAGTAAGCTATTGGCAATGGAGCCTAACAAGGGCGTAGGGCCGATGATAATGAAATGCGACTGGAAGTTAGACAAAAACTAGAAACAGCGACGATTAGTCAGCTCCTAAAATTCTATGTCGTATTCTTCAATCCTGGCCCTTGCCGCATCGGGCAAAACACCATAGGGATCAACTTTGAAGACTCTAGGCAAGGTGTTCGCGCTGCTGATTTCCACAATCTCCATATAGGCTTGGCGAATCTGGCCTTCAGGTTCATTGTGTTCCTTATCTTCATCATCCTCTGCCAAGCCTGTCAGGGAATGACTCGTGAGCTGTTGCTTTGGATAGGCAAAAATAGAATAGATATCGGAGTGGTTATCAGTCCCCACCCATGGGCTTAGCTCCTGCAGGTTCTCGAAGGGAATTATTTCTGCAATTTCTGCCGGGTTGTTTATGTCTTCCAGTTCGCGGAAGGCAATCACCGTTTCGATCAATTCGTCGTTCAGGCCGGGCAGCAACTGCATTGCCTCTCTAGTGGCTAGATTCAGATTAACGGTTGTGACATTCCCGTAAATAGTAAAAGCAGCTTCGAGGTTTACACCCTCAAACAGTTCGGCGAAACCTCTTATATGCAGAATTTCCTCTACTGTGTCGAGCTCAGGATTATTACGCGGGGTGTAGGCCTCATCCAATTCCAGATAATAATCTTTCTCGGCACCGTTCGCTCCTTGCAGATCATTGAGATCAGTCCAGTCAGTCCAGGCGTCCAGAAGGGTCTGGACTTCTTCGGGGTCGGCTGCTTCTCCACCTAATCGCTCCTGGATTAGCGTTTGCATATTCTGTCGCGGGATTCCATTAAGATTTATCTTGCCGGCATGGTCGTAGATGTGAACGACCATGTTCTCTGGCAGCCCATAATGTAATTGCAGAGACTCACCATCGTATCGATAAAATGGATTCAGTACTTCACCCTCCTCTGATACTCGCAGTGGTACTCCAATGGCTGCGGGCATACGCTCCAGCATGAGTTCCATCTGGGCGAAATTCATCGCTGCCATCAGCTGAGACCATTCCTTACTGGCGTCACTATTGTGCACTGCGGTTTTTGCCGATAAACGCACCTTGCCCGCCATGGCGGTTACTAATACGGTCAACAAAACCGCCGTCCACAAGACCATGATGATGACGGAACCTTTTTGAACTTCTCTTCTCTTACTTGTCATAAGCCGATGCCAGTAGTAGTGGTGCTAGCACGAATGCTGCGATGCTGATTGTTTTTAATGCGCGCAACGATTTCTAACTCTTCTTTCCGGCCTTCATAGTTGCCGCTGGGAACGAAGCGCATGTAGACAGCCAGCGGCAGGGCCAGTTCTTCATTTCCAAGCCATTCATCAATCCACAACTTGCCTTGATCTAAATCCTGATGCAGATAACTGAGCTCTACAGTATAGTTTTCCAGAATGCGGATGGGTTCGCTTTCGCTCAAGCGTTCCTCCGGGCTATCACTGAATGCAGGAACCAGGCTGAGATACACACCCTCGCCTCCAACCGAATATATCTCCCACACAGTAAGACCCGGGCGTCGCTGTGGTGAAACTGTAGACACCCAGCTTAGGCGATTGCTTTCGCCCTGGAAATAAATTTCTCTTCCCAGCGTTTCGATGTTGGTATAACTGTGGGGAAACGCCCCATGCAGCGCTCGATCAATTTGTAAAATTGCCAGCGCTTGATCGAGGCGCTCACCCAGTATGTCTGAATTGCGGTTCCAATCGTCGGTAACTATGTAGATGCCAGTGCTTAGTAGTCCCAGCAGAAGCGCTGTCAGCCCTAACGCCAGGATGATCTCGACCAGGGTAAAACCGGCTTGTTTGAGCATATGCATAGGACTTTCTACTGTGGAGTCTCCAATTGCACCCAACGACTGCCAGGTACAATTTCACCAGAGTCTTGATTGACGATTTCATAGGCTTGCAGAGTATGCACGCTAGCTTGGGTTTTTCGCTGTGGAAAGGCCAGTATTCCCATGGGTCGAATTTGATAACTGCGGTCTTGCAAGACTGTTTCAACCTCAACAAATTCATTTTCCAATAGTGCAAAATTTGTCATTGCCCGAATTCGAGTTGCCTGAATTAGACTTTCTTCAGAGCGCCAGGAAAGCTGCTTACTGCTACCTGCCAGGGAAAAAAGACTGCCCAGGATGAAACCTGTGATGGTCAGTGCAACGATCACCTCCAGGAGGGTAAAGCCTGTCTGGGTGCCAAATGTGTTCCGCATTTCAATTAATCTTCCGACTCGCGCAAACTTATTCTTCCGGTGAAGGGATCAATATCAATTATTTCCAATTGGCCTGACTGGGCAAACAACAGCGCACCGCCTGTGCTTCCACCTTCCGGATAGAACGTTATTTTAGCGGATCCTTCTACTTCTGCTTCGCGATCAATGCTGTCCCGAAATCGTAACTCTATATCTGAGCCATTCCATTGGGCGACGACATTATTGCTATGCGGTTCAGCCCCGGCGCGTCGGTCTTGATTTGCTGCGTCGACCGCGACCACACTAAGGCTAACCGTGCTGGCCTGGCCAGAGAAGACAGCGGTACGCCTGGCATAATTTAACAAGGAGTTTGCCTGTTGCACCTGGGCACTAAAACTACGCGCTTCCAGGCCAGTAAAGTTGGGTACGACGAAGATACTTGCAACCGCCATTATGGTAAGAACCAACAATACTTCAAGCAGTGTGAAGCCGTCTGGCCGCCTGGGCAGGGGCTTTGCCGTTTGCAATAGAACCGGGAAGAATCTAAAGCCCGATATCCGCGTTATCTTCTTCGCCACCACTAGCACCATCAGCTCCGTAGGAGATCAGCGTGAACTCACGACCATTGGATTCATAGACATAGTCATTGTCCCATGGGTCCTTGGGCACATCTCTGCGCAGATAGGGGCCATTCCAGGATGCACGACCTGAATCATTTTCCACAAGGCCGTCCAGACTATCGGGATACTCACCCACATTAAGTCGATAAATATCCAGAGCCGCCTCCAGCGTTGAAATCTCGGTCAGAGCAACATCACGCATGGCGCCTGCTTGTTGATTAAAAAGATTCGGCGCAACCATAACCGCCAGCATTGCGATGATAGCCATTACTACCAGGATTTCGATAAGAGTGAATCCCTTGTTCAGGCCTATTGTGTTTCTGTTTGTTTGACTCACTGTCTGCTTCATGTTGATTGCCTATGTATGTTTGTATGTATGTCGCTACTTCAACTACCTGTAGCCCCGATTAGATCCGAAACCATATCAAACCGATCCAATATATCTTGATATTCTAACCCTGTTTGAGAATTCAAATTGATTATCTCTGGCCGGATTACAATAAACAGTTCACGTCGTTCTGTGACCTCTTGCTGGTAAGAAAACAGTCTTCCTAACAAGGGCACCCGATTCAAGCCTGGCACTCCCGTGTTTAAGTCTTCAATATCGGTTTGGATTAAACCGCCCAGCACTACGTTCTCGCCATCTCTAACCACCACCGTGGTAGTTATTTCCTGGTTATTAAAAACCGGATTGCCATTTACACCTGAGGAGCCAGATTCTACTGCTCTTAATACCTGATTAATGACAAGATTGACGACACCATCGGTGTTAATTTGTGGCGTAATTGACAGGACAATACCTGTGTCTCGATATTGAATGTTAGTGGTAGAAAAGCCAGAGTTCCCTATAGTCGAGCCTTGCTGAACCGGCACCTGAGAACCAATCTGAATTTCACCTTCCTGATTATTAATCACAGTCAGCGATGGTCTTGCCAACAATTGCACATCATTATTAACTGCAATAGCTTCCAGTGTGGCATCAACCTGGGCGGCTCCATCGATGAAGGATTTATTAAACAGCAACCCTTCCAGGCCTGCTGTCGGCAGGAATGCAGTTGATGTTTCTGTTGAAATTGGGTCTACCGCACTGTCCTCGGCTATGCGCGACCAGTCAACGCCAAATCTAGTGGCTTCGCTTAGGGTGATCTGTGCAATCACTGCATTTATCATCACCTGAAGCGGCACGGCATCGAGTTGGTTTATGGTAGTAAGCAACTGCCTGTAATCACGCACACTGCTTCTGATCAAAAGACTGTTTGTCGCCTCGTCGGCGACAATTTTAACCTGCAGATTAGCCGACACGGCAGAACCTATAGTGTTCGCATTGTTGTTGTCACGATCAGCCGTTGCATCAGCCGATTGATTTTCAGTATCCACAGAATTCTCAGGGTCATCATCTCCGCGATTTATATTCGCTACGACGTTGTCATCATCATCGTCTTCAAATACGTTGGATAAAGTGCCGGCTAATTCGACAGCGCTCAAGTTTTTCACCTGATAATGGAATAGCTGCTCCATTTGTTCCTGCCCATCGGCATCCAGAATTTTTACCCAGCGAGATATTTCTTCAAACCCGCGAGTAGCTGGAGCGGTGACCAAAAGCGCGTTGATGTGTTCTATACCTTTCACTTGATAGGCCGGCGATGTTCCTTCTATCAATTCCAGAATTTCCGCTAGTTCATCAGCCACCTCAACCGCGTTGGCGTTGAGGAGTTGGTATAACTGAATACCTTGATTCTGAAAAGGGTCGGCGTCGATTAGAAAAAACAGTTCATTAATGCGTAGCAGTTGTGATTCGCTGGCCGAAATTGCCAAGGTGTTGTTGCCAATTAACGTCCTGACTTCGCCATCGGGTGCCAGCAATGGCTCAACGACTTCCATGGCAGCTTCGGCGGAGACAAAAGTCAGTGGAGTAACCTGTAAAATTCTTGCCGCCGAACCCTGACCTAATGTGTCGGGTGTAGCAATCCCAGCAGGGAGGCTACTGTCGATTTTGCGGGCGTTGTAAATATTACCGACTCGGTCTAGTACTATACCGGCATCTCTTGTTAACAGCCGCATCAATGGCCAGATGTCAGCCTGCCCCAGTGGGCGACTGGCGGAGGTGCGAAGGCTCACCTTGTCATCAATACTGGGGTCGATAACGATGCTGATATCCAGGGCATCGGCCAGTTCTTCTAATACCAGCCTCAGATCCGCCTGCTCGTAATTCAGTTCGACAACATCATCGTCACTAATTTCTTCCGGAATCGGCACATCGTCAGTGAAACCATCAACCTGTAGCGCCTGGCCATCACGATTGATTTCATCAATAAGAGCCTGCTGTTCATTAGATACCGAACTTCCTATAGACGGCAATTCCACCGCACTGGCTGGTACCGCCGTGCCAGGGACATCATTTGTACTGCCTGGCTCCGTGGTGCCTCTGGCATTTGATTGAGCATCCAAAATGGTACAGGACGAGAGAGCCATCGCTATTAGTAAAACCGACAAAGGTTTTTTGTTTGCTTGTAGAAAGTGCTTAAACTTCACAATGATCTCCAAGAATTAGAATTCCACCGCATTCATGCTGAAAACAGCCGAAAGCATGGTGATGGTGATGCCGCCAACGGCAATGGCAAGAATGATTATCAGGGCAGGTTGCAAAGCGGCCACCAAGCTGGATATTTGATTGCGAACATAGGTATCGAATGTGGCCGCTGATTTGAGCAGAATATTCGCCGTGCGACCAGATTCTTCGCCAACTGCTACCAGTTGGTGTAGTAAAGTTGGAAACTGGTTGGTTTTTTCAAGGGACGCACCAAGCCCCGCACCGCCTCGAACATCCTCTTCTACCTGCGAGAGATGGGAGGCCAACACGGTATTTGCGACAATTTCTCTTGATACACGCAGTGCGCGAATCAGCGGAATACCTGCCCCCAACAAGGCGCCTAGTGTGCGAGAAAACACAGCGCAATCTTTGAACAGAATAAGAGTGCCCACCATAGGTAGTGAAAGAAGAAAACCGTCTTTTTTCAATTTTGAGGCGTGCTCCCTATCAAGACGCTTCCAATAAAATACCAGCAATGCCAAAAAAACAAGCACCAGATAGCCGTAACTCTGTATACCTTCACTGAGTGAAAGCAGGAACGCAGCTGAAGCGGGAATATCGGTACCTGCATCTTCAAACATGGCGGCAAACTGCGGAACCACAAATACAAGTAATAGCACAACAGATAAAACCCCTGTAATAAGGAGAACAATGGGATAAATCATAGCTGAGACAATTGCTTGTCTGGTTCTGGCGCTGGTTTCCAAAAATTCCGCAAGGTCTGGAAGCAACTGATCCAGGATACCGCCTTCTTCTCCGGCACGAACGATGTTTATGTACATCTTGGTGAATACTTTCGGATGCACTTCCATCGCCTCGGCCAGGCTTCTACCTTCCTTTACTTCGCGCAGCAAGCTCACCACTAACTCCCGCATCGCTGCCGATTCGGTAATGCCTTCTAACAAGCGAAGCGATCTGTCTATTGGAACCCGGGCTTCTACCAAAGTGCAGAGACCATTAGTGAAATCCAGTACATCAGTGTGAGATATTCTTTTACGATGAGTTTTTTCCGATGCTTCTTTGCTCGTCTGTATTTTGACTGGGGTGAGATTCTTTCCTCTAAGAATACGCACAGCCTCACGCTCCGTATCAGCAGTTAGCTGCCCGCTTAACATTTTGCCATCAGCATCGAAAGCCTGGTATTTGAAATACAAAACGCTCATATCGCTCTGGTCACTCTGACCACTTCTTCAGGAGTAGTAAGACCGTCTGCAAGTTTTTCCAACCCGTCTTGACGCAAAGTTTTCATCCCTTCTTTCACCGCCTCGTCGCGAATAATGTTGGCATCGGCACCGCTAGCTATGTGATGGCGAATGGAGTCGCTCATGATCAGTAATTCATACAGACCTATTCTTCCCCGGTATCCGGTTTGGCCACAGCGCTCACAGCCACTGCCACGTCTTATTCCTGTAATCTGTCCAAACTCAATCTCAAGTGCGGTGGCTTCATCTGCGCTAAGCGGCTCGGTTATTGAGCAATCAGTGCAGACTCTCCGAACCAGGCGCTGCGCCTGGATCGCCAACAAGCTGGAGCTAATCAGATAACCCTGTACTCCCATGTCTTGCAGGCGCGCAACCGCGCCAGCCGCGTCGTTGGTATGCAAGGTTGAAAAAACCAAATGCCCGGTGAGCGCTGATTCGATCCCTATTTCCGCCGTTTCATGGTCACGTATCTCACCAATCATCAATACATCAGGGTCTTGTCGCACAATGGACCGCAGACCTTCGGCGAAGCTAAGTCCGATGCTGGCATTTGCCTGTATCTGAGTGATGCCATCCAGTTGATACTCAACCGGGTCTTCAACAGTAATTATTTTTTGTTTCTCGCTGTTAATTTTTTCCAGCGTTGCATACAGGGTTGTCGTCTTACCGCTGCCGGTTGGCCCAGTGATCAACACCATGCCGTGGGGCTGACCAATAATATTTTGGTACTGACCTAGAATTTTTTCTGGCATTCCCAGTTGTTGCAGACTTACAGCGGTATCACTTCGATCTAAAATACGCAGTACAACGGACTCACCGTGTACGCCCGGAAGAGTTGATACACGCATATCGAGTTGCTTGTTGCCTACCTGATAGTCAATACGGCCGTCTTGAGGCAAACGCTTCTCGCCGATATCGAGCTTCGCCATGAGTTTTAGACGGGAGGCTACTGCGGTGTGAATTTTTATTGGTAATCGTTCTATTCGAGTCATGATGCCATCGACGCGGCAACGGATATCCAAATGGTTTTCGTTGGGTTCAAAATGAATATCACTGGCATCCAGATCCAGTGCTCTTGCGAAAAGATGATTTACCAACCTTATTATTGGCGCTTCAGAAGCGAGATCGGTTAGGGTCTCATCGTCTGCAAAGCCAGAAACAGAAAGCTCTTCATCGGTATTTTCAATTTGCGGAGAAAGCTCTGCTCGCCAATGACGCATCAGCCGCCTGACCTCATCCGCCACGCCCAGATCAAAATGAATCGCTTCGTCCAATATGAAACGAATCTTCGCGCGCAACTCTATGCTCGGCGTTTCTTCACAGATAAGTCTGCCGGACGTGGCAAAGTCTTGTGCTGGCACAATACCTTCCGGCTCCAAGAGTTGTCCAAACACAGACAAGGTCATGGCGGCCGCTTCTACTTCTGTGGTTTGGTTTTCAGTTTCATTCATCTTTTTAAGTCTTTCGCTCTTTGCCTTACCTGGTTCTGGCTATCGATTGCTGGCCACTTCTGTAACCAGGCCTTCACTACGTGCGAAGCCGACAACCGTTATTGACCCACTGTATTGATTACGACTACGATTTACGTCGAATTCGGTCACGCGAAGTCTCGGTACTGAATTTTCCAGCCTCTCCAGAAACCTGACGGTATGGGCTTGATCGTTTGTTCTGAAAGACATCTCTTGCCGAATAAGCAGCCAGCCGTCGGTTACCAGGCGATCCGCCAATCGCGTCGCGCTAACCGTAATTCCTGACTCTCTGGCAAGAAACAACAAGGAACGTTGAATATTGGCCTCTACTATAGGTATTGTTTCGCCGCTAAAGGTCTGACTGTTCAGCTCGGCGATCATCGACTCGACCTCCACGCGGCGTTCTCGCCAACTCGCGGTGTTCTCGATAAGATTTTGCTCACGCGCGATATCTATCTTCACGCTTTCTATATTTGCCTGTCTTTGTGCATACACAGATTGCACTGCGGGCCAGCCGCTGGTGCCTATAAAGACCAGCGCCACTATTGCCGCCAGTATTAGAATATTTCTTTCACGTCTTAATATTTGCATTGTGTTTTTTCCAAATCTATTTCCCGCATTCGGTTCAGGAACTACTCATCAGGGAAATAACGCAGCATATAGCTTTCAAAATTCACTGCACTTAGATGCAGATCAATATAGTAACGACTATTATTTGTTGCTCGGGAGAAAATCACTTCGGTGAACATAGGGTCTTGTTCCAGACGCTGTAATATGGTTTGCGGCTCGTTGCTGGCTCCCTGGATTTTTATGAGCCCCTCGGACACCTCAAGGGAAGTCAAATTATCGAGCCTGAGAATATCTTGCAGCGTGAACATCGCCTCTCGAATTCCCTGCTCGGGAAAATCACTAATTAGCCCCCATTCGTTTTCGAAACTAACTACCGCAGCTTGATCTTGCCGTGCATCGCTCGCCATGTTTCTCTGTAATTCCAGAGTCGCTGCAAGAGATCGGAATTCCAGAGACTGTAAGATGAAAGGGATTGTGGCAAGGAACAACATCGCCACTACTGCGGCAGCGGCGGCGATAGCCCTTTTCCCTCTTTCAGTCTTACGCGTTGCATTGAGCGCACCTCTGGCAAAGAAACAATAATCCTGATTCGCCTCGCTATCTGCAAATGACAGAAAATCTCTCACATCATGCAATTCGATAGAGTTGCCCGACGAATCTGCCAGTAATGATTGCTGCCACTGCTCCTGAAATATTTCTTGTTCCAAGTCTTGTTTGTGAACATGCCGCCATTTTCTAACGACACCGTTATCAACTACAGCGCAGGTCTTGCTGTTATCATCAACGTCTACTATCGTCGTTAAGGTTTCGTCTTTTTTTCCAGAATTAACATTCAATAAACGAGGCTTGATTGCGGCCAGGAACAGTCCCTTTTCTTCGAAAGCAACAAAAAAATCTGTGAGTGTGGTTTCCGTCATCCACAAAGCCAGATACTCTTCTGCGTGATTCGCAGAATCAGGGTTTATTGCCAGGGATAGAGATTCTTCAAAACTCGGCAGGATACTGTCGGACTGAATCCTCAGCGCGGCGGTGAGACTTTCTTTGGTGATGCCTGACATTCGTATTGTGGTGGCCACAAAATACCTGGCCGGTAACAACAATAAGACGGCACTGTCCTTTTGTTGCTCTGTAGGGAGCTTATCAAGAATCTGAGCACAGGCTACTGCTACCGATTTTGCATCATTCTGTGCCAGATCCAGCATTTCCCTGCTTTCGAGATGAACTAGCTTGTCACCATGGAGTATGAAGCTGGCATCAATCTTTTTGATGAGATCACGCCCTGAGGGACCTTGAACAAGAGCTATCACTTGCGTGGGCAGGTAAGCCACTAATTGTTCTCGCCAGGAAAAGTTGCCGAATGCAAAGCTGGACATAGGTTGTGTTCGACCTTTTTCTTGTAGAGACCTTCAAGGCATTAATCAATTAGCCGCACAGAACCAGGGAACTCGTTTCCTGGTATCGTGGAGCTAAACTATTGAACAAATTATTAAATACCTGATCTAAGACTGTTATCTCGGCAAAATAGTTTTATGCCACATAAAAGCAATTGATAGGCGATACCGATGTTGCCGCCTGGAGTTTGTGAGGCCAGTTTTAACAGACTATTCTCTTTGTCGGGCAAATCAAAAAGCCATCCCGATTAGGCCGAGATGACTTTTTCCAAGTCAATTCCGGGTTTATTCGCCGCCACCGGAGAGCTGAGTTCTCTCTTTTTCTACGAGAAAATCAACAACTTCCAGCATTTCAGCCTGGGTGCGCACAGCTTCGCCAGTGGTAATGAGGTATTTGCCATTGACTATCATATTTGGCGTGCTGCGAATTTCGTAATCCTGCATACGCTTCTTTGCCTGATTAACCCTGGTGCGAACAGAGAAGGAATTGAAGGCCTTGCTGAAATCCTCTTCGTTGATTCCGTATTCAGTAAATAGGGCGCCAATTCGACTCTCATTCTCTAAACGATTACCTTCTACGTTAATGGCGTTGAATATGTGCTCATGAACGATATCCAGGGCATCCATGGCCTCGGCGGTGTAGTAAGCCTGGGCATGCACTTCCATCAGGCCATTCCACATAGCTGGAAAACGACCGAAATCAACGTCTGTGGCCATATTGGCTTCCCAATTAGCTATCAATGGCTCAAACCGAAAACAGTGAGAGCAGCCGTACCAAAACACCTCCAACACCTCTATTTTATCGGGGTCGTTGGTATTGACGGGCGCTTTAAGCTCGGTGTAATGGGTGCCTGCGACAAATCTTTCTATTTGAGCAAGGCTGGAGAATGCCAAAGGCATTAGCAGTACAAAGGTAAAAATCGGTAATGATCGCTTCATTTTTTTTGGCTCCGTTTCTCTATCTCTCTATCTCTCTATCTCTCTATCTCTCTATCTCTCTATCTCTCTATCTCTCTATCTCTCTATTCAGCATGTCGAGTGACTCAGGGTTTTACAAACTTGCATCTGAAAACACTTCCGCAGTAGCACAGCGTGAAGTCCGACAGGCTGTTGGCCTAGTTTAGACCAGAGACATAACTCGCTAGAGCCTCTAGCTCTTTGTCTGTGAGGCGCTCGACCACAGTGCGCATCATTGCGCTTCCATCATTTTGTCGAATCCCCGCTCTGAAGTCCTTTAATTGCTGTAACGTATACTCAGGGTGCTGACCACTTAGGGCCGGAAATCCAGCCTGCGCATTACCTTTGCCAGTCGGTGAGTGGCAGGCTGAGCACGCTGCAACGGCTATTTCTGAATTGCCTGCTCTATACAGTCTTTCTGCCAATTCCAGCGTTGCTGGATCAGCGCCCTGGACTGTGGGAAGTTGAGAGGCGTACCAGGCCGCAATATCTTCCATGTCCTGATCGCTTAAAGAGAGCACCATCGCTGACATTGTAGCGCCAGGGCGGTCCCCGGCTTTGAAGTCTTTCAGTTGTTTCACCATATATCTGGCGTTCTGGCCGGCCAGCTTAGGGTTGATTCCGAGTTGACTATTGCCGTCCGCCCCATGGCAAGTGGCACAAAGTGCAGACTTGGCCTGACCTGCCGCAGCATCGCCCTGAGCCAAAAGCAGAGTTGGTATAAAGCTGGCAACAAAAACCGAAAGTAAAGTGATTACAATTTTCTTCATGGGTTTTCCCAGTCACGTCTTGCAAATTCAGATAAACTAGCAATCCCGACTACAGGCGTCAAACTACAGGCTCCAATTAGGCCAATCAGATGAAGATAAAACAATCAGAGCCATTGGGCCAATAAATCGCGGTCGCGAATTGTAACGCAAATCGCGCAGCGACTCTATTTTTATCCTCACTCAGCCATCGAATGACAAACAAGCAGAAACACAGGATCTCCCCAGGTAATGAATTTTAATCAGGCTCAATTTGTAGTGAGTGCGGCCACTCTGAAAGCATGCCCACTCGACAGTGTAGCGGAAGTGGCCTTTGCGGGCCGCTCCAACGCGGGCAAGTCCAGCGCGATTAACACCATTACCGATCACGCGGGTCTGGCTCGTGTTAGTAAAACCCCGGGGCGAACCCAGCTCATCAACTTCTTTGCTCTGGGCGAAGGCAGGCATTTGGTAGATCTTCCTGGCTACGGATATGCCAAAGTACCGTTACCAGTGAAAGACAAATGGCAACGAGAACTAGAACAGTATCTGCGTCAACGAGAAACACTAATTGGACTTATTTTGCTCAGCGACATTCGCCATCCACTGAAAGAATTTGATCGCATGATGATTGGCTGGGCCGTGCAATCCAATTTGCCGATACATATCTTGCTTACCAAATCTGACAAATTGAAGAGAGGAGCGGCAAAAAATACCTTGTTGGCAGCACAAAAAGAACTACAGCGTCTGGACAAGCTGTCCGTGCAATTGTTTTCGTCTTTAAGAAACACAGGAGTAGATACAGCAAGAAGCAAACTGAGCGAATGGCTGGCACCGCAAAACCAGGATGAACTGGACGATAAAAAACTAAGCGACCAGAAATTTGAACGCTTAGAACTTTAATTTGCCCGTTGCTCTGTCTTAGTGTGCCTCATCCCAGTTGTCACCCACTCCGATATCAACCGCCAGGGGCACATCCAATGCCGCCGCCGTCGTCATCCGAAATCTGACTCCTGCAGCTAACAAATCCAGGTCTTTCTCACTCACTTCGAATACAAGTTCATCATGCACTTGTAATAGCATTCTCGCATCGAGCTCGCCCATTGCCAGCCAATGGTCGATATCAATCATCGCGCGCTTAATTATGTCCGCAGCGGTTCCTTGCATGGGCGCGTTAACTGCTGTTCGCTGTGCTGCTTTTCTTAACATGCCATTGCCTGCGTGAATATCGGGCAAGTAAAGTCGACGTCCAAACAAGGTTTCGACATAGCCTTTTTCATCCGCCAGCGCCTGTGTTTCGTCCATGTATTTTCTGACACCGGGGTACTTCTCAAAATATCGATCGACATACTTCGCGGCTTCTCCGCGACTAATGTTCAATTGATTCGCCAGACCAAAAGCAGACATCCCGTAAATAAGACCGAAATTAATCGCCTTCGCGCTCCGACGTTGGTCTGCGCTTACCTTGTCCAATGCAACGCCAAATACATCCGCAGCCGTCGCCCTGTGCACATCTTGCGCACTTGAAAAGGCACTGAGCAAACCTTCATCTTGTGAAAGGTGGGCCATTATTCTCAATTCCACCTGGGAATAGTCCGCCGCCATTAATTTATTGCCTTTATCGCAAACGAAAGCCTGTCTTACTCTTCGCCCTTCCGCCGTGCGGATAGGAATGTTTTGTAGATTCGGATCGATTGAAGAAAGTCTCCCTGTGGCAGCAACTGCTTGCTGAAAGGAAGAATGAATACGGCCGGTTTGTTTGTTAATTTCCAGTGGCAGCTTGTCAGTATACGTTGACTTCAGTTTGTTGAGAGAACGATGCTTTAGAATCAGGCGCGGCAATTCATAGTCCTGTGCCAGTTCTTGTAAGATTGGTTCAGCGGTCGAGGCTTGCCCTGTTTTCGTTTTTTTGAGCACGGGCAATTTCAACTTATCATAAAAAATGCTCTGCATTTGCTTGGGAGAGCCCAGGTCAAATTCTTCTCCTGCTATTTCGAAAACGGCGAGCTGTAATTTGGCCAGTTGAGTACCCAACTGTTCGCTTTGCCTGGCCAATCTTGTTGCATCGACCCGGATACCGTAGCGTTCTACTGTACCCAGTACCTCTATTAGAGGTATTTCGTAGTATTGATAAAGGCCCAATAAGTGCCCGTTACTCGCAAGCGTTTGCTCCAGTGTAATCGCCAAGCGCAGGATATGATCAGCTTTTTCTGCCGCATAAAAAGAAAAGTCAGCAATAACTACCTCTTGCCTGGACAACTTGCTTCTGCCTTTCCCCAACAAACTTTCCAAATCAGTGGGCGACAGATCGAGATAGTTGCGAGCTATATCTGCTAATTGATGTTTGCTGGCAACGGAATTCGCCACGTAGGAAGCCAGAAGCACGTCGGTTTTGATTGGTTGTAGATTGATACTGTGGTTTTTCAAGATGTGGTTTACATGTTTAAGATCATAGCCAACTTTTACTATCGCGGGGTTTTCCAGGACAGGCTTAAGTCGATCCAAACAACTTTCGAGATTGAGCTGCTCGGGCACATTATCATACTCATGCAAAAACGGGATATAGAATGCCTTGCCAATTTCAATACAGACCGCGAGACCTAGCATTTGTTGATCGAGAAAATGTTCACCGATCGTTTCCATAGACAGGCTAAATTCAGGTGCATTTTCGAGCTGTTCCAGCAAGGAAGAAAAACCTTTCTCATTCAACACGACTGAATATTCAATATCATCTGGAGAGACAGAGATATTCACTTTTTCTGCGCCAGTTGTATCGTTGTCAGGACGGTTAGAGACCTTGTTGTGTTCAGACGTGCCGGTTATCCCTTTTTCTTCTAACTCCTTTATCCACGACTTAAACTCCATTTCGCAGAACAGTTCGTGTAATTTCTGCTGATCCTCTACGCCAGCTACCAGGTCTGTTACTTCTACATCCAAAGCCACATCCATCTTAATTGTAGCGAGTTCATAAGAGAGTTCTAATAAGTCAATATTTTCCCTAAGTCGTTCACCCACCTTCCCACCGATGGCTTCTGCATTTTCGACAATGCCTTGCATGGAGCCGTATTCCTGCAACCACTTGACCGCCGTTTTGGGCCCCACACCTGGCACACCTGGGATGTTGTCCGACTTGTCTCCCATCAGCGCGAGGTAGTCAATGATCTGATTTGGCCTGACACCGAATTTGCTGATAACGGCCTCATGATCCAACAATTCGTTAGTCATCGTATTAATTAGCGTGACTTTGTCATTCACCAGCTGCGCCAAATCTTTATCACCGGTGGAGATCAACGTGGATACTCCCGTCGCCGTAGCCTGCCGAGACAAAGTGCCTATAACATCGTCAGCTTCTACGTCGCTGATAATCAACAGTGGCAAGCCCATGGCTTCGATGATTTGGTGAATCGGCTGAATTTGTGAACGCAGTTCATCTGGCATCGGTGGGCGAGTCGCTTTGTACTCTTTATAAATTTTACTGCGAAATGTTTTGCCCTTGGCATCAAACACGATAGCAATATTGCTGTCCTCATAGTTTTTCATGAGGCTTCTAATCATGTTAATCACACCCTTAGCTGCACCGGTTGGCTGTCCCTTGCTCGTCACTAAAGGCGGCAGGGCATGAAACGCCCGAAACAAATAGGAAGAACCATCAACGAGTATTAACTGTTTCGATTCAGCCAAGTTACTTTCCTTCTAAATTCTCTTCTTTTTGGACAGAAAAGGACTGACAAACTCAGTCATAGAGACAACTAATGAAATCATCCGCCAGGTTCAACATGAATTGATTATAGCCGCCCAGATCAGCGCTTGCTCGGCGGCCAAGCAGATCCACAACTATCGACTTCAACTGATGTCCATTTAGAACCGTATTGACTAAATCTGCATTCGCATCAATTTCCAGCAGCAAGCACGAAGGACTGAGCTGCTGAACTTGTTGTCTTAACTGCACAATTTCGCGTATGCCGGGTTGCAGTGCTGGATCTTGCAGAATAACCATAGCGTACTGCAAACCAAACTGCCTTTCAAAATACTGGTAGGCATTGTGATAAACAGCGTATTTGGCTGTGGGCTGAATCGACAATTTCTGCCTTAGCTCAACATTCAATCTTTCAATATCTGCTTCGAAGAGACTGAGGTTTCGCCTGAAAGCAGCTTCGTTTTGCGGATCCAAAGACACCGCCCGATCTGCAATTATGCCAGCGATCTTAACCGCATTAGAGGAATCAAGCCACAAATGTGCATCCAGTTGACTGGCAGAAATACTGTGCAGCCTAAGGCCTGGCGTCTCAATGACCGTGAGTGTCTTCTCTGTTAATTTTTCCTGGGCAATGAAGTCAGTCAAATAAGCTTCAAACAACGGTCCAATCCAAATAGTTATATCAGCTTGGTCCAGAGCGATCCGGTCGGAGGGAGACATGATGAAATGGTGAGGGGACTGTTGGGGGTCCATAATAGAAGAAACACTGCCGTGCTCTTGTATCACCGACTCTGCAATTAGTTGCAGTGGCTTTATTGTTGTCACGATGTTCACATCTGCACGAGCAGTGCTGGAAAACAAAGCGACTGCTAAAAGTAGAATCAAATAGATCTTATGCATCTGTTTTATTACTTGTTGGCTCAAGGCATTTGTCAGGCGGGTGTCGCGAAGGATAATTTGACATCAATGCTATGATATACCATTGTCCTGCCTTCTCCTATGTGAGCGAACAGGTGAGCGAGCTGACGATAACAGTTATTGATACCTTGGCGTGAATCAGGACAAATAATTCGAATGAAAGTTTCCCAGATTGATAGTGATGCGCCAGCCTCCATCGAAGTGGATTCTGGTAGCGTATTACTGGCAGCGAAATCAATCAATAAGGATTTTGCTGAAAGGAAAATTCTAGAGAATATTAATCTGACCATCAATGAAGGTCAGATAGTCACTCTAATAGGCCCGAATGGCGCGGGCAAAACCACACTGGTTAGAATTGCGCTTGGCCTTCTTCAGCCTGATTCCGGTTCCATTTATCACTGTCCCTCCCTGCGTATAGGCTACATGCCGCAGCGCGTGTATGTTGAACCAACATTGCCCTTGACTGTGATCCGATTTCTGCAGTTGGCCAACCGACATAATGGGGGATTAGTATCAGCCACTCTAAATAAGCTGAAGATTGACCATTTGGAGGAGCAGCAGTTAACGGCCATTTCGGGCGGTGAGCTACAACGAGTCCTGCTCGCCAGAGCGCTATTACGCAAACCACAGCTACTCATTCTGGATGAGCCAGCCCAGGGTGTGGATCTGGCCGGGCAGGCCGAACTCTACCAGCTCATCAGTGAGATCAGTACGCAACAGGGCTGCGGTGTGCTTATGATCTCCCATGACCTGCATCTGGTCATGTCATCCACCGACGAAGTAATCTGCCTGAATCAGCATATTTGTTGTCACGGCAAGCCTGAATACGTGAGTAATGATCCAGCCTACCTGAATCTTTTTGGTGCCAACGCCTCGCAAATTTTGGCCGTGTATACCCATCATCATAACCACGAACATGACATCGGTGGCAGCATTAAGGAGCCTGAGAATGATTGATTCGATGACTGTATTTCTGACCACGGACTTTGTACTTTATGCATTGGCTGCTGGAATTGCTCTGGCTATTGTCGCTGGCCCATTAGGTTCTTTTATTGTATGGCGTCGCATGTCTTATTTTGGAGATACATTGGCTCACTCGGCCTTGCTTGGAATCGCTATAGGGCTCATCACCGATAGCGACCCTCAGTTAAGTATTGTAATTAGTTGTCTGCTTTTCGCTTTTTTCCTGACTCTACTGGATCGCAGATCTTCGGTATCTACCGACACACTACTAGGCATCCTTGCCCATAGCAGCCTGGCACTGGGCATCCTGGTGCTGGCGTTGGCAGACTCTGTTAGAGTGGATCTTGAGGCGTATTTGTTTGGTGCACTTCTCACCATCGGGAATACTGATTTACTCTGGGTATTGATAATCGCGGCGCTGGTAGCTACCGTACTTTATTGGTATTGGAACGATTTTGTTTCAATCACTGTACATGCTGAAATTGCTGAAATAGAAGGTGTCAATGAAAGCCGACTCAACCTGATTTTGGTTCTGCTTATCGCCCTGACTATTGCTGTTTCCATGAAAATCGTAGGGGTGTTACTCATTACTTCCTTGCTCATAATTCCACCAGCTGCGGCACGGCCGTTGGCCACAACGCCAGAACAAATGGCGGGGAAAGCGAGTCTTATAGGTGTAATTTCAGTGTTGTCGGGGCTTGTTTCTGCGTTCTATTTCGATGTGCCGGCAGGGCCATCTATTGTCGCCGTTGCCACACTTATATTCTTGTGTTTTTATTTTTTTTCGAGCATTCTAAAATCTGGTAGTTAAAAATTCTGACTATCTTATTAACTCAAGATAAGCTGTCTCAATATCTCTGTTTCGATGAGGCGCGCGTAGCACAGCGTGATATTCTCCTTGTGGATTAATCACGGCAATGTGCCTGCTGTGAGAAACTAAATAGTCATCGCGTATCTGGCTTGCTTCATCGTTTGGTTCTTTAGCCGCTTGGTTATAACCGTGAAAGCTGCCGCCTTCACGCTCAGTAGTATCGCCATAGACGACGTACAGCTGTTTCGCTAGTTGCGAAATTATTTCCGCGTCGCCACTTAGCCCGATAAAGTCGTCATTGTATTTCGCCAAATACGTTTTCATGCTGTCGGGATTGTCTCTTGCTGGATCTACCGTAACCAGAAATACTTTCGGTTTTTCATTCACGCCAGCGTCCAGTCCTTCATAGAATCGTTTTAGCTGGGCCATAGTAAATGGACAAATATCAGGGCAATTGGTGAAGCCAAAAAACACCAGATTCCAATGTCCATTAAAATCATTTTTTGTGAAAGGCTTGCCCCGTTGATCAACGAGTTGAAAGTCGCTTAAGGCTCTCCCTTGCGGATAAATTGTTACACCTATATCGCGTAGCGCCGATTCATTTTGACGGTCGCTTTTGAGTTGCAGCAAGCAGATAAAAAACGCGACGACAACAGCATTAAAGATGAGAAAAGCGATTAACGCCGTCTTTTTCTTCTGGGTTAATTGCATTTTTAAACTGGATTAAATCAGGTAGTGATCTACCACCAGGGCGATGAAAAGCAGTGCCAGGTAGACGATCGAATAGCGAAAGGTGTTCATCGCGGTACCAGGTTTGGGTTTAAGCATGAGCAAGCCAGACCAAACCATAAATCCTGCACCCAGCGCGAGGGCTGAAATCAAATACAGCACGCCGCTCATCCCCGAGAAGAATGGGAATGTGCTCACCACGACCAGCATCATGGTATAAACAAGAATATGGATCTTGGTTACATGTTCGCCATGGGTCACTGGCAGCATGGGAACCCCGGATTTAGCGTATTCGTCCTTGCGATGAATCGCCAACGCCCAGAAATGAGGAGGCGTCCAGGCAAAAATAATCAACACCAGAATTAGCGCGCCACCATCGATGGTACCGGTTACAGCAGACCAGCCTAGCAGCGGTGGCATAGCACCGGAAAGGCCACCAATGACAATATTCTGCGGGGTCGCGTGCTTGAGGTAGCCCGTATAGATAATGGCATACCCAACAAAAGACGCGAGAGTGAGCCAGGCACTTAGAGGATTTACCCACATCAACAGGATTGCCATGCCTGCTATACCAATGACAACTGCGAACAGCGCCGCCTGCTTGGGCTCTACCCGACCTTGCGCTACGGGCCGATTATGAGTGCGCTTCATCATGGCGTCGATCTTTCGATCAATCAGGTGATTAACCACGGCACCAGATGCCGCAACCAAGGCAATGCCGAGGTTACCCAAAATAAGAATATTCAACGGAACCATGCCCGGTACAGCGAGAAACATGCCAACCAGGGAAGTCAGAATCATCAACATAACCACTCGCGGCTTGCACATTTCATAGAAATCGCGCCAACTGCTAGAACGCAGGTTTGAGACTAATTCAGTCACAGGTCAACTTTTGCATGAGTTTGATGGGTTTCGGGAGTAGTACATAATAGGCGGCACACAATCCTGAGTCGCTGTCACCAAGCGCGGGCATTCAACCATGTTTGGCTTAGAATCTCAAGAGATACTGAGATGAATGAGTTGAAAACCGTTGCCACTCTTGTGTCATTTCTTAATAAGAACTGGCTAACAATTCCACACTGACAGGAAGCTGTCAAAAATGTGCAATCTCGCGCAGCTTTTCGAAACTAGATTACTTGCAGTGAATACCAATATTCTATAGCATTCCGGTGCGTGTGAGGTGTACGAAAAATCTTTGAATTCCAAGCGAATAACTTGGTTTTTGGAAAGGTAAAATTACCCCACCCAGACATAATAATTTACAAGGATAGCCGCGAGTCAGAGCCTTCGTTCGGGAGCCTGTCATTAGCTGAACTCGTTGCCAAAACGGGGCATTTAAAATGCAGCTGTCCTTGTTCCTCTGGAACGCGATGAGCACTGGAACTAATGTTCATATAAAGACAGTGAATGTTTAGCACTACGCCGGTTGGGATACGTTTGTAATTTTTAGAAGGAAGGCGGTTTATGGTTTTAGCGGTCGTTATTTTATTGCTTATAATTGGATCGGTTCTACTCCAGATATACAGCCCCTGGTACTTTACCGATATTGCAGCTGACTGGGGATCAATTGACACCACCATCTCTGTTACTTTCTGGGTTACCGGATTCGTATTTGTCCTGGTAAACCTTTTCTTGGCTTACTGTGTGTACAGATTTCGACAAAAAGACGGCCACAAAGCTGTTTATGAGCCAGAAAACCACAAATTGGAAATCGGTCTTTCAGCTATTACTACTGTCGGTGTTATCGCGATGTTGGCGCCAGGTCTGCTGGTATGGGCCAGCTTTGTGACAGTTCCTGATGAGGCGACGGAATTTGAAGCCATGGGCCAACAATGGCAATGGGCTTTCCGCTATCCCGGTGCCGATGGGGTGATGGGGACAGCGGATACGCAACTGGTTACCGAGTCCAATCCTTTTGGTGTGAATATTGAGGACCCTAACGGTCAAGATGATGTAATTGTCGTTGCGCCCGAGATGCACCTCCCTTTAGATAAGCCGGTTAAAGCGTTATTACGTTCAAATGATGTACTGCACAACTACACCGTGCCTCAGTTCCGCGTAAAAATGGATTTGGTGCCGGGTCTGATTTCCTACCTGTGGTTCGAGCCAAACAAAGCTGGTCGCTACGATATTCTCTGTGAAGAACTTTGTGGTATTGGACACTTCGTTATGCGCGGCGCAGTGGTTGTTGAAACCCAGGCAGAGTATGACGCATGGATTGCCAGGCAGCCTACGTTTGCCGAAACCCAATCAATGGCAGCGGCAAATCCGGTGGCTGGTCAGGCTCAATATGCCCTTTGCGCTACCTGTCACGGAATTCAGGGCGAAGGCAATCAAGCCCTGAATGGTCCTAAGCTTGCGGGTCTGCAAGCCTGGTACATCGAGAGACAGCTTAAATACTTTAGGCAAGGCGTACGTGGTGGCGAAGGCGACACCAATGGCGCGGCTATGGCACCAATGGCACAAACACTGGTTGACGACAATGCCATTCGCAATATGGCCGCTTACATTGCCTCACTTCCAGATACGCCAGCCGCTACTACCGTTAGTGGCGACGTTGAAAATGGTTACGACATTTACGATCGCAACTGTGCGGCTTGTCACCTGGATGACGGTGCAGGAACCTGGTACACCGATGCGCCCAAACTTGCAGGTATGAGTGATTGGTATTTCGTTTCACAAATCAGCAATTTCCGGGCCGGTATCCGTGGTTTACATCCTGGTGATGACTACGGTGAGCAGATGGTTGGCATGGCGACAGCGATGTCAGGCGTTGAAGAGATTGAAGACGTGGCTGCCTATATCAATACATTGAGGTAGTCCACAGGAAATTTTTCAGGCACCTGGCCTGGTTTAGAAAAAGTTGGCTGATACAAAAATTATCGAGTTAGGAGGTTTAAATGGCTTACGTGCCACTGGCTGATCAAGATTCCGAAATGGAAATGCATCATCCGCATAGCTGGGTAACAAAATACGTTTGGAGCCAAGATCACAAGGTAATTGCCATTCAATACGGCGGTATCGCGATCGCTGTTGGCTGTGTTGCATTAGTTTTGTCGTTGCTAATGCGTATGCAATTAGGTTTTCCAGAAACATTCGACCTGATTGATCCAAATTCCTATTACCAGTCGGTAACCATGCACGGCATGATCATGGTTGTTTATCTGCTAACGGCTCTGTTCCTCGGCGGATTCGGTAACTACTTAATTCCGCTTATGTGTGGCGCACGAGACATGGTATTCCCTTACCTCAATATGCTGAGTGTTTGGGTTTACTTGTTATCAGTGGTTATCCTTATGGCCAGTTTCTTTGTCGGTGGCGGGCCCACTGGTGCGGGTTGGACGTTGTATCCACCGCAGACATCTATGGCTGGAACACCGGGACATGACATGGGCATCGTATTGATGTTGATCTCTTTAGCTGTGTTCATTGTTGCCTTTACCATGGGGGGGCTGAACTACGTGACTACGGTGTTTCAGTATCGCTGTCGTGGATTGACCATGATGCGCCTTCCTCTATCGGTTTGGGGAATCTTGACTGCAACAGTTCTTGGTTTGTTCGCTTTCCCTGCTTTGCTTGTGTCCGCGATTATGATGTTGTTCGACACATTGCTTGGCACCAGCTTCTTCATGCCGGCAGTGATCGAATCTGGCACGCCCCTGGACTACGATGGCGGTAGCCCAATTCTTTTCCAGCATTTGTTCTGGTTCTTCGGCCATCCTGAGGTGTATATCGTGGCGTTGCCAGCATTCGGCCTTGTTTCTGACGTGCTTTCCACCCACGCCAGAAAGAATATTTTCGGCTATCGCATGATGGTTTGGGCAATCATCGCCATTGGCGGATTGAGCTTCATCGTTTGGGCTCACCACATGTACGTCAGTGGTATGCACCCTTACTTTGGCTTCTTCTTCGCTACAACCACATTGATCATCGCGGTACCAACGGCACTTAAAGTATACAACTGGGTGTTGACTCTTTATGAAGGAGATATACGACTTAACGCACCAATGTATTTCGCCATTGGTTTTATCTTTACTTTTATCCACGGCGGGCTCACCGGGCTATTCCTGGGCAACGTGGTTATCGATTTGCCTCTTTCCGATACCTACTTCGTCGTTGCTCACTTTCATATGGTGATGGGTGTCTCGCCGGTTCTGGTATTGTTCGCCGCCCTGTACCACTGGTATCCAAAAATCACCGGTCGCATGTTTCATGAAGGCATGGCCAAAATACATTTCTGGTGTACTTTCCTGGGTACCTACGCGATTTACCTGCCAATGCATTACCTTGGCTTCCTGGGTGTTCCGCGTCGCTACTACGCACTGGGAACTACCGATTTCATTCCACAGTCAGCGCAAGATCTGAATACAGCAATTACTATTGCAGCGCTGTTTGTTGGCGCTGCTCAACTATTGTTCTTCATCAACATTTTCTGGAGCCTGCGTAACGGCGAGAAAGCAGGTTCTAATCCTTGGGGCTCTGCTTCATTGGAATGGCAAACCCCTGACACTCCGCCAGCACACGGTAACTGGGGTGATGAGTTACCAACAGTTTATCGCTGGGCTTATGACTACAGCGTGCCAGGCGCACATGAGGATTTTATTCCACAGAACGTGCCTGAAAGCGAAGAGCCCACTGCGGATGAACAGCACTTCGATCCTGACCATGACAGCTCCAAGGCTGATCTATGAGCCTATTTAAAGAGTTGACAGAGAAGCCCTGGGAGCGAAAGGGCGTTATCGGCAGACTTGATCCGGAGGGTGCTTTCGAATCGCCTCCGGAACGAGTAGCGCTCGGTTTCTTCTTGACCGTGGCTTCTGTGATTTTTTCTTTGTTAGCGGTGAGCTATGTCATACGCATGTCGCTGCCAGATTGGACACCGCTTTCTGACCCATCGCAGCTTTGGCTGAATACAGGTTTGCTGGTTATAAGCAGTATGTTATTCCAGTGGGCGCGAAATACAGCCGCTGCTGGCCGACAGAAAAACCTTGTTACAGCCTTTACTGGCGGCGGCGTATTTGCCCTGTTATTCATTGCGGGGCAAATGCTTGTTTGGAATAACTTGCAGGCTGCTGGTTATTTCATGACGTCCAATCCCGCCAATTCATTTTTCTACTTGCTAACAGGTTTGCATATCGCTCACTTGCTTGGCGGATTGTGGGTTTGGAGCAAAAGTTCAATTCGATTGATATCCGGCGGCAAGGCCGAAGACCTTCGCCTCAGCATTGAGCTTTGTACTTTATATTGGCACTTTTTACTGATTGTGTGGTTAGTCATGTTTGCAATGTTACACAACACCTAGCTGATCAAGCAGCGAAAAATTACAGTTTGTTCGGCACGATCTATAGGAAACAAGAATGAGTGAGACAGCAGTTAGTGGAGCAGGTCCTACCCCTGGAGTTGATGGCTTAGTTGACGATTGGGGCGCTGATAAGCAAACCTATCACGTGCCTTGGGGCAAGGCCATGATGTGGATCTTTCTGGTAAGTGATACTTTTATTTTTACTTGCTTTCTTACCGGCTATCTCAATGTTCGGCTAACAACTACTCAGCCGTGGCCACCACAGAGTGAGATTTTTGCGCTGTCCTTTGGAGGTGACCCAATCCCGCTGATTCTTATCGCGATAATGACCTTCATACTGATCACCAGTTCTGGAACTATGGCGCTAGCGGTAAACTTCGGTTATCGCAGAGACAAGGTCAAAACATTCTGGTTCATGGCAGTCACCGCTGCTTTCGGCGCTTCTTTTGTGGGCATGCAGGCATTCGAGTGGAGCAAACTGATTCTGGAAGAAGGCGTACGTCCCTGGGGCAACCCATTCGGAGCGCCGCAATTTGGTTCTGTGTTTTTTATGATTACCGGCTTTCACGGTTTGCACGTAACCGCTGGTGTTATTTACTTGTTAGTCGTCGCCTTCAAAGTAAAGAATGGGCACTACGACAAAAAGGGTTATGAGATTGTGGAGATTACCGGCTTGTATTGGCACTTTGTGGATCTTGTCTGGGTATTCATTTTCGCATTTTTCTACTTATTGTAGGAGGGGACAGCGATGTCATCTGAAGCAGGTCAACAACATCCTCTAGGAATTTACTATAAAATTTGGATTCTTCTGTTTGTATTGAGTTCGTTCTCATACGCGGTTGATTATTTTAATGTGCAAGGTGGTATGCGCTGGGGCTTGGTCATATTCTTTATGATCTTAAAGGCTGGCTTTATTGTTGCTATCTTTATGCATGTGGTTTGGGAAAGAATGGCATTGGTGTTCACCATCCTTGGGCCACCTATTGTTCTTCTATTGCTAATCGGCTTCATGTCGGTGGAAGGTTTCTACACATCTGACACTCGATATCAGTACATGGGTCACGACCCCAATGCTGTAGCTCTCACCCCTGGTGAACTCCATGGCGGTGGAAACAGTGAGGAGGAGCACGTAGAAGAAAAACATTAAACACAGACTCAAAAAAGGCTGCTTGATGGTTTTTTTGTCTGGAATAGCTGGTTTGGTTACGGGCTATCCCGAAGTTCTGCAATGATGGCGGCGGTGGCTGGCCTTATTCCCCGCCATAGAGCAAATGATTCCGCTGCCTGTTCCACCAACATACCAAGCCCATCGACACTAAGTCTTGCACCCTGTTTTTTTGCCCACTGAACAAATGCTGTATCCGTATCGGCGTACATCAGATCGTAGCAGCAGCAATCCTTCGCTATTAGCCTTGCATTCACAGGCGGGGCCTGGGAGTGCAAGCTGAGAGATGTGCCATTGATGATAAGGTCGTAACTGATGTCACTGCTCATTCCAGTAGCAATATCTTCATAAGGTTTTGCCTGTAAGTGGGCCAACTCGCCAAACTCGCTCACCAGCTGTTCGGCCCTGGCCAGTGTTCGATTTGCCACAGTTATGCCAGCAGTCTTTTGGTAAACCAGAGCGGCAAGGGCTCCGCGCACAGCACCACCCGCTCCAAGAATAAGTACTCGTCGATCACGAATCGCAAAGCCATGGTTCACTTTAATATCTGTGACCAGGCCAAGTCCATCTGTGTTGTCGCCACAAATCTTTCCATCGCTACCAACAAACAAGGTATTTACTGCTTTTGCTATTTCTGCCCTGGGGGAACAACTGGTCGCCAAGGCAAACGCTTTGCCCTTAAAAGGAATTGTAACATTCAGCCCCCCGCCTCCTTTCTCAAAGAAATCTATCACGAAGGGGTCGAATTCACTTTCTTCCAGGGCGATTGCGGAATAGCTCATTACCTGTTCGGTTTGCTTGGCAAACAGGGAATGAATCAGGGGTGATTTGCTATGGCTGACTGGGTTACCGAGGACTGCGTATTTGGACACGATTAGCTTTTTCTCTTACTTGGTGACAGATAGTAGAGACTACACCCAATCCCTGGGTTTCAGAAATTCAGTGCTCAGTTTTTCTTCTTCGCTACCCGGCTCTGGCTGCCAATCGTATACCCAGCGCACCACTGGTGGCAGGGACATTAGTATCGACTCGATTCTAGCCACTCCTGATTGCAAACCAAATAAGGTTCCCCTGTCATAGACCAGATTAAATTCTGCGTAGCGGCCACGACGGTATTCTTGAAACTGTTTATTCTTATCCGTGAATTTTAAGTCCTTGCGCCTGCTGACAATAGGCAGATAGGCGTCAAGATAACTGTTGGCCATTGATCTAACGAACTCGAAACTGCGGCCAAAACCCAATTCGTTAAAATCATCAAAGAACAAGCCCCCTATGCCGCGCGGCTCTTTTCTATGCTTTATTTGGAAGTAGTCATCACATTGCTTCTTAAAAAGTGGATAGTACTCTGCGCCAAAGCCCTGACATGCGTTTTTAGCTTGTTGATGCCAATGTACACAGTCTTCTTCGAAGCCGTAGCAGGGAGTCAGGTCGTAGCCACCGCCAAACCACCAGGCTGGCTGCTCTCCTTCTTTCTCCGCAACAAACATTCGGAAATTCGCGTGTGAGGTGGGAACAAACGGATTAAGTGGATGAATGACCAGAGAAACACCCATCGCCTGCCAGGCTCTTCCTGCCAGTTCCGGTCTTGTCGCCGTTGCCGAAACCGGCATGGCATCGCCAAACACATGGGAAAAGTTTACGCCTCCTTTCTCGAACACGGCGCCATCGCGTGTTATTCGACTAATTCCAGACCCGCCCTTTTCCCTGTCCCATTGATCAGTTTCAAAATTCGCGTCGGGGTCAAGTTGTTCCAGGCTATGACAAATTCGCGCTTGCAGAGCCAACAGGAACTTTTTTACCTCTTCTGTTTCAATTGCAGTCAATTTCTTGCTCTCTCGCTATTTTCAGGACTTACCGGCCTGTTTCTGACGTTTTAGCGAATTACTTTCCCTGAAACAAGATCTCTTATTTCCGAAGGCTTGTCCGACTGCCCTAGTTCACCAGAAACAATACAATCAATACTGCTGCCGAATTTCTCTTCAAGTATTAGTCTCGATCTAATTTCAGCCGCGCCGCCTTTATTCGCCGATGTTGAGACGATAGGTGCGCCGAAAAGCACACAAAGCTCCTGGACTATTGGATGTGTGCTTACTCGAGCGGCAACACACTGATGGCTTCCTTTGATCCATTCAGGAATGAGCCGGTCCGGGTCAGGAATCAGCCATGTGACATGGCCAGGCCATGATGCTTGCAAGGTTTCTTGCTGCTTACTACTTAGCCCGTGCAACAGCCTGCCGAACTGTTCCATACCAGCCGCGACCAGAATCAATCCCTTTTGCATTGGTCTATCCTTCAATTGCAGGATTCTGTTAACGGCCTTCGCATTTTGGGGGTCGCAACCCAGGCCCCAAACCGCTTCAGTTGGGTAAGCAATAAGCTTGCCCTGCTCCAGATTCTGGCAAGCTATCTGTAGGTTTAGCTTGTTCATAGGTTTAGCTTGTTCGCAGGATGGTCTCACTTGTTGGGCGATTATTGAATAAGGGCTTGCCTTTGCCCTAATCAGGTCATCTTATTTGAGTGAATCCTGCAACGCCTGATCTTGGGCCTGGACTTTCTCACCGTTGGCGATACGCTCAGCCTTAACTCTTCCAGCTAGGTCCGAATCGGCCAGTGACAGAATTTGCGCAGCCAAATAGGCCGCATTCTTCGCACCTGTTTTACCTATTGCTACTGTGGCCACGGGAATCCCAGCGGGCATCTGCACAGTTGCCAGTAGTGCATCCAATCCACTCAATGGCCCAGAATCGATGGGCACACCTATGACTGGCCTGATAGTATGGGCCGCCGTAGCGCCCGCGAGGTGTGCCGCCAGGCCCGCACCCGAAATAAATACCCTGCAACCTCTCGCTTCAGCATCGCTGATATAGGCTTGGGTAATACTGGGCGTTCGATGAGCAGAAGTGATTTTAATTTCGTAGTTAATCTGTAATTTCTTCAATATATCGGCAGCAGATTGCATGATAGTGAAGTCAGACTCGGATCCCATCAGAATGGCTACAAATGGACTGCTCATGGTTGTTGAATCCTGGAATTTGGCGAAAGAAGGAAACTACATCAGACCGCTAGTCTATGCAAGAAAACTAACAAACCCGATAGTAACGTCCTCCTTCCAGGTAAATCAAAGCCGCCATCTCCAACTGCATCAAGTGCAGATTGAGTTCCTGGACATCCAGCTTGCTGTCATCAAGAATCGACTGGAAGAGACTGCCTTGATCGCCAATTGTGTTCAGCACAAGCCGGCCCTTCGCAGACAGACTCGGCGCCTGATTTTTCACAGCTTTAATACCGCTATTCTCTGCGGATACCAAGGGGTGGTTGATTCCTAACTCCTCCAGAATATCAACGGGCTCTTCTACTAAGCTGGCACCCTGCTTAATCAGATGATGGCAGCCACGGCACTGTTGGTTGGTTATCGGGCCAGGGAAAGCGAAAACCTCACGGTTCTGTTCCATTGCAAAGCGAGATGTAATCAGGGAACCGCTTCTGGCATTTGCCTCCACCACTAGAGTACCCAGACTAAGACCACTTATAATGCGATTCCTGCGGGGAAAATTTTCCGCCCTGGGTGCAACGCCCAATGGAAATTCAGATACCAACGCGCCATTTTCACTAATCCTTTTTGCCAGTCCGGCATTGGTGACAGGGTAGATTCTGTCAGCACCGGTGCCCATCACTGCTATTGTGGTCGCGTTACTATCCAAGGCACCCCTGTGTGCCTGGGTATCTACGCCCAAGGCGAGGCCGCTGCATATTTGCAGTCCTGCGGCACTGAGTTCCTGCGCAATCCAGTAGGCATTTCGCCTGCCATAACTGGACGCCTTGCGACTGCCGACAATGGAAAAGTTTGTCGCAGCCAACGTGGAGAGGGATCCTGTTACATAAAGCAACGGCGGGGCTGAATCTATTTCTTGAAGCAGTTTTGGATAGTCTTCGTCTTCGTAGTAAACAATAGAGTTCTCTGGCCTGCTATTCCATTCAAGGTCGGCATCAATCTGCTTTTCAACCCCAACAGAAGAGACCGGGCTGAGGACTGTCTCTATTTGACCGCAACTAAGGCCTAGAGCAGATAACGCCGATTCGGAAAGGCTCACTAGCCTTCGCAGTGTTCCAAATTCTTTTAATAATCTGGAGAAAACTGAAACGCCGACTGAATGGCTGTGAAATATCCGTAAGTATTGCTGACAGATTTCCAGGTCCATAGTTCATCCGTGATCAATGGGGCAGCTAGTTTCGAACCGACATAGTTATTCGGCCATTGTGAGGAAGCAATTTCTTGCTATTTAGCTCAGTCGAGAAACACACAGTTCACTACTGCCATAGTCTAGTCGAGTAAAATCGAAAGACTTAACTATGGACTAACAACCTCGTGGTGGAGCTCGACAGGCTGGGTGCTGGAGAGTATTACTGCATAGCTGAGTTTTTCGAATATCTTATAGACTAGAAGGGTTCCTATGTCATTGCCTGGCATAGTCAGGCTGTCTCGACTAAAAATAGTGTGCATCCTTTCGCCCAATGACATTCGCTCTGTTTCAACAGCATCCGTCATTTGGGTGCTGGCTTGTTGAATTGACAATATATCACCAACTGCCAGACTGTCTTCCAGGCCCAAATCTATAACCACCGTATCCAATTGCGAAGCCAAAGTTTCGGCCCCCAGGAAAGCGACGATTTGTCCAGACAGGCGGGCAGCCGGTTCAGTTGGAAAAATAGTGGCACCGATGTTGGACGCTTCTCTAATTAGTAAGCGGTCACCAACCCGTATTCCCTTGCTACTATTGTTAACAAGCATCTTTCTTATGTCTGAAGCGAGGTTCTCGATGATGCTGGCGAAACCCAAATATTCGACCTCCAAGCCTGGTACTTCCTCGTCAGTGGTACCCAACAGACCAAAAACGCGGTTTCTATTTATCCCATCCCCGAGATAAGTTCGACCGAGGCGGTAAATCTCAAACGAATTGGCCCCCGTCAGAAAGGTACCGCGGACAAATATCACATCCCCTGTGCCTATAACGAGATTGTCGCCAATATTGGACACGATGTATGGTGCGGCGTCATATGTGGCCTGGCTAATGATGCGATTCTTGGTAAAACTAGTCGCAATAGCTTTCGAAGGGATTGCTGGAAGTGCACTTTGCAGTTGTTCTTCTCGAACCTGGGGAGTGATTCTGGCGACATTTCTATCCCCTCTTTGCACGAAGATACGCGGCGTTCCACCCAGCACACTGAGCTTAAGCCTGTCACCTGGGTAAATAAGCTCAGCATTGTCCAAATATTCGTCAGGTTGCCATATCTCCGGCCAACGTTCAGGATTTTGCAAGAACTGGCTCGCGATATTCCATAAGCTGTCATTTTCCTGCACCAGGTAGCTGCTGGGATAATCATTCACAAGCAGGTCTGTCTGGCCATTGGCAGACATCGATGGGCTCAAGCCGGTAATACTCAGGGCCAAGGCCAAAACCAGTTGTCCAATTCCCAGGTTTTTCATTATTAGTATTCCGTGCCAAAAAGCATTGAATTGATAGGGCAGCGATACGCTATAATTGTACTAAGAGCAGTCGCCTACTGCGCATTACACCATTTCCGTGGGTTTTTGAGACGATGTCAATTTTACAAATTCTGGAATTTCCCGACTCCAGACTAAGGAAAATAGCTGAACCCGTTACCGTTTTCGACGCAAGTCTCAACATCTTGGTCGAAGATATGCTTGAGACCATGTACGAAGCACAAGGAATTGGGCTTGCCGCTACTCAGGTGAACATCCATAAACGACTGCTGGTAATCGACGTATCGGAAAATAAGGATAGTCCTCAAGTATTTATTAATCCAGAATTTGAGGTTTTAGAAGACGAACTGTCCGAATACGACGAAGGCTGCCTCTCGGTGCCTGGCTTCTACGAAACTGTCTCGCGCCCGCGGTCGGTTAAGACCACTGCACAAGAAATCAGCGGTGAAAAATTTGAAATCACGGCGCAGGGTATCCTGGCCACCTGCATACAGCATGAGATTGATCATCTCGATGGTAAACTATTCGTCGATTACCTCAGCACATTAAAAAGACAAAGGATTCGCAGCAAGCTCGAAAAAGAGCGTAAGAAGTCTGCCTGAGACCATGGATAAAATGCGGATCTGTTTTGCAGGAACACCTGCTTTTGCTGCTGCCCATTTGCAGGCACTGTTGGATGCCAGACAAGAGGTAGTGGCTGTTTATACACAACCCGACCGGCCATCCGGCCGGGGGAAGAAATTACAAGCAAGCGCCGTTAAACAAATAGCGCAAAAGTATTCTCTTCCCGTCTTTCAACCCGCTAGTTTAAAATCTGCTGAAGAAGTGTTGCTACAGGCCGCGCTGCGTATCGATTTATGGGTAGTTGTTGCTTACGGACTAATTCTTCCAAAGTCCATTCTCTATGTGCCTAGATTTGGCTGTATAAATGTGCATGCATCTCTGTTACCAAGATGGCGTGGTGCGGCGCCAATTGAGCGAGCGCTGCTAGCTGGCGACAAGGTGTCGGGTGTTACTATTATGCAGATGGATGAAGGGCTTGATACAGGTGCAATGCTCGATAAGGAAACTGTAGAGATCAAACCTGGGGACAACCGCCTGGACCTGGAAGAGAAACTGACGAAAGCAGGGCAGACAGCGCTGCTACGAACACTCGACAACCTACAAGAGTTTCGCAGAAACGCCTTAATTCAAGTGGATTCTGAAAGTTGCTACGCCACCAAATTAGCAAAATCCGAAGCCCTCATTGACTGGAATCTTTCCGCCGAACATATTGATAGACAAATACGAGCAGGCATTGGCAGAAACCCCGCCTATACCTTTTTGGGCACACATCGCCTTAGAATTATAGAAGCCAGAATTTGTAATAACAGCTATCGGTCAGCTCCTGGCAGCATTGTTTTTGTCGACAAAAAGCACTTTATTGTTTGCAGCGGTTCCTCTGCACTCGAAGTACTTCGTGTTCAACTTTCAGGAAAGAGCCCAGCCACAGTGCAAGCAATTGGTAATTCACGACCAGATTTTTTTAAAGCAGGCAGACAATTTACTTCTGTAGAACATTCTCTAACATGAATAGTTCAAATAGCAGAGCCATAGTCGCAAAGATTTTGAGTGACCTGCTTGCCAATCGTGGCTCACTGACTACGCAACTCAGTAAGCACCGGGACCATCCTGAATTCAACCTGATACAGGAAAGCAGTTATGGCTGCTGTCGCTGGTTCTTCTTGCTTGAATCTTTGCTTGACAAATTGCTCAACAAGGCATTGAAGAAACAAGATGTTGATCTGAAATGCCTGATGATTTGTGCGCTGTATCAACTACGGGAACTGGAAGTGGCTGAATATGCAATAATCAACGAATCCGTCTCGGCTGTTACAGTTTTTAAAAAGCCCTGGGCAAAGGGATTAGTAAATGCAGTCTTAAGAGGTTTTCAGAGAAACAAAGAAGAATTGGAACAAGCGCTGTTTTCTGAAGAGGCGGCCCGGCTATTTTCGTTTCCCAACTGGCTTGAATCTGAAATTTTTAGTCAATGGCCGAATCACGCTGAGGAGATTTTCCGAAACAGTAATCAACGGCCGCCTATGACTCTGCGAGTCAACAGCAAGCAAAATTCCAGGACTCACTATCTGGAGCTACTGGCCCAAGAGACTATTGTGGCCATGCCGGGTGCACTAAGCGATTCGGCAGTTTATCTGGAAAAACCTGGTGCTGTTAGCGATATTCCTGGTTTTGCTGAAGGCAGGCTCAGCGTCCAGGACGAGGCCTCGCAATTGGTTCCTGATTTAGTAAAGCTGGAGCCGGAACAAAGGGTGCTGGATGCCTGTGCCGCTCCAGGCGGAAAATCTTGTCACATGCTTGAAAGTGAGTGTTCGCTAACCAGCATGACGTTGATAGATAAAGATCAGTCAAAACTTGACCGCATTCAAGAAAACCTGACACGGCTACAATTACAGGCCAATTTGGTAAAAGCTGACGCCGGAGATATCGGGCAATGGTGGGATGGAAAATATTTTGACCGCATTCTCCTGGATGCCCCTTGTTCTGCCACAGGGACAATTAGACGACACCCCGATATCAAATTGCTTCGAAAACCGTCAGACATTGAAAAATTAGCGCAAATTCAGCTCCGTCTCCTAAGCAATTTGTGGGCATGTCTCAAGCCAGGGGGGCTATTGCTGTATACCACTTGTTCTTTGTTACGCCAGGAAAATGAACAGATCATAAAGCGCTTTCTGGATTCATCGGATAGCGCTAAATATGAAGCCATAGTGGCCGATTGGGGAGTAGAATGCACCTTTGGCAGGCAACTCTTGCCCGGCACAAATTCAGGCCCGGATGGTTTTTTCTACTCGGTGTTACGAAAAAGTATTGCGTAGAATTTTTAGAACAACAAGTGTGATCACTACAGTAAGGCCAGCATGAAAATAATAATCCTCGGCGCCAACCAGGTTGGCAACACTCTAGCCGAAACTTTGGCGAATGAGGCCAATGATATTACGGTGGTTGATTCCAACACCGAGAAACTCCGCGAACTTAAAGATCATATTGATATTGGCGCAATCACAGGACATCCATCACTGCCCGATGTCCTCGAAAGAGCGGGTGGTCAAGACGCGGATATGATCATTGCCGTAACAGAAAGTGACGAAACTAACATGGTGGCCTGCCGGGTCGCTTATTCTCTTTTTCAAACACCAAAAAAAATTTGTCGGATTCGTGCCTCATCCTATCTCATTAGCGACAAGCTGTTTGGTCAACACGGTATCGCGGTGGACACAGTAATAAGCCCGGAGCTGATTGTTTCCAGCGCCATTGAACGCTTGCTTGATTTGCCCGGCTCATTGCAGGTTCTGGATTTTGCCGACGGCAAGGTTCAATTGGTTGCCGTGAAAGCCTACTACGGTGGCCCTCTGGTAGGGCAGGAAATTAGATTACTACGGCAGCATATGCCTTCAGTTGACACTCGCGTGGCAGCCATTTTTCGTAAAGACCGACCAATTATTCCAGAGGGCACGACAGTGATCGAAGCAGATGATGAGGTATTTTTCGTCGCTGCGCAGAAAGATATTCGCGCCTGCATGAGTGAATTGCGGCGCATGGATAAGCCCTATAAGCGGTTAATGATCGCCGGGGGCGGGAATATTGGCATGCGTTTAGCCGAAAGTGTTGAGGACCGCTACCAGGTAAAGATTATCGAAAGGAACCCGGCGCGTTGTACTTTTTTATCTGAATCGCTTGGCCAGGCGATTATTTTAAATGGCGAGGCGTCGCAGCAGGAATTACTAATTGAAGAAAATATTGCTGACACCGATGTCTTCCTGGCCCTGACAAACGACGACGAAGCAAACATCATGTCTTCTCTCCTGGCAAAAAGACTGGGTGCAAAAAAAGTGATGACTCTGATTAACAACACGGCTTATGTAGATCTGGTACAGGGTGGAGAAATAGATATCGCCATATCGCCACAGCAAGCAACTATTGGCAGCCTGTTAACTCATGTTCGCCGAGGCGATGTGGTCAATGTGCATTCCTTACGCAGGGGTGCCGCAGAGGCTATGGAAGCGATAGCCCACGGAGATCAAGCGTCATCTAAGGTCGTTGGGCGGGCCATTGAGGAAATCGACTTGCCTGAAGGTACAACCATCGGCGCCATTGTTAGAAACGATGAAGTACTGATTGCCCATGACAGCACAGTGGTAGAGCCCGATGATCATGTGATCTTATTCCTTGTTGACCGGAAAAGAATTCCCGAAGTAGAACGGTTGTTCCAAGTGGGCTTTAGCTTTTTTTAGACGCTGCCAAAACTATGCATGCCTCAATCATCATAAGAATATTAGGCATCTTGCTCATGCTATTCAGCGTACTGGGTAACTTGCCTCCTTTGATCGTTTCCTTCATTTACGGAGACGGCATGGCGAGCACTTTTCTAAACTCGCTATTCATCATTTTTAGTCTTGGTTTTCTAATGTGGTTAGCGACTCTTCGCTCCCGCGCCGAATTGGGAACACGAGATGGTTTCTTGGTAGTTACCTTATTCTGGGCTGTTCTAGGCACGGTGGGGTCCCTGCCCTTCATCTTCTCCTCAGCGGTGGAGTTATCAATAACCGATGCTGTGTTTGAATCATTATCTGGCTTGACTACAACTGGTGCTACGGTAATTTCAGGTTTGGACAAACTGCCCAAATCACTCCTGTTCTACAGGCAGCAGCTACAGTGGCTAGGGGGCATGGGTATTATCGTTTTGGCGATGGCCTTGCTTCCCATGCTGGGAGTAGGGGGCATGCAATTGTATCGTGCAGAAAGCCCAGGTCCTGTAAAAGATAATAAGCTGGTTCCAAGATTGGCGGAAACGGCCAAGGCATTGTGGTACATCTACCTGACTCTTACAGTGGTGTGTGCCCTGGCCTATTGGATAGCTGGAATGAATCTATTCGACGCGATAAGCCACAGCTTCACAACTGTTGCTATCGGCGGCTTCTCCACTCATGACCAAAGTATGGGTTATTTCGATAACCCTGCGGTGGACATGGTAGCGATTGTCTTTATGGTCATTGCCGGTGTTAATTTTGCGCTTCACTTCACGGCCTGGCAAAGACGTCAGTTGCGGCATTACTTTACTGACCCTGAATTTCAGTTCTATGCCTTTATTCTAGTTTCTGTATCGATCGTTACAGTTTCTATTCTCTATTTCTCAGACACTTACCCGAGCATTTTCGAATCGACGATAAAGGCTGTCTTTCAAGTCGTGTCGTTTGCAACGACAACCGGATACGCCACCGCTGATTTTAACTCCTGGCCTTTGTTTCTACCTTATATGCTGCTGTATGCAGCCATCATCGGTGCCTGCGCTGGATCAACTGGCGGTGGCATGAAGGTTATACGCATTCTATTGATCTTCAAACAGGGCTTAAGAGAAGTGCAGCGCTTAATACATCCTCGAGCGGTCATTCCAATCAAACTAGGCCGCAACCCCGTGCCCGACCGTGTGGTTGAGTCAGTATGGGGTTTCTTTGCCGTTTATGTAATGGCTTTTATGGCCATGCTATTGGCATTGCTTGCCACCGGGATGGATATTATTACCGCCTTCAGCGCTGTTGGAGCATGTATCAACAACCTGGGTCCCGGTTTGGCTAATGTTGCCGCCACCTATGGTGATCTTTCCGCTACAGCGAAATGGATTTTGTGTTTCGCTATGTTGCTTGGGCGATTGGAGATTTTTACGTTATTGGTTTTGTTTACTCCCATGTTCTGGAAAAGATAGCGATTTCGTTCTCTAGCTGATCACTTAAAACCTGGCACCTGCATATCGGCATTTCTTTAGAGTTTAGAATTTCAAGTTCTGGGCGCATTAGTTCGGCTTGCAGCTCGGGTGACCACCTAAGACAAATTTAGTAAAACCTTTCCCCATCGGGGCGACGCCGAAACCGTTTATATTCCCACTGGTATTGCTCCACTGCCATCAGAACACATTGCTCTACAGATTGATTCAAGCCTAGTACTGACGTGGTTAAATCGTCGCTGTATATCTGCTGATCTGCCTCTCGAATTATTAGTCTAAAGCCCCTCCCCTTGGGTAGCCGTTTGGCAAATCCGCAAAACACTCTCGCCCTGGACTTTGTGATCAGCTTGCTCACGAGGGTCATGGTGAGTGCTTTCTCACCAAAAAAGTCAACAAATTGCCCTCCCTCGTCGTTTGGTACTTGATCGGGAAGCACTCCTACAAGCTCGCCTGCCAGCAATGCCTTCAACAACAGTGCTACGCCTTTTCGGTCGGTGGGCGCCAGCTTAATACCTCCTCTGGAGCGTGTGTATTGCAACAGACGATCAAGGGCAGGTAATTTGGGAGGCTGATACATAAACGTAGAATCTATGTCTCTGCAAGTATAGATACCGAAAATTTCCCAATTGCTTAAATGAGGGACCAGCAAGATGATGCCTTGTTGTTCAGCAACTGCGGCGTGGAATTCCTCGAAACCTTCTGTCTCGGTAACGAGGGAAAATGTCTTCTCAAGGGGTAACAACCATGCCTTCCCCATCTCCATGGCGGTGCTGGCGGTGCTGCAAAGGCTTCCTTTGGCCAGTTTTCCTATTTCTTTATCGCTTAGCCTAGGAAAGCACGCTCGCAAATTTTTTAGCGTCGTGTCTCTGGCCCGGTTAGGCATGATGAAAAGCACTGATCCCCACATTGCCGCCATTCCATAAAGAACGCGCAAGGGCAATCGGGCAGTTATAGCGAGAAAAGTAAGCAAGAAAAAATACTTGAATGTAGCGATAGTAATGTCTCTCTTGGAATAGGGAATTAGTTTTCCGGCTCTGGAAATGGAAGCACAATTCCGCATCAGACACAATCATGCGAACTCCCGAAAGTCAGTTCTTATCTAGGCTGTAGGTAGATTAGTTACCTATAATCGAGGATAATTACAAGCCTTTAGCTTCCCAGTCATTTACCATACTTACAAGCAATCAACATTACCCAAGTAAATCGGCCAGCGCGTGAACACAAAGTCGGACAGCGGCACGTTTCAAGAGTTCATTTTTTCCTTGCAACAATTTTGGGCAGCTCAGGGCTGCGTCATCATGCAACCTTTGGACATGGAAGTAGGTGCAGGAACCTTTCATCCTGCGACTTTCTTGCGTGCTATCGGCCCTGAATCATGGACTACCGCCTATGTTCAGCCTTGCCGAAGGCCGACAGATGGTCGTTATGGGGAGAACCCCAATCGTCTTCAGCACTATTATCAGTTTCAGGTGATATTAAAACCTTCTCCCTGGAATATTCAGGAACTCTATCTGGCTTCACTGCGTTCTCTGGGAATTGATATGTCTATCCACGATGTACGATTTGTTGAAGATAATTGGGAGTCACCGACCCTGGGCGCATGGGGCCTGGGTTGGGAAGTGTGGCTAAACGGTATGGAGGTGACTCAATTTACCTATTTTCAGCAAGTAGGCGGGCTTGAGTGTTATCCGGTCAGTGGCGAGATAAGCTACGGCATTGAAAGAATCGCCATGCATTTGCAAGGGGTCGATAGCATTTATGACATCGTTTGGACAGACGGTCCAGATGGCGTGGTTACCTACGGCGATGTTTTTAAACAGAATGAAGTAGAAATGTCTGTATTCAATTTTGAGCATGCCAGTATAGATGTTCTATTTCAAAATTTTGCTGATTGCGAACGTCAATGCCAGACTCTTATCGAAAGCGCACTTGCACTTCCTGCGTATGAGCAGGTTTTAAAAGCATCCCATTATTTCAATTTGCTTGATGCGAGGAATGCGATTTCAGTGACAGAGCGACAACGATTTATCCTTCGCGTCAGAACTCTGGCTCGCGCGGTAGCGGAAGTCTATTTCGAGAGTCGAAAACAACTTGGCTTTCCATTGGCAAGCGAAGAGCTGCGCCGGGAATTTTTGGAAAAATAGCCATGTCAAAAAAAGATTTTTTGGTAGAAGTTGGCACTGAAGAGCTGCCTCCGAAAGCACTGGGCAATTTGCTGAAATCTTTTCAGACCGGTGTTGTCGACGGCCTTAAAGAAGAATCGTTGGCCTATGCCGAAGTGAGGTCTTTTGCCACTCCCCGAAGATTGGCCCTGGTGGTTTCTGATCTTGACGCGAGCCAGGCAGATAAAGTAACCAGGAAATTTGGTCCTGCTGTGACTGCCACCTTAGATGCAGATGGCAATCCGACTCCGGCTGCTCGCGGTTTCGCCAGGTCTTGTGGCGTTGCAGTCTCCCAATTAATGACTACAGAAAAAGACGGCGTTAAAAAGCTCTCGTTCTCTTCCTTGCAACAAGGAAAAACTACTCAAGAGCTATTGCCCGGCGTCATCGATACAGCACTGGCAAAGTTGCCCATTCCCAAGCGTATGCGCTGGGGATCATCCAGGGACGAGTTTGTCAGGCCTGTGCAGTGGATTCTTATGTTATTTGGGAACGAGGTAGTAGAGACGACTATCATGGGCGTTGAATCTGGCCGGGAGAGCTATGGCCATCGCTTTCATTATCCACAGAGTATTCGCATCGACAATGCACAGGACTACGAATCCTTGTTGGAAAACCCAGGGAATGTAATTGCCGACTTTGGCAAACGCAAAGAGCTAATCCGTTGTTTAATAATTGCGGAAGGTGTGAAACTGGATGCGATAACCGTGGTAGATGAGTCTTTGTTGGATGAAGTAACTGGCCTGGTAGAATTCCCGGTGGCTGTCACCGGTAATTTCGAGGAATTGTTTCTTAAAGTACCATCAGAAGCATTAGTGCTTGCCATGAAGTCCCATCAAAAGTGCTTCTGCCTGGTAGATAAAGAAGAAAAGTTGCTGCCGTATTTTGTAACCGTAAGCAATATTCGCAGTGATGATCCTGTACAGCTAATAGAGGGTAATGAACGAGTAATTCGTCCTCGCCTGGCCGACGCGAAGTTTTTCTATGAAACGGATCAACAACGAACCCTTGAGAGCAGGCTGGAACAACTCAAGAAAGTCGTGTTTCAGGAAACACTGGGCACGGTTTATGAACGTAGTCTGAGAGTTGCAAAACTGGCTAAATTCATTGCTGGCAGACTAAACCAGAACGAGGACCACTGTGAAAGAGCCGCGCTGCTTTCCAAGTGTGACCTGGTAAGCAATATGGTTGGTGAATTTGCCGACCTACAAGGTCTCATGGGTTCTTATTATGCGCGCAATGACGGCGAGCCAGAACAGGTAGTTTCGGCGATTAATGAACAGTATATGCCCAGATTTGCTGGCGATGCCCTGCCATCTACCCCAACCGGCAGCATTTTGGCCGTAGCCGATAAGCTGGATTCCATCGTGGGCCTATTTGCTATAGGGCGGCCTCCTACTGGTTCCAAGGACCCTTTTGCTCTTCGCCGCTCAGCAATCGGCGTGCTGCGCATACTGGTGGAGAATGGACTGGATTTAGACCTAATGGAATGTATCGACGCCTCTATAGCAGGTTTTATTGCTGTCGAGGTTCAACCGGATGCTACTGATAAAGTCTTCGCGTTTATGCTGGAGCGTTTCCGTAGTTGGTACATTGACGAGGGTATTTCCAGCAATGTGTTTCAATCGGTGATGGAGCTTGGACCCCCAAAACCGCTGGATTTCAATAACCGAGTTCAGGCGGTGGCTCACTTCGCTGGCCTGGAGCAAGCCGCTGCTTTGGCGGCGGCCAATAAACGTGTTTCAAATCTACTGAATAAAGTGACGAATTCCTCTCAGATACCTTCCGTTGATGATTCTCTTTTTGAAGAAGAGGCCGAAAAACTTCTTTTTCGAGAATTAAGTGCTAAAGAGCAAAATGTGGCTCCTTTATTTGATTCCGGTAAATATGTTGAAGGGTTGGATGAGCTCTGTCAGCTAAAAAATGCTGTCGATAAGTTCTTCGATGATGTACTGGTTATGTGTGATGACAAAACTGTTCAGGCTAATCGGCTAGCGCTGCTTAAGAGATTGCGCAATGTCTTCATGCAGGTGGCCGATATATCCTATTTGCACTCGGGCTAGTTCAACCTACCCAGAGCGAGTGACTATGAAGATTATTGTGCTGGATAGAGATGGTGTTATCAATCATGATTCGGATGACTATATAAAGTCGGCTGACGAGTTTGTTCCAGTCGAAGGAAGCATCAAGTCAATTGCGGACTTGAGCCGTGCAGGGTTTAAAATAGCTGTAGCAACAAATCAATCTGGCCTGGCACGGGAGTTGTTTAGTGACAAAGCCTTATCCTCCATACATCATAAGTTATGCTCCATGGTAAACGAAGCCGGCGGCTCGATTGATGGCATTTTTTACTGTCCACATTTGCCCGATGAAAACTGCGAGTGCAGAAAGCCAAAAACTGGCCTATTGCAACAAATTGAACAAGAATTTTCCTGCTCACTTGTCGGCTCATTCTTTGTAGGGGACAGCTTAAAGGATATAGAAGCGGCTGTTGCGTTTGGCTGCATGCCCATCCTGGTTCGTACCGGCAAGGGAAGCATCACCGAGCAAAAAATTTTGCAAGGTCAACCCTTGAACGTCCCTGTTTTTGATGACTTGGCATCTGCTGTTTCCCGCCTGCTGGTATGGCAAGATGATGGATAAAATCTTGCTCGGGGTTCGTTCTTCATTTTTCTATCTTGGCTACTATGTAGTTACCGTTATTCTCTCTGCTTTTTTTATTTTGTTCTTTCCGCTCCTTCCTGCCAAAGGGCGACATATTTTTGCCAGCGTCTGGTGTGGCTTCATACTTGAGTGGCTCCGACTGTGTTGCGGTGTTCGATACAAAATCATCGGTATTGAAAACCTTCCTGCATCACCTGTTGTCATTTTGGCGAACCATCAAAGTAGCTGGGAAACCATTCTTTTCTACAAGCTGGTGTTTCCGGTTTCCCCCATTCTCAAGAAGGAACTTATGGGTATCCCTTTTTGGGGGTGGTCTATGCGTTTGCTTAAGCCGATTGCCATAGATCGAAGTAAACCCAGAGAAGCGGGCCGGTCTTTGTTAACCCAAGGCGTTGATCGAGTGGCAACGGGCAATTCGGTTATCGTGTTTCCAGAAGGAAGTCGCATGCAATTTGGTGCGGTCAAACGTTTCTCACGAGGCGGGGCCAAGCTCGCGGTTGCCGCAAAAACCGACATCGTGCCCATCGCTCATAATGCAGGTTATTGCTGGCCTGCTCGGGAATTCATAAAGAAACCTGGTCTTATCACTGTTGTTATCGGAGAGAAGATAGAAACCACTGATCGCGATGCTAGCGAACTCACCGAAATTGTAGAAAGCTGGGTTCGTCAAACTGTTGCTGAATTGGGCTAAGGGCTCATTGGGCTTAGCTGCTCCTGGTGAGGGGAAGCAGGAATTAGTCAGTTTTTGCCGTCGTGAGGCGAATTGTCGTTCTCTAACAAAATTGATCATGAAAATGGCTGACTAATACTTTCCCCCGGTAGAACAGAGTTAAGCCCGACAAGTTCCTGGTACTCAGCATTTATATGTCCAGATTTTCCGCCGCCAGCGCATTGTCTTCAATGAATTCCCGTCGAGGATCAACTTGATCTCCCATCAATGTATTAAAGAGTTGGTCTGCACCAATGGCGTCTTCAATGGTGACCTGCAGCATTCGCCTTGTCTCTGGATTCATCGTTGTGTCCCAAAGCTGATCCGGATTCATTTCACCGAGTCCTTTATAACGCTGCAGGTAATGGCCCTTCATTGCATCGCTCGTCAACCATTCCATTGCCTCTGCGAAAGAACTAATTTCCTCTGTTTTATCACCTCGTTTAACAAATGCCCCCTCCTCAATAAGGCCATCCAGTGTTTCCCCTAAATCCGTAATAGCCCGGTATTCTCCAGAGTGGAAGAAATCTCTGCTAAAGCCGTACATCTTTTCGAGGCCATGGAGATTAAGCCTTGCTTCAGGGAGGAATAGCTGGCGCTCTTCATTTTTAGTGATGCTCAGCGTATAGTTGGCACTCACAGCCGGGCAGGTCTCGGCAAACTTTGTGGCTAATTCTTGGAGCCACTCTCTTACTTTTCCTTCTGACTTCAGATCTTCTTCTGCCAGTGTACGGGTAAAGATCATCGCTTCGAGGATTTCGGTTGGGTACAAGCTTTCCAGGCGGCTAATGATTGCGTAACTGTTGTTGTACTTACTAACCAATGACTCTAGTGCGTCCCCTGCAATTCCCGGTGCATCGGCATTTACATGGAGGCTTGCTCCTTCGAGAGCAATTTGGGTTTGGTATTCACCAAGTTCGCCATCATCTTTCAAATATTGCTCTTGTTTGCTTTTGCGAATTTTGTACAACGGTGGTTGGGCAATAAAAATATGGCCACGCTCTATCAGCTCACGCATCTGCCGGAAAAAGAATGTTAAAAGGAGCGTTCGAATATGGGACCCGTCTACATCCGCATCCGTCATGATGATTATGCTGTGATAGCGCAAATTTTCTGGTGCAAATTCCTCGTTGCCGATACCACACCCCAAGGCTTTGATCAATGTTCCAATCTCTGCCGAGCTGAGCATCTTATCGAAGCGCGCTTTTTCTACATTTAGAATTTTGCCTTTCAGCGGCAAAATAGCCTGGTTTTTACGATTTCTTCCCTGTTTCGCGGACCCGCCAGCGGAATCACCCTCTACTATGTATATTTCGGAAAGGGCAGGGTCTTTCTCCTGGCAGTCGGCTAGTTTCCCCGGCAGGCCAGCTACATCTAATGCTCCCTTGCGGCGAGTCATTTCTCTCGCCTTGCGAGCGGCTTCCCGGGCGCGGGCAGCATCTAACATCTTGCCCACGATCAACTTGGCATCTTGCGGGTTTTCCAATAAGTAGTCGTTAAAATGAGCGGCCATCTCCTGCTCGACCACTGCCTTAACCTCTGAGGAAACCAGTTTATCTTTGGTTTGAGAGGAAAATTTCGGGTCTGGCACCTTTACAGAAATGATGGCGGTTAGACCTTCTCGGGCATCATCACCGGATGTGACAACTTCCTTTCCTTTTTTATTTGCCAACTCTTTGTCAATATAGCTTTTTAATACCCTGGTTAAAGCACCACGAAACCCAGCCAGGTGTGTGCCGCCATCACGCTGAGGAATATTGTTGGTGTAGGGGAATATGTTTTCCTGGTAGGAATCGTTCCATTGCAAAGCAACCTCCACGGTTATGCCGTCTTCTACTCGTTCAGCGTTAAAGTAAAATACCTTATTCACTGCCATCTTGTTCTTATTTAAGTAGTCAACAAAGGCTTTTAGACCGCCCTCGTACTTAAATAGATCTTCCTTCCCTGAACGCTCATCGACAAGCCTTATGGCAACCCCAGCGTTAAGAAATGCTAACTCACGCAGTTTTTTGGCCAAAATATCGTAGTGAAATTCAACATTGGAAAACGTATCTCCAGAGGGTCTAAAGTGACACTCTGTTCCCGAGCTGGTGGTTTCTCCCACCATCGCCAAGGGAGCGACTGGCACTCCGTGAGCATAATCTTGTTCATGCACTTTGCCGTCGCGGCGTATGGTGAGTTTTAATTCTTCGGATAAAGCATTCACTACTGACACACCCACTCCGTGGAGACCGCCAGACACTTTGTAGCTATTGTCGTCGAACTTCCCACCAGCGTGAAGAACGGTCATTATGACCTCGGCAGCAGAGACCCCTTCTTTGTGCATCTCCGTTGGAATTCCGCGCCCGTTATCAGATACCGTCACTGTTTCGCCTATATGGATGACGACCCTCACTTCATCACAATGGCCAGCGAGAGCCTCATCAACTGAGTTATCCACTAACTCAAATACCATGTGATGCAATCCGGTTCCATCGTCGGTATCACCTATATACATGCCCGGTCTTTTTCTTACTGCATCCAGACCCTTTAGAACCTTGATGCTATCGGAATTGTATTCGGTGTTGGGCTCATCACTCATGCTTCCACTCCAAGATCTTAGTTGGCAGACGCCATCATCTGGCTTCCCGTAATATCGGACAATTTGGCCAAAAATCAAGCTGTTATTGTACCACGTTCCATGTGGAACTTTGCCACATTAGAGCATGCAGACAGGGAGTCCAGAATCGCTGAAACCTCCATGCAGGTAACAAAAACCTGTCCCCTCATTTCAAATAGTTGCTGAAATACAGCGGCGCGATTATCACTATCAAGTTCCGAAGGCAGATCATCTACCAAGAATATGCAATTGCGATTCTGTGCTCGGCTTAGCAATACCCCCTGTGCAATCTTCATCGCGCTGACGAGAATTTTTTGCTGCCCTCTGGATAATATCTCGACAGCTTTGCTGCTGCGAATCCTAAACAGCAGATCAGCCCGATGAGGTCCGCTTTGAGTCGCTCCATAGCGCGCATCAATCCCGCGATTTTCCAGAAGCACATCAGCTAGCTCTTTGTCTGAATCCCAACCTCGCTCATAGCAGATTTCCAGAAGTTCGGCGTCCGCGCCACCCATGTTTCGGTAGATATCCTCAAATAACGGCAAGAATGAACCAAAATATTCAAGTCGGGCATTATGGACATCATTGGCTGACTGACAGAGGTCTGAGTCCCAGGCGGCTATCTCCCCGTAATCAGGACTGCCGTGTTTCAATAGTAGATTTCGGTTCGCGATAGATTTTCTAGTCCGGCGCCAATTTGCAACAAAACTTTGTTTCACGTGAAACGCTCCCCAATCCAAAAACTGTCTTCGAGACTTGGGGCCACCCTCCAAAAGCAGAAAGGAGTTTGAGTTAAGAATCTGAACAGGTAGTTCTCTGGCGACGTTTTCCCAGTTGCGCTGTTTTTCAGACTGAAACTTCAGTTCGTGGTTGTGCCGACGAGACTTGCTTAAACCAATCTGATTTCCACCTTCCAGCTCCGCAAAGACAATCACCTCCTCTTCTTGGCTATTTATAAGGGGGATTAGCTTGTTCGTTCTAAAAGATCGTCCACTGGCAAGCAGATGGATTGCTTCCAACACGCTGGTCTTTCCCGAGCCATTTTCACCATGGAGGACATTAATTGTGGATGACGGCTCAATATCGAGTTGATGAATGTTCCGCATGTCGGAAACAGTGAGCCTTCGGATAATGCTCATGAAACGAGTCGCGCTTATGCCTTGGAGTGAATAAACAACTAGAGGCGCATTGGCATGACGACGTACAAAGCATCGCTGCCCTCTTCCGCCTCCAGCAATGCGCTGCTATTAGAATCCGATAGGGTAATCCTCGCCTTCTTGCTACTCAGAGTAGCGAGAACATCTATTAGATAGTTCACATTAAAGCCGATTTCCAATGAGTCTCCTTCATAGTCAACGGATACTATTTCTTCTGCTTCCTCCTGTTCAGGGTTATTCGCCAGAATTTTGAGCTCTCCGTTAGATAACATAACTCGAATCCCGCGGTATTTCTCGTTCGAGAGAATAGAGGCCCGCGAAAAAGCCTGGCGTAATTCCTGGCAATCGCCGATCACCACCTTGTTGCCTCCCTTGGGAAGAACACGATTATAGTCAGGAAATCTCCCATCCACCAATTTGGAAGTAAAGGTAAAAGCAGGCACGCTCGCTCCAATGTGGTTCTGCCCAAAGGTGAGAGAAATCTCCCCGTCGCTATCCGTCAATAATCGAGTCAATTCCATAATGCCTTTTCTGGGCAGAATAAGTTGCTGTGCTTCGGGAATCGGATTGCTCATGTCCAATGTTTCCATAGCCAGCCTGTGGCCATCTGTGGCAACAAGCCGAAGATAATCAGCAGCCACCTCAAGTAACATGCCATTTAGGTAGTAGCGCACGTCTTGCTGAGCCATGGCAAAACTGGTGTTATCAAGCAATCCACGAAGTTTGCTCTGAGCCATGTTAATCGAAAAAGTATTTGGTTCTTCGTCAACCCCAGGAAACTCTGAGGCCGGCAAAGTGGTGAGTGTGAATCTACTACGACCGGACTTAATGGTTAGTTTGCTCTCTGTCAAAGACAACTCAAGCAGGGCATCGTCCGATAATGACCTGCAAATATCCAATAGCTTCCGCGCAGGAACGGTAACTTCGCCTGACTCGTGGGCTTCACTCACAATGACTCGACCGACCAATTCTACTTCCAGGTCTGTGCCTGTGAGTGAAAGCTCACTGCCGTTTAAAACCAGCAAAACATTGGACAACACCGGTAAGGTCTGTCTTCTTTCAACAACGCCACTAACCAACTGTAGAGGCCCTAATAGCGCTTCACGTGAAATAACAAAATGCATTTCTTTGCTTTCCCTTATTTTCTGTAATCAGATTTAGGCTATGCGCACTCAACTGGATAGCAATCTAAGCAAATTATTGTAGTCTTCTTGTATGTCTATTGAGCTGTGGCGCAGTTTTTTAACTTGCTTACAGGCGTGCAATACAGTGGTGTGGTCTCGGCCCCCAAAGGCATCGCCGATTTCTGGCAGGCTGTGGTTGGTTAGCTCTTTCGACAGGCTCATCGCTACCTGCCTGGGCCTTGCCACCGAGCGATTACGTCGCTTTGATAGCATGTCCGCCATCTTGATTTTGTAGTACTCGGCCACCGTCCGTTGAATATTATCGATGGTCACCAGTTTTTCCTGGAGCGCAAATAAGTCGCGAAGTGCCTCCTTTATGAGCTCGAGGTCAATTTTCTGGCCAGTGAAATTGGAATGGGCAATCACCCGCTTCAACGCGCCTTCCAATTCCCTGACATTGGATCTCAGTCGCTGGGCAATAAACATAGCAACATCATTGGGTAGATCCACGTCACACAGAGCCGCCTTATTCATAAGAATAGCCGCTCTTGTTTCGAGTTCTGGTGGTGCCACAGCTACGGTTAGACCCCAACCAAACCGGGATTTAAGTCGTTCTTCTAAACCGTTTATCTCTTTATGGTATCGATCACAGGTCAAAATGATTTGCCGGCCCCCTTCGAGCAGCGCGTTAAAGGTATGAAAAAATTCTTCCTGTGAGCGCTCTTTTCCTGCAAAAAACTGAATATCGTCAATCAGCAGGGCATCGACAGAACGGTAAAATCGCTTAAATTCATTAATGGCATTGAGTTGTAGAGCCGTCACCATGGTCGCGACGAAGGTTTCCGAATGCAGGTAGACGACTTTCGCAACTGGCTTTTTTGCCACCAAATAGTTACCAATAGCATGCATTAAGTGAGTCTTTCCTAACCCTACGCCGCCGTATATAAATAGTGGGTTATAGGCGCCACCTGGATTTTCGGCAACCTGTATAGCCGCCGCTCTGGCAAGCTGGTTTGATTTTCCCTCGACAAAGTTATCGAATGTGTTTTCTCGGTTTAAGGCTCCTCTATGCCTGAGTTTGCCTTCGATTACGATATCAACATTCCGGCGTTCCGTTTCTGCCTCCATTCGTGGGCTGGAAATTTTTTGCTCTACAATAGGTGTAACTTGAGAGTGAAGAGTCTGGTCAGGCACTGTTGTCTTCGCCTGTAGTTTCTGTGAAATCGAACCTGGTGCTCGTTCAATTGCGTCTCTACTAAAAACTTCCAGCCTCACCTCGACAGCCTCGCCACTCGCTTCATCCACAATCTGGTTTATGCGTTGAAGAAACTTCCCTTTGACCCAGTCCTGAATAAATCGATTGGGAGCAAATACACGCAAAACAGCCGACTCCAGTTCGACATGAAGTGGTCTTATCCAGGTATTAAATTGCTGAGACGGTAATTCTGCTTTTAGACAGTCGATGCATTCCTGCCAGATTGCTACGGCCACGTTTTTCTTGCCTACATGAATTATTATTTTTAGTAAAACCAGCTACAATTCTAACCACAAGGGAGAGAGTTATCCACCAGCTATCAGCTCAAAGTCTGCTTTTTCGAATGATTTTATTTTTATATAATTCAATAGCTTAAAGACTTTCCCTTGAAAAAACCCGAGTGAAAAAACACAACTATTCACAGCAAAATTTAACAGCTGTTGATAACAAAACTGTGGATAACTTGTGACTAAATTCTGTATGGAATGAGTTGCCGGTTCCTTGCCACGCCTACCCGGTTTTTGCGTCTTGCTGCCACCCTGAAATCCTGTATAAATATTGCCCAGTGTATTGCATGTTGACGACAAAACCACTAGAATCCGCGATCCCGTTTTCGAACCGATTATTATTTGGTTTGCGATCGAAGAATCGGATAAATTGATATGAAAAGAACATTTCAGCCCAGCGTATTAAAGCGAGCTCGAACCCACGGATTTAGAGCGCGTATGGCAACCAGGGGCGGTCGTCTGGTTATCAAGAGGCGCCGCGCTAGAGGACGCGCCAAACTTTCAGCATAATTTCCGCCTTCCCTGCTGTTCAGTGGTTTAGCAATCAAATGAAATGAGAGAACGAAGCGTGGCTGAGTTCGGTTTTCCTAAAACTTCACGATTGCTAAATGCCGCTGATTATAAAGCTGTTTTCAGCAAGGCCCGGTTCAAAGTCTCCCGTCGCCATTTTCTCGTGTTGGCTATGCATAACGACAGGCCGAATTCCAGATTAGGTTTGGTTCTCGCAAAGAAAAACATTTCTTTGGCAGTACAACGTAATCGGGTAAAACGTCAACTTCGAAACACTTTTCGCCTCAATGCGGTGCCATTAAACGAGCTTGACTTAGTTGTGTTGGCAAGAAAGGATGCTGATAAACTGAACAACAAACAGCTGAAGGACACTATAGAATCTTTGTGGCGAGACTTGGACAGTAAGCGAAAGTGTACGGCGCTTTCAAACTAAAGGCAGCAGGCAAACAGCTATCATGTTGGACAAATACCTTATTCGGCTTATCAATTTTTATCAGTCTAGTCTGAGTTTGCTCATCGGCAATCAATGCCGATTCCACCCCACCTGTTCTCAATACACCAAAGAGGCAATACAAATTCACGGCGCATTGCGAGGATCCTGGCTTGGGGTTCGTCGGATCTGCAACTGTCACCCTTTTCATGAAGGGGGCTATGACCCCGTTCCTGAAAGCCATGGCTCTAAAGGCCATTGGTCTAAGTAAGCAGGACAACATGGATTTAACAAGATTTGCCCTCTACGCGTCTTTGGCGATTATCACCTATTTATTGTTGTTGGCGTGGCAAGAAGATTACCCACCCACAATCGACGATGGCAGTTCATCGCGCCTGGAAATCCCGCAGATACCTGGGAGAGACAATGCTGCGGACATTGCCACAGATTCGTCAAGTGATATACCCACCGCCGTGCCTGTCGCGCTGGCAACCGAACCCGATGGTGCGGTAGCGGCAGCTCCGACAAATAACTCACAACTGGCCAGCACAGACGTTTCTGAACAACTAATTTCGGTCTATACCGACACCCTTGAAGTTCGAATAAACCCAGTCGGTGGAGACATGGTTTATCTCGCACTACCCCTCTATCTGAAACAAATAGATGTTGCAGATGACCCCTTTGTGCTGCTGGACAGCCAGGCTGGCAGGGAATACATAGCGCAAAGCGGTTTAATCGGCACGAACGGTGTCGACAACCAAGGCCGCGCTGTCTATAGGTCAACTGCCAATATCTATACATTGAGCGATTCTGCTGACCACCTGGATGTGGATCTAACAACCACAACCGAATCTGGCGTTGAGATAATCAAGCGCTATCGTTTCCATCGAGATAGTTACTTGATAGATATAAGCTTTATCGTAAACAACAAATCAACTACAAACTGGCAGGCAAACGCTTTCGGTCAGATAAAACGAGATGCCTTCGACGATCCAAGCGACGCGGGTGGTTTTGGCAGAACATATCTTGGCTTTGTTACTACCGTTACCGATGACCCCTACATCGAAATTGAATTCGAAGACATCGACGATAATGGCAGCTCGACGCTAGAAACCAGCGGCGGTTGGATGGGTTTTAGTCAACATTACTTCATCACCGCCTGGGTGCCCGAGGTAAGCACGACAAACCGATATACCACGCGGAAAAACGGTAACAATCAATACTACGGTGAATTCACCAGCAGTGCTTTCAACGTGCTGGCGGGTGAGAATGGAACTCACACTATTCAATATTATGCTGGCCCAAAAGATCAGTATGTCCTTAGAGATATATCTCCAGGTTTAGATAAAACCATCGATTACAGTTTTCTTTGGTTTATCGCCAGCCCCATCTACTGGCTATTGTCCCGTATTAATTCAGTCGTCGGTAACTACGGCATTTCTATCATCTTGCTTACCGTGGTAGTGAAAGCAGTCTTCTATAAGTTATCAGAAACCCAATACCGGTCCATGGCAGGAATGCGCCGACTCATGCCCAAGATGCAACAACTGAAAGAGAGTTACGGCGACGATAAGATGAAAATGCAAAAGGCGACTATGGATTTGTACAAGAAAGAAAAAATAAATCCCCTGGGTGGCTGCTTGCCTATGCTGGTGCAGATGCCAGTGTTTATTGCCTTGTACTGGGTTCTGTTGGAAAGTGTAGAGCTTAGGCATGCGCCCTTTATGCTTTGGCTAAGCGATTTGTCAGTACGCGACCCATTCTTCATTTTGCCTTTGCTTATGGGTGCAACTATGTATTTGCAAACCACACTGAGCCCAGCCCCGGCTGACCCCATGCAGGCCAAGGTGATGAGGATGATGCCAATTATGATGACCGTGTTGTTTCTGTGGTTTCCAGCAGGTCTGGTTCTTTATTGGTTAACCAATGGTGCGCTTGGTATATTGCAGCAGTGGTATATCACACGAAAAATTGAAGCCGCTTACGAAGCGAAAAAGGCGAGCTAGTTTTCGTTTAGTTGTTCTGGAGACTAGGAACTCGATAAATGAACATGAGTCATCATGCCTCAATTGGATACTGACACGATCTGTGCCATCGCGACCGCGCCCGGTCGGTCGGGTGTTGGTATAGTGAGAGTATCCGGGCCAGACTCTTTGGGTATAAGTGAAAAGGTTCTTGGTTTCACCCCTACGGCGCGACACGCTCACTTTGCGAATTTTCTAGGCCTTGAGGGTCAGTGCATTGATCAAGGCATAGCCCTTTACTTCTCCGCCCCAAATTCTTTTACTGGTGAAGATGTGCTCGAACTGCAAGGTCATGGTGGCATCTATGTACAGAAAGCGCTACTAAGCCGTGTATTGCAATTAGATGCCAGATTGGCAACTCCTGGTGAATTCTCGGAGCGGGCGTTTCTCAATAACAAGATTGATCTATTGCAGGCTGAGGCCATAGCAGACCTCATCGATTCCAGCTCGCAGCAGGCCGCGCGGTCTGCCATGCGAACTTTACAGGGAGAATTCTCCAACAAAATTCAAATCCTTTTGCACCAACTAATCGCGGCAAGAGTCCATGTTGAAGCAAGCATAGATTTTTCCGATGAAGACATTGATTTCCTCTCTGACAATAAAGTCCGGGAATCCTTAGTCTCAATTTTGGACTCACTGAATACAACGCTTGCCCAGGCACAACAGGGGGCCCTTCTCAAAGAAGGAATAAACGTAGTGATCGCGGGCAAACCGAATGTTGGTAAGTCCAGTTTATTAAACGCTCTGTCTGGCCTGCCTAGTGCAATAGTAACGGATATTCCGGGTACAACGCGCGATTTGCTAACAGAAGAAATTAATATCGACGGGCTGCCAGTGCATATAGTGGATACGGCCGGTCTACGATTTAGTGACGACGTGGTAGAACAAGAAGGTTTGCGCAGGGCGCAAACAGCGATAGAACAAGCCGACCAAATTCTGTTGATAGTAGACAAAACCGAGGCCGAAGAAAGTGTGGAAAAGTTGTTGGCAGCCTTGGTATTACTGACTGATAAGTCGATTAATGATCTTGCTTGCCTACAAAACACCACTCTCGTTTTCAATAAGATCGATTTACTCAAGAATGAACAAGCTAGTATAAGCAGTGTCAAATTTTCCGACCTGACTATTCCCACTATTAGTCTCTCTGCCAAAAAAGGAATTGGTGTCGATTTGCTTAGAAGTCACTTAAAAGACCTTATTGGTTTTAATGCCGCAGAGGAAAGCGTCTTCATCGCCAGAGAAAGGCATCTTCGAGCCTTGGCAGAGGCTAAACAGCTTATCGAATCTGGATTGCAACACATTGATGCTCAATCATCACTTGAACTGGTAGCCGAAGATTTGCGCTTTGCCCAGGCGCAGTTAAGCGCGATAACCGGCAAGCTTTCCAGCGACGACTTGTTAGGGGAAATATTCTCAAACTTCTGCGTGGGAAAGTGAACTCTTCAATTCGTACAATTGTAGTTCAGTAGTTATAAACACCCAAACAATCATTAACAGTCTGTGTATAACTCCAACAAACCACAGAATAAGCCTTGAACAGTTGTGAATAAAGAGTAGCTTGCCTAACTGAGTGGTGTTATATACCCAACGACTAATAGGCTATTATTGTTCTATTCAGGGCTTATAAACCATTCTGTAACCAGTCTAAGCTATTGAATCATCAAGATTATTTAGGGATTTCAACAGAAATCGTCGTTGCTATTAATAACAACATCAATACATTAATTATGCATAACTATAATAAGCAGTTGGATAATTATTTTCTTAATATGCGGGCACAACGCCAAGTTTTTGCTTTTGCCAGCCCCAACCACAGGCTTCGTATATAGCATGGAATACAGCAAAACAGTCGACGTAATTGTGGTTGGCGGAGGGCACGCGGGTACCGAGGCGGCATTGGCTTCAGCGCGCCAGGGCGTGCCGACATTGCTGGTTACGCACAGTATCGAAACGCTCGGCCAAATGTCTTGTAACCCCGCAATCGGCGGTATTGGCAAAAGTCATTTGGTGAAGGAGATCGACGCCCTGGGCGGCGCGATGGCAAAAGCCATAGATCGCGCTGGCATCCAATTTCGAGTGCTGAATGCGAGCAAGGGTCCTGCTGTCAGGGCAACCAGAGCACAGGCAGACCGGGCTCTCTACAAAGCGGCTATCCGCGAAACCTTAGAACAGCAGGAAAACCTTTCTTTGTTGCAACAGTCAGTCGATGATTTGTTAATTGAAGACGGGGAAATAAGGGGGGTCATCACGCAAATGGGGGTGCTAGTCAGAGCATCCAGGGTCGTACTAACTACCGGGACATTTCTCGGCGGCAAGATCCATATTGGATTGGAACATAGCGCTGGAGGAAGAGCAGGCGACCCACCCGCGATTGCACTAGCCGATCGCCTGCGAGAATTGCCCTTTCGGGTTAATCGCCTAAAGACAGGAACGCCACCTCGCATCGATGCAGACTCTGTCGATTTTTCGGTGATGCAGGTTCAAGAGGGAGATACACCTCTGCCAGTTATGTCCTACATCGGGAAACAGTCAGATCACCCCGCACAGATAAACTGCCATATCACCACCACTAATGAAAAGTGCCACGATGTTATACGCGAGGGTCTGGATAGATCCCCTATGTACACAGGTGTTATCGAGGGAACCGGGCCTCGGTACTGTCCGTCGATTGAAGACAAGGTAATGCGCTTTTCAGATAAACCGTCACATCAAATTTTCGTCGAGCCAGAGGGCTTGAATACGAGAGAACTCTATCCAAATGGCATATCTACCAGTTTACCTTTTGATGTTCAGCAAAAAATGGTTCGTGAAATAAAGGGATTTGAGAACGCCCATATCACCCGCCCGGGTTACGCCATTGAATATGACTTCTTTGATCCCAGGGATTTAAAGTATTCTCTGGAGACAAAGTTCGTTAGCGGCCTTTATTTTGCCGGCCAGATAAATGGGACCACGGGTTATGAAGAAGCGGCGGCCCAAGGTTTGCTGGCAGGTTTAAATGCAGGCCTTGCCACCAGGGGAAAAGATTCCTGGTGCCCGCGCCGGGACCAGGCTTATATGGGAGTTCTTGTTGATGACCTGATTACGCTGGGCACTAACGAGCCGTATCGAATGTTCACTAGCAGAGCCGAATACCGACTAAGCCTGCGAGAAGACAATGCTGATTTGCGTCTCACCGAAAAGGGAAGGGAACTGGGCCTCGTGTGTGATGAACGCTGGGATTTTTACAGCAAGAAAAAAACCAAAATCGATGAAGTATTGGGATACTTTGGCAGCACCTGGGTTCAACCTGATACCGAACCGGCCGAACGGCTTAACCTGCTGTTAGAAAAACCCATTATCCGGGAATACAATTTGGCAGATTTGTTGGCGAGACCAGGAGTTGAGCAAAGAGCCTTAATGGAGGCAGTTACTGCTGTGCCAGATTCAACGATGGAACAATCGGCGATAGAAATTCAGGCGTACCAACAAGCCGAAATTCAGATCAAGTATCGGGGTTACATTGAACGACAAGAAGGCGAGATCGAAAGACTTAAGAAACAGGAAGACACACTGCTGCCCATCGACTTCGATTACCAGCAGATGCAAGGTTTGTCGAATGAGCTCAAACAGAAACTGATAGAAGCCAGGCCGGAAAACATAGGCCGAGCCTCACGCATTCCGGGAATAACGCCAGCAGCAATATCTCTGCTTCTTATCTATCTTAAAAAGTATCGTACAATAAATAGCAAGCCTGGCCAGGCCTGACGGTAGTGGTAGATGCCCGAGACAGCAAAAGAAGAGTTAGAACAGGGAATGTCTGCACTGTCGATAGCCTGTAGCGAGGCGAATATTACCTCACTGCTGGCCTACATAGATCTGCTTAAAAAATGGAACGTCGCTTACAATCTGTTGGGGACGAATGAAACCGAGGCCTTGGTTTCCCGGCATATTCTAGACAGCCTTTCGATTAATTCATATTTGAGGGGCGCGCTAATTGCTGACATTGGGGCTGGAGCCGGTCTACCTGGAATCCCTCTGGCAATCTTAAATCCAGATATACAATTTGTCTTGATAGACAGTAATGGCAAGAAAGCCCGATTCATGTTTCAGGCAAAACTCCAGTTAGGATTGGCGAATATTTCTGTTGAAAATTGTCGAATAGAGCACTATCAAAGTAACCAGCAAATTGATATGGTGATGTGCCGTGCGTTCTCAACGCTTGCCGACGCGCTCATTAAGCTACAGCCAATATTTTCTGGCACATGTAAATTGTTAGCGATGAAGGGCCATTATCCAGAGGACGAAGTAACGAATTTGCCAGAAGGGTTTGAGGTTACAAAAACCATCAAACTAAAAGTACCCGGCAGTGAATCACAAAGACACCTCATTGAGGTGATGCGTGGAAGCTTGAAGAGCCAGTCTGAAAAGCTCTGGTGATGCCGTCTGAAAAAGGTTGGAATTATTAGCTTGGGTAAAGTTCTCGCAATAGCGAATCAAAAAGGCGGGGTTGGAAAGACAACGACCTCAGTTAATCTTGCTGCATCGCTGAAATTTACCCGAAAGAGTGTGCTGTTGATCGATCTGGACCCGCAGGGCAACGCTACGATGGGCAGCGGAATTGACAAGTCTGGTCTGGATAATTCCATCTATGAAATGTTGATGTTGCAGGCCGGCTTCGATGAGGTTGTGCTGCGACCGGCAGACTCTGAATATGATCTATTGCCAGCGAATGGAAATCTGGTCGCCGCCGAGATTGAATTAATCAGCGAAGACAACCGGGAGCTTCGTCTTCGCCAGATAACCGACCAGGTACGCCAGCGTTACGATTATATTGTTATCGATTGCCCCCCTTCATTGAGCATGCTTACAATTAATGCGCTGGTAGCCGCCGATGGTGTGGTGATACCCATGCAGTGCGAATACTACGCCCTTGAAGGTTTGTCGGCGTTAATGGACACGATTAACGCAATTCGTGATGGACTGAATCCACAGCTGCAAATCGAGGGCATCGTGCGCACGATGTATGATCCAAGAAATAAACTCACCTCGGAAGTTAACGGTCAGCTAATTCGTTATTTTGGCGACACTGTTTACCGAACGGTCGTGCCTAGAAATATTCGCCTGGCGGAGGCACCAAGTTATGGCAAACCAGTATTGAAATACGACAAGCAATCGCGGGGGGCGATTGCCTATCTTGCGCTGGCAGGTGAACTACTTAGACGCAATGACGAAGCCCTGGCCAGAGCTGCTGGATAAGCGAAAGAGCCAAACAGCCCGACTAATCGAGCCCAGGTAGTGAGATGACAGACAAGAAAAAACTAGGCAAAGGCCTGGACGTACTTCTTTCTCGGGGTAGTGCCGAAACAATGGCCAGCCTGTTGGCCAAGCCCAAAGACCGTGCATCCCCAGAGGTTTTCGTTGAAAGAGATGGAGACCTCAAGAACATCCCCGTCGATCTGATCCAGCGCGGAAAGTACCAGCCCAGAACGGACATGCGGGAGGAGGCGCTCGAAGAGCTAGCCAATTCTATTAGGCGCCAGGGAGTGATGCAGCCCATCGTAGTGCGTCCGGTGTCCTCAGACAAATACGAGATTATCGCTGGCGAGCGGCGTTGGCGAGCCACGCAGATAGCCGGTTTGGGCACTATTCCTGCTATTGTCAAGCCGGTTGGTGATGAGGCAGCTATTGCCATGTCCCTGATCGAGAATATTCAGCGCGAAAACCTGAATCCTGTCGAAGAAGCGATGGCTTTGAAGCGCTTGCAGGACGAATTCGAACTAACCCAGCAAGAGGTCGCCGACGCGGTAGGAAAATCCAGGGCTACGGTAACAAACCTGATTCGCCTGATTGGTTTAACAATCGATGCCAAGCGCATGCTGGAACACGGCGACCTGGAAATGGGCCATGCCCGGGCTCTATTGTCTCTACCAGACATACAACAATCTGAAGCGGCCAGGACAGTGGTTGGCCGAGGGCTTTCCGTGCGTCAGACGGAATCACTTGTCAGGCGTTGGATTGCTGGAGCTAACAGCAGTAGCAGCAAACCGGTGGATCCAGACATCAAGAACCTGGAAGAAAACTTAGCCGACAAACTGGGTGCCAGGGTGATGATTCAACACACGGCAAAAGGCAAGGGCCGACTCGTTCTAAAATACAATTCTCTCGATGAACTGGACGGCATTCTGTCCCATATAAATTGATAATCGCACGTAGTTGATTAGGCACCACAAAGCCCCTATAATGCGCGTGCTTTGGTGGCTAGCACCACTGGTTTAGAGCAGGTTTTCCAGGCACGGAAGGGGTGCTGAACGAATTAAACAACGAAGCCAGAATGTCAAATTTGAAACCCCCTCCAATCTACAAATTCGTCATTAGTCAGTTTGCGGCGGCCTTTTCACTGGCACTGATTGCTCTGGTTGCGCTAGATGCGGTGATGGCTTACTCCGTCCTAATCGGCGGCTCGATTTGTGCCATTGCCAATGCCTACTTTGCCAAGAAAACGTTCAGCTATAGTGGCGCCAGGTCGACCGCCAGGATGATCCAGGCAATCTATATTGGAGAATTTGTGAAACTACTGCTAATAGTAGCCGGACTGGCGGTGACATTTGTCTTTGTTAAGCCTCTAAGTGTTGTACTTTTATTTAGTGGATTCATTATTGTTCATATCGTTGGGGTTTTTGCTGTGCTGGCGATTCAATCAGCTCAGAAACCGAAGCATCAGAGATTAGTTCGCGATAGTTAGAGTTAAATATGGCCGAAGCACATTCACAAGGATCAGAAGTACTTTACGCGACTGCAAACGACTATGTCTCACATCATTTGGGCTTTCTTACCTACGGGCGCAATGCGGACGGCCATTGGGGCATTGCTCATTCTCCGCAGGAAGCCGCAGAAATGGGCTTTTGGGCGATCAATCTGGATAGCATGCTTTGGTCGCTAATATTGGGCATTTTGTTTATAGGAGTCTTCCGTTACGTCATCAGAAACGCAACTACTGACGCGCCACAGGCCAAGAGCGTGCAAAATTTTGTTGAGTTGCTAATCGAGTTTGTCGACAGCAGTGTTAAGGGCGCGTTTCATGGCAGGAATCCCCTTATAGCCCCGCTTGCTTTAACTCTATTCTGCTGGATATTCCTGATGAACCTAATGGATCTAATACCAGTAGACTGGCTACCGTTTGCTGCGCAGACCATAGCTGGCGATTCACATCTGTATTTTAAGGTAGTGCCAACTACCGACATTAATATCACATTAGGGTTCTCACTCTCGGTGTTTGCACTGATGCTATACTATAGCTTCAAGGTCAAGGGCGCGGTTGGATTCTTGAAAGAATTCACACTGCACCCTTTCCCGAAGTGGTATTTAGCTCCACTAAATATGGTTCTGGAGCTGCCTGGCTTTCTTGCCAAACCTGTATCACTTGCCTTACGTCTTTACGGCAATTTTTTTGCCGGTGAAGTTATATTTCTGATCATCGCATTATTAGGTTATTGGCAACTGCCTTTACATTTTGGTTGGGCAGTTTTCCATATTCTTGTGGTAACCCTGCAGGCATACTTGTTTATGATGTTGACGATCGTCTATTTAAACCAGGCACACACTGATCACTAATTTTTACAATTTTTCGAAAAACCGGAGAGCGAAATGGAAACAATACAGGCTTTTTCTCTGCTAGCAGCAGGAATTATTTTTGGACTAGGCGGCGCGGGCACAGCTATAGGCTTTGGCACATTGGGTGGCAAGCTTATTGAAAGTTCGGCGCGTCAACCTGAGCTGGCACCTAAACTGCAAACACAATTCTTTCTTGTTGCTGCATTCGTGGATGTAATATCCATTATTGGTGTCGGTATGGCATTTGTATTTATCTTTGCCAGTCCTTTCGCCTAGGCCCCTTGAGCCAATAGTCAGTTCAATCGACACCTAGAGCAGAGGAAGAAGCATGAATTTCAATGCAACCCTAATCGGCCAATCAATCGCATTCGCCTTTTTTGTCTGGTTTTGTATGAAGTATGTGTGGCCTCCCATAGTGGCCATTCTTGAAGAGCGCCAGAAGAAGATTGCCGATGGTCTTGAAGCTGCCGAGCGCGGTCAAAAAGACCTGGGCCTCGCGCAGGAGAATGTTGTCAAACAGTTGCAGGAAGCGAAGCAGCAGTCGGCAGAAATTCTTGATCAGGCAAGCAGGCGTGCCAGCCAAATTATCGAAGAAGCCAAGGAGCAGGGCCGTGAAGAAGGCAAGCGCATGATTGCATCGGCCAGGGCGGAGATAGAGCAGGAAACTTACCGCGCCAAAGAAGAATTGCGCTCACAAGTTTCAGCCATTGCTATTGCTGGTGCCGAAAAGATTCTTGAACGATCAATCGATCAAGCGGCGAATGAAGGCATCTTAAGCAAGCTGGCCGGGGAGCTCTAAGAAATAATATGGCAGAGTTAGCTACATTAGCCCGACCGTACGCCAAAGCAGCCTTCGCCACCGCAGTGCAAGATAGTAGTCTTGGCAAATGGTCAGCCATGTTGGCGCTGTCCGCCACGGTGGCTGGCAATGAGTCTGTACGCGCGGTGCTGTCTTCGCCTGCCCTTAGCTCGGCACAAGTGGCCGAGTCATTTGTGGATGTATGTGGCGATAAGCTGGACGAAAAGAGTAGAAACTTTATCCATCTTCTGGCTGAAAATAAACGGCTGGTTTTGCTGTCCGAAATATCGGCATTGTTTAAAGCCCTGAAAGCGAACCAGGAACAGTCGGTAGATGTAGAGATTACAACTGCTTACGAAATCAGCAGCAATGTTTTGGACCAGTTGGTCAAAGCGCTGAATGTCCGTTTACAACGAGAAATAAAATTGGTGACTCGTGTCGATCAAAGCCTGGTTGGCGGTGCGATAATTAGAGCTGGCGACAATGTTATTGATAACTCAGTGCGCGGCAGGCTATCCAAATTAGCTGAATCAATGAATTCCTGAACAGCTCAGGAAATAGGAAATAAGCATGCAACAACTGAATCCATCCGAAATCAGCGAAATAATTAAACAGCGAATCGACAAACTCGATGTCTCGGTGCAGTCAAAAAACGAAGGCACTATCGTTAGCGTATCTGACGGTATCATTCGTATCCATGGCTTGGCCGAAGTTATGTACGGCGAAATGATCGAGTTTGAAGGCGGTATCTACGGAATGGCGCTTAACCTGGAAAGGGACTCAGTAGGTGCTGTTGTCTTGGGCGACTATTTGAGCCTTAGAGAGGGGCAGACTTGCCGTTGCACTCAGAGAATCCTGGAAGTACCGGTGGGCCCGGAGCTGGAAGGCCGCGTTGTTGACGCGCTTGGAAAACCGATCGACGGTAAGGGTCCGGTTGAAACAACCATGACCGATGCGGTAGAGAAGGTAGCGCCAGGTGTAATCGCCAGACAATCTGTAACGCAACCTGTGCAAACTGGCTTGAAGTCTATTGACTCCATGACACCGATCGGCCGTGGACAGCGCGAATTGATTATCGGTGACCGCGAAGTCGGAAAGACAGCGCTTGCGGTTGACGCGATCATCAACCAAAAAGGCAAGAATGTTAAATGTATCTACGTTGCTATAGGCCAAAAGGCTTCATCTGTAGCCAACGTGGTAAATCGCCTGGAAGAGCATGGCGCGATGGGATACACCATTGTGGTGGCGGCCACGGCGTCCGACCCAGCGTCCATGCAGTTTATTGCGCCTTATTCAGGCTGCACTATGGGTGAGTATTATCGCGACCGTGGCCAGGATGCGTTGATCATTTATGATGACTTGACCAAGCAAGCCTGGGCCTATAGGCAGATCTCGTTGTTACTTAGAAGACCGCCGGGCCGTGAAGCCTATCCTGGTGACGTTTTCTACCTACACTCCCGTCTATTAGAGCGTTCATCAAGAGTGAGAGCCGACTACGTTGAAAAATTTACCAAGGGCGAAGTGAAAGGGAAAACCGGTTCATTGACGGCATTACCGGTAATCGAGACCCAGGCCGGCGATGTTTCGGCGTTCGTGCCAACCAACGTGATCTCTATTACAGATGGACAGATATTCCTAGAAACCGACCTATTCAATTCCGGCATTCGCCCGGCGATGAACCCGGGTATCTCGGTGTCTCGCGTGGGCGGTGCCGCGCAGACCAGGATCATTAAGAAGCTGGGCGGCGGCGTACGTATCGCGCTGGCGCAGTATCGTGAATTGGCAGCCTTCGCGGCCTTCGCTTCAGACCTTGATGACGCGACTCGCGCACAGCTTGAGCACGGCCAGCGAGTGACAGAATTGATGAAGCAGAAGCAATATTCACCGATGTCGATAGCCGAAATGGGGATCTCTATTTACGCGGCGAACGAAGGTTATCTGCAAGATATTGAACTGAACAAGGTATTGGACTTCGAGGCTGCGCTTCTTTCTTACATGAATAGCGAGCACGCTGATTTGTTAAAGCAGCTCAATGACACCGGTGACTATAACGACGACATTGGCGCTCAATTCAAAGCGGCAATCGACAAGTTCAAGTCCACACAGACCTGGTAGTTAAATAAAAGCAGGGGCTATAAGCAATGGCTGGTGGAAAAGAGATACGCACCAAGATTTCGAGTATCAAGAGTACCCAGAGTCTCACTGGCGCGATGGAAATGGTAGCGGCGAGCAAAATGCGTAAGGCACAGGAACGCATGACGCTTGGCAAACCCTATGCTCATCGAATTCGTTCGGTGATTGGTCATATTGCCAATGCGACACCGGAATACCGACACGTCTATTTTGATACTAGAGAGATAAAGCGAATTGGCTACATCATTGTCTCTTCCGACCGTGGTCTATGTGGTGGTTTGAACATCAATGTTTTTAAGGCGGCAGTCGCCTCGATGACAGCGTTCAATGATAACCATGTCGAAATTGATTTTTGTGTCATTGGTAAAAAAGCCGCTCGCTTCTTTAACAACTACGGGGGCAATGTGGTCGCTGCGGTTGATAGCATCGGTGACGCACCGGAAGTGGTTGATGTCGTTGGCTCAGTTCGTGTGATGTTGGACAAATTCGACAATCATGAAATTGATCAACTGATGGTTGTCAGTAATACATTCGTCAACACCATGACGCAGCAAGCAACCATAGAACAGTTGCTACCTTTATTGCCATCTGAAAAAGAAGATTTGCAACACCATTGGGATTATATATATGAGCCCGATGCAAAAGAATTACTCGATGGCTTGTTATTAAGATATATCGAGTCACAGGTATTTCAGGCGGTAGTTGAAAACAATGCCTGTGAGCAGGCAGCGCGAATGGTTGCAATGAAGAACGCAACTGACAACGCCGGGGAACTCATTGATGAGTTGGAGCTGGTTTATAACAAGGCCCGACAAGCTGCAATCACCCAAGAACTATCTGAGATAGCAGGTGGAGCTGCGGCAGTATAAATAAATAGCGGCACTGATTTACCTCAGTGTCATTAATTAGAAGTCTAGATGAAAAATCAAGAGATTGAGGAACCGGACATGAGTAGCGGCCGAATCGTACAAATTATTGGCGCTGTAATCGACGTAGAATTTGGACGCGATGGAGTACCCTCTGTGTATGACGCACTAAATGTTAGCAACACAGATATTGTTCTCGAAGTGCAGCAGCAATTAGGAGATGGTGTAGTAAGAACAATTGCGCTGGGTAGCACGGAAGGTCTTAGTAGAGGGCTTGAAGTTGAAGATACAAGCGCGCCTGTTTCTGTACCGGTAGGTACTGAAACCCTGGGCCGAATCATGAATGTATTGGGCCGACCAATCGATGAGCGCGGGCCTATCGGTGAGAAGAAGCGTATGCCGATTCATCGTAAAGCGCCTACTTATGAAGAACTCTCAAGCTCAAACGAATTGTTGGAAACAGGCATTAAAGTAATCGACTTGATTTGTCCTTTCGCCAAGGGCAGTAAAGTTGGTCTATTCGGCGGTGCTGGTGTGGGCAAGACAGTAAACATGCTGGAGCTCATTAACAACATCGCAACTGAGCACAGTGGTTTGTCAGTATTCGCCGGTGTTGGTGAGCGTACTCGTGAAGGAAACGATTTCTATCACGAAATGCAGGAATCAAAAGTAATTGATCTAGAAGGCGAATCAAAAGTATCCATGGTGTACGGACAAATGAACGAGCCTCCTGGCAATAGGCTACGTGTTGCCCTAAGCGGACTCACTATGGCGGAGGATTTCCGCGACGAGGGCCGCGACGTACTATTGTTTATCGACAATATCTATCGTTACACCCTAGCAGGTACCGAAGTGTCAGCGCTGCTTGGTCGTATGCCTTCAGCGGTAGGTTATCAGCCTACACTTGCTGAGGAAATGGGCGCATTACAAGAAAGAATCACTTCAACAAAAGATGGTTCCATCACCTCGATACAAGCCGTGTATGTACCAGCGGATGATTTGACCGACCCATCACCAGCTACAACTTTCGCTCACCTGGATGCGAAAGTCGTACTGTCTCGTGATATCGCTTCACTGGGTATTTATCCGGCGGTGGACCCATTGGATTCTTCATCTCGCCAGTTAGATCCATTGGTTATCGGTAACGAACATTATGATACGGCGAACGGCGTGCAGACGGTTCTTCAGCGCTATAAAGAATTGAAAGACATTATCGCCATCCTGGGTATGGACGAATTGTCCGACGAAGACAAGCAAACGGTTGGCAGAGCGAGACGTATTTCACAATTCCTGTCCCAGCCATTTACTGTAGCGGAAGTTTTCACTAACGCGCCGGGTAAGTATGTTTCTCTTAAAGACACAATCGCTGGCTTTAAAGGAATTTTGGCAGGTGAGTACGATCACCTTCCCGAGCAAGCATTTAGCATGGTCGGTTCTATAGACGAAGCCATCGCCAAAGCGGAAAATTTGAAGTAATTGTCCCCCAGGGGTAAAGACGAGTACACATTATGGCCATGACAATGCACTGTGACATCGTAAGTGCCGAGAAGAGTATCTTCTCGGGCCTTGTCGAAATGGTTGTTGCAGCGGGGTCTCTTGGAGACCTGGGTATAGCTCCTGGTCACGCGCCACTATTGACCGGATTAATACCAGGCCCAGTACGATTGATATTACAAGGTGGGGAAGAAGAAGTGTTTTATGTGTCGGGCGGTTTTCTGGAAGTTCAGCGTGGTGTGGTCACCCTGTTAAGTGACACAGCTCTGCGCGCCGACGATGTAGATGAGGCTGCTGCCATGCAAGCCATGGAAGATGCCGAGAAAGCGATTGCCAACCAGGGAGCAGAGTTCGACTACTCGATTGCGGCCGCCCAACTGGCTGAAGCGGCTGCCCAACTGCGAGCCCTGCGAAAGATCAAAAAGTAGTTACCGACGAGGCAGCGAGACTAGAACCCAAAAAGGTGGCATGAGCTACCTTTTTTGTTTGCTATTCTTTTGTCAGGAAACGATTGTGGATATTTCATGAAACTGGATGTTGTGATTCTCGCCGCCGGCAAAGGCACGAGGATGAACTCAACTCTACCAAAGGTGCTGCATAAGATTGGTGGCGACTCCATGCTCGGCCATGTCCTAAACACTGCAGTTGAGTTAAATCCCAATAAGATTCACATAGTTGCAGGCTATGGAGCCGATCAGGTCAATCATGAATTCCAACAGAGTAAACACTCGTCTCACTTGCGTTGGGTAAGACAGCAACAGCAGTTGGGTACGGGGCATGCAGTTATGCAGGCAATGCCCAGCGTTGGCCCATCCGAAAACGAGAGTCTGATACTGGTACTCTATGGTGATGTGCCACTTACCAACCCCGACACGCTCAAAAAACTGGTGAAGCAGTCAAATACCAATACGCTTTCGATACTGACACTAATTACCGACAGCCCAACCGGCCTGGGCAGGATTATACGAGATGAATCCGGTGCAATAAACGCAATAGTCGAAGAAAAAGATGCGAGCGAGGAACAAAAACAGCTAAAAGAGATTAATACTGGCATCATGGTAATTCCCGCAGTGAAACTAAATACCTGGCTAGACTCCCTTGGCAATGACAATGCACAGGGGGAATACTACTTAACCGACATAGTAGCGCTGGCTGTGGCCGACAATTGCACGATATCGGCTATGGTCATAACCGACCAGAATGAAGTACAAGGCGTAAATGATAAGATGCAATTAGCCAGCCTGGAGAGATATTTTCAAATGAATAAGGCCGATCAACTGTTTAACGCAGGAGTAATGTTGAGAGATCCCGCACGAATTGATATTCGAGGCGAAGTAGAAACTGGCAGTGATGTTGAGATCGACATCAATGTCGTATTCGAGGGAAATGTGACCCTCGGCAATGGGGTCAAGATTGGCGCTAATGTAATTATTAAGGATAGTAGAATAGCCGACAACGTCAACATACTTCCTGGTACAAACATCGATGGCGCAGAAATTGGAGAAGATTCCAGTGTTGGTCCTTATGCGAGAATTAGATCTGGCACTATTTTGAGAGAGAACACAAAGATTGGAAACTTTGTTGAAGTCAAGAACGCAGTGATTGGCAAAGGTTCAAAAGCCAGTCATTTAGCTTACATTGGCGACGCCGAACTTGGTGAAAATGTAAACATAGGCGCAGGCACAATTTTTTGTAATTATGATGGCGCAAACAAACACAAAACAGTAATCGGCAACAATGTATTTGTAGGCTCAAACAGCGTGTTGGTTGCACCAGTCAATCTTGCCGACAATACCTTCGTAGCTGCCGGCTCTACAGTAAACAGTGATGTACCCGCTGGCAGTCTGGCAGTTGGCCGCGCAAAGCAAAGAAATGTTTCAGGCTGGAAACGGCCTGTCAAAAAATAGAAACAGTTGCAGAACAAGAGAAGCAGACCATGTGCGGAATCGTTGGCGCAATAGCAGAAAGAAACGTCTCAGGAATTTTACTTGAAGGGCTTAAACGTCTTGAGTACCGAGGCTACGATTCCGCAGGCTTGGCCATTATTGGCGGCGCGGACAACAAGATTACTAATGTTAAAGCCGTAGGTAAAGTAAACAGGTTAGTAGAAGCCGTTGGGAAGTCCAGGATTAAGGGCCGAATAGGCATCGCACACACCCGCTGGGCAACCCATGGCAGAACCACCGTGACCAATGCCCACCCCCATACTTCAGCTACCGAAATTGCCATAGTCCACAATGGCATCATCGAGAATTACGAGCCTCTGCGGGACAAACTTGTAAAGGCGGGTTACCTGTTCAAGACACAGACTGACACTGAAACCATTGCCCATTTAATCCACCGGGAAAGAAAGAACGGCAAGGTGAGCTTGCTCGACGCAGTACAGAAAACCATAAAGAAGCTGCAGGGTGCCTATGGCCTATGTGTAATCGATAAGGCCTTGCCGGATCAAATAATTGTTGCAAGGTCGGGCAGCCCCTTGGTTATCGGCATTGGCATCGGTGAAAATTTCGTTGCCTCGGACCCGCTCGCTCTTGGGCAAGTAACAGACCGATTTGTCTACCTGGAAGAAGGCGATACTGCTCAGGTTGGTCTGGAGTCTTATCAGATATGGCATGACGGGAAGAAAGCAAAGCGCAAGGTAACGACAATTCAGCGCAAGGCCGCAGATGCAGAGAAGGGCGACTACAAACACTTCATGCTTAAAGAAATTCACCAGCAGCCTAGAGTAATACAAGATACTCTGGATGGCAGAATCAGCGATGGCAAAGTGTTGGAGCAAGCTTTTGGCATTAAAGCGAAATCCTTATTCGACAAAGTAAAGAACGTACAGATTGTCGCCTGCGGCACGAGCTTTCATGCAGGGCAGGTTGCCAAGTGTTGGTTGGAATCGGTTGCCAAAATACCGTGCCAGATTGATATTGCCAGCGACTACCGATATAGAGACATCATTGTGCAGCCGGGCTCGCTGTTTGTTACCGTGTCGCAGTCGGGTGAAACCGCCGACACACTGGCCGCGCTGCGTTTCGCCAAGAAAAAACCCTATGTGACAACGCTAGCCATTTGTAATGTGGCAACGAGTTCCCTGGTACGCGAATCCGACCTTTGTTTGCTAACCATGGCGGGGCAGGAAATTGGCGTTGCTTCAACGAAAGCGTTCACAACCCAACTTGCTGTTTTGTTGATCCTCTCTATTGTGCTTGCAAGGAGAACCGGCCTGGGCACCAAACAGGAAGCGAAACTTGTTCGTGAGCTAGCCAGACTGCCCAAATTAATCGCGCGGGCACTAAAGTTGGATAATTCGATTAAGAACATATCCGAACAGTTTTCTGACAAGAACCATAGCTTGTTCCTCGGCAGGGGAATTCAATACCCCATCGCGAAAGAAGGTGCGTTAAAGCTTAAGGAGATATCTTATATCCATGCCGAAGCCTATCCCGCAGGAGAGCTTAAACACGGACCTCTGGCTCTTGTGGACGACCAGATGCCAGTTGTGGCGGTGGCACCTAATAATGATCTTCTGGGTAAGCTACAGTCTAATTTATCCACGGTCAGTGCACGTGGCGGCAAGCTTTATGTATTCGCCGATGAGAGCATCGGCTATAAGAGTGACAAGAGTTGCAAAGTTATCCATGTGCCAAATTGTCCAGACATACTCGCGCCTATTGTTTTTACCATTCCATTGCAGTTACTTTCTTATCATGTCGCAATTACCAAAGGCACCGATGTGGATCATCCACGTAACCTGGCCAAATCCGTAACAGTCGAATAATAAGTAATTACCATTTAGAGTAGCCTTGGGGCAGAGGCATTCCTGCCTGCTATGTGTTTCACAGGAAACAGCCATGACCACGTTCTTGAGATACTTTGCCTACTTTTGTATAGCAAGCACCCCCATTCAAGTAGTAGTCGTTATGTGGGCCTCCTGGATTGTGCTAACTACAGACTACGGCGTTTTCTCTTTAAGCCACATCAGTTTTTTTGAAAACTACTTAACTATTGTACTGCCCATTGTTGACTGGCTTTATTCCTGGCTGTGGAATGACTTCCTGGGCTTCATATTTTCGTTGCCAATAGTGATTACTCAGACATTCAAGGCGATTTTTAGCACCTGGCTGGGATTCTGGATACTGAGGTATATCAATAAGTAGACAGCGCTAGTCTTCATCACGAAGAGCTTTCTGGCTTTTCTGTAACTTCGTCAGATGTTCCTTCGATAGCGGTTTACGATGCCGAGCAACACCGGTTGCCAGCACATCGATCACAACCAGATGGGCAATACGGGAAGATACCGGCGCAAATGCCTGGTGTTCCTCTTCCATATTGACATAGATGGGCAGGCTGCTTTGTTCGCTAAGAGGCGTGTTCTGTGGTGCCAGGCCAATGACCGTGGCGCCAGCTTCGCGAGCCAGACTCACACTTTCCAACAGGGCGCGGGTTTGGCCCGACTGAGATATTGCAACCACTACATCTTCAGCACCCAGCGATATGGCTGACATATGCTGAATATGTGGATCAGTGTAGGCCGCAGTGGAAAGCTGCAATCGGAAAAATTTGTGTTGGGCATCGGCCGCCACCGAGCCTGAGGCACCAAAGCCGTAAAATTCAACTCGGTTGGCGTTGCTAATGGTATTGATAGCCGCTTCCATCACCGCTGGGCTCAGTTCATCACGAACAGTTAGCAGTGAACCCACCGTGGTATCGAACACCTTGTTGCGTAAGTCTTCTACCGTATCCTTATCATCGACCGCAAACCGGGCATAGACTCCGCCCAGGCCAAGTTGCTGTGCCAGTTGCAGTTTGAACGACAGAAAACCGTCAAAACCGATGGCGCGACAAAACCGAATAACTGTTGGCTCACTCACATCGGAATTTGCAGCCAGGTCCACTACGCGCATGTTTATCACTTTATCAGCATGTTTCAGCACATAGCGGGCAACCTTCGCTTCAGATTTGCGCATTGCTGAGCTGCTGTCTGCTATGCGACGTATCAAATTAGGTGATTCCACTTGCTACCTGCTACATTCAACGTAAGCGAGAACATCACATTCAATGCTACGCAATTTGTAATCGTATCGCACTTGTTTTAGAGCCTGGCCAGCAACAAGCAAAATTGGTAGCGCCGCCGCTGGACACTTTTGTAGTTTATGAAGACGCTTGAAATAAAATTTATTGATTCCATTGCCGAGATTGGTGCGACCGCCTGGAATGAATTGGCGGGCACCGACAACCCCTTTACCCGCTTTGAGTTTCTGCACGCTCTGCAACAGTTAGGATGCACAACGGAAGCAACCGGCTGGAAACCCCAGCATATTGCACTCTATTCTGAGGTGAATGCAGCACAGAGGCTCATCGGGATAATGCCTCTTTATGAGAAGACCAATTCCTATGGTGAGTATGTATTCGACTGGTCTTGGGCGAATGCCTACCAGACCCACGGTCTGGACTATTATCCAAAGTTTGTCAGTGCGATTCCTTTCACTCCCAGTCATGGCATGCGGCTTTTTGTTGATAAAACTGTCTCCAGAAAAAACGCAGCTAAACTGATCTTCGAAAAGTTAAAGGAAAGAGCTGAACGTATAGGTGCGTCTTCCTGGCACATACTTTTTCCCACAAAAAAAGAAAACCAGTTGTTTGAAACCCTGGGTATTCCTGCGAGGACAGCCTGTCAGTTTCACTGGTTCAACAAAGACTATTCGAGCTTCGACGATTTCTTGAATACGCTCAATTCCCGCAAGCGAAAAAATATCAGAAAGGAAAGACAGAAAGTTGCAGAGCAGGGCGCGCGATTCGAGACAATAGAGGGTGCAGATATCACATCCCAACACTGGGATACTTTCTATCAATTCTATCAAAGTACCTACATGATGCGCGGCATGCGAGCTTATCTCAGCCAGGAATTTTTCGCCGAGATAGGCGAGCGGATGCCGGAGCAGCTATTCATGATACTCGCACTCGACGGGGGCAAGATTATTGCCGCAGCACTGTTTTTTAAAAATGCAGAGAGACTCTTCGGCAGATACTGGGGCAGCGCAAGAGACTATCAGTTTCTCCATTTCGAAACCTGCTATTACCAGGGCCAAGAATATTGCATACGGCACAAATTAAAGAGTTTTGATTCAGGCGCACAGGGGGAACACAAGATTCAAAGAGGTTTCGAGCCAATCACAACTTATTCAAACCATTGGATTGCCAATGAACAGTTTGCACAGGCAATAAATAGCTTTCTGGATGAAGAGCGACCACACATCAAGCGGTATAAGGAAGAGGCAGCCAGTCTCCTCCCTTTTAGAAAGGGACGCTAACCCTGCTGTGTAAGGCCATTTTGAGTATTACCCGGCTTATTTTGTCAGGTGGCCCTTGTTATTTCGGTCCAGGTGGAACAGGAAAGTCTTGTCCTGTAATCTGCGAGTAACGAGTGGTAGCCACGGTACATAACAATCAGTTTAATAAAGGACTCAGCCAAGGCTGTGCCCATTAACCAGGCTGTTAGCCACACACCCCAACCCATGAGCCAAGGAGTATAGAAAATGATAAAATTCGTTATGTGTTTGACACGCCGCTCTGATATGACCCGTGAAGAATTTAAGGACTATTGGATGAATAAACATGGCCCATTCTACATGAGTAATGCAGATGCGATGGGTGCTAAAAAATATGTCCAATCTCACACATTAGATACACCATTGAATGAAGATCTCAGAACCTCCAGAGGTATGCTTCCTGAATATGATGGTGTTGCTGAAGTCTGGTTTGAGTCAGAAGAAGCGCTTATGGAAGGAATGAGCTCACCAGAAGGCCAAAAATTGGGAGCGGCCTTGCTGGAGGATGAGGGCAATTTTGTCGATCATTCGAAGTCCTCGGCATTCATAGTTAAAGAGCACGAATTATAGACGGCTGACAAATTGTTCCACCCGACACCGAAAAGTGTAGCGGCACCAGGCGTATGTCCTCCAAGTGGGGTTACCCTGGAAGATGGCAGCAAATTGTTCATGGGTTCTTCTGGCACCGGTGCCCCCGAGGATGGCGCTGACCCGAGCGGAAGCAGGTAGGCAAATTCAGCAGTGGCAATCCCGGCACCTCTGCGCTATCCAATGCAATTTGACCCGCTCTGCCTGAATCTGACAACAACAGGCAGGTCAGACGCGGAGGACATCAAAAATAATATAAGAGTGACCTGGACAAATAAAAAAGATATTATAGTATCCAAATATTGGTATATAAAAGTAAAGAAGATACTATGATATCTATTAATAGCCCATATGAGGTACAGCTTGCTCTCGCAGCCGCACTGCGCCGTGCCAGAAAGCTCAGAAAACACAGCCGGGACGAAGCCGCAAAAAGAAGCGGGGTTCCCGGCCCGACGATTAAGCGCTTTGAATCAGCGGGTGAGATTTCACTACGCCAATTTCTGATGCTGTGTGAGGTGTATGGAGACCTGGGGCAGATGGACGCTGCGCTGGCTCCGCCAAAGGCTTCTACCATGGACGAATTAATTGCTGAATCCAGGGCGGCGAGGTGAAGGTTCTGTCCGTGTATTTTCACGGTTTGCACGGGCAGCCACCCGTGCGGGCTGGCCGACTGGCTTACCAGGATGGCCGCTGTTACTTCGAATACGATGGCTCTTTCCTTGAAAGCGGCGTCAATCTTTCACCACCCAATCTTCGTTGGGAGCCAGGTCTTCAGAAGTCCGTTGCCACCCCGTTTAAGGGCTTACATGGGGTATTCAATGACTCCTTGCCAGACGGCTGGGGGCTTCTGTTAATGGACCGGGCGGTACGGGCGGCTGGGCGAGACCCTCGATCACTCTCACCCATAGACAGACTCGCATTTATTGGGAATAGAGCCATGGGAGCGCTCTCTTACGAACCGGATGAGGGGGTTGCCCACCAAACTGTGGCCCTTGAACCCCTCAGCCTGCCAAAAGTGGGGGCTGAGGCGACCGCTATTTTTGAGGGATCACTGGATGAGGTGGTCGAACATCATATCGTCCACGGAACCCCTTCCGGGGGCGCAAGGCCCAAGATTCTGGTCGGGCTGCCGCATGAAGAAGCACATGCAGGAATGAATGAAGAAGCACATGCAGGAATACATGCGGTCACTGGCGCAGAGGACTTGCCACCCGGCTATAGCCACTGGATTGTCAAGTTTGCAACCGGCAGAAGCGCAGAACAGCGCGCCGAAGGAACGATTGAATACCTGTACCATGTGATGGCTCAAGACGCTGGCATCGAGATGATGCCCTGCAAGCTTTGCCCCCACGGCGACGGCAGTGCCTACTTTATGACCCAACGCTTTGATCGGCTCGAAGGGAATCGGCGCGTACATGTTCATACAGTCGCCGGTTTGGTGCATGCGGACTTTCGCTACCCGGATTTCGAGTACGTCGAGCTGATGAAGCTCACGGCCGATCCCACCCGCTCATATGCTGAAAAAATTCAACTCTTCAAGCGGCTCGTTTTCAATGTGCTCTGCGGCAACCGCGATGACCATACGAAGAACTTCTCTTATGTTTTTAATCAGCAGAGGGAGTGGGTTAACTCGCCAGCGTATGATCTAACGTTCAACGCCGGCATCGCCGGGCAGCACAGCACGACGATCAACGGCAAAGGCACAGACATTGAGGAGACCGATTTGCTGGTGGTTGCAGAGGCGGGTTCTATCTCCGTTGCCCAAGCCAGGGCGGCTATTGCCGAAGTGGCGAGTTCAGTTTCGCGCTGGGCAGAGCTTGCAAAGTCATCCCCATTACCCGCTGGTCTCAGCCGCGAAATACAAGGCTATATAGAACGGCAACTGTCTGCCATTAAAACGCGGGGGAAAACCCGTACCCCGAAGGTGGGGATACCAGCGCAGCGGCGTTAGCGGGTATGTGCGCAGGGAAATTGGTGGTGGTGCCTGGGCCTTTGCGCAAGAAGCAGTCAGAACGATGGTAACTTGATCATGGCCCTACCGGCTTGCCCCGCTGTCGTTGTTCGGCTTCCCATTGTAAAGCGGCTTCGCGGGTGGTGCGATTGCCAACCTGCTTGATATGGACAGCATCACCATAGTTTTGCTGGTGTTCGTACTCACGGCGCCGTAAATCATTGGTAATGCCAGTGTGCAAAATTTTATTGCCTCGCTTGATGTGGTATTTGTAAGTGTCTCTGAATGCTGTCATGGTTCTATCCTCCTTCCGCCGTCCTATCACTAAGTTCGATGCAATGTTGCGTAAATTCTGCTAAATCCAGTTCGGCATACTCATTGCCCCTGCCCCTGCGCTTGTTCTGTCCTGTTATGCCTATTTTGTCCTGAAAATACCCCTTATCTTGTTGTGCGGAGCCGCTTTCATTTCCTCCTTCACGATAATAATACCCGCCCGTCTTTATCACAATATCAGTAGCATGAATAATCATATTGCAAGCCTTTCTAATATCTAAATGTTTATCACCTTCATCAGGATAATTATGCCAAAACTTGCCACATTTTTTGCCCTCAATTGCTTTGTATTTGTCGTTAGCGTTATCCAGAATTTGACGGGTTACCACTGCCGTTAATATCAATAAACGGTTGACCTCGCTCTCGCAATGATCGTTGCTCAAAGATTGCAAAATATCATTTTTTGTTATTTTCTCATCCGCCCAAAGCAATGACAACAGCCGATAAATATCCAAACGGTAAATAGTGATATTGGCAATCGGCTTATCATCCGATGGGATAGGTTTCTTGCTCATTCTGTATTCTCAATAATTTTGATTTTTAGCGCGGTGGTGTCGATGGTAGTTTGTTTATTGAATCCACTATAGTTTATTTTTTGAATATTGATTTTAATGCTTCAACGATTTGTATTGTCGATTCTTTTTGATCTTTGTACATTGAATAAGCAATACTCTCAATTATCTTGGGCATAAAATCCTGGTAGTGCTGGTCGCCCTTATTTTGTTGTATTTTTTCAAACATTTTTGCCATCGCCAAACGATTGCTGGCTTCAATTCGCAAATGCTTGGCATTGGTATATTGACGAATGACAATAAAAGTGATGATTGATAAGAAAATATAGAGGGGGTATAGGGTTGTATAGCTCATGTTAGAAAATTTGAGAGTCAAAAACAATAAACCTACAAAAGTAAGAGGAACAAAAGTAATGCTTGCCCAAAACCAACCCTTCTCTCCTTTTTTATACTCGTCTCGTAACTCACCCAGGATTTTTTGAAAATCTTGAGCTTCTTTAACTTTCTTCTCTGTTTCTTCAACTTGTTTCTGTGGAATAATAGTCGGGTCTAATTTATTTGCCTCTTGAAAATCTTGTATAGCCTCCTTTTCTTGGCCCATTTTTCGCTTAGCCAAGCCACGAATGTAAAAAGTAATAGCAAGCTCATGGTTTAACGCAATGGCTTGATCAAAATCTTGAATGGCCCGATCAAATTCACCTTTCTTGTCATAAGCCAAGCCACGATTGTAAAAAGCTTCGGCAAACCCAGGGTTTAACCTAATGGCTTGGTCGTAATCTCTAATGGCCCGATCCAATTCACCTTTCTTGTAATAAACCAAGCCACGATTGCTAAAAGCACCGGCAAGCTTAAGGTCTAACCTAATGGCTTGGTCTAAATCTTGAATGGCCCGATCAAATTCGCCTTTCTTTTCATAAGTTGCGCCACGATTGCTAAAAGCTTGGGCAAACTCAGGGTGTAACGCGATGGCTTGGTCGTAATCTCTAATGGCCCGATCAAATTCACCTTTTTTGCCATAAGTCGCGCCACGATTGTTAAAAGCTTCAGCATCTTCAGGGTTTAATTCAATGGCTTGGTCAAAATCTTGAATGGCCAAGTCAAATTCACCTTTTTTGCCATAAGCCGCGCCACGATCGTTAAAAGCACCGGCATCTTCAGGGTTTAATTCAATGGCTTGGTCATAATCTCTAATGGCTTGATCAAATTCACCTTTCTTGTCATAAGCCGTGCCACGATTGCTAAAAGCACCGGCAAATCCAGGGTTGAATGCAATGGCCCGATCAAAATCTCTAATGGCCCGATCCAATTCACCTTTTTTGTCATAAGCCAAGCCACGATTGTAAAAAGCTTCGGCATGTTCAGGGTTTAATGCAATGGCCCGATCAAAATCTTGAATGGCCAGATCCAATTCACCTTTTCTGCCATAAGCCAGTCCACGATTGTAAAAAGCTTCGGCATCTTCAGGGTTTAATTCAATGGCCTGATCAAAATCGTTAATGGCTAGTTCCAACTCACCTTTCTCGTCATAAACCAAACCACGATTGTTAAAAGCACCGGCAAACTTAGGGTTTAACGCAATGGCTTGGTCAAAATCTTGAATAGCTCGATCAAATTCACCTTTCTTGTAATAAGCTATGCCACGATTGTTAAAATTTTCGGCAAGATTAGGGTCTAATTCAATAGCTTGGTCAAAATCTCTAATGGCCATATCCAATTCACCTTTTTCAAGATGCTGTTTACCTTGTTGGATAAGTCTCATTGCTTCGTCGTTATTCATTTTTCACCCTCAATAATTTTGATTTCATCAGCGGTGAGGTGGTAGAGCTGATAGACCCTCTTATCAATTTCCGCTTCTAATGCGGTGGTGTCTTTGTCGGATTTTTTGGCGGTGAGGATTTGATCGACTATATCCATAAAGGGCTGTTGCTCAGGTTGAGACAATCGGACGCACGGTATTGTTTCGACAGTAAATTTGTCCCATTGAATTAGCCCCATCCCAGTTGGTACCCCTAAAACCTTCATAAGCCATGAAACTAATTTAGAGTTCAGCAGGGCTCCAAGATATTTCAATTGACCTCCAGTGACGATGAAACATTTATTATTACAATATAGTTCTCCGTTACTATATGAGAACCTTGAATTACCTGACATGTGCATCCAAATCAATTTTTCTTTTTCAAATTCTGCCAGATAGGCACAGTTTCGCAAGTTATAAGGAGTAATGCCTTTGTCTTGTCGTTTTTCCAGATACGGATAATATTGATTTAAGTGCTTTTTAATGGCTGGATAATCATCAATATTGATTGGCGCATTATTCTTATCGCCATTATGACTATTGATTAACCACTTCCCCGCCCACTTATACCCATACCGCCCTACATCCCTGCCGCGTAAAATGGGTTTAATAATCTCGGCGGATTTTGGGTCGGCGGCAAGCAACTCATCCCTTTTAGCGGTATCAATAATAAAGGCGTCGTTAAGGCCTGTTAATACTCCACGATAAATACGAATATCCCAGTCTTTTAATGGGGTGCCCAACTGTTCAATCCTGGACTTTATCTTTTTCTCAAGCGGCGATAATATGCTCCAGGCCACATCATCAGCGGGCTCGATTTCCGACCAGTATTGCTCGGCAGGCGGAAACTGTTTTTCGGCAATAGAATCCATGTCAACCGCCTTGAATTTTTGTTCCGCCCTGCCTGTGCTGGCCAGTAATATATTGGTATCCACAATCGCCTCAAAGGCATTTTTGCCCATGTCTATCAGGCGCAGGGGGCTGTGCTCCGCGCTTAAAAAGCCACGCAGTTTTTTGCCGTATTGGGCGCGCATCCAACTGTTGGAGGTGATAAACGCCAGTATGCCTTGCGCATCGGTTAGCAATTGCATACCCCGTTCATAGAACAGTTGATAGATGTCTCCCGATTTGGCAAAGGTCTTGAAATTGCAATTCTGATAAAGACTTCCCAACCGCCCGCCGTCTTTTTGCAATTGAATATAGGGCGGGTTACCAATAACAATATCAAAGCCATGTTTAACGCCAAACATATATTCGGCATCAAACCAGTCGGCGACTCCGTTTTGGTTGTAGGGGTTCCAATCGGCTATTTTTTGAGCGGACGCGAATTTGGCATCAATTTCCGTTTTATATATTTCAAACTTCTTTTGCTCTTCTTTCATTTGGATTTTGCGGTTTTTTTCACCTGGAATCTGAGAAACTCTTTCGTTGATTCTTTGTTGCTCGCTTTCGATTAGAGACTGCTTTTGTTTTTCCAGTAGTTTTTTCAAATCGTTGAGAAGTGTTTTCTCATTTCGTATCAGTTCCTGTTTTTTCTTTCGGTTGCTTTCCAAGAAGTGGTCTTCGCGGATTTTTTCAATATCACTTGTTATTTTCTGCCAGTCATCTTTTTCAAATAGAGATTCAATTTCGTTATTCTCCAAACCAATCAAAGTATTTGCGGCTACAAACTTAGTCTCCAAGTTCGGCAATGGTTTTATGCCGAAATTATCCTCCGGTTTTTTATTAGGTTTTTGTTCAATAGCAAGGCTGATAAAAAACCGCAGTTTGCATATCTGGATGGCGACCGGTTGAATGTCCACGCCGTAGATGCAATTCTCAATTAAATACAATTTGCGCAGGTAGTTATGGTCTAGTTGCTTAAAATCGTCGCTGATTTGTTGTTTCTTAGCGCTGAGTATGTTCTGTGCCTGTTGTTTGGCTTTGGTGTCGCTGATTTGTTCGCTGGTTTTAAGGTCTTGCTCTATACTTTTTAAGTCGGGCAACTCGGCTAGTTTTTGTCGTTGCCATTGTTCATTATGTGGGTCAAGAATAACCAATAATGCCACCATTCTTTGCAACAAACCCATTGGGAAAGCACCGGAGCCCACAGCCGGGTCGATAATTTTTATGCCACTGATGGCTTTAATGAGTGGCGGGATTTCTTCGGGGTAAATAAGCACCTCTTCCGGGGCGGGTAGTTCACCGGTCTTATCTGACAGGCTAATGAGGTCTTGTAATCTGTCTTTATAAAAACCGGTATCGCCGTCGTGGGGAGGCGCTTTTTCCAGCAGGCAGGCTTTGATACTTTCATCCACCATATAGCTGACAATCTCCCGCGGTGTGTAAAAACTGCCGGTGGCTTTGCGGGCTTGTTGTCCTGTTTCCGGGTTATAGCTGGCCAGCAGGTTTTCAAACACTTTGCCCAGTAACTCGGGGTCAAGGGCGACCTCTATATCCAGAGGGGTGCTTTCTTCAACGGTGAATTGATACTGTTTGAACAGGTCAATCAGACCCGTTTCATCAGCGTTAAAAAACAGACTGTTATCAAACTTCAATTTATTTTTGCTGCGATCAGAGAAACCATCAACACGGATGGCATATTGTTCTGGACGGATGCTTTTATCCCACTCATCAATCAGTTTTTTATGTTGCTGGTTAATTATTTCCTTACCATTCTTGTCTTTTACGGGCTTACCATTTTCATCCAATATGTATTCGGATAACTTTGTATCCAAACTTTCAAACAAGCCGCCGTTTAGAAACGGGGTTTGGCTAAAGGACGTTTTCCATTTTTCCTCGTTCTTTACCAAAGCGTGATAACGATAGCGGTATTGATTGCCATAATCTTTGTTTTTGCCCTGGAATTCTGATTCGTTTCTAAAATCACGATTTTTGATTTCAGTACTCAAAGTGGCGAAAAACAGGTTTTGCAGAATCGCTTTATAAAAACTGCTGGACTGGTCGTAATGGATCAGCTTTTGTAATTTGTCTTTATCAAACAAATCCGCGTTGATCAGCTTTTTCTCTTTTATGAACCAGATGAACAGCAGGCGGGTGAGCAAGCGGATCAGGCTGGTTTGGGTGTGGTTTTCTGCGTGCTCATCATTGGGGAATACAACCTGGGTTTGCGCTGTTTCATACCATTTATACAGATCGTCATAAAATGCCTTGTTGAGTGGCTCAACGGCAAAGGCTTGTTTCAGGTCTTCGAGGGTTGATTGTTTATCAATGGTTGCAAACTGTTTATCTGCGGTTCTGGTTTGGGTGTTTTCGCCTAAAAGGTAGGTAAAGCGTTTGCTGGCTGTTTGATCTTTTCCAAAGCCCTTGTCAGTTAAGCGGTACTCAATGGCAATAAAGCTAAACCGCCATTGCTTGTTTTGGTCATCAATATAAACGGCCAGGGCGCCGTGTTCGGCTTGAATTTCTTTGGCCACCAAGTTGCGCAACTGCACGCGGTTTCTTTGTAGCTGGGTATTGGGTTCTACATAAATCTCAAAAACAGGCAGCTTCTTGCCGGTTTTGGTTTTGTCGTCTTTGGTGGTAACAGTGCCCAGCCGTTCAAAACTTTTGACCTCGGCATTGTCTATGCCGATGGGCGATAAACTCTTTGAAAAGGTAAATTTGTCCGCCAGAAAATCAAGATAGGTGTTCTGGTTGTAGGCCTGTTTGAAAAAATCCATCAGGCGCCTGTATATTCCTGTTGCAAGGTTGGAATAATCCCTGCCATTCGTACAAAATCTTTATCGCTATGCAGCAGAATCAGATCATGCTCAATAGCACATTGGGCGACCAGGCAATCAGTGCTTGAACGAATGGTGATGCCTTTTTTACGACATTTGCAGTAGATTAGTGCCGCCTCTTCGTAACTTTTTTTATCGTCTTTCAGGTGATAAAAAGTTTGCTCAAGTAAAATCTGTTTGAGTTTGTTAAATAATGAAAAATTCTTACAACCTTGCAGAATCTCAAAATAAATTTCTGGAGTAAGTGCGATTTGTTGCGATTCAAACAATTCTTTGATGTTTTTTGTGGAATTGTTATTGAATATATCAATCCAGATTGAGGTGTCGGCTAGATACATTCGCTGTCGTCCGGCAAATGCGGATTAACTCGTAAAGCCTTGTAGTCGTATCCTTCAAAAAAAGGACTTTCTCCATCCAGCGAGTCCAGCAATTCGTCTAAAGTTGTTTTTTTTCTGTGGTTTTGCACAAATTCCTTTAGGGCCACATCAATCAACTCCCGTTTGGTTTTTATGTGGCTGAGTTTGAGTGCTTCCTGCACGATATTTTCATCCAAAACAATGTTGGTTCTGTGGGCGGTATTAGGCATTTTTTGATCTCCTTTTTTAACTCTCATGTCGCCGGCGTGTGTATTGTAGCATATATTATGTGTATGACTGCGAAATCACAACGGTTGGGTTGATGTTCTTAGGGCTTTTTTGATTATTCTGGTTGTTTTCATTGTGGCTGTTAAGGTCATATTCTTTGATGATAGCGAGGGCTTTCTCCAGGATGACAACGGGTTTAATGGTTTTGCTCTTTTTAGTTAATCTGTTGATATCTCTGGTTAGGTTTTGAAAACGCTTGCGCTCAATCTGTTGGATGGCCAGTTGTATTTTTTCCTGTTCCTCGGCATTGATGTCAGGCAGGTTTTCGAGTGCTTGTAAGGCGCGAATTGCCTTTTTTTCAGCCGGGGACATGGATTGATTTTGGCTCTGACTGACACTGTTTTGCTCCATTTCCTGCTTGAAATGATTCAATGCCGACAGCACTTGCGGATAATGCTGATCGTGTAGTTCTTGCGCCTGGGTGTCGGGGCTGCATTTTAGTAAGGTAGCGGTTTGAATAAAACTGTAGTCGTTAATGTTGCTATCGTTAATGTCTATTTTGTCGGGGTTATCTGACACTTCGGAATTTTGTATTTCACTTTCTTTTATGTTGCCTTTCACCATATAAAAACGGCTGCTGCCGTTGTCCTCGGTGCGGGCGAAAACCACGGTGCCGCCTTGATGGGTGGGATTTCTGACCGCATTCCTGACCTTGCTTGGCAGTTCATCGATGTGTTTATAGGCCTCTGGGTTATCTTTTCTGAACTGCCGTATCTCCTCCAAAAAAGGGATGGTCTGATTGACCTCTGCTTCGATGTTTTCATCGAATATGCCAAAGGTAGCCACCTTTTCATCGGTGGAATAAATTTGTGAATCTTCGCCTAGCGCCGAGTGAAAGGCTTGTAATTTGATCAGCGCTTTTTTCTCCAACTCGATATCGCTGTCAACTTGTGCGGTTGGGTAAAAATTATAGACATAAATATGGCTTGCGGTTTGGCCAATACGGTTGACCCGCCCAATGCGCTGCATGAGTTTGGTAGCATTCCACGGCGTATCATAATTGATCACCGTATTCGCCTGGTGCAGATTGACGCCCTCGGCCAGGGCATTGGTGGTCAGGAGGATTTGATACGCCTTGCTTTTTGTCTGTTTTGTATTGGCATCAAAATTCCGCTCAATGGTTTGCTTGAGTTTTTTCCGTTCTTTGGCATTCACACTGAGTGTTTTTTTGCCATATCCAGTTTTTTCTATTTGCGCTTTCAGGTAATTCATGGTGTCGGCGCTTTCGGTAAAAACCACCATTTTTTGCTCTGGGTTGTTTGTTTTGTCTAAAAACTCGGGCAATCGGGCTAAGCATTCCTCTAGTTTCGGGTCAATGGCGATGTTGTCCCAATCAGATTTCAATTTTTTTAACATTTTATAATCGTGCCTGACTCCGGCGACAAAACCCGCCTCAAAAGCATCGCAAGAGCAAACAGTAATACTGGGGTCAGTCAGACTCTCGTTGGCGAGCCGTTCCATTAACTCCTCTTCTCTATCGTTCAAAATGTAATCACTTAGGTTGATATTTGGCGCGATGATGATTTTATTGCGGTCAATCATCTTTAGCATGACTTCCGAGGAGGTAATAAACCGCCCCAGCGTTTGCTTAAACGCATAAAAACTGCTGTCCATTCTTTTGAGCAACAGTGTTTTCATAATGGCAGTCAGGCGCTCGGCAATAAAATCTGCCTGCTGATACTGTTTTTTGAATTCTGGTTTTAAATAATGTAAAGCCCGGTACCGGGTGTGTAATAAGCCGGTATCATCCTGGTTTTTGTTATCAATTATTTGGATGGTGCTGTCGTATAATTTTTCTAATGATTCTTCTAATTGGTAGTAGATTTTTTTTGGTGGGGTTGTTTTTGGAAATACCACGCCGTGATCAGTCAGATCTTTTTTATAGCGCGCATTGGCTAATAAATCCGTGCGTGTTCTGCGCACCATCAGCGGCACAATGACCTTTTCGCGGATTCGCGCATACAGTGCGGCGGTTTGCTGGCTGGCTTTGTTTTTGTCGGCTAGTTTTAAGATAGCTTTGTATTCTTTGTTCACCTGAGTAAAAAAACCAGCCAGCGGAAAATCAAGGCTTGAGTTGTTGCCGTCCTGAAACAATAGAATTTGATGGTATAAGTCATTGGGGCGGTTATTCAGCGGCGTGGCTGAAACCAGCATCACTTTTTTAGCTTTACCGCTTTCTTTATCCTTGTCGTCAGGTGCTGGGGTTTTGCAAATGGCTGTAATTGATCATATGCCTCTGCGGTATCGTTGCGGAATTTATGCGCCTCATCCACAATCACCATATCGTATTTTTCGGCATTTTCGACTTTGTGCAAACTGCCGTTGGTGACGATATCAAACTTCCCTCTTATCTCAAATTTTCTTAAAGTGTCGTCCCAGTTTTTTTGGAGCGCTGGTGGAATAATCAATAAGATACTCGGGTTGTGATTGCGCTCACCCAAATAGATGAACTGGCGGGCAATCAAAGTGGCAATGATGGTTTTACCCAGACCCACCACATCGGCCAGAAAAAACCCGTTGTGTTTTTTCAGCATTTCCCAGCCTTCATTAACCGCGTCCAGTTGATAAGAAAGACGCTTGAAATCAGCGGGCAAATCTTTAATGGACTCAGGGTCAAATTCAATTTCCGAACCAAAATACTCAATCAAACATTTCAAATACAACTGATAGGGCGTGATGTTATCCGCCAGATGGGTTTTTTCGAGAGTTTGCGCGGCTTCTGTGGGCAATATGTCCACGCCTTCCAGCCATAATTTTTCAAACTCCGTGGTGGCAAATTGAATATCGTTATAATCATTCAGCAACACATTGAATTCATAATTAGGGCTGGCGGTTGTCCCCAAACCGGCATCGGTGAGGTTGGATGAGCCGGTGATCACGCTGCCTGCTTTATGGGGGTTAAAATCATCCGGGCGGAAAATATATATTTTGGCGTGAATGCTCCGGCTGGGATGGGCTTTTAGTTGCACTTTTTTTGTTTGCATATCATCAATAAACTGCTTGATGCCCTGCTCGGTTACTTCGTCGTAATGGGCTTTTTCAACATCTTCGATAAAATTTTTCTGCCAGTATTCAATGGTTTTTTTGGCATCGCCTTTGAATAGCGCGAGTCCGGCAGCCTGCATTTCTCTGGTTATTTCATCCACGTCAATGCCCACCAGAATGCGGATATTGGCGACATCTTCCAGCAATGGGCGCAGTTTGAAATAGCCCGATGCGCGGAAATAGCCCACCAGCACATCAAAATGATTGATGGTTGCATTGTGGGTAAAAACACCTTCAAATTTATTGAATAAGGTATTTTCTTGCTGGTTGGTAAAAAATTTAGTATCCATTGGCTCGCTTTTATTACTGGGTTGATCGGCAGCGTGCTGTCACTTTAGTGCTGATGATGACTGCCGCCTCACTGCCACCTTACTAAATTTTTATCCTGATGCCGAACATCTGATTGCTGCCAGCACGGGTTCTTGCGGGCTTCGCATGGGTGAAAGCCAAGAAATAAATGGAACCCCCATTTATCAGAAGGAAAAGATATCATATACCACTGTACCTTCTACTGAATGGTTACTTCAATTGCTTCAAAACTGGATTTTTGACTAAAAAAAAGGATTCCAGGCACACAGAAGCCTGCCACTGTCTTAAGCAGACAGCGTTTCTGAAATTACGCGACTAATTTGTTCGTCTTGTGTTGGCGTTGCTCCAGAGCTGCTAATTTTTCAATCCCATGCAACATCAAGATGGAGTGTTTCTGTACATCCCTTTAGGTTATTGAATGGGTGTCCTTTAAGTTTTGTTTAGGTATCTCCATCAACGAGTGTAATGTGCCAAGAGAAGTGGATTTTCTATACACATTCGGCTTTTATGTATAAATAAATGGCATTTCTATACATATCCCGAGAAACAGCTATAATGCCTATATGGACGTATACAGTTTTCCGCCCGGAAACCGCTTCGAAACGGTCGAAATATTAAAAAAGCTTGCACAGGCGCATCGCTATCTTGCAGAGCTTAAAGGATTGGCGCGCTCTATTCCAAACGAGGGTATTTTGATCGATACCCTAACCCTCCAGGAAGCAAAAGATAGCTCGGAAGTCGAGGACATCGTCACCACCCACGATGAACTTTTTAAGGCCGGTGCAGGGGAGCTTGGAGGTACGCCGGCAGCAAAAGAAGTTCGGGACTACAGTGCGGCATTAAAGCTTGGTTTTAGCAGAGTCAGAAGTGCCGGTGTGCTGCGCTTGAACGACATCCTTGAAATACAAGGGATTATCAAACGCAACCATGCAGGACTAAGGCGTCTGCCGGGCACAGTGCTCAAAAACGCAGATGATGTAGTGGTCTACGAACCTCCCCAGCACCCGGGAGATATAGAACTGCTGATGGCAACGCTGGTCGAGTATATCAACACGCCTGCGGATAGCGGTTTGGATCCGCTGATAAGAATGGCGCTGATGCACCATCAATTCGAGAGCATTCATCCCTTCTACGATGGTAACGGTCGCGTGGGTCGTATACTGAATATCCTCTATTTAGTGATTCATCAGTTACTGGATATTCCGATCTTGTATCTGAGTCGGCATATCACCAGTAACAAGAGCGAATACTACCGGTTGTTGCAAGGGGTCAGGGAACATGGGAACTGGGACGAGTGGGTACTTTATATTTTGGACAGCGTCGAGGGTACCGCCAAAGAAACCATTAGTTTAGTGCAAAAGATCAAAACCCTGATGATGTCAACCAAACATAAAATTCGAACTGATGCCCCAAAAATCTACAGCCAGGATTTGTTGAACAACCTGTTCCGTCACCCGTACACAAAAATTGGCTATTTGATGGAAGACCTTGGGGTGACGCGGATAACTGCAACCAAATACCTCGAAGAATTGGTCGCAAAGGAAGTGCTAACCAGGCAAAAAATCGGACGTGACAGTTACTACATAAATGTTGCGCTTTGCGATGCGCTGGTTCGTTCAACTACTTCAAGGGTTCGACTTTGAATGAACAGCTATGTTGCACTATTAAGAGGAATAAATGTTGGCGGCCACAATTCGTTGCCCATGGCAGAGCTGGCTGCAATCCTTGAAAAGCTGAGCCTTCGGAATGTGAATACTTACATTCAAAGCGGGAACGTAGTGTTCCAAAGCAAGAAGAAGCCAGGCAGCGCTTTCTCGGAAACGATAAGCAGCACCATTAAGACTGCTAAAGGGTTTAGACCCGAGTTGATATTATTCTCGGCGGCTGAGTTTGAGGCGGCCATAAATGAGAATCCTTTTGATACCAGCAACGGAAAGCTGCTCCATTTTTTCTTCCTGCAAGGCAGCTCGAAAAGCGCAGATCTACACAAGCTAACAGTCCTTAAGACATCGTCAGAAGAATTCAAGCTCACCGAAGGTGTATTCTATTTCCTGACACCAGACGGAATAGGGAAATCAAAACTGGCTAGAAAAGTCGAGCAAATACTGAAAGTGCCGGTGACGGGGAGAAACTGGAATACTGTAAAAGAAATACAGCAAATGATTGGTCGTTTAGACATTTAGTTATAGAATTGGCAATATTTGGCGAACAATACAGCAAACTATTTTTCCTGACCCAAAGCTCATTCGACTCGCTAATACCAGGCCAATTAGAGAATCAAAAACTATGACAACTGAACTATGGCTACTCTACATAGCCACTATTTCGCTATTCATCAGCAGGCCCTGGCCCAGCTAACTGCGGATGATATCTGTTAGTGTGGAACGGCTTCCATCGCTCGCTGGCTACAGCGGCGGATGATTTTTCAGCGAATGCGATTCAAATCATTTTGGCTAGTTTGCTTGGGCTGAGCATGAACGAAAGTTGCCGATAGTGTCTCGCATTTTTTGCGAAGCTACCATGCCAGGAAAGCAAGACAGAATAATTCATCAGGAGCGGTAACAGATGACCACGGCATTTGACTTTCAGCCAACCCTAAAAGGCTCGCGCGTTACAGTGCGGCCTATTAAAGAGAACGATTGGACAAGTATGTTCGCAGCAGCGGCCAACCCAAAGGTATGGGAATTACACCCGGCTACAGGCCGTTATACTGAGCCAGTGTTTCGTGATTTTTTCGATGCAGCCATCGCCAGTGGTGCGGCCTTTTCGTTCGTTGACAACGAAAGTGATGCAGTTATTGGTTCAAGTCGTTACCACGGCCTTGATCAAGAGTTGAGTGAGGTGGAGATAGGCTGGACCTTTCTGGGGCTGGATTATTGGGGTGATTGTTGTTTTTTAGGAAATGTAATCCATTTCCTCTGGTATTCTCAAGATTACCTGCTAGCTGCTGCTTCCTGCTCCAATCGTCGCGCACCAGCCAATATTCCTGGCATAGCATAATTGCCCTCATGACAAGCGTATTCGTAGACTGGACCCTCAGTAGCGTGGTAGCTTAATTCGGCAGTCCAGGGCTGGCTGTACAGGTTGGAATCATCCACAGTGAATTGATAGATGATCTCTGTATCAGAGTAGCGGCTGAATTTTTCGACGATGCGCCCTTCCCCGGATATAGGAATGGGGCTTTGTGACATCTGTAAAGAATTAATATTAACGGTCTCGACAATCAAAGTGTCCCCTTCATACCATCCACGCGAATCCCCAAACCAGGGCTCGTGGACATCCGGGCGCGTGTTTGCCTTGGCTTCCTCGGAGGAGTTGAAAATTGGGATGATGCGTGCATCGTGCGCCATCTCAACGCTGATCATGAAGTAATCATCGGTTTGCACGAATTGATAGGTGCTATTGTAAAGCGTACCCATCATGCCAGGGCCGGCGGTATTGCCGAAGCCAATCAGGCAGCGCTCTGCTATGGGAATAGCCTCAGGACCTCTGGTATCACCAACACCAGTCAGATAGCGGGCGCCGAAATTGACGCGCTGCAAATCCGCTGTCGGGTTTTCTAATCGCGGAATCTGTCCGTTTTCTGGATTAATGATAAGTGAAGTTCGGAATTCTCCTTTTACTAGTGCTAGTGTAGAGCCGGGGTCGGTCCAGAACAAGTTGTATCCCCGCAGGCCAAAATCCTGACCTCCAACCGGTGGTGCACCAGTTTCAGGGTCAATAGCAGGGCCTGCCTGAATATTTTCCTGGGAAATACCGGCGATGCTCATGTTGGCCACTATTTGCTCAGCGACGTCACCCGGAACAACCAGGGTTTCCACACCGTGAGGCCGAGTGAGACTGGTGCGCGAAGCATTCGTCCAAATTCCGCTCAATTCAGGCTTTTGCTTGTCTTGGGTAAACCCAAGAGGCGAAAGAAAGGACAAAGAGATGCCCATAAAGGCTGAGCCAAGGGCAAGCTTATTAGGTTTTAACATGGTTAATCTCCCAATTTTGTTGCCAAACCAGCTGGCAACAGTCGAAATTGCTGTCTGAATAACCCTATCATAATAGAACTAATAGTAAATTGGGGAAAAACTGCCAATTTTATTGCGTCTTCTCACCGGGATGTAGATCTGATGTTTGCCAGTGAAACCAGGCATTCTCCTCTGCCAATACTGACAGGCGGCCCGGACGATTACCGAAACGAGGCCCTATTTGACCAATCTATTGACAAGGACTACGCAGGGCAAAGTTGCTACAAAGCGCTATGGCTCTCTAGTAATCTGATGTGAACCGCAATTGATGATCCACATCGACACACCAATGAATGTGCTCGATCATAGTTTGTCTAGATAGCGTCACTTATGCTGGATAGATTAAAGTTATTGACCTTAAGAGTTGGCACAACGATTGCCGTGTTCACAGAACTGTTTTCTGAAGCAGCAACCCGAACCGAGGGGCCAATCATTTCTACATTCTGCAACATCTCTACCAGCGACTGATTGAAACGAAAGTTCGTTACTGGCCTGGTAACTTTTCCATCTTCAATAAGAAATGTACCATCGCGAGTCAAACCTGTGTAAGAAATGACCCTGGGATTAAGACCACGTATATACCAGAAGCGAGTCAGTAAAACACCGCGTTCTGTGGAGGCAATCATTTCCTCCAGGGAATCGTTCCCACCTTCCATAATTAAATTAGCAGGCCCGGGCAGTGGCTCTTGATTTAGTTGATCCGCCCAAAAGCGTGATCGTGATAGTTCCACCACAGTGCCCGATCGAATCCAATTCTGGCGGCTCACTGCCTGGCCAGTCATGTTGAATGGACTAGTCTCTGCGTCGCGATAGCCGGGGTCGCTGTAAATTGTTACACGACCATCGAACAAGGATTCTCCAATTCGATTGCCGCCGCCAGCCTTGGAGAAATAGGAACGACCTTCATCGGCAGCGCGCTGGCTAAATGAATTCATCATACGCAGCATTAGCATGCCCACAGCGGTGGGCTCTAGAATAGCCGTGTATTGTCCGGGACCCAGATCGGTCTTACGCCAGTCTCTACACTTTCTAACTGCGTCATCTGCTATGCGCTGACTTTCGATATTCTTCCAATCATTCGCTTCATCACCGGCCCAGCCTGATTGCAAACCATCGCGGGTTCTGCAGGTGAGGGTGTAGGCGACGCCCGTACTAGAATGAGAGCCATATAATCCATTCGACGTAGCGACTGATCGGGTTCCGGCGCGTACGTCCATATATGAGGCAGCAACTTGACCGGCTGCCTCGGCTTGGCGAATGGCAATTGCTACAGCCTCGGCGCGGGTCAGCGGCTCTAACTCACCGGTGGATTGGTAATAGGCTTGATTCGTTTGATAGTTCTGTGCTGCCAATTCGTCTAGGTACTCTGGGTTCTCCGGCGCTAATCTGGCCATCGCTTCTGAACGCCGCACCACGGCCAACAACGCATCGTCTTCCAAACTGTTGGTGCTTACCGAGGCGGCTCGTTTGCCGAAGACACTGGTGATGTTAATAGAGGTGGCATCGGCGCCACCAGCGCTGATGATTCGATTGGTCGCCACACGGGTGTAACCCCGCCAGCCGGAATCAATATTGACCCGACACTGATCCGCATTCGACAGTTGAATGATACGATCACTAACTGCTTTCAGGTCATCCGAAGACAAGCCTTTTGCCACAGCCATAGTTGCCCTGCTTAAGCCGTATTTATGATGTCGATATCCCGAAACAGAGATACGGGACAGCCATGAGAGACTGCGTTAACTTGAATCGGTTGCCCTTTCGCATCACCAAAAGAAGCGCCCAAATAATAAGTACCAGGCCCGCCGATAGTATCCAGCGCATTCCAAAATTCCGGGGTTCTTCCCAGGTAAGCTACATCGCGTAGCATGCGAACTTTGCGGCCGTTACGAATTTCCCAAAAGAGCTGCCCAGCAAACTGCATGTTATAGCGTTGCTGATCGATGGAATATGAACCGCGACCTTCAACCAAAATACCCCGGTCAGTGTTCGATATCACGTCGTCCTCACTGAGATCGTCTTCGCCTGGCAACATACTGACGTTGGGCATGCGTTGGAACGGCATGCTCTCCCAGTTCTGGCCGTAGGAGCAGCCATGGCTTCGAGTTATGCCTGTGTGTTGTGAAATCCAGTCGGCTTGTTCTCTGGTAGTTTGGTAATCCACGAAAATGCCGTCTTCGATTATTGGCCAGGATTCGGCAGGCACGCCCTCATCGTCCCAGCCCGTGGTCGCGCAGCCACCAAACTCTGTGCGGTTACCGACAAACTGCATGAATTCTGGCCCGAGCCTGAGTTTGCCGATTACGTCTTCCGGTGGGTAGATAAATGAAGTCCCGGCGTAATTCGCTTCAAAACCTAGTGCGCGGTCCAGTTCTGTAGGATGTCCTATCGACTCGTGAATCGTGAGCCAAAGATTGGAAGGGTGCAATACCAGATCCCACTTACCTGGCTCAACCGGAGCGGCCTTCAGTTTCATCGCGGCCTCTTCAGCCCAGCTGCCCGCACTGGCAGCTAATTCGAGGCCGCGAACATATTCATAACCTCGCCCCGCAGGCTCTACCACCGCACCGCGTGTTTGGAAGTCACTGCCATCCGGGGAGATCGCTGTAATATTGATGGAGGGGTTTATTCGTAATAAAGTTTGTTTGATCACCGAACCTTCCGATGTAGCCAGCAATCTTTCTTCTTTTACTGAAAGAATGCTGCTGTTGGCGAAACGAATATTATTTACCCGCAGAGCTTCTTCATTGATTCGCAGTAGCAGAGCCGCCTTGTCTTCAAGTGATACACCAAACGGGTCCACTGTATGGGGAGTTATCCAATCGGCATCGGGAAACACAGCGACGTCGGCGAGTATGGTTTCTGATGGGGCGATTTCGTTGTTTGCTGTAGCAATTGCAACCGCCTCCCTGGCCATTACTGCCACGGCATCGCGAGTAAGCAGCTGAGTTGCGGAAAATCCCCAGGAACCGCCGACCAGGGCTCGCACATTAATGCCGAATGAATCGGTGCTTTGCACCTGTGTGATCATTTGTTCTCTCGCACCAATGGCTTCAAACTGGGTGCGGATTACACGACCATCAGCATATTGCGCCCCAGCACTTCTGGCAATGTCGATAGCATGGAGCAACAGCTCACGCTCACCCGAAGTCATGCTTTGAGCAGCAGCAGGCTTTGTACCTGGTAACAGGATTCCTGCGCCGACGGCGGCAGAAAGTCGCATAAAATCACGTCGCGATAAATCTGTTGGCAAGTGTAGCGAAGTTCCTTGTACTGACGTGGAACTGCGGTGATTTTGAGGTAGAGGAAAGCTGGCCAATGTTGATGTCAGTCTCGTCAGATTCAAGCTATGTTGCAAGTTGTGTCAGAAACAGCATAACTTACCCTGGGGAGTAATCCAACGCGGACGATACGAAAACCGAGTGAGTTACTTGCAAAAGCCAGACCTCCAGGGCAAAGTTATCGTAGCAATGGTGTAAGTCTGCTCAAGGAAATCACAACAAATTTTCTTTTCTCCAAACCAGAAGTTGATTATTGGCCGGCATGACATGATCTTCGATGAGTTGGAACCCACGTGTTTTTGCCAAGCCGTCTACCCATTCGAAATCTCTGATTCCACATACGGGATTCCTGTCTTTAAGCCATCGATCAAAACCGGCATTGCTTTCGGTGGTGAAGTTTCCACCGTATTTGAAGGGCCCGTAGACGAGCAAGTACCCATGGTCAAGGTGCTTGCATACTCCCATGAAAAAATTTTCAACAGAATCAGTTGACATTATGTGAAGACTATTTGCACTAAAAATACTGTCAGGCGTATCACATCGCCAGGGTTCCTGGTTTACATCCAGGGGAATAGCCGCAGGAAGGTTTTCCAACTCGGCTGCAATAATGCGTAAGTTCAGGCTTTTAACGTTGTTCGGTATATCCGATGACTGCCAGTGTAGATCAGGCATATTCTCAGCAAAGAACGTGGCATGCTGACCAGTGCCACTGGCTATTTCCAATACTTTGACACCACTTCTTAGATAGTTCTTAAGTACGTCGAGAATGACTCGCTTGTTGTTTTCACTGGCTTGACTGAATGGTAGTGGTTGATTCATTCAAGGGTCTCCCAAGCAATATTCTAGTAGTGAATGGCTGTGATCAGCCCAAGGCTGGCCAGTACCGGTAAGTCTGAGGTAGAAAACCTCAGCTATTGGGGATCGCGTAAGAACACGGGTTGGGCGGCGGTTGAATCCGTCTCACTATAACGATAGCCATCGACATTGAATTCTTGTAGCCTGGTGGGGTTCCTGATTCTGTTCTTTATAATGTAGGCCGCCATAGCGCCTCGTGCTTTTTTGGCAAAGAAACTAATAATCTTGTACTGGCCGTTGGCAAAATCTTTGAAGGTTGGTGTTACCACTTTCGCGTTTAGTTGGTTCGGCTTTATGGCGCTGAAATACTCGTTCGAGGCCAGATTGATCAGAACTGGTTTGTTCTCCTGCTCGAATAAGGTATTCAAGTTCTCAGTCAGTTTACTGTCCCAGAACTCGTACAGATTCTTCCCCTTCTTGTTCTTAAGTTTAGAACCCATTTCCAGTCGATAGGCTTGCATCAAATCGAGCGGACGCAACAAGCCATAAAGACCTGAAAGAATACGCAGGTGTTTCTGCGCGAAATTTATATCCGCCGTCGAGAACTGTTCTGCCTCCAGGCCAATATAGACATCGCCCTTGAAGGCGAAGATCGCCTGCTTGGCATTTTTTAGATCGAATGGTGCGTGCCAGTTGGCAAAGCGGTGGTGGTTGAGCTCGCCAAGATTGCTGCTTATATGCATAAGCTCGGAAAAATCTTCTGGACTCATCTTCTTTAATTGACTTACAAGTTCTGTAGACTCTTCTAGATATTCTGGCTCCGTGAATCTTTGAGTCTTAGCCTTTGATTCGAAATCGAGAGACTTGGCGGGAGATACTACCATTAGCATGATGTGATTACTCTTGTGTTGCTTTTCAATTGTACACGGATTTTAGGGCTGTTTATGATCTTCGAAATCCAGCCACCATTCCAGTGGCGTGGCGCCATCTTCCGGGTCGTAGACATTGCCATAATACCAAGCTGTATCGGGATAATCTTTGCAGGCCATCCCTAATAGCCCCTCAATAGTTTGGAAACCCAGGGAGAAGTGAATACTATAAACCAGTGCTCGATCAGTTTGGCTATCCAAGCTACCACCCAGTTTTTCGATTTTGGCTGTCAGGTTCTCGGCCAACACGTCCAGTTGCTGCAACCGGAAAACCCGGATAGAGAGGTTTCCACTGCGGCGCAGCAGCTCATACTCGGCAGATGAAGAGTTGATGACCTTGAGTTTGTCTCCTGCTGCCAGATTTCGGGTTAGCAGGGGTGACCGTACCAGCCGAACCTCGTCTTCGGTGCCTTCTACCAACTCAACTTCCAAACTTTCGAAAACAGGTTCGCCTGCGGGATTAATACCAGCGAGGAAAGGAAGTTCCAGTCTATCGATAGACTGAGAGTCGCCAGGAGCGCTCAATAGCTTTCACCTCAATAGTCATGTGGATGGAACGGTGTTTAGCAGGTAAGCTGGCAAGCTAGAGGCCAACTGTTACCAACACGGATGACAATGATAGAGCGCTTACAGCGAATTGCTACTTTTTTAGCCCGGTTTCGACTGTTGATAGTTGTCATGGCGGGCTTTTCTCTGGTTTTGTTGCTGCTCAGTGTTTTAGAGAACCCGTGGCTCAGCGATGATGCCTTGCTAATTCCATCTATTCTAGGCTTTTGCTGGGCGTTGATTCTGTACAGTATTAGCGAGTTATTCGTCGCTGTGCCCCCTGGCCCCGGGCCCGATGCAGGATTTCGAACGCGCTTCTCTATCAGGCTACGGCGACAGTTACTCCGGATACTAGGCTTAATGTGCCTGGTTAGCAGTGCGGCTCTGCTGCTGCTCAGTTACCAGTTGCTAAGAACCTGGTTGTAGCTCGGCCAGGGAGTCTCAGTTCTGATTGTTAGTGTGCAATAATGCACAGTTCGACATTGGTGATGAACTGATTGCCAACTAACAAGAAAAATAAAATATTAGTTCAAAAGCAACTTCATGGAAAGACTCTCTAAGCTCATCGATAAGCTGATAGATCGAATGGGCCAAACCGTTTCCTGGCTCACTCTGGCCATGGTTCTAGTCATGGCAATAATCGTTGTACTGCGCTATGTGTTTCAGATTGGTTCCATCGCTCTGCAAGAATCAGTTATTTATCTCAATGCAATGATATTCACGTTCGGCGCGGCGTACACCCTAAAAGAGCAAGGGCATGTGAGAGTCGATATTTTCTATAGCCGTTTAGCGAAAAGAAATCGCGCATGGATTGATCTTCTTGGCACACTTTTCTTTCTTATTCCTTCAGCGCTATTTGTCATCTGGGTCAGTTGGGATTATGTTGCGTTGTCCTGGCGCATAAAGGAAGAGTCAGCGGAAGCGAGCGGGCTGCCGATTGTCTACTTGCTTAAAGCAACTATTTTGGTTTTACCCGCGCTACTTTTAGTACAAAGCATTTCGGAGACTCTAAAGATTCTTTCTGTAATAAGGCAGCGCAATAAATAGTGTTAGAACTGATACCCATACTATTTTTTCTGCTGGTGTGCCTGGTATTGATGGCAGGTTATCCCGTTGCTTTATCACTTACCGGCGTGTCTCTGGCATTTGCTGTGGTCGGTTCGCTCGCGGGAATTTTTGATACCGCCTATATCTCTCTAATACCGAATCGAATTTACGGCTTGTTAGTAAATCAGAATCTTTTCGCCGTTCCGCTTTTTGTCTTTATGGGGACGATGCTGGAACGAAGTCGAATCGCAGAAGATCTACTAAAAAATATGGCGATAGTGCTTGGTAAATTTCCCGGTGGACTCGGTATTTCTGTAGTTATCGTTGGCATGTTGCTCGCAGCAAGTACCGGTATCGTAGGTGCAACTGTCGTTGCCATGGGCATACTCTCTCTGCCAACTATGATGAGGGCGGGGTATAAACCGTCTCTTGCCTGCGGTACTCTATGTGCTACTGGCACACTGGGACAAATAATCCCTCCCTCGATTTGTTTGGTCCTTCTCGGCGAAGTTATTTCGAATGCCTATCAACAATCACAATTAGATGCCGGTGCTTTTGCGCCGGATTTTGTTTCTATTGGTGACCTGTTCGCGGGTGCAATAATCCCAGGGCTGCTCTTAGTGCTTGCCTATGGGACCTATATGTTTGTTGTTGCTTTCCTGGAACCTGAAGCTGCACCGCCATTGGCCCAACAGGATTTGGAACTGGGCAGTACCAGTGTAATAAGCACCTTGCTCAAAGGGCTACTTCCACCAGTGCTATTAGTGGTGGCGGTGTTGGGATCCATTTTGCTTGGCATAGCGACACCAACCGAAGCGGCAAGTGTGGGGGCGATGGGTGCCACGCTACTTGCATTCACGAAGAGAGGGCTGAGCCTTGCTGTTTTGCGGTCCGTCAGCATTGAAACAATGCGGGTCACCTCAATGGTGTATTTGATTCTCGTTGGTGCGACTATTTTCTCTTCGGTTTTCAGAGGTTTTGGCGGTGATGTGTTGATTGAAGAGCTGTTAAACAATCTGCCAGGGGCTGTGTTGTCGGCTACTTTGGTAGTAATGCTGCTAATTTTCCTTCTCGGTTTTATTCTCGATTTTATAGAGATTATCTTTATGGTTGTGCCCTTGGTTGGCCCCGCACTGTTAGCAATGGGGCTTGATCCAATTTGGTTAGGAGTTATGATTGCTGTGAACTTGCAAACTTCTTTCCTGACACCGCCGTTTGGTTTTTCGCTGTTCTATTTGCGCAATGTTGCCCCAGTTGAGATTAAGACCAGTGATATTTATCGCGGTGTTGTGCCGTTTGTAATCATGCAGCTCACACTTTTGCTGTCGTTGGCATTGTGGCCCTCGCTTGCAACCTGGCTACCATCAATACTGTAAAAGGCAGTAAGCAAAAATCGATCAAACTCGACTATGAGACTGAATAAAGGAAGAACTGAATGAACACTTCAGAGTCTGGAAAATCAAGCCCTATAGGTGATCTGGCATTACAAACATTGGCCATGCCAAGAGATACTAATGCTAACGGGGATATTTTTGGAGGCTGGTTGGTTTCGCAAATGGATCTGGCCGCAGGCATAGCCAGCAAGAAAGCGACCTGCGGTCGTTCAGCGACAGTGGCCATAAAGAATGTGCATTTTATTAGCCCTGTTAAAGTAGGTGCGACGGTTAGCTGTTATACGCAGGTAATTAAAACAGGGCGAACTTCCCTGCAGATTAGTGTGGAAGTTTGGAGCTCAATTTTTAGCATCGAAGATAAGCCGCTGAAAGTGTCAGAAGGGTTGTTTGTTTTTGTGGCAATTGATGACAAGGGCAAGCCCAGGCCAATCCCTAAATAGGCTCTAGCACGACTAATCTCTTGGCAGTTTGCGTGCCTCTACGTAGGCGTCCTCTGCAATGCTGTGATAATTTTCAACGCCTTCCTGAAAATTCCTGTAGGACTCATAGATTCGACGCGTCACTTCATCTGACTCAGCCAGTTCGCTGACTACTTGTTCGGAAATTTCTCGAAGTTCAACCAGCACATCGTCTGGCAGTTTTCGTAATTCAACGCCGTGATCCTCTACCAGCACTTGCAAGGCCTGGTTATTTCTCGCAGTCAATTCATCCAGCAATAGCTGATTCATGACTTCGGCACCCGCTTTCAAAATTTCTTGCAAATCTTCTGGTAATGCTTCAAACGCCGCCTTGTTGAAGAGTGTTTCAAGCGTTGAACCAGGTTCATGCCAGCCTGGATAGTAATAGTAATCGGCAACGGTGTGGTAACCCGCAGCCATGTCGTTAAAGGGGCTGACAAATTCGGTTGCGTCTAATGCACCAGTTTGCATGGCGGTAAATACCTCACTTACCTGCATGGTTACTGGTGTTCCACCCGCACGACTAAACACTTCACCCCCCAGCCCTGGAATTCTCATCTTTAGGCCCTGTAGGTCCGCAAGCGAGCCAATTTTTTTATTAAACCAGCCAAACATTTGCGTGCCGGAATTTCCACCGCGCATGGGTATTAAATTAAAGGGAGCATAGATTTCTTGCCATAGTTCATTGCCGCCACCGTAGCTAAGCCAGGCATTCATTTCCGTCCCGGTTAAGCCAAAGGGAATTGTGGAAAAGAACGGGGTGCCAGGTATTTTACCCTGCCAATAATAAGCACCCGTGTGACCAATTTCTGCTATGCCCTGAGACACAGCGTCAAATACTTCCAGCCCCCCAACCAATTCGTTAGCGCCGAACACGCGAATTTGCATGCGTCCGTTACTCATCTTCTCGACAATGTCGGCAAAGTGTTCCGGCGAAGTTCCCAGCGCTGGCAAGTTCTTTGGCCAGGAAGTGATTAACTTCCACTGGTAAACGGTTTGATCATTGTTGGCTGTGTCGCCTTGGGCAACAGAGTCATTTGATTGAGACTGGCCGCCGCAGGCCACAAGGGTGGATAGCGAGAAAATCAAGAAGAGATTTGTTCGGGTAAAGCTCAATGCGTTCTTGCAATGCATGATTTGTAGTCCCTGCTCGGATTATTGCCTATTGTAGCCTGATTAACTACGCCAATACTTCAAGCTTGGCGTAGGACAGCACTAACCATTTGCTGCCTACCGCGTCGAAGTTCACCTGAACGCGAGCGTTTGGGCCCTGGCCTTCGTAATTGAGTACCACGCCTTCGCCAAATTTTCCGTGAACCACTCTTTGGCCTAGCGAGAGTTCTGTTTGAGGCACTTCGATATTGCCATTGAGCTTGTGGCTTACATTACTCCCAATTCGAGTGTTTCCAAAAGCAGGGCGACTTACCGTAGACTTCATGCGAATTTCGTCCAGGAGTTCGCTGGGAATTTCATTAATAAAGCGGGAAGGACGACATAGATTCACATCACCATGGAGCCGCCGAGACTCTGCATGACTTAAATAGAGTTTTGATTTTGTCCGGGTTATGCCTACATAACAGAGTCGTCTCTCTTCTTCTATGCTGGCTATATTATCCATAGACATTTTGTGGGGGAATAATCCTTCTTCCATGCCGGCAAGAAAAACGAGTTGAAATTCTAGACCTTTGGCCGAGTGTAATGTCATCAATTGAACAGCATCATCTGCTTCATCTGCCTGTGTCTCACCAGCATCCAGTGCTGCTTGATCGAGGAAAGCAGACAAAAAAGCATTAGACCGGAGATCAAAATCTTCATCATTTTCAGGGTCGTCGAAATTACTGGCAGCAGTGACTAGTTCTTCGAGGTTCTCGATTCTTGCCTGTGCCTTTCCACCACTTTCTTTTTCATGATGCTGAATTAGTCCGGTGTGAGTGATGATGTGCTCGGCTTTTTGCGCTAATTCCAATTCGTCGCAGACACTCTGCAAATTGTCGATCAGTTCCAGGAAAGCGAGCACTGCGTTCGATGCCCTGGAGGTCATTAGAGACCCATTCACAGATTTAGCACAGGCTTGCCACAGGGAGCAGTCTTCGCTTCTTGCCAAGGCACGTATTTGTTCAATCGTGCGACCACCGATACCTCGGGTCGGCACGTTTATTACCCTTTCTACAGCCGTGTCATCATCTCTGTTTACGATTAGCCTCAAGTAAGCCAGCGCATTCTTTATTTCAAGGCGTTCGTAAAATCGATGGCCACCGTAGATGCGGTAGGGCATTCCCATTCGCAACAAGGCGTCTTCAAGTTCCCTCGATTGTGCATTGGAGCGATAAAGAATAGCGACATCCGAGCGCCTGTTTCCCTTGTTGCACCAGTCTTGAACGCGGTCGACAATGAAGCGAGCCTCTTCTTGCTCGTTAAATGCCTCATAGATGCTGATCTGTTCGCCATCTTCACCTTCGGTCCAGAGATTTTTGCCCAGTCGACTCTGGTTATTGGAGATTAGTTTATTTGCGGCTTTCAGTATGGTCGAGGTTGAGCGATAGTTCCGTTCCAATCGAACTGTATCGGCGGCAATGAAATCCACGTTGAATTGTTGGATGTTCTCTATCTTTGCACCGCGCCAACCGTAGATGGACTGATCGTCATCACCTACAACCATGAGTTGATTCTGAGTGCCGGCTAAAACTCGCAACCAGGCATACTGGATTGAATTCGTGTCCTGAAACTCATCCACCAGAATGTGTTGAAAGCGTCTTTGGTAGTGCTGGAGTATCTGCGGGTTCTTCAGCCAAAGTTCGTGAGCTCTAAGCAGAATTTCACCAAAATCTATCATTCCACCACGATCGCAGGCCTGTTCGTAGGCTTGGTACACGTAGAGCATGGTTTTAGTGTAATCATCTTCAAAATGATCGATATTGACAGAGCGCAGTCCTTCGTCTTTTTGTGAGTTGATATACCACTGGCATTGTTTTGCTGGCCACTTGTCTTCGTCTATTTGCAGGGAACGATTGATACGCTTTATAAGGCGAAGTTGATCATCACTGTCCAGGATATGGAAGTCTTCCACCAAACCAGCCTCCCGCCAATGCGACCTCAATAGTCGATGAGCCAAACCATGAAAGGTACCAACCCACATTCCTGCAAAGCTGTGACCCATCAACGATTCGATACGACCACGCATTTCGCGTGCCGCTTTATTGGTAAAAGTAACAGCGAGAATGGAAAATGGCGATGCGTGTTCTGCCTCTAACAACCAGGCAATTCTATGTACCAGCACCCGCGTTTTTCCGCTACCAGCGCCCGCAAGCACTAATAAGTGTTGCGCAGGGTTAGCTACTGCGTTGCGTTGCTCGTCATTGAGAGAATCAAGTATGTGGGAGACATCCATGGCGCGCTATTCTATCAAAATGTCAGGCGGATTCTTCGCTTTATCTGTGCAATATCAGCTTCTGGCGAGATTGACACAAGCAAGGCCAGGCTTAGAGAAAAATCATGAAATTTGCTAAACTACCGTGCCTGCATCAGGTTTCCAGCAGTTACGCGATTCAGTAACACGGTAAGCCAGCAACCCTTTATCAAAGCGAATATGACAGGGACAGTTTCCGCGAAGGGAACTAAACGGGCTAATTTAGGAGAAAACTATGTCTGTCAGATCGGACAATGCACCATTCAATTGGCAAGACCCATTTATGTTGGAAGAGCAGTTATCGGAAGAAGAGCGCCTGGTCCAAGATACTGCCAAAAAATACGCGCAGGAAAAATTGCTGCCCCGAGTTCGGGATGCCTATCAGAAAGAAGAAACGGACCCAGAGATTTTTCGTGAAATGGGTGCGCTGGGCCTACTGGGCTCAACTATTGAAGGCTATGGTTGCGCTGGCATGAACTACGTGTGTTATGGCCTGGCAGCGCGTCAAGTTGAAGCTGTCGACTCTGGTTATCGATCCATGATGAGCGTGCAGTCCAGCTTGGTCATGCACCCGATTAACAGCTTCGGCTCGGAACAGCAGAAACAAAAATATTTGCCGAAACTGGCCAACGGTGAATACATAGGCTGTTTCGGTCTAACTGAGCCGGACCATGGCTCTGATCCTGGCAGCATGATCACCAGGGCGAAGTCGGTTGATGGTGGCTACAGTGTGACTGGTGCAAAAAACTGGATCAGTAACTCACCTATTTCGGACGTGTTCATCGTGTGGGCAAAAGATGACTCAGGCACGATCTGCGGATTCATTCTGGATAAGGGCATGAAAGGACTGAGCGCGCCAAAGATTGAAGGAAAACTGGCACTAAGAGCATCGATTACTGGCGAGGTCGTAATGGATGAGGTGTTTGTTCCAGAAGAAAATAAATTGCCTCATGCCAAAGGTCTGGCTGGTCCTTTTAGTTGTTTGAATTCCGCTCGACTCGGCATTGCCTGGGGTGCGCTTGGCGCCGCAGAAACCTGCTGGCACACAGCATTGCAATACACTTTGGATAGAAAACAGTTCGGGCGACCCCTGGCATCCAATCAGTTGATCCAAAAGAAGCTGGCTATCATGCAAACCGATATTTCACTCGGTCTGCAAGGCTGCTTGCAGGCTTGTCGTCTGCGCGACCAAGGCAAACTAGCTGCACCGCTTATCTCATTGCTGAAACGTAATTCTTGCTTGAAGGCCCTGGATGCAGCAAGAGAAGCAAGAGATATGTTAGGCGGTAATGGCATCTCCGATGAATTTCCAATCATGCGTCACTGTCAAAACCTTGAAGTAGTAAATACCTATGAGGGAACCCAGGACATACATGCTCTGATACTCGGCAGGTCGCAAACCGGTATCCAGGCCTTTACCTAGACATTATGTGGTGACCTGCCCGCCCACAACACCGTGGATTATGCTGAGCATGGACAGGCCACTACATAGCGTCTGGTACAGTGTTTATCCCTTAACTGGGTTGGTTCCAATTCACAGGAATGGGCAGCTCGCCCAGGCAGGGAGGTATTCACAAGCATTGATTAAGTGCCTTCGCTATAGCGTACCAAGAAACACGCCGATAAAAATGACCGCACCCACCCGGTTATTGTGCAGGAATGCTTCAAAACAAGGGCCAGGCAAGCGATCACGTATAAGATATTGTTGATAAATCAACAAACCGGCGGCAATAAACAAAGAGAAAAAATAGAATACGCCCAGCTCAAATTGTCTCCCGGCTAGAGCCATAGCCAGAATAAACATGATCTGCAAGCTGGCAATAATTATCTTATCGGCATCGCCGAACAATATGGCGGTAGACTTCAGCCCTATTTTAATATCGAATTCTCTGTCAACCATCGCATATTGCGTGTCATAGGCTACAGTCCAAAGGCAATTCGCAACAAACAATAAATAGGCAGATTGTGGTACTTCTCCTGTAGCTGCGGAGAATGCCATCAGTGTCCCCCAGGAAAAAGCCACACCCAAGACCAACTGAGGCAGGTTCGTAAACCGTTTCATAAATGGATACACGGCCACTAGAGCAAGGGCCGCAAAAGAAAGCACGATGGTTCTTTGATTGGTCAGCAAAACCAAGCCGAAACTCAACAGAGAAAGAAGTGTAAAACACAAAATTGCATCCTTACGGGTAAGCAAGCCGGTGGCCAAAGGGCGCTTTTGAGTGCGACCAACTTGTGCATCAATTTTATGATCGGCGAAGTCGTTCACACAGCAGCCTGCTGAGCGCATTAAGGCGGTGCCCGTGATAAAAATAAACAGTAATAAAAACCGGGGGAAACCCTGTTCCGCAATCCACAGAGCGCCTATAGTTGGCCACAGAAGCAGATAAAAACCAATGGGTTTGTTGGCACGGGTCAATTCAACCAGAGCTGGCAGCTTTGCATACAGTTCAGGAAATCGGGCGCTGAATTGCGTGACGATTTTGGAGCAAAATGATCTGATAGAATTCATGAGAGGGAAGTACCAGCTACCCTGCGGCTGACGGAGTGACGTTAGCATAAAAGACTTCCCACCTAGAGTAAAAAATGATTGAGTTAAAACGGGCCCGTGGAGAGAAGTTTGAGACAGACAGGGCCAGGGTTTACACATTCGCGTAATTGATATTGTCTCCCAGCCAACGCTGTATCAGTGGATCGATAATCTCGGGGTATTTTTCCAATACTATTTCGGACGCCTCACGCACTTGGTCCAGCAGCCCGGCATCGCGACTGATATCAGCAATTTTGAAACTCATCAGCCCGGTTTGCTGCGTGCCCAACACCTGACCCGGCCCTCTAAGTTCCAAGTCTTTCTCTGCGATATAAAAGCCATCGTTGCTCTCTCGTATTACCGACAGTCGCTGCTTAGCAGCGTTTGACAACGGTGTTTGATAGAGCAGAATGCAATGACTGTGTGTGGATCCGCGACCGATCCGGCCGCGTAGCTGGTGGAGTTGGGCAAGTCCTAGTCGTTCGGGATTTTCAATCACCATCAGGCTGGCATTAGGCACATCGACACCTACTTCGATAACAGTCGTTGCTACCAGCAATTGTAGATGACCTTCTTTGAACTGCTGCATGATTTCTACTTTCTCCGCTGGTTTCATGCGGCCATGAATGAGTCCAACCTTTATCATAGGCAATTGTGTGGCTAGCTGCTGAGCCGTAACTTCTGCAGCTTGGCATTGAAGAGCTTCGGATTCTTCGACTAGCGTACAAACCCAGTAAGCCTGATAGTTTGCGTTACAGACTTGTTCAATTCTCTCCATTACTTGCTGGCGGCGATCGCTGGATACTATGGCGGTGTTCACAGGGAGGCGACCGGGAGGAAGTTCATCAATAACTGAGTTGTCCAGATCCGCATAGGCACTCATAGCCAAAGTTCGTGGGATAGGTGTAGCCGTCATCACCAATTGGTGTGGATTAAGCTGCCGTTTATTGGCTTTTTCTCTTAACGCCAGCCTTTGGTGAACGCCGAACCGGTGCTGCTCGTCGATAATGATTAAACCTAGTTTTCGGTATTCAACTTCATCTTGAAATAGCGCATGAGTTCCAACGAGTAACTGGCATTTGCCATTTGCAATAGCAGCAAGTTGTTGGGCTCTGGCTTTACCTTTGGTCTTGCCACTTAACCAGCCAACTTGGATGCCCAGCGTCTCAAACCATTGGCAGAAATTGGTGTAGTGTTGCTCGGCGAGTAACTCTGTGGGCGCCATCAATGCAACTTGATAGTCGTCTGCAATCCCATGCAATGCCGATAAGGCGGCGACAACTGTTTTGCCAGCACCTACCTCACCTTGAAGTAATCTAAGCATAGGGCAGGCTCTCGATAGATCCCTGGCAATTTCTTGATAGGCTCGTTGTTGCCCATTAGTAAATGAGAAGGATAGTTGCTTTAGAAACTCCTTGCCGAGATTTGGCGCAATACCAAAGCGCGGTGCAGCCTGCTGCTCAGAGTTGGTTTTGAAGCGGCGCATGCATAGGCGATGAGCCAGTAATTCTTCAAAAGCCAAGCGATGCTGGCCGGGATTTCCCCCTTCGCTTAGCCAACTTAGAGGTGCTTCAATCGGTGGTCGATGAATGAGTTTTATGGCATCCGCCAAAGAATGTAACTTGAATTGGCTGATCAGTTCGTCGGGTAGAATTTCTTCTAAGGAACTCTTGGTCTGCAATGCAGCGCCAGGTTTGTGTTCAAGATAAGCAAGGGCCTGAGTCGCAATACCGCGTAGTCTCGCCTGGCCCAGTCCTTCAGTTGTTGGATAGATTGAAGTGAGGCAGTCATCAATGACAATGTCTTCATCTTCACGCACCACCCGGTATTCGGGGTGAAATATTTCCAGGCCTGATCTGCCATGGCGAGCTTCTCCGTAGCAACGAATTTGACTACCGGGAGCGAGTGAGTTTTTCTGCGCGTTGCTGAAGTGGAAGAAGCGCAGAGTGATAAGCCCGCTACTGTCCCTTACGGTACATTTTAGGCTGCGCCGTCGGCCAAACTGAATATCCGTACTGAGCACCTCGCCCTGTATCTGCACGGTTTCGCCAGTGTTTATGGAGCCGATCGAGACAAGGCGGGTTCTATCTTCGTAGCGTAGCGGAAGATGGAATAACAAGTCTTGTAAACTGTAGATGCCAATGACCCCTAACTTTCTCTCAAGCGCAGAGCCGACCCCTTTCAGGCGGCTAACGGGGATTTTGTCTAGTTGTTGGCTAGCGGCAGTCACAAACTAAATGAGCCTGGTTGTAGAACAGTGCACCAGTATAGGCTGATAGCAAATTGTGCAGATAGAAGGGGCTTTAAGCAGAGACCTGTTCCATCCACCGACTAGTCGAGTATATGTGTTTTTATACAGTACCGCCAGATTCCTAAAGCGCAAGCACTGCGTCAACCTCGACGGAAGAGCCCTTGGGCAGGGCGCTAACTTGAATGGTGGCACGGGCGGGATAGGGCTCTGAGAAATAGTCTGCCTGAGGAAAGGACTAAAGGAGGAAAGGACTAAAGGACACCCATTGGAACCAAAGGACACCCATTCGAGAGAACGTACTCTTCCTCTCTATTCTAGCCGAATGGGTGTCCTGTACATTCGCTGTACATTCGAGTCTGTACATTCGCGAGAATATTTCGCAAGCGTACTTCAAAACTGTGACTATCCTTATTGTCACCGCCCGATGTATACTTGGTTCCAGAGTTCCCTAGAACATTTGCCAATCAAAAGTGTTCTTGAGCCGATATCTTTATCACCGGAGGCCACTCGACAGGTGTTGTTGTGCATGTCCGCTAGTCGGAAAGCCTTATGCATCGCGGGAGCCACCACCTGAACCTTTGGGTTCAGGACAAGTTTGGTAGCGGTGTTCCGGGGAGCTTTGACAGTTTTCAACCCTGATTCATAAATACCCTTCTATGACTGCTAGCCGCAATAAGTTTCGAACTGAACTGCGAGAAGCCCGCCAGAAACTGAGCCTTGAACAACAAGAGACCGCCTCGGTAGCCTTGTTTAATCTATTAAGAAGCCAGGATTTTTTTCGTGTAGCACAGCGCATCGCTTTCTATCAGGTCATCGATGGTGAAATCGACCCACGTATGCTGCTTGATTCAGCGCTTAGCGAAGGCAAATCCTGTTTCTTGCCTGTCATAGCGCAAGATAACCCCGAGTTTGTCTCCTTTTCTTCCTATGATGCGAATACCAAGCTAATCCCTAACAAATGGGGAATAGCTGAACCTCCAGTACCTGAAGTCATCGTGTCTCCAACCAATTTCGATGTGGTTTTTGTACCCTTGGTAGGATTCAGCGAGGATTGTTTCCGATTGGGAATGGGCAAAGGCTTCTACGATCGCAGCTTCAGTTTCAAGATCTTGAATCGCCGCAGCAGCCCACTACTAGTAGGATTAGCACATGAGTGCCAATTGATAGATTCATTTCCAGTGGAAGGCTGGGATGTTAAATTGGATGTTGTTTGCACGGATAAAAAAATATACCGCCCCGATATTACATAGGACGGAAGACCGAGCTAACTATCTATCTTTCGCTTATCTTCCTTTTTCGTTATCTTAAAACTTCGCTTTAAAACGGTTTTTGCGAATTCTGTGCTATAGCAATGCGCTCTGGGCAACACCACTAGCCAATACGCTAACGACAAACAAGGTGATAACAACCATAACCATATCTGGTTTTTTGTTCATTCCTTTCTCCGTGCCTTTCTACGTTCAAGAGCTTTAACGTCTGTTCTTGCTAAAGCTTTAATTTTAAAAAACAATTGATTAGCTAAGGAATCTCAGTTCAATTATTGAAAATTTTCAAATTCCTATTGCGCTCAAAAAATTGCTCTTTATAATACTGTATAAACATCCAGTATAAAAAGGTCGATTTTTAAAATGACTATTATTCGAAACCACTCAGAACAATCTTTGGAATATCAGGCATCTCGAGTCAAAGGCATAGAGGACGAAGACTGTAGCCGTATAGACAGGCTCCTTCGCAATAATCCAAGCCTATGGCGTGGCTGTGATATGGCGGGGCAGAGTGTGCATGGGCGCAGCACCGGATTTTCTCAACTCGACGCTATTCTTCCAGGGCGGGGTTGGCCTGATAAAGGTTTGATGGAAATCATCACACCCTACTGGGGTATGGGTGAACTACAGCTATTAATTCCACTTATGCGTTCAGTCGTCGAACAAGGGAAATGGATATTATGGATATCTCCTCCTTATCTACTTTATGCCCCCGCTTTAGTGCAGGCTGGCATTGCTACTGAACAAGTGCTGGTGGTAAAGCTGGACACTTCTTGTAAAGACGCATTGTGGAGTATGGAAAAGGCCTTGCAGACGGAAAACTGCGGCTTGGTATTAGCTTGGCAAAATTGGTTACCTACAAAAGTATTACGGCGCTTACAGTTAGCAGCAGACACTGGAGACACTTTGGGCGTGTTATTCAGGCACCGCGATAGTGAGCACTCACCATCATCTATAAGACTTAAAATAAAGGACTCTTATGCTAAAAATGCCGGTTTTAATGAATCTGAAGTGACTGTTATTAAGGCCCAGGGCAATTTCCGCTCGCTAAGCGCTAATATCAATCTCTCCCATCAAGCCTGATCTGTCTGGAGCGAAACCCTTGGAAGACCCGGACAGCGAGGCACAACTTCCCCTGCCTTCTCTGGCGCCCAAATCTGGCGCCCAGATCATTAAACTACCTGCACGAACTAAGGCCGTATTTAAAAACGAGCTCGGTAGTTCCGGAAACAATCATAGAAGTGCCCGTCTTGCTGATAAGCAACCCGGACCTAACAGTCTATGGTACGCACTCTATCTTCCTCAGCTGATAAACCTGAACCCACCATTACAGGAGAAATACCTGAATCAACTGGCCGGACTAATGCAAAACGTCAGCTCTACGGTGAGTTTTCATCCCCAGGCATTAATCTGTGAAATCCGCAGCAGCTTGAAATATTTTACCGGCATCGACGTTATTCATCAGAGACTACAACGACTAATTGAAAAGCAATTACAACATTGGGGTTTATCTGATAGCTTTCTGTACGCCGCCAGCCCCACGGTTAGTGGCAGCCTGCTGCTAGCCAAGGCCGGTATCAACGCTCTGGTTTATCAAAAAGCGAATTTACGCTCAGCTTTGGGACAGCTCTCTACAGATGTATTGGATCTGGATAAAGAGCAGCAGCGGCGGCTTCACAACATGGGGGTGCGTAATTTAAGAGATATCTGGCGTCTGCCTAGCGATGGTTTATGCAAACGGTTTGGCAGCAACTTGGTTGATCAATTGAATAAGGCCATAGGTAAAGTTCCCGAACCAACTCGCAATTATATTCCTCCACCAATTTTTTCTACTTCCTGTGAACTACCCTGTGAACTGGAAAACCTGGGCCGACTATTACCAATAGCAGATGAAATGCTGGGACAACTTTGTGACTTCTTGCGACGACGAGACTTGAGTACCAGCCATTTATTATTCTCTCTACTTCATGAGAAACAGAACTGTACCGAAATTCATATCGGTTTGCGACAAGCAAGTCGCTCACAACAACGTCTTATGCTGTTGTTGGAAACACATTTTGATAAACTTTCTATCCCTGCCCCAGTAATCGCAATTAAAATCGAAGTTAAAAAATTCGACGCTTTTTTCGGCAATAGTAATTCTTTACTGGACGCAAATGACTCAGACATCGCTCATTTCAATAGCGGCAACCTTATTCTATTTATGGAAAAACTACAAGCCAGGTTAGGCGAAAACCATGTAAAAAATGTTATTAACATAGCTCAACATTGTCCAGAGCATGCCAGTATGCAGTTCGACTACAGAGAGAATTTTAAGCAAAGACCAGAGAAAAACAATGAAGATGATATTCCTGGCAACCCCAGACCTTTATGGCTGTTGCAAGACCCTATACAACTTAGCATAAACAAAGGCAGACTTTTTCATCGTAAAGCCATCTCTATAATAAGTGGGCCAGAACGGTTAGAGACGCATTGGTGGTCTGGAGCCGATGTGCGACGGGATTACTACACCGCTAAAGAAGCTAATGGTAGTCGATTATGGATTTATCGTGAAAAGAGTGGAGAGAAAAAATGGTACTTACATGGATTCTTCGCATGAACTAATTCCTTATCATCCGAAAAATGGTGAGCTAAGTAAAATCACGGGACGACAATTCCATACCTCCCAGCCAATGACTAAGGTCCACCAGATGCCTGGCGATAAGATGAATCACTCCATCGCTTTTCTGAATATGACCAATCACTCCTATTAACATTGCCTGTCTTACAATTGGACGCTGCTTCTCACCAAGACTTGGCCATACAACTACGTTAACAAAACCACTTTCATCTTCCAGAGTTAAGAATGTGACTCCCGCAGCGGTTTGAGGTCGCTGTCTACTGGTAACAATACCTGCTGTCTTAATGGTGCTATTATTGCTTGTATCAGGAAGATGTTTGGCAGCTATTACACAATACGAGTCAAGATATGGTCGTAGCAAAGCTAAGGGATGTCTACGTAAGCTAAGACCCGTGCTAGAGTAATCTGCCAATATATTGTTCGCCTCGGTTGGTACTGGCAGCAATACATCCACACCAAAGTCACTATCTTGTGTACTAATTTCTTGTTTAGCTGACAATAACGATGCTTTTTCTGTTCCAGCCACGGCCCAGAAAGCTCTATGCCTGTCCCCGCTAAGCTGCTTTAAGGCATCAGCTGCGGCCAGGCTTTCCAGATCTTTCTTATTTAATTCAGTTCTTTTAAGTAGATCTTGAATGCTTTCAAAATGTCCTGGCCCACGCGCTTCACAGATTTTTTCTGCTCCGACAGTGGACAGCCCTTGTACCGAGCGAAATCCCAAACGAAGAGAAGGCATTTTTTTATCGCCTTTCCTCAATTCAAGTGTGGTGTCGAAGAAGCTCTTATTCACGTCAACGGGTAGAACCACAACCCCATGACGCCTGGCATCTTGCACTAATTGTGAGGGAGGATAAAAACCCATTGGCTGACTATTAAGTAGCGCACAACAGAATGCTGCCGGGTGGTAGCACTTCAGCCAGGAAGATACATAGGCCAACAGGGCAAAGCTGGCAGAGTGGGACTCTGGAAAACCGTATTCTCCGAAACCTTTGATTTGGCTATAAATGCGCAAGGCAAAATCTTCGGAGTAACCACGAACTGTCATTCCTGAGATCAATCTCTCCTTAAAAGGCTCCAAACCTCCTTTTTTCTTCCAGGCTGCCATAGCACGTCGTAGTTGATCGGCTTCACCGGCGGTAAAACCTGCGGCGACCATGGCTAGTTTCATGACTTGCTCCTGAAAAATAGGGACACCTAGAGTCCGTTCCAGAGTGTTTTTTATTGCATCGCTTTCATAACTTACCAGTGGTGGTTTTTTACGACGTTCAAGGTATGGGTGTACCATGTCTCCTTGAATTGGGCCTGGTCGCACAATCGCTATCTGTATGACAAGATCATAATAATTGCGAGGCCTTAACCTGGGTAGCATACTCATCTGGGCACGGGATTCGATCTGGAAAACCCCTACAGTGTCAGCCTTGCAGATCATGTCATAAACTTTCTGATCTTCCTCTTGAGAAATCGTAGCCATACTTATTTTCCCGCCACTGTAAAAATTAACCAAATCAATCGCCTTATGTATCGCACTCAGCATGCCCAGTGCCAATATATCTACCTTCAGCAATCCCAGTGATTCAAGATCGTCTTTGTCCCATTGAATGATCGTCCTGTCTGGCATGGCGGCGTTTTCTATAGGAACCAAATGAGATAGAGGTCCCTGGCTAATCACAAATCCCCCCACATGCTGAGAGAGATGACGGGGAAAGCCGATTAAGGATTGAGCCAGGCGTATTAATGTTTGAATCTTCGGATCAGAATAATCAACACCAGAGTCGGACAATTGTTCTTGTATATCTTTTCCCCACCAAAAAATAGACTTGGCAAGATGATCAATCAGTTCTTGATCAATACCCAGCGCCTTACCAACATCCCGAACAGCACTACGAGGCCTGTAAGTAATTACGGTTGCAGCAATGGCCGTCCGGTCGCGACCGTATTTTTGATAAATATGCTGAATAATTTCTTCACGACGATCATTCTCAAAATCCACATCTATGTCAGGTGGCTCATAGCGCTCAACCGAAAGAAACCTCTCAAACAATAATTGCGTTTGGTCAGGACTCACTTCAGTTATCCCTAAGCAATAACATACTGTCGAATTGGCGGCAGAGCCTCGACCCTGGCAATAAATATTCTCTCTATTTGCAAAACAAATAATTTCATGCACAGTTAGAAAAAAGTGCTCATAAGATAGTTTTTTTATCAGCTCCATTTCGCGTTCGATTATTTTCTTATTTTTTCTTGAAATCCCCTGCGGCCAGCGTTTTTCGATTCCTTCTCTTGTGAGGTGCCATAGCCAGGAATGACCTGTATATCCCTTAGGCACGAGCTCGGAAGGATATTCATAGCGAAGTTCATCTAAAGAAAATTCACAGCGATTGGCAATTTTTACAGTTTCTCTAAGAAGCTGAAGCGGATACAGCTTTAGCAATTGCCCAATAGTACGCAGATGTCTCTGAGCATTCGGTTCTGCATCGAACCCAAGCTGGGTTAGTGGCTTAACTAGTCGTATTGCGGTTAATGTATCCTGTACAATGCGTCGCTGCTCCTCATGCATATAAACACCACCAGTAGCACAGACAGGAATATCAAATCTCTCGCCTAGTTTTTGTAACCGCTGTAGTTTGACACGATCATCTCCTCTTAATAGTAATTCAGCAGCTATCCATAGATTCTTAGAAAACAAACGCTGTAAGAAAACTGCTTGTGATTCCAAAAGCTCAGTTTCTTGCAGCACATCAGGAACCCATAAAAGCAAACAGTCGCCTGGCAGATTGCTTTCAAGCATGGTGCGGTCGATTCGGTATTCTCCTTTCTTTGCCTTCCGGCGTGCGCAAGTTATTAGATGACTAAGTTCGCCATAACCTACACGACTGCACGCCAGCAAGACGATTCTCAATTTGTCGCCATCTGCAGCAGCTTCGGCCGCTGGCTCTTGCAAAACAAACTCACTACCAATTAATAATTTGATGCTCCGCTCTTTGGCCGCTACATGGGCTCGAACTACACCCGATAGAGAGCATTCATCGGTGATTGCGATCGCGCTATAACCCAATAATTTTGCCTTCTTTACCAATTCTTCAGGAAATGAAGCACCGCGTAAAAAAGTGAAATTGGAAATGCAATGCAGTTCTGCATAGCTATACAAAGGCGTTAACTGACCAGTGACACCCCCAGCTTCATAATCAAGGTTAGTAGCTGGCTCTGTTTGCGCCTGAGGAATAATTTCGGACTGTGATGAGTGTTCTGAAATCATGAGGTGATAGAATCTAAATACTGTATTTATATACAGTATAATTCATTTTAGTACTGTGACCGAAACATTCAAGCTTTTTCGCTAATTCCTGGTAAATCATCGGTGCTGACACGACAGCCTGCTACAGAAGTCGATAGAACAAGGTGCCGCGATATTTTCAATGATTGGCAGGCTGCTGGGTCGTCCGTGTGCTCCCGTGCCTCAACGTTGACGACCTCCTGCACCAATGGAACTACGGAGGGAGCGGAGTCTTTGGGTATGCGGCGCAGGCGGATGCAGCCGAATCCCTTGGATTGCAGTGTCTCTACTGCCACTGCTGCCAGGGCCTTGTTTGTGTTGTTTTTGCATCCTTTAGGTGAATAGGGTTTTGCCTATCCGTAGTGGCCAAGTAGGTCTCATCTACTTCAACAAATCCCTTGAACTTTTTGCGACCTGGGCGAATCGCTGTATGTATGCAATATCAACTCAAACAAACAACTGGCCGTGCAGACTGGCCGTGCAGACTTGCTCAGAGGTTCCCTAATTCGTACTATTGAGTCCTGCCTCGATATTCCATAGGGGCAACTCATGCTGGACGCTGTAGTGAAACAAATCTTAATCATTGATGACGACGAAAAATTAGGTGAGCTGCTGACCCAGTATCTTGAGCGATACGATATGCAGGCACACGTCGCATTGACGCCGAGCAGGGGTTTCAAGCTACTTAAAAAAGTTAAGCCGGACTTATTGATTCTGGACGTCATGTTGCCAGAGAAAGACGGGTTTGAGATTTGTCGAGAAATTCGCGCCAAATCTTCTATCTTTGGTCAATTACCTATTCTAATGCTCACTGCACATGCCGAAGTTACAGATCGAATAGTTGGGCTTGAGTTGGGTGCAGATGACTATCTGCCGAAACCGTTCGAGCCACGTGAGCTGGTCGCTCGCATTCACAACATTTTGCGGCGCAGCAGCGATGACAATAATCTGCGTGATATCAAAAATATTAGTGGCCTTGAGGTCAATACATCACGACGGGAAGTCAAGCTGGACACCGAATTGCTTGATCTCACTACCATGGAATACGAATTGCTGATCCTTTTTATGCAATTCCCCAATAAGACGTTTACCCGTGATGAATTGATGAACAGATTACGGGGTATCGATGCCGAATTATTCTCCAGAGCCGTAGACACCCTGGTGAGCCGCTTGCGACATAAGTTAAATGACACGTCGAAAACACCTCGGTTTATTAAAACTGTTTGGGGTCGCGGTTATACTTTTGTCGGCGAGCGAATATGACCACATTGGTTCAAAGTGTCAGACGTTCCTTATTTGTTCGTCTGTTGCTGATCTTTGGCATTACAGTCATTCTGTTCTTTGTTATTTTTTCTGTCTCGCTACGCACTGTGAGTCAGAACATCAATACCATTGATGCTATTCCTGATTTTTTTACACGTAATATCGAATCCATCATCGAAGACATTGGTACACCGCCAAATCTCAATAACGCAATGCGTTTGGCTGAGGAACTAGATTGGAGTATTGCGATCCACAACCCGATCATGCGTTGGAGTTCAGACAACGAAAACCGACTCGAGCTGGAAGAGTCCGAATTCAGTCGAACCTTGACTGACGACGCGGAAGTTCGTTCTATCGACAACGAAGACATCATCATGGTGCAGCGGGGTGGTTACGATTTCTATCTATACCAGCGCTCCATTGACGGCAATAACTCAAACTATGTCGTACTTTACATCGGTGTGGCCTTGGCCAGTATTGTGCTGTTTCTTAATTATTTTATGGTGAACAAGCTACTAAATCCCGTTCGGCTACTTAGAAGAGGCGCGGAGAGAATTCGTCTCGGCGACTTGAATTTTCGAGTAAAGAGTAATCGTCAGGATGAGCTGGGCGAGTTAACTGAAAGTATTAATCACATGGCTGATTCGCTTCAGTCCATGTTGGAAGCGAAACGCCAGCTACTGTTGGCTATTAGCCATGAGTTACGAACCCCAATTACCAAAGCTAAACTCCGATTGGAGTTTATGCCAGGAAGTAAAGAGAAGGATCAGCTCAAGGAGGATATTAAGGAGATTGAGTTATTGATATCGGATTTAATCGAGGCGGAACGGCTCAATGAAGATCACTCGGTACTAACCACCGACCCCGTCCTCATCGCCGAATTCGTTCACGGAGTTGCCGAACAGTTTGAAACCTACGAAGGCGGTATGGAGTTTGAGTTACCCGAACAGGATCGTGAGTTTCTTATCGATAATCTGCGCATTCGGCTATTGATAACAAATTTACTGAATAACGCCATACGCCATGGCGAAGAGAATCCCATCGTCGTTCGGGTCGGCTTTGAAGGTGATCTTGCACTGTTGGAGGTAGAGGATCAGGGGGAAGGTATCGCTGTGGAACATCTCGCGCAAATCAGTGAGCCTTTCTATCGGGCAGACAGCTCCAGACAGCGTAACACTGGAGGCTTCGGTCTGGGGCTTTATCTGTGTCGCTTGATAGCCAAGGCCCACGGCGGTGAACTGATCATCGAAAGCCAAATTGGAGAAGGCACACATATCATTGTTAAATTGCCACCGCGCCCAGCGCTAACCGAACCCGCCCTGTAATAGCGCCATCAACCGACGCTGTTCACTATTCTATTATTAGGAACCAGCTGTGTTAGCTCTAATCTCTCGCAGATTTACGTCGCTGTGAACGCAGATAACCCAGTAATAGCGCTATCAGTGTTAATAACACTGGAATCAAGGCTGTGTTAATTAGCTTTAGGTTCGCGCCCAATTGCTCTATATCTTCAGTCAACTGGTATTGCACGTCGCGCAGGCTGCGTCGAGTTTCCAGCATTTCTTCGTTGAAGCGGTCTATTTCGCTCTGTATTTCTGGTGTTACCTGACCTATCAGTTCTCCGTTCTCATCCTGATTGAGTTCAGCCAGTGCCGCTTCGGTTTCAGCCAGGCGACCCAACAATTCTGCTTCCTCAATTCGCAAGCGGTCGTCGGCTTGGCGTTGCAGTTGAATAACTCTTGTGAATGGGCGTGAGTAAGTACCTCGACTTCGAATACTGGCCAGGTCGGCACCGCCTCTTAAGTTATCCAGCGCATTGATAACCATATCACCATTGTTAGCAAATGGGCGTGGGATGCGCTGGCCCAGAAACTGACCTACTTGTACCCAAAGCCTATCGTTAAGCATATCGGTATCCGCAAAAACCAAAATATTGACTTCGCCATTAGAGCTAAGCAAATGTTCTTCCTCGACCGGTTCTTCTTCGGCCGGTGCTTCTTCAACTACTGCGCTTTCATCTGCCGCAACTTCAACGGCAGACTCTTCTGTTTCTGTGTCGCCGTCGAGTTCCGTGGCCTCGATAATTTCGATTGGTCTGCCGTCGGGAAAAGCTGTTTCAATCACACCGCTGATCCTCGCGGCAATGGTAAAACTTTTCCCTTCAGAAACGAATTCATCGAATAGTACCGAAGGGTCGGTGATGTCTTCTAGCAGAGAGGCATCCATCAGCATGGCATCGCTTGAAGAAACTATCAACGGTTCGAAACGAGTAGTTGTCCCTTCCACTTGCATTATCACACCAGTGGATGAAAGATTAATCGCCTCAAGTCGACTGGTAATAATGTCGCTCTGGGTAAGAAAATTTCTTTGCACACCCAACATACCCAGATGAGCAAGCGGGCGTTGGCCCTGACCCATTGAGACACGTAGTGCCAATTCGTTGTCGGCAAGCACTTTGTCGTTAGGAAAATCCACACCCCAGGCTTCTAACAAGCCGGGCAATTCCGAACTCATTCCGGCTGGAATCAGGTTGCCCTGTTGAGTACGACTAACCATGGAATCCGCATTCGGGTCCAGAAACACCATGGTCTTGCCGCCGCGCATAATAAATTGATCGATAGCGTACAACATTTGATCGGAAAGCCCCTGTGGATGGACAATCATCAATATATCGATTTCTTCATCGATAGTGTCGCCAGTAGTGTCTACCCGCTGAACTGCATACAATTGCCGGATAACATCCATAATCATCCACTGCTGTGTTGCCCGTCCTGTCGCTGGATTAAAGCCGCCGTCTATGTCCAGTTCCGTTAACAAACCAACAAGCTGCAAGTCTGGCTCGTTAGCTTTGGTGATCAATTTCATGAATTCGTATTCGAGAAACTGCTCCTGGTCTGGCCGAATCAAAGGCATTGTTTCGGCAGCACGACCCAGAGCAGGATTAACAGCGGCATTTTGTTCCTGCGCCGCGACCAGGCCAAAGTAGATTGCCGGCCCGCTCTGGCTTACTGGCACGGCTTGAATACCGAATTCGGTTGCCGAATCTTCGTCTTCCGAGAACGGTTCTGGATCTATAACACTAAGGCTAAGATGGCCGTTACTGGCTAGAACTATCTCTCTAAGCAGTTCCTGCACTCGTGTGCCATAGCTTCGAATCTGCGGAATATCTTCGGTCGCGCTTTCCGAATAGAAGAACATCAGTTCGATAGGTGTTTGTAGATTAGAAACAATATTGCGTGTGCCGTCAGACAATGAATAGAGATTGTCCTCGGTGAGGTCGATTCGCAGGCTGGGCAACAGGCTTATTATTGCCACAGCAAAAATCGTTACTGCTGCTATAGCGGCTAAACCGGCTCTTGAAAATAGGGATCTGGTATTCATTGTTCTGCTCCTCCCTAGTTTGCTTTCTTCATTTCGATAACTACCGCACTGGCAAGAAGCCAGGCCGCAATGAATACACTAAAGAACAGGAAGTCACGTATATCCAGGACACCTCTTGCTATCGAATCAAAATGTGTGAGAAACCCCATGGCCGAAAACGCATCCACTAAGAATTGAGGAGCCCATTCGGGAAAGGCATTGAGTAATATAGGCGAACCCATGATGACGAATAGAAAACAGATGCTAACCGTTAGAATGAAAGCGATAACCGAATTCTTTGTGCAGGCAGACATGCAGGAGCCAATGGCAAGAAAGCCGCCTGCCATAAACCAACTGCCTATATAGGCAGCGAGTATCACACCGTTATCGGGATCACCCAGATAATTAACAGTTAGCCAGGCAGGGAACGTCAACAGCAGGGCTATGCCCGTTAAGGCCCACGCCGCGAGAAACTTCCCTAATACGGCATCGGCGAGTCGAATCGGCAGGGTTAGCAATAACTCAATAGTTCCAGTTTTTCGCTCGTCCGCCCACAGTGTCATTGCGATAGCGGGAATCATGAAGAGATAGAGCCAGGGGTGAAAGCTGAAGAAAGGAAGCAAGTCAGCCTGACCCCGTGCGTAAAAGCCGCCCACATCGAAAGTAAAAATTCCATTGGAAATTAGAAAAATCACAATGAATATGTAAGCAAGCGGTGTAGCAAAATAACTTAACAATTCGCGTTTAAATATAATTGGCAGGTTCCCCATTTATTCGGCTCCTTGTGTCTGCTGCGTCACGGTCCTGAACACATCTTCCAACTGTCCGCGACTGACATGAAATTCGGTAACCGGCCATTGCTTCTCCTGGGCAACTTCCGATACCTGAGAAAAAATTGATTTGCCTTCGCCAGCCAAAATACGAAAGACCATGTCGTCTTCGCTGTCTTTCTCAACTTCTCTGACCCCGGCGATGTCGGTGAGGTCAGCTTCCAGATTATAGCTCTGGTTGAGGCGAACACTCACCGCATGGTGGTATTTGGAACGAGATTCCAATTCCGCTGGAGTTCCGTCCACCACAATTTTCCCCTGAGAAATAATTATCGCGCGACTGCACACCGCGGTGACTTCTTCCAGAATATGAGTTGAGATAATTACAATTTTGTCGCGCGCTAGATTCTTAATCAGTTCTCTTACGTGGTGCTTCTGATTCGGATCTAAGCCATCGGTTGGTTCATCAAGGATTAGTACCTTAGGATCATGCATAATCGCCTGTGCCAGACCGACACGGCGCTTGAAACCCTTAGACAAAGTTTCGATAGTCTGTTGGCTTACAGAATTGAGTTCCACCTCATCCAGTACATGCTGTACACGTTTACTAACTTCTTTACCACGGTAGCCTCTAACCTGCGCCACAAAATTTAAAAATTCCAGTGTGGTCATGTCACCGTAAGACGGAGCGCCCTCTGGTAAATAGCCCATCAATGCTTTGGCTTCAATCGGGCTGCTACTGATATCGTAATCGTCGATAAACACCGATCCCCCGCTGGCGGAAAGAAACCCTGTTATCAATTTCATGGTTGTCGACTTACCAGCACCATTTGGCCCAAGAAAGCCCAGCACCTCACCTTCCTTTACTGTGAAACTGAGATCGTCTATCGCGATAAACTGGCCGAAGTTTTTTGTTAAATTGTTAATCTTAATCATCTACTTTCAAACCCTGAGTTCGTTGCTTAACCGATTAAGTTTGCAGGAGACTCTGCAATGCTTCGCAGCAGGCCATAAACTGGTCTTTGATGCTGCAAAACGCGGAGGTGCAAATATAGGGGCGTTGCTTCCATTTTTCAAGATTATTGAGACTAAAATCCCTAAACCCATCGATGAGACGTGAACTCGTCTAAACCTGAGCCAAATGGGCGGGCTTGGTCTGTGTTTCTAATTCAGCTGGCGTTATAATCGGCAATCTTCTGGCTCTTCGAAGACCGATGTATTGAATGAAACAACCGATCAAGAGAACCCTCACTCTTCTATTGCTGACATGCCTGGTGTTAAACCTTGGTTATTGCGGGCAAAAAGGCGGTCTTACGCGCCCCGAACAAGCAACTTTCACCGCGCCCTTCACTACCCTAAACAGCTAATGTGCTGACACTGCTGGCCTTACACTAACTGGATTCCTAGCTAGAATGGATTATTTCAATTACAAGGCAGATGCGCTCCACGCAGAAGATATAGCGGTCTCCGAGGTGGCTGAACTTCATGGCACTCCTTGCTTTATCTACTCAAGAGCTACGCTGGAGCGCCACTATAGAGCCTATGAGCAGGCTCTGGTTGGTCTGCCCAATATGATCTGCTATGCAGTAAAGGCTAATTCCAATCTGGCTGTTCTCAATGTGCTGGCCCGCATGGGTGCTGGCTTTGACATAGTGTCCAGTGGAGAGCTGAGCAGGGTGATTGAAGCGGGTGGTGATCCCGCCAAGGTAATTTTCTCAGGCCTTGGCAAGACGGTGACTGAAATCAGGCAGGCCCTACAGGTCGGCATTCATTGTTTCAACGTGGAATCAGAAGCAGAGCTCAGTCGACTCAACGAAGTGGCGACCGAACTGGGAATGATCGCATCAGTATCGGTACGGGTAAATCCGGATGTCGACGCAGGAACACACCCTTATATTTCTACTGGCTTGAAGGAGAACAAATTTGGAATCTCCAGCGACCGCGCTTTGAAAGTCTATAGGACTGCCGCTCGACTAGAAGGCATAAAGGTCGCGGGCATAGATTGCCATATAGGCTCACAACTCACTTCGGTAGCGCCGTTTCTGGACGCCATCGATAGATTGCTAGCCATGGTGGATAGCCTGGAAAAAGAAGGCATCACGCTTAGTCATTTCGATATGGGCGGAGGCTTGGGCGTGAACTATGGAGGCGAAAGCCCTCCACTTCCTTCGGAGCTTATCGCGGCAGTCAAAAGTCGCTTTGTCGATCGCAGTTTGACTCTATTGCTTGAGCCAGGGCGATCGATTGCAGCGAATGCCGGTATCTTTGTCACGCGCGTTGAATATCTAAAGTACACCGAACACAAGAATTTTGCCATCGTAGATGGTGCTATGAACGATCTGCTAAGACCCGCTCTGTACAGTGCCTGGCAAGAAATCATCCCGGTTGAGAAAAAGAGCGGCGCCACATTAACTTACGATATTGTGGGTCCGGTATGCGAATCTTCAGATTTCCTCGGCAAAGACCGAGACCTGGCGATAAACCCGAATGACCTGCTTGCTGTGCGCTCTACTGGAGCCTACGGTTTTGTGATGAGCTCTAACTACAATACTCGCCCACGGGCAGCCGAAATTATGGTGGATGGTTCCAGCGCCTATGTGGTTCGCCGGCGTGAGACGCTGGACGATTTGTTGAAACTTGAATCCTGTTTGCCTGGCTCGTTACCCAAGTGAGACGGCGGCGAAAATGAATATTCAATTTACAAAAATGCACGGCCTTGGCAACGACTTTATCGTGCTGAATAACCTTGCTGGCAGTTATAGGCTGACGACAGAGCAGATTGCCCAGCTTGGCGACCGTCGCTTCGGTGTAGGTTTCGATCAATTGTTGCTGGTTGAAGCGGCCCGGGAGGCAAACATTGATTTCTCCTACCGCATCTATAATCAGGATGGCCAGGAAGTCGAACACTGTGGCAATGGCGCTCGCTGCTTCGCCAGGTATGTTACTGATAAGGGTTTGTGCAACAAAGAAACAATCGTGGTAAAGACGGTTAACCGACTGCTCACTCTGCGTATAGATGCTAAGGGTGATGTCACCGTAAACATGGAAGCACCGGTATTTGCGGCAGCCAAAATCCCTTTCCTGTCAGAATCCGGGGCTATTCTGCATTCTCGAGAACTAAACATTTCTGACAACATGATCAGCGTAAAGTTTTGCGCCTTGTCGATGGGCAATCCTCACGCTGTAATTAGAGTTGAAGACCTGGGTAAAACAGCCGTAAAAGAGATAGGAGAAGCGCTTCGTTCGCACCCTGATTTTCCAGAAGGATGTAATGTGGGTTTCATGCAGATAGTCGATAGAAGTTCGATAAATCTGCGGGTTTACGAACGTGGAGCGAACGAAACCCTGGCATGCGGCAGCGGTGCCTGTGCAGCGGCTGTCGCTGGTTGCTTGCAAGGTTTGTTAGATGATACCGTCAATGTAAATTTGAGGGGCGGACAACTCAGTATCACTTGGTTGGGAATCGATTCCCCTGTCTTAATGACCGGGCCAGCCACAACAGTTTACGAAGGGACGATTCAGATATGAGCAATGATCAATCGACAGCCGGGAAAATTGACACTGAAATAGTGAACGATCTCTCCGTAGACGAAATAGCCAGCTATTTGAAAACCAACCCCGACTTCTTTATTGAGCAAGAAGAACTGTTGGCCGGGCTTTCTCTGCCTCATGAAAGTGGTAAAGCAATCTCTTTACTGGAACGACAAGTTACGATTCTCAGGGATCGAGGAATTAGTGCGAGGCAGAAGCTAAATAACCTGCTTGAGAACGCACGCAACAATGACCAATTATTCGATTTAACTCGCAATCTGGTGCTCGCGCTACTTCGCGCAAACAATATCACCGAAATTGCCAATATCACACAGGACCAATTGTCGAACCATGCCAATATTGATTTCTGTGAAATCATCGTCGTAGCACAGGAAGGGCTTAATGTTTCAGACTCGGTGAGAACAGAATCTGAAGACAAATTGAAGCAGGAGTTTGCTGATGTATTTCGCTTAAAGCGAACCCACTGTGGTGCTATTACTCAAGATCAAACAAGCTATTTATTCCCTTCTACGGGAAATAATATTCAATCGACAGCGCTTTGCCCGGTTATGAGTAATGACCGCGTATTGGCAATGATTGCTTTCGGAAACAGGTCTGACAGTTATTTCAATGTGAACCTGGATACCCTATTCCTGGATTTCATTGGGCACGTTGTTGGTGCTGTGCTGGATAAACAACTAGCCGAAACTGCACGGTAGTAGTCTGTAGTTTATTGCTGCGCTCGGCCAGAGGTTGTCTGAATGTTTACTGAAAGCCCAACCGAAAATAGAAATCTGGTTTCAATTATTTGCCGAACGCTAGGTCGGGACCAGCTTCAACTGGCGTTACAGTCTGTCGCCTCACAAACCTATCCCAATATTGAAATCGTGCTGGTAGATGCTGCTGGCAGCAACTGCCTGAATTATGAAACGGCAGCGGCCAGAATACCGGTAAATTTAGTTTCTACCAGCCAACCCCTTAGTCGATCACAAGCTGCCAATACGGGCTTGGAAGCAGCGAAGGGAAAGTATCTTCAGTTTCTGGATGATGATGACTGGATAGACGCGACCCACGTGAGTCAGCTTGTCGAGTTTCTTGAAAATAGTGGTGAAATTCGCGCCGTCTATAGCAGTACCTTGAAGACCGACTTTGCGGGGAAACCGACGGGCTATGTGTTTAAAGAAAATTTCGATCCTGTCCTGTTAATGCGTGACAACTATATTCCTATTCACGCCATGCTGTTCGATAGCGCTCTATTGGAGTCGGGATGCAGATTCGACGAAGCCTTCGATATTTATGAAGATTGGGATTTTTGGCTACAGCTAAGCCAAACTACGGCTTTTCATCACATTGATGCAGTGACGGCTTTCTACCGTGAAGGAGGTGATTCTGACACGGCGCTAGAAGATGTTCGCCTGCGCTATCAGGGTGACACTGTTCCAGGTAAGGGTCGGGCAGCGATTTTTGATAAGTGGTTAGCGAAATGGAGCGGCGAAAAAGTGAATGCGCTTATCGGCCAACTCGATCAGTCCGTGTTGCTCGGCGAATTAGATGTGCAGCTGCATGAACTAGGCGTACAACTACATGAACGAGACCTGCAAATACATGAATTAGATGCACAACTACGTGAACGAGACCTGCAAATACATGAATTAGATGCACAACTACAAAAACGAGACCTGCAAATACATAGAGAGTTGGCCCGAATCGCCGAGTTGCAAGATCAAATTGTGCGACGCGATATGCAGATAACTGAACTTGAACATAAAAACACCGACAAAGACGCGCAATTGCAACAGCTACAAAACCGTAGTAAAGAACAAGCTCGTCATGTTAGCGAATTGGAAGCAACGCTTAATGCTATCTACAACTCGAAAAGTTGGAAGTTGATGGATCCTGTGCGTCGAGTGAGTCGGGCACTCTTTGCCGATAAGATGGGCAGTACAGAAAACTCGGATTCGGACAAGTAGTGATGAAGTCAAATAGTAGAACCAATGAGCAGCCTGCTTCTCCTATCTGCTCCATAATCATTCCCACCAAAGACAAACTCATTTTTTTGCAGTCTTGTATTGCCAGTATTCTAGCGAGCGATGACAGCGACTCTATGGAGATAATCGTTGTCGATAACCAAAGCAGCGATGATGACGCTGTACAATATCTGCAATCATTACGAGAAAGTCCGAACACCACAGTTCTGAATTGGAACCACGCTTTTAATTTTTCCGCCATTAACAATTTTGCTGCTGAATATTGCGCGAGCGAAACGCTCTGCTTTCTTAATAACGATATAGAAATTACAGACAAGAAATGGCTAAACAAACTTCTCAACGTTGCAGCCATTAAAGAAGTTGGAGCGGTTGGCTGCACACTTCTGTATCCTGATTCCAACATTCAACATGCTGGCATTGCGCTCGATGAAAAAACCATAGCGCAACATATTGCCGTCGGTGAAAGTCATGATTTTCTATCCAACAATGGGCTTAACCTTCCTTTCGCGGTTGATGCCGTCACGGCGGCCTGCCTGGTGATGAGAAAATCTCTGTTTTTGCGAATGGGTGGCTTTAATGAAGTTCAGTTGACGGTGGCATTTAATGACGTCGATCTATGTTTGCGCCTGGCTGACAAGGGTCTGCCGGTGCTGCTACATCCCGGGGTTGAACTAATTCACCATGAATCTGTTTCACGCCAGAGCGATGAACTCCCCATAAATAGAAAGCGCGCGCTTCAGGAACACGCCTTTATGCAATTTCGCTGGCGTCAGCGACTTTTAGCCAAGAACTACAGCAGTGGAATTCCACAGCAGATTCAACAGTCAGCCCTGGAGAATGAAAAATCGGCGGCATCACTAACAGACGTTATTCGAAAGGCAGCCGATGCCCTGTATTTACAAGATAGCATTTCCCGCTACAGCTCCAAAGAAATGCGAACCATGTATGCCATCTCCACCGAACCGCCTGAGACTCAGGACTATTTCCGCAACCTGCAACGCGACTACAAGAATTTGGAAGCTCATGCCGAACGCTTACAGCATGCCCATCAACTTATAGAAAACTCATTTTTCTGGCGCATGACCCTACCACTTAGATGGCTGAAGAATGCGATAAGACCTGCTGGTGACAAGCGCAGCTCTGCTGCTATTTCCGACGCAACGACAAATAGTGCAACCACAAACAGCGATGCCACAGACGCAAACCAAAGCAACGAGGGCCAACAGCACGAGAAGGAGCGGCTGAATAACTCGGCTAAAGCCAGCTTGGAAAAATTCCTGGCTAGCTCCGACGACCTGCCGTTTCCGCAAGTGGATACTGTAAAAATTTCAATTATTCTGGTGTTCTATCAACAAGCCCACCTCAGCCTGCTTTGTCTACAATCGATACTTGAATTTGCAGATGTCAGTTGCGAACTAATCATAGTCGACAATAATTCCAGCGATAAAACCGACAAGCTATTGTCCAAGATTCGAAATATCCTGGTTATACGCAATACTGAAAACCTGGGCTTTGTAAAAGCGGTAAATCAGGCGGGTGAAGTCGCCAGAGGCGAATACTTGTTGTTACTTAACAACGATGCTCTGCTCGAAAAGAACACACTTTCCAGTGCCTTGGCGGTCATAGAGAGAGATGAATCTGTGGGTGCGGTAGGTGCCAAAATCAAACTGCTGGACGGCAGTACACAGGAAGCGGGCAGCATAATTTGGAACGATGGTGCCTGCCTGGGATACGGTCGCGGGCAGCAACCACAACACTATGAATTTATGTTTCAGCGCGATGTCGACTATTGCTCCGGGGCCTTTCTGTTGTTTCGCCACAGTAGTTTCGTTGATCTTAATGGCTTTGATGAAGACTTTGCACCCGCCTACTACGAGGAGTCCGATTTCTGTATTCGATTACAGAGTCAAGGATTGCGCATAGTTTATGTTCCAGCAGCAGAAATAACGCACTACGAATTTGCCAGTTCCGGGGGTCTGCAAGGCGCAATGAAATTGCAAGCAGAACATCGAGAAATACTTTGTGCAAAACATGCAGATTTTCTCAGTAGAAAACACGACAACGACCCAGCCAATGTTTTACGCGCACGCAACTGCAATAATTATCCCAACATATTGGTGATCGACGACAGAGTGCCACACCCCAGTCTTGGGGCCGGGTATCCACGGAGCTCAAATCTGCTTAACGAATTGAGCAAGATGCATTTCAACATTAGTTTTTACCCGCTTCTCTATCCCGAAGACAAGTGGGATGACGTCTATACAACTTTGTCGAGTAAAGTCGAGGTGATTCTGGACAGCGGGAAAGATGGACTTCAATCATTCTTGAGCGCACGCAGAGATTATTATCAGTATGTAATGGTTAGTCGTGTACACAATATGGAATTCTTCAACCATTGTCTTAGCCTGAATCCTGAGCTGTTGGGTGATGCAAAGATTGTTTATGATGCCGAAGCGGTATCCGCACCACGAGAGATTTTGCGTAGGGAATTTCTTGGCGAAGACTTATCTGCCAGAGAACGGCAGGAACTCATCGATAAGGAACTAGAGCAATCGCGACTCGCCGAAAAGATAGTCGCTGTCTCGAAGAATGAAGCCGAAATTTTCAACCGTCATGGCTATCCCGATACAGCAGTGCTGGGGCACACTATTGCCGGTGCACCGGGATCTAAACCTTTCAATCAGCGCGAAGGTTTGTTGTTCATTGGCGCCCTGCGCGACGAGGGCTCGCCCAATGTCGACTCTCTGTTATGGTTTCTGATTAACGTCTTCCCCTTACTGGAACAGACCATTCCGAATATAAAGCTGTATATAGTAGGTGACAACTCAGCGCCTTCTCTCAGCACAATCAGCAAAGAAAATATTCTCTTTACTGGTCGCCTCGACTCCACCAAAGAAATGTACAACAATTGCCGCGTATTTATCGCACCGACTCGCTTCGCCGCTGGCATTCCCCACAAGATTCATGAAGCAGCGGCAAACGGTCTACCCGTGGTCACTACTGCTTTGCTGGCCAGGCAGTTAGGTTGGCAAGATGGAAAAGAATTGTTGGTAGCAGACTCCCCCACCGACTTCGCAGAACGGTGCCAAAGGCTGTATCAAAACAAAAAAATATGGCAGACACTTCGAGACGCAGGATTGGAAGCAGTAGATGAAGACTGCTCAGAACAGTCCTTCCGCGACAGTCTAGCGGCCTTGTTTCGATAGGGTCAACACTCTCTGGTTGTGAACTAGAAGCGGCGTGCGATGCGGTACATCAGCCTCTGTAGAGGCCCTATTCTAATTCCCATCGCCCCACAAATTCGCAGACTAAGATTATGCCGACCAGAAAGCTCTGTTGCGAAGCGCTGTCGAAACACCGCAGCCTGCACTGAAACTTCGATTAGGTGCTGGTTGGGCCTGCGCGCTAAAACCCGGCGCCAGAAAGACAGTTTGCTTGTTGTTACCTTAACAGATTGTTTGGCGCCAATCGTATTGTTACCGTGTTGACGATAGTGCACTAGTGCTGTATCCAGATAAACCAGCTCACCGAAGGCCGTGGCAATCAAAGCCAGCCACCAATCGTGCATGATAGCTTTTTCCGGTATAGGCAGCGCCTTTTCTGCCAATGCCTCATTGATAAGTGCAGTACAACCGGTTACCAAATTACTGATCACCAAATTAGGAAAGGTATTTCTGTCAATCTCCAATCCTTGATAATCAATTAACGATTTTGCAATAACCGTGTTCTGTTCGGAAACTACTTCCAGATCACTATGAACAAGTACCGGTAACTGTTGACTGGATTCTGTAGCGTTGCTCCGTTCCGCTTGCAGCATTGCCGCTATCTGCTTTTCCATTTTATCCGGATACCAGATGTCGTCCTGATCGCAGAACATCATATAGGCCGAATGCAAACCCAGCATCGATTTGTTGTTCAGCACATAGTCAATTAGATAGGCAAAGGCTGCATTGGCACCCTTGTTGTCATTGTCCTTTGGCAGTAAATGTAAGACATCAGGATGCCTGTCCACGTAGCCTTGCAATAAAGCAAATGTACCATCCGTGGAGCTATCGTCTCGAACCACCAGTACAAAACTGCGATAAGACTGCGCCAACAAAGAATCGAGTTGCTCACCTAGAAATTTTTCACCGTTGTAGGTAGATAGCAGTACGGCGATTTGCGGTTGAGTATTCATGGGCATCAGGCCAAGGTTTTGGCGTCACGAATACCAGACCGAATATTTCGAAAATATTGCGCGCGTTCGGGAGAAGAAATCAGTAACCAGGTAGCCTTCAGTGTGAAACGAACCATGTCGCGGAGTTTCCACCCCAGGGGGGAATACTCTGCACCGTACAGGTGAATTCGGTTCCTGCTAGAGTAGTATGTTCTTGAAGGATTATGCTGGGCAAGAACCCCTGCTTTAACCAAAGGGTTCGCACTACGTTCACCAACCGCATGGTACAGTATGGCAGCGTTCGTACCCACCAAATCGAAGCCTAAGGATTTGGCTCGAAAGCACCACTCCAGGTCTACATTATCTATAAAATAACTTTCTTTCATGTCGCCGATTTCTTGAAGGTGTTGCAGCACCAATAATGACCCCGATGTAATAAGAAAATCGGCGACAAAATGCTGTTTTCTACCAGCAAATGCGCGGTCGGAACGCCAAATAATTTTGCTGAAAAGCTTGAACGGCGTTTGCCGCATGGTTTGCGGGTTTATTACTCTAGGACCAACGGCGGCGATGCCTTTTCGACTGAAACGACTTGCATCTTTGTGTGCCTCAATCATGCGAGAGATAAACAGATCACAAAGGCTGCTGTCTTGATCAAATAGAAAAACGTAGTTGTAATCGTTTGACTGTGCCGATGCTATACCTCGATTCAAGGCCCTGGCTAAACCCTCATTGGTCTCCAGTCGAATCAAGTCGATACAGCGATCATAGACAACTATGGACGTCGTTAACTTCGCAATGTCTTTAGACTCATTGTCTATCACAATAAAGTCTGTTTCTTTGTTCAACTGTCCTAGTAATTTCAACAGCGCTGTTATGTCAGGGTTGTAGGTAACCACAACCGCACAGCTTTCTCCGCGTGCAGTATCATTCAATGCTGCCGCTTTACTATTTTCCACCAGGTACTTCCGCTGAGATTAGAATCCGTTCAGGGTTATTTCTGGAGACAATCAAAAAATAGGTGATTGAGGCTATACCAAAAGCCAAGCCAGCAAGCACACCGGCATCCAGTATGCCACGCCAGGGTTGTGGTACTAACCGCACTAATAGTACGAAGCAAATAATCATCATCGTCAGTGCAAAGGAAAGTATTTGGCGTTTTTTTGTAGCGTAGATATAACCCATGCAAAACAATGGTGCTAATAGCACATGAATTAGACGCGGGTTATCAGCCAGGTAACGCGCTCTAACTACCACCCGTGGCGCAAAACCCAGATGGAAGCCTTTATAACCTTCGGCGTATGCCATATAGGTAACACTCACCAGCAACGCAAACCAATGTACTTGACTCATGGGCGAGTTTTCCAGAGCCAGAGCCATAGGTGCCAATCTATAGATGGCAAAGGACAGCAACAACAACACCCCACCTATACCCCACGCAAATCCGAACGCTTTCACTTTTTATGCCATTGGCTAGAATTGAGTCAACATTATAACGGCTTTGCCACAGAACCTGAAAAATCATTACATCCTACCAGCCCTGTCTATTCGAGACATCGCTTATGCCGAAGAAGTGAGCTATGATTTCGCCGTAAACAGAGAGGGTTGACTACATTAGGCCAGGTCGCTCACAGTAAATGCCGCGTTTAGTACAGGATTTGTCAAATGGGTGTGAAGCTCGGTGTCGTGATGGATCCTATCGAATCGATCACAGTCAAAAAAGATACGACTTTAGCTATGCTCCTGGCCGCACAACATCGTGGCTGGATAATTCACTATATGTCGCAGTCGGGTCTGCACCTGAATCAAGGAACCTGTAGCGCGACTATTCAGACCTTATCGGTCAAAGACGACGAACGAGATTGGTTCAGCCTGGGCAGTAAAACCGACATCGCCTTGTCCGAGCTGGATGTGGTACTGATGCGAAAAGACCCCCCTTTCAACATGGACTATATCTATTCCACCTACCTGTTAGAGCTAGCACAGCGCGATGGCACCTTGATTATTAACAGGCCGCAGAGTTTGCGCGACTGCAATGAAAAACTATTTGCTACTCAATTTCCGCAGTGCTGCCCTCCCTTAATTGTTGCCTCATCACAGGAAAAACTAAAGGCATTTCATCAAGAACACGAAGATGTAATATACAAACCCCTCGATGGCATGGGGGGGGCGTCGATATTCAGGGTGAAGGTTGGTGACCCTAATTTGAGTGTTGTTATCGAAACTCTTACCGACAGTGGCCGACAACAAATTATGGCGCAGAAATTTATCCCGGATATCGTCAATGGTGACAAACGTATTCTGCTGATCGATGGAAAACCAGTGGACTATGCGCTTGCCAGAATTCCCGCATTCGGCGAGACCAGAGGCAATCTCGCTGCTGGTGGCAGCGGGGTTGCACAAGAGCTCACCGCTAAAGATCGTTGGATTTGTGAACAGGTCGGCCCGGTTCTTCGGGAAAAGGGCCTACTCTTCGTTGGACTGGATGTCATTGGTGATTTTCTTACTGAGATCAATGTCACCAGCCCAACTTGCCTACGCGAGATCGACAGGGCCTTTAACCTCGATATTGCAGGGGATCTGATGGACTGTATTCAGGCTAAATTGAAGACAACAAAAGCTATGAGGCATTCACATGGCTAGTACGGAGGAGACCCTTTCCAGAGAACGCTTTGGCTTTACTGTTTTTCTCTCTGCTTGTGTGCACGCAATAATTATTCTGGGTGTGAGTTTTAGCTATCTCGAAGAGCTTAGCAGCGAACCCGTTCTTGAAATTACTATGACGCAATATCGTAGTGAGTTTACACCTGATGATGTCGATTACCTGGCGCAAGAAAATCAGATTGGTAGTGGTACCCTGGATTCCAAAGCCGCCCCGAGCACTCCATTTGAATCCGGTTTCAACGATCAGCTCATTCAAGAGGTCGTGCCCGCACGGCAGGCTCCTGAAATAGTTAACGATACTGAAGTACGAGATGTTGCCGTCATCTCGTCTTTCCAAAACGAGCAACAAGTTCAACAACTACTTGATGAACTTGAACCAGAACAAGAAAAGCTGTTATCCGATCAGTCTACACCCGACGAATTGAGCACGGCGATTGCCAGCTTGCAGGCCCAACTTGATTTGCAACGTCAGGCTTATGCAAAGCGACCACGTAGATACACTATTTCATCAGCATCAACGAAAAAGAGTCATGACGCACTTTACCTGGATAATTGGCGAAGAAGAATAGAGGCAGTGGGAAACAGCAACTATCCCACCGAGGCCAGAAGACAACAACTATACGGTAGTCTACGCCTGTTAGTCGCACTGTTAGCAAACGGTAAGGTATCTGAAATTCAGATATTGCAGTCATCGGGACACAGCATTTTAGATCAGGCGGCTGTTGAAATTGTTAACATGGCGGCTCCTTTCGACCCTTTCCCAGAGGCAATGCGAGCGGAAGCTGATATACTCGACATTATTCGAACCTGGCGCTTCCATGAAGGCAACGCATTGACAAGTTTTTAGTTAACATCCGATTTTACTGCTAATTATTGATGTCATCTAATTCAATGAGTATAGACAACGCTCCAGGCTTTCTAGAAAATCAATTTCTAATTGCGATGCCGCAAATGGTGGATTCCTATTTCTCTAATACCGTCACCTATCTCTGGAAACACAACAACGATGGTGCATTAGGCATTGTCATCAATAAACCATTACGCGCCTGCGTCGCCGACATATTTGACGAACTAGAAATCGAAAGCAACATAGAGGAAGGGCCTTTCCGTGAACGCCCGGTGTTGGCGGGCGGCCCGGTTGAAAGAGACAAGGGTTTTATCGTTCACGATGCTGGCACAACCTGGGAATCTTCAATTTCAGTGACTGCCGACATTAGCATCTGTACCTCGAAATCGATTCTGGAAGATATCGCCAACGGCAGTGGGCCAGAAAATTATTTGATCGCATTGGGCTGTGCCGGATGGGAAGCCGGTCAATTAGAGGCCGAGATTAGTACAAACACCTGGCTTACGGCGCCGGCCAACACGGATCTGATTTTCTCTCAAGACTACGACAAGAAGACACAGCAGGCCGCAGCTATCCTGGGTGTAGATATGCAGCAACTCTCACCGGATATTGGCCATTCCTAAACGGCCAGAAAACTACTCGGTCTATTCACTTTGATTTTAGATAGTTTCCCAAATAACGACCAAGCGCTTTCTGCTCTAGGTTTTGACTACGGTACGCAGCGTATAGGCGTAGCGTTCGGCCAAAGCCTGACAGGTACTGCACGAGCGGTGTGTGTACTTAAAGCAAGCGATGGTATTCCCGAGTGGAAGAGGATAGAGTCTTTGATCGAAGAATGGAAACCGGATATTTTTGTTGTTGGTCTGCCTTATAATTTGGACGGCACGGAAAGCGAGCTGATGCCTGGAACGGTGAAATTTGCTAACCGCCTGAATGGTCGATTCAACAAACCCAGTTACGGCATGGATGAAAGACTGTCATCAATCGCAGCGGCCGAGCAGGTTCTCGAAGAGAATCGAGGAGCAAAAAAAAGAGCGCCTATTGATGACATAGCAGCTCAGATTATTTTGGAAAACTGGTTTTCAGAATTCGCTTCCAGCAAATCAAACTGAGTAGCGAAGTATCACGCTGTTAGAATGAATCAGGCATTTTCGCTTTGGACTTCGCTTCTTCCCGACTAACCATTCCTTTCGCTAACAAGCCTTTCAGACACTGATCCAATGTTTGCATACCGGAGCCAGCACCTGTTTGAATTGCAGAGTACATCTGTGCGACCTTGTCTTCACGAATCAAGTTTCTAATTGCTGAAGTACCAATCATGATTTCATGGGCCGCAACTCGACCACCACCTGGTTTCTTCATCAATGTTTGTGAAATAACCGCTTGAAGTGATTCCGATAACATCGACCGGATCATGTCTTTTTCCGCCGCAGGAAACACATCGATTACTCTGTCAATGGTTTTTGCAGCGGAGCTGGTGTGCAAGGTAGCGAACACCAAGTGACCCGTTTCCGCTGCGGTCAGTGCCAAACGAATAGTTTCCAGGTCTCGAAGCTCGCCCACTAGAATAATATCCGGGTCTTCACGCAAGGCTGAACGCAATGCTTCGTTAAAGCCGTGGGTGTCACGATGCACTTCCCGCTGATTCACCAGGCACTTTTTACTTTGATGAACAAATTCTATAGGGTCCTCAATGGTAAGAATGTGTTTGTATTTAGTTTCGTTGATGTAGTCAACCATCGCCGCCAGGGTTGTACTCTTGCCAGAACCAGTAGGGCCGGTTACCGCAACAAGACCACGAGGCACATCGGAGATTGTTCGAAATATCTCGCCTATGCCTAGCTGTTTCATGGTCAGTACTTTTGAGGGAATGGTACGAAACACGGCGGCAGCACCACGATTCTGTACAAAAGCGTTAACACGAAATCGTGCCAGCTCGGGTATTTCGAAGGAAAAATCCATTTCCCGGAATTCTTCATAGCCTTTGCGTTGCCTATCATTCATGACTTCACAAATAAGCGAATGCACTTCTTTTTGATCCATCTCCGGTTTGTGATTCATCTCTGGCACATTGATGCGGCGGATGTCGCCGTCTACACGTATGAGTGGGGGCATGCCAGCGGTGATGTGCAAGTCAGATGCGCCTTGCTTAACGCTGAATTCGAGTAGTTCTGTAATACCCACTAGCCTTCCTTACTATTTATACTATTTATTACAGTTTCTGCTGCGATTCGATGGTGCAGGTATTCGATTGTGCAGACACTAGCCAATAGTGACAAGCTCACCTATAGTAGCTCAGTTAGTAGCTTAATAGCTGTCCTTTAGCGATTATCCCATACCCAGACACCTATAATTCAGATCAAACGTGACTACCATAGCAGAAAATATTGGGCGACTAAGCCGCCAACTGCGGCGACTTGAGCTGCTCCATAAACGATCAACTGACAGCGTAAAACTCCTGGCAGTGAGCAAATCCCACTCGGTTCAGAGCATTATTGATGCAAACGAGTCAGGTTTACAGGATTTTGGCGAAAATTACCTGCAAGAAGCTCTGGAGAAAATTCGGCAATTACAAGACCTGCGCTTGAACTGGCACTTTATTGGCCCGATTCAGGCGAACAAAACCAGGCTCATCGCTGTGAATTTCCAATGGGTACACAGCGTTGACCGCAGCAAAATAGCACAGCGGCTAAGTAATCAGCGAGGGGGGGATAATCCGGCGTTGAATGTCTGTGTACAGGTCAAGCTCTCGAATGAAGAGACTAAATTTGGGGTGGCCCTAAGCGAAGTCGAAACCCTGTGCGAAACTATTGAAAATCTGCCAAACCTGAATCTTAGAGGGCTAATGGCAATTCCAGCGGTGCTACCCGATCTTGAGTCGCAACGCAGGGTTTTCAGCATTCTTGCCAGGAAATTTAACCAAATGAGAGCGCGGTATCCGCAATTTGATACATTATCCATGGGAATGAGCAATGACTACGAAGCGGCTATTGCTGAGGGTTCCACACTAATTCGAATCGGTACAGCAATCTTCGGTGCGCGCAGTTGATTCCTTGAAACTCCAGGCCAGCCAAACTGCCAACCAAACTAATTGTCTCGCTTAATAGTAAATACGATAGAATATCCAGTCCGTTATACGGTCGCCGGGCGGAAAAGCAGGCAGTCTACGCCCTTGCCAAGGAGAGATTTTGGACAGCACAACAATAGGCTTTATCGGTGCCGGCAATATGGCCACCAGCCTGATTCGTGGGTTGATCGCTAAAGGTATGGCGGCAGAGAACATCTGGGCCAGCGATATAGACCCTGATAAATTAGCACTGTTGGAGAAAGATTGCGGCATTCACACTGGACCCAGTGCTGAAATAGCAACTCAAGCTGAAGTCATCGTTTTGGCAGTAAAGCCTCGGGTGATGCCTCGGGCCTGCCAGTTGCTGGCGGAAGAATTAGCCGGCCGCCCTGTATTACTTGTCTCCATTGCCGCTGGAATTACCGCTGCACATTTGCAGAAGTGGTTTGGAAAGGCTGCGGCCATAGTACGTTGTATGCCGAATACGCCAGCACTAGTTGGTATGGGAGCAAGTGGCTTGTTCGCAAACTCCCAAGTAAATCAACAACAGAAGCAATTAGCTGAAGATGTGCTCAGTGCAGTTGGCTTCATTGCCTGGGTGACAGAAGAAACAGAAATCGATATCGTCACGGCTGTGTCCGGGAGCGGTCCCGCCTATTTCTTTCTTTTTATGGAAGCCATGCAGGACGCAGCTAAAGAAATGGGGCTTAGCGAGCAACTGGCCAGGGAGCTGATCTATCATACCGCTGCAGGCGCGGCTGAACTCGCCCAGCAAAGCAACGATGATGTAGCCAGCTTGCGGCTCAACGTAACCTCGCCGGGTGGAACTACTGAACAGGCAATTTTGCAATTTGAACGTGGCGGCCTTAGAAAGTTGGTCACTCAAGCACTTAAGGCGGCACGAAAGCGCTCTACAAAACTGGCTGAAGAAACCGATAGCACGTAGTATTTGCCAGGTTTTAATAATTTTTGAGCACAAATTTCTTAGAGAAATAATGGCGAGATTTGGACACGGGTGTTATGGGTAGTTCTGCTGCACTAATATTTAATACGCTTGGTGGCATATATTTACTGGCAGTTCTGCTTAGATTTATGTTGCAGGTCGCGAAAGCGGATTTTTATAACCCTGTATCTCAAGCCGTGTTCAGGATTACTGATCCCATGGTGCGCCTGTTCAGAAATTTTATTCCAGGTTACAAAGGAATTGATTTTTCTACTCTCGTGCTCGCCTTTCTGGTGGAGGCTGCGGCAATTTGTGCGCTGATAGTTCTCTACGGTGGCAGCATTCCAGGTGCGGGATATATTGTTACCTGGGCGTTCGTCGGTGTGCTCTATTTTATTGTTAATATCTACTACTTCGCAATACTGGGGTCGATCATCATGTCCTTTGTTATGATGTTTTCAGGTTCCATAAATCCGCATCCGATATTACGGTTGATTTGGCAACTGACCGAACCGATTATGGCACCTGTAAGAAAGGTAATTCCACCCATGGGTGGCTTGGATTTTTCGCCTATCTTCATTTTTATAGTTATTCAAATTGTTCAGAACTTTCTGCTAACCACATTCGGCATTACCGAACAGCATAGAATGGTGATTATCGGGATTTAACCACTCTTTTTTGACCAGGCAATATGGCGCCAAACAAGCATCCATAACTATGGTGAGTGGGTAGTTAGTAACTAAGTAAGAGTAAACCGCCACAGTAATCGAGATAAAAAATTGTGTATTTAGAATAGCTCTCTATTTCTGAGGGCTGCAAATTTCCAAGGAAGTATTTTCTAAAAAAGAGTTCTAGCTACTCCCGATGTCAAATTCATACACAACAAATTCTGTCGGCTTTGTATCACCACAGGTTTATAAATTCGATGAGCCCCTTAGTCTTCGAAGTGGCAAAGTACTGCCAGCTTATGAGTTGGTTGTTGAAACCTACGGCGAACTAAATAACGCCAAGACGAACGCGATTCTTATCTGTCATGCGCTAAGCGGCGATCATCACGCTGCCGGATTTCATGATGAAAATGACAGTAAGCCCGGTTGGTGGGATAGCTGTATTGGCCCAGGCAAGGCAATAGACACCAATCTATTCTATGTGGTCAGTTTGAATAATCTTGGAGGCTGTGCGGGAAGTACCGGCCCCGCCTCAATTAACCCAGAAACAAATAAATTTTACGGGCCGGACTTTCCGGTTGTTACCGTCCGTGATTGGGTGAATAGTCAACTTCGCCTAATGGATAAGCTAGATATTCCCGAGTGGGCAGCCGTAGTCGGTGGCAGCCTGGGCGGCATGCAGGTGCTGCGCTGGGCCATCAGCTACCCGGAGCGGTTACGTCATGCGGTATGCATTGCCGCAGCACCTAAACTATCAGCACAGAACATCGCGTTCAATGAAGTAGCCAGGCACTCGATCACCAGCGACAGAGATTTTCACAACGGCCGCTATCTTGAGAAAGGCACTTATCCTAAACAGGGTCTCATGCTCGCCCGCATGGTTGGGCATATTACTTACTTGTCCGACAGTGCCATGCGTGCAAAATTCGGAAAATCTGTTTCTGATTTCGAGCACGATACGTCGGAGAATTTTGGCAGAGACTTACGTACCGGCAAACTAAGCTTTGGCTTCAATGTAGATTTCCAGGTCGAAAGTTATCTGCATTACCAGGGAGAGCGATTTTCCGAGAATTTTGATGCAAACACCTATTTGCTAATGACTAAGGCCCTGGACTATTTTGATCCCACGGTAGATTTTGATGGTGATCTGTCCAGGGCGTTCGTTAATAGTGATTGCAAATTTTTACTGCTGTCATTTAGCACCGATTGGCGTTTCCCACCAGAGCGCTCTCGCGAAATAGTCAATGATCTACTCAAGGCTGAAAGAGAAGTGAGTTATCTGGAAATCGAAGCAGATCAGGGCCACGATGCTTTCCTGTTACCCGTCCCCAGGTACATAGAAGCGCTTTCCTCCTATCTGGAAAAAGTTCACGAGGAGGCTAATAACAGTGCGGCCTGATCTGGAAATTATTCAACAATGGATTGAGCCTGACAGTAAGGTACTAGATCTGGGCTGTGGTGACGGTAGTTTATTGCACTACCTAAGCACTACGAAAAATGTTCACGGTATTGGTCTGGAAATCGATGAGGAAAATATTCAGCACTGTCTGCGTAAAGGCACGAATGTCATCGAGCAAAACCTGGACGAAGATCTTTCCAACTTTCAAACAGGGAGTTTCGATACCGTGCTGCTTGCACAAACACTGCAAGCCTTAAGTAAACCAGATCATCTAATCGATGAGATGCTCCGTATAGGAAAAAAAGGAATTGTCACTTTTCCAAACTTCGGGAACTGGAAGAGCCGTTTATATCTCTCCACCAGAGGACGTATGCCAATTTCCAAATTCATGCCGCATTCCTGGTATAACACGCCAAATATCCATTTCTGTACTGTTAATGATTTCGATGCGCTGTGTAAGGAAAAGAATATCAAGGTGCTGGCCAGAACTGTGGTTGATCTGGAGCATCAGGGTAGCTGGTATATGCGGGCTTGGCCAAATTTTCTTGGGGAAATAGCAATCTACCACATGAGCAAGGAATTCTTGTAGCTGCAGAGGTAAATATTATGCGCAAAGTCGTGCTGGCCAGTGGCAATCCTGGCAAGTTAGTTGAATTACAGGCAATACTGAAGCAAAAAGAAGTGCAGCTACTACCGCAATCAGAATTCGACGTAAGCGATGCTAATGAGACTGGTCTCAGTTTCGTCGAGAATGCACTAATAAAGGCACGACATGCCTGTCTGGCTACTGGATTGCCTGCTATTGCCGATGATTCCGGCATTGAGGTTGATGCTCTCAACGGCGAGCCGGGTATTTATTCCTCACGCTATGCTGACTCCCATGGGGCGGCGGACAAAGACAATAACGCTAAACTATTAAGAGAATTAGTAGATGTGGCAGAAGCTGATCGAATGGCAAGGTTTCAATGTGTAATTGCCTATTTGCGCCATGACAAAGACCCCATGCCGCTTATCTGTCAGGGAACCTGGGAGGGACGCATCCTGTTCACTGGAGACGGTGAAAACGGTTTCGGCTACGATCCTTTATTCTATGTGCCCACACACGGTTGTGCTTCGGCGAAACTGGATGCTCAAACTAAAAATTCTATAAGTCATCGAGGTCAAGCTCTAACACAGCTATTACAATGCTGGAACTCCCTCCACTAAGTTTATATATTCACATACCCTGGTGTGTCAAAAAATGCCCCTATTGTGATTTCAACTCCCATGAAATGCCCAGTAGCTTGCCCGAAGAAGAGTATGTGAAAGTTTTATGTCAGGATTTTGATCGAGACTTTGGGTTTTGTGGCGAACGACCTATCCATTCGATTTTCATTGGCGGCGGGACACCAAGCTTGTTTCAAGCAAAATCGTTTGAAAGAATTTTGCAGCATATTCGATCCAGAGCCGAGCTTGCTGACGGGATAGAAATAACCCTTGAAGCAAACCCTGGAACGGCAGAAGTGCAAAAATTTGCAGACTATTATTCGGTGGGCGTAAATCGCCTTTCATTAGGCATTCAGAGTTTCGATAACGACCAATTGCTCAAATTGGGGCGTATTCACAAGTCGCAAGAATCGAAACAGGCCATCGATTTTGCACGGCAGGCAGGATTCGATAACTTCAATCTAGACCTGATGCACGGACTACCGGAACAAGATAGTGACGCCGCCCTGACTGATCTTCACACTGCGATAAGTTTCGAGCCACCGCACATCTCCTGGTATCAACTCACGATTGAACCCAATACAGTGTTTTATTCACGCCCACCCATGCTTCCCGCTGGCTCGGTAGTAGAGGCAGTGGAGGAAGCTGGATTTGCTTTGCTGGAAGGATCTTCGTTGCAACGTTACGAGATCTCTGCTTACTCACAGAAAAACAGCCAATCCCAACACAATCTGAATTACTGGGAATTCGGTGATTACCTGGGTATTGGCGCGGGCGCCCATGGCAAGATCACTCTGTCAGAGCGCAACGCCATCGTTCGAACACAAAAACATAGACAGCCTGAACACTATTTACAGAACAACATTCAAAGTGAAGCCAAAGTGCAGGATATTGCAGTAGCAGATCGACCCATAGAGTTTCTACTGAATGCGCTGCGCAGCAGGCGCGGGTTCACCAAAACTATGTTTGAGGCACGCACCGGCCTCCCTTTTAGCACTATAGGAAAGAAGGTAGAATGCCTGATCTCCGACCGACTATTACAGAATGGAAGTGGCTGGATATCTGCCTCCGATAAAGGCTATCGACTATTGAACAACGTGCTGCAAGAATTCTTATAAAGGTCCTGTATGGAAAATTTGTATGAGAGACATTGTGAAGCCTGCCAGATGGGGGCGCCTCTTGTAACAGAGGAAGAGTTCAGAGAGCTGTTACTTAAAGTCCCAGCCTGGAAGCGAGACTTTCACGACGGCGTGGAAAAACTCATTCGCGAATTCCATTTTATGGAGTTCAAAGACGCATTCAATTTTACCTACAAGATTGCAACACTGGCCGAACGAGAAAACCATCATCCCTCAATAATGACAGAATGGGGAAAGGTCTCTGTTTATTGGTGGACCCATAAGATAAACGGTCTTCATGTGAATGATTTCATCATGGCAGCAAAAACTGACGTGATTGCCAAGCTCTCCGCCAAGTCCTGATTCTTGCCAATCCATAAACTGAGGAAGTGCCGTGTCGGTTAATTTCAGAGTTCTATTAGAACAATTGAACAGTGTGGTCAGCCTGCCCAGTGTTAGTTCAGCCAATAGCAGCATCGATACCAGCAATAAAGCAGTAATTGATCACCTGGCTGGTCGGTTTGAATCATTGGGTTTCAGTTGCGAACTCATTCCTGTTCCTGGTAGCCAAGACAGGAAACTCAATCTCATTGCTACTCTGGGTTCTGGATCCGGAGGATTAGTATTGGCAGGACACACTGATACGGTGCCTCTGGATGAAGAGCTTTGGTCGGTAAATCCATTTAACGTGACGGAACAGGATGGAAAGCTTTTCGGGCTAGGTGTAACCGACATGAAAGGGTTCTTTCCTATCATAATGGAAGCAGTTAAACCGCTGTTGAATGCGAGTTTTAAAGAGCCATTGATTGTGCTCGCCACCGCAGATGAAGAAACCTCGATGCAGGGTGCTAGAACGATAGCAGAAATGGGAAGGCCGAAAGCGCGCTCGGCCATTATTGGTGAACCAACAAATTTGCAGCCAGTCAAAGCACACAAGGGCATCATGATGGACTCAATTCGTTTGCTTGGGCAAAGTGGACATTCTTCCGATCCCTCACTGGGAAACAATGCCTTGGACGCAATGCACGCGGTGATTGCTGATCTACTACTTTATAGAAATGAATTGAAACAGCAGTATAGCAGCGAACTATTCGCTATCCCCCACCCTACCTTAAATCTCGGGGTAATACACGGCGGCGACAACCCAAATCGTATTTGTGGCCAATGCGAGTTGGAATTCGATATTCGCCTGATGCCCGGCATGCATAGTGAAACTGTGCGGGCCGAGATTAGAAATAGAATTTCGACACTCATGGATCCAATGGATATTCAGTTTGAATTGGTTCCACTGTTTACGGGAGTGCCTGCATTTTTCGCGAGAAAAAATAGTGCTCTACTGAAGTCTGCGGAGGAACTGACAGGCCACGCTGGCATCAGTGTTGCCTTTGGCACCGAAGGACCTTTCTTGCAAGAACTGGGAATGGACACCATAATTTTAGGCCCAGGGAATATAGACCAAGCGCATCAGCCAGATGAATTCATGTCGATCGATATGATCGATCCCTGCATCGACGTTTTACAGAAAATGATTAATCAATGCTGTTTGCAGTGAGCGTAGAGAAACCGTAAGTATGGAAATTACCGAGCAAGATGATATCAAACTAGTCGAATGGTTTCGTGCCTCTACCAGTTATATTAATACGCATCGAGGAAAGATCTTTGTCATACTATTAAGCGGGGAAGCCATGGCGGACAAAAACCTTGCTAACGTGGTTTATGATCTAAGCTTGTTGCACGGTCTTGGTGTGAAACTGATTCTTGTGCATGGTGCACGGCCACAAATATCTACCGCCCTCAAGAAAAGCGGCAAGGTCTCTAACTACCATCACAATATTCGTATTACCGAGGCTGAATGTATCGAAACGGTTGCACATGTCGTCGGAGGGGAAAGTGCGCGACTGGAAGCGCTATTTTCCCTGGGAATCAGTAATTCGCCAATGCAAGGGTCTGATGTGCGCCTGTGCCGCGGCAACTTCGTGACTGCAAAACCGGTTGGGATTCACGACGGTATTGATTATCTATACACCGGGAAAGTTAGAAAGATTCAGGTAAAAGCCATTCAACAACAGTTACAGCAGAATAATATTGTGCTGCTTTCCAATCTAGGTTATTCACTCACTGGTGAAGTGTTTAATCTAACCGCCGAAGAAGTCGCGACCGAAGCAGCCATCGAACTACAGGCCGATAAACTAATTCTAATGATACCACAAGCCGGCGTGCTTGATGAGGATGGCAATCTCATTGCATCTCTTAGTGAAGAGGACGCAAAGTTTCATGCGGAGAAGCTGGCGCAGATGGATGAAGATTCCCAGAGCATCAGTCGCGCGCTCAACGCTTGCTTGCGCGCCTATACAAACAAGGTTCATCGATCTCATCTGATAAGTTTTAAGGAGAACGGCGCCCTGATTCGCGAGTTGTTCACTCGACAAGGCAATGGCAGCCTGATAAGCAGTGACAGCTTTGATAATTTACGTGCTGCCAGCATCGACGACGTGGCCGGCATACTCAAACTGATCAAGCCCCTGGAAGAGAATGGCTCCCTGGTCGAACGTTCCAGAGAATTATTGGAAACCGAAATTGATAACTTCAAAATAGTCGAACTGGAAGAGTCGGTAATTGCCTGCGCGGCGCTGTACCCTATTGGTTCAGATTTTGCTGAGATCGCCTGCATCGCAATAGACAATAGCTTTCAGAAAAACGGCTACGGAGGTCGACTGCTGAATAGCCTGGAGGCGCAGGCCAGGATTGACGGAATCAAAGCCATCTTCGTGCTGACCACGGTTGCATCACATTGGTTTTTGGGCAAAGGATTTCAGGAAGCACAACTGAGCGACTTACCTGAGCGGCGACAACAACTGTATAATTTCCAAAGGAAATCGAAAGTGCTATTAAAAAGGCTGTAACATAATGCGCCCCAGAGCCTGTCGGACATAACATTGTCTGCTTAAGCAAACCTTTCCAAGACGCAAATACTGTAATCATAGTCATTGGACTCATCGCGCTGAAATTCCTCACGCGATACTTCTTTCCATCGGGATTCGTCAAATTCATGTAAATAGGTATCACCCTCTACTTCAGCATGGACTCGAGTGAGATGTAGTGTGTTTGCCAGGGGCAGGGCCGCCTGATAAAGAGAGACACCACCTATAACAAAGGCAACGGTGTTGTCATTCTCGATAGAAATCCTCGCCGCTCGTTGCAGAGCAAGCTCCAGCGAAGTAACCACTTCTGCCCCCTCCGCTTTGTATTCTGGGTTACTGCTAATAACGATGCTGGTTCGCCCTGGCAAGGCTCGATTTATGGATTCCCATGTATTACGCCCCATGATCATGCACTTGCCCATGGTAGTGCGCTTGAAGTGTTTTAGATCTTCCGACAAGTGCCACGGAAGATCATTGTCCCGCCCGATCACACGATTTTCAGACATTGCACATATCAGCGCTAGTTTCATCGATCAATACCCTCCATGCTGAACGAGTTGATTCGAACCCTGCTGATCTGAACGCTAGACAGAGAAGGGATAGCTGATGGCATCATGATGCTGATAGCCCTCTACCTTGAAATCATCAAGAGTAACCCAGGTCTCAATGTCCTCAAGTGATTTGATGTCGCGGTTAATATGCAACTTGGGTGGATTAAACGGTGCACGCTTGAGCTGTACTTCACCCATGAGTTCCACCTGATCTTCATAAATGTGGGCATTCACGATTTTGTGGTAAGCGAGCCCTGCGGACTTTCCAGAAATCTGCGCAACTAATGCCAGCAAGGTAAATACCTGAATCTGATTGAAATTAAGGCCCAGTGGCACGTCGCAAGAACGTTGGTAGCTGCTTAGATAGAGCACATCTTCAAGCAAGGAGAAAGTGTGGGTATGCATGCAGGGGCGCAAACAACCCAAATCAAATTCTCCAGGATTATAGAAAGTGAGAATCTCGCCACGATCATCCACGCCTTGCTTTAGATTATCCACAATCTTCTTTAACTGATCGACGCCAGAACCATCTGGTCTTTGCCAGCGTCTACCCTGCACTCCGTAAACGCGACCCATGTCGTCTTCCCCCTTACGGGCCGGGTTATGCAACCAAACCTCATTGTCATTCGCATTCGCGTCCCAGGTCTTGGTTCCCAGTGCACGAAAATCAGCTGCATTATCAAGGCCTCGTATATAGCCAAGTAATTCTGCGATCGCCGGTTTCCAAAAGCTTTGCCGGGTAGTAATAATAGGAAACTGATTATTGGCCACGTCATAAGTGAGATCGGCATTGATTATGGTCAGGCACTTCTTGCCAGTTCGTTTGTTCTCCACCCAAACACCTTTATCGATGATACGCTGACAGAGATTTAAATATTGCTGCATGATCGCTTAACTTCTATCTTGGTTTCTGTGCTTTTGATTTTTATACTACGATGAGTTGGCTTGCAGTTGCGGCTTCGAATACGCCAATACTAATAACACCAAGCCACCAATGATCATGGGTGTGGATAGTATTTGTCCCATGGTAAGCCATTCGAAGGCTATATAGCCTAGATGCAGGTCTGGTTCCCGGAAAAACTCGATGAAGAATCTAAAACAGCCGTAACCCAAAGCAAACAATCCGGTAACTGCCATTCGTGGCCTGGGTTTGGAAGAAAACCACCACACTACGGTGAACAGCACGATACCCTCCAGGGCGACTTCATACAGTTGGGAAGGATGTCTTGCTAATTGATCGACATGAGGAAATACCATACCCCAGACAACATCAGTAGGCCTGCCCCACAGCTCACCACCGATGAAATTACCAAGTCTGCCCGCACCCAGGCCGAATGGCACGAAGGGAGCAATAAAGTCCATGACCTCGAAGAATTCTTTCTTGATGCGGCGAGAATACAGGAAGAAGGCTATGAGCACGCCGAGCAATCCACCGTGAAACGACATGCCACCTTCCCAGACTCGTAGCAACCATATTGGATCATCCAAAAATCGGTCAAAATTATAGAACAACACCGAGCCAATTCGGCCGCCCAGAACCGCACCCAACGCGCCGTAGAAAACCAAATCGGAAATCTGCTCGGCAGTCCATTCACCGGGACTCTGTTTGACCCGATAGGAAGCCAGTGCCCAAGCGCCGCCAAAGGCGATAATATACATGATTCCATACCAGTGAATGTCAAGCGGGCCTATAACGAGCGCCACTGGGTCAAATTGCGGAAATGTCAGCATTGAATTTTTAGCCTGGGTTTCAGGGATTTGATCGACGTTTGGCAGCTTAGCAAACGAGGTCATTATACTAAACCCAGGACAGGAAAGTTCAGTAAAGTTCAACAAATTTGCAGGGCAGGGTTTCTATGCATTCGCCTCGCAAAAAGCTAACATAACGGTAATGTGCTTAATCATTTTTGCATACCAGGAAAGCCCTCTGTTTCCTCTGGTAGTAGCGGCAAACAGAGACGAACTCTTCACCCGTCCCACCACTCAAGCCAATTTTTGGCAAGATGAGGAAACAGCTCAACAGATTCTTGCTGGACGAGATTTGCAGGCTGGCGGTACTTGGCTGGGTGTAACTCGTGATGGACGCTTTGCCGCTGTCACCAATATTCGAGATCCTTCCCAGACGGAACCTAGACCTCGTTCGCGGGGTGATTTAACTCGGCAGTTTTTAGCGGGAACCCAATCACCTAAACAATACTGCGGGGCGCTGGCGGGTAATTTCGATCTATTTGCTGGCTACAACTTGCTGGTGGGCGACACTACCTCCTTATTTTATGTTAACAACCAGGAAGAGAAGGTTTGGGAACTGGAAGCCGGGATTTACGGCCTCTCAAACGGTTTGTTGAATTCTTCCTGGCCTAAGGTGAATCAAGGCCGGGAAAACTTGCGAACCTTGATGAAGTCGCCAGAGGAATTGGATACAGATGCCCTCATTACCATGATGGGAGACAGAACTCAGGCCAGAGATGATGATTTACCCAATACCGGCATAGACATAGAAATTGAGCGCAAGCTGTCTTCTGCATTTATTCTTAACCCGGAAAGACAGTACGGAACTTTGTGCTCTACTGCCATCATCCTGGAAAAATCAGGTGAGTTACGATTCAGTGAGCAAAACTTTGATTCTCTGGGGAATAAAACCGAAGGCCATTTTTATCAACTACCCCCAGCGTAGATCAATCTGATCACTAACGAGGTTTACGATGGGGCACTGGTAAATGCAATATCTTGCACCGGCATATCCCTTGATAGTGATGTACGTTGATAGTGGTTTTCAAGCCCAAATTATTGCTGTATGTTTATTGTCAATATTTCGTAATCAGCTAACTCACAAACAGGAAAAGGAATGGCTAACGAAGGTTATCATGAACCCATAGAAGAGTTGTCGGATGAAACACAGGACATGCATAGAGCTATAACTTCTTTAATGGAAGAGCTTGAAGCCGTAGATTGGTATAACCAAAGAGTTGATGCTTGTAAGGATGCAGAACTAAAAGCCATCCTTGGGCATAATCGGGACGAAGAGAAAGAGCACGCCGCCATGGTGTTAGAATGGATAAGGCGCAACGATCCTGTATTGGATAAAGAACTAAAAGACTTCTTGTTTACCGACAAAGGAATTGCTCACAAATAACAAATCTCCAGAAAATGCCAGACCGGAAACTCACAGCCAATGATTGACGCGGAGGAAGCGCTTCAGCGATTAAAACAAGGAAACGAACGGTTTCAATCAGGAGCAGGCTATCATATTGAAACTGACGCCTTGTTTCGGCCTAACTCGCAGAAGGATCAAACACCCTTCGCCATCATTCTTGGTTGTTCCGACTCCAGAGTTCCTGCGGAGATTGTATTTGGCCAAGGTATTGGGGATCTGTTCGTGATTCGAGTTGCAGGCAATATTGTGGCAGCTTCGCAGATTGCCAGTATTGAATTCGCTGCCGAAAAATTTGGTACACGACTGGTCGTGGTGCTTGGTCATTCTCAATGTGGAGCCGTTGGAGCAACACTGAAGCTACTAGAAAAGCCCGTTGAGAGCCGCTCTCCTCATCTACACCCAATCGTAGATAGAATTCGACCTGCAGTTGAGAATTTACTCAATTCTGAAAATGCCGAGAATTTAATGGAACGCGCTGTGCGCTCGAATATTGAAGCGTCCGTAAAAAACTTGCGATTGGGATCAAAAATATTGGAAAATCTGCTTATCCAGAATGAGTTGCTAATTGTTGGTGCTGAATACTGTCTCGAATCTGGTCTAGTCGATTTTTTTTGAAGCGAGCCCGCAGCAGTTTGACTGATTTGCGCCCAGGGTAATTCTGCGACAATGGCAAGCACCGGACTATGCAGTCTTTGCAGAAATTGCAGTTGGGCCTTAGCTTCTTTTCAATTACTAGGTCGGGTGCTCAATTCGTACGAGATGATCGCAATAGTCTATCAACCCCTGCATTGTATAGAGCCAAATCAACAGCACTTCTTATCATCTCTGCGTCATCCAATGCCATCACCTGATCCAATAAATCTTCCGCTGCTTTCAACGTTATACTGCGAAGAACGGATTTGACTTTTAGTAATGTAGAAGCGTTCATAGACAGCACATCAAAACCCATTGCCATTAACAGTACTGCAGCACCTGGGTCTCCTGCCATCTCGCCACAAATACTAACTGGTTTTCCTTCCTTTTGGGTGAGAGTCACTACTTGTTGCAACGCACCTAGAACCGCTGGATGAAAAGAGGAATACAGGTTGGCAACCCGAGAGTTATTTCTGTCCACTGCCAGTAGATATTGCGTCAAATCATTGCTGCCTACTGAAATGAAATCCACCATTTTCGCCAATGCCTGGGTTTGGTATACAGCGGCAGGAAGTTCTATCATTACACCTATAGGCGGGAATTTTACTTTTACCCCTTCCTGGATCAAATCCCTATACGCCTTCTTGATGAACTGCATTGCCAACGTGACTTCATTCACGTTACTGATCATCGGTAGCATGATTTGTAAGTTATCAAGTTCAACACTCGCTCTTAGCATCGCGTGAATCTGTGCTGTGAATATCTCTGGATGATCCAAAGTAACTCTTATACCGCGCCAACCCAAAAAGGGATTCGCTTCTTCAATAGGGAAATAGGACAGCGACTTGTCTCCACCTATATCCAGCGTGCGCATCGTCACCATTTTCGGTGAGAACGCCTCAAGTTGTTCCCGATAAATTTCATGCTGCTCTTGTTCGCTAGGGAAACGTTCTCTAAGTAGAAAAGGTATTTCGGTTCTGAAAAGGCCTATACCTTCAGCGCCCTGATCCAGGGAATGCATAACATCACTCATGAGGCCGGTATTTACCCACAGATGCACTCGATGATGGTCTGCTGTTTCACAAGGCAAATCTTTCAGACCTTCCAGGCCTTTGGTTAACTGATCCTGCTCTATCATTGTCTCGGCGTAGCGGGTGAGAACCTGCTCAGAAGGGTTGGTAATAACCTCTCCCTTGTAGCCATCAAGAACTACATCCTTGGCGTGGAGCTGTGTATAAGGAAGATCTACAGCTCCCATAACTGTTGGAACACCCATGGTTCTAGCGAGAATCGCCACATGTGAATTACCCGAGCCCTTGACCGAAACAAGTCCTTTCAGTTTATCCTTGGGCACCTCTGCCAACATGGCGGGTGTTATTTCCTCGCTCACTAAAATGGTATTTTCGTAGTATTCGGTTTCCAGCAATTCCTTGTCTTGCAGGTAGAAAAGTACACGGGCGCACAAATCCTTGATGTCAATTGCGCGCTCACTTAAGTAAGGGTCGTTCATCTCCTCAAAGTTTCTAACGTGTTCCCTGGCAACATAAGCCAAGGCCCCTTGCGCCCAGGAGCCCATCTTTATCCTTTGGACTACCTCATTTCCAAGGGCCTCGTCATCCAGCATACGCACGTAAACATCAAATAGTTGACGCTCTTCTTCTGCAACCTGCCCGGCCAGTTTTAAATGAAGGGCACGCATGTCTTGCCGAACAAGATCAAGACAGCTATTGAAAAACTCTATTTCCTGATCAATGTCGCGAGCCCGGCGCTGAGGAATTTGACTAAGGTCAGCAAGAGGAAAAACGACGACAGCCTGACCGATAGCTACACCGTATGACCCAGAAACACCGGGAAAAACCGTGTCAGAGGTTCTATGCCCAGATGGACTAATGCCTTCGATTGCCTCGGTGGCTTCCGCGTGAGCAATAACTCCAGCCAGTTGCGCAGAGAGCGTTATAAGAAATGCTTCTTCCGCTTCATCGAAGCGTCGACGCTCTTCATGTTGGACAACCAACACCCCTAGAACCGAGTGGTGGTGAATAATTGGCACGCCAAGAAAGGAATGGAATAATTCTTCACCTGTGTCCTTCAAGTAGTGAAAACTTGGATGCCGAGATGCATCTTGTAGATTCAGGGGCTCGGCATGTTTGGCAACCAGGCCTACCAATCCTTCTCCAGTTTCCAGGCTTACATGTCCTACAGCCTCTTTCTTCAAGCCTTCTGATGCCATCAAAACATGTGCATTGATATCTTTATCTAACAGGAACACAGAACAAACCTGTGTATCCAAAGCTTCTCTCACCTTGCGGACAATAATATCCAGCGCCGACTGCAAATCCTTAGCCGCATTGACTTTTTGAACGATGCTTCGCAATCGACTAAGCATTTCTTTTCTAACTCCGGAGACTGGTTAAAGCAGTACAAACTTTTCGATCCTGAATGGTTTTATCTACTGCTGTAAGACTTAATGGTTTGATGGTTTGATTTCTCAATTTTGGAAGTTGAATCGGGAGTGCTGTTCTCAAGCTGCTACCTGTTTTTATTCTGAACTTCTACTTGCTGGTGTACAACGCAGAAAATTCTAGTTTCCAGTGGCGCTGCCTAGATAGCTACTAAGAGGTATTTCTAGTTGCCGCAGAGCTTTGCGATATACGTCTCGCTTGAATTCAATAACCTGTTCTACCGGGTACCAGAATTTTACCCAACGCCAATCGTCGAACTCTGGCTTCCTGGTTTTACTCAATTCAACTTTACTCTCATCACTTTCGAGGCTTAACAGAAACCATTTCTGTTTTTGTCCTATGCACAGAGGGTTGCTGTGTTGTCGAATGAAATTCTCCGGTAGGCGGTAATGTAGCCAATCTTCCGTCTGATGCAGAATCCTCACATCTTGTTCGGTCAGGCCTACTTCCTCGTCCAATTCCCTGAATAAAGCATCTTCTGCCGACTCGCTCTGCTTGATTCCCCCCTGTGGGAACTGCCAGGCGCTCTGCCCTATTCGCTTCGCCCATAACAATTGTCCCTGCTTATTGCATATAACGATACCGACATTTGAGCGAAACCCCTCTGAATCAATCACTGCTTTCGGCCCTTTTGACAAAATAATTGTTTATTGTTTCACAAACCTCCGCTAATGATCAATGGTCGAACTTAAGATATTTATTATATTTTCCTTCATTATCAATATGTTATATGCATATACTCCTGCTTTAAGCTAATCTGGTAAGGTCCTGTTCCAGTGCCGAATTGGCTTCCAGCCAGCTACAATAGAGGAGTGAGCGGCGCGGATGATTAGATTACCGGCTTGCTAAGTCGGGAGCCTGTCAGTGCCAATGATAGCTCGAAGACCAGCGCATCTTACCAACCACTTGCCAGGGGACAGATGAGAAGCATCATGCAAACTAAACCCACAAGGAAGTTAGCCTTGTTCGATCTAGACAATACACTACTCCAGGGTGACAGTGATCACGCCTGGGGGGAGTTTTTGATCAGCAAAAAGCTGGTCAATGAGCCTGAACATAGAGCGAAGAACGACTACTTCCACGCACAATACAGGGATGGCAAGCTGGATATACATGGGTATGTGGCATTTACACTTGAGCCAATCCTGCATCTGAACGATGATCAACGAAATAAGCTACACGCAGAATTCATGGCGCATTCTGTCACGCCGATAGTCCTGGAAAAGGGACGAGCCTTGGTCAAGCAGCACAAACAGGCAGGGGACTACTGTATCATCATTACCGCCACAAACAAGTATATTACGACTCCAATTGCCGAGCTGTTTGAAGTAGATCTGCTGCTTGCTACTGAATTGGAGACAGTGAACGGAAGATATACTGGTAATATTGATGGAACCCCCTGTTACCAGGATGGAAAAATTACAAAACTGAACACCTGGTTGAGCGATCGGGATAATGGGCTGAGCCTGTCCAATGCCGTGTTCTATAGTGATTCAATAAACGATTTACCCCTGCTCCAGGAAGTCGGATCAGCAGTGGCAGTAGACCCCGATAAACAATTAGAAGAAAGAGCCCGAGCCAGGGGCTGGGAAATTTTAAGTTTACGCACCTAGAGAGCATTCCTACAATACATTATGCTAAAACCTGCGCGAATGGGTTTGTACCTCTATAACAATGCTGTTGCCGTTCTGGTAATTCTATTGCTGTTATCTGCGTGCAGTGAAAAAGCGATCAGGCTTACACCCACCGCAACAACAAATGCTTCAACGACCTCGTCTTTACTGTCCTTCGATCAAGACTACCCTGATCTCAGTAATGCAACTCGACAACTTGTTATTGGCTATCTGGAACAGATAGAAAAGGACTTTGCCGCTGTAGATCTCAAGTTAGTTACTTTACAAACAGAGGTCTCAACTTTCTTATCTCAGACTAATGATGACAATCTGGAACGTGCGAAACAAGCATGGCTTAACGCTCATAGCGTCTATGAATTAACCACACTACATCGCTTTTTCGCGATGCAAACACTAGGCGAAGAAGACAGCCTGCGATTGCTAAAGCTACAGTATCAGATCAATCACTGGCCCATAATACCTGGCTATATCGACTACGTTGAAGACTACCCGGACAGCGGTATCGTCAATGATATTAATGTGGAATTAGACGGTTCCGGCTTACGAGAACAACATGGTTCGTTTGATGTCGCGGAGGCCACGCTGGGGTTTCATGTGATTGAATTTCTTCTGTGGGGCTCAAATACAGAAACTGGAGAAGCACGACCAACCTCAGACTATTTCGCTGTCGAAGAATTAAGTGCAAGCCAGATAGATAATGGTTTTTTGTTGGAACAGCTCGGCAGTAACAGGCGGCGGCAACTAGTCACTGTTGTGCTTGAATCCCTACTGGAAGACTTTCGATCCAGCGTTACATTGTGGGATTCACAACTGCCAACATTGAAACAACAGATTGAGAGTAGCCCTGGTTCAGAACTAATTATCATGGTTGCTGATTCCATGACTGCTTTGTTAGCCGAAGAACTTCTAATCCGGTCGTTGTATCCGATGTTAAACGGTGATTTTAAGGACAGTATTCAATCGCCATTTAGTCTGTCAACACAGAATGCAGTGTCTAGCCAGTTAAGTGGTTTGGAAAGATTGCTACTGGAAAGTCAAACTACAAATGGTACTTCTCTGGATATCGTTTTCTCCACTATCTCCAATGAATTTTCCGAATTCTTCTACCAAAATTTCGATGCAAGTAAGTCTTGCCTGGTGTTGCTCTACAGCAGTATCGATAGCGAAACAGCGGGGACACCGAATCAAATGGAAATTGAAATAGTGGAATGCATTAATCTACTGACCAATATGATCGATTATCTTGACCAGCTGAAATTCGAGATATCCAATAGCCAGATAAGCAGGCCGGAAGTCTTCTAGCAAAGACTTCTTCGTGCCTGCTGTAGTTCAATCTCGCTGTAGTTCAATCTCGACGATTAAATCATCAGCTATCCTTTCCAGTTCTGATTGCAACTGGCCCAGGGGAGTCTGCTTAGAGGCTTGAAGAATTACCGTCGCGCGAAACAATAAATCTGCCGACATTGGCGCAGGCACACATTCGGTATTAAGACGTTCAACATTGACGCCCATGGCGGATATCGCAGCAGAAATTTCCTTAATGATACCTGGCCTATCATTGCCTACCAGATTTAGTTCAACAGTTTGCAATGGCTCGTGAGAAGAGTCATCAAGAGCTTTCTCGATGACTAATTTTATCTGCGAAGACAAGCCGTTCAATTCTTCGATTAGTTTGTCTGCCTTGTCGTCCGAGACGCTGACTCTCAAAATACCGGCGAACTTGCCAGCCAGTTGCGACATACTGCTCTCCAGCCAGTTGCCCGAGTTTGCAGCAATTGTTTGCGAAAGTGACTCCACTAAACCCGGTTTATCGTCGGCAATTACCGTAAGCACAAGATTCGTTGTCATGGTTTCCTCAAGTTTAAAACTCTTTTCAGCAAAAGCCCGCCTTCAGCATCCGTTCTACCCGTCACAGAGATTCAAAAAAGCCCAATCTGCTTATTCAGTATTTTCTCCATGGAGGACGACTTAAATACAAGTATAGAATCTGCAATCGGCGCAAGTTGTCGTTCAATATAGAAATCGTAGTCTATCGCTGAGTGACAGTACTGGCGAGGTTCGGCACCATTGATTGTCATGATGTATTCAATCCAGCCACCCGATTGATACAGACTTGGTAGATTTCGCTGTCGACGAATTTCTTCCGCCTTACGCGCAGCCTGAACGTGGGGAGGCACATTTTTAGCATAGTCTTTCAGCTTACGTCGTAAGCGTTTACGCAGAACCAATTTTTCTTCAAATTTTCCTTCGCCTAAGTCCGATACCGTTTCTTTTATATAGTCCTCAAAGGGCTCATCGAAAAATATGCGTTTATACAACAACCGCTGAAATTCTCTTGCCAGAGGCGACCAATCGCTTCGTACTGACTCCAAACCTTTAAACAGGATTTGGGAATTGCCTGGGTCTTTGTTATCAAGTATCAAACCGGCGTACCTTTTCTTACTGCCAGCATCGGAGCCCCTCACTGTTGGCATTAGAAATTTACTGAAATGAGTTTCAAACTCCATTTCCAGATAACTTTCTATAGTATATTTTTCTTTGAACTTTTTGCTCCACCAATCGTTAAGTTCACTCGCCAGAGCATGACCAATGGCCTGTACTTGTGCTGGTTGGCCCGAACCTAACAATACAAATACCGAATCTGTATCACCATAGATGACCTGATAACCGGCGTCTTCAATAAATTTTTTACTTTCGATTAAAATTTCATGTCCGCGTTTGGTAATCGAGCTGACTAATCTGGAATCAAGAAACCGACAACCCAGGGTGCCCAGAATGCCATAAAAGGAGTTCATGATAATCTTTATGGCTTGCGACAACACAGCATTACGGTTGGCTTTTGCTTTGTCTCGCGCCGACCACAGGCTTGCAATTAATTCAGGCAATATATACTCACTGCGAGAAAACCTGCCACCGTCATAGCCTTCAATAGGGTTCTTCTCTGTAGCAGCAACCACCATAGCGAGTGGATCTACATGAAAAGTTCTTATGATGCTGGGGTACAGGCTTTTGAAATCCAGCACGATCACATTCTCGTGTATGCCGGGAACCGAACCCATAACATAGCCCCCGGGACTTACCTTACTGGTGGTCGCTTGATCGACAAATGGTGCAACAAATCCTTTACGATGCAGTCGCGGTAAGTAGAGAAAATCAAAGGCAGCTACCGACCCACCGTAACGGTCCAGTTCAAGACCGGTAAGCAGGCTGCGCTCTATCGCAAAAGAAATTAGCTTTTCCTTTTCAAATATGTCCCAGACAAGACGACAGTCTTCTAGATTGTAACGGGCAAGCGCTGGTTTATCGGTTGTAAACAGTGTGGTAATTTCCTCGCCACGTTGATCTATATCCTCTACCAATTTACCGCGACCGAGAAGTTGCCTGGAGACATGTTCCAGTGAGAAATTTTCGAATTGGTAAGTGGCTGATCGCATCAGCTCAATGCCGTCCAGTACTGCCCGCCCTGGCACAAGTGCGTAAAAACGATCATTGCTATCCCTGGCTTTACGCCAGGCTATAGACTCTCTACTACGCCCCAGTTCCAAATTGATCTTGAGTCTATCACTGAAATCTTGCAAACAGCGAAGGTCAAAATTGACGATATTCCAACCCATGATCACATCGGGGTCCAATTCATGTATCTTCTCGGTGAAGGCGTTGATTACCTCGCGTTCAGAGCCAAAAATATGTAGTTCCAATTGGTTTTCAGTATCCGGCTCTGTAGTACAACTCCTGATGGAGCCAACCATATACACGACCGAAACCGTGGCAGAATAGATCGCGATGGAGTACAGAGTCTTGGCTTGACAATCTGTTTCAATATCAATTGAGATGGCACGTAAGAGCGGTCGAAACTCAGTGGTTTTAAGTTTGATTGCAGCGAAATCACTGAAGCTACCTGATGAAAACCGTTGTCCTTCTATAGAAACAGCAGCGGTTATGAATCGCTCCATCAGAAATCGGTCAGTGGGTTTGATATCGGCCTCGGTTACACGGATACCGTTCGCCCTGAGTCTCTCCCCAAAATCAAAAAGTTTTCGCTGGCTCTTGAGGTAGAGTGCCGAAATAGATTCCGATTCGAAATTCTTTAGCTGTGTGGAGGCGATACGCCAACCATTTTGCCCTGCTAGAATAACCCTGACCTCTTGTGTCTGAGTTGCAGGAAAAAAACAGACCGCTTCCTGTTCAGTTAAACGCAGGCGCAGCGGGCCTTGCTCACTCGCCAACCAAAATATGAGCTCAATGCCCGACGGCGATTCAACCCACTGCCTGGTGAGTATGAATCCGTCTAGGGTAGAGTGTAAATTAGTATCAATTGGCACCGGCGCACAATCTTTTCGCGCATGATTCGGAAATAAGGAGATTCTTTAGATAGTTATGGTTCTTGGAAATTGACCGAAGTCTTCCCAGTAACTCACCTTCTCCGGAAGCTCTTCCTGGGTAGCCTGAACATGGCCATTGATGTCGGTTACACGCGACACAATAGTGTGATCTCCAGGTGTTGCATTGTTCCAGTCATAGCTAAACAGCTTCCATGAGTATTTCGTTGATCGTGGGTTAATCTGAGCAGGTTCCCAGGGATCATCGTCGATTTTAACTTCGATACTTTGTAGTGGCGTGCCATCGTTTAGTGCAAAACCTTGAATCCTGTATTGACCGCCTAACTCGGTTACTCGAACAATGGATGATTTCAGATTCATCCTGGTAACCGAGTTCTCAACCCATCTCTCCACGCCGCCAACAACTTCTTTCTTAAGCGTAACGTAGTCACGACCCATAAACCGACCCATGTATCGCGTGTCCTGAATATGAATCTGAGTTAGCCACTTAACATTCGCCACGCCGTACCAACCTGGAATCAATGCCCTGACTGGCTTTCCATGATAGTGAGGTAATGGCTCACCATTCATTTCAAAGGCGAGCATATTTTCAGGTTGCATAGCATCCTCAATGGAAAGACTTCTGGCAAAAGCTTTCTCCACCTCTGTGTCACGAATAGTTTCCATTGATGTATCTGCACCGAAGAAAACGACTTCCTTTGCTCCATCTTGAATGCCCGCTTCTTCAAGAATACTTTGTAAGGAAATGCCCCGCCATCTTGCGTTGCCGATCAAACCCTGGAATAGACGTCGACCGTTGCCGCCACATTCAAAGCCAACTTGCCGTTCGATATTGTCTCTGTCTTTCAAATCCTGGAGGGAAAAATCAAGTTCCTTGTCGACCATACCGGTGATTCTTAAACGGTAACGAGTATTGTCTATTTCCGGCTGGCCATAGTGCTGAACCACATAGAAATCATCATTGTCGGTGAAATAGGTGGTTATCTCTCTTGTGTCCAAATAATGCGTGGCGTTTGGCCGTACTGGCCGGACATTGAATGTGTCTGGCACATCAGTGAAGGGCACGAGTCGCTCTCCCTGTGCCAATGCAGGGAATATTAATCCCTGCACTGAAGCAGCACTGGCGGCCAGAGCGCCTGTGCCCAGAGCACCTTTAATCAGTTCACGTCGGGAGCTATCAGCAGGCTTATCATCTTGATTCATGATGTTCTCTCTCTCTTCTAATTGCGCTAAACCTTGCTTGGTGGCCCAGCTATGGCGTTAAGGACAATGATACTGGAACCTTATCATAAGATTCAGCGTCGAACCCAGTTGAAAAACCCAAATCCACTGATAGCGGCCCCTGGAGCGTCTGAATCCCTCTTTCAAGTTTTATGTTTGCTCTTCATGACTCAGACTCCTTACAGTGCCATCGGTAACTGTTCCAGTAATATTCGGCGTTTTTCCTGCATCGTCACTAATAGCTGACGTCCCGTTCTAACCACTTTCACCTGGATGGAATACCAACACTAGCGCAAGCTCATTACCGCACCATGGTGAGCCAACTCATATCAGAACCTGCTGGAGCTTGTTGCTGCCTACATGGGGTTTGTCCTTGAGTCCCGGCATGACATCACCCGTCATGGCGCCATTGTAATCAAACCATCAATGTTCGATATTGGCATCAATCGCGCCATCATTCAATGTGTTGTCCGGGTTCAGAGCATGAGTAACTGCGCCTGGAGAGGGGCCGAGGTGGGCATTTTGCGGGCTTGATGCATTGGCAATTATAACGACGCAGGCAGAACTTACTGTCCCGCTTCACTGAAAAAGTACGTCGGGCTATGATTTCTTAGCGGCAGCTACTACCTGCTATTTAGGTAGTGTTTCCCACTCAACGCATCCCCAATAACTTGATTTCCGACTCCATGACCTTGCAAAAGTGCACGAATGTGCAAGCTATGGAAGCATTGCAGGCAATCAAGGCGTTGCTGAGATATGGAGATATGCCTTTTGTAGTGACAAACCTGGGCGAGGTAGGCGTATGAGTTACTTTCTCATAGTCACTGTAGTGTTCATCGTGTTGTTTTTGGTATTCGCTTATTGCTTTTTGCAGTGTTTCAAAGCAGGATCACAACTCCCACTGTGATCTTAACTGTAACTACCGGGGCCGCACATGAAGATTAAAAAGTTACGCCGCCGTATGCATGGCGGTACGGTTGCGCTGTTGGCAGCTAGCACGCTCCCGCTGTCTGGACAAATAGCTGCTCAAAGCAGTGACCTGATTGAAGAAGTTATCGTCACTGGCTCCAGAATCTCGCGAGACGCTAACCTCACAGGCGCCCTGCCTGTGCAGTCGGTCAACGCTGAAGACATTCGTATGTCTGGAGAGTTCTCGCTATCCGATGTCGTGAACGACATCCCCGCGTTACTGAATTCCGTCACTGGCGAGCAGTCAATAGACGCCGGGGCAGCTTTCTCCGATGGCGCCAACATCCTTAATCTGCGTGGCTTAGGCTCCGCTCGAACCCTGGTTCTTGTGGACGGTCGTCGTCATGTGGGTGGTCTGCAGGGGGCTTCTGCCGTGGATATCGGCTCTATACCCATGCCTCTGGTTGAGCGTGTTGAAGTGCTCACTGGCGGCGCATCTGCTGTTTACGGTGCCGATGCGGTGACTGGCGTGGTCAATTTTATCCTTAAGGATGACTACGAAGGCATGGAGATCGATGCCAATTATGGCCTTTCGGAGTACGGCGATGGCGAGCAGAAATCTCTGTCTGCGGTCTTCGGCCAAAATTTCTCCGAAGGCCGAGGTAACTTTACCGTTGCTGTCGATGTGCGTCAGGATGATGGTCTTCAGGTAACAGATCGCTCCAATGGAAATCTCGCAGGTTCGGCACGAGACTGGGTTAATCCCGATCTTCGCTTCCAGCAGGGCGATATTGGTTCCGCCACTCCGAATCTGGCCCAGTACTTTAATTTCGCTAACACTGGCCTGAATAACTTTGGACTACCAATACCCACAGCGGACGAATTCATCACGGATTACACCGACCAGTTCGGCTCAGCACCTAATCTGTCAGCAGCCGAAACAGCTCTGTTCAATCGGGCAGCCGACGCACCAGCAAGGGCGGTTCTGCCTGGACGAACGTTTCCGTTCACGTCTGGTTACGGCTACATCATCCCTGGCAACCCATTTACTCTTAATGGCTTTGATCCAGAAACGCCTATTGACCTGAATAATAATGGCACGCCTGACTGCCTGGATTCTTTCACTGGCTATAACTCAGTGTTCGGTGCAGCTTCCGTCGGTGTTGTCGGTGGATGCTGGAACGTCTCCGAAAACGGCGACTACGCGCCAATTCGCGATGGTCTTGTCTCCGGAGGTTTCCAAGGCTTTGGCGGTGACAGTTTTAACACTATCCAGAATCGACGCGGCGACATCCTGCTCCCGGATGACAAATATTCCGTTAATCTCATGATGAATTACGACCTCACTGATACCCTAACCACATTCGCTGAGTTCAAGTACGTAAATCAGTCAACTGAAACCGATGCTCGTCCAAATTCCTTCTGGGATTTGCTGTTCGGTGCGCCTGATAACCCCTTCCTGCCTGGCTTTATCCAGGATGTGGCTAACCAGACCGGTGGTGTTGCGATTACTGTTGACCCACTCTTCTTCAACACAGGCCGAGAGACTGAGCGTGAGACTTATCGCACAGTTGTGGGTCTCGAAGGTACACTGGACAATGGCTGGAAGTTTGAGCTAAGCGCCAACTATGGTCGCTATCAGCAGGAGATCACTCGAACAGATACAGTTATCAATGACCGTTTCTTCGCGGCGATCGATGCCACTCAAGATGCCAGTGGCAACCCAGCCTGTCGTTCCGAGGTAGATACTTCAGCTCCGGCATTGAACACCCCATTCGAGATTCCTGCGTATCAGGAAGGCTACTACTCCTTTATACCAGGATCCGGGCAGTGTGTCCCTCTTAACATCTGGGCGGGTGCAACCGGGATATCGCAGGCAGCGGTAGACTTTGTAACTACCGACCAGTGGGATCGTCTCACCATTGAGCAGACTGTCGTTTCTGCGTCACTTACTGGTGATAGTGCAGACTTCTTCGAACTGCCAGGCGGCCCTGTTGGCTTTGCCGGCGGCATCGAATACCGTGAAGAAGAATCGGATGCCAAATTCGATCCCTTTCAGCGCGGCGTGATCCCTGCGAACTCTCCATTCGCAGCTGGTACGCTGTTGGAGACCGTCTCCGATAACTCATCACTGACTTTCCGCCCTCAGCTTTCTACCAGAAACGAGAACGGCAGCTACGATACAACGGATACTTTTCTTGAAGTGTCGCTGCCCCTGCTCTCGAACGTTCCTTTTGCTCAAGAGCTAACGCTAGATGCAGCCGGTCGCTGGTCCGATTATTCAACTATCGGCAGTACAACCACCTGGAAGACTAATGCGATCTGGGTTCCTATCGAAGACATCGCCTTCCGTGGTGGCGTCTCGCAATCGGTGCGTGCGCCTAACGTAACCGAGTTGTTTGGACCAGAGACGGGCACTACTTTCCGTCCTACTGATCCTTGCGATGCGGCCACGATCCGCGCTTTGGATCCAGGTCTTGCGGCAAACTACACCGCAAACTGTATAGCCGACCTGCAAGCGCTAGGTGTCACCCCCTTCGATGCAGAGGGCGCGTATAACTTCTCTGACCCGCTCTCTGCTTCATTCGGTGGCCTTCAGGGCGGTAACCGTGATCTACTTGAAGAGACTGCGGATACCACTACCTACGGTGTCGTTATCCAGCCAAGATTCCTGCCAGGCCTTAACGTGACCGTTGATTACTGGGAAATCGAGATCGAAGACGCCATTTCTTCTGTCACTTCACAGAACATCGTTGACGGTTGTTACCAAGGTGTCGCACTCAACGCCAACTTCTGTAACTTGTTCACGCGTAACGGTGACCCGGCTTCAGCCCAGTTCGGAGGCTTTAATTTCCTTCGATCTACCGACATCAATTTCGCTAAGCTGATATCCAGCGGTGTCGATTTCAGCGCCAGTTATAACTTCAGTTGGGATGCCCATAACTTCAGCATCACTCTACAGGGAACCGACGTGAGTGAGATCGACTTCTTCACTAACCCGTCCGACCCAACCCAGGTTAATCCAGAGCTAGGTGAGGTTAACCGTCCTGAACTAGCTGGTAATATAGGCCTGAGCTGGGATTGGGGTGACCTGAGCGTTCGTTGGAGCTCTCAGTATCTCGACGAAATGCTGGTGAGTTTTCTGGAAATTGAAACCGCGCAGTCCCTATATGGCGATGTTGTCATCATGGATGAGACATGGCTTCACGACATTAGTGCCCGTTATAGCTTCAACGACCAGATTACCATCTACGGTGGTGTTCAAAACCTGACACAAGAGAGCCCGTTCGCAACGGATCGTGCCTTCCCGGCCAGCCCTCGTGGTCGCATGATCTTCCTGGGTGGCAACTATCGACTGTAGTTTGCGCCGAGAATGTCACCACGAGAAGCTGGTAGCATTTTCCGTGTACCTTGTCCATCAAGCCGAACTCAAAATCGAAAAGAAGAAAGCTCTCACCGGGACGACCACGCTGATTCAGCGCTTCGGATTAGCACTGATGCCGTGGGCGCATAAATGCCCAGGAACGGCCCCTATGCTATTTCTGGACGGCGTGTATGTCAGTGACGATTCATACAATATCGCTTTTCAGGCCCAGACTACCGAAATGAAAACTCCCCACCTTATTCAATTTGGTGATGACTTCGTCAGTTAATTATGAAGCGAAAAGGAAATAGTTCAAATTTGCCCATTCCAGTAGAAGTTGCCGAGGACTATCTGGATAAGCTCAATAATTTCCTGTCCCTGTCTCTTTCGCTCCCGGAAAGAGTTGCCAGGGCGCTGGGGGCAATAATAGGAGGCAGCACCCTGCTGCTCACCAAGACTCTTATTCCAAGAGCGATTAAGAATTCGAATAGTTACAGATTTACATTTGGCATGTTCCAAACATTCCTAATCAAAAATGTAGCTGAGCTCAGAGACTTTCAAACGGACACAGAGTTACCAGAACATTTCTTGAACCGCAAGCTATTAGGCACTAGTTTGGAGGCGGCAGGCTTGCTAACCATGCATCTATCGCCGGTATGGATATTCGCGATTGCCTCAGATGCGGCAAAAGGAGGCCAGGTTTTTCTCAGTCGCCTGGTGCACTATCTGAAGGAAAATGAGGTAATTGGTCAGAGCAGTAACCCGGAATCTCTGGAGCAGATTCTGCTCTCCATCCACGAGATGGGTCGTCAAGGAGCCACAGCAATCGACACGCCGCCCCTATCAATGCCTGAAATCGAAGAATTGACCGAACAATTACGGAGTTCGACGGCGATACTCAGGCAAAATTCCGCCGGACTGCTTCCCAGGTTTGAGTCAATTTGGGAACAAATCAGTGTGGTTGCCAAGAAGGAAAACCTCAGCACAGAACAGGTATTGGGCATGTTATCGGTAAGCGCTGCTGCGCTGGCCCACACTGGTGCTGGCAGCGCCAGCGCCGTAAGCAAAACCGGCTTCGATCTGCTGGATGAAGTGCTTCTCAACGATTACAAAGAAACCTTAACAGCAATCTCGGAAACTGGCTCTCTGCGCTATATGCAGCAAAATATGCAAGCTTTCATTCAAAATGCGCAATCTCACTTCGATTTCAAAACTGAAACACACTCACAGCGCTGGTTCAAAACCAGGATCAATAAGTTATTGCATACCATAAGGTCTAAAAAGAAGATTTCGTAATGGAAACTTACTAGTTAGCGTTGACCAAATTCTGCGGAGCTTTAACTAATCCCAGCTCCTTTAAAAGAAATTGTTATCACGAGAATTTCATTGTGTTAGCCTGATTTTGCCCTGAATACTGTGATTTCTCTGGGAATCCACAGGACACAAACAACACAACATACTAAACATGCAGGGAGGCTGATGCTGGTGAGAGATTGCGATTTTTTACCGTATTAAGGCAGCAAAACTATGCATCAAGTCCAATTTTCCAAGTTTTCTCAGATTGCGGTAACGGCAAAGAAGAATGGGAGACAGTTGCGTTTGAACGCAGGTTATTCCATGAAGCAAGGTGCGCGCTTGTTAGGTGTGTCACCTAAGCAATTGGAGGATATAGAAACTACTCGCAACTACGGCTGCCATCTGGACCTGGAGCTACTGGCGAAAATGAAAGTTATCTATAAGACATCGCTCGACGAACTTATTGGTAAGATTCCGGAAGATTGCTACTCCGAATACTATGAACGTCCTCGCAAGCGATTAGGCTCAAAACCTCGTTAGCAAAAACAACCAAAAAACCTTAAAACTGTGGAAGAAGTTACCAGAGCCAGAGCAGAGTCGGTCGATAATAAGAGTCTGCCACCCTTCCTCTCATCATGAACAGAAAAGGGGCTATGTCAGACTCATATTGGAAAAGCCTAGTGGTGGTGGAGGAGGTGGTCGAAAGGTTCGAAATGATGTATAATCCGCAGCTTATGTAGCGAAGAGTAGACTTTCATGGCAAATAAATCAAAAAAAGACGCGGCTGTAAGTAATCGCGCAGACTTGGCACAACACGTTGACGCATTTCTAAAATCCGGCGGCAAGGTTCAGCAAATTCCTTCAGGCGTTAGTGGCCAAACCTCTACTAGTGGCCCCAGGCAAATCGTTCTAAGCCACAAAACAAGTTCTTAAATCCTCGTAAGAACTATATATGTCCAGGCCAGCTATCCCCGGTCTTGTTTCGTGCTGGCTTTTGACTGCCTTATTACTGCCAACAAGCAATAGCTATCAAAGACAATAAGGAAAATTACTCACAGTTGACTAATTTCATAGCCTTCACTCGCCAGCAAATCCAGTAATCCATTCTCGCCCACGATGTGAGCAGCACCCACCAAGACAAATTCTGTGTCTGTATCTTTCAGCATCTGCTCAATCTGAGGAACCCATTTCAGGTTTCTTTGCAACAGCAAGGAGTCGTAAAGCTCTGGTGCTTCTGATTTCATGTCCTCCACCAACATTTCCGATAAGCCCGAGTTATCACCGGTTCGCCAGGCGCGGATCATCTCTTCCATTAGTTCATCGATTTCATCAAGGTCACGTAGTGACAATAAAATGAACTCACTCTCGTTGCCCTCACCCATTGCGGCGATAAAGCCTATTTGCTCTTGGACTGTTTCTAGCTGACCGAGAGATTTAGAATCAGCAACTGCTTGCGTATTGAAATGCACATCCACTCCTTGTGGAGTAAAGCCCATGCTCTGAAATTCTAAGACCTGTAAAGTACTTACTAACAAACCAGGTTTGAATTTTTCCAACATCATTAGAGGCAAACCGATGCCAGCCACGTATTCCGTTAAAGCGGCATAAGCCTCTTCATTCAGAACTGTTTTCAGAGTCCGCTCGTCACTGTAGGTGAGTTGCTGCAACATTTGCGTTTGTACAGTCAGATCGCTCATGGCACTAATATCTGTCTCAAAGTACATCTGCGAACTCGCCTGATAGGCTTGATCAAATTCCCTTGGCAGAGGGTAGTCACTTGGTCGCAACAAATGTACAGTGCCACCGAGATAGATGATGTTGTCACCAGAGCTTACTGACCAGACAGAAGTCTCTGCCACGACAGGAATCGTCAATGTCAGACTCAAGCAGAAGGCGCACCCGCCTGCCACCATCTTGCTAACGATGACATGCCATAATTTGTTCATCTTGAATTTCTCCTGCCTGGATCGTTTCATTTGGCAAACCAATCAGAGAGACTCAATGCTGCCCGAGTTTCTATGATTCGCATGTAGAGCACTTATCAATGATTTTACACAACTATCTGTTAAAGGTAGCATGCCAGCAACACAGGTAACAGCCTGCCAAAGTCAATCCCATCCACAGGTCGTGCTATCTACTATGTCAAAACTACTGTTTCGAATGCGCCATGTTCCCGAAGACGAAGCTCTTGAAGTTCGAGAATTATTAGAGAAGCATGAAATCGAATACTTCGAGACTTTTGCTGGTAACTGGGGTATTTCTCTTCCTGCAATCTGGTTAAGGAATATCGAGCAATTTGATTTTGCTCGCCAATTACTGGATGAGTATCAGCAGGAAAGATCGTTGCGACTGCGTAGAGAGTACCAACTAGGCAAGGAAAGAGGTGAAGTGAAAACTAGTTGGCATAGTTTTAGGGAAAGCCCTCTGCAATTCATTGTCTGCTCTCTGATGATTGTGTTGGTGCTTTATGTGTCTACGCAATTTTTCCTGTCTTTTTAAACTGTCTCCTTAGTCCGGTTTTAAAAAGCGTGTCAAGAAATTGTCGACTCCAGCAAGGAGCAAACTATTGTCCTTAAACAAGCTCGCCGTGTTTATCAAGACACTCGAAGCTTGCTGCGTTGTATCACCCTGGAGAGGATAACTCAAAATCATCTTTTGCTGGCGAACAGACATCCTCACAACTCTCAATAAACCAGTACAAAGTAATTTGGCTATCTCGCCATTTGGTGTGTGATTTTTATTTCTTCTACTGTGTATTGTGCGCTTTACACTGCTAATGATGTGTTATATAAAATCAACAGGCTTTTGTTAGTGGTTCTAACAGGGGGGATTTGCTAACAATCATGGCTACCCTGGCATTAAAAGGAGGTGATCCCATCGATAGTCAATCTATAAGGGGAGCCTCCAGTTACTTGATCATGTAATTGGGGGGGTGTTGTCGAAGAAATTCGTGATTTCCTTGCTCTCATAAGTAGTGGATCCCGTTATCACTCTATGTGATAGCGGGGTTTTCTTTTTCTAAAGAATTGATTCTAATCAGAAGCCTTTAGGAGTTAGCACTGTTCTACTGCGGAAAAGCAGAAATTTGCGAAGAATCAGGCTAGCGGGATCCAAGATAGCTGCGAAGTCGAGGTGGGAAATTTTTCTTGATCAAGGCTTGTTGGAGATTCCATTGTGCTGCCGGCTCAACATCCTGCAGAAAACTCACCTTATCAGTTTCCAAAACAGCAATTGGAATTCCATTCTCGTAAAGAACTCGATTTTTGCCAAGTCGCGAGAGCCTACGATTAGGTAAGATTAGATTCAGCAGGTTGAGGGGATCGACGGCTGAAATACTGTAGTAGTTGACCTTAGCACTGTTTGTACGGTTTTTGAATTTACGCAGAACATCAACTGTTTCTGGAAATGCAAATTGTTCGCCTCCAACACCAGATACAAACCTTCCTCCGCGAATAGTGCCTCGCAGTTCCATTTTCCGTAGGGCAGTGAGCAATACCCGCCAAGGCGGAGTAAATAACTCTCTCTCCAACAAACTTCGGAACAATACTCCCCAACGCTGTAGATAAATGCCTATTAATCGTTCTAGCTGAACTTCGTCAAGGACCTCCCAATGCCTGCTTGTTGAGTCAGTGTTTGTTGATGCTTTAGCCGTGTCTAGCAAACTCCATCTCCCCGCGTCTTCAACTCCAAACATCGCTCGTCGGCCACGTCTTTGGTGATTGCTGGGCTTCTTGCTGTCAGGCGTTAATAAGGCACGCAAGCCTGTAAAACTGTCACTGGTCGCACGTGCCGCACTGACAAGCTCTGCCAAACCCTGTTCCAGTTGTGCGTTCAATAACCCGGTTCGATTCTGAATCTGGTCAAAGAAACTAGCTCCGTTTTGTGCCAGGTCTGTTTCAATCTGGTTGGCGAGTTCACTCAATGGCAGCGAACCCTCTTCATTTTGCTGCGCAACTGCGAGCGCTCTCCAAATGTCGAGATTGGCACGTAAAACTATTGATATGGGTGTGGTTTTAATAGGTCCAGAAGAGTTATTAACGCTTGAATTTTTCCTGCGGGATTGTCTTTGGGAGGCGCTGGGTAGTGAGTATCGCCCCCAAACCATTTTCCCGCTAATGCACATTACATCCAGCCAGTTTGGGTCATAATCCGCCACCCTTGTAGGATAAAGATCAGCTTCCCAACTCGCTGCCGGTGCCGCTATTCCATCCATTAAGCCCAATGCATTTCGCAAACGAGTTTGTCCATCGAGCACCGGCTCTCTGCTTGCTGACTGCTCTATGCTTTCTTCTGCGACCGGCAATAATTGGTGCCTGTCAAACAAAAACTCCGTGTAATTTTTTAATGACACAGGCTCGATGCTTTTGCGATGCGCATCGATGGTGTAACGATGGATTCGCTGCAACAGCCTTCGTTCACACCATTCAACTATCTTCTGTGCGTCCTTCTCTGCGTCGGTACTGCCCTTGCGCGCCTCCTGTGAAAACTGGCCTCGAAAGGCGAAGCCTTCTACCTCTAACGCTAGCAACGCCAAATCTATATCCGCAACAGTCACATCAAGTTCAACTGATAATTGCTGGGCCCGGATTGGACCCAGGCCTTCCAATCGAGAGCGTACTATCTCACGTAATGCATCTTGACTATTCCATTTCTGCTGACGAATAAATTCAGGAACGTGTTGCGGTGTTTGTATCGGTGGAAATACCGCCATGAAACACGGCAACTTTTCGGTGGTAATCCATAATGAGTTTTCTGTGTCTGTTAGTTGCAGAATACGACCCGCATCCAATAAAGTCTGCTGCCACCTCTGGTAGTTTTTAGCCTCAAACTCCTCGCTGCTCATGTAACCGAGGCTGAACAAAGCATCATGAAGTTCTTCTGCATTATTCACATAAGGCCAAGCTTCTTCTTTGACTCTTGCAATCGCATCTGCATCCAACAAGCTGAAATCCTTCGCCTCGCTCGGGTCTGCCCAACTTCGATTACGAATAGCGTTAGTACGCCGTTCTTCAAATGGTGCATCGTCAAGAAATGCATAAGGTCTTGCGTTGATTATTTCCTGAGCAAAAGGGGAAGGCTGTTGCAAATCTTTTGCAACCAGAGTGAGCTTATCCTGTTCTATGTCGACCACCAATTCTATTAGCTGTTCTATGTCCATCGCCTCGGTAAGACAATCATGAATTGTCTGATTAACCAATGGATGGTCGGGTACTTCTCGCCTGACAGTAATATTTTCCGCGCAGGCAATCTGATCAGGAAAAACATGAGCCACCAAGTCCTCGGCGTCCATGCGCTGAAACTGAGGGGGAACACGTTTGCCGTTTCGATTTCTTTGAATCGCTAGAGAACGCGTAGCATTCCAGCGCCATCTAACTTCAAACATTGGCGCATCCAGCAGAGCTTGCACCAGCACATCTCTTACCGTTGCTGATTGCAGATACTTGAAGACATCGTCAAGTGGAAAGCTGTGGATTGACCCTAAAGAAATCACAATGCTGTCCTCATTAGCAGCAGCTTGCAGCTCAAAATTGAAGGACTTACAGAAGCGTTTTCGCAGAGCCAGGCCCCAGCCGCGATTGATACGGCTGCCGAAGGGAGAATGTATGACCACATGCATATCTCCTACCTCATCGAAGAAGCGCTCCATGACTATTGCAGTCCTGGTGGGCATGAGTCCCAAAGCATTCATGCCGGACTGCAAATAGTCAACCAGCTGCGTTGCCGCCTCTCGTGGTAGCTCCGCGATATCAACTAACCATTGTACCGCCGCGTTGGCTGAGTCATTGATCAAAAGATCCGCAATAGTTTCTCGTAGTGTTGAAACCGCCTCCGAAAGTTCACGAGTTCGACCTGGACCTTCACCAAACCAAAATGGAATAGTGGCTTGCATTCCCTGCGCATCTCGCACACGCACCTTGAGACCATCTACTCGCAACATCTGCCAGCTATGTGTGCCCAAAGTAAAAACATCACCTGGCAATGCTTCCAAGGCAAAATCTTCGTTGAGGCTGCCAACAACGACATCTTCCGGGTCGAGAACAACCTGATAGTCGAACATATCGGGGATAGCGCCGCCATTCGTTAGAGCAATCAGGTTAGCGCCACGCCGCGCTCGCAAACGATTGTTAATTGCATCAAAATGTAAATGGGTGCCACGTCGCCCACGTCTACTGGTATAGCCTTCTGCCAACATCTGTACGATAGTGTTAAATTCTTCTCGTTCCAGGTTTCGATACGAGTAGGCATTACTAAACAGTTCATATAATTCCTCAACGTCCCAACCATCAGCTTGTTGATCAAACAGTTCACCAGTCTTGCCCGCGTGATCATGCAATTGAGCCGAGACCTCAGCTACGATCTGCTGAGACAGGATATCCAAGGGCTTTTCTGGCATAACGATTCGATCCAGATTCCCTTCGCTAATGCTGCGTAGCAAGGCTGCACTTTCGACTAAATCATCTCGGGTGAGAGGAAACAGGATGCCCTTCGGCGTGCCATGAATAGAGTGCCCACTTCTACCGACACGTTGTAAGAAAGTAGCAATACTCTTCGGTGAAGAAAATTGCACCACTAAATCAACCGAGCCAATATCTATTCCCAATTCCATTGACGCAGTAGCGACCAGTACTTTTAGCTCGCCAGCTTTTAGTCTTTGTTCTGCATCGTGTCTAAGGTCTTTACTCATACTACCGTGATGAGAACAAACCGCCTGCTCGCCTAAACGCTCCGACAGCGCTAGCGCCAGACGCTCTGAAAGTCGTCTCGTGTTCACAAAAACCAATGTGGTTTGATGACTATTAATCAATTCTACCAAGCGCTGGTATAGCTCTTCCCATACCTCATTGCTCATCAGGGCCGACAAGGGTGAGTCTGGCACTTCCAACCGCACATCTATTTGCCGACGAAAGCCAGCGTCCACTATTTCACAATCGATCTGCTCACTACTGCAATTGCTATTTCCGACCAGGTATCTGGCCACCATCTCGACCGGTCTTTGTGTTGCAGACAAGCCTATACGCTGTAGCCGTCGTCTGGAGTTATTTAGCACTATCTTTTGCAAACGCTCGATGGACAGAGCTAGATGCGAGCCGCGCTTGTCTCCAAGCATCGCGTGTATTTCATCCACAATTAATGTGGATACATCCGCCAACATGGCTCGCCCACTGGCGCTGGTCAGCAGCAAGTACAGAGACTCCGGTGTAGTCACCAATATATGAGGCGGTTGCCTGGCCATCTTTTGCCGCTCACTGGCTGTCGTGTCTCCTGTTCGTACCGCTACAGTGATATCTACTGGCGGCTCTGCACATAGCTGTAAATGCTCGGCTATACCTTTCAGTGGCACTTCCAGGTTCTTATAAATATCGTTGCTCAGGGCCTTTAAGGGGGAGACATAGAGAATCTGAACCCTGGGAGTGAGCTGGCGTTCCAAGCCACGTTGTAGCAATTCATCTATTGCCGCGTAGAAGGCTGCCAATGTCTTGCCACTACCGGTAGGCGCAGAGATTAGCGTATGACGACCAGACTTAATCGCGGACCAGGCTTGAGATTGGATTTCGGTGGGCATACCGAACTGGGAAGTAAACCAATTTCGGGAAGCTGGGCGAAACTGCGTTAGAGTCATGGCTGGTTCGATAGTCTTTATTTTACTGTATGAGCATACAGGTTAGTAAAGACCTTCGGTCTTTGCAATAGTCTACAGCAAACCGCTGTGCCCTGATTACTTCTATCTACTGGCCTCAGCCAGGCTAAACAACTGAGCAGCGGATCAGAAGCGGCCATCTCAAGGGAATTGACATGATCAGAAGACCTAGGCTAGTTTAGGGAACTCTAAAGGTGTAGAAACAATGAATGATTTGAACAAAACCAGTCTTCAGGAACGTCTTGGTAGCAATCTAAACTTGTTCTGGAAAGAAAACCGGCAGTTTTTCCTTTTGCTGTCCTGTATCGTGTTTTTTAAGAGTGCTATCGCCGATCTAAGCTCTATATCCGGAGCGTCTATGCAGCCTACCCTGCTGGATGGCGATAAAGTCTGGATAAACAAACTCGCCTACGATGTGAAAATTCCCTTCACCGAAATTTCCCTTGCTGAATTGTCTGACCCCACTCGCGGTGACGTAGTCATTATAGACTCCAAGAAAGCCGACAAGAGATTGGTCAAGCGAATCGTAGGTGTCCCAGGCGACACTATCTATATGCAAAACAACGCATTGGTGATCAACGGAGAAGCGGCAAACTACGAGGTGCTCTCTCGAGATGAAGACGCCATTATCATTATGGAAGAGCTTCCTGATATGGCACATCAGGCAAGGCTTTCCAGTCGATTCGTCGGCCGCACGGCCCGCAGTTACGGACCAACCGTAGTGCCAGAGGGCGAATATTTCGTGCTGGGCGATAACCGGGACAACAGCGCCGATAGTCGTGTATATAGCTTTATGCCTAGAGAAGAGATTATCGGGCGTTCAAATTCAGTGGTCTTTTCTCTCGATAGCGACAATAATTATTTGCCTCGCAGTGAGAGATTCCTGGCGGAGATAGACTGATTCAAACGATCTTTGATTCCCGGCGTGCGTACCACCGGTAAAACGAAGATACGCCACTATTGGCCAGTTGAATAAGGCGGCTGACCGATTGTTGTCACGCCCATTAGTCAAAATTGTTGCAGAGGTTTGCAATAAAATTGCCCGTAATCGGGTATTGTTAGTAATGTTTTGTACTGCTGGAATAGCCAGTGACGAGACAGTAGTTGATTAGTAGAGTAGTTAATTAGTAGAGTAGTTAACTGGTAGAGAAAAAATGAGGTAAATCATGATTGCTAAATCCCACCAACGCATCGGGTCGCTGAGCAGATTTCTGCTAATGCTGATGCTGCTTGGAAGTTTTCAGATCTCGATGGCGCAGGATTTTGTCTGGGCACCAGACTTTCCAGTAGGCGCATCTATTCCTGATATTTCAGCAGTGGATCAAGATGGCAAGCTCCAGACATTCGATGACTTAAAAGGCGAGAAGGGCCTGCTCTTTATGATGAGCCGATCCTTTGACTGGTGACCTTACTGCACATCTCAGCTCGTGCAGCTGTTAGAAATCAGTGACCAGTTCGAAGCAATGGGAGTCAATGTTGCTGCTCTCACTTACGACTCAGTAGAGTTGTTAAAAACTGTGCAAGAAGACCAGGACGTGAAATTTCCACTTCTTCACGACGAAGATGTTACCCACGTAAATGCCTTTGGAATTCGTAATCTGGACTATGAGCCTGGGCACAGAATCTACGGTATTCCCTATCCTGGTATTTTTCTGATAGACCCAAGCGGGGTGATCAAGGCCAAATTCGCAGAAGAGAGATATCAAGATCGTCCTCCCTTCGAAGATGTGCTTGAAGCCGCAGCAGGAATGTAATTGCCAGACCCAAGCAGGAAGCTTTTAAGCTTCCTGCTTTTTAGTCGGATACCATCTGAACCTTCCTCCTCTGTCGCCTAATACGATACCCGTCACTCAATCCAGGACTTCACCGGCCCTATTTTCCGCGATGGATATCTCAAATTGCGAATAATGAGTAGTAGAAATGGTATTGCTCTCAAACCTCCCCACAATCCACAGGACAATCTCAACCGCTGTTCCAGCGTTCCTGCTTCTGATGGCAGCACTGATCTCGTACGTAAACGCTCAATCACTATCTAACTATGATATTCCCAGAGTAAACACAGAGCCACGCATTGATGGTCAGATCGATGCAGGAGAATGGAGTCTTGCTGCCCGCATTAAAATTGATATCGAAACCTCACCCAGTGAGAATGTTCCTGCGGCAGTAGAGGCTGAAGCCCTGCTGATGGAAAATGGCGAGACGCTGTATGTCGCCTTTATCGCTCTGGACCCCAATCCAGAACAAATTCGAGCATTCTATAGAGATCGCGATGCGATGTGGGATGATGACTATGTCGCTGTTGTTCTAGACACATTTAATGATGAACGTCGTGCCTTTGAATTCTTTGCCAATCCCTTTGGAGTTCAAGCTGATGCAATTCAGGATGATGTAAATGGTCGAGAAGATGATTCCTGGAACGCGATTTGGGACAGTGCCGGGCAGATCAATGACAAAGGCTATGTTGTAGAGATGGCCATTCCGGTAAAGCAGTTACGCTTTACTCCCAGCGAGAGTGAGCAGACCTGGGGTATCGATCTAGTCCGAAACTATCCACGTGATAGACGTACCCGAATTGCTAACAACCCCTTCAATAGGGATGTGTCCTGTTATATCTGCCAGCTACGCAAAGTAGATGGTTTTGCCAATTTGTCCCAAAGCCGAAACCTGGAAATAATTCCCACCGTTACTTCCACCGTGATAGAGAACAGGGATCCGGCCATAGGCAACTGGAATGGCGAAAGCATTGACCCGGAAGCAAGTCTTGATGTGCGCTGGGGCATTGCTCAAGATTTGTACTTGAACGCTACCTTGAACCCTGACTTCTCGCAGGTAGAGGCAGACAGTGCCCAATTAGACATCAATAACACATTTAGCCTGTTTTTCCCCGAGCAAAGAACTTTTTTCCTCGATGGCGCAGATTATTTCGATACCTTTGAAAACCTTGTCCACACGAGAAATATCTCCGATCCCGACTATGGTCTCAAAGTGACAGGTAAAAGCGGCGGCCACAGCTATGGATTAATAACTTCTAATGATGAGAATACTAGCTTCTTAATCCCTCGCAGCCTGGGTTCCAGCGTTGCTTCTCTAGGAGAGGTGGAATCTAAAGTTGCCATTGGCCGCTACCGTTTCGATATATTTGAACACTCTACCATTGGAGCGCTGATCACTGACCGTCGTGCGGAGGCTTATAACAATACGGTAAGCAGCCTGGATGCAGTACTAAGACCTGGTGATCAAGATTCAATCTCGATTCAAATCATGCATTCTAGCTCTGACTACCCTACATTGATTCAAGGGCGCTACGGACAGCAAAGCAGTCTTAGCGATAGCAGTCACCGCATAGAATATACGCATAATGACCGCCGTTGGGATTGGCGTCTCGGTTACACTGACATGGGTGAGGATTTCCGTGCGGATCTCGGCTTCGTAAACCGTGTCGATTTCAAGTTTGTAGTGGCAACCTTAGGCCACACCTGGCGCGGTGAGCCAGAGGACTTCTTTAACCGTATTCGAGTTGCCCTGGACTATGATAGAACCGAGGATCAATCTGGCCTTCAGCTAGAAGAGGAGTTTGAAGTATTCCTGAATATGAATGGCCCCAAGCAGTCCTTTCTGAGCGGCTTATTTGGAGGTAGTGAAACTTACTGGAATGGCAAATATTTCGACGAACAGTTTAATCAGATCCGTATTGGTTTTACTCCATTGGCGAGTCTTCGGGTTAGCACACTAATTCGAATTGAGGATATAGTCGATTTTGCAAATACCCGACTCGGGCGATCAAAACGCTTTGGCCCTGGTGTGAACTACCGTTGGGGCAAGCATCTGGAGTTAGACCTGGACCATACATTGCAGCAGTTCGACGTCGATGGCGGTCGACTTTTCACGGCAAACCTCACCGATTTGAAAACGACGTATCAATTCAGTGCGCGCAGCTTTCTTCGCTTCACTCTGCAATACACTGACAATAAGCGGAATCAGGAACTATACCTTTCTCCTGTACAGGAGCGTAGCAAACAGCTCACCACACAGCTGCTGTATAGCTATAAGGTCAATGCAGCAACGCGCTTCTTCATGGGTTATTCCGATGCCGGATTTCAGAACGATTCCTACGATTCTATAGAGAAAACCAACCGCACCATTTTTGCCAAATTTAGTTACGCCTGGCTGCCCTGATCAGTTCACCATTCACTGCTTAGTTCAAGGCACTCTGCTCAAAAAAACAAGCGCCGCAACTGGATCAGTTGCCACTGTTAAAAGACCCAGGCTGTAGGTAAAATGGCGCCTTCTTTCCTACCTCTCATGGGCAGCAGCTAATGGGTCAACATACCTCCCTATATCAGGAGCATGTCGATGCCGGCGCAAAAATGGTCGATTTTGCTGGCTGGGACATGCCCATCAACTATGGCTCTCAAATTGAGGAGCATAAGCAGGTGCGAACACAAGCAGGGATATTCGACGTGTCTCACATGACGGTGCTTGATATACAGGGCAAGGACTCACAAGCTTTCCTGCGTTATTTATTAGCTAATGATGTTATCAAATTGGATGAGGTTGGACGCGCCCTGTATAGCGCGATGCTGAATGAGACTGGTGGCGTGGTGGATGACTTAATTGTCTACAGGATGAGCTTTGGTTATCGCCTGGTGGTTAACTGTGCAACCCGAGAAAAAGACCTGCTGTGGGTAAATAGTCATAGCAAAGGTTTCAATGTCATTATTGAGGAACAGCCGCAACTGGCTATTCTTGCCGTTCACGGACCTGAGTCTATACAGAAGGTATGCTCTGTTTTGAGCAGCAGCCGTGCTCAGACTGCGGCACAGCTGAAAAATTTTAGAGGATTTGAATCGACAGACTGGTTCATAGCCCGTACCGGCTACACCGGCGAGAAAGGTGTTGAACTCATTCTGCCCAGTGAGCAAGCACCCGAACTGTGGGATAAATTACTCGCTGTAGGAGTTAAACCTGTCGGGCTAGCTGCGCGAGATACTCTCCGTCTAGAAGCGGGCATGAATTTGTATGGTCACGACATGGACGAGTCGGTGTCGCCCCTGGCGGCAAACCTGGAACAAACGATCTCATGGCAACCGGAGGATCGGGATTTCGTTGGGCGAGCTGCGGTTAACGCTCAGAAGAAAGAGCAACAATCAGGAAAGCTGCCTGTTCTGACCGGGCTGGTACTTGAGCAACGAGGCGTATTACGTGAAGGACAAAAAGTGCTGTGCGAAAATGGCGAAGGACTGATAACCAGCGGCAGTTTCTCGCCTACATTGAAGCATTCAATCGCATTAGCTAGAATCCCGTTGAATAGTGGAGCCTGTCAGGTAGACATTCGAGGAACCCTAACTGATGTGCGAATAGTAAAGCCAAATTTTGTCCGATTCGGCAAGAAGGTCTTCGAGTAAATGCATACCTCTACCATCAATTTTGAAATAATTAATCCCTGTTCCAAACAGCAGCACTGAATAAACGAGGAAACTCCAGTGAGTACATATCCTGATAATTTGAAATACGCCCAAACTCATGAATGGGTTCGGCTTGACGAAGATGGAGCGGCGACTGTCGGTATCAGCAATCACGCCCAGGACGCACTTGGCGATATCGTTTTTGTTGAACTCCCGGAAGTCGGCGCTACGGTCCATGCGAAAGACGAAGTGGCGGTGGTTGAATCCGTAAAGGCTGCTTCAGACGTATATAGCCCGGTGTCTGGCGAGATTATTGCTATTAATGATGCTTTGGTCGATGCACCGGAAACTGTTAATTCCGTTCCCTATGATGACGGCTGGTTCTACAAAATCCAGATAAGTGACGAGCTGGAATTGGATGAACTTATGGATGCCGATGCCTACTCGGATCACTGCGAGGACGAGTAAAACCATTTCACAGTGGTGTCGACTTCTGCTTCGCTATTCTAATCGCCTTGTACTCAACTAGCGTCAACGATGTTATCGATTTTTTGACAGGACAGTAATGCAAACCCAATCAAGTCCAGAGATTCAAAATGATTCTGCCCGGAACGGCTCCACTCCTTCTTTGGAAACTCTAGAGTATCAAAGTGAGTTTATAGATCGGCATATAGGTCCTGGCCCTTCGCAAATTGAGCAAATGTTGCAGGTGCTTAACCTGAAATCCCTAAAAGATTTAATTGAGAAAACTGTCCCCGAATCTATAGCACTAGAAAGTGCATTGGAACTAGCAGGCCCACTGACCGAAAGCGCCGCGCTAACAAAGCTAAGAGCCATTGCTGAGAAGAATAGAACCGCTAAATCTTTTATTGGCCTGGGCTATTACGACACCTACACACCCAACGTGATTCTCCGAAATGTACTGGAAAATCCTGGCTGGTATACGGCTTACACCCCTTATCAGCCTGAAATTTCCCAGGGTCGATTAGAGTGTCTTCTCAACTTTCAACAAATGACTCTTGACCTTACCGCTATGGATCTGGCAAACGCATCTCTCCTTGATGAAGCGACTGCCGCCGCAGAAGCGATGTCTCTTGCAAGAAGGGTTAGTAAGAATCGGAATGCTGGAAAATTTTTCGTCGACAGGTACTGCTTCCCACAAACGATCGATGTAATCAAAACTCGTGCAGAATGCTTCGGTTTCGAACTAATCATTGGCGATATTGCTGATGTAAACATGGCTGAGTTATTCGGCGCTATCTTTCAATACCCATCGATGACGGGAGAGGTACGCGAACTAAGCGGAATCATTACAAAGCTTCATGAGCATAATGCCATTGCAATCGTTGCTGCTGATTTAATGAGTCTGACCCTGCTAAAGCCACCAGGAGAGATGGGAGCCGATGTCGTAACTGGCAGCACACAACGTTTCGGCGTACCCATGGGCTATGGTGGCCCCCATGCCGCCTATTTTGCAACAAAGGACGAATTCAAGCGCGCGGTGCCGGGAAGAATAATTGGCGTTTCTGTAGATAAACGTGAGCGACAAGCTTTTCGTATGGCATTACAGACTCGTGAACAACATATCCGACGCGAGAAGGCGAATAGCAATATTTGTACTGCGCAGGTTTTATTAGCAAATATATCCGCCTTATACGCGATGTATCACGGTCCGAATGGGCTCAAGAATATCGCACGAAGAATTCACCGTCTTACTTCAATTCTGGCAACTGGACTAAAAAATGCGGGCATAGAATTAGTCAACGAAAACTATTTCGACACGCTTACTGTCAAGCTGAATCAGGGTCAGATTGATGACATTTTAGCTCGTGCAAATTCAGCCAGGATTAATTTTCGCCTCGATCAGGTCTCAGCCAGTCAACACATAGGCATTAGTCTGGATGAATGTTCAAGTGTCGAAGATGTCGAAAATATTTGGGCTGTGATTTTGGGCAAAAGCGCCAAATGTATTTCCACCGATGATATCGATTCGTTAATAGTAAGCGGAGAACTAGAGTCTGTTATCTCAGATAGTCTTATTCGAAGCAGTGAGTATCTACAGCACCCAAACTTCAATAGCTATCACAGTGAAACCGAAATGATGCGCTATTTAAAAAAGCTGGAAGACAAAGATATTTCTCTTACACACGCCATGATTCCTCTTGGGTCTTGTACCATGAAACTCAACGCAGCGGCTGAAATGCTTCCTGTAAGCTGGCCCGAATTTTCTAAACCTCATCCCTTTACCCCAATTGAACAGATGACGGGCTACCAGCAAATGATTTCTGAGCTGGAAGAAATGCTGGCGGTTATCACAGGCTTCGACGCGGTGAGTATGCAGCCGAATTCCGGTGCTCAAGGTGAATATGCCGGCTTATTGGCAATAAAAAAATATTTGCACAACAAGGGTGAAATCCAACGGGATCTGTGTTTAATTCCCAGCTCGGCACATGGCACCAACCCAGCCAGTGCTCAGATGATAGGTATGCAAGTTGTCTTGGTTGCCTGCGATGATGATGGCAACATAGATGTTGCTGATCTACGCAACAAGGCGGAGACAAACAAGAACCGCTTGGCGGCTCTGATGATCACCTATCCTTCTACTCACGGCGTCTACGAAGAAGCAGTTAAAGAAATCTGCCAGATCGTTCATGACAATGGTGCTCAAGTATACATGGATGGTGCGAACCTCAATGCACAAGTTGGCGTTGCGAAACCTGCCGATATGGGTGCTGATGTATCTCACGTAAATTTGCATAAGACTTTTTGCATTCCACATGGCGGTGGCGGACCGGGCATGGGGCCCATCGGAGTCAAGAAACATCTAGTACCACACCTGGCCAACCACTCGTTGATTAAACTAACCGGCCCAGACAACAACAATAGCGCTGTTTCAGCAGCACCCTGGGGTAGTTCCGGAATCTTACCAATTTCCTGGATGTATATTGCAATGATGGGTGCTGAAGGCTTACTGAAAGCAACGCAAATAGCAATACTTAGCGCCAACTACATCGCAGTAAGATTAGCCGAATATTATCCGATTTTGTATACGGGCCGAAATGGTTTGGTAGCTCATGAATGTATTATCGATCTGCGACCCCTGAAACTCTCTTCCGGAATTAGTGAAGAAGATGTTGCCAAGCGTTTAATGGACTTTGGGTTTCATGCTCCTACTATGTCCTTTCCTGTTGCTGGCACATTGATGATAGAGCCCACAGAAAGTGAATCGAAGCAAGAATTAGATCGCTTCATCGATGCCATGATTCAAATTCGCAAAGAAATTGCAGATGTTGAGGCTGGCAACATAGATGCGGAACACAATCCGTTAAAAAATGCTCCACACACTTTGGCAGACATGCTGGATGAAAGCTGGGATCGACCTTACAGTAAGATGCAAGCTGCCTATCCCAATCAAGTAGACAAGGTGTCTGTTAACAATAAGTATTGGCCTTCTGTAAATAGAATCGACAATGTGCACGGCGATAGAAATCTATTCTGCGCGTGTCCGAGTATGGAAAATTACGAATAGTACGCATTGCAGGAAGCTGCCCAGTTCAATCCTGCTTGCCAGCTTGAGATGTTTGACATGGTGCGTTTTTTACACCGCCCATCACTGCGATCATTGTGCCGCTTTCTCTTTATTGGTTAAGGTCTAGCTGTTTTCAAGTTTATATTGAGATTTGGCACCGAGCAGAGGTCGTCCAAGCATAAACTTGCTTTCCAAAAAGCGATAATAAGATTCCATAAAAGGTTTGGCGACGAATTCTCGATAACGATTGAAAGACTGCGGCCCCCGCCTTAGAAATAGTTTGAACGCTGGATGCTGAACCAGGTATTGAGGTTTATGGCAGAAGGAATTAGAACAGTAACTCGAAAATTGATGCTCTCCGGGATGGCTGTGACTTTTTGATCTCAAAGGGAATCGCTCGATGAATTTCTGGGAATCAAGTATGAGCGTCTGGCCAGGCAACAAACACTCTGAGGCACGGTCCCGCCAAACACGAATAGATCTACCAAACCGGTTCGAAAAGTAATCACTATAGCTGTGATTCAGGAAGCGCAGTAAAGAACCGAACCCAGTTGGAGTGAGAGGTGTAACCAAGAGAAGAATCTGGTTTCGCTCAAGCAAGTAGGCATGCAGCTTTACTTGATACGCGCCAAAGCAGTGCAGTAGTCGGCGCAGGTAGAACTCACGACAAGCCTCATCATAGAATCCTGTGTTTGCAGTGGCTTCTTTTAACACAGCAAAATAGGTTTTCCCCGCAATCAAATTGCCTTTTCTCACCAGAACCTGAGCCCCCTCGCAGAACATCCGCTTTATGTAGCACCGCACTTAGTTGAGCACGGTATTGCCTTATGCCAAATTTCCGCAATGCCATACCATCAACTATTATTGATCCCTGTGTTGGCTTATCCAGGCCAAGAAGTAATTTTAGTAGTGTTGACTTGCCACATCCTGATTTCCCGACAATCGCCAGAAAATTGCCCGGTCTAAGACTGAAACAAAGATTTTCAATGAGGCTTGTCTGTTCAGTTACGTAGCTAAAAACAAGGTTCCTAACTTCAAGGTCTCCGCTCAAACTACGTTCGAGTAAGCCGGAACTCATTGCCTGGTACTCGGCTTGCTCCAACGTGATATCTGGCACTCATTCAAGCTCTAGTTTCATTAAACGAATCTCGGCGAGTTTGGGAAACACAGCAACTAAAAAGCCTGCAAATAGCAAGAATTGCAGGCCCTATGGAGAACTGAGCCTGCCTGCTTAAGAAGTTGACTGCTACGGTTTCGTTAAATCCCGCCGGCATGTCACAAAAAAGCAATAAAAAGCAATAAAGAGGTATTGCCTCCTCTCAACAAACTACAAAGATCCGAAGAACCAGTGTCGGAATGCAGTAACTCCGAACCCTGATCAAATGCAGAATCTCCAAAACCGTTAACCAAATTTTCGAAACAAGTATCGCTAATGGTATTGTGGCTCAATACATATTTTTGCCGTGATGATTCATCTAATGCCGGCAAACTATTAGTGCCGTAGACGAAATCTCCGAAATGAAAGGAAGATAGAATACGGGAACGTTGGACTAATTCTAAATATGCTTCTTTTTCGCTACTATAATATCCTGACAGTAGTCGTAAATATCCTGACAGTAGTCGTACTGACAGTAGTCGTAGACCTGTTTCGATTTACCAACACTATTCCTTTTCAATCCTTTTCAATTCTTTTCAATCATTTTCAATTCGAATTGCTTGTTGAAGGATCGGTTCATCGCCAGTATTGTTCGTACCCTGTGTACAGGCTGGCGCATCAGAGTAGGCAATTGTTTTTCTACTTCCGGACTGAGTCTGTTGAATATGTCCTGCCGAAATGAACGATATTTGTCTCCCATGGAAGGGCGCATGTCCCCCATAGAAGGGCGCAGTTTTTCCAATTGCAACAGAGCATGCAAATTCCTTTTGCTTTTCTCAATATTGTCTCGCTTTTCTCGATACTGTACTGTCGTTTCTTCTAGTCATTTTTAACCAGACAGTTCTTTCTCGCTATCCTCGAAAACATTGTATTGAGTGTAGGACAGGATTCAGCTGTTCGCCACAAAATTTTAATTCCGGCCTACTTTACACGAACGGCTGTGCCACTAACGCTTACCATCATCATGCCGCCCTTTGCACCTATGACCTCATAATCAATATCGATGCCTACAATTGCGTTCGCTCCCAATGCGTTTGCTTCTTCTTCCAATTCCATGAAAGCGATGTCTCTAGCTCTTCCCATTTCGTCTTCGTAGGCACCAGCTCGCCCGCCAACTATGTCCCTGATGGCGCCGAATATATCTTTGAAAATATTTGCGCCTAAAATTGCTTCACCTACTACGACTCCTAGGTAATCGGTAATTTCTCTGCCTTGTAAGCTTGGAGTAGTTGATCTAATCATGGCGGTTCCTCATTGTTGAATTGTAATCAGATTCGCGCTTGTTCAACAGTCGCAACAAACCGGATGTTCGAATGCCTGCCGTACTCACAAGCAAGCCGCTTGAATCGCTCCCAATGATCGGTAACATTAATGAACCAACGCAGCTCTCCAATTGTAGCTAACAAACTTTTGAAGGAACTCCCCTAAAGAGCTCGCTACACAATTCGAAGAACACTTCGCTCAACTCTGCTTCTCCAATTTGGTCCGCTGAATGCGCTGGTTTCGGGGAGGAAGTCCATGCACCATGGTTAGACTCTTTAGAGTAGTGCCCGCGCGACGAAATTCGGAGAGTGCCTGGTATTCATCATCGTTATACCATTGCCTGGCCTTTTCTTCAGATGGAAACGTAAAGATAATCACTCGTCCTTCTAAGGCAGAGTCCCCTTCCAAATTTTCGTGACTATCATCAAAAGTGACAAATTCCCCGCCAAACCTTTTCAGAATTGGAAAAAAACCTTTTTCGTACTTCCGGTACTCATCGGCGTCTCTAACCACTAAATTCGCTATCATATAAACTACTATGTCAGACATGTGTTCTCCTAATATTTTCCTGCCAAAAGAGTAAATTTCTTCGACCTTTTGCAGCACTTCCCCGCTCTTTACTGATCCAATCCGTACTCTGGCCGTAAGAACCATGATTACTGTAGTCAACATGACTAAAATAAACATTGCGTATAGTATTCGCTTCCCCTACAAAATTGAATCGATGATCTCTGTTTGTTCACAGTCAATTCACAGTACGATTCCAGCTTGATTCATTAGACAGCCAAGGAGCGTCTGATCAAGTCTGCAATTACCCTGGCAACACAGGTCAGGCTCCCGCATAGCAGCATAGACTTGATTACAAGTTCCCAACATAAGGCCGGAGATTTAACCACAGCTAACTATTCCAAACAGTTTGCTAATCTTATCTTTGATCACATGGAAGCACTACACTTTGCCAGTTATGTTTTACCAGTTAGCATGAGGTCAAATCTGGCCTTGTCTATCAAAGCACCCAGTCATCGGCCTTGACCAGGGTCGCTTTGGTTTTGATAGACCACGACATCTGTTCAGCTACAGTAGAACAACTAGTGGATGAACACGTATCTCAACTATTATGCCTCCTGAATTAGCGGTGCAATAATTTCCAATAGAGCAGGAAGCGCATTCTGGTTTGCGGCAACTAAAGCCTTGCCTCGTTGACCCATCTCCTGTCGTGCGTTTTTGTCTCCAAGCAAATACAGCAAAAACTCGGCTAACTGAGGCTCATTCTGTACCGTCTTTAAGGCACCCACTTGTTCCAATTGCTCGCATATAGTAGCAAAATTAAACTGTGAAGGCCCTGTCATAACCGGTATTGCCATGGCGGCCGGCTCTAGAACATTCTGACACCCTTTGTTAACCAGGCTGCCCCCGACAAATGCGATATCCGCCACTGAGTAGTAATGCAACATTTCTCCCATGCTATCCCCTATAAGAACCTGCACATGGGGATCAAGTTGCTTCTCTTCACTGCGTTTTTGCGTTCGAAAACCTTGGTTTTCGCACAAACTTGCCACCCTGGAGAAACGCTCCGGGTGTCTTGGCACCAAAATTAGTAGCAGAGAAGAAGCTTCACCTTGGCATTGCCTAAACGCCCTAAGAACTTTCTCTTCTTCACCTTCACGAGTACTGGCAGCTACTAACACAGGTCGGCCGCTAATTGCTATTGATTCAAAGAAGGGTGACAAATTCGAGTCAACCAATTCAACGTCGATGTTGAACTTCAAACTGCCGGTTACTTTTATGCTTGCAGCTCCCAAGCCGATAAACCGATCCGCATCTGCCTGAGCTTGTGCGGCGATAACATCAATTTCATTCAATATGTTCTTGGTAAAGGAGGAGAATCTAGCGTAGCCTCTGGCTGATTTTTCAGACAGTCTTGCGTTAGCCAGCAAGACACTGGTGCCTCGGCGGTGGCAGCTATGTATTAAGTTCGGCCAGAGTTCTGTCTCCATTAAAATTAGCAACTCGGGCTTGTAATTATCGAGAAATCTATTGACGGCATCTGGAAGATCATAAGGAATATAACTGTGAAAAACTTTATCACCGAACAGAGTACGCACCCGATCTGAACCGGTTGGAGTCATGCTGGTCATGACTATTTGTATTTCTGGATAGTTGCGCTGTAGCTCAACTACCAATGGTGCAGCTGCCGCTGTTTCACCTACGGATACAGCATGGATCCAGAGTGTTTGACGATCGCGATCAAAATCTGAGCCAGGGCTCTGTAGCGCCAATCGTTCTCCGATTCGGCGCCGATAAACGGGAGCCCTAATGGAGCGAAGCAATAATCGAAACAGGATAATTGGCAGCGCAAGATAGAATGCGACACTGTAGAGAGTTCGATGCATACGGCCAGAACCTGTGTGATTGGTTTGTGGGAAATACTGCCTGATGTCGATATACTTTATTTGGTATTCTCTACAAACATAAACCTGACACCCCTACACTTGCGTGTAGTGTTTATGCACCGAGCACACAGCTAAGGTAACTAATGAAATCAAGCTATTCAACCGACATCGTCATCTTTGGCGGTGGGATTGCGGGGCTCTGGTTGCTAAACCGTTTACGCGACGAAGGCTATCAAGTCGTGTTACTGGAAACAAATAGACTCGGTGGTGGTCAAACCCTGGCTTCTCAGGGAATCATCCATGGTGGGCTAAAATATGCACTAAGTGGCTCACTTACAGGCGCTGCAAATTTGATCTCCACAATGCCCTCGCGTTGGCGTAGCTGCCTTGCAGGTGAAGCCGATGTAGATCTCAGGGCTTGCCGAATCCTTAGCGAACACTACTACATGTGGTCAGGTTCGGGCTTTCGCTCAAAACTCAAAACCTTCCTTGGTAGCAAGAGCCTCAATGCTAGAGTCAATGTCGTGGAGAAACAAGATTATCCTGAGTTTTTTAAGGCAGCCAATATCGATGGCAGCTTGTATAAGCTACCAGACTTTGTACTCGATACCGAATCGCTGCTAAAAATATTAGTAGAACAACAGAAAGAACATATTTTTAGAATCGAGGCTGACAGTTATACGTTCATACACAACGACTCGGATAATCTCACCTCAGTTATTTTATGCAATGATGAATCTGAGATCTGTATAGAAGCCCAAAAGTTCATCTTCAGTGCTGGTGAGGGTAATCAGAATCTAATCGATATGGCACAGCTTGAGAAACCTAAATCACAACTACGCCCTCTGAACATGGTTTATGTAAAGGGAAGCAGGCTCCCGCCTGCTTTTGTTCACTGCATTGGCGATAGCTTTAGCCTGGCTCCGAAATTGACAGTGACTTCCCATACGAATTCTGCTGGTTCTACAGTTTGGTATTTAGGAGGTGAAATCGCAGAGGCTGGTGTGGGAAAAGACGATGCGACACAAATTCGAGAAGCGCAGATACTGCTTACCACTCTGTTCCCTTGGGTCGATTTACAGGATACGCAGTGGCACTGTTTCACCATCAACAGAGCCGAAGCGAATGTAAAAAGTAATTATCGGCCCGAAGATGCCTACTTCACGGAGGAAAAGAATGTCCTGGTGGCTTGGCCAACCAAACTTACCCTTACTCCGAATCTGGCCGATAAAGTAAGTGAATATTTTGAAGCGCTGCCGCTGATTCCCTTAGCCATGAATAATAATGGGGCCCTAAGCGAAGTATTGAGTTTAGCCAGTCCCGCCACTGCCCGTTGGGTGTAACTATTAATGAGTTTAGAAAAACGAAAACTGGGACAATCCGATCTGGAAATTTCCTGCCTGGGTTTGGGCACTGTTAAAATCGGCCGCAATCAAGAAGTTAAATATCCGAGTCGCTTTTCATTGCCTACGGATAAAGAAGTCACAACACTATTCGATCAGGCCAGAGAACTTGGGATAAACTTCCTGGATACAGCACCAGCCTACGGGAGTAGCGAGCAACGATTAGGTCGGCTACTTAAAAATCGCGATGAGTGGATAATTTGTAGCAAGGTTGGCGAAGAATTCATTGGGGGTAAGTCCTTCTTCGATTTCTCGGCACAGCACATACGTCGCAGTATTGAAAGAAGTCTACACGACATAAAAACTGACCATATAGATATTGTGCTGGTTCATTCAGATGGCAGGGATGTACAGATCCTGGAGTCCAGCGACTGCGTTGAGTCATTACGACGCATGCAGGAAGAAGGGTTAATCGGAGCAGTTGGCATGTCCACTAAAACCGTTGCTGGTGGTATGAAAGCCGTCGAGTTAATGGATGTAGTGATGGTAACCTATAACCCTTCCATGCGGGATGACAGCGAAGTAATAGATCATGCCAAGGCACTTGGCAAGGGGGTGTTGATCAAGAAGGCGCTTAATAGTGGGTACGACTGCAAGGCAAGCAAGTCAGATAAAGACTCGGGAAGTACCAGTTACGCGCAAAAGAATTTACGATTTGCCCTGGCCCGGGAGGGGGTTAGTAGTGTAATTGTGGGAACGATAAATTCGAAACACTTACTGGAAAACGTTGCATCTGTTCAATAGCTCGGCATTCTCTACTGCCTGCATTTACAGTCTGAAAGACCTTCCTCGCAGCAAGCTATAGTCTCTTATTCGCCTGAGTCTTTCATCTTCTCCATAATGGCAGAGGTAGAACAATCATCGAGAAAATCCAGGGTTCTCACTTCGCCACCGTAAGATTGCACGTACTCACTCCCTACAACTTGATCCAGTGAGTAATCACCGCCTTTCACCAAAATATCAGGTTGTAAGGACTGCAATAGAGATTCAGGGGTGTCTTCGGAAAAATTGACAACCCAATCCACGGCTTCCAGGCCATCGAGAACAGCCATTCGTCTTTCTACCGGGTTAATTGGGCGGCCCGCTCCTTTTAACCTGAACACCGAATCATCGTCATTGATAGCTACGACTAGCCTGTTACCAAGCTTTTTGGCGTCACTGAGATAACCCACATGACCAGCGTGTATTATGTCAAAGCAACCATTGGTGAAAACGATCTTTTCTCCGTGAGTTTTTGCATCTTGAACTACAATTTGAAGTTGCTCGGCGGTCATTACACCAAGCCCTGAATTCTGTTCCGCGAGTATCGCTCGGCGTAGTTCTGGTCCACTTATTGCGGCTGTACCCAGTTTACCGACAACCAGGCCAGCAGCCAGATTTGCTATTGCCGTAGCATCGGCAAGGCCATCGCCAGCAGCAATCGCCGCAGCCAGTACGGAGATAACCGTATCACCCGCACCGGTCACATCGAATACTTCACGCGCTCTTGCAGGTAAGTGTAATTCAGGAGAATCCGGACGGAGTAGTGTCATGCCATGTTCACCGCGGGTAATCAACATGGCTTGCAGACTAAGATCACTCATCAGTTTAAATCCCTTGTTAACGAGCTCATCTTCATTAACGCAAGAGCCCACAACCGCTTCAAACTCACTCAGGTTTGGCGTCATTAACGTCGCGCCACGGTAGTTCTGAAAGTCTGTTCCCTTAGGATCGACAATAATCGGGATACCCCGTTTTCTGCCCAGGTCGATCAAAGCAGCAACATCTTGCAGCGCACCCTTGCCATAGTCAGACAGAACCAGTGCCTGTGCGCCGGGCAGGAGAAATGCAGCTATCTTTTGCAAATCAGCCACATCCTCCTGATCAAAATAGTTTTCGAAGTCCAGGCGTATTAACTGCTGGTGTTGACTGATAACTCGTAGCTTGGTAATGGTGGGCTTATCGTCTGAGCGCAAAAATTCGCAGTAGACGCCAGCAGCAGTAAGGCGAGATTCCAAATCTTGTGCGTTGTCGTCTTGTCCTACTACTCCAAGTAAGGTGGCAGCAGACCCTAGAGCGGCGATATTAAGGGCCACGTTGCCAGCACCGCCAGGCCGGTCCTCTTGATTGCCAACACGAACCACTGGTACCGGCGCTTCCGGTGAAATACGAGAGGCCGCACCATGCCAATACCGATCAAGCATGACATCGCCGATAACCAGCAGTTTAGCCTGCTGGAATAGAGGCATCTCAAGTTTCATTCAGAATTTCCTATTTTTGGATTTCAGAATATTTACTACAAAAGCTGGCAGCAGATCATACCACATCGATTAGGCTTGAGAAGATAGGGTTGGTGGGGCACGATTCGTGGTTTTTCTCAAAAAGTGGGATATTTCTACCAAGTACCACGCATATTTGTTTAGAAAGTGGGCTATCCCCACATTTTTTAATCTGTTCGCGGCGACAATCACGAGCTGCTGTAAATTCCAAGCTTCTGCTACAATTCGTGCTACACAGAGCGAATAATCGATTATCCTTCCAGATCTTTTTCTGGTGCTAGCTGGCATACCTTGTGGCCGAAGACTCTCAAATAAGAACGCCCCTAAACCAATTCATCGCCCCACGGTATTGGTTAACCTGGATAGGTTTGGCATCAATGTGGAGTGTGGCACACCTACCCTATCCTTTGCAGATTCGACTAGGCCAATTTCTCGGCGTGCTGACTTACTACTTTGCCAGATCGCGAAGACATGTCTGCGAAGTCAATCTGCTCCTGTGCTTTCCCGAGCTTTCCCAAAAAGAACACCGGGATTTAGTCAAGAAAACCTTTCTTTCCAACGGTATAGGACTAATCGAAGTGGCCATTTCCTGGTACCGGGATCCTGAGGACTATCGCTCTCGAACCACCATAACTGGTTTAGAAAATTTGCAGGCAGCGGTAGCCAGGGGTAACGGCGTGTTGCTGCTTTGCGCGCACTTTTCCACCTTAGAATTTGGTGGTTTTCTATTCAACCTGGTCGAAGAGATGGATATTACTTATAGACCGAATAAAAACCCTCTATTCCAGGCCGCTATGTTTAATGGTCGCATACGTCATTTTCGCCATGTCTATGATCGCAAAGATGTCCGTGGTGCTATACGCAGTCTGAAAGCCGGTCGAATTCTGTGGTATGCCCCCGACCAAGACTACGGAGCTAAACATTCTGTGTTCGTCCCCTTTTTTGGAAATCAGGCGGCCACTATCACCGCTACCGCCAGGTTCGCTAAAGTGAGCAACTCGGCCGTACTGTTCTACAGTCATTATCGCAATGCAGACAACTCGGGGTATCATCTGGACTTCAGCCCCACTCTGCAAGGCTTCCCCAGCGGAGACGAAGAAGCTGATGCCATTACCACTAACACCCTGGTGGAAAAAGCGATAAGAAGGCAACCCGATCAATATTTGTGGTTGCATAAACGATTTAAAACACAGGCAGAAGGCCGTTCTGCCAGACCTTACCAGCATTCGCCAAATTGAATAGTAAAAAACTAAAACGATGAAAAAAAACTGGCAGCAAATTGACGTTAGATGGATCGCGGTTCTCGCCAGCTTATTGCTATCTGTTTTTACGCTGACGTTTCAAAAAATACCCAACGCAGATGCATACACCTACATTCGAACTGCCGAAATATTTCTCAATGAGGGTATCGCTGCTGCCTATCAGCATTACTCGTGGGGAACCTATTCGATACTAATAGGAATAGTATCCTGGCTGGGTGTGGATTTGTTCTTTGCAGGACTTCTGATCAATTCAGTGTTTTATGCGATTCTCGTTTTTTCTTTCTTAAGCATTGTGCGAGAAATTGATGATAGAAAACCCTTACTGGTTATCTCCGCCATTTGTATTCTGGTCTACCCACAATTAAACGAGTACCGTGATTTAGTCATCCGTGATATTGCATTCTGGGGACTTTCCATTCTAGCATTCTGGCAATACCTGCTATATGCCAAGACTCGATTGATCCGGCATGGCTTCATCTATTGTGGTGCGATGTTACTCGCCACAACTTTTCGCGCGGAAGCGCTGATCTATTTGATTTTTACACCATTCATTCTGTTACTGGACACCCGTATCGAACCGATAGACCGTAGAAAACTATTCTTTAGACTTATTGCGATTGCTTTCGCAATGACGATTGTTCTGCTGATATTTCTCACGCTTGTGGGGCTGGACGTGGCTGGACTCTTCATTGAATTTGTTTCTATCTATGAACCATTCATTAGTGGAAACTATACACTCAGCGAAGCTGAAAGAACTCTTCTTGGCTCACTGTTATTCACTGAATACGCAGCCACATTCTCACGAGAATATATTGAAATCTTCTTATTGGCGGGACTAATAGCGATACTTCTAGCCAATCTGTTTACTGCGATAAGTGGGCCCTACTTAATCGTGCTGCTAATAGGGCTTTTAAAAAACCGAATTAGGCTTCCACGCCATATTGCGGTTCCCTTAATTATTTACCTCAGCATAAACACGCTTATTCTTCTTTCCTTTCTGATAATTACTCGCTATCTGTCAAGCCGCTACGCAATGCTATTCAGTATATTGCTGGTTCTATTCGTTCCGCTGATAATTTTCCATATTCACAATACTGTTAAGGATTCGAATCGGAAGATGACGCACATCGTTCTGACAGTATTCCTGGGCTACTGCGCTATCGATTCCTATTTCAGTTTTGGGGAAGCAAAAACTTATGTTTCAGATTCAATAGAATGGTTAGCTGAAAACACAGCTGCTTCATCAATGCTGGTAACCAACAACCATGCCATCGCCTACTTCAGCGGCAAGATAGAAGACTATGATCAGGTGAAAGAGAATTTTGCTGAAGGCGATATATTATCTGCTAATGCTGGAGATACGATTGCTGTAGAACTGACCTTTGAAAGCCGCGACCTTCTCGCCAAAGAATCGATTGCCGAGGCGGTAGAATTCCTTGTTGCTTTTCCGAACGAATCAAATCAGCGTATTGCTGTGTACAGACGAGTCGATTTCTAGTTGTTTTTTCTGGAATAGTGCTCAAAATCCTGGCTCCTACCACTGTTCTGATTGTTCACGTCTAGTGACAAGAATATCTTCCATAATCAGATAATCCAGATCTGTGCCTAGAAACATATTGACCGCATCCTCAGGAGAACAGACCAGAGCTTCACCGGGACGGTTCAGACTCGCGTTAATTAGTATGCCGTGCCCTGTTTCCTGTTGAAAACCGGTCAATAATTGATGTAGATCTGGATTACTGTCTGCATCTACAATTTGAGCTTCAGTGCTGCCGTCTACGTGGACTATAGCCGGGTATTTTTCAGCCCAACTTGGGCTGGCCATTACCGCCATGCACATATATTTGTCCTTCTGTTGGTTCGGAATAAAATCCGCTGCAACACTTTCAAGTGCACACGCTGAATATGGCTGCCAGGGCTCACGAAATTTCACTTGGTAGTTAATCTTATCTGCCACTTGCGAATGATTAGGATTAGCCAAAATGCTTCTATTACCCAATGCTCTCGTACCAAATTCCATACGGCCTCTATACCAGGCTAGTAGATACCCTTTTGCCAGAATCTTTGCCGCCTTTTCGTGAGGGTTTTCCAACACTTCCCATACCGGCTTTTCTCTGTGCGACTTGCAGGCATCAATGCATTGAGAGCTACTGTAGGCCGGGCCGTGAAACATATGTTTTATCGCTTTGATTTTTCCTACGGACTGCCGGATTGCATAGCTAGCTGCGCCAATTGCGGTTCCTGAATCACCACAAGCAGGGTGTACAACTAACTCTTTCACCTGAGGCAAGTTGGCAAGGCGCTGGTTCAATCGGATATTCATAGAACCTGTGCCAGCAATAGCGAGTCGGCCTGAATCTGCTAGAATGTCTGACAGGTAGTGTAGTATCAGCTGCGCAGAGAGGTCCTCATAGAGTTTTTGTATCGCCGCAGCATAATGGACATAGGGATCGTCCACCAGATTACCAACTCGCCTGGGGCCAAGCATATCCACTAATTTTTGACTAAAATAGTGGCCCTTCGATTTTGCTTTGTAGCGACGCAGGCCTACAGTGCCTATAAGCGTGTTATCGACCTTGAACTTTTTGCCATTGAATCTGGCCAATGGCGACAAGTCATATTTCGAGTTATCTCCAAAGGGTGCAATTCCCATTACTTTGAACTCACCATCAAGAATCTCAAAGCCTAGATAATCAGTCAAAGCAGCATACATCCCGCTAAGCGAGTCGGGGTTATAAAACTCCTTAACTTTCACGATTTTCCCATTTTCCCCATAACCAAGAAAAATATTAGAATATTCTCCCTTCGAATCATTGCAGAAAATCGCAGTTTTCCCCTCCTGTTCGTTTAGGTGGTAACAACTACTAGCGTGAGCTAATTGATGCTCTACAGGAGTAATCTTCACCTTCCTGGATGGTATGTGGAGTTTTTCTAATAGGCTATTTAATTCCTTTATGTATCTGCGATAGCGCCGATTGCCATTCAACAAACCATCAACAGCGCGGTCGGGTGCGTACCAATGTCTGTAGGCATAGTGCCAACGTGCCTTGTTAAACAGTGTGATTGGTGCATAAGGAATTGCCACTTGATCAATCTGCGTCGGATTGATTCTAGCTATCTGCATACATCGCCTGGCCGAGAGATAGGGTGCTTCTCCGGTGGCATGTTTGCGTCTTAGCAGACGCTCTTCCTCGACTGCCGCCACCAACTCATCGTCGACAAACAATGCCGCTGCGGGATCTTGTCCAATTGCGCCGGATAAGCCTAATGTAACGCTGGTCATCGCTTACACCAATCTAGAATTTTTTTGCTTGTTGCAGCAACTGCTCAATTTCGGGCTCTATCGTAGTGCCCAACCAATTTTTTTGAAATCGCTTCAGATCTTTACCAAATTTTTCTAAAAATCTACGCTCAGATTTATTTCGAACCATCGCATCAAGATCCACAACATAAAGCTGCTTTCCCTTTAGTAGGAAATTTGTCGCCTTCATATCACCATGACTGATGCGATAATCGAATAGTATTCGAAATAGCTTTCGGAACATTGCTATAATTTCATCTTTATTACTAACTTCTAATTCTTTTTTTTCCCATGCAGTGGCAAGATCATTCACCTGTATGAATTCGCAGAGAAAGTAGGCCCGTCTACGGAAGAACCACAGTGTCCTCTCTTCAAGGCACAAATAGGGGCGCGCCGTTGAGACTCCTAGCATTTGAAGAATGAATGCATTGCGCCAGGAATGGTGTGCCCGGCTAGACCTAAAGCCTCTCGATAGCCCGTGCCAGAAGCTCTTAATATTGTAACGCTTCAACACATATTGGCACTTATCAATTTCAACCACAGCCACTGTCGAAGAGTTTCCATCCTTGAGTAAACGGCTGCTATCTATATAGCTGTCCGGGTCGGCTATAAAGCGTTCCAGTTCATCGGAATGAATTGATCTATCATAGACATAAAAAATGCTGGAATCTTGTCCGCAGTGATTTGCGGTCGTCGAACGAATTAGCTTACGTTCAAACGCGGTTAAACGATTTTTTCTGGCATTTATTATTCTTGTCTCAAATCCTGCATAGTCTTCATCATTATGTCCTGGATTGGTTTTTCTGTAGTGCTCAATTAACGCTGGATATTCTTCATCAAGAGCCACTGGAAACTGAGCGATAAACAAAGCAAAGTTTTTTAGGCAAATATTCACATCCAGCGGGGCGTTCTTCGCCTTTATACTCCCGCCATCCAAAATGTGAACGACGCCTGATGAAAGCATAAAATTGTCCAGGTGTATGTCTTTTTGCCAAAGCCCCGCGCGATGACAGAGAGCCACACTCTTAGTGGCAAGCCGGAGTATTTCAGTCTTGCCTTCTTGGCTCCTGGCTTCAGCAAATAACGTCGCCAGACTCGCACCCCGCTGGAGGTATTCAATGACAACTATCCCGGCTTTGTTATCGGCGATGGTAGTTTGCAGCAATAAGTCAGGTGTAGGGATTCTCGCTCGCGTGAGCAAATTGATTCCTGCAATATCACGCAGCATTTTCCGCTTCCAATGATTACTCTGAAAAAATAGTTTTACTACTACTGTACGATTTTGCCAGTGCGATAGAGCAACTAACCTCTTGCCGGGGACTATACGAATGATCGAATCGATGTTTAATTCTAATTCTCCATTTTCATCAACCACCGCTATGCTAAACGGAGTGGGAATATGCCGACCCATTGCAATCAATTCTGTGCTGGACAGGAGGCTCATGACATTAATTCACAGGGCCCAGTTTTTTATGCAATGCGAGAGCCCGTTTTTGCACAGATTTCCAAAACTTTCGGTTATCTTTCAGGCAGTTACTTAGGCCCGAGTTTTGATACAGTTTCATAAACAGAAGTAAGTCCCGTTGGCGCAAGCCAATGTTCATCGCGGAGTAATACAGGCTGCCTATATCTTTTATTAGCCAACGCTTGTTCAAGTTCTGTTTTACCATTGCTCGATGAAGATCAATCAGGGACAGCGTAAGATGTCCGTTGTCGCTTCGATCAAGTGATTTCTTAGGCAGTAGAAAATGACATAAGTAGAAATCTCTGTGGCAAACGCCGCCATCATGTAGTGACCGACTAATCTCTGCGATCTGGCGTATCAGCTTCAATTTCAGTAAATACTCTGGAGGGTTATTTCTCCATTCTCTGCAACAATCTTCGAGGCTGATAGTTTCGGTTAAATCTTCTGTAACGATAAACGACTGACGGCGAGCAGGGTTCCATCCTTTCCTGCCGTAGGCAACAATGGTCATGGTAGCAACACCAAGGCTTTGGAGTTTACTGATTGCTTCCCACTCATTTTCCGCACTCAGAATTGGCATGCGAAATAGCACCAGGTTTTTTACTATTTCCAGCCAACCAACGCCAAAATGAAGTTTCACGAAGTAGCTCTTGCCGCCAAGCTGAAACTGTAGAGTTTTCCGACCTTTAACCTCGCGATAAACTTTTCCATTCATTGCCTGCAAGCTGGCAAACGGATCGGCTCCTTCAATGCCTCTCGCGAACTCTTCACTCAAATACAGCATAAAGGCGCCCTAAGGGTTTCTAGTTGAGAATTGCTCGATAAAGTCTGCCACGAATGTCGATTGGGAATATAGCTCGTCTTGTCTGCCATATTCCAGACCGTTACTCGACCAATTAGCTGTACTCAGAGATTCCAACACAGTGAGTAAGTGTTCGTTCAAGTCCTGCTGATCGAAGGGGTCACTGCAAACCACACCCGACCCGGCCTGTTCAACATGAAAAGCGTAACCACAGGTAGCGGTAGTCAACACGGGCAGCCCGGCGATTGTGGCCTCAAGGAGAACATAGCCTGCACTTTCAGCATACGCTGGGTGGAGCAATAGATCAGCCGCTGCCAGAAATCTTGGGATGTCATCTCTTCCTGGCAACACCATGAAATTATCAGCAAGCCCCAGTTTTTTTGCGAGTTTAATATGCTGATCAGGCTTATCTTGCCCAACTAGAATGTAGCGGCATTTATCTCGAATTTTCAGTGGTAATGAGGCTATTGCCCGCAGTGATCTATCCACACCCTTTACTCGAAATCCTGATCCGATCTGCAAGATCATCCTCTCATCCTGGCTAATCTGTAACTCGGCTCGCAATTTCTCTGCCACACCAGCATCGATCTCTTGTACTTTTCTATCAGACGAAATGCCTGGGGGAATTTGATTAAGGCGATTACTACAAGCGGGGTAGTGTTTCTCGAAAGCTGCTCGTTGTTGTGGAGAAAGTATTAACACTTCGGTTTTCTGATCCTCCGCAAAAACCGCGTCTTCATAACTTTTGAAGTGCCGATAACGTGGAGTGTACTTGTAGTAGAATCCACGTTGATTCTTCGCCTTTTCCAGAAAACAGGGGTCAGCGGCAAAATAGATATCCAGGGCAGGCATTTTGTTAAAACCGATGACGATGCTCTTACCCTGTTTTGTTAACGCTTTCTTCACCCATTCGATGTAAGCTCTGTTGCGCCTAATTCTATTTCGTGAATACTTCGGCACCGAAATCAGATTTACACCAGAGGGAATATCACCTTCCCAACTGAAGGTGTAAACATCAATTTTGTGCCCTCTTGTCAGGCATTCTTTCACTATGCGAAGGAAATCCCTTTGCAAGCCACCAAAGGGAAAGTAAGTGTAAATGAGAAAACTCAATTTCATTCGGAATAAATTTTTCCTGGTTAGGAATTCTCTAACAATACTTCAAAGTGTTGCCAAATATTTTTTGGGCTGCGAGACGCGAAACAAGGCGGTGTTATCGCGAACGATTGCTCCTCGTATTCCTCTATTACCTCTGGTCCCGAATAGCTACAGACTTTCCTGACACATGGCGCGCAATTCAAACTTGAACCCAAATGTAATTGATTATTCCCGACGGTACCTGACAGGTCTGGGTTAGTTGGGCCATATAGAGAAACTGTCGGTTTTACCAAAGCGGCAGCCAGATGACCTAAGCCTGTATCAACGGCAATTACACCCTTAGATTGCTGTATATAGTTAGCCAATCCAGACAAAGACTGCTTGCTCAGAATTTCTACCATGGCATTTCCTGCCGCAATAAAGTCTGCTCTTTTCCTTTCTTCCAAGCTTCCCCAAGGAAGCAAGACTTTATATCCTGCATTAGTCGCTATCTGTGCGAGCTGGCGCCAATATATTTCAGGCCAGTGTTTCGTTTGCCAGGTTGTTCCATGTAAAAAGACTACCTGCTTCTTCTCGCTACCGCTGCTATCCGATCTGATTCTATCTAAGTCGATTCCGTAGTCGATCTGTTCAGGATCGTACTCATATTGCAATGCCCTTGAAAACAGTTGGCGAACTCTATCAACGGCATGCTCTGTCCAGGGAACAGAATACACTTTGTTATAAAATAGGGTTGCCATGGGCTCCCGAATGGTGCGATTGCTCAATCCAATGGTTAAACCCTTGGAGAGGCGACTGATTACTCCACTTTTTATGAGACCTTGTGCATCGATTACCAGGTCGTAATGGACCCCTTGCAACGACCTTTTGAATGCCCGGAATTCGTGATTCAGATAGGTTCTTATTAGGTTCCTGCGCCATCGTCTAAGCGCGATTGGGATTACGTTCTCTACAGCAGGGTGCCAAGCTGGAACTTCCACAAAGTTTTCCTCGACCACCCAATCAAAAACTATGTCTTTTCTCGCCTTATGTGCGTCTGTCACCGCAGGTAGTGTATGAATGACATCACCAAGCGACGATACTTTTACTATTAGGACTCGCAATTAATTCTTCCTTTGATCCAATTTTTTGTGGCCTCTGGCGCTACCAATTCGTTCATGGCGGTAATCGCTTGTTCTGGCGCTAGTTTCGTCAGGCATTTCCGGTGACCTAAAGGGCATTCCCTTTGAAAACATGGGCGACATTCAATATTAGTTACTAGCAGTTTTGCCTTCTTGCTTAGTGGCGGCGTGAAATCCGGCGAAGTTGAACCATAAAGCGCAACTACCGGCTTATCAAGTGCCGCCGCTATATGCATTAAACCCGAATCGTTAGCAATGACAGCCTGAACTGCCGATAGAAGGTCGATCGCCTGTGCCAGACTGGTTCTGCCTGCCAAACTGACACAGCTTTGGCGTTGTTGTTCTGTTAGCAGTTGTAGAATTTCCTCGGCTATTACTGCGTCTTTATCCGAACCAAAGATCCAGACCTTCCAACCTTGTTCTATGACAGACTTGCAGCTTGTCGCAAAATGCTCGGCTGGCCATTGCTTGGCGGAACCAAACTCGGCCCCGGGACAAATTGCTAGAACCCTGCCGCTGCTTTCCAGATCGAATGCTTCTAGCGCTTTATCTACGCTGAAAGGGTCCAACTGCAAATGCGGGTGGGGAACGATTGCTGGAGGTTCGGGCTTCCCTGCATAGGCCAAGGCCGCGAAGCGTTGTACCATCAACGGGAAATTCTTTTTGTCGAAGCGACGACAATCGCTGATCAGAAGGTTTCTCCATTCCCCTTTCCACGCTATCCGTTTGGGTATGCCTGCATGAAAAGGTATCAATGCAGACTTGAACGAGTTGGGTAGAATGATAGCTGAAGTAAATTGTTCACTACGCAGTGATCTCCCTAGTGCTCTTCGTTTACGCAAACTTAGTTCGCCGTGACCAATGGACAGGCTAATGCCTTTTTCCACTTCTGGCATTCTATCTAGCAGAGGTCTAGTCCAATCTGGGGCCAGCACAGAAATTCGGCAATTTTCGTCGTTTAGTTTCAGGCATTTGAACAAGGACTGGGCCATTACCATATCACCAACCCATGAAGGCCCCACTACCAGGATATTTTCTTGGCTGTCTTGCGTCATCTTATTGTCTATTTGGAGTAAATTTTGAATACCACAGTGGGGTTATTCTAACTTATTAGGAGTTAAAGCACTGCGGTCATCAGGTGAAAATTGTCGGCCTAAAAATTTCTAATCCCTGTCCTCGGGAGTAACGCGTGAGACCTCTTTATACCGTGATTGGCTCCACCGTCGCCTTTTGTGCCCCACTCAGACAGAGGCTAAACATGCCTTCCCTGTATGCCTGCCTGCGCAGAGCAGGCAGATCGCCTTTATCGTCAGAGGAATTCTGCAAAGGTTCAGTGAATGGCATAAGCTCATAGATTCCTTCTCTGCCTTTGAATCCGGTCTCACAGCATTCTAAACAGTCTACGGCATCATAGGCTTTCTTTTGGCAGCTTCACCTCCCAAGGACGAGTGAGGGCTTCCCAGACATCGACCTCCATATCTGTCTCCTGTCTGCGATATGGACGTAGGATGCGAACCAGGCGCTGTGGCAAATTGAGATCAATATTCTCTTGAACCTGTATCTGGTTGAATGTTTCTTCAACTATTTCAATTGGGTCTTCTATAGTACAGACATTAGCTTCCTCGGTGACCAACATCTGCTCAAGATTGCCTATCTCTTTCCTGGCCGGATCTCCTTCTTGAACGCGACTAATCGAGCTGGAAAGGCTATACATCTCAGTGGCCAATCGCTCTATTTCTATTGGTTTAGAAACAACACATACTATCTTTTTTGTAACATATATTCCAGATTAGATTCCCAAGAGCCCATCTACGGTTGAACGCTAGCGATTTTGACTTCGTGAAGAGAAATCTCAACAGATAATATATGGTGCCGCTGAGTAAAAGCCCAAGACATAACTTGTATAACTTGAATTCCATCTATCTTAAGTGGGTCGATGCGATAATACTCTTGACTACGAGAGTGTGAGGGCCATGGTCAAACTTTCAATATCGAGTTCATGCCCTACTGATTTACGGTCTTCAACTTTGAGATCGACAATGACAATATAGTGAAGAATATACCTATCTCGATCGACGATTGTTAAAGCACATGGTCAAAATCTTCTTGATTAACGCGCTCAGCGGCCAATAAGCCATCCAGAAAACCCTTTAGATCCAATAATAGAGAATGTCTCTTACGCGAAGGGTTTTGAAGTTCTTCTGTAACCGTCATTTGCCTGTTTTACGGCATCGAGACCTATCGAAGTTCCGCAAGTTTAGCCCTGTGCCGAGCAAAAACTAACTCCCAAGGTCGGGCTCACCAAATTAGACCACGCGGGGCCGTGATAACCTATTTTGCGAACGATGAATTAGCAGAGAGGTTATTATTCGATCAACTTCACCCATTCGCCGGCCTCTGGCGTGCCGGTAGGATAGTAACCATTGAGCAGCCGCAATGATTCCTCGGCATAGTTAGCAATCTTGCTGGACTGCGCTACCACAGCGAAATCGAAAAATTCGCTTGCCCGGACGAATTTGATTCTTGCCTCATTAGCGCCGCCGTTCTCACCTTGTTGGATAGCTCTAAAAGTACGAATTGATGACAGTAGTTCCGCATCAATTTCATCGGCTGCGCTTGGATCTTCAATTTCTGCTCGGAAGGTAAACACCCTCGGGCCAAAGTAGATAGCGGCAACGCGCTCTAAATTTCCAGTTTCGGCAGAAACTGATGTTCCTGTGTGACCGATCAGTCGATATTGCTCTAACTTCTCCGACTTTTGAAGAGCTGTTATCCCCATCTTTTCTCTAATAAATACACGTGGCTCTATATTGTCCTGTATACGCTGAGCTTCAATTCGAATTGAGCCTATCTCGGGCTTGGATGCGGTAACAGTGGTTGTAGTTTCTACGATTTCCCATTCCTCGGGGAAAACCAGGGTGTAGCCTAACAAGGCTTGATAGTAGCGATTTCTATCATCCTTCGTGCGAGAACTTTGACTTTGTCCTATTACAAGCCCATCGAGATTTTCTCTGAAACTGGAATTATCTGTCTCGGTAATTTCATTTCCTGAAATACCTCCAACTTGTGATATTGCTTGTTGCAGACGGGTATCGTTTCTTGGGTGAGTGGCAAACAAACCGTGATAGCCGCCGCTGTTATTGGAAACTGATCGATTAAAATCTTCCTGGTTTTTTAACACCGCTATTACGTCAATCATCGCTGTCGGGTCGTAGCCCGCCTTTACCAAATATTCCGCTGCTAAACTGTCTGCCTCAAGTTCGTGCTCCCGGCCAAAGCCAGTAAGCCCGGTTTGGGCCCAAATAGAGGCCACTTCACTAATCTGTGACCCGACATAACTACTGCCTGTCGCCACAGCGGTAACAAAGCCGCCGACTGTGGCCGCAGTTTGTGCGATGCGGCCTCGTGCCTGCTGCTGCACTGCATGCCGTGCTGTGATATGCCCTATTTCATGGGACAAAACTGCAGCCAGTTCCGCTTCCGAATTCATGAAGGTGAGCAAACCCCGATTCACATAGACATAGCCACCGGGTAAGGCAAAGGCATTTATTTCCGGACTATCGATTATATTAAAAGTGTATTCAAGGTCGGGGCGATGACTGACCTTGGCGGCCTTATTGCCTATTTTTCGAACATAAGCCAACAGATCCTCATCCTCGAACAGAGGTATACTTGCCAACACTTTTTCATGTTCCTCCAAGCCTATTTCTTTCTCTCTATTCTCCGACATCAATACCAGGTTAGCACCGCCTGTGGCAGGATTAATCGCGCAGGAGGAGATAATTGGGAACAGAATCAGCGCAGCCAAAAAAACTACAGTCTTCGGAATGGCAGTAGTCAGAGTTGATAATTTGGTCAAGCTCGTTAACCCCAGATTAGGCATATTGCCACCTGTCTATGTAGTGTTTATTACTGAATAAATTGGTGACCCTAACTTCCATTTACAAATTCTTTAAGCTGGGCTGCCAATCTGGAACAGGCATTGGCTTCCACCCGCGCTATCAAAGGAATCGGGATAACCAGAGCAGGCAAATAGGATTGCCCGGTTGCATCAGTGCTTATGGTTCCTACATTGGTTAGTGATCCTACGTCCCACACCCGCGCATCGAAATTGGCGTCATCTTCCCATGAGCCGAAACCAAAACAGCCCGCCCCGCCTGGGCCCACTGTGCAAGATATTGAGCCACTTCGGTCGGTGGTCTCAGTGAATCCATCTAACCAAACTATGTAGCGAATGCCGAAGTCAGACATTTTCTCCGCTACAACGTCTTCTGTCATGAGGCGCTCTAAATCACGGGTGCGTAACGGCGCCGTTCTCGGCTCAAACCAGGGAAACATGGCATCGATAAATTCCTGTTCCGGAACTATACTGATTGCGTTTTCTCCTCTGTTCATGCGCTCGCCCACACAATTGACGAACTCGGCGCGTGTTTCGTAGTCACTCGCTTGTCGTCGCCCTAAAATAACCACGGACTCATCATTTTCAATGCCCGTTTCTCCCTGGCGAAATTCATCAATGGTGGTACTGGTGCAAGAGGCGGCCGAAACCAGCAACAACAAAGCCATGCTCAGTTTATTGCGAATTAGTAGATGCTTCATGATAATCCTCATACAGATTTCGCGCTGTTCTGCTCTTAGCATTTACTCTAAAGCGTGTTTAACCAGTCTCTCACTTCCGGCACTTGGGTAAAGCTCAATGAGAAGCTGGATGCCAGGTCGCGCAAAGCAACCACGGCTGCTTGGTTTATTGCCGCCTCGACTGAGCGTAGTGATTGTGTTGGTGTCTTGCCGTAAGAGGTGAGCACCCAATCCGCAATATACTCGCCTTCCGCTGTCAATAGGCGCATATTGTACTTAATCCAGATTTCATAAACATCCAACTTGGTCTTCGATGGCAGTGCCAACTGAAATTCCTCAATGGCCGGAGCAAAAACTGCATCCACCCCACGCGTTGCCGCCGCCTCCACAGAATCAACCACGATTACTGTGTCAAACATGGCTGGCAGCACTGCATTGAACAGCTCAACATGAGACTGTCCGCTGGCGATATTGTATTCTTCTGAACCCGTTTCGGAATATTCGATGTAGGAAAAATCGGTAAGTGCAGTATCGTAATAAACCGCGACCGAGAGAGGTAGTTTATTGATATTTGGTGTTGGGAAACTGCCTTCGATCACCACACTGCTGACGCCACAGGCGATCAGGCTCAGCGCCGTCAGCAAGAGCACGGTTATTCGACCGAAACTTACCGCTGCTATGTTAACAATGTGCATTGTAAACCATACAACCTAATTGAATTGACCCAGGTTTTAACCTGGCCTGATTAGCGAAAATCATTCAGACCTACAAATGTACCACCATTTCGTTGTGTCATCTCACGCATTAATGTGGAATAACGATAAACACTTTGCTGAAAACGAGCCTGGGCTCCAAATATCACTGGAAAGCCAATGCCATGAATACGCACCAGCCTGTCACCCTTTTCATCCTCGACATTGATGCGATCAATAGTTTGCAGTACATCTTGAATAGACCCGCCAGGTTGGAAATCATCACCGAGCACATAGATACTAATTTTCTTATCCGGTGAATAAAAGGTGTTAATCGCTCGTGTCACTCCTTCTACAGGGCTACTATTGCTGAAGGGATTCCAGTTTCTCAGCGTGGCAATGATTTGATTGCGTCTACCTGGCGTATCCGGAATCCACTCTCCACGATAACTGTTAAACATGTAATCACCCATGTCGTTCATGATCTGGATGCCCTTTACTTGGGGGTAAACATTGAGTGTATCATCGATAACCTTGAGCATTTTGTTCCAAGCATTGCCGTACATACTGCCAGAGGTGTCGATGACGAAAATAATGTATTCACTGTCCACTGGAACGCCTCCAATGGCATTATTCTCGGGCGCGGAGCTATTCGCCAGCAGGCGCTGCATTTCCTCTGTCATGGTTTGCTGTGCTATCGCCAAGCGCCCAACTTCATCGGTTATCTCACTGGAAAGCTGGTTAGACGTTTGATAACGGCCTTGTACGTCGGAGAGGTCACGTTGTAAACGGGCAATTCGATCTTTCATTGCAGAAAGCTGCTCATGCTTGGCGTTAAGGTCGCGATTAAGAACTGCCGTTTCCCCGCGGATGGCAAAGAGCTGTTCCTGTAGCTTCACTATTGCACCCTCTGGGGACACATCAGCAAATTCAATAGACACCGGTTGCCCGGATTTGGTAATCATCAACAAGATAATCATGGCGCCAAAGCCGCAGGCTGCTACGTCTAAAAAAGACACGGAGAAAGAATCAGTTTCGCCTCTCTTACGTCTCATAACATAGTTCTCATGGCCAGTCCTTCGAGGGAGTTAGAAATGAACCCCTGGTGTACTGCGCTAATTGCCAATAAGCTGCCGCCGCACTCGGGTCTCCTTCCAGCGGCAATAAAACAATATTGACCGGTATATCGTTGGGTAACTCCTTCACCGCATCTTCGTACAACTCCATTCTCTGGGACGGAGTAACTAAGGCATCCAGTGAACCGCGGTCACTGATGGTGGGGAGGCCATCGGTAATCAGGAAAATATTATCGGGACGTTGCGGCATATTTGCTATAGCTTTGAATACTTGCTCCATATTGGTGCCTTCGTGTGGCACGATTTGTTGCACACGCTCAATAGCATCGTTCAGTTGATCGCTATCAGCTACTTCTTGCCAGGTATCTCTGCCACCACTTAACACTGATTCCAGCTCGTTATTAAACTTCCAAATTTGATAGCGACTGGTAATTGGTAGTTGTGTGCTTATCCAGTCTACTGTTTTCACTACCCGTTGCCACTTCGGCGCTAGTTGCTTACGCTCATCGGACATATTGCGTGTGCGAATAATATTCACCAGAGTGCTATCCAGCATGCTCGCTGAACTGTCCACCAAAATTAGAATGCGTTGTCCACCGAGAAATAGGCCAGACAAATACTGTCGATTTCCATCTCCTAAAAATTGTCGCACGCTGTTTCCATCTTGCTCAAGGGCACTGGCTTGCAAGCGTAAAAGTTCTTCCTCCAAAGCCTGGACATCTGCACGCAGCTTCTCGATACTCTCCTCGCTAGCCACACTGGAGTTTTCCAATGCTGCCAGTTCCTGTAAAAAAGTCTGCAATTGCTCCTGTATCTGCCTCGCTAATCCTTCTGCGGTTACCATCTCAAAGCTCACGTTTGAAAAAGTGTTACGTAGTGCAACCAGTCCAAGTTCGCCGTCCCTTACTTCTTCTTGTAACAAGCTTATTTCTGCTGCCAGACCCGGGTTTTGTTCTGTTATAGCGGTGATTGTGGTGTGATCAAGAATTAAGAAAATCAATATGACAGCACCAAAACCGCAAAACATGACATCTAGAAACGCCAGGCTTATCGGGTTTAAACTTCTTCTCTTTGCTTTGGTGCTAGCCATTGCTTACCTGTATTAATCGAATTTCGTGGCTTCCTTCCCTAAATTGTATTCTATCTCCTAAACCTATTTCGTGCCTGCCCGCAACCTTACTTTGATTGAGTATAAACTCTTGTTCACCGCTATCTAAATAGAACAAGCCCTGACTTTTTTCTATCCGGCCTAGTTGCTCTGGCAAATCAGCTCTGGAAAGAGGCACCGCTCTGCTACCAATAAGCACATGGGTTGGTGCATTCCGTTCATTTACTAACTTATCTGAAATCCCACTATTTGCTGAAGCTGCAACCTTGCTATCGCCCAAAATTGGCAATGAACTGACTAAATGAATCTGATCTGTGCTGCAAATTATGGAATCTTTATGTCGCAAACTAGCTGCACTAATTGCGTTAGCTGGTAATAATTCAATATGACTGTAGGCATCCAATGATGCGCTAAAACCCGGCAGTTCTTCGAATCCGCTACTTAGTAATATTTTGGTATCACCAGCGCTAACTAATTCGGCAATCTGTTGCTCGATATTCTTATAATATCCAGCAAGACTATTGATCAAACTTTCCCGTGGCATCTTCGCCGTATGCACCGCTGCATTGGCCTTCAACTCTAATATCAAACTGCTCTGATCAGTCTCATCCTGACGTAGCCAGTGCAGAAGTGCGTTGTAGAGTTGCTGTTCTGACTCTGCATCGTGCTGTGGATTGAAACGGCATTGCTGAATGAATAATCCAGTGGCCAACTGCATCATCAAGTCCATGAAATTCTGACTGCCCACGCCGGGTAGCTGAATTACCGATTCTCTAAGCAGTTTATTGTCACTGTTTACCAGTTTCGTTAACACAACCTGATGCAGCTGCATCTCCACATAAATTAACGACAGGCTATGGATAGAGGATATTCCAGCGGCAAGTGCTGAATCAACCATCCCTACTGCTTGAAAGGGGCTCTGTTTGGAAAGACCAAGTAATATTGCCAACTGCTGTTGAGTGAAATTCCCTGGGACAGCAAAAATAACATCTCCGTCGATTTCCCCAACCTCTGCCAGGTGCAGCAGCTGCGCGTATGCTATATCCGCAAAATGGCGAACACCTTGAGCATGGGAGATCGGATCAAGACTAAGCTCATGCCAGTATTTGTTGTAACTGTTTGTAGGCTGAATTCGAGCTTGTTGCTTAGCTGGCTCGCCCAATTCTAATTGCTTGCCCACAGCCAAAGCAAAACCAGGGCTTTCAGCCAATATCCCCGATTCGTCGCCGACTCGTAAGGCGTTATCATTAAGCTCGATAACCTTTAGACTCATGCCTATTCATCCCTCTCTGGCACTTGCAAGTGCCTAAGCATTCTTGCGTCACAGTAATTCTGGCAATCCAGCACCAAACGATCCTGTATTAATTGCAGCTGATGAAGAACAAACATGAGCAGAATACTAACTACCAGAGCCACAAACGTTGAATTAAACGCCACGCCAAGACTAACGGTCACGCCAACAATATCTCCACTAACCGCTTGATATGCCTGTCCCAAAGCGGTACCAATACCGCGTACTGTTCCCAGGAATCCAATCGAAGGAATCGCCCAGGCAATATAACGAACGATGGTCAGCTCGGTTTCCATGCGGTCAGCTTCTGTGTCACAAGCATCTTTTATCGTGGTGGCTACATCCTGGATATTTCTTGTGGTTTGAAACCGATGCAAGCCGCTCAGCAGCGCCCGTGGCAGCAAATATTGGCGCTCCGCCTCTGGCAAAGCCTGTACTGGCCTGGCGTAGTTTCGTGCATCCTGCGGTAATATGCTCATGCCATCGGAAACTTGCAACAGCGTTCGATCTAGCAGGGAGCGCTCTCGAAGTGTTTGCTGGGTTTTCATGCCAATAATTGATAAGGCCCACAGCAAAAGTATGATGCACGTTTCTTGCTCAAAATCTTTCAAGATGATATAGACTGAGCGTTCTGGTACGAAGTTAGGATCGATTTCCTGCAGGACGTTTTGTTGTTCTTGAATCAACTCTGCATTAGGTCGTATCACCGCCACATAGGCGGCGTGTACTAGTATAACTGCAATAATCAACGCGGCAATCTGATACAGTGCTTCCGATAACAACCTTCGCTTCATACTAATCACCTTAGCTGACTTAATCTCAATCTAAATATCCGCAGGAAAAGAGACTCCCAGATCCTGAGAAATTTCTTCGGTTGGAATAAACCTGCCGGATGTTTGTTCCTTTACTTCGTTGGTTTCTGTCATGTCCGCGGCAGTCAAATCACTGTCATCATCCAAAATTTCTTGTTCGGGTTCTTGTTCAACAACAGCTTCTGCCTGGGGCGAAGTCGGAGCCAGTTGCTCTGTTTCTTTTGCGGACAATTCATTTTCTGCCGCCAAGGAGAGCTGACAAAGGAATACCGTGCTGAACAATACTTTGTGCATTGTCTTAGTCCTCCAAATAACGGGCTATTCGGAAACCCACATCGTCTCGAAGCTCTTCGCCGAAATCACGAAACGAAAGTCGCAACTCTGTAACCAAACCGTGTGCCCAACTGGAACCCCTGATCGTGTAGAACCGGCCCTCCAATGGACCGAGGGGATCAACCTCTACTCCACTGCCAATGCCTACTGACCCATAGTAGTCATGCACCCATTCTGAAACATTGCCAGCCATGTCATACAAGCCGTATTGATTTGGGTTAAAGGAAGCAACTGGTGCGGTAGCTAAATAGCCATCGTTGTAGTTGAACAATATTTCGCCTAAATAGGTTTGGGCGCTTATATCGGCAAAATTTCCAGAGTTCTCCGCAGGGGGTAGTTGATCTCCCCAGGAATATTTTAGCTGGTTACCGCTACCATCAGTTCTAGCCGCCCATGCCCATTCCGCTTCGGTGGGTAATCGGTAACCGATGGACTCTGGATTGAAACCCACTACATCCCCCCCTGACACCTGGTAAAAGCGTGGAAGCGATTCCTGATCACTCAACCAATTGCAAAACAAGGCGGCCTGTGTCCAGGTTACTCGCACGACCGGCTGTGCTTCGTTGTCCAGTGTCAGCCCTTCCAGAGTGCCTGAGCTGTGTTCTTCGTTGAATAATCGATACTGCGCGTTGGTCACTTCCTGTAAACCTAAATAGAATGGCCGCTCCAACTTGATATCGCGCAGATTTTCATTCGGCCTTCTACCGGCTTCACGACGAGAGGCTCCCATAGTAAAAGCGCCGGGGTAAAACAGTTTTAGTGTTTGCCCCGCAGCCGAGCTAATTATGGGTTTTATTTGTTCGAGTCTCGCTTGCTCAAGTGATTTCAGCGCGACGTTGATAACCTGATCCAATCCAGGGCGAGAAGTAAACTCAGTTGAGTAAGGAACAAATCCTGCTTTGCGAATTTCAATCTGCTGACTCGCGGTCATCAGTTCAATAGTTTGATTCGCCAGTCCCCTAAACTCCCCATCGACGTAAAGCTCAGCATCTTCCGGCTGGGACACGATACTTACAGTCGTCAGAATAGGATCGAGAGCAATATCGATGTCTCGCTCTTCGTTAGCTTTTGTTCGAATGGACAAGGTGTTGGAGTGATAGCCGTTCTTGAAAAAAGCCAGTTCGTGGCTTTGCTCTGGAGACAACGCAACTTCTAAAGGTGTCAGTCCTTTGAATTCTCCACCAATAATTACACTAGCCGCCGTTGGATTTGACTGGATGAACAACAAGCCATCGGCCGGCTCGAGTTCAACCAAAGGTACAGAAAAGTCCTCTCCTGCCAGAACATCCAATTCTTCTTGCCAGGCTTTGTGTCCAACCAACTTCAGCACAAGGTCGCGCTGTCCCTGCAGAATCTCGGCATTGATTGGTGTGCTACCGATTAGTTCACCATCGACTAATACGTCAGCTCCACTGGGAGAAGTAGTCAAACTAACTGTCGCCCAGGCGGGCTCCAGATTTGCCTCATAAGCTTGCACTACCGACCGGCCCTCAATGGTAATTACTTCACCGTAGTCCAGATAGCGATCTTTTGAAATGGAGAGCTGATGCTCTCCTGGCTCAACAGCAATATCCACCACTGGTGTCTGGCCAATATCTACCCCGTCAATTCGAACGCGAGCATCCTTTAGACTGCCACTGGAAAAACTAATAATTCCAGGAAGCTTACGCATGCTAAAAGGATGAGTTTGTGATTGCTCTGCGCTAACAAGAAGACGGGTCACGACATCGTGATAGCCCTCATTCTGGAGTGTCACCTGATAAGAGCCGGTGCGCATCAAATAGCGCTGTCCTAATTTAAAACTTGCTCCATTGTCGATGTTAATTTTGGCAGTGACAGGATCCACTTCCACAAACACTGATCGAGCAGTTAATACGAACCAAGCGGCTGTCACGGAGATCAGCAGAAAAGTCGCGACAAACACATGCGCCCATTTAAACTTGTAAGAAAAAGCCTTGCTCTCTTCACTATTTGGCGTAAAGTCGATTGGAATAATAGGGTCAGTTGCCCTATTTACATCATTAATGTCATCTCCGTCGCCCATCACTCAACGCCTGCCTGCGGAAACAACGCGTTCATCACATTGAATGGTTATCGCCTCGGGCGTCAAGCCAAAGCCAACCGTAAACTCTTCGCGAACTTCTCGGTAGCCCCTGCGTTTTCCGACGGCAACGTAACGGCCCGGTTTAAGTGACAAGGATGTTTGTTCGAACATGCCCAGACTTCCGATTCTTAATAGGCTGACATCTGTTTGGTTGTCGGACCGAAAAGCAATATCGATGGGCACTTGGGAGTTTTCCAGAAACACCTCTAGTTTATCGAGCTGCGCTACAAGCCGTGACCCTGGCGACTCTATGGCTCTACCGGTGTAGTACACATCCAGAGTTTGCTCGAAAACCGCATTCTCGGAAAGGCGTTCTGGGTTAGCAATCGCTTGTTCCAGCAGCCTATCAAGCCTTGCTCTTTTGTCGGCGTAGTCCCTTCCACCGATTGCAAAAATAAGCTTGTTGTCGATTACCAAGACATTGTCGTATTGATCGACGGCCTCTTGCCATCGTTCGTTTTGCTCAGCAACAGTTACCAATTCGCGAAGCCTATTTATTTCGGCGTTGGCAATTTCGTTTTCTGTTTGAATAATTGCGGCTTGAGCTTGTCCTTGTTTTATACCAAGCCCTAGTGCGCGCTGAAAAGCCGCGATGGCTTGTCCTGGCTCGCCACTCTGAAGCAGGGCATAGCCACTCGACATAATCTCGGCGAATTCATTGCCCGTAATTAACTGGGCTACTTCGCCAACTTTTTCTGCCGCTAACTCGTTATAGCTATCCAGGCTCAGCACCCGTTTATAGCTGGCGAGGGACTGCTCGAATTCTCCATCTTCCAAGGACTTTTCTGCGCTTCTAAGCAATGCGCTTACTTCGTCAAGGGTCTGAGCCCGTTGCCAGCCAATTTGTGCCGCCAGGCTCTCGGGGTTAAGCAGCAGGGCTAGTGAAAACTTGTCTAGTGCTGCCACCGAATCAGGAACTGCCAGGGCTTGTTCGGCCTGAATCAAAGTTTGCGCAAAAACTGTCGAAGCAGAATCCAGCAGGGAACGTAAACCGTCCCTGCCGATTTCATAAGACTCTCGGGCTAGGATAAAGTCCTGAGCTCGATAATACTCGTCTCCAATGCTGGCCTGCTGCAACGCCGTTTCGTAATTTTCCTGTCCCCAACGCAATACTTCAAGCGCATCGAGTTCGCCCTGACTAGTCAATAATTCGGCTAAAACGTCTTGCGCGTCTTTACGTTGTAGTGCACGTTGAGCCTCCTCGAAAGGAGAGATGGTAGTTGCAGCATTTGTCGCAGGGTTGACTACAGGTACCTCAATAAGGCTAACCCGCCTTTCCAGAGGTAATTCATATTCAGAGACAATAGAAGGGAGCACAAAAATAACTAAAAGTGCGAGAAGTAGTAGACCACCCAATCCCAGCCACACAAATACTGAAGGTTTCTCAGCTTTTAGGGAGGCGGTTTGGCGTAGGAATACTGCGTTTTCATTGTGATCAAAATCAACAGGGTCAATCTTGTCGACATCATTTTCTGACATAGCGCATTCTGTGCGTGGGGAGGCCCACTAATGGATAGTCCGATTAAAAATCACCTATTTCCGAAGCATAAAGATCCGCCAGAATATCCTTCCACTGGGCATATTGTTCTTCGACGGAGCCCGTTAGAGTAATGGTGCGGTCGTCAAGACTAAATACGCGCGGCGCAACTTCATTTTCTAATGACTCGCCCAATTCTGCCAACGCTTCTTGGTGAATTTTTGCTTCAGCTCGTTTGTCGAAGCCACTCTTTATAAGGTATGCACCAGCACCTACACCAACCGCACCGCCGGTTTGTGTCGCGTAGTTGCCACCACTGGTTGCTGCTGCTAAACCACCCACAACTGCTGCTGCACCAGCAATGAAACGTCGATTGGCTGATTTTTCCAATTTCCGAAGAGTAATAGTTTCATCGTAACTAAGTTCACGCCATGTATCGTAAAGTAAACGCATTTGCCTTACATAAGTCGCGTAATAGTCCTGAACGGTATCTATAAACATGAAATCACGTTCTCTGATATCCCGTACGCGCTGCAAAACTGGATCTGTGTCAGCTGGTAGCGAAACAATGGTCATATTCCCCCGCCGGTCAGTGGTCAAATAAGAGTCGAACATTTCGGGGGAAAATCTACGCGCAAACAAAAGTTCAGAAATTGTTCGAACTTCTACAATTTGTTGATCTGTAAGATTGCGTTGCCTGTATTCCAATAAGTCATTAGATATCTTGTTGTAAATAGCCTGGAAGGGATCAGCCTGTTGTCGCTGTGCCGGCTCGTAACTGAATTGACTAATTACTTCATCGTATTCCCTGGTATACCACTCACGCCCAGTCGAATCTGTAACGGTAATGCGCATTTGCATAGATTCCCCATCCGACTGCAAGATGGTGCCATTGACGTAAACATCCATAGGGCTTTCGCCGTTAGGCATTAATCGCACGATTCCCCAGTTGGCTGAGCGCTGTAGTGTTTCCGCTAATAAGTAAGGTGCGTACCTTGATTCAGCCACACGTATCTCATGATTTGTGGTTTCCTCCTCGCTTTTCTTGATCTCGTCTATGCCAGGATTAAATACCGCTACACCAACATCCAAAAGAAAGTCTTCAGCGACATTCTGACTATCTTGAACAATTGGCGTGTAGCTGGTGGTTTTCACGGTGTGGGTATTACAGGCTACCACCAACATTGCTAATAGCACCAAACCCATTGTATTCTTCGAAAGTTTTGCTTTCATTGGTCTCCACCTAAACCTGTGTAGTTTCTGTATTCCTGCCAAAGTGCTGCGCGCAATTCCGGGTCAGGCTCACTCATCGCAGCCTCACGCAACTGTCGTGCGACAACGTCATCGTCACGGCCACTGGGAATATCTTCTGGTGGCGCGAAGGTTTCGTTTGGCGGTGGCGGCGATGCAGCTTGTGGTTGCGCGGATGCCAACACGGCACCAGGCGAGGTGTCTGCCTCAGGGATAGTTTGTGGCTGGGCTGAACCGCTTCCACTCCCGCCGCCGCCAGCTACACCACCTGTCGCTGATGAACCCGCCGCATTGCTTTCTGCCTGTGCTCTTGCCCGTTCTCCCAGTATGAAACCATCAAAAGTTTCATAGCCACGACGCAATCTCTCATCCAACACAGCTGCACGCTCTGCTGCCGTCATCGCGCCAGTCGCTTGAGTACCACTGTCTACGGCTCCTGCCTGACTGCCGCCGTTGCTGCTAGATCTTGTACCACTTAATACACCATCTGGCAGTGTATCAAGACTATAATCTCCACTTGGCTGTCCTAATACTCCATTGTTAGCGCTACTTCCCCCACTTCCTAGTTCGCCTGTGGAGCTGTCTCTACCACTGCCAGTACCGGTTTGATCATCTTGGCCGGGTAAACGGGATTGGGAACCAGCCGCTTGACCGGGGCTACTACCAGCGGAATCAGCTGGAAAACCACCAGCACCACTTGCTGATTGACTACCCTGCTGTGATTGGGAAGATGAGTTCTGTCTACCAGCCGGCGTCGAGCCATCTCGGCCAGATTGTCCCGGCTCCAGGCCTGGGCTGGCAGAACCTGTGGATGATTGGCTACCCGAGGTGTTTGCGCTGGGACTGCTTTGAGATTGCTGTTGACCGCTGTTACCGGGCTGACCGGAAGAAGGAAGGCTCTGGTTTGAGGAGCTGCTAGAACTGCTGGAACTACTGCTGGAACTACTGGAGGAAGAGCTACTGGCGCTGGGGCCACCAGGGCTAGAACTCGAAGAGGACGAGGGCAACGAAGCTGAGCTGCTATTGCTGCTGCTGGATTGGCAGGCGATCAGACCGAAAATAATTGACCCCAGCGCTAATACCCTGAGTACTAGCCTGCCTGTATTATTCCTGAGTTCCGTGATTTTCATACCTTGTAATCCTGGTTTTCGAATTCTAGTTAGATAGCAGAATCTCGACTTTAGCGGCTTTTGATCGCTTTATGTGAACTTTAAGAAACAAATCGATGCCATTTCTGATGCATCGAATAGTGAACCCGGCCTGTTTATTAGTAATCCAAAGCGCCTTAACCGTGGCTTAACAGCTGCCCCAAGTCCTTTAATCTGCATCGACAATCCCTTCGATGCTACCTCTTACGCCACAATTTTAGTACCAATACCGATACCTGAAGAGATTTCCATTTGATCTCTGCGGCTCCCCATCCACAATTAGAGGTCGAAATCTCGATGAGCGAATAGAAATGCGTAACTTGCTGAGCTGTGCCTTATTTGCATCCGTCTCTTCTGACACGCTCTTAACATTTCTAACCAGCCCATTATTGGTTACATCAAACATCAAATCAGCGAAGTCGAATCTAAGCGCGTCAGATTCCTCGCTGGCATCATAGAACGCCGCAGGGGTCTCAATAGAGGCAGAGAAAGACGGTAACGGAGCAACCTTGCCGAATAAGTGCTGAATTAGTTCCTCGCCGTTTTCCTCAGCCTGTAAGATTTGCCAGGCCAATTCGTAGTTGTCCAGTGCCCCGCGACGCCGATCAAACATCAGGTACCAATCCGCTAAGTTAGTGACCGCTTCGGCCAAGGCGTAGGCTTCATAATTTTGCTCTTGGTAAAGTTGTACTATTTCAACTAAAGCGCGCTCACCCGTTCGAAAACCAGGGGGTTGTACGCGGCGCTGCTCATTCAACTTCTGCGCTAATATCTGCTGTGTGTTTCTGTACTCGGGCCGTTCAATCTCCAAGATCAAGTCGGGGTTTCTGGAAATCAGGTAGGCAGAATTGGCTATATTCCTTTGATAATTAACAAAACGCTTATCATTCTTGCCGAAATGCACACCAACCATGCGTGCCGCTGCGTTGAACATGATCTGGGCTTCGCGCAATCTGATACCCAAAAACTCTCCATAGCCAATGCTAAAGGCCTGAACATTCCAAGTCGCCATTCTGTCGAGCACCGGGATTAGGCGCGGATCGTCACTTCCAAAAGCTTTTTGCTGAACATGGTACAGATATCTATTATAGGTATCCGCCTGTTCCCAATCACCCAAGGCCATGTAGCTCTGGATTAGCTGCTCAACTACCGGCGTCTGCTCCAGGGTATACAGGCCAGAATTAATACGATTGACGTGAATTGCCCTATCGAATGTTGCTATGGCCGCTAAGTGCTCGCCTTGTTGTTGCTGTAACTTTCCCAAAGAAGAGAGTTTTTCCACCAAATTGCTGTCCCAAGCCCCGCCGTTTAGTTCGATTTCTGAAACCACCGAATTATACAGTCGTATACTATCAACACGCTGATCGAACTCCGGATCCAGCTCTGGCTCTGGTCTAGGCTCGATCGTTTGCATAATTGGATCAACACCAGCCTCTATCGCAACGGGTTTGTCTATATAAAGCACTGGCGATCTGCGCTGATTGGAATCAACAGATTCCGCCGTATCCAGCGGCTCTTGTGCAATAACATGGCAGGCTGTTAAAAACGCAATTAGGCCGGTAGGAATGGGTCCTAAAATAAAAAAAAGTGATCTCATGGTAACGCCGGTGTATGCCTGTTTCCCTGGCCGTCTAATAGTAATCAACACGGATCGAATCCAGCGTTCCCGCGTTCAGCGAACCTGGAGTATCGCCGGAAACTGTAACTAATCATAGCCAGGAATCGATCCACAAAGCTACCTAGTTATAACACCAGAGAATTTGGCCTGTAAATAACTCCTAAGCAATATTACATGCCAGTGAGCTACTAGTATGATGAACTCAGGCAAATCCGTCTCTTCTTGGTGCCTGTCGAGTTTAAATTATCGAACTGACACATCTGCCTTTATATTGACGGCCTGAGCTTGCTGTTTCAAGATCAAGTTGCCAAACCTGTCCACTTTGACGACCCAGTCGTGTTCGACAAAAGTTGTCGCAGAATACTCCATGATAATCGCAGGACCTTGAACCGACTCACCTTGTTGCATGCTGGCCCGTGTCAATAATATTGCTTCACCTACTTCACCATGAACATGAACCTTACTATAATGAATATTATTGCAACGCTCTTTAGCGCTCATTTCCGGCAAATGAAAAGAATTCTTGCGAGTGGCCACGTTAACTCGAATGGTGAGCAGATCAATTGCACTGTGGTGACGGTAACCATAACGTCGTTGGTGCAGTTGTTGAAAAGCTTCAACCGACTGATTCAGGCCCAGCCAGTCAATATTCAAGGTGTAGGATTGACCACGGTATCTAAACTCAGCGCTGCGTCTTAGAATAAGGTTTGATACATTAAGCCCTTCCATCTCCAACTGCGCTATGCCCTGTTGTTCCAGGGTGACAAATTGGTGATCTAGTTTTTTCTCATCTATTGATCCTGATTTCAGGTTTAAAGTTCTAGAAAATTGACGTCCTTGTTCGGCAACCACCATACCCAGGGCCGAAAGCACCCCGCCGTGAACAGGGACTATTGCTCTGCGCATCCCCATTGCTTTAGCCAACGCACAAACATGCAGGCCGCCAGCACCGCCAAAGCTGGCAAGATTAAAATCTTTGGGATCATGCCCTTTGTTGACAGAGATTAGTCTTATTGCCTTTGCCATATGCTCATTGGCAATATCGATAATGCCCATGGCGGTTTCTTCAAGTGATAAACCAATCTGTTTTGCCAATACGTCAATACACTCTCTGGCTTTTTCGGCATTGAGTTGGAGATTTCCAGCCAATGCGGTATCAAACTGTAGCCGCCCTAGAACTAAATTGGCATCGCTGACTGTTGCCTCTGTTCCGCCTCTATCGTAACAGGCCGGGCCTGGGTCAGCGCCTGCTGAACGTGGTCCAACTTGCAACATGCCGCCACTATCAACATAGGCTATCGAACCTCCACCTGCCCCTATGGTTTCCATATCCACCATGGGAACAGCAATCGGATAACGGGAAATCGATGATTCATTGCTGGTACGAATCTTGCCATCGAATAAAGAGACATCCGTGGAAGTCCCTCCCATGTCGAAACTAATAAATTTGGCTTCATCTAGCTGCTGAGCAAGATAGGCAATAGCGGTTAGCCCGCCAGCCGGGCCTGACAATAAAAGATTTACAGCAGACTCTGCCGCCATGCTTGCAGACATTGTTTCGCCGCTGGACTGCATAACCTGTAATTGTGTCGTGCCCAGTTGCTCTCGCAACTCATTCAAATAGCCGCTGATGACTGGCCCCAGCGCGGCATTTAACCAGGTAGTGATTCCGCGCTCGTATTCCTTGTGCTCTGGTAATACTCTAGAAGATCGACTGACAAACAGGTCGATACCCGCCGCATGAATGGCCGTTTCAATTGCACACTCAAAACTGTCATCGAGAAAGGAGAAGAGTAAATTGATGGCAACTGCCTGCGGTTGCAGTGATTCGATTTTTGCCACTAATTCATTTATCTCGGTTTCGGATAGTGTTGAAACTACGGATCCATTTGCCGCCAATCTGCCCCCCGTTTCCAGACAGAGTTCGGGGGGTACAGGAGGAGGGACTGCCGGGGTTTCCAGAGCATAGAGTTCGGGCCGCGTCTGTCGCGCCAATTGCAGCATATCGGCAAAGCCGTGATTGGTTACAAATACAGTTCGGGCTAATTTCCCCTCCAGAACGGCATTGGTGGCGACCGTACTACCATGCACTATTTGCAGTCTGCCATCGCTGAGGTGTGGTTCAAGCCCCATTGAGGCAATTCCCTGCAATATTGCCTGTTCTGGAGCGGCAGGCGTAGATAGCGTTTTATGTACTCGAACGGAGACTGCAGGCTCTAGAACCACCAGAACAAAATCGGTGAAAGTGCCCCCGGCATCAATACCCAACAGTAATTGACTGGTCAAACTAATCCCCCACTTCCTTTGAATTGAGAGAAAGATTATAAAGCAGTCTACGCAGACTGCTAGCCATCACATTATTCAGGAGTCACTTTGCCAGAATTACCGGAGGTTGAAACCACACGACGAGGCATTGAACCTCATATTGCAAAACGACGAGTTACTGAGGTAATTCTTAGACGTAGGAACTTACGTTGGCCCATTACGGCTGCCCTTTGCAAAGACCTGCCAGGTCAAACCATCGATTCAGTTTCACGGCGGGGGAAATACTTACTGCTGGCAACCAAAAAAGGCACGCTACTAATTCATCTTGGCATGTCCGGTAGTTTACGAATCGTTAGTCCAAGTCGCGATGTAGGCAGGCATGATCATGTGGATATTGTACTAGCGAATAAAAAGATCCTTCGCTACACCGATCCACGTCGATTTGGCTGCATGCTTTGGCAAAAGAACAATATGGATCAACACCCTTTATTGATTTCCTTAGGGCCAGAACCATTAAGTAAAGGATTTGATGCCAACTATTTATACAAAAAAAGTCGAATACGAAGTGCAGCAATCAAGACTTTCGTTATGGACAGTCGAATTGTTGTAGGGGTAGGAAATATTTATGCGAGCGAAGCGCTTTTTCTGGCAGGCATAAATCCAAAACGAAGCGCTGGAAAAATTTCAAAGCCCCGTTATGAAAAACTGGTGCTATGTATCAAGCAAGTGTTACAGAGAGCCATTGACGCAGGCGGAACCACTCTGCGCGATTTTACCGATAGCGACGGCGATCCGGGTTATTTCTCACAATCGCTCCAAGTCTATGGCCGTAAAAATCAGCCCTGTAATATTTGTCAGCGAAGGCTGAAGGAAATCCGGCAGGGACAACGCAGCACAGTGTATTGCCCTAAATGTCAGCGATGATCCTGTCAGTTGTAGCGATTGGTAATCAGGCTTATGAAATACACAGTAACTATAACTATTGTTTGAGCATAGCTTCAACTACAACTGGATCAACAAATTTGGAAATGTCGCCCCCGTAGGAAGCTATCTCGCGTACCAGGGTAGATGAGATGTAAGAGAGGTGTTCGGCCGGCGCGAGGAACACTGTTTCGATACTTGGATCCAAGACTCTATTCATACCGACAAGCTGAAACTCGTACTCAAAATCTGCCACGGTACGTAGGCCACGCAAAATAATATTAGCATCATATTCTTTAACAAACTCCGTTAGTAAGCTGTCGAAGGCTATAACCTCGACATTGTCTAGGTGGCTCAACACTTTATTTGCCAAATCCACCCGCTCGCTTGTTGGCAGGGTATTGGCCTTTTGTTGGTTGTGACCGACCACCGCTACGATTATCTTGTCAAACAAGCCCGCTGCTCGCTCGACTAAATCCGTATGACCATTAGTGATCGGATTAAAAGTTCCTGGATAAACGGCAATTCTCATATTATTCTCATTTGTCACAGGCTCACCATAAGACGGCTTGTGATCTCACGAATCGAGGCCTGTTTTAGCATCAAGACGCACTTTCGCAGGCATGGGTTAGCCTGTCAAGACAGCGCTGTAGGGAAGTCATGGTCTACTGCAAGTCGCCAGCGAGTCTTCATACAGATGGTCAGTGCTCCATCTATCAAACGATTTTCCTGGTTCAATCAGGCCTGTATGAAATTCAGTATTCGCTGTTCCAGCCAGTTTTCTTTGCTGGAAGAGATAAAGCCAACATGGCCCCCCTTATCTGTAAGCAGTAACTTTACTGAAGCAGGCAAGCTCTCCTGTGAGGGTATTGACTTTATTGGTATCAGCGGATCATTCCGACTCTGAATCAGCAGAGTTTCGGTGGCATTGGATTTAAGAAAACCTGAACTGCTGCACTTCCGGTAATAATCTTCCGCGCTGCTAAAACCATGTAATGGTGCCGTGATTTTATCATCAAACTCCCAGATCGAATTTATGTTGTTTGTAACACCTAGTTCCGCAATAAGTTTCGCCTGATCCGGCCTGATCTGTTGTAAACGCGCCTGTTTGGATTGAAAATCTTTTAGTAGCCGCCGTACAAAATACTGCCCATAAATTTGACTCACGCCTGTTAACATTGCTTTGGAACAGTATTCCAGTGAAAAGGGCGTAGAAACCGCTACGGCTTTTCGAATACTGGGGCGAGACCTTATCTCTCCCAACCATTTTAGTAGTACATTGGCACCTAAGGAATAACCGATGAATGCAAATTTGTGGTTCGGATATTCCATGGATACTTTCTTAAAGACTTCTTCAACATCTTCAGAAACACCAGAATGGTAGGCCCTGGCTAATCGATTCATTTCGCCACTACAACCACGGAAATTTATCGCCATAGAGGCAATACCCTGCGCCGCTAGAGCAGACTGCATGACCAATATATAGGGAGAGCCCGAACAGCCACACAGGCCATGCAGTAAACATACAATGATTTCATTTTTTGATGAGGCCGGATCAACTTTTCCGGCCCAGTCGAGATCAATATAGTCACCATCGCCCAACTCAACTCGTTGGCGTTTGTGTGCAATCGGTTTTGGTGGTGAAATTTTCCTCCACAGAGTTTGGCTATGCCCCTCAGGTAACCACCAGGCTGGTAGAAAATCATTATTCAGAGTGCCAGTTGTCATATTTAGCTATTACTCACCGAATTTCATACAAGTTGTAGTTAACTGCCCCAGCCTTCTTGTTTTTTGTCCTAAGCCACGTTTCTGGAACATGTTCGAAGTCCGATGAATTTCCAACTTCCACATACACCAGGCAGTTCTTTTTTAGCAAGCCCGATGCATCCAATTTGGGGCAAATGCTCGCGACGAGATTCGCATGGAAAGGGGGATCCAGAAAAACTAAGCCGTAACGGGGCATGCTTTGCTGTTGGGCTTCAAGCCAGAGCAACACGTCATCGCAATGCAGTGCGCCCTGGGAAACATCAAAGCGCTCTAGATTTTTTATTATCCCGTTAGCAGCAATTCTGTTTTTTTCTACGAAATCAACTTGTTTCGCCCCACGTGAGAGGGCCTCAAATCCAAGCGCCCCGCTCCCAGAAAACAAATCCAAACAGGTCTCACCCTGAATTCTATCCTGTAACCAATTGAAGAGTGTTTCTCGAATACGGTCTGAAGTGGGTCGAAGGCCGTCCACTTCAGGGAATTCCAGTCTCCTGCCTCTGTATTCGCCAGCAATGATACGCACGCTGTTGTGTCGGCCGTTTGCGGGTTTTTGCATGTCTGATTATCTGCCTCAGAAAGAAGAGATTGCACTTCTATCTTTTACCAAAAACCCCAAGCCTATCACTTCATCGGTAAGTGAAAACAGGCTGGCAAGTGAACCCCTACAAGGTTTTCATTTAACGGAATTGGACTTTACCCGGCGCATTTTCAGCAGCCAGCCTGGCAAAGGCCAAAGCTTCTCATTGCTGGGCCTTGTGCACATGTGTGGTAGCATAGCGAACCTGAATTTTGTAATTGGCAGCGTATTAACACCATGTTTGGCCTGGGTAAAAAACAGAAGTCTCCAACTTCGGATTCCAGCGAAAATAAAGACAAAAGCCTGGATAAAGTCGTCGAAACAACAACCGATTCTGAATCTGTAGAGCAACAGAATATGGAGCAAGCCGGAATATTTTCCCGGTTACAAAAAGGGCTAAGCCGCACTCGCGACAAATTCAGCGATGGCCTGGCAGAAATCATACTCGGTGAGAAATCCATCGATCTTAATTTGTTGGAAGACATAGAAACTCAATTGCTCTCCGCCGATGTTGGCATTGATGCGACAGATAAAATCATCAATAACCTGAAACAACAACTCGGACGCAAACAGTTAGCCGACCCCAAACAATTCATGGCCGCACTCAGAAGTGAGCTGGCAGACATTCTGCTAGCCTGCGATGCGCCACTCATTATTCGTTCCGAATCCAGGCCCTTCGTGATTTTGACGGTGGGTGTAAATGGGGTGGGCAAGACTACCTCTATAGGCAAGCTGGCAAAACTCTATCAGTCACAAGGCTCAAACGTAATGTTGGCGGCCGGAGATACATTCAGAGCAGCCGCAGTAGAACAACTACAGGTTTGGGGCGATAGAAATTCGGTGCCAGTTGTAGCGCAAGCCACTGGAGCCGACAGTGCCTCGGTAATATTTGACGCCTACCAGTCTGCCAAAGCTAAACAGGTTGATGTGTTAATCGCCGATACAGCTGGTCGCTTGCACACAAAAGATAATTTAATGAACGAACTTGAAAAAATTGTTCGCGTATTGAAAAAGCTGGATCAAAGATTGCCTGACGAAATCTTGCTGGTATTAGACGCAACCACAGGGCAAAACACACTTAGCCAGGCCGAAAGTTTCGATAAAGCAACGAAACTTACTGGGATTGCTTTGACCAAACTGGACGGCACCGCAAAAGGTGGCGTGGTTTTCGCGCTGGCTAAAAAGTTATCCCTACCCATTCGATTTATTGGGGTGGGTGAAAAAATTGATGATTTACGCCCTTTCCACGCCGAAGAATTTGTCGATGCACTTTTTTCTGAATGATCAAGTTATCCCTTATCTACAAAACAACGTCAATAGCAGCAATGGATTATAAGTTAGTGATTACTTACTAACCCGAAGTGGCATACCTACTACCAGCCATGTCTCACCGACCCAGGATTTAGATGAATTCGCTTCTTCGGCAGGGCTGGAGAATTTGCCAGCGGAAATTACGACAAATCCGCTTCCAGGGGTGATTGTCATTACCCCGACTGATGCCTCTCCGCAGGCGATAGAGAACCGAAAAGCCGAAATTAGGGTAATTAGGTTAGCCGGAGGCAATAATATGTTCGCCGCAAGGCCGTTTCTCTACACTGGACTACTCTATGGCGGCTGCACAGTCGACTGGGCTGCCGCCTTAGCCGCGAGTCTGCGCCATATTCGCGGCATAGACCCATGAGATGCCTGACCTTAGCGAGTTCAGGTGCCGCAAATCTTGAAAAATCGATAATAGCCCCAATGTTTAACCCGGCGCTAGCGTCTTTAGAACCTGTATAGGGAACAAAATTCACACTAACAAACAGAGGAACTGGCAGGAGCTCAGGATCTGTGGGCCGTACAACAAAATAGTATTATTGGCGAAGGGAAAGTTTGAATGCTAAAATGCGGTCTATCTAGTGTGTAACCCTGGTACATAACCCAGACTCACAGGACAGAGTGAATTCTAAAATGAGCACAGCTAACAGTTTACAAGTTTTCGACCCCACTACACCGGGTCAAGATCTAACTGCTTATATTGCATCAGTTAATAGCATTGCTACGCTGACGCCAGAGCAGGAGCTTGAGCTCGCCAAGCAGTATTACTATGAAGATAACGTCGATGCAGCGCGGCAACTGGTTCTCGCGCATCTGCGCTTCGTGGTGCACATGTCCAAAACTTATTCCGGCTACGGCCTTTCTCAAGCGGATCTGATTCAGGAAGGCAACGTCGGCCTGATGAAAGCCGTAAAGCGTTTTAACCCTGAAGTGGGTGTTCGCCTGGTTTCCTTTGCTGTGCATTGGATCAAGGCAGAGATGCACGAATACATTCTTCGCAATTGGCGTATTGTTAAGATCGCCACTACCAAGGCGCAGCGTAAACTATTCTTTAACCTGCGTAGCTCGAAAAAGCGACTCGGTTGGTTGAACAATGAAGAAGCTGAAGCCATGGCGAAGGATCTTGGTGTCGATGCCAAAGTTGTCCGGCAAATGGAAGGCCGAATGGCTTCCTATGACACGGCTTTCGATGCAGATGCGGACAGTGACGATGTGTCAGCTTATAAAGCGCCAGCTCATTACCTGGAAGATCAATCTTCGGATTTGGCACATAACATCGAAAAAACTGAATGGGAAGAAGTGACTAACAACAGCTTGCATGGTGCCATGGCCGAGTTGGATGATCGCAGCAAAGATATTTTGAATAGCCGTTGGTTAGGTGAAAACAAGGCTACTCTTCATGAGCTTGCTGATCGCTATGGTGTTTCTGCTGAAAGAATTCGTCAGCTTGAAAAAAATGCCATGAACAAGATCAAAGCAAAAATGGCAGCCTGATTCGTGTAAACTGAAAAGCCGCGACAAGCTCGCGGCTTTTTTTTGACTTCAATTTATAATCCCATTACAACAGCACTGAGATATACAGGTATTATGAGTAAATTAGTAATCACGTTGGCTGGCATCAATGCTTTTGTTGCTGTTTCTCTCGGTGCATTCGCTTCTCATACTCTGCACGAAAAACTCAGCCCTGAATGGCTCAAACCCCAACTGGGGGGCTTTGCTTCCTGGCAGCCTGGGCATTCATTGTCCGGGTTGCTGCGCGGCGACAATTTCCCGATTAAATTGGACGCGCAGAGGTAACAAAAAATGGATATCGTTGTTAATGGCACTCCACAAGAAGTGGCTCCAGCAACCAATCTTCAACAGCTAATAGAAGTTTTGCAGTTGGACAATGGTAAGATTGCAGTAGAACGAAATGGGGAAATTGTGCCGCGTAGCCTATTCCAACAAACTATTATCCAGAATGACGATAAGCTCGAAATCGTTCAGGCAATTGGCGGCGGATAAGAAATGGAAACAGATATGAACAAGCAACAACAAACACTCTCGGTGGCGGGTGTTGAATACCAGTCCAGGCTCATTATTGGCAGTGGTAAATACAAAGACTTTCAAGAAAATTTAGCAGCGCTGGAAGAAAGTGGTGCTGATATAATAACCGTCGCTATACGCCGAGTAAACCTGGGGCAGAACGGCGATAAAGCAAGTCTGTTAGATGTTATATCTCCCGAAAAGTACACCATTCTACCAAATACCGCTGGCTGCTATAACGCTGAAGATGCTGTACGTACTTGTCATATGGCAAGAGAGCTGTTGGATGACCATAAGCTGGTAAAGCTGGAAGTGTTAGGTGATCAAAAAACCCTGTATCCGAATGTCACTGAAACTTTGGCCGCCGCCGAGACTCTGGTCAACGATGGCTTCGATGTTATGGTGTATACCAGTGACGATCCTTTAATTGCAAAACGATTAGAAGAAATTGGCTGCGTAGCGGTGATGCCACTGGGAGCACCGATAGGCTCAGGCCTGGGAATTCGAAACCCCTACAATATCCGCATGATTCTGGAAAACGCCAGAGTACCAATCATTGTTGATGCCGGGGTGGGTATTGCGTCCGATGCCGGTATTGCGATGGAACTAGGCTGCGACGGTGTTCTTATGAACACAGCCATCGCTGAGGCACAAGATCCCGTGATGATGGCATCGGCCATGAAGAAGGCGGTCGAATCTGGACGTGAGGCTTATCTCGCCGGCAGGATGCCCAAACGCTTATATGCTAGCGCTTCATCCCCTGTCAATGGAACGTTCTTCTAACTTAGCACTGACGTTAATGTCCAACTAATCGTCTCCAACTTTTGAAAGCAACTGATAACGAACCACTTGTCTAATCCAACTTCACGCGAGCAGAAAAAGCCGGTCCGAAGTTACGTAATTCGCTCTGGACGTCTTACCGATGCGCAACGAAAAGCGATCGATAGTTATTGGACACGGTACGTTGTGGAATTCCGGAATCAAGTAATCGACCCAGGTTCGATTTTTGCGGTATCACAAAAATTGACCGTCGAGATTGGATTCGGCATGGGGGACTCTCTTCTGGACATGGCAAAAATGCATCCAGAATTGAACTTCCTTGGCATTGAGGTTCATCAACCCGGGGTTGGAAAATTGTTGAATGGTATAGCAGAGAATCAACTGTCCAATCTGAAAATAGTTTGCCACGATGCAAGAGAGATATTGGAGTTTGGACTACCTGATCAATGCATCGATAGGCTCTTGTTGTTTTTCCCAGACCCCTGGCAAAAGAAGCGTCACAATAAGCGCAGATTGGTGCAACCGGAATTCATCGATTTACTACTAAGTAAAATGAAACCCGAAGCGGATATTCATTTTGCGACGGATTGGCAGGCTTACGCTGAACACATGATGGAAGTCTTACAGGGAAACACTCAAATAGAAAACATCAATGGTTCAGATAATTATTGGCTAGAACCAGACAGACCTGTCACCAAGTTCGAACGACGAGGTCGAAGTCTAGGCCACGGTGTTTGGGATTTGTTATTTCGAGTGAAATCTTAGGCTCACGAACAAACCGCAGTCAGCATTTGTAATCTGTGATCGGGCATTAGAACCAAAACCGATGCTCATGTTCTTTTAGCCACCTGACATAATGGTCGCACTCTGGACATATTGCTTCAACCTGGTTCCAGAAACGTGCCGAATGATCCATGTGCAGTAGATGGCACACTTCGTGCGTGATCATGTAATCGATGATGCTGTAAGGCGCCAACATGATTAGCCAATTGTACTGAAGTATTCCTGTCGAGGTGCAGTGCCCCCATTTGGATTTGGTCTTTCTAAGTCTGATCTCGGTAATTTTATGCTCGACCCCTAGATGCCGCGCCAAACCTTTGGCCCTGGGCAAGATGTATTGACTCGCCTTATCGATTAGAAAATCTTCAACCTGAACCTGGGCTTTAGAGGGGGTCAATTTATGACCCTGCATGACAAATTCATCGCCCACTACCATAATTCTTTCTTTACGCCCTTCTTTAAAGACTATGCTGCGTTCTCGAGCTCGGTAAAAAATCTTCGCTCCGTTCTCAATACGCAAGGCTTCTTTGTCGCGTAAAGATTCTTCATGCAGACGTCCTTGAATCCAGGCCTGATTGGAGCTGACAAATTCCTCTATTTCTGCCTTTGACGCACGCAGCGGGCAACGGACTACTACCTTTTTATGCCTAATATAGAGAGCAAGGGTCTTGCGTTTGCCACGTAGCACTTCATATTCAAAGGGTCGAGCCAGTAACTCGCTTCTGCCGCCAAAATTCAGAGGTAGTATTTTTGCTTTACTCATTTCTCTCACTTAATTTCTTGGCTTTCTAGCTATCAGCCTCGCCACAGCGCGATCTGGATCCGAGACAACAGCTTCAAGATCTTTAATGATCTCCCAGCCTTCAAATTTTTCGCGCAATTCTCCTGGTTGTAGCAGAAAGTCTGGATTGCCTGGCCGACCATATTGTTTCTGCTCCACAGTGAAAGTCTCGTAAATTATCAAACCACCTGGTCGAATAGCTTGCTTAATCGAGGCAAACAAAGGTCTGTGCAGATAGTTAAACACCATTACTGCATCGAAACTTTTTCCAGCCAGGAGATCATCGCCTTCTGCTTCAAAATCAACCAGCCAACACTCACTATACTTTGCCTTGCCAGTGACTGATTCCAATACCAGTAAGATTGATTGTAGGTGAGCTTCATTATTATCTGCAAATACCACCGGAACATTATGGCTAACTAAAAATAAACCATTTCTTCCCTGTCCGCACGCCAGATCCAAAACTCCGTGTTCTATCTGCAAACTCGCAAGATACTCAATATTTGTCACAAGCAGGGAAGACGCGTTGGCATTTGAATGTGACATGGATTAGCGGATAATGCACTGGTTAAAGCAAGAGATAAAGCGGCAGGAGAAAAGTAGTGGAGCAGAGTGTTAAATCCGATAGGCTGGTGTGCTTTTTTTCCAGCCGTCAGTAGATTGATCAACCCGCTATGACAGAACCTACTCGAAGTAAAGATCGTTTATTTGCCGGGAAACCGCTACCGGGTGATTTCGTATTCGATGAGCAGGTTGCCAATGTATTCGAAGACATGATCAATCGCTCTGTGCCGGGGTATAACAGCATTATTGCCATGATAGGGATACTGGCTGAACGCTACTGCCAAGAGCATAGCAAAATATACGACCTGGGTTGCAGCCTGGGAGGTGCCACCCTGGCTGCCGCAAGCCGAGTTGATTGTCAGAATTATTCAGTAGTGGCTATAGATAACTCGGCAGCCATGATCAAGCGGCTACAAGAGAAGCTGCTGGAGTTGCCTCAGTTTTCTGATACCGTAGAGTGCCGTTGCGAACACTTGCAGGATGTGGAAATTGCTGATGCTTCTGTGGTGATACTGAATTTTACGCTGCAATTTATTCCACTTGCTGATCGAGCCGAGCTACTCACCAGGATTTACGGTGGCATGCGCTCAGGAGCAGTACTGATAATTTCAGAGAAGATTACTTTTCCCGATGAAACGCTAAACCAGCTATTTATCGAGATGTATCATCGCTTCAAGGAAGATATGGGCTACAGCAAACTTGAAATTAGTCAGAAACGATCAGCCTTAGAGAAAGTGTTACTACCTGAAACTCTTACTTGCCATCAAGATCGCTTGCACCAAATTGGATTTCATTCCATAGATGTCTGGTTTCAATGCTTCAATTTTGCCTCTATGGTCGCCTTCAAATAGTTCGCTATGGAACTCAGTTCACTACAGACACTTATTGAAGATTCGGCCCTGGAGATTCTGCTCCCCTTTACACAGGAGCACTATCTGCAACAAATCAAACACGGGGATTTTCCCAGATGGCGAGCCCGGCTGGCAGAACTGCCCTCAATACAAGCAAGTTCGCTCTCCTTTGGAGGCAAGGTATGCATAGGCAACGCTGCCGATTGCAATCCGGAAACCCTGGCTTTATTAAGACAACAGTTAGGCCTGTTCATACCCTGGCGCAAGGGACCATTTGACCTCTTTGGTATCAATTTGGATGCAGAGTGGCGCTCTAACCTCAAATGGGACCGGCTTATTGATCGAATTTCTCCCCTGCAATCTGGTAAAGTGCTGGATGTTGGCTGCGGAAATGGCTACTACGGCTTTCGCATGCTGGAAGCTGGTGCTGAACTGGTATTAGGGATAGATCCACATATCGCCTATGTGGCGCAATTTTGGTTGTTGAAACACTTTGCCAAAACTCCCCCTATATTCGTTCTACCTCTCTCTTTAGAGCAATTACCTGGGTCTCTCAACTATTTTGATACGGTGTTTTCAATGGGGGTGATTTATCATCGTCGCTCCCCCATAGATCACATTCTGGAATTAAAAAACTGTCTTCGGCCAGGAGGTGAGCTGGTAATTGAATCCATTTGCGTTGATGGAGACGAGGGCCATTGTCTCACCCCGGAGAGAAAATACGCGCGCATGAGCAATGTTTGGTTCATTCCAAGTGTCCCTACATTGATTCGATGGTTGTCACGTTGTGGGTTGACAGAAATTTCGGTGATAGATGAATCAGTAACAACTCTGGATGAACAAAGAAAAACTGAATGGATGCCTTATGACTCTCTGGTTGATGCCCTTTCTGAAAATAATCTCGACATCACCATTGAAGGCTTGCCTGCACCAAAACGGGTCCTTATTACAGCGCAACGCCCCGAATAAAATCCCTTCAACTATTTGTTTCCAATTCTTGGTAAAACATGCAGTTATTCAAAGGATCATGAATCTCTTTTTCTGCTCGAACAATAAGTAAAAGTATTACCTTTACAGTGAGACCTTTGCACGGACACACTACACAGTCTCTCATTTCTTCAAACGGGTCTTTTTTGATAAAAATGCCCAAAAAGCACTCCATCAGCCGTAATTGTTGGCCGATTAGCCCATCTTTCCACCCCTGTTTCATTTTTTAGGCACAACTTGCCTGCTGAATCGATAAACCACGCTTGATATTGTGGGCGACGCACATCAACTCAAAGCGCGTGCGGTTACGGCCAAAACCCAGGTAGCGGGCTTTGCCCATCCCGTAGTGTAGCTTTAACACCCCAAAGACACGTTCCACCGTACAGCGCACCCCCGAATGAAGCCGATTAAACTTCCTCCCCTGTGCATCCAACGGCTTGTTCCGATAGCCACGTTTGATGATCCGATTATCTATCTGTCGCTCCGCCAGCCACTGGTCGTGAGCCCGACTACGATAAGCACTATCCGCATAAACCGCCGACTCATCGCCGCTTAATAAATCCGTAAAGTAATTGGAATCATGTACATTACCCGGGCTGTAGTCGGTTGACTTGATGAACCCAGCTTCGTCCACATTTATGTGCGCCTTATACCCATATGTGCTTTTGCGCTTTCCATCCGACCCGGCTTTCACATTCCAGCCGGCCTCGGGGTCTTGGGTCGAATGACCTTCCTGGTTCTTGTGGGGACGGCATTGCTTCGCTTCAATCACACTGGCATCAACAATACTGACCCCTCCCGATTGGATGTAAAGCCCTTGTTCGCTCAATTGAGTGTTGATCTCACCCAGGCACGCATCCATCAAGGATAAGCGCTCCAGCGTTTGTCTAAACCGCCACAACGTCGCGTGATCCGGCACACATTCTGAAATGTCCAGACCGGTGAAGCGACGAAACAGCAGGTCTCGCGCCAATTGCTTTTCCAGTGCCGGATCACTGAGCCCGTACCAGCTTTGTAGCAACAACGCTTTAACCATCATCAATGGTGGCCAGGCCTTCTCGCCCCGAGGGCTTGCATGAATACCTGAAAGCAGTTGCTCAAGGCGCGACCAATCGATTAATTCGTGCACACCATCCAGTTCTTTGAGGGCATCATGCTCGATCAGCATGCCATCCGCCAAACTGCGTTGCGTAAGGTTTTTCCAGGCCATTTCTTCTCCTCCAAGGGGTAGAGTGGTGGGGTATAGTGCTTGAACCTATTATCGCAAATATTTAACGCAAATTCTTGTGGTTTCGTGCAAAGGTCTCACAGTGACACATTCGAACGTTTGAATGCTGTGCTTGTAATTCAAAAAATCCAATAGTTCAAGTTCAATACAGTTCAAGTTCAATACTGTTGACGCGCTTGTACAATTACGTTAACTATACGCGCTAACTTCTCAAAGGGTCAGTTCTAATTCTATCGCTTTCTATAAGAGAACATTAAGATGGTCAGACCTCTGCGAATTGAGTATCCCGATGCAGTTTATCATGTATCCAACCACAACCTGGTTTTGTAAAGACGAAACGCTGAAACAACTGAATGTAACGGCGGCAAAGCGTCGCGCCGCTTACAAGAAACTGGTAGCACAGGGCGTTCCGGAAGAACTCGCCCATTTCTACGGCAAGAAAAATCAGTCATCCGTATTAGGTGATGACAAATTTCGTAAAATGGCACAGAAGAAAAAATCTGCAACTGCAGCCAGGGGTGTATCACGCGGTACCCACGCAAGATGGCGGCCATCTTGTAAGCAAATCATTAGCGCTGTTGCAAAACAATTCAAAGTTTCAGAAGCCAGCATCTATAAAGCGTCACGAGGCCCAGGGTCAAAAAATGTGCCACGGTGGGTAGCGATGTATCTCTGCCAAGAACTGTCCGCCGTTACGCTGCAATCAATCGCTAAACTTTTCAAATTGAAACGTTACGGAACCGTTTCCACAACCGTCGGAAAGTTGAAGAAAGAATTTGAGGGAGATTCTAAACTGCTTGCAAACACTAAAAAACTGACTAAACAACTTGGCAAAGGAAAATAAACCTTAATCAATATAATGCGAATCAGGCTGAAGCTAGAACTTAACATGGTGACGAACCACCAGTTTGTTTGTCAGGGCTTTATCGCTGGACAACAAAAAGCCGGGGGTTTCCTTTATGGAAAATTCCGGCTTTCTTGTAATCAGGAATACGAAATTTGTTCCCAGGTTTGTCGCCTAAAACCTATTTGATCTTCGATTCTTTATAGGTCACGTGCTTGCGAACCACTGGATCAAATTTCTTTATTTCCATCTTGTCTGGCATAGTTCGCTTGTTTTTGTCTGTGGTGTAGTAGTGGCCAGTCTTGGCGCTTGAAACCAGTTTAATCTTGTCTCTCATAATCTTTGCTCGTTAATTTTTGACTTAGTCAAAGCGCGCTTATACGCGAATGCCATTGTTTCGAATATCCGCAAGGACTGCATCTATGCCATTTTTATCGATAATACGCATGGCTTTTGTCGACAAGCGCAATTTTACAAATCGCTTCTCAGACTCAACCCAAAACCGGTGAGTATGAATATTTGGCGAAAATCGACGCTTTGTCTTATTGTGTGCATGGGAAACATTGTTTCCTGTAACTGGTCTCTTGCCAGTCACCATACAAACCCTGGACATTTTGCTGCCTCGTGTCAGTTAGCTGTATATTAAAAATAGAGTTTCCAAATAAATCTGGTTCATTTCAATCAGCGAATTGCCTGTTTCTTTCGACTATTTGCGTTGCTAAGGCCAGGAAACAGAACCAGGTTCCCAGGTTCAAAAAATAGCTGCGTTTTATACCAGAACGATGTGTTAATAGCAAGATAATCGCGGGAGAGATAATCGCGGGAGAGCCAGCCATCGACCGATGCCAGAATTGCCATGAGCACAACTATTTGCTGCTTATTGCTGTTTTTGAAGGATATGGTACTTAAACTGTAATTCGCAAGGCTATAATAACCCTCGCTCAGCGAAGGAAACCACCGTCGAATTGCCAATCACCAGATGATCCAGTACCCGAACTTCTATAGTCTGTAGAGCAAGCCGCAGCTTGTTGGTAATTGCAATGTCTGCCCGACTAGGCTCTGCGACTCCTGAAGGGTGGTTATGGGCGAGAATTACCGCCGCTGCATTGTGATGTAAACAGCGCTTAACCACCTCTCTGGGATAGACAGCAGCGCCATCTATGGTACCCCTAAACAGCTCTTCCAACTTAACCACATGGTGCTGGTTGTTAAGAAACAAGCAACTGAAAATTTCGCTCTGGCAGTCTCTGAACCTGGCCCGCAAATAGTCTCGAGTCGCCGTGGAGCTGGTTAAAACGTCTCTGGATTTTATGCCTTCCAGCATATGACGCTGAGACAACTCCTTCATGGCGACGAAACGAGCGGCCTTCGCCACACCAATGCCGGGATGCTTCGTTAGAGTGTCGCGGTCTGCTGCCATTATACCCACCAGTCCGTCAAAGCGATTTAGCATATCCCTGGCAACATCCAGTGATGTCTTGCCTTTGATACCGGTCTGGAGCAGCACAGCCAACAGCTCCGCATCTGATAAACTTGCGGCTCCTTTGCTCAGCAGCTTTTCCCTGGGTCTCTCCTCTATTGGCCAAGCCGCTATACTCATCAAGCAATTCCCTCGCGCGTGATTTTCATGGATTACTACCAAATAATAGACTGTACTGGATTATTTCCTTAATCTGCCGCCAAATTGATTACCTTAATAACAGCGAAGCTCTGATCATAGAACATTACTAGCACAAGGATTGATCAGAGGTTCCCTAACTGCTAGTCTAGCTGTCCCTTGAATAACCCTATATCTATTGGGCCTCCATGTTAAGCCTTACTAACAAACGAATCTTGCTCGGCATCACCGGCGGTATCGCCGCGTACAAATGTGCCGAGTTGACCAGGCTGCTCACCAAGGCTGGCTCTGAGGTTAGAGTGGCCATGACAGGTGCAGCGACTGAATTCATTACACCCCTTACAATGCAGGCACTTTCGGGTCAGCGCGTGCATCTAGACCTATTGGATAGCGATGCTGAAGCTGCAATGGGACATATCGAATTGGCACGCTGGGCAGACCTGGTACTGATTGCACCAGCCACCGCAGATTTCATAGCACGAATAAGTCATGGTCAGGCGGACGACATCTTGTCGACTCTGGTACTGGCGACCTCTGCTCAGATTGCGGTGGCACCTGCCATGAATCAAGCCATGTGGGCCGATGCCAGCACTAAGTCGAACCTAAGCATTCTCGCAGAGCGCGGCTACCAACTATTTGGCCCAGGGGATGGCGAGCAAGCCTGTGGTGATGTTGGTCCAGGCCGCATGTTGGAGCCTGTTCAGCTAGTAGAATTATGCGCCGACCTATTTGAAACAGGTCTGCTCGCTGGCCAGCATTTTGTGATTACGGGCGGACCAACGCGAGAAGCGCTGGATCCCGTTCGCTATATTGGTAATCACAGCTCTGGCAAGATGGCTTATGCGTTTGCCGCCGAGGCTGTGTCAGCCGGCGCAAAAGTTACCCTCATCAGCGGCCCCGTTGCTTTAGAGACTCCGGATAGCGTCAACCGAATCGATGTCGTTAGCGCCGACGAAATGTTGCAGCTAACTCTTGAGCACATGACCACCTGCGATGTGTTTGTAGGAGTAGCCGCAGTAGCCGATTATCGCCCCGCTCAGGCCGAGTCAGAAAAAATTAAAAAATCCGGTGATCCAATGTTGCTTACTCTGGTGAAGAACCCAGACATCATCAATGAGGTTGCGAAACTAAAGCCCAGGCCTTTTGTGGTTGGGTTTGCCGCAGAAACGAATGACATTGTGAGTAACGGGAAAAAAAAATTGAAACGAAAAAACCTTGATATGTTGTTTGCCAATAACGCAACCGACACTTTCAATAGTGATTCAATTTCAGTTATTGCATTAACCGCTACCACGGAGATGAAATTGGACACCGGGAACAAAAGTAGTGTTGCCAGAAACATGCTGCGACTTATTGCCACTGCGTTGAATGACCGATAAGCACAATAACACTACACAAATTTTGGCGATGAATATGACTCAAATTGCAACACAAGTTGATCCTGAAGCAAAAATGCTAGAAACAGGCGCCATCCTTGGCGGAGAGTTCGCCGCACATATCTTTGTTAGGGATGATTGGCTCTGTTTCGATGACAGCCTGTATGTAGCAGCAAGAATTTTGCAGATACTCAGCAAGACGACAAAAACCAGTGACGAGATTTTCCCGCTATTTGATACTGGAGTAAATATCCAGGAAATCAAACTTGCTGTTGCTGAGGAGCGAAAGTTTGAACTGATGAATCAACTACTTGAAAAGACGATTTCCTGCGGCGAGAGTGATCACTCTGGATGACTTGAGAGTTGAATATGATGACGGCTGGGGACTGGTACGAGCATTCAATAAAGCTCTGCGTTATTATTTCGTTTTGAGGCCGATTCAATCTCCAGGCTGAGTGAAATACAAGGTGAGTTTAACGCTCTGGTTCGTAGCGCAGACAAGAGCCTGGAAGTAAATTTTAGAGCCGTATTAAGGGCAACAAATACAGCGAAGACTGGTACTCAATATTGCACCAGACTCTTGCTCCCGGAAAATGTAAGCATGTCGCTATCACTGAAAAACGCAAAGAATATAGCCAAAGTTCTCACTGAGTCGCTTCCCTATATACAGAAATTCACCGGGCGTACCGTGGTTGTCAAATACGGTGGCAACGCCATGGTCGACGAGTCGCTTAAACAGAGTTTCGCCCGTGATGTGGTGCTGATGAAACTGGTTGGCATAAACCCTATTGTCATTCACGGAGGTGGCCCGCAAATTGGCAGTGTTTTGGAACGACTGAATATCGAATCAAATTTTATTGAGGGTCTTAGAGTGACCGATGGTCAGACCATGGATGTTGTTGAGATGGTTCTCGGTGGCCTGGTAAACAAGGAAATTGTAGCCCTGCTAAACAAGAATCAAGGCAAGGCGATTGGAATAAGCGGCAAAGATGGAAACCTGATTAGAGCCAAAAAACTGAAGATAAAGAAGAAGGGCTCAAGAATCGAAGATGAAGGCATAGATATAGGCCAAGTTGGCGAAGTAGTGAGCATAAATACAGAGATTCTAGACGTAATGAAAAACAGCGACTTTATCCCTGTTATAGCCCCTATTGGCACCGACAGTGAAGGTGCCAGCTACAATATTAACGCTGATTCGGTGGCGGGTAAGATTGCCAGTGTCCTGGGGGCGGAGAAACTGATCTTACTGACCAATATTGCAGGTGTACAGAACAATAAAGGAGAAATCCTCACCGGGCTTAGTATTAAGCAAGTTGACAAGCTTATTGCCGATAAAACAATACAGGGCGGGATGCTGCCCAAAGTAGAGTGTGCCCTGAACGCCGTCAAAAACAACGTGCACAGTGCCACTATAGTTGATGGCAGAGTCGAGCATGCAGTGCTTTTAGAGATTTTCACCGATGCAGGCGTAGGCACACTTATTTCCAAAGGCGGCCTGGACAAATAAGGCCGGTAAAAATTAGTTATGGATAAATCCAACAAAATTTCTCGCAAAGACCAGATTTTGCAAGCACTTGCACGCATGTTGGAAGCGGCACCGGGTGAACGCATCACCACGGCGACTCTGGCAAAGGAGGTTGGTGTTTCCGAGGCCGCTTTGTACCGGCACTTTCCCAGCAAGGCGAGAATGTTCGAAGGACTTATCAAGTTCATTGAAGAGACACTGTTTGCACGAATCTCCAGAATTCTCAATGAGGAAGCCAGCGCCGAAGCACGCTGTGAAAGCATTCTATTGTTGCTGCTTACTTTTTGCGATAAGAATCCTGGAATGACTCGCCTGTTAACAGGCGATGTCCTCGCAGGGGAAACGGGAAGATTGCGCGAGCGCATCGCACAATTTTTCAATCGCCTGGAATCTCAGTTGAAACAAGTCCTGCGGGAAGCACAGATTAGAGAAAATTTGAAAACTACAATCTCTCCCGCTGTATTGGCAAATCTGCTACTGGCCTCTTGTGAAGGCAGATTGGTGCAATTCGTACGAAGTGAATTCAATGTCTCCCCATTAGATAATTGGGGGGTGCAATGGAATTTTCTTAGCAAGAATTTGTTGACAGCCTACACCGCAACAACGGAGTCAGAAACTATCGCCTAACGATGTATGTTCAGGTTTTGATGCCGTAGTCTTTCCGATACGCAACTACTGCATCCAGGTAGGCTTGTAATTTTCCATCCTTCGATGCCGTTAAATAGTCGACTATGTCCTGCATGCTAATAATACTAACAACTTTTATTTGGTATCTTTCTTCGATCTCTTGAATCGCAGACAAATTACCAGTGCCTTTTTCCTGTCTATCCATCGCAACCGCTATACCGCTAAGAATAGCACCGCTGTCATTGACAATTTCTGCTGCTTCTCTTATCGCAGTTCCAGCAGTAATGACATCGTCTACAATCAAGACGTTTCCAGTTAATTCGGCACCGACAACAGACCCCCCTTCCCCATAAGACTTCGCTTCTTTTCGATTGAAACAGTAAGGCTTATTAATGCCATGCTTGTTCGCCAGTGCTATTGCCGTTGCGGTTGCTAAGGGAATGCCTTTGTAGGCGGGCCCAAACAACAGGTCAAACTCAATCTCGGCATCTGCAATCGCATCGGCGTAGCGTTTCGCAAGGAAAGAAAGCCTCCGCCCCGTGTTGAATAATCCAGCATTAAAAAAATAGGGGCTGACTCGCCCCGACTTCAAGGTAAACTCACCAAAGCGTAGTATTTCATGTTCGATTACGAATTCTAAAAAATCAGTTTGAAATTCTCGCATCATTACCCCGTGATTGCTTGATCCAAAATCTCGTTACAGAAAAAATGAACAGCAATCAATACAGCGCCTGTTTCTGGATCGTTAGCAAGTCTTGAATCCCGCTCTTCGCCAGAGCAACCATTTCCAGCAATTGCTCCTGACTGAAATCCCCATCCTCGCCAGTACCCTGCAATTCGATAAACCCACCGGACTCGGTCATCACGACATTCATATCGGTCTCGGCGTTCGAGTCCTCATCATAATCCAGATCAAGCACAGCATGGCCTCGAAAAATTCCAACAGATACAGATGCGATTAACTGCTTCGCCGGGTTCCCGCTAAGCATCTTGTTCTCAACCATATGATTGATCGCGTCCATCATTGCCACACAGCCCCCAGTAATCGAAGCCGTCCTGGTTCCTCCATCCGCCTGTATCACATCACAATCGACCTTAATCGTATGCTCTCCCAGTTGTGTCAAATCAATAGCCGCACGCAGTGACCTGCCTATCAGCCTTTGTATTTCGAGACTACGCCCCGATTGTTTCCCTCTGGCCGCCTCTCTATCCATGCGACTCCCTGTTGAACGCGGGAGCATTCCGTATTCAGCAGTTATCCAACCCTTACCGCTAGCCTTCAAAAATCGCGGTACTGACGATTCAACGCTGGCATTACACAAAACCTTAGTATCGCCGAACTCTACCAAGACCGAGCCTTCTGCGTGCTTCGTGTAGTTCCTGCTTATAGAAACCTTACGCAGTTGGTCTGCGCGTCTTTGGCTTGGTCGTTTCAGATCAGTCATGGTTTTCCCGTTGATTATCCAATAGTGCTGGCAAATTATCCTTGATATTGAATCGTATAGCGAGTCGTAGAAAGCCGAGCAGGTTCACATAGAAAGTTCACTGTGATTAGTAGCAGCTTAGGTTAAAATACCATCATTGGATTTCGGAACAGATTATGACTTTGAGCATGACAGCCTTTTCCAGGCAGCAATTAGAACAGCACTGGGGTTCATTAACCTGGGAGATTCGATCAGTCAACCATCGTTATCTGGAAACCAGCGTAAGATTACCAGAACCCTTTCGAGCTCTGGAGAACGCCGTGCGTGAGGCTGTGCGAAAAAGACTGGGGCGTGGAAAGGTTGAGTGTCAGCTCCGCTTTCAGTCGGAGACCAATGTGTCCTCAGACTTCCATTTGAATACAGCACTTATTGAGAAATTAGTACAAGCTAACATCGAAATCGAGAAAATCACTGGAACCACATCCAGTTTAAGGAATATGGAGGTGTTGTGCTGGCCTGGCGTAATTGAAGCACAGGGTTTGGACAATGACACCATCGAAAAACAGGCATTGAAGTTGTTTGCTGCTGCTCTGGATGACTTGGTAGTGACACGAGAAATGGAGGGGTCCGAACTCAAAGGATTTATTGCCCAGCGCATCGACTCCATTCGTGAGATCCTGGTATCTGTGCGCGGCAAGATGCCCGACATTTTAGCCAAACAAAAGCAAACCATTTCCGACCGACTGGATAAACTCAAAGCCGAACTGGAACCGACCCGCTTAGAACAAGAAATATCGATACTCGCGCAGAAAGCTGATGTCGAGGAAGAGTTGGATAGACTAAATTCTCACCTCAATGAAGTAGAGCGCGTACTGAATACCAACGAGCAGAAAGGTCGTCGGCTGGATTTCCTTATGCAGGAATTGAACCGGGAGGCAAATACTCTTTCCTCCAAATCTATTGTGGTTGAAACAACGCTTAGTGCTGTCGAGTTGAAAGTATTAATCGAGCAGATGCGCGAGCAGATTCAAAATATTGAGTAATTCTCGTTCTTCATAAAATCGGTAACAGCAATACCGGGTAAACCAGGGCACACAACAAAAAGAAGAATCTGCGAGGACAAAGCTGTATGACTACAGGCACGCTCTTTATAGTGACTGCCCCTTCTGGTGCTGGAAAAACAAGTTTGGTTAAGGCTCTGGTGGAGAGGGAACAACATCTATGCGTATCTATATCCCACACCACTCGCGCAATGCGCCCTAGTGAAGAAGATGGTGTCAATTATCACTTTGGCAGCGAAGCCGAATTCATGGAAATGTTGCAGGCCGGTGATTTCTTAGAAAGCGCTCAGGTATATGGAAACTACTACGGAACGTCCCAACGATGGATAAATGAGCAGTTAGACTCCGGGTTCGACGTGATTCTGGAAATAGATTGGCAGGGTGCGCTCCAGGTTCGCAATCTTGACCCGACTGCCTGCTCCATATTCATACTCCCTCCTTCCCTGGAGACATTAAAAACCCGCTTGCAAGGCCGAGCCCAGGACGATGCAGAAACCATCGAAAGTCGCATGAAACAGGCTGTCACTGAAATATCCCATGTAGCCGAAGCAGATTTTGTAGTGGTAAACGAAGATTTTGAAACTGCTTTAGACGATCTTTCCGCCATTATTCGATCCCGGCGGCTTACCGTGAAAAGCCAGGAAACCAATCAGGCGAGCCTGTTATCCAGCCTTACTAAAGGCAATTAGCTTAAAATACAGCGTCGCATCAGTCCTTCTCGCGGAAGATATAGTATGCATTCTTAGCTGGAATTCAGTAGAATTCCCGATCCTCGTTAAATTACTCTTCGGAGTCGTTGCTGTCCTGCCTCATACAGCTTGTATAGGCAGTTCGACACATGAAACAGGTAGATTATTAAGGGTTTGATATGGCTAGAATCACTGTAGAAGATTGTTTAGAAAACGTTGATAACCGTTTTGAGCTGGTCATGGTATCCAGCAAGCGCTCCCGGCAGATTCAAACTGGCGGCAAAGATCCTCTTGTATCGGCAGACAATGACAAACCTACGGTTGTGGCTCTGCGCGAAATTGCAGAAGGACTAGTTGATGCCAGCATCCTGATAGCCAAGCCGCCTGGTGTTGAGCTTGAAGAAATATCAGCCGAAGCAGGGGAAGAGATTTCTGTTGCAGCGCGCGATGCTGCAGATGTTGCAATTGAAGAAGATGTCACTGAACAGCCCGCCGCGCAGGACGATGAAAAAAAACCGCCTGCTGCGGAAGTTTAATCACTAACTTACATCTTGGAGTCGAGTCTTGCAGCTCCCAGCAATTAGCACAATCGACTCGCTCGCCTCGGGTCTTACCAATTATCTGGGTAAGGAGCAGGTCAATAATGTTCGTCGCGCCTATTACTATGCGGAACAAGCCCATGAGGGTCAGTTCCGTCGTAGTGGCGACCCCTATGTAACCCACCCCTTGGCTGTGGCCGGTATTCTTGGTGAAATGCATATGGATCACCAGAGTTTAATGGCGGCCATGTTACACGATGTAATCGAAGACACCGGGATTACCAAAACTGCAATCAAAACTCAGTTTGGCAACTCCGTGGCAGATCTGGTCGATGGTGTTAGCAAGCTCAACAAAATTACCTTTAGTAGTCGCGCAGAGGCACAGGCGGAGAATTTCCAGAAGATGGCCATGGCCATGGCGAAGGACTTGCGCGTTATTCTAGTTAAGATTGCCGACCGCTTACATAATATGCGCACCCTGGACGTGCTGGCGCCTGATAAGCGAAGACGAATCGCCAGGGAAACATTGGACATTTATACTCCCATTGCCAATCGCCTGGGCATGAATATGGTGAGAGTTGAATTTGAAGAACTTGGTTTTGCTGCTCTCTATCCAATGCGTGCGCGGCGAATTAGTGCCGCTGTAAAGCGTATTCGCGGCAATCGAAAAGAAATTCTTTCAAAAATTAAAAAATCAATAGCGGCATGTCTGGAACGAGAAGGATTGCCGGGTCGCTGCATCGGTCGAGAAAAGCACCTCTACAGCATTTACGAAAAGATGCGTAGCAAGCGCAAGTCGTTTTCGGAAATCATGGATGTATATGCTTTTCGAATCGTAGTTGATCGTGTCGATACTTGTTATCGCGTTCTTGGAGCGGTACACAGTCTCTACAAACCGGTTCCAGGGCGCTTCAAGGATTATATTGCGATTCCCAAAGCGAATGGCTACCAATCATTGCATACCACGCTTTTCGGAATGCACGGCGTCCCCATCGAAATCCAAATCCGTACCGAGGAAATGGAGGCGATGGCGAACAATGGAATCGCAGCCCATTGGCTTTATAAGTCCAGCGATGACCTGCCCAGTAATCCCCATGTGCGAGCCAGAGAGTGGGTGAACGGCCTGTTGGACATGCAGAAACATGCAGGTAATTCTCTGGAATTTATCGAGAACGTAAAGATTGATCTATTCCCCGATGAGATTTACGTTTTTACACCGAAAGGTACAATTTTCGAATTGCCCGCCGGTTCGACTGCGGTGGATTTCGCGTACGCAGTTCATACTGATGTGGGAAATTCTTGCGTGGCTTGTAGAATTAGCCGACGCTTGGCACCTCTTAGCGAACCGCTGCAAAGTGGTCAGACTGTGGAAATCATCACAACACCGGGCACTCAACCCAACCCCGCATGGTTAAGTTTTGTAATTACCGGGAAGGCCCGCAGTAATATTCGTCACTATTTGAAAAACCAAAAGCGATCGGAATCCGTTACTCTGGGAAGGCGATTATTAAACAAGGCATTGGCGGGCTTCGGCAATCAACTGGACAATATCTCTCAGGAAAGTATCGACACTGTACTGCAACAAACAAAACTAAAATCTCTCGACCGATTACTGGAAGAAATTGGCTTGGGCAACCGCATGTCTTACATGATTGCCCAGCGTCTGGCTACGCAGAGCGATATGTCACCCGGTGATGCACAAAAGGAATCAGACCGGCAAGGCAAACTCGATATACTTGGTTCTGAAGGAATGGTGATGAACTATGCTAAATGTTGTCATCCAATCCCTGGCGATCCGATTGTAGGGCACGTGAGTTCTGGTCGTGGCATGGTAATTCATACCGACAATTGTAATAACATTACCGACATTCGTGATAACCCGGAAAAATGCGTCGCCGTGGGCTGGGATCCAAATGTGGAAGGCGAATTCTCGGTAGAACTGCGGGTGGAACTTGAAAATCAACGCGGAATTATTGCCACGCTGGCCACAACCATTACTGGCACCGAAGCCAATATAGAAAAAATATCCACCGTAGAAAGGGACGCCAGATTCAGTATTGTTAACCTGTCGCTCAATGTGCGTAATCGGGTGCATTTAGCGCGGGTAATGAAACGAGTAAGACTGATCAAGCCCGTCGCTAAAGTAACTCGGGTAAAAAGTCGCAAGGTTCGCAAGACCATCAAAAATATTGCCGGTAGTCACTAATAATACTATTCACGGATCACTCAGCCATGACAAAACCAGAACAAGTTCATTCAGCTTCGGCACCAAAAGCCATCGGCCCGTATTCTCAGGGGATAAAGGCCGGTTCACTCGTGTTTCTTTCGGGCCAGATTCCCCTGGATCCTGATTCCATGAAGCTGGTTGCTGGTGATGTCTCGGAGCAAACCCACCAGGTGTTTAAAAACCTGATAGCCGTGGCAGAAGCGGCCGGTGGCAGCCTGAAAGATGCCACCAAATTAACAATATATCTCATCGATTTGGGCGACTTTGCTGTAGTGAATGGCATCATGGCGGAATATTTCTCAGAGCCCTATCCTGCCCGCGCCACCATTCAAGTCAGCGCCCTGCCCAAGGGCTCTTCCGTTGAGGTTGACGCAATTCTTATAATTTAGGAACCTTCCTCGGGAAGAAGCTGTCCTTCGAACGCTGGCTTGATGATGCACTTTATCTGCGATCAGATGTATGAGGTATTTTTACTTTGACACAGAATTTTGAACAACCTCGATTTAACTCTTGGTCCATCGGAACATTCTTGCTGATTCTCGCAGCAATGCTTTTGACTATCTGGCAGTATAGCGTTTCTGTTCCTTTTTTTGATGAGTGGGAAGCTGAAGCAAATTGGCTATATAGCCTATATTCACAAAACAATCTCAGCTTTATGGCGCATTCGAGCCTCATAACGGGCATCGAATTTTCATGACACGGATTACAGCTCTTTTACTATTTGTCTTCGGTTCTACCGCCTGTAGTATCAGTTTCTGTGCGCCGGTCTGTAGCAGCTCGCTCAATGGATCAATACTCGCTTCTCGACCTTCCAGTTCAATAACGTTATTCTTGCTCATGGTGGCGTGTCCTATTGGTTGCTTGATTGTTTGGTGATAACCAATCAACCAGATACGCCGCCTTTTTTCAAATATTCAAACACCAGATTCAGCTATAACTCTTGTCGGCAAGCAGCCAAAGCTACTAGCTTTACTTGGACTATCAGAAGCGCAATGGCAAGTCTTGGCTCTGGATATACAGAAACACTCCATCTTGATGCTGCATGGAATTGAAAAATTAGCAGCTCTGGAGCAACGCCAACACAAGACGAACAAATTAGTCGCGTAATTTCAGAAACGCTGTCTGCTTAAGACAGTGGCAGGCTTCTGTGTGCCTGGAGTCCTTTTTTCTAGTCAAAAATCCAGTTTTGAACCAATTGAAGTAACCATTCGGCAGAAGGCAGAGTGGGTATATGATGTCTTTTCCTTCTGATGAATGGGTGTCCTATTTATTCTATTTATTAGCGCTCAATATTGAAGTGCTTGATGTTGGGAGAAAACACGCCACCACTAAAATCAGAAGAGAATCCATCGTCCACATAACCGTGAGTGGTGTATCCAGAGTCAGCGGCATGAATCACCAAAGCAATACCGGACTCGTTCAGTCGCGCCCAGAACGGGTCGAACATTGGATGGCTCGGGGACTTGCTCTGGCCGTTGGCAAGCTGCACAGCCGATGGGCGCATACAGACAACCGTGGCGCCTCGTTCCAGCGCCCATTCAAGCTCCTGACAAGCCCAATCAACATCGCATAGGGAAAGATAAGGTGCGGCATAGATTGTATTCTGATAGTTGCAGCCCCAGTCTTCGTCCAGCCAACGGTTAAATGCTGAGAATTGAGTCTTTACCGCCTCTGTATCATTCTTAAGTAATTCTTCATATAGCACACCCAGAGTCGGAAACAGCCACACTGACTCCAGGCCCTGCTCCTGCAATTTGGCAACCCTGGCATCCTTGTTTATGTAGTAATCGGGTAGCGGCTCGTGGGCCTGCATACGGGCAATATCTTCCTCACTGAGTTCCTTGCCGTGCAGAAACGGCGCTATGGAGCCAGGCAGTGAGATTGGGTTCCAGGTCGGGTTTTTAACAGCGCGGGCCAACTTGCCGCCAACAATGTGGTGCTGACGCCCCTCAATGGTTGCCCATTGCACGCATCGAGCCTGCATGTTTTTGGGGACATGACGAGTGAAGGCATCCAGTGCCTCGTAATAATGATTGTCTGCATCAAACGCAGGATAACCAAGTTCACTCATGGGGGATCTCCAGCCTTTCTATAGCGGCTATGTTAGTGGCGGGCGCTCATCCCGCCAATGACCGGAACGGCCAGATACTATCGGCACTCTTGCTAGATCACGCCACAGCGCTGTCAGATCAAACCACAGCGCTCAATGCGACCCCCATTGCAGTCAATTGTGAAACCATATAGCCAACATCAGTCACCTGTAAAGCCAGCGGACGGCAGGCGAATTGACAACACCAGGCATGGACTTAGAGTGTACTATCAGCTCAGCGAAGGTCAAACAAAGCTCAGCGGCGGCGAAAATAATCGCTGCCTGGGCTGGCATTAGTGTCACTCAAGTAGTCTACTACGAACCTGCCAACAGGAGCCTCGAACATGAGCACAATACTACGCATTGTCACTATTAGCTTACTCTGCCTGTCCACTGCCTGGGCCACTACTACCTGGGCCGGGGCAGACCAGGAACGCCTGGCCAATACACTGCTGGCGCAACCCGCCGCAGTGCAGGCACGTTACTATCATCGCCACCCAATGGAAACTCTAAGCTTCCTGGGCATTGCGCCGGGGATGACCGTACTCGAAGCATTACCTGGCGCTGGCTGGTATACAAAAATCCTGATGGACTACCTTGGAGAAAATGGCCACGTTATAGGCGTTGACTACAGCGAGGAGATGTTCCCGCTGTTTGGCTTCTTCTCTGCTGAGCAGATCAAGGCAAAGGCAACCTGGGTGCAGGACTGGAGTGCAAAAGCCAATAGCTGGCGCGATGACGATGACGCCAGCATCAGCGCATTTACTTTTGGAAATATGCCTCAGTCCGCAAGCGGCAAGGCCGATGCCGTGTTATTCATTCGGGCACTGCACAATCTCGCACGCTTTCAAGACCAGGGGGGCTATTTAACAGACGCACTACAGAATGCGGCCAACGCACTAAAGCCAGGCGGCATCCTCGGCGTAGTTCAGCATGAGGCGCGCCCGGAGAAATCAGACCCGTGGGCAGCAGGGAAGCGTGGCTATATTAAAAAGTCATTTGTCATTGAACAGGTGGAAAAGACCGGGCTGAAGTTTGTCGGTGAAATTGACGTAAATCAGAACGCAAAAGACCAGCCCGGCGAGCAGGACATTGTCTGGCGTTTACCGCCGAGTCTGTCTGTGCACAAAGCCAGCCCCACCAAACAATTGGAGCTTATGTCTGTGGGTGAATCCAATCGTATGACCTTGAAGTTTCGCAAGCCGGAAAGTTAACCCGGCTACGCGGCGGCAATATAGGGCAAGACTATGCGTTTTTCTCTGCTCTTTCCCTGCAACAGAGCGAAGACCGAAAGACTGTCAGAGCGAAGGCCGTAAGACGCTGTCGTGTGAACCACACAGACCCTAGGTTGCAACCCCATGCGGCTGGTCTGACGCTGGCAGTGTGCCTGGAACCTCAATCGCGCCCACTTGCAAATAAGCGGAATAAAAGTCGGTGAGTTCCCATTGCTCGGCGATCTTGCCATCTGCTACGCGAAAAATTGCGAAGTCAGCGATTTCAATACTTTTGTTGGTCGGTGCAATAAACCTGCCGGTTACCGGGTCGGTTATCAGTGACCCCTTATGAGTACCGCGAATAGTCAGCCGTGTGGCAACGCGGTCACCGGAAATAATCAGATCTTCTATGGTTTCGTGATAGTCCGGAAGAGCAGTGTGCAATCCAGTCACCATATCGACAATACCGTCCAATCCAACAGCCCATTCAAGCGCCTGCGGCGTAGCCAGGTGAGCTCTAAAGTCCTCTGCATAAAACTCGTGAACTCGGGACATGTCCCCTTCATTCATAATAACCTGGCAGGCAGTTTTAAAGAGTTGTTCGATAGACATGGTTCATCGCCTCCATAGACATTGTTCATCGCTTCCATAGAATAGTGGGTAGCCGCGCACTCAATCCATACTTCGGGCAACAGCGCGCAGGAATTCAATATTCTCCATTTCCTGATTGTCTTTTTCGTCTCCCGAGATGCCATACGTGCGATTGGCAGATTGTTTGACAATGACAACATCCCGCGAAGGGTCCACATAAATAAACTGGTTATAGACGCCGATGGCAGAAAATTCACCGTCTCCGCCGTCGGGTATCCACCACTGATAGCCATAACCCAAGGGCAACACATGGCCGCCGACAATGACTTTACCCGCCTGTAGGTGCGGCGCATCTGGCGTCACCGAAGCCGTCACCCAATCTGCTTCCAAAATCTGTTTACCCTGCCACTGCCCCTTATTTCGGTAGAGTTCACCTATCCTGGCAAAGTCTCGCGCCGTCATATTCAGCCCGCCAAACGCCATTTCCATATCGGTGTTGTCGAGCAACCAATAGCTCGGTGATTCCATCCCCAAAGGCTCGCAAATTTTCTCTTGCATATAGTCAGTAAGAGAACGCCCGGTCGCCTTGGCCACCAGCATACCCAGAACCTGCGTTTCCGCCGAGTTATACTGACACAGGGTGCCTGGTTCCTTTTCGCGCACCAGGCCAGCGAAAAACTCCTCCAGTGATGTACCACCCGCATACACTGCGTTAAATTGATGAATCTCTGCATCGAGATCGCTGTAATCTTCATTCCAGCGCGTGCCGGAAGACATCTGCAACATATCCTTGATCCGCACCCCGTCATAGCTCGACCCTCTGACTGCCGTTACATAATCAGAGATCGGCTCTTCTACGGACTTGATGAAACCCTCCTGGATTGCAATGCCAACCATGGCCGAAACGTAACTTTTAGCTATCGACCAGGAAATCCACTGGACGTCCCGGCCCCCAGTCAGCCAATAGTCTTCATAGCGGATTGCCCCGCCCTTCAAAACCAACAGCGCCGCCGTATCAGTTGCAGGTATGAAATCAGTGATCGAACGATCCTGCCCGTCAAACCTGTATGTTTTCGGCAGGCCAATTCGCTCCGCTTCGGGAAATATGTACGGCGTGGCTGCGGGTTCCATCCGCGATGATGGAAACAGTGTCATCAGACGCGGAAAATTTTGATGCTGCGGTTCACCTGAAAACAACTGCATCGGTGGCGTAGTGTCTTGTTCAGTGTCTGACATGACGATGTGTCCTTTTATGTCCCCGCGATGATTCGCGGAGAGATGAGTTGTGCAGGATAACTTGCTCAGGCTGAGGAATAAAGCCGTACATTTGCCTTTGCCCAGGCAACGGTTACATCATTATCATTTTTCGCCACCCGTTCGACGACGACAAAGCTTTCCCCGTCATCGCGTGGGTGAATTTCTATTACCTCACCGCTGCAAGTAATCGTATCCCCCGGCCTGACCCGCTTAACAAACTTGCTTTCCATCCGCGTAATGAAGCCGCCGTCAGGTTGGCAAGTACCTCGCGTATTATCCGCAGAGTAGCTGGCATCAAAACGTAGCAATACTTGATGCCAGGCCCTCACCGCGCAACTGAGCAAATAATGCAGAGGCCTCGCCTTTGGCGACAAGCTCTTTTTTTAATGCAGCTATCGCCACCAGCACGTCATCTAATACCAACGGCTGCATGTCCGCTTGCCTGTAGGTGCTGTCCGCCAGAGACTGCTCGTCATAGCTCTGCAACAGGCTCCAACTGCGGGCGTAGTCGTTAATGACCGCCAGCACCGCTGCGCCTTGTTCGTTCAGCGCTGCCTGATTGCTGAGGGTGGCAGAAAGCAGTTGCAGCACCTGCTCAAACTCCACTCCGCGCTGTTGCAAGCGCTTTTGATTGAAGCTGTAGACTTTGATATTTCAATTGATAAACGAGCTCCCCAATCTCACTGCGAGTATTATTATATCTGTCATGCCCGTATTCATCTTGACCCAAATATTCGCTACTCAATGTATGAAGGTCAAATGCGAAGCCTGCCACCCAATTTCCTTCTAATTTATAACCCATGAATTAGCTCCGTTTATTTCTTCATCTAACGCTGCTGTAACGGGCATTTTTTGTGTAGTGGAGTTTTGGGGTAAAGTGGCGAAGCCACCCCAAAACGAAGCGTAGCAAAAAGTGTCCTGAGTCTTGATAAAAGCCAATAGGTGATTTACTCTAACTGGCGCTAACTGATTTACAAGAAGAATAAATTTACGCGAATAATTCTCATTTAGATTTAGAAACTTACAATGCAGTATTCCAGTCCATATTGCATATTGAAGGAGGTGAATGTAGATCGTGAATCCAAAACTAACCCGTAGGCGCTTCATCAAAGGGGTAATCGCCTCTGGTGCAGCGGCCACTGCAACCACAGTCTGGTATGCGGCCAATGGCGCGGCACAACCAGCTGGTGCAGTGGAGCGATTGATCAGAATTAATGTAAATGGCCAGGTACGTAGCGTTGACGTTGCATCACAGGAGACCCTGGCATCTACTCTTCGTTATAAACTCGGCTTAACCGGCACAAAACTAGGGTGTAACCGCGGCGAATGTGGTGCGTGTACAGTCTTGGTTGATGACGTGCCTAGCTATGCTTGTTCGATTCTGACTCATTCGGTTAAGAATAAGCGAGTCGAAACCGCAGAAGGCCTGGAGTCAGCTAATGGTGATCTCCATCCTGTACAACAAGCCTTCGTGGACGAGCTATCTCCACAATGCGGTTATTGCACACCGGGTCAGGTAATGTCGGCAGTAGGTTTGCTGCGTGCCAACCCCAATCCAACTCGGGAAGAAGCACGACAGGGTATGGCAGGAAATATATGCCGCTGTGGTTCTTATGACTCTTACCTCAACGGCGTCATGCGCGCGGCACAAATAGGATAATCATCATGGCATATATGCATATTGGTAAAGATTTCGTTCCACCGGATGTGCCTGGCAAGGTTACCGGCCGCATCAAATACTCTGAGGACTACTCCCGCGATGGCATGGTTTATGCCCGTTTACTCACTAGCCCTGTGCCTCATGGCCGAGTTGTGGATATCGATGCCTCCGAAGCCTTAGCGATGGATGGCGTATTTGGTATTCTGACCGCAGATGATGTTTATCCCGATGGCGAGCCACAAAGCCCCGGTCTAAAAGTTCTTACTAATGAGCCTACTTTAATGGGCGAGCCTATTCTTGCGGTGGCAGCTATTGATGAGAAAACTGCTGAAAACGCCATGACTGCAATCTCTCTCACTATTGAAAGACTGCCTTTTGTATTGGATCCCTTAGATAGCCTGGTAGAAGGTGGTCCGGACGCTTATAACGGGGGTAATACATTTATCTTCCGACAGGGCTTTGCTGAGGAGAAATGGACAGTTGATCAAGTAGAGAGCTTCAAGAGTGGCAATGAGCCTACGGCTGAAGCCCTGCAAAGCTGGGAATACGGCGATCTGGAGGCTGGATTTGCAGCCGCAGACTTCGTCCATGAAACTACTTTCTCCACAGCAGGCTACCCACATATGTCCATGGAGCCGCGTAGCGCCATGGCCTATTGGGAGAACGGCAAATGTTATCTCCACGGTACTTCCCAGAGTTTGAGCGCCATTGCTGAGCCTATGGCCGCGATTGTCGGAGTACCATTAGAAGACTTCGTCTTTATTAACGAAGCAACCGGTGGTGGTTTTGGTCAGCGTGCACGTGCTGGTAGCATTCCCAGCATGGCGATTCCTGCCAAGCTGTCACAAAAAATTAATCGCCCGGTGATGATGCGTGTATCACGCGAAGAAGAATTCACCATAGGTGGTGCCAGACAAGGCCTGCAGGGTTGGATCAAGGTTGGATTCAAGGCGGATGGCACTATGTCCGCCATGGATATGTACTGCATATCTGACAATGGCGGCAAAGGAGGTGGCGGCGATGCAAATTCCGCAGCCGCTGGTGTTAGCGCGCTTTACCAAACTGAAGCGATGCGTTTCCGCAACACATCTATAGGCACCAACACTGGCCATCGTGGTGCACAACGTGGTCCTGGTGAAAACCAGATCATGGCCATTGTTGCCCCTATTATGGATAGGGCCGCTGAAGCACTTGGTGTTGACCGTCTCGAAATTCGCAAACTCAACGCTGCACGAAACGGCGATGTAAGTGGTCCTAGAAGCACACCATTTACCAGCGCTTATATGCCCGAAGCCTTGGAACAAGGTGCAGCCCAGTTTGATTGGGAGGCCAAGAAAGGACGCGCCCGACAGAAAAATGGCAGCAAGGTAAGAGGTCTGGGTATCGGCCAGGGCTATCACAATGCTGGCCGAAGTGGTATGGACGGGATACTCCGACTGATGCCAAGCGGACGTCTGCAGATTCACAACGGTGTGGGTAACCTCGGTACCTATTCCTACGCTTCAACCTCCCGCGCAGCTGCCGAGGTGCTAAAGATGGAATGGGAAAACTGTGACATTGTTACCGGTCGCACTGACAGACATCTGGCAATTACCTCGCCACAGGATGGCAGCAACTCAATCTTCACCAATACTCGAACCTGCTACGGCGCAGCGCAGGATTTGTTGGGTAAAATGAAAGAAATTGCCTCCATGGATCTGGGTGGCGATGCCACTGATTATGAAATAGACGGTTCCAGAATTTTCCAGATAGCTGACAACACAGTAGGCATGACCTATGCCGAGCTTGCTCAGCGTGGCATGGAACTCGGTGGAAAATTTACCGGTGAAGCTGAATTGCCGGAAGAACTGAACACGCTAACTGCGTTGTCGGTTTCACGGCTGGCAGGTTCCGCTTTAATGGGTATCTATCACGACCCCAGGCACAACGGCAATCCTCCAGGTTTCACAGTGACTTTTACTGAAATTGAACTGGACACAGAAACCGGTAAGTTCGATATCCTCGACATGGTATCGATAGCCGAATGTGGAACAGTTGTTCACCCACAGGGCTTGGTAAATCAGTTAGTTGGAGGTGCTGTGTGGGGAATAGGTCTTTCAGCTCTGGAAAGACATCTCTATGACCCTCAAAACGGACTACCAGCTAGTTCCGGCTATTGGCAAAGCAAGATACCAACCTACCTTGATACCCCCGCCGAAATTGGCACTGGTTGGGTAGATCTGCCGGATCCGGAAAATCCCGTTGGCGCCAGAGGTGTTGGTGAACCCTCAATGGGTGCTGTATCGGCCGCATTAAACGCTGCAATCTCAGACGCTTTAGGTGGACATTTGTTCGATACCGCGCCTGTGACTACAGACATGATCATTAACCATATAGCCGGGATTTCGGAAGAAGCAAAACCCTTGGCTCAAAATAACTTCAGAGGTTGATATGCCAGCCACATCACATGACGTAATGCCAGATATTGAACTTTATCAGCCAACCGATGAAGCGAATGCCTTGGAGTTGGCGAGCACACTAGGCAGCGACGGATGGCTGCTAGGTGGTGGCCAGGATACTTACGGTTGGTTGAAAGACCGCAATAAGTCTCCGGTAGCCATGATTGAGCTAACCCAGATTGATGCCTGGAACGGCGTGAGGGAGACAGCCGACGGTGTTGAAATTGGTGCTGTAACCACGCTTACAGAAATCGCTAATCATCCCTTGCTGCAAGCCAGGTTTGGTTTACTTGCAACAGCAGCCAGCAAAGTTGCCAGCCCACAGATTCGTAACGTAGGAACACTGGGCGGCAATTTGAATCAGGACACCCGTTGCTGGTACTACCGCCGAGGACTCGATTGCTACCGTGCTGGTGGCAATATCTGCTATGCCGATTCTCCGGAAGGATTGAATCGTGAGCACGCTATATTTGGTGCTAGTCGCTGTGTTGCGGTAAGCCCTTCAGATACCGCACCGGCTTTGGTAGCACTTGATGCCACTATGGTTGTCAGCAGTGCAAGCGGTGAACGCTTGATTCCTGCGCAGAACTACTTTATCGGCCCGGCTCGTGACATCATTAACATGACTGTGCTGAACGAGGGAGAAATTCTAACAGCAGTAAGATTGCCCAACACCTGGGCAAATGCTGAATTCTATTTTGAAAAAGTAGCTGACCGAAACGTATGGGACTTTGCCCTGGTGAATGTTGCTGCGGCAATGAAAGTCTCTGCTGGCTCTATTTCAGATGCCCGCATCGTATGTGGTGCCGTTGAATGCGTACCTCGTCGTCTGGAAGCTGTAGAAAATGCTATTCGCGGACAGCAGCGTTCAGAGCAATTGGCCAACCAGGTTGCAGCCATCGCCACTGATGGTGCGAGACCGTTAAACTACAATCATTTCAAAGTGCCATTGATGGAAAATTTAGTCAAGAGAGCAGTCCGGGGTTAGGCCTCGGGTTATCTCGGCTTAACCAAATAACAAAATAGGAAACCAAGAGGGAAGTACAGTGGGAGAAATTGTCCGCTATAAACGCGATGTTTGGGGCGAGGAAGTAATTCTCGGTGTTTCATGGGATTTACTCTGGGTAGTTGCAGTTGCTGTTTTGGTTCTCCTTGCAGCACACGCGATTATCATGGCTGTTTTAGCCAACAAAAAGATGGACAAGCCTTCGGCAGAAGGCCGACGAGTTCTTCGTCATGGGGCCATTGATCGTCTGTTTCACTGGGTGATGGCTGCCAGCATCTTGACTTTGATCGCAACCGGTGTGGCACCAATTCTGGGACTGCGTATAGCCTGGTTGAATATTCATTGGATTGCTGGCCTTCTACTAACGTTCGTTGTGGTGTTTCATATTATCCGCTCTCTTTTCTGGCAAGACTTCAAATCGATGGTTCTTGGTCCTAAGGATTTCGGGGAGCCTTTCGACTCAGCGAAGAAGCCGGGTAAATACACTTTCGAGCAGAAAGGAATGCACTGGGCTGTGACTGTTGTTGTTTTGGCGGTTATTTTCACCGGAATACTGTTATTCCTGCAGATAGATACACCTTTCTGGGATCGAACTAATAGTATGCCGGAAGATCGCCTGGGCCTGATGTTTTTATTGCATGGCTTGTCTACCTTGGCGCTAGTAGCCCTGGCAGCAACGCATATGTACTTTGCCTTGAGACCGGAAAAATTATTCTATACACGTTCTATGGTATCTGGTTGGATCTCAGAGGATGAAATGGCGGCTAACCATGACACCAGTCTATGGTCCCCAAAAGAAGCTGACTAATTGGATCTGCACATCTAAATACTGATTCAAAAACGACCAAGAGAACGAGAACGACGCTGTGATAGAGGAAGACATAGAAGCTATTGAATCTGGTTATGAGTTCCTGTTGGCTTTTGCTGCTCAGGGCAGACCGGCTCAGAAAGAAACCGGGCCTGGTCCTCATGCGAGACCTGCGATCGAAGGAATAGCGTCTGCGATGAGGAATATCGCGATCGCTTTTTCAGGCAGTAGCAATGATTTTGAACAAGTCATTGCCAAAGACTGTGGCAATGCGGGTGCGGCGCTGGCTTTCATACTCAAGCAGAAGAAGATTGGTTCAGAGATAGTGGACAATTTGAATGCGTCTATTCACCTGCGAGCAGTGCTTACGGATCTATTTTTGTACAGTGAGGCGTTAAAGCCCCTGGATATCGGCGGTGAAGGTGAAGCTTTGGCGTCTGGTAGTTCAAGTGGTGTTGAGACTTACCCGGCCACCCGCAAGTAGGATTTAAAATGTTGTGATACCCCTCTACGGGGCCAAGCAACCAAAATTGCACAGAAACGGAATCAGACTAGCTCTTGTTCCGTTTTTTGTTTTTTGAAGTGGAAAAACAAGCAAATGATCACATGGCCTGCAAGAATTAAACTGGCTCAATTGCCAACACCTATCACCAAGTTGGAGAATTTTTCACGTCGTTTCAGCAATACTAACGTTTGGGTCAAACGAGACGAAATGACAGGCACGGAAGTGTCTGGCAACAAAATCCGTAAATTGGAATTTTGCCTCGCCGAGGCCCAACGGCAGTCATGTGACACGCTAATTAGCTGTGGCGGCATTCAGTCTAATCATTGTCGAGCTACTGCTATTCTTGGCGCACGACTGGGGTTAAAGGTGCATCTCATCCTGAGAGGAGAGAAGCCTGAAGTGCCCGAGGGTAATCTGCTTATGGATTATCTCAGTGGTGCTGAAATTACTTATTTGAGTCAATCGCAATGGCTTGGTCATGAAGCCTTAGCGAAGGAATTACAGGCGCGTTACATAGCCGAGGGGAGTAAAGCTTTCTTTATTCCAGTCGGTGCCAGTGATGAAATAGGGCTTTGGGGCTATATCGCCGCTTGCGAAGAGCTTAAACAAGACTTCGAGAATTTGAATATGGAACCTGAGTATATCGTTACTGCCACTGGTTCCGGGGGAACTCAGGGAGGACTTATCGTGGGCATCCAGATGTTGCAAATGAAGAGCCAGGTGGTGGCTTTCAATGTTAGCGATAATGCAGTTTACTTTGAAAGCAAGATAAAAAAAGATGTGATGCTTTGGAAGCAACGTTACAAGCAACAATTCGATCTGGAGAATATCAAGATAAAGACCGTTGAAGGTTATCTCGGCGCAGGTTACGGCGTCGCTGGCTCGGAAATTTTTTCCAGTATAGCCGAGCTAGCCAGTAGTGAAGGTATTTTCCTGGACCCAGTCTATACAGGAAAAGCCTTTCATGGCATGGTATCTGAGCTGCATAAGGGTGATGAGGGCCATCTGGCGGGCGCTCGGAATGTGTTGTTCATACACACCGGTGGCCTGTTTGGTGTGTTTCCCCAACAGCAAAATTTTAATTTCGGTTAACCAAAAACAGCTTGTAAACAAAGATTTGACGTTATTATGACTAAGTTATCCAAACTGCAGCCTGGCATTCGCTTGGTAGCCTTATGTATTTCTGCCCATTTGGGTGTATCAGTGATTGCAGTGGCACCTCAAGACGACATCGCTGCAACGAGTTCCAACACAGTACAGCCTGATGGTGTTGCGGCGGCCAGTTACTCTGCGCCTGCGGCAACCAGTAGTTTCAGTGAAAATAACAATGAAGATTTACTACTAACAGGTACCAGATTATTGATTGAAGATAGTCTTCGCTCTGGTGAAGGTTATTTCAGTGCAGACGGAGAACGCTTTATTTATCAGAGTGAATCCGACGGGGACAACCCTTTTTATCAAATCTATGTGATGAATTTGGCCGATGGCAGTTCGCGTAAAGTCTCCCCTGGCATTGGTTTAACTACTTGTTCGTGGATACATCCCAGCAAAGACTTAGTGATGTTTTCATCTACACATGAAGACCCACAGGTCAGGGCCAAACAGGCTGAAGAAGTTTCTATTCGAGAAAGTGGCGTGAGTCGGCCCTATGGTTGGGACTACGACCGTCACTACGATATCTATCAAGCTGACAGTAACGGCAATAATCTGATCAATCTTAGCAATGCCGAAGGTTATGATGCCGAAGGGTCCTATTCAGCAGATGGCAGTCAAATCTTATTCGCGTCCAATCGAGAAGCCTACCAACGTAGCTTGAGTCAGGCTGAGCAAGGGCTATTTGACGATGACGTTTCCTATTTTATGGATCTGTATCTAATGGATGCCGATGGCTCGAATGTCAGACAAATAACGCACTCACCTGGTTATGACGGTGGGCCATTCTTTAGTCCTGATAATACCCAGGTTGTTTGGCGCCGGTTTAACCCCGATGGCAACAGCGCAGAGATATGGACCATGAATATCGACGGAAGCAGGCAGCGACAGCTGACTGCTGATGCCATGGTCTCCTGGGGGCCGTATTACCACCCAAGTGGTGACTACATCATTTATTCCAGCAATATTCTTGGCAATACTAACTTCGAGCTGTTCATGATCGACTCTGAGGGGAGTCGGCTACCGGTACGAGTAACCAATACAGAAGGCACCGATATACTTCCTGTGTTTTCGCCGGACGGTAATAAGCTGGCCTGGAGCACTACCAGAACAGCCGATGGTAGCTCGCAGATACATATGGGTAATTGGAATCATCAGAAAGCGCTGGAGTTATTGGGGCTATAACCGCTACTGTGCGGAATATGCCCTGAGATTTTATAGGCAGACATGACTCCCATGAACGACTTGCTACAGAAAATTCGTGTTATCTGCATTCTGCTCGGCAGTTTGCTATTCGTCAGTATTGGCTTGTCGGCACAAGTAGTAGATAAACCGGGAGATGAGCCCGGGCTTGTACACCACAGTCTGAAAGTAGTTCTTGATCCCGCCAATCAGGCAATTAACGTTGAAGATAGCATTAGTTTCCCGGATTCTATGTCCGCAACTCCCCTGAGTTTCTCACTCAATAGTAACTTAACCATTAGTAATAATTCTGGTCGTCTACAGGCCACCGCATTGCGCTCCGTTGGCAATGTGCCAGGGATAAACAACAGTGGCGCATTGGCGGCGCCAATGACCCAATACAGCTTGAGTCTTCCGCGCAGAAACTCGACCCGAGCGCTGTTGATCTATAGTGGCAGGATTTCCGATACTGCCGAACAAACCAGCGCTGAATACGCCCAGAGTTTTGCTGAAAGCTCGGGCATAATTAGTGAACAAGGTGTCTATTTGAATAAGGCAAGCGCCTGGGTGCCAGACTTCGGTGGCGATCTAATTAGTTTTGATGTGAGCGTGAAATTCGTGGATAGCGCTAGTAGCTGGACGGCGGTTAGTCAGGGAGACCGACTTGCCGCCAATAGCTGGCAAAGCGAACAACCCATGGAAGAGCTGTATTTGATTGCAGCCGATTTTACAGAGTACTCTCAGCAAGCCGACGATGTCGAAGTGCTCGCCTATTTGAGAACGGCAGATCCTAATCTTGCGATAAAGTATATGGATGCTACCAGACGTTATCTGGCGCTTTACGAACCACTGTTTGGGAACTACCCCTATAGTAAATTTGCTCTCATAGAAAATTTTTGGGAAACCGGCTACGGCATGCCCTCGTTTACTCTTCTCGGCGAACAGGTCATTCGCTTTCCTTTTATTTTGGAATCTTCTTATCCCCATGAAATTTTACATAACTGGTGGGGCAATGGTGTCTATCCCGACTACGAATCAGGGAATTGGAGCGAAGGCTTAACAGCTTATCTTGCCGATCATCTCTTCCAGGAAATGGACGGTTTGGGACATGAGTACCGTAAGGAAATGCTGTCCCGATATAAAAACTACGTGACCGACGGCAGCGATTTCCCTCTTTCCGAATTTACTTCAAGGAATTCAGCTGCCTCCCAGGCGGTGGGCTATGGCAAGACACTCATGTTGTGGCACATGCTGCGACTACAACTTGGTAATGAGCTGTTTTTGGAAGGCTTACGTCAGTTCTATCGAGACTATAAATTTGAACGCGCATCCTTCGACGATATATCGCGCCACTTTTCTGAACTCAGCGGTCTGGATCTTAGTTCTTTCTTCGATCAATGGGTGAATAGAACCGGTGCTCCCGAATTGTCTATTTCCGTGGAAGAGGTTAATGGCAATATAGCAAGAATTATGTTTGCACAGATACAGGCAGAAGATCCTTATCGATTGAAAGTGCCAGTTGCACTTTACTACGATGGAAATGATGTACCAGAAATCTATGATATAGACCTGAGTCAACGATTAGAAGGTGTGATGGCGGATGACTATGATCGGCTGCAGGCGGTGTTGGTCGATCCCTATTTCGATGTGTTTCGAACCCTCGACAGAGAAGAAACTCCAGCAACTATTGGTGAGTTGTTTGGCGCAGAACAAATCAGCTTCATCTTGCCACTGAGCAACAGAGTGCATTGGGCACAAATGGCTGAGTCATTCGCCGTAGGAATAGACGCGCAGTTAATCAACGCAGAGGACATCGAAATGTTACCTCGGGATCGATCTGTCTGGATTCTAGGTCGCGATAACCGTTTCGCCACCTCAGTCCTCGCAGCAAGCGAGCGCTATGGAGTAGATGTTGCGGCAACCGCCATCAATATTCACGGCAAGGAAGTGGTTTTCGAAGACCGTAGCAGTGTCTTGGTTACCCGCCACCCAGCAAATGCAGATTTGGCTATGGGGTTTATTGATGTAGATAAGATGATCGCCATGCCTGGTATGATTGAAAAATTACCACACTACGCTAAGTACTCTTATCTCAGTTTTCTTGGAGAAGAGCCCACTAACGATATTAAAGGTGTTTGGTCCAGCCCGGATTCTCCCATGCGATGGTTAAAACCCGGCCTACAGGCAGCTATCAATTTTGATGCACTACCAGCCACTGAACCTTTGGCGGTTCTTCCACCGAAATACGTGCCAGAAAAACTGGGCAGGCATGCCTCACAATTGAGTGCAGCAACCATGCAAGGGAGAGGAATCGGCAGCGCCGGACTCGAAGCTGCCGCTTACTATGTGGCCGAGCAATTTGGAGAGGCTGGGCTACAAATGTTGAATGGGACCTATTTTCAAAAGTGGACACAAAGTGTTGCTGGTATAGGCACACTAGAAATAGCGAATGTAGTAGGTATGATTCCCGGCGTGAATCGTAAGCTTAGTGGCTCACCGGTTGTTATTGCTGCACATTATGATCATTTGGGAATAGACCTCGAATCAGGACGTCATTATCCCGGTGCGGACGATAATGCGTCAGGTATTAGCATTCTAATTGAGGTTGCCGGTCAGCTTTCTCGTGCATTCACTCCGCAGCGACCCATTCTGTTCGTCGCATTTACTGGCGAAGAATCTGGCTTGCTGGGTTCACAATACTTCATAAATAATCTGCCTGCTGGATTTGTCAGCGAAGATCTCTATGCCATGGTCAATCTTGATGCCGTAGGTCGTTTGGATGGACGGGCTTTGCAGGTTTTCGCAACCGACAGCGCCTATGAATGGCCATTTATGACACAGGGAATTGGATTTACCATTGGCGTAGATTCCATCTTTCCAGCGAATACAATTGCTGGCAGCGATCACGTTAGTTTTTTGAACGCTGGCATTCCGGCTATTCATTTGTTCAGTGGCGTTCATGATGATTATCATCAGCTAACGGACAGCGCCGACAAACTCGATCTTCCTGGTATGTCGGATATAGCCCGGTGGTTGGAGGAGGCTATAGTTTATTTGGCTGACAATACCGCTCCCCTGGGGGTCACGCTTCAGGGAGCGGCCGTTCAGGTGCGGCCCGGAGCCAGTGGGGAGAGATCCGCAGGCTTGGGAACCATTCCTGATTTTGCATATTCTGGCCTTGGGATTCGTGTCAGCGATGTGACAGCGCATGGAGCTGCCGCTGAAGCTGGTCTTCAGGCGGGTGATATTTTATTGAACTACAACGATCAGCCTTTGAGTGATCTACAAACCTATTCCAATCTATTACGCCAATCCGCCCCAGGGGACACTGTTCGCATTGAGTTTCGTCGCGAGCAGCAAACTATGGTAGTACAGGCTCAGCTTAAAGCTCGCTGACATGAGACATAGCCCTAACGTAGGATGCAAAATAAAAACGCGGCAAACACATAGCAGTGACACCGTTATAAGGTGTCTATTTGGCATGAATTTACGAGGTGTTCACTTGTAGCTTTCCCCTTCAACAAACAAGCAATTCTGGTTCTTCTTAAACAATTTCACCAGGATCTCTATAAATGACAACAATTCAAGGTGGGTGTAGTAAAACCTGGTAATTTGATAACGAGCGGGCTGAAAATAAGGCGAATTGCAGAGCAATTGTGATGAAATGTGGCAGCCAGGATCCGAAACGGCCGCCAGGCTGAGACCGTATTCTTTCCCGGAACCTGAACGAAATTTGTAACTATTTGTTTACTATTTGCTAAACCAGTATTTTACTTACTATCGATATAGTGTCGTCGATTATGCATTATTTGCCTGAGGTTTTAGCGGCCTCAGTTACGCAAGAGTCATTCTCAGGGTAATTTTATGACCAGGATCCTTCGATCTGTTTGTGCCAGTCTTTTGCTGTTAGCACTCGCCTCGCCTTTGCCCGCACAACAATCCATTACCGAGATAATCCCGCAGCTAACTCGAGTTGACGAGGAGGTGGCGAACATCGACCTGAACGGTTTCGTAGATGAGGCAGTTTGGCAAAATATTCCTGTGGTAGACGGAATGAAGGTGATTGACCCAGATACTTTGGCTGACGCCCCCTACCAGACTCATGTCAGAATGTTTTATACGGAGCGTGGAATCTATGTTGGGGCAATCAACTACCAACCGCCGGGTACTTTGGTAGCCCGCATGACTTCCAGGGATACTCAACTGGACCGCGATGGTTTCGTTGTGGGTATTGATGCCTCAGGTGATGGCCTGTATGGATATTTTCTGCGAATCAATCTTGGTGATTCCCTGACAGATGCCTCTCTGTTGCCCGAGAGAACGATGAATATGCAATGGGATGGTTCCTGGAATGGTCGTACTCAGGCTCTGGACGACGGTTGGAGTGTGGAATATTTTATTCCCTGGGCAATGATGCCACTGCCTCAGGTGGATGAAACCAGACAGATAGGAATTTATCTGGAACGGCAGCTTGGTCATCTTGGTGGCGAAGCCTGGTCGAATCCGGCGCTACCGCGTACAGTCAATCAATATCTTTCTGCTTTTGAAAAATATGAGTTGAGAGACATTGAGCCTCGAAGACAACTTACTTACTACCCCTTTGCTTCCACTGTTGTTGACAATATCTCTGATGAAACTGAATTCAAGGTGGGCTCGGAAATATTCTGGCGACCGACCACCAATACCTTATTGTCCGCTACTCTGAATCCGGATTTCGGAAACGTAGAATCTGATGACGTGATAGTGAATTTAACTGCTTTTGAGACATTCTTTCCTGAAAAACGATCTTTCTTTCTGGAAGGACAGGATATCTTTAATACCTCCCCGCGCACTTCTGGCAGAGGCGGCCCGGGCGGGCCGATTTCATTGCTAAATACGCGGCGAATCGGTGGTGCCGCAATTTATGATGTTGCAGACGATGTTAGCGTTGCTGTTACGGACTTGAGCAGACCTACCGAGTTATTGGGTGCGGTGAAGTTTGCTGGGCAGAATGGTAGTTGGCGTTACGGCACCTTGTTGGCATCAGAGGACGATACCGAAATAGGAGGAACTCTGGCCGACGGCACACGCGTGAACTTGCAAGCTCAGGGTAGAGATTTCACCATAGCTAGAGTGCTATATGAAGAAACCAGCGCCGGCGGACGTCGTGCTCTAGGCTGGATGGGTACCGATGTTTCACACCCTGACATTGAAGCGACAGTTAACTCAATAGATGCTCACTATTTCTCTGCTGACAACCGTTGGGTAGCTGACGCGCAGGTCATGCATAGCGACGTAGCAGGAGTCACCGGTACCGGTGGGTTTGCCGATGTGAGTTTTCGTCCCGAACGCGGATTGCAACACACATTGCGCGCGACCTATATCGATGACACGCTAGATATAAATGATCTAGGTTTTCTAACTCGCAATGACCAGATGAACCTGGACTATAGCTTCTTTAAGACAGAGTCCGATGTGCCGGGTCTGCGTGAACGAACCACCAGTGTATTCCTAAACAATCAGCGAAACACTGACGGGCAACCTGTACGCCTGGGTCTTTTCCTAAATCGTAGTTATACCTCTCTGGCTAGCAATAAATTTGGTTTAAGCATCCGCTATTTTCCTGAACGAACTGACGACCGTCTGGGTAGGGGTACCGGTGACTTCCGAATCAACGACAGATGGGGCGCTAATATTAGTTACGACACAGATCGTGCAAAATCGATTTCATACAATCTCAATTTGCGCCTGGATCAGGATGAGTTAGGACCTGCGCGCACTCAAGGCTCCGCAGGTATTGTTTGGAGACCCGACGACCGTTTTTCTGCCGATCTAAGCTTGGACTATACAGATAGAGAAGCCTTGTTAGTGCACCAGGGCAGTGGCAGCTACACCAGTTTTGAATCCCACCAATGGTCTCCCAGGCTGGAAATAAACTACTTCATTACGGCTAAACAGCAGCTTCGGTTCACTACTCAGTGGACCGCGCTTAAGGCTTTCGAAGATCGTTTCTGGCAAGTCAGTCCCAATCAAACAGAGTTTTTACAAGCCGTGGCAAAGCCAGACACCACAGCGGATGACTTCGTCATTAGCAGGCTTACCTTTCAGGCTCGTTACCGTTGGGAGATCGCACCTCTATCGGATCTATTCGTGGTTTACACTCGGGGCAGCAATTTGCCGTCGAACAGCTTCGACACATTCCAGGATTTATTAGAGCAATCCTGGAATGACAAGATCGTCGATACCATTGCTATCAAATTACGTTATAGGCTGGGATCATAGAGCAGTCCCTGCTGTATTTTTCCGATTCTTTGTAATATAAACGACAGTGTTCGTCGCTTAGACTTGCGGCATTGGGCATCCACGTTGTTTCTGCCGCCGCCGCTCTAGCATCGGGGTAACTCAAATGTACAAACCACTTTTCAGACTAAATGTTGTTCTAGCAATCGCTGTACTACTCATGGCTGCGATACTCAGAGCTCAAGCTCAGAAAACTGTTATTGCTCATCGCGGTGCCAGCGGTTATTTGCCAGAACATACTCTGGAAGCCAAAGCCGTGGCCTACGCGATGGGTGCGGACTACATTGAACAAGACATAGTAATGACCAGTGATGACCAACTCATTGTATTGCACGACATAACTTTAGACAGAACTACCGATGTAGCAGAACAATTCCCGGATCGTATTCGCGATGACGGGCGCTTCTATGCGATTGACTTTACTTTAGAGGAAATTCGTCAGCTAAATGCTAGTGAAGGGTTTGATATTGAACACGATGTCAAAACTCAGGGACATCGCAATAGATTCCCAATGGGGACCTCGTCCTTTAGCGTGCCCACGCTTGCCGAGGAAATTGAATTGATTCAGGGCATGAATAAATCCACTGGGAAAAATATTGGGATCTATCCAGAGGTAAAATCGCCTGAGTTCCATAGAGAGGCGGGAAAAGATATCAGCACTGCCGTAGTGAAAATGCTCAAAATCTATGGCTACACCAGCAAGCAAAGCAAAGTATTCTTGCAAACATTCAGTTTCGAAGAACTGAAAATTATTCATGATGAAATACTGCCTGCTGAAGGGATAGAAGTGAAGCTTGTTCAATTAATCGGGAGAGAGTCTTCTTATCCGTGGATGTTTGAAGACAATGGAATGGATAAACTTGCCACTCTCGCCGACGGAATAGGACCGGAGAAAAGTTTGATAATAAGGAGAAGTTCTAGCAAATCGAATATTGAAATTACTGATTTAGTAGCACGAGCCCACGCGGCAGGAATGCAAGTTCACCCCTATACTTATCGCTTGGATCCAGGCCTGGTACCGAGTTATGCTGACAGCTTTGAAGAGTTATTGGAGCTGCATTATTTTCGTGCAGGTATTGATGGTGTGTTCACAGATTTTCCGGATCGTGCTGTTAATTTTCTGCGTAACAGAACTGATTAGCAGACGGAAAACTGAGAGGCGAGCAGCGCTTAATGGGTGGTGGCAAGTAATAGCCTAAAGGCTTTTAGTATTTGTATCGAAGACCAAGGAAAACAGCCCTGGGTGCTCCAGCCCCAAGGAAGACAGGATTGCTAAAATCTTCAATAACAGGCACATTCAATTCTCCGGGTTCCTCCCCCAGCAGGCCAAAGCTTTCATACTCCCTATCTAAGAGATTCTCCAACTTGGCGAATATCTCCAGGCTCTCATTCACACTATAGCGAGCATGCATGCCTAGTGTGGTGTAACCCGGGATTTTAGCCAACTGATTAGATTCATCGCCTCGTAATACTTGATTGCCATTGCTTAATACATCGAGACCAATATTTAGGTTTTCGGTAAAACGGTAGTCGCTTGAGAATTTGAATTGATGTTGCGGAATACCGGGAATGCGATCTCCTGAACTGACGGTGATGTTACCTTCATCGTCAGCGAACACATGGTTAGGGCTTAGTACTTGAAAACTGTCCTCGAAACTTGCATCTATATAACTGTAGGCCATCGACCAACTCAGAGCTCGCCACTGCCCTTGCAGGCTGGACTCGAAACCGACTCGTCGAGTTTTGTCCACGTTGGCAAACAAGCCGGTAGAACGACCAGTGGTTTGAAACAGGATGTCATCCTTGTTCGATGTATGAAATAGTCCAACAGAGTAGTCCAATTCCCTGAAGATGCCTCGTGATCCCACTTCGAAACTTTTTGCCACAACGTCATCAAGTGGTGGATCAGCGAGAAAGGCATTTGGCAACCTGCACTCCAGATCAACATCATCGGGGTCTTCACCGGCGGCGACTGCAAAAGCAACAGCCAAGTCGAATACGCCTTCATTGCAAGATAACTCAATCGGTGTCGGAGCACGAGAAGATTCACTATAGGATGCATACAAGCTGTGGTCTTCGTTTACTTGCCAGGTAATACCTATTGAAGGATTTATTCTGGAGAAGTTATGGTCACCATTTAGCTCGGGTCTAACCCCGGACTTGTCGCGTAGCACGACATCGGTGTAGTTGGCGCGTGCCGAGAGAGTCAGTGCGAGTTTTGGACTCAGGTCCATAGTATTGCTGAAATACAAACTAGTGGATACTGTTTCGGTATTAATTGATGTCGCTTCACTGTCAACAAAACTCCCTGTGCCTAGACCTCGTGTAAGACGATGTACAGGATCCAAACCGGCGAGCTCTAAAACAGAATTGAAGTTTGATTCACCCTTGAAATGGGCACCGCCTGCGATGATCTGTGAATTGTAGCCAAGAAAGTTTCCGCGTAGAGTCCATTGGAAGTCAACACCCACGCTTTCCTGATTACGATCGCTTAAATTATTAATGGCTTCGTCTGAGAGAACACCACTACCGGATATTTCGTCTGTAAGGCTTTCGAGATTGAACTCGTCGTCGGAATCCAGCATAGCAACAGTTTGGTTTAGAAAGTTTTCTAGCGCGTGGCTGTCAGCAAATTGGCTTTCACAAATGTCATCGTCGTCCAGGCCCAACTCTTCCAGATCATCTCCCTCAAGACCGTCTAGCAATTGTTGTATGCCTCCGAAGCCACACACAGTGAAGTCCGAACCGTCACCATTGAAAGAATTAGTTTTATTATTTCGATAGAATACATTACCACCAAAACTACTATCAGCACTCACATCTTGTTCAAAATCGAAACTGAGCATTTGCATATCGTTTTCAGTAATGTCTGGCCCGGAGAAGATCGCTTCTCTATCAAGGCGCAACAGTTCGACAGGCGAGGCACCATTGCCAATGAGGTCTGACCTACCGTACTGATAATTCAGATTTAAGTGCGTTGATTCTGAACGCCAACCCAGGCTGCCGTAGAAATTCGTTGCGTCAGATTCAGACTCGTCGCGCCAACCATCTTCCTGGAAATTTTCAAGATTAGCATAATAGGAAAAGGCTCCATTGTTTCCGCCTAGCTCGATGTTGCCGGTTGTGCGCCCAAAAGAGCCTGTGCTTATTTCGATTTCACTGCCTTGGTGATTGAAACCGTCTTTCATATCGACGATTAGGGAACCGCCTAGGCTATTTAGTCCAAACAGGGGGTTTGCACCCCCTACTAGCGTAATGCTATGCACGGCAGATTGGGGCAAAAGATCCCAATTCACTGCATCGCCCAAAGGTTCATTAATGCGCACGCCGTTCTGATATACAGCTAAACCCTGCGCCAGACCCAACAGAGGGGACGCGATGAAGCCTCTATATTGTACATCCGGTTGCATGGGGTTGTTCTGCGCATCGTTCAGGGAAACGCTACCGAGGCCTTGCCTGAGGAAATCCGCAATAGTTAAAGGCCTGGCATTTTCAATGTCTGTCGCGTCACGATTTTGAACAGGAAAAGGAATCTTGTCTTTGTTCAAGCCTGCACCGGAGGGAACAACCCCTATTACTACAATTTCTTCCGGTTCCTGGGCAGAGGCATTGACGCAGCCTATACTCACGGCGGCTAAAAATGCAATAAGTGGAACCAAGTGATCACCCATGAATATCTCCGAATCCTCTTTGTGTCTTTCTATTCTATTGCCACCTAGCTATTGTCATCTGGGGCCTGTCGGACTTAACACTATTCTACTGCGGTAGAGCACTAATCAGCTATTTTTCACGGTCAATCTCGTTAGGGGCCTCGACTGCAAGAGCTGACGGGTTTCCGCCTCCCCTCGCTACCACTGGTTAACTCCGACAGGCTCTTGGGACGAATAGACGCCGGAGTATAGCAGAAGATTAGCAACCATTTCTGTCTAAAGGGTTTGCCCGACACGGAGTTGAGCTGGGTTCCGCACTCTGCATTACCGGGGCATACTGAAAGCAGTAGATTTGTTAACATTGACCCCTTACTACACCGCCTATTGGAGATGACATGGCTACAGTTTTGATTACGGGAGCGAATCGAGGCATCGGCCTGGAATTTGCAGCCAAATTTCTTGCCCGCGGTGACCGTGTATTGGCAACCTGCAGGGATGTGGTGACAGCCAGCTCGTTGAATCGCTTGCAGGAAGACAACGAAAATCTGGAAGTTCTGGCTCTCGATGTGGCATCCCTTGAGTCCATACAAAAGTTAGTTCAACGACTGGACGGCGTAGCTATCGATATCTTCATTAACAACGCCGGTGTGTATGGCCCTAAAGATACTGAATTTGGTGCTGTTGACGCAGAGGTTTGGGCTTCTGTGCTATTGGTTAATTCCATTTCTCCACTTGTATTGAGCCAGATGCTTATGCCTAACTTACGTTTGGGCAAAGACAAAAAGTTGTTGTATCTGACTTCCAAAATGGGCTCTATCGAAGACAATAGTGGAGGTGGATCTTATATCTATCGTAGTTCCAAGACTGCCCTAAATTCGGTGGTGAAGAGTCTGGCCATAGATTTGGCTGCTGAAGGATTCACTGCGGCGGTTCTACACCCGGGCTGGGTGCGAACTGATATGGGCGGGCCCAATGCCCTAGTTGATACCAACACCAGCGTTGTCGGGATGATGCAGGTCATAGACAATTTGAGTCATGCGCAGTCCGGCAGTTTCTTTAACTACGATGGCAATACTATTCCCTGGTAGTCGACGTGCCTTCTGAAGCCATATCCTCAGACAGCATTATTTTGCACTTATCACCCACTTTGCAAACATGATAAGGTGAGCACCCTTTTTAATGATCACCACAACCCTGCCAGCAGTGAAAATTTGTAGCCTGCTACGAAGTCTGTCATTAGTACTATTGCTCAGCTCGTGTCTGTCAGTTCAATACGCAAGCGCACACGGTGGTGTCGCATTCGAAGATGATCTCTGCGTAATAAATATCAATTTCCTGCAGGCCCATTTCACCGTGTTTCAGCCAGAAACCAGAGAATCGGATGAATTTTGTGAAGACATTCCTGACGTATCACGCTCGGTTTTCGTAATGGAATATCTCCATAGTCTATTGCCCGAAATGTTAATCGACTTTCGTATTGTGCGAGACATAAACAATGTGGGCAAGTACGCTACTTTGGAAGACGTGTTGGCTATAGATAACCTGGAGGCGGCTACAGTTTACTACGAAGAACCCCGTATAGAGCCAGGCGGTTTCTACGCTGCCAGTTACGAGTTCCATACCAGGGGAACTTATATTGGAGTAGTGACTGCTGAACATCCGGTAGAAGACAGATACTACACCGCTGTGTTCTATTTTCAGGTTGGTGGCCCCGATCTCGGCACAATTCCTTTATTCATCGCACTTCTCCTGTTGCTGCAAACAGGCTATTGGCTGAGTAATGGCGGCTGGGCCAGACGCAAGCAGCGTCTGGCATCCAGGAATCAGTCTGCTTGACTAATCGAAAAGTGATCTTTTCTTATTCAGTTTCGGCAGAACATTTCATACCATTTAGCTTAGACCTTGTCTTTTAGGCTCGGTAACGCTTAAGTTTCAGTGTCGAACAATTGCGCCGATAAAAAACTTATGTCAACTTTAGGGCGCCTAATTTCTCATTTCCTTATTTTTAGGCCTGTTGTCAGGTGATCATGTGTGAACGCTAAGATTCTGAGGTTGAATAAAGCAGGAATTCCGGTTAGCTGGCTAACCCGAGAAGAGACTGCCACACTGTTGGTCAAAGACCTGGTTGTCTGGTCCTTAGGCAATACAGTGATAGCAATGCGCGGCGGCTACAATCGCAGCGGCAGACAGTCAATCCTGCGCCTACCCAGCATCGTTGCCTGTGAAGGAAAAATTCATCAAGAAAGTTATAAACCTCCATTGGAAAACAAATTCCTGTTTAGACGGGACAAGAATATTTGTCTGTACTGCGGGGGTCAGTTTGCCGTTGGAGATCTTTCTCGGGATCACGTAAAGCCCCTATCTAAGGGGGGCAATGACCTATGGACGAATGTAGTGACTTCCTGCCGGCGTTGTAATAATAGAAAGGCGAACCGGTTACCGGAAGACGCAAATATGCAGCTTCTTGCGATACCTTTCGTACCTAACCAATACGAATTCCTCTATCTTTCAAACCACAATGTACTTGCCGATCAGATGGAATTTCTAAGTGCGCGATTTTCACGCCACATAAAGTTGTCCTAGTCCCTCATGATTGATTTCGCGATCAACACCCTTCCTGTCATCTAAGTTCTGATTGCTGATAGTGATTGATTCAGGCAAGCAATAGCATTAAGTTTTCATTCCAGCTTAACCTCTAGTGTAACTCCAATAGATAAGATTAATGAGAATTTCCATGTATCGCGAGTCATTGATCAAGTTAAAAACTCCCATTCTACTAGGTAGTTTACTTACTGCCTGTCAGGTAGCTGATGCATAGCTAGTTTGTAGCTTTTGCGAAGTACACTTTGGATGCTCAGATGCAGCACCACAAGACATAGACGGTGATGGCGATATCGGGATGGTACTGGCGAGCGAATTCAGTCTTGGTGTGTCCACCTAGGGTGGCTTGATGCATTGGTTGGAAAACCCTGGTATGGAAGTGGGGTAGTAATACATACAGCGGGCAGCAACACCGATGCTTTATGGAACCGTGAAGTAATAGGCACAGGTTTTTCTAATGGACACGGACTGGTAATTTCCGACTTGGACAATGATGGACTCGATGAGATAGTCGTTGGTGGTCGTTCCAAACCTTTCCAGTTATCGATCTTCAAAAATCATGCTACTGTATCGGACTGGCAACGAATTGATCTGAATACCAGCGCCATTGCCGTATCTGGATTGACCATAGGGGATCTTAATGGTGATGATTTCAAAGATATCCCAGGTATAGTGTCAACGCCAGTTTAAAACTGAGCTACTTTAGCTCAAAAACGCCAACTTAAAATTGACCCACCCCATGATGATGTAACGATTGCTTGTGACAAAACGGTGCCCGCATTTTTCTTGTCTTTCAGTCGATAGCTTTCTCCTGATATCTGCACAATATGTGCATGATGTAGTAGCCAGTCTAGCAAGGCTGCGGTGAGTGTGGTGTCATCAGCAAAAGCCTTTGCCCACTGCGAGAACGGCAAGTTACAGGTGACGATGATGCCGCCCCGTTCGCATCGTTTAGCGATAACATGGAAGAATAAATTAGCTTCTTCTCTGCCGAATGGCAGGTATCCTATCTCATCAATAACCAGCAATTTAGGATCCAGTACACTACGTTTGAGGTAGGCCTCTAAACGCCCCTGAGCCTTGGTCGTTGATAACTGAAGCATCAGGTCTGCGGCACTGATAAACCGTGTTTTATGGCCCTGCATGATGGCCGTGTGTGCCAGAGCCGCGGCCAGGTGTGTTTTACCCACGCCGCTGGGGCCAAGCAAGATGACGTTCTCCGCCCGCAGTACAAACTGTAATCCGCATAATTCTTGAAGCTGTTTTTTAGGCGCGCCAGTGGCAAATCTAAAGTCGTAGTCTTCAAAGCGCTTGATGGCCGGTAGTCCGGCGAATTTTAACAACGTCGCCTGGTTGCGCTCATGCTTGCCGGCTGTTTCGATTTGCAATAGTGATTCAAGGAAATCGGCATATGATTGCTCGCATTGACTGGCCTTGTTTGCCTGTGCCTGCCATTCAATGGAAACGGCATCGAGCTTTAAAGTCTCGAAAGCGTGCTGAATACGCCCACATTGTATATTCATAAGTAAACCTCCAACAGCCGATCATAGACACCGAGAGGATGCTGCAAGCTTTCCATTGGTGGTGGTGTCGAGGCTGGTACAGGTAGCGCAATGACTGATCCTGCCTGACGGGGTAGCGAAAGTATTCCAGAGCCCTCTGAATACCCTCTATCTAATCGGCCTGCTGTTCATTGTGTGTAAAGCGCACGTTGCTTGCACGGCTAGAGGTGGCGCGATAAATCCAGCTGTCGCGCAATGGCGCGTATGCTATGGCCTTGTCGATGTAATACATGAATTTCCACTAGTATCTCCTGAGTGATCATTAGCCGCCTTGTTGTCTAGTTGGCGTACAGTTTGCCTCAGGTGGGTCAATTTTAAATTGGCGCTAGTGGGTCAGTTTTACATCGGCGGTGACATCTAACGCTTTGCTTTGGGGCAGCCGAAACGCAGTGTAGGCTGGCTCACAAACTGCTACCCATCAGCAATTGCTGCCGTGATAAACCAGAGAATAAACGCTAGCACTGTAAAACCTACAGCAGCGAGAATTTGAAAATGTATGACGCTGGCGATCACTGTGAATATAGCAGCAAGAGTGCTTAAGCCGAATACAACAAGCCAGAACCACCTTTGCGTGATTAGAAATATTCCTATGATAAGTAAGACTATTCCAAATATTTCCATATCCTAAGTACACCTAACGCCCTTGTTAATGGGCTCGGAGGCAGCCGAGTCCTTTATTGAACTGATTGTTATGTGTCGAAAGCAATTTACTATAGGCCTAGCACTCTCGACCTGGCGGCATTGTACTCATCTTCAGTGATAAGACCCTCATCGAACATGTCTCTTAGTTCGCGTAGTTGGGTGGCAATATCGCTCAATCCACTGCCTGCAGGTGGTGTATTTGTGGAGGCTGTACAGTTTTTCTGTGTATATAAACTGAATAGATAGTCTTGACGGTCTTGAGCGGCGTCAATGGCTTCAGCCGTGTTGGCGTATGTTCCGATCAGTCCGGGCCAGAAGAAAACTACGGCTGCTGCATTTGTACCAGTAACTCCTCGTTCGTCTCTAGCTTCTTCCTCAAACTCTTCAGCCTCTTGGGTCGCAGCTAAGAGTGCGCTACAGCTCAAGCTTTCGTCGCCAGCTTGACGCTCGGTCACCACTGTAGGGCTAGCACAAGAAACCATAACCACCCCTAAAAATATGATCAGTCCTAATTCTCTCATTTGCCTTCCTCGTTGTAGTTATTGTTGATTTTGCTTCTAGCACTACATTTCATCTAGACACCTAACGCCTTACTCACCGGAAAATTAGGAGCGCAGCGAGTAATTTTTCCGTGTGCAGCAACTTGTTACATTTCAATTTCGATACCTTCAGATGACAACATTTCTTCTAACTCTGTTATCAACAATTCGCTGAACTCCGCTGAACAGCCAGTATATTCCAATTCTAAAATAATGGAATGGTCCGCCCCACTGCCTAAAACGGCGTCAATGCGCCAGAATGGATATTCCATCCAATTAGATAGAGTGAGACAGACCATGAAGAAGTGTACTGAAAAGCGAGTCATCAAGGTAGTAGGTATTGATTTGGGTAAGACCAGTTTTCATCTCCACGCAGTGGATGACAGAAACCATGCACAGTTGAGCAAGAAGCTGACCCGTAAGCAACTCAAAGCGACAATGCTTAAGTTACCGGTCTGTTTGGTTGGGATAGAAGCCTGCGCCAGCGCGCATGACTGGGCGCGGCTATTGTCCAGCTACGGTTCGGCACTCTACGATGAATTGATACATCTGGATGAAGGTATTACCGGTTTCGATCAGCAAATTGATTAGTTGGCGCAGGAAGATGAACGTGCCCGGCGTCTCCTAAGCATTCCCGGCATTGGTCCCAAAGGTGCTGCAGCCCTGGTCGCGGCAATAGGGGATATTCATGGTTTCAAGAATGGTAGGGAGTTGGCGGCATGGCTGGGGTTGGTGCCACGGCAGAGTTCCACTGGAGGGAAAGCTCGACTGTTGGGCATCAGCAAACGTGGCGATGTCTATTTGCGTCAGCTGATGATTCACGGAGCGCGCTCTGTTTTACGATTTGTCGATAGGTTTGTTCGACAAAGAGACAAGCTCTCTACAGCACATTGCGCGTTGGAGAGAGGAAACCCAGCAACGAGTTGCGAAGAGAAAGACCACTGTGATGGCATGAAAGGAGAGACCTGTATTCCTGAAAACCTGGCAGGCTCAAAGGCTTTCCTCGGGAAAAGCCGATGAAATGATGAGGACAGGGGTGCGCGGATTCCATCAGGGCCCGAAGGGGAAAACCTTCACCAAGAGGCCGGATACATGACTGCAACTTATCCTTCATGTACACGATGATTTTACTCTTGCAAAACGGGGCGGATCATATATGAGTCTGAAACGGAAGGAAGCACGGAAAGCTAACAATACCCCGTTAGTTCTGAGTTGCATTAGGCGCGATGCAAGCTTGTAGGAAAGGTCTGAGGGCGAAAAGCCACAGTGCATATCTTGATGGTAGCCCAGGTAGTTCAGATTTCTAGTTAGCGACTATGGGCAATGGCCGAGTCGATCTTTGCTTCCAGGCCTTGTGCCTGTTGTGCCGTGGTGTGGCGGACCTCATTAATAAGCCGACTCTTGCGCAGCATATCGTGGGTAATATTAAGAGCCGCCATAATTGCTATCTTCTCGACACCATGAATATTGCCGCGTCCTTTAATCTTGCGCATGTTTTCGTCGAGGTAGCGAGCCGACTTAATTAGTGCTTCTTGATCGGATGGCGGACAATTTACCTGGTACTCTTTATCCAGTATTTTCACTTGTACTGATGTGCTCTGATCGCTCATTACTCTACCTGCCAAATAGCTTTTCCTAATATAACTCCACTTAATAAACAGCGAAGCTAGAATGGAACCGGGGTCAGGACTCCTAAGATTGGTCCATGGCTTTTAAACGAAGCAGAATAGATTCCAATTTTAATTTGGCTTCTTTGTTCTTGTCCATCAATTGCTTGCGTTCAGACTGCCAGGAACTCTCCCCGGCCTTCAGTATTTGATTCTCGCGCTTCATGTCTGCGCAGAGATCAATAAGATCATCGACTTTCTCGCCCAGAGACTGGAATCTATCTTCACTCATACCGCTCATTCACTTGTTTCTGAAAAGACGTCTCGGGTCATGATCCCCTTGACGTTAATTCTTAATGTCCGCAATGCACTATTGGCATTAGTTTAGGATTTACATTAACAATCCCCTAACTATAGAGCTGTGTTGGAAATGGGTCAATAATGGAATTACAAAAATTGGTACTTGGCTCCCTTATGAGACCGCTATATGCTTATGCGCTGAATTTGATCGTAGGTGGAGGGGGTAAAAATGAGTACTAAGTATCGGGAAATGAAGCAGCGCCGAAAGGGATTGATGGCGCAGATGGAGCCAAATAGCATTGCTTTGCTGGCTTCCGCGCCGCCTCGCCTGCGAAATAACGACGCCGAATATTTATATCGGCAAAATAGTGATTTCTACTATCTCACTGGATTGTCGGAAGAGCACGCGCTTTTGGCTCTCATACCGGGGCGCAGGCAAGGGGAATCCGTGTTGTTTTGTCAACAGAAGGACAAGCAGAAGGAGCTATGGACAGGGATTTTGAAGGGACCGGAAGCAGCTTGTACTGAATTAGAATTCGACGATGCGTTTCCTATCAGCGACATTGATGACATTTTGCCAGGGCTGATTGAAGGGCGCGACCGTGTCTACTATTCAATGGGAAGTGACGATCAATTCGACAATCAAGTTATGGATTGGATAAAAGTAATTCGCAACAAGGTGAGGATGGGGGCACATCCTCCTGGAGAATTTCTGGTACTGGGCCATTTATTGCATGAGTTACGCTTGTTCAAGAGTCCGAACGAAATTAAATTGATGGAACAAGCAGCAAAAATTTCAGCAGAAGGTCATAAACGGGCCATGGCCTGTTGTAAACCAGGAATCAAAGAGTACGAAATGGAAGCAGAGCTACTCTTTGCCTTTACTCGCAACGGCAGCAGAGCCCCTGCTTATAGTTCTATAGTTGCCGCTGGTGAAAATGCCTGTGTCTTACATTACAACAGAAATGATGCAGAAGTTAAAGAAGGCGACCTGGTACTTATCGATGCGGGTTGTGAATATGAATACTATGCTTCAGATATCACTCGTACATTTCCTGCGGATGGGAAATTTTCTCCCGAACAAAAAGCAATCTATGAATTAGTACTAAAGGCGCAAGTCGCAGCTATCGAGGCGGTGGCTCCAGGCGCATCGTGGGATGAGCCACACAAAATATCTGTAAAAATTATTACCCAGGGGTTGATAAAACTAGGGCTGTTAAAAGGCCGAACTAGCCAGCTTATTAAGGAGGAAGTGTATCGAGACTTCTACATGCATCGTGTTGGTCATTGGATCGGGATGGATGTTCATGACGTAGGTGATTACAAAATCGATGGTAGCTGGCGCCTGCTGGAACCGGGCATGGTGACCACTATAGAACCTGGAATCTATATATCGCCAGACAATAAGAAAGTTGAAAAGCGATGGCGTGGTATTGGTGTGAGAATTGAGGATGATGTTTTAGTAACTAAGCAGGGAAGTAAAATTCTAAGCAAGGGAATACCGAAGACGATTGAAGAGATAGAATCATTTATGGCTAAAGCGGCTCATTAACTCATGCTCATTATCCATCCAGAGAAACACTACGACATTGTAGTTGTTGGCGGAGGAATGGTTGGTGCGAGCTTCGCCTGCGCGTTGACCGATGCAGTTGACGACAACAAATTCTCTGTTCTCGTGGTAGAGGCGGCCGCATTTGATAAGAATTTGGCTAAGAAATCCAGTTTCGATGCGAGGTCCACAGCACTTGCCCACGGTTCCAAACGAATATTTCACAAGATAGGCCTCTGGCAACAATTAGAGAATGTTGCGACTGCCATCAATGAGATTCATGTCTCTGATAAGGGCCGTCTAGGTTCAGTACAGCTAAGCAGCGAAGAACAAGAAGTAGATGCTTTAGGTTATGTATTGGAGAACCAGGATCTTGGAAATGCGTTGAGTACCACTATGGAGCAATCTACAAATATAGATTTGCTACGACCAGCTTCTGTATCATCTATTAAAGTAATTCAAAACGGAATGAACCTACAGCTACGTTATGATAATCGGGGAATCGACCTTGATGCATCTTTAGTGATTTTAGCCGATGCCGGAAAATCTCCCATATGCAAACAGTTAGGAATTGAACAATCCATTGAGCGTTACGACCAGTACGCTTTGATTTCGAATATTGTTTTTGAAAAACCGCATAATAATGTCGCGTTTGAAAGATTTACTGACACAGGTCCTTTGGCGGTTTTGCCTTTGCAGTCTATCGATGGAAAAAATAGAGGTTCTTTAGTTTGGACATTAACAGAAAGTCAGGCACTGGAATTCAAAGAGATGAGCAAGGAAATTCTTCTTGAAAGACTACAGGAGCGTTTTGGCTATAGGCTCGGGAAAATACAGGATATTGGTGAAAGGTTTAGTTACCCATTGAATCTTTCATTGGCGAAAGAGCAAGTCCGTCCCGGTATCGTCTTATTGGGTAACGTTGCACATACTTTGCATCCAGTAGCGGGACAAGGCTTGAACTTAGCGCTTAGAGATGCGCAGGCTTTGGTTGATGTGTTATGTAACGCAGGCAAGCAGTCAAGGTCACCAGGAGAAATGAATGTGCTGCTGGAGTACATAAAAAAACAGGAAAGAGATCAGGTTCAGACAACTGGCTTTACGCATAAAATCACACAGCTTTTTTCAAGTAACAATGAGGCGAATGCCTGGCTAAGGAAATTTGGCTTGATAGTAATCGATACTTTTCCAAAAGTTCGACGTAGTTTTGTCGAGCGTGCTATGGGGCTCGGCAAGAACGCATAAAGGCGCGCTTAACGGGTGCAGTAAATCATAATCTGAAAAGCACAGTGAAAAAACGGCCCTTCCTGGACCAAAAGTGGACAAGGTCGCTACCCGGAACCTGGGTCGATCCGAAATACGATTCGTTGCCGTACATCGAAAGCGACGATAGGTTCGTCGTCTTCCAGCGCCTCTGCGTACTTCTATTTGCGTATGGTTCGTAACGCAGATCTTTCAAAATAGCCTTCAGGAAACGCGGTCAATACCATAGGGTTGACTACGCTAACGAATCTGTTTTCCGGTAAATGAAAGTTCAACAAATCCTTCAATCCTTCTTTGTAGAGCACGATTGGATAGGGTACGGTAGCTCGGATATTTTGCTTGATTCCTATTCCTTAGCCAGGGCTTATTGAAATTCAGCCATTGGAGAAGAAAATTCCTCAGGGTTGTTCGAATAAAATGTCACAGGAATTGGTGCAGTTTCAGCTATCGCGGATAGTTCAATTTCCTTTTTGCGCTTTCTGTAGGTTTTTGATGATCATTGTTACTGTCGGTCGGTAATCTCCCAAAGAGGTTCGAAAGAAAGTAATGCGGGTGTGCGCCCTTTAGAAGGGCGAAGCTCTTCTATAACGCCGGCGCCTTTTAGTGCTCTAATATATTGAGCCGCTCTTTGTCGCTGGATACCTAAGCTTTGATGTAACTCGTTTGCACGAAATACTGGTGTGTCAAATAACATGTCTAAGATGTATATCGATTGATCAGAACGAAGCAAACTTGAAATTTCCTTCTTCTTTTGTTCATATAGCTCGATTATTTTTCTGACAAGCGCCAAATTATTTTCTGATTGCTTTACTACGGCAGTCAAAAAAAACTCGATCCAGCCAAGCCAATCTCCTGAGCTCGATATGTTTTCCAATTTTTGATAATAGACATCTCTTTGGGCTTCAAGGTATCCACTTAAATAAAGTGATGGGCTGACGATACTCCCCTTTTTCATTAAAAATAGAGGTATTAGTATACGACCGATTCTCCCGTTTCCATCGTCAAAGGGATGAATCAACTCAAATTGTGCATGAATAAGTGCTGCTTGTACTATTGGGTCAAATGAACCATCGGCCAAATTCACAAAGGTCATGAACTGATCCAATAGATCCTGTAGCACATAAGGCGCGGGAGGAACATAAGTGGCTTGCTCTATTGTGCAGCCGCGTGGCCCAATCCAATTTTGTGTATCTCTAAACCGACCTGGATTTTTATCTTCTCCACGTACTCCCTGCATGAGGTTTGCGTGCATTTGCCTCAGCATATGGAGAGATAGTGGATTGTCCATCGATAACTGGCTGGCTGTTCTAAGCGTGCTTCGATAATTCAAAATCTCTTGTATGTCGGCATCTTTTTCGGGACTAAATTTTTCTCCTGCTTGTTGCTGATAAACCTCGTTTGCAGTTGCGATAGTTCCTTCAATTCGTGAAGAGAGCTCAGCCTCTTTCATTACAAGGGGCGACAGCAGTACTTCAGGATTCACCAGGCTTTCTAACAGGCCGTCATACCTGGATAAGCAAGCATTGGCCTTTCCAACAAGCGTGACCATTTCCCCCAGGTCCAGGTTTTGTGGAGGGAAATCATCGAGAAATTGGAGGCTCATTTTTGTAATCCAAATCCGACACAAGTTGATTTGTGTATACTGAAAAGTCAGTCTAGCACACACAAACTAGCTTGTGTCGGATATGGCAGATACTAAATATAGTGGTAGCTCGTTCAGATTTACACAAGAAGGAATCTTACCAGTAGATAGTGTCAAAATGGTTTCGCACATTTATCCAGGTACACTGTATATAAACCACTGTATATAAACCACAGTATATCCAGATATCTTGAGGGAACGAATAAGCCCATTTATGCAATAGCTAAAAGCAGAAACCAGCAGTTCAAAACAAGTTAACCTACTGACTTTCAAATTTTTTTGGGGATATCTCAGGGTTAAATCAGTTTGCTATAACTGGGCTCGAATTGTTTCTATGCGCTTACGGTTGGCGCCAAGGTCGCTGTAGCCCACACGGGAAGCGGACCGTACCTGAGTGAGATTGCCAGCAGGGTCGGCTAAGAATTCGACGTCATCGACGTAGCCCATGATGCGGCTGGTGAACTCAGCGTAGAGATACGCATCTGTCGCTTCGACTATATTTGCCTCGTCCAGTCCCAGCAGTACCTGTTGAATCTGCTCCAGACTAGCTGCAATGGGAACAATCGAGTGCTCTTCGCTGCTTTCATAGCTTGATACGCAGTTTGGAGAGTCGGGGCAAGGGCTTAGTTTGCCTTCGCTAACACCAATATTCCGAGGCGGCTCTCCCGCGCAGGCGGTAAGAAAAGGGATTAGTGCGAGTAGTGATTTCTTCATGGAACGGTCTCTCTAATGTTTATGTACTAGTCATTTGTCACTGTTGAGTAGAGGTGTTTGAATACCTTAACTCTGTCTCCTCAGCCGATAACCGTCATGCCCAACCATTCAGCGATTAAGGCGGGCTTGTCTTCGCCTTCAATATCGATGGTGACATTGTGTTTCATCAGATAATGCTTAGGTTTCTTTTCTTCCGCGCTGACTAACTCGAAGCGAGCTCGAATCTTGCTACCCACTTTAACGGGATTAATAAATCTGACCTTATCCAGGCCATAATTTATACCCATTATTGAGTTTTCAAGTCTAATACCCCCGTTGTCAGCGCTGAACATGCTCATGAGGGATAGGGTTAAAAACCCGTGCGCTATTGTCGTGCCGAATGGAGTTTGCGCAGCACGTTCCGGATCAACATGAATATACTGGTGGTCACCAGTCGCGTCGGCAAACTTGTTAATTCTGTCTTGATCTACCTCAAGCCACTCAGTCACGCCAACTTCCTGGCCCAGATAATTGCTCACTTGATCGGCACTTACAATATTACTCATTCTCTTTCTCCATTCGTCATGCTCGGTAGAATCGCTACAAAACCACAGGTGAAGCAGTCTAGCAGTAAATGGCAGAGCAGGAAACTGGAGTCTTTGGCCAAATTTATGATGCGTTTGCGGAGGCCTGGCGCGCTCACAGAAGATGTCGTGCATCAGCCTCACGAAAGTGTGTATCGATAACGGAATCGACTGCATGGTCGGTGTGCTGTGGATTTGCTTGTCTCGTCAGACGTTAGGGAATATGAGATTCTCGTCTTATAATGTCGGGCATGCCTACTGCTGAAGTGAGTGAATTTGATATCGTAATTGCTGGTGCTGGAATGGTGGGGGCCAGCCTCGCCTGTTTGTTGGCCGGTTCTTCCCTGCGCATAGCTCTGCTAGACAAGCAGTCGTTTGTGGCCATTAACCCCGAACCAATGGGGATTACAAGTCCTGTAAAATTTGACCCGCGAGTTAGTGCAATCAGTAAAGCATCTCAGAACTTGTTCGAAGATATCGGCATCTGGCAAAACATAGTAGCAAAAAGAGTTTCCAGTTATAACGAAATGCAGGTCTGGGACGCCGAGGGAACTGGCAGGATTCATTTCTCCGCTGATGCGATCAACCAGCCAGAGTTGGGCAGCATTATAGAAAATTCCATAATTATTTCTGCACTCCAGCAAAAATTAGCTCAGCTTAAGACCTTGTCCGTACTTACGCCGTTTGCCATAGAAACGGTTGAGGAGGTTGAGGTAGAGGGTAAGCGGTTAGCGCTATTGAACTCCAGTGACGGGCAATCAATTCATGCCGCCCTGGTTATTGGCGCCGATGGAGCTAATTCAAAAATCAGGCAACTCGTGGATTTTGACTGTAAGGAATGGGACTATGAACATCATGCCTTGGTCACCACCGTAAGAACACAGAATCCGCATCGTAGTACGGCCCTGCAACGGTTCCTGGAAACCGGTCCCCTGGCATTTTTGCCTTTACGGGTAGCACAGCAGGATGATGATCAACACTATTGCTCTATCGTGTGGTCAATACCGCCGGAAAAAGCCGAAAAAATAATGTCACTAAACGACAATGAATTTAAAACTGAACTTGGCGCAGCCATAGAATTTAAACTTGGTACTATTGAACACTGCGACAAACGATTTACCTTTCCACTTCGGCAACGGCACGCGATTGATTACGTGAAAGGGAATATAGTGCTGGTAGGGGATGCAGCTCATACAATTCACCCTCTTGCTGGTCAGGGAGTAAACCTGGGCTTGCTGGATGCAAAGGTACTTGCTGAAGAAATTCTGCGCGGAGTGGCTGCTGCCAGGTTCGTCTCTGATCCAAGGATTTTGCAAAGATACCAACGCAAGCGAAAAGGAAACAATCTTTCCATGATGTGGCTAATGGAAGGTTTCAAATGGCTGTTTGCAGAACAGGACTTGACTGTTAGATGGCTACGCAATGTCGGGATGAACTCACTGGATAAACTTACACCAATAAAAAATCAGATGATGCGGCTAGCCATGGGGCTTGATGGCTAAAAGTTCTTCAAAGTAGTCGTTCGCATTCACAAATGTCATCTACTTCTTATATCAACCTGAGAAATTTCCCCCTGGATTGAATACGATACATTTTTATAGCGATACTCCTAACTTGTATACAATACAGAATTTGCAGTAACAGAGTATCAAGTGGTATGAGCATTCAATTATTGAATAAAGCACGCATTAGTTGAATTCAACTCTCCTGGTAAATCATAGGACTAATGCTGATTAGGCTATAGTCGTTCTGCTTGTCATACTAGCCCTTACGTGCATTTAAAGTAAATCCTCATAATTATACTCGTAGGCGCTTACTAGATTGACGCTATAACTACACAATGGCTCGTGGTTTAGCAAGGTGCTGGCACATAAATACATAGAACCCTCTGGCCAAATAAGCTAATAGCTGTCATGAATCATTGAAACGCTATATATATGCGTTACAATGTACTGCACTTAGATCTAGTGTACAAATACTCAATGTCAAAAAAGAAAAGCGCGACACTGAATTTACATATCGACCCTGAACTAAAAACAGCTCTTCGAGAAGCTGCACTACGAGACTATCGCAGTGTTGCCAATATGGTGGAAGTGCTAATAATTCGGTATTGCGAACAAGAGCAATCTAAACTTAAAGACGACACTCATTCTTGAAGCGAATTGATTCGTCGATGATGATTGCAGATGCGAATCTAAACTAAGCGATTCTCTTTGAGGATGTATTGCGACTAACGAATGTCGGATTTGTAACTCTTTGGCCGATGTATGTAGAGAGCCACAGTTCAGAAACAGGGTGAAATACTTAAGTTCTTCTCAATGCAAAGAACTATTTCAATGGCAGGTTTGCGACATCGCATGAAACGAATCTAAGAAACCAAGAAAATGACTCTACTAGATCAAATAGATGAAAAAGCGATGGCAGCTATAGCTGTAGCTGCGCTCGATAATTCTAGAGTAAAGGGGAAAACTCATCAGTTTTATAGATACCCAGCCAGGTTTTCACCTGGCTTTGTGCAGCATATAATAGAGCAATTTACAAATCCAGGGGATTTAGTTTTAGACCCGTTTATTGGTGGAGGAACCACCGCAGTAGAGGCAAGAACTTTAGGAAGACGATGCGTTGGCATTGATATAAACACCCTAGCTGTTTTTATTTCTCAAGTAAAAACGACACCTCTCACCGCAACTGATACAGAGTCATTAACCAATTGGATAACAACTTTGCAGGAGAGTCTTCAAACCAATATCTATCCCAGTCTACGAGACAGCAAATGGGTAAACTACCATCGCAATATAAGTGATGCAGACACTTGGAGAATTCGAAGACTAGTCGAGAGAACTTTGGAAACAGTCAATGGGCTTTCAACTAAGCAAGAAAATTTCGCGAGATGTGCAATCTTAAGAACATCTCAATGGGCATTAGATTCTAAGAAGGAACTTCCAACTGTAAGCGAGTTTCGGAAAAAGCTGTATTCAACAATTACTGAAATGTTGGAGTCCATAAAAGAATTCTCTACTCAAATACGTAGTGCCGACAAAACATGGAACGCAAACTCAAAAAATAGAACGATGATACTGAACCGCTCCTCATTAGGTATAGAAAATGACAAGCGGATACTAAAATTCGGGCCACCTAAGCTAATCCTCACGTCACCTCCATATCCTGGCGTACATGTTCTATACCATAGATGGCAAGTTAAAGGTCGCCGAGAAACTCCCGCTCCATACTGGATTGCAAACAAGCTCGATGGAAGTGGGGGTGCGTACTATACTTTGGGAGACCGAAAAGAAGAAGGCCTAGCAGGCTACTTCGAAAACACATACAAAATATTCTCGTCTCTTGCAAAATTATCAGACCACAATACAACGATAGTTCAGATGATTGCATTCCCAAAGCCAGGTTGGCAATTACCTGCTTATCTCAATGCTATGAACGAAGCTGGTTTCTGTGAACAGGTCGTTCCGAGAATAGGGAATTCAGAGAGCAAGCGACTATGTAGAGACGTACCAAATAGAAAATGGTATACAAACCCCAATCAGGAATCCAAATCGAATAAGGAAGTAGTGCTCTTCCACAAACTAGCTTGAGATTACTCCTCATCCCCAACTGCTGATAGATTACTAACCTCATCAGAGCTCAAATTTCCAAGATAGTTAATCATTGGCAATATGAAGGGCGACATTGCTCGAGTCGTGTGTCGAACAGATTCCTCAGGTGTAAGCTTTTCATCCTCTGTTTCACTTGCTCCATTTTTCTTCGAGCCTTCGGAATCGTGTAGTATTGAAAGACCCAATAAGACGTTTCCATATAGGTATTTAGCTTCTTCCACTTCAGGTTCTTTAGAGAGCTTTATTTCATTTTTAAAATGGACATTGTCTACGTTTATATAGAATGTGTACTCGACCTGTTCCGAGTCACCAACCCGATCTCTAATTACTTCGCACCCGCTTTTATTGTTGAATTTATACTCATTCCAAGCATCGTCGCCCTCTTTTACTTTTACAATTTGAGGAAGCGCCAAGCCCTGGAGTAATTTATTATCCTTATTGCCAGTACCGGCACCAGACGAAATTTTCGGCTTTGAGATAGTAGTAGCCGGCGTGGTCTTCGGCTTTACAGTCAATTCAAGAGTGTTTACGAATGGAGAGATGAGAACCTCATCATTGACAACACACTCCAAGACTACCTTTTCACCGATTGTAACGTCGTTCGGCAAATGGACAATCCATTGTGCAGACCCGTCATCCAGGTCTAATGAGTGTGAAATTTTCGACTCATCAATATCTCCAGAAATCACTTTTAGTTCATAGGTGCCAACGTAATCAGGTCTACTAAAATATCCATTTTCGACGTCTGTCTCAAAAGCAACCCTTGCGGAGCGGGTAAGCTCACAGCCCCTTTTATAGCGATTCTTTTTCGGAGATTTCTCGAATCGGAAGTACGTTGGATGTTTTTTCCCAATAAAGGATTGGGCGCCCTCCTGAGAACCAGAATTGGAAGTTGAGTCATCTTCTCCGCCAGATTTACTATCCCCCGCTGACTTTTCACCTTTCGCCTTCGGCATGCTCAATCGAGAGCCGTGCAAAAATAGAGAAGTCAGGCCAGGTGATGTCTTAAAAATATTCCTTAAAACTTCTTCAAGTGGCTTTTGAGAATCCAATTTTTCTGATTGCTCGCTTACTCGCCTTTCCTCTTGGAGAGAACGCAATTTACTATCATATCGAAGTATCTCTTCAAGCTGTCTTTCAATTGCACTTCTAAGCACTCCTTTACTCAGTCTATCTCGGCTACTCATGAACAAATCTTCTCTATCTGAGACAGGGATTTTCGAACAGTCAACCACTACTAAGGTATCTTTACCAATCCTGGTAAGTCCAACTTTCTTACGTCCAAAAATTGATTTGGGAATAGTTCCATGTGTCTGACCGTTTATCGTAAAAATTATTCCCTGATTGTTAAGATATGTTTTAGATTTCCCTTTCTTGAAAACATATATTTTTGCCGTAAATTTCAAACCGCGAACACTAAAAGGTACATCCCAGGGGGCGCATTCAAGATTTCCACCCTTTCCATCCTCAAGACGCACTGTCAGTCCAGCAAGGTTAGTTTCGAAGCTCCCTTTGGCTCCTGCAAATTTCTTTCTACATTCATGTAGTCTTACGGGTAGAGCAATGTCAGGCAATAGAGCTTCCAATCTATAGAGGAGACCATCGGGCATCAATACATTACTCGAACCTTGACTTAGGTCTAGGCCATAAAGCTTCATCGCCGTTCCTGAAGGAATTTTGCGACAGTAAGGGTCATTTTCATCAGGCATAAGTGGAAGTGAATCTGAATTAAAACGTAGTATTTCTCCGTGTTCATTATTACTCAATATTGGTGCCAAGTATTTGAATTCTGAATTGACAACCTCTCCTGCCTTCCCACTCGGCCGTTCTCGTCTCACAATAGTAAAGCCCCATTTCCCAGCTGAGTCATCAGACTCACCTTCATTCCATTTTTCTACAATATTCTGGTTTCGTCGTGATATTACAAGTTGAAAACTATTCTCATGGCAATGACGTAGGACACCCGTCCCTCCCATGTTGAATTTGCCTTGGACAAATCGAATTCTCTGTTTATTTTTCTTGTTTAAGGACAAGATTGTATTGGGAACTTTATTAGGCGATTGCCCTTCGCCCAAATCCGCAATTGTTAAACACGCATACTTAGATGTACCTGTAGCGGCCAGGGTAATGTTTTTCGCTTCCAACCTTCTTTGCTTAGCGCTCCAGTCAACCAACGAACCACCGCTCTGCGACTTTTCTTTACCTTCGTAGAAAACTGCAACCGCTTCTCTAATAGAATCTGGAGCATCTACTGATTCTGGCTCAATTTTATTTAGTAGACACTTGTTTATTAGGCTCGCATCAACGGAGTTTATAATTTTCTCCACCAACGCTGCTTCTGGCTCAGCCTGTTGCGATCCAGCCGTAGCAAAATTCCCTTCCTTGTCTCCATATAACCTCCATGCTGAACTATTATCCCAGTAGCCTTTAGACTTCAGTATTTGAATTACTTCTTCTTCTGTGTCCGCTAATAGGAGTGACAGACACAATGTTTTAGCTTCATTATTTGATAATGACACGAGCGGCCTCCATGATGGATTCAAATTGATTGCATAGGTTCATTTTCTTAATCCTCTAAAGTGAACTGAGATTCACCGCCAGCCCCCTTGCTATCAAACCTAGATTTCATATCAGCAAGGGCCTGCTGCAACGCTTTATGAATCTTTTTTGCGTCTTCATCCGTGTAAGAATAGTTACTTCGATTAGACAAATTGCCGATTAGTTTGATGTCCTTAATAGTCCTGCGAACTCTCTTTTCAACCAACTCAACAAATTTTTCTCTATCCGCCTCTCGTGCCATATAATTTCCCCTAAATCAGCCCTTATAAACGAAAGCGGATTTTGACCTATTTGCGTATATATGTCAAATATACAAAATATAAGTCATGTATATATTGAAAAAGTAACGACATTTATTACAAGTATTCTACAGATATGGCCAACATTTTCTAAATGAACACCTTCCTGCTGGCAATAATTCTATAGAAGTCATATATTTTGGCTTCCTGCCCCTCGTTAGTCTCTTAAGTATATTGATGCCTTGTGCTGAAACAGTTTCGAAACGCTCCTGTGCCAGCGGGTAGCGAGAAAGATACAGGATATAGCTATTGGGGTTCAGATTTTTTTCTTCAACAAAACGATAGAAATTTTGAATTAACTGAACCTTTGTTTCCGATGTATCACTTCTCTACTTGACGAGAGTTGGGTCGCTGGTTATGAAATAACGCTCAATACTATTGTCGAAGGGTATGGTCTTGCTGGGTAGCAGAATGTCAATCAGTAAAAGTATTGACTCCATGATGACGTAAAGTCGGTTGGTAGTAACGAATCTTGCCCAGGCAAGAATTAAAGCCGTCATCCTGAAACATTGCTAGGACTTACCTGATCTAATCGCTTTTATTTTTAGCGGGGCAACAGCTATTTCCCAACTTCGGGAACGAGAGACAGTGCAATACCTGATGTGAACCGCCTAAACATTGTAAATATTCAATCAATCAAGGAGAATAAAAAACTCTATATATAATAATTTCTTATGGAGATTTTTTAAAGTCAGTCGATACTATTCTTGTGCGAAGTTTTGGCCTAAATCGAGGCTTGCGCACCCCAGGGAGCAGTTGTTCGCTATGTCAAAGGAATCCAATTTCCCCTTCGATCTGAATCTCAGCACTCTGGATACGAGCAGTATCATCAATATCCTCAACGATATCGAAATGCATATGCCACACGTGGAGAGTGACGGTGATATGAGTCGGTTACTACAAGTAAAGGCTTTCTTCGAGTCCGAATTGAAAATGGAGCGCCGCCTTCACTGGTCTCCTCTACTAGCCTCATAGACGCTTTCGACTCATCGAATAACTCTGTACTCCCTTTCGTGCTTGGTTTATGCTCCTACGCCCTGTTTACAAAAATAAGTGCTTTTAGAAAATTTTTCCATTCGAAAGCAAACCCAAGAATTACTTAGCAGGAACAAAACAGGAACTAACAAACTAGGAACTAACGAAAGGGTTATTACTATGAAATCCGTATTATCTTTGCTCGCAGTTTGCAGCTTGGTTTGCAGCAGCGCTTCAGCGCTAGACATTGCTGCGCTAGAAAGAGCGATGGCAAGTCCTGATAGACCCGCAGCTGATAAAGAAAGGGATGCCAGTCGTCAGGCTCCAGCAGTATTAGACTTTCTTGGGCTGGAAGCCGGTATGGCTGTATTGGATATCAACGCATCAGGTGGTTGGTATACAGAAGTTTTATCCTATGCGGTAGGAGCTAATGGCAAGGTTCTGATGCAGAATCGTCCAGGAGGTAGAGCGGCAGCAGCAGCTACTGCCAAAGCAACACGGTTAGCGAATGTTGATGAGTGGCTTACTGCAATCTCCGATATTCCAGCCAATTCAGTAGATTTCGCCATCACGGCTTTAAATTTCCATGATTTTCATAATTCCAATCCTGCCACTGCGCAAGGCATACTTGGTCAGGTAATGGGGGCCTTAAAGTCTGGGGGAATTTTTGCTTTGATTGATCATGAAGGAACGCCGGGTGCTGACAATGTTACTTTACATAGAATCGCTTTTGACGAAGCAGTAAAGGCAGTTCTTCAATCTGGTTTCGTATTGGCTGGTGTCAGCGACGTTCTAGACAACGAAGCAGACGATCACTCGGTTGGACCTTTTGATCCATCATTAGGCCGAAACACTGACCGCATCGTGCTTAAGTTTATGAAGTTGTAGTTTATGAGGCTGTAAGAAGCTGTAAGTAGTAAGTTAAAGAGTTTTGAAACTTTTTATAATTTTTAGTTAAGCAGAAAAGCAAAGGGTCTTGGTACAAAACTAAGACCCTTTTTTCGTTCCTCTTTCTTCGAGTACAGTTTGGACAATCAAGAGTCACAAAACCCCACAAAAAAATTCCTTTCTGTTTTTCAATACAGCAGCGTTGCATTGGGAATTGTTTGGAATACCAGTGCCAAATTGACCGTCGTTATGGCGTTGACTACATTAGTATCCGGTGTCTTGCCAGCGGCCATAGCGTCAGTAGGGGGTCTATTCGTTGATGTGGTTTCCAACGCCTTCCAAGATAACGGAAGCTCCGTAGAACAGCTTCGCAGTGATGCACTCTATTATGTATTGCTGGAGGCCGGGCTGGTAGTGCTTATGACCGGTGCGCAAAGGATCAATACGGTTTGTCAATCCATATTACGTGTCTTATTGGGAAATAAGATAAATGTAATGATTCTTGAAAAAGCGTTGACTCTTGAGCTAGCACATTTCGAAGATGCAGAATATTACGACAAGTTAGTCAGGGCACGTAGAGAAGCCTCCAGTCGCCCGCTCAGTTTGGTCATGAAAACTTTTGATCTTTTTCGAGATATTGTTGCCCTGGTAACGATCGGCATCTGGCTATTTCAGTTTTCACCCTACGCGGTGCTGCTACTTGGCCTTGCTGGTGTGCCCGCGTTTCTTGCCGAGGTAAAATTCTCCGGCGAAGCCTTCCGTATCCATCGCCGACGCTCAGCCGAACGTCGTATGCAAATATACCTGGAAATGGTTCTTACTCGGGAAGATGGAGTAAAGGAAGTTAAACTTTTGCAACTCGGCAAGCTATTTCTGCAGCGTTATATAGATATATTTCTTAACATTTATAAAGAAGATAGGTCGCTAGTGCTGCGCCGTGGGTTCTGGGGGTATGTGTTAGGGTTGCTTGCCAGTACTGCGTTTTATTTCGCCTATGGCTGGGTAGGTTTTGCCGCCATCGCGGGAGCTATAACAATTGGGCAGATGACCATGTACATTGCACAATTTCGCTTGGGACAAAATTCGGTAACGAATAGCCTCACTTCTATCAATGGGATGTATGAAGATAACCTCTACCTGTCGAACCTAACTGAATACTTGGAGCACAAAGTGCCTGAGCAAACCGGAAACAAAAAAGCCGGGCCCAAACCAGAAGAGGGTATCCGCTTCGAAAATGTTAGCTTCTACTATCCAGGTGTTGAAACACCAGCGCTAAACAATATCAATTTGCATATAACACCGGGAGAGAGTTTGGCCATCGTTGGGGAGAACGGCAGTGGCAAGACAACATTGATTAAATTACTGGCACGCCTCTATGCCCCCACCGAAGGGCGCATAATGGTTGAGGGCATGGACTTACAGGAATGGGACACCCATGTGATTCGACAAAAGATTGGCGTAATATTTCAGGACTTCGCTCGCTATCAACTCATGGTTGGTGAAAATATCGGTATCGGCGATGTGAAAAATATCAGCGAGGAGAATCAAATCTCCGAAGCAGCTAGAAAAGGCATGGCCGATGAATTCATCAAAGACCTGCCACTGAATTACAAGACGCAGCTAGGCACATGGTTCAAAGATGGCAAGGAGTTGTCTGGTGGTCAATGGCAAAAAATTGCATTGTCGCGTGCGTTCATGCGCAGTCAGGCAGATATACTAATCCTTGACGAACCTACCGCTGCCATCGACGCCAAGGCGGAAGCCGAAATTTTCGCCCATTTTGGCGACCTTACAGACAATCGCATTTCTATTATTATTTCTCACAGATTCTCTACTGTTCGCATGGCTGATCATATAATCGTGTTGGAAAAAGCAGAAGTTATGGAACAGGGAAGCCATCAACAACTACTGGACAAAGACGGGCAATACGCCACTTTATTCAAGCTACAAGCCAAGGGCTATCAATAATGATGGACAACCCATTTCTCTATTTGCTAGTTGGTTTTCTAGCCTGTTTTATTGGCACCATACCCCTTGGTCCGATTAACCTGGCGGTGGTAAAAACGACTGTTGATTATGATCGACGTGGCGGTATTGGAATCGCACTTGCCGCATCGCTGGTCGAGGTGTTGCAGGCTTTGGTCGCCATTTTTTTTGGCATGCTTATTAGCGCCTACCTGGATTCAAACGTAGCAACAAAATTTCTGTTGGCGATTGTATTCATCGCTCTGGCCATTTTTATATTTACGCGAAAGCCCAGGCCAGTCCTGGAGAAAGATCAGAGCAGGCCAGCTTCGTTTTTTCGCAACGGCCTAATAATAGCGAGTTTGAATCCTCAAGCAGTACCATTTTGGATATTTGCACTGGCAACAGTAAGCCAGTACTTTGAATTCCAGTATATCGGTGTTTATTTAGCTGGCTTCCTGGCAGGTGTATTCGCCGGGAAATTATTCGCCTTATACGGCTTTGTTGCAGGCAGTGTTTACTTAAAAACCCGCTTGCAGGAAAGCAGCATTTTGGTTAACCGTCTCCTGGCTGGAATTTTACTGTTTATCGGTGTAAGTCAGGGATGGAACGCGGTAAATTCAGTCATCCCCTAGTTGCCTTTATATTTCAATATTGAATTTGTAGGGACATATGTCAAAACTCCCGCATCAAAAAAACAAACCGAAATTCGATCTCGAAAACTCAGCTAATGGTTCAAATAATAAAGGTACTCGTAGGGTATTACGCAGAGTCAGTAGATCTCGAACTAGACTAGTCGTCTGTTTCTGGACTCTACCGATTTACGTCATAGCTATTTGGATATTGCTTAATAACGGACGTGAGATCGATTCAATGATGTGGATTTACATGGCAGTGTATGCCGGATTTGCTATCGATATGTCTATGCGACGTTGTCCTGCTTGTCGCCGCCAATTCTACGTGAAGAGTATTTTTCTAAACTTGCTGACCAGAGACTGTGTCCATTGTGGGCAGCCCTCTTCTGCGAAGTAGGGGAGAGAAGTAGGAAGAGAAGTAGGGGGGAAGAGAAGTAGGGGACACTCAGTAGTGCCTGCAACGACCGCTGCTATGAACATATAGCCAAACGTGGGCAACCAGTGAGGGCAAGATGAGTTTCTGGGACAGGGCAGAGGTAGCCTAGTGGGAGAATCCTCGGTAGCTCTTAAGAGGCCTCCAGAACAAGGGAGCAAGCCTCAAACCTGGAGAGAGACAGCTCAGCGACGAAGATTTGTCAGGCGCACGAATATCACGATCGATCAAGCGTTGTAAAACGACTGACTAATGCTTTTCGGCAGTAGAACAGTGTTAAGTCCGACAGGCTCCCAGCCTGTCAAAAAGGCGAGAACATGGAAATTGCTGACCACTCATTTTTGCTTATTTGCTGCTAAGAAACTGATCAATCTGTTCGGCGACAAGTCTACCTTCGTCGATAGCGCGAACTACCAGCGACTGTCCTCGTCGGCAATCCCCTGCTGCGAATACTTTTGCCCTCGATGTCTGAAAATCTCGATACTCTGCCAGGTAGTTTGAATGACCATCCAATTTCAAACCCATCGCTTCGCTAACATAATGTTCAGGACCTAGAAAGCCCATGGACAGAAAAATCAAATCTGCTTCCCAGAACTGCGTACTGTCGGGAATTTCTTTGAAGTTCTCATCCACATTAACGGTGTTGATTCCTAGCAAGCGTCCCCCGCTATCTCGAACGATCTCCTTGCCGGATATAGAATAGACTCTCGGGTCTCGACCAAATTTTTCTGTAGCTTCCTGGTGACCATAATCCACGCGATAAATTTTAGGCCACAAGGGCCAAGGGTTATCCGCAGTTCTGTCGAGAGGAGGTATAGGCATAATCTCGAAATTCATCAGAGACTGGCAGCCATGCCGTAGTGCTGTGCCAATACAATCTGTTCCTGTGTCACCACCACCAATGACAATTACTTTCTTGTCTTTGGCGTTTAGGTAGTTGCCGTCTTCAAGATTGGAGTCCAATAGACTCTTGGTGTTCTTGTGCAGAAACTCCATCGCTAAATGGATGCCGTCTCCTTCACGATTAGGAATGTTCAGGTCACGAGCTGTGGTTGCGCCCGTTGCCAGTAGTAGCGCGTCGTTCTCATCGTGTAGCTGCTCAACATCGACTCTGTTGTCGCCACTACCACCAACATCTGCATTGACGACGAAGTTAACACCTTCTGCTTTTAGCAAACTCACCCGGCGGTCAACGATGTCTTTTTCCAGTTTCATATTGGGAATGCCATACATCAACAATCCACCGATACGATCATCCCTCTCATAAACCGTTACCCTGTGTGCAGCGAGATTTAGCTGTGCTGCTGCTGCAAGGCCAGCTGGACCTGAACCTACAATCGCCACTTTCTTATCGCTTCTTTGTTGTGGCGGGTTTGCGACGACCCAACCATTTTCGAAGCCTTTGTCAGCAATCGCGCATTCAATATTTTTGATAGTGACAGCTGGCTCGTTCACCCCCAATACGCAAGCGCCCTCACAGGGTGCGGGACAGACTCGGCCAGTAAATTCAGGGAAGTTATTCGTTTTGTGTAAACGATCCAGCGCCTCTTGCCAGCGATTTTTGTAAATAAGATCGTTCCATTCTGGAATGAGATTGTAGACAGGGCAGCCTTCCTCGGACTGACAAAAAGGCACACCACAATCCATACAGCGTGCACCCTGATTATTCAGCAGATCATCGTTGTGGTTAGTATAAATTTCATTGTAGTCCAGCAGCCGGTCCATCGCATTGCGATAGGGTTCCGTTTGACGACTAAACTCCTTAAATCCTGTTGGCTTTCCCATTTGACTTCCTGGCAGCTCATCGTTTACTGCCGAATATCACCTTCATTCTCTATCTTTCTTGGTACTTTCTTAAACAGCGTTGGCTAATACACGTTTATAATCGGTGGGCATAACTTTTACAAAATCGAATTGAGACTTGCCCCAACTGTCCAAAATATTCTTCGCAACTGGCGATTCTGTATACAAGAAATGTTTCTTGATTAGCGCCTTAAGTTCCAAAATGTCCTCGTTACTGGCAAGCGCTTCAAGTTCGAAAGTTCCCGTATTACATTGTTTAGGAAACTCACCCTCAGGATCCCAAACATAGGCAATGCCACCGCTCATTCCTGCACCAAAGTTTCTGCCTGTTTCCCCCAGGATGACTATTCTCCCGCCAGTCATGTATTCGCAACCGTGATCACCAATACCTTCCACTACAGACTTGGCACCACTGTTTCTTACCGCAAATCGCTCAGCAACTATGCCTCTAAAATAGGCCTCACCGCCAGTGGCGCCGTATAAGTTAACATTGCCCGCTATTACACTTTCTTCAGCTTTAAAGGTAGAATTCTTCGGCGGATAAATAATGATCTTGCCACCGGATAGTCCCTTTCCAACATAGTCATTGGCATCGCCTTCAACGGTTAGGGTAATACCTTTGGCGAGCCAGGCACCCAGGCTTTGTCCTGCGGAACCAGACAATTTAATGCTGATAGTGTCTTCTGGCAACATAGCCTCCTGCCATCGTTTGGCTACTTCGTTGGAAAGCATGGTGCCTACTACGCGATTGGTATTGATTATCTCGGTTTCGATTTCAACTTTGTCTCCGGTATCCAAGGCGAGTTTAGATAAACGTATCAATTCGTTATCCAGCGCCATATCAAGGCCATGGTTTTGATCCATGGTCTTGTAAAACTCGGTTCCTTCGAAGACTACTTTCGCCGGTTGCAGCATACCGCTAAGATCAAGTCCGTCAGCCTTCCAGTGGCTAATTGCATCGTCGGTCTGTAATAAGTCAACTCGCCCGATCATTTCATTGACAGTGCGGACACCTAATTCAGCCATAATGCAGCGCATCTCTTCGGCAACCATGAATAGGTAATTGGCCACATGTTCTGGCTTACCCTTGAACTTCTTGCGCAGATCGGGGTCCTGAGTTGCAATGCCTACCGGACAAGTATTTAGATGGCACTTACGCATCATAATACAGCCTAGCGTTATCAATGGCGCAGTAGAGAAGCCGTACTCTTCCGCGCCTAGCAAGGCAGCTATGGCAATATCTCTTCCGGTTTTCAGTTGACCATCAGTTTGCAGCACTACACGCGAGCGCAGGTTATTCATAACAAGTGTCTGGTGTGTTTCGGCGACACCCAATTCCCAGGGCAGGCCGGCGTGCTTAATTGAGGTTAGTGGAGATGCACCGGTGCCTCCATCGTGCCCGGCAATAACCAAATGATCGGTTTTGGCCTTGGTAACTCCTGCGGCGATGGTGCCCACACCAACTTCAGCTACAAGTTTTACACTGATTCGAGCTGCACGATTCGCGTTCTTTAAGTCGTGAATAAGCTGTGCGATATCTTCGATCGAGTAAATATCGTGGTGTGGCGGTGGACTAATGAGTCCAACACCTGGTGTAGAATGGCGAATACGTGCAATTTTTTCATCAACTTTTCCGCCAGGCAGTTCACCCCCTTCGCCAGGCTTGGCACCTTGCGCAATCTTGATTTGTAATTCATCAGCATTGGTTAGATACCAGGCTGTTACACCGAACCTACCGGAGGCTACTTGTTTGATGGCCGAGCGTTTCGAATCGCCGTTTGTCAGAACATTGAAACGTTCTGGGTCTTCACCACCTTCACCAGTATTGGATTTGCCGCCAATACGATTCATTGCAATGGCTAAAGATTCGTGGCTTTCCTCAGAGATGGAACCGAAGCTCATTGCGCCCGTAGCAAATCGTTTTACAATTTCACTTGCCGACTCAACTTTATCAATCGAAATAGAAGGAATTACTCCCTGCTTAAACTTCAACAAGCCCCTGAATGTACAACGCCGGGTTGCGTCTTCGTTTGAATGTTTTGCGAAAGCAGCATAGGCATCGGCACTGTTGGTGCGGGCAGCGACTTGCAAATTGGCAATGGTATTTGGATTCCACATATGGGAATCACCGCCAGAGCGCCAGTGAAAGTCGCCTGGATTTGGTAGAATGGGAATACGATCACTATCCCGCTTCGGGAACCCAATCGCGTGACGGCGCAGTGACTCTTTAATCAACACATCAAAATTCACACCTTGCACACGAGACGCAGTCCCAGAAAAACAACGATCGATGACTTCGTCAGCTAAACCAACGGCTTCGAAAATCTGCGCGCCCTTATAGGAGTGTAGAGTTGAAATTCCCATCTTGGCCATGACTTTTAACATGCCTTTCGCCACACCTTTCTTGTAGCCGGCGACCAGCGCGTCTTCATCAGAGAACATAGCGCCTAACAAGCCTTCTTGTTGTGCCTGCCACAACGCTTCAAAAGCTAAGTAAGGATTGACAGCATCGGCACCAAAACCTGTTAGCAAGCAATGATGATGTACTTCTCTGGCCTCACCGGTTTCAATAATCAGCCCGATTTGAGTTCGCTTACGCACGCTAATCAGGTGTTGGTGAACGGCACCACAGCTTAGTAATGCACTAAGCGGAATATCAGTACTTGAGGTGTGACGGTCCGAAAGAATAACGAATGAAAACCCATCGTCTATTGCTACTTCTGCTTCTACGCAAATTCTATCAAGCGCGTTATTGAAGCCATTGTCTTCGCTGCTATCGAAAGTGATGTCGATAAGCTGGGATCTCATTCCTTTATAGTTCATGTCCCTTATGTCAGACAGTTGCTGATTCGACAGAATAGGGTGCTCCAGACTTAGTCGATGTGCCTGCTCTGGAGTTGTTTGCAATAAGTTGCCTTCTGGCCCGAGAAAGCATTTAAGTGACATAACAATCTCTTCACGAATTGAATCGATAGGGGGGTTGGTCACTTGTGCGAAAAGCTGCTTGAAGTAATCGTAAATCATGCGTGGCTTGTCTGATAAACAAGCAAGCGCGGAATCATTTCCCATTGATCCTAATGGGTCGCGAGATTCTGTCACTAAAGGAATTAACATGAATTGCATGGTTTCGGTGGTGTAACCGAATGCCTGCATACGTTGCAATATGTTCTCGCCATCCAGGGAATGAGCAGCACTGCGGCGAGCTATATTTTCTAGAATAACTTTCTGTTCTGCCAGCCATTCACCATAAGGATTCTTGCCAGCAATAGTCTGCTTCACTTCCTCATCGGGAACCAGTCGGCCTTCCTCGAAATCCAATAAGAACATCTTACCCGGTTGCAGTCGGCCTTTTAGTTTTACATTTTCAGGGTCGACTTGAACAACACCAACTTCAGACGCCATGATAACTTTGTCATCATGGGTTACATAGTAACGACTTGGACGTAAACCGTTTCGATCTAATACTGCGCCTATGTAGTGTCCATCCGAAAACACTATAGAAGCGGGCCCGTCCCAAGGCTCTATTAAGGCCGAGTGATATTCGTAAAAATCTTTTTTGACCTTGGCCATGTTGACATCAGATTGCCAGGCTTCTGGAATCATCATCATCACAGAAGCCGGTAAAGAACGGCCAGAGAGCAACATGAATTCCAATACAGCATCGAAACTACCAGAGTCAGAACAATCCTCATCGATGACTGGGAATATATCTTCAAGTTTGCTACCAAAAGCATCAGTCTTGGCGGTGCCCTGTCGAGCTACCATCGAATTCACGTTGCCGCGTAAGGTGTTTATCTCGCCGTTGTGACTCATGAACCGATTAGGTTGGGCTCGATCCCAGGAAGGAAAGGTATTGGTGCTGAATCGCGAATGCACCATGGCCATGTGAGTTTCGAAATCGAGGTTTGTCAGGTCTTTATAAAATGGGAATAACTGACCGGGCGTAAGCATGCCTTTATAAACAATTACCTTGGTTGACAGACTACAGGCATACAGTTGCTTTGCTTCGCTAAGGGATGTATCCCCGCGTAGCCGGTGAGTAAATCGCTTGCGAATTATATACAGTTTCCGTTCGAATTGTTCCTGATCCAAGCCAGCCTCGGCAGCAATGAAAAGTTGCTCAATTCTTGGCTGCGCCATCAAGGCGGCAGGCCCAACATTGGCACCGACGGCATCCAGAGGAACTTCTCTCCAACCCACCAGAGTTTGGTTCTCTTCTAAAACAAAGTGATCAATTACTTGTCGGCAAGCCTCTCTTTCTTCGTCATTTTGTGGCAAAAATATATTGCCCACCGCGTATTGTCCAGCATTTGGTAAATCCACATCAAATTCTGTTTTCGCAATCTTATGAAAGAAGCTGTTTGGGAGGGCCATCAAAATGCCTGCGCCGTCACCAGTATTTGCTTCGAAGCCACAACCACCACGGTGATCCATGCGGGAGTTTAGATGATAGGCATCCAGCATAATTTGATGGCTGGGCCGCCCTTTGATATTCGCAACGAATCCAACACCACAGGAATCTTTTTCCTGAGCTGGGTCATAAAGCCCTGTTTTTTTAGGACACCCAAACTTCAGAGGGATTTGAATTTCCTTGCCCATAATCAATACGTTCTCTTGCTATAGTAGCTGTTCAGTTCTTTTCTTGTTTCGTCGCTTCATCCCCCATCAAGGCTTCACCTCTCGGGTCGGATGCTGACGCTGCTGAATTTGTCTAGATAGGGCCTGACTATTCAATCAGTTCCCCTTACATGCGAGTGGCCGTGCAATGATTGGGCACTATAATGATTAAGCACTAAAGAAAGAGCCGAACACAATACCATTGCAGCAGGATATGTCAAGATCGACGCGGCTTTGCGAGGGTTGAAGATGGGAATATATTGTCGAATTTTTATGAGGTTTCGGAGAATTAGTTCAAGGCCAGATAACAATTTATGCGTACATCCTCTCCCCAGAATTCTGGAATTCTGGAATTCTGGAATTAGGAACGCTGAGCTGCTTAGCCTTGCAGGTCAATGGAATTTTCTGGCCCACATTAGCGCAGTTCACTGAAACGACCAAATTACATGGATCAATAAATGAAAGACCAACCAGCAATAAATAGCAACAGGAAATAGGACAACAATAAGTTAGGCAATAAATCAATAAATCAATAAATCAATGTCGATAAAATACAATAAATAAATAGTAAATAAACAGTGAATAAATAGAGCGAATAAATAGCCCCCGAATAAATGGAAGAATAAATAGAGAATAAATAGGACACCCACTCAGCCCCCACTCAGCCTAATAAGTAGAGCCTAATAAGTAGGACACCCATTCATCAGAAGGAAAAGACATCATATACCCACTCTGCCTTCTGCCGAATGGTTACTTCAATTGGTTCAAAACTGGATTTTTGACTAGAAAAAAGGATTCCAGGCACACAGAAGCCTGCCACTGTCTTAAGCAGACAGCGTTTCCATGGAATAGATGGAGACAATAAGTAGGACACCCATTCATCAGAAGGAAAAGACATCATATACCAGCCTCGAATAAATAGGACACCCATGGCACACATGGAATAGATGGGACACCCATTCATCAGAAGGAAAAGACATCATATACCCACTCTGCCTTCTGCCGAATGGTTACTTCAATTGGTTCAAAACTGGATTTTTGACTAGAAAAAAGGATTCCAGGCACACAGAAGCCTGCCGCTGTCTTAAGCAGACAGCGTTTCTGAAATTACGCGACTAATTTGTTCGTCTTGTGTTGGCGTTGCTCCAGAGCTGCTAATTTTTCAATCCCATGCAACATCAAGATGGAGTGTTTCTGTATATCCAGAGCCAAGACTTGCCATTGCGCTTCTGATAGTCCAAGTAAAGCTAGTAGCTTTGGCTGCTTGCCGACAATAAACCCCCTTTTATCATTTCGAATATGACGCCCTGTCCAGTCTACCAGGTTAATATACTCTTTGAGGTTATAAGGGATCGCAGTACATCTTTCTTGCCGCTTCTGTTTTTCTTGAAAAGGCATTAATCGCGGTCTTTTCTTATCCTGCTGTTTCCTGAGTAACTGGAGTCGGTCTTGAATAGAGGTAAAGTCTGAATTCCATAAATCATTACTGATACCTGCACGAATTGGATTAAGATCTACATAGGCCATACAAGAAAGTAGTGCAGTTTCATCTAGTAAGGCTTGTGATTTGAATCTTCCCTCCCAAAACCGCCCCTTACAGTTATCTTCTTTATTGGCCATGCGGGCCACATATTCATTAAGACAGGCCATGTACCAACTGATACTGGATAAACGTGAGCGCCAGACTTTGATTTGTGCCTCTACAACCTCAAGTTCTGCCCGAAGCAAGGTATCACCGTCCATGTATCGATGAATCAGCAAAGGGCCTTTATACAGTTTCAGCCAACGCCGAATGACTTCCTTATTTGACCAGGAATGACTACGCGCCTGGTCTACATGCAGTACTAGGTGGTAGTGATTACTCATAACAGCATAGGCTGCAATATCTATGGCAAAGACATTTCCTAACAATCTAAGCCGTTCTACTATCCAGGGTTTACGATGATCGAAGTTTTTACTAGAGTAGTGATCATCACCACAGAGAAATGCCCTACGGACACAACGGGATATACAGTGATAATAGGGGGTATCTTCCAGTGAAATCAGTTGAGAGCGTGGGCGTGTCATTCTATTCTGGCTATCCTTGATCAATAACTAATAGATTGATTTCAATATAGACTTGAATCAACAAAAATCAAATTTGGACGGAAATTTGAATGGATGTCCTTTGGTCACTTTTGCCTGGAACAAGGCCATTCAATACCTAATTCTGACAACGATCTATTCAGCCGTTCAAGGAAATAGTCTCGGTCAACCAGTTTGCCATTGATTACTGGAACCACCTCGTACACGCCATCACCGAAAATGAAGCCTCGATCAAAAATTGAAATCTTCGCTTCTTCCTCTGGCGCATATTCACCGTTCACATAGACAATTCTACTCAAGCCACATCTCCTGTCCTCGCGTACTCAAATTCACTGAAATTAACTGCAATTTTCCATTTGGTATTGCTACACGACTACTGAAACTGCTCGGCGAAGCCTGTCAGTTCTGGGCCATCCAGTCGCTGCGCCGTCCAGCCTTCCATTGGGCTTGCACCAATGGATCGATAAAATTGTATCGACGGTTCATTCCAATCAAGCACGGACCACTCGACTCTGGAGCATCTACGCTCGACTGCAAGTTTAGCTATGTAGGCTAGCATCATTTTACCGAAACCCCTCCCGCGCCTATCCGGTTTTACATAGATGTCTTCGAGATAAATTCCAGGTCTGCCTGTGAATGTGGAAAAATTGTGGAAGAATAGTGAATAGCAAACCGGACTACCCTGATACTCCCCAATCATTACTTCGGCGAAATGCTGTTCACCGAAAAGTGTTTCTTGCAGTGTTTCTGCCGTTGCAATAACTTCATGCGCCAATTTCTCATACTCCGCCAGTTCCTGTATGAAACTTAAGATCAACGCGCAATCATCCACAGTGGATGGGCGAATAGTAAAACCTGGAACGCCGGTAGCTAATATCATGAACATCTCTTTTATGTAGGGCAGGAATGCCTTGCCAAGAGCCGAATAATAAACCTAAATGACTACAGTCGGCCAAAGAGGTCAATTATAACGCATCGGTCCTTTTAGAGCAGCCAGGCTCACTCCCACCAGGCTCACTCCCAAGATTCTAAGAATTTGAGACGTTCGATGATACGCTGGTTGAATTCTGTCAATTCGTTTTTGGTTAGCTTGTCAATGTCGATTGTTATCCCTTGGGGCGCATTGTTAGCAATTAACTGCTTGCAATATTGGATGTATAGGATGGATGTATAGTGTATAGGAAGTGTATAGGACACCCATTCGGCAGAGTGGAAGTACCTTATCTTTTGTTATCTTCTGAAGAGTGGGTGTCCTTTGGTTTTTTTTGGATATAAAAATGTAAAGGTTGGAGTCGGATCAGCAAATCTACAGAGAGTTATAAAATACGAAACTGCAGTAACTTATAGAGGAGATGCGATAAGTGATGTAGTAATTGAGATGCCGACTGGATATATGGGCCGTGAGTTTGATCGTTTCTACCTGGATATAAAATCGTACTTATCACAAAAATAGCAAGTGTGCCTATTGGTATTCCTGTTGACAGCCTTGTTATGTGAGATTAGCATAGGCGTACATTTTAAAGTACATGTACAAACAGGATCTATTATGGATGCCATTAGCTATACCTCTGCCAGAGCTAACCTTGCCAGCACAATGGAAAAGGTCTGTGAAGACCACGCTCCCGTGATTATAACCAGAAAAAGTGAAAGCCCAGTGGTTATGATGTCATTAGAAGATTACCAATCTATGGAAGAAACCACTTATCTACTCCGCTCACCTGCCAATGCAAGACAGTTGCTTGAATCAATTGCTGAGCTTGAAGCAGGTAATGGCACAGAAAGAGAACTCATTGAATGAAAATAACGTTCTCTTCCAAGGCGTGGGATCACTACCTTTACTGGCAGAGTACCGACAAAAAAATACTTGGGAGAATAAATACTTTAGTCAGAGACATTAAGCGCTCGCCATACGAGGGAATAGGCAAGCCAGAACCTTTAAAGCATGGACTTGCCAGCTATTGGTCTCGTAGAATTAATGACGAGCATCGTATCGTTTATAAATGCCAAAATGATGCGATATTGATAGCTCAACTTCGATACCACTACAGTACATAACGTCTAAATTCAGCGGCCGCGTTAGCGGTCGGCTGGAATGATTTGTGTACGCCCAGCATGGGCATGAACTTATGGGGTGAAAGTCCCCTGTAGGAGAACCAACATTGTGTTTTCATGAACCAATGATAACTACTAGCCGACGGCAAGGGCAACTCCGCGAGGGGTGGTCTGAAGGAAGCCCGAGCGCAAAACTGCGAGCCTACGAACAGAAATGTCATAGAAGGCCCAGCCACTGGGACGAGCTAGCACAAGATAGCGAAGTCCACTTGGTTCAGGTGGTAGGGTAAATGACAAGGTTGTGCAGTGACAGTTCATGCTCTTATCTGGGGAGATCTGCCCGACATGCGATGCGAATGCATAGCGCTGGTGCCAGCAATGGCGTCTGTGATCGGGCAGAAGTCAGCAGACGGCATAGTACTGCAGCCCATCAGGACGATGGTCTTGCAGGAAGGCCTGAACGTCAGATGAGGAGTGAGACAATCGTATCTCTTGGGAGGCCAAGGTCGTGACGAACGACAAGTCGACTCATGACGGTTCGGTTTTGTTCTCAGCCTCAGAACAGATAGACTGACGAACCGCCGGATGCGGACCCGCATGTCCGGTGGTGTGGGGAGGGCGAGCTAGATACTCGCCTTTACCCGATTAGGTGACTTTACATTCAAACTAACCATTTAACTAACAAATTACATTTTGATCTCAATTATTATCACAATGACACCGTTTAAGATTTTAACAATAATTTACATTCTCCTTGCCATCCAACAATGAAAAGATCGTGCTTTGTTGAAACTAAACTGCGGTTTAAATCATAGAGGTGGCCCCAGAAATCTGAACAGCGCTGTAAGTGGATTCCCTGCCTGACTTAGGGTATCGTATTGCCCGTACTCAGGAGAATCGACATGGCCAGAAGACCTCGCCGTAATCACTCACCCCAGTTCAAGGCCAAAGTGGCTCTGGATGCCGTCAAAGGCGAACAGACGGCAGCGGAGCTGTCCCAGCGCTTCGATGTACACCCCAACCAGATTACCCAGTGGAAGACGCAGTTGTTGGAGCGCTGACGCTGGAAAATGATTTTTTAGAAGGCGCGCTCAACAAGGCGGGATTGCTGAGCGAAAAACGATGATCGACCGCAACCACAAACTGCCGATCAGTCGGCAGGCCAAACTGCTGCACACCTCACCTGCGCATTCACAAACACATCGATAAACTACAGCACAACACAATGAAAATGTTAAAACCAACACCAGCGGAACAGTCGCATGATGAAGCAAACCAGATAGATATCACAAACGCACCATGGCTATCAGAAGGCGACGCGCGTATCGCTGACTATATTGAAAACAAGGTGGTGCAGAAGGAATTGGGCATATTGAATTCCAACAAACCCGATTTTACCCCCAAAGAAGCAGAAAGGTTGGGGCGCAAGCACGGAGTCGATGAAGGTACACACCATGCCTTTCCTCAAGATTGCCACAATGCCTATCGCGAAGTAATACAACGCATACGAGATACGTTATCGGCCATTGTGAAGCGCGAAAAGGACAAAATTTACAAGGACATAAAGGAAGATTTGCCCAATATGGAGCATCAATTAGAGCAAAAACTAAATCGTAACGAAGTGGAGCACCTCACATCAGCCGCCGAGAAAAGCAATAAGGCGGACAGGAAAGCCGATAAATTTCTGCTTGACCGCGGACTTGACCTTGAAAGCCCTGAAGCAACAGAAGGAGAAGGTTATACTAATTGGAAATTTGTGGTGCCGTTTTTGGTGATTCTTCTCATTGAAGTATTTGCAAATTACATATTCTTAGAACCAGCAGCTCTCCAGGAAAAAATTTTGGTGGCCGTCTCTGCTGTGATCGTTGTTTTTGTATGCGGAGGTTGCATAAATATATGTCTAAAAAGTAAAACCGGGCTCCGAACGCAGGATGAATGGAAGCAACTCAAAAAGTGGCTGTTGTATGGTGGCGTGTTACTTTCTATTGTATTTTTTGCTTTGACATTGATATTTTTCGTTTTCTATCGTGCTGGCCTTCCTTTTACTACAATCGATATTTTTTCAAAACTCGGCGAAGCATTCACTAACAATATTACAGATCTTGGTTTGGCACTACTGAATATTTTGTTTTTGCTTTTTGTAGTTAAATCATTCCGTAATGCAACATCCCGCGTCAGCGGATATGACGCACTTGCAAAAAAACGAAACAACAGCACGCGCGAATATAAACTAATCAGGGGGCGTTTGCATAAACAGGCGCGGGCGGTTTTTGATGGAGCGCATGCCACCATCCGAGAGCGCCGAAATACGTCGAGTGAAATAGATATGAGCTGGCGCACGATCAAAGAAACCTGTGAGAGCATTCCCACTAGCGAGCATGACGCGACACGAATCATAACTCACCAATACGAAACGACAATTAAGAAATACCGTGAAGGTTTTGATAGGGGGCGTTTTCCCAATGCTGATGGGCGAGTGGATATGCGAACGAAGATTCCACAACCGCTTCGGGTCGGCGCACCCATAGAAACGCTGATGTCCGAAGATGACTCTATGCGACGACGAGCAGCTTTCCAAGAACTGTCCAGCCTAAATTTTGAAGAAGAAATCGAACAATTTCGGGACAGAATGGAGAAGTGGACATCAGAAAACGAAGACTTTAATAAGCTGAATGAGTTTGGTCGTGAGCTGATTCATAAACACCGGATCGTTATTTTGCAAGAAATGCGAGATGACGGCATAAACCAAAACGAAGAAAATGAGCTTTCGATAAATGAATAAATCTGATCGAAAAAAATTGCGGGGGTGGTTGGGGCTAGGAGCCACAGTTCTTATAATTTTCGGAATATTCCTGTGGCACGATTACAATAAAGGTACGGTCGCACATCATTCAAATTGTAACGACCCTGGTAAGCTTCGCGCTCATACTATTTTTTTGCTGGATTTTTCTGATCCCATAGAAAGTGAAACTGACAGAAAACGTATAAAGGAAAGCATACGTACACAAAAAGATGTGATAGACGTAGATGGGAAAATTTCAATTCTACATCTCACTGCGACCGGGTACAAGTCAGATTACGAGATGTGTAAACCGCAAAATCCAAAACATTTAATTCGCAATAAAAACTGGGTTTGCGACACTGAATTACGAGGAATAGATAAATCTAGAGAAAGTGAAGCCAAAATATTTTGCGATTCTGAAAACAAACTTGGTGCTATTCTTAAGAAAAATGACGAGATATCCAAAAACTCCGTACATCAGTACTCGCCATTAATTGAATCCATCGATCGTATCTCCAAGCGCCCGGATTTCACCGCCGAGGAAACTCGAAAAATTATTTTGTTTTCCGATTTACTACAGAATACTGACCGATATTCTTTTTACTCTGGGCACTGGCCAATCGCCACTGATGTTGTCAAAGAACACGATATAGATTTAACCGGTGTGGAAGTTGAAATTCCACGGATGCAACGACAAAAATCCGCTGAATCAAGACAATTTTGGCTGGATTTTTTTCGTGAAGCAAATGCCCAATTAAAATAGACTTTATTACCCACGCCATCAATAGCGATAGTAAAGACATGTCGCCTACATAAAAATAGGCTGAACAGTATATCGTAGCAATCAAATCATACAATAATATAATGCATTAGTCGCACTATTCGTGCTACCGACTGACTGCTATAATACGCGGCCTTTTTGCGGCGATAAGTTGATTTATCCACAGGCTTAAGAAAATGAGTAGTGATGTGATGACTCCGCATTACTAGCTAAAGGTCGGTGTCGAAGCAGTTTGTGGGAAACTGTAGCTTGAAGCAACGTGGTTAGTGATTAGCCTGGCTGGAATCTCGCTTAGTGATGAGCTAATACAAGGAGTAATGATGGCAGACAAGAAACCCACAATAATTTACACCAAGACAGACGAAGCGCCGGCTTTAGCCACTTACTCCCTACTACCTATAATCAGGGCTTTTACCGAGGCATCCGGTGTGGCTGTCGAAATGAAGGATATCTCACTCTCGGGCCGTGTTATTGCTAACTTTCCGGAATTTCTTAATCCACGACAACAGCAGAGAGATGCATTGGCCGAGTTAGGAAAAATGACACAAGACCCAATGGCCAACATCATCAAATTACCGAATATTTCAGCCTCGCTTCCACAACTGATGGCAGTGATCAAGGAGTTGCAAGAAAAAGGCTATGGGCTTCCGGATTATCCTGAGGAAGTGAAGACTGACGAAGAGCGCGATATTAAAGCGCGTTACGATAGAGTAACAGGTAGTGCAGTTAATCCGGTGTTGCGAGAAGGAAACTCCGATAGACGTGCCCCGGCATCGGTGAAGCTTTATGCTCAAAAACATCCGCATTCCATGGGGGCTTGGTCAAGCGATTCAAAATCCCAGGTTGCTAATATGGAATCTGGCGATTTCTTTGGCAGCGAGAGTTCCGCTACTTTGACTGCTGCGACAACTGCCAGCATCGTACATCGGAATGGCGACGGCAAAGTTAGTGTTCTCAAAGAGGGGGTAGCATTGTTAGCGGGCGAAGTGATAGATGCCTCAGTAATAAATAGAAATGCGTTGCGTGCTTTTTTGGCTAAGGAGATTGAGAACGCGAAGAAGCAAGGGGTGCTGTTCTCTCTGCATCTGAAAGCTACCATGATGAAAGTATCGGATCCGATAATATTCGGTCATGCTGTTACGGTTTTCTATGAAGAAGTTTTCAACAAGCACAGTGCTGTTTTTGCCGAGCTAGGTGTAGATGCGAACAATGGCATAGGAGATGTGTACGGTAAAATACAATCCCTGACGGAAGAACAGCGCCAGCAGATAGAGGCAGATATACAAGCTTGCTACACAAATCGTCCAGACATGGCGATGGTCGATTCAGATCGAGGGATTACCAATTTGCACGTACCCAGCGATGTAATTATTGACGCTTCCATGCCAGCAGCATTGCGTACCTCGGGTCAGATGTGGGGTCCTGACGGACAGCTTCAAGACATGAAGGCAGTTATTCCAGACCGCTGCTATGCTGGTGTCTATCAAGAAGTGATTGATTTTTGCAGAACTAACGGTGCCTTCGACCCATCTACTATGGGTAGCGTTCCTAATGTTGGTCTGATGGCTCAAAAAGCTGAGGAATACGGTTCTCACGATAAAACTTTTGAGGTCGCCAGCAACGGAACCGTCTCAGTTGTAGACAGTGAAGGCAATACTTTGCTTGAGCACACAGTTGAAACGGGCGATATCTGGCGTATGTGCCAGGTAAAGGATGCGCCAATTCAGAACTGGGTTAAACTGGCTGTAAGCAGAGCCAGGCTGTCGAATACGCCAGCAGTATTCTGGTTAAATGAAGACCGTAGCCATGATGCTGAAATTATCAAGAAAGTGAATACCTGTTTGGAAGACCATGATACGGATGGACTCGAAATCAGTATTATGTCCCCTGAGGCAGCTACCCGGTATTCTTTGCAGCGTGCAAAAGATGGTCTCGATACTATTTCGGTCACAGGCAATGTGTTGCGCGACTATCTTACAGACCTTTTCCCAATCTTAGAGCTTGGAACCAGCGCCAAGATGCTTTCTGTGGTGCCGTTGATGAAGGGCGGTGGCTTATTCGAAACCGGAGCAGGAGGCTCAGCGCCCAAGCATGTGCAGCAGTTCGAGAAAGAAAACCATCTTCGCTGGGATTCTTTAGGCGAATTTCTCGCGCTTGCCGCATCACTGGAGCATCTAGCGAATGCTACGGGGAATGGCCGAGCCCGAGTATTGGCTGATTCTCTCGACAAGGCCACAGGGGACTTTCTTGACAACAACAAATCACCTTCTCGCGAGGTCAATGAACTGGATAATCGTGGCAGTCATTTCTATCTGGCAATGTATTGGGCACAAGCACTGGCTGCGCAGGATGCGGATCAAGAGCTAAAGGACAGGTTTGTGCCGGTTTCCGCAGCCATGACAGACAACGAGGCTAAAATTGTCGGAGAGTTAAATTCCGCTCAAGGTAGTGCAATGGATGTGGGTGGTTACTATAAACCTGATTTGCAGAAAGCATCGGCAGCAATGAGGCCAAGTGCCACACTTAACGAAATAGTCAACAGTATATAAATTTTTCTTCTTCAGAATCAGTCGCCCTCGGCCAGTAACACATAGGCGCCCAGGGTGATTAGTATCGATCCAGACACTTTATCGAGATTGGCTTTGACTCGGTCATTGCCTTTGATCCAGATGGCTGCTCTATCTGCAAAAAATATAACGAATAGATCGCAAGGAATTGCTGATGCCGCAACTATCAATCCCAGCACCAGGAATTGTGGTGCGGCAGGCCCTGCATTAGCTGCTACAAATTGTGGTAGCAGAGCGAAATAGAACAGAGCAGTCTTGGGATTACTTACTTCTATTAGTGCGCTTTCTCCAAATATTTTGCCCAAATTTGGTAAAGGCGTTTCTTTACTGCTTTCATTCGCTGCCGGAACGCCAGGAAAATGGAATCCTAAGTAAGCTAAGCCCAAATAAATTAGATAACCAGCTCCGAAAATTTTTAATATGGTGTAAGCCATTGGCGAATAACTAAATATTACAGACAAACCCAAGACAGCAGCGAGAACGTGTAACAAATTTCCTGCTGCCAGCCCGGCAACAGCTACCAAGCCAGCAGTAGCTCCCTGAGCGATGGTTCTAGCCATCACATAGAAGTTTGACGGCCCTGGTGAAAGGTTCATCACGAAGGCAGCAGCGGTAAATAACAGCAAATCGTTAATCGGTGGCATGTAAGCTCTGCAACATTAGAAGCGGCCTTTGCAGTCCATAGCTAGCGCATGTGGCTGGGTGAATTGGCTATCGCTGTCGAAAAGTATGAGCAGGCTCGTGTCCGGATTCCGTACACAAGCACTAATATTGCCGTCACAGTGCTAGTCGACCCAAATATTCTCGCCGTCCAGGTTTACGTCAACAATGCTGGATGAACCCCAGTAACGGCCAGCATCTGCAAACAGCCTGATTGCGTGATAGGGGTTGGACAGGTCATTGGTTGTGGCATATCAGCATGGACAAGCGCCAAAGCGATGAATACTGCCTTTGTTATTAGTCATCTTCCAGAAATCTCCTCACTCGATAGGAGTTGCAAGAATAAACCGGGTACAAGAATAAACTAGGGGTTTTGGCAATTCAAATGTAAAGTGTGTCAATGTCTTACATAAGTACGCCAAAAGGAGGCCCTGGGTGGAGATAAAAACCGCGAGTATTTTCGTCGAGGATCAAGCTAAAGCCCTTACATTCTATATCGACATTTTGGGCTTTGAGAAGGTGACCGATATCGATCTTGGTGAGTTTCGCTGGTTGACTGTGTCAGCGGCTGGCGCTACTGAAATTGAGCTACTACTAGAACCTAACGTCCATCCTGCGGCTCGCGCCTATCAGCAGGCTATCTATGAGGATGGTATTCCGGCCATTCTATTTCACAGCAAGGATATCAAAACAGAATTCGAAGAACTGTTACAAAAAGGCGTGAAGTTTAAGGCTGCACCAGTGCAAAATGAAGAGTCATGGATCGCCACTTTTGATGATAGCTGCGGAAACTGGATACAGCTTATCCAAACCTGACTAATTCGATTCTAGTTGCGCAGCATGGCAACTAATCATTACAATGTTCAAAATTTGTCCAAACCAATCATCGCTGCCTACAGCATAAGCTATGTTTAATGATAACGCCCAAAACAGTCAGAACAGTTCCATATTGTTCTATACCTCTATTCCCTATTCCCTAATTCCTTGATTGCTCCAACATCTGTGCTCGCCGCAATAACATTTTCAAAAACCCTCTCTTTTATAGGAGTGTGCTGCTAATGCTCACTAATGTTGTAATTCAGAAAAGAAACTTAATCACTTCTCCTGCGGTGGTATTCCTTGTGCTAAGCCTTATTCCCATCATGGCTTTTGCTGCTTCGGGTGCTTCCGTGAGCACTATGGATCTCACTTCAGGCTGGTGGGGCTATTGTGCCATTTTTATTTTTGTGCTTGCTTATGCTCTGATTATTTTTGAGGAAAATATTCACCTAAAGAAATCAAAGCCAGCCGTTGTAGCGGCGGGTGTGATTTGGGTTCTGGTCGCTATCGCTTATATTCAACAAGGTGAAACCCATACTGCGGAAGAGCTAGTGCGACATAATTTACTTGAATTTGTCGAGCTATTCCTATTTTTGCTGGCTGCAATGACTTACATCAACACCATGGAAGAGCGAGGTATTTTCAATCTGTTGAGAGTAAAACTGGTTTCGCAAGGGTTTACCTTGAGGCAGATTTTCTGGATCACGGGATTGATCGCTTTCTTCATGTCGCCTATAGCCGACAATTTGGCCACGGCACTGTTGATGGCAGCGGTAGTCACCACAGTGGGCGGTACAAATATAAAATTTATTTCCATCGCTTGTGTCAATGTTGTAGTGGCTGCGAATTCTGGCGGTGCTTTTAGCCCGTTTGGTGACATCACTACCCTGATGGTTTGGCAAGCCGGCATCATTGAATTTCAGGGGTTCTTTGTCTTATTCCTGCCTTCGCTTGTCAATTGGCTGGTAACGGCGGGTATAATGAGCCTGGCTATTGCGGACGAAAAGCCTGACACAATACACGAGAAAGCCGAGATTAAATTTGGCGCCTGGATCATCGTCGGTCTCTTTATTCTGACCATTACTATGGCGGTTTCCTTCCACAATTTCCTCTATCTGCCGCCTGTGCTTGGAATGATGACAGGATTAGGACTGCTTAAGTTATTTGGTTACTATCTGCAATTACGAGATGCGTCATATCTGGACGAGAGCTTGATAAATGCAGATGACGCAATGTTTCAAAGCTCCATGGAAACCGATGACCCACCCTCAGACGGAAAGCCCTACGATATTTACAAAAACCTGCAACAAGCAGAATGGGATACTCTGATTTTTTTCTACGGAATTATTCTTTGTGTTGGCGGCCTTGGCGCATTTGGCTATTTAGCACTGGTGTCGGAATTCATGTACGATGATCTAGGTGCAACCACTGCCAATATCATCGTAGGATTTGCTTCGGCGCTGATAGACAATATCCCCGTCATGTTTGCTGTTCTCGAAATGAACCCAGACATGGGCAGAGGCCAATGGTTACTGGTGACACTCACAGCGGGCGTGGGTGGATCAATGCTATCCATTGGTTCTGCGGCGGGTGTTGCTGTTATGGGCCAGGCCAGGGGTGTCTATACCTTTTTCTCCCACCTAAAATGGTCCTGGGCAATCATGCTGGGTTATTTCGCAAGTATTGCTATGTATTTCTTTGTGAATGGAGCAGCGTTCATGTAACAAAGTGTCTGCTTTGCAATTTGTCGGCGCTGGCAAGCAGGCTACTGGCAGCAATGTATAAAGTGCCACTTACACCATTACTTACACCATTACTGGTTCGGTCGATAGAGAATCTCATCTGAATTACATTTTTAGATGACATAATTGCGGTAAAGGCTGAAAAACCAGAGCGGGATGCTAACCCAACTCTGGCTCTTTTGAATTTTCAAAACCCGGAACTGCAAAAGAGATTCTATTAACTAAGGATGGAACTATTCTTCTGTGGCGACTGATCCAGAGTCAGACTTCGGTGTGCCATCACCATTCATGCCCATTGACTCGTAGCGCCTCCAACCTGCAAGAATACCTTGCAGGCCATGATTTCCCTCGTGACAGGCATACTCGTACACAGGGTCGGCTGCTCGCCGCATAGGCACCTTGCCAGACCAGGGTCTGTCCCAGGAAAGCGGATCTGCAACGGTGAAGTCATATTCTAAAGTATTCTCATCAACCCAGCTGAATCGCTCTTGAATCACGGCTTGATCCGACATGCCTCGCAAATTGTAGTCGTGGTAGAAGCGCTGTGTATGGATGACTAACTCATCACCTTCCCAATGGGCAATAGAGTCGCCTTCCCATTTCAATTGCCTGGTACTGTGTTCCTTATCTAAGGGAATGATGCGGGCTGTATGCACCATTTCGTTTAGTATCACGATGTGGTCTTTGGTTTGTACAAGTTGCATATTGTTATTGTATGAACCAGGAATCATTGGAGGGCCACCAACAAAACCTGTAATACAGCGGTCAACCGTGGTCCGGCCTTCAGGGCCGGCGCTTTCGAAAACCATTTGCCGATAGGCAGCACGTCTTTCCTGACCCATAGCATTAACGGGGGGAACGCGGCCGTTAGGTGGATCATAGATGAGCGAAGTGCGTCGGTCGGCTATGGTCTCAATGCCGCGTTCGTACCAGAATTCGTTGTAGGAGATTACACCTGGCGGATAACCGGCACCGCCAACGGAATCAATAATGAGGTCACGGTTTTGTCGACGTCTTTCAAACACTTCCCATTCCGCTGCCTCTTCAGGTGTCAGGGTCGCCTTATCAGCCAATTCTTTGGGGCGATTAAGGGGAGTCAGGGTTCTAAATGTATAGGTTCCCTGAAAATCTGGTTGACCATACTCTGTGCGCGGCATATCGCTTGATTGTGCCAGCAGCAACGGCGCGGTTAGAATGCTAATAATGGCCACTGGCAATTTGGCGAGTGCTCTGTTGTTCATTTGAACCTCCGACAGGATTTTGATTCCAAGCTGAAAATGAGGGCTGATTGGTCGAAGCTACGCCTGTCTTCGGTATATTTCAAGGATAAATTGACTGTTCGCACCTTATGTACAGCCTCTTTATTTGTCGGGATAATCTGCTGCCAGGTTTAGCCTTGCAGCCTGAAAAGACGGCATTCGTACGATTCGGCTAGGGTTAAGGCTTTCTGGGCCATAGCCAGGGGAACCAGTCTCATCCAGGCCACTTCAGTGATGAGCGAAGCGATCACTAAAACAGAGTCAACGAGAGTCAAGCAGCTAAGTTAGCTGTTATTTGGAATGCATGGTCTCCGTCCGGACCTTTCTGCGGAGAGCTAGTGAGTGGCAGCTCTGCCCCGGTCAAATTGAACTGGGCCAGTAGGTGGTTTATTCTTGCCAACGATTAACTCTCTCCCTGGAGCATTGCCCAATGGCCGCCTCCGCCAGTTCAAAAAATAGTAAGGGCCGCAAAAACAAGAACTCAGTGGTTGACATGGCAGCCAGGGTTTCGATGGCTGCATTCAAATTTCCATTAGCATTGACCATGTTCCTGGCCCTTCTAGGCTTTGTTCCTAGAGTGCAGGGCAATACAGCCTTGGTCTGGTCCTTTTTTGGTGCAGCTGCGGCGTTACTGGTTTGGCAAGCATATCTTTTTTCCAGCTCCCGCAATAAAAACGAAGAACGCATTTTTAGCGTGTTGCTTAGACCTCAACACTATATTCAAGCGCTGGTTCAACTGAGCGTTTATGTCTATTGGGGATATTACTGGCGACCCGTATACGACCACGCCTGGTTGATTTTGGCTCAGCTATTGTTTGCCTACGCCTTCGATATGCTTTTGGCCTGGTCAAGACATCGCAAATACAGTTTGGGTTTTGGTCCTTTCCCGATTATTTTTAGTATCAATCTTTTTCTCTGGTTCAGGGACGATTGGTTTTATATGCAGTTTCTAATGATTGCAGTGGGCTTCATGGGGAAAGAGTATGTGCGCTGGCAGAGAGAGAGCCATAGTTCACATGTATTCAATCCATCAGCCTTTGCGCTAGGTTTATTTTCTGTCGTTCTCATCGCTACAAATACTACGCATTTAACCTGGGGCCAGGAGATTGCGTCCACCCTGACTCTTGCGCCGAACATCTATACATTTCTTTTTTTAGTTGGTCTAGTAGTGATGTACTATTTTTCCATAACATTAATTGCCGGGATGGCGGCGGTTACCTTGTTTGCAATAAGTGCATTGTACTCGGCAAGTGCTGGTGTGCCGTATTTTCTCGACTCTGAAATTCCGGCAGCAGTGTTTCTTGGTCTACATCTGTTAATTACTGATCCATCCACCTCCCCCAGAACGCCATTGGGAAAAACACTGTTTGGTGTTCTATATGGCTTGGGGGTCTTTGGCCTCTACACTTTACTTGGTATTTTCGGTGCCCCAACTTTTTACGACAAACTTCTTTGTGTTCCTCTGCTAAATTTAAGTGTTATCGCGATCGATAGGGCAGTGCGGTCTATTCAATCGGAATCGCTGCTGAATGTTTGGCGGCCCGATTGGTTTGGTGGTCGTGCCAATTTAGCTCATATGGGTATCTGGATCATGGTTTTTGCCTCTATGTCACTTATGCAGAAAACCGATAGTAAACATCAAGGCGATAGCCTACCGTTCTGGCAGCAAGCCTGTGTTAGCGACTTACCGAATGCCTGCGGTCGATTGCTTCAGCTTGAAGCGACTTACTGCGGTGATAACGCCGCCTGGGCATGTAATGAACTCGGTGCTCACTATCGTGAAGGAGAGCTAACTGCTGCTAACGATGAATTGTCGATTGCCTATTTTTCGCGAGCTTGTGAATTAAAATTTCGTGCCGCTTGCTTGAATCTCTTGGACAAGGATTTGCTTGCTCGGGACATACCGCACGAGTTGGATCTTCGTTTGTTGTTGCGGGAAGGTGGCCAAAACGTAATGACCCTGTCCGTCGAAGAGTTATACCAGCGAGCCTGTGATCATGATTGGGCATTCGCCTGTGAGGACAGCAAGACTCAAATATGAACAAAGAATCAGCAGAAGTAAAAGCCGATAATGGAACTAAAGTGCCGGGCCGAACCCTTGGCTTGAGCATAATGTGCGCCATGATCGCATTTGCTGCTATCTGGATGAGTTTGCAATCTGAGGGTTCGAATGCAACAACGGATACGTCTTCAACAATTTCCGGAGAACATATCGCAGGATTTCGCTCCGATGCCTGGTATCTTCCCGATGATGAGCTACTGGGCTTCGTGAAAATACTCGCCGGCCCTTTTGTAATGGGGAGCAATCCAGCTCTTGACCGTTTCGCCTATGAGAATGAGCGCTGGTCTGGCGATCGACGTCAGGGTTCTGTGAATCTGCCTGATTTTTACATAGCTAAGTTCGAGGTGACGGTTGCTCAGTTTAGGGCATTCGTTAAAGATTCTCCTCAACTGGCGAATCCAGCGGCCATTGGCGGGGCGGACAGCAATCCCATAGCAAATATTACATGGCCTGAAGCTCTTGCGTATGCGCGCTGGTTAGAGGGGAAAATGAAAATCTCGAAAAACACACCTGCCGAGATCCGCGAGTTTATCGACAGCGGTGGTCAAATAATATTACCCTCGGAAGCAGAATGGGAAAAAGCGGCCAGAGGAACAGATGGACGTGTGTTTCCCTGGGGAAACGATCCCAGAACCGGATTAGCAAACTATGGGTCAACTTCGGCTTTGCCGGTTGGCTCCAATCCTTGTAATGAATGTACACATGGTATCTCGGACATGAGCGGCAACGTCTGGGAGTTTACTAGAAGTCCTCTGCAATCCTATCCTTATGATGCAGAAGATGACACAGAAAACCTGGCGGACGATGCCCTGTGGGTAATGCGTGGAGGCGGCTACTCGGATGCCATTGGCAATGTTCGGGCAGCAGTTCGTGGAGGCGTTGACCCCGGTGTGCGCAACAGCACCATCGGTTTCAGACTTGTAATTAGCAAAATCTAGGCTAATCTCGGCGGCGCCTTTCCCAGCCACATCCTCCTTTCATAAACCAAAGTCAAGTCATAAACCAAAGTCAAGCTCATGGGTTTTAGTTAGTAAGCAGCATCTGGTATCGACAGTTTAAAGAACAGGTTCTTTTTCCATGCGCATCTCCCATTCAATCTGGTCGCCTATCTCAGGTGAATGGGCGGAACCGGTTCCATGACGGGCAAAGCAGGTCGACTGGCAGGCCTGCTTCGTATCGAATTTTTCTTCCTCGGCAGAAAAACCTTAACTGGCAAATTTTAAAAACACCAATGCATTCAATAGTTTGAGAAAATTTGGCATTTTTGTACCCAGTCCTTAAACTAGTATTGCTTGCGCACAATATTAAAAAAATCGACGAACTTCTGCATGTTTTCTTTGTCTTGTGAAACAAGCAGAGAATGATCGCCACCTGGTATTTCCACATAGACGTGCTGCATGCCCAGTTCGCCCATCTTTGCTACCCAGCTACGAGTGCGCTCCACAGGTACTGCCTGATCATCGTCGCCTTGCAGAACGAAAATGGGTAGATGCTTAATGCTATTCAAAATCTCTTCCATGGGCGCGTTCGGTTCTGGTGCTGGCGCTGCGACTCCCAAACCTGCAAACAAGTCTGGATACTTGGCGGCGATGTGGTAGGTGCCAGCACCGCCCATGGAATGGCCCCAAAGATAGATTCTATTGCTGTCTACATTGAATTCGTCCCGCAGTAACTGCAACACGTTCATCACATCCTGCTCACTGTATTTTGCATCCTGCCTATCGTCGATTGCTCTGGACCCATACCATCCACGACGAATATAACCTAAAGGAGTAACCACAATGTAGCCATTGGCCTCAGCCTGGTCGAGAAAGCCGTGATAGCCCATCAACCAATCGTGACTTCTACCCAGGCCGTGCAGGGAGACAATCAGAGGAGTTGCCTGCGCCGCGTCGTAGTTCGAAGGAACAAATACTGCGTAAGGGATGGTCTCGCCAGTGGCTGGGAACTGGTAACTTCGATGCTGAACCCGAGGGTCATCTATATGCCTTTCATCATCAGTTGCTTGTCGGTCTGCGAAGCTCAAAGTGCTAATGGCGATGGTCAGAATAACCAGTACCGGTTTTAGTTGCGTTCTCATGCTCGTTTTCTCCAACCCTGCATTGGCAGAGGATTTTTGGGGTAGACCACAGAGCATAAACCAAATCAGCACTGCTTACCAAAACTGATGATTCGACCCGCCAATCACTACTGTATCGCATTTTCTACCATAAATTATTATGAGCTATTTCAATAGCTTAAGCAGTCAGTTGTCACTGCCGTTTTGCCTTTCACAGTCGTAGCGGATCACGTTGGCCACGTTTGCGAAGCCAATTAATCGACCTGAGTACGGGGCCTTGAGAGACTATCCAGCGTTCTAGCTGGTACTTCCCTGGAAAATCGATCAATAACAAACCAATCAACAGTGTCAGCAGACCCTGTCCAGGCAGAATCAGTAGTGCAATGCCAAGAATAAGAAGTAACAGGCCAAGAAGATTTTTCAACACTATGAGCAACCATCGAAACAGGCGCGGGTGACCTTTTGCTGCATTTAGCACACGACGGGATTTTGAAAAATAATCTGATGGAATTCGCAACACGATCCAGGGCACCAAAGCAAGAGAACACAGAAATCCCAATACCGATAAGGCAGCCAGGGTCAGGAAAAGAGATTCATGGTTTTCAATAACAGCAAGCAATCCCATAGTTCACAGTAACCCCTGATCATTGAAATAATTATTCGGGCCATAGTCATCACTGTAACACGACCAGGCTATCCTAATTCGATCATCCGCTTGGGTTGCTGGTATAATGGGCGTCTGTGATGAGGCTCCTGGCTAAACAATGTCATCTTCGAACATTCACACAAGTGCTATTAACTACCTGGTCCACAGGAGAATTTCCTATTTTTTAAAACTGATGTTGTTTTGGGGAGCGGCTTTCCTTTTCGTTCAGGCGCGATATCAGGCCACAATCGAAGTGCTCATTATTCTGTTTATGACATTTTTGCCAGTGACGCTGGGCAATCGTTTTCAGGTTCGCATCCCACATGAATTTGAAACTTTAGCGGTGCTATTTGTTTACCTGTCGTTATTTCTTGGCGAAGTACAGGGATACTATTTGCGCTTTTGGTGGTGGGATCTGGTTTTACATGCAGGCTCTGGTTTCTTGCTCGGTATTGTCGGGTTCCTGCTGGTTTACGTGTTAAACGAAAAAGAAGACGTTGAGCTGGATCTGCAAGCGAAGTTCGTGGCGTTTTTCGCTTTTATTTTTGCCATAGGCATGGGTGCAATCTGGGAAATATTTGAATTCTCCATGGATCAGTTGTTTGGACTTAATATGCAGGAAAATGACCTGTCCGACACCATGTGGGACTTGATCGTAGATGCAATAGGGGCTGGGGTAATTTCGATACTGGGCTGGGGATTTCTGCAAACTCGAAGCAGAGATTCATTTCTAGAACAATGGATTGACAGCTTTATTCATAAAAACCCGAGATTATTCAAAAGATAGTTTTCTAAAAAGGATGCATTAACTGCCTGGGCGAGATTCCCCAAATAAACCACTTTCCGCGAAATCTCTTATCATGACGATGGCATCTCGGTCCGTTTGCAGATAAGCCGATTTTAAATGCTCGCCGACATTCACAGTGTCGTCCTCTGCCAACTCGCGCTTGTAACTGAAGCGCACGAATAAAAAACCTTCTTCTGGCTCTTCAAGCTGTGTGATGCTACTGGCAGCAATTTGCTCATATTCTTCCATAGTCTGGGTTTGAATTCTTTCATCGGGGTAGAGTAATACTCTCTCATGAAACCTGAATTCTCCCGCTTCGATAATGCGTTCGAACTCATCCTCCGCCATATCTTCAGTTTCAACTTTTAGACTTTTACTGAAATTGTCCGGTCGTCTTGCTCGTAATACCAAGCCCTCCCATAGCTGCGATCTGCCAAGAAGGGGTATATCTTCATTAGTTGGGTCATTCACTTGCACAATGTGTTCGAACTCAAGCAAAACTTTCTCCAGAGTAGTTAATCGATTAGCTGTAAATTCCAGGATTCTACTTCATCCAGTAACTCGTAATCGGTCCAGTCAAATTTTAATGGCGTAATAGAAATATAGCCCTGTTGGTACGCATAGGTGTCGGTAGCGCTATTTTCCGATTGCACAATCAGGCGAACAGACTCGTAATCGATGCTATCCCCTTCCTGTTTTAGTTGCCTGTAACTACCTGTTTGTAGATAGGAATCGCCCATTGCTCTAACCGCTACGCCTTTTAGTTCTCCTGCGGGTACATTAATAGAAATCAGGGTGCCCTGAGGTGCGCCAAGTCGGCGATAACGATCTACTAAACTGGCGGTGAATCTTGCGGTTATTTCAGTATTCCCGCTGTCTGGGTCTTCCGAAACGGCTATGGCTGGAATGCCGTGGTACAGGCCTTCCATAGCAGCTCCTACTGTCCCGGAAAGATGGGATACATCACCTACATTTGCTCCTTTGTTGATGCCTGATACCACCAAATCGAAGGCTTGCTCCTTAGCTAATTCTTTTACGCCAAACCGAACTGCATCGGCAGGCTTTCCATGAACAGCATAACCAAAAAGGCTTCCATTGCGCCGATAGCGATCGACAGTAACTGAACCTATAGACGATTGACTTGAACCAGACTGGTTGATATTGGGAGCGGAGACAACGACTTCTACATTCGGTATGCTGGCAAGTTCCTGATGCAGTCTATGTAGTAGCGGTGATTCTATACCGTCATCATTGGACAGAAGTACCCGGTAGGTCTGGGCGACTACTGCACCATTGAAAAAGAACAGGGCTATTCCGGTAATAAGCTGACAAGAACGTATTATCATTCGGGTGGAATCTGTCATCTTTTCCTCACTATGTAGTCTCTGTTTCGCAATACATGGTTATGAAGTATCGTTGTTATGGAAATGGCTTAGAACAAAAATTTACTGATCCGGCTATGGTACAGAGTCGATGGAACAAATTACAGCGATTGCTGAGATAAGTTGCTCTTCAGCAGAAAGCAGAGTTACTGTCAAAGAACCACTGGATGCGAACAATGTATTATCTACAAAAAGTACTTTTGTCTTTACTATTAGTAACGATGGCAACTCCGATTGCAGCGCAGAATTCGCAGCCAGAGTCACTACAGACCAGCAACAATCTTATGATGGCAATGGCTTGGAAGCAGACGGCTGCGGAGTTTCGGGCACTCTACCATCAGGGTTTCAATTTGGCGCGCATGCGAGTGGAGCTTGCTGTCGCCCAGAAAGAAGCTAACTCCAGACCCCTGGCGGTAATATCTGATGTCGATGAAACCTTGCTCCTGGCTAACGACTACTGGGGTTATCTTATAGAGCAGGGACAGGATTTTTTTGATGATGCCAGTTGGGACAAATGGGTGGCCGAGAGCCGGACGGTGGCGAGTCCAGGCGCGTTGGAGTTTCTACGATTCTGCGAAGCTAATGATGTGGAAGTATTCTATGTAACCAACCGTGATCAAGGTGAAGCGACGCGCCAGTTAGCAATACAGAACTTATCGGCAGCAAACTTTCCCTACGCAGATGGGCAACATCTGAGGGTTCTGCGAGAATCCTCAAACAAGGAAATAGTGCAGCAGCAAATTAGAGAAAACTACCAGGTAGTCGCTCTTCTGGGGGACAACCTAAACGATTTTTCCCGTAAATATTATTCCACCGATGTAGAGCAGCGGCTTGCATTGATGGAACAGGATAAACGACGTTACGGGCAAGATTACATCATCTTTCCTAATCCAACCGATGGCCATTGGATTCGCGCCATCTTCGGGGACTCAGAACCTCCAGCCTCGGAGAGCAATAGAATTATTCTCAAGCAAGCAGCGACTCGCGCAGCATGGGCTCCATAAAGCCTGGAAACTTTGACAGGTCGATATAACTCTATTCAAGCAATGAAATGCACCCAATTCAGTTGGGTATAAAAGAAAAGCCAGCAAACGGCTAATCAGGACAGAAAATGAACCCAGAAGTATTGTTTAAACCGTTCAACCATCCTAAGTTGCTGTTGGATAATCGAATCGTGATGCTGCCAATGACGCGGCAATTTTCTCCCAATGGAATTTCGGATAAAAATGTGGAGAACTACCATAGGCGGCGTGCATTATTAGCGAACGCGGATTGGCCAAACAAGGTTAAAAATGATGAAATGGGTTTCCTGGAGACTTTTCGAAAGGAACAACTGGCCGAGTTGATCTGAACAATTCGCTGAATTTCAGTGCCCTTCAGAACAGCGCTAACAGGGTCCGCAGTAGCTATATCGATTCCGATTAAAACACAGATGCATTGTTTGAGGCAGGTTTGATTAGATGACACAGCTCGCTCGCTCAAAGACAAAGACAAAAACAAAAACAAAAAGAATAATTGTTGCGGCGCTCCTGTTTGCTCTGTTGACTGCACTTTTTTTGTTTCTACCTCCGCTTGTCCCAGGCAGTCTGCAATTGTCAGATTCACCAGAAGCGATTGCACGTGGTGCCTATCTGGTAACCGCCGGTGGTTGCATTAGCTGTCACCGAGGCGAGGACGATGCTGAATCTTTGACAGGCGGCCTGGCGTTGGCAACAGAATTCGGCACGTTCTATGCTCCAAACATAACCCCCGATAATGAGACCGGCATCGGCAATTGGCAGGCAAGGGATTTTATTCTCGCTCTCCAGCATGGTCGAACAGCCAATGGAAGTTTCTATTACCCGGCTTTTCCCTATCGCTCTTATGCGGGCCTGACAGACCAGGATGTGTTAGACATTGGCTCCTACTTAATGAGCCTGGAACCAGTCAATAACACGGTGTCTGAAGCCGAAACCCCGATGTGGCTGAACCGCTGGGCTATGGCAGGCTGGAATCTGTTAGCAGATATCAATGAAAATGAGACTGAACTCTTCGATGATGAACTAATTGCCAGAGGCGCCTATCTGGCACGAAACCTTGGTCATTGTGGTGAGTGTCACACCCCTAGAAATTCTCTGGGCATTCCAGATTCGGATCGTGAATTCGCTGGCGCGACACTGGGCGAAGAGGTGATTGAAGCGATAGATGCAACTGCCCTGGAAGAATGGACGACCAATAATTTTGACCTTTTCCTGTTAATCGGCCTGAAACCCGATGGTGAGTTTGCCGGCGGTGACATGAACGACGTTATAGAACATAACACCAGCAAAATAAGTAATGAAGACAGAGACGCCTTGGCAGCTTTCTTCACCCGGCATGGGGAACCAGAGTAGAAAAAAACACGATGGAATAGTTGGTACGATAACAATTGATATGACATGCAGAGTCAAGTTTGATCGTGACTCCTGAGTTGCAGATATTCAATTACCATGATCTGGAAGTATAAACAGGCTGGATTGTATCAGAAGTGAATATTCTTGCAGTCTAGGCTAGTTTAAGCAATTCCCAGAACAGCGTTAACGGCTTCCTTTTTTTGATTGGCTTGTAAGGTCGCTATCGCTACTATCACTTACCTCAAAAACTGCTAATCTAGTTTGGATAAAAGATCACGCTAACTATCAGCAGAACCCGAACATTGGTAGCTAACTGTAACGATCCATCGGTTGCAAGAACCATTGAAGGAATTGGAACACTGCCTAGTTTCTCCGCCGAACCTCTGAGCGCCAGTATAGCCCCACGCCCCGCACCGAGATACGGCTTGTCGGTCAGCAGTAACCCAATCAGGCCGTGGTGATTGATAGCCACCGTAACTATAAGAGAATTCAACTACACCATCGGCTCGACTTCCACCTGTAGCTTGCGGCACGACAATTGTTGCACAAGCAGTTAGCGGTACTAACATTATGGAATAGAAAAGGTTTTTCATTGGTGCCTCCTTTATTTTTATTTGCTTGGGCAGAGTCGTCCAGTTAATTGTGAAAATCAACACTGCCTGACTGATTGCCCCAATCCCCAGATAGGAATCTCTAAAATGCAGGAAGCCTTGGCTGTATTAATGGTTAGCAAGAAAACCCTCCATCACCCGATGAGGTGAGCTGCCCTTTTTAGTCGAATAACTACTTGACCAGGCCAGTCATCTAGTCGTTATCTACCCGATAAGTATCATGGCAATTGGCGCAGGCTCCACCCAGTGGCCTTAAAGCGCCAAGAGTTGCAGCCATGTCACCGCCAGAGGCCGTATCTGCAAAAGCGTTGGACGCATCTACCAGGGCCTGTGCCTTGTCAGCGATATCAGCTTGATTATCCCAGATTAAATCCAGCGCCTCGGTTTCGATATCGAAGCCCCGTGTATCTTCTGCCAGTAAGTCCGGAATCATTGGAGCCAGCGACGCGATGCGTCGTGCGTTTCTCTCAGCGAGTTCGGCATTGAAAGGTGCGCCTTGGGCCATTCCTGCAATGGGAATGAGATTAAAGCGTAGCAGCTTAAACACCGCCTGGCGTGTATCCGCAGCGGCGGCGGCTCTTTGTTCAGGTGTGAGATCGTCTTGAGCCGATGTGGTGAAAACGAGGCCTGAAACAAGCATCGCTAAAGCAGAAATCAATACAAGTACTTTTTTGATCATTATTATCTCCAGTCTTTATCAGAACCATACCAGTCAAACTAATTCAGTTTTCAAGAGTCTATTGTAGTCAGCTTTATCAGGTCCAGCCTCTGTGAAACTATAGCAGCAGACTATATTACAAGTGAATCGCGCTTGTCACGGCTAAAGCCAGGTTTTCAAAGGAGCTGTTTCCTGGTTTTCTTCTATCATGATAGAGTTGACCCGTAAATGATCTATTCCTGCTCTATGGTTACATGGTGCCGAACACGACGGCGCTTCGTTCAGGGTGCAGTTTTAGCAGCGGAGGCTAGTTCGCTACTTCCTTCCACACAAACAGTCTTGTGGCCAGAATAAATCCAATAATAAACCACACCGCAATGCCGATCAGGCTGGGCATGATAGCAAGAAGACTGGCGCCATTGTTTGCTATCTCACGCATTGCAGTTGAGACGAAACTCAAGGGTAGTAGCCTCGCAATCGGTTGAATTAATTCCGGCATAGACTCAATGGGATAAAAAACACCAGACAGAAATATTTGCGGGAAGATAACGATATTCCCGACCGCCATTACCGCCTGTTGCGTTTTAGCGATGCTACCCAGGCAGAAGCCAAGGCAGAGAAATATAAAAGTGCCCAGCATTACAATGAAATAGAATGACGCAAAGCTTCCCACAATACTGACATCCAGGACGAGCATGGCGAAGGCGATAAGAACCGTAAGCTGAATAAGTACAATGGTCATTCTGGCCAGCACGATGGAAGTAATAAAGTCGCGTGGTTTGATGGGCGTAACAAATAGTCGTTTTAAAATGCCCTTGCGTCTAAATTCAACAATATTAAATCCGCTGCCGGCTATACTGAGTTGCATAAGTGTAAACGCCATTAAGCCGGGTAGTAGAAAATCGAGATAGCGTTGCGAACGTGCCTGTACGTCCTCCACAGTAAGCGTAAACATAGGCTCTATGTTTCGAAACTCCCGCTCGATAGATATCAACGCTTGTTCCAACAACGGCATTATCAGCTCTAACTGTTGTACTTGGGCAGCATCGACCAGGAGTTGTAATTCAGCACCATCGCTTTGTGCATCAAAACTCTCCGGCAGTATGAGCACCATGGTTTGATCGCCTTCCACGAGTTCTGTGCGCATACGCGGTGCCTCACCCAAAGTGACATCAAAAAGTGGCTTTTCGATCAGCATCTGTGCGAAATCTGTTGCCACCTCACTGGGTGAATTATTAACGATGCCCAATTTAATGGGGTCGACTTCGCCACTATTAGCAAAACCGAATACAGTCATAAAAATTATCGGGAAGAACAGGCTAAAGAAAATAGATTGCCTGTCTCTAAGAAAAATCTTTAGAAATACCCTGGCCAGATGCAGTTGTAACCTGGTTGGCATGTTAGTCTCTCAATCCGTGACCGGTTAGTGCGAGGAACACGTCTTCAATATTTCCATGCAGCGGAGCCTTAGGTGGCTCGGGGGCATGTTCCAGAATCAGGTTCTGCGGTGTATCTTCGGCAATCAATTTGCCGTGATCCATTATTACGATGCGTTGGCACAATGACTCTGCTTCTTCCATGTTATGGGTAGTCAGCACGATGGTCATTCCGGCATTGTTTAGTTCACGCACTAGATCCCAAAGATTGTGTTTGGCCTGGGGGTCTAAACCGGTTGTTGGTTCGTCGAGAAACAAAACCTTGGGACTATTAACCAAGGCGCAGGCGATTGAAAAGCGCTGTTGTTGTCCACCAGAAAGATTGCCGGGTTTGGCCTGTGCCTTGTCTAATAGATTAACCTTGTTTAGCAAATCTTTGGCATCTGCATCACGACTGTAGAGTGCGGCAAATAAGGTAAGAAGCTCAACTAATGATACATTGTCGAAATATTCATTGGCTTGAAGCTGTACACCAATGATCTCTTTAACTTTGTAAGGATTGGCAGCGACATCAATGCCATCGATAAAGGCGCTCCCGTTATCGATATCATTCAGCCCTTCCAGCATTTCCAATGTTGTTGTTTTGCCGGCGCCATTTGGTCCCAGGATTCCAAAAATTTCCCCGGCTTGAATATTTAGAGAAATACCATCAACGGCATAGAAGAATTCGGATTTATTGCCGGGACGCGGATACTTCTTCGCGAGGCCTTTTACGCTGATAATAGGTGCATCAATAATAGACATTCAGTCGTCCTGCCAGTGCTGCTCGGTATAATACCTGAACCAGGCAACATTAGAAGTACGCATGCACTAATTAGTACTCCGGGCTTAGTTGCAGCTTGCTAATAATGGTAGTGATGACGGGGTTTGATGGGAGCGAGAAAGAAGTAGAAAACCCAGGCAAACCAGGACAAGCAGAACATCGCCAACAGCCAGGCTATTTTTTCATAACCGTTGGTCTTATCAGAAGTAGCGATTATCCAAACCGGTAGAATCCAAATCGCCAGAACCAGTGCGCCGCCCAAAATGGCAAAGCCAAATGAAAGCAGCGGAATAATCGCTACCAATCCTATGATAACCAATACAATGACCAGCAAACTCGACAATAGCTTCATACTTAACTCCGCTCCGGCTTCGTGCCTGCAAAAACGCTATATTCAGCAATAGCCCTTAGTGTGCTGCGAATACTGTGCCAATTATTTAAGTTCAATAAAAACAAATAGTTAGAAATATTTCTAAGCAAAGAGTGAGGCAAAAGCTACAAAAATGGCGAATTTCGCTACTGGCCACTGATGGGCACCACTTGTAGCACTATAGAGGCTCTTGTTTCGGATCATGTCAGATAAAACTGAGCTGGCAATGAAGCAGATCCATTTCACACTTTTTAGGGCTGCTTATTAGCAGAATGTCATACAACGCGGGTATCCGTAGCGACTCCAAACTGACAGCTTTCGTTCTTGAATAAGCCCACAGCTACCAGCACTTTTTAATTCTTATGGACTATCTCTTATGGGCTATCTCTTATGGACTATGCAACGGCGCCACTGCACACAATTTGTTTGATCATCGTTGTGGCATCAGGTTTAGTTTGCCTCAATGTCTGCTTTACTCAAAAAGAGAGTGCCGCTACCTGTTTTCAACATAGCCGGGTCCATGGAGAATTTTTCCAGGGCGGTTTCCAGTATGCTCACCGTTCTTCACCACCAATTCACCATTGACCAGAACATACTTCATGCCAATAGCATACTGGTGAGGATCTTCAAAAGTAGCCATATCTTTTATTTCATCGGCATCAAACACGGCTAGATCCGCGAAGTAGCCTTCAACCAATAAACCACGATCTCGAATGCCAAGACGTTGCGCAGACATACTACTCATCTTACGAACAGCTACTTCCAAAGAGATGACCCCACGCTCTCTCACATAGTGTCCAAGCACTCGCGCGAAGGCCCCGTACTGCCGAGGGTGAGGGGCGCCGACACCGAAAACCGACACCGGGCCATCGGAACCAATTGCTGCGGCAGGGTGTTGCATTATACGGTCAACATCCTCAGAACCAATGGCGTGATAGACCGCCGTAGCGCCACCTGCTGTAATTATCTCCATGACTATGTCGGCAGCATTTTCGGCGCTTGGGCTCATACCTTTCTCTTCGGTTAACTGCGCGAGGTTTTTTCCTTCCATAGAACGATCTCCAGGATTGCGCGAGATGACAACATTTTTGGGGTCGCCGCCACCGCGATCGTAGAGAATTTTATCTACGATTGCCGCCTTTACCGTTTTACGCGTTTCCAGGCTCTCGATACGAGCGATCATCTGTTCCTCACCACCTTCCTGCGCCCACTGCGGGATCAAGGCAGTAATTCCTGTTTGTGAAGCAGTGTAGGGGTATTGATCGATAGTCACGTCTATCCCTCTCGCTCTCGCCTCATCAACCATGCGCAAACTATCGATGGACGAACCCCAGTTCTCCACACCAATCACCTTGTGATGAGTGATTTGAACAGGGATATTCGCTTGTTCTCCGATTTGAATGGTTTCCTCGACAGAATCAAGAAGCTGGGCTGCTTCTTCCCGCATGTGAGAAATATAAATGCCTTTATACTGGGCGGCGACTTTCGAAAGCTCAATGACTTCCTCGGTTGGGGTGAAGCTGCCAGGGATATAAAAAAGGCCAGTAGAGATACCCAATGCTCCCTGCTGCATGGCTTCAGCTACCATGTCTTTCATCCGCTGTAGTTCAGCAGAGCTGGCGGCGCGATCATCGTTGCCGATTACCATCTGGCGAATGGTTCCCTGGCCAACGAACACGGCCCAGTTGGGGCTAATCTTCCTTTCAGCAATCGCTTGATAATGCTCATGGATAGGATAGGGAGAACTGCCGTCATTCCCTTCAGTGAGGGTAGTCACTCCTTGCAGTAGCGAGCTTTCTGCATTGGGGACATCAAAGATTCCGCGAATAGCATGGGTGTGCGGATCTATGAACCCTGGCGAAACCACCAGCCCTTTGGCGTCAATCTCGGTATTGGCCCTGTCATTGGACAGATTACCGATGGCTGCAATTCGTTCCCCACGAATTCCTACATCGGCTTCATACCAGGGATTACCAGAGCCATCAACAATTCGACCACCCTTGATAATGAGATCAAAGCTTTCCTGTGTGTGGGCACTCCCGATAGCCAGGAAAAAAAGTAGCGGGAACAATTTTTTAGCTGCCATGCTGACTCCTGATTACCAAATTCGAATACGTTGCTCTGGCGGAAGATACAGCGCATCGTCCGGCTGCACATCAAATGCTTTATACCACTCGTCAAAATTTCTTACTACGCCATTAACTCGAAACTCCGATGGAGAATGTGGATCGGAAGTTAGACGTTGTATCAGAGCATCCTCACGGTACTTACGCTGCCACACTTGCGCCCAGGACAAGAAGAAACGCTGGTCACCAGTAAGACCATCGATGATGGGGGCTTCTTCTCCGTTCAATGCCATTTGATAAGCACGGTACGCCAGCGACAAGCCACCCACATCGCCGATGTTTTCACCTAAAGTAAAATTGCCATCGATAAAATAGCCGGGGACTGGTTCGAATTGATCATATTGCGCGGCAAGTGCCGTAGTTAGCACCTCAAAATTTGCCCGGTCTCCATCGGTCCACCAGTTGCGTTGCACACCCATAGAGTCGGACTTTGACCCTTGATCATCAAAACCGTGACCCATTTCATGGCCAATGACGGCGCCTATACCGCCATAGTTCACTGCCAAATCAGCGGCAGGGTCAAAAAATGGTGGTTGTAAAATGCCGGCAGGAAAAACGATTTCATTAAATGATGAGTTGTAGTACGCATTCACAGTTTGCGGCGTCATGCCCCATTCTTCTCTATTGGTAGGCTCGCCCAACCGACTCAAACTGTCCTCGTAATTAAATTCGCGAACACTCTGCGCGTTGGCAAATAGATCGCCACGACTGATTTCGATTGACGATAGATCGGTCCATTCATCGGGATAGGCAATCTTGGGCCGAAACGAATTTAGTTTTAGAATGGCCTCTCGTTTGGTTTCCTCTCCCATCCAATCCAACTGCTCGATACTTTGTGCCAAAGCGCTGCGTAAATTTTCAACCAAATCATCCATTTGTTGCTTGGCGGATTCCGGGAAATGTCGTTCAACGTATATTTGCCCAAGCGCTTCCCCCAGACTATCCAGTGAGCCTACCCTGGCCACCCCTCTTTCCCAACGCTCTCTTTGCTCGGGTACACCATTAAGCACGGTTGAGTAGAAATGAAAATTTTCATTGTCTATCTGCTCAGAAAGCAAACTGGCGTTGTTGGAAATGTAGTGATACGTCATGTAGCTATTCCAATTTGCCACAGGTATGTCTGCAACAAGATCAATAATCGGTGCCATCGCACTGGGATAGAAAACATTAAGATCTTGTAGATCTTGAATGCCAGCCGCCGCAAAATAACTGTCCCAATCGAAACCTGGATAGGTGCTTATAAAGTCCTGATAGCTCATCGGGTTGTAAGTCAGATCACGATTACGGCGATCCGCTCTTGGCCAAATATGCTCAGCAATTCTGGTTTCTACTTGCAGCACGGTAGCGGCTTTTGCAGCACTGTCTTCGATATTTGCAAAATTTAATATACGCTCAATATGGGCAACGTATTCTGCCCGCACATTGATGTATTGTTCTGTATCTTCCAGGTAATAATCACGATCTGGCAGGCCGATTCCGCCTACAGAAAGACCAAGTTGATGCCGGTCAGGGTCGCTGCGGTCGGCGCCGATACCAAAATTTATGGGGCTTGCCGTCGTATCGATGCGGGCGCGCCCGAATGCGGCAAGCAATTCTTCTCGTGTGTCTATTTCCGACAATCCAGACAAGCCTGGCAGTAGTGGGTCTATACCCAAATCATTCAGTGCGGCGATATCCATATAGCTTAGGTAGTAATCGCTGATCTTTTGCTCCATGGAGGCTTGTGCAGGCTCAATCGAGGTGAGATCGGTGATGATCGTTCTGACTCGTTCGTCAGAACGATCACTTAATACAGAGAAAGACCCATAGTTGCTGCGATCCGCTGGAAGTTCATAGGTATCTAACCAGCGCCCATTGGTGAAACGAAAAAAATCATCACCAGGATCGGTAGTGGGGTCCTGATGTGAAAGATCAATTCCAAACCTGCCAAGCTCGGCGACAGCCTGATCGTTATTTTCGACGACGACAACTTCTGCCGAACCACTACTTGCCGAACCACTACTACTCTCTTCAGCCCCACAGGCCACCAGAAATGAACAGAAGGCTACCAGTAAAAACTTCCCAGATGACGACATATTGAATTCTCCGCTACCTATCTCACAATAAGACTAACAAATTAATTTTCACACACAAGCAGGAGGCAGAGTATAACCGATTTGAGTACCGCAGCAGACTCTCGAAAAATCCAGAAAAAGTCCTGCCCTTATAATTGCAGGAAGATGCTTGTAATATGAGCAGCCATCAGTGAACGAGTGTCAATGAGAGGTATTTAGTCGTGAAGAAAACGTTAAGTAAGTTTGCACCAACTGTATCTACACTGTTGTTAGCCTTCGCTACTATCAGCGGTGTGGGTGCTCAAGACAATTTAACGCCTAACGGAATCGCCGATGACAGACAAAATGCTTTTGCTTTTACCCATGCCAATATAGTTCAAGCAGATGGCACTGTTCTTTTAGATGCGACGCTGCTGATTCGAGAGGGATTAGTAGTCGAATTGGGCAATAGCGTCGATATAGGTGCAGGCTACTTCGAGATTGATCTTCAAGGCCGCTATATCTACCCCGGCTTCATCGATATGTATACACAGTATGGCATTCCACAGCTAGAGCGTGCAGCCAGCAGCGGCGGCGCAGAAAATTTATTTTCCACAGATCAGGCACTGAACGTCAATGACGCTATTCGTTCCAACTTTAGCGCAAGCTCCGCTTTTATTCCCGATAAGGAAACGAGAGAAAAATTTCGAAAATTGGGGTTTTCAACTGTACTGAGTTTGCGTGCCGATGGCATTGCGCGAGGTACATCCGCGTTAATTACCCTGGGCGATGAGCGTGCCAATGAGTCGATAATTGCAGCGGATGTTGCAGCACACTATTCGCTTTCAAAAGGAACATCAACTCAGGCGATGCCGTCTTCATTAATGGGTTCCTTTGCCCTGCTTCGGCAAACCTATCTCGATGCGAGCTGGTTCACTGCCCAGAGTCCGAGGCCCTTTACCGACGAGACCCTGGAAAAATGGACATCACAGCAATCATTGCCACAAATAATGGAAGTCAGCAACTGGCAGCAGGCGCTTAAAGCGGACCAGGTCGGTGACGAGTTTGACTCTCAATATATTCTCAAAGTAAGTGGAGACAGTTATAAACGCGCGGATTTAATCGAACATACGCAAGCACCATTGATCGTGCCGATAAATTTTCCCGATGCGCCAGAGGTGAACGATGTTATCGCCACCAATAATATTTCGTTGGCAGCTCTGAAGCATTGGGAACTAGCCCCCTATAATCTCCGTGTGTTGGATGAACATGAGATTAGGTTCGCAATAACAAGCAGTGACGCTCAGGAGGACTTTCTTCAGCAACTAAGAACGGCGGTAAAAAACGGGCTTCCCGCAGATAAAGCGATTGCGGCATTAACAAGCACTCCTGCACAGTTACTGGGAGTTGAGTCGCTTGTGGGACAATTGAGTCCGAACGCTCTGGCAAACTTTGTGATCTCCTCTGGAGATTTGTTTGAAGAAGATTCCCTGCTGTTAGAAAACTGGATTCGCGGCAAGCGGCATGTGCTGACTTCTGATTTCGATAACCGGAGCGGCTCTTATCAATTGCTGCTGGATCAACAATCTTATGAGCTTGAGCTGAATTTTGATGCCGGCCTGCCCAGTGCAGAGTTGCTACTCGCCGATGATGAAAGCAGACAGGTAAATATTGAGTTGTCTGATGATCTCATTTCACTCAGCTTTGTTAGCGATGATTCCGGCAGTAGAAGCAGGCTCATCGGATGGCCCGTGGATAACGGTTGGCGAGGCAACGGGCGCAATGCTTCAGGAGCGATGTTGACTTGGCAACTCAATCGGCTGCTTAGCGAGAATGAAGCAAATGATGTTGCTTCGGCAGAGGGTGAAGCTGCGCTGGCTGAACTACCAGGACCTATTAGCCAGCCGTTTGTGGCATATGGATACGACAGCCTTCCGCAACAGGAAGATATTCTGATAAAAGGCGCCACCGTTTGGACTAGCGATACCGTTGGTACTTTAGTCACCGATGTATTAGTTCGTGACGGCAAAATTGCTACAGTGGGTGATGGCTTGTCAGCGAATGATGTGGTGGAGATAAATGCCAGTGGAAAGCACCTAACGCCGGGCATTATTGATGAGCATTCCCATATAGCTTTATTCAATATCAATGAAACCATGACTAATTCCAGTATGGTACGAATGAAGGACGTGGTCGATTCTGAAAGTATAAATATTTATCGCAATTTGGCTGGGGGAGTTACAGCGGCACAATTGTTACATGGTTCGGCAAATCCAATAGGCGGACAATCAGCAATTATCAAAATGCGCTGGGGGATGCCACCGGATCAATTATTGATTGAAGATGCCGATGAGTTTATCAAGTTTGCTCTGGGAGAGAATGTTAAGCGCAGTCGTAACGATGAGTCGATTCGCTATCCACAGACTCGAATGGGTGTCGAGCAGGTTTTTGTAAATGCGTTTTCTGAGGCAAGAGAATACGAAAAGAACTGGAATGACTATAACAGTCTCTCTGGGTCACGACAGCGTAATGCCGTAGCACCACGTCGAGACCTGGCACATGAAACCATGCTGGAAATTCTGAATGGCGAACGTTATGTAACCAGTCATTCCTATGTGCAATCGGAAATAAATATGTTGATGAATGTGGCGGACAGTTTCGATTTTAATATCAATACTTTTACCCATATCCTGGAAGGCTACAAGGTTGCCGACAAGATGGCTCAGCACGGCGCTGGTGGTTCTACCTTTGCGGATTGGTGGGGGTATAAATGGGAGGCATTTCAGGCTATTCCCTATAATGCGGCGCTGATGCATCAAGCCGGCGTGGTAACCGCGATAAATTCAGATGATGCCGAGATGTCAAGGAGGCTGAATCAGGAAGCCGCAAAATCGATGAAGTACGGTGGCATGAGTGAGATTGACGCCCTTAAACAGATAACAATTAATCCAGCGATATTACTGCACCTGGATGACCGTATGGGCAGCATCGCGGAAGGAAAAGATGCCGACCTCGTGCTTTGGTCGGCGCACCCTTTGTCAATCTACGCCGTGGCCGAATCAACCTGGATAGAGGGAACGCGCTATTATGATCGTGAAAGCGACATGCGCATGCGCGATGAAATAGCAAGGGCGCGCGCCAGGATAATAGCAGCGATTGGAAACCTGGGAGCGGAGGACTAAATGATGAATATACAAAGAAATGTAAACTCTTTGCGCCTGGGCCTTGTTTTAGTCATCTGTTCTGTTATGTCGTTGGTCTCAACGAGTACGGCAATTGTCCCGCTACCAGCAGCTGATCAGGATGGACCGATTGCTATCACTGGCGCGATCATTCACGTAGGCAACGGCCTTATAATACAAGACGCTGTCATCACATTCGATGAAGGCATAATCACTGCGGTGGGATCAGCAGGCGACAACATCGATTTACTAAATCACCAGCTTATTGAACTTCAGGGGCAACATGTCTATCCAGGATTTGTTTTGCCCAACACGACATTGGGGCTAAACGAAGTGGGTGCCAGTAGAGCCACCCAGGATAATTTTGAAGAGGGTGATATTAATGCAAGTGTCCGCGCTGCTATCGCCTACAATACCGATTCTGAAATAATATCCACTCATCGGTTCAATGGAATCCTCACGGCTCAGGTTACACCGCAAGGTGGTTTAATTGCAGGCTCATCAACTTTGATGAAGCTGGATGGTTGGAATTGGGAAGACGCGGCGCTGCGAACAGATGAAGGCATTCATCTGAATTGGCCAGGTATACAAGCGAGAAGAAGAAACCCGGACACTTTCGCGTTCGAAACCATCGATAACCCGGAATATGCTGGTGCGGTGCAGGTTCTGCATTCACTCTTCCAGAGCGCTCAATCTTATACAGGCGAACGTCTAAACTTAAACTTGCAAGCCATGCAGCCACTCTTCAATGGCTCGGCAAAGTTGTATCTACACGCAAACGGCGCTAAGGAAATCATCAGTGCGGTTCGTTTCGCTCGTAGTTATCCGATAGCCGATGTAGTTCTCATAGGAGGACGAGAAGCTCTGATGGTAAAGGATTTGCTACTTGCTGAAAATATTCCTGTCATCTATGAAGCGGTTCATAATTTACCGGACATGGCCTGGCTTGACATTGATGAACCTTATAAAATGCCATTCCTGCTGACTCAGGCCGGGCTAAAGATTGGTCTCGGTGGTGGCAATACAGGCATGATTCAAAGGCAGCGTAATCTGCCCTTCCTGGCAGGCACGGCGGCAGCTTATGGTTTGGGTCAGGAAATGGCACTGATGTTGATAACAAAGAACAACGCAGAGATTCTCGGTATCGATGACAGAATTGGCACCTTGGAAGTCGGAAAGGACGCGACACTGTTTGTTTCAACGGGAGATGCCCTGGATATGCGTAGTAGTCAGGTTCTGGGCGCTTATATTCAGGGTCGTGATATCGATTTATTTGGCACCCAGCAGCAACTCTATGAGCGGTTTCGGGACAAATACGCCAGACAAATTGAATAGATGAGGCAGACGGCGTTACACGGATAGCAATAGAAGTTCTGATGGAAATCAAACCTGGTTGGTTCTAATCGCAGTGCTTTTCGGTGTATTGCTGTTGGCGAGCAACGCTAGTGAGTTGCTCAAACAAATTGTGCCTGGCCAGGGTTCAACTGCGGACATGGGCACCAGCGCTTGGTGCAGGGCGGAAGGATTAGAAGAAGAACAACTGTCGTAGCCTTGTCTTTTCCAGTAGGCAAGTCCGAGCAAAGTTGGATGCAGAGGCTGGTCACCTGGGACCATTTTGTAATTTGTTTCCCACTGGCTGGCTGCTGCCTGAGTGGCTGTATTTCTTCCTCCTAATCAGTAGTTCAGTCAGTAGTTCAGTGAGTAGTTCAGTTTGGCAGACCACAGTGTGGTGACTCATTAAAATTCCTGCCTGGAGTGGCGAGAGCGACGAACCCAATAGTGTTTTTTTCAGCAACACGTAGGTGAAGCTATTGGGCTTTGCTGGCGGTTCTGATGTTGCACATTGCTGCTGCCTTCTAGCATGCCTTCGCCAATGATAGCAGGATCGAGAAAATGTTTTGTTGGCGCTGATTCTGAATTTTGCTTTATAAAATTTGCGAGAAATTCAAATGACAGAAATTACTACTTTTGTGACTCACCTGGAATGTAGCTACACAGGCAAGACCTATCCAGCAGATCAGTTGCATGGTCTATCCGAAGCAGGCAAACCTTTGTTGGTTAAATATGATTTAGATGCTTTGGCCAAAGCGGTAGACAAGGAAGATTTAGCAGCCAGGCTACCTGAATTTTGGCGTTATCGCGAGTTCCTGCCAGTACGAAAGGCCAGCAACATAGTGCGTCTGGGTGAGCTAATGACACCGATACTTCCAGCAGAAAAATTGCAGAATGAATACGGCTGTGGCGAGATATTGATTAAGGACGAAGGAAGACTGCCAACAGGGTCCTTTAAGGCCAGGGGTCTTGCTCTTGCGGTTGCCATGGCAAAAGAGCTGGGAGTAGAGCGCATGGCGATGCCTACTAATGGCAACGCAGGGGCGGCCCTGGCAGCCTATTGTTCGGCGGCGGATATTGAGACCTATGTGTTTTGTCCTGAAGACACCCCTAAAGTAAATATCGCTGAAATAGCCTTTCAAGGAGCTAACACATTCCTGGCCAATGGCTATATAAATGATTGCGGTCGCATCGTTGGTGAAGGCAAGGAGAAGATGAATTGGTTTGATGCCTCCACCTTGAAGGAGCCTTATAGAATTGAAGGCAAAAAAACCATGGGGCTGGAATTGGCTGAACAATTAGACTGGCAAGTCCCGGACGTCATCCTCTATCCCACGGGGGGCGGCACTGGCTTGATCGGCATGTGGAAGGCATTCAACGAGCTGGAAGCAATCGGATGGATAGGCTCCAAGAGACCGCGCATGGTCGCAGTTCAGGCTGAGGGCTGCGCTCCAATCGTTAAGGCATTCGACGAAGGTACGCGCCATGCCGAGCCCTGGGTGGATGCACATACAATCGCCTCAGGAATTCGTGTCCCTGCCGCAGTAGGTGATTTTCTGATACTGGATGCCGTTAGGGAGAGCAATGGCTTCGCGGTGGCAGTGAGTGACGAATCCATTGTTGAGGCGCATCAGAAATGTGCGCGCAAGGAAGGCATATTACTCTGTCCAGAAGGTGCCGCTACTTTGGCAGCATTGAAACAGGAATTACGCAGTGGCCGCATCAAGGCAGATGAACAGGTTATGCTTTTTAACTGTGCTACTGGTTTGAAATATCCCATGCCATCCAGCCATCACACAATCGACCTGAGCAAGCCTGTTGACTACGCCTTCATTCGAGATTGTTAGATTTTGTCGCTTCGATACAGGGCGATGAACCGTCATTGGCCTGTATTGTGTTTAAGCAGACCTTTTATCTATTTAGGCCTGAGGTCGAATGCCAGTGGTCATTCCCTCGCGACCCCTACGATATGCTGTACTTCCACAAGCGAATCGGCGCGAAGGGATTTGAAAAAATACCGGCATCGTCATTTCTTTTGGAAATATCTCAAACAAAATCATCATCTCTAAACCAATCCCCGACTCGCACAAATATCCGTAAAGAGGATCAATTTTACCTGTTTACCCGGCATGTATTTTCTTGCAAGATCAAGTAGAGCAATATAGCTATGCTGACGGCCAGGCAATGCCCCGGTCTACATACAATGATCGGACACTCTGCGCGGGTTATTCAGGCTTAACAGTGCTGGCTTAGCCGGCATGATGTGCAGCACTTGGAAGTACTAATTCATTCATTCCATGAGGATAAGATGTGAGCGTACAAGAGAACAAGGGGGGAATCGATCTTTATACATGGAATACTCCAAATGGCCGCAAAGTTTCCATCATGCTGGAAGAGCTGGGTCTGCCCTACAGAGTTTTCCCTGTTGATATTACACAAGGGGATCAATTTCAAGCGGAGTATTTGGTTCTTAGCCCTAATAACAAAATTCCAGCGATCGTCGATCATGACACTGGCATTCAATTGATGGAGTCGGGTGCAATTCTAATGTATTTGGCAAACAAAACTGGAAAGCTACTAAGCCCAATGGGAGAAAAATATTGGCAGCAGATGGAATGGCTTATGTTTCAGATGGGACATATAGGGCCCATGTTGGGTCAGACACACCATTTTGTAAAATTTAATCCGGGTAAATCTCCCTACGCCGAAGGACGCTACAGTGCGGAGAACGCCAGGCTCTATCAGGTATTAGAAACCAGGCTACAGAGCAGAGATTTTATCTGCGATGACTATTCGCTGGTTGATATGGCAACCTGGCCGTGGATATCACGATTCGAGTTTCAAAAAATGAATCTAGCTGACTATCCCAGGTTAAAGGGCTGGTATTTACGCATTGCTGCCAGACCCGCAGTGCAAAGAGGATATGCCGTTCCAGACAGTTCTTTGGAAGTGCCTGTTCCGGAGTAAAAAGCAGCGCCGGGATAGAGATATTCTCAATACTATCGGTGCTTGCCGTTGTTTCCAGTACTGGCAGCGAAGACCCATCCATCAGGTAACCCGGTCAACTGCTTCAAACGGAGTGACGAGATAGTGGTTTACATGGAGCCAGAGCAAATTTCCCAGAATGATTGCTAGATGAGACGACCATAAGCAGATGGACGATAGCTAGGGAGTTTATGGGTCTAGCCTGCGACATATTCCAACGGTAGTGAGGTTGTGTACTTGATTTGCTCCATAGCGAAACTGGAAGACACATCTGACAGATCTGTAGTTTGTACCAATTTCTTATAGAAGGCGTCGAACGCAGGAATATCTGGCACTACTACCCGTAACAGATAGTCTGACTCTCCAGCCATGCGGTAGAACTCTACTACTTCGGGAAACTGCCTGACAACTTCGGAGAAATTTGCCAACCACTCCCAATTGTGCTGGTTAGTTTTTACCGCTACAAAGACATTAACTCCCAGATTCAGTTTGTCTCTGGAAAGTAGAGCGACCTTCTTGCGGATCACTCCCGATTCTTCCAGTCGCTGAATTCTGCGCCAGCAAGGTGTTGTTGATAGCCCTACCTGACCAGCAATATCGGCGGTCGATAGAGTCGAATCCTCTTGCAATAGCTTAAGGATATTGCGATCTATTCTATTCATAGTAAAAATATCTCTAAAAATTATAATAAATAGTAAAATATTCTAATTATGTTGATAATTACAGTAAATATGCAAACAAAGTTTGCGGTAGTTTTGCTATCTTTTGCTGCATTGCAGAATCAATCATCATGGGGAAGGATAAAAAAATGAAGCTAAGGTCACATCTGAGCCTCGTCAATGAGGGCTATTTTCAGCATATGCGTCATGCGCTTAGTTTCACCCTTGGCATGTTCCTGGGTGCCGTGTGCTGTCTTGTCCACGCCTTTCTGCCTTTTCTATTTGAGCAAACTGGCAGCAAGATAGTGGCCAGGCTGAATGATCGAATGGTGGTTAATCGCAGCAGGCTCAGCGCGGTGGTTGCTACGGATGTGGAACGCACAAATTCGGTGCTGCATCGGGCCGAGCTGAATTAGAGCTTTTCTGTCTGCGACACAGCAATCTCTCGCTTTGAATGGTATAAGAAAGTATTCTCCGGGCACACAAGCCTACAAGAAGAAAAGCCCCGCCAGAACTGACTAGCCCTGTTGTCAGGTCTAGAGTGCCGCTTTATGGTGCGCATCAATTAGCCTTGCTCAAAAACGCACCATATTGTAGCGCGCATTTCCTTTCCTAATGACGCTAGACCTCTGCATAACCGTAAATTCACCAGGTTTTCAATATTGGCGCAATCCTTGCTGAATCATGACCAGGACATTTTTAAACTCAGTTGCAGTTACTAACAAATTCTTTTTCGGAGGAAGACATGAAAAAATTAACCCCTATCGTTGCCAGCCTGACACTGGCATCAAGCGCAGTTTTTGCAGCCTCAGCTTCAGCGGAGGTTTCTTATAACATTGGCTGGTCATCGGAGTACTACTTCCGGGGCATATTGCAGAAGGATTCCTCAGCCAGTGCGGGTATCGATTACACAGAAAGTGGATTTTATGCTGGTGCATGGACTGCCGATGTAGGTGATGGCTTAGAAGTGGATGGCTATTTTGGTTACGGTATCGAAACAGAAACCGGCTTCACCCTCAGTGGGGGTTTCACTGGCTACTACTATACGGGTGAGTTCGATGACACTTATACTGAAGTTAACTTGAATGTCGGCTACGGTATGTTCAGTCTTGAATACTCCGTAGGGGAATGGGAAGGATTTGGTAATGAAGCAGACTATGATTTTCTCGCATTAACCCTCACTGGCGAGAACGGTCTGTACGGGACGTTCGGTACCTTCGACGATGAATTTGACGGCGAGTATTTGGAACTGGGTTGGGGCACTACGATCGCAGAAATTGATTTCGGCGTAGCCGCAATATTTAGCAGTGAAGAACTATCCGACGAGCTGAGCTCATCAGGGTCGCCTGAACGAGGCGAAGGACTGGTGTTCTCCATAAGTAAGACTTTCTAGCTTCTTTTGAACCTACGGCAGTATGCCCCGGTATTGGTAATTGCCTGTGCAAATGCAAAGGAGTAGTCTGCGAGGAGCTGTACCAAACTAAACACTCAAAGAGGTTATTGCGTCATGTTTACAATTCCAGCTAGCACAAGAATCAGTTTACTTTGTGGCGGCACAATCTCTGCCTTGTTTTTCTCCCAATTAAGTATTGCTCAAAATTATCCCAATATACCGGCAGATGCCTCTGGCCCACAGGTTCCTGCTGGGGTAGCCCAATTTGCGGTTGATCCTTTCTGGCCTAAGCCGTTGCCTAATAATTGGATAATCGGTCAAGTAGCAGGAACCAGTGTTGATGCGGATGATAATGTTTGGATTATTCACCGGCCCTGGACTGTGCAGAATACGAATGCTGGTTCTACACCAAGCCAGACTACCCGCGATCAACGTTGGGGGCATGATCCATTGCAGTCGATTTGCTGTACTACGGCGCCACCGGTTTTGGCTTTCGACCCGGAAGGTAATGTTATTCATGCCTGGGGAGGTGATCATCCCGATGGTGAATACGAGTGGTTTAACAGTGAGCACGGTATTCACGCCGACCCAAATGGATTCATTTGGGTGGCTGGGAATGGTAGTGATGATCACCACATGATGAAATTCACCCAAGAGGGAGACCTGGTCCTAAAAATTGGCGATATCGGCGTGAGTGGTGGAAGTGACGATACAGACTCGGTGAATCGCGCCGCGACTATGGAGGTGGATTCAGACACAAATGAACTGTATGTCGCCGATGGCTACGGCAATCGCCGTCTTATTGTTTTCGATGCGGACACCGGGGAGTATTTGCGTCACTGGGGTGCCTACGGCGAGCCGCCTATAGATGAAGACCCTGGCCCCTACAATGCTGATGAACCGGCGAGTAGAACCTGGAGAACGCCGGTGCATGGGTTGGCCATTTCTAACGATGGATTGGTGTATGTAAGCGATAGACCCAGTAATAGATTTCAGGTATTTCAGGCCGATGGCAGTTACTTATTTGAAAGTATTTTGGCACCGCAAACCTATGGCCCCGGCTCAACCTGGGGTGCAGAATTCGACCCGCTGGATATCCAGCAGAGATTCCTGTATGTACCAGACGGCACAAACAATAAAGTGTGGGCCCTGGACAGGGCCACGTTGGAACCCGTGTACTCCTGGGGAACAGGTGGTAGACAGGCTGGACAGTTCGACTGGCTTCACTATATGGCCTTCGATTCGAATGGTAATCTTTACACGGGTGAGGTTCAAACCGGCCACAGGGTGCAAAAATTTGTTCGCTTGAATGGCAACTAGATAAGACAAATGCCAAGGCGGCAGCTTGATTACTGCCGTTAAAGCTATTACCGTGGTTCGGCAATCACAACCGATTCTCTAAGGAGTGGTCATGGAAAAAATAGTAAACCTTGGTTTGATAGCCTTGAGCTCGAGTTTCTGTCTCGCCAGTATGGCAGCCGACGATTACGCAGCACCCAGAACTGAATGGGATCAGCCTGATCTACAGGGTGTATGGAATTTCTCATCCAATGTGCCCATGGAGCGACCTGAGCGCTTTGGTGAGAGGGAGTTCATGACTACAGAAGAAATCGCCGAATTGCATGCCCGTCTGGCCGCAAGAGATGCTGCCTCCGATCAAGCTGTTCCACAAGCTCAGGGCGGGCCTGGCGGTTACAACGATTTTTGGGTAGAGAGTGCTGGTATAACGGACCAGATTCGTACTTCTCATATTGTGTATCCGAGTAACGGTCAACTCCCCGCCAGAGTAGAGGGTACGGAAATTGCCTTCGGTGGACTAGGGCCTGATGTTCCCGGTGAACGGCCGGTACGATTTGTCGTGGGAGGCATCGCAAAAGATGGCCCAGAAGATAGAGGTCTTTCTGAGCGTTGCATTGTTGGATTTAACTCTGGTCCTCCCTTCGTACCAAGTTTGTACAATAACAACGTACAGATTTTTCAAAGCAAAAATGCGGCAGTCATTCTGACTGAGATGATTCATGATGCGCGCATAGTTCAGATTGCTGAGCGCCCACCCCTGGATGAAAATATTGGATTGTGGACTGGAGATTCAAGAGGTTATTGGGATGGTGACACACTGGTAGTGGAAACGCGCAACTTTAATGGTTTAACTCAGAGCTACGGTGTCTTTGGTGATTCTGAAGATAAGCTACTCACTGAAAAATTCTACCGAATAGATTCTCATACTGTAAATTATGAATGGACGCTGGATGATCCTTCTACTTTTACCGATAAGATCACCGCGATCGTGCCCATGACAAAAGTAGGTGGTCAACTTTATGAATACGCATGCCATGAAGGTAACTACGGTATGCAAAATATTTTGCGCGGCGAGCGCACGGCAGAAAAGATGGCGAACCAATCAGCTGCCAATTAGTTTGTTCTCTCGATAGGCAAACGGCTCTTCGCGGTTCCTCGTCCGAACTGTTCTTATCCCGGTATTCTGATGGGGAATGTCACTGCGGACGGATTAGCTCAAATTTTTGACCGCATAGTTCGTTCGTCTATGGTGTATGATGTGCCGCTTCATTAGCTCGGCAGTCAGTTCGCGGCACGATGATTTCACTCAACAATATAATGCTAATGCCTGGCAACCAGGTACTGCTGCGGGATGTCTCCCTGGTAATTCACAAAGGCCAACGTACCGGCATTATTGGCCGCAACGGCTGCGGCAAGACCAGTCTGTTCCGCGCCCTGGGCAGTGAAATAGCGCTGGAAGAGGGCGAAATCGATATGCCCAATGGGCTACGCTGCTCATCGATGGCCCAGGAAACTCCTGCCAGCAGTCGTAGCGCCTTGGAATTTGTATTAGATGCTCATCTGGAATACCGCAGGTTGGAAGCGGCTATAGCCGAAACCGAACAAACCGAAGATGATCACGCGCTGGCTGACCTGTTTGGCCAATTGGAAGAAATCGATGGCTATGGTGTTAAGTATCGCGCCGGGCGGCTGCTCTCGGGCCTCGGCTTTGCTGTTGATGAATTCGATAGATCGGTAAGTAGTTTTTCGGGCGGATGGCGTGTGCGTTTGAACCTGGCCGCCGCCTTAATGTGCCCCTCTGACCTGCTAATGTTGGATGAGCCCACTAACCATTTGGATCTTGAGGCGACTGTCTGGTTAGAGCAGTGGCTGCAAAATTACCAAGGCACCATTCTACTTATTTCTCACGATCGCAGGTTCCTGGATTCGGTAATTAACAACGTGATCAGTTTCGATAACGGTGGTCTCGATTGTTATAAGGGGAATTACAGCGCCTACGAAAGATTGCGTGCCGAGAAAATGGCTCTACAACAAGCGCTTTATGAAAAGCAGCAACGGCGACGTTCGGAAATCGAAAACTTCGTGCGCCGATTTAGCGTTAAAGCGAGTAAGGCGAAACAAGCCCAGAGTCGGCTCAAAGAGCTAAGGCGCATGGAGCAAATTGCTCCTGCTCATGTTGATTCGCCCTTTCGTTTTCAATTTCCAGAATTGGATCAACTCCCCAGCTATTTACTGCAAATAGAGTCTCTAAGCATTGGGTTCGACCGAACACTGGTGGACAAGATAGATCTTAGTGTGCGCTCCGAATCGCGCTTTGGCCTATTAGGTTTTAATGGCAGTGGCAAGTCCACCTTACTAAAAGTTATCGCCGGTCAAATGGCACAACTGACGGGGGATTTAAACCCGTCGAAGAAATTGCGCATCGGTTATTTTGCGCAGCATCAGGTGGATGAACTCGATCAGCAAGTAACGCCAGTACAGCTTATTCAGAAGGAACAGCGAAAGGCAACAGAGCAGGAGATAAGAAATTTTCTTGGTGGTTTCGATTTTCGTGGAACCAGAGTGAGTGAGATCATAAAGAATTTCTCTGGCGGGGAAAAAGCGCGCCTGGCCTTGGCGCAGGTCGTCTGGCAGAAACCAAATCTATTGTTGTTGGATGAACCCACCAACCATTTGGACTTGGAAATGTGTCACGCGCTTACGGTAGCATTGCAACAATATCAGGGCGCCATGATTGTGGTTTCCCATGACCGCCATCTTTTGGTCAACACTGTGGATGAGTTTTACTCTATTCATCAGGGTGTATTTGCGGAGTTCAAAGGTGATCTGAAAGAGTACGAGAAATGGCTGGGCAAACAAAGTTTTGCGGCTTACCACGATGATTCCAGCTCATTAGAAAACTCCGCTCAAGCCGCGGCAGCGATCAAGCCTAAAGCAAAGCCGGGCAAGAAGGAAAAACGCCAACAAGCGGCGAGTAGAAGAGAAAAACTGGTTCCACTAAAGAAGCAGGAGAAATTATTGGAATCCGAGATTGAGGGAATTCAAAAACGACTCCTTAAGATCGAATCGTCGTTAGCAGATGAGGCGATATACCTTGCACAGAACAAGACTGAGTTAAACAAGCAACTGCAACAACAAGGCACACTGAAGGCAAAACTCAACAACAAGGAAGCTCAGTGGCTCAAGGTTCAGCAGGAAATTGCCAGCTACAGTTGAATTGAAAACCCCGTGCTTTGAGTTTATAGAGTACATGACAGCGCTACGTCAAAATTTCGACCTTGAATCCTAAAAATTTGAACTTATCTTATAGAGTTCACCCATGAACAAGTATTGAACGCTGGCGGGCAATAATTACAGGTGCTATCCCAATGAATTACTTCTACTCAATATTGGTCGGGCTATTAGTTATGATCACTGCCAGTGCGCAGACTCCAGACTACAGCCAATTCAAGACTAATGACGAAGAAAATAATATTGAGATATTCAAGCAAGTCAGCCCTTCGGTGGTGAACATCACTAATTCTCGGCTGGTTAGATCCTTCTACGCCTTCAACCCACAGGAGGTTCCGCAAGGTAGCGGCACCGGTTTCATCTGGAGCGGGGACGGCTATGTGGTGACCAATTACCATGTGGTACAGCAGGCTGATCGCGTGACCGTGACCCTGCAAGATGGCACAACCTTCGCTGCTTCAGCCGTGGGCGTTGATCCCGACAAGGATCTGGCAGTACTAAAAATTGAAGCACCCGATATTGACTTGGTGCCGGTGCAGCCCGGTGATTCTTCCTTGTTGGAAGTGGGCAGAAAGGTGATTGCTATAGGTAATCCCTTCGGCCTGGACACTACCATGACGGTGGGGGTTGTCAGTGCGTTGGGAAGAGAAATAGATTCGGTTAGTCGCCGCAAGATTCGTGACGTCATTCAAACGGACGCAGCCATCAACCCCGGCAACTCGGGCGGTCCCCTGCTCAATTCTTTGGGGCAGTTGGTTGGAGTGAATACCGCGATTTATAGCCCAAGTGGGGCCAGTTCAGGCATAGGTTTTGCTATCCCGGTTAATACCGTTAAGCGCATAGTCCCTGAATTGATCGCCTACGGCAGGGTGCAGACACCCGCCTTGGGAATTGCACAGATACCCCAGCCGGATTACTACCGGCGTCAGTGGGGCATCGATGGTGTCATCGTATTGGATGTTTTCCCCGGCACGGATCCGCAGCGCCTGGGTATGCGCGGGCTTAGCCGAAGTCAGCGTGGCAGAATTCAATTAGGTGATGTAATCATTGAAATAGATGGACAGCCGGTACGCAACGAAGACGATTATGCAGACATTTTGGAGCGCCATAAAGCGGGTGATAGGGTGAAAGTAAAGACCGCACGCGACGATGAAATTCTGGAATACGATATACGGCTATTGTCCCCTGGCAATCGCTGAGAGTTAACTGGAATATTCACTAAAACACAAGTATTTCCGTATTATCCCAACTGCTAGACCTTATAACGACTCTAAGGATTATACTCGCTTGGGGGAGTGCTTGTAAGCCGCAGCCGAAATGACCACAGTGGAATTCTATTCCAATAAGAATAGTAGTGCCGAGATCTGCGCAAAGACGCAGATCAAATAAAACTGCGTATGGCGATGGTCGAGGAAGTCACTGAACACATGACCGACTACGAGGCATTGATATCAATGGCTATCACGACATGGAATTTCCAGGCCTTCCACTTCGATCGACAGTGATTGAGTTCAGCGAGTGACGATAGCGGTCTTTGCTGCCTTCGCAGCCGCTAGAACTTGTTTGGGCGCAGTGCCGCCAATATGGTCTCTGGCATTGATCGAGCCTTCCAGCGTTAGCACCTGGAAAATATCGTCTTCAATCAAATCAGAAAATAGTTTCAGTTCTTCCAATGCTAATTCTGCCAGGTCTTTTTCCTGTTCAATACCAAAGGCGACAGACTGACCTACCACCGCGTGCGCATCACGAAACGGCATGCCCTTCCGAACAAGATAGTCAGCGAGATCGGTAGCCGTGGCATAAGCTTGTTTGGCTGCGGCATACATTATGTCTTTATTGCAGTTCACCGCTGGCATCATCTCGCTGTAGGCGTACAGACAGTCCTTAACCGTGTCGATCAGGTCGAAAAGCGGTTCCTTGTCTTCCTGATTGTCCTTGTTGTAGGCAAGTGGCTGCGACTTCATCAGTGTTAACAGAGAAATCAAATGGCCGTGTACCCGACCAGTTTTGCCGCGCACCAATTCAGGGACGTCAGGGTTTTTCTTTTGCGGCATGATGGATGAGCCAGTGCAGAATCGATCCGGCAATTCGATAAAATTAAATTGTGCGGAAGTCCACAGCACCAATTCTTCTGAGAACCGGGAAAGATGAGTCATCAACAAGCTGGCAAAAGCAGCAAGCTCGATAGAGAAGTCTCTATCGCTTACGGAATCCAAGGAGTTTCTGGTTGGCCCGTCGAAACCAAGTTTCTCCGCCGTAAAATTTCTGTCAATAGGGTAACTGGTTCCAGCCAACGCGGCCGCACCCAAAGGGGACAGGTTTACTCTTTTGCGGCAGTCCATAAGACGCCCATAATCTCTGTCCAACATTTCATACCAGGCCATCATGTGATGACCGAAACTCACCGGCTGTGCCGTTTGCAAGTGGGTAAAGCCAGGCATAATAGTGTCTGCCTCAGTTTCAGCCATATCAACTAAAGCCAACTGTACTTTGCTAATAAGCTTGGCAATCTGATCGATCTCGTCGCGTATATACAATCGAATGTCGGTAGCAATCTGATCGTTTCTTGAACGACCGGTATGTAACTTCTTGCCAACATCACCGATTCGAGCAGTCAGTGCTGATTCAATATTCATGTGCAGGTCTTCCAGTGCCAGCAACCATTCGAAGGTATCGTCCAGAATGTCTTGTCTGATTGCCTCCAGACCATTCAGAATCTGCTGTTGCTCTTCTGCGGTGAGAATGCCAGCCTTGCCTAACATCATGGCATGAGCAACCGAGCCGTCTATGTCCTGCTGGAATAAGCGACGGTCGAAATCCACCGAAGCGGTAAATCGTTCGACGAAGGCGTCTGTGACTTCAGTAAATCTGCCGCCCCAAAGTTTGCTCTGATCCTTGTTGTTGCTCATAGCTTGGTTCCACACTGTAATAGTTGAAGTCAGACTGTCCAGGCTGAATATTCGCCTTCGATTACTATTGAAGGGCGCGTAAGTGCGCCCTGGAATCCACGCCTGGAGCCGCAAGGACATGGATCATTGCATCCAGGTTTTTCAGACAAATGCTTATCTACGTGAACAACTCACAGCTATCCCCAGGCAGGCAGTACTTCCTGCTAGACACAACAGCAGTACCCGAGGTCTTAGGTTGAGGCTGCGATTATAGCAGGATAGCCAAAAGCTTGAACCCGGTTGCTGCAGCTCTGAAAACCAGCAAATTCGGACAAATTGCCCCATTTCCCGTAACATGCAAGTCTTCTCCGTAGCTTAAGCAAGCCCTCAGAGCAGTACACCATGTCAGCCAGAACTCTTCGCATCGCAACCCGCAAAAGCCCGCTTGCCCTGTGGCAGGCCAATTATGTCAAGGCGGCATTGGAGGCTGCTCATAGTGATCTCAATGTGGAATTGTTGGCAATGAGCACCCGCGGCGATAAGATTCTGGATACACCATTGGCTAGAGTCGGTGGTAAGGGCCTTTTCGTGAAAGAGCTGGAACACGCCATGTTGGACGACAGGGCTGATATCGCCGTGCATTCAATGAAAGATGTGCCCATGGAATTCCCGGAGGGTTTAGGTCTGGCCGTCATCTGTGAACGGGAGGATCCAGCCGATGCCTTTGTTTCAAATAATTTTGCTTCCCTGGCTGAACTACCTGAAGGCGCAGCGTTAGGCACATCCAGTTTCCGTCGCCAGTGCCAGCTTCGTGAGCTGCGCCCAGGCTTAAGCATAGCCGATTTACGTGGCAATGTAGACACACGACTTGGAAAGCTCGACGCTGGTGAATATGACGCGATTATTCTGGCCGCCGCTGGGCTTAGACGATTGGAACTCGGTGAGCGTATCAGGGAACGTTTATGCTTTAGAGACTGTCTACCTGCTGGAGGCCAGGGTGCTGTCGGCATCGAATGTCGAACCCAGGATATAGAAACACTGAAGTTGCTCGACTGCCTGCATGATGTGGACGCCGCCACCTGTGTTGTTGCCGAACGCGCGGTGAATGCGCGTTTACAAGGTGGTTGTCAGCTGCCTGTAGCCAGTTTTGCTGAACTGCACGATGAAGAGTTACATCTGCGTGCCCTGGTAGGAAACCTTGACGGCACAACCGTTATTCGCAGTGAGATTCGCGGCGACCGACATCAAGCAGAACAACTTGGTTTGACCGTTGCCGACGATCTGCTGTCTCAGGGTGCGGAAGAGATACTCAGCGCGATTCGCGATTCGGCGTAAAAAGTGGGATCGAAAAACAGATGAGCAATAAATACCTGAAAGGTTATTGAATGAATCCTGATTCTCTCTCCGGGCTAACAGTTCTGGTAACTCGCCCATCCAACCAGCAGCAAGCCATGCAACAGGCAATAGAGTCTCGCAGCGGTGCTATTGTGTCACTTCCCTTAGTCGAAATTCATGCCTTGACAAACACGAGGTCTATTCAAGACCTGAAAGACAAAGTGTTGCAGTTAGATAACTATCAGCTTCTAATTTTTGTCAGTAATAATGCAGTGCACTTCGGCGGCGAAGTGATCAACAACTACTGGCCCCGGTTTCCATTGGGTATTGAAGTGATTGCAGTAGGCCCCAGCACAGCAGAGGCGGCCAGAAAATTGCTGGGCTGCGAGGTGTTTCAGCCAACTGCCGGCATGACCAGCGAAGACATTCTGCAACTACCGCAGTTGCAAAACCTGGCGGGCAGGAAGGTTGCCATAGTTCGTGGACAGGGTGGCAGAGAGTTATTGGCAGAAACACTTAAACAACGGGGTGCTTCTGTGGATTATTTTGAGGCCTATAGTCGCAAGACAGTCAATTACAGCAACAAAGATTTCTGCGATAGACTAGTAACAGGCAAGGTCAATGTATTGACCGTAAGCAGCGGCGAGTCCCTGGATAGACTGATTTCTTTGCTGGCCGATAATAAAGAACTAGCAGAGCAGCTCACGCTACTGGCTCCCTCCACGAGAGTAGCGCAGCAGGCTGAAGACGCGGGATTTGCCAAGGTGTACAATGCGCGGGGCGCCGATCCAGCCAGTTTTGTAGCCGCACTGGATGAACTCGCGATTTGCCGAGAGCAGGCTTAAGTAACAGCTCAATACTTATTAAGGTAGTAAAGTGACAGAGCAGGCAGAAACACCCAAAATTCTGGATGAAATATCCAAGAGCACCTCGGCCACGGCTACCAGCCGTTCAACTCGGAAACGACAAACCGCAGTTCGACGTTTTACAATCGTCGTTATAATCTTGTTTCCCCTTGTCGTTGGCGTATTGTTTCTGGCTTATCAACAATCTACTCTGCGGCTCCAATTGGCCGAGTTGGATCTTGAGAATCAACGGCTTACGCAAAACCTGGCTCAGCAAACGGCACAATTACGCCAACTGGAACAAAACCAGCAACAAATGGCCGAACCAGTAGAATTTGATGACTCTGCCCTAAGAGAACTGGAGTTCACTCTCACGCAGGAAATAAGTCAGCTACGCACCCAGCTTGCCGATTTGCAGGCCCAACAATCATCAGCAAGTAATGAAACCAGTCAAGAATGGAAAATTCTTGAAGCGGAATATCTGCTAGGCATAGCCAGCCAGAAATTACAGCTGGAAGGCGACATTGCCACCGCTATCACACAACTGCAAGTTGCCGATCAAGCCTTGTTGAATTCCGGCAGTGTCAGTGTGTTTGCCGTGCGTCAGGCAATCGCCGCCGAGTTGCAACAGTTGCGCAATATTGAAGCTATAGACAGAACAGGTATTTATCTACAGCTAGATAGTCTGCTCACAGAAATGACCAGTATTGACCTGCTTAACTCTATGGGAGCGGAGTTCGAGAACCGGCGCAATGCAGAATCGCAGTCACCGCAATCGGATGCAAATGCCAACAGCTACCTCGATACCAGCTTGGAGTTTTTGGGTTCTATCTTCATCTGGCGTAAATGGGAAGACACGCCGCAAGCGATGTTGGCACCGGGTCAGGACGAACTCATTAAACAAAGCATAAGGCTCATGCTTGAGCAAGCACAGTTGGCTTTGTTGATGCGAGACAACAAGCTGTATCAGCAGGCTCTTGCAAAAAGCAAAGACTGGTTTCAGCGTTATGCCGTCGCCGACTCGGCGCAGGGTCGAACATTGTCAGCAGCATTAGATCAACTTGCTAACTACGATATTGATCCAGCACTGCCGTTGCTGAATCAGTCCCTGTCATTGATCAACCAGCTCACCGCAAGCGAGCGCTGATTAACTTATGATCAAGCTCTACCTATTCAGTCTGCTGGCTATCGTGCTGGCTTTACCAGTCAGCCTTTATCTCGGCTTTCCCGGCGACCCCGGTTATCTGTTAATCGCTTTTGGCAACTACACTTTCGAAACAAGTCTGTTCGCGTTGTTGGCGGCAATTATAGTCTTGTATCTGGTAATAAAACTGTCCCTCACTGTTTTCCGCTGGATAAATCCCTGGTATCTAATTCGTTTCGGTCGCCACTACAAAGAAAAACTCAAAGCCAGGAGCCGCAGCAGAACAGTCGAAGGCTTGTTGTATTTTACTCGTGGCAACTGGGAGTCCAGCTATAATCTTCTCAACAAGGGCATGAAAGAAGCGGATGCCAGCGTAGTAAATTACCTTGCAGCCGCCTACGCGGCCCATCAGCTTGGCGACAAAGATGCCTGGGTACAATGCCTGGAAGAGGCCGAGCGGGAATACCCCGCAGCACGTTCAACGGTTAATTCACTAAAGGCGCAGTTGCTATTCAGCTCAGGCCAGCTAGAGCAATGTGTAGCGGTGTTGCAAGGCATGAAATCGAACTCACTAAACGATTCTTCGTTGTTGCAACTGCTTAAAAAAGCCTATCTAAAGTTACAAGACTGGGAGCAGATGGAAAAGCTGTTGCCTGCACTGGAGAAGAACAAAGTCATCGATAGCGAGGAAGCCGCGCTTATTCAGGTTCGTCTCTTCATGGAAAACCTATACGCAATCAGCAGCCATCGCGTCGACTTCAACGACGAGGAGATCACCGCGCAACTAGAGAAAGCCTGGAAGAAAAGCCCGGCATCCTACAAGCAGGACGAGAGGATCGTAAAACACTATGCCGACATCCTGGTTAAACTCAACCAGAAAGAAGCGGCTGCCAAGGCGATTGAGGCTGCGCTAGCCAGGAACTGGAGCGATGTATTGGTCACGCGCTACGGTGAGCTGGAGTTCTCTGATAGTCACGAACGATTGATAGAAGCCGAAGCCTGGGTTCAGCTACATCCGGACAATGCGCAACTTTTGCTCGCGCTGGGCAGACTCGCCATGCGTAACGAGCTATGGGGTAAAGCTCGCCGATATTTCGAGACCAGCATCGAAGTCGCCCCTTCTGCTGAGGCCTACGGCGAGCTATCGCGTTTACTAAAGCACATGGGTGAGGAGCAGGCCAGCGATGCATATCAGAAGAAGTTTGTAAAAGCGATAGGCGCCGAGCTGCCAGATTTACCTTTGCCGTCTTTGCCCCGGAAGAGTTTTGATTCCTGAACTGTTTTGATCCCTGAACAATAACATCCTCTGAATTTAAGTTCTAATACCAATAAGCTCACCTGTTGTGCTGCCCTGTTGTGCTGCCCTTGCCGCAATCTGGATAGCGGGGTACAGTAGTAGCAGAGTTAAATGGAGTGAATCAAAGAATGAAAACAAACCTGCTTTCTAAAACAAGAAAAACATTTTCTCGTCGTTTATTAGCAACAATACTGCTGTGTCTAAGTTCCTCAATTATTCTTGTGGAAGCCAGGGCTCAATCTGCGGAACCCGTAACCCGAGCCGAGTTTGATCGATGGATGCAAGAAATCTCCAACTGGGGTCGATGGGGAAGCGCGGATGAATTAGGCACGCTGAACCTGATCACCGATGGCAAGCGCAGAGAAGCTGCAAGCCTGGTACGCGATGGCACTGCAGTCTCCTTGTCTCTATACGTCAACAAGCAACAAGATTCACTAAACACCAATCCTTTTGAACACAGCCTGGCAGTGTCTACTTTCGGTGGACATGCGGTAGCTGGCGATTCCTACAGTGTTCAGTATCATGGCTTTGCCCATTCACACATGGATGGCCTACCGCACTTCGTGCATAAGGGACAAATGTACAACGGTTTTTCTGTGGATGAGCTTCAAGCCGATGGATCAAATCGACTGGGTATACACAACGCTTACAAAGGCGTCTTTAGTCGCGGTCTTCTGATCGATATGCCCTGGCTTCGGGGTGTTGAGTATTTAGAGCCGGGCACGGCAATTACCAGCAGCGATCTCGAAACCTGGGAAGCGAGAACGGGGCTGCGTGTAGGCAGCGGAGATATACTGCTTATTCGCACTGGGCGCTGGGAGAGAGTCAGACAATTGGGTCAGTGGAATTTTGTTGGGCAGGCGGCCGGCTCTCATGCCTCGGTTGCAAAATGGCTGAAAGAACGGGATGTCGCTGTGCTTGGGTCGGATGGAGTCAGCGATGTGATGCCATCCGGCGTGGAGGGACTAATGAATCCGCTTCATGAGTTAGTGCTGGTCGGGCTCGGCATGCCCCTGCTGGACAATCTCGACCTCGATGCGCTCGCCGAAACCGCTATTGAAAAGAATCGCTGGGAATTTCTTTTTGTGGGCTCTCCGCTACGGGTGCAGGGCGGAACCGGTTCGCCGATGAACCCGCTTGCTTTATTCTAGGAATCAGACACAGTCAAAGTGAGAGTTAACCTGATTAAATAGGAGCGAACTAATGAATGATCTTTTATCTTTATGCAGCTCAGGCTGCAAGTCGGGGGGAAACGAATTGCTTGAAAATTTCAGCCATAGCCAATCTTCTCTAAAATTACTAATCTTTATTACAGCGATTTTACTGCTTAGTCTGGCTTCCTCTGTCACTGCGCAAACTTCTGATTTTCCCCTGGCTGCTCTAACGCAGAGCGATTTAAATGAGGGCCAGGGTCTTTTTCAAATTCACTGTGCCCGCTGTCACGGTATCCTGGGTGAAGGCGGCGAGGGCGCGAATCTGACTCGTGCCAGGCTCACACGCGCCAGCGATGACGCTGCGCTGATCTCCCTTATCGCGACAGGAATTCCCGGAACCGCAATGCCGGGTTCCTGGACATTGAGTGAATCTGAACTACTGCGTCTCGCGGCTTATGTACGCACTCTAGGTGAGTTACCGGAAGAAACGATACCCGGTGATCCGGTGGCTGGAAAGCTTGTCTATCAAGGCAAGGGTAATTGCGCTAGCTGTCATATTCTGGACGGTGCAGGCAAGGGTGTTGGTCCGGAATTAAGCGAGGTTGGCCTGCGTCGCAACGCCGACTATTTACGCCTGTCAGTAACCAATCCCGATGCAGATCAACCGAGAGTCGCGACGCGATTTAGGGGCACTATCAATGCCTTTCTCACCGTGCGGGTGGTATCTGAATATGGCACTTACGAGGGCATGCGCATTAATGAAGATGAGTTCTCCGTACAGATGCGAGATATCACCGGCAGGATTCATTCCTTCGGTAAATCAAAACTCATCAGCTATGAAAAAGCCTTCGGCCACAGTTTAATGCCGGGCTATGCTGCGGTGTTGAATGAACAAGAGATAGACGATGTGGTTTCTTACCTAATGAGTCTAAAGGGAGAGGTCTAATGAGAAGTTCGATGTGTCGAAAAATACTCCTTGCTTTGGCCGCAGTTCCGCTCGGCATTGCCAGTTTCGCTGATACCAGCTATGAGCAACTTCTGGCTGACGAGACTAATGGCTCAGATTGGCTGTCATACTCCGGCGGCTATTTGTCCCACCGTTTCTCTCCACTGACTGAAATTAACCGCAGCAACGTTGACCGGCTAAAGGTGATGTGGGCCTATCAGATGCCCAGTGCCGGGATTGCCGGCGCCGGTCTACAGGAAACCACCCCTGTGTTTGCCAATGGCATCATGTACCTCACCGAATCACCTAGCACAGTCACTTCTCTGGATGCAGGAACCGGGAAAGTCTTGTGGCGTTGGGTGCCGGAAATATCCAACGAGGTATTGAACATCGGGTTCCCGCGTATTAATCGTGGTGTTGCCTTGCTGGATGACATGGTGTACGTGGCCACTCTGGATGCGCGTCTATTTGCTTTAGATGCCGGAACCGGTGCAGTACGCTGGGAGACTGATGTTGCTGACAATGATTCCGGTTTTTCGATGACGCTGGCACCGCTTGCTCTGGATGGCAAGATTATCGTTGGAGTCAGTGGTGCGGAGGCCGGCGTTCGCGCCTTTGTCGATGCTTATGATGCAAACAATGGCGAGCTATTGTGGAGAACCTATACCGTGCCAGCACCCGGTGAGCCCGGCAGTGAAACCTGGCAGGGCGATGCCTGGCAGACCGGCGGTGGGTCTACCTGGTTAACTGGTTCTTTTGATGCGGAACTCAATACCCTGTATTGGACTACGGGAAACCCTGCACCGGATTGGAATGGGGATGTTAGACCAGGCGACAATCTGTTCACTTGTTCGGTGTTGGCCCTGAACCCTGATACCGGAGAAATGCGTTGGCATTTCCAATACACGCCGCACGACACCCATGATTGGGATGCGAATCAAATAGCCGTGTTGCTGGATGGTGAGTTCGAGGGTGAACAACGCAAACTGCTAGCATTGGCGAATCGCAATGCATTCTATTATCTGATTGATCGCGAGAGCGGGGAATATTTATTGGGTGAAGAGTATTCTTATCAAACCTGGGCGCAAGGAATTGATGACAATGGCAGGCCAATTGTTATTCCCAATACTGAGCCAACACGGGAAGGCACTATTGTTTGGCCAAGTTTGCAAGGGGCGACAAATTGGTTTTCGCCTTCTTATAATCCCCTGACGGAACAATTCTTTGTGGCCAATAGGCGTATGGGAGCCAAGTATTTTAAGTCTGATGTTGACTACGAACCGGGCAAACCTTTTCTCGGCGGCGGCGAACAAGCGATGGACGGCGACGAGGCTTCTGGCGCCATTATTTCACTGGAGGTAATGACGGGTAAATTCCAATGGGAGTTTCCACTGCAATCGCCGCCTTGGTCCGGGGTGATGGCTACTGCGGGTGATTTGGTGTTTGCTTCCAGCAACGAGGGCAATTTCTTCGCCCTGGATGCAGCGAACGGTAATGCCTTGTGGAATTTTAATTCAGGCGCACACATTCGCACGAATCCCATGGGGTTTGCCGTAGACGGGAATCAACGTGTCGCAATAGTCGGCGGGCGTACGCTGTTTGTTTTTGGTTTGCAGTGAGTGCTTGATTCTTCCCCCGAAAATAGCACCAGGGCCTTGATAAAATTTCCAATTAGCCTGGCGGTAAGGCGATTGATCTATCGCTCTTCGTTGTTTCCATTCTATGAAAATCTCACCCGGTAAATGGTGCTAAGGAGGGGGAAGCTATCCTTCCGCGCGGGGCATCCCTCAGAAAAGAATAGAAAGTGAGAACCAGCTTCTGATAATAATCAGCTATCCATTTTCCCAATGCCCAGCTCTCCCCAAATTTCATCAACTCGCGCTTTAACCTCATCCGTCATAGTAATGGTGTGGCCCCATTTACGCTGAGTTTCGCCTGTCATCTTGCTTGTTGCGTCCATGCCCATCTTCGATCCTAAACCCGATACGGGAGAGGCAAAATCCAAATAATCGATAGGCGTATTATCAATTAACACTGTGTCGCGAATCGGATCCATACGCGTAGTAATGGCCCAAACCACATCATCCCAACGACGAACATCAACATCATCATCTACCACGATAACAAACTTGGTGTACATGAACTGACGCAAAAAAGACCACACACCCATCATTACCCGTTTGGCGTGGCCGGAGTATTGTTTCTTCATGCTCACAACCGCCAGTCTATAGGAACAAGCTTCGGGTGGAAGATAGAAGTCGATGATCTCCGGAAACTGTTTCTGTAGCAGCGGCACGAATACTTCGTTCAGTGCCACACCTAACATGGCCGGTTCGTCGGGTGGCCTGCCGGTGTAGGTGCTGTGGTAAATGGGGTTTTTGCGGTGAGTGATACAGGTCACTGTGAACACCGGAAATTTTTCCACTTCATTGTAGTAGCCGGTGTGATCACCGTATGGGCCTTCATTGGCTAGTTCGTCGGGCTCGATTACGCCCTCTAGTACAAATTCGGCACCTGCGGGTACTTGCAAATCATTGGTGCGTGATTTCACCACGTCGGTTTTGCTGCCCCGTAGCAGTCCAGCAAAAGCGTATTCTGAAAGTGTGTCAGGCACCGGTGTGACGGTAGCCAGGATTGTAGCTGGGTCGGCACCGATGGCGATCGATACAGGAAAGGCTTTGCCCGGATGTGCCTGCTGCCATTCTCTGAAATCCAGTGCGCCGCCTCGATGCGACAACCAGCGCATGATCAGTTTATTTTTGGCGATTAGCTGCATGCGATAGATGCCGAGGTTCTGGCGTTCTTTTTCTGGACCTTTTGTGATTACCAGTGGCCAGGTAACCAATGGCGCAGCATCTTCGGGCCAGCAAGTCTGTATGGGCAGGAAACCTAAATCGACATCGTCTCCCTCAATCACCAGCTCCTGGCAAGGCGCCGACTTTTTCACATTGGCCGGCATATTCAACACGTTTTTGTAGCTGGGGAGCGTCTCCCACAAGTCCTTCCATCCCTTAGGGGGGTCAGGTTCTTTAAGAAAAGCCAGCAGTTTGCCTACATCTCTTAGTCCGTCAATATTTTCCTGTCCCATAGCCAAAGCGATGCGCCTTGTGTTTCCAAACAAATTGGCAAGCAAGGGTATGTTCGAGCCTTTGGGGTTTTCGAAGAGTAGGGCGGGGCCATTGCTGCGAAGGGTGCGATCGCTTATTTCGGTGACTTCCAGATAAGGATCAACCTCCGTGTTGATTCGCTTGAGTTCGCCTTCTTTCTCAAGAAGTTCTATGAAGTCACGCAAATCTCTAAATGACATAGCTGGCCGTTTGCCTTGCTAACGAATTTTGTGTTAGGCGTTTTTTACAGGTTTGATGAAAAGTCTTTCAGGAATTAATCGATGAGCGATTTACTTGCGCTTCATCGAATTGAAGAACTCATCATTGGTTTTCGATTCTTTCAATTTGTCGAGAATAAACTCTGTTGCCTGGACGTCTTCCATGGAACTAAGCAGCTTACGAAGAATCCACATGCGTTGTAATTCTTCTTCCGAGGTCAGCAACTCTTCGCGGCGTGTGCCGGAACGACGTACGTTTATTGCAGGGTAAACACGTTTCTCTGCAATCTTTCTATCGAGATGCAGTTCCATGTTGCCAGTGCCCTTAAACTCTTCGTAAATTACTTCGTCCATCTTAGAACCGGTTTCGATCAGAGCGGTCGCGATAATGGTTAGGCTGCCACCTTCTTCCAAATTACGCGCGGCACCGAAGAAACGTTTGGGACGCTCTAAGGCGTGTGCATCAACACCACCGGTAAGTACCTTCCCGGATGATGGAATGATTGTATTATAGGCTCTGGCAAGGCGTGTGATCGAATCTAAAAGAATGATCACGTCTTCTTTGTGCTCTACCAAACGCTTTGCTTTCTCAATCACCATTTCGGCGACTTGCACATGACGTGAAGGAGGTTCATCAAAAGTGCTGGCAACGACTTCACCACGCACCGAGCGCTGCATCTCGGTGACTTCTTCTGGACGTTCATCAATAAGTAATACGATGAGTCTGCATTCAGGATTGTTCCTGGTGATAGATTGGGCCATGTTTTGCAGGATTAATGTTTTACCTGCCTTCGGCGGGGAAACGATCAGGCCCCGTTGTCCTTTCCCGATTGGGGCGGACAGATCGATAACCCGTGCACTTAAATCTTCGGTGCTACCGTTGCCAACTTCAAGAGTGAGTCTGTCGTCAGGAAAAAGCGGAGTGAGGTTTTCGAAAAGGATTTTATTCTTGGATTCTTCGGGGCTACTAAAATTAATTTCATGAATCTTAAGTAGTGCAAAATAACGCTCGCCATCTTTTGGTGGTCTAATCTTTCCTGCTACTGTGTCGCCGGTGCGAAGACTAAACCGCCGTATCTGGCTCGGGGACACATAGATGTCATCCGGGCCTGCCAGGTAAGAAGAGTCTGCTGATCGTAGAAAACCGAAACCGTCCTGCAAAATTTCTAATACGCCGTCACCGTGAATGTCTTCGCCGTTCTTCGCATGTTTTTTGAGTATCACGAAGATGATGTCTTGTTTACGTGTTCTTGAAACGTTGTCCAATCCCATTTCGTGGGCTGTTGCTAATAGTTCGGCGATTGGCTTTTGTTTTAGTTCGGTTAGATTCATGTGATTGGGTCTTCTTGTGTGGTTAGGAGTGTTTAGTGCGGGATGGCTTCATAGTAATTGTAATTATTTGGGTTCTGACCAAGCCGCCTGAACTGTCATTGGCATGCACATCTGAGCGTCATAGGGAAAAGAATGCTGTTAAGGATTTGACTTGGGTATAAAGTTTTGGAATTAGTGTAAGGCGGAGGTCGTTTAATACTTCTAGCTATCGATTACTATGGCGGCTTCGTTTACCGTTTCGTTTTGTATCGCTAGCTGGTTTGTTGACTGTAATTGTTATAGGTACTAATTGTTATAGGAACTAATTGTTATAGGAACTAATTGTTATAGGAACTAATTGTTATAGGAACTAATTGTTATAGGTACTTAGTCAACTCACTGTTCACCGCAGATTTCAGTCGCAGCGCGACTGAAATCCACGTATGTGTTTATGCATTTAGTTGCAACTTTTCCGCAATATAGACCTACTTTTCGCTTATGTCTACTAAATCTCACCTAAGCAAATTCAAAAAGAATACATAAGCTTGGATTGAGATCAGGACTTCTTATGATTCAGAATATCAGACAAGCACCCGGCGAGTCGTAATAAATGCTCAGGGTATTGAGTTTGGTTTGCCAGTCTGATCGATCAATTTCCATCGTTGAATTGATTCGAATCGGCCACGTCCTGCAGCGCCTCAAGAGTAATCAAGGCAGCACATTAAACGCAATCTAAATCACGCTGTCAATAAAAGCAGAAAGTTGAGATTTTGAAAGAGCGCCAACCTTCTCCGCTGCTTTCTCACCATTGTTGAACAAAATCAAGGTAGGAATGCCTCTGATGCCGTATTTTGGTGCGATCTCCGTGTTGGCATCAACGTCCATCTTGCAGATTTTTAGTTTGCCTTCGTATTCCCCCGCCAGTTCTTCGAGTACCGGTGCAATCATCTTGCAGGGGCCACACCACTCCGCCCAGAAATCAACCAGAACAGGCCCTTCCGCCTGAAGTACGTCTGTTTCGAAACTGCTGTCAGAAATGTGAACGATATTGTCGCTCATAGAGGTTTTCCTTGTAGTTAGGCTAATTGGGAAATTTTGAGTCGTAAATGAGGAGCCATCGCAGGAGTGAAGTGCTCGATTACATGCTCGTGTGTTGCCTATAATAAGGCCAAAAATTAAAGATTCAAGTAGTAGTAGCTGAACGTAGCTTACCGCTTTCAGCTCTGGCAGGCTCCCTGCGGGCTAATCTATTCTTTCAGTAGCCGAGCTGCGGTCTTGGCGAAATAGCTAAGAATCGCGTCGGCACCCGCGCGTTTTATAGCGATCAGTGATTCCATAATCACTGCTTCTTCGTCCAGCCAGCCATTCTGTGCCGCTGCCAAGTGCATGGAATACTCACCGCTGACCTGATAAACAAAGGTGGGTACGCCAAATTCGAGTTTAACCCGGCTGACGATATCAAGGTAAGGCATGCCTGGTTTAACCATCACCATATCGGCGCCTTCGGCCAGATCCAGGGCTACTTCCTGCAAGGCTTCGTCGCTGTTGGCGATATCCATTTGATAAGTGTGTTTATTGCCGCCGCCCAGACTTCTGCTGGAACCTACCGCGTCACGAAACGGGCCGTAGTAGCTGGAGGCATATTTGGCGGAATAGGCCAAAATGCGGGTGTAAATTTGTTTGTTCTCCTCAAGAATGCTGCGAATGGCGGCAACTCGGCCATCCATCATGTCTGATGGCGCGACTATGTCGGCCCCAGCCAGAGAGTGCGACAGCGCTTGTTGTTTTAGTGCTTCGATGGTTTCTTCATTAAGGACATGGCCACCGTCATCGATAATGCCGTCCTGACCATGAGTGGTATAGGGGTCCAGCGCCGCATCGCTTATTATGCCTAAGTCCGGGTATTTGACCTTTAACTCTCTGATCGCCCTCTGCACCAGGCCTTCGCTGTTATACGCTTCGCTACCGTCCAGTGTCTTTACTGATTGATATGGCGATGGAAACAGAGCGATTGCAGGTATACCCAGCTCTGTCAGCTCGCCAGCTTCCATTACCAGTTCGTCTATGCTTAGGCGAAACATACCGGGCATGGATTCGATGGCTTGACGTTGATTTTGTCCTTCCACAATAAAAACCGGGAAGATCAGGTCATCTGTGCTCAATCGTGTCTCGCGCATTAAGCGACGGCTGAACTCATCCCTGCGCATGCGCCGCATGCGACTGGCAGGATATTTTCGGCTAAAGTCAAAATTGGACACGTTTAGAACAACCTTAGTTCTGTCATTGAAGGGTATTACCAGAGCATCAGTCAAGCCGACGTACAATAGTCGATATACAATAGCCGAGAATACGAGAGTAGATATTTCTCGCTAATTGAAAGCAAACGGTTATAGCATACCGATCTGTATTGGCAAAGATTATATGCCAGAAATCGGGCTACGTCCCTGATATAGGTAGTGATTAAGATAGCAGCGAAGATTCAACCTCCTTAAACTCGAAGGCCAACCCCGTGAACAAGACCAAGTTAGTCGTAGTAACACTTATTGCGCTCGCCGCCCTCAGTTATTTTACACTCGATCTGGGACAGTACCTGACGCTGGAGTTCGCGCAGTCCCAATTATCCGGCATTCAGGACTACAAAAATGAAAACTTCACTCAGGCAGCCATTCTTTATTTCATCGCTTATGTGATTATCACTTCTCTTTCCATTCCAGGGGCGATCATCATTACCCTGTTAGGTGGCGCCATATTTGGATTGTGGTGGGGAACACTACTGGTTTCATTCGCCAGCAGCATTGGTGCAACACTCGCGTTCCTGGTTTCTCGCCTGCTACTTCGAGATTGGGTTGAGAGTAAGTTTGGTGACTCCCTGGCGCCGTTGAACAAGGGTATCGAGAAAGAAGGCAGTTTCTATCTGTTTAGTATTCGCATGGTGCCATTGTTTCCATTTTTTATGGTCAATTTGTTAATGGGCTTAACCAGCATTCGTACCTCTTCGTTCTATCTGGCGAGTCAGGCCGGTATGTTAACAGGTACAGCGGTTTATATAAATGCTGGCTCGGAATTAGCGCAGATATCTTCCTTGTCCGGGTTGCTTAGCGCTCCTGTGATTTTTTCACTGGTGTTACTAGGGGTATTTCCTCTCATTGCTAAACTGATTCTGAATAGCATACAACGCAATAAGCGAATGAAGAATTACACAAAACCGAAAAGTTTTGACGCCAATGTAGTGGTCATTGGAGCGGGCTCTGCTGGCCTGATAGCTTCCCTGATTACTGCTGGGGCTAAAGCGAAAGTAATACTGATTGAAAAACACAAGATGGGTGGCGATTGTTTGAATACTGGCTGTGTGCCAAGTAAGTCCATTATTCGCAGTGGTCGCATTATGTCGTACATTAGACGGGCCAAAGAATTTGGCATTGATGGTGCCGTTGGCACAGTTAACTTTTCAGAAGTGATGGCGAGAGTACAGAGTGTTATTAAGACCATAGAGCCCCATGATTCGGTGGAGCGATTTACATCGCTGGGTGTAGAAGTTGAGTTAGGTGATGCGCTCATTGAATCACCTTATACCGTCTCTGTTAATGGCCGTAACATAAATACTCGTTCCATTATTCTGGCGACGGGTGCCGAACCCCTGGTGCCGCCAATACCAGGGCTGAATACAATTAGTTACCTTACGTCTGATTCAATCTGGTCACTAAATGAATTGCCCAAACGACTGCTGGTTGTAGGTGGTGGACCGATTGGTTGTGAATTAGCACAAGCCTTTCGCAATCTGGGGTCGGATGTTATCCAGGTGGACATGGCCGACCGTATCATGCCACGCGAAGATGAAGAGGTTTCCAGCGTAGTCATGGATGCTTTTCGCAAACAAGGTATTAAGCTGTTAACTGGTCACAAGCTGCTGAGGTTTGGATCAGCAGACGGACGCGATTTCATGGAGGCTGATCAAAATGGTGAAATAGTTAGAGTTGAATTCGATAAAGTTTTATTGGCGATAGGCAGAAACGCCAATGTAAAAGGGTTTGGTTTAGAAGAATTGGGTGTCGCTTTAAATCCTCAGGGAACAGTACAGGTAAATAAATACTTGCAAACCAGCTTTCCAAATATCTATGCCTGCGGTGATGTAGCCGGCCCTCATCAGTTTACCCACATGGCATCGTTTCAAGCATGGTTTGCTTCGCTTAATGCCATGCTAGGAGGTCTATGGCGGGCAAAAATTAATTATAACGTAGTGCCCTGGGCGACGTTTACCGACCCAGAAGTAGCAAGAGTCGGTTTGAGTGAACAAGAAGCTAAAGAAAAAGGTATCGCCTATGAGGTAACCCGATACGAGATGGATCATCATGATCGATCTTTGGCCGATGGCGAAGCTCATGGTTTTATCAAGGTATTAACCGTGCCGGGTAAAGATAGAATGCTTGGCGTAACTATTGTTGGCTATCACGCGGGGGAGCTTATAGGAGAGTTTGTATTTGCGATGACACACAATATGGGATTGAAAAAAATATCGGCGGTCACGCACATCTATCCAACCTTGCTGGAAGCAAATAAATTTGCTGCCAATGCTTGGAGAAATGAGCGACTTCCGGAAAAATATTTCCCCTGGTTGGAGAAGTTTTTCACCTGGCGTCGTTAATAGCTGGATTAACCGTTCTCTTGCTGCTGACGGAAAGCAGTATACAGACAAACGGCAAAAAGTCCGGTGAAGGCGATTATCGACATTTCGGCAATTGAAAAAATGCCAAGCAATTGAAATTGCACTTCCGCACAGTTGCCATCACCAACTAACAAAAAATCCAGTAAGTCAATGAACGGGAAGTTGTCGCGTATATAAGTGAAGCCAGGCCCGCAGGCAGGAACCTGGTCTTCCGGTAAGTGTTGTAACCAAATTTGTCGGCCAGCAAAGTAACTACCGAACACACACATTGAGGATGCAGTGAAGGCATAGATGCGCTGACCATGAGGCGCAGGATTATGAATGACTGAGCCGAGACACACCAGGCCGCAGAGAATAAAGAATACCCTTTGGGTGATGCACAGGCCACAGGGTGAGAGTAGCATCACATGTTCCATATAAAGAGCGATTCCAATGGTCGCTACGGTGGCTACAAAAATGCCTGCGTTGATTATTCTATTGCCAGGAATTGCCAGGGTCATCGACTGCTCCTAGTGTCTTATTGTCTCTGCCGATTGCTTTGGCGGCTGTTGTCATCAAGCATTACTAATCTATTTACAGGGTAGATACGAAGGCGGTGAGTTTAGCATAATCACGAAATTGGCAGAACTGCTAAGCCTCGTTCCAATTCTTCAGGTATTCATCAAAATTGACCCCATCCTGGTTTTCTATTTCTGCCTGCTGCCGAATTGAATCTACTGCGGTTTCCACCATCATATTTAAGGTGGTCTCGCTTAGACCATTATTCTGTAGAAAGTCGCGGTGAATGCGAGATTGCTTCATGGCGAAATCAAAAAAAGACAGATCTTCTTTCTTCATCTCTTTTAGAATTTGGCCCGATGGCGTGAGATCCGGGTTTGCTACTTTGGCCGACTGGGTCTTCAGACTGCTCATATAGGCACCGCCGCCGTGAATATGATCCAATAGCGAGGCACTGTGGCTCACTTGCTCCAGGATTTCGTCAGCCCAGGCTGTCAGCTTTCTGGGATTACCCTCAAGATCCAGTGTCAACTCAGGGTCGCGTCCTTGTTCTACGACCAAAGCAAGATTGGCTGCCACCTCGAAAAATTCCTGCTTGTTGCACTCCGGGCTCTCACTCAGCAAGCAATGCAATAGAAAGCTGTCCAGAAATTGTACCTGCTCCTCGTCTATACCAAGAGGCAGGTAAGGGTTTAAATCCAGTGCCCTTACTTCTATATATTCTATGCCGCCATCAGTGAGTGTCTGCAAGGGACGTTGTCCACTTTCCACAATCCGCTTGGGCCGGATCGTGCTGTAAAATTCGTTTTCCAATTGCAGTAGATTTGTATTCAGTTGAAGGTATTCACCATTTTTGCTTTGACCCATGGCTTCGTATTCAGGATAGACTGTGTTCATGGCCTCATCCAGACACTCGACATAGGAATCCAGCTCGTTGTAACAAACGAACAGTGATTTTTGCGCCTCGCTCTTATAACCCAGATTCCCCATACGCAAACATGTCGCGTGCGGCAAATACAGGCTGCTATCGTCCAGCTCTTGCAAGCTGTGTTTGCGACCCTGCACAAAACATTTGCAAGCAGCGGGGGATGCGCCGAACAAATAGATCAATAACCAGGAATAGCGGTGAAAGTTTCTTATCAGATGTAGGTATTTTTCGGTCTTGAAATCTTTTAGTTTGCCTTTGTCTCCACACATTTCCTGGTAGGGTTGCCAGAACGACTCTGGCATGGAAAAGTTATAATGAATGCCGGAGATAATTTGCATCAAACGCCCGTAGCGATTGCTAAGGCCGTGACGATACAGAGTTTTTAACTTGCCCACATTGGAAGAGCCATATTGTGCGATGGGGATATCCTCAGAGTTGCCAAGTGGACAAGGCATACTGGACACCCACAGCATTTCATCATTCTCCAGGTTCTGTAGAGTGAACCGATGAATGTTTTCAAGGGTGGTAAGGCATTCGTCAATATCACTGTAGGCTGGTGTGATAAACTCCAGCAAGGCTTCGGAGAAGTCGGTTGTGATATAGGGATTAGTCAGACTAGAGCCCAGTGTCGCCGGATGACCGCTAAGAGAGATATGACCCTCTGTGGAAACTCGCAAACTCTCTTTCTCGATACCCCTATGCACCGCGCCCCATGCCACATCAAATTCAGCTAATTGATAATGCAGCAGGCAATCGTTGAATTGTTTGCTCAAGATATCTCCTGGAAGGTCTCTATTGGGTACTCTAGCTGGATAATACGGCTAGCTGGCACATTGGCTCGATAATGCATTGGCTCCGACTTGAGCGATGACTCATTTCAGGTGAGCGGCATTATGACAAATATTATTAGTCAGTGCTAACCTGGGTCGAGTCATGGATTTGCGTCCATAGCGCTCGCTATTCATCAGCTTGCCGCTTTCAGTAGTCCGTCGGACTTAAGCGTTGCCAGTGGGGGGAAGCAGAAATTGGTCAATTTTTGCAGTGGTGGGGCGAGTAGTCGTTCTCTAACGAAATTGACCGTGAAAAATGACTGATCATTGTTTTTCCGCTATAGAACAGTGTTAAATTCGGCAGGCTCCTGGACAGAATAGATGGTTCCTTTCTTTCGGCTCTCCCGTCATTGTCTTTACGATCAGCCTTGCTTGAAGCGATGGATGAGGCGCCGATCTTTCTTATTAGGCTTGGTGGGAGATGCCCAATGCCTGGGCTGGGCCTTGCGCTGATCGGCCTGCCTCTGCCGGAGCTCAATACTTTCCCTGGTTTCCTCATATAGCAACCGTGCCTCTGCTGCACCGCGGCGTTGCTCCGAGAGGGTTTTGATTATCACGGTTTTGTCATCGAAGCCCTGGCGCAGACGAATATCCATTCCCACTTCAACTTCCCTGCTCGGCTTGGTACGGTTGCCTTCACAATAGACTTTGCCAGCTTCGATTGCCTGTTTGGCCACGGAGCGGGTTTTATAGAATCTGGCCGCCCACAACCATTTATCGAGACGCAGGCGCGTCAGCTCTGGCTTTTTTTCCGAAGATGCTGATTTTGCCATAAAACAGTTCCAATGAGTTTGTACGGTAGTTAAGCCTGGATGCTGGCGACCAGGGATGGCACTATCTTGGCGAAATCATCCACTTGCGGAAATTCATCCATGTGTACAACAGGCCGTTTGCTATCGGGTTTTTTAATGCCGTAAAGATACTTGATCCCTTCCCGTTTAGCCTGCCTCAATACCGCAAGAGAGTCGTCAAACAATACAGTGCGTTCGGGGTCATAAGGTTCCAGCGTCTGCAAATTTTTCCAAAAGCCGTGGTTTTCTTTTGCCAGCTTTAGACTGTGAGAACTGATGCACCGATGGAAGTAGTGGCCTATGCCTGTTTGATCCATTTTAATTCTTAAACTGGATGGATGAGCATTAGTGATCAATAGCAGTCGTTTCTCACCAAGTTTCAGTTCTTGCAGAATATTTTCTACGTTGGGGCGCACATTTATTTTGTGCCTGATAGTCGTTTTAAGCTCAGCGACATCCAATGCCAACTCTTGCTGCCAGTAGTCAAGACAATACCAGTTCAGGGTGCCACGTACTTCTGCGTACTTGCAATGAATAATCTCCCGAGCAGCGTTTTCACTAACACCATGCTTCTCGCTGTAATATTCAGGAACTAAAAATTGCCAAAAGTAATTATCAAAATGAAGGTCCAATAAAGTCCCGTCCATGTCGAACATTATGGTGTCTATGGCTGACCAGGGTGGCATTGGGTTCTCCACAAAACGGCCACAAAATAAGCCTTGGCAAGAACCGGCGGCTCATGCACCATGATAGCGTCGAAACATGAACCAGTGCCAGCGAATACAACGATTGCCAGCGTTCCTGTTTTAAGCCCCGGTGCAATGCACTGGTTTAGTGTATAGAATCTGTTTTAGTATGTGCGACCATCAACAACTCAATGCCATAAAGGAAATTGCGATTGATGCAGGTCGTGAAATTCTCTCCGTTTACAATTCAGAACAGGCGATTACCGTTACTAGCAAGCAGGATGGCTCGCCACTCACTGACGCAGACCGCCGCGCGCATCTACTGATAGTCGAGCAACTTGGCAAGCTAAGGCCGGATATTCCAGTTCTTTCGGAGGAGTCCGAGGCCATCACCTTCGCCATGCGTCATTCGTGGCAGCGCTATTGGTTGGTTGATCCCCTGGATGGTACCAGGGAATTCCTGAGTCGAAATGGAGAGTTTACCGTCAACATCGCGCTTATCGAAAACGGTAAGTCGATAGCGGCAGTGGTACATGTTCCAGTTAGCGGGGTTAGTTATCTAGGTGGCACCGACCTGGGCGCATGGAAGCAGGAGAGGACTGCAGACGATGCACAGGCAATTTCTTGCAGAGCGATGGAGTCTGCCAAGACCGTGCGCATAGTCACTAGCCGTAGACACGGTGGCGAGCAACTGGATGCGCTTGTTCAGCATCTTGAGAGCATCTTCGCGCACGTTGAAGTTCTCAGCATGGGAAGTTCCTTGAAGATGTGTTTACTGGCGGAAGGCAAAGCGGACCTATGCCCAAGGCTGGCACCTACCTGCGAATGGGATACTGCGGCCGCCCATGGCATATTGTCCGCTGCTGGCGGCGAGATAATGGATCTTCGCTTTCAACCGCTTCGTTACAATAGCAAGGCGGAATTGCTGAACCCTCATTTCATCGCCTTTGCAGACCCGCTCTATCCCTGGCAGCAGTTGCTGGACGAGCTAAGGTAAAAGTATTCGCTTCGGCCTTTCCAGGTGGTTGCGTGTAGACCGCAAATGTTTAGAGTCAAAAAAATAGAATGAAACGGGAAAAACAGGAAGAAACATGAATAAGAAACTGCGGGTGGGCTTTTCCTTTCTTGGTTTGCTGGTGTGTCAGACCAGCAATGTTGCCGCGCAAGAATTAAGTTACCCAGAGTCTGTAGGTATGTCTTCAGCAGCTCTTGCCCAGGCAACATCGCGATTACTAAAGCACATAGACGATGGTGAGATTTCCGGTGTCGTCGCTGCGGTGGCAAGGTATGGCAAGTTGATCTACTTCGAATCCCTGGGCCAAATGGATATTGAGAATAGTATACCGATGCAAGGGGATGCCCTATTTCGCATCTATTCCATGACGCGAGAAATAACCAGCGCCGCCGTATTGAAATTGTATGAAGAGGGTAAATTTAAACTGGACGATCCAATCAAAACGTATCTGCCAGAATTTGAAGAGCAGCGTGTGCTGCTCGATTCATCCAGCACAGACATTAGCCAAACAAAAACCAGAAGCGGCGATATTACTGTCGCGAACTTATTAACTCACACCTCGGGCCTGGGTAGTCGCAATTCGGCTTTGTACAGGGCGAATAATGTTAGAGATAAAAATATTACACTGGATCAAATGGTGTCCAATGCAGCTCGAATTCCATTGTTTCAAGAACCCGGCACACAATTTCGTTACGGAATCCATGCCACCATACTGGGCAAGCTGGTAGAAGTTTGGTCTGGCCAGGCCTTCGAGGACTACCTGCAAGAAAATATTCTTGATCCTTTGCAAATGGACAGCACCATGTTCTGGGCTGAAGGCTCTGATGCTGATCGTCTTACCGAACTGTATCGCCCTATTGATGGCAAATTACGACCCTACAAGATTGAGTCCGTGCCCTGGACTGCCAGACCTAAGCTTATCGAAGGTGGTGTGGGCTTGCTTTCAACAGTTCCCGATTTTTTAAACTTTTCTCAAATGATCCTTGACCGAGGTGCGTTCAAGGGCAAAATTGTCTTGAAACAAGAAACGGCGGCCTTAATGTATCAGAATGCCGTGCCAAATCAGGCAATGCCAATAGCTGATCGCGGCTATTGGTTGGGTTCCGGTTGGACTCTGGGTGGATTTAATCTTGTCATGGATCCGTCTGCGTATAGCTTTCCGGTTTCAGAAGGCACGATTTGGTGGGATGGCTCTGCCGCTACTCGCTACCTTATCGATCCCAAACAATCCACGGTGATCGTTATCATGGCACAGGTTTCACCATCCAGCGGTGGAGGCTTTCGGGAGATTTTCAGTGAGATGATTGATAAGGCAATTGTAGATAGAAAGTAGGTGAAAAACTGGTGCGCGCCTGCCTGGCGGAAACCATTGCAAATCATCGCGCAGGCAAGAAAATTCAAGCTGAGGAAAAATCGTTGTTTGGCGCTTTTGCTGAGCAGTATTGAATCCAACAAGCCTGATTGATCTTGCCCGACAGAGCCCATAAATTTCAGTGTGATATGCAGCTTCTCGAGTGGCGTAATTCGCAGCCTGTATTGTGGCTGGGTCGCCAGACTTTCCAGATCTCTCAGCAGTGGGCGCATGCTCTCATGTAGCGGCAAGTCAGTCCCGCAAGACTAGGCAACTTGGGTGTTTTTGATTTCTTCCCCATATAGCATGCAACTGTAATCAGTCAGAAGGTGGGGCCTGTTGAGCAATTCTACCCCTGCAGCCAGCCCCTGTCTCGCATCGCATTTAGCAGCAATATCGAATAGAATTCCCGATCCAATCGAGTCAGGCATCCACTACAAGAGACGGCAGCAAATGCACTATCGTAAGATTTTCAACAGTGACCATGAGCTTTTCCGCAGCAATGCCAGGAGATTTTTCCGCGAAGAGCTTGAGCCAAATATAGATCGTTGGGAGCAGGAAGCTGTGCTTCCTAGAGAATTTTGGCAGAAAGCTGGTGCTCATGGCTTTCACTGTTGCAGTGTTCCAGAGGAATACGGCGGTGCCGGGGCCGACTTTCTCTACAATATGGTGCTATCCGAAGAGGTGGGTTATGCAATTGGCGGTGCCAGTGTAGGCTTCTCAGTTTCCTCGGATATCGTTTCTTATTATTTGCTGCACAACTACTCGCTACCTTATCGATCCCAAACAATCCACGGTGATCGTTATCATGGCACAGGTTTCACCATCCAGCGGTGGAGGCTTTCGGGAGATTTTCAGTGAGATGATTGATAAGGCAATTGTAGATAGAAAGTAGGTGAAAAACTGGTGCGCGCCTGCCTGGCGGAAACCATTGCAAATCATCGCGCAGGCAAGAAAATTCAAGCTGAGGAAAAATCGTTGTTTGGCGCTTTTGCTGAGCAGTATTGAATCCAACAAGCCTGATTGATCTTGCCCGACAGAGCCCATAAATTTCAGTGTGATATGCAGCTTCTCGAGTGGCGTAATTCGCAGCCTGTATTGTGGCTGGGTCGCCAGACTTTCCAGATCTCTCAGCAGTGGGCGCATGCTCTCATGTAGCGGCAAGTCAGTCCCGCAAGACTAGGCAACTTGGGTGTTTTTGATTTCTTCCCCATATAGCATGCAACTGTAATCAGTCAGAAGGTGGGGCCTGTTGAGCAATTCTACCCCTGCAGCCAGCCCCTGTCTCGCATCGCATTTAGCAGCAATATCGAATAGAATTCCCGATCCAATCGAGTCAGGCATCCACTACAAGAGACGGCAGCAAATGCACTATCGTAAGATTTTCAACAGTGACCATGAGCTTTTCCGCAGCAATGCCAGGAGATTTTTCCGCGAAGAGCTTGAGCCAAATATAGATCGTTGGGAGCAGGAAGCTGTGCTTCCTAGAGAATTTTGGCAGAAAGCTGGTGCTCATGGCTTTCACTGTTGCAGTGTTCCAGAGGAATACGGCGGTGCCGGGGCCGACTTTCTCTACAATATGGTGCTATCCGAAGAGGTGGGTTATGCAATTGGCGGTGCCAGTGTAGGCTTCTCAGTTTCCTCGGATATCGTTTCTTATTATTTGCTGCACAACGGCAGTGAAGAACAAAAACAGCGATGGCTACCAGGGATGGTTAGCGGCGAAGCTATTGCCGCCATCGGTATGACCGAGCCGGGCTGTGGCAGTGATTTGAAAGCAGTACGAACCTCTGCCGTGCGCGATGGCGATGACTATGTCGTTAATGGACAAAAGACTTTCATTACCAATGGGCAAAATTGCGATTTTGTGTTGCTGGCTTGCTCCACCGATCCCGATGCTGGCTCAAAAGGCATTAGCTTGATTATAGTAGAATCGGAGCGAGCTGGATTTGAGCGTGGTCGAAATCTTGACAAGGTCGGTCAGAAAGCGGCGGATACTTCTGAAATGTTTTTTAGTGATGTTCGGGTTCCAGTTTCCAATTTACTTGGACAGGAAGGTCAGGGCTTCGCCGTGCTAATGAACGAGTTGCCCCGCGAAAGAATTACTATCGCCTGTCGGGCATTTGCTGAAGCTCAGCGTGCTTATGAAATGACTGTTGAATATGTAAAAGAACGGAAAGCCTTTGGCAAACAGATTTTCGAATTTCAGAATACTCAATTTAAACTTGCAGAAATGAAAACCAGCCTCGCAGTGGGGTGGGCTTATCTTGATCAGTGTCTGCAAAAAATAAATGATGGTAAGCTGACGCCAGAAGAAGGCGCAATGGCGAAACTTTGGACCACAGAAACTGGTAATAGAATGGTAGATGATTGTCTGCAATTCTTTGGTGGCTACGGCTATATGCGCGAATACCCTATTTCACGCCTATTTGTTGATTCCCGAGTGCGTCGCATCTACGGTGGGGCGTCAGAAATTATGAAGTTAGTGATTGCCCGAACAGTATAAGGTCTGACAGGCTCTTGCAACAGTAAATAACGGAAATAGAGAGATCGAAATGATTGGTATAACCGCCTTTGGCGCATACATTCCCCGGGGCAGGTTGAGAAAACAGGCAATGTCGGATGCCAACTCCTGGTTCGATGCTGGATTGAAATCATTGGCTAAAGGCGAGAGGAGTATCTGCAATTGGGATGAAGATACCATTACCATGGCAGTTGAGGCGACCAGAGACTGTCTTACGGCGCTGCATAATAAGCGGCTCAGTTCACTGTATCTTGCATCCACTACATTACCCTTTCTCGATCGACAAAATTCTGTCGTGGTTAGTGAAGCACTCAACCTGGAAAAAAGTATCCGTACCATGGACGTTAGCGCTTCACAAAGGGCAGCAACATCGGCATTGATTTCCTTGCTTGAAAGTAATATTCAATCCAATGCAATGCTCGTGGCTTCGGAACATCGTCGTACCAAAGCCGGTTCCAGATCAGAAATGTTATGGGGGGATGCGGCGGCTGCCGTTACCGTTGGGTCAAAACAGGTCATCGCAGAGTTTCTAGGCGCCGAAACCTATGCTGTGGACTTTGTGGATCACTACCGCAGTTCAGATTCCGATTTTAATTATGACTGGGAAGAGCGTTGGATTCGTGACGAAGGATTCATGAAATTCGTACCCGCAGTTGTTACCAAATTACTAAGCGAATGCAAAACAGGCCCCCAGGAAATTGATCATCTTATTGTCCCCACCGATCAGGCGCGTACACCAGCAGCATTAGCTAATAAGCTGGGCATCGTTGCAGAGGCCGTGGTCGATAATCAGATCGCAAGCATAGGAGTTGCTGGAGCGGCACAGCCACTATTGCTACTGGCAAAAGTAATTGAAGCAGCGAAACCAGGTGAACTCGTTCTATTGATAGGCTTCGGTCAAGGCTGTGACCTGGCACTATTTCGTGTAACTGAGGCGGTTAAAAATATAAGGCCAAAATCAGGTGTGGCGGCTGCATTAGCATGTAGGCGGGAACAGACTAATTACAACAAGTTTCTTGGCTTTAATAATTTGATTGAACGGGACATCGGCAAGAGAGGTGAGGCGGATAAACAAACTTATCTGTCTGGCTACAACAGACGCAAAGACTTGCTCACCTCGTTTATAGGTGGCAAATGCCGGGAATGCGGAACAGTGCAAATTCCTCGAGAACGGTACTGTGTCAATCCAGAATGTAATGCTTTGGACAGCCAAGGCGACTATTGCTTTGCTGACAAAGTCGGTACAGTTGCCACCTGGACAGCAGATCGATTGACATTCGACTGGAATCCCCCAGCTTATTTTGGCATGGTGGAATTCGAGGGTGGTGGAAAACTAATGATGGATTTTACCGAAGTCGAAGAGGGAGCTATAGACACCGGCACGGCAGTGAGCTTACATTTTCGAATCAGGCAATTCGATACACAGCGCGGCTTCAGGAAATATTTCTGGAAGGCCATGCCACTATCCAACTAATTTGCATCCAGATTTGCAGTATCGAATAAGAAAACAAAGGACCATAAACATGGCAAGCGGCATAAAAGACAAAGTAGTTATATTGGGAATGGGCTGTAGCAAATTTGGTGAGCGCTGGGAGTCCAGTCCTTCAGACCTAATGGTAGAAGCCTTTGAAGAATGTATTCAAGATGCGGGTATCGAACGCGGGCAAATCGAAGCCGCCTGGTTTGGTGCAGGTATCGATTCGTTTAATGTTGGCGCCAGTGCCATGCCATTAGCCATCGCGCTGCGACTTAATTATATACCGGTCACAAAAGTTGAAAATATGTGTGCCACGGGCACCGAAGCGTTTCGCGGCGCAGTCTATGCTGTGGCGTCGGGAGCTTGCGACATAGCGCTGGCTTTAGGGGTGGAGAAACTGAAAGACACAGGTTATGGCGGGCTGCCACAGCGTTCGCGCGGAGTGGAGAACGATATGTACTGGCCAAACCTCTCTGCACCGGGAGCCTTCGCCCAATTGGCGACGGGCTATCAGGCCAAGCACAAGCTAAATAAGGAAGACTTGAAGCGAGCCATGGCTCACGTGTCAGTGAAGAGCCATGCTAACGGGGTGAAAAACCCAAAGGCACATCTACAGCGGGAAATAACAGAAGAGCAGGCGATGAATGCACCGTATATTGCAGAACCAATTGGTCTGTTTGACTGCTGTGGAGTGAGTGATGGCTCCGCCTGCGCGATTGTAACCACAGTTGAGGTCGCAAAGAAACTAGGCAAACAAAATCTGGTATCAGTCAAGGCGTTGCAGTTGGCCGTGTCCAACGGTACCGAATCCAGCCACAGTAGTTGGGACGGATCCTATTTAAAAACCACCCGTATTGCCGCACAACGCGCATATGACGAAGCGGGCGTAAACAAGCCGAAACAAGAAATCACTATGACAGAAGTACATGATTGTTTTTCTATCACCGAGCTGGTTACCATGGAAGATTTACAATTAGCAGAAGAAGGTAAAGCGGTTAATGATGTGCTTGATGGTACCTTTGATGCAGATGGCAGTAACCCTTGTCAAATAGATGGAGGGCTAAAGTGCTTTGGCCATCCAATCGGAGCTTCCGGTTTGCGCATGATCTACGAAAACTATTTACAATTTCAAGGGAGAGCAGACTCGCGGCAACTAGCCGACCCCAGGCTTGGACTAAATCATAATCTCGGCGGTTTCCCTCATCAAAACATCTGTAGCATCTCTATTATTGGTCCCTATGATTAATAGAATGCCCCGGCTTGACTTTTCAAGTTCTTTGCCATGAGCAACTTATTGCTGCGATTAGAGCAAGCAAATGTAGAACTCGCTTGCCTAAAAAATCATGTGGATTCTGCTTGCTCTATTGTGAAATCGAAATGCGTTCGAGACGGCAAGCTGGACGCGAAACTGTTTGACGACTGGCAATTGTTAAGTTACGAGCTGGCTTTCTGCATGGCGGAGATTGCGGCAGCCACTTCTTTCAACAACCATGCTTTGCACCTACCCGATGAGAGCTTTTCACAGAAATTAGCCCTGGCATTCTGCGCCGAAACATTACAAACGGTTATACATCGCTTAACAAGTCGTTCTGTTGATATTGGCATTGATAAGAGTGCATTTCTGCAATTTTACTCCGGGAAGATGCACGACAAGTCAATGGATGACTATGCGAGCTCGAATTTTTTGTCCGATCTGGGAAGTGAAATTGCCGAGAAAGAAATTCAGCGACTGCCTTCTGCCCTTGATGAAGAAAAAGAACTTGTTCGAAAAACTTTCTATCGTTTTACCAACGACGTTGTTATGCCTTTGGCCGAACACATTCATCGAAATGATGAGGACATTCCCAATTCAATTCTACAGCCAGCCGCTGAGCTTGGTTGCTTTGGTACTTGTATCCCAGAACGTTTCGGTGGCTTGCAGCCAGATGATCGACCCGACAGCCTGGGCATGATTGTGGTGACAGAAGAATTGTCGCGGGGTTCTCTTGGCGCTGCGGGCAGTTTGATTACCAGGCCAGAAATAGCAGCACGGGCATTGCTCAGTGGCGGCAGCGAGGCACAGCAAGCAAAATGGCTGCCCAGGCTGGCTGCTGGAGAAATGCTCTGCGCGATTTCCATCACGGAACCCAACACGGGTTCAGATGTCGCAGCGGTTGCATTGAAGGCGACACCTACCGACAAAGGATGGCTACTAAACGGCAGCAAAACCTGGTGCACCTTTGCCGGTCGATCAGAGCTGCTGGTGGTATTAGCCAGAACTAACCCGGATGTCTCGCCTGCTTATAAAGGTCTCAGTCTATTCTTGATAGAAAAGCCAGCCTATCCCGGACACAAATTTAAACATGAACAGTCCAATGGAGGTTCCCTGACTGGCAATGCCATTACAACTATCGGTTACCGAGGCATGCATTCCTATGATTTGTTTTTTGAAGATTACTTTGTGCCAGCTAACAATCTGCTTGGTGAAAAAGACGGAGTAGGCAGAGGCTTCTACTATACGATGGCCGGTTTTGCTGGCGGCAGGATTCAAACAGCGGCACGAGCCACAGGCGTTATGCAAGCCGCTTTCGAAAGGGCACTCGCCTATGCCAAAGAACGTCATGTATTTGGTAATGCGATCGCGGATTATCAACTTACCCGGATCAAACTGTGCAGGCTGTTAGCCACATTGACTGCGGCACGGCAATTTAGTTACGCCGTAGCAGCATTAATGGATGCAGGGGCTGGTCAAATGGAGGCCAGCCTGGTGAAGCTATTCAGTTGCCGAGCAGCCGAATCGGTGTGCCGGGAGGCTATGCAAATTCACGGGGGTATGGGCTATGCGGAAGAATCGACGGTCAGCCGTTTATTTGTCGATGCCCGCGTACTCTCTATTTTCGAAGGTGCAGAAGAAGTCCTGGCGATAAAGGTTATTGCCAGAGAGTTAATTGAACAAGCCGCGTAGTAGAGAATACCAAGCGCTTATGCAGCAAAACGGCGACAGCTAAAGAGGAACGCGAATGGGTTCGCAGCAATTATTACAAGATAAAGTAAGGGTGGTCACTGGTGCAGGCCGCGGAATCGGTAGAGGTATTGCCATGATGGCCGCCAAATTCGGTTTTGGACCGCGTTATTCCTGCTTTCGAATCTGATTTTTTCCCATTGGAACGTTCCGCTGATGTTTTTAGTTGGGATCCTGTGTAGCAACATTTTTTCGTTACACCGAAAATTTACAGAGTAGTAGATACCATGACATTCGACGCTGAAAAATTATTGAATAAGCAATTTCCCACGGTGCGGCAAACCTACACCGACAAGGACTGCATTCTCTACGCCTTGGGTGTAGGTATGGGGATAGACCCTCTGGATGAAGAGTGTTTAAGGTTTGTTTATGAAGACGATTTGAAGGTGTCGCCAAGCCATGCGGTGATGTTGGCGCATCCTGGATTTTGGGCAAAGGAGGAAGACACCGGCCTTGATTGGGTAAAGGTTCTGCACGCCGGACAAGAAATAATTATGCATAAACCTATACCAAGGTCGGGTACCGTGGAAGCAACCACAAGAATTACCGACGTGATTGACAAGGGGGAACGCATAGGCGCATTGATTGTGTCTGATCGAGTGGTACGTGATGTAGCCACTGGCAAAGATATCTGTACTCTGATAACCACTATTCTGGCGCGTGGGAACGGGGGCTTTGGCGGAGAGCGTAAACCGACACTTAAAACCGATGTGGTTCCTGGCACCGAAGCGGACATCGTTTGCGACTTGGCCACGCTTCCTCAGCAGGCCTTAATCTACAGATTGTCTGGTGATGATAATCCCTTGCATGCCTCACCCGCTGTCGCTAGAAATGCCGGCTTCAAGGCACCAATTCTGCACGGCCTTTGCACTTTGGGTGTGTTGACTCATGCCCTTTTAAAAACCTGTTGCGATTACGATCCTGCAAGATTTAGACAGATGCGACTGCGCTTCTCTGCGCCGGTGTATCCCGGGGAGACAATCAGAACGGAGATTTGGCGCAAGGGCAATGAAATGGCTTTTCGTTGTAAGTCGGTTGAGCAAGACAAGGTTGTAATCAACAACGGCTATCTTTTGGTGAACTGATTTCGGAGTAGTTTTGCAGGCATTACTGAGTGGCATGCGGGTAGTCGAGGGCAGTGCATTTATTGCGGCGCCCTCTGGTGGTATGACTCTGGCACAGTTAGGTGCTGATGTTATTCGCTTCGATCAAATAGGCGGTGGCATCGATTATCGGCGCTGGCCCATCAATAAGGAGGGTAAGAGCCTTTACTGGCACAGCTTGAACAAAGGCAAGCGTTCCATAGCTGTTGATTTTCGAAAACCCGAAGGGCAGGAGCTGCTAACGCAACTCATCACCGCTCCTGGGGAGGATGCAGGAATATTTGTCACCAATTTTCCTGCTCGTGGATGGTTGGCAGACGCAAGGCTGCGCTCATTTCGTGACGATTTGGTTTATTTGAATCTAACAGGTGATCGCCGCGGTGGCAGCGCCCTGGATTACACCGTCAATAGCAAGATCGGCTTGCCGTTTCTGAGTGGTGACAGTAATAAACCAGTCAATAATCCTTTTCCCGCCTGGGATGTGATCACAGGGCAACATATAGCATTAGGACTTCTAACTGCGGAACGTCATCGGCGTATCCATGAAGAGGGCCAATTTATCAGGTTGGCATTGGCAGATGTTGCATTGGCGACGATGGGACATCTTGGTTACCTGGCCGAGGCGGAAATAAATGGAGAACTAAGGCCGGTTATCGGCAATCATATTTTTGGCAGCTTCGGTCACGACTTCCTCTGCAAAGACGGCAAACGGGTGATGATAGCAGGGGTTAGTCCCAACCAATGGAAAGCGATTGTAAAAGTAACCGAAACCGACCGGCAAGTAGCACAACTACAAACTAATCTGAAGTTGGATTTCAATAAAGAAGGGGACAGGTTTCAGGCGAGAGAGCAACTGAAAAGCTTATTCGAACCCTGGTTTCTGCAACAGGATTCTGACGTGGCACATGCAGCGTTGGACGCGGCATCGGTATGTTGGGGCCCCTATCAAACCATTCAGCAACTAGTGGAAACAGATATTGACTGTTCCGAAGACAATCCCCTATTCGACCGGGTAGAGCAACCGGGAATCGGCGAGTATTTGATGCCATCCAGCCCGCTAAACTTCGAGGCTTTGGAACACATGCCGGTAACTCCCGCGCCGCTGCTTGGTCAGCACACCGACGAGATTCTTGCGGACACTTTAGGCTTGAGCGATTCTGATATAGCCAGCTTACACGATCGGTCGGTGGTGGCAGGCGCGCCGACCTCATAAAGAACAAAAACCCATGGTAAACAGCAGTATGGCAATAACACAAAACAAGAAAACAATCTCCATATCAACAATGTTAGAAACTGCTGCTACCAAATGGCCAGATAAGCCCGCTGTTAGCTTTGAGGGAAAAACCCAAAGCTGGTTGGAAACATTCAATCGCAGTCGAGCAGCAGCGACGCTATTGAAAGCCAGTGGCGTGCAAAAAGGCGATTGTGTCGCTTATCTTGGTTTCAATTCCAATGTCTGTTTTGAGTCCTATTACTCGCCAGCGCTCATTGGGGCGATACTGGTACCGCTAAACTACCGTTTGTCTCTGAGAGAAATGATCGAATGTGTTGAAGACAGTACTGCCAGGATACTCATCGTTGATTCTCACTTTGTTGAGCAAGCGCAGGAAATACAACAGAGCTGTGCCAGGATCCAGGCAATTGTCTATGCAGGCAGCAACACCCTGCCCGAGAATATGATTTCCTACGAGCAGCTATTGGCCGAACTTATTGCCACGAATGCCTATTGTGAGATCAGCCCTGGCCAGGATGATGACACGGTGTTAATTTTCTACACTGGAGGTACCACCGGACGTTCCAAGGGCGTCGTGCTCAGCAATAAGAATCTTCAAAGTAATACTGATTGCTCAATTCCCCTGTATCGAATGCAGGAGGGTTGGAACTTTATTGTGCTGGGCCCACTGTTCCATTTGGCCGCTGGGGCCAGGGTGTTCACTTGCACAGTGCTGGGTGGCCATTCAGTTATTCTACCGAAGTTTGATGTCGCCGCCGTGTTAGAAACTATCCAGAACTACAAGATCAACTCGGTAACTTTGGTGCCCACCATGTTGCAAATGATATTGGATGATCCAGCATTCACAAGTTACGATTTATCTTCACTGAATATGCTTGCCTATGGTGCGGCACCCATGTCTTTTTCACTTATATCCAGGGTGATTCAGGCGTTTCCTGGCGCAGAAATTTTTCAGACTTATGGTATGACGGAAGCCTCACCCATTCTTACCTGTCTGGATTCTCAATACCATGTGCTCGATAGCGGCAATAGTAAGCTGGGTTCTGTGGGCAAGGCTGCGAGTCATGTGGAGCTAAAAATTGTCGATGACAAGGGTGATGAATTGCCCGCAGGCGAGACCGGCGAAATTATTGCCCGGGGTGAGAATATCATGCAAGGCTATTGGCGTTTACCCGAACAGACTGCGGAGGCGCTAAAAGATGGTTGGTATCACACCGGCGATGCAGGTTATCTGGATACTGAAGACTTTTTATTTCTTGAAGGTAGAGTTAAGGACATGATTGTCAGCGGAGGAGAAAATATTTATCCCATCGAGGTGGAAAATATTTTGTCTAACCACGCTGCTGTCAATCAATGTGCTGTGATCGGCATTCCCGATGAAATCTGGGGAGAAGCGGTACATGCAGTAGTCGTTCTAAAAGAAAACCAGCAAGCCAACGAGACCGAGTTAATCGCCTTCTGCAAGCAATACATTGCCAGCTATAAATGTCCTGTCAGTGTAACTCTTAGAGACCAGCCGATGCCCTTGTCTCCAATCAATAAAATTTTGAAAACGGAGCTGCGCAAAGCTTTCTGGAGAGGGAGAGAGAATAAGCTGGTCTAAAAAATCTGGATAGCCTGCCGGACTTAATCGTTGCTGGTGAGGTAGAGGAAGCCACAGAAATTTTGTTCATCCGTATTCTAAGCGACCGATAACAATCTCAGGTAAAAGGGAAGCGAATGCGCAGCATTTAACAAGTAAAGCAGCATTTTGAAGCGCCGCAGCTCGACACGCTGTATGGTGATAGACGAGCTATAGTAGAAGATGCTTGGAGAAACACCTGGCAGATCGCTGAGTACAATGCCCGCTGGAATTATGTGGTTAACTTCTTGAACCTGAGCATTCTGCTTTTATCAGCCAAATTTAAAGCAATAAGCCGGTTTCGGGCGGCAGGTTTGGAAAGAGTGCCGCGTCTACTGTAATACTGGTAAGGGGCAGCGCCGATTCGATGCAAATGGCTTCGGGGCTTGAGTCATTGTGAACATGTGACGTATTGTTTCAAAACAGCCCTCTACATACACCCAAAGAGGGCCAATGGGGTATACTGCAGGGCGGATCTAATGGATCTATGGCAACACCAGATCGGGGTATCGAAGCAGGCAGCGATTTTAGCCGATAGCATGCAAAATTAGTAAAATAAATATAGAAATCAGTAAGCTAAAGAGGTTTAGATTTATGCGAAAAGTAATCAGCTTGGTTGCAGTTGCAGCCGTAATACTAGTACCACAGATGAATTTGCTGGCGCAGAGCGACGAAGCTCTGGCTATCATGGTTCCCGGTGGAGGAACTTACAGCCGTCCGATTGTCACTGACTCGGCAGCGGCCCAGGCATTTTTTGATCAGGGTTTACGCATGGCCTGGAGTTTTTACTTTCCAGAATCCATTGCCTCCTATCAGGAAGCCTCAAGACTGGACCCGGACAGCCCAATGCCTTACTTCGGTCTGGCACACGCGGCAGGGCCGAATCCGAATAGCCGCTATGCGAACCTGCCAGATGACCCAAAGGGAGCCGGCCTGGAAGCGATTCGCAAGGCTCTGTCTCTGGCAAACAATGGCAGTCAGGTAGAAAGAGACATGATCAATGCCTTGTTTGTGTTGTATAACAAAGATGCAATTCCAGATCGTAGAGAACGTGATTTCGCCTTCGTCGATGCCATGCGTACCCTGCATGCCAAATACCCAGACGACGCTGACATAGCCACCCTGTTTGGTGAGTCTTATATGAATACTACACGTTGGGACTATTGGGATGAGAATGGCCTTGCCAAGGACGGAACCGCTGAAGCACAGGCGGCGCTTGAATCAGCGATGCGTTCTGAGCATGATCACCCAGGCGCGAATCATCTCTATATTCACTTAATGGAAGCCTCTGCCCAGCCTGAGCTTGCGATGCCAGCGGCACAGAAGTTAGAAGGCACGGTGCCCATCTCGGGCCACATGGTACATATGCCTGGGCACATCTATCTGCGAGTCGGTGAATACGAGAAAGCGATTGATATCAATGAGCGTTCACAGATAGTTGATCTGCAATTTGCAGAAATATGGGGTGACACAAACTTCCCAAATATCGGTACCTACGGTTTATCCCACAAAGCCCACGCGCCTCACGCGTTAGACTTCGTGCGTTACGCCAATATGCTGCAAGGTAACTATGCCGAATCATCCGCCGCGGCTCAGCGTGGAGCTGACAGTGTTGGCTTAGCTGCTGAAGCCGTAAGCCGAGGAGAGAAACGAGTAGCTCACTCCTGGATAGTAGACAAGATATTCGGCAAATACGACAAGCTGCACGACGCGCAACAAAGCCACAGCGGCACACCTTATCTGGACGGCATGTGGAGTTATGTAAAAGGTAGTGCCCATGTAGCCAAAGGCCACATGCAATTAGCAGAAAATGAGCTGGCAAACATACGCGCACAGATGGCTGCGGACGGTGTCGATGAGTCGGGTGTAGGCCCGACACCAGCTTCCCATGTATTAAACCTGGCGAGCCATGCGCTGCACGGTGAGATCGAAGAAGCCAAGGGCAATCTTGATGCGGCAATTGTCCACTACAATATTGCCATCGATTTACAAGACACGCTTAATTACACTGAGCCGCCAGACTGGTCACAGTCCATGCGTCTGTATCTGGGTGCGGTATTACTGGATGCAGGTCGTGCCGCAGAAGCGGAACAGGTTTACCGTGAAGACCTGATATGGAACCAGCAGAACGGCTGGACTACCTTTGGTCTTTTTCAGGCTCTGGAAGCGCAAGGCAAGACGCAGGAAGCAATTATTGTCGAAAGACAATTTCAATCATTCTTCCGTAACGCGGACGTAGAAATTACTCGTTCACGACTATGATCGAAGCCAGGAGTCATGTCGGACTTAACACTGTTCTACTGCGGAAGAGCATTGATCAGGTATTTTTCACGGTCAATTTCCTTAGGGAACGACTATTCGCCTCATGACTACAAAAAACTGACTAATTTCTGCTTCCCCTTGCCAGCAACGGTTAAATCCGACGGCTTGCTGGCATCCACACCAGTTTCAGTTGTTAGCAGAGCTTAGCGGAGTACCGATTATCTTTGTGATGAGCAATGCTATATCAGCAGCGAGGAATGAATTCCTCGCCGCTTTGACTCCAATCATCCAGGGCTAACAGGAGCGCGCTTGCTCAACCCTGTTGTTAGCTCGATAAGTGCGCTTTAATTGAACAATAATCAAGAATAATGACGAGAAATCCTATGCCAGCTTATCTCAAAACCGGTTTACATAAAAAATCAGTCATTGCACTTATTCTGGGTTTTTGCGCTGTTAGCACATTTGCGCAAGATCACTTCAACCCGAAAGGATTGGGCCCGAGCAGTTTTACTTCGCAACTACAAAGCGAATTGCGGCAGAGTCTGCCGTTCGACGATCAACGTGATTTTGAGGAATCTCGCCGCGGGTTTATCGCTGAGCCTGACAGCCGTCAAATTCTAGCTGCTAATGGTCGTGTGGTGTGGGACATGACCCGCTACGACTTTCTATTAGAAGGCAGCAGTTTCGATAGCATTCACCCTTCGTTGCAACGGCAAGCAAACCTGAACATGAATTTTGGTTTGTACGAAGTAGTGCCAAACTTCATTTATCAAGTACGGGGTTTCGATTTGGCCAATATGACACTGGTTAAAGGTGATAGCGGGTGGATATTATTCGACGTGCTGTTGACTACTCAAACAGCCGCCGCTGCACTCGCCCTGGCCAACGAGCAACTAGGCGAATTACCCGTGCGGGCAGTAATTTACTCGCACTCGCACATCGATCACTTCGGTGGTGTGCGGGGGGTGGTTAGTGAAGAAGATGTAGCAGCAGGAACCGTGCAAGTGATTGCTCCTTCTGGTTTCATGGAAGAGGCGATTGCAGAAAATGTGTACGCTGGCAACGCCATGTCGCGACGCGCAGGTTTGCAATACGGTCGCGGAATTTCATCGGGCCCCTTTGGTCAAGTCGATTCTGCAATCGGCAAAGCCCTGGCGGTAGGAACCACGGGGCTGATCGCGCCAACTCTGGTTATTGAAGAGGAGTTCGAGGAACACGTCGTCGATGGCGTACGGCTGGTTTTTCAAAACACACCGGGCACCGAGGCCCCTGCGGAAATGAACACCTGGTTTCCAGAGCAGAAAGTATTTTGGGCGGCGGAAAATATTACCGCGACTATTCACAATATTTACACTTTACGCGGCGCCTTAGTTAGAGATGCGCTACAGTGGTCCAAGCAAATTAATGAAGCGCTTTATCGTTTTGGCCGGGAGGCAGAAGTTCTTGTTTCATCCCACAACTGGCCGCGTTGGGGTAACGAGCGCATTCAGCAAGTGATGCGAACGCAACGAGATGTCTATGCCAATTTGAACAACCAGGTTTTGAATTTGGCAAATCAGGGTGTAACCATTAACGAAATTCACAATGAATACAAAGTGCCAGAAAGTTTAGCCCGGCAATGGAGCGCGCGACAATACCACGGCTCTGAATTTCACAATTCACGGGCAGTGCTCAATCGTTATCTCGGGTACTGGGACGGGAATCCCGCAAGCCTGGCACCTTTGTCACCGGCAGACTCAGCTCCGCTTTATGTTGAAATGATGGGAGGCGCCGCGAATATCATTAGCAGGGCTCAATCTTTACATGACCAGGGCCAGTATCGATTGGCAATGGAAATAGTGAATAAGCTGGTTTATGCGGAACCTGAGAATCAGTCAGCAAAAGACTTGCTCGCCGCCGTTTTTGAACAACTTGGCTATCAATACGAAAGCGCAAGCATGCGTAATGTGTTTCTTTCCTCAGCGCAGGAATTGAGAAACGGAGCGCCAGCGGTGGCAGCACCGCGTGGCGCCAGTCCCAGCCTTGCCAGAGCCATGAGCACCAGCCAGTGGTGGGATGCCATAGCGACCCGAGTTGACAGCGAACTGGCTGATGCACTGAATTTCACTATTAATTTTATTTCGCCAGACACCGAACAACGCTTTGCCATAGAAATGAGTGGTGGTACTTTGTCTACTATCGAAGCTTATCTTGCAGGCGATGCCGACACGACTATCACCATGAATCGCAGTGATCTGGAGACGGTGATAATGGGCCAGGAGACTCTGGCTTCTCAATTGCAGGCTGGAATAGGAACGCTAAGCGGCAATCCAGCGGTATTATCGCAACTGACTTCGGTCCTGGTTAATTTCGATTCCAGCTTCGAAGTGATGCCAGGAACGGGGAATCAGTAGCCGCCGCCTTTTCAAGCTAAATTACAATGGAAAGCTATCAGGCAGGCTTGGCAGGGAACCGCTGACGAGGAAATAGACCCATGCGATGTATTCTAACTTGTCTTGGCTTGCTGACAGCGTCGCTATCTATTCCCGGTTTGAATGCTCAGGACTCGTCCAGACCACCCAACTTTATCGTCATCATGGCGGACGATTTGGGTTATGGCGATCTAGGTGTCTACGGTTCAACACTAATCAAGACGCCTAATCTGGATCGCATGGCATTAGAAGGTGCGCGGCTGGATAGTTTCTATTCCAGCGCTAATGTTTGCACGGCGGCGCGAGGTGGATTGCTCACAGGTCGTTATCCTGTTCGATTGGATCTAGTGAATGATGTCGCACGCCCAACGAACGAAATTCACCTCGCAGATGAAGAAATCAGCTTAGCGGAATCTCTAAAAGTCCTGGGCTATCAAACGGCGTTATTTGGTAAATGGCATCTGGGCAGCAGGGTGGATTGGTCGCCTGTTCATCAGGGCTTTGATGAGTTTTTCGGGGTATTGCACAGCAATGATATGACCCCGTTGGAATTGTTCCGTCAGGAGCAGGTAATAGAAAACCCGGTGAATCAAAATACACTGACCGAGCGCTATACCAGTGAAGCGATTCGCTTTATAGAGAATAATCAAAACGATCCGTTTTTTCTCTACATGCCCCACACATTTCCACATGTGCCCTTGTATGTATCAAATCGTTTTAGTGGACACTCTGATGCCGGGCTTTATGGTGACGTAGTTGAAACGATAGATTGGAGCGTGGGAGAAATTCTGGCGACTCTGAATCGCCTGGGCCTGGCTGAAGATACCCTGGTTCTATTCACATCCGACAACGGTCCCTGGTTTGAGGGCAGCCCTGGTCCGTATCGAGACCGCAAAGGAAGTTCCTGGGAAGGGGGGCAGCGGGTGCCGTTTATTGCGCGCTGGAGTGGCAGAATTCCCGCTGGTGTTGTATCTAACGAACCGGCGATGAATATAGACATATTCCCGACCCTGGTAAAACTAGCGGGCGGCACCGTACCGACTGACAGACCAATAGATGGCAAGGACATTCTCCCTGTGCTGATCGACTCGGCTGCTTCGCCCCATGAAGCGCTGTATCTTTTCGACAAGGATCGAATTGCGGCTGTGCGCAGTGGGCAATGGAAACTGGTGGTAGAGTCTCAATACAGGGCCGCTGTGCCAAGTTTTGACAATCCCGATTCCTACTACGGTCCAAACGGTCTTTTGTTTGACCTGCAACGCGACCCTTCCGAAACCTACAGCTACACGCGAGAATTCCCGGAGGTGGTAAAACAGTTGCGTGAATTGCTTCGTCGTGGTCAAAATGAACTAGGTAGTACCATTCTTCAGGATATGTGGAACCGGCCGAATTAGATTTTCAAAAAAATGTCAGGGTATCAAAGCAAAAATAGCAAAATAGTTCTGTCAGTCAGAAATCTGCACAAGTATTTTGGTCCGGTTGAGGTATTGCATGGCATAGATTTAGATATCTGTGCCGGTGAAGTGCATGCGATTCTTGGAGAGAACGGCGCAGGCAAGTCTACTTTGGTTAAAGTCCTTTCAGGATTTGAGCAACTAACACAAGGCGAACTACGGTTTGGCACGGCGCCTGGCGATGCTGAGCTAATAAGCCATTGGAATAACGAAATTGCTGAGCGTGCCGGTGTAGTGTTGATTCATCAGGAATTCAATCTGGCCGAGCAGCTCACCGTTACAGAGAATATTTTTCTCGGTAACGAAATCAAGGCTGGTGTTTTTTTGGACAAGAAAACCATGCGCGCCAAAGCGCTGGAATATCTGCAAATTCTACGCAGCGATATCGATGCGGACGCAGCCGTTAAAGATTTGGCGGTCTCTGCAAAACAGATGGTGGAGATAGCCAGGGCACAAGCAAAGAATGCAAGAGTGCTAATACTGGATGAACCTACCGCTGTGCTAACGCAGAAAGAGAGCCAGGTATTGTTTGAGCTTGTTGACAGACTTCGTCAACGGGGTGTGGCCATCGTTTTTATCTCTCATAAGTTGGATGAAATAGCGCAAATCGCCGATGTAATTACGATACTCCGGGACGGTGCCCTGGCAGGAAAATATCCAGCCACGGAATTAAGCAAAGACGACATGGTCAGACTAATGGTGGGGCGAGAACTTGGCTCGTTATTTCCCGGCATAGCCAGGCCATCTACAAATAATGAAGTCGCCTTACGCGTTACCGAGCTGCAATTGCCAGGAGCTACAAAACCAATCAGCTTCGAATTAAAAAAGAATGAAGTATTGGGTTTTTCGGGACTAGTCGGGTCGGGTCGAACAGCGTTAATGGAGACTATTCTGGGCTTACGAAAAGCGGCTGGCAATAATGCAGGAAAAATAGAAGTTCGTGGTGAGCGGGTCAATTTCAAGCAATTTTCCAGGGCAAGAGACAGGGGTGTTGCCTATCTCACCAAGGATAGAAAAGGAAGTGGTCTGCTGCTGGAGAAAGGCTTGAGTTTCAATTTTTCTTTGTTCTCTCTTCACAAAATTTCCCGGTTGCTTATTGATACCAGACAAGAACAAATTGCTTTTGAGAAAGCTGTTGAAACTTTTGACATTCGGATGAAAGACAAATCTATCAATGCGGGCAATCTCTCTGGGGGTAATCAGCAAAAGCTGTTGCTGGCAAAAATTCTGGAAGCCGAGCCAGGCATAATAATCATTGATGAGCCAACACGAGGGATTGATATAGGCACGAAGAGTCAGATCTACCACTTTATTGCTCAGCTCGTTGCTTCTGCTCATTCACTAATACTCATCTCTTCTGATATTACCGAGATAATTGGTCTGTCACATCGGGTTGCAGTGATGTATCACGGTGAAATAACCGGCGTGCTGGAGGGTAATGAAATCGAAGAACAGGAAATTATGCGCTATGCCACCGGGTTAAAAAGCAACTACTCAATCTGAAATATGCAACAACGGAATAACTAATGCCCAAGCCTGGCCTGAAAACAACCGGACCTTTCATTGCCCTTGTTGTCATTTTTGTTCTTGGTGTTGCAGTAAATGATGCATTCCTGAGTAGTGGTAACCTGAGCAATATTCTTGCACGCAGTTCTTTTATAGGAATTGTTGCCATTGGTGCCACCTTTGTTATCACTGCGGGTGGTATCGATCTGTCAGTGGGATCTATGGCAGCTTTCGTCTCAGCTTGTATGATTCTGTTGATGAATGCGCTGCTGGACACAGTGGATTCCATGGTAGCTATAATACTTCTGGCGATTCTTGCCTCTTTCGGCATTGGAGCCCTGGCAGGATTGCTTAATGGTTTGTTGACAACAAAAGCCAGGATCGAGGCATTCATCGTAACTTTAGGCACTATGGGGATATACCGTTCACTGGTCACCTATATGGCGGATGGCGGCACCTTGTCTCTCAATTTCGCCATTGGTGATATTTATTCAGAAGTCTATTACGGAGTGTTTCTTGGCCTGCCTTATCCCGTTTGGGTATTTCTCGCTGTCGCCATCATTGGCTATGTCCTTCTTAATATGACTGTGTTTGGCAGGCACTGCTTTGCCGTCGGATCAAACGAGCGGGTGGCTCGTTACTCAGCTATTCATGTAGACAGAGTCAAAACTGTCACCTATATGCTACAGGGTATCTGCGTGGCCATCGCGACTATTATCTATGTGCCTCGACTGGGTTCGGCATCAGGGCAGACCGGGATATTATGGGAGTTGGAGGCCATCGCCGCCGTTATTATCGGTGGCACGGTGTTAAAGGGTGGCTACGGTCGCATTGGCGGCACCGTTGTTGGTGCTTTGATTCTCACACTGATTGGCAATATCCTGAATCTCACCGATGCGGTAAGTAACTACCTCAACGGTGCTGTTCAGGGCATAATAGTGATCGTTGCAGTCTATCTGCAAAGAGGCGCTTGGCGCCGCGACCAGCCGCGACTATAGAGAGAAATCTCGCGGACACAGGAATTCTGCTAATAAAGACCGAGAGTGAGTCTGTAAGGAGAGTATCTTCAAATATACTCAGGAGATTCAGCTTGAAAGACAAAACAAGAATGAAAGCGAGTAGTTTCAGCCGAAGAAAATTGCTTTACCACTCCAGCCTGCTGGCTATGGCCGCTGCATCTCCTCTTACGGTTCTGGCACAAAGCCGCCGCGTCGAGAACGTGGGGCTGCAACTATATACGCTGCGCACTGAAATGGCACAGGACTTCGAAGCTACCTTGGCAAGGGTCGCCGACCTTGGCTACAAGGAAATGGAGTTTGCCGGTTATTTTGGCAAGCCGCCCGTCGAAGTACGTCGCATACTCGATCGAAACGGTTTGTCTTCGCCCGCTTCACACATTCAGTTGCAGGCGCTACAAGATGACCTTGAAGGGAATATCGAGGCGGCGGTTGCCTTGGGACAAAAATACATCGTAGTGCCAATTCTGCCGGAAAGTCAGCGTAGCCTGGCAGATTTTCAAAGAAGTGCAGAGACCATGAATAGAGCAGGTGAAGTTTGTAAAACCGCTGGCATCAAGATGGCTTATCACAATCACAGTTTTGAATTTGAAGTCATCGATGGCAAACTCCCTTACGATGTTTTGCTGGATGAAACCGAGCCAGGTCTGGTAGACATGGAACTGGATTTGTTCTGGATTCGTCATGCTGGAGTTGACCCTGTCGCCTATTTTGAAAAATACCCAGGCCGGTTCAGTATGCTGCATGTGAAAGACATGGATCAGTTTGGGCGGATGGTCGACGTGGGGCGCGGCGAGATAAATTTTGCAGAAATATTCAGTCATGCTGACACTGCCGGGTTCAAACATTTTTTTGTTGAGCATGATCAGCCAGGAAATGGATTGGCTTCCGTGGCAGTGAGTCTCTATACCGTGCGCAATCTGGTTTTCTAAAGAACAGGATTTTCAAGTCCAGTTAGACAAGAACTGAAAGGCAAGAAGATGACAACAAGACGCGAAGTATTGCAGGGTTTAATCATTTCAATTGGTGGCGCTACCGCGCTAACGGCCCGCGGGGGAGTGGCTACTGTCTTATCAACCAGGCCAGGTTCTGCCACTCGCTTTTATACTGAATCGGAACTGGCACTAATTTCCCGAATCAGCGACCTGATTATTCCTCGAACTGAAACGCCGGGTGCATTAGATGAGAACATTCCGGGTTATATGGACGGCCTGATGTCGGATTGGGCTAGTCACGAAACACAGAATGCACATCGTCAAGCCCTGGCGCAGATTAATCGCGAGCTTGATCGTACTGTAGCTGGCGACTTCATGTCTGTCAGCGACTCTGCGGCGCAGCGCGCGCTTGCCGAATTTGATGCAGCAGTATTCTCTGCCGATGGCGATGGCACAGGATATAAACGAACGAAAGGCTATATAAGCCAATCCTATTTCGCTACTGAAGGCGGAGCACTCGAAGAATTGAAGTGGGTCGCCGTGCCAGGTCGATGGAACCCAAGCGTCGAGATATAGCAGGATAAAGGAATTCCATTCAAAAACTAAGACAGAAAAAACAGATTCACATAGGGAGTTAGTCCGTGGCAGATTTCGATGCAATAGTAGTGGGTTCAGGAATGAGTGGCGGCATGTCCGCGAAGGAACTTGCCGAACGTGGTTTGAAAGTTTTGGTATTGGAAAGAGGCCCGGAAATTATTCCCGAACGAGATTACGCGGACAATCTGGCTCCCTGGGAGAGTCCAAATCTGGATAATGTGGCACAGGATGAAATCGCAGAGCACTATCCCAAACAATACGGCGGTGTGGCCTATGCCATTAAAGAATCCAATAAACATTTTTGGGTAAAAGACGACGAGCACCCCTATGAGGAAGCAGAAGGCACTAGCTATGACTGGCTTCGCGGTTACCACACTGGTGGCAGATCCATCATGTGGTCGCGTCAGACTTATCGCCTTAGCGACCTGGACTTTGAAGCAAACAAGACTGATGGTCACGGCATTGACTGGCCGGTACGCTATGAAGACATAGTACCCTGGTATGAGAAAGTAGAAACGTTTATCGGCATCGCGGGAAGTGCCGAAGGCTTGCCACAATTGCCCGACAGTGTTTTTCAACCTGCTTTCGAATTGACTGATGCGGAGAAAGAGCTAAAAGTAAAAGTCGAGACAACTTTTCCTGAACGAAATATTATTCCAGCACGCATCGCGCATTTAACCGATGCAACAGAAGAACAACGCGCTCTCGGCAGGTCAAATTGTCAGGTGCGTAATCGTTGTCATTTTGGTTGTTCGTTCAAGGCCTACTTCTCCTCCCTGAATGCCACATTGCCCGCAGCCGAACGAACAGGCAATCTGACAATGGTACACAATGCCATCGTCCAATCCTTAGAATACGACGCAACATCAAATACAGTAACCGGCGTACGAATAGTCGATGCCGAATCGAATGAGAAACGCTTCTATACAGCCAGAGTAGTATTTCTGAACGCTTCTACTATCGCCTCGGCGATGATTCTTTTGCAATCGAAGTCAGAGACTTTCCCAAACGGATTAGTAAATCGCTCTGATCAGGTGGGTAGAAACTTGATGGATCACGTCAGTGGTGCTGGGGCAGCGGGTTTGATGAGCGGCCACGATAATAAAAAAGTATTCGGTCGTCGCCCCAGTGGCGGAATCTACATCCCTCGCTATGCCAACCTTAGCCGGCAGGACAAACCGTATCTACGGGGTTTTGGTTTTCAGGGTGGTTCAAGTCCGCTGGGGAATGCCGGCGGACAGATTGCTGGCATCGGTCGTGATTTCAAGGAAGCGCACAAGAACCCAGGGCCTTGGCGAATCAATATCGGTGCCTTCGGAGAACAGCTTCCGAATCCAGAAAATCGAGTCACGCTGCATCCGTCAAAACGAGATCGCTGGGCTAATCCTCTGGCGTTGCTCAACGTGACCTACAGTAAAAACGAACACGCCATGCTGCAAGAAGCGAGTAAGGATGCAGTGGCTATGTTGGAAGCAGCAGGATGCACAAATATTTCTGCTAATGCAGTAAGCCTGACTAAACCCGGCAACAGAATTCATGAAATGGGCAGTGCACGTATGGGGCGTGATCCCGCAAATTCCGTTCTGAACCACTGGTGTCAGGCGCACGATGTGCCAAATCTGTTTATCACCGATGGCTCCTTCATGGCCTCTTCGGCTTGTCAAAACCCATCGCTGACCTACATGGCATTTAGCGCTCGTGCTGCAAACTATGCGGCGGACCTGATAGAAGCCGGTACTTTATAGTTCGGGATAGTACAGGCTTCTATAACGATCTAGTGAGGAAGTGGAAGTAAATCTATTCTTCGAAATTCGGTGGGGTGGCTCTCTGCTTGAATCGAGATATAGCCTTCGCTGAGCGCAATCGGCTGACCCAGACTAATCAGGTTCTGCGCATCGGTGTCACTTTCGTCTAGCTGGGTTTTCGAATACTGGAGTACCGTGTCGCCATTAACCGTATGGCGAATTACTTCATCGCCGCGCACTTCCACTTCAAGTGTTACCCATTGATCACCATGGTAGGTTTCTGAACTGGAATTGATGCAATGTTGAGTCACCAATTCTCCATTCCTTACATAGTGAGTACCTGGCGAGCAAACATTTGCGGTTGCCCTGTCATCCTCACCGCTCCCTCCTAATAACTGTACTTCGATAGAAACGGGGAATTCTTGATCCAGAGTCATGGACTGTGGCGATTGGCCATGTAGCATCACGCCATTGTTTCTATAGGCCCAGCCGGGACCATTGTTTACCTGGTCGCCGACGAACCTGTACTCCACACGTAAACGGTAATGGGAAAAACTCTGCTTGTAGAAAATATGCCCGAACTCGCTATTGAAATCGGGCCAGTTATCATAGGAAACGACAAACACACCGTGCTCTGCTCGAAACGTATCTCGATAATTTACTCCCAATTCATGGCCGGTAAATTTGGGAATCCAATTCGTCAAATCATTGCCATTGAATAGACTAATCCATTGATCGGCATTGTTTTGGGCGAAGACTGCGCCAGGCAGGAATAAGAACAACAGAGAGAGGATGTTTTTTTTCATTAGGGCCTGATGTTTGGCGTTCGGCTAAAGCTCAGTTTTAGATCCCATGATTCGGGGCATGTACAGGCGCTAAAGCATTCCAGGTCGGTGATTGACACATAGCCCGCCTAAGTCGTTGACCAGCTTCGGCTACTCCACGTTTAATTTATTTGTCCAAAAAATGTCGATACTGCCAAGACTGTTGTCAGAGCGCGTGGAAAACCAGCTAAAGGTATTCTCACCAGAAGACAGGGCTGGGCACATATCCGCACCGGCAGTATTTACCTGTGGGCCTAAATTTTTAGCCTCCCCCCAGCTATTCTCTCCCAGACTCATCGCGCCCCAGATATCTGTTCCGCCGTAGCCACCTGGCCGAGATGAAGTGAAATACACCATGCCATTGCTGTCTTGGGTGAAATGAAACTCTTCAGCGGCGGTGTTGATGTTAGGCCCCTGGTTAACGGGTTCCTGCCAGCCGCCATTACCATCAGGCCTGGCGCAGTAAATATCGGAGCCCCCGTAACCGCCTTCGCGCATGGAGGCGAAGCAGAGTGTTTCACCGTCTTGCAGTATTGCGGGGCAATGCTCGTTGCCGATGTCGCTGCTAATCGGATAGCCGATTAATTCCGGCGTGCTCCACTGGCCATTTACTTTGTGGGTAACAAACAGGTCGTTGGCATTGCGCGGACTGCTGGTGGCAAGCCTGTCAGACTTGAAATAGATGGTATTTCCATCGGCTGTTATCCACGGCTCGCGGTCATCACCTGTGCGAAGTGGGTCAACGTCGGTGGCTGGTGGCGCATTGATAGGAATGCCCATGTTCACAGGTGTGTTCCAGTTGCCTGTTTCGGCATTAAAAGTCGCGATGTACAGATCTTTAGGATCACCTGGAGCGACAGCCATGTCTTCTCTGGCACTGCAATAAACCAGGGTGCCGTCAGCGGCAAAGGATAATTCCCCTTCTGCCCACATAGTGTTTATGGGTGCACCAAAATTATGGACGGCCAGATCAACCCAGTCTGCATCCTGCGCCGCACTGTTGCCAAAGGCGTTCAGACCTGCCAACAAAATAAGGCCTGGAGAAAGTAGCTTTCGGTTTTTGTTCATTTTTGACTCCTGCTCTGGCAAACGCCTCGTCCAGGTGTTTCTAACGGAGGCCTGGAAGAGAATTTGATAGCAGAATAACATAAAAATTCAGCTGTGCAGATCCAGGCCTCAATAGATTGGCCCCTTGCTGTGTCCTTGTATTTTTGGTCTATTCTTGCCGATGGCTAACAATATACCTGTTGGGTAATTGAATAGCTCCTACTACTTTTTGTAGAGTATAGGCCGACAAAAACTCATGCAGGCTGCAAAGCCATGAAATTCGAGAGTTCTAGCTGCTTAATGCGGCCTTGGCTTTCCAGGGAGAATGAGATGAATCTTAAGACCACCTACCTGTTATTAGCTATTCTTGGCGCCGCTATACCGCTGGCCTTCTTTGCCAGCTTCGGCGCAGAGCAGGGGGTCAGTATCCTGTCCTTTGCCCAGGCCCTATTCGCTAATGGCGCAACAGCGGGCTTCACAGCAGACCTTTTGCTTAGCTCTTTTGTGTTTTGGATCTATATGTTTTCCAATCAGGAGCAGGGGCCCAAGCCTTGGTTATTCATCGCAATGAATCTTTTTATAGGTCTATCTCTGGCTCTACCCGCCTACCTTTGGGCAAAGACTCGTGCAAGGAGTTAATAAACAGCTAATGGTGGGCCTTGAATCGAACCGGGATGAATGCGCTGAAATTCTACCGCCTGCTTGCTGTACATTTCGTTTTCACATTCAAAGATTTTCGTTTAGTTTCCTGCTCCCTCGACCCATCGATCAACTTCAGCTTGCAAAATGGTCATAGGTAGCTGGCCTGAGCCTAACACTGTGTCGTGAAATGCCCTCACGTCAAAGTCGTCACCCAGCGCAAGCTCGGCTTTGGCTCTGAACTCTTGTATTTTTAGCATGCCAATTTTGTAAGCAGTGGCCTGGCCCGGGTTGTTAAAATAGCGTCGAATCTCCGATTGCACTGAGGGTTCCGGTCTGGCGGAATTTTCCAGCGCATAGGCCACAGCTTGCTCCTGGGTCCATTCCATTGCATGAATGCCGGTGTCAACAACCAGCCGCACAGCACGCCAGATTTCGCCTGATAGACGGCCGAATTCTGCATAGGGGTCATTGTAAAAACCCATCTCTTTGCCCAGGTATTCAGCATATAGCCCCCACCCTTCACTGAACGCAGTGTAACCCTTGGCTGTTCTAAAACGGGGAATGTTTTCCAATTCCTGCTGAATAGATATTTGCATATGGTGACCAGGGACACCCTCATGATAGGCAAGGTTTTCGAGCCGGAAGATTGACGCCGCACGCATATCAATCAAGTGCGCATAGAAGGTGCCAGGGCGAGAACCGTCTTTCGTGCCACGAGCATAATGGGCTGCTCCACCCGCCGTTTCTCGAAACGCTTCAACTCGGCGAACCTGAAGGTCTGCTTTCGGCAAAATACCAAAATAGTCGGGGAGCTTTTTATACATCTCAGCCAGTATTTCATCGGCAAGATTCAAGTAGCTATTACGACCTTCATCGGTGGAAGGAAAGTAGAACTGATCTTCTTCACGCATATAAGTAAAGAAATGTTGCAAAGACCCTTCAAACTCTAGCTGTCGTTTGATCTGCTCCATTTCAGCCTGAATGCGTGCAACTTCGCTAATGCCAGTTTCATGAATTTCCCTGGCGCTGAGTGGGAGGGTAGTCATACTGGCTAAACGTGAATTGTAATAGGCTTCTCCATCAGGAAGAGACCAGGCTCCTTTGGCCACATCTGACACATTTTTAAAGTCAGCTTCCAGCCAACTGACAACGTCATCCAAGGCAGGCTCGAAGCTGGTTAACAGCGCTGTGCGAGCCTGCTCGCTTAGTGTTATCGCCTTTGCTTCGTCGATTTGTTCTGCTTTGAGCAGATTGTCGATCTTCGCAGTAATGTCTACCCATAGAGCGGAATCCTGTTGCTTATCGAAAGGCACACCGGTGGTCACACGCCGAGCCTCACTAATGGCCTGTTGATAGTCAAAATGTGGCGCGCGAATTCCGTCAGCCGCCGCCAATCTGGCACGCTCCAGGTATTGCAGCAAATAGCGTTGAGACTGATTGAGGCGAGAGATATAGTCATTCATATCACTCTCGTTTTGTACATCTTGATAATTGATCAAGCTGTTAGCGAGAGTTGACTGTGGCCCATTACGGCCAAAGATAAAACGATGGCGGCGAAAGGGAGCGTTGCGTTCGCTGTCGGCAAGAACAGTTTCCCATAGATCCCATGAAAGCTGACCCTGTTTATCCAGCAGTTCCCGGTCGAAGTTGGAGCGCATTTCTGCAACGCTGTCTCTTCGCCATTGCAGTTGCGATTCCAGGGCAGCTTCTGACACATCATCGAGCTGGCCGTGGGCGCTTTTGTCACCCTGACGTGTTTTGTTCAGCGGGCTAAAATCCAACTCCTCGGCGTATTCTGCATCCAGCCAGGCAATAAATCGTTGGCTTTCTCGGGCAAGGATCTCGTCTGCAACAGATTCAGCGCTTGCACCGGATTCCGACTGAGCAGGCTTGATAGAATCACTATCACTACAGCCAACGATGAGTAGAGAAATAAGTATTATAAAAGGACGCATATTCTATTCTTCCTGTTCAGTCTCTGTGATGGAGGTTTATTTGCTGATGCGACGAACGCCTATGCTGCGCCCTTCTGAGACAACTTCAAGTTCATAGGCACCCATAAAGTTTTGTCTTAGCAGCACTTCTGGGCTATCCAGAGTTATCTTCCAGCGGCCAGGACGCCTTTGTTCGAATACCTGGCCATTCTCCAAAAAAAATCGGGTCTTGCCCGACCAGCCGTTAAATTCCCCAACGATTCTTGAAGTCATTCCTTGTTTCACTAGGTCAATGACTTCTTCATTTTCCGCTTGCAGGGCAGGAGCCTCGTTGGCTGTGTAGCGAATCAACCAGTTATTCAACGCTTCTAACTCGCGTCGAGAAAGCTCATCAACGCCCGATGCTGCTAATTCCTCGGCGGTCATTAAGGCTTTTATGCCGGGGAATCTCTCTTCGACTGCCAAAGCTGAAGGAACAAAGAACAACAGCCACATGGCGATGGCAAAAGATTTCATGATTGTTTCCATCTCCGCTTGGTTCATCGAAAGAATAAAAGCTAATTCGGACCAAGTCTATCCCTTCTTTGCTATCAAAAACCCTTATACGGATCCCAATTACTCGGCGCTGACCAGCTTGTAGTTTTGCCCGTCGCTAACAATTTTTCCCGCTGTGTAATTCGCCAGGCGAGGCTGAGGCTAGCCGCTGGTTTGTCTCAAATCCATTAGCCGCGCGATGATGTCCTGATTGTCGATGGTTTTATGTTTGGAAACTGTATCGACATAGACTATTTCGCTGACATTGGGACCACTACTGTGCCAGTGGCGGATGAAACGTACATTGTTAGTGCCGGCGAAGATAGTGAAAGTGGGTACAGCTTCAGCGGCAGCGATGTGCTGGCAGGCTGAGTCGTAGCCAATGAATTCATCACTACAGGCTATTACAGAAGCAATCTCGGCTATCGAGCAATTCAGGCCTAACAACTGACAGTTTTCATCTACATTAGAGAGCTTTACAAAGTCTAGCGACTGGCAGTGGAAACCTTGTTTTTTGGCGACTTCAAGAATCGCTTCACTACGCTCTGTTTCTTCGTTGCCGAAACCCAGGTCAAGAACGACTCGGGTATTTTCCTCGGCCAATAGCGCCAGCACCATTTCAGTTTCAAATTTACCGGGTACTCGTTTGCGAACATCACCACCAACACCAAGATTTAGACTAATCAGTTTACACGAACCACTAGCGCTTCGCAGATGCCTCGCGCTGGCGAGGCTCTTCTCATCGAGCCATATTTTCGGAAAGCAAAATTCATTCTCCGCCAGGATGTTATCCAGCCAGAGGTTGGTAAGCTCAGCAATCGGCACTCTGCTGCAGTAGCCTTGCTTTCCCCGACTACTAAAAAATCGATAATTGGTATCAGGCACTAGCGGCAGCACGCCCAATTGTGTCAAGCGCGAATCCGGGTCCAACACCAGGTATTCGTTTACATCGATCCCGGCTATCTCTGTGCGCACCTCTTTTAGTAGTTCCAGCCAAACAAAAAACCGTTCCATCAATCCGCCACGACGAGCGTAGTGCAGCGCGCGAATTTTGATTCCTGATCGAACAGAGAAGATTTGCTCTAGTTTGGCATTGCCGATTACTGTGATCTCAGCCCGTGGAAATTTTCTTGCCAGGCGTTGGCAGATCACACTACTTATGGCAACGTCGGCACCTATAGTAACGCGAGACAGGATGAGTATTTTCCTGGCGTGGAGAGAGTCAGCTAAACGTTCGTCGGGGTTCAAGCGAATTGACTCTATGCGTCGATAGAGTTGCTGTTCTGTGCGGAGTTGAAAACTATCTAGTTCTTCATTTAGTGCTTTGCCATCTGGCTGCTTGCGTAGAAAACTAACCACTTGACACATCAGGCGATTATAAGTTTTGGTCTGCAATTCTTCGAAGTTGTCGCATAGTCTCTCGATGATAGTACCGAATAATGCTCCCGCCGCGATCTGATTTAGCGCCGAATCATTGAAGTGCGTGGCCATGTCACAAAGCAGATGAATACAGTCCTGGTTGTATTCATCGCTGTAAAAATGGCGGTCAATAAAAGTAGAGGCTATGCGTTGAGACAAAGATTCCAGGGACGGCGCATCCGGGGCATCTTTCAGCAGAGCCCATCTGTTTTGATAATAGCGGGGTCTCATTGCCGCACTTCCTGCAACACTCTGTTCGCTTCTTTGGCTACAGTATCGGGTGTTATTTCTTTCATGCAGGCATGGTGACCCAAAGGACAGGTTTTCTTGTGGCAGGGAACACAGGGAAGATTGCGTTGCAGCACAGTTGTGCGTTCCAGACTGGTGGCCGTGTACAGCGGATTGGTTGGACCCATAAGCACAATGTTGGGAGTATCGAAGGCGACGGCATAGTGACGCGGGCCAGTGTCATTAGTGATTAGTAAGTCACATCGTTTGACTAGTGGTTTCAACTGGGAGAGATCTATTTTCTCGGCGGCCGTGTCGACGATGTTGGCGTTACTTCGTCGAATAATCTCGGCTGCTATCTGTTCTTCTCCAGGGCCGACCAATAGCAGAAGTTTACACCGATGTTGCTGCTGTAACAGTTCGGCAAGCCGCGCAAAATATTCTGCGGGCCAACACTTGGAGGAACCAAAGCTGGCGCCAGGATTAAGGCCTATAAGCAGATCTTCTTGTGCAATACCGTAGCTGTGTAATCTGGATTCACCTTGTTTGGCTAATCGGTCCGAGATATACAGCCTGGCCCGTGGAGACTTCGGCAGTTCTAATTCCAGGTAACGACATAAGGCCAGATAGTAGTCCTGCATGGCTTGGGCTTTGAATCGGGTTCTGGCTGGATTTTCCGGAATGGCTTCCTTCTCAGGCTCTGGGCCTCCGCTCAAGAAATACTTTCTGATATTGCGACGATAACCGTAGATAGCGTGAATACCAGCCAGCTTAAAAGTAATGAATGAATGGCTGGTGTTGGTAAGCAGCAGGCCCGCTTGAGGCCGTATGTGTTTTAGTTCGCCGCGAATTTTTCGCATGCCGGACAGACTCTTGTCGTCACAGTCGACGATATGATCGAACCAGGGGCTGTCTTCCAGAATGCCTCTCGCATAAGGCCTTATGCAGGCGGTGATAGTGCTTGCAGGAAAATTGTGTCGCAGGCATTCGAATACGGGGGTGGCCATAACGATATCGCCCACCCAATTAGGGCAACGCACTACCAGGCTACTGATTGCTTTAAGAGAGGCTAGCATGGCGGCAAATCAGCTATTGGCGTTCGATTTTCTGACATGGCTATCTTTACTGGCCACAACTCCTGAATTTCACCAAGGTCTTAACTCTGATCCAGCGTGTAGGCAACCGCTTCTGTAATCTCACCAGTGGCCATTTGTTCTCGTTCCTGCTTGATGTAGTCAGAACGAACACCCATTACATTTGAATAGCGAATCGTATAGTGAATCTTGTCTTCCGCCATTAGCTGCTCCGACAAGTCGCGGTCGTAGGCCACTAGATCATCGCACTCGCCAAGCCAGCTGTCCTTGTCCATCGCTTCTACTTTTTCCACCAAACCTCTATACAATGGGGCACAATCCCAATCAGTCTCGGCATTTACATACCAATTGCAGAGTTTCGACAATTTGTCGAGAAACAGATCGTGATCCTCGCCAAAATTCAGGCAGGAGCCATCGAAATAGTTTCCCTTGCCCGCCATTTTGGATTCGTCAATCAACGGTTTGGCGATCTCGTATCCTGCTGTTCCTTTGAAGGGAAAGAATAACGCCCATCGGAAACGACCCATCTTAACCTTGGCACAGAGCTGAATAGTTTCCATAATTTCATCACGCGATTCATAGGGTAGGCCAAACATAATAAATGCAGAACTGTGTAAGTGGTAAGCGTGCGCCGCATAGAAAGAACGCTCTATCTGTTCGTTCTTCATGTAGCGCTTGAGCACTTCGCGACGTACCCGTGCTGATCCGCTTTCCAAGCCAAATTTCACAATGATGCAACCAGCATCGCTCAAGGCCTTGGCTGCGGTTTCTTCGAAACAGTTCACATGGCCATTTACTACGAAAGGGACAGTTACCTTGTGTTTCTTGTAGGCTTCACAAAACTCTATAACATAGGGAGTGTTTAAAGTGAAAAGGTCGTCATCGAAAATAAAGGTGTTTATCTCCGGGTTCTCGCGTAGAAGCCTTTTTAGGTCTTCCATCATTACGTCAACTGGAAAATGGCGAAGAAAGTCTTTTACGTTCTTCGCAGCACCATCTTCAATATATTGATCGACTATTTCGATATTAAAACAATAGGTGCACTTATAAGGACAACCCCGCGAGGTAAGAATTCCCATCCAGCCGCGTGTTTCTTTCATGACAGCCTTCATATCGAAGACCTTGTAATCCAGCGGTGGAAGTTTGTTGAGATCAGGAAAAGGAGCAACAGGATTGGAAACCGGCATACCCGCCAACCAGGATCGGAAATTGGCAAGCGTTTGAGGAGCATCTCCATTCTCCAGAGCGTCCATCAGTTCCAATAGCGCCCAGTCACCCTCGCCGACGCAAACATAGTCGAATAGTTTTGATTTATGCACTTCGTCAGGCACCATGGTGCAATGCACACCACCTATGGTTTGAACCATTTGCGGCATGACTGCTCGAATTGCTTTGCTCTTTTCAACTACCCACTCATATTGCTGAGACATCACTGAGAAACCAATCAGACCAGGTTTGGTTTCGCTGATGTACTCGATAATTTCTTCGCTGCTTGGAACTGGCTCGTATTTTTCTGAGACGTGCATCAAGTCCATCTGATGGCCGTTTGCATGTAGTACACCAGCGAGTGCGGCGATGCCGTGATTGGTTCCCAGGGGAGCGTCAATTTGTGGATAGATCAGTAGTATCTTCATAGTATCACCTGATTGTGAATCCCTTGATGCTGCTTATCTCGACTCTGTTAGAAAGAAAAGTAGATCTGCATCCTGGCTTTCCGTCGAGAAGCGCTATTCATCATAGGCCTTCCAGTGTTCAGTTCTATATCTGAGCGGATCGGCCAGAATATTGCCACGTGCTTCTGCCACTTCTTCAGTGCTGAACTTCTTAAAATCGCCGGGCAGGGTATTGTCGTTAAATTCTTGCAGCACCCAATTGACTACATCGGCCAGTTCGGCATCAGTCAGAGGTGCCTGAGACGCACCCGGAATTCGAATCAGATAGCTGCGCATCGCTGGCACAGCCATCATACGCCCCAGCTCCTCACGCAGCGTTGGCACGTTAGGCGGTTTCCCGGCGCCATCAGCGGTGTGACAGCCAGTACAGTAGAGTAAATAGTTAATGCGCGGGCTGGCCGCATAATTACTATCACTTAAACTTAGTAAGGCAATCAGGGCAACGCTTTTAGCAATGGACATTATTCTGTTCGACAAGGCTATTATCCCGGCTTGGTTCTAATTCTGTTCGTCGCTGTTTCCGAGCACCAGAGACACCGTACAGTGATAGCTGGTGTTTCCATTCTCGGTGCCGAAGCACCACAACACAGTGTTGCTATTACTGTTGAAGTAAACCGGCTTGTCACCTTCAGTGTTGTGACAGCCACAGCGTGAACAGACGGATTTACCACAGCAGTCGTTATAGGACATCAAGTAGTCCCTGCCATCTACGGGATTGCGGCAAGTGCCAACCCAGGTGATAGGCGATGGCTCAGCGCCAGGAGGGCAGGAGGTATAACTCCCTCCACAACAAGAACATAGCGTGCCGCTCATGGCACAGTAACGCCAGTACTCACAGCTTTGGGGGTCGCCAACTTCCTCTACCGGGTTTTGAGCGAAAGATCGGGCAACCGGCAACAGGGGGAATGCAGCGGTGCCAGCGAGCAGCGAGCCTAGACGTGAAAGGAAATTTCGTCTCGACAGTTTTCGTGCTAATGCCAGGCTCGATTGCCGTGCATGATCGTCGACCCAGTAGTAACCACGTTCTACAAATTTTTCGATATTCATGATGTTTGTTCCATCGCTGAAGGCTCAAATTCTTTTTTATTATCTTGTTCTTGTTGATTCTGTGTGCTGTCAATATATTCCTGCACCGTAACAATGCCAGAATCCATTGATTCGATCAGGCTTTCCATATGCTCACGCGTATTAACCAGGCCTTTGCTCTTAAGTATTCCGTCGGCACCAATTAACACAGCGAAAGGCAGTTTGCTTACTTCATAGGTTCTGCCTAACTTTTCTGACAAGACGTAAGGGTGGTTATTTAGCTCTAGATCTTTCGCATAGCGTTGATGCTGTTCCAATTCATCGCCGTCGCTGGCCAGGACTAATTGCATGCGTGAGCTTTCTGAATTGACTAAGGACTTTGCAGTCGGTACCAGCGACTTACATACGGGGCAGCCAGGTGAAATAAACAAAATAAAGCAGGCAAGACCTTTACTGTTTGCCCCACCCAGAGTCAGCGCCTGCTCATCAATGCCTGTTACGGAAAGCGCCTCAGTCAATTCGCCTACCTTGGGCCCACTAGTTGGCATTAGAGCGCCTGCGGGTGCTATTCGTTCGTGCAGAATGCCTACTTGTCTGGTGAGCGCTAACACTAAAAGTGAAAGCAGTATCAGCAGAACCCATAATACGACATTGGAAATCAACAAGGCGTCAGGCATTGTCTTGTCGCCAGGAGTTAATCGTGTTTCTGTTGATTAGTAATTGATTGTAGGCGCCATAGATCAAGGTGATTACAACGACGGAAACAGCAAGACCAAAGTAGTCCACCAGCAGTAGCGCTCTATCCGCAGCAGGCAGTTCCGCAAGTAGTATCGCAAAGATTAGAACGAGGTTTCGTAACACAAGACCAGATGACAGTTGTTGATCAGCAGCGCCATTGTCTGATGAGCCGGAAGAGGAAAAGCTACAGCCGCAATCTATGTAGGCGCGGCCACGTTTCAAATTAATACCGATGGCCATTGTGTAGGCAGCTAACAGCATCAGGCTTATTAGTGGAACAAATCCAATTTGAATGAATAGAACGCCCTGGGCCAGCCAAGCCAAACCCAGGGCCAGTTCGAGAACCGGGATTAGTTTGGCCAGCCAGCCAGACACCGACAGTGGTAGAATTTTATAGGCCTCAAGATTTGCTAGAAAATGAAGTTGGTTGCTGAACTTGTGTGCCGCTGCCAGCAGAAATAGCAGCGCAAAGCTCAGGGAAATTATTCGCAGAATAACGGGATCGATCACAGCTTAGAAGTCCTCGAACATGGCGGCGCCTGGTGTTTGGATTGTGCGCTCGAAGGAAAATGTTAGAGCATCATAAACATGGGTAGCGCCGTTATCGTCGGCGATAATCAGTTTAGGCTCTGCTTCTTGAGTCACCATCAACGAGGTCGCAGGAACCTCCAGTTCGATGCGATGTAATCGTCTATTGGTATTGGCATTCAAAACCCAAATCTCTTCGCCGGGTTCGTGATGTGTGTCTACCTCTCCTTGATGCATGGCAACGTACAGCAAGCCGCTACTTTGGTGGGCCGAGATGAATTCGTCGCCTCCAGGGCGCCAGGATTCTTCGCCTTCTGGCACGACACTCCAGCCTTCGCCGATCACGATTTCAGACCCTTGAGTCCCTACCTCAAAGACAGTGCCTGAGTGAGTTATCAGATACCAACCATCGGTGCTGCGTGCTGTTCGATCGAATACGGCATCGTCCTGCACATTAAAGAAAATAGCACTGCGCACACGGTTTTCTTCGAAACCGCTGAGATCCAGTTGAATTAGTTGCAAGCTACCGTCGCCACAAACTTGCAAAAAGTCGCTGTCGGCCACTGGCATAATCACCGCACAGCCAGGAGTTGACGCTTCATAGATAAACACGCGGTCTTGTATATCCACTATAGAAACAGAGTGCCCAGGATTCATATTGAGAACCGCCAGATGCCTGCCGTTATTCATTAGCCCGAGGTGGTTGCGAACAGACAGCCGTGCCATGTGGTTTGGAATGATAATTTCGGCGATGGGGCTCAGATTTTCAAAATCGTAGACTGCAACCAGGTCTGTTCGTTCACCACGTACACCGCGAGAGAGATAGGATTCGGCCGCGTAAAACTCTCGACGTGGAACCCACTTGGTGACAGCAGGGGTGTAACGAGACAGGGATAACATGCCCTGCATTTCGCCGGTGGCCGCATCGAAGATATAGCCACCGTTACCGGTTTTAGAGATAAACCAGTTTGGGCCCGGATCGGACATGGTTTCAACAGAGATTTCCTCGGCGGGAATTTGGGCTGAAGCCAGCGGCACAAATAGCGATAAAGCCAGTGCCAGCGGCGGGATAAAACGCATTTTATTCTCCTCAGACCTATTGATCGTTGGTATCGCTTTCCCAGACAGTAGCAATAATTGGCGCCCGAGTAAAAAGCTATTTCACGCCAGCGTTTCTGGACTCATAGTCTGAGGTTTTCCCATGAAGTTTTGCACAATGGTGGGATCCATTCTTGAATTCAGTACCGAAGCAAGAACGCTGTCGCGATGGTGCTGGTTGAGGACAATCAGGGCCTTCTCCTGATTGTTCGCAAACAACACTGGTCTCCGGCTCATTGCCCGGAAGTGTGAGGCCAAAGACAAGTTAATCTGCCGAGTTGATCTGATGACTTACCGGATATCTCAGACTCAGGGCGAGGCCTCATTGATTGCCAACAGGTCTTGTGAACAGGTCTTGTGAACTTATGCAACATCCAAACCATACGCAACATCCAAACCATAAAGACTGCTGCTGCAATCGACAAAGTCAGACCCCTGGCTTCTCAGTAATAGCTTCCCTTAGCTTCCCTGGCGTCCTGGTAGGCCAGGTAGTCGTAGCCTGTCTACATAGAGAAGAACCAGGCAGCTTAGCCAAACTCCACAAGCCATAATGAATAACAGGCCGCCATCGGTGTTACCGGCGGCGTCTACTATTCGAATTACGCCCAACGGTGTAAACAGGTGGAAGAAGATAGCGCCAGACATCACCATGATCCCTGCCAGAGCTCCCCACACCCGCGTTGCTGGAACCAGCACCAGTATGCTTGCAATAAGCTCAACTACGCCGGTTGCGGTTCCGCCATAACTGCTAAAGCCTTCGGCAAAACCCTGAGGTAGACCAATGTCGGCCATCCAGGTTCCTATGGTGTTGAAAATGATCACCGTTTCCTCCGATCCACTGAACTTAAAAAACAGTGATTGTAGAAACACAAAGGCGATATACAGGGGCAGTCCCCATTTGACTATTTTTTCCATAACACAACCCTGATTTGCGGAACTGTTTTTGTATTTAGTCTTGCAGCAGTTGAGGCCAATAGCGGTCTGCATCGACAATGAAAGCGTCTTTATTTGATTTCCAGCGCGAACTTATTTTCTTGTTATAGTTTAAATACAGTTTTCCATTGTAGACAGTGAATTGTGTTGGGTCGATACTGGCCGTGTCATTTTGCGAGACCGCCCAGGCGCAATAGCCGCCATACTGGGGTGCGTATCTTTCAGGCTCCGCCTGGAACGCGGCAAGGTTGGCGGCGCTGGCAAAGCGCCAATTGGCTCCCTTCCAGGAGAACTCAAAATCTCCATCGCCTTTAACTGCCTGCTCTTCGGTAAAATAGGCCACCGCATCGTAGCCTTCAATAGCCAGGTTGCCAAAGAAGGTTGTGTTTATTTCATCCACGGCGAATGCTGCGCTACCAGGGGCTAATAGTAGAAGAAATAGTAATGTTGCGGTTAACGGGTTTCGGGCTTCTTTATAATATTGTCGCTTCATCTTCATCTTTACTCCATCACTCATCAAAAAAAATTGGTAAAAGGCACGCGGGAATAGACCCGGCAATGTAGCCATATCATTCATTAGCAAAGCAGAAGCCTTGCCAGGCTAGGTTTTATAAGCGTTTACAAATCGGCTAAGTAGTAATTGTGCCTCTGGTACTTGTTCATTCTCAATAGCCGCAATCAATTTTTCTGCCGATTCGGCAGGGAAGTAGCCGCAGTCTTTGTAGACGTTTATGCGAACAGCAAATCCTGCGGCGTCTGCCTCTGGGTGAAACTGCGTCGCATAGATATTGTTTTTGAGTCTAAACATTTGCACCGGGCAGCTTGCATTGCTGGCCAACAGTACCGCACCCGGAGGCGTAACATCACAGGCTTCCTTGTGTCCCAGCAAGACTCGAAAAGAATCCGGTAGCTCCTTCAGCAAGGGATCATTCCTGCCCTCACTGGTTAGATGAATTGTTGAACCACCTACAGGTTCCGCAAATTTGTCAGAAATAGGCGCGCCTAGATAATTCCCCAACAAACCGTTTCCTGAACAACAACCAAGAAAAGGAAAGTCTTGTTCCACTATGTCATCAAATAAGCGTTCAAAGATGGATTCGATAGTCAGTTGAATGGGAGATTTCTTGTCCCGCGGGGTGCTGACATCGAATGGACTGCCGCCCACTATGATGGCCGAATACCGGTTCAAATTTATATTCTGTCTGCTGGAGCGCTCTACTCGTAGTCGCTCGACTTCGGCATCAATCAGTCCACCATAGAATTTTATGGCTGCAAACTCATTGTCCGCGGTGGCATCGTCTGGGCGAAGTTGAATGATCAGAACGGGTTTTGACATGATTGGTCTGCCTGGCAATCTTGGGCTAAGGGCTTATCGAACTGTTGCTGTGAAAGCAAATGAGGCAGGGTACACAAGCTGTGTTTAAAATTCAGCGTGCTAAATTTGATTACCTTGGTCGTCGATGCTTTCCGCAGCAGGACAGTGTTAAGTCCGACAAACTCTTGAGTGTACACCGGTAAGTGTGTTTGGCTAAGCCTGAGCCTGAAAATTGATCAAACGGATACGGGCGCTAATCCTGAATGAAAACCTGATCGATAAAGCCCAACCCGTTACAGCGATTACTTTGTTATGCTGGTGTTCCGGTCTTCACCAGGTAGAGGGAAAGTCTATTACACTGTTGTTACTAATTCTGGGGCTAATGCTACTGCTGGGCGGTGGAGCCGCTATGGTACGCGGCGCATCAGGTTTAGCAGAGGCTTACGGGGTTCCACCTTTGGTTGTAGGCATGACCGTTGTGGCTTTCGGAACCAGTGCGCCGGAATTGGTGGTTAATGTACTGGGTGCCCTGGAAGATCAAACTGAGCTTGCCTTCGGAAATATCACGGGTTCCAATCTTGCAAACCTCGGACTCGTTCTAGGCTCGGCGGCAATCGTTACGCCGATGTCATTGCAGGGCAAGATTATTCGTCGTGAGCTTCCCTTGTTATTGTTAGCCACTACCGTCTTGCTATTCATGACCCTTGATCCCTTACTAAGAGGGGAGAGGCCAGTCATTGACCGTTCTGATGGCCTTGTTATGCTTTTGTTGTTCGGTATTTTTATCTATATAACAGTCACGGATTTTATTCGCCAGGAACAGGATCCATTAGTGGCTACTATCGATGGACTGGATATTGTTTCCCACGCCGAGAAAACAACTAACTGGATTTTGCTTGTGCTTGGCATTGGGGGCCTTGCTATCGGTGGACAGCTCGCCATTGATAACGGCACAATATTTGCCGAATCCTTGGGCGTGCCACCAGTTATTGTAGGTATGTTGGTACTGGCAATCGGCACCAGTTTGCCCGAGCTGATCACTTCGATTTTCGCGGCAATGAGAGGAGAGGCCGACCTCTGTGTAGGCAATGTGATCGGGTCAAATATTTTTAACGGCGTCTTTATCCTTCCTGTTAGCGCTCTGGTCAACCCACTGGCGGTTCCAGCGGGCGGCGTACTGGACATATTTATGTCGCTTATTTTTGCCGCAGTTCTAATCCCTATTTTCATCTACGGCAAAACACTAATGAATCGCTCAATAGGCATGATTTTCGTCAGTGCCTATGCTGTCTATATGCTAGTCAGAGTGCTTAGCCTATAGTCTTTATGCAGTTGACTATTTTTCAATTAATTACAGCGAGCTTCTGAACCAGGCTCAGGAATCAAACGGAAATGAAACTCTATCACTGCGTGAACGCGCGTTCCATCAGACCACTTTGGGCACTTGAAGAAATGGGGCTGGACTACGAACTTATCACCATGCCTTTTCCGCCAAGGTTTGAGTATCAGGGTTATCTGGATATCAACCCCCTGGGCACGGTGCCTACCTTCGTAGATGGTGATTTGACCCTCACCGAATCCACTGCCATCTGCCACTATCTGGTGGAAAAACACGGTCCAACTTCAATTGGAGTTGGTGTCGATGAGCCGGAATACGGAAATTACCTGAACTGGCTTTACCGCAGTGATGCCACACTGACTTTTCCGCAGACGCTGGTGTTGCGCTATTCACGGCTGGAACCGGAAGAACGCAAAATACCGCAGGTAGTCGAGGACTATAGTAAATGGTATTTGTCGAGGCTGCGGGGCGTCGAAACCGCGTTACAAGGTAAAGAGTTTCTCTGCGCAGACCGTTTTACCATCGCCGACATCGCGGTTGGCTACGCACTGTTTATGGGAATTTCTCTAGGCTTGAATGAACGCTATAAACCGAATTGTAAGCGATACCTGGAGAGCCTCATGTCGAGGCAAGCGTTTATCAAGGCGCATGGGGCAGAATAAGTGGCAAACGGATTAGCAATTAGCAAAACAGAACAATAGATGAGAACAATAGATGAGAACAATAGATGGGACACCCACTAAAGAGGGAATAGATGGGGAATAGATGGGTGGGAATAGATGGGACACCCATTCATCGGAAGGGGAATAGATTAAACCAATAGATGGAAAACCAATAGATGGGACACCCATTAAGGAATAGATGTGAGAATAGATAGGGAATAGATGGGACACCCATTCATCGGAAAGGGGGGAGGGAATAGATGGGAAGGGAATAGATGGGGAATAGATGGGACACCCATTCATCCCCATTCATCGGAAGGGGAATAGATAACCAATAGATGGGACACCCATTAAGGAATAGATGTGAGAATAGATGGGGAAAAATAGATGGGACAAATAGATGGGACACCCATTAAAAAGAAGGGAACAAGGAAAGGGAAATAGATGGTGAGAATAGATGGGACACCCATTACAAAGAAGGGAACAAGGAAAACACCGAATACGACTGGAACGAGTGCCAATGGCACTGAAGGAGTTTGAGCCGCCGCCCATTTAACCCAATAGCGGAAAGAGTGACGGCTTATACAGGATAGATCCGTCCAAAATGGCGAATTGAAGGCTGATCATGCGCAGAGCAACGGTTTTTGACTAAACCTCTCTGCGATATCTACTGTATTGCTCAGCTATAACACTTGAAAGAGGGATTCAGAGTCCCTTGAAGCGCTGGCGGTAGTCTATCTGGGGATTTGGGTTCAAACAAACAGCGAAGTTTTGAAGCTATATTGGCATAATAGTTGTTGAAAAATTGCTGCTGGTATCGCAGTGGCAGGGCAAAAACACCTATCTGTCATACTGCCTGCCACACTATTTTTTTAGTAAGTTATGCTGGAGAAGACTGAGTGAATATCACAAAAAAATTGCTGTTCTTCTATTATCTGTTGTTTCTGTCTCCGGGGCAGACCTATGCGCAGGACGCGCCGGACATCGAATTTGGTGGCCGCATCCAGGCAGATGCTACGTACTACAATAACGATGTCTTCAAATATCAAGATGGCAGCGAAGTGCGTCGTGCGCGATTATTTATCCGGGGCGATCTGACTGAAAACTGGGACTATAAGTTCCAATACGATTTCGCGCCGGATCAACCTGAATCAAGGGATGTTTATATCCGCTACAACGGCTTGGACAATACACGAATCACGCTGGGTAACTTCAAAGTATTTGGTGGCCTGGAGGAGCTTACCAGTTCCAACAACATGACCTTTACCGAACGCGGACTACCCAATGCTTTGGTGAAGGGGCGCCGTGTTGGTGTCGGTTATCAGAACTGGAATGAACGTTATTCCATCGCGATTTCTGCCTACGGACATGAAGCGAATAACCTGGCAAGAGGCAGAGGTGTTTCAGGGCGTTTCGCTTATAGGCCAAACCTGGGCGAAGGAAAAATTTTGCACCTGGGTTTACACATTGCGCGCGACGATGATGATGACGGTACAACGCGGCTTCGAACGAGACCGGAAACTCATCAAGACTCTCATCGAATAATTGATACCGGCACTCTAATCGATATCGACCAGCGTAATACCCTTGGATTTGAAGTGTCCTATGTGAATGGTCGATTTTCCGCACAGAGCGAAGTGACAAACCAGAAGGTAAAGCGCAAATTTGCGTCGGATTTCAACGCAGAGGGTGGCTATGTTTATGTCAGCTATTTTCTAACCGACGATAGCCGCCCTTACAGTAACATTGATGCCGCGTTTGCTACGCTTAGACCTTCAGCGGACTCAGCGGGTGCAGGAGCATGGGAAATCGCTGCGCGTTTTAGTACCCTGGATCTTAATGATGGCTTGATTCGTGGCGGCAAAGTAGACAGTATGACCCTGGGCCTGAACTATTACATGACCAGCGACCTGCGCTTCACTGCAAACTATGTCATGGCCGAGGGTGAAACAGTATCAGGCACTGATGAGCCCGGTGCTGTGCAACTTAGATTGCGTTACACATTCTAAGGCTCGTGAAAAGGAACTGGCTAAGGCTAGTGAAAAGAAACCGGCGTTGCTTGCTCCGGCTTCGATGCCGATAGCTTTTAGTCTTGTGGGTAGAACATAAAGAACATAAAAACAGCCTCAATAAATCCAAATCAAAAGTCCGTGAGCTGGTTTATCGAGAAGCTCCATAACAATGGTCACGTGGGCGTTACATCAGGGTCACCGCTATGCAATCCATTATCAATCTCTTGAAGTCATCCACATTTGTTTCATTTTCACTGTTCTCGCTATTAGGCAACCAGCTTGCCGCACAGGGGATGCCGGGTACTGAAAACGGCGAATGGCGCTATCTGGGAGGCGACTCCGGCAACACCCGCTACTCTCCGTTGAACCAAATCAACGCCAGTAATTTTTCCGACCTGGAGCAGGCCTGGATTTGGCGTAGTGACAATTTCGGACCCAACCTCGATTATTTCTCCCGCTCAACCCCGGTCTATGTAGACGGTATGCTCTATACAGTAGCGACTCCCAGACGGCAGGTCATCGCCATGGATCCGGCCACCGGGGAAAACCTATGGACGTTTCGTGAGCCCGCCACTACTCGACACCAACGGTCTCCGCGTCAGGCCTATGGAAAAGGGGTTGCCTATGCCGAAGTGCATGGTCGCGGTGTTGTTTACATCACTACACCAGGCTTCTTTCTTTGGGCTCTGGATGCCAAAACCGGACGGCCTTTGGAAAACTGGGGAGAGCCAGTTCCACTGGATGGTTTTAGTCAGACCGGTGTCATCGACCTGATTCCCGGATTGGTTGAAGATTGGGGTCCCTGGCAAGACTACCTGGTAGCTGGCGGTAATTACGATGCCGACTACGGCATTCCCCGCGAGCTGGGCATGGTTACTGCGTCGGCGCCACCCATAGTGGTGAATGGTGTGGTGATAGTGCTGGTAGGGCACCAGCCGAGTTACGGTCAAACCCGTATCGAGAACGTGCCAGGTGACATCATGGGCTTCGATGCCGCGACGGGCGGGTTTCTGTGGAAGTTTCATTCCATACCACGTCCCGGCGAAGTCGGCCATGAGACCTGGGAGAACGATGCCTGGCGTTGGTCCGGTGACATCTCAACCTGGGCGCCAGCATCTGCTGACCCAGAACTCGGCCTGGTTTATATGGTAACCAATGCCTCCACCGTGCAATCCTATGCTGGACACCGCCCTGGATACAATCTGTTTGGCGGCAGTGTTTTAGCATTGGATGTGCAAACCGGCGAACGCCGTTGGCACTATCAGATTCATCGCAGCGATCAATGGAACTACGATCTGCCCACGCCGCCGATGTTGATGGGCTTGACCGTGGATGGGCAACGCATCCCCGCGCTGATTCAAAACACCAAGCAGGGTTTAATTTTCGCTTTTAATCGTGAGACTGGCGAACCGATTTGGCCTATTGAAGACCGCCCGGTTTTTCAAACACAAGTGCCAGGCAATTACACAGCCCCCACCCAACCGTATCCGACCTGGCCGGAACCGGTAGATCCTATCGTAACGGATGGATTAACCGAAGAGTTCCTGATCGACTACACGCCAGAACTCAAGGAACAAGCCAGGGTAATTTTAAACGGCTATCGAGCTGGCGGTTTGTATGTGCCGGCTTTACCGCAGGGCCATGAAAACGATTACATCAACAACATAGGCTGCATTGGTGGCGGCAATGTCATACCGCATCCACCGGCGGGTGATCCCGGTACCGGCTTAATGTTTGTCTCTCATGCACGCAACTGTTTTGCACCGGGTTTTATGCGGCCCACTCACGGCGTCGATAGAGATAATCCAAACTATCCCGAGCCAGGTGAGGGCGTAGCGACCCCGAACAGCACACCAACCACTGGTAAAACAGTAGCAGCCTGGTTGCCCGGTGGTGGTGGTGGCGGCCTTCCCACGATAGATGGCCTGCGTATTTTCCAACCCATGGATAATGAGCTAAGCGCCTATCAGATGAACAGCGGGGATAAAACCTGGTCCCTGTCGGTTGGCTCTACCTCGGACGCGATCAAGAATCATCCTCTGCTGGCCGGTGTCGATGTGCCAAACACTGGTGGTGTGGGTTGGTCTATTCAAATGGTCATGGATGATTTATTAGTGCAGACCCGCGCACTGAGTGAAGGTATGGTGCAGTTTATTCCCGATGCCCCGCTTACCCTGAATGCCAGAGATAAATACACCGGCGAGATAGTGGGCAGTGTGCCACTTCCTGCGCCAGGACAGTACGGCATGATGACTTACATGCACCAGGGCAGGCAGTTCATCGTTGTGCAAATAGGCAGTTCGCGCACTGATTTTCCAGGTGCGTTGGTCGCGTTTACATTGCCGAATTAGTCACACCAGCAGTTTGCCGATCTTTCCCGGCTCACCATCCCCGGCCCCGATACGGTTACCAGGGATTTAAGCCAATGTCTGCGGCAGTGGTGCCCGAGCTAATAGATTGTTCATGGCTGCCAGCCAATCTCTTTATCGTCTCTGTGGATTGTGTCTATGCAGCTGTGACTGTGGCGGAAATCGCGTAAACTTGAAGAATAGCTGACAAGCAGGCCCATTGATACTGAAGAAGAATCCCATGACAATAGCCACTCCAATATACCCCCACGGCAACCTCGAAGAGATTGGCGACCAGGTCTTTATGCTGCGTGGAAGTATCAAGATGAATCTCATGGTTCGAATCACTCGCAACATGGCTGTCGTTCGAAACGGCAATGAGCTATCACTTATCAACCCGGTTCGCGTTAATGAAAAAGTTGAAGCCCAGCTTTCTGCTTTGGGTGAAATCAAGCACGTCATTCGACTGGGTTGTTTCCATGGTGTGGATGATCCCTACTATGTTGAAAAATTTGGCGCATGTATGTGGGCGCAGGCAGGCGGAACCAGTTACACCACGCCAGGCATCGAAAAGGAGCTGAGCAGCAAAGCGAGCCTGCCCTTCGAGGACGCTGAGATATTCGAATTTTCAGGCACGGCTCAGCCCGAATGTGCCTTGTTACTGAATTGCGATGAGGGAATCCTGCTAACTTGCGATGCGATTCAGAACTATGGTAACTATAGCTACAATAACCTGGTGGCGAAGATCATGATGCCTTTCATAGGTTTTCCAAAAACGACTATCGTTGGCCCTGTCTGGTTGAAGCTTATGACCAAAGAGGGAGAGAGTTTGGAGTCGGAATTCAGAAGGCTGCTCTCGTTAAAGTTCGATCAACTTCTTGCTGGCCACGGCACTCTGTTAAAAACGGGTGCTCATGCCGCAGTAGAGCGTGCCGTAAATAAGGCGTTCCAAAGTAAATAGCATTTTTAATAAACCAGGGCTTAAACCGAAAGGATTTGTAAATGGCTTTACCCGAATTTTTGCGAGGAAAACTCTCGCTACCTGTAGTAGGCGCCCCACTTTTTATTATCTCTAACCCCGGTCTGGTCACCGCACAATGCAAAGCTGGCGTAATTGGAGCATTCCCTTCTCTGAATGCGCGACCGGTCGAGGTGCTCGATGAATGGTTGACCCACATCAAAGAAGAGTTAGATGCCCACAATCAAACGAATCCTGACAGTCCTGCGGCACCGTTTGCGGTGAATCAGATTGTGCATAATTCTAATGATAGATTGATGCAGGATGTTGATCTTTGCGTTAAACACGAAGTGCCAGTTGTCATTACTTCTTTGGGCGCAAGAACAGAGGTATTTGATGCTATTCATTCTTATGGAGGTGTTTGTTTTCACGATGTCATCAATAATCGCTTCGCTCACAAGGCAATTGAAAAAGGAGCTGATGGCTTGATATGCGTTGCGGCTGGCGCTGGAGGTCACGCTGGAACTCTGTCGCCAATGGCTTTTATTCAGGAAGTGCGTGAATGGTTCGACGGCCCCCTGCTGTTGTCTGGCGCTATATCTACCGGGGATGGTGTGTTGGCAGCACAGGCTATGGGGGCTGATCTGGCTTATGTAGGCTCAGCGTTTATAGCCACCGAAGAAGCGAATGCCGACCCTGGGTATAAACAAGCCCTGGTAGACTATGCCGCGAATGATATCGTGTACACGAACCTGTTTACGGGAGTACACGGAAATTATTTGAAGCCTTCAATTGTGGCGGCGGGTATGGATCCGGACAATCTTCCAGAGAGTGACCCATCGAAGATGAGTTTTGGTTCCGGCGGTAGTAGTAAATCCAAAGCCTGGAAAGATATCTGGGGCTGCGGGCAGGGCATCAATGCAATCAAGACGATTCAACCTGCGGCCGACTTTGTCACCAGAATGAAGAGTGAATACGATAGTGCGCGTCAGCGCATTCTTTAAAGTAGTTGAGTAGTAGATGAGTAGTAGCTGACAGCAGTTGAGAATCGGCTTACACGGAATATCGTTAAGCCTGCTGTGATGATAGAAACCCGGAAAACCGATAGCGATGCTTAACATACTGTTTGATAAAGCGCGGGGGCTGTAACTTTGCAGCGCAGGCTATAGCTTTGCAATGGTGTAATTCGATGCGATGTGCCAGTCTCTACACTTTGACCTGGTCGGTACCTTGCCGTGAATTCGAGTGAATTATTTATATTTTCTGAAGCAGTTGCCTGCCTGCCGGAGATAGATGAATGGCTTTCCGGCGAACCCGGTGAACTGTTTGCAATCGCGAGGCAGTGGTTCGTGAAATTTCGGCACTGTGGAGAAGATGTTAACGAATTGCTGCACGACGGATGCCCAGTGGCATGCGTACAGGGCGCCGCCTTCGGCTACGTTAATGTTTTCAAGGCGCATGTTAATGTCGGTTTTTTCACCGGCGCATTGCTTCCAGACCCGAAGAGCCTGCTTGAAGGCACCGGAAAGCGAATGCGGCATGTAAAGTTAAGGCCCGGAGAAGAGTTAGATCAGCAAGCTCTGGGCGACTTAATTGAATCAGCTTACCTGGATGTTAAAGGACGCTTATTGCAAGTAGCTTAGTGAGCGTCTTTTTTTTGCTGACTGTTTTTGAGATCAGAGAAGAACGAGAAAGCGAGAAAGCGAGAAGAAGTTATGCGGGATGCAGGTTATCTGCGACAGCCCCAATACTGATTCCTGATTATTGCAGTTCATTCGACTCATTCGACTCATTCGACAAGAGGGGCAGGGTTTATGTTTAAAATTCTTGCAATTGATGGCGGGGGCATTCGAGGCCTTATCCCGGCGGTTCTGCTGGAATATATTGAACAGGAAACCGAAAAGCCTGTCAGCAAACTGTTCGACCTCATTGTCGGCACCTCGACGGGCGGAATTTTGGCAGCCGGTCTCACTGTTCCCAAAGGGAGGAGCAAAATTCCAAAATTCAAGGCGACTGACCTGTTGGAATTTTACCAGAATCACGGGGCTGAAATATTTTCCAGATCCTTATGGGATGGACTGAGTTCAGGTTGGGGCCTTACCGATGCCCTGTATGATGAAAAACCCCTGGAAAAGTTGCTGTCCAAATACATGGGCACGGCAACTCTGACCAGTTGCCTTAAGCCCATAGTGCTGACCAGCTATGATATCGAGCGCCGGGAGCCCTATTTTTTCAAAACCAGCCGCGCCCGCCAATCCGCGGACCGCAACCACTATCTTCGTGATGCCACGCGGGCGACCTCCGCGGCCCCGACATTTTTCGAGCCCGAAATCGTGCCAGGCAAGGCGAAAAAATCAACACGCCGGGTGCTTGTGGATGGTGGCGTTTTTGTCAATAACCCTTCCATGTGCGCTTTTGCCGAGGCTTGCAAGACACATAAAAAGAAACCTGAAGACATGGTGATGGTTTCCCTCGGAACGGGGGTCGCAACGCGCAAACTGCCCTACGATGAGGCGAAAGACTGGGGGAAGCTTGAATGGATACGCCCGCTTATCAGCGTCATGATGGATGGCCAGGCCGATGCGGCGGATTACTATCTTAATCAACTGATGCACGGTGCAGGGAGCGGCAACAAGCAACGATACTTCCGGTTCGATACTAAGCTGAAGACCGCGCTCGATGATATCGATGCGGCACACACGGCTAACATCGCGGCCTTAAAAACAGAAGCCAACCGAATCATTACTGATAAAGCCACGGAATTTGCTCATCTGTTCACTCTACTTAAAAAAAGTAACTAGAAGAGGCTTTCCTGATACAACACTTAAACAGTATAGGCTACGCGAAATCAGCGCTTCCCATAAAAATTCAAGGTCCTTGTCCAGACTGCGATATAATGCCCTATCAACCCCATAATGAGCCTGGCTTGGAAGCACCAATAAACCAGCGCCAGGAACTCACTACTAGGCAGTCTGATTTGTCTCACAGGTACTGAACCCGGACAACACAAATTGACCCCGGGAAATAACTGATTTATGCTTCTCCTCGTTCTGCGCCAGCCAGAATGGTGTTAGTATAGCGGATTTCCAAAGCCAGCGCGCGGCTCAGTGCACAGGCTCAGTGCACAAGCACAGGGCATGAACACAAGCGCGAATCACGAATAGAAATAATAGAAATAACAGAAATAATAAATAATAAGAGATAGAGATAGAGATATGAGTACAACCGCAACGGCAGCCACAGGCGTTCCACACCCCCCCCCCCCCCCCCCCCAAGTGCCCATCTATCGGCTTCCACGCTAGCGGTTATGGGTCGGGGGAGCGGTGACGAGGGTCGGGGAGAGCGCAACAAGAGCCGTAACAAGAGAAACCGTATCAAGAACTGGAGAACATTTATTATGTCTAGCTTAAAATCCTATCCGTCGCTGGTTCATTTTTTGGGGACGGGCTTCGTAGCCAGGGCGCGGTTTTGTGCGGTGGCGTTGCTTGCTTTGCTGTGGGTGGCGCAACCGGCTAGTGCCCAAACGCCTGACCTGAGCGGCACCACAACGCCCCTTCCAGTCACGCCGGGGGGTGATGCGGTGGTGGTCTTTCCCGATTTGGTGGTGAGCGATGCAGATGCAAACCCTGTAGTCATGAGAGTAAGAGTCGAGAACCCGAATGACTTGAATGCTGGCGATACCATGGCCTTCAGCGGTACTCCGAATACGAACGGGTTTCAGCTGCAGTTTTTTACCGGCGCCGAAATTTTAGGTGCTCCTGGTAATGATACATTCTTTGCCGCTTTTGCGAGCAGTGCAGCCGGAACCGCAGATAACTGGCATGATTTGCTCAGGAACCTCACCTTTGCGGCACCCGCCGGTAGTGGCGAACGCGAGATTCGATTATTCGTTCAGGTGCGATACACTGCTAGTGGTTCCGACTCCCCCGACACCCTGACCCGAACCCTCAATATCGGTGCGGCGGCGGTCAACAGCCCGCCGACGGGGCTTCCGACCATCACCGGCACGCCCCGGGTGGGGGTGACCCTGACGGCAAACACCAGCGGCATCAGCGATGCCGATGGTCCCGATCCCCTGCCGTTCACCTATCAATGGAATACCCACGCCGGCGGCACGGACACGGCCATCAACAACGCGACCTCCGCAACCTACCTCCTGACCGCGGACGAAATGGGCGATCAAATCACCGTGTCTGTGCGTTATACCGATGCCGGGAACACCAACGAAGGGCCGCTGACCAGCGTGCCCACGGCGGCGGTGGCGATGATGTCCCCGCTTGAACTGAGCGGGACGACAACGCCCCTTCCGGTCACGCCGGGGGGTGCTCCGGTGGCGATCTTTCCCGATTTGAGCATAGACACAGGGCGGCCCAATACCTTTAGACTAAGAGTCGAGAGTGCGGCTAATCTGAACTCTGGCGATGCGGTGACGCTCGCTGCTGCTGCGGAGAGGAGAAATTATGACATTTCATTTATACCCATCGCTAGTGTTGGTGCATCGCAAAACATAATAGTCGGCGTTAGTACCCCCGACAACGATGACGAAGCCCCAGAGCGGTGGCATAACCTGCTCCGGCACTTCACCTTTCAGGCACCCGCTGGTAGTGGCGGACGCGAGGTTCGATTCATCGCTGAGTTAACGGTCTCGGACCTTGTTAGCGGTAACGATGTCGTTAGAACCCTGACCCGAACCCTCAATATCGGTGCGGCGGCGGCCAACAGCCCGCCGACGGGGCTTCCGACGATCACCGGCACGCCCCGGGTGGGGGAGACCCTGACGGCGGAGACCGGGGCGATTGCGGATGCCAATGGCCTTGCGAACGCGACATTCACCTATCAATGGCTGGGGAATGACGGGAACCTTAGCGGGCAGACCTTGCAGACTCTCGCCTTGACGAGTTTGAATTTAGGCACGGATATTAGTGTACGGGTCAGATTTACCGACGATGACGGTTTCAATGAAACACTGACCAGCACCGAGGTCACCGTTGAAGCGGCGACGACCAACAGCCCGCCCACCGGAAGGCCTACTGTGGCCGGGCTGTTCGCCCAGGGGCAGGAGTTGACGGCGGCTACCACGAATGTGGACGATGCCGATGGGCTGCCTGCGGTGTCCACCTTCCGGTACCAATGGCATACCAACGACAGCACGACAAACGATCCGGGTACGAACACGCCGATTGTCGGCGCGACTATGCGCACTTATACCCTGACCGAGGACGAGGTCGGCCTGCGGATCGGCGTTACGGTGAGTTACACCGATCTCGGCACCCCTCCTGCGGATGAAAGCGTAACCAATACTTTCCTCCCGCTGGTGACCGGCCCCGCCGCTCCGCTGGTGGCCGATGCGGGGGCGGATCAGGTGGTCAACGAGGGCGCTCTGGTCACGCTGGATGCCAGCGGCAGTTCCAGCGATGCCCCCGGGCCTTTGTTCTATGTTTGGGGTCAGGACGACAACAGTGGCCATGAGATTTTGCTGGTGAATCCCTTCGCCGCGCAACAGGCATTCCCCGCGCCAAGCGGGCTGAGTGAAGATGCCGAGTTGATATTTCTCTTGGGGGTGTCCGATACAAGCGGTGAAATTGCCACCGACGAGGTTCGGGTTCGGGTTCGCGCCGCCGCATCGGCGGCCAACAATCCGCCCACTGGTCGCCTGACCATCGATGGCGACCCGCGCTCGGGCCAGACCCTGACGGCGAATACCAGCGACATTGGCGATGCCGATGGCCTGCCCGCTACAGGTACGGCGGGTGCATTCACCTATCAATGGTTTGCAGAGGACGATACCACCAACGCGGAAATCGCCGGCGCGACCGACCCCAGCTACCTGCTGACCGATGCGCAGATCGACGCCAGGATTAGCCTGGTGCTGCGTTACACCGATGGCCTGGGGGTGGCTGAGCGCGTGACCAGTTTGGCCGTGGGGCCGGTGGTGCCGGTGAACTCTGCGCCGGTCGCCGTGATCGCGCCTATTGATCCGGCGCTGTTGCTCACCGAAGGGGACCTGACCGGCCTGGACGGGGGAATCAGCACCACCCTGGACGGCAGCGGCAGCTCCGACCCCGATGGCGATGAGCTGACCTATCTATGGTCTTTTTCGAGCGCGGTCACCGCCACCCCAGGGGGTACCGTGCCGGATAATAGCATCGCCACCCCCGTACTCACTATAAGCCAGCGGCAATCATTTGCGGATATTCTGACCATCTCTTTGACGGTGACCGACCCTGACGGTTTGGAGGATACCGCGACGGTAGAGTATGTCCTCTTGCCTGAGACGCCTATTCCCAATCGTCACCCGAATGCTGATCCCCAGCCTAGCACCCAGACCGTCTTTTCGGGCGATACGGTCACCCTGGACGGCAGCAACAGTTCCGACCCCGACTTAGGCCAAACCGCGACCCTGATCTATCGCTGGCGGCATATACAAAATAGTTTCTTTGGCGAGATTCCCCTGGACGGAGCCGGCACGCCCATCGCCAGCTTCACGGCGCCGCCATCAACATCTGATACTAATATTAATACTACTAACGGGTTTGAACTGACGGTAACCGACACCGCCGGCGCTTCCGACACGCGCGAGGTGCTTGTCAACATACGGCCAAACTCCCCGCCCACCGGCGAGGTGCGCATCACGGGCATCCCGCTGCTGGGCGCGACCCTGACGGCGAACACTGACACCCTGGACGATCCCGATGGTCTGCCCGATGCCTCCACCTTCGCCTATCAATGGCAGCGCAATGGCGTTGATATTGCCGGCGCCACCGAGCGCAGCTACCTCCCGACGGCGGACGATGCCGGCGAGCTCATCACCGTCACGGTCAGCTACGAGGATACGGCTACCCCCACTGGTGGCAAAAATGAAAGCCTGAGGAGCGACCCCGTCGGGCCGGTGAGTGGCGTGCCGCCGGTGGTCATCACGGGCACGCCGACCCAGGGCGAGGTGCTGACGGCGGACACCTCGGGCATTGACAATAACCCGCAACCGGGGTCGGTATTCGCGTATCAATGGCTCGCAAACGACGGCACCACCAGCGCGGAAATCGCCGGCGCGACCAACCGCACCTACCTGCTGAGCCAGGCCGAAGTGGGCCAGCGAATCACCCTGCGCGTGAACTATACCAATGCGAATGGCGCTGAAACGGGGCCACTGACCAGCGCGCCCACGGCGGCGGTCGCCGATGCCAATGTTGGCCCCAGCGGCGTGGTGCGCATCGACGGCAGGGCGGTTCAGGGCGGAACCCTGACGGCGGATACCTCCGCCATTGCCGATGATGATGGCCCTGATACCCTGCAATTCACCTATCAATGGAATACCCACGAAAGCGGCGCAAACACGCCCATCAGCGGCGAGACCACTGCAAGCTACACCCTGAGCGCGGACGATGTGGGTGAGCAGATCAGCGTGTCCGTGCGCTATACCGATGCCGAGAACAACGCCGAGGGGCCATTGACCAGCGCGCCCACGGCGGCGGTGGTCGGGCCTGACCTGAGCGGCACCACAACGCGCCTTACCGTCGTGCCGGGGGGGGATGCGGTGGTGATGTTTCCCGACATCAGCGTGCGCGGCACGCCGAATACCATTAGAATACGCGTCCTGAACCCGGAGGATCTGGACGCTGGCGATGCCACCGCGCTTGGTGCTGGGGACAGGACCGGGTATACGGTGTTTTTCGGCACCGGCGCCGGCGCCGGCAGCGGAACGCCACATCTCCTGTTCAACGCTACTGCGAACACCAGCGGTGCCTCTGAGCCAGATAGGTGGCAGGGTCTGCTGCGGCACATCACCTTTTCAGCACCCGCCGCTACTGGCGGACGCCAGCTTCAACTCATCGCTGATGTAAGTTTCGATGGTACCACCTACACCTCCAGCACCCTGAGCCGAACCCTCAATATCAGCGCCAACAACGCGCCCACCTCAAGCGGGCTGACGGCCACGCTGGACGAGGATGACAGCCACACTTTTGCGGCCGACCAGTTTGGTTTTGACGATGCCGACAGCGGCAATACCCTGCAACAAGTGCGCATCGATACGCTACCCGACAGCGCCGACGGCAGCCTGGCGCTGGACGGCACGGCGGTGACCGCAGAGCAAGTGATTCCCGTTGCCGATATTCCGAATCTGGTCTATACCCCGGCGACCAATGTCAACGGCCAGGCGACTTTCACCTTCAGCGTCTCCGATGGCACTGATTTCAGTGATGATGTCGCCACGGCAAGCCTGACCGTGGACGCGGTCAATGACCCGCCCAGCGGCACGGTGACCATCGCCGGCACGCCGGTGCGGGGCCAGAACCTGACCGCCAATACCTTCGCCATCGAAGATGTTGAAGGCCCGAATGTCCTGCCATTCACCTATCAATGGAACCGCGACGACGGCACCACGACCGAGGCCATCAGCGGCGCGACCTCGGTAATCTACACCCTGACCGAGGACGATGTGGACGCTCAAATCACCGTGAGCGTGGAATATACCGATGCCGAGGGCACCGACGAGGGGCCGCTGACCAGCGCGCCCACGGCGGCTATCCTCAATGCGTTCCATACCATATCCGTGACCGGGGAGACCGGTACGGTGGACGAGGGCGATGATGCCTTCTTCACCGTAACCCTGTCGGCTGCGCCGCAGAGCTCCTTCCAAATATTCTATACAACCTCCATTGAGAACGACGACAGCGCCCAGGAGAATGATTTCACGCCGACCAGCGGCGTGCTGGGTTTTGCCAGCAACAGCAATCTGACCGCGGGCATCACAGTGCCCATAACGGTGGATAGCGAGACCGAGGGCAACGAGACCTTCACGCTAACCCTGACGGTGGCCGACGGCTCCACCCTGCCGCCAACTTTCATCCTCAACCCGTCCGCCACCAGCGCCAGGGCGACCATCACCGGCAGTGCGGGCAGTAATACCCCGCCCACCTCAACCGGGCTGACGGCCACGCTGGTCGAGGATGGCAGCCATACTTTTGCGGCCAGCCAGTTTGGTTTTGCCGATACCGACAGCGGCGATACCCTGCAAGCGGTGCGCATCGATAGCCTGCCCGACAGCGCCAACGGCAGCCTGGCGCTGGGCGGTACGGCGGTGAGCGTGCCCCAAGTGATTGCGGTTGGGGATATTGGGACGCTGGTGTACACGCCGGTGGCCAATGCCAATGGCGATGCGACCTTCACCTTCAGCGTCTCCGACGGCACCGACTTCAGCACCACGCCCGCCACGGCAACCCTGACCGTGACTCCGGTCAATGACCCGGCCACGGGTGGCGCGGTCATTGGTGATGATAGGCGTGTGGGCGCGACCCTGACGGCGGATATATCTACCATAGAAGATGCTGATGGTGTGCCCACCGATGCGTCCGCCTTTAGCTACCAGTGGCTTGGATTAAGTCTGGTGCCGATCGCGAATGCGAACTCCGCTACCTACACGCTGACAGAGGACAATGTCGGCGGTCCTATCTATCTGGAAATCAGGTTTACTGATCTTCAGAATAACGCTGAGGATCTGCTTCTAGCAGCGTTGGGAGGGCTACCAGTGGTGGGAAGGACCAATACCCCGCCCACCACCAGCGGGCTGGAGGTCACAGTCTTCGAGAATACCCCCTATACCTTTGCGGCGGGTAATCCCGGCTTTAACCTGGCGGATGATTTCAACTTTAACGATGTGGACATCGGCGATAGCCTGCAACAAGTGCGCATCGATAGCCTGCCCGCCCCCGCCAACCTGGGCGACCTGCGCCTGAACGGTACGCCGGTCACCGTGGACCAAGTGATTGCCGTTGGGGATATTCCGACTCTGATCTATACCCCGGCGGCCGATACCACTGGCACAGTGACCTTCACCTTCAGCGTCTCTGACGGCGATGACTTCAGTGCCCCCCCCGCCACGGGAACCCTGAACATCGTTACTACGGATAGCCCGCCGACCTCGAGTGGGTTGGCGGTCACAGCCTTCGAGGGTACCTTCCATAACTTTGGGGTGGCCGAGTTTAACTTTGCCGATGCGGACGGTGCCACGCTACACAGCCTGCGCATTGATAGCCTGCCCGCTGCCGGTTTACTGTCCCTGAACAACACACCAGTGATCGCGGGGCAAGTGATTCCCGTTCACCAGTTCGGCATCCTGTTCTATCACCCGGCCATGAATTCCGCTGGCACAGTAGATACCTTTACCTACAGCGTCTTTGACGGCACTGACTTCAGTGCCGAGTCCGCCACAGCAACCCTGAACATCGTCTCGGCCAATACCAATATCCCGCCCAGCACCAGCGGGCTGGCGGTCATGACTGCTGAGGACACCCCCTATACCTTTGCGGCGGGTAATTTCAACTTTGACGATGCCAACTCCGGCGATAACCTGGTAGAGGTGCGCATCGATACCCTGCCCGCCAGCACCAGCGGCAGCCTGGCGCTGAACGGTACGCCGGTCACCGCACCCCAAGTGATTGCCGCTACCGCCATTCCGAATCTGGTCTATACCCCGGTGGCCAATGTCAACGGCGATGCGACCTTCACCTTCAGCGTCTCCGACGGCACTGCCTTCAGTACCGCGCCCGCCACGGCAACCGTGACCGTTACTCCGGTCAATGACCCGCCCACCACCGGCAATCTGACCGCCACCATTGCTGAGGACACCACCCATACCTTTGCGGCGGACGACTTTCCCTTTACCGATGACGACGGCGATAGCCTGGCAGAGGTGCGCATCGATACCCTGCCCGCCAGCGCCGACGGCAGCCTGGCGCTGGGCACGAGCGCTACGCCGGTTAATCCTGCCCAGGTGATTCCCGTTGCCGCCATTCCGACTCTGGTCTATACCCCGGTGGACAATGTCAACGGCGATGCGACCTTCACCTTCAGCGTCTCCGATGGCACTGCCTTCAGTGCCACGCCCGCCACGGCAACCGTGACCGTGACTCCGGTCAATGACCCGCCCACCATCAGCGGCCTCCCCGACAAAACCGTGGTGCAAGGGCAGGACTATAGTTTCACGCCGCGCGGCGATGATGTGGATGGCGACACGCTGGAATACGCCATCAGCAATATGCCAGGCTGGGCCGATTTCGACGACGCGACCGGGGCTTTGACCGGCACGCCTGCCAGCACCGATGTTGGCAACCACGAAAATATCATCATCAGCGTCACCGATGGCATCATCACCACGCCGGTAGCCCTTAGCCCCTTCGCCATCGCAGTCACCGCCACCGCCACCGCCAATATCCCGCCCATCGCCAATGCCGGTCCCAATCAGCGGGTGAGCAAGGGCACAACAGTCACCCTGAATGGCACGGGCAGTGACGATCCTGACGGCGATAATTCGGCCCTGATCTATCTCTGGGAACGGACTGCCGGCCCCACCGAGGTGACTTTAAGCAGTGCGGCAGTCGCACAACCAACCTTCACCATTCCAAGCGTGATACCGACTAACCCGGCCTCGTACATGTTCAGGTTGACCGTTAATGACGGGCAGGAATCGTCCGCCCCGGCAACCGTCAGAATCTTTATCAGACCGCTGTTTCAGGCAACCATCACCAATCAGACCTTCACCGCGGGCGATGCAATTATGCCAATAACTTTGCCCGAGGCGCGGGACGGGCCCGATTCATTGCCGAGTATCAATACCTATACGCTGACTCCTCTGCCGGCTGGACTGGCCTTTAATGCTACCAGCCGAATACTGTCTGGTACGCCGACACAAGCCGGGACCACTGACCTGACCTACACCGCGACAAATGGGGACAATGACACGGATTCACTGAGCTTTAGCATTACAGTGACCAGCGCCGCCAATAACCCGCCCACCACCAGCGGGCTGGCGGTCAGCACAAACGAGGATATCGCCCACACTTTTGCGGCCGCCCAGTTTAATTTTGCCGATACCGACAGCGGCGATAGCCTGGCAGCGGTGCGCATCGATACCCTGCCCGCCGGCACCAGCGGCAGCCTGGCGCTGAACGGCACAGCGGTGATCGCAACCCAGGTGATTGCCGTTGCCGGTATTCCGACTCTGGTCTATACCCCGGCCACCAATGTCAACGGCGATGCGACCTTCACCTTCAGCGTCTCTGACGGCACTGACTTCAGTGCCACGCCCGCCACGGCAACCGTGACCGTTAATCCGCTCAATGACCCGCCCAGCGGATTACCGACCATTAGCGGCACGCCCCGGGTGGGGGCGACCCTGACGGCGGAGACCGGCGGCATTACCGATGTCGATGGCCTTACCAACGCGACTTTCACCTATCGATGGCTGGCCGATGGCGGGACCATTAGCGGGGCGACCGCGCAGACCCTGGTCCCGACGTCGGCGCAGTTGGGCGCGGATATTGAGGTACGGGTCAGCTTTACCGACGATGCCGGCAACAATGAAAGATTGACCAGCGACGCGGTCAGCATTGGAGCGGCGGTTTCGGAGACGGTGTCGATTGCCGGGCCCACCGGCAACGTGAACGAGGGCGATGATGCCACCTTCACGGTAACTTTATCGGGCTCACCGGGCGCGGCAGTGGTGGTGGACTATGCCACCGCGGCGGGCACGGCGGCCGCAGGGAGTGATTTCACAACAACGAGCGGCACGCTGACTTTTGTAGCTGGCGCGACCACTCTGACCCAGACCTTCACCGTGCCGGTGTTAACCGACAGCTTCGTGGAAGGCGACGAGAGTTTCACCGCAACCCTGAGCGCAAACTCCTCGAACCCGTTGCCGACAGGTTTCAGCCTGGGCACGGCGACGGCGACGGCGACGATTGGGGCGGCGGGCACGGCGACGGTGTCGATTGCCGGGCCCACCGGCAACGTGAACGAGGGCGATGATGCCACCTTCACGGTGACTTTATCGGACTCACCGGGCGCGGCAGTGGTGGTGGATTATGCCACCGCGGCGGGCACGGCGTCGGCCACTGACTTCACCGATACCACCGGCACGCTGACCTTCGCGGCCGGCGCGACCGGGGACGATCTGAGCCAGACCTTCACGGTCACGACAACCGACGATGATCTGGCGGAAGGCCCTGAGACCTTTACGGCAACCCTGAGCGCGAACACTACCAGCCCGCTGCCGACCGGGTTCAGCCTGGGCACGGCCACGGCCACGGCGACCATCGCGGCCAGCGATGGGGCGACGCTGTCCATCGAGGACAGCACTGGAACCGAGGATGACGGTAACGTTACCTTCACGGTGACCCTGTCGGGCGGCGAAACCACGGCAGAGGTGGTGGTGAACTACGCTACCTCGAGGGCGAGCGGCGACACGACGCTGGCGGGCGATTTCACCGCAACCACCGGCACGCTGACCTTTGCGGCACGCGCGAGCGGGGCGGATGGGACTGAGACCTTCAGCGTGCCGATAATCAACGATAATCTGGCGGAAGGCAACGAGACCTTCACGGTAACCCTGAGCGGTGCGCTACCGGCAGGTGTCATTTTGGGCACGGCCACGGCCCAGGGAACCATCACGGCAAACGATGGGGTAACGGTGTCCATCGAGAACGGCACTGGAACCGAGGATGACGGTAACGTCACCTTCACGGTACGCCTGTCGGCCGGCTCAACCACGGCAGAGGTGGTGGTGGACTACGCCACCTCGTTGGCGAGCGGCGACACGGCGCTGGCGGGCGATTTCACCGCAACCACCGGCATGCTGACCTTCGCCGCAGGTGCGAGCGGGGACGATCTGAGCCAGACCTTCATGGTGCCGGTAACCGACGATAACCTGGCGGAAGGCGATGAGACCTTCACGGCAACCCTGAGCGCGAACGCTGCCAGCCCGCTACCGCCAGGTGTCACGCTGGGCACGGCCACGGCCCAGGGAACCATCGAGGCGAACGATGGGGCGATGCTGTCCATCGATGGCGGCACTGGAGCCGAGGACGCTGACGCCACCTTCACGGTACGCCTGTCGGGCGGCACAATCGCGGAGGCCGTGGTGGTGAACTACGCCACCTCGGTGGAGACCGGCGACTCGGCAGTGGCGGGCGATTTCACCAACACCACCGGTACGCTGACCTTTGCCGCGGGCGCGAGTGGGACCGCCCTGATGCAGACCTTCACGGTGCCGGTAACCAACGATGATCTGGCGGAAGGCAACGAGACCTTCACGGCAACCCTGAGCGGCACGCTGCCGACAGGTGTCAGCCTGAACCCATCGGCCACGAGTGCCCAGTGGACCATCGCGGCAAGCGATGCGGCGATGGTGTCCATCGAGGACGGCGCTGGAGCCGAGGGCGCTAACGCCACCTTCACGGTACGCCTGTCGGGTTCACCCGGGGCGGCTGTGGTGGTGAACTATGCCACCTCGGTGGCGAGCGGCGACACGGCAGTGGCGGGCGATTTCACCGCTACCAACGGCACGCTGACCTTTGCCGCAGGCGCGAGCGGGTCGGCTCTGAGCCAGACCTTCACCGTGCCGGTAACCAACGATAGCCTGGCGGAAGGGCCTGAGACCTTCACGGCAACCCTGAGCGCGAACGCGCTACCGGCAAATGTCACCCTGGACACGACCACGGCCCAGGGGACCATCGCGGCAAGCGATGCGGCGATGCTGTCCATCGCGGACGCCACTGGAACCGAGGGCGCTAACGCCACCTTCACAGTGACCCTGTCGGGTTCACCGGGGGCGGCTGTGGTGGTGAGTTATGACACCTCGGTGGAGACCGGCGACTCGGCAGTGGCGGGCGATTTCACCGATACCAGCGGCACGCTGACCTTTGCCGCGAGCGCGAGCGGGAACGCCCTGAGCCAGACCTTCGACGTGGCGGTAACCGACGATAGCCTGGCGGAAGGCCCTGAGACCTTCACCGCAACCCTGAGCGGCGCGCTACCGCCAGGTGTCACCCTGAACCCATCGGCCACGAATGCCCAGGGAACCATCGCGGCCAACGATGGGGCGATGCTGTCCATCGCGGACGGCAATGGGGTCGAGGGCGGTGACGCCACCTTCACGGTGACCCTGTCGGGTTCACCCGGGGCGGCTGTGGTGGTGAATTATGCCACCTCGGTGGCGAGCGGCGACTCGGCGCTGGCGGGCGATTTCACCACTACCAACGGCACGCTGACCTTCGCCGTGGGCGCGAGCGGATCTGATCTGAGCCAGACCTTCACCGTGCCGATAACCGAGGATGATCTGGCGGAAGGGCCTGAGACCTTCACCGCAACCTTGAGCGGCACGCTGCCGGCAGGTGTCACTTTGGGCACGGCCACGGCCCAGGGAACCATCGCGGCCAGCGATGGAGCGGCGCTGTCCATCGCGAACGGCACCGGGGACGAGGGTGGTAATGCCACCTTCACGGTAACCCTGTCGGGCGGCGAAACCACGGCGGCTGTGATGGTGAACTATGCCACCTCGCTGGCGAGCGGCGACACGGCGGAGACCAGCGATTTCACCGCTACCAGCGGCACGCTGACCTTCGCCGCAGGCGCAAGCGGGTCGGCTCTGAGCCAGACCTTCACCGTGCCGGTAACCGACGATGATCTGGCGGAAGACTCTGAGACCTTCACGGCAACCTTGAGCGGTACGCTGCCGCCAGGTGTCAGCCTGGACCCATCGGCCATGAGTGCCCAGGGGACCATCGCGGCCAGCGATGCGGCCACGGTATTCATCGCAGGACCCAGTGGTACTGTGCTCGAAGGCAATGACGCTGTATTCACGGTGAGCTTGTCGGGTCCCTCCGAAGCGGCGGTGGTGGTGGACTACGCCACCGCAACAGGGACGGCGTCGGCGAGCGACTTCACCGATACCAGCGGCACGCTGACCTTCGCGGCGGGCGTGAGCGGGAATGACCTGAGCCAGACCATCTCGGTGCCAGTGAGCACCGACAGCCTGGTGGAAGGCGCCGAGAACTTCACCATGACCTTGAGCGCGAACACTGCCAGCCCGTTGCCGCAAAGCATCACCCTGGGCACGAACACGGCGACGGCGACCATTGCGGTGGCCGGCTCGGCCACGGTGTCAATCAGCGGGCCCAGTGACCCCGTGGCCGAAGACACCAACGCCACCTTCACGGTGACCTTGTCGGGTTCTCCGGGCGCGAATGTGGTGGTGGACTACGCCACCTCGGTGGCAAGCGGTAACACGGCGTCGGCGAGCGACTTCACCGATACCAGCGGCACGCTGACCTTCGCCACAGGCGCGACCGGGGATGACCTGAGCCAGACCATCCCGGTGCCGGTGAACAGCGATAGCCTGGTGGAAGGCGCCGAGACCTTCACGGTGACCTTGACCGAGAACACTGCCAGCCCACTGCCGACAGTTTTCAGCCTGAGCACGCCAACAGCGACGGCGACCATTGCGCCTAGCGGCTCGGCGATGGTATCCATCTCGGGCGGCGGCAATGTCGCCGAGGGCAATCCCGCCACCTTCACGGTGACCTTGACGGGTTCTCCGGGATCCGCAGTGATGGTGGACTACGCCACCGCGACGGGCACGGCAGCGGCAAATGATTTCACCGCCACCAACGGCACGCTGACCTTCGCGGTGGGCGCGAGCGGGAATGATCTGATGCAGACCTTCGACGTGCCGGTGTCAAGCGACAACCGGGTGGAAGGTGACGAGACCTTCACGGCAAGCTTGAGCGGCATGCTGCCGGCAGGCTTCGGCCTGGGCACAGCCACGGAGACGGCGACCATTACGGCGGCGGGCACGGCGACGGTGTCGATCTCGGGCGGCGGCAATGTCGCCGAGGGCGCTAACGCCAGCTTCACGGTGACCTTGACGGGTTCTCCGGGGTCGGCAGTGTTGGTGGACTATAGGGCGGAAGCAGGCAGCGCGGCGGGGAATGATTTCACGCCGACCAGCGGCACGCTGACCTTTGCTGCGGACACAAGCACCTTGAGCCAGACCTTCGACGTGCCGGTGTTAACCGACACGCGGGTGGAAGGCAACGAGAGCTTCATGGCGAGACTGAGCGCGAACTCTGGCAGCCCGCTGCCGACAGGTTTCATGCTTGGCACAGCCACGGAGACGGCGACGATTACGGCGGCGGGTACGGCGACAGTGTCGATCTCGGGCGGCGGCAATGTCGTTGAAGGCGCTAACGCCAGCTTCACGGTGACCTTGTCGGCTCCTCCGGGCGCGGAAGTGGTGGTGGACTACGCCACCGCGGCGGGCACGGCGTCCACGAATGATTTCACGGCCACCAGCGGCACGCTGACCTTTGCTGCAGACACAAGCACCCTGACCCAGAACTTCCCGGTGATGACGACCGACGATGCCCTGGTGGAAGGCGACGAGAGCTTCACGGCAACCTTGACCGGCACGCTACCGGCAGGCTTCAGCCTGGGCACAGCCACGGAAACGGCGACCATTACGGCGGAGGGCATGGCGACAGTATCGATCTCGGGCGGCGGCGATGTAGCCGAAGGCGCTGACGCCAGCTTCACGGTGACCTTGTCGGCTCCTCCGGGCGCGGAAGTGGTGGTGGACTACGCCACTGCGGCGGGCACGGCGTCCACGAATGATTTCACGGCCACCAGCGGCACGCTGACCTTTGCTGCAGAAACAACCACCCTGAGCCAGGACTTCACCGTGTCGGTGTTAACCGACGGCGGGCTGGTCGAAGACAGGGAGACCTTCACGGTGACCTTGACCGAGAACACTGCCAGCCGGCTGCCGACCGGCTTCAGCCTGGGTACAGCCACGGAGACGGCGACGATTGAGGGCAGCACGGGAACCGTGTCGATCACGGGACCAGACAGCCCTGTGCCCGAAGGCAGTAACGCCACCTTCATGGTGGCCCTGTCGGATTCTCCGGGAGTGGCTGTGGTGGTGGACTATGCCACCGAGGTGGCGAGCGGCGACACGGCGACGACGAGCGATTTCACCGCTACCAGCGGCACGCTGACCTTCGCTGCTGGTACGACAATCCTGGCCCAGGAAATTACGGTGGCGGTGAGAGTTGATACCCTGGTGGAAGTCACCGAGACCTTCACGGTGACCTTGACCGAGAACACTGCCAACCCACTGCCGACAGTTTTCAGCCTGGGCACGACGAGCGCGCAGGCAACGACTGCGGCGAGCTCAAGGCCTGCTCCGCCGCCACCTGCACCTGGCCCAGGTGCTGGCCCAGACCCTGAGCTTCCGCCAGATGAAGACGATGCGCTACAACTGTTCAACGCAGAGGGTTTTCCTGTCTCAGGTCTCACTATAGTGGTTGGAGAAACCAGGGAAGTGAGCATCCAGGGTGGATTTCCGCCGTTCTTCGTCAGCGGCGACCCCGGCGGGACGACGCGGTCGGTTGTTGCTGGCAGGACGCTGCTTGTTACCGGGGTGAATGCAGGCCAGGTGCGGCTGCGCATTCGAGATATAAGGGAAGCCTTTAGCTTCCTGTCAGTGAATGTAACGACGCTGCCGCCGGTGTTAAACCCCGAGGCAGACGATGGTACAGGCACGGAGGCGGTGTTCCGCAGCGGAGCAAGCAGTGACGGCGGCGACAGCTACTTTGAGGATGGCAGCTTCCCGGTGGGTGAGGAACTGGATATCGTGTTTGCGATCACAGCACGCAGCATTGATGTAGGGGAGCAGGCTAATGTTGTGGTGGCGGCAAGAAGCGCGTCCGCTCCCGAGACGGTGTGGTTACTGACGCAGTCTGGACTGGTGCTTTATGATGGTGAAACCCTGGCCTATTTCGAGGAAGACCTCATGCTGGAGGCGGGGGTCAGGCTTATCAATCTCACCCCTGAGCCGGTCATGCTGTCGTCTGCGGAGCTGGGTAATTGGGAGTTGTATATTGGCTATCAGCTTGACAGCGGTGAGTTGTTGTATCACACGGAGCCTTTGCGGATAGAAGTGGTGGAGTGAGACGCGCCAGAACCGGCGCAAATGTTACTCCCGCAGCGACCCTGTTCAAGCCCTGGATTCGATCATAGGGGTGTTGGGGCCAGCTTCGGGAGTAGCTTCCGCGTTGCGCGCGCCGAGGATGTATCCGGGAATAGCTCGATCAGTGATATGCTCCGTCGGACAATAATAAGATCCAGAGAAGACTGTGGATGGCCGGGCCCCTTACAAAGGGCCCGGTTGACACTGGGGAATCTCTACTTAATGCAGCAGGGGTTCAAACTTGCAAGCGGGGATTACAGCATCCGAAACAGAGCGACCAGGGTGCATCATAGAAAAAGCGTAATCGACCTGGATTTCTAATCAAGCGGTTTATATCTAGGGCAAAGGAATCTCATCACTTTCCTGTGCGCGGGCTCGTTGAAAATTGGCACGGGCCGAGCTGCTGCGAATTTGTTCCAGCCAAAACACACCGTCATAAGGCGCGCTATTTCCTCGGGTGCCGAGAAAATCCATGTCGCCGTCACCGTCTACGTCTCTGGCAATGAATTTATCGAACATGCCACGCTTGCGTCGGGAAATATCCTGCCGTGTCCATTCTGTTTTTGCTTCACCCGGATTTTCAAACCAGGCGAGTCGACCCAAGGCGTCCTGCACATCCACATCACCATCGCCAGTGCGAGGCCCGCGACTGTAGCTGCCTACCATAATGTCTGTGTCGCCGTCGTCATCGATATCGGCTATCTCCATGCCGACGAGACTATCAGGATTTATGCTGCCGATAGTGTAGGAGTTCCAGGTGTCATCAATATCGACGGGTTGTTCTATCCATTTAAGTTGGCCGGTATTGTCTGTGCCGATAATATCGAGCCGACCGTCGTTGTTAAGATCAGCGTACTCAAGATTGAATCCGCCCATCTGTGCGCCGTAAATTCCAATGGCGTGTTCCGTAAAATCCAAATTATCCGACGCAGTGTTTTCGAAGAAAATCAGGCGAGCGTCGCCGCGTGCGCCTACTACTATATCTGGATCACCATCACCGTCTAAATCAACCGGCTCGGCATTTTGTGGAATACTGTATTTACCAAGCTCTGTTCTTGTCCAACTTGAACCTGTCAAGGGATCGCCATTAAGTTTATATAGTTCCACCGAAGTTGAACGGGCATAGTCCTCTGGCCCTGGTGACTGAGCTCCTTTATTGGGCGCAGTGAGTTCATCTACGCCGTCGCCATCGAAGTCAGCGGCAAACACGCGAATGTAGGAACCGCGTCCCTGGGTCATGGGTAGAATCAGTCTTGGCCAACTGCTGCTCCGTGCTGTTGAGCCAGGATTTTGCAAATAGATTAGATGGGACTGCTCGGCGGCGACAACTACATCCAGGTAGCCATCTTGATTAAGGTCAGTAAGCACAGCGTCTTCCGGCGCCGGTGAATCGCTGCCTTCGGCTATAGTGATATTGAACCAGCTCTGCGGATTTGCCGTCCCAAAGGCGATACGCACAGTGCCTTCTGGTGGTGGAACAAACCCGGGAGTATAGAGAGCCGAATCGTATTCGGCATCGGATTCGTGCACGGATACTATGTCTTCGACGCCATCACGGTCGATATCAGCCATGACCAGACCATCGCTGCCACTCAACGCGAAACCAGCCAGTTCCGAATCGTCAATGATATGCTCGCGCCAGCTTATGTAACTGCCATCGGCAGCCCGCGCCCTGGTCAGTGTTTCGCTAACTAAATTCTGGGCGTCGGTGGTGTTATCTGGCAGCATTAACACGATCAATAGCAAATTGTTTGTTTTCATTATTCTCTCGCGTTAGCTAAATCCGATTGCAGAGAACAGAAGCTAATTTCCTTCAAGTCCAATTCAGCTTGATGGCTGGTTATTGAACGAGAGACTGAAACCCAGCGCAGGTTTTTCCTAGATACCGTAGGGATCAAGAATAGATTGATACAACAAACGCTTGGAGGTAGCGCGCACATTTGGCAACTTGCTACCGCCTTGCTGAATCATGCCTATGAAAACCAGATTCTCTACAGGATCTATCCAGAACCAGGTACCGGCTGCGCCGCCCCAGTAAAATTCACCAGTAGAATATCCCTCGGCTTCCACAGGGTCTTCAATAACCGCAAAGTCCAGGCCAAATGAAGTGCCTTTCGCGCCAAGCACACTGCCAGCCATGTTCTTCGGAGTTTGATCCCGGTGCATCAAATCGACAGTGAGAGGCGCCAAAATTCTTACACCATCTAATTCACCGCCATTCAATACCATCTGACTAAAACGCATATAGTCCATGGCTGTGGAAACAAGACCGCCACCACCGGATTCGAATGCAGGATCATCCAAAAAGTTCGCGCCTGGAAAACGTTCCCTGGCTTCGAGCTTGCCCATGTCGTCATAAGCGTAGATTTGCGCAAAGCGCGACACTTTTTCTTCTGGGACATGGAAATCTGTGTCAGTCATTCCCAGAGGTTGGAAAATTCTCTCCTCCAGAAAACTGCCGAAGGACTGGCCGGCGAGCTTTTCAACCAGATAAGCCTGCACATCAACAGAAACACTGTATTCCCATCGAGAACCAGGTTGGTGTTTCAGTGGAATCCGGCCCAGCCTGGCAACGAACTCTTCAAGTGTGTCGTCACTGCTTAACAGCCCGGCCTCAAGGTATTTCGTATCTACTGGTGACTGCGCAAAAATACCGTAGGACAATCCACCAGTATGGCTCATCAACTCACGAATCGTCATCTTGTGATTCTGTGGTTCAGTAATGATATTGCCGTTGTCGTCTGTGCCGGCATAAACCTGCAAATCCTTAAACTCACTCAGGTATTTCTCTACCGGGTCGGCTAAACGGAATTTGCCTTCTTCGTAGAGAATCATCAGGGCAACACCAGTGATCGGCTTGGTCATGGAATAGATACGAAACAGCGCATCATTTGTCATGGCGGCCTGGGCTTCTATATCGCGATAGCCAACCGACTCGAAGTGCACAATCTTGTTATCCCGGGCTGCCATGGTGACGACGCCAGCCAATAGTCCCTGGTCTACATAGCTCTGCATCGCCTGGGTGATTCTATCCAGGCGGGCTGAATCCATGCCCGCTGTCTCCGGCGCGCTTAGCTGTAACGCGGCAGTAGTTGCTCTTTCTGTAGCTAGCGATGCAGAGGTGGTATCTACAACCGGGCTACAGGTGGTCAATACGGCAAAACACAGGCTGAGTAGTGCTATTCGTTGCCAGCCTCCAATCGGCCTGGCCTTTAGGTCGTGGCTATTAGTCATATTGCTCTCCATTCAGTTATCTTTCTAATCGTTCTATGATTTCTTTCTATTCGTTTTCCAGTGCTGTTAGCAACTGCCTTGCAAGCAGGCTGGGAATGCCCGTAAATACTGGCCTTGAGAGCCATTCCTGAATTTAGATTTGATAACTCTCAATGTCCAGTGCTCAGACAGGCAGCTTAGAACATTGGGCCAGGGAAAAACAGGGTTTGCCGCTACATTTTGCAGCTATTTATAAATTGTGTTGCCAACCCAAATGGGCTACCTTCTAGCTATTCCGATTAAGCACTTTACGGAGCACTTCATGAACAGAGTAACAATAACAATTCAACACTGCCTGGCACTGGCAACAGGCTGTGTGTTTTCCGCAGTAGCATTCGCTGCCGATGACTACCAGGCTCCTCGCACAGAATGGGGGCAGCCGGACCTTCAAGGTGTTTGGAACTTCTCCTCCAATGTGCCCATGCAGCGTCCGGTGCGCTTCGGCGAGCGTCAATTTCTAACCCCTGAGGAGATCCGGGAAACCGCAGAGGCACGGGCGGCCCTTGATGCTGGTTCTGATGCTGCGTTGGCCATCGAAGGTGTAGATGGTTCGTACAATGATTTCTGGATTGAGAATGCTGGCATCGGCGGCACGGTTCGCACCTCCCATATCATCTATCCCACTAACGGTCAATTACCGGCTTTAGTCGAGGGTGCAATTGCCAGTCAGGGTCAGTATGGTGGTGATACTACGGGTGAATCACGCCCTGTGCGCATAGCTGCTGGTGGCATTGGTACCGATGGCCCGGAGGATCGCGGTCTTTCAGAACGCTGCATTGTCGGCTTTAATTCTGGCCCGCCATTCATACCGAGTCTTTACAATAACAACGTGCAGATTTTTCAAAGCAGGGACACAGCCGTTCTGCTTACAGAAATGATTCACGATGCCAGAGTAGTTCCGATAGTAGATGCTCCAGCAGAGATGGGTTCACTGCACGACAACTTGCGACTCTGGATGGGTGATTCCCGCGGTTACTATGAAGGTGAGACCCTGGTAGTCGAAACCAGGAACTTCAACGGGCTGTCTTCAAGTTTCGAACAGGCGGGAACCTCTAAAGACAAAATTCTAACGGAGCGCTTTACTCGCGTTGGTCCCTATACCGTTGACTATGAATTCACGGTCGATGATCCGTCTACTTTTACAGATAAATTTACCGCGATAGTGTCCATGACAAAAGTGGCTGGCCTGCTTTATGAGTACGCCTGTCATGAGGGAAACTATGGCATGGTGAATATTCTACGCGGCGCCAGAGTGCAAGATGCAATGGCTGCATCGGAGTCTCGGTAGAAAAAGCAAAGACTTATAGCCTGGCAGTATTACAGCAGGGCTGGTGGGCTTGCAAGTGAGCAATTAGCATTTATTCTGGCCCCGCTTTGATCGAATATTCTTATTAATTTGGCAGACAAATAGAGATTATTATGGAATTGGTAAAACGAATAATTGTTGTAGCGCTATGCTTGTTGCTCATTCCTGTTGCGGCAGTTGCTACTGCCGGGGCAAAACAACGTTTTGCTGACGGAGCCAACCGTGTGTTCTCTGGCGGGCCTCTAGTGGCGGGTGATCTGCATACCGGCCCTGATCCGGATTGGCGTTTCCTTAATGACATCCCTACTGTTGAGTTGCAGCTAATAGATCCAGCCCGGTCCCGGCGTATATGGATTGTTGAGCACAAAGACAAAATTTATGTCTGGTCGGGTTATATGGGGAATGCGATCGGACGAATTTGGAAGCAGTGGCCAGTGCAGGCAGAGCGCGATGGTCGTGCCATAATTCGTGTCAACGGGGTACGTTACCAACGGCAATTGAAGCGTATTCATTCCGGCGATGAGCTGGACGGCATCACCGCTGCCATAACCGCAAAGTACCCATCACAAACAACACGTGCGGTAGTTGAAGCCGGTGGTGTCTGGGTATTCGAAGCAGCGCCTGGAGGCTAGCTCAGCGATTCACTAAGGGCTCAAAACATGAAAATTTTTTACATTTTTACCGCCGCCGCAGTCGTAGCGACCATTTTTACCGTGTTATTCGTACCCGGTGTTGATGATTTTGTAGAACGGACTTTTCAAATCTACCTGGGGCGTGCGGCACGTTAGGAACTAATTCAAAGTGGGGGCAGTAGCGATGTATAAGCGATTCCTGTCACGAAAAATTACGCCATTTGTAAGCGCTGCCTTGCTTGCGCTCAACACGGGTATAGCCAACACAGCGATAGCGCAGTCTGAATGGACGCCCAATATTCTCTCCGACGGCCAGCCTGACATAGGTGGCATGTGGAACAATGTTGGGGCGACCGCGACACCACTGGAACTCCCGGAACAGTTTCAGGGACGGGAGCCAACCCGGGAAGAAATAGCCGCTCTTATCAAAACCCGTGACGAGGCCAGGAAATCGAACACCTGGACCGGCTTTGAAAACAGTGTCGGGGTAGGTGCCTACGAAAATTACTGGTTCGATTGGTTCTGGTCAGATGCGATAGCGGATGCGCCGGCACTGATAGTTGAGCCGCGCAACGGGCGCAGGCCGGCATTGACGGAGTCCGCCAGGGACATCGTCGCCGCCAATGTTATTCACGAACACGACTCGGCGGCGAATGTAGAATCCGGCGATCGTTGTTTGTCTCGCGGTGTCTTCGGCATGATGATGCCCACTGCTTACAATAATGGGAAATTGATTGTGCAGGCGCCAGGTTATGTATTGATTCACAGCGAAATGATTCATAACGCGCGCATCATCCCCATCGATGCGAGACCCCACTTACACCAGAACATTTCTCAGATAGAAGGTGACCCTCGCGGTCATTGGCAAGGCAACACTCTGTACGTGGAATCTACCAATTTTGATTACGTTGGCAATATGCGAGCACCAGGCACACCGGGGCCAGGCAATGCACCACAACACGCCGGCAGAAAGATGTTGGAAACATTCACCGTCCTGGACAAAGACACATTGCGCTACACATTAACCGTAGACGACCCGCAAACCTACACCGCACCATGGACAGTTGCGTTCCCCTACATCCGGGATGACGAATACACACAATACGAGTACGCCTGTCATGAGGGAAACTATGCGATGGTGAATCGATTAAGTGGGGCAAGAGCGCAGGAGCCGACTACTAAGCCGACTACTATAGAAGGCAAAAAAGCTGAAGTCACTAAAACTGGATTGGAGCCTTAGAGGTTCAGCCAAGGGGGGGTGCCCCTTGACGGAGAAACTTTGCATCATGCTAATCCAGCAGCGACTATACAGGCTGGCAGTTGGTGGTTTACTGCCGCTGTTGGGTGAATGGTTGTGCCAATTAGCCGAGAACTCACCCGGTGAAAAACTACTGCTTGTCGCCCACTCCTATGGCGCTACACTCACCCCTAGACTGGCTATGGATAATCCTGAATGTGTTTCCGCCATGTTGCTAATGGCAGGGGGCAGCGACCCTGAACTAAGCAGCCCAAGATGGTATAACCACCTCATCAACATCGCTCCTTTCTAGTTGGCTGGCAGGCTCCCTTGATGTGGGGCTGCGTCACTCAAACGCCGAGATGATGGAAGTTAAAAACGAGCTTGAGCTAATGCTGCCTCTGTGGAAGAAGCTGCAACTACCTACAACTGTTATTCAGGGCGAAGCAGACATGCTGGTTCACAAAGACAATGCTGACTTTATCGAAGAGAATCTCAAACACATTCCCGCCCGAGTGATGCGCCTGCCCGATCAAGGACACATGATCGTGCGAACACACCCAGACCTGGTTGTCCCCGAGATTCTCGCCCTGCTCGACCAGCTATAGTTGCGCTAAAGCTATTCGGTTCTAATCTTGAAGTCTGTTCCCAATGCGGGTTGACATAATCATCTGCGTTGTCAGCCCGAAAGCTGACTGGATAGCGTGCACTGCCCGCGAAACTCAAGTGTGGGCTCTCAATAAAAAAGGGGGTAAGGCACAGCAGTGCTATTTGGATTGGTATGGCGCTTATGTAAAATAGATTCAGCAAGCAGCGTGGTACTTTGTCCATTGATGCTGATTTACTTTGAATAAACACATTAAAAAGGATTGCCAGGTTAACTCATTATGCGTACTTCAACTTTTGTTTATGCTTAACACAATACGCACCAGTATTACTGCCATCGGCTGTGATTATCTCAAAATTGGCAGCACCCATTTTGGCCTCGGACTGCCTACGCAATTTACCTGGAGAACACAGTAGTAAACCCGACCAGCAAGGTAAAATAATTCGATTATCCTGCTAATTCTCCAATTAACTACTGTATTTTTGTCTCCACAGTATTTATCCTGTGCCCTCTACAAAATTCACAAGAAAAAGGAACACTAAATGAAGCGCCTGATTCTTACGCTTTTAGCTTTACCCAGCCTATTGGCTTCTACTGCAATGTTTGCCCAGCCTGAATACGTGGCCATCGAAATGGAAATAGACGTAGCAAAACCCGCTGCCGAGGTCTGGTCCAAGGTCGGTAGTTACTGCGGCATCACTGATTGGCTGAATGCCATACCCTGCGAGATTACCTACGGCGATGGTAGCCTGGGCACAGTACGTTCACTATTAGGTGGCAGGATTTTAGAGATACTGGTTGCCGAAACCGAATTGTCCTATGGCTATACACAGCCCGCGCCAGAAGAGGGTTTCTACAACCACTACCACGGTTTTTTGGAAGCCAGACCAACAGGTCCTGATAGCTCTAAACTGCTCTACACCTTGATGTTGGACGTTTCCAATTTAGAGGATCAGGCTGCTAAAGATGCGGATATTGCAGGCAGGCGCACCATGTTCGAAGGGGCTTTAGCGGCAATGAAGGAACTGGCTGAGAAATAGCGACTCCACTGCAAAGCAATTGCTCCTCTGGCCAAAAGCGAATCACGCACATCTACAGTTCTTTGTTGAGCTTCCACCAGCAGATGGTCACCTGGTAGCGTAATCACAAAGACATTCCATGCCCCCCTACTGTGGGTTTGGGCTCATCGACAGGAGCAATGTGCAGGATGGCGCCAGTTCCGAGTACTGGGTCTGGGAGTTGATCGAAAATAGTCGCCTCGTAACAGTTGCGGTCTGCGATGCAGGTAAAACTGTCACAACATCGGAAACAAGCAGGTAGATGTCTCTGGTCTTTCCGTAAACTTGCCAATATTCCTGGTCAGGACACAATTAGTTTGCGGTATAAGTGCCAGGTTGCATGACCTAACACCGGCAGGGCGACCGCAAGACCAATCAGAAACAAAGCAGCACCTACGGCCATTAGCGCGACAACAACTATCCCCCACACAAACAAGACCAGGGTGTTCGACATAAATGCCCGAACTGATACGTTAACGGCAGTAAAGGAAGTCACCGGTTTATCCAGGGCCAGAGGAAAGGCAACAACCGACAAGGCCATGGCGGCACAGGCGAACAGAAAGCCAACGAAATTGCCATAGGCGATTAGGGCACCACCGTGGCGGGTGTTAAATAGCTGGTTGATGAAGTCTGACATGGACGCTGGTGGATTGGCTTCGAACAAGCCGAAGAAGATTAGCTCCGCCATATACAACCAGACTATATATAACAAGGTCATCAACAGCGACAAGGCCAGAATGGGAGCGAACGAGGAGGTATGAATAAATCTGAACGCCAGACGCCAACGCAATTCCTGTCCCCGTTCGCGGCGTCGGCTCATTTCGAAAAACGCGATAGCCGCTATGGGCCCGATCAATGTGAAGCCTGCCACCACCGGAAAGGCTAGATAGCGCAGGTCCTGACCGAAGGCGAACAGGGTGAACAATAGTGCGAAAAGAGAATAGAACAGTATCAGCAGAGGGACAGAGCTGGGCTTGGCACCGTAGTCATCATAGCCTTCCCGCAAGGATTGCCATAAATCCTTCAGTGTTATGCTGCGAACTTCAATTTCGCTGGCACTGAGACAGATGTCTTCGAATGCCGTTTCTTCACTTCGGTGAGTCAATTCAACCATATCGATACAGTCTCCAATTACTAAGGTCTACAGCATGGCTGCCCACTTATGCTTCCGAGTCCTTCGCCCCACGGGTGGGGCATTGGCCGCTAAAAGCAAATACTAGAATGGCAGATTCGATCTCAAGGCCCCCACAGTTGCAGAGTGTATTGAGGAAGAACCTATCCGTGCCCACAGTCTACTCCCGTGAAGTTTGATAATTCAAGATGCAGGGATGAAAGCTGTTGGATTTTGCCCTGATTTGAGTACAGGCAATAACTGCCACCCTCAGACAAGCCAGCAGCTGCCTTCGCCACTGGCGCCGTCTCGGTCTGTGTTATTCAACACTCCTTGTAGTCTCTTGCGGCACACTCCTGGGAGAGTTTTTGCGCATTCGCCACTTCTGTGCGCGACATTCTGCTCATAATGGCATCTCGCAGTTCCGCCGCCTCGTCGTTTCCCTGCGCCGCTGCTGCTATATTCAGCCACATATAGGCTAGAACATCATTCTGCGGCACGCCTCGACCATTGCCGTACATAAACCCAAGGCTGCCCTGCGCCCTTGCATTGCCCTGTTCGGCAGCCAGCAGATGCCAGTTGACCGCCAGGACGTAATCCTGCTGCACACCTTGACCACTACCGTACATAAACCCAAGGTTGGTCTGCGCGGATGCATTGCCCTGTTCGGCAGCCAGCAGGTACCATTTAGCCGCCTCGGCATAATCCTGCTGCACACCCCGGCCATTGGCGTACATAATCCCAAGGTTAGCCTGTGCCCTTGCATTGCCCTGTTCGGTAGCCAGCAGGTACCAGTAGACCGCCTCCGCATAATCCTGTGGCACACCCCGGCCGCTGTTGTACATGTTCCCAAGGTTGGCCTGCGCGGCGGCGTCGCCCTGTTCGGCAGCCAGTCGGTACCACCTGGCCGCCTCCGCATCGTCCTGTGGCACACCCAGACCGCTGCTGTACATATTCCCAAGGTTGGCCTGCGCGGCGACATCGCCCTGTTCAGCAGCCAGTCGGTACCACCTGGCCGCCTCCGCATCATCCTGCGGTACCCCCTGGCCAATATAGTACATTTCTCCAAGGCTGGCTTGCGCTTCTACATCGCCCTGTTCGGCGGCCAGTCGGTACCATTTAGCCGCCTCCGCATCATCCTGTGGCACCCCCTGACCAATGTAGTACATTTCCCCAAGGCTGGCTTGCGCCTCTACATCGCCCTGTTCGGCAAGGGGTTGCCATTCTCGCAGAGCCGTCGCGTGGTCTCCCCTGTTATATGCAGCAAGACCTTGTTCGAAATCAGCATCCGGGCTCACTTCCTCACATCCAGGCAGTACAGCCATAACCAGGCAGATAATAGCAGTCAGATATTTCATAGTCGTATTATGGCAGAAATACCCAGGTTTTGAATGATGAGCAAGAGACTTTTCGCTGAAGAAGTAGATAGTTTATCGCGACAGGCTCTCTTACTTGTTAATAAATCAGGGGACATTTGCAGAGTTTCTCGATAGTTCGGGTAGTGTCTGGAATCTCCCCGGAAAGCCATCCACCGCCAGTGCTGCACTAGAGCGCGTTTGAAATTAGTGAGCCTGCCGTAACAGGGTGAGCAGTTTGCTGAAATTGTCGCTTTCTGCTTGATCTTTCGGTAGTTCTATCAATTCCATCGGCGATATTGGCAAAGGCAGGGTCTATTTTCTGTAGAAGTTTGCTAGTCTCCTGTAGCAGGTTGTGAATCTGGTCAATCTCTGGACAATTCGCCGCGCCAGTCCCTTACCAGCCTCGTATCCCCATACCTTAAGGGGGTAGTACGGCCAACCAGTTACGAGAAAGGAATAAACCATGCTAGCCCTCAGTCCATACCAGCGCCATTTGAACAGGCTTGTTACAGCCACATCGATAAGCGTTCTTCTATACGTGCCAGTAACATTCGCGCAATCTCAGACTATCCAGAAGGCGCAATCTCTATTGGATAACTACACCCCGGTCACCCTGGAAGAGTTAGCCAATCCACCACAAGGCGATTGGCTGATGTGGCGCGGCACCCCCAACCACTGGGCCCATAGCTCCCTGGATCAGATCAACAAAGACAACGTAGACAGCCTGCGCCTTGCCTGGTCCTGGACCATGGAGCCGGGCAAGCAGGAAACCACGCCACTGGTACACGATGGCATCATGTTTTTACCCCAGGCCTGTGATTTTATTGAGGCGCTGGATGCCACCAATGGTACGCTGCTGTGGGAATATCGCCGGCCCAGTGTGGATCATGTGGCACCGCTATCTTGCGCTAACCGTAATGGCACCCTCTATAAAGACCAACTACTGATCGCTACCCGCGATGCCCATATTGTTTCTCTGAATGCCACCAGCGGCGAAGTAACCTGGGAACGGAAGATCGGCGATTGGACGGTAGGTCAGCATTATTCTGGTGGCCCACAGGTGTTTAGGGGCAAGGTTATTGCGGGCATGTCTGGCTGTTATTACATCAATACCAGTTGCTGGATTACCGCCCACGATGCTGACACCGGCGAGGAATTGTGGCGCACCAACACTGTGCCCAGGGTCGGTGAACCCAACGGCGAAAGCTGGGGAAATGTGCCCAACGAACAACGTCGTGGCGGCTCCGCCTGGATGCCTGCCAGTTTCGACCCCGAACTCAACCTTGTTTTCATCGGCGTGGCGGTGCCCATTCCCTGGGGTGAGGTTCAGCGCGGCACCAGGGGCGGTGATGTCTTGTACACCAACTCCACCTTGGCGCTGGATATAGAGACGGGCGAGATAGTCTGGTATTTCCAGCATATTCCCGCTGGCAACTGGGATCAGGATCATCCCTTCGAGCGTTTGATTGTGGAAACCGAAGTCACCCCGGATGCCGACGCAGTGTCCTGGATGAACCCTGGCATTGCCTACAGCGAACCACGCAAAGTCATCACAGGTGTTCCTGGCAAGCCTGGCATCGTGTGGACACTGGATGCAGCCACTGGCGAGTTCTTGTGGGCGACCGAGACCAACTACCAGAACGTGATTGTTGGGGTGGACATAGAAGGGCGCAAGGGCATCACCAACCCGGAAATAGACATCACTGAAATTGGGCAGCAGAAATTAGTGTGCCCAACTACCCAGGGCGGCATTAACTGGAATTCTATTGCTTACAGTCCACAGACCAATTCCTTGTATACACCAGGCAATAACACCTGCATGAACTATGCCCTGAGACCGGCAACACCCACTGTAGGTTTGCACCACGCGTCCGCCAGAAGCAGTCCCGAGCCTGGGTCGGAAGATACCGGCCAGGTAGGCCAATTTACCTCAATCGATGTGGCTACCGGCGAAACCCGCTGGACCTATCGACAACGTGCCGGCATAGGCGGTTCCGTGTTAACCACTGGCGGTGGACTGGTTTTTGTCAGCGACGACGCAAGACGATTTCGTGCCTTCGATGCCGACAGCGGTGATATTCTTTGGCAGCAGATTCTTAATTCCAGCGCTGGTGGTTTTCCGGTGAGTTATAGCGTGGATGGTGTGCAGTACATCGCGATTGCTGCTGGCGAAGGCGTTAACTATCGACGACACACACCGGAGATTCGTCAACGTGCCGGTGGGAATACTTTGTATGTGTTTCGATTGCCCCAGGCTCCTGGTCAATCAAATTGATGTAAAAATTCATGATCCAGCACTGTCTGGAAGATAACGAGAAGCAGTAATGAAAAACAACAAAATTACAAAGTGGTCACTGATAACACCAGGTGTATTGCTCCTGGTGTATGTAGGTTCCATCGTTTGGTTCGAAGCGCGACTCGGTTACAGGCAACCACAGGGTAATACTTCTATTGTCATCGCAACTTTTAATAGTGACAAGGAACGCCACCAGCGCGTGCTGCGACTGGAACAGATCGACGGTAATAACTACATTGCCGCCAATCATTGGCCCAGAGCCTGGTATCACCAGGCATTGGATAATCCCAAGGTGGAAGTAAAGATGTCGGGTGAAGATTCATTCCAGCCCTACCTGGCCATTCCCTTGCAAGGTGCCGAAGAAGAACACATTCGAGAAGTTTATAGTTTCGGGTTTAATTTTAGATTTCGTACTGGCTTTCCCCCGCGCTGCTTTTTAAGGTTGGAGCCACGTTGGTGAAAAGACGCAGACAGGTATTTTTCTACCGCCCTTGCTGGTGATTCGAGTATTGGAAAATGACTATTGAAGTTAGAACAGTTCGCAATGGCGACGAGTTACAGCTATTGGTCGACCAGATCAATAACGCCGAGTGGGATGAAGAGAACGGTCTTGAGGTTTACACTGTGGATGCACTGCAAGCCTATCTGGCAAAAAAAGACACAGTGTTTATCAGTTGTCACTCTGTTGAAGGTGGAGAAAGCGAATTGCTTGGCATGGCTTCTGGGCGTGTTGAACTGAAGCCTTATGCATGCTTCACGTGGCTCTATGTAGACGAAGTGGATGTTTGCAGCAACCATAGAAAGGACGGAGTCGGCACGGCCCTAATGGACGCTTTGATGAAGTTCTGTGAAGAAAATGGCTGTGAAGAACTATGGTTAGGTGCGGAGACGAGGAATACTGTCGCTAACAAATTCTACGAATCATTGAAGCCGGACGATGTCTCCGCCTGCATCGGCTACACCTTTGAACTGGACTAATTGAATTGGAGCGGGTGACGAGGGTCGAACTCGCGACAACCAGCTTGGGAAGCTGGTACTCTACCAACTGAGTTACACCCGCTTAAATGGATTTGCTCATAGAATGCTGATTCTGCACCTTTGAGTGAATTATTGGAACCTAATAAAATTGTACTACTCGCCAAACAATTTTGGCCTGATGAGATTTTAGCAGAACTCAAGAAAGCGACTCAAGAAAGCAAATAGAGAGGAAAAAATGAAAAATAACAAGCTCCTAAAGTGGACGATATTCGCAATAGACGCCTGTTACTTGTCTATATGGTGTCCATTGTCTGGACCGAAGCACAGCCTGTATAAAAGCAGCCGCAGGGGGGCAGCTCTCATTGGCCCCCTGGCTGGTATAAGCAGGCAATCGCCAGGGAGTAAAAATGTTGTACCGTTTAGGTGTGTCTGAGGTTGATATTCAAGGCGATGATTATTTTGTTGCCGACAGTGCCGATGTGATCGGATTGGTTAGACTGGAAAACAATGCCAGCGTTTGGTTTAACGCTGTTATACGTGGCGACAATGAACTAATTACAGTAGGTGAGAATTCTAACGTACAAGATGGGGCAGTGCTACATACCGACTACGGCTCTCCTCTGACAATCGGTAAGAATGTGACCGTAGGACATAAGGCAATACTGCACGGTTGCACCATCGGTGATAATTCTCTCATCGGTATCAATGCGGTGGTTCTTAACGGCGCCAGGGTCGGTAAGAACTGTTTGATAGGAGCGAACAGCCTGGTTACTGAGAACAAAGAGATTCCCGATGGTTCTTTGCTGATAGGTTCGCCGGCAAAAGTGGTTAAGACTTTGTCAGCCGCACAACAAGCAGACTTACTCAAAAGCGCTGACATCTACGTCAAAAAATTTAAGCTATTCAAAAAAGATTTGCAGCGGGATGGCCGATGAATTGTTGAAGTCAAAGAACAGGTCACTGTCAACCTCTGCGGAGACAGGCAAGACCGAATGGCTGTAGGAACAAAGAGCAGGCAGCTCCGCCGCAGGACCGTGTCAAGTTCGACAGGCTCCAGGAAAGCAGCCCTTTCAAGCGTGATTAAATTTGGGCCTTAGACCGGCCAAGAGCAGGTCATTTCCAGTCCTGGCCGCTGCTGGTTAAGGTGCTATAACTTGCGCCGTTGCAAATTGTCAGTCATGCTCAAGCACTGAATTCATAGGGGGAGAATCGTGAAATGGCTAACTTGAAACATCTACTTTCTGCTGTGCTGGTGGCGTCGGTATTTGCCGCCGCGCACAGCAGTGCCCAGGAACGGACCTACATCAATCCCAACCATGCCTCGCAAGCCGGGGTTTCGCCTTTTAGTGGTGCAGTGCTAACCGATGGCACTCTATACCTATCTGGCACCCTGGGTTTGGAGAACGGTCAGGTGCCGGTGGACCCGGCGGATGAAGCGCGTAATGTGTTGAACGGCATCAAGGCACAGTTAGAAGCGGCCGGCATGAACATGGATGATCTGACCTATGTGCAGATATTCTGTTCCGACTTATCGCTTTATCAGGTATTTAACGACGTCTATCGCACTTTTTTTACTCAGGAGTTTCCTGCACGGGCCTTTATTGGAGCTGGTAGTTTGCTGTTTGATGCCCGCTTTGAGATTCAGGCTATAGCAGTTAAACGCTAACGTGCCTGGACACGCTCATGGTGAACGCGGGGTGTTTTGAATTAACTGAAGATGAACTCACTATCTTTTCGATCTATTCGGTTTTTGCGATGATGCCGGAATATGTGTGCGGTTTGGGTGTTTTCAACCAGGAGCTTGACGCTGACCCTTCGATCTCGAACGACACAGCATTGATTCAGCGAATGGGATGCCTGATCCAAACACCGTGTGGGCCGCTGATACCGATTTTTTCAGGGTATTTACTCTCCTTGCTGACAGCGCTGGAGTGAAGGTACCGCTATTTACCGCAAGGAGATCAATGCAATGACATCTATAAAAAGAACTATTGGCCCAATCAACTTGACTCTGCTCGCCTTCCTGTTGCTGCCCCTGCAATCTGTCGCCCAGGATTTCAGCAACGTCGAAATCATCACCATTCCCGTGCGCGACAATATCTATATGCTACAAGGGAGTGGGGGTAACATTGGCGTTTCCATCGGCGATGACGGCGTGATCATCGTGGATGACCAGTTCGGGCCGTTGACAAACAAGATCGAAGCCGCCATTGCTGAACTCAGCGACATGCCAGTAAGGTTTGTCATGAATTCCCACTTCCACTTCGACCACACCGATGGCAATGTGAATTTCGGTAGAGCCGGGGCCTACATTGTGGCCCAGGACAATGCCCGCAAGCGCATGGAAAGTACACAGGTTCTTTCCGGTAGCGGCCGGGTGCAGGAAGCGTATGCAGCGATAGGTCTTCCCAAGATTACTTTCGAGGACAAAATGCGTTTTTACTTCAACGGCAATGCCGTTGATATCGTCAATACCGGCAATGGCCATACCGATGGCGACGCGCAGATTTATTTTCGTGAAGCCAATGTCGTCCACACCGGCGATATGTTTGTGCGCTACGGTTTGCCATTCACTGACAGGGATAATGGCGGAACCACCGATGGCATGATCGATGCACTTTGGAATCTCGCCGGGCTGATTAATGATGATACTATTATTATTCCTGGCCACGGCGAGCTTGCCAACCGGACAGACTTACTCTCCTATAGAGAAATGCTGGTGGTTATTCGTAGTCGTCTGGTGCGGGCAAAGGTACAGGGCTTGTCGCCAGAAGAGATGCTGGCTACTGAACCGGCAGACGGTTACGCAGCAAACAATGACAATACCCAGGGTTGGTTACTACAGGCTTATGGGGAGTACCTTGACTAGACCAAGATGAATGGACGGTTCGGAACAAGGTTGCATAGAAGTGACTTAGTTCTGATTTATTCCTAGATCGATTTTGTTTAGGCGTTGTCGCTGCCTTTTTCTTTTATTGTTTTATGATCGGTCATTCGTGGCCTCTCTGTGAAGGAGTCGAACTTCTGGGATAAGTTGGCTCCTTGCCGTTCAATGGCAATTGAATGTGATCGAACTGATGATTGCCCCAATAGAGTTCTCAGCAACTATTCATGGGGGCGACACTAAAGACACTGCGGGTGATTCATCACTGATTTCACTGATTAGAGCATTCTTGGTCTCTGCTTCCGTTACTCTTTCTCGCAGAAATTCTCCAGCTTGAGCCAGGCGAAAAATGCAAAGGGAGAGAGATACCCAAATCCCCAGATAGACTACCGCCAGCGCTCCAAGGGATCTCTGAATCCCTCTTTCAAGTGTTATAACTGGCCAATACAGCAGATACCGCAGAGAGGTTTAATCAAAAACCGTCGCTCTGTGCACCCATTGGGTGATGGTAGGTTTAGTTGCTAACCATTATACAGCCAGGGCTTCCTGCGTTTTAGGAGTTTCTATCTGGGGATTGGGGGAGTCCACAGTACCTGCAGCAAACTGAGAATAAAGACTATTCAGCGGCTATAGGCGTAAGCCGTAAATTAAGTGCCTTCACCACTCCGAGTAGCGTTGTTAATCGGGGGTCACCATCTTCACTCAAGGCTCTATAGAGGGCTTCACGGGTAACACCAGCTTCGCGTGCTACACTTGTCATGCCTTTGGCTTTAGCCACGTCCCCAAGCGCTACAGTTATCAAGTGAGGATCGCCATCTTCGAACGCTGCTTCCAAATAGTGCGCTATGTCATCGGGGGTGTTGAGATGATCCTGAATATCCCACTCTGTGGTTTCTATAGCCATTGTTAGAGTTCCTTTGCTAGCCTGTGCGCTAAGTTAATGTCTCGTGTCTGTGAACCTTTATCGCCGCCGCAAAGCAACAGTACCACCGTGTCACTTTGTTGCGTGAAATAAACGCGGTATCCGGGACCATAAGGAATACGCAGTTCTCGTACACCTTGCCCCACTGATTCAGCATCACCGAAGTTTCCAAGAGAAACCCGTCGAATACGAACATTAATCCGGGCTTTAGCAGTGCGGTCACGCAGCTTTTCTAAGAATTTTGTGTATTCAGATGTTTGACGAATTTCAATCATGTGTAACTTATAATTTACTATTGGTAATGTAAAGTAAAATTCGCTGTTTTCCTTGTCGCTTTACAAATAGCTGACGCCCCGTTTTGACCACCTTCGCCGCCATGGCGTACAGACGCCAGCGCAGAGTGACTGCACGATGCTGGACCAACTCCTCTGGCAGCAGCTTACCCGTTCGCCTTAGCCAGTCTCCAAGCGTGGTCGCCTGGGGAAGTTTCTTGAGAGCCAACACCCTGCGCAGTGCCTCATCATCCTGAAGGTGGCGAATATCATCCAGATGAAAACTGCCTTCATGCTGCATCAGGATGAGGGTCTTGATGAATTCAGAGGGTCGGTACCCAGGATTACTTTTAGGCTGGGGAAAGTGCTGATCAATACGCTCAGCGAGACTCAAGGAGTCCATTAACTGAGCAATGCTCAGTAAACCGGCACGAGAAGTGAGTAAATCGTTCCTTGTATCGAGTTTGCAGGCTAGAATAGTCATAAGCCTTGAGCTGTACACCCATTGGGTGATGGAGGGTTTAATTGCTAACCATTATACAGCCAGGGCTTCCTGCGTTTTAGGAGTTTCTATCTGGGGATTGGGGAGATAGTCGAAATAAAAATCCTGTGTTGTGAGTTTCATGGTATCGGAAGTTGCGCTACCAATCGCTTCCATCATAATACCGCGTTCCTCGATGCCCTTTTCTCAGAACTGGTTTCTTAATCTTCTCACCCGGGCAGTTCACAACAATCAAAGTTCTGGGCCTGCCTGACTTCGGGTTTAGCGCACCACCGAGCAGTTCGCGAATTCGTAATCGACCGCGAAGTTGATCGTTAAAAATCGTATAAACAAAATCACCTGCCTTTAACCTGGAAGGCTTGCCCGCCATGTGAAATTCGAATTCAGAGAGTGAGCCATCGAATAAGGACTCGATTCCTTCATCGCCGCGCGAGGCAGGAATGGTTTTTGTGATGCCGAAGCTCATTGCGATTTTCTTTTTTTAACTGAACAAATCAAAGATACCAAAATCACCACCCAGCAAGCTGGCGGAATCATGGTGTCCAAGCCAGGCCTGGATCATGGTTTGGTACACCTTTCTAAAGTCCGTGGTGTAAGCGAGGTTATCTCCCTCTGTCAATGCCGTTAAGCTGGGCAGTTCCCCGTAGTGTCCCCCCTTAACCGGGCTGCCAACGACAAACATAGCGTTAGCCGCGCCATGGTCTGTGCCAAGGCTTACATTTTCCGGCACACGTCGGCCGAATTCCGAGAAGATCATCAGCGCGACATCGTCTGCTCGTCCTATACGTTCCAAGTCTCGAATGAATCCCGCTACTGCATCGGAGGTGTAGGTTAACAACCTGCGGTGCAGATTGTTCTGGAACACATGGGTGTCGAATGCATTGTTTCTATAAGATACGTAATAGAGACTGGTTGGCATGCCGGCAGCTAACAGGGCGACGACTTTTTGCAAATCCAGATCATTCACACCATAGTCTATCGGTGAGTTGTACTTCGTCCAGGCGTCACGTACCAGTGCCGAGGCATCGTTAGCGCTGCGGGCAATGTCCAGCAAAAATCTTCGGGAGGGGTTGTCAACCTCACCGATGTCGGCTACGACTTCCAAAGCTTTCTTCTCTGCGGCGAAGCCTTCGCGTATGAAACGGTTTGGATCATTGAACACCACCGGTACGTGCTTCTCACTTTTCACTGCCAGTGATTGTCTTGCGGCGATGTTCACCAGATAGTTGGATGGAGCATCAGGAGCGATCGAGTCGGCGAGTTTGCCTACCCAGCCGTATTGGTCACCGCTATTGGGTGCTGCCGTATGCCAGTAGGCCATGGAGGTGAAGTGAGAGTAGGACGGATTTTCGTAACCGCAGCCGTGCACGATGGCCATCTTGCCGTCCTTATACAGACGTTCGAATCCGGCCATGCCGGGATTGAAGCCGAAGTGATCGTCGATGAGCCTGAGTTCGTTTTTCGGGATGCCGATGTTGGGTCGCTGTTGGTAGTAAGCGTCGTCCCCGTAGGGAACAACAGTATTCAGGCCATCGTTGCCACCAGACAGTTCTAATATAACCAGCACCTTACCACTGGCGGCGGCCTGGGCTGCTTGCGTGAAGGCGGGTGGCACCATGCTGAGTGCACTGAGGCCGGCCATGCCTGCCAACAGTTCTCGTCGTTTTAATTGCTTCTGTTTCATGTTCTGAATTCCTGATTGAACAGCTCTGCCTGACTCTTGAGTGCTTATAAAATTCCTGTTATCGCACTGGCACTATTCGACAAGGTACTTGCTGGTGCCTGAAATACACGGAGTATCTGATACGCCATCGCAGCAGGCGGTGCCTGCGCTGACATTGAGTTTATCACCGCCACATGCCGACAAACCAGCGTTCTTCATAGAGAAAATAAATTCCAAAGTCAGGATGTTTTCCCGGTTCCATGACTTCATAAGATTGCACGGTAAATTAAGGCAGTTCTACCGGGACAGCTATGCATGTGGCCATCGAAATTTGAGATCAAAAAAGAATTCCACCGAAAACAAGGCTTGAGTATTTCATTCCGGGTTCACCGATTGAAAGCCTGTAGCACAAGCTGGGCGCATAATTAATTTCGATCCCCATGCTTAACTCAACTGGTATTCTGGTTGACTCATGATTAGGTGCAGAACCAATCTAAGAGAGTCTTCCATGTAACTTTGTGCCGCAACAATGTCTGATGTACCCAGCTCATCGTCCAGAAAATTAATCAACAGGCGGCGGGTATCACTGCTGGGTTGCACGCGCATGAAGCGGGCGATCAAATAGTCCACTGCCCCACTCGTGTCTTCTATGCCTTGTTCCGCAATCATATCGCGCAGACTAATTTGTGCTGTGTGGCGAGAGATTGGCTTCACACGACCTATAGCCATCTGCCATCCGCGGAAGCTACCGTAGCGCGTATTAAATTCTTCGTCGCGATCCGCCAGCATGTTTGACTCCGCCATGATGCCGCCTTCGCCCAGCGACGATGGTTGTGTGGCGGAAGTAATATCCATGCCCTGCCGTATGCGATCAGCCACACTGCGTATTTCGGCGCTGCCGTTGACTCTGTCTGGCGGTACAAAGTTAATATCGGGGAATAACACGTCTCGTGCGAAGTTGCCGCGTTCTAACAGTAAACCGGGTGTCATCCAACTGCGCCCGCCAGCCCAACCGGCAACTGTGGGTGGGCGGAATAAGGATTGACTGAGTGCGCCGGTAGCGACGTTAAAATCAGGGACACCAGGTGTGTCTTGCAAGCCGAGTTTTCGATAAGTGGATACCACAAGTTGTACCGGGCTTTTGATCTGGCTGCCTACCGAAGCTGCGCTGTAAAAATCTTTTGAGAGGAACATGGTTTCCAAAAGAGTGGCTACATCGTAATCGGCTTCGCGAAAGGTATCGGCCAACTCGGTGGCGAGTGTTGGACTCATTTCTTGCCGCACGAAGAAGCGGTAGATCTTGCTGGCGATGTATTCAGCGGTAACTGGCTGTTCCATAATAAGATTGATAATTTCTACACCGTCGAAGTTACCGCTGTGGCCGAGAAAGTTTTTCACCCCATCGTCGTGCTGTTCTTCGTTAATAACGAATTCAAGATTCACGTAGTTCCAGCCGGTGAAGGCCCGGGCCGCTTCGCGAATGTCGGTTTCGGAGTAGTTGCCCACCCCCATGGTGAACAGCTCCATTATTTCTCGCGCAAAATTTTCATTCGGCGCGCCTTTTACGTTCACACCGGCGTCGAGAAAAGACAACATGGCCGGATCTTGCGCCACCGCCACCATCAAGTCGCGAAAACTGCCTGTGCCCATTTTATGAAACAGTTCCAGTTCGTTTAAGAGTTTGCGGTAGTCCCGCACCTTGCTTTCGTTCACCGCGTAGTGACCATGCCAGAACAAAGCCATTTTTTCCTGTAGCGGGTTATTGGATGCCACCATACGGTCTGCCCACCAATAAGCCACCCGGTTGGTTTCTAATACGCTGGCTCTTAGCCAGTAAAAGAATTTATTCACCACCGGTTGCAGCCGGCGATTGCCTTCGGTTTTTACCTTGATGCCCAGTGCTTCACCGGTCTGTTTCGCCAGCTCCGTGGTTGCCGGGCGGCTAGGTGGAAAGGGCTCCAGGCCAGGATCGTGAATGCCGGAATGTTCGAAGGCTTGTAAATGGCTATTGTCAGTGGGATCGAAATACACCAGGCTGCGTACTGCCGCAGCGGGAGACAGGGCCGCGAGCGCTTGTATTTGCTTAGGTGTGCCGCCGAAACCAGCCCGCTCCAGCAAGTGCGCCGCGCTGTCATAGTCCCAATCTGCCGCAGAGATTGGTGTCAGATCGTCTTGCCATACCCCAGCACTGGCACCCTGTGCTATGGCTGAAAGCGAGCCCAGCATTGTCACCAGCCCAATACTGCTCGAGGCGAGAGCCTTATTTAGTCCTCGAAACTTTAGTCCTCGAAACATGAAGGGGTCTCTCCAGCTGCCATAGTGAGAGCCCACTTTATTCTATTTTTACCGGTTTGCGAAAGTATTTTATGCGGTAGTGTTGCGTGAACAGAGGCTTTGAAGCTGCGGGCCATTCGCGCGTTCTAATCAAGCAATCAGCATGCCAGGATCCAAAACAGGAAAAATACCCGCATTTTCCGGCCCACATGGCTTTACTCTGTCTCTGGTTCCTATATGCTGTGAAAAAGATCTAATAATAATTGAGGGTATATAGAAATGGTCAAATCTGTAGGCACAAATAGAAGAGCTTTCATGAGGAATGCCGGCCTGGCAGCCTTCGCGGGTGCGACCGGTGGTTTGACCAGCGTTGTCAATCAGGCCTCCGCTGCCAGTAGCTCGAAAATGGCTAACGGCAAATACGATTTCGATACCGTCTACAACCGTGTGGGCCATAATACCTCACGTTGGGACTCCCCACCGCGTCGCTACCCCAAAGGCACTTTCAAATATGGTATGGGTGTGGCCTCCATGGATTTCGAGTGCGCACCGTGCATCACTGAAGCTATTGCGGAACGCAATGAACACCACAGTTGGGGCTATATGAGCACCACTGAACCACTGCGTGATGAAATTATAAAATGGAATGGCGAACGGCACGGTGTTGATCTTGCTGAAGAATCTGTCGTTATCTCCGACGGTGTCTATGCCGGCATGATTGCCGCTATGCGCTCGTTGGCAGGTCCCAGCGGCAGGATCTTAATCAACACGCCTGCTTATTCCGGGTTTTACACCATGGCAAGGAAAGCGATTACTCCCACAGTTGATAGTCAATTGGTGAAGAGGAATGGGCGTTACGAGATTGATTGGGAAGACCTGGAGGCGAAGATGACCCCTGATGTCAGGGGGATGATCGTGTGTAATCCGCAGAATCCTACCGGTAATGTATGGACAGAGGACGAGTTACTGCGAATTGGCCGTCTGTGTCTGGATCATAATATTGTCGTCTTTTCAGATGAAATTCATTCCGACTTTGTTCGCAAAGGCCACAAATACACACCGTTCGGCAGCTTGGCTGATGCCGCAGTGGTGAATAACAGTATCTCGTTTAATGCTATCAGCAAGACCTTTAATCTGGCGGGCATGAAGAACGCCTATTATTACTCCAGGAATCCTAGATTATTGGAAAGAGTAAATCAGTACCACTTCGCCGAGGTCAGCACCCTGGGTGTGGTGGCGAACGAGGCAGCTTATAAGCACGGTATTGATTGGTTCGAACAGGTGAAAGCCTATATCGATGGCAACCACGACATGGCCGAAAGCTATATTACCCAACACATGCCCACCGTGGGTTACACCCGTAACGAAGGCACCTTCATGACCTTTCTGGATTTCAGTAAGACCATGGCCTCCATTGGCGCACAGGAACAATACAAGAGCCACGGTAAAGCGACCCCAGAAGAGTACTTCCAGGACTGGCTGGTGCATAACTCGGGTGTATATTTGAATCCGGGTTCCAGCTATGGCACTGGCGGCGCGGGCCATATGCGCATGAATGTCGCCTCATCACGTCTGGTGCTCAAAGACGTTTTTGATGCCATGGCCTCAGCAGTTAAAAAGGTCTGAAGAGAGTATCAAAGAGGGGTTGGGGTGTGGTTCCAACCTTTCTTTATTAACTTCGGCGTTTTTTCATCAAGGACAACTACCCGGAATAGCCAAAAGAATTATTTTTTCTGAACACCGTATTCTCAAGAAGAGGAGGAAAGATCATGAAAATGACTCGTCGCGGTTTCGTAGGAACAGTGGGTCTTGGCAGTGCTGCCGGACTTCTTTCAAGCGCAGTATTTACCAGTCGTCATGCCAATGCGGCTTCAAGTTATGAAGACGAGAAAGTCTATGATGGCGGTATCATGCAGCTCAACCAAAATGAGAGCGCACGTGGACCAGGCCCTAAGACCATGGAAGCGATTCGCTCTCATGTCACCAAACGAGTAGGCCGGGGCTATGCACCGGACCACGTTAACGAATTAGCCGAAACCCTCGCTGACGGTTACGGAATAACCACCGACAAGGTGTTACTGGCCACCGGTTCCGGCCCGCTTTTGCAGGCTGCTGTGCGCGCTTTTTGTGCCGCTGACAAGCCCCTGGTTTCGGCCAGCCCCACCTATGGAACCTGCGCTCAGGTCGCCAGACAAATAGGCGCAGGACTAAAAAATGTTCCAGTCGATGATGCCGGGAATATCAATATCGAAGGCATGGCCGCCGCGGCAAAAGGTGCGGGCATGGTGTACTTCTGCAATCCGAATAACCCAACTGGCACGGTGCACTCTGCGACTGTAGTCGAAGCATTTATACGACGGGTTCAAGGAGAATCTCCCCAGACCAGAATGCTGATTGATGAGGCCTACATCAACTACGCTGCCGACGATGTGATGCAGACCGCGCTGCCTCTGGCAATGGAGTTTGAGAATGTGTTTATCACGCGCTCTTTCTCAAAAGCACATGGTATAGCAGGGCTGCGCGTAGGCTACGCGATGGGTCAGGAACAAACGCTGAATGCCATTGGCGGTGCCTGGGGCTTGGGTGATGTAAATATGCTGAGTGCGATAGCTGCCATTACCGCATTCAAGGACAAAGAGCACATGGAGTGGGAACGCCAGGAGAACACTGAGATTCGTGCCTTTGTTGTGGGAGCCTTTAACAACATGGGTTTCGAAGTGGCAGACTCCCACACAAATCACATCTTCGTTAACCTGCGACACCCAGCGAAGGTTTTTCGTGATGCTTGTTTGGAACATAAAATTCTGGTTGGTCGCGATTTTCCACCTTTGCATAACACGCACTGCCGAATCTCGATGGGTAGCAGAGAAGAAATGCACAAAGCGGTGGAGGTGTTCCGTAAAGTGCTTGCTTGAAGACGAGGTAAATGTGAGCAGGGCAGTAACGAGGCAGTAAAAGAGCAAACAACAACGGGGAGTGTCTTATTATCAATTGATGAAATACTCTTCGTTTCTTTCGGCTATGTTCTACTTATGTAATTTCTTGTAGTTTATAGACAGCGATTGTACATAGCCAGCAAACGCTCCCAATGCCGGTCCGCTGAGGCTTTGTGATACTTACCCTTACGCTTGGGGAACACGAAACCGTGTTCTGTGCCTGGGTACCATTCAATGCGTGAGTTGATGGGGGTTCCCGCCAGGTATTTTTCCAGGTCATCCACCATTTGCCTGGGCGCGTATTCGTCGATCTCCGCACAGCCGAAATACATTTCGCCTTTAATCTTGTCTGCGTCGAGATGGGGGGAGTCTGGCTTCTCGGAGTAGAGAGATACACCATGGAATGAAGCGCTTGCAGCGATGCGTTCGGGAAATGCGGCCGCTGCCGCAAAGGCGAAAGGCCCGCTCATGCAATAGCCGACGCAGCCTGACTTGCCATCTCTCGCCGCACTGTCCTGGTCGGCAAACGCGATAAGAGCTTTTATGTCTTCACACACTACGGCATTGCTGAGTGAATCCATATGTTCATGCATTGCTTCGCGCCCGGATTCTTGAATTTTGAATTCCCGCACACGTCGGTAGTAGAGGTTCGGTAATAGAACGTAGTAGCCGGCGCTGCCAAGCCGCCTCGCCATGTCATGTAATTCTTCTCGTTTGCCGGGGGCATCCATTAAAAATAGAACAACAGGGTGGGGGCTGTCTTCCTCGGGATGAGTGATAAAAGTACTCATGGCACCGTCTTTAGTTTGAATGTCAATGTCTCGCTCAATCATGATTTTCAGTCTTTTCTGTTTGGGTTTGCGTTGATAAGAATGCAAAGCCAGCACGAAAATGGCGCGGGCTTATTGAATTGCTGGCGGTCGGCTTAAACGGAGTCTCTCACCGCTCATTGTAATCAAGTTGTTCTCTGGTCACGGGTCTTTGGCCCCGATTTTTCCCAGGAAACACCTCAGCCACAGCGGCCTGCTTCAGCGCTGGATTCAAATCAAACTGTCGCGGCATTTTTTGAAACTTTGCAAGCATATCCTAACATTTGCTGCGTTTTTATAAGCAGGAATTCTGACTAAACTACTGTATATTGACTCCATTCCCTATTCTTCTATTGGATCCTTCAAAATGAAAACAGCAAGCGCAGGCCTGAATTGTCTTACCCTGATAGTTAGCGCAATCGCGGTGGCTGATGGGAAGTCACGGCAAACAAATAAGCAGCGCTGTCTTACAACATCTGGTAATAACCCAAGGGCTTTGAAGCCACAACACTAAGGACGCGATATGTCGGAGTACACACCTCCCAGGGTTTGGACCTGGGACAAAGAGAACGGCGGTAGATTTGCCGGCATCAATAAACCCACGGCTGGGGCTCAAGAAGAACGGACTCTACCTGTCGGGAAACATTCAATGCAATTGTATTCTGTTGCAACTCCCAATGGGGTGAAGGTGACCATCATGTTAGAGGAGTTATTAGCCTTAGGCCATGAGGGCGCAGAGTACGACGCTCATTTGATTCGAATAACCCAGGGAGGCCAGTTTGGCAGCGATTTCGTTGCCATCAATCCTAACTCCAAAATTCCAGCTTTACTCGACCGTAGCACGGAGTCCCCGACCCGGGTTTTCGAATCCGGCGCCATTCTGATTTATCTGGCAGAAAAGTTTTCGGCGTTTTATCCGGAACAACCTTCGGCCAGAGCAGAGTGTTTGTCATGGCTAATGTGGCAGATGGGTGCAGGGCCATTTTTGGGAGGCGGCTTTGGTCACTTTTACGCCTATGCGCCGGAGAAGTTTGAGTATCCGATTAATCGATATGCCATGGAAGTAAAACGGCAACTGGATGTGTTGGATCAGAATCTGGCGAGTAGGCGCTATCTATGCGGCGATGAATACAACATTGCCGACATAATTACTTATCCCTGGTACGGCGCATTGGTGTTACACAATATTTACCAAGCCTCAGAATTTCTCGATGTGGCTTCTTACAAGAATGTTGTGCGTTGGGCACAAGAAATCGAGGAACGCCCGGCAGTGCTACGTGGCCGGAGAGTTAATCGTGTTTGGGGACCGCAAGAAAAACAAATGGCGGAACGTCACGACGCGAGTGACTTCGATGGATAAGGTAAGTGAATCAAGCACTTGGATATCAGAAGAACAGGTATTTTTTCTCGGCAGGGCACAGCTATCGAATTTTGGGTAATCGGGCTCAGGGTCAATGTCCGTGTCGGAATTCGGTTCGTAGCAGCAACCCGGCGCATGCCCTGACAATCTCGTGTTTTCATTTGGACTTACGCAAAAATAGCTCCTATTCTATACCCATTTGATCGAAGGGGTCTTACATGAAATATCTTACAATTCTACTATCCTTTCTTAGCCTGCTGCTTTCGTCGCCTGCGTTTGCGCAACAGCAGGAAGACTACGATTACTGGGCTCCTCAGCGAGCCATGGTGGCACGGGGGCAGCAGGCTGTGTTCATGTGTAATGGTCTGTTCACGGGCAATCGAACCCTGGAGCAGGTTTTTGAGCAGGAGCTCGCCTTTCTACGTAACCCCATCGGAACCGCCGAAGGCGGTGATTACAAAGTGATCCGGGATTTGAGGGCTGTCGAGGTGGGTTCCCCAGGGGTGACGCCCACCATGCGGGCTGTATTTCGGGAAGGTATAGGCTGCGTGATCCTGCCTCCCGACCAATCCCTTGCTGATATTGATAGTCTACCCGAGCTGACTCTGCCACTACCTGCCGGAGACCCTGCGCGGATTCCCTGGCCGAATGGAGATCTTGTTCAGAATACCGGGCTTCATTCCAACGTCGATGCTGACGCCTTGCAGGCCGCCTCCGATTGGGCCTTTGACAGGGATACGCCAGAACAAGATACCCTCAGCCTGATTGTAGCCCATGATGGCGAGATTATTCTGGAGCGCTACGCCCAGGGTATAGAGATGACCACCCGCACTCGCACCTGGTCCACCGCAAAGAGTATTGCGGCGACTTTAATCGGTATTTTGGTAGACCAGGGCAGGATGTCCCTGGATGAGCCGTTGAACTTTGGCTGGTTTCCGGAAAATCTTTCACCCGAAACCGACCCACGCAATAAAATAACGCTGCGCCATGTATTGAATATGTCGAGTGGCTTAGAAGCCATAGATAACCGTGGCATGGAATATGCCACAGGATCGGGTCTGTCCTATTGGGCTGGTGCCAGCTCGGTTACTGGTGCCCGCAGTCGAGCTCAGATTCGTGAGCCTGGTACTTATTGGGATTATGAAAACTATGACACATTGCTTGGGGTCTATGCCATGAAGCAAGCTCTGGGTGGTGAGAAGACTTACGCAGAATTTCCACGGAAGGCATTACTGGATCGCATTGGTATGCGTAATACTCTGATTAGTACTGATCGTTTTGGTGATTTCATTTTGAGTAGTCAGGTGTATACCAATGCACGCGACCTGGCACGTTTCGGCTTGTTGTATTTACAAGGCGGTATGTGGGACGGCAAACGATTGATTTCAGAAGAATGGATAAAGTTCTCCAGAACCCCGGCGCCGGCGACGGTTGGTAAGGGAGGACAGTACGGCGGTCAATGGTGGTTGGTGCCCGAAGGGCGTACCGATGTGCCTTCCGATGCCTATTCCACTAGTGGTAATCGTGGACAATATACCGTGGTTGTGCCATCGCAGAATATTGTGATTGTACGTCGTGGGCTGGATTACGGCCGACAGGGCTTCAGTCAATGGGATCTGACAAGAGAAGTTCTAAAAGCGATTAACTAGGGGTTCTAGCTTGCACTGTTGTTGGATTCCGCTAATCCGTTAAAAGGAGGCTTCGATGAAAGTAGGTTTACCAGTCACAAATTCCCATCATGCACAACTGAGGATGACTAATGAAACACCTGATTCGCTTGACCGTTATTCTCGCGTTATTAGTATCCACCTCCCTGACCATGGGGGCGGAAGGCCCTTTGATGAATTTTCCGTTGCTGGAGATGCCGGACAATCCGGAAATTCTGGTACTGGAAATCAATTTGGCTCCAGGCCAGGAATCACAAGCACACCGACATAATGGCCATGTATTCGTGTATGTGTTGGAAGGAGAAATCAATATGCAGGTGGCTGGTCGCGAAACGGTGATATTGTCACCGGGTGAAATGTTCTATGAAAACCCGAACGACATTCACACAGTGTCGCAGAACGCCAGCAATATCGAAACGGCGAAATTCCTGGTGCATATCATTAAGACTATTGGTGCGCCTGTTAGCACCCCGGTTGATTTGTAATTGGGAGTTGCTTAGCAGGAAAAAAGTGCATGGCCTGTTTTTTACTGACTAGAGCCTACCCGCCTGAGATGGCACCAACGATTATGAAAGGCTCTCGTCCGGCAAGCACATCGTCGTGTAATGGTTTGTCCATAGCATCATGGGAAATGTCTTCCTTGCAGGTAAAGAATCGAATCCTGGCACGGCGTTGCCGACTGCCATGCTCGAGAATCGCTCCACGCAGAGAGGGGTATTTCCGTTCGAGTGCTTCGATTAGGGCGAAAGCTGTCAGTGGCGGTTCTATACTTACTCCAAGCTCTGCATCACATTGGGCCAGTGTGCGTAAATGGTAGGGCAGAATCACGCGAATCATTGAAAATCCTGGTTACTGCTTCTTTGTTTGATCCAGTGTTTGTACTTCGACAGAGAGCACCGCTGGCAGATTGGCTGCAACAGTGATCCAGTTGTCGCCACTGTCAGGTGAGCAATAGATTTGGCCACCAGTGGTGCCGAAATAAATTCCACATTCATCCATTGTATCGATAGCCATGGCGTCTCGTAGTACATTGACATAACAATTATTTTGTGGAAGGCCGTTCGTTAGAGCCTCCCATTCATTTCCACCACCACGACTGCGATAGACGCGGAGTTTTCCTTCTGGTGGGTAGTGCTCTGAATCGCTCTTAATGGGAATCACATAGATGGTGTTGGGTTCATGGGCGTGTACCGCGATAGGGAAACCAAAGTCGCTGGGCAGATCACCACTTATCTCATACCAGTTTTCTCCACGGTCGTCGCTGCGCATGACGTCCCAGTGTTTTTGCATGAATATCACATCAGGGTTGGATGGATGCATGCTCAGCCGATGAACACAGTGACCGATCTCAGCTGTTGGGTCGGGTATGTAATCCGATACCAAACCATTGGTGATGCTGCGCCAGCTTAGCCCACCGTCATCGCTGCGAAATGCGCCGGCCGCTGATATGGCGACGTAAATGCGCTCGGGAAAATTTTTATCCAACAAGATCGTATGTAGACACATGCCGCCTGCGCCTGGCTGCCACTCTATGCCAGTGCTGTGCCCCCGCAGGCCAGCGAGTTCGGACCAATTAGCACCGCCGTCCGTGCTGTGAAACAGTGCGGCGTCCTCGACACCAGCATAAACGACGTCGGCGTCAGTCTGACAAGGTTCTAGATGCCAAACACGCTTGAACTCCCAGGGATGAGGCGTGCCATCATACCATTGATGAGTAGTGAGCGGTTTTCCAGTCTGGTCAGAGGTGTCGTAGGCAAACTTGTTGCTTTCGGCTGGGGGCATGTCCTGGCTGGGCTCAGGTTCACCAGCTGGTGTGCCGGGTTGTTGCCAGGTTTTGCCAGCGTCGTCTGAGCGTTGAATGATCTGACCAAACCAGTCGGAGGTTTGAGAGGCGTAGATTCGATCTGGGTTCACCGGAGACGCTGCCACATGGTAGATTTCCCACCCACCAAAAAGTGGGCCTTCTATGTGCCAATCAGCCCGATTTGCATCTGAAGTAATAATGAACGCGCCTTTGCGTGTGCCTGCCAGGATTCTTATATTACTCATGACGCCTCTCACAAACAGTAGTAGGCCTGTTTTTTACCACGCAGCCTTGAAGTCGTGCAAGGCGTAGCGCTCAAACTCATGTCGGCAAAAGATTGTAGAACCTGTTTAGAATGTGTTGTTGATTTTGAAAGTGACTTCTCGCCCTGTGCCAGTGCAGCGGGATTCCATCAATAGCGGTGGATTCCAATACACCTGGTAATGAACCGGGATTCATTGTGTCTGTTACAAACTAACAGAAATTCCCCCGGCAGTTTACAGCTTACTGAAGGGGTTCCGCTCCTGCTAATATGCCTGACCAGACCAGCCTGGCGAATGCTCACAGCTACTAATTCTTTGGCAGAATTTGTGCTAGCTTGTGGCTTTAATTTTGTTGAAATCTGCCCTGGTTGCGATTTCCAGTAAGAAGGTGGCTATTCTCTTGTCTGATTCAATTCTGGATGCGATTCATTATCGTAGTCTTAGCAGCGTTGCCCAGGACATCCGCAGTGGTGAGCTATCACCAGTGGCGCTTACTGAACATATGCTATCTCGCATAGGCTCCGTCGACTGCGGTCTATCGAGTTACGCCACAGTAACCGCTGAACAGGCGATGACTGCTGCACAGTTAGCAGCAAAAGAAATACTGGCTGGCAACTATCGGGGACCCTTGCACGGCATTCCTATAGCAGTGAAAGACCTGTGCTTTACCGCTGGAATCCGCACCATGGGCGGACTTAAAGTGCTTAGAGATTTCGTGCCTGATTATGATGCTACCGTGGTGAAAAAATTACGCAGAGCTGGCGCTGTTCTATTAGGCAAGCTAAATCTCACAGAAGGTGCGCTCTCAGGCTATCATCGGGATTTTCCAATACCTGTTAATCCTTGGGGACAGGGTCTATGGGCAGGTGTCTCATCCAGTGGTTCGGGTGTCGCAACCGCAGCAGGTCTCTGCTTCGGGTCGTTGGGAACAGACACTGGTGGCTCTATTCGTTATCCATCAATGGCCAATGGCATCGTTGGATTAAAACCAAGCTACGGTCGTGTGAGTCGCTACGGCGTTCTGGAACTGGCCGGTTCGCTTGACCATGTAGGCCCGATGACAAGATCGGTAATGGATGCAGCAATTCTGTTTGAAGCCATAGCAGGTGCCGATAGCAACGACACTACATCGCTGCAAGACGCCGTTCCCGGAATCAGTGAGGCGTTGTCGCTCGAAATAGTTGGCTTACGAATTGGTGTCGATGAGCACTATTTCACGACCGGTACAGATGCAGGTCTGGTGAAATCGATTCATGCCGTCATACAAGTTTTGGAACAGCTGGGTGGGGAAATCGTCGAAGTGACGATGCCGCAATCTGACCCCCTGGAATTACGAAACGCCTGGTTGCCAATCTGTGCTTATGAGATGCTGAAGACACACGCAGCTAACTATCCCTCCCGAGCCGAAGATTACGGTGGCTATTTCGGCGATGCACTAAAACTGGGTGCGCAAATGAGTGTTGAAGACTACGCAATTGCCACAGCGCTTCGCCATGAAATAAATCAGAAATTCCAGTCCGGATTAGAAAGAGTAGATGCGCTTATATGCCCATCAGGGGGTTCGGTTTTCGCGGCAGAGAAAGAACTGCAATACGGTAATATGGAAACACTTAAACCAATCATTCAAAATTTTCAAGGACAGTTCACCATCCCGGCTGATTTGGCGGGCACGCCTGCCTTGACAGTGCCCTGTGGATTTTCTGATAAGGGTCACCCCTATGCAGTTCAATTTCTTGGCAAACGCTTATCAGAGTTGAATTTGTGCAGAATCGGACATGCCTATGAACAAGCTACTCAATGGCACAAACGCCATCCAGCTCTGTGACTACTATTCAAAGCTTGTTCATCGCAGTACTTGTCAGTTTGCCATTGCCACTATTGGCACAAACCCGGTTAGGAGAGATCGTTGAACTTCCGGGTTTTGCATTCAAGTATTCTGTTGCGACCAGTGCAAGCGCAGCGACCATCTGGCAATTATGGATCGACATTGAGAACTGGAAGGAATTCGATGCCCTTCTTGAATATTCAAATTTGGAATCGGCGGTTGAATTTGGCGAAGGCGCGAAAGGCTATCTAAAAGCTGAAGGTGCACCACGAGTTGGTTTTGAAATACGTGATTTAGTAGAGCATCAATCTTTCTCCGTACATTTACAAATACCTCTTTTTCAAAGTATAGAGCAGCAACGCTACTTTGACTCTAATGTGAACGGCATGACGGTTTTTTCTCACGAAGTAAGGTTCAGTGGCGGGCTCAGTCCACTGTTGTATCTCCTTCTCAACAGAATTTATAAGCGGGAAACAGCGGCTGTTGTGAACCGCATTAAAATGTTAGCAGAGAGGTAAGCAGTGGTTGAGAAGGGCCAGGTAGGGGATCCCCATTTTTTGGAATACAGCCCGGCTGGCCGTCAGGCTGCGGCTTGCGTCGCTCGCCGATGAAGGAGGTGCTGATGTCGGAATTCTTGGATACAGCGACTACTTCAGATACTATGCTTTTAGACACTACGCTTTTAAAAATCGAGGGAGAGAAATATTGAAAATTAAAAAAATGCTACCCGCTATACTGGTGGCGATGGTAGTCGGAATGCCTGTATTTGCATTTGCTCAGGAGAGAGGAGTCGAGGAAGTAGTCGTAACGGGTTCATACATCAGGGGCACGCCTGAAGATGCAGAACTGCCAGTTGACGTAATCAACCGAGAAGACATGGAAGATATCGGTAGCCCGTCGGTTATTGATCTGGTCCGAAACCTGGGGGTTACCTCGGGTAACTTAGGCGAAACCAACCAGTTTCAAGCAGACGGCCAGGCCAACGAAGGTGTGGCGACCGTTAACCTGCGCGGTTTGGGCAGTGCGCGTACGCTGGTGCTACTCAACGGTCGTCGTCATGTATCTACAGAATCACAAGGCGTAGACATTAACGCCATTCCATCGCTGGCCATTGGTCGCCTGGAAATTCTGAAAGATGGTGCAGCAGCAACATACGGTTCCGATGCCATTGGTGGGGTTGTTAACTTTATTACTCGCGAGAACTTCGAAGGATTTGAAGTTGCTGGTTCGTTTATGGACATCGACAGCTCTGACGGCGATTGGGATATTGGTGGCATTTACGGTTTGGCCGGAGAGCGGTTTAACTGGACCCTGTCTGTTGAATACTCAGAGCGAGGCGAATTAAACATCAATAGCCGTGACTGGTCATTACGTCCTTACTCAGAGCAACCTCAAGGTGGCTGGTCTGCCATCTCTAATCCAGGCAACATATTGGTTCCAGGTGTTGGCGTAGTCCAGGATCCCAACTGTGAAGCCTTAGGTGCGTGGCGGGATTCCATCAATAGCTGTGGATTCCAATACACCTACTTCGATAACCTTACTGAGCACACTGAAGCTACTAAGGCCTTCTCGCAGATTAGCTTTGAGATTAGCGAAAACCTTACTTTTCATGCAGAAGCATTGTATTCAGAAGTAGACATTGATTCCTGGAAAACATCCCCTTCTTACCCACCGCAATCGCTATTTGGATCAGACCGCATAGTCCTTGAAGACCACCCGGGTTTAATCGACTTGCGTGCGCAGAACCCGGACTTTCCGCAGACAGGTGTCGTGATTCCCATCACGCGAGCACGAGGCATCCAGGGTAAAGGTGCTGGCGGCGAACCAGAAGATGGTATTCGCAACACCGAAACCACGCGTTTTGCCCTGGCTCTGGATGGTACCTTGTTTGACGAAGCCGTTAACTTCAACGTGAGCGCCAGCTACTCCAGGCGGGAACGTGAGTTGACAGGCAACGACATGTACATTCAACGTATGGCGTTTGCTGTGAAAGGTTACGGTGGTGCCGGTTGTGACCGCGATGCGGCTGTTGCTGCCGAGACTCCTGGGCAGAATGCTTGTGTTTACTACAACCCATTCTCCAACGCAGTTCAGCGGTCAGCGGCGAACGGTTTTGTTAACCCGCAGTACAATCCTGCTGTTGCCAACTCTGAAGAGTTATTTAACTGGCTGATTGCCGATACTCAGTCACAGACCGATAACGAACTGTTTGTGTTAGAAGCGATCTTTAGTGGTGAAACCAATATTGAGCTAAATGGCGGCAACATCGGCTGGGCTGTTGGTGCACAGAGCCGTCGTGAGCGCTATGATTTCACCGTTGCCGATGTTGGCAACCGGGCACTAAACCCTTGCCCATGGAATGATCCTCTAGCGGTTACACTGGGCTTCACCGCCTCATTAGACTGTGAAGTTCCTTCCGGGCAGCTAGCCTTCCTGGCTGCCGCTGATAACGAAAGCACCAGCCGTCGCGTGTATGGTGTATTTGGTGAACTGGCATTGCCTATCACCGACAGCATTGACGTGCAAGCTGCCATTCGTTTTGAAGACTACGGCGGCAACGTGGGCTCGACCATTGACCCCAAAGTCGCCGCAAGCTGGAGCATCACTGATCAAGTGACGGTTCGCGGTTCTATGTCTACCACTTTCCGTGGACCACCTCAGAGCTTCTTGTCCGGCACTAATACCGCATTACAGTTCATTCCAGCGCAGAATGCGTTCAAAGCAGTTGATATTGCAGGTAACGCTAACCTGGAGCCCGAATCGGCACTGACTGCTAATTTGGGTATCATCTTTCAGAATGACCTGCTGTATGCGTCATTAGACTACTGGTCGTTTGATTTTGAAGATTCATTCCAGACCGAAAGCGCGCAGCAAATTGTTAACGCCTATGTGAGCCAGACATGCTTTGACGGTGGCGCTGGTGTTGGCACTGCCAGTTGTGATGCCCTACGCAGCCACGTCTTCCCCTTCGGTACGGCGTTGGCTAACCTGCAGCGTATTGAGACCAACATCATCAACGGTGAAGACATCCAGACTTCCGGCCTGGACTTCTTCGCTCAGTACGACTTCTTGGAAGTTGGTGGTGGAGTGCTATCCCTGGGCGCGGAAAGCACCCATGTGCTGGAATACGAATCTGAAGATTTCTTGGACATCAACGGTTCGTTCTTGTCAGCAGGTGGCGACTTTGTAGGTTTCTTGAACGATGGCGACCCCTTCACTCCGAAGCCTGAATTAAAAGGTAACGTGTTTGTGAAGTACTCGCACGGTAACCATAGGGCACAGTTGATCGCTCGATATGTGGATAAGTATGAAGACGTTCGGCCTGCGCTTCCGCACCTGGCAACGATCGACGATCAAACCACGTTGGACTTCCACTACAATGTGGCTCTGTTCGATAACGCCTTGTTGTCTCTGTCGATTGTTAACTTGACCGACGAAGATCCACCGCTAACGTCTACGGACTTGAACTACGATGCGTTCACCCACAACCCTTTTGGTCGCACGATCAAACTAGGCCTGCGCTACGCGCTAGGTGGTTTAGAGTAGTTTGTAACGAGGTATTGCCTGGCGGCATAGGAATGTGCCGCCATTGGCCATCAGGCCAATGCGAGCGCAATAGTGAAAGAAACAAGGAGGCTTGGTAAAGATCTGTTGTTATTAACACGCCGAATGGCAGAAAGTCGAAATTGTTGTAAGGTAGTTTTAGTGACGAAGTAAAAAAATCCTGAAACAGTTTCCTTTCATAGATCGGCGGGCTTCCCTGATAACACGCTTGGCTGTTAAAGACGGTTTAGCGCAAAACAGTGAAAGCTTACTGACTTTTCAGTGCAGACAAATAGTAGAGGATCAAGCCTGTTCCTGCTATACCCAAACCGAACAAGCCTTCTATTGGTCTGTTGACTAATACAAAACCTAAAGTCCAGGCGGTTAGCAGCAAATAGATCAGCGGAGGTAGCGGATACAAGAATGTTTTGTAGGGGCGCGGCAAGTTTGGTTGTCGCCAACGCAGCACGAAAATTCCCGACACAGTTGCAAAACTACTTAATGCCAAAGTGAAACCAGAAAACACCAGGACTGATTCGAAGGTCGATGAAATTATAAACAATAAGGCGATTGTTGATTGAAGGCAAATCGCGAGCGCAGGAATGCCGTCTCGATTAGTTTTTGACAAGATCTTCAGCCCCGGGAAATCTTCACCAATGACTTGTATCACTCGTGGCCCCGCCATGGTCATTGAGCTGACGGTAGAAATCAACAATGTGGCGAGAACCAGTCCGGCAAATCTGCCGCCGAGGTCACCAAAGGTGGTCTCCGCTACGATATAGCCTACCTCGATCTGAGCTGCCATTGTATCCATGGGTGTGGTGTACAAAAAGGTAAAATTAAGCGCCACATAGAGCGACATAACAATGAAGGTTCCACCCATAAGAATCCAGGGCAGGGTGCGTTGTGCATCTTCCAGTTCACTACTCAGGTAAGTTGCGGCATTCCAACCGGTGTATGCGTAGCTGACATAGATGAGCGCTACTGCAAAAGTACCACTGGTGAGCAAGGCACCGTCGCCAGGGACTGGAAAGAATGTCACCGGCTGTGGTGTCTCGATTGCGACGTGGGCCGCCAGACAAAAGACAATAATGATGCCGACTTTAAGAATAGTGAATATCACTTGTAGCCCACCACTATTACGTCGGTTGCTGGCGTGAACCAGAGTAAGTGTGATGACCAGACCTATTGCCAATAACTTCTCCAGCCAGGTGTTGCTGCCGGTTTCGAAAACTGAGCTTGCGTAGGCGGCGAATGTCATTGCCGCTAAAGCGGTAGGGCCAGCGAAGCCAACTGTGGCCGAGACCCAGCCGGAAACGAATCCAACAGCCGGGTGATAGATGCGGGTAAGGAAGTTGTATTCGCCGCCAGAGCGAGGCATGGCCGCGCCCAGTTCGGCATAGGTCATGGCGCCACAAACCGCAGCAAGCCCACCCACGGCCCACAGTGCTAACAGCACAAAGCCGGAACGTATGTCCAGCAATTGAAAACCGAGACTGGTAAACACACCGGTGCCAACCATGTTGGCGATGACAACAGCCATGACAGTAAAATGACGGAACTTGCCCTGGGACATAGCTGTGAAGCTGCTCTGGCGAATCGAGTTATTCAGGCTGCATTATTGCTATGATTATGCCCTACGTCTACGGCCAAATCGCTGCTGTCACGTTATATGTTTGCAAGTTAAATTCAGCCTCTGCGCCATTCATATTTCTGCGCCATTCATACTATGGTTATCTGCGGCGATCACAGGCGCGAAAGCAGATTAGAGAGGCGTAAAAAGTAAGGCTGACTCTGATTCCAGTTCTCTGTTATTCTTGGCTGGCACCCAGATCAGTATGTCTAAATTGTTACGGAGTCACCCATGCAAAATACCCTGCTTGCTATTGTTCTGTTTTTATCGCCTGCTCTTTTTGCCCAGGTCAGTGAGCCAGACTGGTCTGAGGTTGAAGATGAGACGCTCAGGCATTTTCGTGCTCTGCTACAGTTCGACACCAGCGACCCCCCGGGCAGGGAACTGCCGGCCGCAGAATATATTCGCGATGTACTTGAGGCCGAAGGTTTCGAGGTGGAAATGTTAGCAAGCGATGCAGCCAGGCCAAATATTGTGACTCGCCTGAAAGGAAACGGTGGCAAGGAGCCGCTTCTAATTATGGCGCACACTGACGTTGTCAATGTGGATCCGGAGAAGTGGACTTTTCCACCTTTTAGCGCGACAGTTGACAATGGTTACGTCTACGGTCGGGGAGCAGTCGATGACAAGGATAACCTGGCTTCCGCACTGATGGTGATGCTGGAACTCAAGCGCCAGAATGTGCAATTGGAACGAGATGTCATTTTCCTTGCGGAATCTGGTGAAGAAGGTGCAACCGAATACGGTATCGAGTTCATGGTGAACGAACATTTCGACAAGATCGAGTCGGAGTTTTGTCTAGCCGAAGGGGGTGCCGTTGCGAGAGTAAATCGTGAAGTGCAGTATGCCGGAATTCAAACAGTTGAAAAAATACCCTATCGCGTGGAGTTGCTGGCAACAGGTGTTGCTGGTCACGGTTCAGTGCCGCTGCAAACCAATTCAGTTACTCGACTCGCTAAAGCAGTTGCCGCTATAGCGGACTGGCGTTCACCGATTAGACTAAATGAAACTACCGCTGCGTATTTTCAAAGGTTGGCTGGTATATCCCCGGCAGATGCCGCGCAGCGTTATCTGAATGTTCTCGACCCCGGTCTGGCCAGCGCAGTCGATGAGTATTTTCTGGCGAACGAGCCAAGACATGCTTCTATGTTGCGCTCTTCTTTGTCACCGAATATTTTCGATGCAGGTTATCGCATTAATGTTATTCCTTCGGAAGCGGCGGCCAGTGTCGATTTTCGTGCATTACCAGATGAAAACATTCCCGAATTTCTGGATGAAATGCGTCGAGTCATCAACGACCCGGCAGTACAAGTAAGCCTGGGTGTTCGCAACACCAGACCGCGTGGCGAGGCACGGCTGAATACGCCAGCGTTCAGCGCCATCGAAGAAAATATCAATAAACACTACGGCGTGATAACACTGCCGACCATGAGTACTGGTGCCACCGACATGGCCTATCTGCGTAACCGAGGCATTCAGTGTTATGGCATTGGCCCGGCTATAGATCGTGAAGATGCCGCGTTGGGTTTCGGTGCGCACAGTGATCAGGAACGTATTCTGATCAGCGAACTACATCGCTTCGTGCGTTTTAACTGGGATGTGGTTATTCAGATTGCGGCGCAAAGATAGAACGCACAGTACCAACATAAGGACAAGCAGAGACCGGCGAAACTAAACGGCATGGCGCTATTGCTTGTTCAGTTTTAGTCTTGCGACTGCGCCGCTAGTCTCTCCTCAGCACGGTGGCCAGAAAGAATATTGGTCATGCCATAGTTCCCCTCGTGGCAGGCATACTCATAGATATCATCTGCCGTGTGGTCGAGGGTAATCTCCCGCGTGTAAGCGGCAGTGAATGCACCGGGATCATTGGAGGTGAACTGATATTGAATCGCCTCATCACTGATTCTCGTCAGGCGCTCCAGGTTTACTTTTCTGGAGGCATCAGGGCTGGTGCTACTCTTGTCCGAATAGTTTGTGGTTTCAACGACCAGCGTATCAGCGTCCCAATAACCACGCGAGTCGCCGTGCCAGAGTTTGATGTCTTCATCGATATGAGGCCTGGCAACAAGCGGTATAATACGAACATCGTGCGCCATCTCCTGAATAATGGCGACGGTGTCGCGGCTCTGCACAATTTGCCAATAGCTGTTGTAGCCTGAACTTAAACGCGGTGCACCAAAACTGAGACAGCGCTCGCCCAACGGTCTGTCGGTATAGGAATCAGCAGGATGATCTAATCGATGTTGTGCCAAATCTCTGGCGGCAGCTATAGCTTGCTCGGTGCGCGCTGGGTACTGTCCATTGGCGGGATCGATTATCTGCGATGTGCGTCTGTGTATTTTTCTATCTACCATCCACTGAGAATCGTAATTGCCGGTAGTAGGATCATAGGATTTGATTTCACCGCTAAAAGCGGCGGCGAGAACGCCTTCTCCAAACAGGGCATCGCCTCCTTCCTGGGTAATCTGGGCCATGCGTTGCTGAAGGAAATCCACGTCTTCATCTGTCAGAAAAAGCTTGTCGCCGAAAATCTCGGGCCGCTCTACAGGGGTAATAGTATTGTTTGCCCATACACCTTGCAGGTCAGGGTGGCCATCGATAGTTCTGGACACTTCCCAGTCGCTGTCGGTTTGGGCTATAGCCAGGCTGCTTGCCAAGAGTAGAGATGCTGCCGAATTGCAATAGCCGAGAATTTTGTTCATGACGTCAATCCTTCCAGGTAGCCTGTTTTTAAAGGAACGGAGCACGAGGCCCGTAACTGTGACTGACGCATAATCTAAACCTTTGGCTTAGATATAACAAGTCCATGGGATCGGTCATTCGGCCTCGACGGTTCCAAAAGACTAACGCTGATAGAGCCTGTTTGAGGCCCGTGCCTGGGGATTTGAATTGAATAATGTTCTTTCTTTGGTTAATCTCCGAGGGTAGCTTTGGGCCCCGCAGGGTGGGCTCCCACAGAATTGCAGGGCAGCTTTGAGGCTGTGATTGATCAGGAGAGTGAAAATGCATAAATTACTATTTTTGACACTTATTCTTGGCCTTCTTACGGGCTGTGCATCTGCTGCAACACCCAGGCCGCGATTGCCTACCGATGCTGAAGTCGAGCGGTACAATGCGATAGCACCTGAGGAAGATCATATTAGCTGTTTTACTCGAACCGAGTTAGGTAGCCGGTTTCCCAGACGTTCTTGTTATAGGGTCGCCGACCTTGAATCCCAGAAGGACCAGGGGCAGGCCGTTGTCGATTTAATGAGAATAGACGGTTTGTTGGATAGCCCAATTGGTCTCCAGTAGTTCTCGACAAGTATTTTTCAGTATGACGAACCAGTCAGGCTCTGAGCTTCCCCACAAAATTGTGAATCAACTCAGCAGATCAATTTGTTTCGAGTCGCTGTCTAGTTTTTGGCCGTTAAATTTCAGGTAATGAGCCAGGGGCCGGATGTAGTTTGCTAATAATCAGGGTCGAAGGTCCAAGAGCCAACAATACGCCGGTTTCTGGCGGTCGGCACGAGCTTGATTATTCTCAGGAAATGTTTCCGTGATAGCGGTCTTACTTCAGCGTTGAATTCAAAATAAAATTAACCTGGGTTTTAGAAAGCGTCGTGGGGATATCTCGGTGTTAGACAGGGTTATCGATAGCGCAACATATCCCGGTTTAGCTGAGAAACATTGGTAACTCCTAGTAGTTTCATGTCGCGCTCGATCTCGGTTTTCAAATTTTGTAAGGCTCTTTCAACGCCTGGCTGCCCCGCCGCAGCTAGAGCATATAGATACATGCGACCACCCGAGCAGGCTTTCGCTCCCGCCGCCAGACCCTTAAGAACGTGAGTCCCGCGGCGAACGCCTCCATCCATAATTACATCGATATCATTTCCTACGGCGTCCGTTATTTCTACAATTTGGTCGAAGGGGGAACGTGAGCCATCTAATTGACGACCTCCGTGGTTTGAAACCATGATTGCATCGGCCCCTATGTCTACCGCTTTTCTTGCATCGGCTACACTCATGATCCCCTTCAGGCAGAATGGACCATTCCATCGCGCACGCAGCGCTTCGGCATCTGACCAATTCATGGATTGATCCAACATGGAAGCGAAGTAGTCGCCTATGGATACCGCGACATTTGAGCCCTGCTGTACGAAGTCTTTAAGTTCTGCCAATTCGAATGACTCGCGCAAGAAATAATTCATGGTCCAGCCGGGATGTAGCACAAAACCAAGCAGGCTTTTTAGGGAAAGGCGGGGTGGAGAAGTGAATCCAGTGTACAGGTCGCGTTCACGATTTCCCCCCGTAATAGTGTCAACGGTGAGCGCGAGGGTATTGAATTTCGCATCCTGAGCTCGTTGCACCATAGCGTCATTGAGACCGCGATCTTTGTGAAAATAGAACTGGAACATTTTAGGCGTGGATATCATCTCACCGATTTCTGCCAGGCTTACGCTGCTTAATGCAGAGACGCCGAACATGGTACCGAATTTTTCTGCCGCTTTGGCAACCGCGCGCTCGCCGTTATGATGGAATAGACGTTGCAAAGCAGTGGGAGAGCAAAAAACAGGAAGGTCCAGCTTCTGCCCCAACACCGTGACAGACATATCCACGTCTTCAACACCAGCAAGAATATTCGGCACCAGATCACAGTCGTCGAAGGCAGAGGTATTTCTGCGGTAGGTGACTTCATCATCCGCCGCGCCGTCTATGTAATGGAAAATGGGGCCGGGCAGTCTTTGCCTGGCGAGAAGGCGCAAGTCTTGCACGTTATGACAGTGTTTTAGGCGTCGAAACATAAAGTTTGCCCAGCGGAGATGACTAATGCATCTATTATCCTTGTATCGGGCTCAGAATCGAAGGAATTATTACTGCTGTTGCCTGGTTTACCAGCAGGACAAGCTCACACGGTGGTGGCAATGCTGAAGCTAATGCTGTGAATGCCTTGCCTTTCATGGAACCAGCGACCCTTGATATTGGACATTTAATACCAGTCAACTTAGTATCTGAGGCTGGTTCTAACTCATCTCTCAAACGAGGAAAATTGCATGCCCAGAGTAATTCTAAATCTAATCACATTGGTCGGCCTGACTTTCAGCTTGAGTATAAGCACTATTGTTCTAGCGGCAGATGCTCCGCCGCCCTGTGGCCCTGCTGGCCATCTATCCGACGACCTGTCTGGCAATGTCGCTTCAGATTCTCGTTGTTTCGAGATTCGGATGTACACTGCCGAGCCGATAAAAGACGGTGTCGGTGGCATAGATAACCTGCATCAGCGATTTCGCGAGAAAGAAGTTGCTATCTTCGAAAAGCACGGTGCAGAAATTATCGCGGTTTGGCAGAAACTGGATGACCCTGATACGCTGGTGTGGATGTTGGCCTATCGTGATCGTGCACACCGCACCGAGGTTTGGACTGCCTTTGCCGCTGATCCAGAATGGCTTGAGCTCAGAGAGAAATACCCGGTGCCTCTTTCCGCCAATGTGTTTATGATGAGTGCTTCTGACTATTCAAATCTCAGGTAGCCGCATCTTCCTGAAGTTAAACGCAGCAGCGGCCATGAGTCCATTAATCTGGCCGCCTTCAAATCCCTTGAGGTAATTTCTGTTCAATCTATGGTCTGACTTCAGGTGACCCATCACCGGCTCGCTTTCGAAAGCGTTTTCCGATACAGCTTTGCATCGGTGGGAAAGCTGATGTTTTTTCCTGTGCCTTGGTGTCAATGCAGACTTCCTCTTCGATGGCCTTCTCACCATTCACCATTCACCATGACGGATGATGGACGATGCCAGTATTTTTTCGAATCCCTTCGCGGCGCCGATGTGTTTGCGGAAGTACAGCATGTCGTAGGGGTCACAAGGGAATGAGCACTGGAATTCGACCTCGCCACAAAACGTAGGGGCTTGGCTGCCCTGCCGATGGCCGCATACCGGGGGCAAACTCTGACTCAACAAAGTCCCAGGGTATTGATCGTCCAAGACATAGACAGGGAATGTTTTGGATTGAGTTGATCCATCAGCCCAGCGGACATGAAACTCATTTGATGGTGATCGGGGCAGATTGTTTCATCGAAGAGCCCCCTTTATTTCAACCAGATTACTCCTAAAACAGGCTTGAAACTGCTCGAAATTATCGCACAAATACCTATTATAATCAATAAGTTACATGTTTTTCAGGATCGACTAATTACGGTGCTGACTGTTCTGATAAAAACGCGGCTGCCCAATCACTCATTCTTTGCTAGTCGAACTACTGATCCTTTGCCTCCAATGGCCAATTTTCAAGTTTGCATTTTGCCGGTGTAAACACCTCAGCCAGTCGAATAAGCACATGCAATAGACGTATACCGAAAGCAGGGCGGCCATCTTCGACAATTGACTTCAAAGTCTTCACGATCATATCTCCACCACTGCTCATCTGCTTCTCTGTTTTTGATCCTTCCAGCATGTCTTCCGAGATCAGCGTGAACTCAACGCCTCCTTCCACTTCTTTTAACTTATAGGTCACCTTGCATTCAGGGTCGTCATAGTTTGTGAATTTAAAAGTGTGTGAAAACAAATAGGGTGGCTCTATCGCAATAATTTCACCGACTACCCCAACGTACTTGTTACTTATCGAGCGCATTTGAATAGCGGCTCCCGGTCGCAGCCCGGTGGTGTGCATAACATTATTAAAAAAACATTTTTGCGCCTCACCAGTTTTGCTTATCTCATGCCACACGGCATCGACAGTGCCAGCTATAAAAATTGTTGAAATTGATTTAGACATTCTCTTGATCTCCTTCTACTTTGTATTTGATGTCGGCTAGTTTGCCTCCCCAGAACCCAGCGTATTCATCCGTCCAACGGTCATAAATAAGTTGGATGGGCACAATGTTCAGGTACAGGTGGCGGCTTCGACCGACTTTCTCGTGAGTGAGTAGTTTTGTCTCATACAGCACATTCAAATGGCGCATCACTGCTATGCGGCTGGTATCAAAATGCTTGACCACATGACTAACAGTGCAGCCTGGCTGTGCCTTTACCAAGTCCAATATCTTGCGGCGGTCAGCATTGGAAAGAGCTTGCAGGACGGCATCCACTTCGCTTGATTTCATCTTGATAGATTTCCAACAGGATTGAATTTAAATGTAATGTATTCATTACGTGATAATATAGTTACCTATTATGCTCCAACTGTCAACTCAAAATTTCAACACTCAAAATTTCAACTCCGTTGGTCTCTCTGATCTGTATTGAACTACAACGAATCTCTGTTAGGATAGTCTGGATTCATTGGCTGATGCTAAAAGATGTCTGCCTGTCAACTCTCATCAAGAGATAGTCCCATCAAGAGATAGCCACTATGACAGAATCCAGTAGCGATACTAAGCTCCCGGGTATTTATCAGGAATGGATTGATGTCATCAAGGATCGTAGCAAGTCCATCACGTCGAATTTCGACTACGCGGGTCGCCTGACAGAAACCATGCTGCTTGGCAATATTGCAGTACGGCGAGCCAGTAAGCGTAAAGTGTTGGAGTATGATAGTCAGGCTATGGCTTTCAGCAACGATGACGCTGCCAATAATTATCTGGACAACAACTACCGACCGGGATTTGGCCTGTCGTGAATCAACGATACGATGCCATCGTGGTGGGGTCTGGAGCTGGTGGCGGGATGGCCACCTACCAGCTTGCCAATGCCGGCTTGAAAGTCGCGCTGGTAGAAGCTGGAAATTTTTATGACCCAGCCTCAGACGAGCAACGCACTCAGCTTCGCTACCCTTGGGAATCACCACGCAGAGGTGCCAGCACGAATCGTCGCCCGTTTGGAGATTTTAATGCCTGCATAGGAGGTTGGCAGCTTGATGGCGAGCCCTATACACAAAATGACGACACGGAATTTATGTGGTGGCGAGCACGCATGCTGGGCGGGCGCACCAATCATTGGGGCCGTATCGCCTTGCGTTTTGGGCCGCTTGATTTTAAGCGTCACGACAGCGATGGGCTGGGGGACAACTGGCCTATCGGTTATGGGGATGTGAAACCCTATTACGACAAATTGGATAAACTGGTCGGTGTGTTTGGAAGCAACGAGGGATTACTGAACGATCCGGATGGGTACTTCTTGCCGCCCCCGAAACCGAGACTACACGAACTTTACTATATCAAGGGAGCGAGGGCGGCGAACGTACCAGTTTATCCTTCCAGACTTTCCATTCTAACCAAACGCATCAATCACGAACGCGGCGTCTGCTACTATTGTCGCCAATGCAGTCGTGCCTGTTCTATCCACGCTGATTTCTCTTCAAGCACAGTTCTTGTCTACCCTGCTTTGCAAGGGGGTCAGGTAGATTTGTATACGAATGCCATAGTGCGCGAAGTGGTAACCGACAACGAAGGGTGGGCTACTGGTGTTTCTTATATCAACAAAGATGACAACCAGGAGTATCGGCTTCATGGTCGCACTGTGGTATTGGCGGCATCTTCCTGTAGCAGCGCCAGAATTCTGCTCAATTCCAGAAGCGAACAGCACGAGAATGGCCTCGGTAACAGCAGCGACCATGTAGGGCACTATCTGCATGACTCCACTGGCGCTAGTCGTGCTGCCTTCCTGCCAGAGTTGATGGATCGCGAGATATACAACGAGGACGGAGTCGGTGGGATGCATGTGTATACCCCGTGGTGGCTTGAGGACAGCAAGCTTGACTTCACCCGAGGTTATCATCTGGAAATTGGCGGCGGCATGACTATGCCATCCTACGGCTTTGGTTTTGCTGCGAATCAGTACAATCAGTATCTGGGTGAACGGGTAGGGGGTTACGGTAACCAGCTAAGAGAAGATGTGAGACGTTTCTACGGGTCACGTCTTAGCATCGCCTGCCGTGGAGAGAGCATTCCACAGTGGTCAAACTATTGTGAGCTGGACCCGTCCGTAGTCGATAGATGGGGAATTCCTGTATTGCGATTCAACTACCAGTGGACACAGCAGGAAATAAATCAGGCGCGGCATATGCAAGACACTATGGAAGAATTGTTAGAGTTCTCAGCCGGTGTATTGCTGGGTTCCAAACCTGGTGCAGATGATAACTATGGGCTTAGCAAACCGGGTGAGATTATCCATGAAGTTGGCACCACCCGTATGGGTTCAGATTCACGCAGGTCGGTGACGAATCAGTTTGGCCAGCTACACGACACGAACAATGTATTTGTGGTTGATGCAGGTACTTTCGTCTCTCAGGCAGACAAGAATCCAACCTGGACTATCATGGCCCTGTCCTGGCGTACCAGTGACTACATTATTGAGCAAATGAAGCAACGCAATCTTTGAAAATCAAACGCAGAAATCTGTTACTGCGGACTAAAGAGAAGACTCAAGATGAACCGAAGAGAGATCTTTAAAACTTTATTGCTGGCACCGTTGAGTGGCAGTCTTATTGTTTCCACCGGTTGTGCAATCAATAACGCGCAAGCCAGACAGGTTTCCTGGATCGACCTACCGAGGCAATATTCCTATGGCCGCACTGACGTGGAGAAGCAAAGAGACGGTGAGCTATTTGCACAAAGTTATTTTCGTGAGCATGAACTTGTCACCATCGCGGTGCTGTGTGACATTATCTTGCCGTCCGAACATCCCAATGGAGGTGCGCTGGATGCGGGGCTGCCAGATTTCGTGGAGTTCATGGTAAAGGACAGACAAGGATACAAACTACCTATTCGTGGCGGTATAGCCTGGCTTGATTCTTACGCCATAGATCGCTTCGGCGCGGACTTTATTCATGTTAGCGAAACGCAACGATTGCAGTTGTGTGATGCTATTGCGTACCCGGAAGTGGAAGATCCAGCGCTGCAAACTGGCATCGCCTTTTTCAGCTTAATGCGGGATCTTACTCTGACCGGGTATTATACGACCCAGGCAGGGTTTAATGATCTGGGCTATCAGGGTAATAGGCCCAATATTTGGGATGGCGTACCAGAGAGTGTATTACGTAAGCACAATATGAACTATGAGCCAGACTGGTTGGCAAAGTGTGTCGATCAATCACGTCGCGATATCCCAGCTAAATGGGATGATGCGATGAAGCTAACTTCTTGATAGCAGGAATCAACATGAAACAGCCATTTATTGCAGTAACCATTGTTCTTTTTAGTGTGTGGGCCCAGGCTCAGTCTGACGCAAATCGCCAGCTTATGGAACCGGGTTCCAGGCTGGTAACGACGACTTCCAGCCAAATGCCTCCGTCCGATGCCATCGTGCTTTTTGATGGCAGCGACCTCGATGCCTGGGTTAAAGCAGATTCTGAGCAAGCTGCTGACTGGCTGGTAAAAGATGGCGTCGTTACTGTGAAGGCGGGTACCGGCGCAATCAAGACTCGTCAAACTTTCGCTGATATGCAGTTGCATATCGAATGGAGCCCAACCGAGGTCATCGAAGGCAGCGGTCAGAGTCGAGGGAACAGCGGCGTTTTCCTGCACTCTCTTTACGAAGTGCAAATTCTCGACAGTTGGCAAAATCCAACCTATGTCGACGGCCAGGCCGGGTCAGTTTACCTTCAGCATGCGCCGTTGGTGAATGCAGCAAAAGCGCCTGGTCAGTGGCAGAGTTATGACATCATCTTCCAAGCGCCGATATTCGAGGACAACGGCGATTTGAAATCACCGGCTTATGTGACAGTGATTCACAACGGTATTGTTGTTCAGAACCATGTGCAAATAGAGGGGGCGACTTTCACATCAACCCCTGTCTATGAAGCGCGGTGCACACCTTATTCCCAACAGCGTATGCAAGATTGCCATGGCAAAATGCCTCTGACGTTGCAGGACCACGGACAGATTGTCTCTTATCGAAATATTTGGGTACGAGAGCTTTAGCTACTCCGCTGCCAGAACGAACTGTGGGTAGGTGTTGAGGTGTTATAGAGCGAGTAGCTGAATGCATTTACTCAGCCAGGTTAGGGCAAGTAGGCCAGGGTCACCGCACGAATCGATCGTCGAACACCAGCGGACATAGCCTTGACGGAAATTGTGGCTTTAGAAATACCATCTACATCCTTGCCAACTTGAAAACGATCTTCGGCGCGTTTGCCTATAAACTGTTCTTGATATCCACCCCAGGAAAAAAAGTCCCCTAAAGTATAACGATGGGATTCTTTGTAATAGACTACTTTTAACCCGGTTATAGTGCCTTCGAGATTTATTCCTATCAGGCTATCTATGGGGCCGCTGTATCCGCTTGGTTCTGGATGAGTATCAGCAGAGACGAAAGCGTATCCGATCAATGTTTTCTCTCCGCTGACCGAATCCGTTTGATATGCCTTATAGACAGGGATCTCACCCTCCTTGTCGGAGAAACTATCCGCCCCTGGCACCACTTCCTTAAGTAATCGCAGCGAGGTATGGTCCTTGTTTGCAGCGTGAACGCCAGCGTGCCAGCCTTGCTCCTTGAAAAGGAGTCCAACGATACTGTCGCCCCCATCAAATAAAATGGCCGACATTAGCAGCATGATGCCTAAAACAGACTTAGGTAGCGACAAGGACGACTGTTTAACCGACATAGTTATAACCGCTTTCCGATAGTTTGATTTGCCACAGAAAATGCACGCTGGCTATTTGACCGCGTCATGCCTGTGAGGATGAAGCCAAAAGCTGATATGGTGTGTATGTTGACAATTTTCCTGACCCAGAACAAGCCGAATTCAGCTCAGCGACTTATTGTCATGGAAGGTTTGTCTTGGCACTTACAGATATTTTACCTATCAGCAGAGACCCGAATCTCCTGGTTGGTACTGGATCAGGCAGGGATACAAGGCGTACGGGATCAAATTCGCTTCATCAGGCGGATACTTAGAACAGATTCAGAAACCTGTGGCTGAGGTGCAATTTGTGTTGAGGTGCAACTTGTTGACACAGTAGCTCGTTTTGGATCCAGGTGTTATATCGGCAGCGCTATTTTGCTATCCTGTCTGAATCAATCTACATCCTCTCAGCATGCGAGAGGTTGTGAATCCATGTATCACAGGAAATATTTTTAGGAAAAGCTATGAGCCTGGTAAATTTCGCAAGAATCACAAAGCTGCTGAATGAAAGCAAACGCGGAGAAAAGCACAAGCAAGAACTGTTTCAAGAAGTGATGTTGATGGTGCTCTCTCGTGTAACTCGAGTTGATTCCAACATTGAAAATGTTGAGATCACCCGGGTGCAGGAAGTGTTAAAAACAGAACTGGGGCAGGAGATCTCTGAAGCGGAAATCCGGACGGCAGCTTCTTCAGAGGTATTTGAGGCTCAGTCTCTTGAACGTTATCTATCGACCGCTACGCGAAAATTGGATGAGCGAGAGCGCGTTGTGGTACTGACGTCATTAGCTTCTGTAATTCGAAGTGATGATGAAGTCCGTGCTTTCGAGCTTGACTTCTTCGATAGAGTTGCTCTGGCGTTACGCGCCACTCCTTCAGAGATTGCTGGTTTGTGCGGTGGAGCATAGGCTTGTAATAGTCAACGGGGATACGCAGTAATGGCAAACTTAGTGCGGTACGAGTTGAGCGAATCGATTAGTACCATTACTACGGATGATGGTAAGGCGAATGTTATTTCTCCAAACCAGGGTAGCTGAACTAAAGGATTCCTTGCTTTGATCGAGCAGAAATACCGTTTATGACCACAGACAAAAACCCCCTGTTTAGTACTCTTCGTGTTGTAGAACTTGCTTCCATGATTCTGGCGCCGTCGGCTTCGGTTATTCTGGCTGACTTTGGCGCCGAAGTCATAAAAGTAGAGCCACCTAAAACAGGCGACCTAAACCGACATTGGCATAAGATAAATGGCCTGCCTATATCCGACATGGCCTATGGTTTTCAGGTGGATAATCGCAACAAGAAAAGCGTGGTGTTGGATCTAAAAACGGATGCTGGCTATGAGGCATTTTGCAGAATTATTGTCGATGCCGATGTATTTGTTAGCAACTATCGTCTAAAGGCCTTGGATAAACTAAAACTGGATTACGATTCAGTGCGGGCGCTCAACCCCAGAATCGTTTATGCTCTCGCCACGGGTTTTGGTGAGCGTGGCGAGGAAGCGCACAAGCCTGGTTACGACACCGTATCCTACTGGTCACGCTCGGGCATAGAGCATCAGATATTTCCTTACCAGGGTTGGTTGGGGCAGTTTCCTTACGGCTCTGGCGATCACCCCAGTGGCATGACATTATTCGGCGCCATCATGACGGGTTTGTATCAGCGCGAACAAACCGGTGAAGGCTGCAAGGTGTCGACTTCGCTATTGGCCAATGGGGCCTGGTCTAATGCGGTCATGCTGCAAGCTCAGCTTGCGGGAGCCGAATTTAGAGAAAAACGCCCGCGTGACAATGCCTATAATTTTATTTCTCTACACTATCCAAGCAGTGACAATCGCTTGCTCAAAATGAGCATGGTGAATATTGAAAAAGACTGGCAACCCTTTTGCAATGCAATGGGTCGTAACGATCTAGCTGATGACAGTCGCTTTTGTGATAACGAGGCGCGGGTGGCCAACATGGCAACGCTGATCAAGATATTAACCGACATCATTTCTCAGCAGCCTATTGCTTATTGGCAAGCAAAGTTAGGAGAAGCCGACGTGCCGCATACCGTTGTATCTAATTATGAAGAAGCTGCTAATGATAAACAAAAGCAAGCGAACGGTATTGTTATTCCCCTTGAGCATCCTGAATACGGGCCAATGCGCACCGTCAACAGCCCCTTTGAAGTGAGTGGGGTGGATAAGCTACCAGCAAAGGCCGCGCCAGGATTGGGTGAACACACGGCGGAGGTTTTAAAACAGTTTGGTTACAGTAAGGAAGAGATAGCTCTTTTAGCCGAATGATTTACAAAGAGTTAAATGGTAGGGCATGGAAGACCATGCTTGAGAATTAGCGACTGTGAGGAGTCTCTAGTTGGCCGCCAGAAACTGGTGTATTGTTGGCTCACGGACCTGCGGCCCTGATTGTTCGCAAACAACACCCCAGCCCCTGGCTCGTTACTTGAGAATTAATGGCTTACAGCAGAGTACAGGACTAGAGTACAGTGGTTCAAAATAATCTAATCTACTGAATAGACGCGATATTTTCTGGAACCATCTCGGAGTCTGACCCTGGGTGTACTGCATCTCGGGAATCCAGAACTGGCGATAACAACTTTGTCTTCCATACTTGTGTCTGAAACTGATGCAAGCCTGGTGTCGGAGGCAGCGGATGCACTGTCGGATATGGAAACACCAGAAGCGCTTTCGGCTCTACTAACGGCCTATAACAGCCTTGCTAATCTGGCGATACGGCACGAAATACTGGAAGAAATAGCCGATGTGGAAACCGCCGAAGTCATCAACTTCCTGACAGAGATTGCACTGTCTGATACAGATGACGAAACCGCTGCCGTTGCTATCGACGGCATCGCCGATCGTGAGGACAATATGGCTGTGACAGCGTTGGGTCATATCTACATCAATAGCAATAACTTGCAGCGACGCTTAGCGATACTCGATGGTATTGGTGACGCGGAGAATCAGTTAGCCGTAGAAACTTTGCAACAGTTACTGGTCGGCGAGAACGACAGCCAAATTGTGGCCGCCACATTGCGAGCCTTAGGTAGTACCGAGCAACAGTCAGCAATAGCTCCTATCATTGATGCCTACCGTGCCAGCAGTGATGAAACAGTGCGGCGAGGCGCGCTGCGAGCACTGCGAAGGCTTAACGATTACCCCGCAGCGACCGATGCCATGTTGGAAATTTTAGAAACCGAACTAAATGAGAGAGCAGATCAATGAGAGTTTCTACTAAATCTCCGGTGGTGCATCCTGTCAGAATGGTTTCCAGAGTAGATCCTGGTGAGCTGGAATTTGCGTCAACCCAGTGTCCCTGGAAGTAAAAATCAAGACATGAAAAAGCTAATTGCCGCAGCAATAAGGAAAATAATCATTAAAGGCGTCATGTAGCGGGTGATTTTGGTCAGCTCTTCATCTGACTTTTCAGTACTGTATTTCTCGATCAATGGAATACCTATGATTAGAGTGGTGAAGAGTATAGCGAGTATCGTGACCAAGACCATCATTGTTTAGCACCTGGGCTTAGCTGAACTTAGTCTAATTCTAAATGAAAAAGCCCAGCAATGTCGCGCTTTCATTGTTTGCTCGCAAATTCATGTATTCAGTCTTTTCCAACAACAATAATTCATGAGTGGCAGGAAGGAAGAACTGATGATCTAAACGTGGGTTGGAAGGGCGCAGCACAAATGTACGGCTGGCGCCGCTGTTGTGGCTTTTCAGGTCTTTATCGGATGTCCTGAAACCCTGTTTTGGTGGAGGCGGGGGGAGTTGAACCCCCGTCCGTCAGTCCTCTGCCTTCGGTTCTACATGCATAGCGTCGTCTATTAAGTTAACCCGTATCCGCCCGACGGGCAGGGTGATTTGGGCGAGCTTGAGACTCTTTTAGCCGCTTCGCCTCAAGCATGCTAGGCGGCGATTCCGTTCTAAATGACAATTGCAAAACACCAGTTTACGGACATCCTGGAGGCAATCGCTAGCAAGCTCTTAGGCTGCTAGTGCGTAGCTTTCGTCGTTGGCAACTATAAAGTTGCAGCGATTGATTAACGAGAGTCACTACCCTCTCGACATGCACCTCAGGTTTCGATCCCGGCGTCGAATCCGAATCGCCCCCGTTGTGATCTCGAAGAATAACATAGTTTGGGCGTTGCCGCCTGTATTCAAGGTGTTGCGGGTCGTATGGCTGGGGGTGCTATTGGAGAGAGGTGATTGACTAGCGATTCGCGTGGCGAAGGATTCTCTGTCTATCTACTGCCCATTCTCTGTCCTTCACCGTGGCTCGTTTGTCATGATCTTGCTTGCCTTTTGCCAGTGCGATCTGACATTTCACCAAATGGTCTTTCCAATAGATTTTGGTAGCCACACAGGTATGACCTTTTTGCGAAGTTTTGGCAAACAGTTTAGACAGTTGTTTTGTATGCAGCAGTAATTTCCTGGTGCGAGTGGGGTCGGCAATAACATGGGTACTCACAGTATCAAGTGGTGTGATGTTAACTCCCAGCAGAAAAGCCTCCCCACCTTTGATCAACACATAGCTATCGGTCATCTGCACTTTTTTCATGCGCAGGGCTTTTACCTCCCAACCGAGCAGAGCGATGCCAGCTTCGAATGTGTCCTGAATGAAGTAGTCGTGACGGGCTTTCTTGTTCGTCATGATGGTGTTGTCAGGAGTCTTTGATTTCTTGGGTTTTGCCATGGGGCACGATTATAGCGCTTTACTCGCAGCCAGGCGTAAATTCTTGCCCCGGTATCCGAATGGCGCGCGTTGTGCTAATACTACGGCGCTGATAGAATCCTTCAACGACACTGAGCAGTGGCCGGAAAATATGCTAATACATTGAATTAATAGGGGTTTTTCATGTCACAGGACAGAGGGCAATTTAGCTCAAGATTAGGATTTATACTCGCCGCAGCGGGCTCGGCGGTGGGCCTTGGAAACCTCGTCGCTTTTCCGGTAATGGCATCAAAAAACGGTGGTGCCGCCTTTCTCATCATTTATCTCTTCTTCATTGCGTTTATCTGCTACCCGGTAATGATGGCTGAGATTGCCATGGGCCGAAAGACACAGCGTAACCCGGTGGGTGCCTTTACAGACATTTCATCCGGCGATAAGAAATGGCGCTTAGTGGGTATGTTGGGAATACTTACACCTTTCATGATTGCGGTTTTTTATACGGTGATTACGGTTTGGTTGGTGGTGTATTTAAGAGAGATTGCCAGCGGTGGTTTGGACAGCCTGGCGAATGAGGCCACCTTCGGCACACTGGTGGCTGAGCCCTCTTTATTCGGCTATCTGTTTCTTCTTCTTGGCTTGGTGTTTCTCATCTTGCTCGGTGGCGTAAAGGGTGGTATTGAGCGATTGGCCAGAGTGTTAATGCCAACGCTGGCAGTGATGCTGGTTCTGCTAACTGTATTTGTGTTAACGCTGGACAACGCAGGCGCCGGTATTAGTTATTACCTGGTGCCAGATTTCAGCAAGGTAAGTTTAAGCGTGATAAACGGGGCGCTAAGTCAAGCCTTTTTTTCCTTGTCTTTAGGCATGGGTGTTCTGATTACCTACGGCTCTTATTTTGGTCGAGAGGACAATATCCCTCAATCCACGCGCATGGTGGCGATCGCCGACACCAGTATTGCGTTCTTTGCTGGTTTACTCATTCTTCCAGCTATTTTCTCCTTCGATCCAAATACCAATACCGACGATCTATCGACTAGTAGTGTCGGTTTGATTTTTAGCTTTTTGCCCAAGATATTTTTATCTATGCAGGTAGCAGTCGGTTACATCGGAGCCAGCGTTGTGGCTTTGATCTTTTTTACTTTGGTTTTCTTCGCAGCATTAACTTCACTTGTTTCCATTATCGAAATACCTATCTCGTGCTGGATCGATGAATGGCGGCTAAGCAGAAAGAAAGCGGTGTTGTTGCAAGCGGGTTTGCTTGCAGCATTCGCAATTCCCGCGATCATGTCGCTTGGCATGTTTGACTTTTTTACCAACTTCACCAGTTACGGTGGCGAGGGTAAGTCCTTTTTTGATTTGGTGTCGGATGTGTTTTATGAAACTATCTTGCCGCTAGTAGGGTTTACTGTGTGTATCTTCTGCGCCTATCGATGGAAGATGAGCGGACTCTCTGAAGAACTCTCTAAGGGAGATCCAAACTACGAAGGGTCACTGCTACAGAAGTACATTAATATTTCATTGGGGACCATAATTCCTGTTGTGATGCTGGTGGTTTTCATCAGCACTGTGTACCAAATCTATCTGTAGCCCACTTTATGACCTTGATCAATCGAAGCGCCTTAGTTGAATACTCTGCCGAGCAGATGTTTGATCTGGTTAATGCCATCGAACACTATCCGGAATTTATGTGGGGCTGCTCGTCTGCCAAGGTGCTCAGTCAGTCCGAGACGGAATTGGTGGGCGAACTCTGTCTTTCCAAGGCGGGTATTAGTCAGCGTTTCACTACTAAAAATCTTTTGCAGCGGCCGAGGCTTATCGACATGCGTTTAGTCGAGGGTGATTTTTCCAAATTTACCTCGCAATGGAAGTTCGATGCGCTAACGGAAAATGCCTGCAAGGTATCTCTCGCAATGGAGTTTGAGTTTACATTGGGTTTCATGGATTTTGCCGCTGAGAGATTATTTAGCAGTTCGGCGGATAATCTGGTTGATGCGATAGTGCAGCGTGCAAAACAGGTTTATGGATGAGCGATTCTGAATTTATCGACAGTAATGAAGACGGGAAAGAAATGATTTTGGTAGAAGTTGCTTATGCGACACCAGAAAAACAGCTCATCTTGGCGCTTAGAGTTCCACTTGGAAGCAGTGCTTATGAGGCAGTGAAGTTATCCAACATTGCTGAAGAGTTTTCAGATATCAATATTGATAAAGACCCAATGGGTGTGTTCTCAAAGCCATTGGACGGCAAGGGAAGACCTACAGCTAAGGAATATCAACTTTCCCCGGGTGATAGGGTAGAGATTTACCGGCCTTTGATCATTGATCCCAAGCGTGCCCGACTCGAACGGGCCAAGACCGCGAAGCTTACAGCTGGAAAGCCAAAGAAATAGACGGCCGGTTACAGACCTCAGTCCTGCCTTCTAATAGAACTGCGCTTATCGCATAATGGGAAGTCTTCAATCGGCGTTACTGCCATCGGTAATCACTATGTCAGAACAAGAACAGAAGAAGGACAGCCTGCTTAAGCGCATTGAGGCCGGTTTGCGTGAATACTACCTCACCTCTTATCGACGTTCCTTCGCCAGGGCGCAGCGAGATGAAGAAGATCTGTTTATGTTGCTGGTGTTTGCCGAGAATCTGGGTATTCCCAATCCGGCTGCCTACTACACCATGGAATTACTTCCTGTCGTGTACGACCGTTTTCACGATTGGCATATACGCATGGGCATGGAACGTTCGCCACTGGATCACGTACATTGCTGTTAGAACTCGCTCGCACAAAAAGAATCCTTTTCTTCGGGGGCAAGGGAGGTGTTGGCAAGACAACGATTTCTGCCGCCACGGGGTTGGCGCGTGCTACCGAAGGCGCAAATGTCCTTCTGGTTTCTACCGATCCTGCGCACAACCTTGGCCATCTATTCGATAGGAGAATAGGCTCGAAACCTGTTCGACTGGTGGCTGGGCTTGACGGACTGGAACTGGACCCAGCCGAGACTGTTAAGTTGCATATGGAAGAAATAACCAATTCTCTGCATCGTCTGATGCCCGTCCAGCTGCGCGGCGAAGTGGATAAACACATGGCGCTGTCGAAAGATGCCCCGGGTATGCAGGAAGCGGCAATACTCGAACGCATTGCCGAAGTGGTGGAACAGGGCACTAAAGACTATGACCTTATCGTATTTGACACAGCCCCCTCTGGCCATACTGCGCGGCTAATGGTGTTGCCGGAAATGATGTCGGCCTGGACAGAGGGGCTTATTCAGCGTCGAGAAAAGGCAGACAAATTCGCCGAAATAGTCAGAGGCATGGGAACAGATTCCAGCGTAGAAGACAAGGTGTTCGGCAGTGATGCAGAAAACGATGACAAGATGCGTGAATCGGGCATTCGACAACTTCTGAACAGGCGCAGATTGCGCTTCACAACACTTCGAGACAAAATATCGGACAAAAATCAAACCTCATTTGTGATTGTGCTTGCGCCCGAGCGACTCCCGGTATTGGAGACGATCGAGCTTCAGCAACAGCTTGAAAAAGCAAGAATCAGTGTCGATGGTTTGGTGGTCAATAAGCGTTCACCCCAGGGAGAAGGCGAATTCCTTGAGCTGCGGCACGCCCAGGAAGCATCGCATATGACTACGCTCAACAAGGCGCTGCCAAAGATTCCCCGGCAGGATTTATTTCTGCTGGCGCAGGACATTGTCGGTGTTGATGCCCTGCAGAGTCTGGTGGAACGAATTAAGAGTTGATTGAAAGAAATACCCGGTTCACTGGTTCATCTCAACTAATAGCTGAATCTTGCTTGCATAGGATAAAATTTCTGAGTAAAACAGGGCTTATATTTTTAGCTGGCAAACCTGTGATTTAGAAAGACCTGTGATTTAGAAAGAAATGCCAAAGACAAACACACGAGTAGTGCAACGACTCAATGCCCGCATGACAGCTCTGAAGTCATTACCGTTGAATGTCGCGTTGTGCCTGTTTTTGTTGTTTGCGCAAGCTGTCGATTTTGCTCATGGTCATGATGCCGATTTGCAATCTCGGCTCGATTGCGAGATTTGTTTGAAAGTAGCTTCTCTCGATGACATGGTAGCTTCAGGCTCGACCAATCTGGTTACTCTGGTATCAGGCCAATCTTTCTCGGTTCTAACTCAGAGCCAAATTTTCTCAGCACCAGCAACCACCGCCGCACGCGCTCCTCCCTCTTACACATAATTCAATTCAGCCATCAATCGGCCAGCATTCTTAGCAGTTAAACAAGACGCGTTCTTGTCATTCGTTACCGATTGATAAAATCAGTCTTGATCTATATGGAATAATGATGAAACCAAATTTGCAACAATCAAAGCGCGTAAGCTGCACATTTTTGTGCTTGCTGCTATCGACTAATCTGTCCGCCGCCGAATTGGAACACGCGGATGACTTACACGCGGATGACTCAGTAGAAGAAATTATTGTCACTTCGATTCTGCATCGGAGTCGAGCCGACACTGCTTTGCCGGTAAATATACTAAGTGGTGAAGAACTGCGTGAAAAGGCAGCAGCTACCCTGGGTGAAACACTTCAGGATCAAGTGGGAGTCTCGGTGGCTTCCTTCGGCCCCGGAGTTGGTGCGCCGGTCATTCGAGGACAGGGCGGCAATCGAGTGCAGGTGCTGCAAGGTGGCATAGGCAACATCGATGCTTCTTCCATCAGTGCCGATCATGCAAATAGTTTGGAACCAGCCTTGGCGGAGCGCATCGAAGTGGTTCGCGGCCCTGCCACTTTGCTTTACGGGAATGGTGCGGTGGGCGGCGTGATAAATGTTATCGATAATCGAATTCCTGCGAGTCTACCAGCAGAACTTAGTGGGATAGTGGAGACCAGAAATAACAGTGCTGCCGACCATCAAGTGAATGTGGTCAAATTGGAAGGGAGTGTTGAAAATATTTCCTGGCATTTAGACGGCATCTATCGTGAAAGCAATAATGTGGACATAAGCGGCTTCGCCATTGATCCCTCTACTGTAGACGTCAGCGATGCTGAAGAATTGGAAGAGTTGTTGGAAAGTCGCGGGCGAATTGCAAACTCCAATACGCGAGCGAATGTGAGGACAGCAGGCGCATCGTGGATTTTCGATGACGGCTATATCGGTTTTTCGCTGAATCGCCTTGAGAACGAATACGGTATTCCAGGTCATGGCCACGAAGAAGAACACGAGGATGAACTGGATATTGACGAGGCCGCCCATGATGAGGAAGATGCTGTTCGCATCGTCATGGAGCAAGACCGTGCCGACATGGAAATGGAATTGCCATTAGGTGGTTGGTTCGAGGAGCTTCACGCGCGACTCAGCACTGTCGATTATCAGCATGCGGAAGTAGAAGCAAATGGAGAAACGGGGACACTGTTTGAGCAAGACGGCGTAGAAGGTCGCTTTGTGTTTCACCTCAATGGTACCGAGAGCCGAGAAGGGGTGATCGGTGTGCATTTTTCCCATCGAGATTTTTCCGCATTGGGCGAGGAAGCATTTATTCCAGCAACAGATATCGATTCCCTGGCCATATTTACTGTGCATAGCCTGGATCTGGCAGAAATGACTTATGAATTTGGGCTACGTGGCGAGCGCCAATCATTGCAGCAAATCAATGGGTCTTGTGATGTGAACGACACGACCTGGAGCGGTTCTAGCTCGGCTATCTGGCGCGTTCGTGAAGATACCACTCTTCTATTCTCTATCGCTCATTCGCAGCGCTCGGCTACGGTGGAAGAGTTGTATTCCAATATCAACACCTCTTGTAACGAATTGCCCGGTGATCTGCTTATTCAGCATGCGGCTACGCAGCGATTGGAAATCGGAAATCCGACTATGGATGTGGAGAAATCCACCAACTTCGAAATTGCTTTACGAAGACAGCTTGGCGAGTTAACCGGGGAGTTAAATCTTTATTATAACGACATCGCTGACTACATTTTCCTGGCTGACACAGCAGTTTTTTTGAATGATGTGGAAATTTCTCGCTACCAACAGGAAGACGCCCTATTTTATGGCATGGAGGCGGAGTTAAATTTCCCCTTGCGTCGAAGCGGTGAGCATCTTACCGAGCTCAATCTCTTCGGCGATTATGTGCGCGCCGAATTTGATAGCCGTGGCAATGTGCCGCGCATTCCACCACTCCGTGCCGGATTGGAATTGAGACATTCCCATGTGCATTGGCAGGCGAAACTACGTTGGAGCGAGGTGCAGAAACAATCTGATGTGGGAGTTAACGAGAGTCATACCAAGGGCTACCGCTTGCTAAATTTTTATGCGGACTATCACCTGCCCATAGGAAGCGAAGAGGCGCTGTTTTTTTTCAAGGCGAGTAATTTGTTGGATGAGCCTATCCGGCACCATAGTTCGCTGTTGAAAGATTTGGCACCAGCTCCTGGTCGGGCGGTCGAGATTGGTCTGCGGTTTGAATTTTAGCTGTTCTAGTTGGTGTTGGCCTGACTGTCTGGCTGACTGGCAGGGACAAAATCACCAGTGAAATTCACCAGTTGATCATCAACAAAGAACACCGAGACGCGCTCCTGTCCACGTAAGCCACCGCCAGGTTGAAAGTTGTAAACATAGTCCCAGCGATCTTGGTGGAAGGGGTCTCGAACTAACGGTGTTCCCATAACAAAGATTACCTGTCTTTTTGTCATGCCGGGCCGTAATTGATCAATCATATCTTGCGTAATGATATTCCCTTGCGGAATGGATATTTTGTACACGCCGGGAAAATCCAGCGAACCGACATTGCTGCAGGCAAGCAGAAATGATGTCGCCAGGATGAGAATGCTGTTTCCGAATGTGTGTTTCATCAATTCGATATTAGTCAATTCGATATTAGTCCTGGCTGGGTGCATCCAAGCCCGCATATTTTTAGGCAATTTGGAATCTGCAAGAAGTTTTCCGTTTGAGATCCTTGACAATGACTAAAATCCCGCGAAAAACAAGCCTTCATCTTTCCTCTGCGTCAGCCAGCAGGCATAATACCCTACTACTTAAGGCAATAAAACCGGCAGAGCCAATGCTGGTTTGGTCTGGCGAGATGGTAATCTGGCCAAAGACAGTAAGATCGATGGTAGTCAGAACTTTGTTTTTCTGATTATCTTCGGTTGATTATTTCCAGCCAATTGAGAACAAGCTATGTCCACAGAAAACCAGGAACTCCGAAAAGCAGGCCTCAAAGTCACCCTGCCCAGAGTTAAGATTCTGCAAATTCTGGAAAGTTCCGATACCAAGCATCTAAGTGCAGAAGATGTCTACAAGGCGTTGATCGATGCTGATGAAGATGTGGGCCTGGCCACCGTCTACCGTGTGCTCACTCAATTTGAATCCGCTGGACTGGTCATGCGTCACCATTTCGAAGGTGGAAGCTCTGTGTTCGAGCTCACCTCGATTGACCACCATGATCACATTGTTTGTCAGGCCTGTGGTTCTGTTGAAGAATTTTTCGATGAGCTGATCGAGGAACAGCAAGAGAAGATAGCCAGGAAATATGGTTTCAAGATTACGGATCACAGCATGTACTTATACGGCATCTGCAAGCACTGTCAGGAATCAGGGTAAGCCGGGCAGAACGCCTCTATGCAGCTCTGAGCTAATCGAAAAACTAAATCACTAACGGTTGGCTACCATCTGCTCTGCGTGGGCTAGTGATGCGTCGCTGAGTTCTTCCCCCCCCAGCATTCGCGCTACCTCTCTCACTTTGTCTGTCTCGGACAATTCCGCTATTTGTGTGAGAGTGGAACCCGATTCGGTATATTTGCTAACGAAAAAATGACTGTGACCTTGGCCCGCCACCGGGGCCTGATGGGTGACACAGAGAATTTGAGTGCGTTCAGATAATTGCCTCAGTAGCTGCCCAACCACTTTGGCAACACCACCCCCTATACCGACATCGACCTCGTCGAATACCAGGCTAGGTACCTGAGAAGTTTGTGCAGTGATTACTTGTATGGCCAGACTAATTCTGGATAGCTCACCGCCAGAGGCAATTTTAATTAGAGGTTTGGCTGGCTGGCCCGGGTTAGTACTCACCAAAAACTCAACAGTTTCGAGACCTGTTAGCAGCGGCTTGCCGTTATCACCTTCAACGAGGTTAACTTCAAGGGCCGCGTGAGGCATACCCAATTGCTTCAGTTGTGCGTTGACTTGCCTGGCCAGCTTGCCGCTTCCCTTTCTTCGTTGCTTGCTAATTTCCTGGGCGAGTTTTTGATACTGCTCACGCAGTAATTTGTCGCTCGCTTCTAGCTTTTCCAGTTCGGCGTCGCTGTTTTGAATCGAGCCGAGTTGTTGGCGTAAATCCTGTGTGACTTGATTTAGCTCTGCGGGTTTAACTTTGTGTTTACGAGCTACTGCGTGCAGCAATCCTAGACGTGTATTCACCTGCTCCAAACGTTCTGGATTTGCTTCGAATTCATCGGCAAAGGCGCTTAGGTCTGATACAGCTTCATCGAGTTGAATGTTAGCTGTCTCCAGTAAGGCAATAATATTACTAATACGCTGATTCTTTTCTGGTAATTCCTGCAACGCGATCAAGGCCCGGTACATCAATGATTTGGCATTCTGCTCTTGGTCACCGTCACACAGTGTGAGCGCGCTTTGCATTGACACAAGCGTTTCATCGGCATGATTCAGAGACTTAAACTCTGTTTCCAGTTTCTCCACCTCATCAGTCCCTATCGCCATCTCGTCCAATTCGTTTAGCTGATAAGAGAGAAGCTGAGATTGGGCCGAGTCTTCCTGTGAACGATTACTCAATTGGTGAATAAGCAGCGAATTTTTATGCCACTGTTTCCAGGCGCTCTGCATCTCCTCCAATACTTTGCTGGACACACAGAAATCATCGAGCAGTCGCTGATGGGTACTGCGGTGCAGCAGCGATTGGTGCTCATGTTGACTGTGAATGTCGAGTAGCATTTCCCCTAAAGATTTCAAGCTGCTCATAGTTACCGGTGACCCATTGATATAGCCCTTGGAGCGACCTTCACTATTAACTACTCTGCGCAAAAGGCAGGTCGGTGAGTCCGCATCGGTGTCCAGGTCATTTTCTTGCAACCACTGCTGTGCTGCCTTTATGTTGCCGGTATTAAATTCGGCACAGATATCGGTCTTGTGCGCGCCTGTGCGCACTATGCTTTTGTCTGCCCTGTCACCCAGGCTCAGGCCCAAGGCCCCCAACAGGATGGACTTACCCGCACCTGTTTCCCCGGTAATCACGGTCATGCCAGATTTAAACTCAATTTCGAGATGATCAACGGTGGCGTAATTCTGAATGGAGATCTGCTGCAACATAGTCTTAAAGTATATGGGATCAGCCCGCAATAATGCACAACTATTCAGACTAATTGGCTGACATGCTTCGCACTTGTCTAAAGTTCTTAACGGGGCTTGGGAATTCCTTGCCAGGTGATTTGCAGCCGATTTCGCTGGCTGAACCCGGCAAGAAGAAATTTCCTGCAATTTGATAAGTTTTTCTTGAATCTGCTGCTACAGGCCCCATATAGCGGTCACCGCCTGCCAGGCAACCGGGCCAGATCAGCCATTAGCTTGGCTAACAGTGGGAATAACAACTTGGACAACAGAACCTAGACAGGGGAAGGCATGAGCGCGCAGACTCCAAATGATGAAACCTCCACGAAGGACGTTTCGGAAGATTCTCAATCAAGCACGGAAAACAATGACATTGAGCCAGAGCAGCAAACGGATGCGGCTGGATCTCCAGAGGCAGAATCAGCAGCAGAATCGGAACAAGGCGAAACGGACTTGGAAGCAGCGTTAAGCAAATTATCTGGGGCGGAGCAAGCAGCCCAGCAAGCCAAAGACGATCTATTGCGCGTGCAGGCGGAAATGCAAAACCTGCGCCGTCGCACAGAACAAGATATAGAAAAAGCTCACAAATATGGCCAGGAAAAATTTAGCATCGAATTGATGGCAGTAATGGACAACCTGGAACGCTCCCTGGAAGCTACAAGTAATAGTGAAGATGAAGCGGTGAAGGCGATCCATGAGGGAGTGAATCTAACTCTGAAGAGTTTTATCGATTGCTTTACCAAATTCAATATAGAAGCCGTCGACCCGTTGGGTGAACCTTTCGATCCCCAATTGCACCAGGCAATGTCAATTCAAGAGAACGGCGAGTCGGAGCCGAATACCGTTATCGCGGTTATGCAGAAGGGCTATACCTTGCATGGCCGGGTTATCAGGCCAGCGATGGTGATGGTGTCTAAATAGAGAGTTTTCAAGCAGATAGGAGTGGAAAGCCTTAATCGACAGGTGTTTTGGCCAGTAGCCAGGAATAACCACAGGAAAATAGAGGAAATACAGGCTTGATCCTTGAATTACGCTGGATCGGGCCAATATTGAAACCATGTAGTTAACAAGCAGATCAATGCGGAATAAGAGCTTGATCTAAGAACGATGAAAGACTGGAGATTTGAAGAATGGGAAAGATAATAGGTATCGATCTGGGAACCACCAACTCGTGTGTTGCAGTCATGGATGGGGGCGAAGCCAAAGTTATAGAAAATGCCGAAGGTGATCGCACCACGCCTTCCGTCATTGCCTATAGCAGTGACGGTGAAACTCTTGTTGGTCAGCCAGCAAAGCGCCAGGCAGTTACTAATCCAAGCAACACCTTGTTTGCTATCAAGCGTCTAATTGGACGTCAGTTCAAAGATGATGTTGTACAGAAAGACATCAAGATGGTGCCTTACAAAATTATCAAAGCCGAAAATGGCGATGCCTGGGTTGAGGTGAATGGAGAGAAGATGTCGCCTCCACAAGTCTCTGCGCAGACATTAATGAAGATGAAGAAAACAGCGGAAGACTTCCTGGGCGAGTCAGTCACAGAAGCAGTTGTTACTGTGCCTGCTTACTTTAATGATTCCCAACGTCAAGCAACCAAAGATGCGGGCAAGATCGCGGGGCTGGATGTTAAGCGAATCATTAACGAGCCTACGGCAGCCGCGCTTGCCTATGGCATGGATAAGAAAGTGGGTGACTCCACTATTGCGGTGTATGACCTCGGTGGTGGCACTTTCGATATCTCTATTATTGAAATAGCAGAGACAGATGGAGAACATACTTTCGAAGTGCTTTCTACCAACGGTGACACTTTTCTCGGCGGCGAAGATTTCGATTTACGTTTAATCGATTATCTTGCTGATGAGTTTAAGAAAGAGTCAGGCATGGATTTGCATAACGATCCACTTGCTCTGCAACGTCTGAAAGAAGCGGCAGAGAAAGCCAAGATCGAGTTGTCGTCAGCGCAGTCCACCGAAGTGAATTTACCGTATATAACAGCCGATGCTTCGGGTCCCAAACACCTTGTGCAGAAGTTGACCAGGGCAAAGTTCGAATCGCTGGTAGAAGATTTAGTAGAGCGAACTTTAGCACCATTGAAAACAGCTTTGGCCGATGCAGATCTGGATGCTTCTGGAGTTGATGATGTCATTCTGGTTGGTGGTCAGACTCGTATGCCTTTGGTACAGAAGAAAGTAGCTGATTTTTTCGGCAAAGAGTCGCGCCATGATGTGAATCCAGATGAAGCGGTAGCAGTTGGTGCAGCAATTCAAGCAGCAGTACTATCAGGTGACGTAACTGATGTCTTATTATTAGACGTGACACCTCTGTCTTTGGGTATCGAAACTATGGGCGGTGTTGCCAGTAATTTAATCGATAAAAATACCACTATCCCAACCAAGAAGACACAGGTGTTTTCAACTGCCGATGACAACCAGACGGCGGTAACCATTCATGTGGTACAGGGCGAGCGTAAGCAGGCTGCCCAGAATAAGTCCCTGGGTCGTTTTGACTTGAGCGATATTCCTCCTGCACCAAGAGGCATGCCGCAGATTGAGGTGGCCTTTGATCTGGACGCAAACGGTATCTTGAATGTGTCAGCGACAGATAAGGCTACTGGTAAAGAGCAGTCTATTGTGATCAAAGCGTCTAGCGGTCTGTCGGATGAAGAGATCGAACAGATGATTAAAGATGCCGAGGCTCATTCTGCTGATGACAAGAAGTTTGAAGAGCTTATTACGGCGCGAAACACAGCCGACGGCATGATTCACGCTACCAGGAAAACTTTGGAAGAAGCGGGTGACAAGGCGACCAACGAAGAAAAGGAAGCGATCAATAGCGCCATTACTGAATTGGAAGAAGCCGTGAAAGGCGATGATATGCCCGAAATTGAAGCCAGGACCAAAGCCTTAACTGATGTCTCCGGCGGACTCGCGCAGAAGATGTACGCTGAAGCGCAGGCAGGTGCCGCTGAGACTGGTGCGACGGAAGAAGGTGCCAGCCCAGGAAATGACGAAGCAGTGGATGCTGAATTCGAAGAGGTTAAGGAAGAAGAAGAAAAGGAAGAGAAGTAATCGACTGACCAGGTTTTCCAGACCGGTTATGCAATAAAAAACTAAGTCATTTCCATGACTTGGTTTTTTACGTCTACAGGGCGCTATGTAACAAGAGCGAATACGATGTCAAAACGAGATTACTACGAAGTATTGGACGTTTCTAAAGACGCTAAGGCAGCCGATATTAAGAAGGCTTATCGTCGCGTAGCGATGAAAAATCACCCGGATCGTAATCCTGACAACGAAAAGGCGGTGGAAACCTTCAAAGAAGCCAACGAAGCCTTTGAGGTTCTGTCTGATAAACAGAAGCGAGCACGCTATGACCAATACGGTCACGCGGGTGTGGAAGGTCAAACAAGCCATGGTTCTGCCGACTTCGGTGACATTTTTGGCGACATATTCGGCGACATATTTGGTGGAGGTCGTGGTGGCGGTGGACGCAGCCACATGCGTCAGGGTGCTGACCTGCGCTACAACCTTGAGCTGAGTCTTGAGGAGGCGGTAAAAGGCACTTCGGTCAAAATCAAAATTCCTACCAAGGTCACCTGCAATAGCTGTGAGGGTAGTGGCGCGAAGAAAGGTACCGAACCTGTCGACTGTACTACCTGCGGCGGACATGGCCAGGTAAGAATGCAGCAAGGTTTTTTCTCGGTGCAACAAACCTGCCCACGCTGTCAAGGCGCGGGCAAGCAAATCAAAGATCCATGCGCTAGCTGTCACGGGCGGGGTAACGTGAATGAGACCAAGACGCTTTCGGTTAAGGTACCGGCTGGTGTCGACGAGGGAGACAGAATTCGCCTGACTGGCGAAGGACAGGCGGGTACTCACGGCGGACCTTCCGGGGATCTCTACGTGGAAGTTTCGATAAGACCGCATAAGATATTCGTTCGAGAAGGTCATGATTTACATTGTGAGATACCTATCAGCTTTACCGACGCAGCCTTGGGTGGCGAACTGGAAGTACCAACTCTTGATGGTCGTTTGAAATTGAAGATTCCGACGGAAACACAAACCGGCAAGTTATTCCGTTTGCGTGACAAGGGCGTCAAACCGATTCGAGGTGGCGGTATCGGCGATTTATTGTGTCGCGTAGTGGTGGAGACTCCTGTGCATCTCACCAAGCGTCAGAAAGAAATCCTGGAAGAGTTTCACGCTATTCAGAAAGGTGAAGGCAAGAAGCAATCGCCGAAGAAATCATCTTGGTTCGATGGCGTGAAGGGTTTTATAGACGAGCTGCGCGTTTAGCCGAGAATTTCTGCGCGCAATTCCTGGTGACTTTCCGCTTCCAGCCTGGGTCCGAAATTGGATACTACAGTAGCCGATGCCAGGCTAGCCAGCTTACCTGCGGTTTCAAAATCATTTCCCTGTGTTAGCGCATACATAAAAGCGCCAGCAAACATATCTCCCGCGCCGTTTGTATCCACCGCTTTTACATCATGTGGGGCTATGTCGATGTAGTTACTGCCGTCGTATAAAAGCGCGCCTTCAGCGCCGCGGGTTATTGCGAACTGTTTCGCTTTGCTCTTCACCTTCTCACAGGCTCGCTCAAAGCTCCCGGTTTCAGCCCAAAGCATTGCTTCTCGCTCATTGCAGAACAGAAGGTCGACTCCTTTTCCCAGGACTTCATTCACCTTATCCAGAAAATATTCTAACATTGAGGGGTCAGAAAAAGTCATAGCAGTTTTTATCTGGTTCTCTTCGGCAAACTTCTTTAGTTCGATAACTGCAGACCTGGCACTAGGCGAAGTCACCAAATAGCCTTCAATATAGACGTATTTCGATTCTTTTGCCGCGACCAGGTCAAGTTCTTGATTGGAGACAGTTTCTGAAACACCGAGGTAGGTATGCATAGTACGTTCGGCATCAGGGCTAACCATGATTAGGCAGCGACCGGTAACTCCTTCGTCCCCTTGGGTTTGAGAGTCAGTTTTTATGCTCTGGTCTCCAAGTTCACTCAAAAAGAAATCACCATTTTCATCGCTTGCCACTTTGCAGGTAAAAAAGGCGCTTCCACCAAACTGGCTAAGGGCATACAGGGTATTGGCCGCGGAGCCACCGCCGGCACGTTTCTTGATGCCGTATTTCTCCTTGAGTATTCCCAGCAATCGCCGTGACTCTGCATCGGTTCCCAGAGTCATTAGTCCTTTTACTAAACCGTGTTCCTTAAAAAAGCCTTCATCAACTTCAAATTCTTTGTCAACTAGAGCATTTCCTACAGCGTATACATCAAATTTCAATTTCCGACCCTCGTTTGTTCTACATTTTTCTAATTCGCGAGCGCGGCAAAGGCTTTTTCTGCTGCATCCAGTGTTAATTGAATTTCTTTATCCCCGTGCGCGCTGCATACAAAGCCTGCTTCAAACGCCGAAGGTGCCAGGTAAACTCCATTTCCCAGCATTGTGTGGAAATAGTTTTTGAAGCGTTCGGTATTGCAGTTCATTACCTGAGAAAATTGGTTAATGTGCTGCTCTTCGCTGAAGAAGCAGCCAAACATTGCCCCGACTTGATTTGTAGTAAAAGGAATTCCAACTTGATTAGCTCTTGCTTGAAGCCCGGTTAGCAATGAAGTAGTACGTGCCGTTAAATTTTCATAGAAACCGGCTTCCGAAATAACACTCAACATCGCCAAGCCAGCGGCGACAGCTAATGGGCTGCCGGAAAGTGTACCGGCCTGATACACGGCGCCAGCAGGTGCGATTAAGTCCATTATTTCTCGCTTGCCGCCGAAGGCGCCTACTGGTAAACCGCCGCCTATCACTTTGCCAATAGTCGTTAGATCAGGTGTGACACTATAAACGGATTGGGCGCCGCCCAGGGCAACGCGAAAACCTGTCATCACTTCATCGAAGATGAGCACGCTTCCGTGCTTGCTGCATTGCTCCCGTAGCGACTGTAAAAAACCAGGCACAGGAGGTACGCAGTTCATGTTGCCAGCGACAGGCTCTACAATGATGCAGGCGATTTCATCGCCGTTCTGCGCGAAGAAGCTCTCTACTGCTGCGATGTCATTATAAGGGAGCACATGGGTTAATTGAGTATAGGCTTTCGGTACCCCTGCTGAATCAGGCTCGCCTAGAGTCAGAGCACCAGACCCGGCCTTGACCAACAGGCCATCAACGTGGCCGTGATAACAGCCTTCAAATTTTACGATCATATCGCGACCGGTGTAGCCACGGGCCAATCGTATCGCACTCATGGCCGCCTCGGTGCCCGAGGTCACAAGTCGTATTTTTTCGATGGAAGGCATTAGTTCACAGATTTTCCGGGCTATCTGCACCTCGGCCTCAGTAGACGCGCCGAAGGCCAGGCCGTGTTGCAGTTGATCTTGCAGAGCGGCAACAACCTCGTCATGGCAATGTCCCAACAGTAGAGGACCCCAGGCGCCAACATAATCGATATAACGATTGTTATCGGCATCAATTAGATAGGCGTCCTGCCCAGCCTTAAAAAATAGCGGTTTTCCACCTACCCCTTTAAACGCCCTGACCGGGGAATTAACTCCACCAGGGATATGCTTTATGGCCAGGTTATACAAGTGCCTGGAATTTTCGTGGCTCATATTCTTTGGAACCTTGATTAGTGTTCTTGCTGAAATAGTCTAAGCAGGTTTCGTGTTTGTTCTGCTACATCGGGCTGACCAAATAGGCCGTCTATCAGGGCTAACATATCGGCGCCAGCCGCAACAATCGAGGCGCCATTTTGCGCATTGATTCCTCCAATGGCAACTATTGGAATGCTGAGCTTTTGTCTGGCTTCAGCAAGCACGGCTGGTTCTGCCGCCGCAGCATTGGGTTTGCTGGTTGAAGGGAAGAAGCGACCGAAGGCGACATAGTTTGCTCCATGTTGCTCAGCCAGGATTGCATTCTCAATCGAGGAATGACAGCTCACTCCGATGATGGCGTCTGCGCCGAGGCGCTTTCGCGCGCTGATCAGACTCGCATCGTGCCGACCCAAATGCACACCGCTGGCCTGTGTCGAAACGCAGAGCTCAATGTCATCGTTGATTATTAGTGGTACATCAAACCGCGCACAAAGCGCTACCAACTCGCGAGCCTGCGCCAGGCGCAAATCAGCAGCCACAGACTTACAGCGGTATTGCAGCAGCGAAATGCCATTCTCCAAAGCGGCTGTGCTCGCCTCCAACAACTTGGAGCCAGCCAGGAGTTTGTCATCAGTTATTGCATAGATGCCTGAGAATTCCATGGAGAAGACAAGCCTCTTTGGTGAATACAGTGTTGTTGTTGTCTTGAACCTGAAATTGTTGGTACTTTTAGAGGCTCTGTTTACTCCAGAAACTTCTATTGGGTAAATGTTGGCCCAACCCGGCTCTATGTCCGTGGCTCAACGCCTCCCAAGTGAAGCGCTGCGCTTGTTGAACCGCATCTTGTAAATTTGATTGATGTGCAAGATAGCCCGCTATCGCAGACGCCAAAGTACAACCTGAACCATGATAGCTTGCTTCCAGTCTAGGCCAGCTAAAAACTATGATGTCTTGATGCGCTGTATACAATTTGTTTTCAACATTTTCGCTGCGCGCATGAGCTCCAGTCAGAAGCACATATTGGCATCCATTTTCAAGTATTTCATTGGCGCAGGCGTCCAGCGTGTCCGCTGTTGGAGCAAAAAGCCGCGCTTCGTTGGTGTTCGGTGTCAGTACCGTGGTAAGCGGAAGCAACAGGCTTCGAATAGCGTCGATAAGCTTTTCGTCGCCAAACTCGAATCCACCGCCTGCAATTGCTATTGGGTCTAGTACCACGGGAATATCTGGGTAGTCCTTGAAAAGAGTATGCAGTATTTCAACATTCGCTACGCTGCCCAGCAGACCTACCTTAAAACTTTTTATGGGAATATCTTCCAATACAGCACGAGCCTGCTGCGCCAATAAGCTTGCTTCCGTGCTGACTAGACTGCTGGCGTTCTGGGTGTTCTGCACGGTAAGTGCTGTAATTACTGGTGTGCAATGACAGCCAATACTAAATAGCGTTTCTATATCTGCTTGAATTCCAGCCCCCCCAGTCGGGTCTAGACCCGAGAAGCACATGACACTTGGTTTAATTGCAGTCATTTGCAAGGACGTTTTCCTTACAGTACAGGCTTAACAACAATGAGAATAATAATTGCCACCAGCAGTACTACGGGCACTTCATTATAGACCCGAAAGAAACGATGGCTGCGAATTTGTGAATCTTCACGCAATGCCTTCATGTACCACCAGCAATAAAAATGATAAGTCAACAGAAGTGCAACCAATCCTAGCTTGACTTTCATCCACCACCACGCCATGAAATAGGTATGGTTGGCAATCAACAGCCAGCCCCCAAGAATAATAGAGAGCACAGCTGAGGGTGTCATGATAATCCAAAAGAGCTTTCTTTCCATAATCACGAATCTGTCTTTGCTGACCTGATCATCACTCATCGCGTGATAAACGAACAATCGTGGAAGATAGAATATGCCACTAAACCAGCAAACTACCGTGATAACATGAAAAGCCTTAATCCAAAGCATAGCGCAGCACTCCTAAATTCGGCAATGAGAAGCTATCATAGCTATTTGATGATGTCTTGATGAATACGGATCCTGCCTCTAAGCTATTGATTTTATTTAATGAAATGGCTTCAGAGTTTGCAATCTGAGTGTTGCCGTGTAACATAACCCGTCTGGCATTCTGGATAAGCTGAACCCCAGCTACGCTATCTCTGGCGCACCTCGCGGTAACTATTGATACGCTGACCACTTCGCGGGAGTCTATTTTGATCAAAGCTGGAATTATAGGAGCCACAGGCTACACCGGTGTAGAGCTCATACGTCTGCTAGCCCTGCGCGCAGACGTAGAGATTGTTGTGCTTACATCACGTGAGTTGATGGGAAGCGAAGTGCAAAGTCGTTTTCCAAATCTGCGTGGTCACATAGATCTACAATTTTCGGCACCAGACTCGCAGTTGCTTCATCAATGTGATGTAGTTTTCTATGCCACTCCTCACGCGGTTGCAATGAATTCTGTGGCTGATCTGTTGTCCAAAGGTGTCAGGGTTATCGATCTATCTGCAGATTTTCGTATTCAGAATATTCCCTTATGGGAACAATGGTATGGCACTGCACACGCCTGTCCTGAATTGGTTGCTGACGCCGTTTATGGCTTACCCGAAGTTAACCGCGGGGATATCAAATCAGCGCAGCTGATAGCCGTGCCGGGGTGTTATCCCACCGCTATTCAGCTGGGCTTCTTACCGTTGTTGGAAAATGCTCTGGTAGAAGCAGACAGGCTTATCGCTGATGCCAAGTCTGGTGTGAGCGGTGCTGGACGAAAAGCAGCGGAAGATTTTTTGTTGTGTGAGGCAACGGAATCAATCAGGGCTTATGGCATTTCAGGTCATCGTCATCATCCTGAAATATGTGAAAGTTTAAATCGTTACAGTAAAACTGAAATCAGGCTCACTTTCGTGCCTCATTTAACACCGATGATTCGAGGTATCCTGGCGACACTATATGCACCGGTTCGACGCGGAGTTGAGGTTTCCATAGAGCAGCTACAAAGCGTCTTTGAGCAGCGTTATGCCACTGAGCCGTTTGTCGATGTTCTGCCAAAGGGTGAAGTACCAGCGACTAGAAATGTGAAGGGGTCGAACAAATGCCAGATATCAGTAGCTTACTCTGAGAATACTCAAACGGTAGTTGTGCTGTCAGCAGAGGACAACTTGGTGAAGGGGGCAGCCGGACAGGCCATACAGAATATGAATATCATGTTTGGCCTTGATGAGACGACAGGATTGCAAAATATCGCCTTGTTGCCCTAAGCCTGAAAGGAGGCAACATTGGACTTGGAGAAATCTGCATGCCAAATGTAGTAAAAGGCAGTAAACAAGAGAAGATGATTGTTGTGCCGTATCGTCCTGGCCGGCGAGCTTTGCTTGTTTTTGTTCTGCTGCTTAGCGTTGGCACAAGTGCTGTGGGCGGTTTTATGTATGGCTACAGGAATACCTTGCGCATCCAGCAGACGGTACAAGCAAGTCAACAAGAATTAAATGAAGGGTTGGTAGCCGCGCAGGAAGAAAACTCAGATCTACGCAGGCAGATAGCGATACTAAACAGATTCAGTATGATGGATCAGCGGGCGACAGAAGAAGTACAGTTCATAATTAGAGGCTTGCATGACCGCGTCGCGCAATTGGAGCAAGACATTGTTTACTACAAACAGGTCGTGTCAGAAGAAACTGAAGATACAGGCCTGATTATTAGCCAACTGGATATCGATGCAACGCATGAAGCGAATCGCTATAGATACAAACTGGTTATGCGGCAGCAGGATGCAGATGGAGATACATTTTTAACGGGCCATGTAAACATTAACCTGGTAGGAAAACAGGGAGATCAGCAACAAATTCTGCCTTTGCGTGATTTGTCAGCGGAGCAGGATCAACTTGATATTGGATTGCGGTTTAAATACTTTCAAAATATCGAAGGAGAACTGGTGTTACCGGCTGAGTTTGTTCCGGAGCGCTTGCAAATCGCAGCAGTTTCCTTGGAGCCGGTGGAAAAAAACATTAATCAAAATTTCAGCTGGGCGGTAGAACCTGATTAACGGGTAGCTAAAAGAAGTATTAAAGAGGCGCGGATTAAGAAAGATTAAAGAGGAGCAAAGTAATGTTTAAGAAAGTAGTGTTTAAGAAAGTAATCCCGGAGAATACGTCCAGTGGCCCAGCTCATACCTTGATATCCAGATCTACAGAAATTGTTGGTGATATTCATTTCAGCGGTGAGTTAATTATCGAAGGCAGAGTGAAGGGAAATATCTATGCCGACGATGATTCCGCAGGGCTGATTCGCGTCGCCGAAAAAGGCGTGGTTGAAGGTGAGATCTGTGTACCCTCGGCTGTTGTTAATGGTTTGGTGCAGGGTGATGTACGCTCCACCACTCATTTGGAGTTAGCAGCCAAGGCTGTGGTCGTTGGCAATGTGTATTACGACCTCATCGAAATGGTAATGGGCTCTGAAGTGAATGGTAACCTGATGCATATCAGCACCAGCCAAAACGAGAACAAAAGATTAGCCGCAGACAAGAAAAAGCTGCCCTTCGATAACAAAGCCTTACAGAATAGTTAGGTTACGGCGTTGTAAAATCGGCGATTTCATCTTGGAACTGCCGATATTCAAGATTATCCCTGCTTTGTAGAATATCCCAGTCTATAATTGACTAAATTACCAGGTCATTGAGATAATCACCCCCCAGACGCTATGTAGAGTCTGAGGCTATAATTATTGCGCTTCTCCCTGAAGCCCAAAATAGAGTGAAGCCCAAAATAGAGTAATGAGAGAATAGAGTAATCGAGAAACACGATGTCTGTAGTCCAAACACAAGAACCCATAATTATGTCCTTTACCGACAACGCGGCGGATAAAGTACATAAGCTGATTTCTGAAGAAGACAACGATAGGCTCAAGCTTAGGGTTTTTGTCACCGGTGGTGGTTGCTCAGGGTTTCAATATGGGTTTTCATTCGACGAAGAAGTGAACGAAGACGACACGATTGTCGAAAACAAGGGGGCAAGCCTGTTAGTGGACCCGCTTAGTTATCAGTATTTGGTTGGATCCAAAATTGATTATGTTGAGGGACTGGAAGGATCGCGGTTTATTGTGAATAACCCAATGGCTACTACCACCTGCGGCTGCGGTTCCTCGTTCTCCATCTGAATTCTTGTCAGTGAATAATAGCGGAAGCGAAGAACTTTTTCTTGATCTCCAGGAGTCTAGGCCCTGTATATTCCACCTAGAATGACAGCTTGGCTGGCGCCGGTGAAAGCTGTAGTGTCAATGCTCCGGCCTTCAATTGTTTCTCTAGCCATCCAGGCAAAGGCGATAGCCTCAACCCAATCAGGGTCTATTCCGAGCGAGGAGCTGGGGGCTACATTGCAATTGCATTCTCGCAGTCGTGCCTGCAAGTCAGACATGAACGCACCGTTGTGTGCTCCACCACCGCAGACATAAACCTCCGTTGGTTCCGCCGTCTTACGAATTTCTGCAACGATACTATCAATTGTGAATCGTAACAAAGTAGCTTGAACATCTACTGCGCTAATTTCCTGTCCAAGTTCTTGTATCTTGGCTTCTAACCAGAGGCCGTTAAAAAGCTCACGGCCAGTACTTTTAGGAATGGGTTGCGAAAAATATTTCTCATCCAGTAGTAGCTTCAATAAGGCCTGGCTAACACTTCCGCTTGCAGCCCAATCTCCATTCTTGTCGAAAGTCTGGTGGTGGTTTTTCTCTATCCAATAGTCCATAAGCACATTGGCAGGACCCGTGTCGAACGCGCAACAAGTGCCGTTTTTATTCAGTACGGTAATATTCGCAATGCCGCCAACATTTAACACAACTCTATCGGTGCTGGTTGATTGAAAACAATTCCGGTGTAACAATGGAGCGAGGGGAGCTCCTTGCCCACCGGCAGCCATGTCTCTTCTACGGAAATCGGCAACAGTTGTAATGCCAGTTAGATACGCGATACTGTTAGGGTCGCCAATCTGTAGGGAGAAGGGAGTATTGCCTGATGGATGATGGAAAACAGTTTGCCCATGGCTACCTATAGCTCGAATCGCAGACTTTTTAACTTCTTGTTTTTCGAGAAGCTCGTTGACTGTTTGGGCAAACTCTCGGCCTATTGCTACATCGGCATTGCCGAGTAGTTCCAGGTCGGTCTCATTGCCGCTGCACAATCGTAAAATATCTTGCCGTAAATTGGGATCGCTTGCTTTGAAATGAGTTTCGATCAGCTTGGGTTGTTCGTTCTCAAATTGCACCAAAGCGCAATCGACACCATCAATACTGGTGCCGGAGATCAGCCCAATATAGTAGTCAGATGCACCCATTTAGATTCTTCAATCAGCGCTTGGCTGACCAATTGTGAGTAGTTGAGAATTGTTTAGTTCACTAAAGTGCTTTAACAAGTCAGCGGTTTGACTTCGGAATCTATCCATTTCAGACGAGTCTATCGACTCAGCCTTAGGCAGTTTATCAATAATCGTTCGGGGATTTTTATGTACGCCACCTATAAGAAATTCGTAGTGTAAATGGGGGCCAGTAGCGCCGCCAGTTGATCCAACATAGCCGATAACGGTGCCTTGTTTTATACGCCTCCCTTTCTTAATGCCGTTTCCGTACTTTGATAAATGTGCGTATTTGGTTTCGAAACCACCAGCATGTTTAACAATGACCAGGTTCCCGAAAGAACCGTATCGAGATGCATGAGTCACTTGCCCATCGCTGGTTGCTCGAATAGGCGTGCCGCGAGCTGCTGCGTAGTCCGTGCCTTTGTGTGCACGAATGGTATTCAATATTGGATGACGTCGATTTGGATTAAAGTTTGAGCTGATGCGAAATACATCAAGGGGGCTGCGCAGAAATGCTTTACGCATGCTTTCGCCTTCGATATTGTAATAAGCTGCCTCGCCTTTTTCATCTATGTAGCGAACGGCAGTGAAGGTCTTACCCTGATTTGTATACTGCGTTGCGAGTATGTCGCCGTTGCCGATGAACTCCCCATCCAAATATTTTTCTTCATAAAGAATACTGAAGTCATCACCGGTTCTTGGATCCAAAATGAAGTCGATAACACCGCCAAAAATGTTCGCCATTTCCATAATGGTTACGATGGGAATATTTTCGCGCTGACCCGCCATGAACAAACTGTCGGCGATCGTGCCCACTTTGAAACTCGGTTTAACTCGTGGGAAGTTTAGGATCGACTGCACATCGTAGTTATTGTTATTCAGGGTGAACAGATAACCTTCCAGCGGCGATTTCAAAAGTCTTAATTGCTTCAGCTCGCCATCATTGGGAATCAAAAAATCTAATTGGTATCCTGGATAGACCTGATTTAGAACTTTTGCTTCGTCACTACCATTCAGTACACGGAATAAGTCTTGATCGCTAAGACCGACTTTACTGAAAATTGCAGACAAGTTATCGCCGCTCTTCACCTCCACATTTCGCCAGGGGGAAACATCTTCCAATATAGGGCTGGTTGTCAGGTCGGGAGTGATTACAAAATCTGACGAAGCCAGAGAGCTTGTTAGTTGTTCATTCCTACTTGGATTTATATCTGCTTCCAGGGAGATTTGGGCTTTGGTAGAAGATTCTTCGCTGTCATTGCCTAAGGACAGAATTAGCAGAATAACGAACAGGCTACACAATGCGCCTGCTATACGGAGATGATCTCGCGGGTATTGAGATATCACAGGGATCCGCTCGTGGATAAATTTTTTAATAAAATCAATGGGTTTCATAAATAAAACCGCTGTGAAAGTCGCCATGGCTCTGGAGAGCGTGAAATTATAGCAACAAGCCAGGTATTTCCCAGGGGTTTTTGCCCTGATTGCCGTACAACCGGCCAGTTCTGGTGTAAAATCGCTGCCTTTTCAGCATAAGCAAAACGCGGTTTCTCCTGCTTTGGGCCGGCTAAATTAGTTAGTTTTGTGACATAGTGACTGCTCCAAATATGAATAGTTCCAGTGAAGATATAATTACCGATTTACAGCAGCGAGGCATGGTAGTTCAGCTTGCGGGTGGTGATGAATTACACTCTCACCTGTCCGGGGGCCGCCGCGCTGTCTACTGCGGCTTCGATCCAACTGCCCCCAGTCTTCATGTTGGGAGCATGATTCCGCTATTGGCCTTAAAGCGCTTTCAAATGGCCGGTCACAAGCCTATCGCACTGGTGGGGGGTGCCACTGGAATGATTGGAGACCCCAGTTTTAAAGATAGTGAGCGTCAATTAAACTCCACCGACAGCATTTCTGATTGGGTCGAACGACTAAAGCCTCAACTGAGTCAGTTCCTCGATTTCGACTGTGGAGAGAATTCGGCAGTGCTGGCAAATAATCTGGACTGGACCGAAGACTACGATGTCTTAAGCTTCCTCCGAGATGTTGGCAAGCACTTCTCGGTAAATGCCATGATTCAGAAAGAGTCCGTCAAACAGCGAATCGATAGAGAAGGGGAGGGTATTTCCTTTACCGAATTCAGCTATATGATTCTGCAATCACTCGATTTCGCCGAATTAAACAAGCGTTATGACTGTACTGTTCAGATAGGCGGCAGCGACCAGTGGGGCAACATAACCGGAGGCATCGACTTGACCCGTCGTATGCATCAAAATCAAGTGTATGCTGCCACCCTGCCATTGCTAACCAAAGCAGACGGCTCCAAGTTCGGGAAGACTGAAAGCGGCACGGTCTGGTTAGATCCTAAGAAAACCTCTCCTTATGCATTTTATCAGTTCTGGTTGAACACGGCTGATGCCGATGTCTACAAGTTCCTTAAGTTTTTTACCTTCCTTTCGGTTGAGCAGATCGACGAGATAGAAGCGGCGGACAAAGCTTCCAGCAGCAGGCCTGAAGCCCAGAGTGTCCTGGCCAAAAAAGTTACTGCGTTGGCTCACGGTGAGCAGGGGCTGACGGCGGCAACACGCATTAGCGAGGCGTTGTTTTCCGGGGATACAGACATAAATGCCTTAACCGGTGATGACCTGCTGCAATTAGAATTGGATGGCTTGCCCTGTTCCAGCTTTTCATCCGTTGCGGCTGGCATCGTTGAGGTACTGGTTGCCTCTGAATTGGCGAAGTCGAATAAAATGGCACGGGAGTTCATAAGCAATAAGGCCGTGTCAGTGAATGGGCAGCTAGTGGATTCTCAGGATTACCAACTCACTCCAGAC
>OZ242251.1:0-642500 GCA_965206945.1 uncultured Pseudohongiella sp. | reverse complement strand
TTTTCTAAAGTTTAGTTAGTTGCCGCCTTGGTTTAAATTGAGAGTGTCAGCTAAATCGTTCTTTAACAATTCGGTGAATGAAGACATATATATGTTTGTTAGCTGGTGTTTCTGGTTCTAACGATTGTGATGACCGTTGTTGCTGGAGATGCCAAGTACCAAAGATGTGTATGCTGTAATCTTAATTAAGTTATACAAGCGCAATCTGTACGAATGAAGTCGTTATTAGTTGCAGTAATTTTCTGTGTGATCGTGGTCCTGGTATACAAGACAGGGCGTTGATTTGAATCTTCTGGCTGTTTTTTCTGGCTGTTGTTTCTAGGAATTGTTTCTAGGAGTTTTTTCTAGGAGTTGTAGAGGAGTAGAGTTCATGATTATAAGGTCAAGCAACGAAGCGTACGTGGTGGATGCCTTGGCAATTAGAGGCGAAGAAGGACGTTGTAGACTACGAAAAGCTTCGGGGAGCAGTCAAACATGCTTTGATCCGGAGGTGTCCGAATGGGGAAACCCACCCGATTTATCGGGTATCGTTGACTGAATACATAGGTTAGCGAGGCGAACGCGGCGAACTGAAACATCTAAGTAGCCGCAGGAAAAGAAATCAACCGAGATTCCCAAAGTAGCGGCGAGCGAAATGGGATTAGCCCTTAAGTTACAGATGGTTTAGCGGAACGCACTGGAAAGTGTGACGATAGAGGGTGATAGTCCCGTACGCGAAAGGCCATAAGTGATGAAATCGAGTAGGTCGGAACACGTGAAATTTTGACTGAACAAGGGGGGACCATCCTCCAAGGCTAAATACTCCTAATTGACCGATAGTGAACTAGTACCGTGAGGGAAAGGCGAAAAGAACCCCGGTGAGGGGAGTGAAATAGACCCTGAAACCGCGTACGTACAAGCAGTAGGAGCCTTCTTAGTAGGGGGTGACTGCGTACCTTTTGTATAATGGGTCAGCGAGTTATTGTCAGTAGCAAGGTTAACCGTTTAGGGGAGCCGTAGGGAAACCGAGTCTTAACAGGGCGATTAAGTTGCTGGTAATAGACCCGAAACCGGACGATCTAGCCATGGCCAGGTTGAAGGTTGAGTAACATCAACTGGAGGACCGAACCCACCTATGTTGAAAAATGGGGGGATGAGCTGTGGCTCGGAGTGAAAGGCTAATCAAGTCCGGAGATAGCTGGTTCTCCTCGAAATCTATTTAGGTAGAGCCTCATGAGTAACCACTGGGGGTAAAGCACTGTGTCGGCTAGGGGGTCATCCCGACTTACCAACCCGATGCAAACTCTGAATACCAGTGAGTTTTATCATGGGAGCCAGACGGCGGGTGCTAACGTCCGTCGTCGAAAGGGAAACAACCCAGACCACCAGCTAAGGTCCCTAATATCAGTTAAGTGGGAAACGATGTGGGAAGGCTTAGACAGCTAGGAGGTTGGCTTAGAAGCAGCCATCCTTTAAAGAAAGCGTAATAGCTCACTAGTCGAGTCGGCCTGCGCGGAAGATATAGCGGGGCTAAAACTGATAACCGAAGCTGTGGGAGCAGTTCTTCACTTAAGTACATTTAGTAAGTACATTTACAAGTACATTTATCTTTTGTTTATCTTTTGTTTTGATGAGAGTAGAGGGGTAGATGGAAAGTATCTTTCGAATTTCAAAGTAGATTGAGGGGTAAGGTGTATTTAAAGTGTATTTAATGAAGAACTGCTCGGTAGAGGAGCGTTCTGTAAGCCGTTGAAGCCGAATTGTAAGGTTTGGTGGAGGTATCAGAAGTGCGAATGCTGACATGAGTAACGATAAGGGTGGTGAAAAACCTCCCCGCCGAAAGATCAAGGTTTCCTGTCCAACGTTAATCGGGACAGGGTGAGTCGGCCCCTAAGGCGAGGGCGAAAGCCGTAGTCGATGGGAAATCGGTTAAAATTCCGATACCGATTTTTACTGCGATGGAGAGACGGAGAAGGCTAGGCTAGCACGGCGATGGTTGTCCGTGTTTAAGCGAGTAGGTAGGGGGATCAGGCAAATCCGGTTCCTCGTTAATCTGAGACGCGATGACGATCCTGAAGGGAAACCTGACGGAGAAGTAGCTGATGCCCTGCTTCCAGGAAAAACTTCTAAGCCTCAGGTAAGAATTGACCGTACTGTAAACCGACACAGGTGATCAGGTAGAGAATACCAAGGCGCTTGAGAGAACTTGGGTGAAGGAACTAGGCAAAATGGTACCGTAACTTCGGGAGAAGGTACGCTCTTGATGGTGAAGTCCTTGCGACGTAAGCTGATGAGAGTCGAAGTGACCAGGTGGCTGCAACTGTTTATTAAAAACACAGCACTCTGCGAACTCGTGAGAGGAAGTATAGGGTGTGACGCCTGCCCGGTGCCGGAAGGTTAATTGATGGGGTTAGTTGTCTTCGGACGGCGAAGCTCTTGATCGAAGCCCCGGTAAACGGCGGCCGTAACTATAACGGTCCTAAGGTAGCGAAATTCCTTGTCGGGTAAGTTCCGACCTGCACGAATGGCGTAATGATGGCCACGCTGTCTCCACCCAAGACTCAGTGAAATTGAAATCGCTGTTAAGATGCAGTGTACCCGCGGCTAGACGGAAAGACCCCGTGAACCTTTACTATAGCTTCACAGTGGACTTTGACCTTATTTGTGTAGGATAGGTGGGAGACTTTGAAGCGTTGTCGCTAGACAGCGTGGAGTCGACCTTGAAATACCACCCTGGTAATGTTGAGGTTCTAACTTAGCGCCTGAAACGGGTGTGAGGACATTGTGTGGTGGGTAGTTTGACTGGGGCGGTCTCCTCCTAAAGAGTAACGGAGGAGCACGAAGGTACCCTAAGGGCGGTCGGAAATCGCCCGTTTAGTGTAATGGCATAAGGGTGCTTGACTGCGAGAGTGACAACTCGAGCAGGAGCGAAAGCTGGTCATAGTGATCCGGTGGTTCTGAATGGAAGGGCCATCGCTCAACGGATAAAAGGTACTCCGGGGATAACAGGCTGATACCGCCCAAGAGTTCACATCGACGGCGGTGTTTGGCACCTCGATGTCGGCTCATCACATCCTGGGGCTGAAGCCGGTCCCAAGGGTATGGCTGTTCGCCATTTAAAGTGGTACGCGAGCTGGGTTTAGAACGTCGTGAGACAGTTCGGTCCCTATCTGCCGTGGGCGCAGGAGATTTGAGAAGAGTTGCTCCTAGTACGAGAGGACCGGAGTGAACGAACCTCTGGTGTTCGGGTTGTGTCGCCAGACGCATTGCCCGGTAGCTACGTTCGGACAGGATAACCGCTGAAAGCATCTAAGCGGGAAGCCTCCTTCAAGACGAGATCTCCCTCAGGATTTAATCCTGCTGAAGTGCCGTTGAAGACGACGACGTTGATAGGCTGGGTGTGTAAGTACAGTGATGTATTGAGCTAACCAGTACTAATTGCACGTGAGGCTTGACCTTATAATCATGCATTCTGCGAGAGCGAGAGCTTAAGCGAGAGGATCGCATAGAGTGATTGTGTAGATTGTATAGATAACATAGATAGATAACATAGGCAGGAAAAGCAACTAATCGACTTTAGCGTACAGAGAAGCTGGAACTGGAAACAGGATCAGAGACTTGTATAACGATAGTAGTTACAGACTTCATTCATTGAATAGTTAAGACATTGTAGGTTCGCAGCAGTAGGCGAACTGACACAAGAATTGCCTGACGACATTAGCAAGTGTGAACCACCTGATCCCATCCCGAACTCAGAAGTGAAACCGCTTAGCGCCGATGGTAGTGTGGGGTCTCCCCATGTGAGAGTAGGTCATTGTCAGGCATCCAATAAATAAGGCTCACCCCTGGCGGGGTGGGCCTTTTTTATTGGATGTCTGACAATGACATAGCCTGCCGAATGCTGTGAGAGTAGGGTGAAGCTCGCGCTAATGAAGCGCGAGCTTCATGCGAGCTGAACGACTCGCCATGGATGGCGAGGCTGGGGCTAAAGAAGATCACGTATGTTGCGCCAGGGAGGGCAACACCAATCTACCTTACATTAAGTATCAGGCATCCAATAAATAAGGCTCACCCCTGGCGGGGTGGCGAGGCTGGGGCTAAAGAAGATCACGTATGTTGCGCCAGGGAGGGCAACACCAATCTACCTTACATTAAGCATCAGGCATCTAATAAATAAGGCTCACCCCTGGCGGGGTGGGCCTTATTTATTGGGTGTCTGACAATGACATAGCCTGCCGAATGCTGTGAGATTAGTCAGGCATGCCTTCGATCAACATCAAGAAGCTTATCGGATTACGATCTCGCCTTTGCAGCCATTGACACAGCGAAACAACAAGGCAGGGAGCCTGACCGTGCACCACGATGGCAATCCGATGAGGTAACTGTTGGTTTTAGAGAAGACGTGCGTTTCACTGCCCTGGTCACTGAGCTTGCCCTTGTCGAATATTGGAGGGAGTTCGGATTCCCTCAATTCTGCTCGCCGTTGGGTGAGTCCGTGGTATGTCGTTGATTGGAAAAGATAAGGTGCAATGCACTAAAATATACCAATTAGCCTAATTCTTCTTGGCTATTGGTATGGAATATAGTTTGAATGTGTGTAAAGTCACTTTTACAGAATCGGTCTCCAGGATTAGTGTGAGAGACTGAAGAAAAAACCAAAAAAATGAGTGCCTTATAAGCTTTCTGCCTCCAGCAAGGATCTCTAATATCAGCAGTATCTCTTAACTCAAATCACAGATATCTTTGACTTTCTGCTAATGTACTAAATTATTTTTGATAAATTGGTATATACTCAATTCAGCGAACGGCTAGACGAGTGTTTTCACTATCAGCTATAGATCAGGATCAGGAGAGCAACACACGATGAATGACAAGCGTCTCTATCATAATGTTGAACGCAAAATTACGAAGTTGATTGATGACGGGATGTTTCCTCCAGGTAGCAGATTGCCAGCTGAGCGAGATTTGGCGGAACAATTCGGTGTGAGTCGGGTAACTATTCGAGAGGCGCAAATTGCATTGCAGGCGCTTGGTCGAATTAAGATTAAGACTGGTTCGGGTGTCTACGTGCTGGATCGAAAGGGCGATCAGGATGACCAGTTACCAGATGTTAGCGCCTTCGAATTGACAGAAGCTCGCGCGATTTTCGAGGCTGAAGCAGCTGCTCTGGCAGCGACTCGCATAGACGATGAGACACTCGCGAAATTGGATGACTGTATCGAGATCATGGCTAACTCGGGGCCAGATGATGAGAAAGGCGAGAGCGCGGATCGGGATTTTCACAAGATCATTGCTTGTGCTTCAGGCAACAAGGCTGTTTCTCATGTCATCGAAGTTATGTGGAAAATACGAAATGATCTGGAGCCAGTGAAATCGGTATACAAGTCAGTTTGCTCTGAGGATTTCGGCGCACGTGCCGGGGAACACAGCGCGATACTGAACGCCCTGAAAAAACGAGACCCTGCTGCAGCCCGCATGGCAATGCGCGCTCACTTCACACGCCTCTTAACATCGATGTTAGATGTCACGGAGAAGCAGGAACTAGAACAATTGCGCCAGAAGGCCACGGAAAGCCGCGAACGATATCTCAGCGGCGCTGACCTATAGCCTATAGGGATCGGTTCTCCTCCCTCACATCTATTCTGTACCAATTTAGTTTACCAATATTGCATATTTATTATATATTGGTTGACTTTATTTCTAGCCCAATTTACGATCTCTAGCTATTGATTGCACAGGCTAGCTTAGCTGAGCGCAGCATTTTAGCGTTCATCTTGCATCTGTTAAGTATTTTGGCTAGGAATATGATTACTTCTGCACAAAGAGTACTCCTTTTATCAATGGTTCTATTCTTGTTCAGTCCTGTTTTTGCTGACACCTTGGTTGGCACTCAGGATGAATTCAGACAGGCGGTAGGCACTGCTAGCGCTGGTGACACTATTGTCATGGCAGATGGTGAATGGAGTGACTTCGAAATATTGTTCGCAGGCATAGGAACTAGCGACGAGCCAATAACTCTCACGGCTCAAACCAAGGGTCAGGTATTTATAACGGGCCAATCCAATCTTCGACTTGAAGGCGAACATCTTATCGTTTCTGGCCTGGTTTTTAAGAACGGGCATTCTCCTACTAATACAGTTATCTCATTCAGAGCAGAACGCGGTCGGTTGGCGAATCATTCGCGAGTAACCGAGATTGTCATCGACCACTTCAACAATCCGGAACGATTCGAAACCGATTTCTGGGTGATGATGTACGGCCAACATAATCGCTTCGACCATAATTTCTTAGCAGGAAAAAGTAACGCCGGCGTTACTATGGCTGTGAGACTAGATTCTGAAAATAGTCGTGAGAATCACCATAGAATTGATCACAATTACTTTGGGCCACGACCAATTCTTGGTTCGAATGGTGGTGAAACCCTACGTATAGGCACCAGTCAGTACTCGTTGACAGATTCCTACTCTGTCGTTGAGCACAACTATTTCGATCGTCGCGATGGCGAAGTTGAAATCATATCTAGCAAATCTGGAAGGAATACATTTCGGGGCAATGTATTTTTCGAATCCAGAGGTACTCTGACACTCCGTCACGGTAACGATAATCTTATAGAGGACAATGTCTTTCTAGGGAATGGTGTTGATCACACAGGTGGCATTCGAGTTATCAACAAAAGACAGACAGTTCGTAACAACTACCTGAGCAATCTCACAGGTCACAGGTTCGGTGGCGCCTTAGTAGTTATGAATGGTGTGCCAAACTCGCCAATCAATCGCTATCATCAAGTTGAAGATTCGGCCATCGTTAATAATACAGTTATTGAAAGCGACCATATCGAACTGGCAGCAGGGGCCGATGATGAGCGATCAGCCCCGCCTATTCGTACGATCTTTCAGAAAAACCTGGTAGTTAATGAGACTACAAAGAATTCGATTGCAGTTCACGATGACATCAATGGTATTTCATTTAGCGACAATATTGCATCGGGTGTTCAGGCGTTCCCTAGTGATCAAGGTTTTGAGGGAAGACCAGTTTCCCTAGTGGAGGGTACGAATGGGTTGCTCTATCCTGAATCAAATCTCGGTGATGTGGGCGTCTCCAAGTCATTGACGGTGATAAAGAGAGAAAACACCGGCCCGTCTTGGTACCCAAAGCCAGGCTATGAGGATATTTTCGATGGCGGCAATGTTATAGCTATTGCCGTGAGCGGCGACACTTTCGTTGATGCGGTAGCAAATTCTAGTCCCGGCGACATCATCGAGCTTGAACACGGTGAATATATTGTGCCCAAATTTCTAGCCATTCGTCATCCACTAACAATCAGAGGCATTGCAGAAAGGGATCTGCGCCCCGTTATTAAATTCGAGCGCAGTACACTTTTTGAACTTGAAGATGGTGGAAGTCTCAAACTAGAAGGCATCACCATAGATGGCTCACTAGCTCCTGACACATATAACAACTCGGCTATACGTACCAGCCGTTACTCGATGCTCAGCAACTACGAATTGCATTTAGACGATATCCAAGTAAGGAAATTAAATGTGAATCATTCATTTCATTTTCTAAAAGTGGCTATGCACACCATGGCTGCAAACATCTCAGTTCGAAATTCGTTGTTCGAAGATATTACTGGTCACATATTTGCGCTAAACCGAGAAACCGATGATCTTGGAATCTATAACGCAGAATACCTGACGATTAGTGAATCCACATTTTCTAATGTGGAGGGGTCTCTAGCTACTATTTATCGTGGAGGCACAGACGAGAGCACGTTCGGCCCGCACTTTAGGTTGGAAAACTCGGTGCTAAACAACGTCGGTCAAGGAAATCGCAATGCATCGCAAGCATCAGTTTCTCTGCTAGGGGTGCAAAGTACATCTATTAGTGAGAATCGATTCAATAGTAGTGCACCGATTCGAGTAGTTCATACAGTAGGTGACCCAGTTACAGCTCTGACAGAAAATGAGTTTAGTAACACAGCAGCTCCAATTATCCGTGATTTTCAAACGGGGGTTCTTTAAAGGGAATGTGCGAGCTTCAATCAATAACAAAAACTAGAGTTAAACTTGCAGAGGAAGGAAAATGAATTTGGCGAACAAAGTCGTTATTGTAACCGGTGGGTCTAGAGATATTGGAAAGTCAGTCTCGTTGAAAATGGCCGCAGCTGGTGCAAAAGTAGTAGTTAATTACTGCAATAACGCAGAACAAGGGGAGCAGACAGTAGCCGAAATTGAAGCTGCCGGAGGTATTGCCATGGCGGTAGGGGCAGACATGACGAAATCTGCTGATGTAGATCGCTTGATCGCGGAATGCCGGGCAGCTTATGGCGACACGATTGATGTGTTGGTTAATGTAGCTGGAGGCTTAGTGGCTCGTAAGTCGTTGTCTGAAATGGATGAAGATTTCTTCGATCAGGTTATGAAGTTGAATCTGACGAGCACTTTCTTGACTACGAAATCTGCGGTTCCCCATATGAGAGAAGGCAGCGCTATTGTGAATCTTGCTTCGTTGGCTGGTCGAGATGGTGGTGGCCCTGGTGCTGCGGCATACGCCACTTCTAAAGGCGCTGTAATGGCATTTACTCGCGCGATGGCGAAGGAGCTTGGGCCTTCTCAAATTAGAGTGAACTGCGTCTGCCCTGGCATGATTGACACAACATTCCACGATCAGTTCACAAAGAACGCCGTTCGTGCGAGCGTTGCCGCTGCCACACCACTTAAGCGTGAAGGCAATCCAGATGAAGTGGCCGACTTGGTATTGTATCTGTCTTCTGAACAATCAAGTTTTATCACTGGCACTAGTGCCGACATAAATGCAGGATTGTACTTCTCATAGACGATGGACGCTTTACTTGAAAAGACAGGTGTCGTACCAGTCGTCGTTATTGAAGATGCTGGTCACGCCATCACATTGGCACAGGCACTCCTGGAAGGTGGCTTGCCGATAATCGAAGTTACTCTGCGTACTGAAGCTGCTGCTGAGGCGATTGAACTGATTGCGAAAAATGTACCCGAAACAGTAATCGGCGCAGGTACAGTGTTAAATGTAGATCAGTTTAAACTTGCCCATAATGCTGGTGCTCAATTTGTTGTGTCGCCAGGATTGCACCTACCAGTCGTGGAGGCAGCTCAGAGTCAAAATTTACCGATATATCCGGGCATAGCAACGGCCTCAGAATTGCAAGCCGCTTTTGATATGGGCCTGAAGACGGTTAAGTTTTTTCCTGCGGAGCTCGCAGGCGGCGTGCCGATGCTCAAAGCGTTGGGGTCAGTGTTTCGAGGTATGAAATTCATGCCGACCGGTGGAGTATCGCCCGACAATCTAAGTGACTATCTATCGTTGCCTGCCGTCTCGGCTTGCGGCGGAAGTTGGTTGTCTCCCTCTGGCCTTATTGCTAACCAGGAATTCGTATCCATTACTCGACTAGCTGCCGAGGCGAAGACCATCGTTACGAGTGTTAAGGCGTAACGAAAGCTTAACGAATAAAATAGCAGGAGTTTAAGCAGGAATGACGGAATTTTTAAGTGTGGGCGAGTTGATGTTACGTCTGAAGTCTCCGAATCACGAGCGCTTGTTCCAATCTAGTTCTCTAGAAACTTCTTTTGGCGGGGGCGAGGCGAATGTCGCCGTATCCCTGGCCAACTACGGTTTAAATTCGGGATTTGTGTCTGCGATTCCTGACAACACGATCGGTGACGCCGCGCTGCGTGAGTTAAAAAGTTTCGGGGTGGACACCTCAGCTGTGCTTCGAACAGGAGGTAGGTTAGGAATATATTTTCTGGAAACTGGTGCAAATCAAAGACCTTCTAGTGTGGTCTACGATCGAGCTGATTCGGCGATAGCGCAAGTGGATTCTGCGGCCTACGATTGGCCAGCTATATTCAAGGGAGCAAAATGGTTGCATATCACTGGCATTACGCCTGCACTGAGTGAGTCTGCGGCGAGCTTGAGCATAGAAGCTGTAAAGGCAGCTCAGGGAGCTGGGCTTACCGTTTCCTGTGATTTTAACTTTCGTGGCAAGTTGTGGAAATATGGTAAGCCTGCGCCGGAAGTTATGACAGAATTGGTAAAATATGTAGATGTCGGCATCGCGAACGAAGAGGATTGTCAGAAGTGTTTGGGCATTAGCCTAGATGATGTTGATGTTGAAAGTGGTGAGTTGGGTCTGGTCAAATACGAAAGGCTAACTGCAAGAGTCATGTCAGAATTTCCAAACTTATTAGTATTAGCTGTGACTCTGCGAGAGTCTCTAAGCGCCGATCGCAACGGCTGGTCGGCTTGTTTACGGGATGCTGAAAATTTTCACCTGTCGCGGCACTATAGCATCACCGATATAGTCGATCGTGTTGGAGGCGGTGACAGTTTTGCATCTGCACTGATATACGGCTTGCATGCCCTCGAAGATCATCAGGAAGCTCTGGAATTTGCGGCTGCTGCCAGCTGCCTTAAGCACTCTATCCCAGGAGATTTCAATAGAGTCACTGTCGCTGAAGTAAACAAATTACTCAGCGGTGATGGGTCTGGAAGAGTTCAGCGGTAGAATAGTTCGTCGCATCGTTTTTGCAGAAGTAGCCAAATTCTTTATAACTAGTATTTGTCGATATCAGTTTATAGTTTCCCAATCATGTTGAGTACATCACAAACTCGGTTCGAGTAGCCCCATTCGTTATCATACCAACTAAGTGCTTTCAAAAATCTGCCACTCCCAACCTGAGTAAAGCTAGCGTCAAAAATAGAAGAATGCGGATTGCCAATAATGTCGGTTGAGACGATCGGCTCTTTCGTATATTCGAGCACGCCTGCCATGCTGTCTGTAGCGGCAGCCGACTTCACTGCGCTATTGACGTCTTCAACTGTCACCTCATTCTCCAATTCAACAAAAAGATCTACGACTGATCCATCGGGAACTGGCACACGGGATGCGATTCCGTCTAGTCTTCCATTCAGTTCCGGCAATACTTCACCGACGGTCTTAGCGGCACCAGTCGAAGTAGGAATGATGTTTTCTGCGGCGGCTCTACTGCGCCGCCAGTCAGAATGTGGAACATCTGCGAGGCTTTGATCGTTAGTATATGCGTGCACTGTATTGATTACAGCTTCTCGAATTCCAAAGGCGTTATGCAATACCTTTGCAAGGGGAGCGAGGCAATTCGTCGTACAGCTAGCATTCGAAACAATTCGGTGAGTGGAAGCAAGACCCTCATCATTCACTCCCAGTACGATGGTGAAGTCGATGTCATCTTTGGCGGGAACAGTTAGTAATACCCGTTTAGCACCCGCTTCGAGATGTAGTGATAATTGCTCACGGCTCCGAAACACGCCGGTTGACTCGACAACCGCATCGATTCCAAGTTTGGCCCAGGGAAGAAGTTTAGGATTGCGTTCCTTAAACATCTTTACTCGTGAATTTGGCGTAACAAGCTCGGAGCCCTCGATGGCAACTTTAGGCTCGAAGGTTCCCATAACTGTGTCGAAGGACAGCAGATATCGTAGAGCCTCATGATCGAACAGATCGTTTACAGCAACGATGTCTAAGTCTGGATTCGATTCGGCGATTCGAAATACAGCTCGACCAATACGTCCAAATCCGTTAATTGCTATTCTCACGCAACTGCCTCACTTTTATTGATGTTGTCTAAGTCGTTGTAGCCAACGACCACATCGAGGATTCTATGCGCATGTCCCAGAGTGGAATGCCAACCCATTATTTTGTACAGGTGAGAGCCGGCCGCCATACAACCGAGTAGATCCACTAACAATGAGTGCGGACTTGCCTTTACATCTGAAGAGACGATTGGTTCTTTAGTCGTTGCTATTAGGCTTGGTGCCTTAGATGCTGCCTCAATATAGAGTTTTCGTATATCATCTAAAGGTACATCTGAGTTTGCCAGAGCGACGTTAATGTCGAGCATCGAGCCATGCTGTACAGGAACATTCAATGCGAAACCTGTCATCTTCCCGTTCACTGCGGGAAGTGATTTTTGTATCCATTCGAGTGCTGGAGTTGAGTTGGGAATTATATTTTCTGCCCCCGATCGGCTTCGGCGGTAATCCTCACCTGCATAGTCCTGTAGGCTTTGATCACTCGTATATGCGTGTACCGATGTCATACTGGTGTGTCTAATTTCGAAACGCCCTGCAATTGTTTTGAGCGCTAGGGCTGCTGCGGTGGTAGATCCCGAGCCAGCAGAAACGATTCGGTCGGAAGTCTGCATCTCGCTCTCGTTTACTCCAACAAGCACTACCCTATCCGCGGTGTGTTTCGGAAGAGAGGAACAAATTACGCGCTTCGCACCATTCGTGAGATGGGGCGTTAATTCTTTTACTGAACGAAATCGGCCAGTCGCGTCGATTACGAAATCTGTATCAAACACATCCCAAGGAATTTCTGTTGGGTGATCCGCAGACATGAGGCGGCTTCTACAATCATTGTTCACAAGATAATTTTTGACGAGCTGTACGCTGTCTTTCTTACCTTTAGCCTGATTCAATAGATGGCAGAGAATTTCGGGTTGCCCGATATCTGAAATAGCCACTACTTCAAAGCGATCGTCCTGTGTTGCAAGCTGATAGATTTGCCGTCCTATATGACCCAGGCCCATCAAGCCAATTCGTATCGGGCTCATCAAGCCACCTCCAGAATTTTCATTGTATTAGGATTGTATTAGGTTCGCCCTGTCCTTGTTTGTAATCTCGGGTGTGGATAGCCCACCGCCCTTGAGGTTAGTTCCTTTGCCTCCGCCTAATTTTACGCCGACCAAGACTCGGCAGATAATTTTCTATGATTCGATCTGTGCGACTTCCAGTTCCACTCCACCGTCACCAATTACCAATATCTGACCTGGCTTGAGAACCTGTGGCAGATCTGGGTAAGTAGTACCAACTTCATCCTCCGTGCCAGCACCAATCGGGAGCGCGGCGTTCACCGTGAATACGGTACGTTTCTTTTCTTTAGCTGTATAGCTGCATTTTCTCCAAATTTTGCCAATTCTAATTTTAGGCCCCGCAAATCGTCGAGAATCGCGACGAAACGTCCTTTCTTTTTCGTTGCCTCACGGATTTCTTTGATTCTTGCAGCGTATTCTTCGCGAATTCCGTGTGAAGAATTAGATCGAAAGACATCCACCCCAGCGTCAATGAGATGTTCGATTTGGCCATCACTGGCAGGGCCCAGCGTGGCAACAATTTTGTACCTCTGAGGCTTGTACTGTTTAGTAGACTTTTTTTCATAGCGGGCCGTGGTGTGCGCTTTGACATCGCTGCCGTAGCTAGCGGGCAGAGGTCTTATTTGGGGATACGGCAGTAAGCTGAGCAGTGGAGTGTAGCTCTTGAGCCTCGATCATTGCTGGTTAACATTTAGGTCTTGGAGGTTAAATTGGACTAGGCACAATGTCAATCAATTATACGTACCCATATTGTGCAAATAATTTATATTGGTACTACCAATACACCTAATTTTTGTACAATCCCGCGACTAAGAGGCATCGAAGCCCTGTGATTTTGCATGACTGCGGTGCTGAGGTGGACTTCTATCCTATGGGGAGTAGTTAGAATATCTCGCAATTTCTCGATAGCGATTGGTCCTGTTAAGTGCTTCAAGTTGATCCTACCAAAATCATTAAATTGGAATGCTATAAAGGTTGACATTAAATGGAAAATTGGTTTATAAGGTAGGCTCAAACTACTACAAATTTATTACATAAATAACCACGAGAGTAAAAATGAAAACAATTATCAGGAGAGATGTTGGGTTGTCGCGACTATCATTTGCAAGAAAACCACTTGTTGTCGCATGTGCGTTAGGCATGGCCTCTACTACCAGTATGGCGTTCCCGCAAGATCAGGAAGTTGAAGTTGAGCAGATCATTGTGACGGGCATCCGAAGTTCTCTTCGAAGTGCTCTCGGTGAGAAGCGATCCTCCGACAATCTCGTTGAGGTAATCCAGGCTGAGGCTATTGGTAAATTACCTGACCAGAACCTAGCTGAGGTTCTTGAGAATGTTACAGGTATTCAAATTACTCGTACTGCTGGTGTCGGTACCGGTGTACAAATCCGTGGTACTAACGCAAACCGTACCGAAATCAATGGTGTTTCTACAGTGGGTTCTGGTGCTGGACGTAGTGGCATTAACTTTGAAGATGTCTCTGCGGGCATTATCGCTGCAGTTGAAGTTATTAAAGCTCCTGAGGCAAAAACGATCGAAGGATCTGTTGGAGGTACGATCAACCTGAGAACAATACGTCCTCTCGATCTGACCGAAGCTGTTGCTTCTATCCGCATACAAGGGGAAAACAGCAGTCTTTCAACTGATAGCAACAGTCCGAGAGTATCAGGAACCTACGGCAACAATTGGTCAACTGCTGCGGGCGATGTCGGTTTCGTGATTAGTGCAAGCTTCTCTGAGCAAGACGTAACTGCCTTCCGTCCACGTGCTGACCGTGATAACTTCGTTGGGGCTGCAAGCGGTGCCGCGAGCGCACAAAGCTTCGACTACCTGCCAATCCAATTCTTCGTCCAAGATTACGACAATTTCGAATATGAGACTGATAACTTTGCCGGTTCATTTGAATGGGCGCCAAATGATAGTGTGAAATTTTCTTTCGATGCGGTCACGAACGAACAAGAACGGAGGCAAGAGAGTTCTAGAATTCAGGCATCAGGTATATCAGGGCTTAGAAATATAGCGTCTCCAAGTGAATTTGAAACCGTTGATTTTGGATCTTTAAAAGGCTCAAACGGAACTCAGGATCTCGGGACTATACAGGCTGCAGTCCGCGGTGTGATTCCGATTGAAGCTGATGGCAGTGATGGAAATCTGCGCTTTTCTGGTGATACGAATTCGCGCTTGACGGAAAGCAAGATATTTAGCTTGGGTGCTGACTGGCAAATTAACGAGCGACTTTCGGCAGTTTTTCAAGTAGCAAAGTCGAAATCTGATTCCACTACTCCCAGCTTCAATACTACGCTTAACTTCATTAATCCGAACGTGGCAACTAACTCATCAAATGAGAACGGTACACCGTTCGCGTACGACCTAAGAGGCGGTTCGCTAACTTTTGGCATTGAACAGTCAGCAGCATTTAATGGGCCCACAACTGCTCAGTTGCTTGATCCTGCAAATGTTATGTTGCGTGATGTGCAACAAGGACAAAATGCAGCGAAAAATAGAGAGGACGCATTTCGCGCAGATTTTACTTATGATCTAGACTGGTCAGCTATCACAACAATTGATTTTGGTTTTCGTCGCAATGAAACATCTAGTGTTAGAGACGAAGTTCGGTCAAGCGTTGGGCTGAGGAACTTTATTGATAGCCCCAGGGGTAATTTATTCGCGGGTATCCTAGTGCGAGGCCCTGATAATTTTGACGAGGCAGATGGCAGAGACCTATTTGTTCGCGATTTCCTTACCGTTGACCCAGAGCTTGTAGCTTCAGATCCAGTGGGCGTGCTAGAGATATTGAATGCAGCGATTGTTGCGAACAATGCAATCACAGGTTCTACTCGTGGGCCTATCAGTTCACCGACTTCAAGTACCAGTGCATTTTTTGACATTGAAGAAGAGACTGACGCCTTGTACGCGCAGGCGAATTTTAAAGCTGGTATCTTCCGCGGAAATTTTGGAATTCGTTATCTAGAAACCGACATCACGTCTAGAGCGAACTCTGAGCTCAATGGTGTGGTATCACCAACAACGTCGACTAGCACTTATGATTTCGTCTTGCCACGATTAAACCTTGTGGCCGATGTCTCTGATGACATAGTCGTTCGTGTAGGTTGGGGCGAAGATATTAGACGTCCAGATTTTGACGATCTATCATCTGCATTTACATTTAGCACCAGCCCGAACCCTGCTGTTGACCTGGGAAATCCTGGATTAGAGCCTGAAGAGGTTAAGTCATTTGATCTTTCTGTTGAATGGTATTTCGCAGAATCAAGCGTGGTTAGCGTTGGTTACTTCAATAAGAAGCGTACAGGCCTGTTTGTCAGAAATGACGAAAGCCCATTCGAAGATCCAGTCACTGGGTTTCGTGATATTACGGCGCCTTGTGAAGCTGGCGGTATATTCAACCCAATCGCGGACATAAATGTTTTCGGTCCTGTTGGTGTGGGTGTTTGTGTTCCTTCATCGCAGACAATAAACGGTGCTGGTGAAACTACGCAGAAGGGCTTTGAGTTCGCGTTCCAGTATGATCTATCAGCTTTTGAGGATCGTCTAGGTTGGGCTTCTGGATTTGGTGTTGTTGCCAATTACACTACTCAGGAATTCAGCGGTGGTGATTCATTCCTGGGTGACACGAGTCGTGCAGCTAACGTTTTCGCATCAAACGGCGCCACAAATGTCGATATGCTTGCACCATTGGTGGATCTCTCTGAGAATTCCTATAACGTTACGGCCTTCTATGAGAGGTATGGTATTTCAGCCAGAGCACGTTACACATGGCGTGAAGCCTACCGCTCAACAGACTTCGGTAGCACTTCTAGCTTTCCTTGGGGCTTCCCAGTTGTTCAAGATGATAGGGGACAGCTCAATGCCAGCATCAGCTACAATGTGACTGACCAACTAAATGTTGGAATTGAAGCAGTCAACATCACTGAGGAAGAAGTAACGCAACATTGTGTCAATGGCGGTGCTCTTCTGTGTTACCAGGGTCTTACAGACCGTCGTATTACCGTAGGCGCTAGCTACACATTCTAGTGTCACGGAGTTATATCGAACGAAGATGTCCTCCATGCATCTCTGTTTGCTTAAAAGCCCCAGCTATTGCTGGGGCTTTTTTTGCCTGCTATATGCCTTAGACATTTGGCATAGGCAAACCACCTTACCTAATCAAAATTACGCGCACGATACTTGTACCACTCGCGCTGTATTGTGAGCAGATTCTTGTGATTCGCCCTGCGTGTTGGTATTGAAACAAACTGAATAAGCTAGCCTGCGGAGCCGAGAAGAAAAAGAATCCATCATTTTGGATGCAGCCAGGAAGCTTGCGCTAGCGGCTAAGGCTATGATTCTAGTCCTTACCAGTAGTTGTGACTATCTCTCGATTGACTTAGCAAGCAGCGCCACATATCACGAGCAGCAAGAACCAGGTTGTTCGCTCGATATGGTTAACTGGTTCATTGTTGATCTGGAAAAGACGCTGCACTAGCCCCTCACTAATGATAGGGAGGGACTGTTGCAATTTCTACCTTGGCTTAAGTGGTTTTATCCTCGGACAAAGGAGCCACACACTGGCCAGGGCAGTAAGTGTAAGGGCCGCGCCGATGACAAAAGCTGGTGTGTAGTTCCCACCAGAGGTAAGCCACGGAACTAGCGAGGTAAGTGCAGCAGCACTTAATTTAGCAGCCATTCCAGCAAATCCCGAAAGCGTACCTACAGACTTGCCGCCATAGAAGTCACTTGGAAGAGTCTGTACGTTGCCGATTGCGGTTTGGAAGCCAAATAAAATAACGGCCATTAAGAGTACGGCATTCACTGGCGCGCCTGGATCAGACATGGTTAACAGGGTTGGCAGCATAATGAAACATCCGAGAGTGATCGTCAGCTTACGAGTTTTATCGACCGACCAACCAGCCCTCAAGCGGTTCTGAGCAAGGAGTCCGCCGAACCAGGCTCCAAACATAGCGCCTACATAGGGTACCCAACCGTAGATGCCGATCGTTTGCACGTCCATTGAGTAGACTTCTGATAGGTAAATCGGAATCCAAAAGACGAATAACCACCAGATCGGGTCAATTGCAGCCGAAGCGATTATGACTCCCCAGCTCTGCTTGCGGGAAAGCATCTCACCTGTTGAGGGGTTATATCCTTCGTTTCCTTCGCCCTGCGCATCGAGTTCCTGATTTTGCTGGCCAGTTAAGATGTACTCCCGCTCTTCATCAGTAATCCAGGGATGGGATTTTGGTGGTGCTTTGACCAATACCATCCATGGAATGAGCCAGAGCAGGCCAGTCAAACCGACGAGAATAAAAATAACTTTCCAGCTGAAAAATACAGATAGAAAGGCAATTAATGGAATGGAAATGATACCGCCAATAGCAGCGCCCGAATTGAAGATTCCCTGAGCCAGAGCACGCTCTTTAGTTGGAAACCACTCGGCATTTCCCTTAGCGGCACCTGGCCAGTTTCCAGCCTCGGCGACACCTAATATGCTGCGGAAGATGCTGAAACTCACGACACCTTTTGCAAAGGCGTGTAGGGCTGTAGCTAATGACCATACGCCTATCGACAGGGCAAAACCCAGACGCGTGCCAATCCAATCGAATATCCTGCCAAAGATTGCCTGACCAAAGGCATAGGAAAAAACGAAGACGACGGAGATAAAGGCATAGACTTCTTTGCGCTCATCGTCTGAGCTGTCGGGGTAAAGCTCGGCTGATATCTCAGGCCAAAGCACATTGAGAGATTGGCGATCTATGTAGTTAATAACTGTAGCCAGTGCGATTAAAGCGATTACCCACCAACGCAGGTTCTTCATTTGCATTGTTATTGTTCTCCTATGTACAGGCCTTCTCTAGCGTGGCTGCTGCATACAGCCATCCTCGCATGTTTATCTAATCGGGATCTCTCTTGGATAGAGTAAATGTAAAGATAAGCTGGTACATCTGTCAATGAATAGTTTTACCAATACTTATAGATTGGTATGAATTTATGTGTATACCAATTTTATTTAGCTGTAATATACTGCAATACAAGGATTTATATAAATTTTACGTATCCAGTAGTAAGCCCTATTCATTTTCAGATAGGTCAGATAAGGGACTGTGTAAAAGCATCAACTCTCCAAAAAATACGGCATAACTAGAATATTGGTACTACCACTCATGAAGAAGGGTTTATGTCTGCAGGAATCGAGTAAGAGCCATGAATTAGCTTGCTACATTCTCGGCTAATCGCGTTTGGCGGATCTATCAAGGGGTAGCTTGCTAGACATGATTGAAGGCAAGGAAAATCCACAGGATTCAAACTTCCCTGAAGATTGGATCGGTTCTCCTGTCGAGGCGCGCCACGTAGACCGGGAAGATGTGTCCGAAGGACTGGCTATGATCACAACTGATGAGGGCGAGTCGATCCCGTTCAGAGACCCACTCGCAAACAATCAGCAGCACTTGCTGGGTGTAGAAGGGAGCTCCCTGTGCTCGCTGGACGGCATACCACTGGTAAAGTGCTTTGATAGTTCAACGCGTTTACATTTTCAGGCTCATCCGACTCGTGCCTTTGCTCAAGAGAGGCTCGGCCTTGCTCGTGGAAAGACTGAAGCCTGTGTGATCCTTGGCATTCGGGAGTGATAGTGTTGGAGTGCTACCCAGGAAGCAGTGCATGGTAGCATGGTCTTAATGGATCGACATTGGTAATGTTGGATTATGGTAATGTTGGATTACTGAAGCCTCCGTTGCGAGCGAATCGCAAAAACCTAATCGAATAATGAACAGGATGACTGAGAAATGAATCCGTGTACGATTTTCCCTCTTTTATGTATAGCTTTTAGTTTGATTTCTTCATCTGCCTTCGCTGCGGATCAACATAGCGGTCTGATCTTAACAAATGAGGGTATAGAGAGAATTCAGGAAAATCTGGGCAGTGTGCCATTGTTTGATTCTACGTTGAGGCTTGTACAACAAGAAGTGGATGACGAGATTGAGAATGGCATAGAAACGCCGGTTCCTCGAGATTTATCTGGTGGATATACGCATGAAAGACATAAAGCCAATTTCTTTGCGCTGCAAAAGGCAGGCGCACTTTTTCAAATTCTGGAAGACGAAAAATACGCTGATTATGTGCGCGATATGTTGTTTCAGTATGAGGCAATGTACAAAGATCTGCCTCTGCATCCACAGACACGTTCCTATGCAAGAGGAAAACTTTTTTGGCAGTGCTTGAACGATGCTAACTGGCTGGTTTATGCAGCTCAGGCCTACGCTGCCGTGTACGACTGGCTCTCAGCGGAGGAGCGCAGGGCTCTGGAAAACAATCTGTTTCGACCGTTTGCCGATCATCTCTCGGTAGACAGCCCACAGTTTTTTAATAGAGTGCACAACCACAGCACTTGGGGTGCGGCCGCAGTCGGCATGATAGGTCTTGTGATGCAAGATGAAGAACTTATCAATAGAGCTCTCTACGGCTTAGAAGACGATGAGCTAGAAATTGGTGCTACTGACGATGATGGAGGCTTTATCAAAGTCGAGGGGCAAGAGGCAGGGTTCTTCGCCAATCTAAATGAACCGTTCTCCCCGGATGGTTATTACACAGAGGGGCCTTACTACCAAAGATACGCCATGTATCCTTTCCTGATTTTTGCTCAGGCGCTCAATAACGCCAGGCCAGATCTTGGCGTGCTCGAATATAAAGAGGGAGTATTACTGAAAGCCGTTAACGTCCTGCTTAACTTATCTGACGCGAATGGAGAGTTCTTTTCCATAAACGATGGACAGAAAGGGATGTCGTATCATTCGTATGAGTTGGTGACGGCTGTCAATATCGCCTATCTCTTTGGGGATCAAGACCCACAGCTACTGAGCATTGCGCAAGAGCAGGGCCGGGTTCAACTTGACGACACTGGTTATGCCATTGCCGAAGCGTTACGAGACGGCTTAGCTCAAGATTTTCAGAAAGTGTCAGCGAAGTATTCCGATGGTGCGGATGGCGATCAGGGTGGTGTGAGTTTGCTGAGGTACGGCGATGAAGAGTTAACCTTGCTGTATAAATATTCTGCTCAGGGGCTTAGCCACGGCCACTACGATAAGCTTTCATTCTCTCTCTATAGTCGAGATAGCGAAATAATGCAGGACTATGGACTGGCCCGCTTCGTCAATATTGAGCAAAAAGGCGGCGGCAACTACCTGCCTGAGAATACAACTTGGGCGAAGCAAACCATTGCCCACAATACCTTGGTGCAGAATGAATCCTCTCATTTCGGCGGCAGCTATGAGCTTGGCAGCCAGCATCACTCTGACCTTAGATTTTTCGATTCTTCGAATGACGATATTCAAGTGGTCAGTGCCGTTGATGTGAACGCCTATCCCGGGACAGTTATGCAAAGAACGATGGCAATGATCAAGGATGATGAGTTTGATACTGCTATTGTGCTGGATCTTTTTAAAGTTATATCAGAAACAGAAAATCAATATGACTTGCCTTATTATTACCTGGGGCAAATTTTAAACGCTAACTTCGACTTTGAAACTCCAAATACCTTGCGGGCTCTGGGAGTGGAGAATGGCTATCAACACCTATTTCTGGAGGCGACAGCAAAGGCAAATTCCGGCAACTCCAAATTCTCGTGGATGGACAGCAGCAAGTTCTTCACACTGACTACGGTTGCAGATGAGAAGGATGAGATACTCTTAGCTAGAATCGGTGCCAATGATCCTGAGTTTAGTCTGCGTAGAGACCCAGCCATAATCTTTAGAAGGCAGGCAGAAAAAAATTCCCTATTTGCCTCAGTAGTTGAGCCTCACGGCAGCTACAACCCGGTTACGGAACTGGCGCTTAATCCTAATAGCAATATTGCTGAGCTAACAGTCCTGCAAGATGATACTAACTACACGGTAGTATCGATAGAAACGGTGCGAGGCAGCACTCGCATCTTTATAGTATCTAATCAGGATGTTGAGTCTTCTACGGCGCATAGTTTGGAGATTGAAGGGCAGAGCTACGACTGGTTCGGCCCTTATTACTATTCTTTGCTTTGAGAAATGTGTCAACGAACTGGTATGGCGGATAATTAAGGTACTCTGGGGATAACAGGCTGATACCACCCAAGAGCTCACATCGACGGCGCTGTTTGGCACCTCGATGTCGGCTCATCACATGCTGGGGCTGAAGAAGAACGCTAATGTTGCGCCAGGGATGGCAGACACGATGCCGAGAAATACAGTCTAAAGCCAAAATCCAGCTGCTACCGTCTTGATGGTGCGCTGAATCTGTGGTCAGATCACTAACAAGGAATTACAGTGACACAGAATGCTGAACATTCTCGAATAAGCATTTAAAAATCAGCCACCAGTACACCCAAATCAAGGGGGATTGCATTGAAAAAACTATCTAATAAGTGCCTTGCTGCCAGCATCTTGGTTCCGACTGCATTATCCAGTGCGATAGCGCTTGCCCAGGAACAAGTCATCGAAGAGATCGTTGTCGTGGGTTCTCAGATTCGAGGCGCTCAAATTACCGAAGCGCTACCTGTCTCTATCATCAGCGACGTTGACATTGAAGCCCTGGGGGTTAATTCAGGAGATGAGTTGCTGGAATACATGGCCGAACAGGGTCAAAACTATTTCAGCGAGTCGGAGAATATCTCTGGCGGAGTAAACTCTGCGCGAGGCGATATTGGTGCCTTTAACCTGCGCAATCTCGGCACTGGAAATACGCTCGTACTTTTGAATGGGCGACGCATGGTTAATTCAGCCGCCTATCAAACAGAAGAAGTCGGAGGTAGCTTTGTTCCCGTCAACACCGTCAACGTGCAATCTCTGCCTATAACCGGGCTGCGAAGGGCTGAGGTATTAAAAGATGGCGCCTCCGCAATCTATGGTGCCGATGCAGTGGCTGGAGTTGTTAATTACGTGTTGAAAAATGATTTCGATGGTTTCAGAGTGCGAGTTCGCGCCGACGACTACGAGAGTATAGGTCGCAATGATGAAAGAATAACTATCGAATGGGGTGATGTGCTTAACGCTGGCCAGACCCGTGTAGGCGTATTTGTAAACTACTTTCAACGTGATCGGGTGAATTCTCAAGACGATCCACGTTGGGCAAATAGCGATTTTCGATCACGAGTTAGCGATCCAGCCTTCGCAACAACAACTTTTCGCAACAATAGCGCTAACTCCAGCTATGGTCAGTATGACATTCGCGGCAGCATTTCCGGCGCAGGATTAAGCGGCACTATCACTGACGGCAGTGGTGAGTTTGAGACCTATCCAGCCGGCGATAGTCGCTGTGCGTTCGAGATTAGTAACCAGGTTTGTGGTGCTCCCGATGGTCAGGGCACTTATCGCTACAATTTAAATGACAACAGAGATTTGTATTCAGAACTGGAGCGATCCAATCTTTATGGCTATTTGGAACACGATTTCAGCGACACATTGCAGGCGTTTTCTGAATTCACCTGGTACTACTCGGACACCAATACAATTCGACACCCATCAGCACCTCTAAGCGCGGTAGCAAAGCTTCGTATAGCACCCGACGCGTTCTACAACCCTTTGGGAGCATGCGGCTCGCCGAACCGATTGCCCGATAGTGTTATCGGTACCGATGTGCCTTGTGGAGGCTTAGCCATGGAGTTGGATAATTACCGATTCGCTCAGGTGCCAAGAATAGTAGATGTGGACGGAGATACCTTTAGATTCGTCGGCGGTCTGCGCGGCAGTATCAATGACTGGGACTGGGAAGGTGCATTTACCTGGTCTCGAGCAGATCGCACCGACGTAACCCACAATCGAATTTCTAATACGCTTATGACCGAGGCGCTTAACGATACGACCGCCGCTGGATTTAATCCCTTTGCTCCACTTTCAGACAGCAATATAGAACGAACACTGGTCGATGTGACACGTAAAAACGAGCAAGAGTTCACCATGGCAGATTTCAAGATATCCAATGCCGATATCTTTGACTTGCCCGCAGGCCCGGTTGGATTCGTGGCTGGCATTGATTACCGTGACGAATCCTTTTCTGATGATCGCGATCCACGACTGGACGGGCAGATCGTGTTTACCGATGTCAGTGGTAATAGTTTTCCGTTTCTTTCCGACGTGGTTAACTCCAGCCCCACATCAGACAGTGCTGGAGACCGTCAAGTGACTTCTCTTTTTGCAGAACTACAGATTCCCGTTATCGATAATCTCGATGTGCAGGCGGCAATTCGATATGAAGACTTTTCCGACATTGGTAATACCACTGTTGCAAAAGTGGCTTTCGGTTATCGCATCTTGGAGCCTCTATTGATACGAGGTTCCTGGTCTGAAGCATTCCGCGCGCCAAACCTGGTTACCATTAACGAAGCCCAGGTAGCTCGATCTAATACGCGTAACGACTTTGGTTGCTTATTCATCGATCCCAATGAAGACGTACTTGACTGCTCCTATGGTATTCAACGCACAGCGCAAGGTAGCCGATCACTGGAGGCAGAAACGTCAGAAAATACATCTTTCGGCCTCGTGTTCGAGCCTGTCGATGGATTGACCCTGACATTTGATAGATGGGAAATAAAAAAGGACGACACTATTGGCCTGTTCGGAGAAGAAAATCATATTGCTCTGGACCTTTTGTTACGAATCCAGGCGGGTGATGGCAACTGCGGGGCGATCGCTGGTAATCCAGCAGTAATACGCACATCAGATATCGAAGCCGATGCGGCACCACTATTCACACCCGCTGGGATCTGTCCCTTTGGCGAGGTTACCCGGGTAGATGATCAATACGCCAATCTCGATAAGCGCATCGTACGCGGGCACGATTTTGCCGTGTACTATGAGTTTGAATCCGCGATTGGTAATTTTGACTTACGTTACGTGGGTTCTCGCCTGGACGAATATCAGCAGGAGTCCAGCGGTGTCGCATCAGAACTGGTTGCGGCTAAAGCATCAGGCGTATTACCTGCATCGGTGCCAGTGGTTGGGTTTTCCAATCTGATTGGCCGCGATGGCAATCCTGAGAGCAAAGACACCTTTCGAGTTCGTTGGGATTATGGTGATTGGGGTGTAGCTGCTACTGCGCTCAAATACGGTGATTTTGTGCAGGAGCTAAGAGACGGTCGCGACTTTCCAATTTCTGAAATGACCACAGTCAATCTCAGTGTCGATTACGATCTTAGCCTGGTTGGTGTAGATAGCCGAATTCGTGCAGGTGTGAACAACATCGATGACAAACGCGCACCATTGGCAGATGATTCTTTTGGATACTTTGCGGATCAACATCGCGATCTCGGCAGATACTACTATCTGGATCTGCAATTCGATTTCCGCTAATCGACAGCTTTAGTTAAGGAAGCACGGGAGCCGAACGGCTTCTGTACCGGGGTTGAATTTGATGTGCTGTACTGTTTAAACATTGTAAGTATGGCGAATCACTTGGTATTTGTTGGCAGGAAAATAACTGCATGAGAAAAGTTGTCTACATTCTCGTTTCGTTTCTGATCTCTGCATCTTGCCTACAGGTACACGGTCAGCAATCTACAACTGATCGAAGCATTCTTCGTTATGACAGCATTCACCATCCGGTGAGCGCAAGGCGCGGGATGGTAGTCAGTCAAAACGAGTTGGCGTCTGAGGTTGGTCAACAGATTTTGGCAGCAGGGGGCAATGCTGTGGACGCAGCGGTCGCAGTTGGATTCGCACTCGCGGTTACTCTTCCCAGAGCGGGCAATCTTGGCGGCAGCGGCTTCATGCTGATTTATGATGCTGAATCTCAAGCAAGCAGCGCATTGGATTTCCGCTCTATCGCTCCTGCAAACGCAGCACTGAAAGATTTTCTCGATGATGACGGTTCGATTTTATGGAATGACTTAACTTTTGGTGCAAAGGCGGCTGCAGTGCCAGGTACGGTGGCGGGATTGGAAACAGCCTGGAAGCTGTATGGCTCATTACCCTGGGAACAATTGCTACAACCAGCTATTGCGCTGGCCCGAGATGGCTTCATTGTCAGTGATGATCTTGCCTTTGCCCTGGACGTATCTCTCAATGTATTGTCGAAATATCCCAGCAGCATGGCAGTCTATAGCAAGGATGGCATCAGCCCTTTCAGGCCAGGCGACCTCATCAGGCAGGCAGACTTGCAGTGGTCTTTGCAACAAATCAATGACCATGGGGCAACTGCGTTTTACAGCGGGGCGATCGCTGACAAAATAATCGGATACATGGCGCAAGCTGGTGGATACATCTCAGCAGTTGATCTTGGCAGTTACAAAGTTCAATCAAGAGAACCAATTTCAACCAGTTATCGGGGCTATACTGTGATTACCATGCCACCTAGCAGTGCAGGTGGCATCGCTCTATTGCAGATGCTTAATGTTCTCGAAAATTTCGACATCGGAAAATTGCCACAAGGGTCTGCGAATAGCTTACACCTGCTGGCGGAGACGATGAAAAGAGTAAATGCCAATCGCCGCCGGGGAATCGGAGACACCGATTTTGTGAATGTGCCAATTGAAGGAATGTTGAGTGAGGCATTGACGAAAGATATTGCCAACTTGATTGACCTTCGACGCGCCGCATCGGTAACAACCATTATGCCAATGGATGCCAATCCATACGAAAGTCAGGATACAACACATTATTCTATTGTGGATGCTGAAGGCAATGGCGTAGCGGTAACCTATACACTGGGGTATTCGTTCGGCTCAGGTCTGGTTATTCCAGGTACTGGAATACTAATGGACAATCAGATGAGGAATTTTTCTCACAACGAGCCGGAGCATGCCAACCAGATGGAACCAGGAAAAAGAATGGTCTCTACCATGTCGCCAACTTTGGTTTTCGATCGGAACAATGAGTTACTGTTGGTCACGGGCACTCCGGGGGGCAGTCGAATTCATAATGTAATTTTTCAACTTATAGTGAACCTGATTGATTACGAGATGAACATCGCGGAAGCAACCCACACACCCCGCATTTATCAGGGATGGAGATCACCCGAGCTAGGGGTCGAGCAGGGAATTAGCAATGATACTTTAAGCATCCTTCGCGCTATGGGTCATCTTGTTGAGCAGCAGCAAACAATGGGTAGCACTCAGTCAATTGTTCGCAAGAACGACATGCTTTATGGTTCGGCTGATCCGCGACGTCCTGGTGCGCTAGTACTAGGCAATGATTGAATCTGCTGAGGATTCCCTCACAGAAATTGGAACCATCTCAAGCTGGCGGATTGTTAATCGTGAGCCGCAGGGGATTAGACCATAGCATTCTTCGCTAGTGGAGGCATGCATCATCCACCATACCAGAATAAATCTTCTCGATAACTATCCCAATCCCCAGATAGAAACCCCTAAAACACAGGAAGCCCTGGCTGTATAATGGTTAGCAAGAAAACAGACCATCACCCAATGGGTGTACAGCTCAAGGCCTATGACTATTCTACCCTACAAACTTGATACAACGAACGATTGACTCATCGTGCCGGTTTGCTGAGCATTGCTCACTTAATGGACTCCCTGAGTCTCACTGAACCTATTGATCAGCACTTTCCCCAACCTAAAAGTAATCCTGGGTACCGACCCTCTGAATTCGTTGAGACCCTCATCCTGATGCAGCATGAAGGCAGCTTTCATCTGGATGCTTTCATCTGGATGATAGTCGCCACCTTCAGGATGATGAGGCACTGCGCAGGGTGTTGGCTCTGAAGAAACTTCCCCAGGCGACCACGCTTGGCGATTGGCTGAGGCGAGTGGGCGCGCAACCACACAGGATGCCTGGGTCAAGGTGAATTGATGCGCAGCATCAAGAGAGGGTGCCCTGGGGTGCAATCAACGCGCCGAAGACAGCGAGAATCGCATTGAGGAACTGAAGCTGGACTTTGGCGGTGACACGCTGCCATGCTCAGATTTTAATGCCAATGCGCTGTACTTTTTAATCGCGGCACTGTCCTATAATTTATTGGCCTTGATGCGCCAACTGCTGCCAGAGGAGTGGGCTCGCCATCGTGCAGTCACTCTGCGCTGGCGTCTGTACGCCATGGCGGCGAAGGTGGTCAAGACGGGGCATCAGTTATTTGTCAAGCTACAAGGAAAACACCGAATACTACTGGAACGAGTGCTGATGGCACTGAAGGAGTTTGAGCCGCCGCCCATTTAACCCGTTACTGAACAAAAATGACGACTGACACAGGATAGATCCGTCCAAAATGGCGAATTGAGGGCTGATCATGCACAGAGCAACGGTTTTTGACTAAACCTCTCTACGATATCTACTGTCTTGCTCAGCTATAACACTTGAAAGAGGGATTCAGAGGCCCTTGGAGCGCTGGCGGTAGTCTAACTGGGGATTTGGGGTACTGAGGTAGTGAATCGAATCTATCTACGGTAGAATGCCTCGCAATGATTATCTGCAGCCAGACAGTAAGGGCACAGAAGTAGACGAGATGAAGACGAAGACGAGTAAGAGCAACGAAGGAGTAAACATGAACAATCGCACCAAAGAGGCAACCACAACCATGGCTCATAAATCACTGCTGAAACAGCAACTTTCAAGCTTTGCACGCACGCTGATATCGCTATCTATTTTACTGTTTGCTGCCCTTGCCCTGGTGATTCCAAGTGATGAGGCGTTTGGGCAGACACTTCCTGAAACCCTGGATTATGAGTCCATATCATACAATCCTGACTCAAAGCAACTGATAATTGTTTTTGATGAGGATATTGACGGTAGCACTGTTAATTTCGACGGGTTCGACATAGTTGCCGAACCAATGTCTGGTGGTACTAGAAATTTTAATTTTCTCCCCGAGCCAGCCACTGTTGTTAGTGTTAATGGTGCTACGCTTACCATACAACTCGCACGCTTTCAGTATAGTCCGCTCGATAATACTATCGGAAACCCTGACTTTCCTATAGCTAGCTGAATTAAGATTTACTTCTGACGCCGTAATTGATGCTGACGGAGAGGAACGCTTTAGACCTGGTACTGGATCAATTACTGTTCTAGGCCCACCTCCTCTACTGCCAACAGAGAGAGTGGCAACAGAGAGAGTTGTTTTAGAGCCAGCAATCACGTACCATGCACGCCGACTCGAATACCGCAGAAGCTGAGCTTCATCGCTTCTGTTTTTCCGTTCTTTAGTTACTTCAAGGGTTCTCTTTTTCCTTTTCAAGCCTGGTAAACCCTCACATCGGTTCCGGGTTTATTAGTGATTATCATGTTGCTGGACCGCCTACACTTTAATAAAGACACGATGTTGGAACTAATGAGAATCGCAATCCCGATGATTGTTTCTCAAGGTACTTTTGCGGTGATGATTTTCACAGACCGCTACTTCATGTCTCAGATAGATCCCATTCATATGGCGGCGGCACTGGGTGGTGGAGTGGCGGCATTCTTTTCCTTCTGTTTTTTCTCCGGGTTATTTTCCTATGCGAATGCGCTGGCTGCACAGTATCTAGGCGCAGGAGAAATCGATAAATGTCCGAAGGTGGTAACTCAGGGATTTATCATGGTGATTCTGAGTGTGCCGTTGTTGATGGTGGTTACTTTATTTGTCTCGGGTATTTTCGAGAGCATGGATCACGACCCCCTTCAGGTAGAGCTGGAGCGACGTTATTATCAAATTTTAATGCTGGGAGTCGTAGTGACACTGGCAAAAATTTGTATCTCATCGTATTTTGCGGGAATCGCCAGAACCAAGCTGGTCATGGTTTGCGATGTTTGCGGCTTGATAGTTAACGTACCATTGTGTTATGCCATGGTGTTTGGAAAATTCGGTTTTGCCGAGTTGGGTATCGTTGGGGCAGCCGTCTCCACCATCGTGGCCACTCTGTTCGCTTTGTTGCTTTTTATTTTTTGCTATTTTCGAAAAGAACATCGTGAGAAATTTAAGGTAATGGATTCGTTCAATTATGACGGCGGAATACTCAAACGCTTCATCAGGCTAGGTTTTCCCTCCGGCATGGAACTATTCTTGAACGTCGCTGCCTTCAACCTGTTTCTGCTCATGTTTCAGGGTTACGGTATTGTCGAGGGCGCGTCCGCAGCCATCGTATTTAATTGGGATATTCTCTCCTTCGTCCCCATGATGGGCTTGAATATTGGGCTGATCAGCATGATCGGTCGCTTTGTCGGTGCCCAGGACATGGAGCGGGCCAACGAAGCTATCTCTGCCGGTTTCATTCTGGGTTTGGCTTACTCGGCAGTGCTGGCGTTTATCTACATCACCTTTCGTTTTGCCCTGGTTGGAGTATTCGCACCGCCGCAAGGCGATTTCAGCGAAATTCTTGAATTGGCGGGTTTTATGATGGTGGGATTGTCCAGTTATGCCATGGCTGACGCCATTATTCTGGTTTGCGGTGGGGTGCTGCGTGGTGCCGGAGATACTCGCTGGATTATGTATACCTCGGTGGCATTGCATTGGCTCATGCTGGTTGCTCAGTACCTTATTATCAGGGTGTTTGAATGGGGTCCCAAGGCGTCCTGGGTGGCCTTCGTCTTGATGATTCTGGCAATCGCTATTGTATTTATAGGTCGCCTGTACGGCGGCCGTTGGCGTGACGAAGAAGCACTGCGATTGGTTATGGCAGAATAGGTTGGACGCCGCATAGTTATCGACTTCGGCTTGCAGCATCATCTACGAGCAGGTAGCCTTCAGAGTAACCAGAAATCAGGCCCCAAGAGAATTACCCATGAAAAAAACAGTCACCACTGCCTTGCTCCTGCTGGGCGCGGCTATAACATCATTCGGCCAGGTCTATTCTCAGTCCACTAGCGGCTATGGGGAATCTTTGCTCAATACCAAACGTGTATTCTCTCGCGGCTTGGCTGACGCCATCGGACGACCATTCCGTGGTGTAGCTACCTCCAGTGGTGTAATAGACGGCTTGTTTCCGCTGAAATCAACCGGTGTTTCAACTGCTTCAATTGTGGCGGCTGCCTCTGAATTTCTTGGTACTTTGGATGACGTTGAACTGAGCAGAACCCAATATGCGGTTGATGACTCTGAATGGCGTAATTGGTCTAACGTCGACGTGGGAATTTTTTCTCGTCACGGGCTTAGCTTGGAAGAGATGTCGGCTGTGCAGAAAACCGCAGCCTGGAATTTATTGCGCGCCTCCCTTAGTACAGAAGGCATACAACAGACTCAAAGCATAATGAGAACAGAGCAGGCCCTGCTTGAAATGAACGATGAACCTATTCGCTATGGAGAAGAGAAGTATTACTTCACCGTGATGGGGATACCTTCAGGCACCGAGCCTTGGGGCTGGCAGTTAGATGGTCACCATTTAGTCATAAACTTCTTTGTAATAGGAGATCAAGTGGTGATGACCCCAGCATTCTGGGGTGGCGAACCGGTGCTTACCGCTAGTGGCAAGTATGCTGGAAACATTGTCATGCAGGATGAGCAAGACCAGGGCCTGGCGTTCATGCAGTCCCTAAATGCTGTTCAGCAATCTGCCGCCATCATTGACCCAGACAAGACGCGCAATAACCAATTGGCCGCAGCCAATGAAGACAATCTAACCCTGGACTATGAAGGGTTGCCAGGTAGTGAGTTAAACAGTGCGCAGAAGTTGCATCTGCTGAATGTTATTCGAGTCTATATCGCAAATTTACGCGAAGCACATGCGCGGCTGACCATGGATGAAATTGGCCAGCACATTAATGACACGTATTTTTCCTGGACAGGAAATGTAGATGATGATTCCGTATTCTACTATCGAGTACACAGTCCGGTAATTCTAATTGAATTTGATCACCAGAACCCGGTGGGAACAACCCGGAAAAACACGCCGGGGACACCTAGCAGAGATCATATCCACACTGTGGTTAGAACGCCGAATGGCAATGATTACGGAAAGGATTTACTGGCTCAACATTTGGCGGCGCATCCTCATTAGGAGCTTCCAGACGGAGACCAATTATGGTGTTTGTCACGAAATTGCTATCAAAACGACTTGCTAAGGTTTTAGCAGGTGTTTCCCTTGCGGCAGTTCCAGTTACAATACCTCAGGCACAGTCTCCCCACGCTTTCGGCATTCCATCTGAAAAAGTAAGTAATCCGGCGGCAAATATAGTCGCCGCGTCGGGTTCGAGGGGTCAGGGTTGGTTGGGCCAGGGTCGCTCTGAAGTCATAGCGAGACATGGCATGGTGGCGACAAGTGATCCGCTGGCGGCACAGGCGGGCCTGGAAATACTACGAAGTGGCGGTAACGCTATCGATGCAGCTGTCGCCGCAGCGGCGGTGCTGGATGTGACCTCGCAAAATGATGCTGGCATCGCAGGAGATTTGTTTGCGCTGGTATGGAGCGCTCAGGACAAAAAATTATACGCGCTGAACTCTGCTGGTTGGGCTCCTTCGGGCTGGACCCCCGAATACTTTAGAGAAACCCTGGGTGTTGAGCGAGTGCCGGCCAGGGGAGTAAATGCAGCAACGGTGCCAGGGGCGATATCCGGATACGATGCCTTATTGAATCGATTTGGCAGCATGGGGTTTCAACAGACCTTTGCCCGTGCCGTGCAAATTGCCGACGAGGGTTGGGGTCAAGCAGAACGAAGGCACCAGGATTTAAGCAGTGTGCGGGAGAAATTGTTAGAGGACGCCGACTCCAGAGCTGTGTTTCTGAATGAGGGTGAGGTGCCGCCATTGTATAGTATCATTCGAAATCCACAGCTTGCGGACGCCCTGCGTCTTATTCAAAAACAAGGCAGGGATGCGTTCTATAATGGTCCTATAGCCAATGCGATTGTGACCAAGATGCAAACCGATAGTGGTGTGATGAGCCACGCAGATTTAGCGGAATTTGAGTCGGAGTGGGTAGAGCCAATTACTACTACTTATCATGGCTATGACATTTTCCAGTTACCGCCTCCAGGACAGGGCTTTGCCACCCTGGAGATGCTGAATATTCTGGAAGTGTGTGCACCTGTCCACGGTGTCGATCTGGCGGCCTTGGGCCCATCGAATCCCGACTATTGGCATTTCCTGGTTGAAGCGAAGAAGCTTGCCTATTCCGATTTACAGGCCTACAACGGCGATCCGCTTTTCTCGGATATTCCGGTTGACACATTGCTCTCGAAAAGCTACGCGGCAACTCTCTGTGATCGTATCGATATGGACTTGGCGGCGGAACCTTCCATTAAAGGCGGTCTCGATGGTGGCACCATTTATCTCACTACGGCTGATCGTTGGGGCAACATGGTTTCTCTCGTTCACAGTATTTTTTCAGTATACGGTAGCGGGGCAACAATACCTCCATACGGTATGGTGCTGCACAATCGTGGGGTCGCTTTCTCCCTCGAAAAGGATCACCCAAACTTAGTGGCTCCAAGAAAGCGACCGTTCCATTCCATTATTGCCGGTTTCGTTATGCAAAATAGTGAGCCGTTAATGACTTTTGGCAATATGGGGGGGTCAGTCCAGCCAGAGACTCATGTTCAGCATATGGTGAACGTCATAGACAATGGCATGAATATTCAGATGACCACGGACGCGGCCAGATTTACCCATGGACAAAACAACAACATTCTTTCGCTAGAGGACAATCTTTGCAGCCTGGTGGGTCGCTCTCTCGAAGCAAAAGGCCACGTTGTTCGGTCTGTGAATGGTGCCAGGGTCGGTGGCTATCAGGGAATACTCTTTACTAAAGACCCAGCCCTGCCAGAACCGGTGTTCGGCCAGGAGAGTGTCGATGAGGACCATCCAGTAAATGGAGTGTATCGAGCGGGCTCTGACCATCGTAAAGATGGTCAGGCTGCAGGTTGGTAGTAGCCTATCGTATTCAGGCGTTTGAATTGAGATTGGTTAAAAACAAGCCGATGCAAGTTCAATCTAAATCTATAGTTTTAAAATTTGGATTTTGGCAAAAACCATCAACAGTGCTGTTTTGCACCTTATTGCTTGCGTCTTGTATTACAGCAAATCTCACCGATTGGCCAGATTCTATTCCTGGCCAACGGGTTTTTATCGACGCTTATTCTGCCGATAAAGAAAATCAACATCGTCAATCGCAAACTGAATATCTGCAATGGATGTTGAGTTTCTATCAAGGCAATCTGGCCTATCAACGGGGATGGTTGGATATTCAAGCCTTCGTGTTTGAGGCGCCAACAGCAGAGCTTGGCATGCGAATGAATGAGCAGCTAAGCCAGCTCGGTGTAGCTATAGGCAGTGAGTGGGCGAAGGATAATGACATAAGACGCATAGACAGCCGCATGTTATCGCTATGGGGGTCGACGATTCAGTTGGCGCCAGACTTTGAGAAGCAACAGCGATCGATAGAAGTTATCGCTGAGGACGTGAATCAGCTACTCACTGGCAATCTGGGTAAAGAAGATGTCCAGGAGTCGCGCTATGCAGAGATACTGGGTTTGGATTTGTTCAGAGATTTCTGAAAGTATCTGAACCGGATGCAACAGCTCAAACAGGAGGTCTCCATAATGGAGCGTCGAGAATTTTTGCAAAAATCATTGGCTGTTTCTACAGCAGTTGCTGTTTCAACTTCCTTGCCAGCGGCACTATTTGCCAGCGAACTACCCGCCGATATTACTGATCTTTCAGCTTCACAGCTCTCCGCTGCCATTCGCGAGAGGCAGATTAGTTGTGTCGAAGTCATGCGGGCCTATCTGCAACGGATTGATCGCTACAACCCTGTCTACAATGCAATAGTGAATCTAGCCGCGGAAGATAGTCTATTGAATCAGGCCAGACGTGCCGATGGTGCCTTGGACAGAGGAGAGTATTGGGGCTGGATGCACGGTATGCCCCATGCGGTAAAAGATCTTTCTAATGTGGAAGGAATGGTTACTACCAGCGGCTCCAGAATATATGCCGGTCGCATAGCAAGCGGCGATAGTCCCTTGGTTGCCGCTATGCGCAGACAAGGCGCTATCTTTATTGGTAAAACCAATACACCGGAATTTGGTCTGGGTTCGCAAACCTATAACGAAGTCTTTGGCGCTACTGGCAGTGCCTGCAACCCTGATCTCACCGCTGGCGGCAGCAGTGGTGGCGCGGCCAGTGGCCTGGGTACAAGAATGCTGCCAGTAGCCGATGGCAGCGACATGATGGGTTCATTACGTAATCCAGGCGCTTTTAATAATGTAATCGGATTCCGGCCCAGTAAAGGACGAGTCGCTGGAGGCGACCCATTCTATCAACGCCTCGCTACTTCGGGTCCAATGGGGAGAAACACCGAAGATACGATTCGTCTGTTACATAGTATCGCCGGGCCTGCGCCAGATCAGCCACTTTCCTTGCAAGATCAGCTGCCCGCAGCCGAACAATTTTTAGCACTTGACCTGCGAGACATCAGGATTGGGTGGATGGGGGATTTTGAAAATTACCTGGCAACCGAAAAAGGCGTGTTAGCAGTCTGTGAGGCAAGCCTGCGTGCAGTCGAAGTGACTGGAGCCGCTGTAGAACCCTGCATGCCCAACTTTGATATGAATGAACTATGGCGAACCTGGGTTGATCTCAGGCACTGGTCTCGCATCGGCGCACAGGAGCTGTATAACAACCCCGCCCAACGTGAACTGCTAAAACCAGAATACATCTGGGAACTCGAACAATCGTTTGAATTAACTGCAGAACAAATCTATCAAGCAGGTAGAGCGCGAGGTAGATGGTACCGGGAAGTGGTTCGACTACTAGAACAATACGATTTTCTGGCTCTACCAACGGCGCAAGTGTTTCCATTCCCAAAAGCAACTCCCTGGCCCACCGAAATCGCAGGGAGAGAGATGGACACCTACCATCGCTGGATGGAGGTTGTGATCGGCGGCAGTCTTGCCGGTAATCCGATAGTGAATGTGCCCGCCGGCTTCGATGCCCAAGGCAGACCCATGGGTCTGCAAATCATGGGACGCTTCGGCGAAGATCAGAAGGTGCTAGAGTTTGCGCTGGCTTATGAACAAGTGACGGATCATCTGCAACAACGACCCAGGCTGGTAGAAAGAGCCTGACAGCGCAAGGTCATTTACAAAGAGTGGATGTAATCGTTCCTATCCTCGTCGAATTTCGACCCTGGCTCACTTTCTGGTATCGTCGTTCTATTTTGGTCGTTCCAGAAGCCCCAGCAAAACTATGAGCTACTCTATGTGCCTCAAAATAAACGTGCTTGTTTTGTATTTCTGGTAAAGCGAATTTTCTCTGTCTATGTGTCACAAGTTTCGATGCCTTGGGTGCGGACAGGCAAGTATAAACAAGAAAGAACTACAGGCAATCACTGAGGCAATTGATAGGCCAATAAAGTATCGGTTGCGCTGAGCACCATATATTGGTTTCCATCCCTTCCTGAATACGTCATTGGATTTGCGTTGCCGCGTTGCTCCATTGTTGTTTCCCAAGGCTGTTGACTTGAGGGTGTATCCAGGGCACGACCCTATCAGCCGCTGGCAGGTACATCAGCTGTTTCCCTGGCTCGCCTAAAATAGTACTCTGGCGCCTGATTTTTACCCTATGCAATTAATAAAACAGGCAGTGAACCCCGCAATGAGTCAATTGTTTCAAGCCCTGACCTTTAGTCGTGGCCCCGCCATGAAAAATCGATTTATGTTGGCCCCGCTAACTAATTTGCAGAGTCATGACGATGGCGTGCTTTCCGATGAGGAATTCAAGTGGCTAACCATGCGCGCACAGGGCGGGTTTGGACTTACCATGACCTGCGCTGCACACGTTCAGGCTATAGGACAGGGGTTTCCAGGTCAGTTAGGGGTGTTTTCCGATATCCACCTTGAGGGCCTAAGCCACCTGGCGGCGACAATCAAGGTGCATGACAGTATCGCCATCTGTCAGCTGCACCATGCCGGTATGCGTTCCCCCAGTGAATTAGTTGGTACCACGCCAGTTTGCCCTTCAGATGATAAAAAAACTGGCGCCAGGGCTTTGTCTAAGAAAGAAGTGGAAGAATTGGTTCGAGACTTTATCGCAGCCGCCGTGAGGGCGCAGAAAGCAGGGTTCGATGGTGTGGAAATACACGGAGCCCATAGTTACATTCTCTGCCAATTCTTAAGTAGCGGCATTAACAAACGCGAAGATCAATACGGTGGGTCATTGGAAAACAGAAGTCGTGTCTTCTTCGAGATCCTGGATGGAATTCGTACACAATGCCGAGATGACTTCATGGTAGGTGTGCGTTTGTCCCCGGAACGATTTGGGCTGGTACTTTCCGAGATTCAGATTCTGGCGCAACAGTTAATGAGCAGCGGTCAGATTGATTTTCTGGATATGTCGCTATGGGATGTGTTCAAGGAACCAAATGAAGAAGCCATGCAGGGACGTTCTCTGCTGTCTTATTTCGCAGAGCTGGATCGGGGTGAAGTTCGACTGGGCGTGGCCGGGAAAATTCGTACCCCAGAACAAGCAGAACGGGTACTGGCACAGGGAGTCGATTGGGTAATGCTTGGTCGTGCTGCCATACTGCACCATGATTTTCCCAATCGTTACCTTGACGATGTCGGTTTTACCCCGGCCGAGATCCCTGTCTCTCGCGTGTATCTTGCTGAAGAAGGGCTCTCCGACAAGTTCATCACCTATATGTCTAGCTGGGAAGGTTTTGTTGAGGAAGTGTAGGCAGGGGGTTGTTAAAAGGAAAGCTGTTGTCTGGGCTTGACTTGTTTAAATTCATGGCTATAACCGTAGATGGACTGATACTTACATATGGGCGGGTTGGGGCACTGTACGTTTCAGAGCCGTTACACACGTTACTGTAAGTAGACTCTGTGTAATAAAATATTGAGCCTATCAAATGTCCAATTGCAGAGACCCCACCCCAACTCCAGGTGGCTGCATAGGGAACAGCCCCAGCAACCGTTTCAATCCCTCCCGCTGGATCCGCAGCAAAGTAATTATAAATTGTATTAGAGAACGGGCTTGATTGACTGGTCGTCATGCCGAAAGTTACGTCAAGCGCTGCCTCACTTGCTGAGTAGGTCGATTTATGGGCCAGATAGGGTGTGTCTCCAACCTAGTATTCATAACAGCTACTGGTACTGCCTAAGGCCCAATTGCTTATGCATGCAGCAAGGAAAACAAGGGTGATTATGCTGAAATTCTTCACTGTCTTTGAGCAATGTATTCCTCGGAGACGGGAACGAAACCACCTTGTGCGAAAGCTGCCTGGAATGTGATTGCTACCGCGAATGTTGTAAATAAAACCAGCGAAACGAGTTTCATAGTAATTTCCCCGACAGTAATTGTTCAAAGAAAGCCCCTGTGCAGAATTCGCTGTGCTCTGTCCAGCTAATCGGCTTTCGTCAAGAAGTGTAACCCAATAGATCACATGGCACGACAAAAGGAAACGCTTATCGGAAGTGTTCAGCATTCGGTGTCACAACAATTCCCTCGTGAGTCATCTGCCTACAGATTCAGTGCCTCATCAAGCCGATTCGTCACGCTGCGAACAAAACTATTCCCGCAGCAGCCGGTGATTTTTGACCACTTCTTCCATGATTCTGCTAAATAGCTCGGTAACCAGAGCAGGGTTCAGCTGATGCTGCTCACAAAGCGCGCTTATCTCAGCCAACTTTTCGGATTCTCGCGTTGTATCAACAGCATCTAGTGCTTTGTTAGCCTTTAATAAACCAACCTGATGAGTCAATGCAAAGCGGCGACCCAAGAGCTGAATCAACTCCTTGTCTATGGTGTCAATCTTCTCTCTGACTTCCAGCAATTCAGCTGGAATCGACCGCGAAGTCATTTTTATTTCCCTGTTTTACAATTTTTGTCGTGCTGGTCGCTGTGCCAACAAACTATGCCAATCGGTTTTCTCGACCAGGGCCCTTTGCGAGATGCAAACCCGCTGAAGTATAAACCATCAAGATGTCTACGCAAGGCAAGGCATCCGATTCCCAGGCTTCGGTTGTTTGCTGAACCTTTTAAACTTACTATGCGGCGATGCCAATCAAAGTATTCTGTATTCCAGCGCCAAATGCCAAACAACATTAGACCAAGCTATTGGGGCACGGTGCTTCAAATTGCTGTGCCTTCACCTCTGCGCAGAGTGTTCGATTATCTGCCATTGGCTGACGAAAAGACATTGCCGGGAATGCGAGTCAGGGTGTCGTTCGGACGACAGCAGCTAGTAGGAATGGTGGTAGCCATCGCAAGTAGCTCAACACTAACGAAAGCCAAACTAAAACCGATTCTTGCCACCCTGGACACGGAGCCCATTCTCGGCAATTCAGTTTTCCAACTGCTCAATTGGGCTGCTGGCTACTATCAACATCCCTTGGGGGAAGTATTTGCGACAGCGCTACCGGGCAAGCTACGTGCCGGAAATCCATTAAAGCAGTGTGTTCGACTATGGTCATGCAAAAATTCCATTAGCGAAGAACAACGGCTCCGGCTCAGGCGAGCGGCAAGACAGAAAGCCTTGCTCGACTTCATTCAATCTGAAAAAGAAGTAACGCTGGCTCAGTGCCAACAAGCTGGCTTTACTACTGGGTTACTTAAACATTTGAGTGAAAAAAATTTGCTTCAACACCGGCCAAGCTATGAAAACAACAGCTCTCCATTTCAGGCACTAACTAAAGAGGTGAATTTTGAATTAGAACTGAACAGCGACCAACATCAAGCGGTAACAGCAATCACCAAAGCGTTAGGCGCCTATTCTTGCTTTTTGCTAGACGGCATTACTGGCTCTGGCAAGACAGAAGTGTATATGCGGCTTATGCAGGAGCAATTGTCAAAAGGCTTGCAGTGCCTTGTATTGGTGCCCGAGATAGGCCTCACACCCCAGACTATCTCCCGCTTTAGAGAACGCTTCGACTGCCCGGTGGTAGGCTTGCATTCGGGTTTGAATGAAACAAAACGACTGACGGCCTGGACTCAAGGCAGAGACGGAAGTGCAGGAATTGTAATCGGAACACGCTCGGCTGTCTTCACCCCACTGGCAAACCCTGGATTGATCATAGTGGATGAAGAACATGATTCCTCTTTTAAACAACAAGATGGTTTTCGCTATTCGGCAAGGGATCTTGCAGTAGCCCGCGCCCGGGAAGAGAAAGTTTGTATCGTACTTGGTTCTGCCACACCAAGCCTCGAAAGTTTGCACAATGCCCGCAACGGTAAATTCGTTCATCTGAAGCTAACTCAACGCACCGGCATTGAGCAAACGACACCAATGGAGGTCATCGACATTTCCAGACTTGCTTTGCATGAAGGCTTTTCGGAACGGCTGCTTTATCGAATCGAGAAAAGCATAAAACAAAAAAATCAGGTGTTGGTTTTTATTAATCGCCGCGGTTTCGCGCCTATTCTAAATTGCCAAACCTGCGGCTGGATTTGCGAATGTGAAAACTGCGTGGCGCAATTTACCGTACATGCAAATCCGGCCAGTATTCACTGTCATCACTGTGGCACAACTGCTGGACTGCCCAGACATTGTCCAAGCTGCAAATCAAAAGACTTGAATACCATCGGCATCGGCACCCAACGCATAGAATCATTCCTGAAAAAAAAGTTCCTCAGCACACCCGTAGTTCGAATTGATCGTGATTCAACCCGGCGCAAGAACAGGCTGTCAGAAATGCTGCAACTGGTTCAAAAAGGAGATCCTTGTATTTTGCTTGGCACACAAATGTTAGCGAAGGGCCACCACTTTCCAAACATCGCCTTGGTGGCGGTACTTGATGCGGATGCTGGCCTGTTCAGTGCAGATTTTCGCGGTCAGGAGCACATGGGTCAGACGATTATCCAGGTCGCCGGAAGAGCCGGACGGGCAGAACGAGCTGGCGAAGTGTTAATTCAATCGCGTCACGCTTCACATGAGACCTTGCAGAGTTTGTCCACTGCGTCTTATGCCGAATTCTCAGAACAGCAATTGCAAGAAAGATTGAGCGCAGGAATGCCGCCGTTTACCCATCTATGCTTGCTGCGAGCGGAAGCGCCTGAAATGAAATCTGCACTGGGCTTATTGAATAGAGTTGCTCAGCTAAGTGATCGCTTTTGTAGCCAAAACGCCTTGGCAGTTGAGAAACTAGGACCTACGCCTGCCCCAATGGAAAAACGAGCCGGTAAATATCGCGTGCAATTACTTTTGAAAAGCGAGAAACGCAGTACCTTGCAAGCGTTGCTCTCCCAATTATGCGTGGAATTAGAGACCATGAAATACCCCAGATCGCTGCGTTTCAGTATCGATGTCGACCCGCAGGATTTAATTTAGCTGCTTACAATCTCGTTGAAGCTTTTGATTCAGCTATAGCTTACTGATTTGTAACCGATAATTATAGTGGTGCAGCGTTCTCCATGAATTATTAGCATTAAAACAATAACCTGAAAATGGATTTATCCTGTCTACTGGCATCTAAGAGCAAACCATGACGCAAGACTTTGCCAAAATAAAACCAGAACCTCTGTTGGAACGGAAAACCGCTACTGCGCCGCCAGCGTGGTCGCTAATGTTTGCCGGCATAATTGTCGGCCTGGCTCTTGGCGTGTTCGGCTGTTTTCTGTTTTATCTGTCTGGCAATGTCCCTCCACTAAACAGGAATATCCCTGAACCAGGCAACGTTGCTGTTGTGAATCAAGATGATATGTCTCAGGACATCGCCGAACCTGTAGAAGAAGAACTACAACTGGAGTTTTACACCGAGCTATCTTCTTACGAAGTCCCCGTGGACGCGACCCCGGTGGAGTTAACTGCTCAACAAACCGGGGCCACCGCTGCTATCGACACTCCCAACGCTGCTGAGGACGAACCGGAACAGACCTACGACCCTGGCTTCATTCTGCAAACAGGGGCGTTCCAACAAGCTGAACTGGCTAACAGCGAAGGCCAGCGGCAAAAGATTCTTGGTCTGAACGTAAAGGTAAAGCAGCAGCAGCTACTCGGCAGAACTCTGTACCTGGTGCAATCAGGCCCCTATACCAGTAGTTCTGTACTGAATCAGGCCGAACAACTTCTGCGTGCAAATAACATCCCCAGCCTGCGAATGCGCATTCAATAGCAACAGCTAATTCCTCCTTTGTTCGAGAAGAAACGAGTAATTTCCTCATCGCGACATCGATAGCAAACCTGCCTATGAATCCAGGCATGGGTTTGCAATGCTTGAATTTCCGCTGCTTCACCCCATATTCTATGCTTGTATGCGAGAACCCACCAAAGTGGTAACCCGTATCGTGTGGGGCCTGGGTTGATTCAATGCGCTAATTGGCAGGTTTTGAATTTAGAGTTACTTTCTTTACCTGCCACAAGAAAATTTCGGCACAGGAATGACACTTATGGATCAATATAAAGGGACCACTATTGTCTCCGTTCGGCGCGGCAACAAAGTAGTCATTGGGGGCGATGGGCAAGTCTCTCAAGGCAACACCGTGATGAAAGGCAACGCCCGAAAAGTTAGAAGATTGCACAAAGATCAGGTTATCGCTGGCTTCGCTGGCGGCACCGCCGACGCTTTTACTCTGTTTGAACGCTTCGAAGAACAATTGGAAAAACATCACGGAAAATTAGTACGGGCCGCCGTCGAACTCGCCAAGCTGTGGCGTACAGAACGTGCTCTACGTCGCTTGGAAGCCCTGTTGCTTGTCGCCGACAGAGAATCATCTTTAGTTGTTACTGGCAATGGCGATGTCATTGAACCAGAAGATTCTTTAATGGCGATCGGTTCTGGAGGGCCCTACGCACAGTCCGCCGCTAGAGCACTATTGCAAAACAGCGAACTCGATGCACGCACAATAGTCGTGAAAAGTTTAACTATTGCCGCAGATATTTGCGTTTACACTAATCACAAGCACACTGTTGAAGAGTTGGATTTCTCCTAGCAATTAATCTATTGCAAGCGAAAATCGAATACGGGTACTAATGCATGTCCATAATGACACCTCGCGAGATCACCTCCGAACTGGATAAACACATTGTTGGTCAAGCTGCTGCGAAGCGAGCAGTAGCTATCGCCTTGCGCAATCGTTGGCGACGAATGAAGCTTGAAGAAGAATTAAGAAATGAGATTACGCCAAAGAACATTCTAATGATTGGACCCACTGGCGTCGGCAAGACTGAAATCGCCAGACGCTTAGCCAAGCTGGCACAAGCACCGTTTATTAAAGTCGAGGCGACCAAGTTTACTGAAGTCGGTTACGTCGGTAGGGACGTTGAATCAATTGTCCGTGATTTGGTAGATGTAGCGATTAAGATGATCAGGGAAACGGAAATGAACAAGGTACGACATCTGGCCGAAGACCGCGCTGAAGAACGCATCCTGGATGTACTGCTACCCCAAGCCAGAACCGAAAAAACTGCTGATTCTGGCAATGCCAGCCAAATCGATTCAAATTCTGCGGCTCGCCAGGTGTTTCGCAAAAAACTACGTCAGGAAGAACTGGACGAGAAAGAAATCGAAATTAAAGTAAGCGAGTCCCCGACCGGGATAGAAATTGTGGCCCCACCTGGCCTGGAAGACGTGACCAGTCAGCTCAAGAGCATGTTTTCCAATATGAATAGTGGAAAAAGAGTCTCCAGGCGCATGACTGTAAAAGCAGCCTTGAAAGTGGTAAAAGACGAAGAAGCAGCGAAGCTTATCAACGAAGAGGAAATTCGTAACCGCGCAATTGAAGCGAGCGAGCAGACAGGCATTGTATTTATTGATGAAATAGACAAGGTGACCAATCGCCATGAACAAGGTAGCGCGGGCGTATCCAGAGAGGGAGTGCAAAGAGATTTGCTTCCACTTATTGAAGGTTCGACAGTAACGACCAAATACGGAAGTATTAAAACTGACCACATTCTATTTATCGCATCTGGCGCTTTTCATCTCAGTAAACCCTCTGATCTTATACCGGAACTACAAGGCCGCCTTCCCATACGCGTGGAGTTAGACGCCTTGACAGCGGACGACTTCAAGCGCATTTTGGAGGAACCCGATGCCTCACTCACTGAACAATACCAAGCGCTATTGGCGACAGAAGATTTGCACATAAAGTTCTCTGCTGACGGCATTAAAAAAATTGCCGAGACTGCCTGGCAGGTCAACGAGCGAACAGAAAATATAGGTGCTAGAAGATTGCATACAGTCATGGAAAGACTGTTAGAGGAAGTTTCTTTCTCCGCGTCAGACATGGCTATTGGTAATAAGGAACTCATCATTGATCGAGTCTATGTTGAACAGCAGTTGGACGAATTGGCTAAAGATGAAGACTTAAGTAGATACATTTTGTGAACCTAAACCTTTGCAAACAGGGTTAGAGCTTCGAATCATGGCCTCAAATGCTCCCAATGACATTAAGCTGCACAAAAAATCTGCAACTTTAGAGCTAAGTTACGCGGACGGTACCAGCAATACCCTAAGTGCCGAATTTTTGCGAATACACTCCCCTTCAGCTGAAGTGCGCGGGCACGGTAAAGGACAAGAGGTACTACAAACTGGAAAGCGTCAGGTGAAAATCTTGAATCTGGAAACTATAGGCAACTATGCTATCAAGCTGAGTTTTGATGATGGCCATGACACTGGCATTTATTCATGGACCTATCTACAGGAACTGGCCAGGGATCAAGAATCGCTGTGGAGCAATTACTTGATGAAGCTGAACGCGGCAAAAGCCAGCCGAGAACCATTGCCAGCGGGCACCCAAGTGATTAACATCATGCCCTCATCACTGGATTAATCACCAGACGCCCTTTCCAGAGAACCGACAAGCAAGCAATGTCCAGTCCATCAGACTCTGAAAACACCACACACTTCGGCTACGAACAAGTTCCTGTAGAAGAAAAAGAGTGGCGTGTCGGCCAGGTTTTTCAATCCGTGGCCACTCGCTATGACATTATGAATGATGTGATGTCACTTGGCTTGCACCGCCTGATCAAAAGATTCACCATCGAACTGAGCGCACTGCGCAAGGGTCATAAAGTGTTAGACCTGGCAGGGGGCACTGGCGATCTCAGCATTCGCTTCGCACCCCTTGTCGGCGCTACTGGACAGGTAATATTGGCTGACATCAACGAGGCTATGCTTCAAGTTGGCAGAGATAGAATAATAGACAAAGGCCTAAGTTCAAACATCGAATTCGCTCAGGTCAACGCAGAAAATCTCCCCTTTGCCGACGCGACTTTCGATTGCATTTGTATTGCCTATGGGCTTCGTAACGTAACGAATAAAGAAGCGGCACTAAACTCTATGCGGCGCGTACTTAAACCCGGCGGTCGGGTTTTGATTCTCGAATTCTCCAAACCTGCCAATGGCCTGGTCAGTAAAGCCTATAGCTCTTATTCCAGGCTGTGGCCTATTGCTGGCAAACTAGTGACCGGCGATGCCAATAGCTACCGCTATCTCGTCGAATCTATTCGCATGCATCCCGACCAGGAGACTCTGTTACAAATGATGGAGTCAGCGGAGCTCATCAATTGCAAATACCATAATGTGATGAGCGGTGTTTGCGCGATTCACATCGGTTTCAAAACCAGCTAATGGCCCCTGAAATATTTTCTTTTTCAACCGTGAAGGCCGGGGAGATATTTTGAATCAATTTCTGCACAGTCTGGCACTGTTACCGATAGAAAACACACTAAACTCGCTAATCAAACGCGACCAACATATTGCCAGCCAACTACAGTCCTTCGAAAACAAGAGCATTGAAGTTATCGGTACTTCACCTGGTTTTACTCTGACTGTGCGTTTTGAAGAGAGATCGATAAAACTGAGCGCTATAGATAGCGAAACATTGGGGCTAAAACCCGACGCAACTATTACCGCCAGAACTGAAGCCCTGGTTGGCCTACTCATACAAATATCGAACAACAGAGCCTTGGCTGATCCTGCGATCACACTCTCTGGAAATGCAGCGCTTATTCAGGATCTCCACTTTTTTATCGATTCATTTGATGTTGACTGGCAGGACTATCTTACGCCGCTGGTCGGCGACATTTTAAGTAATGAGCTTGGCAAATTTGCAGAAGCAGCGAAAAGCTGGAGCAGCGCTGTCGGCATCAGTGCAAGGAGAAACGTCTATGACTACCTGGGCGAGGAGGCAAGGCTGGTTCCAGGCAAAGCCGAAGTCGAGAGTTTCACTGATCGCTTAGACCAATTACGACTACAGATTGACCGGGCGCAGGCCAAGGCCGAGCAGTTCGGCCGGCGACTAGCGCTGGCGTCAGAACGGCAATAACTCACTAAAAAACAATTGCTTAGTTCTTCATAGCGGCTTGTTAGCAGAGCCCGGCAATGGTATCTTTGCATGCCCTCAGATTAAGCAGAGTGTGCCTCCAATCGTGTCCCATCTACCACGCCTGAATAGAGTGCTCAACGTCGTTGCTAAGTACCGCCTGTACGAGTTCATGCGGGGGCAGCCGGGCGCAACATGGTTAGGCTTGTTATTACTACCCTACCGATTGGTATGGATATTCAATTCAGACAGCACGGCGAATAAAAATACACGCCTGCGTAAAGCAATGGAGGAGTTAGGCCCCATCTATGTGAAATTCGGCCAACTACTTTCCACTCGCAGAGATTTTCTAGACCGGGACCTGGCCGATGAATTGCAATCTTTACAGGATAATGTCCCACCCTTCGTTTCTCCTTCGGTAGAAAGCATAATAGAAAGCTCTCTGGGCAAGAGTGCAAACTCTGTTTTTAGCAGTCTCGACATTAAACCCTTCGCTTCGGCATCTGTTGCACAAGTGCATGAGGCGACGCTGCATAACAACGACGAAGTTGTGGTAAAAGTTATTCGTCCGGGCATCGGCGATATCGTGGCAGCCGATTTGCGACTTCTTAAGTGGATTGCACAGCAAATTGAAACGCGAACAGCGACAGGAAAACGACTTCACTCGATAGAACTTGTCAACGATTACGAGAAAATAATCTATAACGAGCTGGATCTTCTCGCGGAGGCGGCCAATACCTCTCAGTTGAAACGCAACTTCGACAATTCTGAAGTGCTTTATGTTCCCAAAATTTATTGGGATATCAGCAGCAAGCAAGTATTGGTCATGGAGCGCATCCATGGCATACCCGTTGCCGATGTCGACGCTCTTAGTGCACAAAATATCGACTTAAAAAGCCTCGCCGAAACTGGAGTGGACATTTTCTTTACCCAGGTTTTTGATCACAATTTTTTCCATGCCGACATGCATCCGGGAAACATATTCGTTTCTCGCGAATCCCCCGAAAACCCCAAGTACATAGCCATAGACTGCGCAATAATTGGCGTTCTCAGCAAAGACGATCAGGAATACCTTGCCAAGAACTTGCTGGCTATTTTCAAACGCGAATATAGAAAAGTCGCAGAACTCCATGTCGCTTGTGGATGGGTGCCCAGACAAACCAAGGTTCACGAATTTGAATCTGCCATCAGGAGTGTCTGTGAACCGATTTTTGAAAAACCACTAAGTGAAATTTCCTTTGCCCGTTTGCTCATGCAACTTTTTCGTACAGCCAGCCGCTTCGACATGGAAGTACAACCGTCGTTAGTATTGCTTCAAAAAACCTTACTGAATGTTGAAGGATTAGGACGGCAGCTTTACCCCGACCTTGACCTGTGGCAAACGGCGCTTCCCTACTTAGAGAATTGGAATAGGAAAAGACTTAATCCATTTACATTAATGAGCAGAATTCAGGAAAACATACCGAACTGGGTCGACCAATTACCGCAGCTTCCACAACTGATTATTGACGCGGCTACCGAAAGTAAACAACTCAGTGAAATTAACGAATCGTTGCGACAGCAACGGGAACACCATCGCCAGAAGGCTGAACGCCAAGAGCGTCGAGCACGAAATGTCGGCTTTCTACTAATGGCAGGAGCGGCAATTAGCCTGATACCTGGCTTCTATCAAAATATCAGGGACTTTCCACTGCTGCCTCTGGGCCTGGCCTTGCTGGGCGTATACCTTTTGTGTTTTAGACGGTGAAGTTGCATACTAAGACCATGCCCTCCTACCTTGATCAAATCCAATGGAATAAACACGGCCTGGTGCCTGTAATCACTCAGCATGCGCTCTCTGGAAGAGTGTTAACCCAGGCCTGGATTAATCGGGAGGCCTTGCAAACTGCGGTTTCCGAGGGCCAGGCAGTTTATTGGTCGCGCTCCAGAGCCAGGCTATGGAGAAAGGGCGAGGAATCTGGCATGGTGCAGAAGCTTGTAGAAGTTCTGCTTGATTGCGACAATGACTCAATCTGTTATCGGGTTAAACAGATGGGCGGCATCGCCTGTCATACGGGGCGGGAAAGCTGCTTTTTCAAGAAGTTGATCAACGAAAAATGGGAATCTGTCAGCCCTGTATTAGTTAACCCCGACCAATTGTATAAAGAGCCTGGCAACTGATTAGCGCGTATCAATGAGTGTAATAGACGTATTAGACGATGAGCGACGTATTAACAGAATTAGCCATCCTGCTGGAGCGACGTAAAAACTCATCTGCCAGTGAGTCCTATGTGGCCAGTCTGCATGAAAAAGGTCTCAACAAAATTCTGGAAAAAATAGGTGAAGAGTCTATTGAAACAATTCTGGCAGCTAAAGAATGTGAAGGAAGTAACGAAACCGGAAAACAGGCTGTTATAAAAGAAACTGCGGATCTCTGGTTTCATACGATGGTGATGCTAAGCCATCTTAACCTGAGCCCTCAACAAGTGTTGGAGGAACTGGAAAAACGCTTTACTATGTCGGGCCTCGAAGAGAAGGCGTCTCGACAAAACTAGTTAGTGATAAGTACAGGGTTATTTATCCGAATTGGAGGTTTATCATGGGTGGAATTGGGATTTGGCAGTTATTGATTATCCTATTAATAGTAGTGATGCTGTTTGGTACGAAGAGACTAAAAAACCTGGGCGCAGATCTTGGCAGTGCGCTAAAGGGATTCAAAACAGCCATTAAGGAAGACGAGGAAGATCAATCAGCAGAACAGTCCTCCGATGGGGTCTCTGGCGAGACGATCGACTCTACCGCTGAAAAAGTGGAAACCAAGTAATTCAACAACCTCTGATCACGTTTATGAACAGAGGTTTCTCAACTGTATTGGTAATAGTGCCCTTCGGCACTATTTCTCCGTCTTCAGGGATACGCTGTGACTTCGGTTATACACTATGTTTAATATCGGCCCATTCGAAGTCCTATTAATTTTTATCATTGCCTTGCTGGTACTTGGTCCGGAGCGGTTGCCCGGAGCTGTTAGAACAACCGGGCTCTGGATTGGTAGATTTCGACGTAGCTTCTACAAAGTAAAATCCGAAATTGAAAGAGAATTAAATGCAGACGAGATTCGCCGACAACTTCATAACGAAACAGTTATGGCAGAAATCGAGAACGCCAAGTCAAGCGTTGAAGGCATGGCGAAAGATACAGAAAACTCTGTGAATAATATCGTAAACTCGGCCAGTTTTGACCCTGGTGCATCACAGGCATCAATAGATGCCGCGAAAAAGAATAGCAAAGACGAAAGTGCCACAGTAGAGAATCTTACTCAGAATGATAAATCGATTAGCGACGAACTAAAGGAAGTTAGTAATCAAGTCGAGAAAGCCACCAAGCAAATCTACAGTGGTGGCAAGAATCCCAAATTGACAGAAAGTCCAGCCCCGCTAGAAACCAAACAAGAAAATGACATCAGCTGAAGAAGAGAAAGAATTAACACTTATCGATCATCTGATCGAACTGAGAGATCGACTTCTGAAAAGTATCATTGCCATCATTCTAATATTTTTGGCGTTATTCTATTTTGCTAACGATATATATACCTATGTCGCCAACCCATTGATCGAAGCCTTGCCCGAAGGATCGACGATGATCGCCATTGATCCAACTTCCCCTTTTTTCGCGCCATTCAAGCTGACTTTCTATGTATCGTTTTTATTTGCCGCACCCTATGTGTTGTATCAACTCTGGTCGTTTATCGCCCCGGGACTCTATAAGAATGAAAAAAGTGTTGCGATACCCTTGTTTATCTCCAGCGTGTTTCTCTTCTATAGTGGCATTGCGTTCGCACGCTACGTCCTGTTTCCCTTTGCCTTTGCCTTCTTTATATCGGTGGCACCGGAAGGTATTGCAGTATCTCCAGACATAAATAGCGTACTCAGTTTCGCGCTGACAATATTTTTGGCCTTCGGTATCGCTTTTGAAGTTCCCATTGCTGTGTTTATTCTGATATGGACAGGCATAACCGAAGCTGACTCTCTCTCCGCAAAACGCCCCTATGTAATAGTGGGCTGTTTTATTGTCGGCATGTTGCTAACACCTTCAGATCCTTTTACACAATCGATGTTGGCAATACCCATGTGGCTGTTGTTTGAGTTAGGTATCGTAGCGGGACGTATGGTCAATAAGCGACAAGCGAAGGAAGAAGGCGAAAAAACTGCTGACTAGGCCTTTAATTCTGCCCTTTCAACTAGTAGACCTTCAAAATAAAAGTAACCGGCCCATCATTTTCAAGGCTAAGCTGCATGTTGGCACCAAATATTCCTGACTGAACAAACTCATGTTGTTGTTCTGCTGCGGTGACTAACTTCTGATAGATGGCTTCAGCTTCTGCTGGAGCTTTGGCTGAGGAAAACCCTGGACGCAAGCCTTTGTTTGTCTCGGCAGCCAGCGTAAATTGCGAGACCAACATTAAGTCGCCACCAACGTGCGTAATATCCAGGTTCATCTTCCCTTCCGAATCAGTAAAAACACGGTAGGCCAAAATTTTGTCCAATAGTTTCTGTGCGAGCTTCTCATTGTCGTCTCTCTCAATACCGATGAGGGCCAACAAACCCTGGCCAATATCAGAGTGCAAAGAGTTTTCAATATGAATTTGCGCCCAGTTGACGCGCTGAATAAGAGCTATCACGTAGCCCCCCGTTACAACTTGATCAAGGTTTTCCTAACCTGCTGACTCAAGTTTCTTTGCGGCATCTTTGCCCGAGTTAAAGCATCGACCGTTCCTGGTTCAGACGCCGAATGTCCGGATTCATGAACAATGCCTGGCTCAGACTCGGGTCACTGCTGCTGCAAAGCGAGTGCGTTGTCGAGGAGGCAAACCATATCATAGCGGCCGTGAACAATTCGACCGGGGATCTCTTTAATCACCGGCATGGGTTCTTACGCTAAGCTCGTGCAGCAGACCCCCTGCTTTGTCGCTTGCGTCCATTTTCCGTCAGAAAACGTTTGCGTAGGCGAATATTCCCGGGAGTTACTTCAACCAATTCATCATCGGCAATAAACTCCATAGCTTGTTCCAGCGTGTGTTTAACCGCCGGTGTAAGAACAATGTTTTCATCGGTGCCGGAAGCACGAATATTCGTCAGTTGCTTACCCTTGATAGGATTCACAGCTAAATCGTTTTCGCGACTGTGCAATCCAATAATCATGCCCTCATAAACCTCAACATTAGGTTCAACAAACAGCTTGCCTCTTTCCTGTAAATTAAACAGGGAGAAGCCCAACACCTTGCCCGTAACCATGGAGACTAGAACTCCACGGCCACGCGCCGCCAGCTCAATGTCTTTGTACTCACCATAGTGATCGAACACATGGGTCATCAAGCCTGAACCGGATGTCATGCTCAGGAACTGTGAACGAAAACCTATTAAACCACGAGTTGGTATCAAGAACTGAAGTCGCACTCGACCTTTGCCATCCGGCATCATATCCTGTAGATCAGCACGGCGTTGGCCTAATTCTTCCATCACTGCGCCTTGATGCTGACTATCACAATCCACAACCAGAGACTCAACCGGCTCTTTCAATACACCGTCTTCTTCCTGCATGATAACTTCGGGTCGAGACACGGCTAATTCGAATCCTTCGCGGCGCATACTTTCAATCAATACTGACAAATGCAATTCACCACGCCCGGAAACCTTATACTTATCCGGTGTCTCTCCCTGTTCAACGCGCAAGGCTACGTTGTACAGCATCTCTCTTTGCAGGCGCTCTTTAATTTGCCGTGTGCTGATGTATTTGCCTTCCTTGCCGGCGAAAGGTGAATCATTCACCTGAAATGTCATGCTAATTGTAGGCTCGTCCACGGACAATGGAGGCATCGCTTCGGGAGTATCGGGGTCGCATAAGGTATCGGAAATGTTCAATTTGTCGATGCCAGAAATACACACGATTTCGCCCGCCTGTGCTTCATCGACATCTATCCGTTCCAGGCCCAGATGACTTTTTAGCTGAAGTATCCTGGCTTTGCGTGACTCGCCCTCGCTATCGATTACTACCACCTGCTGGTGCCTGCATGCCTTGCCGCGGGTTATCCGACCAACGCCAATAACACCTGCATAGCTATTGTAATCCAGCGCAGATACCTGCATCTGAAATGGCGCGTCGATGATAAGGTCAGGCGCTGGTACTTTCTCAACTACAGTTTCAAACAAAGGTTCCATATCTGAAGCCATAGCATCCATGTCATGCCCGGAAACACCATCGAGCGCAGATGCATAGATGACAGGAAAGTCCAACTGTTCGTCGGTGGCGCCCAACTTATCAAACAGATCGAACACTTCATTAAGCACCCAGTCGGGCCGTGCGCCGTGTCTATCGACTTTATTGATTACAACAATCGGATTCAGGCCCTGGGCGAAAGCTTTCTGTGTGACGAAGCGTGTTTGCGGCATTGGACCATCCACCGCATCCACCAACAACAACACACTATCAACCATGGACAAAACACGTTCTACCTCACCACCGAAATCGGCGTGACCGGGAGTATCAACAATATTGATGTGGTAGCCGTTCCAATTAATAGCAGTATTTTTTGCAAGAATGGTAATACCGCGCTCACGCTCCTGGTCATTTGAATCCATCACTCGTTCAAGGCTCTGGCCTCTGGATTCAAGCGTGCCAGACTGATGCAGCAGTTTGTCTACCAGGGTCGTCTTCCCATGGTCAACGTGGGCGATGATGGCTATATTTCGAATCTTCTCTATCACAATGATCGCCGGGCAGCTACTTTCTGGTCAAAACTTGCCTGACAGCGCCGCTGCACAAAAGGCGGCGAGTATACATGAGACGGCGTGGAAAGATTAGTTTTCTGGGCGTTTTATTTGATGAAGTTTGCACCCAACAACCGTGTCCGATCTATCCGATGTAGAAAAATTCCGGCCAACTGCTGCTAAATGAGCAATCAGGCTCTGTCTCCCCTTTGCAACAAGTCCAGTACAGCCACGTTCTGAAACCCTTCATCCATTAGGTTCGCCGCATGCAGGCGGCTCATCATACCCTTGTCGCAGTAAAGCACATAGCTCTTAGACTTATCCAACTCGCCGAAACTGCTGCGTAATTTGTAGAAAGGGATACACAGCAAGCCCGCCGGCTGATTTCCAGCACCTAAATCCAACGGCTTGATTTCCTGCTCGTCTGGATGACGTATATCGATGACTGTATTGCTATTATCCAATTGCCGAATTATTTCTACCTCGGCCGCTTCCTCGCTAAAGTCATTGATCAGGGCGTTAATCAACTGTTGTTTAGCAGCATCGATGGCAGCGTTCAAAACCGCGAAGTCAAAACGACTTTCCTCCCGTTCGACCCGATCAAGCCTCGCTCTGGTGGTCGGCTTATTAGAAATTACTGCGCAGTACTCGGGTATGTCCCTGGAAAACTGTTCTGTACCGATCCTTCGGGCACTATCTATTATTTCCTGTTTGTCGGTGGTCGCCAAGGGACGCAGCACCAGACTCTCTGAAACCGAATCAATGACTGCCAGGTTTGGCAGTGTCTGGCTGGAAACCTGGGCAACACTCTCGCCGGTGACAAGTGCATCTATATGAAGACTGGCCGCTACCTTATTCGCCGCCCGCAGCATCATGCGTTTCAGTATGACCCCCATCTGCGAGCTATCAACCTTAGTGAGTATTTCCTCAACCACGCTTTCGAAGGGAACGGAGACAAACTTGACGCGGTGCGAGCTGTGATACTTCATCCAAAGAAACAGGGCAACTTCCTTTACTGCCAACTCGTGAGCCTTTCCGCCTAAGTTGAAAAAACAGTAGTGGGTTTGTAATCCTCGCTTTATACAAAGAAAACTGGAAACAGAAGAATCAAAACCGCCCGAGATAAGTGATAACACAGCGTCTTGACAGCCTAAGGGAAACCCCCCTAACCCCTGCTTCTGATCACGAACAATGAAAACTGAATCGTCTTCAATTTCCAACATAACGGTGACATCCGGATTGACCAGCTTCACCCCGGCTGCTTCAGTCTTGGTATTTAACCCGGCTCCTACATAGCGTTCAACATCGATTGATTTAAAGCCATGCCTTCCTTTGCGTTTACAGCGTACAGCAAATGACTTACCTGCAAGCCTTTCCCGATAATGCTCAAGCGCTAAATCGAGAATGGCATCCATATCGACAAAAGGGTATTTATCCGCTTCCAGGAACCTGGCAATACCGGGTGTGCAAGACAGTCGTTCACTTATTTGGGCAAGAACGTCTGGTTTATTAGTCGTGGTTTGCACCTCAAGGCTGTCCCACTCGCCCACCACGCTAACAAAGGGGTCGAACTCATAAATCACGGATTTAATATTCTTGCGTAGTTGACGAATAAAACGCCGGCGCACGGGCCGGGTTTTAATTGTAATTTCAGGGAAAAGCTTGACCAGGAATAACATCTCTCTTTTCAACTCTCTAGCAGCCACAAGCGAAACCTGGGCGATGGTAAATTGAGGCCAGGGCTTCTGAGCCCCAGCGTCAAGGCAGGGTGAAATTGGTGCATCAATCTGCAATTAGGCGCTATATTGGTGCAACTAATCTGTTTTTGCCCACTAATAGCGCATTGGCTTTTTTAGCCCTCGCTCTGACTCAGTAAAATAGGGCTTTGCAGCGATGCCAGTAATGGCATATATTTTGCTCCTCCCCATGCACACAAGGCAAGCCGCAAAAGTATAGCCGATAAGGCATCGGATGTGGTTGGGCAGACCCTTGTCAGGCTGACAACAACAGCGGACAGACTCCCCGGGTTTTTCCATGCTGGTTGCGAGCGCTGCTGTTAAGTACCGGGGCAATAGGAACGAATATACGTTTTACATTATCAAGTAGTCTACATCGATTAGGAGAAAGAATTGAAAATGAAATCTAAATTAGAATACATCTGGCTTGATGGCTATAAGCCAACTCAAAGTCTGCGCAGCAAAACTCAGGTACAGCCCGATTTTGGCGGCACTCTGGAAGAGTGCCCAATCTGGTCATTCGACGGTAGCTCAACGCAACAAGCTTCTGGTGACGATTCCGACTGTTTGTTGAAGCCAGTAGTTATCTATCCTGATCCTGATCGAGCCAATGCCTATCTGGTTATGACTGAAGTGCTCAATGCTGACGGTACGCCACACGAATCGAATGGCCGCGCCACAATCGATGACGATGACGATGACTTTTGGTTTGGTTTTGAACAGGAGTACTTTCTTTGGGATCAGAAGACTAATCTACCTCCTGGCTTTCCTCTTGGTGGCTATCCTGGTCCTCAAGGCCCCTACTACTGCTCGGTAGGCGCTCAAAACGCCTTCGGACGCGATGTAGTCGAAGATCACATGGATCTGTGCCTGGAGGCAGGCATTAATCTTGAAGGCATCAATGCAGAAGTAGCAGCGGGGCAATGGGAGTTTCAGGTATTTGCCAAAGGCGCTAAAAAAGCAGGCGATGAAACCTGGGTAGCACGCTATTTACTTGAACGAACAGCTGAGCGCTATGGCTTGGCCATTAACTATGAGCCCAAGCCTTTAGGCAAAGAGTTGGATTGGAACGGTTCCGGTATGCACGCCAACTTCTCTAATGGGGTTATGCGTGACAATGGCGACGAGTCAATCTTCACCAGGATATGCGAGTCTTTCGGCAAAAACATCGATAGGCATATCAGTGTCTACGGTGCTGACAATGATCAGCGTTTGACAGGTTTGCATGAAACACAGTCAATCGATCAGTTCAGCTACGGCGTGTCTGATCGCGGTGCTTCGATTCGTATCCCGATAGCTACGGTAGAGGATGGCTGGAAAGGACGTCTTGAAGATCGACGCACGGCCTCCAACGCCGACCCTTATAAGGTTGCAGCAGCGATCATCAAAACCACGAAGGAAGGCCTTGCCTAAGCCTCTCGTTAAAGTAGTACAAAAAAGCCCGATCTCAATACCGGGTTTTTTTGTGCCATGGGATATTGTAGCTTATGATTTAGTGCTCTATTATGGTGCAACATTAGGGTGCAATCCAGGGCTAAAAGTACCTCCTTGCCTTGGCCAGCCCATGCATAGCCCCTAAAACAGCCCGTATAAATAATGACATTGTCACTGGCGAGTCTCTTGGTTTACTTATTGCATAGCTAGTCAGACTGGAAGCTATGGAAGTGCTAAAGGACGGTGCTCGGCACTCAATTGCAACAGTACCAGGCGAGATAGGCAACATGACCCCAGAACACCCGCATAAACGCCTGCTAGACAATCTGAAGGTAGGTGTCGTGGTGATGGATAATAAACTACGCCTACTGTTTCTAAACGTCGCCGCAGAAAATTTGCTGGGGATTAGTGTTCGCAAGGCAAGCCAGCTTTTCATAGGGGATGTATTCATTAAGGCAGCAGAAGCTATAGGCGAGATGCAGACGGCTCTTAACAGCAATAGCAGCTTCACGAAACGACAAACCCGACTGCAGTTAATGCACGGAAAGCCTATCGATGTTGACTACACGATTACGCCTTTCGAAGAAAACGGCGAACAACAGGCCCTATTGGAAATAACCTCGCTGGAGCATTCGTATCGGGCCAATCGTGAAGAATCTCTAAACAGCACTCATGCCACAACCAGAGAGCTGGTGCGTGGTCTCGCCCACGAAATCAAAAACCCGCTGGGCGGTATCCGTGGCGCTGCACAGCTATTGGCACAGGAGTTTAATTCTGAAGAACTGAGTGACTACACCAGCGTCATCATCAAGGAAGCTGATCGACTGCACAAATTAGTCGACCGCCTGGTCGGCTCCAGGCAACCACCAAATATGCAAGCTACCAATGTACACGAAGTGCTGGAACGAGTAAAAAGTCTGGTTGACGCTGAAATCAGCGGCAAGAACATAAATCTGCTGCGCGACTATGATCCCAGTATTCCCGCTGTCCTCGCTGATTCATCTCAACTTATTCAAGCGATGTTAAATATTGTACGCAATGCCACGCAGTCCTTGTTCAACCCGAAGGTGGAACACGATTTAGGCCGCATTCATTTGCGTACAAGGATTATTCGCAACGCAACGATTGGAACCAGGTTTCATCGATTGGCCGCCAGCGTCAAGATAATCGACAACGGCCCTGGAATCAAAGCGGAGATGATCGACTCTATTTTTTATCCCATGATAAGCGGGCGTGCTGAGGGAACCGGCTTGGGATTATCGATTACCCATTCGATAATCAATCAACACAAAGGCTTAATTGAATGCGAAAGCAGACCAGGGGCAACCTGTTTTACGGTACTGCTACCGCTTGCGCCTGCGGCTTAGCAGGATAGCGTAGAACCGGACCATACGCTCATCGTTAAAGAAGGTATGATTTTTTATGAATTCAAATCATTCTGTGTGGATACTCGACGACGACAGATCGATTCGCTGGGTCCTGGAAAAATCCCTTAGAAAGACCGGGCTCAATACCGAATCCTTTGAGAACAGTGACGAGTTGCTCCATCGACTAGAGCAAGAATCTCCTGACGCAATAATCAGCGATATTCGTATGCCTGGTATTAGTGGTCTGGATCTTCTTTCGACTATTCAAGAGCAATTCCCGCAACTGCCGGTGATCATTATGACCGCTCACTCTGATCTGGATAGTGCGGTTTCCTCTTATAGCCGAGGCGCTTTCGAGTACCTGCCCAAACCATTTGATATAGAGGACGCGATAGCAATGACCAATCGCGCTCTGGAACACGCGCGCGAGCAAAGCAACGAAAGCAACGAAACCAGCACTGTAAAGGCGCAGGAAATTATTGGCGAAGCACCTGCCATGCAGGAGGTATTCCGCGCCATTGGCAGGCTCTCCCGGTCTACTATTTCGGTACTGATCAATGGCGAGTCTGGCACTGGTAAGGAATTGGTTGCCAGAGCGTTACACCAACACAGCCCGCGCAGTGAGCGCACTTTTGTGCCTCTAAATGTTGCGGCTATTCCCAGGGAGTTAATAGAGTCCGAGCTGTTTGGCCATGAGAAAGGCGCCTTTACTGGCGCAACGTCGCAGCGTACAGGTCGATTCGAACAAGCTAATGGCGGCACACTTTTTCTCGATGAAATTGGGGATATGCCAGCAGATACACAAACCCGACTACTGCGTGTACTCTCCGACGGTGAGTTCTATCGAGTGGGCGGCCATACCTCTATAAGAGTAGACGTTAGAATTATTGCGGCCACTCACCAGGATCTGGAAAAATTGGTAGAGAATCATGATTTCCGTGAAGATCTTTTCCATAGGCTCAATGTGATACGAATTCACATCCCGCGTCTGCGCGATAGACGTGAAGATATACCCAGACTGGCTACTCACTTTTTGCATTCCGCAGCCAAAGAGTTAGATATGGAATCAAAAATACTGCGCCCGGAAACCGAAAAATATCTGACCGGCTTGAACTGGCCTGGCAATGTCAGGCAATTGGAAAATTTTTGTCGCTGGATTACGGTGATGGCATCCAGCAGAGAAGTCTATTTGATTGACTTGCCCCCAGAGCTGTCAGCGCGAGAAACATCCGTTATCGATGCGGGAGACTGGACTAAAGGTTTACATCAGTGGGCGGATCAACAACTCAGCCTGGGCAAGGTTGGTATATTGAATCAGGCTACTCCGATGTTTGAACGTACTATGATCGATATAGCCTTGAAGCATACGACAGGGCGCCGGCGTGATGCGGCAAATCTACTGGGTTGGGGTAGAAACACACTGACTCGCAAGATCAGGCAATTGGGCCCATCTGGGGATGGATTGGAAAATTTGTGACCGGAACGTTCAATCCATAACTAACACGTCGAGCTTGGATACTCAAACGATAAGCAACACCTCGGTCAATAGGCAAGCCCACACCAGCAGGCGATTGAACTGATTGTCATGCGTCCCTGCCGCTACAAGCCAACCGCTGTAACGATACCGGTATCGAATACACTCCCGTTGTTATCAACCGCCGTAATTCTTCCGCTGTTGTAACCAGATCTGTCCAACTAATTGGTGAATTCTTGATTAACATTGTACTTTTCGAGCCTGAAATACCTCCAAACACCGGAAATATTATCCGTTTAGCGGCAAATACGGGTTCACAACTTCATTTAATAAAACCCTTCGGATTTGATCTGGACGATAAGAGAATGCGACGAGCTGGTCTCGATTATCACGAATATGCAGGAGTTTCACTCTATGAAGACTGGTCAGAGTTCATCCAGAAACAGGGCCGGTACAGGCTTTTTGGGATAAGCACCAAAGGCTCTAGGCACTACCATGAAGCGACTTTTGAGGGTGGGGATTTTCTGATTTTCGGATCGGAAACTCGTGGATTACCTGGCCTGCCAAGAGAAGAACTGGGGCAAGACAATCTGCTGCGAATCCCAATGTTGCCAGAAAGTCGCAGCCTTAATTTGTCCAATGCCGTCGCGGTAGTGGTGTACGAAGCCTGGCGTCAGCTAGGCTTCACCATCGGAGATTAAAGCCCGTTAGTTACTCCAGCGCTGGCGGCGCATCGTTGGCAGCGCCATTTCCATTAGCTGCCTGGGCTTGTTTTTGTTGGGCATACAGTGCATCGAAGTTAATCGGCGCCAACATAAGCGCCGGGAAACTGCCTTTAACCACCAATGTATCGATCGCCTCCCGTGCATAAGGAAACAAGATATTGGGACAAACGGTGGATAGCATCTGCTCTATCTGAGTGTTATCAAAGTCTTTAGCAGTAAATACTCCCGCCTGATGGACTTCGACCAAGAATGCCGGTTGCTCTTCCAAAGCAGCTTCAACTGTTAGTATCAGAACTACTTCGTAGACATCTTCTTGCACTTTCGAATTTCTGGTTTTGATATCGAAATTGATCTTGGGCGTCCACTGACTCTGAAAAATAGCGGGACTGCGTGGTGATTCAAAGGAAGAGTCCTTCAAATAGATGCGTTGCAGTGCGAATTGCGGGCCCTGATGCTGATCTGTTGTAGGTGTCGCTGCGGTTTCCTGGTTGTTTTCTTTGTTATCTGCCATGGTTGATCCTGTAGTTTTTACCGTCTAGTTTACTTCGGCTAATATACTTTCAAACCCTGTGTGGCGATCAAACCACTAAAGGCATCGATTGAGCCTTCCACTCGGTTATTCCACCAGACAATTTGAACACTTCCGCGTGTCCTGCCGCCTGTATCTTTTTCGCAGCCTCAGCGGAATGCTGGCCTAATTTACAGACAACAATCACTGGCTTTTGCCGCTGCTTTTTTAACTCGGTGATCCGTTGATCCAGCTTGGCCAACGGAATATTGATAGCATCTACTATATGACCGCTCTCAAACTCTTTTTTCTCTCTCACATCCACCACGATGGCGTCGCTGCGGTTGATAAGCATGACAGCTTGCTGAGGCCCAACACCCTTGCTGCCGGTGCGCTGATGGTAGAAAATTATGGCCGCCGTTGTAATAAGCCACATGCTCGCCAGAGCCAGATGATTGCCAATAAATTCTACAAATTGCGCCATAGTGTAAGCTCTGTATTGGCCGGCACGGATTTGCTCACTCCGGCTGTGCTGCAAGATTGCCAAAAACCTGCCACCAAAACGATTCGCGATCCGCAAAAAGCCTGCAAGTATACACGTCTCCCCTGGCTTTAAGAAGTTCTCAAAACAACTAAGCAGAAATGAAATGCCTGCCAATTAAAGTGGCAACGGCAACCCAACTCGCCAACTCCCTGCCTGCTTTCTGAGAGATCAAGCTTCTCGCTATGAAATCCGCTTTCAAGGATAATGAGGCGCTGGATCAACCGCTAACCTGGCAGGACTTCGACCAATTCCATGAGCGACATCGACAGCAGTAAAAAGACAGCTCTTCTACTCATTCTGGATGGCTGGGGCTATCGCGAAGAAACCAACAGCAACGCCATTCATAGTGCCGACAGCCCAGTGTGGGATTCGCTCTGGACTCACAAACCACATACTCTGATTGACACATCAGGGAAAGCTGTAGGTCTGCCTGCGGGACAAATGGGCAACTCTGAAGTGGGCCACATGAATCTGGGCGCAGGACGAGTTGTCTACCAAAGCTTGAGCCGTATCGATAAAGACATTGAGGACGGCACTTTCTTCTCAAACGCTGTGCTATGTGCTGCTGTGGACAAGGCAGTAGCTGCCAATACTGCGGTACAACTATTTGGCCTCATGTCGCCTGGTGGCATTCACAGCCACGCAGATCAAATCATCGCCATGATCGAGTTAGCGATACGCAAGGGCGCGCCGCGAATATTCCTGCACGCATTTCTGGATGGTCGTGACACGCCTCCGCGCAGCGCACTTCCGTCACTTCTACGCGCTGAAAAAACGCTACTTGGTTCTGCTAAAGGAAGAGTGGCTTCAATCTGCGGGCGATTTTTTGCAATGGATAGAGACAACCGCTGGGATCGTGTGCAAGCTGCCTATGACATGCTCACCCAGAACAAAGCAGATTTTCAATTCAACAATGTAACCGAAGCTGTTAACGCAGCATATGAAAGAAATGAAGACGACGAATTCGTTCAAGCCACCTTGGTAGGCTCGGAAACGAACCAAGCTGCCACGGTTGACGATGGCGATGTAGTACTTTTTATGAATTTTCGCGCCGATCGAGCGCGGGAAATCACCCGAGCCTTTGTCGAAGATGATTTCGATGGTTTTCAAAGGTCTGCAAGGCCCATGTTAAGCGAGTTCGTTATGCTCACCGAATATGCAGCGGATATTGAAGCCAGTTGTGCTTATCCACCGCAAAAATTAGACAATGTATTAGGCCAGTATTTGGCCGATCAACAAAGAACTCAGCTACGTATTGCGGAAACCGAGAAATATGCCCATGTGACTTTCTTTTTTAATGGTGGAAGAGAAGCCACTTTTAGGAATGAAGATCGCATACTGATTCCATCACCCGATGTTAAGACCTACGACTTAAAACCAGAAATGTCTGCCTTCGAGCTTACCGACGAGTTAGTCGCTGCCATTCGATCGAAGCAATACGATGCCATTATTTGCAATTATGCAAATGGCGATATGGTAGGACACACCGGCGATTTTGCCGCCGCCGTCAAAGCGGTTGAAGCTGTCGATAAGTGCCTGGGGCGCATAGTTGCCGCTGTCGAAGAGACCGAGGCCGAACTTCTAATCACCGCAGACCACGGTAATGTAGAGCAGATGATCGATCCGAAGACTAATCAGCCACTGACTTCCCACACTAGCGGCCCGGTACCGCTGGTGTATGTGGGCTCTAGTGGCAGGCAATTCATTGGCGAGGGCAAGCTTTCTGATTTAGCCCCCACCTTGCTTTCTCTGTTGAAAATGCCCGTGCCGGAGGAGATGACCGGCAAAATTTTGTTAGCAAACTCCTAAAAATTTGTCAGCGAAACCTGTGATGAAAGAGAACATGTCTTGTCTATTGCCCAAGTCAATTAGTTTCACTGATTTCAATAGCTGCTGATTTCAATACCTACTGATTTCAATGACACTCACACTTAAGCAGGCCGGTAACTGGAATAAAAAGACCCTACTGATTCTATTCCCGGGTATTCGTGATTCAACTACTTCGACACAGGCGAACAAAGACAATCCATCGAAGCGGATTGAGTAATATTCTGGCTTTGAGCTATAAAAAGACCTGTCTGATCCCGTTTGCGTATTGCTGAATAAACTGAAACACTAGGATTATTCGTATAAAGAGTTTGGGTAACCCAATCCGCCTGTGCCTGAAATAGAGCCTCAGCGGGTCGAGTTGCAATAGACCGAGTAACAACAGGATTTTATTATGAATTTGTGTCTGACATTTCCACCCTGGCATTTGCCGTCTTTGACCACTACAACGGTCTTTTCTGTTAGCTTGTTTGTTGGGCTGGTAGCGCCATTTTCGACCAGCGCCCAAACACCGCAGCAAACGCTTCCTCTACCCCTCAACGAGGTTCGAATGTTCACTGAAGCATTGGATAGAATTCGTCTGTCCTATGTTGAAGAAATTGATGACAAGACTCTCTTGGAAAATGCCATACGTGGCATGCTCTCTGGGCTCGATCCTCATTCTACCTATCTCACTGGTGATGAATTTGACGTACTAGAAGAATCCACCACTGGAGAATTCGGCGGGCTGGGAGTGGAAGTAGGACGTGAGAACGGTTATATCCGGGTTATCAGCCCTATTGATGATTCGCCAGCGGACCGGGCTGGTATTAAAGCAGGGGACTTAATCATTCAGATAGACAATAAACCATTGCGAGAAATGTTGCCTGAAGAAGCGGCTCAAATGATGCGTGGTGAACCCGGTACCAAGGTAACCGTGACCGTAGCCCGCGAAGGACAGGAACCCTTTGATGTTACAGTAACTCGTGAGGTGATTGCCCTGACAAGCGTACGCAGTCGCATGATCGCACCAGGATACGCCTACCTTCGAATATCCCAGTTCCGGGTAAATACCGGCAACGAGCTGGAACAAGAAATAGAAAAACTGTTTGACGAAAACGATGCCATAGATCAACCAATCAAAGGAATGGTATTGGATTTACGCAATAATCCCGGCGGAATACTACAGGCATCGGTTGCCGTTGTTGATGCTTTCATCGACCAGGGTCGCATTGTTTACACCGAAGGCAGGCTAGAAAAAACCGGCCTGGATTTCTCTGCAACTCGCAAGACTGTGGCTGGTGACGCTCCGCTGGTGGTTCTTATTAACAACGGCTCAGCTTCTGCATCAGAAATTGTAGCAGGTGCATTACAGGATCATAGCCGCGCTATCATTATGGGCACACGCAGTTTTGGCAAGGGCTCGGTACAGACTGTTTTGCCATTGGACGAAAAACGAGCGATAAAGCTGACTACTTCTTTGTATTTCACACCCAGCGGTCGTTCTATTCAAGCACAGGGTATAGAACCAGACATTATTGTTGATGAAGCCTTCGTAACCCGTCGCTCAAGCAATGTGATGCAATACAATGAATCAGACCTGGATGGTCATTTAGAGAATGAGAATGGAACGGAATCAGAAAATCAAAGAATTGCTGAAGCGTTGATATCGGCCGAAGAAGTGTTGGTGAATGATTACCCACTTAACGAAGCGCTAAATCTCCTAAAAGGCGTCAACGCATTTAAGCCCGCGCGTGGCATTAGTACCCCGGAGTCTTTTGCGCAACGGGATTTAAATTAGGGATTCAGGCGGGCTGTCGGGTCAAGCCAGGGAATTGCATTTAGCGCCGAACTTCTATCCCTTTTTCGGCCATAAACTGTTTGGCTTCTTGAATTGAATATTCCTGAAAATGAAATATGCTGGCAGCCAATACCGCATCAACCTCACCCTCCAATACGCCATCGACGAGATGCTGAAGATTCCCAACGCCACCTGAGGCAATTACCGGTACAGCCACGGCCCGGCTCACGGCTTTATTTAGCGCCAGGTCGAACCCTGTTTTTGTGCCATCCCTATCCATACTGGTTAACAGAATTTCACCAGCACCGTAGTTCGCCATACGCTGCACCCATTCTATTGCATCGATGCCAGTTGAGTTACGGCCCCCATGTGTAAAGATTTCCCACTTCAATGACTCGCCCCCTGCCGCCACTTGCTTTGCATCAACGGCAACCACGATGCACTGAGAGCCAAAACGCTGTGTTGCATTGCGTACAAATTCGGGATTAACCACCGCCGCCGTGTTAATGGCCACTTTATCGGCGCCAGCATTTAGCATGGTGCGTATGTCTTCCAGCGTGCGAACACCACCGCCTACCGTTAACGGGATAAAAACCTGACTGGCGATGGCTTCCACCGTATGCACGGTTGTCTCTCTTCCTTCGTGGCTCGCAGTGATGTCAAGGAAGATAATCTCATCAGCACCCGCATCGCAATATCGCTTGGAAACTTCGACCGGGTCACCAGCGTCTCGAATATCAAGAAACTTGACTCCCTTTACCACACGGCCATTTTCACAGTCTAAACAAGGGATTATTCGTTTTGCCAATGCCATCAGCTATTTCTTTTCCAATAAAAAATTAGAATTTAGACAGGTGCAATCAATCCATTGCCCTGTAAGATCATTCATCGCAAAGTTGTTGTGCAAGGGTCAGATCAACAGTGCCCTCATAAATAGCGCGGCCGATAATAACACCCATTATTCCAGCCCCTGTCGATGTCTCTGATGCTTCTCTGATCGCCGCAATATCAGCCAGTTTGCCAATGCCACCGGATGCAATAACTGGAATTGGGGAATGTTCTGCCAACTCCCTGGTCGCCCCAACGTTTGCACCACGCATCATTCCGTCACAGTTAATGTCGGTATATGCAATCGCCGCTACGCCGTGGTCGGCAAACTTCTGCGCCAGAGTAGCCGCCGGCACATCCGACACATCGGCCCAGCCCTCTGTAGCCACCATGCCGTCAATTGCATCGATGCCAACTATTATCTTTCCTGGGAATGCCGCACAAGCTTCTTGTATAAATTCAGGTTTTTTAACCGCCTGGGTACCAATAATCACATAGCTGACACCCGCGTTTACATAAAACTCGACACTCTGCAAATTGCGAATGCCGCCACCAATTTGTATGGGCAAATCAGGATAAGCTGAGGCGATGCTCGTAACAATCTCCGCATTAACTGGTGTGCCCGCAAAAGCGCCATTGAGATCAACCACATGCAATCGCCTGGCACCCTTAGACTGCCAGCTTCCTGCCATGTTGACCGGATCATCGGAGAAAACGGTGGAGTCATCCATGCGCCCCTGACGCAGTCGCACGCATTGTCCGTCTTTTAAATCGATCGCAGGGATTACTAACATCAGTTCATCTGGCCTTGCGCTCTTTCTACGCCGAGCCATCCCAAGACAAAAAATTCTTTAGCAGAGCCAGGCCCGCTTTCTGGCTTTTCTCGGGATGGAACTGCGTGGCAAAAATATTGCCATCCGCTACTGTTGCGACTATGTCAGTGCCGTAATTTGTGGTGCCAGTTACAATTTTTGAATTCTCTGTCTGCACATAGTAACTATGAACAAAATAGAAACGGCTATGGTTCGGCACGCCTTTCCATAACGGGTGAGACTTCGTTTGCCTAACTTGGTTCCAACCCATATGTGGAACTTTCAAGCGGCCACCGCCCACATCCGTCAGGGCGTCGCCAAAATAGCGAACCTCACCGTCCAGAAAGCCCAAGCAATCAACCCCACCATTCTCTTCGCTGTGTCGCGTTAATGCCTGCATACCAACGCAAATAGCCAATACCGGCTTCGACTTCATGGCATCTTTTACTATTTGATCTACGTCGAGACGAAGAATCTCCGCCATACAATCTCGAATCGCCCCCACTCCGGGAAAGATAACGCGGTCAGCCCTGGCAATTTTTTTTGCATCGGCTGTGGCCATTACCTCAACATCCTCACCCGCTTCAAGACCGACATGCTCTACCGCTTTCACGACAGAATGCAGATTGCCCATGCCGTAGTCTATTACTGTTATCCTGTTCATGTGAGGGATGTTTGCAACAAAGTATTTCGAATCAAGGTGCTTTGGTTAAACTCGATTCTCAAATCAAGAAATTCTAAAGGGAACCTTTGGTTGAAGGCACCACACCAACCTGACGAGGGTCTGCTTCAATCGCCGTACGAACAGCTCGACCAAAAGCCTTAAAGATTGTCTCAATCTGGTGATGTGCGTTCTTACCGCGAATATTATCTATATGGAGAGTAACCAGCGAATGATTGACGAAGCCTTGAAAAAATTCACGAAACAGATCAACGTCAAATGCGCCGACTGTGCCCTTAACGAATTGCACATGATAATCCAAACCAGGGCGTCCGGAGAAGTCTATGACTACACGAGACAGGGCTTCATCCAAGGGCACAAAGGCATGGCCGTAACGTCGTATACCTGTTTTGTCCAACGCTTTACCGAAAGCCTGCCCCAGGGTAATGCCTATATCTTCAACCGTGTGATGGGCATCAATCTCTAGATCACCGACGGCCTTGATGTTCAAATCGATCAAGCCATGACGCGCGATTTGATCCAGCATATGATCGAGAAAAGGCAGGCCAGTATCTACTTCGAGCAGGCCGCTTCCATCAAGGTTCACGCTCACCGTAATCTGTGTTTCTTTGGTGTTACGCTCTACAGTTGCTGTTCTCATGAATTGGATCGCTGGTGTCTAGGTCGCTGGATCAAGCTGACAACGCCGGGCTGAATGTGGATGCGGTCCAATAAAGAACCCAAGGAAAGGAAGCATTATAATGCCCACTGTAAGGCATTGAAAGCAGCAGCGGCCCTGCCACCCTGGTTTTCGAACAATGGCTGGCCCCTGCCAAAGCAAATCGGCGTTTCGGTAGCCGTTAGGTATACTTCAGAACCCGCAGTCTCTGGCTTGAAGAGCTAGCCAGACAGAGGGCTGTCTGTCGTGCAAATAAGATCTCAATCCGTTACACTGAGTGGCTCCCGTAGTATGACTTGCCTGGGAGCCTGTAGGACTTAACACTGTTTTACTGCGGGAAAGCATTAGTCAGCCATGTTAAAAAAACTTGCCAAAATATTGTCAGGATTGGTTCTGCTATTCATAGTAGTCGGCGTCATTCTATTGCTTGCCGTCAATACCGAACGAAACAAATCCGCCATTCAGGCTGCCGTGTTATCCAGCACTGGTTACGAACTAATCATAGCTGGTGATATGGATATTAATTTCTTTCCGTCTATTGGACTGACTCTGAACGACATTCGCCTGAAGAACCCGGCATCACCGCAGGAACTGGCGTCCACCTCCGCCGCCTTGCTTCAGGTTGATCTGCGCGCACTGATCGCTGGCGAGATAATGATAAGAGAATTGTCAACAGATGGTTTTCATATCAACTACTATATTGATAGCACAGGAAAAAGTAACTGGGACACAAGCTCTGCGATCAATAACGAAGTCTCCGTGGCAGATATTTCCCCTCCTTCTTCTGCACAAGCAAACGCTCAAACAGGCTCGATGCAAAACGGACAAGAAAATAACGGCGATATAGTTACAGTTTCGTTTGAACGACTTCAAATCGACAATGCCAGCATAGACATTCAAGACTTGTCTCAGGGAGTGCGCTATAGCGTTAATAAGCTGAATCTTGTAAGCACGGACACTAATATTCAAGGAAGACCATTCAATGTCGATGTGAGTTTCGACTTTCTGAACAACGGCATGACTAAACCCATGGCCATGGAATTTAAGAGTGATGTAGCCGCTGACATCAATGCTGGAAATATCTCGGTAGAAAATATTAGCCTCACTCTCACACCCATGCTGCTGCAAGGCGATTTGAAGATTAGCGGTTTCAACGAAGCCATTTCTTACCAGGGCATGTTCAAGTCAAATAGCTTTGATATCAGGGGACTAATGCAAACCTTGGGGCTCAGTGCAATCGAAGAGAACTTTATTGAAACCAATTCAATATTGACGACCGCACAAGCGCCTCAGCTAACTTATGAATTCAATTTTAACGGCGACGAGTTCGGTATTGAAATACCAGAATTTTTGATGCAAATTGCTAACACAGAAGTAGAAGCAGAAGCCAAAGTACGCTTTGCCACCGATTTCTCACCAACTAATATCAGTTATGGGATTGTCAGTAATCAAATCGACTTATCGCCTTTCATAACAAAAGCTAATGCGAAGAACCCTCCCATCGGTGATGTCAGTTATGAACTGGAAGAACTAGAACCGTCAGCAGGCACTGATTCGGTTCCCGGCAATTCTGTTGTTGGCGATACAAATATCCCCAGTGAAATACTTTCTTCATTCAATCTGCTCGGTTCTATTTCTGTTGAGTCTGTAGTCGCTAATGGCATGGAATTCAACGACATCAATGTGTTTACCAATGTCGAAGATGGCGTATTAGACATAGAGATTCAGCCTGTTTCTGCTTTTTCAGGAACCATTCAAGGCAATATTCGACTCGATGGCCGCACGCCAGAAGCTGCATTGAATACACAATTTTCTATTAGTCAGTTAAATATTGTTGAACTGGCTCCAAGCCTGTCGCGACTCGATTCTGTGACAGGAAATCTGGACGTGGAAATTGACTATACCGCCACCGCTAGCAGCAGCAACGCGATACGCGACACACTTAGTGGCTCAACCGCCTTCGCGGTTACCGAGAACAGTGTGGACATAGGTGTCATTAAACAAATCTTCACCGCTATTTCAGCGCTCAGCCCCAGTGGAGGCAACATTGAGCAATGGCCCAGCGTAATTCGCTTCGCGGAGCTAAGCGGTTTTATCTTGCTGGAAAATGGCCTGGCCGAGAACCAACAGTTGAAACTGCGAATGGACAATTTTGATGTAAGCGGCAGTGGAGGCATCAGCTTTAGCCAACAAAATTTTGACTACGATTTGCTGTTCACCGTGTTAGGTGAACCTTATCTTCAAACCATCCCTGTAGACGACCTCTATCACGACGTGTCTTGGCCGGTCGAATGTTCAGCGGCCTTTGCCGATGAGCTTAGTCAGTACTGCCGCCCTGATTTCACGCAGGTTCGTGAGATATTCACACAGATAGGAACTAACGCAGTCAGAAGCCGACTCAACGAAGTCATTACCGACCAGCTTCCGCCGGAAGTGAGAGATGGTGCCCGGGGATTACTGCGTAACTTGTTTAACTAGACATCCGATAGACTCGGCTAATGACTGCTACTGCATCGCTCTTCTCAAGACAAATTCTCACCTGGTTCGAGCGGCATGGCCGTCACGACCTCCCCTGGCAAATTAATCGCACGCCTTATCGCGTTTGGGTATCGGAGATCATGCTACAGCAAACCCAGGTAAGCACTGTTATTCCCTACTACCTGCGCTTTATGGAACGCTTTGCCACGGTGCAAGATTTGGCGGCAGCAGATACTGATCAAGTACTGCATCTTTGGACCGGGCTAGGCTATTACGCCAGAGCAAGAAACTTGCACAAAGCAGCCAGGGCCATAGTAAAAAATTATGCGGGGATCTTTCCGCAAAGCGTTGAAAGCCTGATAGAACTGCCAGGAATCGGCCGATCAACCGCCGGCGCGATCGCCGTAATATCCATGAATATTCGTGCAGCAATACTGGATGGCAATGTTAAGAGAGTATTGACTCGTTACTATGCAATCGAAGGTTGGCCGGAAAAAGCCGCAGTAAAGAAAGAGCTGTGGAACATAGCAGAGTCTGTTACCCCCAGGAAACAAGTCGACGATTACACCCAGGCAATAATGGATCTGGGCGCCACCATTTGCACCCGCAGTTCTCCGTCTTGCGCTGTATGCCCACTACAAGTTGATTGCAGTGCCTACAAGGAAAACCGCATTCCCGAATTTCCCGGCAAGAAAGCGAAGAAAGTACTGCCTGTAAAATCTACTGCAATGTTCATCCTGCAAAATGAAACCAATGAGGTTCTGTTAGAGAAAAGGCCAGCAACTGGGATATGGGGGTCGCTCTATAGCCTGCCTGAGTCAGCAGACGCGAGAATGCCTCCCGGTATAGGTCAATCTACAACACACAAGAAAAACAAGTTCAAAAGACTGGAAACGCTGCCAACAATTCGTCATAGCTTCTCCCATTACCACTTGGACATCACACCGGTACTCGTCCTGGCTAACAGCAAATTGAACGAAGTTGCGGAAACCGACCGCTGGCTCTGGTACCCTTTAGACCATTCTATGGAGGTCGGATTGGCGGCCCCAGTAAAGAAACTGCTATCACAACTAGCCGAGAAAACCTAACTCGCTAACTAATTAGTCAATGAGATTACGCTATGCCACGAATGGTACATTGCAAGAAATACGACAAAGAACTGCCTGGTCTGACGCTGCCACCGTATCCAGGTACTAAAGGCCAGGAAATCTATGAAACTGTGTCGCAACAAGCCTGGACCGAATGGCAGGGCCAGCAAACCATGCTCATCAACGAGAAACAGCTGAACATGATAAATGCTGATGATCGCAAATACCTGCAAAACCAGATGGATAAATTCCTCAATAACGAAGAATTCGACCAGGCTGAGGGCTATGTGCCCGAAAGCGGGTAAGTTCGCTGCCCGGTTGCTGCTGCTTGACTAAAAAGCGCAGATTCTATCTAATACGCGGTTGCGCAAACTGGCGGTTCTGAAATCTATTCACTGATTTTTAAGCGTCGCGAGTATGCTGAAGACGAGGCAAAGACCAAATCGAAACAGGGGCTTACACAAGTAAGTGACCGAGGTGAGGTCTTGGGCTTTAACGAAGTATTCACAAGCACAACAGTCTAAAATGCCCAGGTAGCTCAGTCGGTAGAGCAGAGGACTGAAAATCCTCGTGTCGGTGGTTCGATTCCGCCCCTGGGCACCATAACCAATCGATATAATTAGTTATTATATTTTACCCTCCCTTAATCCCAAATCCCCAGTTAGACTACCGCCAGCGCTCCAAGGGCCTCTGGATCCCTCTTTCAAGTGTTATATAACTGGCCAATACAGCAAATATCGTAGAGAGGTTTAGTCAAAAACCGTTGCTCTGCGCATTGTCAGCCTTCAATGGGCCATTTTGGACGAACCTATCCTGTATAAGCCGTCACTTCTTGTCCGCTATTGGATTAAATGGGCGGCGGCTCAAACTCCTTCAGTGCCATCAGCACTCGTTCCAGTAGTATTCGGTGTTTTCCTTGTCGCTTGACAAATAACTGATGCCCCGTTTTGACCACCTTCGCCGCCATGGCGTACAGACGCCAGCGCAGAGTGACTGCATGATGGCGAGCCAACTCCTCTGGCAGCAGTTGGCGCGTTGAGGCCAATAAATTATAAGACAGTGCCGCGATTAAAAAGTACAGCGCATTGGCATTAAAATCTGAGCACGGCAGCGTGTCACCGCCAAAGTCCAGCTTCAGTTCCTTGATGCGATTCTCGCTGTCTTCGGCGCGCTGATTGCACCCCAGGGCACCCTCTCTTGATGCTGTGCATCAATTCACCTTGTACCAGTGAATGATCTCGCTATCGCTCAGCTCGTCCCGGTGGGTGGCCATCGCAGGATAAGTATAGCCGCCCAGGCTGATGCCATCCGCGCTATCTTGTGAATCCAAATCCAGACTCGCCTGGCCGCTAAGGGCGGTTCTCTGAATGACCAGTGTGAAGGCTTTTGCATAGTCACCGATACAGAAGCTCCTGCGCTAGCTATCCTGGCCACAGACAGCTTCGCCTTGTTGCTCAAACAGGGGTAGCCAGTTTGAATCAGAGGGTCGGTACCCAGGATTACTTTTAGGCTGGGGAAAGTGCTGATCAATACGTTCAGTGAGACTCAGGGAGTCCACTAAGTGAGCAATGCTCAGCAAACCGGCACGATGAGTAAATCGTTCGTTGTATCAAGTTTGTAGGGTAGAATAGCCATAAGCCTTGAGCTGTGCACCCATTGGGTGATGGAGGGTTTAATTGCTAACCATTATACGGCCAGGGCTTCCTGCGTTTTAGGGGTTTCTATCTGGGGATTGGGGATAATAAATACCGGAAAATAAAAAGCCCCCACTGGGAGGGCTTGGGTCGCTTGAAAGCGTTGCCTACGAAAAACTATTTCTTGGTATGAAAAGCTAATCAATAGACCTTAGTCAGGTACACTGTACGAGCAATATAACAGGGAGTCGCGGTATGAGCAAAACAATTCTCGGTTTGGACATGGGCAGCAATTCACTCGGATGGGCGCTTCTCAGCGCTGATGAGAACAACCGGCCTGCTGCTATCGTTGACTCCGGTGTCAGAATCTTCCAGAAAGCAGTGAAAGAGAAACCTCCTACACCGAAAAACCAGAAACGCAGAAGCAGCCGCCTGGCGCGGCGAACAATTCAGAGGCGGGCCCGGCGCAAGCGGCAATTACTCAATTATCTGATCAGCCTGCAATTATTGCCCAAAGAACTTGCCCAGATTGACAAGCCTGAGGCCATACTAAACGACCTGGGCGACCCCTATGTTTTGCGCGCCAAGGCACTTAAAGAGGCTCTCAGTAAACAGGAGCTGGGTAGAGTTTTCCTCCACCTGGTTCAGCGACGCGGATTCCTTAGCAATAAAAAGACGATTTTGGGGCGGGATATGCTCGATGACCCCGATGTGATCAGCATCCTGGAAGATGAGGGCGATGTCGATTCAGACGATAAGGAGGAATCTGCATTCAAGGCGGACATTAGCCAGTTACTGCAAATCACAACAGCTAGTGAATAGTCCCCGTTTTTTGCGAAGTGTACCCGACCAAGGGCTATCTGCAAATCACAACTACAGTAGCCGAGACGCCCTTCGCGATTGCGGAATATGAGGTGACTTGCAGTTCCTTTGTCAATCAGGCAACACTTTCCGATCAACACTCTATCGGCATACTTCCCATCATCGAAGATGGCAATGAACAAAGCGACATTTTTAACACGGGATTGATTACCGGATTTAAAAAAGCGGGTTTCAATGCGATTGAAAGAAGTCAGTTGAAGACACTGCTGGAAGAAATCCAGTTTTCACTGACCGGCCTGACAAGCTCACAACAGATACTGGACATCGGGCAGTTAATTTCAGCGACTCATCTGGTTCTTTCAGAAGCAAAAAAAACCGGGGAAAATACTGTCGTTAATAGCAGATTGGTTACAGTCTCTTCCGGTCAAATCAATTCATCCTGCAACCTGCTTTGCCGGGATTGTGAACAACAGGATTTGTTCGAAGGCGTATCGAAAATGGCCGGTCATTGGCTGAACAAACCAAAATAGTCGAACACCCGGCCTCCTCTCTTTGTCTCAGTATCTGTTAGCATCAAGATTGACTCAAATCATTGACTCAGCCTGAGAAATGTTAAAAACTCGGTAGTCAGGCCTTATCTCGCGTCTTACCAGACAAATAAAATCAAGTGGGCATTCTTATGATATTACGCAGGAATTTCTATAAGCCCGTTAGGCAAATGTTGAATTCGGTTGTAACTATCTTATTACTGCTTAGCGCTACATCCACTTATGCGGAGCTTACTCGCGTAGAAATAACAAGCCGTGAAACTTTGTCTGATGCCAGCGTGGCTTTCAGCTATCAGTCAATTAGCGGCGTTGCTTTTTTCACCCTGGACCCAGCAAATTCAGCCAATGCGGCAGTTACCGATATTGCCTACGCACCAGTAAACAGTGATGGATTAGTAGAATTCTCAGCAGATTTTAGGCTGTTAGTGCCTTCAGGTCCCATAACAAACGGTGGTTTACTTTATAACGTAAACAATCGGGGTGGCAGTGTTTTTCCGCCTGAGAGGTCACTGAAACATCCCCTGAGTGGTATGGGTTTCACCTATCTCGCCACAGGTTGGATAAATGAACTGGCCCCTGGAGACGGCCGTCTGCGCTTACATGCGCCGATAGTCGGCTCGGCGCAGGATCCGATTACCGGATTGGTTCGCTATGAGGTATCTGTGAGAGCTTCAGCTAACGATGTGAATATAGCAGGTGCTGGTCATCTGGCCTACGAGCCAACACAGGATGGATTGCCTGAAGTAAGTTTAACGCAACGCCTCTATCAGAATGATCCGCGTATCCCAATCAAGCGGTCACAGTTTGAGCTTGAAGTAATTGCGGAAGAAGACAGCAACCAACTCATTGTTAACTTAAGTCTTGATGGAGGTTTTCGTCCCGGATACATCTATGAACTCATTTATGAAGCAAAAAACCCGGTTCTGGCTGGCTCTGGAATGGCAGCAATTCGTGACATGGTTTCAGCGATTCGGTTTGATGAAGTTGAAGATCAACTGGCTCAACTCGCGCTACCAACGATTAACTATACCGTTGCCTGGGGTAACTCCCAGAGCGGTCGTTTGCTGCGGCAGTATATGTATGATGGGTTCAACCAGGATTTAGATGGGCGCAAAGTGTTCGATGGAATAATTCCGGTTATTGCTGGCAGCGGCTATGGCATGTTCAATAATCGCTTCGCCATGCCCACTCGAACCAATGGTCACCACTCCAATCATTTGTTTCCGAATGACATATTTCCGTTTACTTACGGTGAGAGTACCGATCCTTACAGCGGTCGCACCGATGGCATTCTCGGCAGAGCGCGAGCAAGCAATACCGTACCAAAAGTGATGCATATACAAACCTCGAATGAATATTGGGTGCGGGCGGGTTCTCTGCCTCACACCAATCCGCAAGGGACCGAAGATGCGGTTCTGCCTGATGAGGTTCGCTTCTATTCAATTGGCGGCTCGCAACACGGTTCCGGTAACGGTATTCCAAGAGCGGCAAGCTCGGGTCAGTTGCCGCCCAATCCGAACATGTGGGCACCAATTGCCGATTCACTCCTTGTCGCCATGTATGATTGGGTCGCAAACGATAAAATGCCTCCAGCCTCACGCTATCCAAGAATAGCAGACGGTAGTTTGGTTGCGTCTCATACCGAGCGTGGTATGAATCGAGAGGCGTGGAATCGATTAAATGGAGTCAATCACCCAGGCGGGCTTTACATGCCGGGCTATGCAAACTACGGCGATAGATGGCAGGATCAACGTATTATCGATAGGCATCCGCAAACAACCGATATGTATTACAGCGCCTTGGTGCCAGCGGTGAATAATGACAATAACGATTCTCCAAAAAGTACAGTGTTGCCACCACTGGCACAGGTGCCACTTGCCACATTTATACCCTGGAATCTTCGTGCAGTCACGACGGGAGCAGAAAAGTCATTAGCCAGGTTATCTGGTGGTTACATTCCGTTGCCAGCAAACACAGCAGTGGCAGTACAATCGCGAGATCCTAGAACTTCTATCGCTGGGCTCTATTCATCTTTCGATGACTATTTGTCGAAATATGAAGCGGCCACAGACAGCCTTATCGAGGAAGGTTATTTGCTACCGGGGTTTAAGGAATCCTACATGAATATAGCTCGTGGCAACGGTGGCGTATTCGAATAAGCAACAATGATATAGGTTAATTAGCATAGCCTCTTGCTGTTTCTTCGATAACGAAGCCGTGCTTTTTTGACTTTGTACCAGCCATGTCGGAAAGCCCCTGGAAACTATTTGGTTGCCGGGGTTTTTCAAAATCGCGCACATCGTACTGTCTTGCCAACTAATTATCTAGAGAGAGAAATAGTAGTTCGACGAATATTTGCTTCATAGGTCAGTCGTTGCCAGGAATGTGGAAAGAAATTTTTGGCAATCGCGGCAAGCTGCATTGGTGGGCTGTGTTGTCGTAAGATACATCGTGCGGATCCAGGCCGCCCTTAAGATTCATGAAGCTTTCATCGCTGTTTTCACCGATGCAGATAATATCTGCACTGCTTGTTCCGGGTTTGAGCAGCCCGCCCCAAACGATGTTCGGCGAATTCTGACCACTGACTTTGTGCCAGGCTGCCAGTGCTGGATGCCCTGGAACTGTGCCGCCGCCAAGGTACTCATTGTCATGTATATAAATCTTTTCGGGATAGGCATCGTAGTCAGGATCTTGAATAGTTCTGCCGCCTAAGACAAAGCTGTAAACCATAATATTCACGCTTTTATTATCGCGAAAACGATTACCGAACACTTCAATATTGTCGTTAGCTAATACCAATAACCCGGTACCCGGAGGAACATTGCCAACAATGTTTCCTTCCGGTGCAAAATTGTCCGTATTGTTCTCGAATACTTCATTGTTGAATACTCGCGTGGCCTGGCCGCCTTGTACAGGCAAATTTGGCAGATCAAATACCAAAATGCCGCCGGTATTATTTGTCGCGACATTGTCGTAGACGTCAGCAAAAGTAGAATTTTCGATTTCGATACCGGCGACGTTGTACTCGGCGCGGGAATTTCTAACAATTATTTGACTGGACTGACCCACATAAATGCCAGCATCTGAGGCGCCGATTGCAACCGATTCTTCGATTAGTACATTTCGGCTTTGCACTGGGTAAATTCCATAGGCGCCGTTTTCGGTATTTGCGCCACGGGTCCATTCCGTGCGCACTCGTCGAATCGTTACATTGGTACTCTGATTTATTTTAAGTGCATCGCCAGCGCTATCTTCAATTGCCAGATCTTCAATAACGAAATCGTCCGCGCTAACTAATAGTCCTTCTGCACCCTGCGCCTGATTCCTGAACGAGAGAATGGAAGAATCTATACCAGCGCCACGTATTGTCACACCTGGAACGGTCAATGACAGGCTGCGTGTGAATTCATGTACACCGGCGGGAACGTCGATAATGTCTCCTGGTTGAGCTTCAATCAATTGGGTTTGAAAAGTTTCGGTGAAGCTCAATGGCGGAGCGGAAACTTCCGATTCTCCGCAAGCAGCCAATAAGCTTGTAAAGCAAAGGGGCAGTACTATTAGTCGTGTTTTGTCAGTTGCGGCCATTGAGTTTCCTCTGGTAGCTGGTTTATATTGACACGAATCGATTGTTCTCAACATCTTTTCTCACCTTGTCATGATCGAAGATCACCCCATTCATGGCGATGTACACACCGGCAGCTTTTGTCTGCGCAGCAGTCAGAGCAGCGCCGATATTGAACATGGCGTCGGAATTTTTGAAAAGTGCGGGGCTTAGAGCACCTGTTAGAACAATCGTTTTATTTAGCACAGCAGCGAGTTCCCTGGCTGTTTCTACCATGGTATCTGTGCCATGGGTAATCACAATATGCTGTTCTTTGACGCTGGTGACAGCAACGCGAATCAATTGTCGATCTTCGTCAGTCATTTCCAGGCTGTCTTTTTGCATTAAAGAATCGACTTGATAATCCAGGTTGAGACAAAGACCAGAAAGCACCTCGGTAATGTTTGGCGGTCCTACTTCATAGGCACTTTTGGCATCAAAGTAAGTCTTGTCTATGGTGCCACCTACAGTAAAAACTCGTATAAAACTCATTAAAAGTCCTGCTTATGACTGGGGTCAAAACAATCTAGGGGAGAACGACTTGATACAGCCAGGTATAGCCGCTAGCTAGCTCTTGTTCTCTCATGCTTTCCCCACCTCCGTACTTGCGACTAAATTCGCTGAGCACAGGAATGACATCGGGACCACTCATTATCCTCTGTAATCGTTGCTGATATAACTTGCCGTCTACTCTAAGAATCACTCTATCGTCCACCTCCAGAAAATGCGGCCACTGCTTCCATATAGCGCCATAGCTGGTAGTCATGTAACTACTCACTATAAATAGGCGTTGATCATGGCTCGCGACGTAGACAGTGCGGGATTGCGCAGGGCTCATGGTTTGGAACTCGATGGTAGAGCGGTCTTTCAGAAAACTCCAGTCATTGGGTGTGGGGCTGGGGGTTCCGGTTTTAAAAGGACCGCCGGAAAAAATTCCTAATGGTCCATCGTGCAAGCCCATGCCTCCCAAGAATAAGACTACCCCTAACACAAGTGTTCCGATAGCCAAGGCAGTCCATTTCAGCAGTTTCTTCAAGTGATTGTTCCTAATATGTCCTGGCATTCAATGACAGCGAGGATGTGAAAATTTTACGTTTTTTTAAAGCAGCGGCCAAATGACCTGGATTTTTTAATACTGGCCTACTCAATACTATACCGTACTACTGCCAAACAGTTTAATGCTAAAGTACTTTCTGCCTGCCAGAGTACGAACGAACGAGGGGAGAAGCAAGAGTGAAATACATAATAAGGGTTGTAGAAATAGTTGTCGGTTTGATGTTGATTCTTCTGCTAGTGCAAACATTGGCATCGGAACGGGTAGAAGTAGTGGAGCTGTATACCACCGATGAGTTGGATGAACCGCAAACGACGCGCCTGTGGGTTATAGACGATGAAGGTTACCAGTATCTTCGTGTTGGAGCGGATGGTTCGGGTTGGTTTACTCGAATTATGGAGAATGGGGAAATTCGCGTGAACAGAGACGGCAATACACAGGCCTACACGGTGCTACAGAGACCTGATAAATCGGAAAAAATTAATACACTAATGCAGGAAAAATACACCTGGGGTGACAGCTTCTTTGCGACAATGTTTGGAGGCAGAGACGGTTCTATTCCACTGGAACTGCACCCGGTTCCTTAACTAATCTCACTTACTTCGTGCAGATCGAATACGCAGCAGACTATATCAGACGAAACCTATAATGTTGGAGGCGGATCTATGAAACTGACACTGGACGACGTTGACCCCGTGAGTATTCGGCTAGGGTTTCTCTACAGGTTCTAAGCAGCATGACATAAAGCCAGACTCAAACACGGTAGAGAAATATGGCGTGTGGAAAGTGACTACGGCGCTGAACACAAGAATCAGACTCCGGGATGTTCACAGAAAAACAGCAAGCCAACGCAATGGATTAACTGATTTTGAGTGACTGTATTTTGTCCTTATTCACCAAATTTCAAACAGTGAGCCAGGGACTGGGGTGTTATTTACGAACGATCAGAGCCGAAGATCCGTGAGCCAAAAATGCGCCAGTTTCTGGCGGCCATTCTGAAAAGAATAGTTCGTCGCCCGCTGCCCCGGAGATGCCCCCTGTTCGCGGGCCGCTGGTTCTGATTGTTCTCAGGAAGCATCTCTGTGAAAGCGTTCTTGCTTCAGCGTTGAATTCGCGCGGAATCGGAGCCTACCACGACACCGTAGGGCTTGTTAACTGGAGTGGCACGGCAGCGTGATCTCTGGCGCCTTCAGGTTCGTAGTTCGTCAGTCCATTGCCTGCAATGGCTTTTTATCCGTAGTTGCTGGGCAAGAGTCGGCGGGCTGAAGCCCGGAGCTGTGCCGCCAAGCAGACTGGATTGTAGAAATCGCCTTCTATCAAGGGCATAAGTTTCAATCTTTTTGTCAGCAGCAGGATCCGGTAATTTTCTCATGGCCACCTCGATTCGTCGTGCTTTCAACGCCGATAATCAGCAATCTGGCGGATTGCGGAAAATTGTATTGAGTTTTATCTCAGTCCTAAATACTCTCATATTCCAGAGTATAGAATAATACAAAATGGCTCAGTTCCTGAGCGTTCAAGGAGAACAACATGTGCGATCTAAACACCCAACAAGATGCCGATGACTTTCTCAACAGTGATGGAGAACTCACTCGGCGAAAATTCAACAAGTTGTCCGCCGCAGTCGGTTTGGCAATGTTTCTGCCTGCGGTGGCGAATGCGCAAGACGTAACCGAGTCTGATGTGAATGTCACCACCCCTGATGGTGTCGCTGACTGCTATTTCGTGCATCCATCCAGTGGAAGTCATGCTGCCGTGATAATCTGGCCCGACATCCTCGGGCTACGTCCTGCGTTCCGCATGATGGGTAAGCGCCTGGCCCAATCCGGCTATTCGGTATTGGTGGTAAACCCCTTCTATAGGGACGCCAGGTCACCGGTGGTAGGTGAGGGTGCTGGCTTTGGTCAGCCTGAAACTCGCGAGATCGTGTTGCCGATGGCGCGTAATCTCAATGCGGAAACACATTTCACCGATGCTCGCGCAATGGTGAACTGGTTGGACCAACAAGCAGCAGTGGACAGCAGTCGCCGCATTGGTACTGCTGGCTATTGTATGGGTGGGCCCATGGTGATGCGTACGGTAGCTGCTGTACCCGAGCGCCTGGGTGCAGGAGGTACTTTTCACGGTGGGGGTTTAGCGACATCTGCTGATAACAGTCCTCACCTGCTAATTCCTCAAACCCAGTCTGCCATGCTGCACTGTATTGCTGCCAACGATGATGAGAACACGCCCGATGCGAAGGTGACGTTGCGGGAAAGCTATGCGACGGCAGGTTTGTCCGCTGAGATAGAAGTCTACGAAGGGACTTTGCATGGCTGGTGCCCACCTGATTCGCAGGTCTACAACGAAGCACAGGCTGAGCGCGCCTGGAGTCGGTTGCTGAACTTATTCGAGACAAACCTGGCCTAGTGTTTTCAGATTCTTATTTGAAGGTCGGCAGATAGATTTTTGAAGGATTAGAGACGAGAGAATACTGATGAAGTCGACAGGCTTACCTTCTCCTGGACGATGATGCCGGGTTTTAAGAGATGAAATTTACAACCTAGATAGCTGATGCAACCCTGAAGGTCCACCAACGCTCGCCTCGTTGTGCATCAGCTGGTGGGGCCGGATTTCCTGGCCCACCGTACTGCTGCAACTTCGATACCCGTGCTGCCCAGGCCCTGTCCATGGTTGCATCGTCTGTTACGCGATTCAGTGTCACTGGATAGACAATACCATTCAATCGCATGATCCCAGGCTCGTTTTCTCCGACTTTGCTGGCCCAGTATTTGGCATCACAAGCTGAGCAGCTTAGGTAGAGTTCGCCCTGCGCAGTGGACATGCAATTTAGATTGATTGAATGGGGCCTGATACCTGCCCAAATCTGTAATTGGCAGAGTTCCACCTGGTTTGCGAATGACCAGTCAGCAATCGGTTCGCTTGCCCGATCGCCAAACAAGAACCCCCCTGGAGTCCGTTCGCAGGGGCAAATGGATGAATACATCAAGAAGCCTGCAACGATGACTACAAGTAGCGTGCCGCTTGCTGCGATAAGAAGGTTTCGAGGTCTATTGGTGTTTTCAGACAGAGTATTTTCTTCGTCCATGGTCAGCGCCTATAGTTTTGTTTAGCTTGAGTATACCCCTACAGAAGAAGTAGATAAATGCAGCTTTTGTAAAAACTGATCGAAAAAGATTCTCCACTTCGTAGTGTCACAGCTTGGCAATAACTCACGAAATTGCTGTTAAATTTACTCTGCTGGTACAACGAAAAGAGCAGAAAATGATTCCTCTCCGACGCCTGGTATTGATAATGATAATCCTAGTGGCACTCGTCTGTTGGGCTATCTTGTTACGTCTCTAAAAAGAACCTCTACACCAAAATTATCATTCAATGAGCGTTACAGCTATTCAGTAGCGCTCTCAGCTATTTCCAGTTCGAAAAGCCCGCGCAAAATCCCACGCCATTCTCTGTACTGTTGTTCCATGGTACCTGATAATCCGTGCACCCGGGAGTTCAATTCCAGAATCGCCGGCGCTAGTTCGTTGTTGAAACCCACTGCCAGGTCGTTAAACTCTCGTTCGAAGATTTTACTCCATTTGTATCGATCATAGCGCTGGCTAAGCGAAAGAAAGCCACTAGAACGACCGTAGTCGTTTCTGCTTGCTTGCTGTCTTGCTGCATCAAGTTCGGAGAGCTGATCAATAGAGTAGCGTCGCCACAAGACGTAGGCGGGCTGAATGTCGTTATAAAGAGTCTGGTAGTACTCATCTACTGTGTCTATAAATAGATGATGGCGATACTTCATATCAGCGACTCGAATCAGCATCGGGTCGTCGAGAGCAGGAAGGCCGTTCACCCTTAATAGACCGTCCTCACCTACTACCAATGTATGGGCAAAGGTGTTTGGTGATAAGTCCCTGGCGTAGAGCATGTCTGTGACAAGGTTTAACTCATCAAGTGCTTCATCGCTAAGACGTGATCGTACTTCGACCAGGTCGTTAGCAATTCGATTGTAAATGTCTTGGAAAGGGTCAATAAAATTGGTGGCGTCGAAAGTATTGTCCAGCGTAAATCGGGTAGATTTGGGATAATCTTCGAAATCACTCTGGTCTGCATAAATTTTGTTTAACCATTCACGGCCGCTGCTATCAATGACTTGAACTCTCAACTCCAAAGTCTGACCGTTCGATCGTAGTATTTCTCCGCTTAGGAAAAGATCCAGGGATGGGTCGTGCTCGGGAATTATCCGCACCGCTCCCCATTGATTAGACGCCACCAAAGTGTCTTTCAGCAGGCTGGGCAGAAACTGTGTTTCTTTCTGAATTATTTCATCGAACACCCAGTCTCCTATTTTGTAGTCTTCTTGTTCGTTACTATTAGCTGTAAAAATTAATAGTCCTACTTCTAGCAAAGAGTCCTCAGGAGGTATTTGTATCGCTCGATCTAAAAATACTTCACCTACCAAATCCGAAGGTGGCCCAGGGTGTTCAATTGGTGTCTGTGCACATGCGGCCAGTATTGCTGCAAGCCCTACGGTTTGAATCGGATGGAGGGTTAAACGATTCCGTGATTTCATGGCTTGTCAAGCACCGTAGAGAGGTCGGCGCCAGATTGACTACAAACCTGACCGCGGCTTAAAGTTTGCACACAGTTAAATTCGTCTGGAGCGGCCTGATACCGATTAAATGCCTGAATTAGATTAAAGGGTTCCCCGCCTTTGCTGTAGATGCTGGTGAGTAGATTCAAGACCTGATTATTTGAAGACACCGTAAAACGGTGCATAATAATAAGGTCATCAGGCAGCATGATCTGGAAAACTAATTGCTGAGCATCCCATCCGCACACCTCTACACCATGTTGATTAGCAAAAGTTTCCTGCAAGTCGTCATCAACACCACAAATGAGTGCGGCCTCTCCCCTGCGTTCTATTCTAATTTCTTCTCGGGTCTGAGTGATTTCGATGATGTTCTGTCTACTGATGTATTCAGCGAGTCGGGCTAAATCGATAATATTCGCTCCACGGCCCCGGCTTCGTGGCAGATTCACCTGTCCTATAGAAATTGGTGGAGTAGATTGAATGCGTGTAGAACCGGGTGATGATTGTTGCCTGGCTGCAGCTTCTTGGCGAATTCGCATGGTGCGTGACAATTCATCTTCCCAATTATCACTGCGCCGGAAATCTTTCTCCCAAGACCCGGAAAAGTCCAATCTAAGCGGCAGGTTTAGATCTAATTGAGGCAAGCTGTCCTGGGCAGATAGGGTCTCCGACAGAATTAGTATCGTCCACACAACAATAGCCGTGAAGAGGCCTCGAACAGAGAGAGTTGTCTTGACGGAACTATTGATAATCATTGGCATTGGTGCTTGCGAGCATGATAGTTAGAAACCGTCCCCTAATGTTGGGTATGGGCTGTGAAAACCCAAACTACCCCAATTAGACCGAAACGCTGAAGTGAACGGTCTCTCAACCCCCTACTTTAAACTACTTGGTCACTATTCTAAATATGCTATTCCATGCTGTTCGAGCCATTGGACATTTTCCTTCCAGGCTCTTATTCTCTTTGTGAGATTGTGAGAAAATTAGTCGTCATGGCAACTACCGCCACCCGTATCAGGAGCTTTCCCATGTACAGATTGCATTACTTAAAATCCGCGGTTTTGCTGTTCATAACCCTTCCATTAGCAGAATCGGCTCTTGCACAACAAGATTTCAGCAATGTACAGATCACCCCTCATCACGTTGCTGGTAGTGTCTATTATCTTGAAGGGCGTGGCGGCAATATCGGCCTTTCTATAGGGGAAGACGGCATCGTGATGATAGATGATCAATTTGCGCCGCTGACGGACAAGATCATGGCAGCAATTAGAAGTCTTAGCAGTGGCGAGATTCGTTTTCTGATCAACACCCATGTGCATGGGGATCACACTGGCGGCAACGAAAATATGGGGAATATGGGGGTGCTAATACTTGCTCGTGATGAGGTACGAGTGCGCTTGGACGCACAGGCGCCGGAAGCTGCTTTACCGGTTCTTACTTATAGTGATGCCATCACTATCCATCTTAACGGGGAAGAAGTGTATGCGTTTCCAGTACCAGCCGCCCACACTGATGGAGATACGTTCATACATTTCAAAGATTCAGATGTGGTGCACACTGGCGACGTATTTCGCACGACGGCATTTCCAGTTATCGATGCTAACAACGGTGGAACCTTAAAAGGTACGCTGGAAGCATTGGGTAGATTGATAGGAGTGGCTGGGCCCGACACCAAAATATTGCCTGGACACGGAGCAGTGTCAAGTCGTGAGGATGTGATGGAATTTCGCGACATGGTATTGGATGTGGCAGCTCAGGTGGAAGCGATGGTTGCAAAAGGAATGTCTTATGAGCAAGTAGCCGCAACGAACCCTGCCGTAGCCTACAATGCAAAATACGGCGATCCGGACCGTTTCCTACGTGCCTTGTACACCGAACAGGGAGGCGAACTCCAAATTGAAGATTGATTGGAAGCTGGTAAAAGCCATTCTTGTAAACGTCACCATAGTGTTCGCGTATTTGCCATCCACGGTGTTCGCTGCTGATGCGGGTAACGAGAAACAATTGATTAGTAATTTCTGGATAGCCGCGTCGGAAGAGGAGAGGGAAAAGAGCCAGAAGGAACTTATTGCAGCGGCAGGCGATGTCGACATATTATATCGATGGTTGAAAACGGGACCTTCCTATTCAATGAAAGTGCCAGTTGGACAGCAGGAAAGTGCCAGAATAGCAGCAGATGGTACGCGCTTCCCTTATGTTTTTCTAATTCCAGAATCTTACGATGCCCAGCGCAGCTACCCCGTAGAATTCATGTTACACGGAGGCGTCAACCGACCTGAATGGGAAGTCGGTGGTCAGTGGTGGCGGCGTGGCTATGATTCTTTAAAGCAGGAAGATCGAATCACAGTGGTGCCCGCTGCCTGGAATGAGGCATTCTGGTGGTTCGAAAATCAGGCAGAAAGTCTGCCTGACATTTTGAAGGCTCTAAAACAGACCTACAATATTGATGACAACAGAGTAACTCTTAGCGGCGTTTCTGATGGCGGCACCGGTGTCTACTTTTTTGCCTTTAAGCAAGCCACGGAATGGGCTGCATTCCTGCCTTATATAGGGCATCCTGGCGTGTTAAGAAACCCACAAAGTGGCCCTGGCTATAAACTCTATTTTGAAAACCTGATGAGCAGGCCGCTTTATATCGTTAACGGCGAGAAGGATCCCTTATACCCGGTATCTTCTGTTATGCCTTTTATAGATATTCTCACACAGACCGGGATTGATCATGTCTTTAAGGCCATCGTCGGTGGTGGACACAACACAAGTTGGATGCCAGAAGAGCGACCGATGATCGAACAGTTCAAGCTAGATAATCCCCGGAACCCGTTCCCACAAGAGCTCCGCTGGGTGGCTGATCGAAGTGATCGTTATAACCGTAACCTGTGGATTAGAATTGATGAACTCCTAAGTGAAGGACAGCCAGGCATTCTGGAAGTTAGCAGAGAGGTGAATAATTTTGCCGTGTTGGCCGAATCGGTGGAAGCCTTTACTTTACTATTAAGTCCCGAGCAAGTTGATTTCTCAAAAGAGATACAAGTGACGATAAACGGAATGCTCCTATTTAAGGGTCATGTAGACCAAGATATGGACACATTGTTGAACTGGGCTGGAACAGATCTAGACAGGTCTATGTTTTACACCGCTGAGCTAAAGCTAACAACAGATTTGGGAAGTAAGGAAGGGAAGTAGGGAGGAAGTAGGGGACACTCCCTTCAGATTCATATTGGACAAGGCTGGTGCAGTACATATCCTCAAGAGAATAATCCACTGCATAATGACTACTGGCAGAGCCGACACTCGCCTGGCCGATTGGGGCCTGTCCAGCAAGGTATTTTCCTATGCCCATGAGGGGCTCTCGAAGGTTTTAGAGCATATTGTTCATCTAATTCGTCTGCCTGATTTGGTCGTGCTAGTACGCGATGGTGAAGAAGCGAGTGATGCTCGTTTTCAAGCGCCCCGGAAGAAATGCGCAACTTTCTTTTCTTCCTGTACTCTTATCGATTTTCAGGGTCAAAATGCTGCCAGGTTTAACACGGTGAACAAACGTTCTGTTTTTTATTATACTTCCTCACTATGAGTAAAAGAATCAAAATAGCTAAGCTAAACGTTGCGGAGAGTTTGCTGCAGTTCGTCAATTTCCAGTTATTGCCCCATTTGGAGCTATCCGAGGCTGAATTCTGGTCCGGTCTCGAATTGATAGTCGACAAGTTCACCCCGCGCAATACAGCGCTTCTGATAATACGTGATCAGATGCAAGCAAAAATTGATAACTGGCATAAACGCAATCGAGGTCAACAAATCGACATGGCAAGCTATCGGGAATTTTTGAAAGAAATTTCTTACTTGTTGGACGAAGGAGAAGACTTTCAAATTGGCACTGAAAACGTGGATGAAGAAATAGCCAAACTGGCGGGTCCGCAGTTGGTTGTTCCGGTCAAAAATGCACGCTTTGCACTAAACGCTGCCAATGCGCGATGGGGAAGCTTATATGATGCGCTGTACGGAACAGATGTAATTCCCGAAGAGGGCGGAGCTGAACGTTCCGATACCTACAATCCGGTTCGAGGTGAAAAAGTAATCGCCATTGCTAGAGAATTTTTGGATCAAGCCTGCCCCTTGGTGGGGGCTAGCCACACTGAAGCCCAAACTTATCAAATCCTGGATAAGCAATTGCGTGTAAAGTTGAAGCAAGGTGTAACCACCCTCGTCGATGCAGCGCAGTTGCAAGCTTACTGCGGCGAAACTGAGTCGCCCTCCTTGTTGTTGTTCAAAAACAATGGTCTTCATATAGAGGTTCAAATTGACTCTGATTCTGCTATAGGTAAAACCGACCCGGCTGGTGTTAAAGATATAGTTTTGGAAGCTGCCATCACTACAATCCAGGACTGTGAAGATTCAATCGCAGCAGTAGATGCCGAGGACAAGGTAGAAGTTTACCAAAATTGGCTGGGTTTGATGTTAGGAGATATAACGGAGACTTTCGAAAAGCAGGGTATTCGACTAACGCGAACATTGAACGCAGACAAGCAATACAAAGGACTGAACGGAGACACCCTTACACTGCCAGGCAGAAGTTTGTTGCTGGTAAGAAACGTGGGTCACCTGATGCGTAATAACGCAGTACTCGACTATACAGGTGAAGAAATCTACGAAGGCATTCTCGATGCAGTGATAACCAGTGCTATTGCATCCATCGATATTAGTCAAAGAAAGCAACTCCGAAATTCTCGAAAGGGCAGCATCTATATAGTTAAGCCAAAGATGCATGGGCCAGAGGAAGTAGTGTTCAGTTGTGATCTATTTTCTGCTGTAGAAAAATTATTGGGACTTTCTACTAACACAATTAAAGTTGGCATTATGGATGAGGAGCGTCGCACAACCGCCAATCTCAAACAATGTATACGCGCAGCAAAGAATCGTGTCGCGTTTATCAATACAGGCTTCCTTGATCGAACTGGCGATGAAATACATACCAGCATGCAAGCTGGTGCGATGGTGCCCAAGGCCGATATGAAATCTACAGCCTGGATAAGTGCATACGAAGATAACAACGTAGATGTTGGCCTCGCCTGCGGTTTGCAGGGGCGGGCTCAGATCGGCAAGGGCATGTGGGCCATGCCAGACTTAATGGCAAGAATGTTGGAAGAGAAAATTGCACATCCTCTGTCTGGTGCGAGTACCGCCTGGGTTCCATCCCCTACTGCGGCAGTGCTACATGCCATTCATTATCATAGAGTGGATGTTAAGGGTCGGCAAAAAGAACTGGCGTCTCGCACAGCAGCAAAGCTTGACGACATCCTGACTTTGCCGCTATTAACTGAAATGACCAGTTTGAGCGCTGAGGCAATACAACTGGAACTTGACAATAATTGCCAAAGCATACTCGGTTACGTTGTGCGTTGGGTAGATCAAGGCATTGGTTGCTCAAAAGTGCCTGATATTCATAACATTGAATTGATGGAAGACCGCGCGACATTACGTATATCCAGCCAACATATTGCCAATTGGTTGCACCATGGGCTTTGTAGCGAGAGCCAGGTTCGCGAGACATTGCAACGCATGGCGATCATAGTAGATCAACAGAATGCTAATGATTCTGACTATCAGGCGATGACGGAAAACCATGAACAGTCTGTCGCATTTCAGGCAGCCTGTGATTTGATTTTTGATGGTGTGATGCAACCGAACGGCTACACCGAACCCAGATTGCATGCGCGTAGATTACAGCTTAAAGCCCGGCGCTCCACATAGACCTGCCCGGGGTAGCTCTTCAGATTCATAAGAAGCCCGGGGTATCGTTTCCAAGCTATTTGAAATAGCATATTATGGTTAAAAACTGAAGAAGGGCGGTTCCATGCGGTCACTCCAGCGTATTCGTTTAACTATACCATTACTCCTAAGCATAGCTGGGGTAGCTCAAGCGCAGACTAATTCAAACGGCTCTGAAATACATCCCGGCGCCATTGTTTTTCAACAAAATTGCAGTAGCTGTCACGTAGCCACCAGTGCGGCCGACGTGGGTCAGCTTGCCCCTACATTGGAAAGTTTGCAAACCTTGACAGCACCCGCACTGGAATTCGCCATCAACGAAGGGGCGATGTATGCTCAAGCCTCGGTTCTGTCGAACCAACAAAAAGCCTTAATAGTGGATTATTTGGCAGTTAGGGAAGATGACGCCTGGCTCGCCGACACCCTTTGTGCGACAAATAATAGAATGGTCGATCTGAGTCAGCCGGTTTATCTGTCTGCTTTTGGTGTTGATGCCAATAGCAATCGCAACATGAGTAGCGACAATGCAGGGCTGGATACGAGTGATATGGCTAAGCTGGAACTACGCTGGGCGCTGGCCTTTCCCGACATAGGCGCGTTACGCGCTTCGCCGGTAATGGTGGGAAATACACTGTTCTTTTCTGCCACCGGTTCCCGCAAAGTCATGGCTCTGGATGCAGCCAGTGGCTGTGCGAAGTGGGTTTTTAATTCGCCCACACGGTTGCGCTCCTCTTTGACTTACGGGGCGCTGGGAAGCGATGGAGTTAAGGCTATCATCTATGGTGATGGTGAAGGTTTCGTGTATGCCTTGAATGCCGGAACGGGAACACTGCTTTGGTCCAGCGATGTACGTAGTCACGGGCGCGGCATCAGGCTCACTGGCGCCATGACTTTACACGAGGACAAAATATTTGTTCCCGTGTCGGCTTCAGGTGTTGCGCAAGGTGGAACGCCCACCTTTGAATGCTGTGTAGGCCACGGTGAAATCGTCGCCCTGGATGCGACCACTGGTGCTATCGAGTGGGTCTACCACACCATGATAGAGGCGCAGTACACCGGCGAAGTCAATTCTTTAGGAGTTCGCTTGCGCGGACCCTCCGGGGCACCAATCTGGTCCACACCGACGGTCGATGCAAAACGTAATTCTGTTTATGTCACTACCGGTGAAAACACCTCCCACCCAGCGACTAACACCAGTGATGCAATCATTGCGCTGGATATAGACAATGGAAACGAGAAATGGGTATTCCAGGGCATGGTGCACGATGTCTGGAACACGGCTTGCGGCAGCGTACAGGGGCCTAATTGCCCCAATCAGGCACCGAGCATGCTAGCGGACAAAGATTTTGGTGGCTCTGCCGTTTTGGTAGAGCGGGAAGAAGGTGGCATCTTGTTGGCTGGTCAAAAAACGGGCGATCTTTGGGCGCTAAATCCCGATACCGGCGCCTTGATTTGGAATCAACGTATTGGTACAGGCACCGCCTTGGGTGGAAACCACTGGGGTATAGCAACTGACGGCGAGCGTGTCTTTCATCCTATTAATGACCCTGGCGCAGCTAGAGGAACTTATGTTCCAAAACCGGGTATGTACAGTTTCTTCGTAGCAACTGGCGAGCCAAGCTGGAGCTATAAAGTAGCAGCCGACTGTGAAAATCGATCCGATCGTCTGCTTGGCTGTGAAAATCGTAACGGTCTTTCCGCGACTCCACTTCTTATCGAAGGTGCGCTGGTCAGCGCTGGGGTAGATGGCCGATTCTATATTTTCGATAAGGAAACGGGTGACCTGCTTTTTGAATACGACACAGTCAAAGAGTACGATACCGTCAATGGTGTGCCCGGCTTGGGAGGCGCAATCGATAGCCATTCAATTGCCGCCGGCGGCGGCATGTTGTTCATTGGATCGGGCTACGGTCGTGTAGGTGGAACGCCGGGGAACGTGCTTTTGGCGTTTGCGCCCAAGGGCGCAAACTAAATTGAAAAAGCAGCGTAAGTTTTTGTAAAGCAGTCGTAGTTCGTACGGAAATGTTATGTATGAAAAAACTATGCCGACTTAGCACAAACGCCAGACATTGATGTTCGACACGAGCAAACCCTGGCTCTTAACCTGAGGAGGCTATTCAAATTTTTGGCCAACCTTGCTTGCATCAAGGATTCGTTGGCAGTTAATGCTCGCGTCCAAACAATTTCATTACAAGCCTAATGCACAAGCTGCCAAGCGCAATTAAGGCGGCTACATAAAACAACATGAACTTACTCGGTGTTAATAGCGCTTTCGCAGCTAACAGATTTTCGTTACCTAATAGTGTAATGACTTGAACGATATTCTCGATCAAGTCTATTGGTATCACCAAAAACGCAGGAACAGCCAGCCAGAAAGCGTATTTCCCTGCGTGTCGCAAACAAAGCCCCAGAAATAAACCGCCATAGGCGAGGGGATAGAGTATATCCAGCAACACGGTAATCCACAAATGTGCTTGTTTCTGCTCAGCAGTCATTGTCGCCAGCAGTTGTTGAACTTCTTGAGCCGGGCCGACCTCGTCAAGCAACACACCGCCAACCAGAGGGGCTGCGAGCTGGAAGCCGACCGTGAGCGCTACAGTCAAGACCAATAGTGCCCATAGAACTACGGTCTGGGAAAGAAGTTTATACATAGTACGAGTATAGGGAAGCGCAATATACAATTCAAACGAAAACTTGGTTTATTCAATAGAATAGATTGATGGCGTCTATGCTGAAAAGTTCACAGCCATCGATATTGAAAGAGGGAATTTTAGCTTGGAAAGTGAACCCAACAAGAGTAGCTTTCTAAAACTACCCTGACTACAGCAGATAAGAATCAGAACAAGGAGGCTTCAATGAATAGCAAGAGTGTATCGATTCCAGGCCTGATACTAACTAACCTGCTGCTTGTTCCCGCTCTCATAGCACAGGATGCGGGTATTCCTTCCACGGAATATGGCTATCCTGACCTTCAGGGGACTTATACTTTTCGAACCCTGACGCCACTTAATCGACCACCAGAATTAGCTGATAAGGCTACTCTTACGCCGGAAGAAGCAGCTGAATGGGCAGCTTTTGAGAACCGTCGCCAGAACCGGGATCTGATCATCGATTCGGTTGGTGGTGCGGGGTATCCGCCCGGGGTTATTTCCTACAACGAATTCTGGTATGAACGCGGCGTAGAAACCATCGCTGACCGCCGTACTTCACTTATCTACGATCCACCCAATGGTCGCTTGCCAGCAATGAATGAGGTCGGCAAGGAGCGAAACGAAAGGATTGCAGAGATGCGCAGCTTGAGTTTAGGGCCAGAGGCGCGCACCTTGGCTGATCGCTGCCTGATGAGTAACGGGGCAGGGCCACCAATGGTTCCCGGCGCGTATAACAACAATATGCAATTAGTTCAGACTAAAGATCACATCATGATTCTGAACGAAATGATACATCGGGCTCGTATTATTCGACTCGACAGTGAACATCACAGCAGACAGATAAAGTGGGATGGCGATTCAGTGGCACACTGGGACGGTGATACCCTGGTGATTCACACGCAAGACTTCTACTATTACCAAACTGCCCGAGGTGCTTCCTCCAGTATGAAGGTAACTGAACGATTTACTCGAATCGATGAGAACACGTTGGAGTATGATTTTACCGTTGAAGACCCGCAAACCTGGGATGTGTCATGGTCGGCGAAGGTTCCAATGCGTAGAACCGATATGCCGCTTTATGAGTATGCCTGTCACGAGGGCAATCATGGTCTTATTGGCATTCTAGCAGGATGGCGACGCTACGAAGCCATGGGTATGAATGGCGATGGTACGCCGAAGGATCCAGATTCTCCGTCTGAATAAACTGAGCCCTCGCCATCGACGAAGCCCAGCGTGTTTCACACGGCGCCTTTTTGCATCAGGGATAATCTTTAGCTCGATCAATTCTCATGCGTTGCTACGCAGCAAACCGGTTTAAATACAAGTCGTTCTCGCCGGGAAGCTCCATGGGCCCCAGCCCGTTTTGAAAGCAAAGCTCAAGCGTCTGATCAATATCGGCTTCCTCATCGCCGTAAAGCCGTAAAGATGGTCAACAAAATCGCTAGCAGTTCTGAACTCCACCATTAGCTTCCGGTAAGCCTTCAATCTCCTTTCGAAGATTGGAGATGAGAATTGTTTCATGGCTAAGCGCTTGCGGAAGTACTCGTTGAGGTAGTGTCAAATTAGTTTCGCACATTTTTCTTGGGGGTTGCCCGGTTCCGTCTTAAGCTACCGAGTACATGACCTCTTGATCCATCTCGTTGAGTCGTTTCATATTCATGTATTTACGGGTTCCCCGGTGAGTACTGGAGACATGCCGTAACCTGGCAGCCCAGGTATCAACACCGAATTTCCCTCCGGAAAGACTCCCACGACCTTGGTCCTGCGCCGAGCCTCCTTGAGGAGATGTTCCATTGGATTGTTGGTCTTGATCTTCAGCCAGTGCTGCGGCAGATAGCGAGAGGAAGCCCAGGCAAACCAAGAAGCGTGACGTACAAATGAATTCGACGATTATTGTTAATATTTTCTTGGTTCGATTCTTTTGTAGGTCTAAGGCCTCGCATCAGCGGCCAAAGTGCGCGCGTAGCGGGCACTTTGGTTCGGCTGCATGCGCTTGTGTACGCCCAGCATGGGCATGAACTTATGGGGTGAAAGTCCCCTGTAGGAGAACCAACATTGTGTTTTCATGAACCAATGATAACTACTAGCCGACGGCAAAGGCAACTCCGCGAGGGGTGGTCTGAAGGAAGCCCGAGCGCAAAACTGCGAGCCTACGAACAGAAATGTCATAGAAGGCCCAGCCACTGGGACGAGCTAGCACAAGATAGCGAAGTCCACTTGGTTCAGGTGGTAGGGTAAATGACAAGGTTGTGCAGTGACAGTTCATGCTCTTATCTGGGGAGATCTGCCCGACATGCGATGCGAATGCATAGCGCTGGTGCCAGCAATGGCGTCTGTGATCGGGCAGAAGTCAGCAGACGGCATAGTACTGCAGCCCATCAGGACGATGGTCTCGCAGGAAGGCCTGAACGTCAGATGAGGAGTGAGACAATCGTATCTCTTGGGAGGCTAAGGTCGTGACGAACGACAAGTCGACTCATGACGGTTCGGTTTTGTTCTCAGCCTCAGAACAGATAGACTGACGAACCGCCGGATGCGGACCCGCATGTCCGGTGGTGTGGGGAGGGCGAGCTAGATACTCGCCTTTACCCGATTAGTGGTCATGATGATGGGTTTTGATGAAACTCGATCACGTTCCTATCTTGATCGCGGATAAAAAACATTACACCTCCATCGGGTAAAGTAATTGGCCCCTCCGTAATCTCAATGCCTAAATTTTTTATTGCCGTTTCAAGCTCTCCAATATCAGTCACATCTAACGCGATGTGGGTGTAACCGGGATGTCTTTCGGGCACATCCATTAGTATGTTTTCAGTAATGCCGGAGTCTGCATTTAGAATAAGGTTAATATTTACTCCCGAAGGATGTTCCATAATGGCCACAGGTTCGGGACCAATGGGTCCGATGAGAAATTCAAAGCCCAGCTGTTCGTAAAATTTTCTTGCCTTATCCAGGTCGGTCACTCGAATGCCTACGTGATTAATTCCAGAAATTTCTTTCATATTTGTTGTCCCTGATCGCTTGATTGTGTAACGCCAAAGCTCACCGGCAAAATGAAGCGTAGTGAGGAACGAACGCAGCTTTATTTTGTCCGAGTGCAGCGCATTGTGTACGCCCAGCATGGGCATGAACTTATGGGGTGAAAGTCCCCTGTAGGAGAACCAACATTGTGTTTTCATGAACCAATGATAACTACTAGCCGACGGCAAGGGCAACTCCGCGAGGGGTGGTCTGAAGGAAGCCCGAGCGCAAAACAGCGAGCCTACGAACAGAAATGTCATAGAAGGCCCAGCCACTGGGACGAGCTAGCACAAGATAGCGAAGTCCACTTGGTTCAGGTGGTAGGGTAAATGACAAGGTTGTGCAGTGACAGTTCATGCTCTTATCTGGGGAGATCTGCCCGACATGCGATGCGAATGCATAGCGCTGGTGCCAGCAATGGCGTCTGTGATCGGGCAGAAGTCAGCAGACGGCATAGTACTGCAGCCCATCAGGACGATGGTCTTGCAGGAAGGCCTGAACGTCAGATGAGGAGTGAGACAATCGTATCTCTTGGGAGGCCAAGGTCGTGACGAACGACAAGTCGACTCATGACGGTTCGGTTTTGTTCTCAGCCTCAGAACAGATAGACTGACGAACCGCCGGATGCGGACCCGCATGTCCGGTGGTGTGGGGAGGGCGAGCTAGATACTCGCCTTTACCCGATGTACGCCCAGCATGGGCATGAACTTATGGGGTGAAAGTCCCCTGTAGGAGAACCAACATTGTGTTTTCATGAACCAATGATAACTACTAGCCGACGGCAAGGGCAACTCCGCGAGGGGTGGTCTGAAGGAAGCCCGAGCGCAAAACTGCGAGCCTACGAACAGAAATGTCATAGAAGGCCCAGCCACTGGGACGAGCTAGCACAAGATAGCGAAGTCCACTTGGTTCAGGTGGTAGGGTAAATGACAAGGTTGTGCAGTGACAGTTCATGCTCTTATCTGGGGAGATCTGCCCGACATGCGATGCGAATGCATAGCGCTGGTGCCAGCAATGGCGTCTGTGATCGGGCAGAAGTCAGCAGACGGCATAGTACTGCAGCCCATCAGGACGATGGTCTTGCAGGAAGGCCTGAACGTCAGATGAGGAGTGAGACAATCGTATCTCTTGGGAGGCCAAGGTCGTGACGAACGACAAGTCGACTCATGACGGTTCGGTTTTGTTCTCAGCCTCAGAACAGATAGACTGACGAACCGCCGGATGCGGACCCGCATGTCCGGTGGTGTGGGGAGGGCGAGCTAGATACTCGCCTTTACCCGATTAGCTGCTGGCCGCTGTATTGTAATTGGATTTTTTCTCTGCAATACCAAGCTCTAATTGACCAGAATGGGAGGTTTGCTGGTCTTCTGCCCACTGTTGATATTGTTCTATTTCACCAAGCTCTCTTGCTATTTCCTTTATTGATAGCCTTCTCAAGACCTGAGTTGTAATTGGGCGTTTCTCATCCCAAAATACCATTGATTCAAGAAATTCAAGAGCAGGAGTCGATGTGATTAAATGATAAACAAATTCTGCTTCTTCTTTTGTGTCGAATGACAAAAAGTTTACAGTATCATCGAATACAACCATCTTACCATCTAATGGGCCGACAAGCTTAAACTTCAATTTTTTATATAATCCTGATATTGCAATCTTCCATTCTTTAAAGGAGTAATCACCTACGCCAAAGATAGAAAAATCAGGTTTATTCTTGTATATAGAGCTTCTTCTCTTATCTAAATATTCTCTATGCCCTACAAGATATTCCCATGTTTTCGGGGCAAGTTCCTTGATTAGGGAAGTTTCTTCACCAACAGACTTTTGGGTTATCAGGGCAACCCTTCTATATGTATTTACTCTCCCATTTCCCACATCAGAGCTTTTCAATAGAGGGTAAATATATTTATCTTCACATCTTATTATTTCTCCAAGGCCATTTTTATAGCCACCATCTAATGGCTCTAGCTCCATAACCTTAGAGCAATCATGTTTTACACCAGAACGCCAGATAAATCGGGGATCTTGCCCTCTTAGTTTCCTCCATTTTTCGTAATTATTAACATCACTGACAATATACCCGTCTCTCTCGCCAATAACATGTGAAGGCACAACTGAATCTAATGACTCATAAACCTCGCAATCAGCATTCCCAGCATCTGTTGTTAAAACAAAAAGGCATGCCTCTACAGCAGCATCAAAATATAGCTTCGCATCGATTGGATAGATATGCCCAAAAAAACGATGTTCGGTACTCTGCCTAACTTGCCTCATGACCTTACGTGCAACGGCATACTTACACAGAAATGCTATTGCACCTTCACGATGTGATAGCCATTCAACATGCTTTAACAGCATCCATTCAGAAATATCAAAATTTCCTGACCCTGTAATAGCTTCGATACCTTTTCGGTTTTGAAAGTTGGATTTTTCAGGAAGGTTTTTGCTATTGATAAGCCCAAGCTCGCTACTTGTAACCCAAGGGGGGTTTCCAATGATAAGGATATTGCCTTGCAATTCTGAGAGAGTTTTATTCCAGTCAGTATTGAAAAAATCGGCTTCGTTTACCGATACATGATTTGCCGTAGAAATACCCTTTAGGGATAAATTAGCTTCCTGAACATATTCAGGATTAATCTCAAAGCCTAAAACAGTTGCGTTCTCAAAACCCTCGCATGAAGCGCGAACAAAACTGCCCTTCCCGCAAGTCGGTTCAACAATGACATCGGGGCTAATCCCATGATTACGCTTCAGAACTTCAACAATTTTTCTGGCAAGATCAATTGGTGTTTGAAAATCACCAAATTGCCATTTATCAATAGATTTTTTTGCCACTTTTCATCGAACCCTTGAAATGCCTGAAACCTTACCAGCTTTCTGTATAACCCTACCATACTGAAGTCTCCACTGAAGAGCGTTCGATATGGTCAAGTATCCTTGACTAGGTGGTGTTTCTATAATTCTATCGGCGAGTTGCTCTGCGCCAATTTCATCTACTGGTAAATTCCTTTCGTTGATAAAGGCAACAATATCATCTTTATTTCCCTCTCGTTCCAGTATATCCAACAGCCCTTCGTGGTTTGAAAATCAGCCGTGCGTTCTTTTTCAACGAAGATTGTGTGCTGCATATTTAGCCGACCAGTTCTATTTTCTGCATCATCTGTCTTCTCATAGACAAAAACTAGCAAATGATAACCAAGCCCAAATATTTTCTGGGAGGCAGACTTAAAAGGGCAAGAAGATTGCGGCTGCTTAAAGCTAGTCACTTTTATATCAACTCCGAGGCCAGGAAGATCTATACCAGATGCGGAATCACCTTGTTGATACTCGTATATGCCTGCAAGGTATGCGGTAAATTTGTGCTCAAGATATGTTCCAACGGCTTTTCCGTCAGTTACACCATAAAGAGAAGGTTCGTCGTAAGAGGTTTCCATCTTTGCAAATTTTGATGCTTCTTCCTGCAGGGCTTCAATTGTCAATGTTGGTTTCATGTGTCTCTCTTTGGTGTTTTTGCAGCCTAACGGCAGCCGACAATAACGGGAGTTTTTAACATGAGATTACCTGTAAGGTCATTTAAAAATTTCCCGTTGATTGTCTTTGTTAGACGGAGCGCGAAGCGTCGTAGTCTCACAAAGGCAATACTCATTGTCGGCTGCCGTTAGATCGGATCGCTCGCGGAGCGAGCGATCCGATCTAACTTGTTATTAACAGGAATAGACTTTCCCTGCGTCATAGACATAGACGGATAATAATTCCCTGCAATTTAATAACCAGGCTAAAGTCGGGAGGATCGTATGCTTACTTTTGACTCTCCAACTGTTCGAGTTTTCTTGCCCCGGCCAGTATGCCGATCATGCCATAGTTACCTTCATGGCAGGCATACTCATAAAGCGGTTCGTCGATTCTTGAAAGTGGATACTCGCCGGAAAACTGCGTGCTAAAAATGCTGGGATCATCTACGGTAAAGCCGTAAATCAATTTATTGCCGGTTTCTCGTCGAAATGTTTCTGTGATGCTCATGTTTTCCACCGGTATACCCCGCAGTGTATGCCAATTGTTGAAGTACCTGGTTTCCACAATCAGTGTCTCACCTTCCCAACGACCTATAGAATCGCCCATCCATTTTCGGTGAGTTTCGCCTGCTGGATTGCGTTCATCAGTAATTTTGATAATGCGGGTATCGTGAACCATCTCAGCCGTGATAGCCACATAGCCTGGTGACTGCGTGAACTGCAAGTGACTATTGTAAATAACCGGGCTCATGACTGGCCCTGACAAGTTGCCAAAGCCCACCAGGCAACGCTCACCAAGGCCTCGGCCTTCCGGCCCGTCACTTGAACGTCCAGGCCTGCCGCCACGGAAATTTTGCATTCGCTGATCAAAACCAGCAACGCGCTCCGGCATGCGACCATTGGGTGGATCGATGATCGCTGAGGTTCTAAATTCGCCGTTAATAGTAGGAATAAACTTCGCGTCATCGCGCCAGAACAAATCATAATTCCCGATAGGAGGCAGTGAATCCGCAACCTCAGGTGGTGGCCGGTTAGGATCCAATGGTTGATTATTTTCTTCGAACTTTTGTTGTACAACGCTTTCCAGAGCCAGTACTTCTTCTTCAGTATAGGATTGCTTTTCTCCAAGCTCACCCGGACGCTCGAATGGCATCAATGTGGCGTGTTTCCAAACTCCCTGGAAATCGGGTACTCCCCATTCAGTCATAGGAACTTGATAGTCTTGAGCAGACGAATTGCTGCACAGAATGATAGTTATGGCTGCGAGGAAAAATTTGGTATTCATCAGGACTCCCTAAATTCTAAAAGTAAAAAGGCAGACCTTACTAACTGCCTTTCTAGTACTGTTGCTGGTAAAACTACTCGCCGGCGTTCTTCCAAATAATTTCGCCGAAGAACATCTCATCCCAGCTTTGTTCTCCCCAGGGAACTGCCCGTGTAGGGTCTGGATTGGCCAGGTTCTGTGCCGAATTATCGAAATGACCGACAGATGTAATCCTGGTTCCCTTAGGCATGAAAAGGGGTTGTTCTAATTCGTAGGTTAGCTGCCATGCATAAGAGTAATCCGCAATGTTAATTAGTTCTTCGCGGCTACCATCGGGGTAGTCGGCAAACATTCTTAAACTCCTTCCGCGGAAATGCATATGTGGATGATAGGAATAGACGTTTGCGTCTTCCGGTAGTATGTAGGAATTACTCATCTCGTAGTTTTTCGCATGGGCAGGAATATCTTGCCAGTTATTCGAAAACACACCAATCAGGCGTGCCTTAAGTCGTTCTTCTGGTACCACGCCTTCAGGATAGAACCACAGGCCAAATTCACTTTCGTCCACCGCCTCCCTGCCACTGGTTGTATAATGCAGTGTTACATCGATAACTGCATCTTTCTTAACCAGACCGCCTGTGTTGGGTGGTTCAATACGGGGCTCAGACCCTGGTACATAGCGATTAAGCACAGCGACATCCGATCCGCCAGCCAAACCTCCACCTTCAAGAGTTCCCGTTGCATGATGTACTACTGTGCGGTCGCCCGGAATAAATTCGCTGGCTCGTAACCATCGGTCTTTTTCCATGCCGACTATTGGTACCTTGAGCCGCACGTAATCGACAACGCCAGTAGCCGGCACTTCATAGGCAGGTATCTTCACAATCAGATCGGGTTCGCTGCCAATAAGCCATTTGGTGTCAGGCCAACTGAGTTCAGCGAGAGGATCGGTAGTACCATCGACGGGAGACCCGGCTTCGATCCAACGCAGCAGTGTGCGGGTTTCCTCCACGGCGAGTGTTCTACCGTTTTTGAATTTGTGCACATGAGGATCTACTTGACCGGGAGGCATGCGTTTGGTCATTAGCACTTCACGAATCATTGGTGACCAGCCCTGTACCATTGTAGAGCTATTAAGCGCAAAGGGCGCAATGCCGCCTTCTCTATGACAGGTGGCGCAGCTCTCTGCAAGAATCGGAGCGACTTCTTTTTCGTAGGAGATCGAAGCCGGTCTCGCCTGATAGCCAATATCGGCGCCGTCCATTGCGACCGCGGTAGTTGTAATATCCTGGTCATTCAAAACGGCGCGAAGTGCGTTTTCAAAATCGATGGCCACAGGGCCGCGAAAAATCACTTCGAATGACTTAGGGTCGAACAGAAACACTTCACCGGTTTTGCTGACGCCCAAGGCTTCAGAGACTAATTGACTGTCATCCATAAGCACGGGGATGTCTTCAGTGACTGCGCTTATTTCAGCGTTTACTGCATCCCGGTTCATCAAACCCATGGGATTGATCATAAAAAATTGAATACCCTGGCTATCATATTGCTGGTGCAGCGCGATATAGCTTGGCAGGGCATTCAGGGTGGCTGCACTGCCGTTGTCCTGCACCAGCAGGGCTATGGCCTCATTATCGTCATACCAGCTCATCTGATGCGAATTGCCGATTTGATCCAGTAAGGAAAAGTCGCCGACACGATCCGCGCCAAAGTTATCAGTGCTGGTTAGCAGTAGTAGCAATGGTGCAATTCTCACTAAGGTCGAAGTGTTCAAATTCAATTCCTCCAGGGTCTGGCAAAGGATGCCCGCCGGAGCGACGGTCTGCCTTTTTACTATTATTGAGGTGATTCCTAGTTTCTGTTAGCAGCCTATCATGATGAAGGTTCAAGTCAATCAACTGGTCTGGAGCGCTACGCAAGTACTATAGCAAGTCGGAACTGTGAACTGCTACTGAGGGGCAGGATCAGAGGCAGGAGGATTTGCAACAATTTGTGATTTTCTGAGGTTTATTGAATTTTTGCGGCTTGGTTTGTCATGATAGACTGGAAAACAATAACAAGGATCCTACAGTCTGTTAACCAACGGCCTGGCAAAAACAAAGAGGCACTTGCATCATGTTAAAACCAAACCGGCTAGTTGCATTCACCCTGGCAATTCTTGTCTCAGGCTCCGCTCTCGCTCAGCAGGGCAATGCCCGCGGCCCTATAGGCGAAAGCCCCTACGATGTTGTGTCCCTGTGGGCCGATCCTTTTGCACAGGACGGTTATGCCTTTGGCGGTAATTCTGGCGTCTTGGCGGAATCTGCCGACCGCATCATTATCGCGCAGCGCGGTGAGACAGTTCTTCCCTATCCTTTACCGGATGATTTTCTTGGCTTCGCTGGTCATGCAGGCCTTAACGTACTCAGAGACACAGCCCGCCGTACCTGGAATAACTGCCTGTTCACAGTGAATGCTGATGGCGAGCCTACTGAGATTTGGGATCATTTGGACTATCTGTGTGAAGGCTCAGCAGGTCCAGGACCGCACCGTATTCGTATCAATCCTTACGATGTAGAAAAAAGAATTTGGCTAGTGAATGAGACATTCCATCAGATTTATGTGCTTGCGAATGATGGCAGCGAGGTGCTTGCCACCTATGGCGAAAAGAATGTGTCGGGCAGTGACGCAAACCACTTTGGTCGACCACAAGATGTCGCGTTCATGCCAGACGGACGTATCCTGATCGCAGACGGACTGGATAATAACCGCATCATGATCATGGACAGCGACATGAGTTACCTGGGTGAATTTGGCAGCGAGGGCACAGGCCCAGGTCAGACTAATACCATACACTCAGTTGCAGTTGGACCCGGCGGACGGGTACTTGTTCTCGACCGTGCCGGCGGCAGGGTCAATCTTTGGAGGGCTACTGACGACCCGGTCGAATTCGAATTTGTAAAATCAATTGGCGAGCTGACACTGCCTCTGGACATTATCGTCAACGAAGATGATTTCTGGATTACGGATTTGGGACCACTGCGTTTCGTAAACTTTGATTTCGAAGGCAATCTTAAATACACCTGGCTTGTGCCGCGTGAATTGCCTGACGGTTATATCGAAGTGCATTCTTTCAGTGTCGACCCTGAAGGTAATTTGTACGGTGGTGATAACCAATATGGACGTACACAGAAATTTGTACCCAAACCCGGTGCTGATCCTGCGTTGTTAATCAATCCTGCCTGGAGTGCCCGCTAATCGCAGGCTTAGCCAGGTAGAGATTTAGCACAAAAAAAAGCCGGCTCAAATTACTGGGTCGGTTTTTTTGTCCTTGTTGGAGTTTGTCAGCCAACACCGTGACAGTAAAACAAACCTGATCCTGTTGCCTTACAAACATATCGCTGTCGCCGTCCTGCAATACGGGAATGCTCAGCTCAGTGCTGGCAGAGACTCAGTGATTGAAACCTTGGTAAATTCTCGGCACTATCTGTCCTGCTGTCAGGTGAACTGGAAAGTCTGCACGCTGCCAGTGGTCTATTGCCAGAGCCATAAGAATCAGGACGCAACCTATTTGTTATCTATTTACTACAGACTATTCACTATGGAACAAACAGGAAGACTAATGATAAAAGTAACAACACGCCTTGCTGCAATTCTTTTGTGGCTCTCCCTTTTAGGTCTGTCACCACTATCGTTCGCGCAGAGCACAGAAGTGCGTCTTAACAAGACTATTGAACTTTTAGAAAATGATAAGCCTTCTTTCGGTTTGCTGTCCTTTGACTACTCGCTTAGCAATGCTCGCTCCCTGGCACGGTCTGGTTTGGATTTCATTATTATCGATATGGAACACGCACCATTCGATGTGGAACGTATTCGCCTTTTCCTGTTGGGCATGACCGATAAGCGTTCAATTTTGGAAAAAGGCAATCTTCAGCCCAGTGTAGTGCCTTTTGTTCGTATTCCCGCCAGCGGAGGTGAAGACGTGCTTGCGCAGGTAAAACAGGTATTGGATGTGGGTGTCTTCGGCGTGATGTTCCCCTCAGTAAGTACTGCCGAAGAAGCGGAAATGGCGGTTCGCGCCACTCGGTATCCTCAGTTGAACGGCGCAGACGACTACTACCCTGCGGGCTTGCGAGGCCGCAACCCCTCCAATGCCGTATGGTATTGGGGAGTAAGTGACTACCACGGGAAGGCCGATGTTTGGCCCTTGGATCCAGACGGTGAACTGTTGGCAATTATTCAGATTGAGACAGCTGAGGGCGTGAATAATATTGAGGAAATAGTTTCGGTGCCAGGTGCAGGTGTGATTTTTATTGGGCCTTCTGATCTAAGCACGGCAATGGGCTATGCAAGTGCGGCAGCACCTGAAGTTGAATCTGCTATTCAAATTGTGCTTGCTGCCTGTATTGCACATGATGTGCCCTGTGCGATCACTACCAATTCCCGTAGTGTCGAGCAGCGCATCGAAGAAGGTTTTCGTTTTGTAACGGTGGGTCTGGATGGAGGACTTTCCGCGGGCACCCAGGATGCGCTGAATCGTGGTCGGATGGCAGGGGGCCGTTAGAACGATCAGGAAAACGGCTAGGAAAAAGACCAGCAAGTTGGTCTGCATTCTTGATTACAGTATGGGTTTATGGATAGCCGACTAGCTACACCGAACACCGAAATTTTTCAGGTGTAGGAAAATTGCCCTGGACATAGTTTGGACCAGCGACTATTTTTGTTTCCTCCTTGATCGCTAAAGTAGACGCGATGGCGCTGGTGATCAGAGTTGCCCAACTCAGGGAAAGAAGCGATTCAAGCCAAATAAAGCACAGCACCTGACGCGGCATCGGCATCCGCCTGATCATGGGTAACCAGAATTGTCGGTAGTCCAGCCGCACGTAAATTGTCAAATACTTGAGTTCTTATCCCTCCTCGCAACTGCGTGTCCAGTTTGGAAAACGGTTCATCTAATAGCACAGCTTTTGGAGTTGAAAGCAACAGGCGTAGTAAAGCGACTCTGGACTCTTGACCACCAGATAATGTGGAGGGATCACGATTCTCAAATCCTGCAAGGCCAATTTTTTCCAAGCCTTCTCGGATCAATTTACTTTTCTCAACTTGCTGCCTCGGCAATGCGAAACGCAGGTTTCCTGCAATAGACAAATGGGGAAACAGCAAAGGGTCCTGAAACAAGAGTCCAATCCTGCGCTGCTCGGGAGCTAGTCCGCTGATGTCTTCGCCGTTTATTACGACCGTTCCTGTAGTATCGAAAACGGGATCCAAAAAGCCGGCAATATAGGCAAGTAATGAAGACTTGCCCGACCCCGATGGTCCCATTACGGTGAGTATCTCGCCAGCTTTTATACAGCAAGCTAACTCTACAAGGGTTTTCCCGTCTAAAGAGAGCTTTACATCATTTAATTCAAGCTGGTTTTTGCTCATCGGGTCTCTTGCATAGCGGCACGGTTTCGCCACAGCAGTTTAGGAATAAATAACGCTGCCATGAAGCCTAACATTGGCAGGGATAACTGCACTACGGCCCAGACGGCAATCAGGTTTCTGCTTGCGCCTGATGTTAAAGCAACGGCCTCTGAAGTTATGGTGGTAATTCGACCCGCCCCTAACAGTTGGGTAGGAAGAAATAAGCTGATGCTTATCGCCAGGCCGATGGCAATAGCGGTAAGGCAAGGCGCCAGCAATAAGGGGATTCGAATTTTCCAAAATGTCTTGAGTGAACTTGCGCCGAGCGTAGAGGCTACTTGAGTCCAGCGTGGATCGAGTCGTTTGTACGCCTCGGAGAGAGACAAGAACACATAGGGCAAAACGAATAACAAATGTCCAAAAATCACCAGGCTCATGGTAGCTTGCCAATGAACAAATTCGGCTAACACTAGCATGCCAAACAGGAAAACCACCTGGGGCACGAGCAGGGGCAGGTAAAGAAACCAAAATGCAGTCGCTCGCCCAGCTCCACGCCGCCGTTCCTGTTCCAGAGTCGCGACAACCAGGGCTAATGCGATAAGGGTTGCGGAGCTGCTAATGATCAATGTATTCAACAAAGGCACCATCAAATCCGAGTAACTATTGGTCCAGTGCAGAACGGTCCATGCAGAAGGCAGAGATGAAGGGAAACGCCATGGACCCGCAAATGCGTTAATAAGCAAAGCAACCAGGCTGCCGGATATGATAAGTAGCACCGCAGGCATCGCACAGCGGCCTGTAATATAACAAAACCGTTCACCCGCTGTTCGATTGCTGGAGTCGAGCCAGAATCGCCATAACATGGCCGTTATTTTTTCCAACAGCAACCATAAACCCACAGCCAGCAGACTGATAAGTAGTTGTAGCAATGCGGCGGCGGCGGCCAAAAAACGATAATTCAAATCTGGGTCGTTGAACCATGCCAAAATCCTGACGCTTAGTGTAGGTGGTAGAGTTGGACCCAATATCATGGCCACGTCTACCGTAGCAGATGCGAATACCACGACAGCAAGAACCGGCAGTCGAATTAGGGGATATAAACTGGGTGCAACAACCTTTAGCCAGGCTACTGTCGGGCTATAGCCTAGTGAGCGTGCAATTTTTAACCGCTGTGTGGGTTGCAGCTGAGGAAGTGCCGCCAGCGACATCAGCAACAAAAATGGCACCTCTTTGACAATCAGTCCCAGCAACAATGACATGCCCCAACTGTCATGCACTATAAGAAGGTCTGGCGGGCGCTCCCAGCTCGTTAAGCCTGGTGAAAACAGCCGACTTAGTAGACCGGATGGCGCGATCAAAAAAGCAAGACCAAAGGCGGCCGCCGCGTGCGGAAATGACAATAAGGGAGACAGGAGACGTCTAATCCAATTATCAAGCCTGCTTCGGGAGGCGCTTGCAAGGAACAGGAAAACCAATAGCAAAGCGACAAAGGGTGCCGCCAGTCCAGTTATCAGGCTTACAGAGATACTATGAGTGATACCTGGCACATCGAAAAGCTCTCGCCAGGGTAACAGAGAAAACTGATTGCCTCCCAGCGAAGGGGAATAGCCAAATGCAGGTAAGGCGGCAATAGCGCTGCCTAGCAAGACCGGTACGGTAAGAACAAAGAGCAGGGTAGTGGATGCCCAGGCAAGCATCAGTTATCTTGCGCTGTAACGCTGAATCCACGCTTCTTCAAGCGCGGGTGTCCAGGATGGATGCAGCTCTTGCAACTTGCGATTCAAATCTGCGGTGCTGGCTGCGGCCTGTTCAAGTTCATTCGAAACAAATACATTAGCGTCTTCGGGAGTTAAGTCCTCAATGGAAAGTACCGTGTTACTGCCCATATGGGCAGGATCGCTTGCCCGCGCCTGGGCATCGACTGAAAGTAAAAAGTTTGATACTACCATTGCTGCCGCTTTATGTTGAGCATTGTAAGGGATAGCAAGAAAGCTCACATTGCTAATTGTGCCTGCCCGCAGCACGTAGGTTCTGGTACTTGCAGCTAATTCACCAGAGCGAATGGCCAAAAGCGCTTCATTCGGATTGAATGACAGTGCCAAAGAGGTCTCTCCATCTCCCATGTGCCTTCGTAAATCTGCCGCTGAGCTTGGGAAATAACGACCAGAACGCAATAGCAACGGGTGTAGTGTGTCCAGATATTCCCACAGTGCTGCGCTGGCGAGGTCGAAATCCGAGTCGGATGCTGGTGCATAAAACACTTCTTTATGATCACTCAATTCCAGTAGAGCTTGTTTTAAGAACGTAGTGCCCAGGAAAGAAGGTGGTCGTGGATAAGTAAACTCGCTTGGATTAGCTTTTGCCCAGCTTAGTAATTCCGCAATTGATTTTGGCGGCGTATTGACCCGTTCACTATCATAATAAAATACCAACTGCGATCTACTCCACGGCGATTCGAGGCCTTCGGTGGCAACCGTGAAGTCTTCACGCATTTCAGGAAAGCGCTCCGCGTTGACCAGAGGAAAATTTGGTTGCGACTCAGCCCAGGGGCCAAAAAGAAGATCGTTTTGTTTCAGCGCCGCGAAGTTTTCACCATTTATCCAAAGCAGGTCAATGGCGCCATTAGCATCGTTGCCCGCTTGTTTCTCCGCAAGAATTCTCGACACTGCCTGTGCTGTGTCTGCTATCTTTATGTGTTGCAGATTGATATCGTAGTGTTGTTTGAGTTCCGTGGCGGCCCAATTTAGATACCGGTTAATTCTGGTTTCACCACCCCAGGCGTTAAAATAAACAGTGTCGCCCTGTGCTTGTTTTTCGATAGAGTGCCAATCAGAGAGATTTAGCTCTGCTGCCGTCGCTGCCAGGGTAAAGCTCAAAAGACCCAGTAAGCAAACAAGCCGGATCACAACTACTGTCGAGCTGAGGGCTTCCCTAGCCATTGCTCGCCAACACGCCCATGCGCTGCGCACGCCGCTCCCGACGTTTTTCGTCGAGAACTGAGCCCAATATTTCTACATGGAATTTGTCGCAGCCAATACACAGGTTGCCGTAGTCATCCCCCGTGGGAGTCTTCGTTTTGGATGCCTCGACAAATTTTGCTTCATCCCAATCATGGGTGAGACCCATGCGTTCGGGCCGGCCCGCATTGATAGCCTCTATGGCAGGAATCCCCGCCAGATCGTCTAGAATTTCTAACAGAGGTTCTTCGGTAAGATTGCCAAGCGGGTGTGCGGTTTTAATACAACAAGGATAAACATCACCACTGGGATCTATGGAGACTTCCGATCCTGCATAACCATGTTGTAGAAAGTTTAATCCACCTGACCAGGCAGCGCAGAAATTGTCGTCTAATGTCGCGCGGGAAAGCCCATTTTCCCAGGCACGACCACGGGGCCAAAGTTTCCCAATCCAGGTATCTTCGTTGGCACCAAACATACTAAAGACAGGGCCTCGTTCCAGTGCACGCTCGTCTCTCTCGCCATCTGCATGTTTGACTCCGGCATCTTCTAACATCGTCGTTATTTTTTTAGCCAGTGTGTTTTTCTTATCTCCTTCCATGCCGACATGAAAATCGTCCATGCCAGAAACCGAAATGGACCACACATTTCGGCTTAGCAATTCGTCGATAATTTTTGGTGTTAAAAGATCGCCGGTGGTTTGTACAACTACCTTTATGCCACCATTGTTCTGATACTTCGTCTGCAATGCTTCCAATACTGGATAAAGAATGCGTTCGCGCACGGGTTCGGTTAGCACATCACCGCCAGAAAGAATGATTTTGCCGGTCTTTTCCTGGCAGCTATTCGTATTCCTGCTATCGCCCGCTTCCGAATAAGTCATGCGTTCGGGAAGATTGTCGATGATACGCGGATAATTGTTCTCGGCCTCAGACACGATTGTCTCAAGTTCATCCCTGATGTAGGGACGAAAACGATCCTCATAGCAATGCTTACAACGCCGGTGACAATGCCAGCAGAGCACATAGTAGATTGATTCCATTCAAAGTCCTTACTTGGTATTTTATAGGGCGTGTTTTGAAGTTAAGCAAACATGAAAAGTGTAGAGTCCAATTAGTTCAATGCGTAAACTACCACGGCGGGGCCGGTTCTCGATAAATTTCTCAAACTGGCGCCATTGGCTCCAAGAAAAGCAGACACGACTCCCAGCCATATGTTTGCATGTATGCTGGGTTGACCAATTACCACGGCAATATATTGCTTGCCATCGATGGAGTAGCTAATCGGGAAAGAAGCAGGGATGTCGCCAAGGTCCGTTTCCCATAAAACTTCGCCATTGTCTTGATCGAATGCCTTGAATGATTGGTCGAGTGCACCCCCAAAAATAAGCCCCCCTGCGGTTGCTAAAACGGCAGAAGTGGGAGGTACGTCTTCGCGAAAGTTCCAGCTTATTTCCCGGGTTTCCAAATTAATTGCCTGCAATCTCCCGAATTTTCCATCATTACCGGGAAGCGGTGCTGGAGTTAAGGCAACACCAGTACTTAGCAGCCCGCCCTGGTCAGTAGTAGGGCCTGCCATCATGCAAATTTCTGCCAGGGGCAGGAACAACATTTTTGATTCTGGGTTCATCGCCGCTGCTTGCCAATTTCTGCCGCCATTGGAAAAAGGGCAGAGTAAATGGGCCCGCTCTGAATTTGGAATTGCATTGGGATGTAGTGTTTTTTCTCCAGTGTCCGGGTCCACGCTCGTAACGATATTTTGCAGGCCCACATCGATGGAAAACAGGTACTCGCCACTGGCGGCATCCAGCGCGTCATACAGGGCCATTTTCCCCGCAGTAACAATGATTCGGCGCTGTGCACCATCAATTTCCAAATCCACAATCTGTCTTTCGTATACCCAGTCCAAATCCCATTGATCATTGGCCATGTGCTGGTAGTACCAAACCAACTCTCCGGTCTTCGGTCGCAGAGCGATGGTTGCGTTGGTGTAAAGCGCATCGTTGCTCACTTCGGGTAGGCCCAACGATGGTAGAAGAGGGGCTGTATCATAAGTAGGCGCCGTACCGTAATATACTAGATCTAATGTTGGTTCATAGCTTGCAGATACCCATACCGAACCACCGCTTCGCTCTCCCAGTGAAAGATTGTTCCAGGTATTGCCACCGGGTTCATCCGGGCGGGCAATGGAATGAAACCGCCAGATTTCCTCACCACTGTCCAGATCGATGCCTACTATGAACCCCCCCTCGGGGGTCATAGTCGCGGTCACACCTTGAATTACCACGCCATTCGCTACAAGGGGAGACCCTCTTAAGGAGTACGGAATAGGACCCGCAGCAGGCGCAATAATTTCATGATCCCACAGCACCGAGCCGGACTTATTGTCCAGAGCAATCAGATGAAGATCCAAGGTCGGAACCAGTACCTTATTCCCGTGCAGTGCAATACCGATCTTGGCATTAGGCCCAGACTCCGACAGGTGTTTGTATTGCCACAATTCGGCCCCAGAGCGGGCATCCAGAGCCAATATTGTGTCCCGCGTGTCGGCAAGAAACATCACGCCATCGTGTACCAGAGGCGTGGCCATATTCGGTCCTGGTGAGATATCTGTTTTCCAGGCTTGAACCAGTCGGCCCACGTTTTCCTTATTAACTTGTGATAAGGGACTAAACCCCTGGCTATCGTATGTACGACGCCATAATAACCAATCCTGCGCAGGTGGATCCTCCAGCATGCTGGAGGAAACGAAACTCAAACTCTGTAGCAGCTCAGCATCGCTGGTTTGAGCCAGAACCGGGGATGAGCAAAATATAGAAAAACATAAGAATGTGGAAATAGGACGCGAATGCAGCATTTACAATACCTCGACTAGACATCCCTGGAATCTAAAGGCCAGGTTTGCAAATGTCCACGCTTATTTGTGTTCAAGGTTCAGGAGGAGCCCAAAAACCCTGTGGCGCAGAATGCTGAAGCTCGGGGCAGAGCACGCCCGGCTTGATTGTCTTGACCAATAGAAATAGATAGGCAAATGCAATGAAGTAGCGCATGGCTTCTCCCGGAGGCAGGGAATCCGGCATAGCCGGAAGTTGACCCACGCAACACAATTACTTTGGAGCTAGTCAAATTCCATCATTTAGATGAACTCAGGTTCATTACCGAAAGCACTATCGAAAGCCAATTGAGATTGAAGGGTCTAAGGAAGTTTTCTCCAAGCAAGAGTAGCAGTAATGCGCCCGGAACTATTTTTCAGAGAAAGTCTTAACAGGCCATCACTAAACTCAAAGTGGCGAACATTGTCTCCTCCAACCCATTCAGGAACCATGGGTGAGCCTTCAACATGGTGGATGACAATACTGTTCTGTACATCGAAACTCACTTTGCCCCAATAGGCAAAACCACCGGTAATTCTCTCATCTGAAGCATCATTTTGTGCAGTCAAATCTCGTGGCATTCCCAGACCAGCCATGTTACCAAAGGCGTCATAACCGAGTCGCCCGATATAATTCATATCGATTGGCTCACCCTGGACAGGAAACTGAAAGTAGCTGACCAGCTCGAAGTTTCCCTGAAATTTTTGTGTAACTTCCTGCAAGGAATCGGCTGCCGAGGACTGACTATGTATCAGGAGCAATAACAGACCTGGCAACAAGCAAGCCGCTTTCTCCAGGCAGACTGATTTGTTCATTGCTGCACCTCTCAAAAATATCCTGTTAAGAATGAAGCCGAAACATTTTCCAACAGTTCTCTTCATCAATAAATTGCAGCTATCAAATAATTTTTGGCTACAGTGATTTTTTCAAATCGGGTTTAGTTACCTTCCCCATTGCATTACGAGGTAATGCATCAACTATTTTTATCTCCTTTGGGATTTTGTAGGAAGACATCTTGCCGTCACACCAGCTTTTAAGATCAGTGTATTCCATGCTTGCGCCCGTCTTCAGTCCTATGAAGGCCAGCACGGACTCTCCCCAGGTTTCATCTTCAATCCCGATCACCGCGCACTCGGAAATATCTTCATGGGTTAGCAGCGTGCCTTCAATCTCCAGCGCGGAAAGTTTGTAGCCACCAGATTTAATAATGTCGATGGAAGAGCGACCCATGATGCGATAGTAGCCGTCGTCGATAACTGCAACATCACCAGTGCAAAACCAACCATCGCGAAAACTTTCTACCGTAGCTTTCTCATTAGCCCAATATTCAAGAAAGACATTGTCGCCTTTGATTCGAATTTCACCCGGCGTGTTCTCTTCGCTAATTGGATTATCGTCCTCATCGAACAATAGCGCCTCCACCCCTGGTAGCGGCTGGCCCACATGCCCGGCTCTTCTCTCGCCATCGTAAGGATTGGAGAGTCCCATACCTATCTCCGTCATGCCATAGCGTTCCAACAATATCTGGCCGGTCAATTCTTTCCATTGATTGAAGAGTTTGACCGGGCAAGCCGCAGAACCGGAAATATTCAAACGCATTGGTCTGAAACCATCACAGACCTTGCTGACTTCGTCGGCATCGATTGTGTCAAAGTACTGAATCAGTTTTACGTAGATCGTTGGCACAGCCATAAATACATTGTAAGTACCCGCAGCTATTTCGGCTGTTATTTTAGGGATATCAAATTTCGCAAATAAATGTACCGTAGCGCCGGCCCACAAACCACAGCTCAGAATATTGATAATGCCATGAATATGATGCAAAGGCAGAAACAAAGGAATTACATCTTGGTCGGTCCAGCTCCAGGCGTCTATTAAAGTGGTAATCTGAGCACATATCGTTGTGTGTGTACTGACCACACCTTTGGGTTTGTTCGTGGTGCCGCTGGTGAACAACATCATCGCGCGACGCTCTGGTAAAACTTCGGGAAGCTGGACTGGTTCATCCACCATTACGTCGGCTACCGACATCAACTCGATATTCATTTCCGCACAGAGCTCACCTAAGGATTCCTGGTATTCACCATTGGCAATCATGCGCGTGACGCTGGCACTACTTAAGTAGTGTTCTAATTCCGAGACAGCAGAAGCGACATTTAGAGGAACGGCAATTCCACCAGCGCGCCAAACACCGTGCATGGTTGTTACATAATCCATACTTGCGGGAATGAAAAAGGCAATACGTTCTTCTCTTAGGTCATCGCTACCATTGAGCAGACCGCTGGCGAATCTATCAATACACTGATTTACATCGGCGTAGCTATAGGAGTTATCGTCTTCAACTAAAGCGATCTCCTTGTTGTCCTTATTCAGATGAGGAAAATTATTTTCAGACATTTATAACGATCTCTTGTAACTGACTACTACATTCTAAAAAATTAGTCTCTACTTAACGAGTCTTTTCAGCAAGTCTTTTGCAGCAAGAATTAGAAACCCTATAACAGCGCGTTGACGACAATGAACAATATCGATGGACCGAGTAAGCAACCCACACCGGTGTAAAATGTTGCTGTCATTGCACCATAAGGAACTAACCTGGGGTCGGTGGCGGCAAGACCGGCAGCAACACCGGAAGTAGTTCCCATTAGCCCACCGAACACCATCGCCGATTGCGGATTGTTTAGACCAATGGCTTTGGCTACCAAAGGCGTTCCTATCATCACCAGAATAGATTTGATAAGACCGGCTGCCACACTTAAGGCGATGACATCGGAACCAGCGCCTAGCGCCGATCCGGTTACCGGGCCAACGATATAAGTAACCGCACCAGCACCTATTGTGGTAACCGCAACCGGGTCGGTGTGACCGTATAGGATTGCAACTACCGCACCCACAACAAAAGAAACAATCACACCGGCAAAAATTGAAACAACACCAGCCAGCCCCGCTTTCTTTAACTCACCTAATTTCACTCCAAAGGCTGTGGCCACAATGGCGAAATCCCGCATCATGCCCCCACCCATAAGGCCAATGCCGCCTAGCAGTGTAATATCCGCAACGCCAGTGCTACCGCCAGTGGCTTTGCCTCCGAAGTAAGCCGCGACTAAACCCAATGCGATGGCAATGGCAGAACCATGGATTCGTCCCTTAGTGAGTTTGTCTGCGAGGAGATAGGAGAACCAGATGGTAACGCCAACGACTGCGAAGGCGACAATAAGAGAATTTCTAACAAAGACAGTTTCGAGGACTTCCATTATTGATTCTCCTCGCTACTGATATCTGGTCGACCAATCTTGCTGAGCACTGGAACCAGAGCAAAGCTGACTACCACGGCAGCAACACCCGCAACTACTGCCAGCATGCCCCCCTCGAAGGCCGCCACGACATTCTGCCTGGCGGCCATGGCTACCACGATGGGAATGTACATAGCCGACCAGAATTGAATTCCTGTTGCGGATACACCCTCAACCAGGGGCTTGAATTTGTCTGTGTTGCTGGCTAGCACCAGAAATAGCATGGCGATACCGACACCACCAACATTGGCTTCCACGCCAAGAGCGATACCTAGTGCTTCCCCAATTAACATCCCCAGAATGAGACAGGTAGATAGCAGTGCTACACCGTAAACAATCATCTTGTTATCCTTAATTATGCAAACAGCAGTTGGTGTGAAGCGCGTCGTACAGGGGCTGATGATATGACGCAGTTGGTTTTTGTGCAATTTGCCCGGCACAAGACCGAATCAGTTGATTTCGTCCCGATAATGTGGCTATTTTAAGGCCTGCGAATTGACATAAGTAGGGGGTTTATAGCTTAATTGGACTCCGATTTGCTGCTGGGCGCCAGGGATAATCACGCAGCGTCATCGCAGCCCAGAATTCAGCTAGAAACAAAGCCATTCAATGTTTATAAAGGTTATTCAGATGACTAAATTTTTAAAGCCACTGTTCGTGGTAGTTCTCGGCACTTGCTTGCTTCCATCGGCGACTACGGCCCAGAACGTAAGCACAGAGATTCTGGAGAATGCACAGAACTATTCCGATCGCTGGGTTACTTACGGCAAGAACTACGGTGCCTGGCGTTATATGCCGGATGATCAGATAAATCGAGATACTGTCGTGAACCTGAGACCGGTGTGGATCAAACAGACCGGCGTGACCGGTGGTGCTTTTGAAGTGACTGCCCTGGTTAATGATGGCCGCATGTATCTGACCACAGCTAACAGTCACTTGATTGTAGTTGACCCCCTAACCGGCGATGAGCTATGGCGGTACGACCATGATTTCGAGAATGTGGATCTTTGCTGTGGGCCCCATAATCGTGGAGTTAGCTTACATGAAGAGAAAGTTTTCTGGGGAACCCTGGATGCGCATCTGTTGGCGTTTGATGCAGCCACAGGAATTCAACTGTGGGATGCCGAAGTGGGTGATCACCGGGAGTCATTTTCCGTAACTGGTGCTCCGCTGGTTGTGAAAGACATGGTATTGATTGGTGTTGGTGGGGGTGAGTATGGTATTCGCGGCTACATTGATGCCTACGATGTAAACACTGGCGAGCGTCGCTGGCGCTTCTACACAACCCCCGCCGAGGGTGAGCCAGGTAATGAGACCTGGTTGGGGGATTCCTGGAAGACAGGCGGCGCGCCGACTTGGGTTACCGGTACTTATGACCCAGAAACCGACATGGTTTTTTGGGGCACGGGTAATCCCTGGCCAGATATAAACAACGTAGTGCGAGCGGGCGACAATCTGTATTCAAATTCTGTTGTAGCTTTGGATGCTGATAGCGGCGATCTGCGCTGGTATTTTCAAACATCCCCTAGAGACGAATTTGATCATGACTCCACATCTGAGCCGATGGTCATCGAAGAGATGTATAACGGGCAAATGCGCAAAATGATCGTACAGGTGTCTCGAAACGGGCATGTGTATGCGCTGGACCGAATGAACGGCGACTTTCTCTATGCTGGCGAATACACCCGGGTTAATTGGGCCGAGAGAGATGAGCGCGGCAAGCCGGTGCTAAAGCAAGAGTTATACGAGCCAGCGGACACCATGGTATTTCCCGGTCTTTATGGAGGCAAGAACTGGCCCCCAGCTTCTTATAGCCCTGACACCCATATGCTTTATATTCCCACAACAGAATGGGGCACGCGCTTTATTCGTCGAGATGGCGAGGCCCGACCTGGTACTATGGATTTAGGCGGTACTCCGCAATTTGATACCACTGGCACTGGTTGGGTAGTGGCTTTTGACATGCTCAGCGGCGAAATTGCCTGGCAAAAAGAAATGCCAGGAAATTTCAATTGGGCAGGAACATTGTCCACCGGTGGTGGTTTGGTTTTCTCCGGCGCTCCCGATGGGTACATCTACGCCATGAACGATGAAACCGGCGAAGTGCTTTGGAAATTTCAAACCGGTAGTGGCGTGTACGCGCCTGCAACCAGTTTCACCATCGATGGAAAGCAATATATTGGCATCGCTTCTGGTACTCGAGACCCTGTAACTCGCGAGGGTATAGCAACAGGTATTTCCACCGGAAACTATATTTTGTTTAGTCTATAAACGGCTACACAAGCAATCCCCGAACGCAGCAATACTCCCATAGGCAATAAATTTGAAAACCACAAATATTTCAACTGCTATCGGCTTACCAATCCTGAAAAGATTAGTGACGGTATTGACATTTTGTTTCCTGTCTTCCGCTGCACAAGCAGGTGTGGGTGAAGGACAGGAATTATATAACGCCTATTGCCAGATTTGTCATGGAGTCCTGGGTGAGGGTCAGACCATGGGCAAACCCTTAACCGATGGAATGGCAAACCGACTGTCTGACCAGGAATTGCTTGCAGTAATTAGCGAAGGACGATCTGGCACTGGCATGGCGGCGTGGTCGGGTTCATTTAGTGAAACAGAAATTTTCGATGTCGCTAGCTACATCCGAAATCTGCAAGGAAAGCCTGCTTTAAACCTGACGGATGATGGCTCGGGGCCAGGTAATGATCCTGATGTTATTGCAGGTGAGCAACTTTTTAATGGGCCAGCCACTTGCAGTAGCTGCCATTCTTACAATGACAAGGGTGGAAGTGTAGGCCCTTCTCTTGATGGCTTAGGCAATCGTTTAAACGATGCGGATTTACTGCAGGCCTTACTTAATCCTTCAGCTTTAATCGTTAGTGGCTATGAAGTGAAAGAAGTAGAACAAGAAGATGGCACCATAATCCGTGGCCGCTATCGGAATGATTCTGAACTGGCTGTGCAAATTCAAAGTAAAGATGGCCGCCGTTGGGTAACTTATTTTAAGGAACGGGTAAAATCTGTTAAAGATTCGGATCAATCTTTGATGACAGATGTTTATGCGACTCTTGGTGCTGGCCAGCAACAGCAATTGATTGCGTTTCTGAAATCTTTATGAGTATCTGAACTGATAGAACGTGCTTAGGTTGAAAAATATGTCGAACGAAGAAATCAAGGAGAGACAAGATGAAAATAACTAACAAGTCGCTACTCTGCCTTACGGCATTGTTGGCTTTTGATGCCGGTGCAGACCGAAGTTTTCGTGCCGAGCAATCCTTCGGAGCTTCCATGCCGCTTGAGGGAGATGCTATTTCGTTAAAGCAGGCTATCGCGAACATTGATGAAAACTACCAGAATGAAATGATAAAAATTTATGGCCAGGTTACTGAAGTATGCCAGGCCAAAGGTTGCTGGATGATCCTGGTAGATGGTGATTCTTATGCGCGAATTACATTCGAAGATTATGGCTTTTTTGTTCCTATTGAAACCAGTATGCAACGTTCTGTAGTTTATGGAATTCTCAGTGAATACGTGCTCAGCGGAGAGCAGGCGGAACACTACGCGCAAGATGCCGGGTCGCAATCCACTTTAAAAATGGAAGGCGAGGTGAAGGAATACTCTCTGGTTGCTCGCGCTGTACAACTGGAAAAAAAAACCTAGAGCCCAGAGAAAGACTCGAAAGAGTTAATAGAAAACAGTACAGGCTTACAGGCTTAAGATGGGGGGAGATTCTGCGATCTTCTCCTTTTGTCGTTAGGAGAAAGTAAAAAAGGTAAAACTATGGAGAGACCCCTCAGCATTAACTGCATTAGCGGTTACTTATGGACTTAAACTTCTAGCCGCCTTGGCGACCTTGGTGATTGGATTATATATAGCAAAGATGCTCGTCGCCTTGACCAGGAAGGTACTCGACGAAAGCGCCGTGGAGCCTTCGTTAACCAGCTTCCTGGGCAGCATGGTATCTATCTTATTGAAGATGATGGTCTACATTACTGCACTTGGCGTACTGGGTGTAGAAATGACTTCCTTCATAGCCATTCTCGGTGCGGCCGGTCTTGCTGTCGGCTTGGCGCTGTCGGGAACATTACAGAACTTCGCCGGCGGGGTGATGATCCTGTTTTTTAAACCCTACAAGGTGGCTGACGTTATTGAAGCTCAGGGCTATACCGGTTCCGTCAAGGAGATTCAAATTTTCGTTACCAAACTTACTACGCCAGACAATAAAACTGTACTAATTCCAAACGGTCCATTGGCTACTGGCTCGATGATTAACTATTCCACTCAAGCAACTCGCCGCGTGGATTGGGTGTTTGGAATTGCTTATGGCGATGACATAGACAAGGCCTACCAGGTATTGAATCGACTGATCGCCGCTGATGATCGTATTCTAAAAGACCCAGAGCATTTTATTGCGTTGACAGGATTGGCTGAGAGTTCAGTAAATATAGTAGTAAGAGCATGGGTAAACGCAGCAGATTATTGGGGGGTATTTTTCAAACTCAACGAAGACGTATATAAGACTTTTGGCGATGAAGGCTTATCGTTCCCATTTCCACAAATGGATGTGCACTTACAACAGCAACCATGACGTATTGCAACGATTAAAACAGGAAAAAGAGTATACCGAAAAAGATTGCAATCCCAAAACTCATAGTGGTGACATAAAGAGCAGTTGTGATTAGAAATTTCAACAGGGTTACCCCATAACCTTGTTGAAAATAATTTTTCAAACTCAGAAACAAATAGGCCCACATCCAAATAAAAATCGCCGTTCCTGTATAAGCAAACAGTGAACTGACAAGCATTATTTGCATGCCTTCAACTATACCGAACAGTATATTCACAAAAGTCGCGAGAATGATAAATGCGTGATTGTGCAGCGTGAGCACAAGATGCTCTACATAATAATGGCCTGTTCTTATGTAGAGCACTTTTTGAATAAGTGCCAGCAGTGGCATCATCAATAACATAAAAATAGTGATGTATTCCAAATAGCCACTGGCAAAGTCTACCGGGTCTTCCAGCAGAGTATTCAGATTGGCTTCCGCCTGTGCCTTCATCGCAGTACGCAGGTTTTCATTTGTTTGCTCAGTAAAGAATGGCAGACTTATGTCATTCACAAAGCTCTCGATGTTCTCGAAACTGCTTTCATCACTTTCTTCTGAATCTGCTACATCGGCTGTACTATCAATCAACTGCTCGCCTTGCAGAGATGGGCTCTGTAATGTTGTTTCGACTGTTTCGCCACGCAACACTTCGTCAATAGACCGGATTGACGTGTAAAGACTAACCAGCAGGAAGAACGTAACACTGATTATTAAAAACAAACGCAACGGCGGAGAATAGCTTGCTCGACGTCCGCTAAAATATTCAAGACTCAGGAACGCCGGCTTGAATAACAGGCAGAACAGAGTTCGAAACGCGCGGCCATCAAGTTCTAACAAAGAATGGATTGCTTCCAGGCTAAGTTTGAAGAAAGGACGCCGCAATTCCTTCACTTCCTGACCACAACTGGCGCAGTAACTGCCTTGCATTGCATTCCCACAATTGAGACAGGGACTTGTTGCTGATTGGAGGACCGGAGAATTTTCCATAAAACGCTATCTATGCTTTGTTGAAAAAGACGCAATGTCTACTTTATCAGCTATCGGGCAATAGTGTGAAAATTGCAGCAGGTCTATTGTTGTGGACGCCGACAGCGGGGTTTGCAAACGAAAAGGCAAAGAAAGGAAAGAAAGAAAAGAAAAGAGGGAGGGTAAGGTAAGGGCAGAACCCCCCTGCTCCCTGAGAAACCAGAGGCAACAGGAATTCTCAAGCAGCACCTCGGCACAGCCTGAGGTTTGGCGACCGTCCGAGGCGAATGCAGAACATGAAGAATTCACCATCTTGGGTTGCGAAAGGGACAATACCACTATATGTGCCAAGCTTAGTAGATTTGGATGCGCCTGGAACTGCGGACATTTGTTTTTGAAAGCTGAAATTATGTATAGCTCATTTTTCGTCCTATATAGTAAATTAAAAACTTTACTATATATAAGACTGCTGGCGTCAAGAGAGGCTCTGTCCTGCGAACGGCAAAAGACCTCGCAAGTTACGGTAGTAATTTGGCTTGATCCTGATTAATTCAGCACGCAGTCCGGGTTCCTGTCCTTGCCTCGGGCAGAGTCACGCAGCGCATTTGCCATCGGCATCAACTCTCGTAACTGCGCCATGCGAGAAGACGGAGAAGGGTGGGTCGATAGCAGTTCCGGCGGGCGTGGGCCGTCATCGGCGCTCATATTAAGCCACAGGTTAATACTCTCTTCGGGATTAAAGCCTGCTTCTGCCATGAGTATCACGCCGATGGAATCAGCTTCGCTCTCTTGAGTTCGGTTAAAGGGTAAGAAAATACCCAGCCGAGACCCGGTGTCCAACACTTGAAGCGTTGTGTCTGATGCCCCCAGGATTTGTGCAGCCACGATACCCACATTGCGCAGTGTTGATTGGCTTGCACGTTCGTTGCTGTGATCTGCCAGTACATGACCTACCTCGTGAGCCATTACTGCTGCTAACTGGTGTTGATTCACTGCTATCGGAAGCAAGCCATTGTAGACGCCGATCTTACCCCCCGGTAATGCGAAGGCATTGGCCTGCTCGCTGTCGAAAACAGTGACTTCCCATTCGAATCTGTTTTGATCTTCAACGTCCAGTGCAGAAACTACATAGTTCGCCACACATTGCACGTATTGTAATTCTCCGGGGTTGGTGGTCATGGGAATCTCAGCCCGCATTTGACGGTAGCTACGAATGCCCTGCTCGGCCATTTCAGCGTTTGAATAAATCACGACCTGGCGTCTATCAAGTGGCGAACTGGCACAACCAGATAGAACTAATAGAAGGGAAATAACTGCACTACTATTTCTCATAACTTTTGAAACCTCCTGTAATCCTGGGAAAGAGATATAGCATGAGAAGTATAGCGCAGACTGATAAAAGTCTGACTAAAAATTACATTCTCCAGCGTTCAACTGAAGCCGTATTTCGTCTCCCTTCTCGCCAACTAGTCTCTCGAAGCAGTTCCCTTCCAAGTCCCTCAGCAATCGGCGACCGCTGGTAACCGGGGCTGTGTTTTGAGACTCAGATTTGTCCACATACACGATTTCTCTGGTGCGGGTGGCTGGCACATTTCTGTAGATCACAGTTTCATGGTTTCGGCTGGAGTAGCGTGGATAACTAAACAATGAGCCTAAAACCAGCCCGCCTACGAAACTGCCGGAATCGTAGTGTCCACGGCGAGAATGGCGATTACCGTAATAGGCATGATAGCTGCTTCTATAGCGTCGATCACGAAAGCCGTGGTGATAAGAGTTAGCCCGATGATTTCTGCGGTAGTTAGTACGATAGTTATTACGGTGGCCATCACGGTAGTTATGACCGCCATAAGCGTAACTATAACCGTAGTCATTATAACCACGGCGATGGCTGCGACTGTCCGCCGACGCAGCCTGGCTCAATACAAGTGCTGCGATAATTGACGCGCTACATAGAATTTTTTTCATGACCATAACACTCTCCTGCTTCACAGATTGATAACAAGGCTGTCTTAGAAATTTATCCTGGTCTGATCATATCGAGGGTGGATGAATAGAAGCTGAACACCGAAATGGCAGGCATAGTCCTATGCTCAGCTTTCGCAGTGCTGGAATTAGTTAGCCAGATTTTTTAGAACCTTGTGGTACAATTCCCAAGCACACTCACCAAAACGGAAAAGGGAATCCATGACGAAGTCTATTTTGGTTCTAACACTCTTGCTACTGGTTGCTTGCGCGTCTAATCCAGACAACATTGATGCGGCCTATGTTTCTCCGTTGAAGTACGCAAACTGAAGTACGCAAACTATAGTTGCGAACAAGTTGCGCTAGAGATGGACCACATTGGTAGACGGACAAATACCCTTTATCAAAGCCTCAAGCAGAAGCGGTCTGCTGATAATTGGCAAATGGGAGTCGGCTTAGTTTTGTTCTGGCCAACTTTATTCGCCCTTGAAGGAGGTGATGGTGCGCAAGCGTCGGAGTACGCACAAATAAAGGGCGAATATGAGGCTCTTAGAGTCACTTCCGTAGAGAAGGAATGCGAGCTGGCATACAAATCGCCAGACGAGATACTTGAGGCGGCCGCTAGAGTGGCGGAGTCTAGTGAGAAACCAGTTCAATCCGCCTTGGCGGATAAACTGAAAGAGCTTGAGGTTCTTCGCGATGAAGGCACGATTTCCGACAAGGAGTATGAAGCCGCCAGAAAAGCAGCTCTGGACATTGACTGATTCACCTAACCTACAGTTGAAGCTATTTTTGTCGCTCCGCTCCTCACTCGAACAAGTACTGAGTGCTTGGCCGCTCAACCAGGCGCTGTGCGCCCAATGGCCTAAAGGAACAATTCGATGACAATCGACATTGACAAGCTAACCGAAGACGAACTGATAGAACTCAACCATCGTATCGTCGAACGCCTCAAATTCCTGGAGTCCATGCACGCTCACAATGAGATGACGCGGTTTAGTCGGGGGGAACGAGTCAGCTTCAGACCCTCCGGGCGAGACCGTCAAATCGGCACTCTCGTAAAATTTAATCAGAAAACCGTGACGGTTATTACTGAATCGGGCCAAAAATGGACTATATCCCCACAGCTGCTCAACAAAATAAAGGATGTAAAACCCAAGTCTGGACATTCTGGAAAGGTAATCGGACTTCATAATAAAAATCAAAAGGGAGGCGTATAACCAGGGCTTGTAGCCGACCGGCTACGCTTTGCGTGATACTTCACAAGAGCTTTAGGCGAGCCCGTGTATTGCATAATGCGAGCTGCACCTTCGATTACCCGCTGTCACAAGGCAAATTTGCACGTCTTTCACGACAAGGAGTTTGCGCTTCACGCGAGCGGCGGATCACCAATACCGGCAATAACAAATAGGCCGATTGCCCACCGAGAGCCATTCGTGATTATAGTACTGAAAAACCAGTCTGGGTGTATCCGTTTAGACACACAAGTAAGGACTAGCAAAAAGAATGACGACCCGTCACGGGAGCCATTCTTTTTGCTAGTCCTGGTGTCGATTGCTATTGGTATTGAACGGGGTGGGTAGTGATCATAATACGGCTTTCCATATAGGTGATGGTTTCACCGTCGATGCTGCTAAACCAATGTGGCGTGCCTGGCTGTAACACTAATACATCACCAGCGGTCACCTGGCGAGCAAGCCCGCCCCTGATACCATGCTGAGTTCGTACAATATTCGGGTCGCTGGATTCAGCCAATGGCGGCTCCAGCAAACCGCCTGTTACGAAGCTACCACTGCCTTCCAAAATTTGATAGATCTCCATGCTCCATGGATGAATGATGGCGTATTGTTCGACTGAACTGCTGCGTCGACGTATCGAGACGCCGGGTGAAATTGCCACCGACCAGCCGCCCGCCGATGCAGACGAGGCCGTAGCTCTGTCCAGTTCGGCCATTATTTCAGCACCCGGTTTGAAGATAGCGGGGGGCGCGCCGGAATCCTGAGCCAGGGCCGTAAAGCCTAAGCCAGATACAAGCAGTAGCAATAGTCCTAGAGATTTCATTCAGAGCTCCTTCGGTATTTAATGCAGGAATAGTCCTTGCTGTCCTTATACCCCACGATGCGGGTATTGGCACCAGGCTTTGTTGCTTGAGTTTGAAAATACTGTTTGTATGCACAAAAAACAAAGGCCCTTAACCCGATGGAATATAGCGTTCCGCAGATTAAGGGCTTCGTCAAACTGATTTCGTTCTTGAAAAAACGCGATCTAAAGTTAGGGTTTTTTGAACACCAGGAAAAAACGGTCTGTCATATTAGGAATTTGTCCTACTTCCTGAGTCAGATCATCACTCTCTTCGAAGAACATATCAGAAGCTCTATCCAATACAAAGCCGGCTGCCTGAACCTGCAAGATCACGTCTACCGGGTCTTCACGACGGCCTAGCACACGGGTTTCTTCTTTCATGTGACGTCTGCTGTGATCTATGATCGCGTAACTGCCGCCGGATTTCAGTGTCTCAAATACCTTGGCATTAATACGGCCATTATCTTCTTCATTGAAGTTGTGATATTCACGGAAGTGCAGAAATAAGTCAGCGGTAGGAACACCGAAGTCAATTTCCCCTGGTATGTAGCGACCGGCAGTGCGACTGAAGCGATTATCAATAGGCACCTGATGGGTCATCTTGAACATATCCATTTCTGTCCAATCGCCCCAGCTATCAAAAGTGCTCTGGCTATCGACAACCATTAGATGGCCATTGTCCACCAGTACCGGGCCCAGAATTTTGGTGTAGTAGGCTTGGCCAGCAGGCAGGAATTCAATAACCGTCATGTTGTCCTCAAGGCCAATGAAATCTAATGCCGCCACCGGGTCACGGTCAGCGTCTCTAGCGAGTTCAGCCTCGGTGCGGTGATTCATCTGCATTGCAGCACTTACTTTTTCCTGTAGAGGAGTCAAATTCTGAGCATTCGCGAGAACGGGAGAAAGCAGCGATAATGCTGCTACAATTAGGCTAAGCTTGATCTTATACATAGTAGTTCCTGATGTTTTTATTAAACTAAGATGAGTTACTTTAACTCGATTGACCCTGATTCTATCTGAATATACTGACTTGGTGTAGCTTAGTTGACCCATTAGTGGTCTATTTGCTGGACAGTTTTGCTTTCTGCAATTCCGAGAATAGGAGCCGAAAAACCAGGACAAGTGCGCCCAGGATGTCTTGCGTCGTAGCACTAGCACTGGCGCCATCATTTAGTGGTGGAAATTAGTAGCGGAAACGTCCAACCAACGACAAGCACCAGTGCTAAGGAGCATACACGCTAGTAAAGGAAAGTTGTTGCAAATTGGCCGGCTTATAATTGCTGCCTGCATTGTTAGAGAAAAACTCGCTTATTATTGCCAGTGTCAAATCCTGAGAACTCGTAGAATCTTCTGCCAATATCGCTGGATTCTATTCCTCACAGAATAATCCATCCAGCAAACTTGATGCCATGCGAGCTCATATAGTTCACAGGTAGACACTATTGTGGGGACTCAATATCTTGAGACATAAACATTGTGGGCTATCGAATTAGCGCGGTTGATAGAACATATCGTCTCGCTAAATAAAACGAGCCTGCCTGCACAATTTTAAGCATCTCAATTAGAATTGTCAGGCAATCTATAACTGGTTTGTTTGAATAGGGTGAGCTATAAAACTGCTGTGTAAAGTTTGTAGGTTAGCAGTTTTTGATCGAGTTAGCTTAGGCAGTAACTTCTTGCGTGGTTAATCGGCGAATCAATTCTGGGTAGCCCACCAGAATTTCAGCGGACTCCAGTAAACCTTTTTGTTTCAAGGCCTTGTGAAAATAGGCCAAGCGATACTTGGGCACTGAGGGCAGTAAGTGATGCTCCAGATGATAGTTCACATGGTTGGGGGCAAAGGTGAGTCGCTCCCACCATCTCGCCAGCACAGTGCGCGTGTGCAGAACGGGGTCTGAATCAAACAGGTCTGGCACCACTGCATGTTCAGCAAGATTACGAATGCGGCTGAATACCATATAGAAACTGAAATAGGCGGCCAGCCAAAGTAGGTATAGTTCCGGTCTACCCAACAGGGCAAGAGCAAGCAGGATTACCAGGTTGGAGACAATGCCCGCATGCAGTCGAACAAAAAATTGTTTGCTATCGAAACGCCGCTTGCCTTGTTCATTAACCGTAGTGATTTTGTTAGCGCGAAATGTGGTGCGTAGAAAATTCAAACTGGTGCGACCGGTAATATCGCGCAGTATCTTGCGCTTTAAGGAAGCGCTGGAAACCGGATAGTGTTGATAGCGCGAAAGGTCGGGGTCCTCTACACTGCCAGCTTTGGCATGATGCCTGAGATGATTACGCATGTAGTCATCGATGCGATAGAACATGGGTCCGGCACACAGCCATTTACCGATCCACTGGTTTAACAGTTTGGATTTGAACAGGGTTCCATGACCACATTCATGCATCAGCACACCCAGGCCAAGCTGTCTGCCCCCTAGTAACACTAGAGAAAGTAATACCGTGAGAGGGTTGAGCCACAGGGCCACCAAAGCAAACGCCAGCGCGATGATGACCCAGTTAAGGATCACCGCTAGCCAGGCTTGGAAGTCGCTTCGCACACAGAATGCCTGAATTTCTTCGCGGTTGAAATTATCTTTTAGCTTCATCGGGAGCACTTGGGCCTCTTAGGCCTGCTGGAATTTATACAGGATACTCGATATTTGAGTCCAGAGCAAAATACCTCTTGTCCGGGTTCTGTTAGCAACACATAAATGTTAGATCTTAAATTTTGTTAGATGTTAAATCTGAAATGTACCACGTCGCCATCCTGCAGGATGCACTCCTTACCTTCCAAGCGCCATTTCCCGGCCTCTTTGGCGCCGTTTTCTCCGTTATTATCGATGAAGTCCTGATAGGCGACTACTTCGGCGCGGATGAAGCCTTTTTCGAAATCGGTGTGTATCATTGCGGCAGCCTGCGGGGCAGTGCTGCCTTTCTTTACTGTCCAGGCTCTGACTTCTTTCACACCAGCCGTGAAGTAGGTCTGCAGGCCGAGTAGGGTATAGCCGGCGCGGATTACGCGGTCAAGGCCGGGCTCTTCCATGCCCAGGTCTTGGAGGAACTCGGGCTTTTCATCATCTTCCAACTCGGCGATTTCGGCTTCCAGTTTATTGCAGATTGCTACCACCACAGCGCCTTCTGATTCGGCAATGGTATTTACTGTGTCCAGATAAGGGTTGTTTTCAAAGCCTTCTTCATCGACATTGGCGATGTACATTACTGGTTTGATGGTCAGTAGATGCAGGCTGTACAGATTTGCAATTTCTTCTTTAGTCAGATCTAAAGTGCGAACGGGGTTTGCCTCGTCCAGGTGTGCCTTTATTTTCTCTAATATCAGCGCCTGTCGTTGCGCATCTTTATCGCCGCTCTTGGCAACTCTTGATACTTTGTCCAGAAACTTGTCAACGCTTTCCAAATCGGCCAAGGCCAATTCGGTATTGATGGTTTCTATATCCGAGGCAGGGTCAATTTTGTCTGACACATGAGTCACCTTGCTGTCTTCGAAACAACGCACTACATGGGAAATTGCATCGGTCTCGCGAATGTTTGCCAGAAACTGATTACCCAGGCCTTCACCTTTAGAGGCACCAGCAACCAAGCCAGCGATGTCTGTAAATTCCATGGTGGTTGGAATAACTTTTTGTGGATTTACAATGGCGGCTAATTTATCCAGGCGTTTATCGGGAATGAAAACAATGCCTGAGTTGGGTTCTATGGTGCAGAATGGAAAATTTTCTGCGGCAATACCAGCCTTGGTAAGGGCATTGAACAGGGTCGATTTGCCGACATTCGGTAGACCGATGATTCCACATTTAATAGCCATGTCTGGTTCTCAATTTCTGTTTCTATTCAGTATGCAAAAGATGCATGGCTTCTTCCCATTCGCCTTGCACGGCTTTCGGTGTTATCTGAATCGCATCTTCTATGTTAGACATAATCACATCGGCTTCTGATCGGGGAGGATCGCTAAGTACATAGTTGGCCACCATGGATTTATGACCAGGATGTCCTACACCTATTCGCAAGCGGTAGAAATTTTTTTTTCCACCCAGAGCATTAATGATATCGCGGATGCCGTTATGACCGCCGTGTCCCCCACCGTGTTTTAGTTTGGTAACACCCACTTTGAAATCGATTTCGTCATAAGCCACCAACATATTCTCTGCTTCAATCTTATAAAAATTACACACCGCCGCAACCGACTTGCCGCTGCGGTTCATTAAAGTAGTAGGGAATAACAGCTTGATGTCTTGCCCGGCAATATTAACAGTGCCGAACTCGCCAAAAAACCTGCTCTCATAACGAAGGCTGATTGAGTAACTCCGAGCCAGCTGATGGAGAAAGATAACGCCGGCGTTATGCCGATTAGAATCACATTGCGGGCCTGGATTACCCAGACCCACAATAAGTTTTAAGGAGTTGCCTGGCATAGTTTTTTAGCTGGCTAGGTTAGAACGAGACTAGTCTTCCTCATCCCTCGTATCGCCTTCGGCTGCGCTTTCGCCGGCTTCAGCATCGTCAGCATCACCGTCAGCAACTTCTTCTTCAGTGTGTTCAGCTCTAGGCGCCTGGACAGTAGCAACACTGTGATCATTCTCTTCACCGTGAGAAAGAGCAACAGATGTTACGCCCTCTGGCAGCGAAATATCGGAAAGGTGAATCGAATCGCCAATATCTATTTCCAGCATATCCACTTCGATATATTCCGGAAGGTTTTTCGGCAAACAAGAGACTTCAATCTCATTCAGCGTCTTCAGGATGCTACCACTGCCTATCTTCACGCCCACGCACTTGTCCTCATTCATGAAGTGAAGAGGTACATTAACAGTAATCTCAATATTGTCGCTTACTCGCTGGAAATCAGCATGCAGGATAAAAGGCTTCGCAGGATGACGTTGTAGTGCCTTGATAACAGCTTTTTCTTTTTTGCTGTCAATATCCAGCGTAATGATGTGAGAAAAGAATGCCTCGTTTCCGGTTGCCTTGATAATGTCTTTGTGAGCAATAGTTAAAGAAACAGGATTTTTTCTCCCGCCATAAAGAACGGCCGGGATATTACCGTTCAAACGACGTAGGCGGCGGCTCGCACCTTTCCCTAAATCCGTTCGAACTGAACAGTTCAACTCAAATTCTTCAGCAGACATAAGTCTCTCCCAAGAAGCGCTGTGTCTAACTTGCGACCGGCTAGGCACAGAATTAAAAAAGGACAAGTGACAAGTAAAACATCACTGTCCGTTGGTTTATCCGCTCAATCTCAATATCACGTAAGAACTGTATTCTTAAGTGTTATCAAACATCGCGCTTATGGATTCTTCATTACTCACTCGACGAATTGATTCAGCCAGTAGTTTAGCCATGGACAATTGTCGAATATGCTTACAATTCTTTGCAGCGTCGCTCAGTGGAATAGTATCGGTAACCACCAGAGAGTCGAGGCTGGATCTTCCTATGTTCTCTATTGCAGGGCCGGATAAAACCGGGTGCGTACAATAGGCTACTACTTTTGATGCGCCATGTTCTTTAAGTGTATCGGCGGCCTTACAAAGCGTGCCAGCTGTATCAACCATGTCATCGACAATCAGACAGCTACGGCCTTTCACATCACCGATGATGTGCATCACCTGCGCGACATTGGCTGCCGGTCGTCGTTTGTCGATAATGGCCAGGTCGACATTAAGCTGCTTGGCCACGGCGCGCGCTCTCACCACACCACCGATATCCGGCGATACGACTAATAGATTTTCGTACCGTTGGCGTTCAATATCATCGGTCAATACTGGTGAGCCGTACACATTATCAACCGGGATGCTAAAGAAACCTTGAATCTGCTCTGCGTGCAAATCAACCGTGAGTACGCGATTAACACCGACGGTGCCTATCATATCGGCAACGACTTTTGAGCTAATGGCAACGCGAGCAGAACGCACGCGACGATCTTGCCTGGCGTAACCAAAGTAAGGAATTACCGCAGTAATTCTATTGGCCGAAGCACGATGCAGCGCATCGGCCATCAACAACAATTCCATGATGCTGTCGTTGGTGGGCGCGCAGGTTGGTTGAATGATAAAAACGTCTTTGCCGCGAACGTTTTCATTCAACTCTACAGAAATTTCCCCATCGCTAAATTTGCTAATACTGGCGTAACCGAGGGGAACCCCGATGTGCCTGGCAATATTGTCTGCCAATTCCGGATTGGCATTACCAGTAAAGACCATCAAATTATTTGGCACGTTTCGTTCCCGTTGGCTCAGTGCAAGCCGTTCAGTATGGGTAGTTCACTATTGAGTGTTAGTCGCAGAATAGTTTTATTGTTTGGCTCACTTTCTGTCTGAGAAAATGGCTGGGGTGGCTGGATTCGAACCAACGCATGCAAGGATCAAAACCTTGTGCCTTACCACTTGGCGACACCCCAATAACTCTTCTTTCTCTAATGGTGTTATCAATGCTGTTATTTAACTGTAACTCTGTGTCAGCGAATCGATGCCCTTGGCAACGAAGCCTGGTAAGCTCTGCGGTAGCTTGTTTAGCAATTCTCTGGCAGCGGCTTCGGTCTCGAAGCGGACGAACAGGCCGGAACCGGTTCCTGTCATCTTGAAATCCGCAAACTGAGACAAGAATTTGAAAGCCTGATCTACTTCTGGGTGCAGCATCCGGGTGACTGATTCGCAGTCATTTCGGACTCTGCCTGCCAGAAAGTCGGCCATTTTGATAGCTTGGGAGTTCCGTGTCAAATGTTCGTGACAAAAAACATCGGCGGTTGATACAGAACAATTGGGGTTCACCACCAGATACCAGCAATCGCCTAATACCACTGGGCTGAGCAGTTCTCCTATTCCTTCTGCCCAGGCTGATTTTCCGCAGATAAATAGCGGTACATCGGCGCCTAATTGCAGGCCTAGCCTGCACAGTTGATCATCACCAAGATTCAACTCCCAGAGCTGGTTTAATGCTAGTAGACAGATTGCGGCGTCGGCGCTACCGCCACCCAGTCCGGCCCCACTGGGGATCTGCTTGTGTAGGCTGATGTTGGCGCCTAAAGCGGGGTTTTCTGCCTGCCTTCTAAGCAACTGCGCTGCCTGGATCACCAGGTTACCGTCCAGAGCTGCGCTTGTAGCGACATTACCGACAGAGGAAAGGTGCAGGCTGAGTACGCCGTTCTCACTTGAGCTGACTTCGATTCGATCAGCGAAATCCAGCAACTGAAACAGGGTTTGTAGTTCGTGATAGCCATCGGCTCGGCGTCCAGTAATATGGAGAAACAGATTGAGTTTGGCCGGGGCCAGAAGTTGCAAGGATTGGACGGCCATTAGTCAAATGATTCGTCACCGCTCCAATTGAGACCAATGAATCGGAGACGAATATCATTTTGTGGGCGCGTCAACTCGACTCGCCGAGGCAGGCTAATTGATCCGTACTGGCGTGGTTCACTAAGATTGATAGTCCAGTTTGCTTGCTTGATCGTGGTTAGTTGGTTGAGCTCATTGAAACTGAGGTCTGCTTCCAAATCTGGAGAAGGCAGGCCCTTGATCCAGTAATTGAGGTGTGAAACAGGCAATTCATAACCCAGTTGCTGTAAGATGAGCTGTTCCGGGCTGCTGGCGCTGACAATTTCACCGTCTTGTTCTAACGTCACAAAGCCAGGCCTGCCGACGATTAATGTGTTCCCTGCATTGAAGGTTCCCCACAGGCGAATATGGTATTCGACGCTTTGTTGCATCCATTGAATTCTAGGGGTATGGGATTCGTCGTCGTAGCGAACATTAACCCGGCCGCGCAATTCCCAAGAATCCAGTTCCTGTAATTGATCTCGCTGTCTGGCCCAGTCACTGCTTTCTTCGGCAGGGGGTGCTACTGGGATGGACGTGCAAGCGGCCAGCGACAGCCCGCTACAGATCAAACCAAGCAGCGCCCCTGTCGTTGGGCGCGTTTCTAAACTCCCCTGTACAGGCCCTGTGTTCATTCTGCTGATTGCAGCCGCTCCATCGCTTCTTTTATAAACAGGCTGTCTGGTTCTGTTTCCAAAGCGTCTTGCCAAATTCTCATTGCTTCTTCTTTTCGTCCCAAGGCCCAGAGTACTTCGCCAAGGTGGGAAGCGACCTCATCATCGGGGAAAGCGGTAAAGGCTCGACGCATATGTTGTAGCGCGTCTTCATAGCGGCCGACTTTGTAAAGTGCCCAGCCAAGGCTGTCGATGATGGCAGGGTCGTCGGGAGAAACGGCGATGGCCCGCTCCACTAGTTCCAATGCCTCATCAAAGCGGGTAGTTTGATCGGCCAGCATGTAACCCAGATGGTTCAGTGCACGGGAATCCTCTGGCAGCATGCGAATAATCTGTCGCAGGTCTCTCTCAGATCCCTCTCGGTCGGCTATCGAGTCATAGTAAAGAACCCGCGCGAAAAGTAGATCGGTTTCATTTGGAAACTTGTTCAAGGCGATGTTAAGAAGTTGCTCGGCTTCAGCAGGATACCCTTCCTGGATGAGAACTGAGGATTCTATGGTAGTGAACAATATTTCTAGTCGGGGTTGACCGCGTGACAAACGATTAAGCCAGGAGTGTGCATCATCCAGGCGTCCTGAGCGAATGGACAGTCGAGTTGCCTGTTGTTGTGCCGCAAGAAAATTATTGGTGCCAATGCGCACTTGTCGAAAGTGTTCAATCGATTTTGAAATATCACCTTGTTCCTGGTAGATAAGTCCAAGGTTGTACTGGCTCTCGTCGGCTCGTTGATCGACACCAATAAGTTTGGTGTAGGCGGTAATGGCGCGGTCGAAGTTTTGCAGTTGTGTGTCCAACAAGGCAACAGAATACAGTGTTTCCCAATCTTGTGGGTCTTGTTCAACCAAAACCTGAAACTGTGCTTGAGCGAGCTCGTATTCCCCATTCTGGACTAGCAAGCGCGCGTAACTAAAGCGCAGCTTCTTGTCAGTTTCAAAGTGGGCTATGCCGTTGCGCATAACGCGTAATGATTGCTCACCTCTATTCATGTTCTGAAGAATCTGGGCTTCCAGTAGTATCCTGGTAGCTGTCAGCGCTGTCTTGTCGTTCAGGATTTCGAGTTCGCTTAAGGCCTCTTCATATTCTCTATTCTGCCCCAACATTTGTATTAACGTTAAATGGATAGAACTCTGTTCGGCAAACGCTTCTTTCAACTGACGTAAATAGGCAATCAGAACTGAGCGATCCTGGCCACTGAGTCCGCCTGTACGAGATGAAAGGGCGGAAAAATCCATGTTCCCGCCAAGATCGATTACTCTGACCATGTGGGAGATAGCTTGCTGGAAAGCGCCGCTTTCCAAAAACTGAATGCTCAGCATTAAATGAGGTTGTGGATCTGCAGGCGCAAGCTCTGCCCAAAGCAAGCCTAGTTGTAGCAGTGCATTGATATCACTGTTGACAGAGGCAAACTGAATGGCTCTTTGAACAATGGTAATATCCTGCGTACTCATGGCCAGGTCGAAATAACTCTCCCCGGCGGCGGCGACCTGGCCACGCTGCGCGCTTAGCTCGCTCACTATGGCCTCGTACAACTGGCCTTCGGTGAAGCTGCCATACTCAATTTCGTCTGGTGGTTGATGAAGTGGCGGCGCTGCCACGGTCTCTTCGCCCTCGACCTGTTCTGATACGCTGGCGCAGCTCACCAGAGCCAGACAGCCCAGCGTGAGCATAAGGGTGTTGAATTGCTTCATAGTTTGCTAATCGACCTTAGTAATGTATCCAACCAGGAGCTTAGGGTGCATTGTAGCAGCTAGTTTGGGTAGCTTCAGAGCTGTTTTAGCTCTAGATTTTATGCAGGTAGCAGCCGGGATTCATTGAGTCGCTATGCCTTGATATTGGAAACCGTGACTCTGAGGCGGGCCAAGCCTCTGCCATCGATGCGGCTGGATTAGACTTCTAATGGGAACTGCGGTAGATATCTAGTAACATAGCCAGCCCTTTGGTCAGGTCGATTTCACCACAGAGCCCGCTTTACGGTTAGTCCATGGCATTGGTACTGGTAGGTATAAACCACAACACAGCGAATATCAAGCTGCGCGAAAAGGTAGCGTTTCCGCCTGAGATCGTGGGTTCAGCGCTTGCTGAAATTCATGCCCTGGCTGGGGTCGAAGAAGCGGTGATTGTCTCTACCTGTAATCGCACCGAGATCTATTTGGGTTTTATCGACGTTGATAGCGAGTCGACGGGAGAATTGTTACAGAACAAATTATTAGTGGACCGACAAACTGCTGTGTTGAAGTGGTTGGCGGCGTTTCATGCACTGGAGGCTAATGACTTGAGGGAATGCAGTTACTGCTTTGCCGATGAGGACGTGGTTCGTCATCTTATGGAAGTTTCCTGCGGTTTGGATTCCATGGTGTTAGGAGAGCCGCAGATCCTGGGTCAGATCAAGTCCGCCTATTCGGTGTCGAAGGATCAGAACGTAGTTGCTGAGTCTCTTGGACGCGCATTTCAAGAAGCTTTTTCTATCGCGAAAGAAGTACGAACGGACACGGCCATTGGGGAAAATCCAGTGTCAGTAGCCTATGCAGCAGTGACTCTAGCTGAACGCATATTTTCAGATTTGCCTAGCTTGGGAGTTTTGCTCATAGGAGCCGGCCGTACTATAGAACTGGTGGTTAAACATTTGCTAGATAAAGGCGTTGGCAAGATTGTGGTGGCGAATCGTACTTTGGACAACGCCCTTGAGATCGCGAACAAATTCGATGCCCATGGTGTGTTGCTTTCAGATATTCCAGAACAACTAGTGAATGCTGATATCGTCGTGTCATCAACTAACAGTCAGTTACCTTTATTAGGCAAGGGCGCGGTGGAACGGGCGCTTAAGCAACGCAAGCATAAACCGATGTTGTTAGTGGATCTTGCGGTGCCAAGAGACATTGAAGCGGAAGTAGCGGAAATAGCCGATGCCTATTTGTACAGCATTGATGATATCAGTGAAGTAATCGAAGACAGCGTTAAGAGCCGGGCAGAGGCTGCGGCTCAGGCTGAATCCATTATCGAACGCGGGGTTGAGAAATACCTCAAGCAACTACGCTCGCTGAACGCGATAGATACCTTGCGCGCATTCCGAGACAAAGCCAACACCATCCGTGAACAGGAATTGGAGCGTGCGCTCAAGGCCTTGGAAAAGGGGGAATCTGCGGACGCCGTAGTAAGCGCTTTAGCCCGATCAATTACACAAAAGTTAGTTCATTCTCCTAGCGTGCAAATGAAAAAAGCCAGTGCTGAGGGCCGAGACAATATAGTGAAATTAACGGCAGAGCTTTATGAGTTAAGCGCCGACCGTGACTCTGAATAGGAGTTATACTATTCAACCGAAAAGTAACTGATGAAAGATTCAATACGGAATAAACTAGACAACCTGAAAGACCGTTTCTGCGAGCTGGAGGCATTACTAAGTGATGCCGATGTTATCATTGATCAAAATCGCTTTCGTGATTTGTCCAAAGAGTACGCGGAAATTGAAGAAGTGGTAAAGAACTATGACCGCTTCTTGCAAGTTTCTGAAGATTTTGCACAAGCAAGGGAAATGCAAAAAGACGTCGATCCTGATATTCGGGGAATGGCGGATGAGGAATACCATCGCAACAGCGAAGAGTTGGGAAGGTTGGAGCTAAGTCTACAGACTCTGCTATTGCCCAAAGACGGTAAAGACAGACTCAATGTTTTCGTTGAGATACGAGCAGGCACTGGCGGCGATGAGGCGGCGATTTTTTCTGGTGATTTGCTACGTATGTACTCGCGCTACGCGGAATTACAAAAATGGAAACTGGAAGTAATCACGGAACGCCAAGGTGAGCATGGCGGCTATAAAGAAGTGGTTATTCGTATAGAAGGCAAGAATGTTTACGAGAAATTGAAATTCGAATCCGGAGCCCATCGTGTACAGCGAGTTCCAGAGACTGAGACCCAGGGCCGGATTCACACGTCGGCTTGCACCGTTGCGATCATGCCGGAACTGGATGAGCTGGACGATATTGAGATAAATAAGGCTGATCTGCGCGTAGATACTTTCCGCGCTAGCGGTGCCGGTGGGCAGCATGTCAACAAGACCGATTCGGCCATCCGACTTACTCATATTCCGTCAGGTATTGTTGTCGAATGTCAGGATGAACGCTCACAACACAAGAACAAAGCGCGTGCGATGTCGTTGTTACAGGCGAAGTTAATGGATCAGGCACAACAGACCCAGAAGCGGGAAGAATCGGATACCAGACGTAAGCTGGTAGGCAGTGGTGACCGCTCGGAAAAAATCCGTACCTATAATTACCCACAGGGACGAGTTACTGACCACCGTATAAAACTGACCCTGTACAATTTGGCGGAGCTTATGTCTGGTAACCTTGCTGCCGTTATACAACCGCTTACTAATGAATATCAGGCAGACTTATTAGCAGGACTGGCGGAAGACGAGTAATCCTGGACTAGTGGGCAGGGACGTTTTGTCAGTGTGTGAGATGAGTCTTCGCGCTGAATCTGAGCGCAGGAGCTGGGGTATTATTTGCTCACGCCCCTTCGGCCCTGATTGTTCGCAAACAACAGCCCAGCCCCTGTTAGCGTGATTGAAAGTTGGAGGTATTGATCTTTCTGTGCTAACTAAAAAGTCTCTGAGTTGTATGAATGACCACTATTAAGCAAGCTCTCGAACAAGCCGCCTTCTTGCAACAGGTCGGCGATAGCTGGCAGCTCGACGTTGAGTTGCTTTTGGCTTCGGCGATTGGGAGAAGAAGAGAATATCTTTTTACCTGGCCGAATGAAGAGCTGTGCAGCAGTCAATTTCTGATCTACCAGGACTATTGCAAACGGCGTAGCGAAGGTGAACCGGTTGCCTATATTCTGGGAAGGCAGGCTTTTTGGAATTTTGACCTAAAAGTTAATTCTTCGGTGTTGATCCCGCGCCCTGAGACCGAGTTATTGGTGGAAACGGCTATCGATCTATTACAGAGCCAACAATTGGAAGAAGCCACTATCGTTGATCTCGGCACGGGTAGCGGCGCGATTGCCTTGGCGTTGGCCGCTAACAATCGAGACTGGCGGTTAACTGCTGTAGATTGCAGCGCAGAGGCGCTTGCTGTTGCTGTGGAAAATGCTGAAGATCTGGCGCTCACAAATATTCAATTTAGACAGGCATCGTGGTGTGATGGCTTGGCGCATAACCACTTCGACCTCATCGCAGCCAACCCACCTTATGTGAAAAGAGGTGCTGAGCATTCTTTTGAGCCCACTATAGCTTTGCAGTCAGAAGAAGGAGGTTTGGCGGATATTCGATTAATCGCTGAGCAGAGTAAGTATTGTTTAAAGAAAGATTCCTGGCTCCTAATCGAGCATGGTTTTCAACAGAAGCAGGATGTTGCTCAAATATTGATTACAGCAGGTTTTGAAAACATTGAGTGTATTCAGGATTTGGCAAAGTTAGATAGATTAACAAAAGCGCAATACTGCCATCAAATTTAACATGCAGAAGATAGATGAATATGATGAACGACGAACAATTACTTAGATACAGCCGTCAGATAATGTTGCCGGAAATGGATGTTGCGGGGCAGCGGAAGCTGATCGATGCGACGGTTCTAATCGTGGGCATGGGTGGGCTTGGCTGTCCCGCAGCAATGTATCTTGCCGCAGCGGGAATCGGACATCTGATTATTGCTGATGACGATGTTGTTGAGCTGACTAATCTGCAACGACAGATTGCTCATAGTCAGGCCAATCTGGGTGAGCCAAAGGTAAGCTCAGTGCAGGAAACTCTCTTGGGTTTGAATTCAGATTTAAAAATCACCGCCTTGCATAAACGGATAACCGGTGATGATCTGGATCAAGCTGTAGGCCAGGCTGATTTAGTGGTGGATGCCTGCGATAATTTCAGTACCCGGTTTGCCATAAATAGCAGTTGCATAGAACAGCAGAAGCCGCTGGTTTCCGGGGCTGCTATTCGCATGGAAGGGCAGCTAGCTGTATTCGATTGCAGAGATCCAGAAAGTCCTTGTTATCAGTGTCTGTACTCGCAGGGTGATGATGAAGACGCAAGCTGCTCTAGCAATGGGGTCATGGCACCTGTAGTGGGCATCATAGGCGCCATGCAGGCGATGGAGACTATCAAATTGCTTGCCGGATTAGGGAGCAGTTTGACCGGGCGCTTACTGTTATTGGATGCGAGTAGTATGCAGTGGCGCGAGATGAAACTGTTGCGGGACAGCAAGTGTGGTGCCTGTAGTAAATAGAAAAATAGATTCTATAGAGAACAAGTTGCTCCTTCTAATTGTGTTTTACCCCTGTTCTCCCCAGGTAAATTAAGCCATACAAAGTTTGAAGTGTTCAGTGCATAGGGCTATGATGCTGGCGCTCCACCAACCCACCGATTCTTGTTGGGTACCGCGATTGCAGGGTCGGAATACCTGGTATATATGAATTCAACCACAGAAACTCAGGAACTCTCGTTCGATAGCTTCGATCTTCAGAAGCCCTTGCGTGATGCGATAACGAAAATCGGCTTCGACTATTGCACGCCAATACAGGCGCAGTCGCTTGTGCATACGCTACAGGGGCATGATGTTACTGGTAGGGCACAGACTGGTACAGGCAAGACAGCCGCCTTCCTTATTACGATTATCAACGACCTGTTATCAAACCCAATAGAAGAAGAGCGTTATATAGCAGAACCAAGGGCCCTGGTTGTTGCGCCTACCCGTGAGCTGGCTATTCAGATCGCTAGTGATGCGGAACTGCTAACCCATGATTGCGCTATGCATGTTGTCACTTTGGTGGGCGGCGAAGACTATCAAAAACAAAATAGAGCCTTGAATGCAAAACCGGTGGATATCGTCGTGGCTACACCTGGTCGGCTATTAGATTTTGTGCAAAACGATAACCTGCATCTAGGCGGGGTCGAAGTCCTGGTGTTGGACGAAGCAGACAGAATGCTGGATATGGGGTTTATTCCGCAAGTTCGCGCGGTCGTTTCAAGAACACCGAAAAAGGAATGCCGACAGACTTTATTATTCAGCGCCACCTTCAGCCCTGCCATAGTCGAGCTAGCGCGGCGTTGGGCAGTCGATCCTATCATGGTGGAAATTGAACCAGAACAGGTAGCAGCCGAGGCTGTCGATCAGATTGTTTATTTGGTAACCACAGCAGATAAATACAATTTGCTGTTCAACCTGGTCTCTGAACCCAATGCTGAAAAGGTCATGGTGTTTAGCAACCGCCGCGATCAGGTGAGAAAGTTGGCGGACAATTTATATCGAAACGGTATCGAATGTGGGATGCTCTCAGGAGAGATTGCGCAGAATCAGAGAATTCGAACCCTGGAAGCATTCAAGTCGAGCAATCTAAAAGTGCTGGTAGCAACTGATGTGGCCGGTCGCGGTTTGCATATAGATGACGTCACCCATGTGATCAATTACACCTTGCCTGAAGAAGCTGAAGACTACGTGCATCGGATTGGTCGAACAGGAAGGGCTGGGGCGATAGGCACTTCAATCAGCTTTGCTTGTGAGGAAGATTCCTTCTTACTACCCGATATAGAAGAAAAGCTAGGGGCCAGGCTTGATTGTATTCACCCGGAGGAAACACTGCTCGAACCTGTCCCGGCCTTCACAAGAGCATCAAAGTTCAAAACAAAAGACGGGAATAGAACTGCGGGGAGACAACGCAATGGCGTAGGTCGTCGATCCAGTCGGCGGCGTTAGCCCGCCTTGCTGCCAGCTCCCGACTGTTTAAGAATTTGCGCATACTCCCCAGATTTTCTGTGGCGAGAAACCAAATCCAGGAATGTGCTCCCGTCTCCAAGCTTTACATTAATATCATGACCCGCTTCCTGGTAAAAGACGATAAATCGACCAAACAACTCAGCAGTCATTCCACGGTAGGCGCGCAGCAAAATATTGTAATCATGAGGAAGTCCTTCTGGTGGCAACACATCAAGACAGGCTTGCAGTCGTTCGTCGGACCACTCTTCGTTGCGAGTGGCTTGTTGTGTGCGTTGAGCGCCTGTTTTTTTCTCCTCTTTCATTTTATTTTGTCTCTAAGTAATTCATTAACCTGTGCCGGATTGGCCCTGCCTTTGGATAGTTGCATACACTGACCGACAAGAAAGCCAATCACTTGCTGTTTGCCGTCTTTGTATTGTTGCACCTGGTCAGGATTGTTGCTGATCACCTCATCTACCAGTTTCTCGATTTCAGCGGAATTCGTGATTTGCTTTAATCCTTTTACTTCAATAATAGCGTCTACTTCGGATTCATCTTCGATCATCTTTTCGAATACAGTTTTGGCGATCTTTCCAGAAATAGTGTGATCCTTGATTCGTTTAATCAGCATCGCCAATCGCTCGGCTTGAACCGGAGACTCAACAATTCCCCAATTGTTCTTATTTAGCAGACCGAGTAAATCCTGGCAGACCCAGTTCGCCGCCAATTTCGCGTCACCGCTTTGACTAGCAACAATTTCAAAATATTCAGCCATTTCTCGACTACTAACTAAAACGCCTGCATCGTATTCACCGAGGGCATACTCGTCTACGAATCGCGCTTTTTTGGCATCGGGAAGCTCTGGCAACTGTGCTTTTACAGCAGCGATATACTCATCATCAATGACCACTGGTAGTAAGTCAGGTTCCGGAAAATAGCGATAATCGTTCGCTACTTCCTTGCTGCGCATCGGCGTGGTTGCGTCTCTATCCGCGCTATATCGTCTGGTTTCCTGTATTACTCGTCCACCGTCTTCGATGAGTTCCTGCTGTCTTCGCATCTCGGAAACGATCGCCTTTTCCACGAAGCGGAATGAATTGATATTTTTTATTTCAGTTCTTGTGCCAAGCTCAGTGTCGCCTTTAGGTCTAATTGAGACGTTTACATCACAACGCATAGATCCCTGCGCCATTATCGCGTCTGAAATATCCAGATAACGAATAATAGTGTGTAGTTTTTTCAGGTAGGAGACGGCTTCTTCTGCGCTGTTGATTTCCGGCTCGGAGACAATTTCCAACAAAGGCTCACCGGCCCGATTCAAGTCAATTCCTGACATGCCACTGAATTCTTCATGCAAAGATTTACCAGCGTTCTCTTCAATGTGGGCTCGTGTGACACCAATTACTTTTTCGCTGCCGTCGTCCAGAGTGATGGTTAGAGAGCCCTTGCCGACAGTGGGAAAATCTAGCTGCGTCACCTGATAGCCTTTAGGCAAATCCGGATAGAAATAGTTTTTACGATCGAACACCGATCGCTTGCTAATTTCAGCGCCGATAGCCAGGCCAAATCGAACCGCCATTCTTAACGCTTCTTCATTGAAGACCGGCAGCGTGCCCGGCAGCGCCACATCAAAAACATTCGCTTGCGTGTTGGGCTCGACACCAAATTGAGTGGCACTACCTGAGAACAATTTGGATTGCGTAGAAAGCGAGACATGTACTTCGAGGCCAATAACTGTTTCCCATTCCATGATCAGACCTCCTCTGCCAAAGCGCTTGCCTTCTGCTTGTGCCAATCGGTGTTCAATTGGAACTGGTGCGCCACGTTCAACACCCTGGCTTCCTCAAAATCTCCAGCCACAATATGCATGCCCATAGGCAGGCCGTTCGCGGTACCTACCGGAATGGATATGGCAGGCAAGCCGGCCAGGTTAACGGCGATGGTGTAGATGTCTTCCAGATACATGGACACAGGATCACTTTTAGAGCCAAGCTTAAAAGCCGTATGCGGCGATGTGGGCCCGATTATCACATCGACTTCTTCAAAGGCTTTATTGAAATCATCCTTTATCAAGCGGCGAATTTTCTGTGCCTTACGATAATAAGCATCATAGTAACCAGCGGACAAAGCATAGGTGCCAACCAGAATGCGGCGCTTTACTTCGTCACCGAAACCTTCGCTGCGAGTTCTTTTGTACATGTCTTCCAGGTCAACTGGATCTTTACAGCGATAGCCATAACGCACGCCGTCAAACCGCGATAGGTTGGCAGACGCTTCGGCGGGAGCAATCACATAGTAGGCAGAAACCGAGAGATGACTATTGGGCAAATCTATTTCCTTTACGGTGGCTCCCAGTTTCTCGTATTCAGCAAGTGCATTCTGCACGGCTTGTTCTACTTCCGCATCAAGCCCTGCTGCGAAATGTTGTTTCGGCATGCCAATTCTAAGACCCTGTAAGGAATTGTTAAGCGAAATCGTGTAATCCTCGACCGGCTTGTCGATGCTGGTGGAATCTTTTTTATCCAGGCCGGCCATCGTATTTAGCATGATTGCCGCGTCTTCCGCGCTTTTCGAGAGAGAGCCTGCCTGATCCAGGCTGGATGCAAAGGCAATCATTCCCCAGCGCGAAACGCGGCCATAGCTGGGTTTGAAGCCGGTTACGCCGCAGAACGCAGCGGGTTGGCGAATAGAGCCCCCGGTATCAGTGCCAGTGGACATCGCGCACAAATCCGCGGCTACTGCCGCTGCGGAACCTCCAGAGGAGCCACCTGGCACACATTCGTCATTCCAGGGGTTTTTAACTGAACCAAAAAAACTGGTTTCATTGGAAGAGCCCATCGCAAACTCATCCATGTTGGTCTTGCCTAATAGAACGGCCCCGGCATCGTTAAAGCGTTCGACTACAGTGGCGTTATAGGGCGAAATAAAGTTACCTAACATGCGTGATCCGCAAGTCGTCAGTACGTTTTTGGTGCAAAATATATCCTTGTGGGCGAGGGGAATTCCTGACAGTGGGCCGCTATTCCCATTCGCGCGTGTCGCATCGGCAGCCGCTGCTTGTTGCAGAGCGGAGTCCTCACAAACTGTAATGTAAGCATTGAGCTCGCCATTCAGTTTGGCGATTCTATTCAAGTAGGCTTGAGTAATTTCTACACTGGAGATGTCGCCCGCAGCGAGAGCAGCGGATAATTCGGCGACAGTATTATTAATCATTAACTTGTTCCAATCGTTGATTTATAACTTAACTTATTCATGTAAGTGGATGGAGCGAATTCAACTGACTTATTCAAGTACCTTCGGGACAAGGTATAAACCGTCTTCGCTATTGGGTGCCAGCTTTTGCAGCTTGTCGCGCTGGTTTTCTTCGGTGACGCTGTCCACTCGCAAGCGTTGAACAACATCCAAAGGATGGGCCAGTGGCTGCACTGACTCAGTGTCCACCGACTGCATCTGGTCAATCAGTGCGAGAATATCAGTAATGCGTGCAGTGACTTCTTCAGCCTCAAAATCACTGACATGAAGCTGCGCCAAATTAGCAATTTTTTCTACTTCAGACTTGTCCAAAGCCATCCAGGTTCTCCGGGAATTTTCATTTTGGGAATGAATAATATGCACTAATTACGGTGGTTCAAATATTTGTACACTGCCGCTTGCCCAAAGCTCCAGCCGTTGTTAGAGTGCGTGCTATTCGCTGCGAAGGCGAGATTATACTTGAATTTGCCGACGTTCCCAAAAAGAGAAAACGGTCAATCGCTACAGGAGATTCTTGCCAGTTAAACTGCTTAGCCTGGAGTTGCTCCTGTTGAGGCGAAGAACGGCAACTGGTCAATTTTAGTTTGTTTCAGGCATGAAATAGAAGCGTGTAATCACTAAATCATTGGGCAGATATGCCGCTCTAATAAGAATGCATGCCAGAAATGGAATCTTTAAATTGAGGTCTAAGAAAATTCATGTTCAAAAAAATCAGGGGAATGTTCTCCAATGACCTGTCTATTGATTTAGGCACGGCCAATACGCTTATTTATGTGCCCGAGGAGGGGATAGTGCTAAATGAACCCTCAGTGGTCGCTATTCGCACTCACAACGGTCAAAAAACCGTTACCGCCGTGGGTTCCGATGCCAAGCGTATGCTGGGTAGAACACCTGGCAATATTACTGCTATTCGACCATTGAAAGATGGTGTAATTGCGGACTTTCAGGTAACTGAGAAGATGCTACAGCACTTTATTAATAAGGTGCATGAAAATAGCTTTTTTCCACCCAGCCCCCGTGTATTGGTGTGTGTGCCTTGTCAATCGACTCAGGTTGAACGACGCGCTATCCGTGAATCGGTTGCCAGTGCTGGTGCCAGGGATGTGCGATTGATTGAAGAGCCTATGGCGGCGGCTATCGGCGCTGGTCTTCCGGTAGAGCAAGCCAGCGGTTCTATGGTTGTGGACATAGGTGGTGGTACCACCGAGATTGCCATTATTTCCCTGAATGGTGTGGTTTATGCCGAATCTGTTCGTGTCGGTGGAGATCGCTTCGACGAAGCCATTGCTGCCCATGTGCGCCGTAACTACGGCAGTTTGATCGGGGACGCCACCGCCGAGCGTATCAAGAAGGAGATTGGTTGTGCTTATGTAGACGCTTCGACTGAAATTCGAGAGATCGACGTTCGCGGTCGTAATCTCGCTGAAGGAGTGCCACGCAGTTTCACTCTTAACAGTGAAGAGATACTTGAGGCGTTGCAGGAGCCGCTATCCGCCATTGTACAAGCGGTTAAGAGTACCTTGGAGCAGTCGCCACCAGAACTGGCCTCAGACATTGCCGAAAGTGGTTTAGTGCTCACAGGTGGGGGAGCCCTGCTTAAATATCTGAACCAATTGCTTTTCGAAGAGACTGGCCTGCCGGTTATTGTCGCTGACGACCCGCTGTCTTGCGTGGCTCGCGGGGGCGGTAAAGCCATGGAACTGATGGACGTCCACGATATTGACCTGTTAACTCTGGAATAAGTAGTCGGTTTGAGCCGGTCGTCTACGTCTGTCAGTGCTGTTATACTTCGCTATTGTTCCTGGGGATTGTTTCCAGTATTTCGGATTCAACTGGTTAGTCTCAGGTTCGATTTCGGTAAAGAGGTTCGGCAGCTATCGACAAGACTCTTTTTATAAAAGGTGTTGCTCTTGAGTATCGAGCTCTTGCCTTCATATTGATCTCCTTCTGCATCATGTTCGCAGATAACCGCTTTGGCTACCTGGAAAAGATTCGTTTTGGCCTGGGTTATACCACCGCTCCAGTTTACTGGATTACGGATGTTCCGACTCGGGTGTCCTATTGGTTCGATGATGTCTTTGTCTCTCGAACTGACTTGCTCGAAGAAAACGAGAGCCTCAGAGCTGACTTGCTTGTAGCCCAACGTGAATTGCAATTGTTTGAAAGTCTGACCAGTGAAAATAACCGACTTAGAGCATTGGACGAGGCCACACGTGGTATTGATGGTGAGGTATTGACCGCGGAGATTATCAATATTTCCCCTGATCCCTATTCGAAACGGGTATTGATCAATAAAGGTGCGCGAGAAGGCGTTTTCGTCGGACAGGCGTTGCTGGATGCGAATGGCTTGATGGGACAGGTAGATGAAGTGCTACCCTTTACATCCTGGATACTGCTGATTACTGATTCTCACCATGTAACGCCCGTTGAGGTAAATCGCAATGGCGAACGCGCATTGGCCCGGGGAAGTCGCACCACGGCATCAGAACTGGAGTTGGAATTTGTCACCCAAAACCAGGACATGAAAGCCGGAGACAGGCTAGTGAGTTCAGGTATGGGGCAGGTCTATCCAAAGAACTATCCGGTGGCGGAGATTGTCAGCGTGTACGTCGATCCGGGTGAGGACTTTGCCACGATAAAAGCGCGGCCGCTTGCACAAATAGACAGTACCAGACATGTGATGTTGGTTTACGCAGAAAAAGAACGGCTGGTAGCGCCAATAGAAGACCTCGACCCGGTTGTTCCAGAGTCTGGATTAGAAACAGAGCAAGCACCGGGGGATGACGATGACACGGTGCAGCTTGCATCTGAACCGGCAGTTCAGTAGGTGGAATAATGCAGGCTAAAGCACACTCTATATGGGTCATTTTTCTTAGCTTCTTTATAGCTTACCTGCTGGCGATTGTTCCTTTCCCTGATTGGGCGATGAATTATCGTCCCGAATGGGTGCCTATGCTGATAATTTATTGGGCGATGGCATTGCCTTACCGCATAGGCATCGGTTCTGCGTGGCTAGTAGGGTTACTACTGGATGTATTGGAAGGCTCTACCTTGGGTGTGAATGCTATATCTCTCGTGGTTTTGGCCTATGTTGCTCTCAGCTTGCACCTGCGTATGCGTATGTTTTCTACACTTCAGCAGAGTGGGCTGGTGTTGGCTCTGGTAGGACTGAATCTGATACTCTGCAACTGGTTGCAGATTATCACCGGACAGAGTGTGTCCTCGAACCTGATGTTCCTCCTGGCCGCGCTAACCAGTGCTGTTATTTGGCCTTCTCTGTTTCAATTGCTTCGACAAATTCGCCGCAGTTTCGACGTGCATTGAGCGGAGTTTGTTATGCAGCAACAAATTGTTCTGGCTTCTGCATCCGCCCGGCGGCAGGAGTTGTTGACGCAGATAGGTGTAAATTTTCGTGTAGAGAGTCAGGACATCGACGAAGCCATCGGTGCAAACGAATCACCAGATGACTATGTTAGTCGTATGGCGGAAGAAAAAGCAGATTCAGCACTTTCTCGACTCACAGATCAAAGCGATTCGATTCTGATAATAGCGGCTGATACTACTGTGGTTTGCGACTGTGATGTGATGGGCAAGCCCGTAGATCAGGTGGAAGCAGTGAACATGTTGCGGCGTTTATCTGGGCGAGAACACCGTGTTCTGTCGGCGGTTACCCTGGCATCGACCGCAAAGCGTCGTTCTGCAATTTCCGAGTCAAGAGTTACATTTAGAGAGATTAGTCTTGCCGAGGCGCAGCAGTATTATCTGAGCGGTGAACCAATAGGCAAGGCCGGCTCTTATGCGATACAGGGCTATGGTGCGGGTTTTGTGGAACAACTCATTGGCAGTTATAGCGGTGTGATGGGGCTTCCTCTGTTTGAAACAACACAACTATTGAATGAATTTGGAATACAGAGTCAAGCCAACAGTGTGTGGAATTAACAGCAACTCTATGGGAGTGCAGGATTGCGAACGAGCTAAGCAATGAGCGAAGAAATTCTCATTAATGTTAGCACTATGGAAACCCGCGTGGGATTAATCGAGAATGGCCTGCTGCAAGAAATATTTATCGAGCGCCATAATCGTCGTGGACATGTGGGAGGCATATTTTACGGCAAGGTCGTTCGGGTTATGCCCGGCATGGAGGCAGCTTTCGTCGATATAGGCTTAGAGAAGGCCGCCTTTATTCATGCTGCTGATATAGCCGCTATCGATGCCGACGGATTCGAGACTCGAGAAAACTCTCACCAATCGATTCAAAATCTGTTGCGGGAAGGTCAGTTCATCGTGGTACAGCTTGTCAAGGACGCAATCAGTACCAAGGGTGCCCGTCTAACTACTCACCTGACTCTGCCTTCTCGCAATCTGGTTTATCTACCACGCAACAAACATCTTGGCATTTCTCAAAAATTGGAAGACGAGCTGGAACGGCAGCGATTATTGGAGCAGCTTCATCAGAGCCTGGAACAAGAGTACTGGGATGAAAGAGGCGGATTTATAGTACGCACAGCAGCTGAAGGAAACGGTGCGGCGGAATTTTCTGAGGATGTGCGTTACTTGAGACGCTTGTGGGCAAAGGTGGCCCAGCGTATAGAAAGAACTGACAAGATCAGCATGGTGTACCGCGAAGTGCCATTGTACATGCGAACCGTGCGAGATCTCATTAGCCCTCAGCTTGAAAAAATTCGTGTGGATAATGAAAAATCTTTCACCGAGATACAGCAGTTTTTGGAGGGCTGTATTCCCGAGTCGGCATCAAAACTGGAAGCCTATAGTGGAGATCGGCCGATATTCGATTTGTACGGTATCGAAGATGAGATTAACAAGGCCCTGAGTCGGCAAGTGATGCTCAAATCAGGAGGTGATTTGATTATCGATCAAACTGAGGCGATGGTAAGCATCGATGTAAACACGGGCAGTTATATTGGAAGCAAGAATCACGCGGAGACTGTCCTTAAAACTAATCTGGAAGCAGCGACCGTTATAGCCAGACAGTTACGAGTAAGAAATTTAGGCGGAATTATTATACTGGATTTCATCGATATGGTGGATGCCGAGCATCAACGTCAGGTGCACAGGGCGTTGGTAAAGGCGTTGGAAAAAGACCCTGCGTGCGGCTCAATAACCGGTATGTCGGCGTTAGGTCTGGTGGAGATGACGCGCAAGCGGACGCGCGAAAGCCTTGGGCAAATTGTTAATAGCCATTGCCCGGTTTGTGAAGGCAGGGGCAGGCAGAAATCGCCAGAAACGGTATGTTACGAAATATTTCGCGAGATTCTGCGTGTGGCACGGGCCTGTGAGAATGATGTGCTATTGGTGATGGCCTCTCAGTTGATAGTCGACAGATTGCTCAATGAGGAGTCAAATACCTTGGCTGAGCTGCAAGAACTAATGGTGAAGAAGGTCAAATTTGAAGTGGAACCAATGTATACTCAAGAACAGTTTGACGTTGTGCTCTCTGGCTGAATTGCCCTATGTCGGCGGGTTTCCCGATAACTCACTTTCAGTTCCAGTTCAGCAAACTTGCGGTATACCGTTTAGGGAACGGAGATTTCCTGAAATGAAATTCCGATGTTTGCTTGAATCGAGTTGTGAAACACCTATATAGGAACCGGAACACTGTCCAGGCATGCTAATACGCTCTATTCTTAGAAAAATTCGTCAGCAGGTCGCGCTGATGCTGGTGGTTGCGTTAGTGCTGGTTGCTGCCTATGTCAGTGCTGGCAGGCAATTCATGCCGGCGGTTTCTCGTTACGTTTCCTATTTCGAAAAGCAGGTTTTTGAGCTCAGTGGCATGCCAGTTCAGGTGCAATCTCTACTGGGTGATTTTGAAGGATTCAATCCTATTCTTCATGTTAACGGAATGTCGCTTTCTGTTGCTGACAGGCAGAGCGATTTTTCTGATGCAAGTGCTGCGGCATTATATTTGCAAAGTGCCTCATTGATTATAGATATACCACAAAGTATTTGGCGGCGGTCCTGGGTTTTAGAAGACTTTGTGGTTGAGGCTTTGGAATTAAACCTTGATCAGTCTGAATCAGGTGAGTGGCAGTTAAGGGGTTTGAGTGGTGCTAATGGCAGTGCCGTAGATTTTAACAATCTGTATCGTTCGTTACAGAGAGTGTCTCAGCTTAGCCTGCGTAATGTTGTTATCAATTTACACACTTTTGATGGTGAGGTTTTAAGCTTTCGTAATGGTTTGGCCACAATTCAGAACCGGGGTGATAATCACTTTCTCCACGCAAACCTCACCCTGGACGGATACTCTCAAGAGATTGCGCTCTCATTTGAAATGACCGGCAACGAGTTTTCAGACATTGAGGGCAGCTTACATCTGGATGTGCCCGAGGCGAATTACAGTGAACTGTTTCAGCGGCAAACATTGGCTGAAATGGGTGTGCAACAATTAATCGGGGGTGGAGAGTTTTGGTTTAGTTTTGTCCAGGGGCAGTTGGACAGTTTTGTGTCAGAGTTAAGTTTGCCTGACATTACATTTATCAGTGCCAACTCAAGCTCGCTCTCCCTTAGCAACATTTCCGGTAAGACCAGCCTGCGCCAGGTGGGAAAAGAGAATAGTTGGCAATTGGCTTTGTCCGATATGTCATTGTCCTGGCAGCAACTAGAATGGTGTTTCAGTGCTTACATGGATTTGCGCCCCGACAAGAGCTTGAGTCTCAGGGCGGACAATATCGATATTTCCTTGATCGCGCAGTTCGTTGAGAGCAGTGGCTTGCTAAGTACTGGTGCGCAAGAACAATTAGAGGGCTATGCGCCCAGAGGCAAGTTGGAAAATTTCAGTCTCTATCTGCCCATTGCCGAAGAGAGTGAAGAACATCTTCTGCTAAAAACCAATTTGGCTGGTGTTGATGTGGGCTCGGTGCGAGGTTCGCCTAAAATGTGGGGGTTAAATGGCTATGCTGAAATCGACTATGATCCGATAAGGCGATTTGCGACCGGTCTTGCCGAGCTTGAATCCGATGAATTTCGTATGAACATTCCTAATGTGTTCACCAGCATTTGGGATCACAATTATGTTAACGGCAGTCTCGGGTTCAGTTTGGACCTGAATCAAGGAATGAATCTTAGGTTAGTCAGTAATGTCATCGTGGCGGACACAGCGGTAGTCGATGGTCGAGTTCAATTTACATCAACTATAAATCGTCCTGAAAATGGTGCGCCGAATGCAGATCTGGAACTATTAGTGGGGGCATTGCGCTTCGATGCCGCAGCCAAGTCCGGTTATCTTCCCGATGGACCCAGGGTAAATGCCGGATTAGCCAACACCATGCAGTGGCTTGATGCCGCAATTTTGGATGGTGTGGTTGCCAACAGCGGTGCTCTGTATCGCGGTTCGACATTACCGAATGCAGCCGCTGTCAGTAAGACCTTTCAAAGCTTCTATCTACTGAACGAAGGCGAGCTGAGTTTTAGTGATGAATGGCCTGACTTGAGTGATGTTAGCGCGTACATCATTGCCGACGATAATAATATCGATATTGAGGTACATGAAGCGGACAGTCTCGACGTGGGCGCACGATCGGTTACAGGTTCGATTCGGGAGAATGACAAAGGCGAGAACTGGCTGTCCATTCAAGGGCAGGCCAGGGGTGCTACTGCTGACGGCCTGAACTATTTGCAGAATGCGGCTGTCGGTGAGAATCTAAAAAACGCTTTCGCGAATTGGCAGGCAGTCGGCGAATTTAGTTCGAACATCGCAGTCGAGGTGCCTTTGAATAGTCCGCAACTTCAAACTGAAGTCCGGCTCGACATGTCGCTGCAAGACAATAGCCTGATCATCCCTGACTATGCTTTGGAGATTCAGGAGCTTAGCGGTCCGGTTATCTTCGATACCAGAACAGGAATCGAGGACACAGAACTTTCAGGTCGTTTGTTTCAGCAACTGGCGAACATCAAATTGTCTTCTGATCTTGCGCAAGGGGAACTCAGTGCAATATTGGTGCAGGCCACCGGCTTGGTTGCGCCTGAGCAACTCATAGCCTGGCCTTTGCAGAGTCAATTTGTTACAGACATCTTAGGCAGAATGGAGGGGCAATTTGCCTACCAGGCGAATTTAAACATCGATCAGTCTGGCGCTGGTGAGCCAGTCAATCGCTTGCATATCGAGTCAACATTGCTGGGTGCATCTTTATCCTTACCCCACCCTTTTAGCAAGTCGGTCGAGATGGAATTACCCTTGAGTATTAATCTTGAGTTTAGCGGTAATAGAGAGCAGGTAGCAGGTACTCTTGGTTCAGCTCTGAGCTTTGATCTTGCTCTGCTGCAAGGAGAGATTAGCGACGGATTGATTTTCCTTGGGGACTCACAGCCAGGTTTCGCCAAGCTGCGGGGCAGTGAGTCTGAGGGTTTGGTGGTACTGGGTAGTATGGACCGTTTTCAACTGCAACAATGGAGTGATTTTTTAGCCGAGTTTAATAGCGATGAATCGGTGTCCGAAGGACTGGGCAGTAGTATCGAATTTGTAGATATTCAAATTGGGACTCTTGAATTTTATGGCGAGCAATTGAGCTCGGTGAACATGCGGATCGTACCGCAGCTTTCTGAGCGGTACTGGCAAATTGATTTAGACAGCGAAGCGATTGCGGGCCAGGTAAAACTTCCCTTCGATAGTGATGACTATTTGAGTTTGGATTTGCGCTACTTACGTTTGCCTGGTGATGAAACCGACCGCGTGGAACCTCAACAAGAGCTGAATTCGGAGCAACTCCTGGCAGAGGAACAGGATCCGGTGGATGTGCTGGAGGATATCGACCCAAGGCAATTACCACGCATGCATTTCAGTACCAATGAATTTCGTATAGGTGATCGACCTTACGGACATTGGAGTTTCACATTGAGTCCGAATTTCAATGGCGCTGAAATCGAAGATCTTGCTTTCGATTTTCGGGGCTTACGTCTGGGGCTGGATACGGCGTTTGCGACAGCGGATGAGGATGCTGCGGACGGCGCCAGTACGCAGCTAGTTCCACATTTCAACTGGTTCTATGACGGAGTGCAGCATAACAGTGCCCTGACTGGGCTGCTAACGACGAACAATTTGGCGGATGTGTTAACCGCTAATGGATACGCCGCGAGCCTGGAAAGCAGCACTGCTGAATTTGTTGCGGATGTGAGTTGGCCAGGCTCTCCTGCCTTCTTTAAAGCAGCCAGTCTAAGTGGTGACATAGCGTTCGAAATCGAGAACGGTCGGTTCCTGCAAGGTTCGGGTGCTGCTGGTGCATTGAAGCTAATCAGTATCTTGAATTTTGATGCGATTATGCGTCGCTTACGATTTAGTGACGACCTGTTACGTAGCGGGCTGGCCTATGATGAAATAACCGGGCAATTAACCCTGGAGGATGGACAAGTAAAGATTGAAGACCGGCTGGTTATTTCTGGACCGTCGAGTCTCTATCAGATCACCGGAGATCTAAATCTGGAAGATGAAACCATAGCAGGAGAGATGTATTTAACTCTGCCGCTGAGCCAGAATATTCCATGGCTTGGTTTGTTGACAGCGAATCTACCGCTCGCGGTTGGTGCCTATCTGTTCGATCGCGTCTTCGGAAGCCAGGTAAATAGTTTGACCAGCGCCGTGTATACGCTTAAAGGCCCATGGGAAGGTCTACAGCCCGAGTTTAAACAGGCGTTCGGTTCGCCGGACAGCTCTCCCGAATCGGCTGCCGCTGTTCAATGAAACATTGTTTCCAGAGTGTGCGCAGGTTTGTTTCAAACTGTTAAGTTATGAGTGTCCTCCATAGTACCGCCTATAGTACCGTTCCCGTTTTGAAACAGAACGAGGTTTCTCATTGAAGAGTTTGCTTAGTAATAGTATCGCTGCCGCACTCGTGCTGGCAGGTTTTGTAATTGATGGTCCTTATCAAAACCTTATTCTGAACACAGGCTTGTTTGCTCTGTCTGGCGGTATTACCAATTGGTTAGCTGTGCATATGCTGTTTGAGCGGGTGCCAGGCATCTATGGATCTGGCGTTATTCCGCTGCGCTTCGAAGAGTTCAAGCTGGCTATTCGCCAGTTAATCATGGAGCAGTTCTTTCATAAGGCCGATCTGGAGGAGTTCTTCCATGGCAGTGGAGATATTTCCGGGGAAATGGCTGCGCAATTACGACAAGCCATCGATAAACTGGACCTGGACTCTGCCTTCGAATCACTTCTGGATTTGATTATGGCGTCCTCATTTGGTGGCATGTTAGGCATGTTAGGTGGTCGGGATGCATTGAATGCGTTAAAAACTCCCTTTACGGACAAAATGCGTGAATTTTTTAACGAGCGATTTGCTGATGCTGGCTTCCAACAGCAGGTGCACGAGGCGCTTAGCACGGCAATGGATGACGAGGCTATTCGCAGCAAACTCAGGAATATGATCGATGACAGACTCAATCAAATGACCCCCCAAATGGTGAAACAGATCATTCAGAGCATGATTCGACAGCATCTGGGTTGGCTGGTGGTTTGGGGTTGCGTGTTCGGTGGGCTGATTGGTCTGGTGGCTACAGTATTTGTTGAATAAACTGACCAGCTAGTTTAGCTTTCCCAACAACCAGAAAAGCAGATAAGGAAAGCAGTAAAATGAATAGGAATAGGAATAGGAGTATGTCCATGAACAAGCTACCGAAAATCGATAGGTCAGCTACCCCCCTCATTCCCAGGTAGCCGCCTGAGCAGAGGCCTGGCGGCGACCCTCTTCTCCCTGCTGTTACTACTACAACCGGCGAACTGGACCAGCATGGAGGACGCATTTCGGGGCGCCGAGAATATGCAGATGAGCGCCACGGACAGGCCTGATTTGTCCGCAGTGACCAGCATGGGGAGCATGTTCAGTTTTGCCAGAGTCTTTAACGGCGATATCAGCGGCTGGAATGTTACAAACGTGACGGATATGCACTTCATGTTCGATGGTGCCAGCGCCTTTGACCAGGATATCGGCAGTTGGGATGTGGCAAACGTGACGCTGTTCACCCGCTATAGGACGATTCAAAAATTTGATTTGAATTCAACGCAGACCGCTGTGGCTGAGGTGTTTACTGGGAACAATCAGGGCCAGAGACCCGTGACCGGGAAACACCTCAGTTACAGTGGACGCTGAGTGAGGCACCCCGTCCAGGCCAGCCGCCAGAAATCGAGCCGTTGCTGGCTCGCGTTTCTCTGGCTCTGATTGCTCGCAAACAATACCAGCCTCTGACTCATCGCTTGAAATCTGGCCACAAAAAAAGAAGGGAAAAATTGTCCTGCCAGGCTACGCTTTGGGTGTAAAAAAACAATTCGCTGTACTACAATTGCGTGCTTCAAAAACAGGCTGGAAAAATTGGTGCGCCGACCGAAGTGTTGCTGCGCAGTGGAGTTTTCCAGATTTCTAATAGACGAATTGAGTAAAAAAATATGGCACGACCAGTGGAATTCGATGAAAACAAAGTTTTGATCAATGCGATGGAACAATTTTGGAAGGAAGGCTACGAAGCAAGCTCGGTCCAGAAGTTATTGGATTGCACTGGAATAAACCGGGGAACTCTTTATAACTCATTTGGTGATAAGGACACTTTCTTTAAATCCTGTGTCGATCAGTACGACAAGCTGGTTGAAAAGCAAATCACCGCTTCCCTAAAAAACGAGAAGCTGGGTGCATGGGATGCCATAGAGGCCTATTTCAATGAGTCTGTTCTTAATGTCACGCATAAACATCGCGGCATGGGTTGCTTGTTGGTGAATTCGGTCTGCGCAAGCATCAACTATGAAAAGGAGATGCGTAAGCTTGTGCGTGGTTCTCTGGCGGTTATCCGCAAGGCGATGGTAGCCAGACTCAAAGAGGCGCACAAGAACCGTAAAATGAAGAAGGGTGTTAGCGTGGATTTCGCAGCCGAAGTACTTATAAATAGCCTGCATGGAATTCGGGTTAATAGCCGAGATGGAAAAACGCCTAAACAACTTGAAGAACTTATAAGGTTCACTATCTCGTCTTTAAAAAAGTAAGAATGCCTGTTTTTTAGATCTTTATGAAAATCAATATAAATCAATAACTTGAAAGAGCATAAAAAGGATGGAGTAAAAAAAGGCCTCCCTTTATGTGGCTGTGGGGAATGGCTGTGTACAGATGGCTATGTATAAACACTCAAAACCCGCTTTTGCATCTGTGGAAAGGGTTGCTATACTGCCAGACTTGATTCCGCAACTATCGTGGAATAAACCCCTGTACAGCCCCCGCTTTTGAGGCAGGGGCTAGAAACAAGGGTTAGAAACAGGCTTAGCTAGCAGTCAGGACATAAAAATGAAAAAAATTGCCGGAAAGAAGAAGAGCGACGACACCAAGATTGACCTGACTCCCATGTTGGATGTGGTTTTTATCTTGCTTATTTTCTTCGTTGTAACAGCAACATTCCTCTCTGAGACCTCGGTGAGTGCCGCCAGCAGCGACAATAACAACAATGATCAGCCGCCACCAGATGACGAGAAAAAGAATATCCTGTTTGAAATTGGCTCAAACAACGAAATCATCCTAAATGGCAATCCTCGCCCGATTTTGCCGAATTTCATTCGATCCAATATTGACCAGCTAAAGGCTGAAAACCCGGCAGCATCGGTAATTATTCAACCTGATGACGACTCTGATGTGTCCACCCTGGTAATGATTATGGATGCGGCAAGACAGGCTGGAATGGCAAATATCTCGATCGTTGAGCCGAATTAGGCATACGGCCTGTCAATACCCTGGTCGCTCAAGGCCGTGGAGAAGACGACGAACTAAAACGCATCATCGTCATACCGATGGTGCGTTTTTCGTTATAGAGCGCAATTCTAATTGCATCAAAACCTGCCACCGAAATCAAACCAGGTATGCCCTTGAAAAACCGTTGGATAGATTCAGAAGCTGTAAGATTCGCCACCAGTGATAAGAAATTGGGGTTGCGGGTATATAGCTCGCAACTGCTGGGGCAGGATGCCGACCTGGTTTTGCATGGTGGCGGGAATACTTCGGTAAAAGGAGAATTAGAGAACGTCTTCGGTGAACTGGAAAAAGTCTTATTCGTGAAGGGCTCCGGCTGGGACCTGCGTACTATCGAAGCCGCCGGGTTTCCCGCGGTGAAGATGAAATACTTGTTGAGGCTGGGAGAACTCGATCATTTAAGCGATAGTGAAATGATGCGTCAGTTGCGGCTCGCCTTGTTAGACCCGACCGCCCCAACTCCATCAGTCGAGACGATATTGCACGCACTGATTCCCCACAACTATGTGGATCATAGTCACGCTGATGCCGTGGTTGCCATAAGCAATAGCCCCAATGGCGAAGCCCTGTTACGAGAAATCTATGGTGATGAGGTTCTTATACTGCCTTACACGATGCCTGGTTTTATTCTGGCAAAACAGGTTGCAGCAGCTACTGCCACTGCTCAATGGGGCAGTATCCGCGGTATTGTCCTGTTGCATCATGGCATTTTTACCTTTGATGAGGATGCAAAGACCAGCTATGACACGATGATCGAATTAGTGACTAAGGCGGAAGACTTTCTACGCAGTAAAACAGAAGTGCATGGATTGGCGAGTAAAACCTATCAGGCAGACCAACAAGATTGCCTGTGGCTCAGTGGTTTGAGGCGGGCAGCAGCCAGGATTATGACCAGGCCAGTTCTGCTTCGATTGGAAACCAGCGAAATGGCAGCAGGTTTTGCTAATCTGGAAAATTGCCATGAGCTGGCCACCCGTGGATCCCTGACACCAGACCATACAATTCATGCGAAGGCATTTGCGGCTGTTTTTGACAATGACCCTCAACAAGGCTTGCAGCAGTTTGTATCGGACTACCGCGATTATTTCCACAAGCACAGTGACGCCCATCATCAATGCCTGGATTGTATGCCTCGTTATGGGGTGTGGCGCAATAAAGGCATGGTGTATTTTGCTGCGAATCAGAAGCGTTTACAGATAGTGCAAGACCTGTCACAGCACACCATAAAGTCAATTCAACTCGCTGAGCGCTTGGGTGGATGGCAGACGCTGCCGAGTCAGGACTTATTCGATGTGGAATATTGGGAGCTGGAACAGGCGAAATTAAAATCCTCTGCCGTCGCCCCCGAGTTTGAGGGGAAAGTAGTGGTGATCAGTGGCGCTGCGTCAGGTATAGGTAAAGCCTGTGTGCAGAAGTTTGTTGGTCTGGGTGCGGTAGTCCTCGCGCTTGATATCGTGGCCGATTTTGAAAATCAGTTTGACAGTTCTGCCGTGTTGTCAGTGCGCTGTGACGTAACCCACGCGGAATCGATTGAGTCGGCTCTTCGACAGGCGGTACTTGAGTTCGGCGGCATCGATTTCGTGGTAAGCAATGCTGGAAACTTTCCCAAGAGCCAAACTATCGAAGCTATTGATGACAATGATTGGGAAAATTCTCTGCAACTAAATCTACACTCACACATGAAATTGATGCGGGCCGCTGTGCCTTTTCTGCGCAACGGGATTGATCCCGCGTTTGTGATTGTAGCCTCGAAGAACGTGCCAGCGCCTGGTCCTGGCGCATCTGCCTACTCAGTCGCGAAGGCAGGACTGACCCAACTGGCCAGAGTCGCTGCAATGGAATTAGGTGTCTACGGTATCCGTGTTAACGTACTGCATCCGAATGCAGTGTATGACACCGCGCTGTGGACTGATGAAGTGCTTGCGAGTCGGGCACAACACTACGGGCTTACGGTCGAGCAGTACAAGACAGCCAATATTCTAAAAACTGAAGTGAAATCGGCCGACGTGGCCAACGCAGTTGCGGTTTTTGCAGGTAAATCGCTATCCAGGACCACCGGTGCGCAACTGCCCATAGACGGTGGTAATGAGCGCGTAATTTAGTGCAGGAAATTTGAGTAAAGGACGACAACGGTTTTGAATGTTAATGGACAACATTATCAAAGTATCTGGTTTGATGAGAGCGATGCAACGGTCTATATCATCGATCAAACCCGTTTGCCTCATCACTTCGAGATCGTAGCCCTAAGAAGCCTGCAAGATGCCTGTAGGGCCATCGAATCCATGCAGGTTCGTGGAGCACCTTTGATTGGTGTCACAGCAGTGTATGGTATGTATCTGGCCCTGCGTGAGAATCCAAATCAATTGGCTGCAGCGTTGCAGCGATTGTCAGTAACCAGACCAACAGCGGTCAACCTGCAATGGGGCTTGGACAGAGTCAATGCAGCCTTGCGTAATACACTGGTGGAAAATCGAGCAGAAACTGTTTTGTTGCTGGCCAGGGCAATGGAGGCCGAAGACAGCGCGACCTGCCAAGCTATCGGCGAGAACGGTGCGAAACTACTACAGGAACTTTGGAACGCAAAGTCAAGTCAAGACGGGCCTTTAAATGTGCTTACCCATTGCAATGCTGGCGCCCTGGCCACTGTGGACTGGGGCACTGCTCTGGCGGTCATTTACAAGGCGGCAGAGGTAGCTGTGCCGATTCATGTTTGGGTTGATGAAACCCGGCCACGTAACCAAGGCGCGTCGCTCACCTGTTGGGAACTGGCTCAACAGGGAATTGAGCATACTCTCATCGTAGACAACGCGGGAGGACACTTGATGCAGCAAGGTAGGGTGGATTGCTGTGTGGTTGGCAGTGACCGTACCACCGTCACTGGTGATGTGTGTAACAAAATAGGGACTTATCTTAAGGCCCTGGCTGCTCACGACAACAAGATTCCATTCTTTGTTGCTTTGCCTGTCTCCAGTATTGATTTTTCTTTGTCCGATGGCATTGCAGAAATTCCCATCGAGGAACGAGTTGTTGAAGAAGTGAGCCATCTGGCAGGGGTAGACCATAACGGTGAATTGCATCAGATCAGGTTCAGCCCTAAAGGGGTTGCCGTGAGTAATTACGGATTCGATGTGACACCAGCCCGCCTGGTGAGCAAAATCATTACAGAGCAAGGGGTGTTCGCCGCGCAACAGTCTCAGTTACAAAAGCTGCGGGCTTAGCTACTGGTTCCTGTCAGCTTAACCGGGGGGCCACTCCAGGGCGCGTCCGCCCAGTAGGTGTAAATGCAGATGAAACACCGTTTGTCCGCCATCGCGGCCAGTGTTAATGACATAGCGATATCCATCCTTTGCAAGACCCTGATCTAAGGCTATCTGATTGGCTTTCAATAATAATTTCCCCAAAAGGGCCTGGTCGGTCTGATTGGCAGAGTGGATATCAGCCAGGTGTTTTTTGGGGATTATCAATATATGCTGTGGGGCAACCGGATTGATATCGTGAAAGGCATACAGCTCATCATCTGAATAAACCTTGTTAGAGGGTATTTCCCCTGCGATAATTTTGCAGAACAGGCAGTCATTCGGCATAGCGCGCTCCAGTAATTCAGTCAGGTTCAGTAGCGTTAGGTCTAGTGTATACCATAGGAATACTTCGCTGGTGCAATATTGTATAACAATCGGGTTTGCAGAAGAGGGGAAATTTTTGAGTAATAAGTTTGTCTACTCACGGTTTATCTTTGTTTTGCTCTTGTGCTGCTTTCCATTTTCGGTGCCAGCACAAGAGCAGGTGCCTCGCTATGGTTATTCCATCGTCAACAGCTATCCTCACAATATTGAATCTTTTACCCAGGGCCTGGTTTATCAAGAAGGTTTTTTGTATGAGGGAACCGGAAAAAAAGGCCGCTCCTCGCTGAGTAAAATCAATCTGGAAGATGCTGAGGTGGTGATGAGCAAGAATTTGTCACAGCGCTACTTCGGTGAAGGCATTGAAATAGTCGGTGATAAAATTTATCAACTGACCTGGACGTCGCACTTGGTGCTTGTCTACGACAAGGCCACATTTGAATCGGTAGGGTCTCATTATAATGCGACCCAGGGTTGGGGGCTGGCCTATGATGGAACTTCTCTGATTCTCAGTGACGGTAGTGCCACTTTGCAATTTATGGACCCCGAGACTTTTGCTCCCTTGCGTAAAGTAGAAGTTAAACTTGCTGGCAATTCCATCAGCCAGTTAAATGAATTGGAATATATCAATGGCGAAGTATGGGCTAATGTTTGGCAGACAGATTTTATTCTTCGAATCAATCCGGAGAATGGCGAGGTTAATTCTATTGTCGATCTGACCGGGCTTTCTGAGCAAACTGAACTAGGGAGTAACGAAGCAGTGCTAAATGGCATTGCCTGGGACGCAGAGCAAGAGCGTCTGTTTGTGACCGGCAAATTTTGGGCTAATTTGTTCGAGATAGAATTGCTTGGCCTTTGATCCATGAGGGTACAGAATCAGATTCGACTCAGTTCCAGTCCTCGCGGTTTTCATCTAATCAGCGATGAAATTCTAAAATTCCTGGCGGAACTGGCGCCCGTCAAAATAGGTCTGGCTCATCTATTTCTGCGACATACTTCCGTCTCGCCAGGCATCAATGAAAATGCAGATAGCCCGGCACGATATGGAGACACATTTCCAGCAACTTGCCCGCTCCTCATGAACAATGCTGCGAGGGGTCTGACGATAGGCCTGGGCATATCAAGTCCGAATTGCCAGCTTGTGAACCAAATTTGCCCATGTCCATTGCAGATGAGGCTTTTTGTCAGGAACCTGGCAGAGCATTTGCCTGAGTGAGCAGCGTGATAGTGCAAGCTCAAAAACCTTGATCGTGACCTGGCGGAGAGATTGAGCTGTGTCTGTTAAAAAGAATCTATTCAGGTCGAACAGTTTCAAAGCAGCGGTTCTTTTGCTTCTGTCAGTTATACTCGTTTCCTGTGAAACTGTGAGCTACTACTCCCAGGCCGCCAAAGGTCAACTCGCCATTGTTTTTGGCAGGGAAGACATTCAGCGTCTATTGCGGCAGGAAAATTTGCCGGATGAACTAGCTGCAAAATTTGCCACAGTGCTGGAAATTCGGCGCTTCGCCGAGCGAGAGTTATTGTTACCTGTAGGCAGGAACTACTCCACCTACGTCGATGTGGAGCGTGAACATGTGCTTTGGAACGTGTTTGCCGCGCCAGAATTTTCAGTTGATCCAGTTAGCTGGTGTTACCCCATAGCGGGTTGCGTCTCCTATAGAGGTTATTTCTCAGAGCAGGCAGCGTTGCGTTATGCAGAGCAATTACGACAGGATGGCTTCGATGTCTACACCGGTGGTGTCGATGCCTATTCTACGCTGGGTTGGTTCGAAGATTCGGTGCTTAGTACGATCTTGACTCGTGCGGACTATCAGCTTGCGGGGCTTATTTTTCACGAACTGGCTCACCAGCTTGTTTATGTGCCCGGCGACACAACATTTAATGAGAGTTTCGCCACAGCTGTCGAGAGAGAGGGGGTGCGACGTTGGCTGAGCACTATCAATGAGGCTTCAAGCATTGCTGCGGCGCTGCTGGATCACGACAGACAGCAGCAGTTTGTGGATTTAGTCGCCAGGTACCGCAGTGAATTTGCAGAATTATACAGCCTGGAAATGTCACCACAGTCTATGCGCGAGAAAAAGCGCCAGTTACAGCAAAGACTGCGTGAAGATTACGAAAATTTAAGACAGCAGTGGCAAACTTACGCAGCCTATGACGGCTGGTTCTCCCGCTCACTTAATAATGCACAGTTATCTACTGTTGCTTCTTATAATGATTTACTGCCGTTCTTCTTAACATTGTTTGAGCAGTCAAACAATGACTTCTCTGCTTTTTACACAGAAGTGCAACGACTAGCGCAGTCGTCTGTTGCAGAACGAGACCAAGTGCTGACAGCACCACATTAGTCGCAGACACGACACCAGAGTTAACGCTGTAAACGATTGCGAGTGGATTCTACCAGGTTTGTATAGAATTCAGAGTCGGGGTTTTTCGCCGCCGCCGATTGGTAAGCTCGCAACGCCTCCCCGATTCGATTCTCTTGTTCCAGTATGCGACCAAGGCTGCGATCAAAAAATGCATTACCAGGCATTACTTCAGCCGCTTTTCGGTAGATTTCGATAGCTTTATCCGCTTCGCCTGCGTTGTTATACGTGTTGGCCATAATGTGAACCTGTGAATCGCTATCAGGGTTCAGTTCGATAGTTCTTAGATCGTAGGCAAAGGATGCTGCATAATTTTCATCATTTCGTTCAAGTTCGGCCAATGTGGATACTGCGGCGATTAACGAGGCGGTGGTAGTAGTCTGCATGCGAATAAATCTGGCCAACAGTGGTTTTGCCTCGTCATAGCGCTGCAAAAAGAAATAGGTGTTGGCGAGATTGCGTACTGCGTCGACCAGGTTCGGGTCAGCACTCAGCGCTTTTCGATACTCTGCTATGGCTTCTTCATAACGTTCCAGCCTGCTGTATGTGTTCCCTCGCCGGTGGTATTTTTGTGCAAGCTCGGCATCAATAGCAGGGCCTGTACGTTCAACGTCCAGGTGGCCATAACGTTGTAAAACCGAGGCGGCGCCGCTGTCCTGGGTATGGCTCGCCCCGCTGTAAAGCAGCAACGCTGTGGTGCCTGTCAATAGTGCCGTCTTAACTCTTTTCATTGTAGTTTCCAAGCCCGGCCAGGGATTTTTCTGTACAGGACTATACCGCAGCAGGGTGTTGGCTTTCAATATTGGAGGTGGTAGGCGAAATCCACTGATCGCTGCGCTGGCTTGTTTGGTGACCACCTGCACGGTGTCATAGGAGAATCTGGAAGAAAAGAACTTTGATGCTGATTCTGGCTATTGTCGGCAATTGCGGGTGAGTCCATGGCTCATCTGCGAAATATTTTGAAAACGGTTCCGGGCGAATAAAAAAATAATTTAGTAATTCATACACAGTGACAATCCAAAAACTATTTCAAAATCAATGCCGGTACTTCTGCTCCAACATTGGCTACTCTGCCAATGGCTTTGGCTTGCTCATATCCACATTCGCGCAATTGCCGAATACAGTCTTTCGCTTCAGATTCGGGTACACTGGCAAGCAAGCCCCCAGCGGTTTGTGGATCAAACATTAATTCATAGCGGGGATCGTTGACAAATGCTTCGCTGTTGAATATGTCGCGACTGAGCAAAGAGTTGTCGTGATGCAATGAACTTAGAATGCCTTGCTTGATGGTTTCCAAAGCGCCGTCTAATGCGGGAATATCAACCAGACTTAATTCCAATTCCACGTTAGCAGGAGTTAACATTTCAAATAGATGGCCAGCGAGCCCAAAGCCGGTAATATCGGTACAGGCAGTTGCCCTGTGTTGTATAAAACATTCTGCCGCTTGTCGATTGGAAACTAGCATTTGTTTCAGAGCTGCGTTGATCCAACGATGCTTTGCCTTACAGCGCATGTCGGCGGCTAACAAGGTGCCTGACCCCAAGGCTTTGCAAAGTATAACGATGTCGCCGGTTTGCATACCGTCTTTGCTCAGCAGAGAATTTTTTTCAGCAAAACCATTTACACACAGGCCAAATTGGAGGTCCTTGGACTCCGCTGAATGGCCACCTATTAGTGCGCAGTCATTCTCCTGCAAGGCTTCGCTGCAACCCAGCATAAGCTCCCTAAGCTGGCTTTTGCTGATTTCCTGGCTGGCGCTGGGCATACTAACAATTGCCAGCGCCGAATGCGGGCTGCAACCCATGGCGTAGATATCGCTCAGGCAATGATTGCTGGCAATCTTAGCGAACAACCAGGGATCATTGATGAAGGCGCTGAGTTGATCCACGCTTTGTAGAAGCACCTTGTCACCATCCAGTTTTACAAGCGCGGCATCTTCGATTGAAGATCCTGAGGAAAGAATGTCCTTGTTATCTGGAACAGGCAATTCTTGCAACACCTCTTGCAGAGTATTTCCGGCAACTTTGGCGCCACAGCCAGCACAGCGCATGGCGTGTCTGCGCAGTTGTCGTTCAGTTTCCTTGTCGACCAGTCCCTTCGCGATGTCCAGTGAATCAGGCATCTCAGGAAACTGACTGTATTTCTTGATGAAAGCCGTGTCGATAGAATTCTTCAAGGACCAAACTGACCGGCCTTTGAAAAACAGATTATTGCGCGAAGCAATTGCTGTCTTGTTCGCCAGGCTAATCAGTGCGAGTGCGTGTTTTTGTGGCGTATGTGGCTTTAGACTTCTGCCGGTCGCGTAGCGCAGCAGGTTTTCGGCTAAAGGCTGTCCCTGCCTGACGGCGTAAACACCAGATTTAGGTCGGAGTTCTCCCTTGATTGTTGCTGCATCACCGGCGGCAAATACATAATCGTGGCTGGTTGATTGCAGAAAGTCATTTACCTCTATAAAGCCATCATCGGCGATAGCGAGGCCGCAATCGGCAGGCCACTCTGGAATGCTTGCGCCAGTGGCGTACACCATGGTGTCTGCATCCTGTGTGGATCCGTTCTCGCAGATGATTTTCCCCTCTTTGAATTCGATGACTTTGTGCTCAGTCAGCACATCGATGCCACGTCTTGCCAGCTCGGACCTGACGTAGTTTCGTGCTTTGCTATTGTGGAACCGCAGCACCTCAGTATCAGCTGTGACAATTTTTATTTTCAGCGGCGCGTCTTCGAAGGATTTTATGGCGAGCTCTTTGTGAATTCTATGCTGAACGGCAAAGGCGAGTTCGATGCTTGCAGGGCCTCCCCCTACAATGAGTAATTGGTACTGTTCCTTTTTATCTTTGATAGCGAATACGGCGCTAACACGCAGTTTTTGCCAATGTTTTAGAAATTGATCGATAGGCTTTATACCAATAGCATGTTTCTCAGCCCCAGGTATTTTTACTGCATTGGGCTTGGAGCCAATATTGAGCGAGATCACGTCGAAGTGAATAGACGGTCGACCTCCACAGTAGATGAGTTTCTGTTGAAAATTTACTTGTTCAACTTCACTTTGGATAAGCCTGATTCCAGCAAACTGCGTCAGTGGTCGGAGATCAATGTGAATTTCTTCCAGATTGTATATACCGCTGATATGACCGGGTAGTGAACCGGAGTAGGGCGTTTCTATGTCGCGGCTTATCAGTGTAACACTAAGCCCGGATATTGGATTCATGCCAAGGTGCTTCAGCACGGCAAGATGGCTGTGTCCACCACCTAGCAATACCAGATGTTTCACCTTAGGACTATTACTACTTGCTTTCATTCCCGACTACACTGTAAAAGGTTTGTGATTCTAACTGCTCCAGGGCAGCGGACAAAGTTCTAATGACTCAAGTATGACTGTCTATGCTCAAAAATTCTTTAACTTTGATAGGCTGGAGTTCACCTTTTCGAGTAAGCTAGGGCTTAGCTGAAGTTTGATGGGCGTCAAGCCTGCTCAATAGCAGATTCACTCTAAGCAGGAGGAAACACCTACGCTTAGCCTGGTCTCAAACAATAAGGAGTAAAAATATGGCTCTAGTATCTCTTCGCACAAAGCTAATGACTCTGTTAGTAGCCCTGCTACTTGCCAGCACGGCTCAAGCTCATTGGTTTTTGAACAATGATGCCTCAAGTCTCAGTTTTGTCACAGTGAAGGCGGAACACGTAGCTGAGGTTCATACCTTCGACAGTTTGTCTGGCACAATCGGGGATGATGGTGAAGTAGAAGTAGCTATTCAATTGCTTAGTGTCAACACAATGATCCCAATTCGCGATGAGCGCATGCAAGAAATGTTGTTCGAAACGACTCTTTTTCCGCAAGCTACTATCAACGCCACTATCAATCTTGAAGCCTTAACAAACATGAGTGCGGGCGCTTATGTTATGCGGCAGATCGATTTTGAACTAGCCCTGCACGGTGAAGCGGTGAAGCTGGCCGCCGAAGTGCAAATCACAAGGACTACAGAAGGGGTGGTGGTGTCCACACTTAAGCCAATTGTAGTCATGGCTGATTGGTTTGCTTTGGCAACTGGCGTTGAAAGACTGCGCGAAGTAGCTGGATTACCTGGTATCAGCCGAGCAGTGCCAGTGAACTTCACGCTTGTATTCGAACAAGAGGGCTAAATAGTCAGAAAACTGATTTACAAAAGCCCGCCTACAGAGTCAACCAAGGCGAGCTTTTGTTGGCTGAAGAAGTAGCTGCCTGTTGGATTTAACCGCTCCAGGTGAGGGTTTGCAGTCGTGAGGCATCCAGGCAAATTGACCGTGAAAAATGGCTGATTAATGCTTTTCCACCGCAGAGCAGTGTTAGGCCTGGCGGCTCTGGGTCAAAATCTATACTTCAAGAGTACCCGAACTGTGCGTGGATTCGATGGATGAAAGTGAATGTCTTCCAGGCCGGCTGGCTCCCCAGCAAGCTGTGACTCAAAATAATAGGCGATGTCGTCGTCCTCCGCATCAAGAAGATTTAATACATCAACGCCGAGTTCCCAATTGTTGAATTCGTAGGACAGGCCCGCATGAACGAGGGTTGAGCCATCCTTATTAACGGTTTCATCTTCAGTGAGTGCGGCATCACCAAAATGCCTCAGACGTAAACTGGCGGTAAGCCCGTTGTTGCCTACATAGGTAAGACCTGCTGCAAGTACTTCCTCATGGGCGTCAGTAATACTATCTGCGTTCGAGGGTAGTCCGCGGAAATAGCCACTGGTTTTTGCTGCACTGAAGTCGAATACCCAATTTTCGCTCATTTCCCAGAAGGAATTAATTTCAATTCCGTTGCGACTAGTTGGCTCACTTGGTTCTGTGGTGCCAGCGTCACCAACAAAAACAAGCTCCGAGTCGACGCGCAGTTCGAAAGCGGCAATGGAAATGTTGAAGCCAGTGAGTGTGTCGTAGCGAAAACCGATTTCGCTGCCATCGCCCTCAACCAACACATCCTGGGCATCTGTGGGGTCTCCTGTTGTTGGGTCGACAGTGTTTACTGCGGCGCGCACATCATTGGAATGAAAGCCGTGGCCGTAATTCAGGTAAAGCGCCAGATTATCGTTCATATGATAGGCAAGCCCGACATTGGGTTGCCAGAGAGAGTCTTGACCGCCGCCAGAGTTGTCTGGGCGCAGGGCATCTATCTCAAAATCATAGAAATCAACGCGCACACCAACAGTGGCTCGCAGTTTTTCGCTTAGTGAGATTTGTGATTCAGCAAAGATTCCCGCGCTAAACTCTTCCGCTTCGTCCTCTCGGATACTACTGACTCGTCGTCGGCTGATGGTATTGAATAGATTTAGTTCATTAACATCGTCGTAACGCACATCGATGCCTAGTGTTTGTTTGCTGTTAAGGCCAAACAATCTAGTTTCGGTCTCGTTGCGTAGTGATCCGCCAAACAGGCGACGTTCGTCTTCCTGTTCGAATTCATCGCCATCTACGGGGTTGTTGAGAAAGTAAGTAGGGTTGTTTATCAAACTCATGTAGTAGGAGCTGGCATAAAGACTGATGTCCCAATTATTCATTTCGAAACTACCGGTTAGTGAGTAACGATATGATTTACCACCCAAGTCAGGATCAATAAAACCAAAGCGAGAAATTAATCCATTATCAACCGCTCGTTGAGGAATCTGATTGGTTGATGTCCATTCTGAGTCATAGGCAGAGAAAGTAATGCGACTGGGAACATTCGCTATAATGCCTGTGTATTTTAATAGACCATTGTACTTGCGCACATCTTGATCCAGGACGAAGTGGTCATTAGTTTGTTGATGTTCGAAGGCGGTAAGCAATGTGCCATTATCTAGCTGGAAAGAGTTCGCGGTAACCAGTCGCAGCTCGTCTTTTGAGCCCAGGGTCAGCTCTGTGAAATTTTTCTCCAAGGTGTCGTAAGTTTTTATGGTGTTAGAACCCGCTAATGAGAAATCACCGGTATCGGCGAAATAGGGTCCCTTCTGAAAATCCACCCGTTCTATTATTTCCGGAATGATGAAGTTCAGATCCATGTAACCTTGTGCGTGAGCATGGGTTCGCCAATTAACAGGCATGCCGTCGAAATAGGTTGAAAAATCTGAGCCATGGTCAAGGTTGATGCCACGCAGGAAATATTGATTCGCCTTGCCCGGACCGCTGTGTTGTGTCGCGATCATACCGGGCACTACCTCCACCAATTCGGCAACCCGCGACAAGGGGCGAGTGGAAAAATCACTGTAGCCAACGACTCCTTGGGAAGCGGAGTCGGAGCTGCCCAATAATTGCAACGAGCGGCCCCAGATAACGACTTCTTCGATTTCATCCGTGCCTTGGGCGATGCCGGTTTGGGAGCTGAGAGAGCAAGCGATGGCGGTGCAGACCAAAGGGAGTGTAAGGTAGTTTGACACGATGCTCCCTTGCGCAGAGGCTGATGATTTGAGGAATCTAAAACGGGTCTAACTGGACAGAAACCGAATTCCGCAGGCTTCCATGACGCGGCACATTACACGATAAGCTCTGTAAGAATAAGTGAATCGACGTTAATTAACGTTTAGATTGGTCTTCACGATCAAGTTGCTTGCTGTGCCACCAACCGAGTTTCGGCAGAAGGGCGCGGATGGTCCGGAATCAGCTGTGACAATATCAAAGATCCAACCGCAATAGCCGCGCCCAGCAAAAATACTGCACTGTGATTGATCACCCAGACCAGCCCCAGTACAGCGGGTAATATCACCGCAGCAATGTGATTGATGGTAAAGCTAATGCTTGAAGTGGCGGCTATGTCAGCCGGGTCAGCAATCTTCTGGAAGTACGTTTTGATGGCGATCGCCATGGCGAAGAACATCTGATCCAGCAAATACAATGCAATAGCCAGGGCTATTGAATCCACAAACGCATAGCTGACAAAAATAATGATTAGACCTATGTACTCCAGGGTCAGCGCTCGTCGTTCCCCAATAAAATTGATCAAGCGACCAATCTTGGGCGCTAGATAGAAAGTGAGAGCCGCATTGACCAGCGTTAACATCACTACATCTTCTATCGGGAAGTTAAATTTTTCTACCAACAAGAAGCCAGCAAATACCACGAATATCTGCCGACGTGCGCCGGCAAGAAAGCTTAGCAGATAGTAGAGCCAATATTTCTTGCGTAGAAATAAAGTTTTCTTTTGCACTACGCCATCTTCAAAATGGGGAATTGACATCCAGCAAAAAAGGGCTATCGCTACCGAGACGCCGCCGGCCAACATATAAATAAGGCTATAGTTTGTGGCGAAGAACATGAGATATAGGTACAGACCACCCAAAATAGCAAAATTGCAAAGAGCGCGTACGCTGAGTAGCTGGCCCAAAACTTTCGGTGCTTCAGCTTTACTCAACCATTGTAGGCTCAGAGAGTTATGCAGAGTCTCCAGATAATGAAAGCCGATGGACATAATAACGGTGCTGAAATACAACCACAGTGCGGTCGGATACAAAGCAGTAATTGCCGTGCCTATGCCAAGCGTTAGCAATGCAAGCAGGGCGAATGTCTGCTGGCGTACAAAAATCATCACTAAAATAGCCGTAAAGGCCAGGAAGCCTGGAACTTCGCGTAGGCTCTGTAGTATGCCTATCTCTTCGCCAGTAAAAGCTGCTTGTTCTACAGCAAAATTATTCAACATCACTTGCCAGGTGGCGAAGGCGATTGTGTTGCCTATGGCAAGTAAGTACAGCAGTGTCTTACGATCGTGTAAAAGCTTGCTTGGCATGGTTCAGGTTTCGATTTTCAACTTGGACAAGGGCGAATTTGATGTCAACCTGTTCTGGATAGCGACTGTGATCGCTATAGCTTGCTGGCGGCCAGGATTATATCATCAGTGACCGATGTTATCTCTTTCTATTTTTGCGGGTCCCGTCGCTCTCAATCGCCTGCGCGATGAAGGGATCAATGCCGATCAGTTTACAGTCATGCTCGGCGCCTCGGGCGGACCGAAATGGTTTGTACTTTATGGTCTTGATCGTTATCTATTTGGCGAGTTTTTTTTGAATCGTCAACATGAGCTGATAACTCTGGGTTCCTCGGCCGGTGCTTGGCGTATGTGCTGCCTGGCAACTGCAGACCCGGTCGCAGCCATAGAGAGGCTGGCGAAAAGATACAGTGAGGAGCAATATTCCGAACAACCGACAACAGCCGAAATTACAGAGAAAGCTGAAGACATGTTGGTAGCAATGCTGGGAGAGCATGGCCTGGAAGAGATAGTTAGCAACACAATTTTCCGGACTCATATAATCACCAGTAGAGCCAGAGGAATTGGTTCCTCACCAATGAAGGCTCTACAAATGTTGATGCTAATTAAAAGTGCGAGCTTCAATGTGTTAAGCCGAAAATCCCTTTCACTGTTTTTTGAGCGAAACATCTTCTCAAATATGGGCCAATTGTCACCCTGGATAAACGCCTCGGATTTGGCTACCAGGCATGTAGCACTATGCAGGGATAATTTGATGGATGCCATGATGGCAAGTGGTTCAATTCCATTCCTGCTTAATGGTGTTCGTGATATTAAGGGGGCCAAGCCTGGCCTGCATTGGGATGGCGGCATAACTGACTATCATTTCGATTTTCCGTTTCATTCGGGAAAGGAATTGGTCTTGTATCCGCATTTCTCATCTGCGGTAATCCCCGGTTGGTTTGACAAACGTCTGCCATGGAGGACGGTGCACAGCAAAAATTTCGATAATGTTGTCTTGTTAACCCCCTCGGCGAAGTTTGTGGCTAGCCTTCCCTACGCTAAAATTCCGGACCGAAATGACTTTGAATCGCTCGATTACTCTAGTCGTTTGGCTTATTGGTCGACCGTACTTGATAGCAGCAAACGGCTAGCGGATGATTTTTCAGCTTTGGTAGAAGCCGACTCAGGCATTGGGGATGTGCAGCTATTTACAGGTAGAAGGTGATACATCACCAGCGAACAGAAATTTGGAGGTGATGGTGACTCGAGCGCTTATGAATAGAACAGGTGAAACCACGGTTTACTCAAGTAGGGAAGTCATTGACATTGAATACGGCAAGCAGCTTTATTAACATCTCTGATTGATGAATTACGCAAAACGCCGATACATGGTGTAGTCGCAAGCATTGCATTGCCAAATGAGGCCAGTATTGCTTCGCAGCAGAGCCTGGGTTTCAGTAAAGTTGGGCTTGTTTCTGAGCCAGACTACAAGTTTACTAAATTTATGGATGTGGGTTACTGGTAACTGATCTTATGCATAAAACGAATTCTATTTTGAAGCTGCAAAAAGCACTATTGGCAATGGTTCTTTGTGTCTTTCTCTCATCCTGTGTTGGTACTGTAGTGGGGGTCGCAGTAGATACCACTATCGAAGTGGTAAAGGTACCGGTCAAGGTAGTAGGTGCCGCTGTTGACCTGGCCATACCAGATGACGATGATCGCTAACATTTTGCAATAGCTTTCCCTGACCCTACACTGCACAGTTGTAACGCACCGAGTAGTTCCATGAGTTTAAAACCCGAAGACTATGATATCCCCTCAGACTTTCGCCACTGGGCAGGAGATAAGGCTGAGGACTATATTGGCCCTTTTTTCTTCACTATGAATGGAGAGAATTCCCAAACAGCCTTTCGTGTACAGGAGCATCATTGTAATGCCCATGACTCTTTGCACGGCGGTGTGTTAATGGCGTTTGCCGATTACACGCTCTGCCTTTGTGCAAATGGGGGCGAGAATGAAAGTGTGGCTACGGTAAGTTGCAATAGTGAGTTTATTGCTCCTGCGTTTAAGGGCGATCTTGTGCAGGGTAGTGGGGAACTCATTAAGCGTGGTGGCTCCATGGTTTTTGTGCGCTGTGAGTTGCGCGTCAACAAAAAGGTGGTATTGATTAGTAGCGCTGTAATAAAACGCATTCGATTGAGTAAGTAAAAGCTATTTGCTGATGTTTGATATATAAGCCATCGGTGCTGCCTGACAAGTCGCTCAACGCTATCTCCAAGGGTGTGCCAATAGATGGTTTGATCTCGCCTTCGCTAAAATCACTAACCATTTTCTATAGGCATTGAATATTGAATAAGCTGTGGTAGTTAACCAACAAAGCCTATTCCAATACGAAATGACACAGAACTCAGCGAGGTCGTGCAAAAAACCTGACCCTGGAACAACGCTGTCTTTCAGTTGCCTTCGTATTAGCATAGTGTAGTATGCCCAGGCTACAAAAAGAGATTGACAGGTATCGGGGTTTCTCTCCTACCTGGGTCTGAGCTGCCTGGGGAAAATTTCTGAATTTTTAGGAATTAAAAAACTTGTCGTTGGAGTTATGCATGGATTTGCCTGCCTATGTAATCCTGTGTTATTTACTGTTCTTCATCGCCGTGGGGATCTATATAAGCAGTGGCAATCGTAGCTCTGCCGACTGGGCAATAGGCGGTGGCACGCTGGGAGTGGGTATGCTCGCCGCTGGAGTCGCGGGGACACGTATTGGGGGAGCAGGCACCTACGGCGTAGCTGGTGATGTCATCGGCGAAGGTATTGGCCACCTATGGTATGGAGTGAATTCTTTCGCCGCCTTATTCCTGGTTGGACTTTTTTTTGCTATTCCTTATCGCAGGTTAAAACTATCCAGTGTTGGTGAAGTGTTCGATCGTCGCTTTGCTTCGAGAAGGTGTCAATCTCTCACCAGTTTATGCGTGCAAGCCGAATACCTGGTGGTAAACATTATCGAGCCTTATGTGATCGCTACCATAGTAAGTGGTGTCACCGGGTGGCCTTTTGGAATTTGCATAATTATTGGTGCGTTGGTTATTGTGTTGTTTACGGTGACGGGTGGATTAAGGGGCACGGCTGTTACTAATATTGTTCACTGCACTGTCATTATTTTCGGTTTAGCGACTGTAGGCTACATCGCCATGCAAAATATTGGCGGTTGGGGTGTGGTAGTAGCTCAGTCTGAAGTGATGCTTGCCGCTGCGGAAAAAGACATTCCATCCTGGTGGAGTTTTACTGGTATTGGCTGGGCGACAATTATTGCTCTATTTATATCGGCTACAATTCACACACCAGCGGCGTCGGTGTACGCCAACTACGCAAGTTCAGCAGCAAAACAAGAGTATCTGATTCCAGCGTTCTTTCTGGCAGGCATGATTGCCGCCCTAATGCCCTTGGTAGCAGGTTTTATTGGTATCCTGACCATGGTGAGTTACGGCTCGGAGTCTGGTTTGTCGGGTTATCTGAATATCGCCCAGCTAGCTATTGATACCGGGCCTTTGTTGGGTGGCATTGCGCTGGCAGCGGTACTAGCTGCGGTGATTTCCTCTGGTGCTCCAATATTATTGGGCAGTGCGACCATGCTGGTAAATGACTGGATTCCGGCTTCGAAAAATTACTCGAGTGATCAGAAACTACGAGCTTATAAGCTGGTGACGGCTATCTATGGTTCAGGCGCTGCGTTCTGTGCCTGGTATTTTAATTTTGGTTCTGTGCTGCAATTTCTTCTCCTGGGCTTCGCTATGGTGGTGCCGCCAGCAATCGCCATTACTTACGTCTTCTACTGGAAAAAAACTACCGAGCAGGCTGCGTTTTGGGGAATGCTAACAGGCTTCGTCAGCGGCTTGTTAATGTGGCTCTTGAATAATCGGTTCTCTGGAGCGGAAAATGCCGATGTAGGTGGGTTTGCGCAGTTTTGGTATGAGTTGTGTCAATATCTGGGCGAGTGGCGAGATCCTTCATTCCTAACGCTGCTAGTACCGGTGTTTACTATTCCAATTGTTACTCTTCTGTTTCCTGCAAAAACCGCAGACGCGGAGCAGTCTGATGATTTCTACAAAAAGTTAGGCAAGATTCAGCGCAATTTCACCTGGGCATAACGGCTGTTCTTTGTGCAATTTTTTGGTGAATGAAGCTTGGAGAATAATTCTAAGCTTAGCGTTGCAGCCCGCCGTTGGCTTGAATTAGAAAAGGGCCAGGTGTTTCATAACTCTTCTCAAGTAAATTGCAAAGTTCTTCGGCGGTATCCGCAGTAGCACCTGGAACACCAAAACTCTTGGCCATATCGACCCAGCTAATTTCCGGATTACCGATGTCGAATAGACTCGCGGCTATATCTCCAACTTCGGTAACACCTAATCTAGCGTATTCAACATTAAGAATATTGTAACAACGATTCGCAAATATTACCGTCGTGACATTCAGGCCCTCTCTGGCCTGGGTCCAAAAACTCTGATTAGTATAAGCCGCACCACCATCGCCTAACATGGCAAGCACTTGTCGGTCAGGGCATGCCAGGGCAGCACCAATGGCGCAGGGTCCGCCTTGCCCAATGGCGCCGCCAGTCAGGCTAAGCCAGGAATTAGCCGCAGAATTCTGGCAATAAGGATAGGCTGCGTTACCACCACCGGAATCAGTGGCGACGATTACATTATCAGGCATTGTGGCGGCGACTGACTGAACAATCGATTTAGTATCCAGCTCGCCGCCTGGTTTGGCTATTTCGACTTTTCCAAATTGAGTGACTGTTTCATTCTCAGCATCAAGTCGTTCAGCCATTCTCTGTAATGCATCGATGGCATCTTCCTCGATGTAGCTTAGACGACTGACGTTACAGCCCTTGGGTATTAGCTGGCCGGGTATACCTTGATAGGCAAAGAAACTGGCTGGAATCTGACCGCCCACAATAATCAAATTTTCGATACCTTCGAGAGTTTTTACTATTTGTTCTGGGAAATAAGGCAGGCGTTCTACAGCAACTGCCCCTGGGCCGCCATCGACTCTTCCAGGAAAGGTGCCAGTCATCACCCGGCAGCCGGTCTTGCTTGCCACCTTGCTTGCTGCTACAAGCGCGGCGGGGTCGGTAGCATGATGTTCCAACAGCAGCATGTTGCGACCGCCGTTCTCCAAAAGGAGGGCAATCTTTGCAATTGCCTGCTCGTCGACTTTGCTACGGGTCGGCAGAGAATTCGGCGCTACAGGCCCTGAACTGTTTCCCCAGGCTGCGTCAGCACCCATAATCAAGGTAGCAATTTGCCCAGTTGAGCCGGAGCTCTGGCGAAGGCTGGCAGTAAAAGCATCAGCGCCATCCTGTGCCAAGCTGTCATTGGTGCTACAGGATTTAATCCAGCAGGAAAAATTTTTCGCCAGGGTTTCTATGTCTGAGGTGAGGGGAGCATCGAAGCCGACGTGAAAATCAGGATGGTTGCCAATAATATTTATCATCGGAGAGTTTGCGCGCCTGGCATTGTGACAATTGGCAATGCCATTGGCCATACCAGGACCCAGGTGCAGAAGAGTGGCGGCTGGCGTCCCTGTCATGCGTGCATAGCCGTCGGCGGCTCCTGTACAAACGCCCTCGAACAAGGCTAACACAGACTTGATGCGTGGCACGCTGTCCAGTGCTTGTACCAAATGCATCTCGGAAGTACCTGGGTTAGCGATGCAAAGCTCGACTCCACAGTCCGCCAATGTTTCAATTAATGCCGTTGCGCCGTTCATGTTGCCGTTCTCCCTAAAGCTGCTGGCGGCCGCAGGTTCTCGGTCGCAAAAAAGCTGGATATCATAGCATTTAAGAGATGAGCAGTAACTCTCATTGCGGAGGAGGCGCTATGGCAATAAGTAAAGAACAACGGGAATATGTATCTCATGTAGTTGATTTGCTGCAATCAATTGGGCCGGTCGAATCCAAACCGATGTTCGGAGGTTTCGGCATATTCCTGCAAGGACTGATGTTCGGCCTGGTTGCTGATAATGAACTCCATCTCAAAGTCGACGCAGAAAATTTGCAGGACTATGAAGACATAGGGTTGTCGGCGTTTAGCTTTGAGAAAAATGGCAAAGAATTTAAGATGGGCTATTACCAGGCGCCAGAAGAGGCCATGGAAGACAGTGAGTTAATGAGCGATTGGGCATCAAAAGCCTATGCTGCGGCGCTACGAGCGAAAGCAAGGAAGGGCGAGAAGGAAGGGCGAGAAGAAGAAAAAAAGACGTAAATGCGTTAGTATCAAGACTTACTGAGACTGTTCAACCGGGTGCAGCTTATGTCCAGGCTCGGATAGAAGCTGCTTACTATATGGTTTACACTGCGCAGCTAGAATTATTGCGTCGCAAAGCAAAGCGGTTTTCAAGATTCAATCAGCATTTGGTAGACAAAGGGGAATGCCATGAAATTTCGACCACTTACTCTCAAACTGTTAATAAACAGTGCGTTGATAAGCGTTTCAATGACTGGATTGCAGGCACAAGATAGCGACTATGTGGTGCCACGCACAGAATACGGGCAAGCTGATTTAAACGGTGTTTGGAACTTTAGTTCGTTTGTGCCTATGCAGCGTCCCAGCCAGTTTGCAGACAAAGAATTTTTAACAGTTGAGGATATCGCTGCTATTGCTAATCAAACTGAAGCCAGTCTACAGGCGCTGAATAATATTGGTGTTGGTGGTTACAATACATTTTGGGTTGAAAATGCGGGTCGTGGTAATAACACCCGCACCTCGCTAATCACTTATCCGAGGAATGGCAGATTACCGGAAACTGTAGAGGGTGTGCCTGTTCAAATCGGTGGACTTGGCCCTGACGAGCCAGGAACGCGGCCGGTACGAATGGTTGTGGGTGGTATCGCTAAAGATGGACCGGAAGACCGTGGAACTTCTGAGCGCTGTCTTGTAGGTTTTAATGCCGGACCTCCTTTTACACCCAATTTGTACAATAACAATGTGCAGTTAGTACAGGGTAAAGATCATTTAGTGATCATGACCGAAATGATTCACGATGCGCGCATCGTGCCTTTAGACGGAAGAGATCATATTGACGACAGTATTCGTCAATGGTCCGGTGATTCACGAGGCTATTGGGACGGAGATACCCTGGTTGTCCAAACTAAAAACTTCAACGACTTGACACAAAGTTTTAGTGTTTTTGGCAGCTCCTATGACAAAATTTTGACAGAAAAATTTACGCGGGTCGATGAATTCACAGTGAACTACGAATTCACAATAGATGATCCAGGTACTTTCAAGGACAAGATAACTGCGCTGGTGCCTATGGCTAAAGTGGACGGTCTTATGTACGAATACGCCTGCCATGAAGGTAACTATGGCATGGTGAATATTCTGCGAGGTGAGCGCATGGAGGAGCGCCGCGCCAGCGAAAACAGCCTATAAACTCTCTCACTGGCAAAGACTACCCGGTTATTTGCTGATTTCAGACCCTTCCGCTCGGCTCAAATCGAGCGCATGCCAGAGAGTCTGATCAGCTCAGGGCATTCTTTGATCGAGAATAAATCTTTGATAAGATTAAAAAATTCCTCTAATCACTAAATAAGAAAGTGGTGCTAGAACTCGGCATGAACTTTTTCTCTCTAGCTGGTCTGTGTTCTCTTCGTCAGCAAAGAACATTTGTCAGCGGACTTCTGCTTTTATGTGTTTGCAGCTTGCTTTTAATTTCTCCTCGCTCTTCTGCCCTGGAAGCAATCTCTTCTCTCGAACAACTTCAGTTACCGGCTGACATGGATGGTGTTCATTTTTATTTAATCACCGTGGATGTAGGTGATATGGTCTGGGATAACTTTGGTCACACCGCGCTTCGGGTATTTGATGAAAACAACAATACAGATAGGGTGTTTAACTGGGGTGGCTTTGATGTAAACGGTGGCGTGTTCTCTTTTTCCTATAATTTTTTTAGAGGCATAATGAACTACCGGCTACAAATCAATTCACCCAATCAAGAGTTCGCCATGTACCGTTCTCAGCAGCGAAGTATGTGGCAGGACAAGATTAATCTCACCAACCCACAGAAAGAAATTTTATACCGCCGCCTGCTCTGGAACCTACAAACAGAAAATATTGTCTATCCTTACCAGTATTTTTTTAACAACTGTACGACTCGTGTACGTGATTATTTGGACGAAGCACTGTCTGGCCGAATAGCAACTGCCAATAGTGGAATCACCGACTACACATTTCGTGATCAAGTACGAAGACACTATGAATCTGTTGCACTGATAGGTTTCTCTTTAGATGTCTTGATGAATGGTAATATTGACAGGCTGGTCACTGAATGGGAAGAGATGTTTTTGCCGCTGAGCTTACGGGAAAGGCTTGCCCGGATAGAATCCGATGTGGCTGAAAACGGCAAACGAAAAATGCTGTTATCTGATGCGCAAATGATTTTGGAGTTTCCGGCTCCCCTTGTTGAACCTGATCCTTATCGAATCGCATCGCTGGTTTTGTTGGTACCGGTATTTTTTCTGTTACTCATGTTGAAGAAGATGCCGATGCCCTGTTTTGCCATGCACTCGCGAATCGGACTGAAATTGGCTGGCATCAATTTTCAACTTCTAGGCTTGTTGGGACTAATCACCGCCCTATTTAGTGGTATCTATGGCACGCTGATGTTGGGCAGTTGGTTTATTTCCGATCATCTCGACTTACATCACAATGTAAATCTGCTCTTGTTTTGGCCAACTGATTTGCTCGGTGTTTTTGTGGCGCTGCGATGGATGGTATTCGGTAAGCCCTGGCCAATGACTCACAATAGCGCGCCATTTTTAAATTACTATATGATGGCTCACGTGTTAGGCATGATTGCTTACGCAGTCCTTACCTTTTTGCAATTGGTGGATCAATCCACGCTGAATATCAGTCTGTATGTGTTGCCGGGCTTTACACTCCTTATTCTCCTGATATGGATGGTGGGTTTCGAACCTGCGAAACCAAAAAATATGTTCTTTTAGGCAGTTCAATTACCCTACAGGATTCGACAATGCACCAGCTAATCAGTCCTGTTACTCAACAGACCGAACAGTGAGTCGAACAGTTGCACCCCATGAAAGCCTTCGTGTGATTGCTCGCCACAAGAAGCTCGTGCATTAAGGGCGTCTCAGGGTAAGCTCTTCGCAGCAAGAACCGCGGGACTATGGTGAACCCCAAGTCCGTGAACCCCAAGTCGTCATCGGGCCGCCACAGTCCAGTGAACGGTGCTTGCGCACCAAAAAAAAGCCGAACACGAAGGTTCGGCCTAACTTCCAAACTGCTATAAAGCTCTAGCGGTGCTCAGGGAGCAGCAATCTCTACGCGACGGTTTTGTTGGTAGGCGCGGTCATTTGAACCGCGATCAGCAGGCTGTTCTTCGCCATAGCTTACAACTTCAATCTGTCGACGTGCTGCCCCGCTAACGATTAGGTAGTTCAGGATTCCTTCCGCGCGGCGTTCTCCAAGGGCCAGGTTATATTCTCGAGTGCCGCGTTCATCAGCATGGCCTTCAAGTCGAATGCGCTTGCTGGGGTTAGCGGCCAGGTCTCGTGCATGGTAGCTCAATACGTCGCGGTCGGCTGCACGGAACTCGGACACGTCAAAGTCAAAATAGAACACTGTGGTGTTAAGCGCGGCGCGCGTCATGCGTTCTTCTGCGGCAGCTGCTCTGGCACGGGCCTCAGCTTCAATTTCCTGCGTGCGTCGCGTTGCTGCGTCGATACCAGGCTCAGTCTCAGCCACGACGTCTTCAGTACTGGCTTCTTCGCTGGTTGAACTACAGGCGGTAAGGCTAAAAAGTGTAACAAACAGTAGTGCGAATTTTGCGGATTGAGAGAATTTCATGGCATCTCCTGGGTAGTCTCTATAGGAAGTCGGTGTTGCTAGTATTTATTACTATTTTGCTTGAAATACAGCATGTTAAAAAGAGGGCGAAGCATAACGTATTTGCTGCGGCAAATCCAACGAGAGCGTCGAATTCAGCAAGAATTTTCGCTATTATCGGCACTAATGGAATCAGCTACGGTGGACAGGGACAAGTCGAGTAATGGTTCGATTATTACTTATCAATGCCCGCTAATAATGGTAACCTTCGTCGTCTTTTTAATTCTGGGTAGACGCATCACCAGCCCTGTACAGCACCAAGAAACGGGGCTGTTCAACCCATAAGCAAGTCGGAATAACAGGAGATTTCCATTGAACGCTGACTTTACTGCGGAAGAACTGCAATTCGAGCAAGAAGTCCAAGAATTCTTGCAGAATGAGTTTCCGGCCGACTACCGTGCAAAAATCGATGCCGGCATTCGTCTTGGCAAAGAGGAATTAGTGCATTGGCAGAAAATTCTCTATAAGAAAGGCTGGGCTGCGCCAAATTGGCCGGTAGAACACGGTGGCACCGACTGGAGCGCGACCCAAAAGCATATTTTTGCTACCGAGATGGGTTTAATAGGGGCGCCAGAACCCGTGCCTTTCGGCATGAAAATGGTGGCGCCAGTAATCATGGCCTACGGGTCCGATGAGCAGAAGCAGCGATTCCTTCCCGATATTTTGGAAAGTAATGTGTGGTGGTGTCAGGGTTACTCTGAACCGAACTCAGGTTCTGACCTCGCCTCGCTAAAAACATCGGCAGTAAGAGACGGTGATGAATACCTAGTGAATGGCAGTAAGACTTGGAATACCTATGGCCAATACGCAGACTGGATTTTTTGTTTGGTTCGTACAGACAACAGCGTTAAGAAGCAGGAAGGCATTAGCTTTCTTTTAATCGATATGAAGTCGCCAGGTATCGCTGTAAAGCCCATCGTGTTACTAGATGGTCATGTTGAAGTGAATGAAGTATTTTTCGATGACGTGAGAGTGCCAGCGAGCAACCTAATCGGCGAAGAAAACAAGGGTTGGACCTATGCCAAGGTGCTGTTAACTCATGAGCGCACAAATATTTCAGGTGTGCCGAGGGGTAAGCGCAGGTTGGCCGCTTTGAAGCGTATAGCTGGTAAAACCGACGATGGTTTCTCTGGAAACATGATGGAGAATGCCGCTTTTAAAACCAGGGTCGCCGAAGTAGAGATCGAGTTACAGGCATTGGAATATTCAGAACTACGTACGCTGGCAGCACTAAGTGTAGGTAAGGCGCCAGGGCCTGAATCTTCAATTCTTAAGATAGTAGGTACAGAGCTGGCCCAGCAGATGGATGAATTGTTCGTCGATCTCGCTGGATATCACTGCCTGCCTTTTGTTCCTGAGCAATTTGAAGATGGTTTCCAGGGCGAGTCCATTGGGCCGGGAAACTCTGCGGCGGCAGCATTGACGTATTTTAATAATCGAAAATTATCAATTTTCGGTGGCTCTAACGAGATTCAACGCAACATTATTAGCAAAGCAGTGTTGGGTTTATAAGCAAACTGATTACCTGAAGCCCGGTGTAGCTTTCAAGTTATGTAGATTCTGAAGAGGAACTATTGTGGATTTTTCGAACACAGAAGAACAACAAATGCTGCAAGAAAGTGTGCAAAAGTTTGTTCAAAAAAGTTATGACTTTGATACTCGAAAAAAAATTATTGAGAGTGACAAAGGGTACAGCGAAGAGAACTGGCAACTGTTCGCTGAGTTAGGATGGTTGACGGTGCCGTTCAGGGAAGCTGATGGTGGCTTCGGTGGTTCGACGGTTGATTTGGTTGTAATGATGGAAGAGTTTGGTAAAGCCATGTTGGTTGAGCCGTTCATCGCTGCCGCCGTGCTCTCAGGTGGCTTGGTAAGTGAACATGGTAATGCCGAACAAAAAGCCGAACTACTGCCACAACTAATGGAAGGCAGGCTACAGTTGGCCTGTGCTTATGCAGAGCCCCACAGCCGGTACAATTTGGCTAACATCAAGACAACAGCAGTTGTTGATGGTGATGGCGTAGTGCTTAATGGAAATAAGACAGCAGTACTAAATGGTTCTAATGCAAATGTCTTGTTAGTGGTAGCGCGGGAATCCGGTAGTGACTTGGATCGTGAGGGTGTGTCTGTATTTCTGGTGGATGCAGCCAGCGCTGGAGTTTCTGTTCACGCCTATACTAATATCGATGGCAAGAAGTCAGCTGAGATAAACCTGAAGGACGTAAGCGTGCCGGCTTCTGCCAGCTTAGGTGCTGCGGGGTCTGCGTTGATGGCTCTCGAAACAGTCATAGATCGTGCCACGGTGGCAGCCAGCGCTGAGGCAGTGGGTGCGATGGAAGCTTTGCTGCACAAGACGGTGGAGTACAGCAAAACCCGCAAGCAGTTTGGAACAGCAATTGGTACTTTCCAGGCACTGCAACACCGCATGGTAGATATGTTCATCGAATGTCAGTTGGCAAGATCGATTGTAATCATGGCGGCGATGAAGTTGGATAGCAGCGAAGACTATTCGCATAAAAGCAAGGCCGTCTCTGCTGCCAAGGCCAGGGTAGGTAAAGCAATCCGCAAAGTGAGCCAGGAAGCCATTCAAATTCATGGCGGAATCGGTATGACCGATGAGTTGGATGTTGGGCATTTATTCAAACTGGTGACCGCCGTGGAAATCATGTTTGGAAGCACTGACTACCATATAGAACGTTTCGCCTCGTTATAGTGGATAAAAATCGCTGATCAAACGCATGATCTCTTATTCAAATTCCGGTGATTCGCTGACCACGCCATGAGTGAATTGATTCTAGTTCGCCATGGACAGGCATCTTTTGGTGCTGAATCCTATGATAAGTTAAGTGGAAAGGGTGTTGAGCAGGTCAAGATTCTAGCGCGACATTGGCAAGAACTAGGTGAGCAGTTCGACCACATTTATAGTGGCTCGCTATTGAGACAGAGAGAAACGGCTGACGAGCTGCTTTCTCTGGTAAAGAGTTCGCCCTCCCGGCCCACCGAAAATTCTGCATTCAACGAATACAATGGAGATCCGTTGATGCGTGTGTATCTACGCGATCATGGGTCTGAAGATAATGACGATGCAAACATCGCGTGGCCGATAAAAGATGAGCGACTTTTTCAGGCTGTTTTCGAACGTGCCTGCGCAAAATGGATTCGTGGAGAACTGCAACCGCAGGACGAGGACAGTAATTTCGAATACTGGGTAGATTTCCAGAACCGCGTCTATCGTGCTATTGATGAAATAATGTCAAACCATGACAGTGGTGCTCGCGTATTGATATGTACGTCTGGTGGCGTCATAGCAATGGTATTGCAACGAGTATTACTATTTCCGGATCAAGCTGTTATCGCAACAAACTGGATGCTGCACAATAGCTCAGTGAGCCGTGTAAAATACGGGCAGGGGAAAGTATCCCTGACACAGTTTAACAGTTTGCCCCACCTTGAACGCCCGGGCTTGCTGCATATGATTACCTACAGATAACGCAAAGGATCTCGCTTTGACTAACAATGATTTGGTGGACCAGGCTGGCACTATGCGTGAAGGGGAAGAGCTGAATCTGGATTGTCTAAGGCAATACCTACAGCCAATATTGGGCGCTACCGCGACTCTCGAAATCAGGCAGTTTCCTGGTGGATTTTCCAACCTCACTTATTTGCTCAGTAGCGGCCAGGAAAAATGGGTGCTGCGACGTCCACCATTTGGCAGTACCGTGAAATCTGCTCATGATATGCTCAGGGAATTTAAGATTCTTTCTGCCTTGCGAAAGGTATTTTCCTATGGACCTGATCCTATTCATTTCTGCGAAGACCATGAGATACTGGGTTGCGATTTCTACCTGATGAGCTATATAGAAGGGCTGATTATTCGTCGCGAATATCCAGAAAGTTTAGGCATGAGTCCTGATCAGATTCGGCAGCAGTTGTTTAATTTTTTTGATGTGTTAAGTGAGTTACATTCGGTAAATCTTGTTGCAGCCGGGCTAGACACTTTTGGCAGGCCGCAAGGGTATGTTAAACGCCAGGTAGAAGGTTGGTGTCAACGCTGGGTCAATGCAGCTACGCCTGACACGGTCAATTGTGACCTAACCATGCAGTGGCTAAATGACAATATGCCGGCGGAGAGTGGCAAGGCCAGCGTGATCCACAACGACTATAAAATGGATAATGTAATTTTCTCTGTCGAAAATCCCTTGCAAGTGATCGGAGTGCTGGATTGGGAGATGGCAACAGTGGGTGACCCGTTAATGGACTTGGGTTGCACTTTGGGCTACTGGGTAGAAACGGGCGACCCGAATTTTTTTCGTCAATACAGAACTATGCCAAGTGATATAGAGGGAGCTCCAGGTCGGGCTGAAATCGTTTCGCGCTTCCAGGAAAAGACGGGCATACCAGTGAATAATTTTCCTTTCTATTTTTGTTTCGGTCTTTTTCGGTTGGCGGTTATTGGACAGCAGATTTATTACCGTTATTATCAAGGACTCACCAAGGATCAGCGTTTTGCCATGATGGTTAAGAAGACGCATATTCTACAGCAGATGTGTGAGCTTGTTATGGCTGGTAAAGTAACAACATAAGAATCAAGCTCAGGAGTTAATCATGTCGTTTGAAGTCAGCGAATTATTTTCAGTAACAGGGAAAGTGGCCATCGTCACTGGTGGCTCCAGGGGCATAGGTAAAATGATTACTGAAGGCTATGTGGCCAATGGGGTGAAGACCTACATTAGCGCACGAAAAGCTGAAGCTTGCGACGCGACCGCCCAGGAATTATCAGCCTTCGGTAGCTGTATCTCCCTGCCTGCAGATTTGTCTACTAAAGAGGGCCGGGATTCGTTTGCCGACGAGATCAAGCAGCGCGAAGAGAGCATTGATATTTTGGTGAACAACGCAGGTGCAGCCTGGGGTGCGCCATTTGAAGAATACTCCGATGAGGGCTATGACAAGGTAATGGATATTAATGTGAAGGCAATCTTCACATTGACTCGTGACCTGATGCCTTTACTATGCAAAGGTTCATCACCTGAAGACCCGAGTCGGGTAATCAATATTGGCTCCATAGATGGCCTTCGAGTATCAAGCATGGATAATTTTGCCTACGGTGCCAGTAAGGCTGCGGTACATTTCCTTACCAAGAATTTGGCGGTGCGCCTGGCGCCCAGGGGTATTACTGTCAATGCTATAGCCCCTGGAGCTTTTGAGAGTCAGATGATGAACTATACTCTCAGTAAGTTTCGCAACAAAATAGAAGATGAAAACCCGCTGGGACGAATAGGTAGACCTGCCGATATGGCTGGTCTGGCTTTGTATCTAGCCTCAAAAGCGTCAAAATACATGACTGGGCAGGTAATCGCTATCGATGGTGGCCGCCACCTGGGTTCAAAATAAGGCTATTACAGCCCCTGTATCACGCCGTATACAGAAGTTTAGGCGCCTCGTGTCAGCAAAGCGTGAGATTGACGCCAAAGCCTTCCATTCCCGCGCGCTTCAGTGGTACTTTTGTCCCTCTCAAACTAATAGAAAAGAAGCACCCATGTCGTGAATCCGGTTAGTCTGCCTAAAACAGTAATCATCTGTGTTGCCTTTGTTAGTGGTTTCAGCATCATGACCATCGAAATGTTAGGCGCTCGAATCATGGCACCTTATTTTGGTGGCAGCATTTCTGTTTGGGGGAGTCTCATTACTGTGTTCATGTTGGCGCTTTCAGTGGGTTATCTAGTCGGTGGTAGATTGTCTGCGCGCAACCCAAATTCAGGGACATTCGCTCTATTTTTTGTCTTGGCGGCAATTTTTGCTATCCCAATCATTCTTTTCGCCGACGCTATCATGCGCCCAATCTTTCTGGCGATAGAAGATCCGCGTTACGGATCTCTGTTTGCCTCTATTTCTCTTTACTTCATTCCGACGAGTATTCTCGGCATGATTTCACCTTACTCTGTGCGTTTAATGGTGGATTCTCAAGAAAACAGCGGTCACATGGCGGGCCAATTATTTTTTATTTCTACTGTTGGTAGCGCCGCTGGAACCCTGGCGACAAGTTTCTATTTTGTGTTGTGGTTCGATGTGAATCAGATCTTGTGGGGGGCTGTCGCTGCGTTGCTACTGGCAGGAAGCATAATTCTATTGGTTGATTATCTGTCGCAAAGTGGCGCAACGAGGGCGCGGGGGCAGGTTTATGAAAAGCAGGGGTAGTTTCATTGCAAACGCAGTAAAATTTCTGGTATTGCTGCCATTTCTGCAACCGTTGCATGGGGTGGCCGAAACTATTCATGAAGAAAAATCTCTTTATAGAGATATCACCGTTGTACAAACTGGTGATCGACGTTGTTTGGTTTTCAACGTGCATCGTGGGGATCGAAATCAAACCTGCGTCAATGTAAATGATCACGATGAATTGATATTCAGCTACACGAAAATGAGTTTTGCAGGGTTGCTGCTAACTCCTGAACCGAAGAAAATTTTGATTGCAGGCTTGGGAGGAGGAACGATTCCTCTCACCTTCAGTGATTTATTCCCCGATGCCATAATCGATATTGTCGAGGTTGATCAGGCGGTGGTGAACGTTGCCAAAGACTATTTCTTCTTCGAAGAAAATGAGAACATGACAGTCGTAGTCAATGATGCCAGAGTTTTTATCAAGCGCGCTGGCATTCTTGGTAAGAAGTACGACTACATCGTATTGGATGCCTTTGGCGGCGATTATATTCCAGAACATTTGCTTACTCGCGAATTCCTGGAAGAAGCAAAACAAATTATGACTGAAGACGGCGTGTTGGTTGCTAACACCTTTTCCACCAGCCGTTTTTACGATCATGAGTCAGTAACCTACCAGAGGGTCTTTAACGAATTCTTCAATTTTAAACTGCCAACCAGTGGCAATCGCATCATAATTACCCAATTAGATTCTCTTCCGCCACGAGGAAATTTAATTTCACGAGCTCAAGTGTTGGCCCCATCGCTAGAGAAATACGGAGTGCCTCTATTGGAGTATCCCAATAGACTGTCCACCCGAGTGGATTGGGACATGAGTCGACGAGTGCTTACCGATCAATATGCTCCGGCCAATTTGCTGCGAGACGATTGAGCACATCCCAAGTATCGCATGAGCCGGAATGTGATGTATTGGTGATTAGACCGGAGCAGACAGCATCCGCAAGTACAGTGCTTGTTCAGGAATCCTGGGTATCCCAGCGTTCCTGCCCTACTCGTCACCTACATGTATGGTTAATACATCACAGGTTGCGCCATGGAGAACTTTGATCGCGGTAGAGCCCAATAATATCTTCCACCCGGAGTGCCCGTGACTGCCCATGACAATGGCTTCGGCTGATATCTCGCAGGCCAGATTTCGAATCTCAGGGGCCGGAGCGCCCAACAGCGTGTGCGCACGAGAGGAGTCGATCTTTACTTGTGCAGCTATTTCTTTTAGTTTTTGTTCGGCCATGCCTATGGCTTCCTGCTGTAGCTCGTTGATATTTACCGCATAAATATCCATGCTGTAGGCCGCAGCTACAGGTTCCACCACATGCACCAAATGAATCGCATTGGCATCATTGGCAGCGGCCGCTATTGCTTTAGCGATAACCTTTTGAGAGTCCTTTGAAAGGTCTACTGCCACGAGAATGGTTTTATACATGATACTGCCTCCTCTGTGTAATCTGCTTTGCTGCCAGGATATAACGTCCGCCAGTCTTCTATGGAACGCTTTGTTCCCGTGTATGCCATTGGCATAAGTCAATCGAGGCAAGGATAGCTCGGCAATTGATAGTGCTTATTTTAAATAGCCTCAAACGAGCAAACAAGAGATGTATATCCTTCGACAGAGCTCTTCCTGGTATTCTGGATGTTAGTGTTCTGAATTGGCATCGTTCCTTTCTTGCTGGCGCCTTGAAGGCCAGGATAAAGCAGTTTCATCAGCTTGTATTCCTTGGGGAAGCCGCCCTTTGTCCTGGTCAGTCCCCATTGATCTGGACAAGTTTTATCGCGCTCCCTTGATCATATTGCGTGCGATGATCAATTGTTGAATCTGGCTGGTACCTTCGTATAAACGAAATAGACGCACGTCTCTATAAAACCTTTCAACAGCGTACTCAGACATATAGCCGGCACCACCGTGAATTTGTACGGCTCGGTCTGCAACCCTGCCAACCATTTCAGTTGCAAATAACTTACAGGCCGAAGATTCGGTGCTGACGTTTTCGCCATTGTCTCGCTTGCGCGCCGTTTCCATAGTCATGCATTCGGCGGCATAAGTTTCTGTCTGAGAGTCTGCAAGCATAGCCTGAATTAATTGTTGTTCCGCCAGCGGTTGTCCAAATTGCTTCCGTTGCATGGCATAGTCCAGAGCATCCTTGATAAGACGTTTCGCAACACCTACGCTCACACCAGAAATATGTAATCTGCCTCTATCTAATACCTTCATCGCTGTAATGAATCCTTCGCCTTCAGCGCCGATAATATTTTGAGCAGGAACCGGGCATTCCTCGAAGATTACATCGCAGGTTAGTGAACCTGACTGTCCCATTTTCTTGTCGATGGGCCCTAGGGTGATTCCAGGCAAATCTTTTTCTACAATAAAAGATGAAATACCTCTGGCTCCTTTGATGTCTGGGTCGGTTCTTGCCATTACGTTAAAGGTATCTGCCACCGCCGCATTGGTGATAAAACGCTTGCAACCATTGAGAATATAGTAGCCGCCTTCGCGCCTTGCTGTGGTTCTCAACGAGGCTGCATCAGAGCCCGCTTCTGGTTCTGTCAGGCAGAAGCAGCTAATCCATTCGCCGCTGGCATATTTAGGCAGGTACTTCTGTTTCTGCTCCTCGCTGCCATCAAAGACTATGGCCGCCGAACCTATGCCATTGTTAGTTCCCATGATCGAACGAAAAGCGGGAGAGGTGTGGCCCAGGGCGATGGCGACATGAATTTCTTCCTCCATGGTTAGGCCCAATCCCCCGTATTCCTCCGGAATAGTCAGGCCAAATAAACCCAGGCTCTTCATTTCCTGGAGGATCGGATCTGCTATTTTTGCTTCCACAGATAGTTGATTTTCGGCAGGAATTAATCGTTCTCCTACGAAGCGTTCTATTAAATCGACGAGTTGCTTGAGTGTTTCTGGGTCTCTTATCATTGGAGGCGGCTACCTGATTCCATGAAGATTAGGGAAGTTGAGTCTGTTTTTATAAAACTCGTGAATGATCATGCGTAACAAACCTGAACAATTTGTCTAAACAAAAGGATGGCTAAGCTAGCATAATTGCCATTATGAAGCGACTGAATGCAGGGCTCGCTGCACGGTTAGTGCTACACGGTTAGTGCTAAAGGGTCAGTGAATACCACAGCTGAATCGCCTATGCTAGAATGTTCGGCCTAGTGTCTGTAGCGGCTCTGAATTCTGGGTGAGATAAGGTAGCAGGCATTGGTTTCTGGGGGGAATCCAAAGCCGTCTTTGCTGAGGCTGGATTGATTAGACAAGATTGACTGGAAAAGAGCAGCATGGAATTTACGTGACAGATTATCTTCTGATTTAAAACCCCCCAATTTGCTAAATGAGAGTTAAACATGCCCGAAATTTCCACGCGTGATGCGTTTATTTATGACGGTGGGCGCAGCGCCTTCGGTCGCCATGCTGGTGCACTTTCTCCGATCCGCCCTGATGACCTGCTGGCACATACGATTCAATCTGTAGTTGAACGTAATTCTTTTGATGTGGATGCTTACGAAGATGTCATAATGGGCAACACGAACGGCGCAGGTGAAGACTGTCGCAACGTAGCGCGTTTTGCTTTATTAAGAGCTGGTATGCCAACTTCCGTCGCAGGGCTGACAGTGAATAGGCTTTGTGGGTCGGGCCTGGCGGCTACACTGGATGCGGCCAGGGGGGTGAAGGCTGGAGAGGGAGAGTTATTTCTCACCGGTGGCGTGGAGTCCATGAGCAGAGCGCCCATTGTTATGTCTAAGGCGCAGTCTGCCTTTGATCGAGAACAACAAATTGCCGATAGCACACTAGGAGCAAGATTCACTAATCCAGCTTTTGCGGCGGCTTACGGCAATGACACTATGCCGCAAACGGCCGACAATATTGCCAGCGATCTAGGCATATCCAGAAACGAGAGTGATGTTTTTGCTGCGGCATCTCAGGCCAAATACGAAGCCGCCAGGGCAGATGGCTTTTTCAAAGATGAAATCATCGCTATCGACGTACCACAGGGCCGCAAGAAATCAAATCTTACCGTTGATGCCGATGAGCATCCACGACCGGCTTCCAATCTGGATGCGCTAAGCAGACTACGATCTCTGTTTGAAAGTGGCGTGGTCACTGCGGGCAATGCTTCTGGAATAAACGATGGGGCAGCTGCTTTAATAGTGGGTAGTGCCGCTATAGGTGCAAGATTTTCAGTTAGGCCGCGAGCTCGAATTATCGCCGGGGCAGTCGCGGGCGTTGAGCCGCGGGTAATGGGTTTAGCTCCTGTGTTTGCAATTCGCAAGGCGCTGGTGCGGGCCAATTTGGAATTGGCGGACATGGACATTATTGAAATTAACGAAGCCTTCGCTCCTCGGGTATTGGGCTGTCTAAAAATGTTGAGAGTGGATTTTAGCGACTCACGGGTTAATCCTAACGGCGGCGCAATTGCCATAGGACATCCTCTAGGGGCTTCCGGTGCGCGTATAGCAATTACAGCGATGCGACAACTTGAGAGATCTGGCGCGCGATACGCTGCTATAAGTCTTTGTATTGGCATAGGTCAGGGTATTGCAGCAATATTGGAACGCGCCAGGTTTTGATCAATAAAATATGTTGGAATGAATAGTTAGTAATACTTAGTTAATAATTAAATTGGTAACACAAAAGGATTAAACATGTCGAATGTAGTGAGTTATGAATTAGTTGGAAACATCGGTGTTGTCAGCGTAAATAGTCCGCCGGTAAATGCGCTCTCGCAGAACGTGCGTGAGGGAATATTGAACGCAGTGACCGCAGCGCAGGAAGACGGATCAGAAGCCATAGTGCTACGCTGTGATGGACGTACGTTTATTGCTGGAGCCGATATCACAGAATTTGGCAAGCCGCCTGTGGAGCCTGGTTTACCCGAAGTGCTTGCTGCAATTGAAAATTCAAAGAAGCCAGTTATAGCGGCAATTCACGGCACTGCCCTGGGTGGAGGTTTTGAAGTTTCACTCGCGTGTCACTATCGGTGTGCAATAGCTTCTGCAAAAGTAGGCCTACCGGAAGTGAAACTGGGTTTGCTACCCGGTGCCGGCGGAACACAGCGTGTGCCAAGAGTGACAGGAGTGCAAGCGGCCTTAGATATGATAAGCAGCGGAAACCCAATCACTGCTGCCAGGGCGAACAGCATGGGTCTGGTTGATGAAATTATCGAAGGAGATGATTTGAAAGTCGGTGCGATTCAATACGCGACTGACTTGGTGGAATCGGGTGCTCCTCTTAAAAGGATACGCGATATTACTATAGATCCGACTACTATAGAGCCAGGATTTTTCGATACAGCAAGAAAGAAGCTGGCGGCCAGGGCTCGCGGGCAAATCGCGCCAGACAAAATCGTGTCCTGCATTGAAGCGGCAGTTAGCCTTCCTATGGATCAAGGATTAGCGAGAGAAAGAGAGCTATTTCGTGAGTTAGTGACCTCGCCAGAGTCTGCTGCTATGCGTCATATTTTCTTTGCCGAACGTCAGGCCGCAAAGATTAGAGATTTGCCAAAAGACACACCGCTTAGAGACATCAAGAAGGTGGCTGTCATCGGTGGAGGCACTATGGGCGGCGGTATTGCTATGTGTTTCGCCAATGTGGGTATCCCGGTGGTCATGCTGGAGATAAATGATGAGGCCCTGCAACGCGGCATCAATGTCATTCGCAAGAATTACAATATTACCGTACAAAAAGGAAAGCTGGCCGCTGATAAAATGGAACAGTTAATCGCTACCATTTCTGGAACCACCGATTATGCAGATCTGGATGACGTGGATTTGGTTATCGAAGCCGTGTTTGAAAACCTTGAGCTTAAGAAGGAAATTTTCGCGAAGCTTGATGGAGTTTGTAAGCCAGGTGCAATTCTGGCAACCAACACTTCCTATCAAGATGTTGACGCAATAGCGGAAGCAACTGGCAGGCCTCAAGATGTTTTGGGTTTGCACTTTTTTAGCCCCGCGAATGTGATGAAATTGCTAGAGGTTGTACGTGGCGCGAAGACGGCTGATGATGCGCTGGCGACCTCAATGCGAATTGGCAAGAAGATTGGTAAGGTCTGTGCTCTTTCGAGAGTGTGCTACGGCTTTATTGGAAACCGTATGTTGGGTGGTTACGGTCGTGAAGCTCAGATGTTGTTAATGGATGGTTGTACTCCAGCTCAGGTTGACTCTGCCTTGGAGAAATTTGGCATGGCTATGGGCCCACTGGCAATGGGCGATTTAGCAGGTTTGGATGTAGGCTACAAGGCGCGTCAGGGGCGCAAGGATTTGCCCGACGATTCCAGGCTGTACCGCATGGGTACCTTATTGGTTGAGATGGGACGACACGGTCAGAAAACAGGGTCAGGTTTTTATAAATATGACCCTGAAACAAGAAGACGTATGTCTGATCCGGAAGTTGAAGCGATGATCAAGGAAGAAGCTGAAAAGTTGGATATCGAACAAAGAGACATTTCTGATGACGAAATATTACAGCGCTGTTTCTTTCCTTTGATAAACGAAGGGGCATTGATTCTGGAAGAGGGAATAGCACAACGTCCAGGTGACATCGATGTGGTCTATGTATTTGGTTATGCCTTTCCAGCGGCAAAAGGCGGTCCCATGCATTATGCCGATCATGTCGGCTTAAAAAATGTCTACCACAGGATTTGTGAATTCCGAGACCGCTATGGTGAGCAATATTGGAAGCCTGCTCCATTGCTCGAAAAACTTGCCAAAGAAGGCAAGACATTTGCGCAATGGGGAGCTGAACAGGGCTAGTTCCCTGAATTGCGAGACCCCAGGCTCTGCTTCGCTGATTACCAGCAGTCAATAACCATCAAAGAGATTTCTAAATGATTTCATATCAAACTACTACACCCGGTGCAGCCTTGGTTGAGGTTGAATCAGCCACTCCGGTTCCGAAGGGCACTGAAATTCTGCTTAAGACAGTCGCCTGTGGTGTCTGCCATTCTGATATACACATGCATGATGGTGTGTTCAATCTAGGGAGCGGTAAGCAACTGGAAGTTGGGCGAGAAGGCATGGTGCTGGGCCATGAAATTTTTGGTGAGGTGGTTGCTGTCGGTGCGGACGCGGACAATGTTCAAATCGGCGACCGACGCGTCGTCTATCCCTGGATAGGCTGCGGTGAGTGTGCCGCCTGTAACCGCGGAGAAGAGCAACTGTGCACGCCAGGGCGTGCTCTGGGCGTAGTAGTTCATGGTGGCTTTGCAGACCAGCTTCTGGTTCCTCACAGTCGTTATTTGTTTGATAAAGGGGATGTACCTGATTCATTGGCCGCGACTTACGCTTGTTCCGGTCTGACCGCCTATAGTGCCTTAAAAAAAGCAGGAAATCTGCAAGTGGGTGACGCAGTGGTAATTATAGGCGCTGGTGGTGTAGGCATGATGGCAATTCAGATTGCACTGTCTGCAATGAATATAGATCCTGTTGTGGTGGATATTGATGATGGCAAGTTGCAGGCTGCGAGAGACTTGGGTGTGACCAGAACTTTCAATTCATCTGACCCACAAACTGCAAGAGAATTGCGTAAGGCGACCGGTGGTGCCTATGCAGTCATGGATTTTGTCGGTGCTGAGGATTCGGTAAATTATGGCCTGGCCTGCCTGCGTAAAGGGGGTATGTTGGTCATTGTAGGTCTTTATGGTGGTGCATTGAATATCCCTATCCCGTTTATACCGATGAATGCCCGTATCATTCAGGGCAGCTATGTGGGAACGCCAGAAGATATGGCCGAACTCATGGAATTGGTTCGTGCAGGCAAAATAGCACCAATAGATATCCATGAGCGTCCCTTGTCTGAAGTGAACGCCGCTCTGGCAGATTTAAAGGCGGGTAAGGTGCAAGGGCGTCAGGTGTTGATTAATTCTTAGTTTGTAGACAACTTTAACTGGAAAAAAGAGCAAGAACGAACTGAAAGGAGAGTTAGCTTGCAGTCTCTAACAGAATTTCGAGAAGAAACCAGAAATTGGTTAGAAGAAAACTGTCCTCAATCCATGCGTAAAGCTATGGTGCAGGAAGAAATCGTCTGGGGTGGCCGCCATGCAGAATTTGTCAACCCCGATAGTGAGCTTTGGCTGCGGAGGATGGCTGAAAAAGGCTGGACCTGTCCCGCCTGGCCAGCGGAATACGGCGGCGGCGGTCTCGATAGAAAACAGGCAATGATTCTCGGTGAAGAGCTGGCGCGAATAAATGCCAGACCAGCATTGACTAGCTTTGGTATCAGTATGCTCGGTCCAGTATTGCTGGAATACGGTAACCATGAGCAAAAGATGGAACATATTCCAAAAATCGTAGGGGGCGAAATTCGTTGGTGTCAGGGTTACTCCGAGCCCGGCTCTGGTTCAGACCTTGCGAGTCTTGGAACCAGGGCTGATCTGCTAGGGGACTACTATTTGATCAATGGCTCTAAGGTTTGGACTTCCTACGCAGACAAAGCGGATTGGATATTTTGCCTGGTGCGAACGGACAGCGAAGTGCCCAAGCATTCGGGAATCAGTTTTATTCTTTTCGATATGGATAGCGAGGGAATTTCCACAAAGCCAATACTACTTATCAGTGGTTCATCTCCTTTTTGCGAAACTTTTTTTGATGATGTGAAAGTGCCTGCCAGCAACCTGGTTGGCCGCCTGAATGAAGGATGGATCATTGCCAAGCGTTTGCTGCAACACGAACGTACCATGATTTCCGGCTTTGGTTTGGCAGCGGGCCAGGTAGATCGAGGGGGAACAAGTTCCCCAGTGGCGAGCCTGGAAGGGGCGGCGATGCACTACCGAGGGGACAAGGAAAAGCTATCTGATCCAGTGCTTCGTGACCAGATTGCCCAGTTCAAAATTGACAGTGAAGCTTTTGCTTTTACTTCGCGCCGTTCTGTGGAAGAGTCAAGGCAAGGTCTTGGGCCGAATGCCACCTCTTCCATGTTGAAAAATTACGGCTGTGAGCTCAACAAACGTTGTTACGAATTAATGCTTCAAGCCATAGGCAGCCAGGGGCTGGGCTGGGAAGGCGAAGGCTTTAGCAACGATGAGTTACAACTTACCCGTGAGTGGCTGCGTTCTAAGGCGAACTCCATTGAAGGGGGCACCTCAGAAGTACAATTGAATGTAATAGCCAAACGTGTTTTGGGTTTGCCTGATATTTTGAGCCTGGCAAACAAATAGCTCGCAAAGCTTGAATTTCAACCGCAGGGTGTAAACAGGAAATAGCTGAAACAATGACATTGGTGCTAAGTGAGGATCAGCAGTTACTAAGAGATTCGGCAAAGAGCTTTTGCCAACAGAACGCGCCGGTTTCGGTGTTGCGACGGCTGCGAGATAATAGAGATGAGCAGGGCTACGATCAGGATTTGTGGAAACAGATGATTGAGCTGGGCTGGGCTGGTATGACTGTACCTGAGGCTTATGGCGGTTTCGATTTTGGTTTTGGCGGGCTTGGCGTGGTGCTGGAAGAAACTGGCAGAACACTGCTTAGCTCACCGTTGATTTCTACAGTATTGATTGCCGCTACCGCTCTTAGGGAACTAGGCAGTGAAGAGCAGAAACAGGAACTACTACCTGAACTGGTTGCTGGTGAGCTGCTTTTTGCGCTGGCACTTGATGAGCACAGCAGCCATGCTCCATCTCGGATTTCTACGCAGGCTAAAAAAATGCAGGAAGGCTTTGTCCTAAACGGTGCAAAGACATTTGTCCTGGATGGTCATGTAGCGAATAAATTAATCGTAGTTGCCCGCACTGATGGTGAGACAGACAGCAAACAAGGTATCAGTTTATTTTTGGTGGATGCAGATACAGAAGGCGTCTGTGTTACGCGCACCCTGATGGTTGATAGTCGCAACTCGGCTAATATTCGATTCAAGGATGTAATCGTTTCACCTGATGCATTGTTAAGTGAGTTGGGGAACGGGTTTCAGGGGCTTGACAAGGTGCTGGACATAGCTCGCATAGGAGTTGCTGCCGAAATGCTGGGCAGCATGCAAGCTGTCTTCGATAGTATTTTGGACTATTTGAAGCGACGCGAACAATTTGGTGTTTTGATTGGCTGCTTCCAGGGATTGCAGCACCGAGCGGCAGAAATGTACAGTGAAATAGAGTTGTGTAAATCAGTAGTGCGGAGGGCGCTGTCAGGCCTGGATGATGCAGACACGACTCAGGCAGAGATCGCTGAAATAGCCAGCATCGCCAAGGCGAAGCTTTCGGAAGTGCTGTTCCTGGTGAGCAATGAAGGGATTCAAATGCATGGCGGTATTGGCATGACGGATGAATTTGACGTAGGCTTTTTCATCAAACGCGCGCGGGTGGCGCAACAATTTCTAGGTGACGCAGTTTTTCATCGAGATCGCTACGCTACATTGAAAGGCTTTTGAAAAACTACGATCAGACTAATTGTTCTGGTGCTTTTGTATATTCGTACCGAGCTTAGCTACTGAGAGGCAAGCAAATGAGTATTAAGCCTGGCAATTGTTACAAAACTGGGAGTAAAGTTAACAGTGAGCCTCTAGTTAAGGCCACACAATATTGTTGAGCAACTGTTACCAGGGCTGCACAGTCAGATATCCCGACAGCCCTCATGGCGATATGCCGGTATTGAAAGGTCAGAAGCGGGCCTGTAATTTCTGGTTTCGTGAGTTGGAGTATCAAATGCCTGGAACTGTCACTTCCAGAAAAGCGAACCTCCTGCAGCGCCTGAATTCAAACGGCTTATTTAGGGAGATGTAAGCATGCCCTTACTACTAATCGCTGTAGTTTTGGCAATCCTGGTTTATGTTCCCAGCTTTTGGGTGCGGCATGTCATGTCGAAGCACAGCAAGGAATTAGCGAATTTGCCCGGGACCGGAGGGGAATTGGCTCAACACCTGATAGAGCAATTTAATCTGGACGGCATCAAGGTTGAAGAGACAGAACCCTATCGGGATCACTTTGACCCAAACGACCAGGCGGTAAGGCTCAGCCCGGATAACTTCAATGGCAAATCCCTCACTGCGGTCGCAGTGGCGGCTCATGAAGTGGGTCATGCGATTCAATTTCATCGCAGAGAGAAAATATTCGAACTGCGCAAGCGTTATTTGCCAACGGCGATGATGTTGAGTCGAATTGGAATAGCAATTATGTTTGCGTTTCCAGTATTAGCAGTGGTTCTCCGGTCTCCTGGAATACTTGGCGTGGTTATTGGCTTGAGTCTGCTTCTTCAACTGCTTGGTGCCTTTTCTTATTTGATTATTCTTCCAGAGGAATGGGATGCCAGTTTTAATAAAGCCTTGCCGTTGCTCATCGAAGGAGACTATGTTCAGCCCGCTCAGCTACCAGCCATCCGGCAGCTTTTGAAAGCAGCGGCGCTTACCTATTTTGCCGCAGCCCTTGCCAATGTTCTTAACGTGGGCCGTTGGTTTATGATACTAAGACGCTGATACACAGCCAAATTAGATTCGACTAAATCACTGGCAACAGGAAGAAATGTTAAGCTGGACTATCTGTATTTCTGATTACAAAAGGTCGTGAAATGAGTGAGCTACCACAGAATTCGAATTTTTACGCTGCATTGATGTTGTTTGCTGGGGTTGGGATTCCAGTAATGGCTGCTTTAAATGCCGGGTTAGGAGGAAAATTACAGAGTCCAGCATTGGCTGCAAGCATATTGTTCGTGGTTGCAATGGTTGCGTCGCTTGGTTACCTGCTGGTATTTGAAGGCATTCCTAAGTCTTTCTCAGCACCTTCTACTCCTTTCTACTTCTATTTCGGTGGGCTTTTTGTCGTGTTTTATGTGTTAAGTGTAACCTGGGTTGCCCCTCGCTTTGGTATTGGGAATGCGGTGTCGTTTGTACTGCTGGGTCAGCTATTGTCCATGGCGACTATCGACCAATTCGGTTTGATGGGTGCTCCACAGACCTCGTTGAGCTTAGCAAGACTGCTAGGGCTGGTCTTTATGGCTGTAGGCGTTTTCCTGGTAGTTCAAAAATAAGTAGAGAACATAGCCAGAAAAATTGGCTGTAACAAAATTTTGCTCCAGAATGGCCCTGCGGGACCATAACCCGGAAGGATTCTACATGATCAGAAAAGTAACTGCTGTATTTTCAATCTTGTTGGCAAGCGTTTGCAGTCCTGTTCTGCTGGTCACGCCCTCATTTGTAGCCGACACTACTATCGATTACGAAGCGGCATAATGCCATTCTTGAGGAAGCACTATTTGGCCACTACGATGAATTGTCTCAATCAGCAGTGACATAAAAAATTACTGGAAACCGAAAAATGGTAAAAGGGTGAAACTATGAAATCAATCTATGTGCAAAAGACTTTACTAACGAAGATGTTACTAATTTTCGCTCTTTTTGCGTCTTTAGCAGACGCACAAGACCTGGATCCAATCCGATTCGAAGAGGCGATACAGGCGTTCGAGGCGGCAGATGCGAAGTCTCCACCACCGGTCGGGGCAATTTTATTAACTGGTAGTTCCAGTATTGCGCGTTGGAATGGTCAGGCGAAAGCAGCCCTGGCTCCACTTTCTGTTATTCCTCGCGGCTTCGGCGGTAGTGTGATGGGCGATGTGCTGCATTACCTGGATCGCGTAGCCTTGGCCTATAAGCCCAGGGCTATTCTCATCTACGAGGGAGACAACGATACCTGGTACAGGCTGCCAGAAGAAAAGATCATTGCTCAGTTCGAGCAAATAGTTGCGACGATTCATGAGGCTTTACCTGAAACCCGTGTCTATGCACTTTCAGTTAAGCCTAGTGTGGCTAGAGCCGATGTCTGGCCAGCAGCACAGCGAGTGAGCGCAAAATTACAGTCCATAGCCGACGCTGACCCCCTCGTTCACTACATTGATGTGGCGTCCCCTTTTTTAAAGTTGGACGGCACGGTGATGACGGACATCTTCGTGGATGACGGTTTGCACTTGAACGATAAGGGTAACGCCATTTGGGGGAAAGCTATTAAGGCAGGTTTGATAAAAATAGAAGGTCAGTTTGAATAGCCTGCGCACTTTAAACTGATTACTTTGATGGGAATACTCACCTTTTTGGAAGCAAGTCTGAAATTGGGTATTCCCATGGTGTTTTTAAGTTGGTCCATTTTCACCTGGCTGTATGGTAGTGAGAAGATTAGTCGCGAAGCAGATAGAAAGTCGACAGCCGTCCAGCTTAGAGCAATGAAGAAGTCTTTCAAGAACAAGACAGGCGGAAAGACGAGCTATGTGGTCGATAAATGGATGTGGTTCGGCGGCGGATTCTATGGGCTCGCCGGCCTGTGGACTTTCTTCGTCATTGAAGTTTCGGATATTTTTAGAGTTATCATCAATCCATCTTCTGTATATGCTGCGATGAGTGGAGGGTTTGTCTCATTTATCGTTGATGTTTTGCTCAATCAATTGGGCAATTTAATAACAGCTTTTATATGGTTCAGTTACTGGAACGACGATAATGTTGTCGTGTGCTTGTTGGTTGCCTATTTCGGATATTGGCTTGGAATAGAATTGGCGAAGCGGGGACATGATGTGCCTATTCAGAAATGGTTGCAAAAAATTAAGTCACTCAGGCCCTAGACTAAACATTCTGCTCATTCAGCGATAATCATATCCTGACTACTAATTCATCAAAATTCGTCATAACCCTCGGTAAGTTCTATGTAGACGCCAGAAGGATCGGTAATGAAGGCGACCTTCAAACCGATGGCAGGAATATCTCTATAGGGGACATCAAATTCGATACCCCTTGCTTCCAGCTCTTTGCAAAATGCCTTCAGGTCGTCCAATTCGAAGCCGATATGATCCAGTGCCGCACCGCGGGTTGGTAGTCGGACAGATTCGCTGTCACCAAAACTTATGTTCATGCCCGGGACATTGGTTGTAGTGGCGATAGAGCCGCGCGGGCGCACTTCTAATGAGAAAATGTCGGTGTACCAGGCGAGCAATTCCTCGTAGTCAGGGGTAATGAGATGAATGTGGTAACCGCTGATTTCGGTTGATAGGCCCTGATCTTCCTGCATTTCTACATAGACGTTGTCTGGCAGCATGATATAGGCATTGGTTTGACCTTCAGCGCCGGTAAACACACGGCCTACCTCAAGCCCCGCTGCACGCCACTTCTCCAGGAAGGCATCCATATCACGTACTTTAAATCCGAAGTGATCCATCACCGTTTCTTGCATCGCCAGGGTTGGTTTTCGCGCCGTTAATGCGACTACACTATTGGGAAGGCGTATCGCTGTCAGTGGGCCTTTCTCAACTACTATACCGTTGAAATGCTCCACCCAGATTTGTTTGTGCAATTCCATGTCCGATACGTTGAGATGGACATGGCCGTAGGTGAGACCTGCGGGGTTGGGTGTGGCCAACTGCGCCTGAGCTGTGCTGGCGAATGACAATAACAGAATAAATCTTGATAGACGCTTCATGATTACAGTTCCTGGTTGTTATTGATCTTAAGAGTATTGACCTCAGAATAATAGCTTGCAGGCACTGAGTCTAATTTATTCGGCGCTCAACATTTCTGCCCGCTCTGTTTCCGCACAGATTCTGAAAAGAGTTAAACAGATCCATGGCACTTGCAATTGGTGCCGCAAGCATCGCACTGTCTTCGCTGGAACCTGGCATCCATAACTCTGGCGGGGTTGCTACCTTGGCAAAAGCGCACATTTTTCATTCCCTGCTTGCGCAGGTCGCGCTCACTAAGCAGAGCCTGCTGATTGCCAGCCATGTCAGAGAAACGCTCTGCTCTCAATAGCATTGTTAGTCAAGCTGATCGCAGGGTCGCGCTAATTTCACACAGTTTCCTAAGTATTGCTCGCTGAGATTAGCTGTAGTACGCTTAATTGTCCAAAAATGGGAAGCAAAGTAGGCAAAGTTTTGAGAAACATCCACAGGCAGAATTTCAAACCGCCACAGGAGCACTTGGAAAGCGCTTCTGGCGAGTACACACTGCCCCCCCCCCCCCCACTCATAGACATAGAACCAGGCCAGAAACGACCTCGGGTCGCACGGCTTGTGGTTCACCACTCGCCGGGGAAAACGACAGTGCCCGGTACAGTTGTCGCGGCGCTACCAGGTTCTTTTTCAAACAGCGGTGCAGCAAAAACCAACAACAGGAATTTTCGGGATCGAAGATACTCGGGAAATTCAATCCAGCGCAAAAAACGCGGTGTTCTTGTGGGTCTGTCAGGGGAGGGAAAGACGGAAAAATTTGCTACGGAACTGATTTTTTAAATAATTAAGGATCCATACCTAGTACGACCATACCTATACGAAAAGGGGAGAAGTATGCACAAAAAATTTCCAAGTAAACCCAAGGCAATTACCATTGGGGTAATTCTTGCGGGACTATCCGCGCCGGTAGTCGCTCAAGACGTCGAGATTGAAGAGGTGGTAGTAACCGGCTCATTCATTCGTGGTTCGGCTCTTGATGCGCCATCGCCGGTTCAGGTAGTTGACCGGGACAGTATCGAAGCACAGGGCGCGGCGATCATCTGGGACGTCATCAAGAATCTGGAAGTGAACTCCGGTTCATTTACCAACCCAGGTTCTGCCGAACGTTCACAGACAGAAGGTACCGCGCAAGTTAACTTGCGTAACCTGGGTGAGAACTCCACGCTCACTCTAGTAAACGGCAAACGAATGGCTCCAGCGGCGGCAACTACAACCACTGGTGGTGAGTTTGTTGACATTAATAGTATTCCACTTGTAATGACCGACCGTGTAGAGGTTTTGACAGACGGTGGTTCAGCCCTTTACGGTGCTGATGCAGTTGCTGGTGTTGTAAACATTATCATGCGCACAGACTTCGAAGGACTTGAGATTTACGGCGACATACAAGGCGTTGAGTCAGCGAGTGGCGCTTACGATCAAACTTTGTCCGGTATTTGGGGTTGGTCTAGCGACAACGGCGACACGCATCTAGTGTTATCTGCTGAGCGTTTCGAGCGGGACAAGGTCTCAGCTTCTGCTGCCAACTTCATCGATGAAAATACACAGTTTACCGACGGTATTTCCAATATTGGCACTTCTGTGGCGGTTCCTTCATTTGGTGCCAATCCCAACCCCGCTTATTTCAGAGGCGATATTGTCGCAGATAATATTGCTAACGGCGGCAATGGTGATCCAGTTTGGTCCGATCCTTTGTGTACCAGTTTGGCAGGCCTAACTGGCATTCCTTATTTTGTGGGTAATCTGCGAGAAGAATTAGGTGAACGCGGCGGTACTTGTAACGAGGACGTTGAACGTTTTAACTTCATCTCACGCGATACAGAACGCAGTAGTTTCGCGATGGCTTTCGATCACACATTTAGTGAAGCGGCGGAGTTTTATTCCTTCGTAAACTATTCAGAGAACAAAGTTACCCTGGAAGGCGATGGCCTGAACAATACCGGTGGCTCTGCGACTACTCGTGGACCAACAGTGTTCCTCGCTCAGCCAGGTGCCTATACAGGTATCCCTGGTATTGGCGTTGGTATCGGCTCAGTAACGGAACTCGGTTACTTTGCACCGAATATCGGGCTTGCTCGTCCAACGGCGGCAGACATACCCAATGCTCCTATCGATATCGCCAATGGTGGTATCAACATAGCGACTATTGCGAATCCTCGAGATGGCATTCCCAGAAATGGACAGCGTTCGAACAGCACTGAAACCAATGCGACTCTGGTTCAGGCGGGTCTGCGCGGCGATTTCGATTACCTGGATCGTCCCTGGAACTACGATGTCAGCGTGTCCTGGAGTGCGACCAGCAACGAGCAATCATACACTGTTCACAATCGGAGAAACTCTGAGCTGGCGGCTAACGGTCTTGGTGGACCAAACTGTACTCCTAATGGCGTGGAAGATTTCGACTTCCTTGGGGCAGAGCTTTTCCCTGGCGCAGGCGCATTAGGTATACCATCGGCGTGGAACTTTTTTGGCGGCTTCACACAGACATTTTTCCCAGGTTACGTTTTAACGACTCGTGAAAGCTTGTCTTTAGCACTGACTAGTAATAATCACGGTCAGGGTGGATGTGAGTTCTTTAATCCGTTTCTTACTTCGCTGACAAGCGCCAACGTAGCAAATTCTCCTGAATTGCTAGACTGGATGACTGAAAGAGTGCTGCGTGCAGACAAGCGTAACAAGCTCATGGTTTTCGATGCCCTGGTTGGGGGTGAGATTATGGATCTAGCTGGTGGGCCTGCAGCAATTGCTTTCGGCGCGCAGTATCGTGAGAGAAATACCACGTCCCGTGCGCCGGCTCTGAATGATCCGGGTCTTCCAAACAGCATCCTCGGTTATGATGCGAACGGCGTTCCGAACGAGTTTCATTTGGTTGAAAATAATTTCGAATGCGCTGCCTGTGTATTCAATTTCGACAATACGCGCGATACAACGGCGGCATTTATCGAATTGTCATTGCCCTTTATTGAAAACGTAGAAACGCAAATAGCAGTTCGATATGAGGACTACGGCGGTAACATCGGCAGTGAAGTTTCGCCGAAGATTGCCATGAGCTGGCGCCCTTCGGATAGTCTGATAGTTCGTGGTTCTTTCTCACAATCTTTCAGAGCGCCGAATATTGATATTATCGAGCAAGGTTTGGAATCTGGCAGCACAATTTTCAGAGATCCAATTTCTAATCAGCAAGTTCGAGCTGGTTTGATTCCTGCAACACCCGAAAACGGGGAAGTCGAACAGTCCTTTACCCTGGGTGGGCCTGCACCGAACGTGGGTAACGAATACGCCGATACTTTTAGTGCTGGATTTATCTGGACACCAGGCGGTGTTCTCGACGGCTTGAGCGTTCAAGCCGATGCATGGCGCATCGAAGTAAGTGACCGGGTTTTGCCAGAACCTGGTATCTCCGCAGTTCAACCTGAACTCGTTGCGTTCAATGCTGTAGTTAATGACCCCAACAACTATATTCTGAACGATTCGATTTCTGCGGATTCGCCGGTACTGGATGTGCCTTGTGATCCTAACGCACTGGAAGCTCAGTTCGGCAGAGATTCAGACGAGCGTCTGAACTGTGTGGTGAATCCTGAGCTTTACACTATCCAGGATGAAGGCATAGGTATTAGTCGTGTCGTGCGAAGCGAGTCTGCAAACTTGATTACATTGACGTTGAGAGCACTCAATGCCGGTGAGATTGAAGCTGACGGCGTTGACGTAAAACTTGGCTATGACTGGGAAAATGACTGGGGTCGCTGGCGCGCCAGTATAGATTACACACACGTGAATGGATACAAGCTTCTCGATGTTCCTGGTCTGGAACTTGGCCTGGAAGATACCGGTAAGTTCGATGCAGCGGGTACAACCGGAAATGGGCTACACCTGCGTTCACTGCCTGATAACAAAGGAAATTTGACTCTGAGCTGGCAGCGTGATCGCCATGGTGTGACGATAATTAACCGCCACATAGGCTCATATCAGGATCTTAGTTATGACAATGTCATATCAACAGCGAACCCACTGGTGGCATCTCTGGCTCGTCCCAAGATTGATAGCTATGATACTTGGGATATCCAGTATCGCTATGCACACGAATGGGGCAATAGCAACCTGGGTAGCACTGTATTCACAATTGGTGCATTGGACATCTTTGATGAAGAAGTTCCTCACCGTGAAACGGTTCCCGGTAGCTTGCGCTACGATGCAACGGTATTCGACCCCCGTGGTCGTCGACTGTATGCCCGGGCATTGTGGGCGTTTTAATTACTGACCAGTTCGGTAATCAAAAAAACGGCGCTGAGCAATCATCGCCGTTTTTTTTTGCATCAAGAAAGGTAAATTCGAATGAAACTGCAACATCACTTCGTGTTTACGACGACGTTGAGTTCGAAGTAAAGGCTGTTGGTGGAAGTAAGATCAAAGTTTAGCCGCACAGATTCAAGAGGTGATCAGGATGCAGACTTTCGTTGCATCTCAAAATTAAACGACATGCTGATGCGCTCTCTGTCCGACTGATTTTGCGCCACGCTGTGCTCCAACCAGGAAGGAAACAGAAATAACTTTCCTGCCTCTGGGGCGAGCTTGGCATGAAAGGAGTTTTCGGGGCGCTTGCCATCCGCGGCAGGCGGCATCATCCACCTGGCCATTCTGGGGTCTTTGAACCCGATGGCGGGGCTGTCAGTATCGCATTTGACGTAAAATACGCCGCTAATATGAGAGTAGGGGTGCAAATGTTCCGGATGGAAACTGTACCTGGGATTGATATTGGCAAACAGCGCATTGATGACTGGCTGATAGTTAGTCGTGTCCCAATGATGGTCTCTAGCGAAATTGTCGGCACATTGATGAATGAATTTTACCAGGCCGGATAGCGCTGTTTCCTCAAACAGAATGCTACGAGTGAAATAGGAAGTGTAGCCGCTTGGGTATTGCTGCGCCGATATCTGTCTGCCTTCCTCGTCTTGTTCACGCATCTGTTCAACGAAATAAACCAGCTTTTGTTCCTGAGCTGCAAATTCCGGATACCAGGCTTCATAGATAAGTGTAGGAAACAGAACCCGTAGACCATCTTTCCTGGATGAATCGTTACTCATGGTCGCCGCTCAGTCAATAATGACCTGGTAGATTCCGCTACGCAGCTTGGCGTAGTCATTGGCCGTGGAAAGTAGTCCTGCGTCGCCGGAAAGGCTGACTCCAGGACCGTTGTCATACATACCTTGACTCTGCATGCCATTGATCTCCGGTCTTGCTTCAATGCCTGCTTCTATATCTTGCATGCCATTGGCAGCAAAGAAGGCAATCTGGCCGTTGCGAAGTACCAGGACAACTTGACCGGCGATCTGCTCCTTGTCCACATAAGATTTCAACACCGCATCGAGTCGCTCTAGTCTATCCGAGGACATACCCAGTCTTTCGGGCCTGGCCCTGTCAAAATCGGCAGCAATTATGTTAGGGAAATAGCTTAAAAATAGAGTTGTGGAAAGCAGTAAACGAAGCAGTAGTCTTGGCATAATCATCTTCTCACGTTATTGCGTGTTTAATCGTCGTCCGCGAAACAAATGTCGTGCTGTCCTAAAACAGTGTTTCAAGTGGAAGCTGCCACCGAATCTGGGCCAGCCCCTGGATTGCAATGATTATCCGTGTAGATAAAGTGAGAATGCAAGTTGCAATGAGCAACTAGTTAGCTTGTGTTGGCTCCTGGTCCGGCGAAGGAGAGGCTGATATTTTACGATACTTCGAAATTATTTAAAAAACAGGGACTAAATCTATTGAGTGAACATTTCTAGACAGTTTTGGGTTGACACCGTTTAAGCGCTGGCGCATCATCCCGCTCCTATGAGTACACGATTCTATTTCTGGTGGCCTGGGACAGCGGGTTGCCAGAAGACAAACATGTAGTTTTCCTTCTTTGGCCGCCCGGAGTTGTGGCGGCTTATACATCTCAAAAATCAACCTCCGCCATAACTCTTGCCGTCCAATCGGATTAAGAGGATTTGGTAATGCCTATTAGTAATCATATTCAATATCGCAGTGCCAGCGGAATACAGGTGCGCCGTTCTACTTCGCAATTGAATTATTCTTCAGCTATCGACGAACTGGCTGAGTTGCTGGATGCATCCCCCGGTGTTTTACTCGCCTCCAGTTTCGAATTTCCCGGCAGATACACTCGTTGGGATATTGGATTCGTTAACCCGCCTTTAAAAATTACTGCTAAAGGCAGAAGTTTGGAGATCGCCACTCTGAATGTGCGTGGCGAAATTCTATTGCCAGAAATTTATCGCGCCTTAAAAGACTGTAACGCCATCGAAGATATCGCCGCCGAACAACAGTTCATAAAACTGTCGCTTGTCTCTGAGCAAGAAGAGTTTACTGAAGAGATGCGTAGCAGAAAGGCGAGTTTGTTTTCTGTGTTACGAGAAATTGTTGCCTGCTTCGCCAGTCCAAGTGATTCCTATTTGGGCTTATTTGGTGCCTTCGGCTACGACCTGACCTTTCAATTTGAAGACGTTGAGCGTTATCAAACTCGCAAGGAGAAGGATAGGGATTTAGTATTATATCTTCCAGATCAAATTACTGTCGCTGATCATCGAATCGGCAAAACACTTTGTTATAGCTATGAGTTTGTTTGTCGTGGATGGAATTCGGACAAATTTTCTGAAACCACTGGCGGCTTTCGTCGCAATGGTCCGCAAATTGCCTATGCACCGGCGATACGTGTTAGTCGAGAGTGCGACCATGAAGACGGTGAGTACGCGAAACAAGTAGAGAAGGCATTGAGTTATTTTCGCTGCGGTGATCTGTTTGAAGTAGTGCCGGGGCAGGTATTTTACGAACCCTGTAAAGACAGTCCTGCTACTGTGTTTAAACGTTTAAAGGAAACTAATCCATCTCCTTACGGTGCTCTGATGAATTTGGGTGAGCGAGAGTACCTGGTGGCAGCCTCACCTGAAATGTTCGTGCGTGTCGATGGAAACCAGATCGAAACTTGTCCTATTTCGGGAACTATAAAGCGCGGAGTAGATGCAATCGACGATGCCAAGCAAATAAAGACATTGTTGAATTCTGCTAAAGACGAATCCGAGCTTTCGATGTGTACCGATGTTGATAGAAACGATAAATCAAGAGTCTGCGAGCCGGGGTCCGTTCGTGTGGTAGGGCGGAGACAAATTGAAATGTATTCCAAACTGATACACACCGTTGATCACGTGAAGGGAATGTTGAAACCGGAGTTCGATGCCTTGGATGGTTTTCTCGCACATACCTGGGCGGTAACGGTGACCGGTGCGCCTAAGCTCTCGGCGATGCAATTCATAGAGCAACACGAGAAGTCGCCAAGGCATTGGTACGGTGGCGCATTGGGGCATATAGGCTTCGATGGTAATTTAAACACAGGCCTAACCCTGCGAACGATTCGAGTTAAGGACGGTATCGCCGAAATTCGAGTGGGTGCTACTTTACTAATCGACTCTGATCCCATCGAAGAAGAGAAGGAAACCCGGTTAAAAGCCTCCGCATTGATTGATTCGGTGCGCGGCGTAACCAGGAAATGGCAAAGTGACAGCGATGTCGTGTTTAGTAGTGAAGAGGGTACAGGCATTAAAGCACTAATGGTCGACCATCAAGATTCCTTTGTTCATAATCTAGGTACTTACTTCCGGCAGTGTGGGGTCGAAGTGATCACTCTGCGGGCACCAGTGGCTCGCAGGTATCTGGAAAGGAATAGCGTCGACTTGCTGATACTCTCTCCTGGACCATCGACCCCGGATCGTTTCACTATGAAAGCCACTATAGATTCGGCTTTGGCTAAGGCGATTCCGCTATTCGGGGTGTGTTTGGGTTTGCAGGGTCTGGTAGAGTATTTCGGTGGTGATCTAGAGGAGCTGAGGTATCCAATGCACGGAAAGCAATCTTTGATCATCCATGATGGCAGTGAAATTTTTGCAGGGATAGCTTCAAAGTTTTCCGCCGGACGATACCATTCCCTGGTAGCCAATAATGTACCCGACTGTTTGAAAGTGACAGCCAGGACCGAAGATGGTCAAGTAATGGCGGTTCAACATGATAGCTTGCCAATTCATGCTGTGCAGTTTCACCCGGAGTCTATAATGAGTTTGGAAAACCAGGCAGGGCACAAACTGGTGCAAAATGTAGTGAAAATTGTTGCGCAGCAAAGCGCTATTCCTAAAGCGGTTTAGAAACAATTACTCGATATTATTTTCGAACCAGATGGCAAGGCGGCGACCAGCCAGGGCTAGACGCTGCCTTGCCGATTCCTGCATCTGTACAAGGTAAGTGTCATTCAGAGTGAATGCCTGGAGCTTGCTGTTGGATTGATCTGCCGTTGCAATCGAAGCCTTCATCTGAGCTGTGTAAACCGACTCCAGCAATAGTTGCCGACTCTCATTCATCCACAGTGACCAGTCTGGCTCGTTATAATCAGAAAGTGCTGCTAGACGGCCAGCATGTTGCTCCAGTATTGCTCGCAGACTGGGAATTATGCCTTCGCTGCGCAAGGCTCTGTCCCATCGCGCGTGCAAATTACCTCCCTTTGTGGCTATCTCGTTGCCACCACGATCACCTTCTTTAAACATATTCGTTGAATACAGCGCACCAACATGCAGGGGTTGGTGGATATCGGCAACCAGGTGCAGTACCCAGCAAAGTGCCAGTGCGCGCTCTGTGGCAGGGCTTTGCTTGTCAGCAAGAATCGCCGTGTTGTAATCGAGCGCAGTCATAATATTGTTGGCCTGGGAGACATTGCGCACACTGTTGGCTTGTATGCCGGCAATATCGTCAAAGCGTGGCACATCGATATAAGTATTACCCTGGGTAGTGGCTTTACCACGAATCCAGGCGCCATCAATGTAGTGCCAGTTGGCGTGATTATATTTCTGCCGTTCATCGTCTGCCAGCCCTCGAACAATGTCTGGCCAGAAGGCGGCTTGACCCAATAGCCAATTCAATCTTTGCGCCTCATTGCCGCGGGCAACTGAGGTCGGCATTTGCCCTATGAAATCTTGTTGGTATCGAGGATGCTGCTGCAACAGCTCATAAAGATGGGCCTTGGTAGATTCACTTAGATAGGTCATGGCAACAGCAATCGAGATGCGATGTCCTGTTGAATCCCACGCTGACACGTTCTGGATGAACAACAAAAGAGCACACAGCAGTGAACACCGTAGAGGAATCGACAGCGAGTTTTTCATTAGTTTCGCCCCTGTGCGGAATATTGAAATTGCCTGGTCTAGCGACTGGTTTGGCAAATTGGAATTACTGCCTATTGGTAATAAGTCTAGACTTCCAGCCATTCGGCCCGCACATCACCTGCTTTAAGCAGGCTGTCCGGGCTGCCCTCATAAATAATCTTGCCATGGCCCATAACATATAAGCGTTGAGAAATTTTTAGAGCGATAGAAAGTTTTTGTTCTACCAATAGTATGGAAACACCCCGGTTGGCGATTTCCTGAAGTAGTAGGGCGAGCTGCTCCACAATCTTTGGAGCCAGCCCTTCAGTAGGTTCATCAATCATGATCATGTCAGGATCACCCATCAGTGTGCGGCACATGCATAGCATTTGCTGTTCGCCACCACTAAGTACGCCACCAGGCACGTCGGCACGTTCACCCAGATTGGGAAACATATTGAATATTTCATCGATGTTCCAGCGGCCCTGAGAGTTGGCTGATTTCATCCCTAATAGCAAATTCTGACGTAAGCTAAGCGATGGAAATATGTTCCGGTTCTCAGGCACATAGCCCAGGCCCAGATGGGCAATTTCGAAACTCTTCTTACCGGCGATTTCCTGCTCTTTGAATTGAATAGAGCCCTGTGGTGTCACTTCTCCCATGATTGTTTTCACTGTCGTTGAACGACCCACACCGTTTCGTCCCAGCAGACTTACTATTTCACCTTCACTAACGTGAAAATTCACTCCTTGAAGGATATGACTTTTCCCATAGTAGGCATGTAGATCGTTAACTTTAAGCACTGGCAACTACCTCGCCTAAATAAGCTTCCTGCACTTTAGGATTGGCCCGGATATTTTCCGGCTTGTCTGTGGCGATAACTTCACCGTAGACTAATACTGAAATACGATCAGCCACATCAAATACGATGTTCATATCGTGTTCCACCATGATAAGTGTCTTGCCTTCGGTGACTTGCCTAATCAGTTGAACTGCGCTTTCGGCTTCACTGTGGCTCATGCCTGCTACCGGTTCATCCAGCATGATTAGCTCAGCGCCACTGGCTATGGCAATGCCCAATTCCAGTGCTCTTTGCTGTGCATAGGCAAGTTCACCCGATGGAAACAGGGCTTTGTCCTGCAAGCCGATCTGCTGGAGCAGGTGTATGGCTTCATCGTTAAGTTCGGTTTGACGTTCCAATAAATGCCAGAACGAGTAGCGATAACCCTTAGACCAGAACAAGGCGCAACGCACATTTTCGAAGACATTCATGCGTGGGAAAATATTGGTTACTTGAAAGCTTCTTGCCAGTCCCAAGCGTGCTATTTCGTAGGGTGGCTTGTTCTGTATCTCTTCCTCTTTGAATTTTATGTTGCCAGATGTCACATTATGGAGACCACTGATGAGATGGAAAAGGGTGGATTTACCGGCACCGTTAGGACCTATGATTGCGTGTTTCTCGCCTTCTTTTATATCAAGTGATACACCACGAATAATCTCTGTTGCGCCGAAATTTTTTTGTACATCTGTAAGGGAAAGTATTGTCATGACTTAGTCCTGCTCTTCCGCAGGGAGTGCGTTAGCGTTTTCCCAGGCTTCATTTAACTGGTGTAATGATCTGCGCACACCAAAGAAAGCCGCCATGGCAGTAATGAAAATAACGATCCAGGTAACTGGATTGGTAGTATTTAGAGACAGTCCAAGAAAGTGAAAAACTTCCTCTTCGCTGTGGCTCATTTCGATAAGAGCGATACTACAGAGCGCAAACAGGCAGGCCGGTATGCCGGTGATGAGATAAGGCTTGAGCAATATCTTCATGTTGCCACGAATCCAGGCGACTTGATGCATCATGATAAACCCGGCGAAGCCTCGGGGCAGGAACATGACAGTGAGCAGGAACATAATCCCCAGGTACAACATCCAAAGTTCTGAATAATTACTCAGTAGAGAATTCATTAAGGTGAGAATCACAGCGCCGATTATTGGCCCAATGAAATAGCCCAGGCCGCCGATGTAGGCCATCAACAAGACACGACCTGAGGTGATGGCATTCAGGTTTTCCTCCGTTATGAATTCGTAGTTCAGAGCGAACAGGCCACCTGCGATGCCGGCGAACATGCCAGCCGCGCAGAATGAAATAAATCGTACCCATCTGGCGCTGTAACCAATAAATTCAGCACGCTCAGGATTTTCTCTTACCGCATTCGCCATGCGTCCGGCTGGAGTTTGCGTAAACAAGTACATAAACACCGTGGCAAGGAATACCCAGAACGCCGCCAGGTAGTAAATTTCCAAATCCTGTGCGAAATCGATACCAAAAAACAATGGGCCAAAAGTACGGTCGCCACTGATGCCTGCTTCACCACCAAAGAAACTGGAAAAAATAAGAGAGGACGCAGCAACTAATTCACCTATGCCCAGCGATATCATCGCAAACACCGTGCCCGCTTTATGTGTGGAAAAACTACCGATAAATATCCCGGCTAATAGGCCAAACAGACCTCCAGTTAGTGGAATCCACAGAATTGAAAACACCATGGTTTCATATTCGATTAGCTGTAGTGCATGGACTGACAGGAAACCACCCAGGCCAAAATAGACAGCATGGCCAAACGAGAGCATGCCACCCTGGCCTAGTAGCATGTTGTAACTGAGTGCGAATACGATGGCGATGGCCATTTGATTAAGGATAGAAACAGCGAGAATCGAATCGAAGACCTGTGGCAGGGTCAGCAAGGCGATAAGGAAACCTATCCAGACAGCTAATTTTTTAGTTAGGGCCATCATCCTTCTCGCTTACCCATCAGGCCGGTTGGTCTGAATATGAGAACCAGAACCAGCAACAGAAATGGTAATACTGGCGCTATTTGTGGGAGATTTAGTGTCCACAAGTCATTCAAGGGGTGGTTGCGATCGAATGAGATGCCAAGCAGGTTGAGAAGATCCGGTATACCCAGGTCTGATGCGATAGCATAGGATTGCAGCAAACCTATTAACAGCGAGGCAGTGAATGCGCCTGCAAGCGAGCCCAGCCCACCAATAACAACAATAACAAAAACGATGCTGCCCAGTACTGTAGCCATGCCAGGAAAGGTAGTCAGTACCGGGCCAGCGATAACGCCAGCTACTCCTGCCAGCGCTGTGCCAACGCCGAATACTCCCATAAAGATGAGCGGTACGTTGTGACCAAGATTCGCAACAGTTTGTGGATGAGTAATGGCGGCCTGAATGATGATGCCTACTCGGCTCCTGGTTAGCACATAGTAAAGGGCGATGAAGATAGTAATGGAAATAGCCATCATGAAACCGCGGTAGGCGGAAAATTCCTGTCCTAAAAGGCTGAACAACGGGAAGTCGAGCAACTCTGGAGATTGATAATTCTTTGTATCGCGCCCCCAGAAAAACTGAATCGATTCTTCTATTAGAAAGGCTAATCCGAAAGTAAATACCAGTTCAGCGACATGACCGGATTGATGCACACGCCGCAGGCCGTAGCGCTCGACCACAGCGCCCAGCACCCCCACGATTAGCGGCGCAAAAATGAGTCCGATCCAGAAACCAAAGTAGAGACTGAGGGAATAGGCAAAGTAGGCACCCAGCATGTAGAAGCTGGCGTGAGCAAAATTCAACACGCCCATCATGCTGAAAATCAGTGTTAGCCCGCTGGCTAACATGAACAACAGAAATCCGGTAACAAGGCCATTGAGAGTGGCGAAAATTAAAACTTCTAACATGCTGGCCTTAGCGCGTGGCTGATTCTTTGGGTTTGGTGAAACTGCCTGACTTAGTATTAACGACCTGGTATTAACGACGTGGTCGTCTCATTTGACAACTGCTTTCAACCACTGTTTCTTCTAACGGGACTTGGTATTCAGTAAATAATCCGTAGCCAGAATTATCGGCATCAAATTCGACTCCTTCATCAGTATGCACCGAAATACTCAATGATTGAAAAATTTGATGGTCGTCGCCGCGCATCCAAATCTCTTCGCCGCTTATGGTGGTGAAGCGCATATCTTCCAGTGCCATGGCGACGTCGTAGGGATCCGTGCTTTGGGTTTCCTCCATTGCTGCCACCACCATTTGTAGTGCATTCACTATACGAGGTTGGGTTACATCGTTGTCAGGGTTTGCTATCTTGAAGTCACGATTAAATTGCTTTCTCTCTTCGGTTGGAAGAGGGTTGGCGGTACCGTTGTGTATAAGTCTGATCTTGCCTTTACCACTTTCTCCCAGTGTCGCGGTAATGCCATCATAGGCGGCATAGAATGTATAGATAGGTATGTTCAGACCAGAGTCGATAATGGATTTAGCAAGTGAAACCATGTCGGCACCGAAATTCCCGGTAATTACAGCATCGGCGCCGGAAGAGACTATCTTGGTTACATACGGAGTAAAATCTTTCACTTGACCAATAGGATGAAATTCGTTACCAACTATTTCTATGTCGGGACGTTTTCGCTTCAATAATTCAATAGTTGTATCTGATACCACCTGTCCGAATGAATAGTCTTGACCGATGATGTACATACTTTTTATGCCAGGGTTTGCAGCGATATAGTCGGTGAGGATGTTTAGCTTCATATTCGCGTGCGCATCGAAACGGAAATGCCAAAAGCTGCAATTGTCCTCAGTCAGGATAGGGTCCACGGCAGAGTAATTAATTTGCAATACTTCCTGGCCAGGATTGCGTCGATTATATCGAGAAATAGTTTGATTCAGTGTGTTAGCAACCGCCGAGCTATTCCCCTGGAAAATAATTTGAATTTCTTCGCTTACCGCTCTGCGGAATTGAAGTTGGGTCTCGTTAGGACTCTGTTTGTTGTCGAGAGGAAGGATTTCAATCATGCGTCCTCCCAGTATCCCGCCCCTGGAATTGTAGTAATAGTCCACTGCGAACTGTAGTATTTTTAAACCGGTGTTACCAATCGAGGCAAAAGTGCCCGAAAGCGGATCCATGAAGGCGATTCGCACTGGTTCCTGCGCAGCACTTAGGCTACTCAAGAAGAAGACAGAGGCTAAGCCAGTGGTCGCCATTAGCTTGCGAAACAGACAACAAATTTTGCTGGAGAGTTGGTATTTTTTCATAAACGATGCAGTACTTTTTGTATTTGTCGATTAGCTATCTCGTGCGCTTCAGGCGGCGAGTATCGACAGTAACCCAGTCGCCAGTGTGAATCAAGATATAGCTACGCTATACGGTAAGTGGACAGGTTCCAGTGCTGGTTTGGGTTTTAATCCCTTTAGGTTCAAGCTGTTGTACTTCCTGTCAGGAGTGCGAAACTTGGGCCTGAAAGCCGCGCATGGCCTTGTTTGTGACCAATACAGTGTGACAGATGGCATAAAACAGGAACAGAATATACTTCGGGCAACAGCTACCTGCTTGACTCCTATAGCCGCTTTAACCTTAGTTATCGCTTACTCTCGAGGTGCTGAAATTCTTATGCATAAAGTAGCAGAATCTGAAATCGAATTTACTGCCATTCGCTCCAGCGGGCCAGGCGGGCAACATGCGAATAAAGTATCGACTGCAGTACGGCTGCGATTCGATGTGTGCCGTTCGAGTTTGCCTCGGGAAGTCAAGGAATGCTTGCTGGCCTGCCCCGATAGGAGAATTAATAGCTTTGGATGCGTTGTAATCAAGGCACAGCGTTTTAGGAGTCAGGACAAAAACAAGCAAGACGCCATCGCACGCTTGCAAACCTTAATTGGTTTTGCGACCCGGGTTAATCGAAAGAGAATTGCGACCGAACCTGGAAGAGCCTCAAAGGAACGGCGGCTTCAACAGAAGAAAAAAACCGGCGATAAGAAATTGGCAAGAGGATCAGTTCGATCACTCGATGACTAAGCCGATCTTTGGCAGAATAGATAGCATCAATCAATACCGAATAAGAAGAGGAGCACGGCTGGGTCATGGCCATCAATAGAGTTTCACATATAACTGTAGTGGTTACAGATCAGCAAAAGGCACTGGAGTGGTATAAGGAGAAACTGGGCTTCGAAGTGTGCATGGACAACGATACTGTTGTTCCCGGAATGCGCTGGCTTACAGTTAGTCCTGCGGGGAATCAGGCGACGCAATTTGTGCTGACGCAAGTGCGTGAAGAATCAGATATTGGCAGGATAGGTACTAATTTGATGACAGTACTTAGTAGCTCCGACTGTATAGGTGACATGGCGCGCCTGGCTCAGAAGGGAGTGGAGGTCGTTGCGCCTCCAGAAGAGGTACCTTGGGGTATTTCCGGTCTGATTAAGGATTTGTACGGCAACCCTTACAATTTAGTGGGTCCGAGATAAAATTTGGCGAATCCGAGATAAACAGGTTAAAAGCATTGCTGCAGGCTTTTCCACTATGACCAAGAGGTTCGGTCTGATTCCAGGGTTTGTGTTGCGATGCCATTCCAGTTGGCCTGCTGGCAAGAGCTTTCTACGAGCGTCTATGCCAGTTTCAATTATATCTCTAACACATTGCAGCGTTTTTGCGGCAGTGGCCGGCTAGAGAACAATTCGGCTATTGTTCGGGTATTGATGGAGCAATACCAGGGAGTGGATGCAGAATTTCAGGACGCAATTGAAGATCAGTTTGGCAGTATTTTGTTACGCAATATTTGTAGAGCTAAAATGGATTCAGTATATAGTCAGCCACTGTCTTCATCCGTATTCGATGAGACAGCGATGATTAACTTTCCAGACGCAATGTGCCTATGATCTTTGTTTAAAGTCCCTTCCCTCAGTCTGTCAGTCTGCCTGGCTTCAACCAGCGTTCGTCAACTAGTAGACTTCAAATAGACCCGCTGCGCCCATTCCACCGCCTACACACATGGTGCAAACAACGTATTTAACTCCGCGACGCTTGCCTTCGATCAGAGCATGGCCCACCATACGAGCACCGCTCATGCCGTAGGGATGACCAATAGAGATGGCGCCACCGTTAACGTTGAGTAACTCGTTTGGAATGCCCAATGTGTCGCGGCAATAAATTACCTGAACAGCAAAGGCTTCATTCAATTCCCACAGACCAATATCGTCCATCTTCAGATTATTTCTTTCGAGTAACTTAGGCACAGCGAACACCGGGCCAATACCCATTTCATCTGGTTCCAGCCCCGCAACTGCCATGCCACGGTAAGCACCAAGGGCTTGTAGCCCTTTTTGTTCCGCCAGTTTACTATCCATAACTACCGAGGCTGAGGCGCCGTCAGAAAGTTGGCTAGCATTGCCCGCTGTGATTACACCCCCTTCAAAGACAGGCTTGAGACCTTGCAAGCCTTCCAGGGTAGTAGTAGGGCGATTGCCTTCGTCTTTCTCCAGAAGGGTGTCATGCACACTTTGCTGCTTCGTTGTTTTATCCGTGAACAACATCTTCGATGCCAGGGGTACAATTTCATCATCGAATGCGCCAGCCTGTTGTGCAGCTGCCGTGCGTTGCTGTGATTGAAAAGCGTATTCATCCTGCTGATCACGAGAGATAGTGTAGCGTTTGGCAACAATTTCAGCTGTTTCCAACATGGACATATAAGCGTGTTTCGATTTCGTGATTACATTCGGATCTTGTGCCCGATACCCATTCCGGTGCTCATTCTGTACCAGGCTAATTGATTCAAGACCCCCGCCAACGACAATCGGCATGCCATCATGGATGACCTGTTTTGCAGCGGTAGCAATAGCCATCATGCCGGAAGCGCACTGACGGTCCATGCTCATTCCCGCGACCTTACTTGGCAAGCCCGCAGCGACACCCGCAGTGCGCCCTATATTTGCGCCTGACGAACCTTGCTGCATGGCGCAACCTATTACGACGTCATCGATTTCTCCTGGATCAATTTCTACACGTTCAACAGCAGCAGAGATTACGTGACCACCAAGACTAGGTGCATCGGTGTCATTAAAAGCACCACGATAGGCTTTACCAATCGGAGTACGAGCTGTGGATACAATTACTGCTTCTCTAGTCATTCTATTCTCCATCAGTCCATCAAATTAAGGATCTGTAAAAGTGACATTACCGCTGTTACAAAAACAAGCTGGTTAATTTTTACTTGCTACAAATCAAAGCGGTTATCGCATCGATCGAATTCTGCGCCAGCTCGGTCATTTCCGCATCGGTTCTGTCCTGAATAGGATGCGCAACAAAAACACTGGCCGGCGCTATTCCTAAAGACTTGCCTTGAGCCGCTGCGGCATCTACAAATTCTCTTGAGGCGACAAAGCCCGAAGGGAGTCCTCTGCTTTCCAGGTTCATGATGTCATGCAAACTGCACGAGGTACATGAGCCTCAGTCGGCGAGTCCTTCAATTACTGCGTCACATTCTACACTAATTCGCTGGGTTAATTCTGTTGGCGCGGTTCTGGTGAATGTCGGCTTGGAATAGCGCCTTACTGTGGCACCAGCCTGTTCCAAATGTTTCTGTACCTCATCCAGGAATTCTTTGCCTCTGGGTTTAGATATATCCAGCAGACCTATGGTCGATCCGGAAACACTGGACAGTCTGGGCAGTAACTGCCGCTGCGACGGCTGCAACTCAGCCGTCGGGTCTAGCAGGGTTGTAGAGTTGTGCATGGTTTTTCCTCTCTGTGTTTGGTTTGGTGGTTGTTTCAATTTTCTTTTTTCTGAATCCAGATTCTGAGTTTTTTGACTTTAGCAGTCTCAAAGTTTTTGAGAAACTATTTGGCTGCCACGCTCGCCAGAGGCAACCCAGCCGCCAATAATTGCAGAGAACATACCAGCAGTGCCGCCGGTGCTGACAATATGCAGACCATCGTCTCTGAACTTGTTGAGTATCTTGCCTTTGAATTTGTCGGGCATACCTTCCGCAATATCGTTTGCACCCCTCACAATCTCAGCGCCAGGTGTCCGTAAGGCTTCGTATAGAGCTTTGCGCAGATCGGCTTTGCTCCAACCGCCTTCTCTCAACACTCTACGATGCTCAGGACAAACTACCAAAATAGCGTCAGCCATGCCGAACAATTTGCTATGGGCCACGCTGCGTAAACTCAGTGCCATACTCTTTGCTAAGGACTGTGGTGTACGGGATTGTTGATCGAGTATTGCCTGCAAGCCATCGCCGGCAAATAAACTGATTACGGAATCCTTGCGTTTAAAGCCGCGGTCCATAGCTAGACTTTCCCAGTTCTCGTCGCTCTCATCTTCGGCAAAACAATAGCTGTACTTGCCTGGATTACCCATAGTTGAGCGGTCTATGCCGCCGGGAACACCACCACCCACGTTGCGAACCAGCAGTTGTAAGGCCCGACCAATGGTTGCATTAGCACGGTTGCCCTGACCGAGAGCATTCACACCTGCGTTCATGCCGATCTGCTTTGCAATGGGGCCGCTTACTACCATGACGGGCGACGAAAAGTAGGTCGTGCAAAGTAAACCGTGCAAGCAGAAGCGGTCTTGCAAGGCTGCTTCAACCGAGGCGATTATCAAAGGAAAATATTCTGGTTTGCAGCCAGCCATTACCGCGTTTATCGCTATTTTCTCTATGCTGCAGGGCGCATTGTCTGGAGGCAGATTGCCTATAATTTCAGCCGCATCGCGACTACTGCCCTTAAGCATTCGCATTACTCGTAATGGAGTGGGGGGCACCACTGGCAAACCATCGCTCCAGCCGCGATCATAGCAGGCCTCCATAATGTCTTCGGCTTCGGTTAGTTCAACAGTCCTGGCCTGTAAGCTTTGATCGCCAAAACGAAGTGCTAATACTTCGTCCATTCCTGATTCCTGTGTCTTGGAACCGCAGCCAGGCTTGAAATCTATTAACTCAGCACCGAGTTCGTCGATACCGGTAAAACTCTGCCACTGTTTTTTCTCCCAGCCAAAAATTCGCGACTCTTCCTCGCAGCCCTCGTTGAATCGAATTAGAGTCGGAACAATTTCAATCTCGTGCTTGTAGGAATACTCAAGATCGGAGTCATCGATTACTCCAGTGAGATTTTCCGGAAAGCCAGGGTCGTCCTGGACATACACCTCTAGCGTAAATGCGTCATTGGCTGCCAGATATTTGATAACCGGCTCAATTAGAGTGCAAGTGGGACAATCTTTTTTCACAACCAACGCATAGTGCGCTGAATTGTTGTTTGCTGAGCGTGGGTTCAAAAAAGTAATCCTGTGATTTAGGTTGCCTGGAACCGTAGTCATTATTTGTCGCGTTATGTCTATTTTTCAGTAAATAAAACCAAGAGTCGAGATGCCAATCAAAATATTTATGATCATGAACACTGAAGAGGTTCGCGACATCACCTTCCACAACTGCGGGCCCTTGTAAGCGGCTCTAACTCCGATTATCAGAATAACGGTATAGGCCATCATTGTCGCCACCATGACCAAATACGGTAACCAGCGTTCCTCATCCACTGCGCGAGAACCAAATACTACAAACAAGCCGGCACCCAGGAAATACAATGCCCAGTAGGTGATGGCAAGGCCGTACTCCCCGGCCAGCATTCTAGCCAGAAAGAATTTATCGACTGTCTCTCCTGCCTTTGCTGCTGGTTCTATTTCGCTCATAGCGGCACCCTGGGTGAAGCCGCCAGTGTACCGCAGGCCATAGCTATTAAGAAATTTTGTCATGCTTAGCCAATCCTGCAGACATTTATTCTCGCGATAAGTACAAAAATAGTAGTTAATGTTGCGTGATTATCGAGATAATACAGCACGTCACAAAACCACAACAAGATACATTTGCCATGCAGTTACAACAGTTGAGAGACCATATTAAAAAAGAAAACCTTGTTGAAGAGCATGATCTTATCAACAAACTTGTTTTCGATAAATGCCTGACCAAAGAACAGCGCCAGAATGTTATCGACTGCGGCTGTGATTTGGTCCAGTCATGCCGTGACGACAGCAGCGGGAAGGGAACACTCGATTCATTCCTGCTGGAATTTGGTCTATCCAATAATGAAGGTGTTGGCCTGATGTGTCTTGCAGAGGCTCTACTAAGAGTTCCCGATTCTTTAACGGCTGACCGACTTATTGCCGAGAAAATTCACAATGGTGACTGGGCCAGTCACTCAGGAAATTCAGAATCCCTGTTTGTGAATGCATCAACCTGGGGGCTTATGCTCACCGGCCATATGGTGTACCTGGATCCAAGCATCACTGAACAGCCTGGCCACTGGGTGAGAAGGCTGACGGCAGTCTTGGGTGAGCCCATTATTCGCAGGGCTGTATTGCAAGCCATGAAAATTATGGGGGGGCAATATGTACTTGGTCGCGACATTGAAGAGGGCATGAAACGCGGACAAAAAGAGAATGCCAAAAAAGTACGATTTTCTTTTGATATGCTCGGCGAAGCCGCGCGAACAGAATCTGATGCCCAGCGCTATTTTAAATCCTATTCCAATGCGATTGAGAGCATCGGTGCTTCAAATATTTCCAGCGATGTTTATGATGCCAACGGCATTTCCATAAAGCTTTCTGCCTTGCACGCTCGTTACCATTTCTCTCATCAGGAAACAGTAATGAAGGAACTACTGCCGAGAATTACTGATCTTTGCCTTCGTGCCAAAAAACATAATATTGGCTTAAGCATTGATGCCGAAGAAGCCGCACGCCTGGATATGTCCCTGGATATTTTCGAGGAACTCGCCAGAAATCCGGGTCTGAAAAACTGGGATGGCCTGGGTTTCGTTTTGCAGGCTTACCAAAAACGCGCCCCACTGGTTGTCAAATGGCTGATTCAACTTGGCAAAGAGACCAGCCGCAGATTGATGGTTCGTCTGGTGAAGGGTGCCTACTGGGATGCCGAAATTAAGCACGCTCAAGAGCAAGGACATAAGGACTACCCAGTCTTTACTCGCAAGGCTAACACCGACCTCGGCTATCTAGCCTGTGCAAAAATATTGCTGAACTTTCAAGAGCAGATCTTCCCACAGTTTGCTACACACAATGCATACACAGCGTCAGCAATTATTGAGCTCGCTAAGGGTAAAGAATTTGAATTTCAACGTCTGCATGGCATGGGGCATTTGCTCTACAACCATCTTTTGAAAAAATTTCCAGAACGTGAAACCCCCCTACGCATTTATGCACCTATTGGTGAGCACCAGGATTTACTTCCCTATCTTGTACGCCGATTATTAGAAAACGGCGCAAATAGTTCATTCGTTAATCGTTTTTTGGATAAAAAAATGCCCGCCGAGGAGTTGATCAAAGATATCTATGACCAGGTTACGGAAGTATTTCCGTATACCCACGCCAGCATTCCAAATCCGAAAGATATTTACGAATACGCAAATGAACAACGCGAAAATGCCAAGGGTATTGACCTGAATTGCAAGTTAGAAACAGCTAAGCTCATCGAAGAAATAAACAATGTTAACCGTGAAACCTACGCTGTAGGTTCTATTGTGAATGGAACTACTTATGATGAAAGCGGAAGACAAATAGATAACCCGACAAATCATAAAAAACCAGTTGGTACAGTTGCAGAAGCAAGCAACGAGATCATAGAAAAAGCACTAGACAGTGCAAATCTCGGGCAACCGGCCTGGCAAAAATTGTCTCCTGGTGAGCGAGGCAAGCTAATCAATCGGGTGGCCGATCAGCTTGAAACAAACATGAATGAGCTGGTAGGTCTAATAGTCCTTGAAGCCGGCCGCACCATAGCGGACGGCGTTTCCGAAGTTCGTGAAGCCATCGATTTTTGCCGCTACTACGCGCTTCAGGCAGAACAATCACTGGTCGATAACAGCGGCCTAAAAGCTCGTGGCATATTTTTCTGCATCAGCCCATGGAACTTTCCTTTGGCCATATTTGTGGGTCAAATTGCGGCAGCGCTTGCTGCTGGCAATGCTGTAATTGCCAAGCCAGCTGAACAAACGCCGCTTATAGCGAGTCGCGCAGTAAAACTCTTCCACCAAGCAGGAGTTCCACTCGATGTTCTCCATCTGTTGACCGGTAATGGTGTAAAAATTGGTCGCAAACTACTATCAGATCCACGTATCGATGGTATCTGCTTTACAGGCTCGACCGAAACTGCTCAGCTTATCAACCAACAAATAGCTGCCCGTCCAGGTGTCGCTATCCCTTTTATTGCAGAAACAGGCGGTCAAAATTGTATGATCGTCGATTCGACAGCGCTGCCTGAGCAAGTGGTTGATGACGTCATTGCATCTTCTTTTATGAGCGCGGGGCAGCGATGTTCGGCACTTCGTGTTCTATTTTTGCAGAAAGACATCGCCGACAAGGTTCTTCACATGCTAGACGGTGCCATGCAGTCTATTGTCGTTGGTGAGCCATACAGTCTTTCAACAGACGTTGGACCGGTTATTGATCAAAAAGCCAGGGACGTTCTACAGGCACATGCCGATAAAATCAGCCAACAGAGCAAATTTTCTGCTTCGGTGCCTGTGAGCTCCAGCTTGAACGATGGGAATTTCTTTGCTCCAAGATTATTTGAGATCGACTCTTTAGAGCAGCTCGAGCGCGAAGTCTTTGGCCCTATTCTCCACGTCATTAGATTTTCCTCAAATGAACTGGATAAGGTTATTGCTCAAATCAACAACACCGGATACGGGTTAACACTAGGAGTGCATAGCCGCATTGAAGCCATTGCCGATTATGTATTTCGAAAAACCAATATAGGCAATACCTACATCAACCGGAATATCGTTGGCGCTGTTGTCGGCGTACATCCTTTTGGCGGCACCTACCTGTCGGGAACCGGGCCTAAAGCCGGCGGACCAAACTATATCTACAGGTTTTGTCGTTCGGTTGCACAGCCAATACAGCCTGGCGTTAATCCGATTGAGATGAACCTAGGAAACGACTCATTATTTGTGTCCTCGGCACAGAATGACGTTATTGAAAGAGCAGTTGAAGCGCAGCTTTCCTTAAAGAAAGTTTCCGCCGAACGCCGAGCTGGAATCCTAAGCAGCCCGGCTCTGGCTAACATTGTCAGTAGTGATCTCATTCAGTATTTCAATACCCTATGTAAGCTGACAGTCGAAAAGCTGGGGCAGCCTCACCCTCTTCCAGGTACTACTGGTGAGGAAAACTTTTTATATACCCAAGCTAAGGGGGTTGTTCTCAGTGTTGTTTCAGATATGGACTCGGTAGAGCATGCCGCAGTACAGATTGGAATTGTTCTTGCTACAGGGTGTTCAACAATTATCGTTGCCAGCCAACACGCGCACAACCGGATAAAACCCTTGATGGATGCTCTGAACACTCAAGGATTGCCGATAAACACGCTGCAAATACAGGAACCTTTAAATCTAGGCTCTCTTATTAGTGACTCTCGCTTGTGTGCTGTCACTGTTACTACCGGAGAACAGGATTTTGGTGCCATAAAAAGACTCCTGGCAGCAAGAAAGGGAGCGATTGCTCCCCTGGTTGAGCTACCTGCAAAAATTTGTCCGAAGTATGCAGGTGCTATCTATAGTGCTATGACCTACCTGATAATTGAAAAAACCAAAACCGAGAACCTGGTAGCTCGTGGGGGAAACACACAGCTTTTTAATCTTCAGGAATGAAATCCAAAAGTTGTATTTTCTCCTGTTAAAGTTTGCAAGCTACTACGAAATAGTTAAGAGATAAACGTATCCAAATCCATAGGTTTGTTGGTGTACTTCCGCAAGCGAATCGGCGAGAAGGGTTTGAAACCGAAAAATCATTGACCGAAAATCATTGACCGAAAAATCATTGTACGCTGCCTGAAACTGGCAGAGGAGCTTAGCCCAGTCAAAATGGTGCTACTTTTGATGGGCTGCCAGCTAGCGCCCCATCAAGCCTTTTATGGCGGCGGGTATGTCTGCGGGAAACACAACAAATTTGGAATTGTCTGAATCCGATAAGTCTTGCAGTGAACTGATGTACTTTTCACCTAGCAGATACACCACGGGCATTTCTTTTTCACCTATGGCTTCGGTTACCAGGTTAATCGATCGTTTACTGGCCTCGGCTAGAATCACTTGGGCCTCCGCTTCACGCTTCGATGCTTCCAATGCACCTTCTGCTTTTAGAATAACGGCTTGTTTTTCACCGTCAGCGCGGGTGACGGTTGCTCTTCTGGCACGTTCTGCAGCGGCTTGTTCTTCCATCGCACTCTGCATGGTACCTGATGGATTGATGTCCTGAATCTCTACCGTTTTTAGAGTAATGCCCCAATCTGCAATATCGTCTGATATCGCAGCTTTCAATTTTGCTTTGATATGATCGCGTGATGATAGAGCGTCGTCCAGACTCATTTCGCCGACAATCGAACGAAGCGAAGTTTGTACAAGTGTCTGAATGGCTACCACGTAATTTTCCACGCCATACACCGCTTTTTCTGGAGACACGATATTAATATAGGCTACTGCATTGGTTATCAGCACGGCGTTGTCTTTGGTAATAACTTCCTGTGAAGGTATATCCAGTACGATATCTTTAGTAGTTACTCTGAAGGTGACGCTATCGATGTAGGGGATAATGAAGTTTAGCCCGGGGTTTAGTGAACTGTGGTATTTGCCCAATCGCTGCACTACCCATTTGAAACCCTGGGGAACCTGCCGTACACCCTGAGCCAGGGTGATTAGCAGGAATGCAGCCACGGCTATGGCCAGTATAATTCCGATTTCCATTACTATGCTCCTTGTATTATTGGTGAGGTAATTTTGGATTCAGTGAGTTCCTGGCAATCTACATCATGCTTTCGTGACTATGAGAGAATTACCCGATAAATCCACCACGCTGACTCTATCCCCAACAAATAGTTCATCTTGAGAAATTATCAACCATTCATCTGATCCTAATATGGGAGCAGGGAAACGTATTTTCCCGAACTTCTTCCCATTCGGTGGTTGTAGAACTTGACCAATTTCTCCTAATAAAGATTCTCTGGACAATCCCGCTTTGGTTTTGTCAGTAGACAGAGGTTTTAGAAATTTGAACCAGGCTACAGCAAAAATGGTCGATGAGAGCGCCCAGATAATTATTTGTGCGGCTTCGGAAATGCCAGAAAAAAGAAGAAGTAATAAGCCGATGATAATTGCCGCAGCGCCAAACCAGAAAACGAAAAAAGAACCAATAAATATCTCGCCGAGCATCAGTGCAATGCCCAGCACAATCCAGTGCCAATAAAGAAGTTCAAAATCCATGACAGGCCTCCTCGTTAGTTCTGTTCAATATTGAGCTGTTTTGAAGCCCTAGTAAACAACTATGAGGGCTAATTTGCCAATTTCTACTCTCGCCAATTCCCGCATCACTATAACCCAAAAGAACCAGGGGTTTTGCTATTGATGTGCGCGTTAAATCGATGTTAAATTTGCTCAATTCTGCCAGAATAGGCCTCTTTCCTGGCTACAAATTATTCCAAGGTGTCGCAGAGTCAGTCCTCACTAACGGTTCCTCATCAAAAATACGGCGGGCAGGGCCCTGTGTTGCTTTTTTCTGCTGCTAACGGTTACCCACCCTTGGCTTACCGGACGTTGCTAGAGCCGCTTTCCAGAACCCACGAGGTAGTAGCGAGTTTGCATCGTCCGCTATGGACTCCCAGCCCAGACCCTGAAAGCATACAGTCGTGGGAGATTTTTGGAGAAGATTTACTGCGATTAGTAAATGAACTAGATCAACCTGTAGTGAGCGTGGGGCATTCTATGGGCTCGACCGCAATCTTGATGGCAGCGGTAAGACAACCAGAACTGTTTAGCTCATTAGTGTTAATTGAACCAGTACTAGTTCCACGTCGATACCTTTTCGCATTACGATTTTTTAGCCGCCTCTCTCGAAACAGTATTCCTTTGGTTAAAAAGACCCTGGGGCGAGTCGATCAATTTCCCAGTCGCCAACAAGCCTTTGACCACTACAGGCCAAAACATGTGTTCAAAGACATTGATGATTCCGTACTGTGGGATTATGTGCAGCATGGATTCACTGAAGTCGAGCCTGAAGTTTTTCGGCTGTGCTATAGCAAGGCCTGGGAAGCACACTGCTATACCCTGGCGCATAATCTTTGGGGTTTGTTGCCGTCTCTAAAGGTGCCTACGCTGGCTATTCGCGCTCAGCAGTCGAATACGCTTTCTCTCTGGTCTTGGGAAAAGTGGCAGTCTATATCTCCATCTATTCAGTTTTTGGAGATAGAACAGGCGGGGCATCTGCTTCCATTCGAAAAGCCAGACTATCTTGCTGACACCATCCTTGCCTGGCTTAACTCTTAACCGATTGTTTTTTCTATATTTTATAAGAAAGAACTAAGCTTGGGCGCATATGGCCAACTAATTTTCTCTGCCTTGGGGGCGAATATTTATGTGGGTTCACGGCGGGAGTAATCTCGCCTCCTACCCGATCCCGGCTACTTTGACATTGCTTTTCGCGGGCCCTTTGAAACCAATTCTCTCACGGTTCGTGGCAATCCAAAGTAGTTCCAGAATGTTTTCGCCAATTCCTTGTTAACCCTTTGCAGGGAAGTACACTCTAATCCAATAAGGCAGAGCTATAGCCTTGGAAAAAGTCAAAACACTTGTTGTTGGGAGATTTCCCTGTTAAAGGAAACTGAAGAAGAGCTGGTCAAATCGGCACAGGCGGGCAATATAGCTGCGTTTGAGAGGCTGGTGCGCCTATTGGAGGGCCACATGCTAGCCGTGGCTGCTGGCTTTGCCCATACTCCTGATGATGCGAATGATATTTATCAAGATGCGATGCTAGCGGCTTACCGGGCATTAGCCAAGTTCAAGTTGGAAAGTAAATTTAGTACCTGGCTGCATAAGATTGTTGTAAACACGGCATTGTCGAACCGCCGCAAGCTAAAAAGAACCTGGCAAAAAATGGCGGTAATTCAAAGTGAGTACAAGCAGGAAGAGAAGTATGTGGAAAGCAGATCGCCAGAGTCGAGCATGTTGGATGCTGAGCTAAATATGCAGATAAATAAGGCCATGAAAAAGTTGAGCGACAATGAACGAATTGCTTTTGTGCTTTGCCACCAGCAAGGCTTCAAGATTCGGGAAGCCGCAGAGGTAATGAACTGCACAGACAGTTCTGTGAAAGTTGTGCTGTTTAGAGCACGAACCAAATTGAGGCAACAGTTACAGGAATATCACTAGTTAGGATACAGCTTATGACGATTCCAGAAAATACAAAGCAATTGCAACTCCGGGTCATTTCCTATCTCTATGGAGACAGGAGTGAAGAAGAATTGCAACAGTTTGAAAGGGAGTTGGAAACTAATTCCCGGTTGCAACGATTGCTCGAAGAAGAGCGACGTTTAGACAGTGCGATTCCTATTGGAATTCAACCACGAATCAGTGCCGATCGTTTGCAGGGTAATCGATGGTTGTTGCATCAAAATTTGCAGAAAGAGAACCGTAGTCTTTTTTCACTGAAGCAATGGCTGAGTGGGTTGGCGGAACGACCTGTTACCGTGGCATTTCAAGGGGCGGCCATGGCGATGGCTTTTGTGCTCGGCATCTATGTGGCTTCGCCAACAGCCTCTTTAACAAATCAACTTGAGGGCTTGAATGTCGCTGTCGAAAAGACAGGTTTGACGCCGTTGCAATTGGTAAACGATGAAGACTATGAAATCTACCAATTCAGGGTTAACAATTACGACGCGAACACTGGCGATATCGACCTGTTTTTTTCACTGGCATCGGAAACTCGCGTTACCGGTAATGTGGCCGACCAGAACATTCATGGACTTATGGCTGTAGCCCTGCAAAATGATATCGACAGCGCTTCGCGGCTGGATACTATCGACGCCCTGCAAGCTGTTTCTTCGGGTGATCAGGTATTTCAGGCTCTCATCCATGTGCTGAGCAACGATCAAAATCCCGGCGTACGTTATCAGGCGGTCAGGTCATTGGTTGCACTAGCGCATGAAGAAGAGGTGCGTGATGCGTTGCGTAGTGCACTCAGTGATGATGTGAATCCTGGGGTAAGGCTAGAAGCGTTTCAGGCCCTGGTTGCTTATCCAGAAGAAGAAACCTTGCAAATTTTCCGTCAGAAGATGGACGCTGACAGCAATGAATACATACGAAATCAATCCAGAACGCTTGTGGAAGAATCTGACGGTGTTGTTATTTAGCAGCCTGGTCTGACTCATTCAATTTAATTGGTACTTTTAACACAGAGGAAATGCCATGGTTTATCGTCAATCAGTAACAGCAAGCTTGGCAGTACTAACACTGCTACTTGGGTTCAAGGCAGCTTTGTACGCTGCCAGCGATGACATCGAACAAGAGTTTGATGTGGGAACAGGAGGCACCCTGACTATCGAGAGTGACTCTGGGAGTATCGATGTGAATACCTGGAATGAAAACCGGGTGCGAGTTCGTATACGCAACACCGATGGTATTGAAATCGATCTTGATCAGCGTGGCGATGATATCAACGTATTGGCCGACAGACGGGGAAGCCTGTTTGGGTTTCTCTCTTCCAGTATCGGATTTAATATCGATGTGCCTACTGAGTACAATGTTCGTCTGAATACTGGTGGTGGTTCTATCACAGTCAAAGACATCTTCGGCGAAGTTGATGTGGACACCAGCGGTGGCAATATAGAGATAGGCGCTGTTAGCGGCGGTGATGTACGCGCCGATACATCCGGTGGGCGTATCAGAATCGGCGATGTGGGCGGCAACGTAGAAGCAGATACTTCCGGCGGTAATATTGATATTGCTAATGTTTCAGGTGATGTCACTGCCGATACATCAGGCGGCCGAATCGATATAGGCAATGTGCAGGGCGATATGTACGCCCATACTTCCGGCGGCAATATAGAGGTAGGTGAGGGCGGTGCGCGCGTAGACCTGAATACATCAGGTGGCAGCATTCGGGCCGGTTGGGCGCAAGGGTCTATTACTGTTGATACATCGGGAGGCAATATCTACCTTGCCGGTAGTGGCACTTCCGTGAAGGCAGATACTTCGGGCGGAAGCATTCAGATCGAAGGCAGCGATGGTCCCGTGGAGGCTGATAGCTCTGGCGGTAACATCTCTGTGCGAAATGCCCGTTCAGGGGTTAAGGCTGATACTTCCGGGGGCAGAATCGAGGTTGAAATCACGACCGCCTCTGGCAATGTTGATGGCAGCATAGATTTGGAAACTTCCGGTGGCGATATCACTTTGCGAGTGCCCTCAAATCTGCGCGCCAGTGTTAGAGCAGACCTTGACGTATCGCGTAGGTCGCGAGGTGACTATCGCATCTATACCGATTTTCCATTAACTATTCAGGAGGACGATGGCGATATTCTGGGCCGAGGAGATATCAATGGCGGCGGCAGTCCTATCTCGCTAAGAACTAACAATAGTGATATTCACATAATAAGTGTTAGTAATTAGATGGCCTGTGTATATCCAGAGTTGACAATACAAAGCCCCAACGAAAAAGGGGAGCGGAAACCATCCTCTTACTTAGTCTTTTAAAAAACCTGTACCTGGCTTTTCCGAATCAACTGTTCCGGTATATTATCTTTAATCTTCTCATGCAGTTGGGGCAGCTTGATAGCCGTGAGTTGCCAAGCACTGGCAATGTTTGCTACAAGATTGTTTCTATGGCGAACGGCGCTGTAGCTATTATGATTCGCATGTCATGTAAAGAGCCCTCTTGAGATGTTGCCTGTTCAGCCGACTACTCGTAGCGCAGTGCATCGATTGGGTCCAGGTTCGCAGCTTTTGCTGCGGGTAATATGCCAAATAATATACCCACGAAACCTGAAAAACCTAATGCCAATACGATAGACCACAACGGAATGCTGGCAGAAGGAAAAGCAGGAATACTATTGGAGATAAGGGTGCCCAGCCCGTAGCCGATTGCTAAGCCTATAAGTCCACCAAGCAAAGAAAGCAGCAGTGCTTCGATAAGAAACTGCATCAGAATATGATGACGCTTGGCGCCTATTGCTTTGCAAATACCAATTTCTCTTGTTCTCTCTGTTACCGACACCAGCATAATGTTCATAATTCCAATGCCGCCAACCAACAACGAAATACTCACTATGCCACCGATGACGATGGTAACCATATTGACAACAGTATCAAAAGTCTCCATAAGTTGTTCGGCGGTTTGAATTTGAAAATCGTCGTCTTCTTCACTGTCCAAATCGTGAGCGCTTCTTAACAACGAGGTCAATTGCTGTGTAACATTTTCCACCACCGCAGTATCGCTGAGACTTAGTTGAATCTGAATATCGGTTCGTGCCTGATTTCCTTGCAGACTACGCATGGTGTTATAGGGAATCAAAACTCTATCGTCTTGGTTCATCCCCATGATTTCTCCTTTGGGTTCCATCAAGCCAACAATTTTGAACCATTCACCACCAATATCTACGTACTGGTTTAACGGATTATCTGGCAGACTCAGGTTTTCTCGTACTTTGTCTCCAATAACTGCAATACGCCGCCGTGTGTCATTGTCGCTCTGGGCAATAAAACGGCCGACAGACATATAGGACTGAGCGACGTCTTGATAGGCGTAAGTTGTGCCCATGATTCGACTAAATGCTGTTTGCGAACCAAACTTTATCTGTGAAGATCTGTTAGCAAATAGAATGGGTGTAATTGAGGCAATCCCTTCGGCACGCCTTTCGATGAGTTCCATGTCTTCTGGAGTGAGCCTGGCCCGAATTCCCTTCATTTGATCTTCAAAGGGAGTGTAGGACTGAATAGTAAGGCTGTTCGAACCCAGAGAAGCAAAGGTATCGCCAATAAAAGAACTCATCCCCTGTGTGACAGAAATTACGGCAATGACACTGGCGACTCCAATGACTATGCCCAGCGTTGTTAAAAAACTACGTAAGCCATGCGCATAGATCGAAGCCAACGCGGAACGTGAACTTTCTATTAGAGCAAAAAACATCAGGGCGTTACCGCAGCTGAATTGCTTGTGCTGTCATTGAACACTTTGCCGTCTTTCATTTCCACGATGCGTTGGCAGTGGTGTGCGATTTCATCTTCATGGGTCACCACAATTAATGTGTGTCCCTCGGCATGTAATTCATCAAACAGTTGCATGATTTCTATGGTGGTTTGTGAATCGAGATTTCCTGTGGGTTCGTCAGCCAGGAGAATGGAAGGGCGAGTTACCAGCGCTCGCGCGATCGCCACACGCTGACGCTGACCGCCAGAAAGCTGGTTAGGCAGGTGATCTGTGCGGTCGCCAAGCCCAACTCGTTGCAGGGCCTCCAGCGCCATTTCTTTTCGCCTGCGGTAAGCAATGTTTCGATAAACCAGGGGTTGCATTACGTTGCCCAAGGCGGTGGCTCGAGGTAGTAAATTAAAACTTTGAAAAACGAAACCAATCTCCAAGTTGCGTATCTCAGACAATTCATTTCGGTCAAGGCTCTCCACGTTCTTTCCATTTAGGTGATATTGGCCACTGCTGGGTTTGTCTAAACAGCCCAGAATATTTAGCATGGTGGACTTGCCAGAGCCGGAGGAGCCGATGAAGGCAAGGTAGTCATTTTTGAATACTTCTATATCGATACCATCCAACGCCTTTACGATCTGATTTCCCATCTCGTAATATTTGCTAATAGCATTTAGTTCGATAAGTGCCATACAGAAGGCCTATGCAGTTAGGTCGGTAGAACAAACGGTTAGCAAGATAATTCTAGTGCAGCTCAATGCGAGTGGTGTCGATTCGATCACCTTCCAGTAAATGTCTTAGTTCCTGGTCCGGCCCCACCACAATTTCAATATTCTCATCAATGTTGCTCATTAGCTCCTGATACTCATCATCGGAGATTCCAACTTCGATCTTGGTTTTACGTGCCACGCCGTTGTCGTTAACGAAGATAAAATACTCGCTACGCTGCGCAGATCTGTCCTCTTCGAAAATAACAGCCTGAATTGGTACGGCAACGACTTCTTGATCTTGGCGGGTAAATATTTCGGCGCGACAGGACATGCCGGGTCTAAGCACTACGTCCCCTGGGTTGGTTATATCGATCTTTACAGTAAAACTCAGTCCCTGACGTCCTAGCGCTATTTTCGCCGTGTTAGCAATGTAACGAACAACTCCCAACATGGGTTGATCCGGGTAGGCGATAGCAACTATTTCGGCACGTTGTCCTATTTCAATATTGGCTACATCCGCTTCATCTACCAGCACTTCTGTATAAATGCTCGCCGGGTTTGCGATCGTCATTAAGGATGAGCCTGGAATATTAGTTGAACTGGCAATGGCAGTTTCACCAACTTTTATGTCCAGGCTGGTAATCACGCCATCAATGGGCGAGACGATTTTTGTTTTACTGAGGTTGTCGTTTACCTGGTCCAGTTGCGCCTGGGCTTGTGCGAGTCTTTCGCGCGATGACTTTAAATCGATTCGTGCCAAATCCAATTGATTTTTTACCGAATCAAATTCATCGTCGCCAATCATTTTGCGCTCATGCAAGCTCTTGCTACGCTCGAATTGCCGATTTAGGTTTTCTATGCGCACTTCCTGTCGCTCAATATCGATGGTGGTGATTCTTTCCGCCGCTTCAGACTGTTCGAGGCCAGCAATAAAATTCTTGTCATCAACTTGTAGCAGAAGTTGACCTTGCTGGACTGTGTCACCTTCTTCGATGAACAATTCAGATACCTTTCCAATTACTTCAGAGCTCAACATAACTTCTTCTTCATGCGCAAGAAAGCCGGAAGCCAAAATTGAAGGACTAATAATTCGCTGCGATAATGCGGATACATTGACCTCTTTTGCATCCGTGCCAAAAACAGAGCGATTAATAAAGGGGAGGGCAATTACTGCTCCTGCAATTAGCAGAACGAAGACCAGTTTTCGTGCATTCATAAAGCGAACCCATTTTCCTGAAAACCATCGGACTAACTTAGTTAGTCAACTATCATATTGACTATAACGGTTGGGGGCCTATTGAGTTACATAAAACATCAATGAATTTAGCACATTTTAGCCTAAGCAAACGCGGAATTCGCCCAAACCACAAGCATTAGCATTAGCAGATAGGGCGATGCTATAACCGCTATAGCCTTGCTCATGCTGATATCCAGCCATTGTCTATAGCCCATCGTTGTCAGAGTAATACTCCAAACCATAGTTAAGTTGAGTAAAGAAAAAATTGTGTTAAGTGAGCTATTGCTGGATTCCATACCCAGGCTTGTAAGCGTAAGCGGGTTCAAGTCGTAGAGGCTCAATTGACCGTTCGTGCTGAGCATAATTGTGACGAACATTCCAGCTACCGCAAACAAGTTAGGTAAGGCAGTCCACAGCACTAACGAGAACCAGTTGCTGAATTTTTGGCCGTCACCGGTTAGCGCCGAGATTAGGCTCAAGTATCCTGCTTGCAATGCATATAAAAGAAGGGCTGAGACAGTTCCCGTTAGAATGCCAATCATCATGAAAGAGTTTTTCCCCACGCTGGTCATGGCTTCTCGAGACTGTTCTAATTGGTCTTCATCGATATTCTCTGTTGCAAGAATATCATCGATATACCAATCGAAATCCACCACATAGAAGTACAACAGCAGTGCTACTGAAGTACTGCCGAGAAGCAATACTAATGGGAATAGCTTGCGCGGGCGCTGCTTCAGCTCGATAAAGGCTTCGCGAGGAGAAACCAGAATATTTATCGTGGTATCCAGCAGCCCGGCAGGCTCTGTCTTGGTGGTTTGTAGTGTGTCTGTCACGGCTACTCCTCGTGGTCTTGATCATTCAATGTCACTTCGATAGCACCCAGCACAACTTGCAATCGGCAGTCATTAACCGCCTGTTCTGCAAGCCGCAACTACACTATTGGGAGCCTGTGTACAGGTTTCAAGTGAATGATCCATGAGTTGGATAAATCCAGAACATAAGATAGGGTTAAAACCTAACAAACTCAGGGGGTTTGATCAAATGCCATTTTTCGTTCCAGCTTGTTATGCTGCCACTTTTATCAGTAATGGTTTCCTGCACAGTTATCGATTCTACTTGGATTAGTGCTATCGATGAACCTGGCGATCTGCTTCTCGATAGTATTTTCCTGACAGCCGAACCAAAACCCATATTAGCATTCAGCGCTAGCTGATGAAACTGTAAGGCACGCCGACTTGCCAGAGGCACAGAAAAAGCTCGATTCGCGGACAAGCTGAGAGCCTTGGAAGAGCTAGCAATTACTCGTCATTGGCTAATCTCTGCATTTCTGAATACTCCTGCTATTCAACGGCTCTGTCCAGCGCTTGTTGGTAGGCAGGTCGCGTCAAATTTCTCTCCAGGTAGGCATTCAGGCTTGCGTAGGCATCTAATTGGCCTAATCGTTTCGCAAGGTTTACGACATAAGTCACTCCAAAGTCCGCAGCGGAGAAATACTCACCCAGTATGAATTCATCGCCAGCAAGTTGATCCGCAATATGGCCGAGATGCAGAGCCGTTTCTCTCTCGCTATAAGGGCTGAGGGAAATGTGAGGCCGGCTGGATCGAAGTAATAACATATTAACCAGTAATGGAGCGAATACTGAGGCTTCCGGGTAGTGCAACCACTGCGTAAAAATTGCCCATCTTTCGATATCCGATCGAGCAGGCGCAAATTTGTTTTCAGGATCGTATTTTTCCAAGAGATAGGTGGTGATCGCACTGGATTCGGAAAGTAGTAGATCTCCGTCTTCGATTACAGGAGATTTTCCTAAGGGGTGAACCGCTTTTAAATCGTCCTGAGCAAGAAAAGTCTCTGGGTGTCTATGATAGGCTTTGATTTCGTAATCGATCCCTAGTTCTTCTAACTGCCAGACGGCGATTATTGAGCGGCCAATACGTAAGTGGTGCAATACAATCATGTTGAACTCCGTTCGCAGAGGAAGCGATATTCTCACGTTGTCCAGGCTTTCGCTATAGCCACGGATAGCGCAAATTCGTCAATATGAGACCGACCTACATAAAATAGTCAATTCAAATAAATTCGAAGTAAAGTACCTCTCTGGAATGCTAAACCCTGAATCCATAAGTTATCACTATTTGCTAGAGAAAGCCTGGCCCATAATTCTGGCAAATGCGGCTGTGCCACTATTGGGTCTGGTGGATACAGCGGTAATCGGTAATGTAGGCAGTGTACTGGATTTGGGTGCCATTGCCTTTGGTGCCTTGATCTTTTCTTTTGTGTATTGGAGTTTCGGATTTCTGCGCATGGGTACCACCGGTTTTGTTGCCCAGGCCGCAGGCGCGGGCGACGAAACTGAGGTACGTGCGGTTCTGGGCAGAGCATTGTTGCTTGCGGTACTACTAGGTCTGTTGTTGATTTCTTTGCAATGGCCTATAGGACTCATCAGTTTGTCTTTATTGGACGGCAGCGTTGCGGTTGAAACGCTTACCCAGAGCTATTTTGCTATTCGCATTTGGGGTGCACCTGCCACCCTGGCAACATTCGCTCTGATGGGGGTATTGATCGGGCTGGGCAATAGCCGGCAGCTTCTTCTTGTTCAACTTTTCCTTAATGGCCTCAATATTGGCCTCGATGTTTATTTCGCAGGAGTGTTGGGATGGGGTGCGGATGGAATTGCTCTGGGTACCGTGATCGCCGAGTGGACTACCGTGTTGTTTGCGATCTGGTTAATAGTGCATGAATTGAGCGCCCGCAGCAGTGAAAGCAGTGAATTCTGGCCACGGGCTAGAATTCTGGACAGAGCGTCATTAGTCAGGATGCTCTCTGCTAACGCGGACATTATGACTCGTACTCTGCTATTAGTATTTTCCTTTGGATTTTTTACTAATCAAAGCGCGCAGTTTGGCGATGTGGTATTGGCAGCTAATCATATTTTGCTACAACTGGTTTCATTTGCAGCCTTCTTTCTTGATGGTTATGCCTTCGTCGTTGAGTCTCTGGTAGGTTCTTCATTGGGCGCGAAACGGCAAGACACATTCGATATTGCGGTTAAACGTTCCAGTATTCTGGCTCTGGCCACTGCGGCAGTGCTAGCCAGTTGGCTTTTACTATTTGGTGATTTGGCAGTATTAGTTCTCACTGATATCGAAGATGTACAGCTTGCGGCACAGAGTTGTTTGTTTCTGGCCGCTATCTATATCTTCTTTTCCTTCGCCGCTTTTCAACTCGATGGTATTTTTATTGGTGCCTCGTTTACCAGGCAAATGCGCAATGCTGCATTTCTCTCATTAACAGTTTATCTGCTGGCTTGGTGGTTGCTGATGGATAGGTTTGGCGTAAACGGCTTGTGGTGGGCGATGATAATTTACGTGGCGGCCAGAGCCGCTGCATTGCTTATTTATTTTCCGACACTGAGGCGCTCCATAGAAACCAAGATATAGAGGTGCATCCACAAAAGGCATAAGCGAGCGCTGCGGGCGTTGTTTATTAGTCGTCTAGTGCAAAAATCTATCGTGGTCATCTGGTAGCATATATGGATCCAGATGCAGTTTCTGTAATTTGGCACCAAATAGTTCTACCGTTCCTTCAGATCGTAGCTCGCCAGTAGATGTGAATTCAAAGCCGTAACGTCGACGCAATCTCAAACTGCCTTCGTCGTCTCTAGCTGGCCAGACACCCTTTAGAACCATAGTCTGATCCAACAACTGCAGGTTCTGCTCCTTGCAATGTCTATACACATGGGAAAGAGCAATAGTCTTTATTCTGTCCCCTTGCCACCAAAAACTAACGAAGGCGGCAGCAACAGCACTCCAAAAAAGAAAAGATAGAGTCACGGGTTTTCCAATGAAATAAGACAACGGTCTCAATTCTGCCGAATTGAGGCGTTTCGGGATAACGTTTTTCACCTAACTCGATGGGGCTACTTGTGTCACAGTCATAGGCAGGCGGCCAAGGTTTGCTAATTGCTATTAAAAAGTAAGTAAAATCAGTCGGCTAATGACTTTTTCGCATGCTCGGCGTAGCGCTTGATATGAGGCCCTAGAATTTCCAATGCAGTCTTGTCGCAGGGTGGCAGCTCAGCATTGCTAGTCTGAAGTGGAGTCACTCGGTCTCCCCAGCGAATCAATCCTGCACCCCAGGTAAGTCCTGCGCCAAATGTGGCAGAAAGGACGTAATCACCTGCTTTGATACGCCCTGCTTCTAGTGCCTCGGTGAGGGCGACCGGAATTGTGCCAGCCGATGTGTTGCCGTATTTGTGTACATTGATGAAAACTTTCTCTTCCGAAATGCCCACCCGTTTTGCCAGTGCGTCTAAAATACGTTTATTGGCTTGATGTGGTACCACAAGATTGACCTCATCCAGGCTGACACCCATCTCTTCCAGGACATTCAAACATGCTTGAGACATAGCTCTTACCGCGCGTTTGAACACCTCCTGCCCTTCAAAATTCCAGCCCAGATACAGAAACTCATTGCTCAATCGGCTATAAGCTGAACCGAAGTTGGTAATTTGGATTGCGTACTTTGCATCAGCCTCACAACCAATCTTTGCCGCCAGCAGGCCTGCTTCTTTATCACAGGCTTCGATTACTACAGCGCCACAGGCATCGCCAAATAACACGGCGACATCGCGTCTTGCCCAATTCATGTAATGAGAAATAAACTCGCCACCAATCACCAGCACTTTCTTATGAGCACCAGCTCGAATCAGATTTGTACCTATATGCAAGCCGTAGAGAAACCCGGTGCAGGCAGAATTAATGTCGATTGATGCCGCGTTTCTGGCACCAAGCGCATCTTGTACCAAGGATGCTGTATTAGGACAGAAGCTGTCATTGGTAAGACTGCCGAGCAGAATAAGATCCAACTCCATGGGGTCTAGATCTGCGGCGGCGAGCGCTCGTTCGGCAGCGACAATGGCCATGTCGGAAAAGCTACAGTGGCAGATGCGCCGTTCCTTTATGCCGGTTCTAGATGTGATCCAATCGTCAGATGTATCTATAAAAGTGGCCAAGTCATCGTTGCTGAGCACTGCTGGTGGCAGGCATTTCCCCCATCCGGTGATGTCAGCATACTGCATTGAAATTCTCCAAACTGCGGGGCCAAGTGGATTACTGGCTCGATTTAGTAGAACCTGATCCTGGTTCATTCCTTTCCTGTTATATTGACCGCTGGAAATTATTCTTTACCTGCTTGAAGGGATTGCTCTGTTCAATGCTGGCAGTGTGTTGATATTGCTCAAAGCATACTTCATTTTGTAAAATCATGGTAGCCTCCAGCCCAATGGCCGGGCTGCTTTCAGCTCTCTATTGGCAGTAACGGGAAGGTCATTACACTATGATCAAGAAACAAAGGATCAAGAAACAAAGTTTCAAGAAAAAAGGATTGCAGCAAGCAGAGAAAGCTATGGCCCTGTTCATATTGTTGGCTTTGCCCACTTGTCTATTCGCAGAATTTGATCACAGTAGTTGGGATAAGCTCCTGAGAAAACATGTGTATACCATTGAAGAGGGTGTTGCCACTCAAGTTGATTATTCTGGCATGGCTGCTGATCGGGCTGTTTTGAAGTCGTATCTGTTCAATATTGGTACAGTTCAGCGAGACTCGTTCGATAATTGGGCCGAGTCCGCGCAATTGGCTTTTTTGATCAACACTTACAACGCCTGGACCGTCGAGCTGATTTTAGGTGAGTATCCAGAGATAGATTCTATTAGAGACATCGGTTTCATTTTGTCTTCTGCATGGCGTCAACAAATCGCTAGCTTGTTCGGCGAGCAGGTTTCGCTGGACGATATCGAACACGGGATGATCCGTGGTTGGAATAGATACCAGGAGCCACGAATTCACTTTGCCGTAAACTGCGCTGCAATAGGTTGTCCTGCATTGCGCGGCGAAGCCTATGACGGCGGAAAACTCGATCAACAGTTGGAAGAAAACACCCGTTTATTTCTGTCCGACAGGAGTCGTAATTACTTTTCCGATGGACGACTGTATATTTCGAGTATCTTTGATTGGTACCAGGAAGATTTCGAACAAGGTTGGCAGGGTATAGATTCGGTGGGGAGGTTTTTGGCCAATTATGCCGACGCTTTGCAACTGGATTCTGCCACAGTTGCTCGTCTTCGCAAAGATGATGGTATTCGAATTCGTCATCTGAGATATGACTGGAATTTAAACGACACACCCTAAACACAGGCATTAGAGTTGGCGGTGGCGTGGCGGGTGACTCGAATCCTGGTTATGCTAAACTCGCTAGTGGAAGAGTATCATCCCCGGTGGGGTGCCCGGACTTCAAACCCGGTGAAGTCTGTTGATGACAGGCTTGGTGGGTTCGACTCCTGCCTCTTCCGCTGCTGTGCCATAAAAAACGGCCCAATTTGACCGCTTGGCTGTTGCCACCCAAGCGTGCTGCTTTTCTTGATTCGATGGACAGGTCTACAGGTGCGCCCGAAAGTTCTTCACCAACTTGTCTCGTTTGATACTGTGGGGATTACTACTACTATTTGGTATTCAATTATTTTAATTCTCTAACTGGAGGTAAGGAATAAGGAGCAGTGCTTCAAAGAAGGGATAGAAACCTGAAATCTAACTTTAGCTTACCCAATTTCCCTGCTATTGTTTCGCCTTTAAAAAAGTTCCATTTAAGAGAAAGGGCTTCAGATTCATGGTTAACATATTATTCATCGAGCATGATGGCGGTGAGCACTCTGTCGAGGTATCAACTGGCGGGTCTGTGATGCAGGCAGCTGTAACTAATGGCGTGCCGGGCATTGATGCAGACTGCGGTGGCTCTTGTTCGTGTGCAACCTGTCATGTCTATGTCAATGATGAGTGGTTGGCTAAAACGGGTGAGCTTAATCCAACCGAGAAAGCTATGCTTAGCCTGAGTACGGATCGTAAAGAAAACTCCCGGCTTTCCTGCCAAATTCAAGTCACGGAAGAACTGGATGGTTTGGTGGTGACCACGCCGGAATTTCAGTTCTAGTCGCATGCAAAGCAAGAAAACCATGAGCTGGTTCAGGTAGTAAAGAAAGCTCTACAGGCGCTGATTAATGTCCTTTGGAGGGACGGAAGCATGAGCGAAGCAACAGGCACTCGGCCATTCAAACAAAGCAAGTGGAGCATGGTAGGGAAAGACCCTTACACCATGCCGATTGAAGAAATCGATTTGTCTCATCCAGGTATTTGGCAGGCGAACGAATACCTCCCTTTTATGGAGCGGCTACGGAAAGAAGAGCCGGTGCATTACTGCAAGGAATCGGCGGTTGGCCCTTACTGGTCGGTTATGAAGTACAAGGACATTATGGAGGTTGATACATCGCCCCATATTTATTCTTCCGAGCCTAGCATAGGTATAGCCGATACCTTTGAAGAATTTGCCCTTCCAGCCTTTATTTCCATGGATCCACCAAAACACGATGACCAACGTCGCGTGGTGCAAGCTGTTGTAGCACCGGCTAATCTGCAAAACCTGGAAGGCTTGATTCGTCAGCGAGTCTGTACAATTTTAGATGGGCTACCTCTGGGCGAAGAGTTCGATTGGGTGGAGCGAGTTTCTATCGAGCTAACTACACAGATGCTGGCCACGCTATTCGATTTTCCTTTCGATGACAGGCGCAAATTAACCTTTTGGTCTGATGCGGCTACAGCTATCCCCGGCGGCGGTGTAATCAGTAATCATCAGGATCGCTGGGAAGCAATTCAGGAATGTCTGGCTTGTTTTACCCGTTTATGGAACGAGCGAGTCAATCAGCAGCCAGGTAATGATCTTATTTCCATGCTGGCGCATGGCGAGGCGACCCGTAACATGCCACAGGAAGAATACCTGGGTAATATTATTCTGTTGATTGTCGGTGGCAACGACACCACGAGAAATTCCATTTCCGGTGGTGTTGTTGCGCTAAATGAAAACCCGACCGAATACGATAAACTGCGAGCAGATCATGGTTTGATAAAAAACATGGTGTCGGAAATGATTCGCTGGCAAACGCCGCTAGCTCATATGCGCCGAACCGCAAAGCTTGATACAGTGCTTTCTGGCAAGCAGATTAAAGCAGGCGACAAGGTAGTCATGTGGTACGCCTCGGGCAATCGTGATGAAGAAGTTATAAACCGCGCCAATGAATTCCTGATCGACAGGAAAAATGCCCGACAACATTTGTCTTTTGGTTTTGGTCTGCATCGTTGCATGGGTAACCGTCTGGCGGAGATGCAGCTCGCCATAGTCTGGGAAGAGATAATGAAGCGCTTTCACAAAGTGGAAGTTGTGGGTAAACCTGAGCGGGTGTATTCAAGCTTTGTAAAAGGTTACACCAGTCTGCCGGTTGTGTTGCATTCGATTGGCTAGCTGCTGTCTAATCATCAGGTTCAACCAAATAAAACAGACAATCTTTGCGCGCAATTTCCGGGTTGCTGGTTACCATGAACAATTTGAGTCTCATGCGAGCATAGAGCTCGCCGCCGCGTAGTTCGAAATAACTCAGTAAACATTCCTGGCCCGCTACGTCCTTTACACTGAGACTAGCTGCTAATTCTCCTGATACAAAGCCGAGCCGGGTTGATGAGTCGATAAAGCCGAAATTGTAGTTCTCTACGCTGGGTAGCAGTGTTACGCCTTCTTCAATTAAGCAGTGGTCGCCGTATGCAATGTCACCACCTTCCTGCAATTCCAATCGCATAGGATTATGGAAGAACTCCAATGACATATCCCCATGGCGTTGCGACAACACATCGTCAAGTGTTATGTATTTGGCTAAGCCTTCGGTTGTCATGGTGTTAGATTCTTCGTCTTGAGCGCCGCCGCATTCAATGGTCACAGTTGGCATCATTTTCCCACTAATCTCCATCAGAGAACCAAGCTGTAAATCCGTAACAATCATTCGGTGGGCAAAAAGCGACACGAGTGCATCATGGCGTTCATCCATACAAGTAGTGACACCGAACGCTGGGCTGGAACCGGATGTGTTGTGAATATCGATTACGCATTCTGGTTGTAGTTGTTCCAGTTTTTTCAACAAGTCTTGCGCTAACAATTCAGGTTCAGTATCGCCGTACGGCGGTCTAAAACACCGGTTCAAATCCCTGTGTTGCGGCAACATTCGATAGATAAAGCCAGGGGCTTGTCTGGCCGCATCTACATTGAGTATAAAATAATGTATATCTACTGCTGGTCGAACACCACGCTTCAGAAGTGTGTAGATAGCATGCAAACCAGAGGGCTCGTTGCCATGCAATAGCGTTACCACAGCTCTACAACGAGTTGAGTTTTCGCCGCTGACGTAAATATGGGTGGGGCCGGGCAGAGTGTTTAGAAATTCAATAGCAGACGTACCAATCTCGTCAGTGTTTGGATTCGTCCAATCGAAAATTTGCCCCGCCTGCGCGATTTCAACTACTGCCATTGGGCTACCGGGGTATTGGCCGTACTGTTCCGCTGGTACTGCTTAAACATTTCAGCCAAGGCTTCCCGCTTATGCATCTCTTTGCGTAGCTCGGCAAGCTTATTCAACTGCCATTGCGCGCCGGTCTGTCCGGTGGCGAGTCGCTCTTCAATTACAGTTAGTAACGGCTGGTAATCACTTTTAACGAAGCCCATAGAGGCAAGCTTATTTGAAACATCAGGCAGAAGGGCTTCTAGTATCTCGGGAACGGTTTTGTACTCTGGTTGACTCTGCTTTAGCGAAGGCCAAAACAATTCGGCGGCAAGGCCTTTTTGGGCAGCACGATAAAAATTTGCTATACAGTAGGTAAACGGAATTGCCGGTAGTAAGCCTCTTATGCTTGGCTGCATCAGTTTTGCCAGTCCAATAGCCAATGCGGCATTGGCGAGCATATCAACAATGCTTGGGCCAGCCGGAAAAGTGCGCAACTCTATGCGCAGATGACCGGCGCCTTCGGGGTCATAGACTGGTCTATTCCAAAGCCAGATCGAACCCTGATGTAGTCGTAGCTCATGCAAACCAGGGGTGCCACCGCCTTGAGCAATAGCTACAGGGTCCTCGTCGGAGCAATCCGGTAATATTGGCCGGTACAACAATGCAGATTCAGCAAACAGTTCGAAGGCGCTTTCTCTAATCCAGTTATTACCGAAATTGACCCGCGCTGGAATCGGATGCAGTGAATCTTCTGGTCTGCAATCAATAGATTGTTTAAAGAGAGGAATGCGGGTTTCCTGCCACAGGCGATGTCCAAAAAGAGTTGGAGAATTCGCTGCCATTGCGACAGTTAATGGCGTAACCAATTGTAGCGCGTTATAGAAATCTGCAAATTCGTTCGCAGGCACACGTAAGTGAACCTGGAACGAAGTGTTAGCGCCTTCCAGGGTCACATCATCCATTGCCAATTGTAGTTTTTCCGCGCCCTCAATCGCGATAGTAAATGGGCCACCACGGATATCGGTCAATTCTCTAGTTAATGCTTCGAAGCGCGATAGTTTGGTCATCGCGTGATAACCGGTATCTGATTGATCTAGCGTAGGAAGAATACCAACGGGAACCACATTGCCGCCCCACTCAGCAGCGGCAGCATTGATTTTATCAATCGCTGCCAACGCTTCTTGCTGTGTGGCAGCAAAGCAGTTGTCTTTTAACAGTACTGGATTGAAATTGTATTCCAGGTTGTAGCGATTCAATTCCAGGGTGAGTTGGGGGTCATCAAGCGCGGCGATAATTTCTTGATTAATGTGCAGCGGCCTGCAATTTTTATCGACAATATACAGTTCAAGTTCGGCACCAAAGGAGAGATTGCCTTCGCCAAAATCAGGCCTGGCCAAGACCATTTCCAGTGCTTTAAGATTTGCTCGCAATTGCTTACCAAAGCGTTCGAAATCACTCGTAGTGAAGTCTGCTTTATCTATTTCGAGACCCATATCGTCGTCCTGAATATTTGTCCTATAGCAAGGTTTAGAGTAGCAGTTTTGTTTTCTGAATGAAAACCAGAAACAGAACCAGATGAAAAGAAATTCATTTTTTCAAACGGTTGCTACTTCCCAAAAATATTTTCCTTATTGGTACGCAGAAAGCGGCTATTCCCATCACGCCGTGTGAAGCCAACGCTATCGAAATATTCAAGCAGTTCAATACATAGATTACGACCAATCTCGGATGCGTCACGAAATTCAATCACAGAAAAACCATCGTCACCATCGCCTGTTTCGGCCAATTGCTCGGTGAAGCCGGCAAGAGTCATGATTGTCTCAGGCAGGTAGTAGCGGTTCTCTGCAACCTTTATCAAGGTGCCGGCCCTTGCCGATTCGCGCAATATGCGTTCCAGTTGCTTAAACGGGATATTGGTCATTTCTACCAATTCACGCGTGCGTGGTGGTACATAACCTGCCTTCAACAAGATGGGACGTACTTTGGCTAGAAACGCTTCTTCTTCATCACTCAATGAAGTTTTGTGAGAGGGAAGATGGAGCAGTGTGCCGGTTCGTTTGATGGCGCCTGAATCTAACAAGGTTTGCAGGATGCCATGGAATAACAAATGTGAACTGGCGAAATCGACGCCATGACTTAATGCCGGCTCGCTAATGCCCTGCTGGCTTACATGGTCTTTATGAAATTTGGTCAAAAATTCAAGAATGTGTCGACAGTAGCTGTTGTAGAATTGGTCGTGAAGCAACAGAGGTAGCACGGGCTTTTCGAGACTAATTGTCGTGAAAGCGATATTCCTGGTATTTAACTTGTCACTAAGCTGGCGAATTCCTGTGTCAGTCAGATTGCGACATAGTGAAAATTCTTGAAGCTTGACGCCATTCGGCAGCAATTCCAATAACAACTCTAAGGCATTAAATGGATCGCTTTGCATCGCCTGTAATTGCGCCAAGCGAGTGTCACTACTGCGTTTTTTGCGCGGTACAAAAATATCGATGACTCTTCCGCCGCCCAAAGTATGTTGCGAGGCGGGGTCGCGCACGATGAAGCGGTCGCCATGGTGGGCAAGCACTGCATCGTTGGATCTTACTTGATAGAAATGGTCGCCAAGATGACGAATGTTAACGACATGGTGAGAGGCGCCAATGTGCAAGTGATATTGTGCGCCGGTATGAAGCGTATAATTCTCATCGATAAAACTTATGGTCGTATCTAGTCGATTGACTGGCAGGTACAATTTTTCGTCTATTAGCCAATCGCCACGGCCTGCCAATTTGTGGTCAAGGACGACATTGAGTGCGGCACGCTGGCCTTTGAACACTTCGACGAGATCAGTTTTATCTAACCTTATACCACGAAGCTTGATGAGTTCGCCCGTGCCCGTGTGTTTTAGGCTAACACCCGTTCTAGTGGAGCCTGCTCGCACGCTACCGGTCAAAATTGTTCCAATACCTTTTGCCACGAAGCTGCGGTCAATCAAATAACGAAAATACTGATTGTCATCACTGGTTTTCCTAATTACACCGTCATCTTCGAACAGTTGGTATAAATACTTCGTGAGTTCGGCGATGCCTTCTCCAGTCTCGTTGGATAGCGGAAAGATCGGGGCGTTCTTCAAGCTGGTGGTCTCTTGCAAGCTCCGTATATCTGAAACAACAGTTTGAACTCGCTCTGGACCGCAGCGATCTGTCTTTGTCAGCGCAACAGCACCCCGCGATACTGCCAGCAAATTCAATATAGCTAAATGCTCCTGTGTTTGCGGCATGATGCCATCGTCTGCTGCTACTACCAGCAAGGCAGCGTCCACCGCGCCCACACCAGCCAACATATTGTTAATAAAATCTGAGTGGCCTGGCACATCGACAAAGCCTAAGGTGCTATTGCATTGTTCTCCTTTAACCACAGTTGAAAAGTGGTGATAAGCATAGCCGGGTACAATGCTTAGGCCACGGGATTTTTCTTCTAACAGGGTGTCGGTTTCTATACCGGTAATGTTGGCAACGAGTGAGGTTTTGCCATGGTCTACATGACCAGCTGTGGCAATGATCAAGGAACGAGAAGTGTCTGGTGATGTTTCCGGCATGAATGAGCTACTGCGATTTCCCCTCGCTGGCAACGGTTAAGCCCGACAGACTCCCAGTACAGACTTGCTGTCAGGGAACACGGCTTCGATTAAATTTGAATATGAAGTAGATCATGGTCGCAAAGATCATTGCTGTCACCATGAAGCCCGCATTAAGAATACCTGAATTCAAATTAACTATGCCGTAGCCTATCGAGCCAGTCAGCAGGGCGTAGTAGAAGAACGGCAACAATGTTTTTCGTATCACCGCCCCTTCTTTCCCGATCAATCCCACCACGGCAGAAGCAGCGACCACATTATGCACACAAATGATATTCCCGGAAGCACCGCCCACTGCTTGCAGAGCTACGATCCAGGTTGGGTCGGCCATGATGCGTTCGCCTACACCGAACTGAAACAGCGAAAACATCATATTGCTCACTGTATTGCTGCCTGCAACGAATGCGCCCAAACCACCAATAAATGTCGAAAAGAAAGGCCAGGCAGAGCCCGCCAGGTTTGCCACAGCTTCAGCGAGTACCAATGGCATCTGCTCGTAGCCTGCTGCACCACCGCTGGAATTAATGAACACCTGAACCATAGGCACGGTAAACACCAGCGCCATAGATGCGGGTACCAGAGTCTTAAACGATTTGCCCAGCGCGACCTTATATTCGGATACTTTCAAGCTGTGCAACGCGATAGTGATTAGAGAAACAATGATGAAAATGGTACCGGGAGACCAAAATGGCTGAAATGACGCAGTAATGTCGCTACCGAAGATTTCACGCCACGACCAGGTTGTAAGGATGCCGGGTCCACGCAAGACGGGTTCTAAATTAAAATTTGGCAGGCGTGTAACTACCAGCAAGCCAGCGACAAAAAGATAGGGCGACCAGGCCTTGACTATACCCATTACTGGAGAGCCATCGTTCTCTTCTGTCAATTGCATGGTGCCAGTCCATTCATCGTCCCAGTTTTCCTTGTCATCGAAATTCCAGATATCACTGTCCTTGGGGATTAGAAAGCCCGCTCTGGCCGCACTGACGACCAGGGCTAAGCCAACAAGACCACCAATAAGGGAGGGAAATTCCGGCCTAAAGTAGGTAGCGACCAATAGATAAGGGATAGTCATGGAAAAGGCGGCGAACAGAGCGAATTTCCACACCTTAAAGCCTTCAGCGAATGACCTGTTCTTGCCGAAGAAACGGGTCATGATGCCCACTACCAGTAGTGGGACAAAAGTTCCAGCAATGGCATGAAGAAGTGCTATTTTGGTGGCAATATAGGCAAGGAATTGATCCCATTCGGCATAGCCCAACTGCGCCGCGTAGGCTGCCATCTCCGGGTCTGCGGACAGGCCTGTATTTACGCCGACCATAATAGGTGTGCCCATGGCACCAAAGGATACGGGAGTACTTTGGATTATCATGCCGGCCACAACGGCAGCCATGGCCGGGAAACCCAGTCCGACCATTAACGGAACCGCCACGGCAGCTGGAGTACCAAAGCCTGCTGAGCCTTCTATGAAAGACCCGAACAGCCAGGCAATAATAATTACCTGTATGCGACGATCTGGGGTTATGCCGGAAAACCCCTGGCGGATAGCCCGAATAGCACCGCTTTGCTGCAAGGTGTTAAGTAGTAAAATCGCGCCAAAGATAATATAGATAAGAGTACCTGCAACCCACAAACCATTAGCGCTTGCTGCCAATACCTTATTCACCGGCACTTGCCAAACGAAGAAAGCCAGAGCTGCAGCCACTACATAGGCAATGGGCATAGCGCGACTGGCAGGCCAACGCAGCAATACCAGGAATATAGCGACTGATATGATAGGCAGCAGCGATAGCAGGGCGAGAATTCCCGTGCTCATAATTTTTCTTCTTGGTTAAAGGGTTATAAATGGCAGCTTAGCAGATAATTTTAGGTGTGAGAAATTCATTTCCCGTGACTCCCATAGTACCAGGACAAGTGCTTCTAATAGTGGAATAATAGGCGTAGCAGCCCTAAATGATGAGGGCGATCAATTCATTTATAGAAGGAGCCTAGCCATGGAAATCACAACGATAGTGGCCCTGGTTATTATTGCTGCCTTATTTTTCTATATTGTTGGCATTTATAACCAATTGATAAGCCTCAAGAACCGATATCAAAACGCATTTGCGCAGATCGAGGTACAATTGAAGCGCCGTTACGACCTGATTCCTAATCTGGTAGAAACCGCAAAAGCTTACATAAAACACGAAAGAGAAACGCTTGAGGCGGTTATCGCGGCACGTAATTCTGCGTCAGCAGGGCTGGCTGCCGCAGCGGCTGACCCAGGAAATGCGGCTGCCATGCAGGAATTGATGGGGCAGGAGGGTGCGCTAGCTGGCGCATTGAACCGTTTCAACGTCGTGATGGAAGCGTATCCCGACCTTAAAGCGAATCAAAATATGATGCAGTTGAGTGAAGAGCTGACTACTACGGAGAACAAAGTTGCATTTTCTCGCCAAGCTTTCAACGATCAGGTAATGGCTTACAACACGTATAGACAATCATTTCCACCGGTTGCTGTAGCAGGCTTTTTCGATCACAGTTCGGATGCCAGCCTGCTTGAATTCGAAGACAGCGAGGCTATTCAGGAAGCACCAAAGGTCTCTTTTTAGAAATCATCAGTCAAGTTGGGATCACGCTACTGCACCCTACTGTATGCGTTCCTGAATTGATGCTTCTAAATCTTTAGGCTGACGATGGATACATGAATTTTTTTGAATCCCAAGACACAGCAAAACGTAACACAGGAAAATTGCTTATCCTGTTTGTGGTTGCTGTGTTATCGCTGGTTGTCGTGACTAATTTATTGGTCATGCTGATTTTTGGTTTTGCCGAAATCGGTATGACTGGCACGGCCGCCACAAGTAGCTTTCAGTTTGATATCGCCACCTTCCTGGTAGTTGGGGCAGTGGTAAGCGCCGTCGTGTTGCTTGGCAGTTTGTACAAGATTAATGCTTTGTCTGGTGGCGGGGCGCGTGTAGCTGAAATGATGAATGGCAGATTGCTAGTGGCAGGCAGTCAAGACCCTGCCGAGAGGCGGGTACTAAACATAGTTGAGGAAATGGCGATTGCATCAGGCACACCGGTTCCTCCGGTGTATCTCATGCAAGAGCCTGGTATTAATGCTTTTGCCGCCGGTTACTCTCCAAGTGACGCTATCGTTGCTGTTACACGTGGCACCATAGACACCTTGAGCAGGGATCAATTGCAGGGGGTTATCGCGCACGAGTTCAGTCATATCTTTCACGGTGATATGCGTATCAATATTCGTTTAATCGGGCTTCTTCACGGCATTATGATTCTTGGCATTATTGGTTACTACTTGTTGCGAAGTGGCGCCTATAGTCGACGATCAAAGAATTCTGGCGGAATCGTATTTCTTGGCTTGGGTTTAGTAGTAGTGGGTTTTTTCGGCACATTTTTCGGCAATCTAATCAAGGCCGCAGTGAGCAGACAGCGTGAATATTTGGCTGATGCGTCGGCGGTGCAATTTACGCGAAACCCTGATGGTATTGGTCAGGCCTTAATGCAAATTGCCAGGCATCATGAACGCTCCTATTTGCAAAACCCGAAGACTGTTGAAATCAGTCATGCTTTGTTTGAAGAAGGGCAGGTGTCTGCTTTGAGTCGCTTGTACGCAACTCATCCACCGTTGCAAGATCGCATATTGGCTATACTTCCTCGTTGGGACGGAGACTACGAAGTAAGTAATTGGGGTAGATCGAAAGCGGTTGAGAATGAGGCGCAAGAGCAAAAGCTTGATGCCAGCCAACGCGAAAAAGCCAGAGCGATCCTGGCCGGTGCGAGCGGAATGCTACGAGGAGATGCCCTGCTTAACCAAGTGGGTAATCCCGAGAGTAAACATCTGGAGTACGCAGATGCCTTGGTTCAGCAAACACCCCAATTGCTGCTCGACGCGGCCCGTGAACCCTCAGCGGCGCGAGCTATCGTCTATTATCTGGTACTAAGCAGCACCGAATCGGTGCAGTCGATGCAACTTGAATACCTGCGCACCAATGCAGATGACGGGGTTTATCGAGAATTGTTAAACCTGCAAAAACAAACAGACGCTGTCGTCGCCGAGCAGCGCCTGCCATTGGTCACCATTGCCTTATCGAGTTTACGACAATTGTCAGCACGACAATATCAATTGTTCAAAGAGAATTTCAAAAAGCTTATCGAGATAGACCAGAAGATTAATTTGCTGGAATGGGCTCTACAGAAAATAGTATTTCACCACCTGGATGCCGTTTTTGATAAGAGCGGCGCACCACAATTCGGCAACAAGAATCTGAAAGGCTGTCAACAATCCATCGCCGTGCTGCTATCTATCCTCACTCATTCTACACCTCAAAATGAACTATCTGTAGATGAAGCTTTCTCTGCTGGGGTAAGGAGTCTAAATTTCCCAATTAACTTAATCGACTTGGGCAAGATAAATTTCGAAATACTAAACGCTGCGCTGGATCAATTGGCAGATTTAAAACCTTTGCAGAAGCCTGCATTGCTGAGGGCCTGTGTAAGTTGTATATCAGCAGATGGAAAGCTGCAACCAATAGAGATCGAATTGTTAAGAGCTATTGCTGCAACAGTTGACTGTCCTGTGCCACCGTTGTTGACGACATAAACACTGAGAAGCCGTAACTGTCTGCTTCGATTTTCGTTGAATCCTGGCTCACCGGCATACATGCAAATACGCAGAATTGGTGATTTTTCTCTTACTCTGGGGCAAGAGCCTATTGTAGAACGATGAGATGAGTCCACGGACAGCGCATTCACCCAGGTAAGCTGTCAGTATTTTACCTCTGAATTTTGGATCCATTATTCAGCATGAATCGCACGGGCTAAATTACTGATTAACTCAATCAATCTAATAGGAGAGTGTCAATGTTCAGATTTCTACTTCTACTGTTACTATTGACTTCAAACACGGCGCATGCGGATTTAAGACTCTATGTGTTCGATTGCGGCCGGCTATCCTTTTCAGATGTGAGCGCATTTGGTTTAACGAATGAAGAAACCTCAGTTCGTGAGTTGTTCGTGCCTTGCTATTTGATTCAACATGATGATCATTTAATGGTATGGGATGCGGGCTTACCACTAGCGGATGTCGGACAAACCGGAGGTAATAGCCGCTACCAGACTTCTTTTCTACAGCAACTTGAGGCAATGAACATTGGCCCGGCCGATATAGATTTTATCGCCTTTTCGCACATGCACTATGACCATGTTGGTGCCGCTAATGCTTTTAGTCAGTCCACTTTGTTGATTCAGGAGAATGAGGCCACGGCCGCGTTCGGAGAGCCTGAAACTAATCCGGTGTTTAGACCAGAACTGTATTCAATGCTCAGAGATTCGCAGCGTATAAGTCTAAATGGGGACTATGATGTCTTTGGCGACGGCTCGGTCAAGATCATTTCAACGCCAGGGCACACGCCAGGTCATCAAGTTTTGTACTTGGAGCTCAGCCGTTTTGGCCCGCTGCTACTGTCAGGAGACCTTTACCATTTCGAGGCGAGCCGGGAATTGCGCAGGACACCCGTTTTCAATACCAGCGCCGAGGAAACTTTGCTTTCCATGGACAAAGTTGAAGCTCTGCTTGAATCAACAGGCGCTACTTTTTGGATCGAACACAGCAAAGAACTTGCTGAAACACTGGCTCTAGCCCCCTCTTACTTCGAATAGAGTAGAAAACCTAAGAACCGCTATAGGAAGAAACCTATTAAGCAAACCTATAGCTAAACCTATGAAAGCTAAACCTATAGGACACCCATTCAACGAAACCTATTAACCTATAGGACACCCACTCAACAAAGCGAAACCTATGAAACCTATAGGACACCCATTCAAAAGCGAAACCTATAGGACACCCATTCAAAAGCGAAACCTATAGGACACCCATTCAAAAGAAATCTATAGGACACCCACTCAATGAAACCTATAGGACACCCATTCAATGAAACCTATAGGACACCCATTCAAAACCAGGCCTGCCTGATTGAATGGAATATCCATTCTGGCGCATTGATGTCGTTTTAGGGAGTGGGGCGGACCATTCCACTATTTTACATTGGAAACACTACCCTCTCTTCAGACCCATATTGGATAAGGCTGATTATAAGGCTGATTATTGAAGATCCCTGGTTTTATCGGTAGTATGAGTCGCAAGGGTGGTTGTTGGGACAATATGGTAGCTGAAAGCTTCTTCAGGAGCCTGCAGCAAGAGCGAGTCCATTGCTGCAATTGCCAGACTCGGCTTGAGATACAACAGGATGTGTTGAATTACATGTCTGTGTTTTACACCAACTATAGACAGCATTCATACCTGAGCTATAGGAGCCCGAATTACCATGGGACGGAAATGGCTGAACTGAAAAAAGCCGCTTAACCAGGTTGTAAAGAAATGCTGAACCAAGCCAAGCTCTCTTTCCCTGAATTACACCATCGCATTGCGAATGCAGCGGATATTCCCGCTATCAGGCAACTTATGCAGGTGTCAATCGCTGAAAATATGAAAGCGTTTCTTTCCGTCAGCGAAATAGAAGCAGCGAAAGAAACCATGGGCGTGGATCAAACGCTGATCGAAGATGGCACTTATTTTTTGATTGAAACAGTGCTCGATGAACAATCGATGTTGGTGGGCTGTGGTGGTTGGGGAAAGCGTAAGACTCTGTACGGTGGCGATCACACCGTGGGGCGCGATGACAGCCTTAGTGACCCAGCTACCGATCCAGCTAGAATAAGAGCGATGTACACGCATCCCAATTGGATTCGTAAGGGTATAGGGACACTACTGCTAGACCTTGGTGAAGATGCGGCCCGTCAAGCGGGCTTCAGAACTATCGAATTAGGGGCCACGGTGCCAGGCGAACTCTTGTATCTAGCGCGCGGCTACGTAGAAGTAGAACGCAGAGTGGAGAAGACGGCTAATGGATCCGACAATACCGTCATCAGGATGATAAAGACCCTGTGATTACAATTGTTATGACTTGGGACTCCAGTCTTGTGCTTACTCCATTTTAAAAAGCCTATCAGGTTTCTGCGACTGTAGCGGCTAATAGATATCAAAGTACAAAAGCCAGCAAAAGCAAAGCGGGGACATCGCCTATCAGATGATCAGTTTCATGTTGATCCACCATTGCTTGCAGGCCCATGATTACCGTGTACACCGAGCTGGAAACGATAATGAATAGAATCAGGGTGCAGTGGATTTTTGCAAGGGCAAGCCAGGCAAACACATCGATGTTTAGTTTAGCGGTGATTTACCGGAACTAGTGTCTGTTGGATAGGGGCGTCACATTGCCGGGCAGTAAAATCCGGGAAAATACCATTGAATGGAGGGTCTTGGATGACAGATTCCGATGCATGCTGGTTTTCTCAATCGCCTTATACGGAAATCCTCCCCCACAGCATTACCTGGATGTTGGTAGCTCGTCAGGATGTGAGTTTCGGTTAGTTGTCATCCCAGCCATTGATCAATCTGGCAGACCGGAAAACACTATCGGCTGATTGCAAGACTTTAAGCCGCAAACGAGGCGATAGCTCGGGGGTTCCGTTGAGAAAAGCACTCACGGCCTCGGCTGCCTCAGTAGACCCATGCCCGCCCAAGGTGGAGTCTAGCCAGCGACCCGGAAAGAAAATATCGCCGGTTTGTTGTATCTCTTCAATCATATTCAAAGCGGGACCGATAAATTCAACAGAATCTGCGGCACGCAGAGGGTGGTGGATATTGTTCAACCCGGCTACTACCCAGGCTTCATGATGGCGGTTTGATTCAATCTTTAGTGATTCGAAGAATTTGGCTCTTCTCCCTGGGTCGGTCGAGACTGAATCCCGTAGAAATTCAAAACGCGCGAGCCGATCAGGATTTTTTATTCTGGCTTCCTGCTGTGAAAGAATAATTTCAGCATTTTCCACAGCCCTGATAGCCAGACCATGCGCCAACGCAATTTGATCGGTCTCGGACAACGGCAGCCCCGCAACTTCCTCCTCGCCCTGCCAGAGCCGTTGCAACCGGGCTACTCCTGCTGTCGTCGTTGCAATGTTACGGTAAGTTGAGTAGAAAGAGGCGCGTGCAGAGCGAGAGCGATTACTTAGTATTTGCGACCACAGCCTGTTTTCTATGTCAGTAATCCAGCGAGCGCGGTCATCTTCGTTCAAGAAACGCCAGTACACAGAGCTTATATAAGCAAGAACCCGCGCGAGAACCAACTCGTCCGGTTCAACTGCCAGCGTATTTAGAGCGGTCTCCAGGAACAAGGATGGCCCAAGTCGTCCTTCCAATAACTGATCCCATAAAGTAACCCAGCTAGCTCCCCGTAGCAGGGCGGTCTGCAATCCAGTTACATTCGAGATCAAGTATTCCTGGCTGCTTGCATCCAGAACAAAACCACCGTACTCAACACCACTGCCATTGGGCAGAATAAAAAGGGCGTGAGCCATACCCATTATTCGCTGAGGTTCTGCGCCCAGTTCAATAGTGACTGGTTCTGAGGACTCTATTGAGCCGATTTGTAGCTTCAGAGTCTGTGGCCAAACTCGGCCAAGGCCTCCAGGATCCCGTTGCTGCACTACTATGTCACCCTCTTCCCGCGAGATGCTGATAATGGGTCTGCCGGGCTCTTCCACCCATACTCGACTCCAGGCGGAAAGATCTTGAACAGAGCGTTTATCAAGTATTGCTATTAAATCCGGCCAGGTGGCGTTTCCGTAAGAGTAGGTAGCAAGATATTCGCGCATTCCTTCACGAAACAATTCCTCGCCTACCCGATTCTCAAGATGTCGCATCACGATGGCTGCCTTTTGATAAATTATCGCGCCATATAAGGTTCCAGCGAAACGCAGGTTTTCCAAGGGTTGTCGAATTTGATTGGCACCAGCAGTTCGATCTACTGAATAGGCCGCGGGGTGATGTGCAGTGAGGAAGCGTAACTCGTGGTCTACCTCTGGAAAGGAAGGGTTCACGATTTTTGCCGCCATAAAGTTGGCAAACACTTCTTTAGTCCATACATCGTCAAACCAGTTCATTGTCACCAGATCACCAAACCACATGTGCGCTGTTTCGTGAGCAATGAGAGCGGCGCGGCCCAGTATTTGATTCTGAGTTGCAGTGTCGTCCAGCAATATGCTCGCCTGACGATAGAGTATTGCCCCCGGGTGCTCCATGCCGCCGTATTGAAACGAGGGAATCAAGACGAAGTCAAATTTTTGGAATGGATAGTCGATCTGTGTGTACTCTTCTAGCCAATCCAGGGTCGCCCCATGTAAGCGAAAGATTTCATCGAGATTGCGGGAAACTTTCCCGGCATCGGTTTCGCGATGATACATGTTAAAGACACGGCCATTTATTTCAGCCGTTTCTTCCTCGAAAATTCCGGCCGCTACGGCGAACAAATAACTGGGCATTGGTCGGGTTTCCAGAAAGACATGATTGGTGTAGCCATTCCCAACACTAACAGCTATGGATTTCGGGCCGTTCGCGATCACTTTCCAGGTTTCGGGCGCGGACACTTCCCATGTCACTCTGCCTTTTAAATTGGGTTGATCAAACAGTGGCAGTGAATAGTGTGCCCGGTCAGGCACAAATAGCGTGTACATAAAATCTTCACGGCGATTAAAAGCCTCGTCTCCCGCAGTAAAGTCCAGCTCGATTTCATTCTCTCCCTGTCGCATTGCGCTGCCTGGAATAAGAATGTGATCGTTTAAGGGCCGCCAGCTTGTCGCTGTTCCATTAACTGAAACCCGATGAAGTCGTTGTTCGGGTGAAAGAAAGTCCACAACTAATGCTTGCTGGCCAGGGTCATTCCAATCAAATTGGAACCTCGCCTGGCCAGTGATGGGTTCAGCAGGAGTATCAGGAATACCGAGTGCAAAGTGATAGCGTAAATTAGAAATTGTGTCGCTACGGTGTTGAGCAAGCTGCCAGGAAACACCTTGCTCGGTGGGAATAACTTTTGCGGTGCAGGCTGTGAAAAGAACCGCAGAAATTAACGGCACCGAGAGAAGGGTTCTGGATGGGGATTGGCCTCGTTTCATCTGGTCAACTTTTTAGTGCAGCGAGAATCAGGCCGATAGTATCAAAGATTGGCTGGCCTCAGGCTGAGCGGAGAAAATAATTCGCAATAAGACAGTAGTTGTAACATAGACAAATTGAGTCATTGACGCACTCGTAAGAGCAGGTAATATAGTCCTTGGGCGGATTGCCGTTGAAAGCTGTATTGCCGCCTTGAGAACCTGTCCTTGAGCGAGAACAGCATGAACAAACTTCAGTTATTTCCTTTTCGCTAAAACGAAATGACGATCTCGATCATTTTCGGCATCCATGTAAATTGTACTAAAATCAGGATAAACCTATGCGTACCACAATAGCCTCCCTATTTGTAACGGCCTTTCTTGTCGCTTGCGATCAACCATCAGTTCCAGCGGTTGATCAGACTTCAACAGCAGAGCCAGGCTCAACGACTACTGAAATCAACGAGAGCGAGCGACTCAATCAATGGTTTGATGCACGAAATGAAGAAGCCTTGGCCATGTCGCCGATGACGCTAACAGAGCTGGGGCGCAAAGAACTGTATGACCAGATTGATGACTTTAGTGAAGCGGCAGAAGAGGAGCAACTGGCCTGGCAGGCACAAACTGTTGAGGAAATGAGAGCGAGCTTCGATTACAACGCCTTATCTACGGTGGCGAAAGCCTCTTATGATCTGTGGGTTTATCAATATGAATCCAATCTCGCTGTTGCACCATTTAGAAGACATGGCTATATATTCGAACAAATGTCTGGTTCACATGCGGGGATGCCTAACTTCCTGATTAATATGCACAGTGTGGACAGCGAAGCTGAGATGCAAGCCTATATCTCCCGCATTGCAGGCATAGCGCGTAGTATGGATCAATTAGTTGTGCGCGCACAGGTCGGCGCAGAAGAGGGGGTACGTCCGCCTCGGTTTGCCTACCAAATAGTCATTCGCGAAACGATGTCAATTATCAGCGGCGCACCCTTTGATGCCGACAGCGATGTGGATTCACCTTTGTGGTCCGATGCAAAAAAGAAAATAGAAGGCTTGCTGGCTGACGATGAGATAGATGAAACGAGGGCCAGACAATTGCTGTCTGAAGTAGAGCAGGCTTTGTTGGATAGTTTCGGGCCTTCCTATCAGGCGATAGCAGATTGGTTGCAGGCCGACATAGTCAATAGTGATCAACAGCCTCGCGGTGTATCGGCATTGAATAATGGCGCTGCCTACTATCAGGCTATGTTGTCGCGCATGACCACAACAGACCTTACCGCAGATGAAATCCACAGTATTGGCCTGAATGAAGTTGCCCGCATAAGGCAAGAGATGGAGACCTTGAAAGAGCAGGTGGAGTTCACTGGCACGCTACAGGAATTTTTTACTTTTGTAAAAACCGATAGTCGTTTTCTGTATCCCAATGATGATGAGGGCCGTCAGGGTTATATTGACGATTCTACTGCTTTTATTGACGCAATGAGAGAAAAACTGCCGGACTATTTTGGCTTGCTGCCCCAGGCGGAGCTTGAAGTAAGGCGGGTCGAGGCTTTTAGAGAACAAGATGGCGCTCCGCAGCACTATCAGGCTGGCACGCCCGATGGCTCCAGGCCCGGGGTCTACTATGCGCACCTGTCAGACATGAATGCCATGCCCGAATACGACATGGAATCCGTGGCTTATCACGAGGGTGTTCCGGGCCATCACTTACAGATTTCTATCGCCCGAGAGCTTACTGGCGTGCCGGAATTCCGAAAGAGGTTCCGTGCAACGGCGTTCAGTGAGGGCTGGGGCTTGTACTCAGAACGCCTGGCAAAAGAAATGGGTGGCTTCGAAGACCCGTATAAAGACTTCGGTCGACTAAATGCCGAGATATGGCGAGCTATTCGATTAGTGGTTGATACGGGTCTGCATGCTAAAGGCTGGAGTCAGCAGCAAGCTGTAGATTACTTCAAGCAAAACTCATCGATTGCCGACGCGGCAATAGCTGCTGAAGTGCGTCGCTATCTGGTTATTCCGGGACAGGCCACTGCTTACAAGATCGGTATGCTAAAAATATTGGAGCTGCGGCAAAAGGCAAGAGCAGAGCTTGGCGAGCGATTTGATATTCGCGCATTTCATGACACGGTTCTAGGTGGTGGAGCATTGCCTCTTTCTGTTTTGGAACGAGTTGTTGATAATTGGATAGAAGAGATTAAGGTTGGCTAAAATTAGACGGCAGATAGTCTGTTTTCTCCCTTGTTACTGCAATACTTTTGGCTTATTTTGCAGTCGACCTGGTCTTTTGGTTTCGTTCAAGAAGCAAATAGAGAATAAATAAAACAATGATGATGCTGTCGACAATTACTGGCACAGCTAGCGTATCGAGAAACAATGCGCCCTGACTCAGCACTAGTCCAACGAAGACAACTTTGCTGATTATTGCAATCATCAATGTCAAATTGCGATTAGCGTGATTGAAGGCGCCATAGATGAGTAAGGCACCAACACCGAAAATGAGAAAACCCCAGTTACGAACAACGACCTGATCGCCAGGGGACATGCTGGTCTCACCAAAGAAGCTATTTATAGCGGTCTCGGGTGAAAGAAAGGCGATTAGCATAGAGCAAGTGAATACGCCTGAGACAATCATCAGCCATTTAATTCTGTTAGTAAGAAAATTCATTTGCGGACCCCGATTAAAAGAGCAAAGCTGACTGGAGTTTAGCATTGAGACCCTGCCAGTTGAACAGGGAGCAAATCATGTCCTTATTCCTTGCGGGAAAACATAATTTACTCCAGTGGCTTGTGTCAGCGACCTGTGCTTGATTCTTCGGATTCCCGCGCATCTTCAAAGCGCTTGCCACGCAGCAAATTCACCATGCCGTAGTTGCCTTCATGGCAAGCGTATTCGTAAAGCCGCCCGGCTACTTTGGTTAGCGGAACTATCGCCGTCAACTTATCGGTGAAAGTGCCAGGGTCATCGATAGTGAATTGATAGTCAACAGTATCGTATCCGGTGCGAGTAAATCGCTCCGTCAGCGTGGCTTGCTCATTGGTCCCCACAAAGCTGTAGTTCAGAGACTGACGAAGACCGTTAAAATTTTTCGTTTTCACCACCAGGGTATCCCCTTCATACCAGCCTCTTGAATCACCCGACCACAAACGAATTTCATCGGGTAAGCCTGGTTTTTCTACAAGGGGAACGATGCGGGCATCGTGAATCATTTCAGTGTAGATAACTGCCGTATCTCTGCCCTGAATTATTTGCACGTTGTTGTTGTACAGGCTAGGCGTGAAAGGGGGGCCTGAGTTAAACCCCACAATGCAGCGCTCAGACAAGCCCCTGTCTTCCGGCCCGTCCTTAGCGATGCCGCCAACCAGGGTACGAACTGGTCGTGTGCCTGGTGTGTCTGGACCCAAGGTATCAAATTGTCGGGGAACAGCTTCCACCACTTGCGGCATCTGGCCGTTCTCGGGATAGATAATTAAGGACGTTCTGACTGTTTCGCCGATACCGGCTGCCTCAAACCAAAAGTCATTGTAACCACCCGGATCCGAGCCTGCTTCGGGGGCATCAGGATCTACCACCCGAAGAGCAGCGGCAGCATCGGCTGCTGCGGTAGCAGCAATTTGCCGTTGTTTCTCCTCTTCAATTTGTGCGGGCGTCAGAAACTCTTGATCGCCGAAACGCGGAGGCCGTTCCATGGGAATGCTGGTGGCGAAATTCCACACGCCTTGCAGATCGGGCTGACCGTATTCGGTTCTGGGTACCTTGTAATCACCAGATGGCTGCGCCACGGCTATGCTGGGGACTATGGCAATCATTGAAAATAATAAAAAAGATCTGGACTTCATGAAAACCTCCTAAGGCTTAGCAAATCCTGTGACTAAGGTAGTGCTTTAGTGCCCAAGAATCAAGCAGTTGTCCCGCTGCTAGCCCCGTGACAGCTTACGCAGTTGTTTTGAAAGGCATGACTCTAATCTAAGCATCCCAAGCCTGTGAGGACCTGCCATCGTGTATCCAGCAAATGATCGACCTGCGATCCTCCGTACACGCCTTGTCCCTCATTGAACCGTATGCTGTGAGTTTTGAGAGCGGCCGCTAATATCGATTATTCCGCGACTGATCTTGCCGGATCAATTCAAGGGACGACGGTGGTATATAAACGCAATACAAGAAGAGAGAATAGTTCGCGGCCTGTGCCTGCTCTAAGTTACTTTATGCCTCACTTTCTTGTAGTTTTTTGCTGTTGATCTCTTTCAGTAGAAATGAGGCAGCATTATTTGATTGTCTATTTATTTTCAAGCGCAGTATGCCAGAGAACCTGCCTGGTATATTTCGTAGAGTCCGCGGACTACGTGTCTGAAGAACAAATTCAGAGCTCCAGAGATTTTGCTCCAGCTTGGCCAGGGTTATCTCCCGCAGGGGAATTTTGGTTTCTTTGATGCTTGTCTTTAACATCCCTAGCACACCGTCGATTGTTTGATGTTCAATAACCAAAGAGTCGTCATCGATGAATAATAAGCCTTGGGTTGCCATCAGGCCGGAAGCGTCGGCTACAGTAAATGCAACATTCGCTTCTTCTTCAGACGTAGCTTGATATCTGCTGTGGGCGTAGTCTTTGGTGCGATCCATCGCCATTTGTACAAATTCGGGAGCGTAGCGTAAACCAGCATAGTGACCTAGCAGGAAAAGCCCCATACCCAGTAAGACATAGGCGGCCCAAAAATACTCAATTCCGGTAAGCAGATTTATAATAATGCAAAGAAGATTGACACCAACAAATACAGCGACATGCGCCTTGAACTTTAACCATAATTCGTTCTCTTTGTCTTTTGCTTTTTGTTCCCCTTCGAATAGATGCACTGCACGATCAATTTGTTCGCCGCTTACACCAACTTCTTTTCCAATTGCGATCAATTCGTCATGGTCAATAGTATTAGCCATGTTGCCGGATTCATTTTGCAGGCTAATTCGAATAATGTCCGTTACTTCTTCACTGCTGTAGCGCCGCAACCGACTCGTGTCGGTGGTCGCCGACCCTTCGGTTTCAGCGCTGGTTTCTTTCGTTTCTTCCGTTGATCCAGAAGAGTTGCTCTCGAATTTGTACGTGTCCGCCATAGCTTTCTTCCTTCAATCAAACTGACAGAGGAGAGGGGGTCAGTTTCCCGATAATCTCAAGTCATTGTACACATCGCATAGTGTGTATTCGTACAAAAGCAGCAATTAATGAGCCAGAGTCGGTATTTTCAGTCAATTCCCCCTCAAGTCAGTAATTACAAGGGCTCAGGGCAAGATATCAGTCCAATAATAACAGGCACACCCTGCCACGCTAGCAAAAATGGCGAATAGTTGAGCAATATAACCACCCGTGCCAGGCTATACCCGTTGTCACGCAGACGCTCCCGTTCACGGCTCTTTGGCCTTGATTGTTCACAGGGAACATCTCCGTGAAAGCGGGCTTCTCAGTGTTGCATTCAAAAAGCTAACGCAGTTGACCCTCCTCCCTTGTTTTGAATTGGATGTTTTGAACTGGGTTGCGTTCTTTGAAAATTTTGCCAGAATGTTAGTATGCAGATTTGACGCTTCATGCCTGCTAGAAAGCAACTTCATTGTCTAATAGCAATTCTGTTGTTCCAAACAAGTTGTTTAGCTTTGATCAGCGCTGGTGAAGCAAGTGCTTCAGGTGTTGGTGTGCTCGCTCGCATCCACTTTACTATTCAAACCAGCAATTTTGATCGTGCTCGAAACTTCTATCGCCAACTTGGTTATACGCAAGGTATCAGTAATTATCCAAAAACTAACACACATCTTATGGCTCGTTCACTGAGAATGTATGAGCTGTGCGCCTACGAGCTGGAAAGCATTGAGGTAATGAGCATTCCGAATGCCATTGGGCCAACCTCAATCGACCTTATTAAATTTGCAATACCTTATAATGCTACGGGAACTCAGGTGAGCGCTTTGTTTTCATGCGTGATCCCGATGGCGTGTATTTGAAATTGCTCGAATCTACAGAAGTCGGAGCGGCGCCAAGCCGTGAAGAATCGACAATAAACGTTAGGGCAATGCCGTACGTTGGGGTAAATGTAAGCGATTTCGACGCATCACTTAACTTCTACAAAAATCTCGGTTACACCGAGATAGAGATGTTGCCCGGCAAAGGGTCACGCGCAGAGGCACGAGCCTATGGCTTGGATCAGGTTTTTGAGATACGCGGCGCCGACATAAGTTTAGCCGTTGGCGATCGCAACAGGCTTCGGCTTGTGCAATGGATAACACCGTTTAATCCCTCTCCTCCTTATCCCGCGCCGATTAGCCACATCGGCATACATCGAATCGCATTGGCTGTGCAGAGTCTGGACAGCGCCGTCTCCGCCCTGGAAGCTCGGGGTGGAAACTTTCTTTCCGACATTGCACCCTGCTGTTCTGGCACGGGCCAGGATGAAACTGGTATCATCAATGCCATTGACCCCGATGCCTTCTTCTTGTTCAAAGTTGCCTGTAACATGGTTAATACCCTGCTCGCATTTGAATGAGCAACGAAGAGGTATATTGATTGACAAATACTTTTGACCACAGTTGACGCAATTGTTTTATTTTCTGATTCACTACTAATTTTTGTAACGTCTAAACCCGGATACCAGGGCTGTAAAATTCCTTGGTCTATAGTTCTTAAAACCTTCTTCATCCACATACACAAAATCATACTTCACCGCCGCTTGTATCGCGTTGATGTCCTCACACCACTGCTTTAACCGCTCCATTTTCCGAGGAACCTCCAAGTCTGCAAGCCCTTTGGTCTCAACAATAACGATGCTTTTGTTATTCACTTTGACCAGAAAATCAGGATAATAGTTGGAAATGTTACCGTCAGCATTGACATAATCAAGAGTGAAGTGAACAGCCAGATAATTCTTTGCATAGGAAATAATGTCATCGCATTCTTCCAGAAAATCTGCGAACTGTAATTCCAAATGGCTGTCGCCAATAATGCGGTTGAAAACGCTTTTTTTCGGGATACGATAAGCCTGTTCCTTCACCACGAAAGGGCGCGTCTTGCGAAGTTTTATCCTGTCCCGTATTGTTGCATTACCCTTGTCTTGTACAGTCAGCGCATTGATCTGTTTTTTGAAGTTTTCCACCAGTGTCTTACTGGCTTCCAGCTCGGATAAATTACGCAGTGTATTGAGGCTGTCCAGATCAACCGCAGAGTCAAACAATTCATCGCGTATGAAAGTCTTAACCTTCCCATACAGAACATCATAGCCACTCACCAGCCGTAAATTTTTCATCATGGCCTGGGTGAAATAAGCAACAACCGAGCGATAATCGCTTATTGCCGGGAAATCCAGAACGCTTGTGTGGCTGATCTCATCGGTCGTGATATCCCTGAAAGTAATTTCTTTTTGCTCTTGCTCGGTAAATTCCCTGTAGGTCACTTTTCTGTGACCGAAACCGCTTGGGTCAAGATCATCAAGGTTTTTGTATTGCCGATACATGCGGGCTGTTAAAATGGGGATTTCAATATCAAGTTTATCTATATCTTTGTGGGTGTTTTCATTGTCAATCTCAACAATAATGGGCGTTTTTGGTTTACTGCCTTCCCCCATTTCTGCACGTTCCAGTTCAATCCCTTCAGACTGAATTGACTCCACAAAATCCATAAACGCATCGGTTCCAACGACACTGACATATTCCTTTAAAGTATTATCTACATCTGCATACATTTTTCGCAAACCCCGCCCTAGAGTTTGTTCTGGCAGGATATTACTTGTGGCGGTATATGCCCTAAGCCCCACGATGGTCGTTACATTCTTAACGTCCCAACCCTCTTTCAACATCAACACCGACACAATGACCTTGTAGGGGCTTCCCCAGCTATCTATTTTATGTGCTTGCTTGCGTAATACCTCCAACTCTTCCTTTTTCTTGCCACTGCTAGCCTCGCTTATTTCACCATTATTTTTAGTATGAATCACCAGCACCGCATCTTTTAGCTCTGGATAGGTCGCTTGCAGATATTGCGCCACGTCATCACAGTTTTTGGTGTCATCGGTCATCACAAAAAGAATGGATTTTTTATCCAGCTTTTCATGTTCCTTATAAGCATTACGCCATTCCACAACACCCAGGTTGAGATAATCGGCGTATTTCTCTGTGTATTTTGAGCTTTGCCGTTCACTTAATTTTGCACGGCTGGCTGGATCAGGCAAGACCGGATGCTTAACCACATTCTGCGATATAGCTTCAACCAATGGATAGTCAGAAATAGTCTGAACAAAGATTGCACCGTTATTGTGTTTTGGTGTGGCGGTGACATCAATCTGCAAGGACAAAAACCTGTCTTTATGTTTTAAGCGATTGTGAATGTCTGCAATAGATGTGAACCAGGCCAGCCTGTTATCGTGGATATGATGCGCCTCGTCATTGATGACAACCAATTCATCGATACCCCTGACAATATCACCCAGATCAACTTTAGAATCGGTGGTTTTCCCCACCGGCTTTTTCCCTAAAAAATAATCCATTGCATCGTCATCATCTGCCGAGGGTTCTTTTATCTCTTCCGAATAAACACGGTGAATATTGGTCAGAAAAATATTGCCCGTTTTACGGGTGATATTGACCTCATCCTGAATATGCAAGCTGAGTTGGAAATCATCCCGCCAGTGACGACCTTGATAGCCATTGTCGGGTAATACCGGGTCCTTAAAGAAAATACGCAAGCCGTCAAAATCGCCGCGGATACGATCCAGCACAATGATATTGGGAGTAATCAACAAGAAATTACGGGCAAGCTGTGAGCCAGGCTCATAGAGTTTGTGGAAATAACACCACGCCAGAACCAGGCTCATCACCTTGGTCTTGCCGGAGCCAGTTGCCATCTTGACCACAAAACGCAGCCAGTCTTCGTCAAACATTCCAGTAGAAACAGCCTCCGAACTATCGAAGCGGAGCAAGTCGTATTTATCCTTGGCCTTGGCAACATCGTAAAGATAGATGACCGTTTCCACCGCTTCACGCTGGGCGAAATAATATTGAAAGCCTGCCATCGTGCCGTCTGACTTTGGCAACAAGTGCTCTGCCTTAAACCACCACTCCAAAAGAGTAATGCTGGTAGCCGTTGCCCCTTCATAGCCACTTTCCCGCCAATCCATTACCTTTTTACGCAGTTCATTTACAAGAGGTGGTAATAACTTCTCATAGCTCGATTCACGCAAGGCTTCATCAGCGGGGAACCATCTGACTTCTGGTTCGAGAATGACATGAGGTGAATCAGGAAAATCAGGGTGCAGCGCCATTACTTGTCTTGCTCCAGAGGCTTATCATCTTCAAACAGGCGCACTACTTTTTCGTCACGCCAGACAACAGCGTACTGGCCTAAACGCTTTTTTCTGTCCAGCGCTTCCCGTACACTGCTGTTTAGCGAATTTAAAACAAGCTCTGCTTTCTCTTCAATTTCTGTCATCGCTTTTAACTCCGGCAATTTTTTGATAGATCGACTTATCCTTGATGATTATTCCTTTGCAGTTTTGCAGGAAGATGATTTTTTCCAGCACCTGTGAATTATCCAGACAAATCACGGTATCGCAAAGTGGAGCATAGGCATTGATGAGATTGTAAAGACTTCTCGGATAACGCCTGATAATGGATTTCAACGGAATATCATGTCCGCCATGTTTAACTCTTTCCGCAACCCGATCAATGGATAATTGGACATCAGGCAAATACAGATAGATGAGTTCGACCAACCAACCTTCAGCCTGTAAATGACGTATCAGGCTTAAATAGCTTTTGCCGGATAAGGTCGTTTCAAAAGAAAAATTTTTCCTGCCACTTATTGCCTGTTTGATCTCTTTTAAAAACAACCTGCTGGCCGCTATTTGTTTTAATTCCGGTGCTAAAGGCGATAGCCCGGAAGCAATTAAATCTGCGTTGATAAACCGTTGGCAGTGTGCTGTTTCTGACAAGTATTTTAGCGCAAAGGTTGTTTTACCCGCGCCATTAACTCCGGCAATAATGGTGCAAGCGGGTTTGCTCATAGCCTTACATCCACAACCTTCATCGTATCATTGCCGAAAATATCCACCACTTTCACCGCGATTTTGCGCGGCCCCGGTCGGCATTCCTGCGGCGCGCTGGTCAGTTCCAGCGCGCGGTCTTTTTTGGTGCGGAAGCTTTGCCATTCATTTTCAAAGATGTAATCTCCGCTCCATTGTTCCTCAATCTTGCCACTGTCTTCGTTTGGCACGCGGATAATCTCGCGCTTGCTTTCAAAGTCAAAATCTACCGCCCAGTAGTCTATCCAGTCGATCCAGTGTTTGGTTAAAACCTCACGGCTGACAGTGCCGTCTTTATCTTTGCTGATTTTAATGACCTGTCCTCTATCAACAATCACTTTGCTCTTGCCGTTTTTTAGGTTTACGTCGATGTTTTGCGCGTCCTGAGAATAAAAGACGGAAAAATCAGCAAGCTCTACAGCGAGGCTGTTTTGCTTAACATGGGGTTTGATTTCAATAGACGATAAAATCAGTTTGTTATCGCCCCAAATCAGTTTGTTATTCCAGCCCTTGATTTGCCGCTCGGTTTGTAAATCGAACATATCAGACTGCAATTTCAATTCTGCTTCTGAACGCGGCTCGTCCACCTGCTCAATGGTCTGAAACGGCAGGAAGCGATACTTGTCCGGCAACGGTTTGCTGGCTTCAAGGTGCCGGGTGATATCTCTAATCTCATTGTCCGTTAGTTTCATTGTGCTGTTTCGTCATTAAGGTTGGTTTGGAATTTTTGAAGTTGGGTATACGCAATCTTTTTTTCGATAACTGCGGAAGCTGTGACTCTAGGATAGGATCAAAATCTTAGGTCTAATTTACAAATGCTCCCAAAACTTGACCTACATAGGTGAATAGTAAATTCAATATATAGAGAATCAAAGTTACAATTATTCCTCCAATCACAGTTGGGAGGTAGAGGCATAAATTTATGCTTCTTGTTCTTGCAAGGATTTTGCCGCAAAAATAGTGACGCGCAATTCTTCACCCAGCATTTCAAAAACAGGTTTTCTACCGCTCAATTCAATGCTTTCCTCCAAAATAATACCAACGCCTTCACCACGTCGTTCAAGGAAATGTTTTCTTTGTATCTCGCCGTTAACACTGTCATTCAATTTTACTTCTGAAAGTAATCGAGCAAGAAGCTCATTTCGAGTGACCTGATTGTAGGGCAAGGTATCGACCGTCAAAGTGTTTGCCAAAGCTCCCGGGGAATAAAGTTCCAGCCTGTCAGAAAATACAAACAAACCAATTTTTGAACCCTGCTTAGAATAATCTCGGTGCACAACGGCATTAACCAGCGCTTCAAAAACAGCCTTCATGCTGTATTGAGGTTTATCAACTCTACCAACATCCTTATTTGCTGAGATTTTATTGTATTTTTCGATAAACTTAAACGCATCCATAATCTGGATATCTAGTGTGCCTGTAAAATCTTTGGCATCAATTTGATAATTGGCATCTTTTGTTGTGCCACTGTAATAAACAGCCTGAATAAAACTGTTATACAAGTATTCATCGGGTCGGCTACTACACATCAACACGCCTGCAACTGAAGCACGATAATTGCCGTCGTCATTGACTAACAAGCGACGTTTCAACAATAAATCAATTTGATTATCGCTAGTTGCTTCGGCAATAAATCGCTGGTAAAGACTTTTTTGCAAAGTATCTGTGCTTGTTTGCGGAACCAACTGTTCATCAAAATTGATAATACGAGCCTGTGAGCGGCTTTGCATCAGTCGTGCTAGTTGTTCGGGCGGCATCTCTCTCTTGCTGCTGCCGTGCCGAATAAAGTATCCGCCTGGGCTTTTATGCACGAACAGGCTGTGGGGCACTTCTATTTTTAAAATATTTTTATCGCCGATGGTCAATTTTTCAGTAAAAATATTCACCAGAGGTTTGATACTGTCGTGACAAACTTCGATGATAGTTTTCTCGTTTTCGTTAAGCAGGCCTTTTTCTATACCGACAATATCACCGTTATCCGTAACGCCTATTAAAATCACACCCCCATTAGTATTAGCAAAAGCCGTTATTTCATCTGCAAGGCTATCCTTGTGAGGAAATTCTTGTTTAAACTCAATGGTTGAATCTTCACCTAAGGCTATTTTTTCGATAAGCTCGGTCAAGCTGTCAAACATGGTTAATCTCCAGATGTATGCGTTTGTATCTTTGGGTAAACGCCTGCTGTCCACCTTCAAGAATATCGCATATTTTATTTCTGATATTTTGGCTTTGAATGCTCGCCGCCTGCTCGATATGAGTTTGTCCACTTGCTACGGTTAAAGGCAAGACCATCTCTGCATCTCCATTAACCACAATATTGGCGTTGTGGGTAACGATAATGACTTGTCGTTTGCTTTTTATTTCACGCAACTGTTTTACAATCAAGCTATAAATTAATTCGTTATCCAGATCATCCTCAGGCTGGTCTAACAGCAAGGGCTCTTCACCATATGAAAGAATAAAAGCTAAAAGGGCAGCGGTTTTTTGCCCAGGGGAACCCTGTTTGATTTTTTGTTGGTTGCCAAATTTAATTTCAAGAGCATCTTTAGGGAACCACAAAAGTAAATTGCTGATAGATTCCTGTGGTAACTGCTGTATATGCGTAGCGAACCGACCGTCTTTCACGTCACCTTCACGGTTACGAATGTTAATAATACTTTTTTTGATTTCTTTAATTTTTTCTTCTCCACCAGCACCATATATATCTTTCAAATGCTCCATGTCTTTAACAAACTTATCCTGACACTGCAAAGTCTTACGAATATGTTGTTCTATGCCAGCCCAATTTTCGCCGAAAGGTTTAACCCTGATATGAACAGATTGATTTTCTGCTAAAACCTTACTGAGGAAGCGCTGTCGGTTTTTGGTGAGCAATTTTCTGTTGCTCTCAATTTTCGTGAATAACTCAAGTTTCTCGGCAGTCAAGGTTTCTATCTGAGTTGAATAATTTTTAATATTGTTCAACTGTTTATTTATAACCGCCTGTTGTTGTAATAATGCAGGGTATTTCTCTGGATTAATTCCTTGTTGCTCCAGTTGCGTTTGTAATTGTTGATACTGGGACATTTCTGTCTTTATTTGTTGCATCCAACTCGCTGTCTGTTTCTCTTCCATCCAGTTATCAACAACGGATTTTGCTTCTTGTGTCAAAATACTAAGTTTTTTATTTATTTCGTCCCATTGCTTGTTGGACCGATTAATAGCGGACAAAATGTCATTCTGCCCATCAAAATTTGAGGCATCAAATTTTACAGAGAGAATTGTTCTTTGTGTTTCAATCAAATGATCGACCATCTGTTGCCAATCATCTTCTATGTTCTTAATGGTGGTGAGTTGCTGCTGTCGTTTACGGTAGTTTTGCAATACGTTCTTATGCCCGGACTGTTCAATTTGCTTGATTTGCCGAGTTAGGTCATTAGCCGATCCTTGCAGTTTATTTTTCTGATCTATTTTTTCAGTTAAATCAACTATTTTTTTCTCAATGGCTTTGAAACGATTTATCGACTCGATTTGCTGCTGTTTTAAATTTTCGTAACCAACAGAGGCATCTTTATCAATGATATCAATCAATGCCTGCGGATCTTTAGCCAGTTCAAAAATTTGCTTCTGGCTATAAATATACACAGGGAAAAGCGATGCAATTTCCCCCTCTTCTGCTTCCCAGCCGTTGTTATCTACTTCCAGCGATGGCGTATCAGCCTGTGCCGACCAGTTTAAGCGATAACGTGATTCGCCCTTACGATAAACCAATGACAATTTGCTGCCTTCCGTGAGCAGATTCTCGCCCCCCACCTGAAAATATTTATCACTTTCCTGTTGTAAGGATGCAGGAAGCTCCTTATTTCGTCGCAACGTAAAACGCATAAACTCCAGCAACGTTGATTTACCCGTACCACGCCCACCAATAAGGGTGTTTAAAAAAGGGCTGAATTGGCAATTTAGGGCTTCAGGTTGCCCCATGTATTTTGCGTTACTAACCGCTAACTCCTCAATAATATATTCGGCATGTCGATTAGGTCTGGCCAACATATTGCGGTTAACCGACACCTTGCCATCCATTAACGCGAGTTTTAAGCCTTCAATAGATGGGCTATCCATCTTGATCCAGGTGAAGTCGCCAAATTTTTTGCTCTTAAAACTATGGGTGTCTGAACCGCTGACTTCTGCCCATTGCAGTTTTTTATCACTATAGAGTTGCGGCTTTTCAGACTCGCTATCACATAATTCCATGGCATGAATATGTGGATTATCCAGGGCTTGTTTTAAGCTGTTACTGTCGATTTTAAATAAACCTTTTTCTTTATCGACGTGCGCGGGAATAGCAATTCCACCGCGTTCAACAATGATATCGACGACCTCTGTCATCGTTTTGGTAGTTACTTCATCACTATGACCCTTTGTTCCGTTATAACCAACCGCTCCTAAAAGGCTATCAATATCATCTTGATTTTTACTTTGTGTAAAAATTGCCAGTAAATGCACACCACCATTAACCGAAATTTCCACTCCGGGAAACAAATGTATTGGGCGATACCAATCTGGCTTATTCTCCTCCAAAGCCAGGTTTTCTAGCGTATTTTTTAATGTGTCTATCCACTCGCCACTGTTATGATCGGTAACCGCTACACAATCGATGCCTTTTTGCATAAATTTTTGCAGCCAGTATTCAGATGTAACAACTGCTTTTTCTTTATCAGTACAGCCCTGCATAAAGTCTGTTGAGGCAGGAGTATGCGTATGAAAATCAAATTTCCACCATTTGGCCCCTGAGTAATTCCACTGACTCATATTGTCACCTCAATAATCTTCATCGTATCATTGCCAAAAATATCTACCACTTTTACCGCGATTTTGCGCGGCCCTGGCCGACATTCCAGGAAAACACTTTGCAGTTCTAATTGACGATCTTTTTTTAGTGCGAAACGACTGCCATTCATTACCAACTCCACTTCGCGCTTGTCGCCAAATAGCAGGAAGCGATACTTGTCCGGCAACGGCTTGCCTGCTTCCAGGCGCCGGGTGATATCTCTAATCTCATTGTCTGTTAGTTTCATTGTGTTGTTTCGTAACTCAGGTTGGTTTGGAAATATAACAACAACTGCCCGTCTGAGCGTTTTGCTCTATGCGGGTTTGGTCTCACCGTGCCATCCCATGAATCGCCCACGGATGAGTCTCTGTTTCACCATTTGATGGTGGTTTATATGGAAATTTCTCTCGGTGATTGACAAGCTCAGTCCATACATAATCAGGTATCTCGAAAGGCTCTCTCCTTGGATCGAGAACTTGACCTGGTTGTGCCGAACATCTGATTATGCCTTTTGATAACAAAGGTGCCGCATAAGCCGCATCTTCGGTGGTACTAAATAATCTTTGATTGTGATGAAGGAGATATCCGATGATTTCCTTTTCCTTCTCGGTCATACATGGGATGTACTTACGTACTTCATTTATTTCATTTCGTTTTGCCCGCCGTGCTATGTAGGCCTTGTCAGGTTGATAAAATTTGCATAGCGCGCTCCCGATTGAGCCAAGACATAAACACCCGCAGAGTATTGCCCCTATTGCAGGAACAGCTTCCCACAAAGGGCTGGAGGTTGTAGGGATCGTTCCATTTTTGACAAGAAGCCAAATTGCGATAAAGGCAATAGTCAGCGAAGCAGTCTGCCAGCCACTTGCTTTTAGAATCTCCAGCCATTTCGAATCTGTTGGATTCATGTATTTTCCCTGGGTCTACCCGTGGTGCATGTAGGAAATAGTGAAGAAGTAAGGTGCTCACTTTTAGCCAGAGTGTATCATTATGATTTTTACAAAAAAAGATAATGATATGAGCAACTTACAATCCAGTTATAGCAAAGTTTTATCACTCTTGCACGAAATAGAAGCCAACAAAACACCCCGGCTGACGGCGAAAGCAGGGAGCATCGGCGAGTCAATTCTGTTGAAACGCATAGATTGAAGGAAGTTCGAGAATTTGAGTTAGTTGGTCCAGAGCTGTACGAGATTCATAGAGTAATTGTGGGTCTGCCAGATCCTCAGGGATCAGTTTTTCCCGATAGTGTGTATTTATCCATTCACGAAGTAGGGTGTAGAGCGCTTCGTCCAGTATTACACGCGCTCCCAGTTGCAGAAGCTGCTGCTCTCGCAACACGACTCTTAGCCGCAGGCAGGCTGGACCGCCGCCGTTGTGCATGCTTTCTCTGAGATCAAAATAATGAATGGCAGCGATGGCTGAGTGGCATGATTCCAGTTCATCCAAATACAGTTTTACTTGCGGAACTTCTCTACATTCAGCAGGAGCGATAATAGCAGTGCCAGTCTGGCCTGGTATCGACAGCAGTTGAGAATTGAACATATAGCTTGCAACCGCCGCGGCAAGGCTTACTTCGGAGTTTAAAACTTCAATGAAGTTGATCTCTCGTTCAGCAAAAGCACGCTGTAATTGTCGACAAACAAGCTGCTTATCAGTAAAGGCTTGCTCGTGAAAGAAAAGAAGATCACGATTTCCTACCGCGATAACATCGTTATGAAAAACGCCGGCATCTATTGCTTCCGGGTTCTGCTGAGCAATGACAGTTCTATCCGGGTTCAGGCCATGGCTGCGGCTTATGGCCATTGCGGAGCTTAAGGTCTGTCTGGCGGGATATTTTTGCGGCCCATTTTGGCCGTTGCAGCCATCGCCGTGGACGAATAGCTCTACTCCGGCATCGCCGTAGTCGGCACACAATCGAGTATGGTTGGCTGCCCCTTCGTCAGCGAATTGCGGTTGTGCTGGCAAAGCCTGGTGATGCACATAGTCCTTATTGTTAAAAATCGCCTGCAGGATTTTGCCTGTTGTATCAACTTCTATTGAACGGTGCAGCATTGACAGCAAATTGGCAGGTGTAAAGTGTGTCTTTCCGTCGGCTGTGTCAGCATAGGGTGACACGGTGGCCGCGTTCGCCACCCACATGGTGGAGGCGGAACTCACGCTGGCCAAAAGCTGCGGTGCCTGGGCTGCGGCCTTTTCCAGAATCTGGGCATCGGTATTGCCGGTAAACCCCAGCCTGTGCAAGGTCGGGAGATGAGGCCGCTGATGAGGCGGTAACACGGCCTGTTTTAATCCCATGTTATGCAGTGCCCACATTTTTTCCAGCCCCTGCAAGGCCGCCTTTTTAGGTGAGGAGACTTTTCCTCCGTGAACACTCGATGCCACATTGCCAAAAGAGAGTCCGGCATAATTATGTGTGGGGCCTACCAGGCCATCGAAATTAACTTCGAAACTGGTCATAGACGACTGACTTCCTGCAATTGAATGCCGGGTGATAGCGTGTCAGGTAACTCAAGCTGCACACTGGCCATGCTGGCCACGGGAAACGCACTGTAGTCTGCGGCATATAGTGCGCCAGGGCGAAAATTACCACTTGCACCCACACCACCGAAAGGAGCCGCGCCACTGGCACCCGTGATGGGTCGGTTCCAATTAACGATGCCGGCGCGGATAGCCAAACGAAAACTGTTCCAGCTTTCGGCACTGTCACTCAATAAGCCCGCTGCTAGTCCATAACGTGTGTTATTGGCCTCTTTGATAGCCTCTTCGAGAGTCGCAACCCATTTAAGCTGAAGTAGAGGCCCGAAGCATTCTTCGTCTGGAATATCGAGGGCCTGACTTACATCGATGATACCCGGTTGTAAAAAAGGTTTGCCGTTTTCCAACCGTCGCAGAGGTAGCAACGCAGAACCTCCCTTGTTCAGTAACTCATACTCAAAACTCTCAGCTAAATCGGCGCAGCGATTGCTAATAACAGGGCCAATGAAATTCTCGTCGCCGTTGCCGACTTTAATCGCAGCCGTAGCCTGCAATAAATCTCGCAACAGTGCTTCATTTTCTGGGGTTTTTAACATAATCAGGCGCCGTGCACAGGTACAGCGCTGCCCGGCAGAGATGAATGCTGATTGAATTATGCTGTACACTGCGGCAGCGTGATCGGACACAGATTCCACCACCAGTGGATTGTTTCCGCCCATCTCCAGTGCCAGCATTTTTTCTGTCTTGCCACCGAAAGCCTTGTGAATAGCCTGTCCTGTTTTGGAGCTGCCAGTAAACAGCAAACCATCTAAGTGATCCGACTCACTGAGCAATTTACCTGCTTGAACGCCACCCTGAACCAGGTTGACTACACCTGCGGGCAGTCCTGCGTCTATCCAGCATTGCATCATCAGCTCTCCAACCCTGGGTGTTAACTCGGAAGGTTTGAATACAGCTGTGTTGCCGGCGAGGAGGGCAGGGATAAGATGACCGTTAGGTAAGTGACCTGGGAAATTATAAGGGCCCAGCACCGCAAAGACGCCGATGGCTCGGTGCTCCAACGAGATTTGTATGCCATTATTGCTGGATTCAGAACTTCCGCTACGCTGTTGATAAGCGTTCAGCGACACTCCTGCCTTGGCCATCATCGACGTGACCTCGGTTTTGCTTTCCCAATGAGGCTTGCCGGTTTCTAGATGAATTGCAAGGCTCAATTCTTCTCTTCGCTTGCCAAGTTGCTCTACATAGCTCTCGACCAGACAGTTACGCGCTTCCATGCCCAAACCGGCCCAGTCTGGCAAGGCCAGCCGTGCAGCAGCTATTGCCAGTTCGATCTGTTCAGCATCAGCAGCCTTGCCCTGCCAAAGTATTTCGCCGTTTGCAGGATTTGCCGATTCAAACCCTTCGCCGTCGCCACTAATCCATTCAGCTCCTATGTAGTGAGCCTGCTTAGGATGGTGAGCTTGTTCAGGTTTGCCTGGATCGAGTTTTATATTATTGCTCATTGTCTTAGTTCCAATAATTGAATTTGCGAACCGGCAGCTACACCGAGTTGTTCAGCTACTGCCACCGACAAACGAACCTCGTCTTCTGACTGCTGTATCGGTTCGACTTCTGCCAATATCATCCTGTAGTGAGTTATGTCGCCATTACTGATAATGCTTTTTTTGCTCGGCTGCGTTACTTCATTAAGCAGAGATGCCACTGTTACCTGGCGGGTTTGACGAATAGACTTGATGTCGTTTCGTTCACACTCCATGACCGGCCCTCCATCGAAGACATCGATGGAGCCTTTGTAACGAAACCCTTCCTTTTCCAATAGCCGTTTAGCAGGCGCGGCGTCGTCATGGGGTTTGCCAATTACATTGATAGCATCTTGCGGTAGTAATTCCAGATACACGGGAAAGGTTGGCATCAGGTCGGAAATAAACTGAGTACCGTTTACGGCAGAGATAAAATCTGCCTTGTGAAATGGCAGCTTGAAAAATTTCTGACCAAGCGCTTTCCAGAAAGGGGAATGATCGTGCTGATCCAGCCATCCTCTAATCTCAGCGAAAACGATATCGCCAAATCGATCCGGGAAGTCGCTCATAAACACATAACGACAGCGTGACAAAAATTGCCCGGCACCGTTCTTGCGGTATTCCGGTAACAGAAACAATGAAACCATTTCGGTACCACCAGTGTAGTCATTCATCAGATTCAACAGGTTGCTGCTGCGCTTCATAGCCAACTCTTTCGACGCCTTTACGTCTTTCAACAAGCGGTAATTATAAAAGGGCTGGGTATAGCCCACACCAGCGACAACACCAACAGTGCCGACTATCTTTTTCCCTGTTGGATCTTCGAGTACCAGCAGATAAACATCTTCTTCCCCGTCCTTCGCCACGCGCGCAATACTGTCTTGCACAAGCTGCAATTTTTTTTCCCAGGTTGGCCTGTCGAAAGGCATTGAGGTCATACCAGGCGGCAACAGGGCAGAAAAGGCCAGCAACTGGTCGATGTCAGATGGCGTGGCAAAACGAATGATCATGGTGTTTCCTCCGTTGAATCGGGTTCGTTCAATTCGATAAGACGCGCACCTTCCCGGGCAACTTTCTGTAGCAATAGAAAACTCAGCTTGGCTCTTTCACTCAGGCTGTTTACCTGCATAAATTCCTGATCCGTGTGTATTTGAGCTCCCCGCACTCCCAGCGTATCGATGTTAGGTAAGCCAGCCGCTGCAAGATTGTTACCATCACAACATCCTCCGGTATCACGAAAATTGACTTCACTTCCCAGTGCCTGTCCACATTCAGTAGTCCATTCCATCAAGAGATGGTTTGCAGCAGACAATTGTTTCGGCGGGCGAGTGAAGCCACCGCTAAGGACGGCAGAGTAATCCGTCTGCTGTTTACACTCATCAACTATGCGTTGGATATCTCGCAGTGCAACTGTCTGCTGCTTGTTGGTATTACAACGAATATTAAATTGCACCACGGCTTGATCAGGTACCACGTTCAATGCAGTGCCTCCAGAGATGCGTGCGATGTTCGCCGTTATTCCGCTTGCTAAATCGCTAAGCCCTGCGATTCGCTGGGCTATTTCGGCGGCTTTTACAATGGCATTACGCCCTTCTTCAAATCCTCTGCCTGCATGGGCGGCCTTGCCATTGACCAAAATAGTAAAATTGCCGGAGCCTTTGCGAGCACCAGCTAATGTGCCATCGGCCAAAGCGGGTTCGTAGATCATGCCCAGATGGGATTGCGTCGCTGCTTGTTTCAGAAAAGGCATGGAACCCAGGGAACCGGTTTCTTCGTCGGAGCTGAGAACTACCTGCCAGCCTAATTGACTGTTATTGGTCGCTTCAAATGCCTGTAGTGCGGTTAGCATTACAAGAATGCCCCCCTTCATGTCGGCGACACCTGGCCCCTGCAATGTTTCGGCGTTTATCAGGGAAGGACATTGAAATGAATGATCGAGAGGAAACACTGTGTCCATGTGGCCAACCAGCAACACCTGCAAAGGTGCTTCTGGGCGCTTCTGAAAATGCAGGATGTCGCCATATTCTTCTGTCACAATTGCGCCTGACAGATCTGTTCGCTGTGCACGGGCGGATTTTTCAATTTTCAGCTTTGCCTGGGTGCTAGTGAACAGCTCGGAGAAAGCATCACGAGTCTGATTCAGTCCCGGTAAATTGAATGTACCGGAATTAATTTCAGACAGTTGCAGCAGTTCACTCAACAAAACCTGCTGGCGCTGATCGATCCATTGGAGGCTGGCTGCGGTGTTCATCGGCTGGCGAGTTCACTAAGAGCGTTGGCAAAGGCCGCAACGGCTCTGTCGATCTCAAGCCTGCTTACGTTAAGCGGGGGTAACAGCCGCACCATATTGCTGCCAGCTTTCCCGACCAATAATTTCTGCTTTCGCAATTCGATTAGCAGATCCGCATTGGGAACGACACACTTTACGCCTAGCATTAGTCCCAGACCGTGCACGGATTCAATCAAAACCGGGTATTGCTGAGTCAGTTTTTTCAAAGCATTTTGCAGGTAGGCGGCGTTCTCATTGACCTGATCAAGTAGTCCTGGTTCAAGCACCAGATCCAGCACGCCATTAGCCACTGCGGCTGCCAAAGGATTGCCACCGAAGGTACTGCCGTGGGTTCCGAATTGCATAGCCTGGCCAACAGCCTCGGTTGTCAGGCAGGCTCCGACCGGGAAGCCACCGCCAAGCCCTTTCGCGACAGCCATTACGTCAGGTGTCACATCATAATGTTCGTGAGCGAACAGTTTGCCGGTACGTCCAATTCCACACTGCACTTCATCAAGCATGAGCAGTAAACCGTGTTTGTTACAGAGTTCACGAACAGCTTCGAGAAAATCTGCCGTAATGGACCGAATGCCGCCTTCGCCTTGAACTGGCTCAAGAATTATTCCCGCTGTATTTTCACCAATTAGTTGTTCGACCGAACCGGAGTTTTCCCATTCGGCCTGATCGAAACCATAATCACCAGGAACAAAATTTCGCATATGATTTTCGTTTCCTGCCGCAGCTAAGGCGGCCAGGGTGCGCCCATGAAAGCTTTCAGTGAAACCAATAATGCGGAATTTTTCCGAATGGCCAATGCCAGTTTGATAACCACGAATTGCCTTGATGCCAGCTTCTACTGCTTCTGTACCGGAATTAGCGAAATAAACGCGATCGGCAAAACAGGCTTCGGCCAGTCTCTGCGCCAGTGCCTCAGAGCCAGGTATACGAAATACATTTGAAGTGTGCCACAACTTATTGGCCTGCTCCTCCAGCGCTTTAAGCAGATGAGGGTGTGCATGACCAAAACTGGTCACAGCAATACCGGATAAAAAATCCAGATACGCGCTTCCATCTTCGGCGAATAGTTCGCTGCCTACGCCGTGGGTGAACACCAATTCGGTTGGCGGATTGTAATTTGGCCACAGGGCGGCCCTGGGATCAGGCAGTGCTGCCCTGGCTTTTTCAGCGTGCGCACTCATGTTGTTCTCCAACGAATAAAATATCGTGACAAAGCTTAGCAATAGTGCGGCCGAAGGTGCTTTCTTAGTTCTTCCCTTTGAAAAACAAGTTATTTTTTAAGGTCAAATTTTCCGAATATAATTCGGTATAAGAGAAAACGGCGTAGTACAATCAATAACCTGGAAACGGGCAGCTAAGAGATATGAGCGTTAATCTGGACAAAATAGACTTCAAATTGCTCGACACTCTGCAAAAAGAAGCGCGCATTACTAATCAGGATCTTGCCGAGCGGATTCATCTATCCCCCAGTTCCTGTTTGCAGCGCGTGCGACGACTAGAGAAAGAAGGCTTGATCCGTTCTTATCACGGCAATCTGGACCTGGCCCGTATTGCCAGGCACATCATGTGCATCGCCACCATTTCTTTGAAGAATCACAGCCAGGATGATTTTGAACAATTCGAAAAACTGGCGGACGCCATACCCGAAGTTGTTGAATGTTATACGGTAAGCGGTGAGCCAGATTTTTTTCTGCGCATTATCTGCCCGGATATGAACTGCTATCTCGAAGTAAATGAAAAATTGATTCGTTCAAGCAGTTGCCAGGTCAATATCAACACCTATGTCGTGATGAAGGAGAACAAGCGATTTCAGGGGGTGGAGCTGAGCACTTTGCAATCCGACAATACCTGATTCAGCACGCCAAAACGGATCAGTCGATTCCGCTTCTTATCTTTTTTTTTGTGTTCTTATTGATTCAGTGCAATTTGGGCCGCAAATTGGCAGAATCTAACCTTGGATAAACAATTTCGGGGATAGGTTCAATAATGTCGCATTCGCATTCAAAATCACGGCGTGATTTTCTCAAAACTACGGCGTTGGCAGGCGGCGCGGCAAGTCTGGCGGCTTGCACCGGCTCGCCTGCCTCATCAAGCTCGAACCCGGCCGCTATTGCCAGCCGAAAATACACTCCCAGTTTCTACCCCAGGCACAACGAACGCACTAAGGGCTGGATGCGCTTTATCTGGGAGAAGGCCACGACAGCCGACGACTGGGGTTACAGTGAGGACATTGAGCGCCCCTGGGGGATTAAACTGCCCCGCGCTGAGATAAACTGGAACGACGATGGTAAAGGGCCGCATCCCTGGTGGGATCAATACACCTCCCCTCCTATGTTGAGCTACCCCCGTTTTGATCTGGCTGACTCCAGTTACCCCATTATGCTAATGGCCGATCAAACTCCCGCGTGGCGAGAAGTCTACACGCGGATCATGGATGAAATGGCTACCAGGCATACTTCTTACTGGGCTGCCATCGACTGGAATACGTTTATCGGCCCAAGTCCTGAGCGTGAGAACTATGGAGCAGACAATGCACCAGGTTATCAGGCCTGGCCTGAGCGGGTGCGCGGGAACTACGACTCACCAGGCTGGACCGCAAATGGCGTTGAACCCTGGGGCTTGCAAGCAGACCCCATTGGTGCCGATGGTAATCTGTTCTTTCGTGGTTGGTTGAATCTGGTGTTGTCCATCTACAAATACGTGTCTGGCGATGATAAATGGGAGCGACCGTGGAAGATCGCTGGCTACGAGAACGAGATGTTCGAATGGACTCAGCCCAGAATCGTTGAGCATTTACATAGGCAATATACGGAACACCCTGAAGGTCCGCAATGTGAGAACACCAAGATCTGGCCGTTTTGCAACTCTGCCGCAGGTCTTGGCATGTACCTGTCTGATCAGCTGGGACTAACAAACGCGCATGGCAGGTTCCAAAACTGGATAGAGTTCATGCAGGCTAACTACATGAGCATCAACGGTCAGAATCAGATCGAATGGATGACCATGTACTATGATCCGTTGGCGGATTTCAAAGTGAACATACCCGGTACAACTGGAGCTGGTGTGGGTACGGCATTTTACCTGATGCCACAGTCGCCCGAGATAGCCACCCGCATTTACGAGGCCACAGCGATAAGCAACGGTTGGCATGACCCGAAGCAGGAAATTAGACCTAATGCAATCGGGTTGGTAATGGCTAGAGCACTAGGTGACCACACAGCTGTTACCCGTCTTAGCGCAGCGGCTGAACGTTATTCAGAGCCTAAATGGTTTGGCGAGGAAATGGACAAATTTGGCTGGTGGTTCAATAACGGCGAGCCCTGGCCTAGAGGTCAAGGCTCGGCACAGCATATGATTAGTGAAATAGCCGAAGGCAGTTGGATAGATGCATTTCAGGTTAAACACCTGGACAAGTACACCGCACCAACTCTTGAAGGAGTAGACTATCCCAGGCTCGGGGTCGATACAGCGTGGAATGATAAAGACAATGGTGTACTTAATATTGGCACTTATGCAGCGGACAGAGGAATCGATGGACAGCCAACCAGTTGGCAAATTACCAATCTTCCGAATGCGTCAGAAGCAGTTGTGATATGCGATGGAGCGACCGTTAGCGATGTACAAGTTCTAACTGCGAATACCATTCGCGTGCCGACAGATATTGGACAGCATCAGTACCAAATTTATACCGGCTATTTCGGACAAGAAGTAACAATAGCTAAACCCGACCCGATGGTCGATGCCAATACCACTATTGCCAGTGCCACGCGCCGCACTGCCGAACAGAATGCCAAAGCAGCGGAATCGGTTATGACAGGCACTGCAACTGGTTGTCCATGCTGTGCCGGGGTAGTTTAAGTGTCAGGCAGATAGAAAATAAAACTGAATGTTAGAAAATGCGCTCAAAACCTCTGCTACCCGGCAATCGCGGCTCAAAATGCTATAAAACTCACTGCAGCGCAAAAAATCCAGACAATCAATTCTTTACGCCAGCATAGCACTCGGCTTGCTGGGCACGCCCAATTACGCATCAGCGCAGGATTCAACTATCCCGCTCAACGTTCGGGAGAAAGGTTTTTTAAGGAATTGCCTTGCCGAAATCGGAATGTGCCTTGTCTGATGTACTGCTAGATTATGCTCCAGATCATAATTTATTGGAGCAGAGAAATGAACTACGCGATACTATCGACCATGTCCGATTCATCGAACAACAACCCAAACACAGGCTCAAACAACGATCTGTTATGGCAAGCCGTATCAGACCGCGATGCCTCTTTTGATGGCAAAGTATTCTATGGTGTTCTTACGACTGGCATTTATTGCAGGCCATCCTGCTCTAGCAGGCGTCCAAGGCGTGACAATACGACCTTTTTCTTCGATCAGGCTACAGCAGAGACAAAAGGTTTCCGGGCTTGTAAAAAATGCCATCCTCAGGAAGTCGACCCGAGAAGCGTTTACCCCGCAGAATTAATAGCCGCCTGCAAGATTTTTGAAGACGAGCTGGCACAGGACCTTGCTATTCGATCGGTAGCGATGAAAGTTGGTGTCAGCGATAGAACGCTGCGCAGCCTGTTTGATCGACACTTTGGAGTCTCTCCCAAGCGCTACCTGAACGCGGTTCGTCAGGTGACCTTTCGCCAGGCCCTGAAACAGGGAGACAGCGTAACCGACGCCATTTATGAAGCGGGGTATTGTACTGCCAGTCGCGCCTATGAGATGTCGGGCAGTATGTTGGGTATGGCTCCTTCGCGCTACGCCCAAGGTGGCGAAGGCGAAACAATCTATTTTACGGTCCGCGCAGTCGAGCTCGGTTTTCTAATAGCGGCAGGAACTGAATCTGGACTTTGCTGTATCAGACTTGGCGACAAGTCGGATGCCTTGCGGCAGGAATTAAGTAACGAGTTTCCAGTGGCCACCCTGTGTGAAGATCAAGGCCCTGTTATGAATTGGGGGGATGCTCTGCAGGACTACATCGATGCGAACGCCACTTGGCCGACCTTGCCCGTCGATATTTCCGCCACCGCTTTTCAGGCAAAGGTTTGGGCAGTGTTACGAGCGCTTCCAGCGGGCATGACCGCCACTTATTCAGAGATAGCAGAAAAAATTGGTCAACCCAAAGCGAGCAGGGCGGTGGCCACCGCCTGTGCCGCGAACCCGGTAGCGCTTGCTATACCTTGTCATCGTATTCTACCGAAAGCAGGCGGTAGCGGTGGTTACCGCTGGGGAACTGAGCGCAAGGCAAGATTGTTGAAACTAGAGGCGGAAGGAATGAAGTGAAAGAGTCAGACTCAGACCTGGAAGCAGCTAGGAAGGGCTTCTATAAGGAGCATCCCTCGCCGCTTACGGTGGCCTTCACTGGCTTCGGGTTCTGCTCTGCTTTCAGTTTCAAGCCCAACCCCTGCACCACCTTGGTAAAGCTCGGCAGTTTCGGGTTGTCTCTGGCCGAGAGCATCTTGTACATGCTCTCACGTCCCAATTCAGAGCGCTGCGCCAATCCGGCAATACCATTGCCTGTGAAATCCACCCACTGAACAATCTGCGAGTGCTCAACTATCTGGTCGATAATCTGGAGGCTAATGTAAAGTAGCAAGATGGACTGCTACCACCCTGGCCAGCTTGAGAATAAGGCAGTGAAGTTTATTTCAGCTAAAATTTCTAATGATCGCGAGCTTGATATACACTTAGCAAGCAGAGCATAGTGCGATCAACAGGTTTCAGTCAGGGGAGACAACAGTGGCAAGTCGAGGTGTTAATAAAGTAATTCTGGTAGGGAATGTGGGCAATGATCCTGAATTTCGGGTTATGCCAAATGGAAACGGCGTGGCGAATGTCTCGGTGGCAACCAGTGAAGCCTGGAAAGACAAGAATACTGGCGATCAACAGGAAAGAACTGAGTGGCATAGGGTGATTTTCTTCAATCGTCTTGCCGAGATCGTAGAACAGTATGTCAAGAAAGGCTCGAAAATCTATGTAGAAGGCCGTTTACAGACCCGTTCCTGGGAGCAGGATGGCGTTAAACGCTATACCACCGAGATAGTCGCGTCTCAGATGCAGATGCTTGATTCTCGGGGCAGCAGTGGCGGCAATACGGGGGACAACGCCTTCGGTCAGGCACAGGATGGTAGCCCTCAGCCAGTTCAACCCTCTTCTACGGCGACAGCGCCTCAGGCCGCGCCAGCCAATTTTGATGATTTTGACGACGATATTCCTTTCTAGGGCCTGGCAGACTTAACACTGTTCTGCTGCGGGAAAGTATTAATCAGCAATTTTTCACGGTCAATTTCCTTACACGCCCCACGACTGCAAACCTTCGCTGCGAGCGGTTAAATCCGACAGGCTGCTGAGCTGGATCACTCATAGAAACTGAAGAATTAGTAAGAGGCAGCCTAGCTTCTGCTTGACTTCGGGCGACGTTTGATCAAACTCCAAGCAATGACAAACTATGTAGTGGAATTTGGACAAAAGTGAAGTTGTTCTTAGTGGGAGCGAATAGTCCCACAGGCAGAGGCTTGATCGAAATTTTGCGAAAGCACAAAATTCGCTTCCTCGCGCCCGCTGATAAACACTTCGATCCCGATAATGGTTTCAACATCGCCAGGATGGTTACAGATTTCGGCCCAAGCCAACTGGTGAACATGGCGGATTTCATTTCAAGAAATCATAGTGCCTTGAAACGTGCAGAGTCTGCCGAGCAACGCTGTGAAAGAATTAATTCCCTGCTGCCGGCTACTCTGGCTGAGATTTGCAATCACTTGAACATCCCCATGCTGCATCTTTCCAATAGTTATGTGTTCGATGGTGAGAAAAAACTGGGCTATAACGAAAACGATGAGCCCAACCCGAAAGGCGTTTATGGGCATTATTCACTGGCTGGTGAGAGGGCGGTGCAAAAACATCACTCCCATATAATTTTGCGTTCAGGCTGGTTGTTCGGCAAACACAAAAAGGGGCTGATTAAATCCTGGATTCATTCCATCAAAAAACATCGAGGCGAAATAACAGTTTGGCGTCGGCGATTCAGCCCTACGCCCACAGCTGATTTAGCATCGGCGATTTTGGCTGTCACTCAGCAGGTAGATTGCGATGCTAATGTTTGGGGCACTTATCACTACACTGGTTTAGAAATAAAAAAGGAAATCGAGTTCGCAAGGCAGACTTTGAAGTACACGGCCAATCACGATAAAGAGATTTATCAATTATTGGAAAGCACTAAAATCATTGAGAATACGCCGCAGCTACCAGAGATTTCCAATTCCACACTGTCCAGTAAGAAAATATTCGATACTTTCGGAATTAAGCAACAGTCCTGGCATGGCGATTTGCAGGAAACGATTAAGACTCTGTACGCTGATCGTGTTAGATCCGCAGAAGACGATTATTCAGAATCGGCAGTTACCTAGTGGCCTGAAATTACCGGTATGAACCCAATTCAAAAAACTCAACTAACGCCATTTGATGCTGCACTTGATTTTCTGTTGACACAGCTACCTACTATTAATGAGCATGAGAATGTCTCCCTGATAAAAGCAACTGGCAGGGTTCTGGCGGAGAACTGTGCGTCGGCTATTAATGTTCCACCGCACACAAACAGCGCCATGGACGGCTATGCCATTAAGGTGTCTGACTTGGGAGGCAAATCATCCAGTCTCAAGATTACCCAAAGGATTGCTGCCGGCGAGGCAGGTGTTCAGCTAAATCCCGGCGAGGCAGCACGTATTTTTACTGGCGCGCCGGTTCCCGCGGGCGCCGATGCCGTAGTTATGCAGGAAAATTGCGCGGTTGCTGCCGATCTACTGACTGTATTGCAGCCTGTTCAAGCAGGTGAAAATTTACGCGAGGCGGGAGACGATATCAAAGCTGGAACACTAATACTAGCCAGAGGTCATCGCCTGAAATCGCAAGATGTAGGCCTGCTTGCTTCGATCGGGAAACAACAGCTTACAGTGAAACGCAAGTTACGAGTCAGCTTGCTCACTACCGGGGACGAGTTAGTGCAAGTCGGCACTAAGTTAGAACCAGGGCAAATTTACAATTCAAATTTCTACGCATTGTTCTCTCTTCTGGAAAGCCTGGATGTGGACGTGTTGGATGGTGGAATAGTTCCCGATGATTTCGCCGGAACGAGAAGCGCATTGCTCGCCGCAGCAGAGCACAGTGATTGTATTATTAGTACTGGGGGCGTTTCCGTCGGTGAAGAAGATCATGTAAAAACAGCGCTTGAGAAAGAGGGCGTTTTGCAGTTGTGGAAGCTGGCGATCAAACCCGGTAAACCATTAGTCTGTGGTAAGCTTGGCACAACACAGTTCTTTGGTTTGCCAGGAAACCCGGTTTCCGCTTTTGTTACTTTTGCCTTGCTTGTCCGGCCTTGTTTACTAACTATGTTGGAGTGTGTCCAGGTCAAGCCGCAAAAATACTGGTTGCCCTCGGGATTTGTGGCTCAAGCCTCGGGAGAGCGGCAGGAATATTTGCGCTGTAAGCTGCTAGATGATGGGAGTGGCAATGTAGGTCTTATGCCTTACTCGAATCAAAGCTCCGGTGTCGCTGTATCTCTAAATCAGGCCGACGGCTTGGGCATAGTCCCGCCCTATACTTCCGTAGCCATCGGCGATAGTCTTGAGTTTATCCCCTTTTCTGAGATTCTCAATTAGCCCTGCGAGCTGAGTGCAATGTCAAGTTCCACCACAAAATTTTTGTTTCTTCCTATTCCGTTTTTTCTTGCAGCTTGTCAGGTACAGCAAGACGCGGTGAGCTCAGACCAGGGAAGTCCATCGGACGGGGTGTTAGACATAAGAGTTTTGTCGGAGACAGAGGTAGTCTCTGTTTCGGCGAGTGTGGATAGATCGCGCATGATAGCCGATATTCTCTACGAGGCCTTGCAGGCTTTGATGGAAGATCGCCTTTTGACTCCGGCTGATGACAACGCTCATGCCCGCTTCAAACGAGTACTTGCCTATGACCCGGATAATGAAATCGCGTTGCAGGGCTTGCAAGACATAGTTAAGCGTTACCTGCAACTGTCTGAAGAATCTATGCGCAGGGGTTTATTTGATGAGTCCAGGACTATGCTGGAACGAGCAAGTTTTGTCGATGCAGATCATCCAGACATCGCGTCAGCGACGGAGGCCCTGCAGAAGGAGATGAATTCTGACGACCTTTTCTTTGAGTTGGACTACTCTCAGTATGCGGCGCGCTCAGAACAGGCCAAGAATCAATTAGTCGATATCGCCAAACAAGCCCGTGATCACGAGGCATTCTTCCTGATTACTGCACCAAACGACACAATGGCAAGGTGGATGGTTTCCATAATGCGGGAAGCCGTCAGCGGGTATCGTCTGCGTGGGAATATTGAATTAGCCAGCCGTGCAGCTATTCGATTGAGATTGCCCGCTCAGGATTAATACTCATTTGTAGTGGGAGCATAATCGTGTTTCACAGGCAAACTGCCCCATAGCTAAAAATACTAACTTTATGCTGTAGATGCTAAACTGTCTTCATGTTTTGGACTGCTATCAAAACCAAACTAAGCTCGCTCATTTCAGTGCTTTCCTTTGCTGGCGAACAGAATTTCTGGAAAAAACTACTGGGAACTGGCCTTGGGCTCCTGTTAATCCTTATTTTGCTCACCGGCATGTATTGGAGCAGTGAGCCATCGTTCTTCTCGGTTCGTCAGAAGGCAACAGAAAAACTTGCGGTGAGCGGCAATGATTATGTCGTTGGCAGCACAACTACCGCCACGCTGATTGGAGTGGCTGAAATACTTCTGCAAAAGCCCGGCGGCTATTTAAGCAATGATGTTTTGCCTCCAGGCGTCTATCTGGATAACGTCCCAAATTGGGAGTTTGGTGCGCTGGTACAGGTGCGAGACCTATCCCGCGCATTTCGTGAAAGTTTCAGTCGCTCGCAATCTCAATCCACTGAAGATCCAGACTTGATCATAAGCGAGCCGAATTTTCACTTTAACAATGACAGTTGGTTGTTTCCACCCACCGAAAGTGAGTACGCAGAAGCTATTGAACATCTCGAGTCTTATCTTGCACGTATTTCCGACCCAGCCAATACCGATGCGCAATTCTATGCTCGGGCCGATAATCTCGCTAATTGGCTGCTTGCGGTGGAGTCAAGGCTGGGCAGTTTGTCTCAACGCTTAAGCGCCAGTGTGCGACAACGACGAATTAACACGGACACATCTGGTGAGTCAGCTGCTTCGCAGTCAACCCCTGTACGCCAGGAAATTTCGATCAAAACTTCCTGGTTGCAAATTGATGATATTTTTTATGAAGCCCGAGGTGCTACCTGGGCCTTAATGCATTTTCTGCAGGCAGTTGAAATTGATTTTCAGGATGTATTGGAAGACAAGAATGCCGTGGCTAGCTTAAGGCAGATTATTAGAGAGTTGGAAGCGAGCCAGAGATCGGTATTTTTCCCGGTCATATTAAATGGCTCAGGATTTGGCATATTCGCCAATCATTCCCTCACTATGGCGAATTATATTTCCAGGGCGAATGCCGCTATCATCGATTTAAGAAGTCTGCTGTCACAGGGATAACGGTGCAGAAATACAGCAACTGAAGATTTTGCCTGGGATCAGGAGTCAGTCGGGCTTGGCACTGTTCCATTGCGGAAAAGCATTAATCAGTTATTTTTCACGGTCAATTTCCCTGGAGAACGACTGCTTGCTTCACGCTGCAAAACTGACTGATTTCTGCTTCCCCTCGCTGCCAACGGTTAAGCTCAACAGGCTCTTGACAAGCAAGGCATTGCTTCGGCGGTACAGCTTGTGTTTTCCGTAGATAGTGAATTTTTTGATGAAACCGTTTGAGCAATACGGCTACGCGGTTTCATTGAGCACGCTCGCAATCGAGTAGTGTCTGGCCGTGGCAGTGCTATTCACTGTAGCCATGAACCCTGGTTTTTTCGGTTGTGTTAAATGTACAGCGCTACGCTTTGATCGCAGGCTGAACGGACATTTCCTAAACCAGGTATCAAAATAACAGAGAAGCTATTTGAGTAAATCTATCTCTCTTTCCCATTACCTCCCCATATTTGATTGGGCCAGGCGATACGACAAAGTTAAGCTGGCAGATGACGCCATGGCAGCTGTAGTCGTTGCCATAATGATAATTCCACAGGCCTTAGCTCTCGCTTTGGTAGCTGGCTTGCCGCCGGAAGCAGGCCTGTACGCCAGCATTTTCGGGCTTACTGTGTACGCTTTTTGTGGTACCAGTAATACCTTGTCGGTAGGCCCAGTTGCCGTGTTGTCGCTAATGACGGCAGCAGCGCTCAGCAAATTGGCACTGACTGATAATTCTCAAATTGTTGCCGCAGCACTTAGCTTGGCTTTTCTTTCAGGTGCTTTTTTATTGCTATTGGGCCTGATGCGTCTGGGTTTTATGGCAAATTTTTTATCTCACCCGGTAATCAGCGCTTTTATTACTGCTTCGGCGATTATTATTGGACTAAGTCAATTCCAGCATTTGTTCGGCATTAGTTCCAGCGGTCAAAATGTAATCGAACTGTTGATGTCCCTGAGTCACTCTGTTACGGAAATTAACTTTCCTACCTTTGCCTTAGGGGCCACTTCCATAGCTGTAATCGTATGGTGTAAAACCGGGTTTAAATCTCTGTTATTCAATCTGGGATTAGGACAGCGATTGGTGCGCAGTATTTCTCGCTCTGGGCCGGTTATAGCTGCCCTGGGGACCGGCCTGCTTTGTTATGCGTTTCGCCTCGATCAGCACGGAGTGCAGTTGCTGGGTAATGTGCCTGCGGGTTTACCGGGTGTGACGATGCCTGATTTCTCCTTAGACCTGATAAGCAGCTTGCTTGGCTCTGCCGTGTTGCTGTCTATTATCGGTTTTGTGGAATCAATTTCCGTAGCCCAAACCCTGGCGGCTAAACGTCGCGAAAGGATTGAACTTGATAAGGAGCTTGTTGGCCTGGGGGCATCAAACATCGCGGTGTCCTTCTCCGGTGGTTTTCCGGTTGCTGGTGGCTTCTCTCGTTCTATGGTGAACTTTGACGCAGGTGCGGCCACCCCGGCAGCGGGGCTCTTCACCGCAGTGTTGATTTCTATTGCTGCCTTGCTGTTAACACCTTTATTGTTTTGGCTGCCGAAAGCCGCCCTGGCTTCAATAATATTAGTCGCTGTTTACCCACTGCTGGATTTTTCGGTCTTAGGAAAATCCTGGGACTATTCAAAGGCAGATTTTGCCGCTGTTTCTATCACTTTGATTCTGACTTTATTGGTAGCAGTAGAAATCGGCATTGCCGCTGGAGTACTGGCTTCAATACTGATTCATTTGTACAAGACTTCCCAGCCACATGTAGCGGTGGTTGGAAGAGTGTCGGGAACCGAACACTTCAGGAATATAAAAAGACATAATGTTGAAACCTTTGACAATTTACTTTCCATTCGCATAGATGAGAGTTTGTATTTTGCTAATACGCGTTATTTAGAAGAGCTTGTCTTTAGATTGGTAGCAGAAAAGCCTAAACTGGAACACGTTGTATTGATGTGCACTGCGGTTAATGCGGTGGATATGAGCGCTTTGCAGACACTGGAGAAGATCAACGAGACCTTGCAAGAGTTGAACATCAAGTTGCATTTATCTGAGGTCAAAGGTCCAATTATGGATAAGTTAGTGAACACCGCTTTTTTAGCCGGTTTGTCAGGTTCTAACTATTTGAGCCACAATCAGGCGGTGGAAGATTTGAGAGAGCATGAATTACCCTTGTCAGGTTTATGAGATTTTCAGTCGAATTTCCCAACTTGTTGGCTGAGCACGACTCGAGTCTCGTCATACTTTGTTGCAGAGGCAATGGTTTGCCAGGTGGCACAGTTAAAGCAGATGCAAAAAGTAATGTTATGAAAACGATCACCCGAAGCAGGCCAGGCATGCTGCTTGGTAGACTGCCTAGATGAATTTGTTTTGCAGTGTAATTGCTCTTGCTTAAGGTTAGAAATAGTCAGCAAATATTTTACAGGGCTCAAGTGCTGTTAGTACGGGAAGCTTTCGCGGTTCTACGCTGTTGCATCACAATAACAAACAGCACCGATGCGCCTAGTATATGGTAGTAGAAAGGAAATGGTGTCCACAATAATAGTCCGGCACTGACTAATAAAAACCCGGCTGTGAGCGTGTTAATTTTCGCTTCCAGGTGCCATTGCAGGATACCGGCCAGCGCATACAGCCCCATGCAGGACCAAGTAAAAACTTCAATGCGTTCCAGCCAGCTTCCAGAAATGAGGGGAGAGTACGCGAACAGAACAGGAACTAAATACAGGCCTTTGGCCACCTTCCAACTGGTCAACCCTGTCGCCATGGGTGGAGTTTCTGCAATTCCAGCCGCAGCGAAAGAGGCCAGGCAGACAGGGGGAGTCACATTACTATCCTGTGAGAGCCAAAAAATTACCAAATGCGCACTTAATAACATGCCGGTAAGTATTTCTGGGTCCAGCATTTCTTGACGAATCAGTTGCTTCATTTCCAGCGGCATTTCCTGCAAAGCCACAAGCGGGTCGCCTCCAAAGAGACCAATAGTTGCTGCTACATTCGAGGGCAGGTCGCCAGCTTGCAAGGCTATAAGTAATTGCGACTGTGATATGAGGTCAAAAATCAGTGGTGCAGACAAGGTGGCTAAAACGATATAGGAAGCCGTTACGGGTAGCCCCATGCCAAGCACTAGAGAGGCCAGTGCCACTAAAATAAGTGTTATAAAAAGACTGCCCTGGGCCCATTCGACAATCATCAGCGAAAAAGCATTGCCCACGCCGGTAGTGGTAACGACATTGATAATGATGCCGACGGCCACCAGCAGCAGAGCGGTTGAAACCATGGTCTTTACGCCATCGACAACCGCATCGAAAATATCTGCCAGACGCATCGGAGTGCTGGATATCCAGGATGCACCAATGACGCTAATTATAGCGAACGCGGCGGAAGTAGTTGGTGTGCGTCCCGACACGAGAAAGCTGACCAGGACGACCATTGGTATGATGAAATGCCAGCCTTCTTTAAGTACTTCTCTGACACTCTGGGAATCTGAACTGTGGGTGGGATTTAGGCCAAGTCGTTTTGCTTCAATACGAACAAAATAGGACACGGTTAAGAAATACAATAATGCTGGTAACGCTGAAGCGGCAATAATGGTCAAATAAGAGATCTGTGTGTAGCTGGCCAACACGAAGGCGCCGGCTCCCATTACCGGCGGCATCAGGGCGCCGCCGGTTGATGATGCCGCTACCACACCTGCTGAGAACCTGGACGGGAAGCCGGATTTTTTCATCATGGGTATGGTGATGACACCGGTCGATACTGTATTGGCAACAGCAGAGCCCGAGACGGAACCCATTAGGCCAGAACCCACCACCGCGACCAGACCAGCGCCGCCAGTGAATCTACCAGCCAGACAGCCGGCCAGCTTCACGATGAAATCTCCGGCACCAGAGCGTAACAGGAAAGAGCCAAAGATGATAAACATGAAGACGAAGGTGGAGGAAATCTGCGCTGTTAGACCAAACATTCCTTCACTGGTAAAAAAGCTACGGTACAGCACAGTTTCCAGACTGAGCCCGGGAAAGGAAAATACTCCACTGATGTAGCGACCTAAAAATAAAATGTAAGAGAGGCTGAGCAGGATAAGCACAGGCATAAACCATCCGGTAGTACGCCGGGTAAACTCTATCGCCAAGCCAACCGCTATTAATGAGAACAGATAGTCGCTGGAAATGTACTCGGTCTCTCTGGCGTAAAGCGCATTTTCAAACAGGATCAGGTAGGTGGACGTCGTCACTGCCAATACCGCCAGCGAAACGTTGATCCAATAAGTCAAAGATTTTGATGAGACGTTCTCTGACTCATTCGCTAATAGCGCGCAGATTGCACAGAAACCGCCGAAGTGAATGGCCGAGAGCCAGAGTTCAGATATGCTGGCGAAAACATTACAGTAAATATGGAAGAGGGCGAAGAAAAAGGCGGCCCAACGCAAATAAGTGGATTTCATGAACCTGTCAAACTCCTGCTGCCTGGTCTATTGCCGGGCTCTTCTCCAGTAATAGGCGCTCTGGGATATCCAAACCAACTTCCCGATAATAGCGAACAGCGCCAGCATGAAGTGGTGCTCCCAGGCCATCAACAGCAATTTCCAGACGCATGTCTTTAGTTGCGCCGTGTATTTCTTGCAGAGTAGCCAGGTTTTCCCATATTACCTTTGTCACGTTGTAGACAACTTCTTCAGGAATATCATCCCTGGTAACCAGTACATTTGGGGAGGCAACTGTACGAATTAACTCGGTCTGGTTGGGGTAGGTTCCCGGGGCAAATTCATACCAATCCCATAATGGATACTTTGCATTTATTTTATCAAGTGCTTCCTGCGTCCAGTTCAGGATTGTCATGCGATCACCAAGCAATGCATAGGCTTGGGTAATAGAGCTAACCGGAGCGCCAGCCGGAATATTCATGCCAACGATATTTCCGTCCTGGATTGCGCTGGTGGTTGGACCATAACCCATATAGGCCAAGCTGAACTTATTTTCATAGTCTATGCCCAGAGTCTCGAGAATGAATCGACCAGTTTGCTCGGCTCCAGAATTTCGTGCGCCGAGTACATAACGTTCGCCATCGAGATTGTCGAGATCCATTATTTGCCCAGAGCTGGCTAACTCGTTTAGTAAGACAAAATGCTCAACGTTTTGCCACAACGCACTGATACTGCGCATGTGAGTCTGTGGGGCGCTAACCGGGCCTTCCCCAGACCAAGACCAGGCGCCGAACGGACCCTGTAAGATCGCAAATTGGACTTGATTGTCCCGTAACAACTTTACATTTTCGAGAGAGCCAGCGGAACTAATGGCAGTGAGTGAAATACCCTTTGAGTCGGAGAGTTGAGCATGGGCAATGGTGGCCAAGGCAACCCCCACAGGATAGAAAGTACCGCCAGTGGTCGCCGTAGTAAGAACATAGGGTCGAGAACGGGTTAGCTCATCACTGCATGAAGCCAGCAGTAAAATCAGAACAAGACCAGTGGCAACGATTTTCATGTACAGTCCAAATCCATTGTCAACGTGTCGATAGACAGTCCATTGGCAACTCCAATTATTTCTGTAAATCACTGAAATATAAACAAAATGATGTTCATTGTGATTCTCAGAGGGCAACCGATGAAAGCATATTTCCTGCTAAAGCACAACGTAGTACGGTTGTAGTACGGTTGTAGTTTTTATCAGCTCGGATGGAAACATTGCCTTTGGTTTAGACGGGGATGGGCTTATCTAATTGTCGGGATTTAACTGCAGGATTCGTATGGCAGCAGCTTCGCCTGCCCCGCTCGGAACAACGTTTCCACCGAAGAATACAGGGTCGTCACCACCACTAAAGGCTGCGCCCGAAATAATCGAAATGGCAGTGTCCTGTCGTTGTCGTTGAAATTCCGCGAAGGCGTCTAACTCAGACTCTGTCAGGTCGTAGGCGAGGATTTCAAGCTGAGCCTCTGGGTTTGAAGGTTCCATCATTTGCCTGAGCAAGTCTTCTCCATTAGCATTTTGAGGAGCGGATTGCATGGTTTGAAGCAGTTGCCTTCTTGCTTGATTCTGTGCGGCGAGCATATTGCCGAGAGCAGCGATGATAACTTCCATGCGCTCATTGCTGACATTCAGGGATTGCAGGAACGCTCCGTACTGCCCGTGCAATGCGAAAATCTCTCCTGTTTCTTCGGCTCCTAATGCGGACAGTTGCTTGATCAAAGTAACACGGGAATCCCTATTCCTTGTGTCGGCTTGTTGGATTTCACGACTAAGCTGTTGGCGAATTCTTGCCTCTAGTTGCTCGTAGTCCGGGTTAATCTGTTTTTGTGCAATGTCCAGTTCTCGAACTAAAGCGCTGATCTGCTTATCGTTGTTATTCAGCTGATTTGTTAAATCTTGAATTTGTTTCTCAGTCTCTAGTCTTTGTCGGCTGTTGTTTTCAATCTGAGACAGCAATCGAGATACTTGACGGTCATAGTCGTCCAATTGCTGCGTTTGTAATTTTCCTTGTTGAGTTCCATTGTATGCAAACAGACTGGCAATCCCCAAGAATAGTGTAGCGAGGCCTAGTAAAATTTTCATGATCAGCTCTTTTTCCTGTCTGCTCCGAGGGTATCGCTCACATGACCGGAGAGAGGTTTTTCCTGTTCCAACTTGCGTATTAAAAGAATAGCACCAACAAAAATTGCAGCGATAACTGTTATTCCAGTGACCAGCACAATGCGATAAAACATGGCGATGTAAACGCCGCTGAAATAGAAGGCTAATTCAGCAGCGATATTGACAATCATAGTGGAGATAAACAGTGTTATCCAGACTGCGTGTTTCATGGTGTCAAGCCCGGATAGCCTCAGTTAATAGAGTGTTGTGCAGCAAAAATCAGTTCGAGAGTAACAGTATTCCCCGGATGTGACTACTGTCTGTATCAGTAAAAAGAAACACGTCATCTCGATTGTCGTTATTCAATTGAACTGGAATTATGTCTCCGATGACCACTTCCGTTTCCAGCTCGATGATTGTGTCTGCTGTTTTGTTCGCTACAGAATTTAAATGTCTAACGCCATCGATAGATATATTGTCAATAAGCTCTCGAACATTAAACTCATAATTATCGCGTTCTCTTGAGTAATCCAGGACGCCCAAAAATAATTCTGAACCATCCTCTGGTGTATTTTCCGGCTGTACGCTGTTCAAAAAAATCTCTACTTGCTTGTTAACCATCAATAACAAGTCTTGACCGCTGGGATTGGCATCCAGATCAGCCAGGCTGGTATGGATTTTTTCATCGGGATTGGATTCTCTGACATCTTTCTCTATATCGCGGAAGGTCGATGCTAAGCTGATGACAGAAGGAAACTTCAAATCTATAGTCACCTTTCGAGATGGTCGACGTGCGAAGCGTTCTCCGTCATTTGGATAAATAAAAGCCTCGATAGCGATGCTGCCTGAGAGCGCAAGCCAAACAAAAATATCGCCTACTGATATGCTTTCCACTCGCCATAGCCAAAGATCTTTTAGGCCGTCCTCGTTTTCATCTTGCAGAAAGGCGCTGAGTACATTTCCTCCCGAGCGTAATACCTGCCGTGGTTCGGAAAAATTCATCCCGGTGTTGTTGCCAGCAAACAAAGAGACCTTGCCTCCTTCTCGCAGCAGAAGATCGTCAACACCATCACCATCTATATCATCCAGTATCTCTTCATGGGTAAGGGCTAATAACCCAGTAAGGTTGGAGAAATCCAGCTTATCGATATCGAATTCACCCAGTCGCTCCTCAATTTCCAGAATATCGAGAGAGTAACTCGCCTGGCTGTGGAAGTATTCGTCGGCACCGTTGTCGGCAATGAATACATTGAGTTCTTCCTGGGTACGAGAAATCAAGTCGTCGAATCCATCACTGTTGACGTCTCTCAATTCCATCATTGGTATACGAATGGATTGCCCCGTGCGACGTTCTAATTCAGCTCCATTCAGATTTGTGCTCATGCGCAACTCCGAGCGCACGCTCAGTTCTTCTCCATAGTTGAATTTACCACCTTCGCTGCTACCATCGCTAATGTACAGATTGATGACACCAGCCCCTGGCACAAGAAAATCGTCTATGGCATCGCCATTGATATCTTGAGAGAAATGCAAGCGATTGAGCCCCTTGCTCAGATAGCCATTTAAATTTGACTTAACTGAAATGGGGCTCTGTATAGTTTCTCCGATTACCCGCCAGGCAAGTATTTCCTTGCCATCGATTAGGGCGATAATAGAGCTTGAGTTCGATTCACCGTATTGAGTGCTTAGATCCCAGCCTGCGGCTAGTCCGGGAAATTCGATCACGCCGGGATTGCCCGAGAAATCAAACCCGGATTCAGATTGAAAGTAGATCTGAAGTTTGTTGTCAACTACAGAAACCAGGTCTTGCAGTCTATCGCCGTTGAGATCGGCAATGAGCAACTCCTCAGTCTCTATCGGTAATTGAAAATTCTGTTGCGAAAACTCCAGCTCCGCGGCCGATACCGCAAATGATATAAGACTGGTAAAAACCGTTTTAGACAAGCGGGAAGAAAAACTCATGGTGAAGCAACCAGTAAACTTGTAGTCGAACCATGGCGTAATAGCAAGTCCGGTTTAGCATCCTGATTCAGTTGCAATACTTCAAACTCAAACACATTCCTTGAAGAAACGTACTCCCAGAACGGGTCGCCCGCGATTACCAGGTTCTCATTGATTCGTTTGGCCGCGAGAGTGCCATTTTCCGTAATATAAAGGGCATCTTTACGACCGTCACCATCGACATCATAGAGCAGGGACATTTGCTCCGAGAGAGCGCGAACATCTGCTGCCGAAAAACTCTCATCCAGCCGGGAGTCTGGGCGCCGGTTGAAAAACTGATCAGGTTCGCTACTATTGCGGTCGAATAATAGCTGTGTGCGATTGATACTCGCATTACGTATCACGTCGATCACCGGAATCGTATAGTAGGCCACGTTCAGCAATGGGGGCAGGCCATCTTCAACGTGAATGAGATTCACACGCACATCGTAACCTGAGAAACGCATGACTTGATTTGGCAGTTGCAGATCGAAAGCACCATTGTGATTGCGGAAAAAATAGACAGTTCGGCTGTTGCCTTCACCACTCACTCGCAGCAGATCAAGTTGTTGATCGTTGTCCATATCAACGAGTTGGATGTCTCCGCTGGTGTTCAGTGAACCTGTCCAATCCGGTTTTTCTGTGAAGCCAGATTGACTGTTCTGGAAATGGATATTGAGTTGTCCCAGCCCATCCTCACCCCTGTTGATATAGGCTATGTCCAATAAGTTATCTGCATTCAAATGGGCCAGGACTGCCGTAGGCATCCAGTTCTCGGTGCGTAATAAGGATCGACTTTGTTGCGCTTGCTTGTTCCACTGCTCAATAAAACCGTCGTAATGGGAGTTGGAACCGGAGACTAATTGAATCATCACCCCTGTATCAGCGTTGATGCTGATTCTCGCATCTATGTCTCCTTCATTTCGACTATGTGGCACAGGAACACCGTTCTCGTCGCTGGTGCTAAAAGTGGATACCAAATTGAAGGTTTCGCTTCCTGTTCCTTTGAAAAAACCATAAACATTGTCGCCCGGCAGGAGCAGGTCGATTTCGCCATCATTGTCGATGTCTTTTAGATCTGTAATGAACTGCACTCTTTCGAGATCAGGTACAGCAGCAATCAATTCCCATTGCAGTAACTGCTTTATATTGCCACTGTATGCTTCGATTGCCGCGGAAAGGCTGAACACGCCTGAATTGGAGAACATGATTAGTTCTTTTCCTGGTAACGGCCTTAGATCGGCGAAACCTATGGCAATTATCTCGGTTTTAATTTCAATCTTCTGTGCTGTGGTAGAAAAACTACCGTCGATTTGTTGATAGAAGAGATGAAGCTCCCTACCAATGCCAGGCTGGTAATTGGCGTACACAATATCTTTACGACCATCGCCATTCAGGTCTTCGAGAACCAATTGTTGTTGCCAGTTGTTCTCTTGCTCAAGCTCGAATGCAAGATAGTTAGATTGCGCCTGTGATGCCGTCGGCGAGAGTAAGCACAGGAGAAGAATTGCGCCTGTGTGGTTCAAGCAAGATGTCTTTGCGAATCTCTTCAGTGACATATTAGTTCTCTTCTTCGATCAGCTCGCCTAAATCACTGCTAAAATTTATAAGACCCAATATACTATGAGATCGTTCCTCGTCTACACGGCTATAGCTGTAGAAAGCAAATAGCCAAAAATCCAGAATGGAAAGGCTATTTGTTTTAGGGGTTAGGGACGATTGGTAGCGTAATAGGGGCCCAAGAGAAACTTCACTGATTCGCCTGCCGGGATTCCACAAATCGAAGCGAACTTCGGACAGGGCTTGCCCATTGGATACTGTTACCTGCACAGTGTCACCCAATGCGAATTCTGAGTTGAAGCGACTAACTAGATCCTGCGCAGAATTTAATGGAGTTCCATTGATGGTGAGTATCAGATCACCAGCAGAAATACCGGCAGCAGCCAGGGGGCTCTCGGGAAATATTTCTACAACTCGTGCAGCAGCGACAGCCGTTTGCCCGCTAATATTCACCATTTCTGTGCGGTAGCCCGCCCGACTCGCGATGGGGTCAACCCGATAAAGCTCCTGAGGCGCTGGGTTATTGATAATAGTTCTAGGTGTTAGCATCGCTTCGAAAACTACTGTATTGCGACGTACGGTGAAAATATAATTTTCTTCCGTTGCTGCTTGCTGTTGTAGTGCTTCGATTACATCTGGATGATTTGTCAGAGTGCCGTCAATGCTAAGAATAATATCGCCTGGCTGAATCCCTGCTAAATCAGCGGGGCCATTAGTGGACACTCCACGAACACGCACGCCAGGAAGTATTTCAATATTGCTCAAGGAATCACTTTCGTTCAGCCCTGGTTGGAGTCCGAAATCGATTCTTTGTTTGTCGCGAGCGGCAACGCGGGTTAAGCTGACTTGCTCTGGAGACAAATTAAGGGCGGGCACCAGAATTAATGGTTCATAACTAACGCAGGCAGACAAAAGCAGTAGGCAGATTGCACAGCCTGTCGATGCTAAGCCTTTCAGGAATCGCGTTGACATAATCAGATTTTCCTTCGTTGCACTATCCACAGGGCCGCTGCAAAGAATAACAGCAAGGCAGGTAACGGTGCCCACATGTTTAATTGTAGAACACGGTCGTCAATGAGCACGTCAGAATAACCGCGCACGAGTCGACTAACCGACTGAAGATAAGACTGATCTATTAGCGATGGTTGAAAACTCGCGTAAATGTAATTGGCCCAGTTGCCTAATAGACCTTTGAAGATATCGATCGCCAAAGTGATGCCCAACGCAGTTGTCACAGCTTGTGTAGCAGACTGCGCTGAAACTGAAACCAAGAGTCCGAACGCTATAGCGGCGGGAATCGGCAATAGGGCTAATTGCAAGCCCAATATAATTTCCCTTTGAATTTCTGGCTCGCTGATCAACTCGAATCCATCTTCTACGATTGCACCGTATTCCCACAACATGCTACCTAGAAAATAACTCACCGTTAGCAGAAGCAGCACTGAGAGCAGCGCCAGCAGGTGAAGATGAATTAGTTTTGCGGTTAAGACGCTGATCCGACTAATACGTCTGGTTAGCAGATGTCTTATGCTGCCTGTATCTCGTTCGTAACTAAAACTATAGGCACTCTGAGCGACAAGCAACAGCCCTAGCATAATGAGACCCGTGCTTAGTCCATCGACAAAAAAACCGTAGCCATTCGACGCGATGAACTGCTCAAATTCAGATCTGCCGAGAAAATTACTTCGAGCTTGTTGGCTGGTATCACTGATCTTGACTATCAGCAATTGCATAGCGGCGACTAACGCAGGGGTCAGCACAATCAATTTGCTGGCGAAGCTGCGCAATGCAACGAAAACCTCTGCCCTGATTGCTACGCCTAAACCGTTCACTTCGTTTCCTCGCTTGTAATTTCTCTGAACAGGGTGGCGAGGGAGGTGCGTTTGGGAATTAGTTCCGATACCGGAATATGATTTTCCACCAGGGATTGATTGAGCGAGGCGGGATCCATACTCTCTATCGCGATATTGAGATAGCCCTGATCGTCGATGTTGAGTAGCCGCACACCTGGGGTATTTTTGATCAGCGCAGTAGCGGATTTAATTTCAGTTGTTTTCATCTGAACGATGCTGATGGTTTTACCCAACAAGCTGGCAGTGGTACCACTTAGTGCGATCCTTCCCTGATGCAGAATGGCGATATGACTGCATATCTGTTCCAAATAGGAAAGCTGGTGGCTGGATAGCAAAAAGGCTGTGCCTTGTTCTTTATTAAGCATCGTAATGAGCTGTAGCACATCATCGACAGCTTCAGCGTCGAGACCGTTGAAAGGTTCATCTAGTACCATAAGTTCGGGTTGTCCCAGTAATGCTTGTGCGATAGAGGCGCGCCGCTTGTTACCTAGAGACAAATGTTTAGTCTTAAAATTGCTGAATCGGCTAATCCCCAACATTTTCTCTACTTCCAGGGCTGAGCGCTTGGGGTTTTCACAAAGCAACATAGCGTGGTCAAGGCATTGGCGTACGGTAAGATCAGGATGCAGGCCAGAACTATCAAATATCGCGACTAATCTACCCTTTGCCAGATGCAGCTTGTCAGGTGAGAATCCTAATACGGATACATTGCCAGAGTTAATTGCCTGCAAACCGAGGATGCACTCAATAGTGGTGGTTTTTCCGGAGCCATTCAGGCCGACCAATCCATGAACCGAACCGTGCTCGATCTGTAGATTGAGCCCGTTGATGACAGCTAAAGAGCCATAGCTTTTATCTAGCCCGGATACGGATAAGGCTGGCATACGCGGCAGTACTCGTTGGTTATCAAACTAACAGAATTCTATTTAGTTATAGTCGGCATAGGCAAAATCAGAGACTGTGTGACTCACCAGATGAGCCCAGGGAAGGCCGTTTCATTGAACAATGGCGACGACTGTCACCGTCGCCGAACTTATTTTTTAGTCTACGAACAAATCATCTATCCGGATTTGTTTGACCCTGCCAAATTGTTCTAGTTCCTCTTGTTTAATAATGGAAAGGTCGCCTACAATTGATATTAGCTTTGGCCTGTCTTTAACGTGTTCCTGCTGGAAGTTGAGCAAGTCATCCATGCTAGCGGTTTGTAATTGTTGATAGCGTGCTCGTCGAGGGTCATCTTCTATACCTAATCGCTCCCAACTGCGCACGGCGCCAATCACTTCGCGAAAGTTCACTTTCGATGTTCTGTAACGATTAACAAGGGACTCCACCGAACTGTCAAACCTTTCGGTTGAGGCAGGCATATTGTCGATTAAATCCAGAAAAGCGTTAAGCGCATCCACAGTTTTGTCAGTTTGCGTGCCTATGGCGCCTAACATAATGTTTTGATCGTTCAGCCTGCTGCCCTGTGCATATCGTGCGGAAGCGGTATAGGCCAGGGCCCTGGCTTCTCTTAATTCCTGAAATACCACACTGGACATTCCACTACCAAAATAATTGGTATAGATAGATGACAGGACGCTGTCCTCTTCGCTGTACTGGCCATCAGGAAATTCGATGCGAACCTGAGCCTGTGCCGTTTGTTGATCCACGACATAGATCTCGGTTTCGTCTATAGTTCTGGCAGTACGGAACCTATATGCTGGTGTATCTTTTAACTCGCCTTCCAGCACATGATGACGGCGCAAGGCTGCCACCAAACCTTCCAGAGGCATAGAACCCGTATAAGAGAGAGTGTGTTTGTAGGTGAGTAACTCTGCGGGTAATGAAAGTAATTCATCAACCGTAGAGGATTGTATTTCCTCGCTGGTCAATGCTTCCAGCATAGGTGATTCTTCACCGTAGCGATTGTATAAATACAAAGCGCGTGCTATGGCTGGCGGCGAGCTCTTCTGATCCTGCCTGGACTTCAAAAGAATGCCTTTCATCTGCTCCAGGGTTTGCTCGTCCGCAGTCGGGTTCTTAATAAGATCCAGGGCTTGTGCCAGTGAAGCTTCGAACTGCTCATCTAAACCTGAAATTGCAATGCCGGAAGAGTTTTCATTCGTCCCAAAACGAAAGTCTGTGCCCATTTGGTACCATTCTTTCTGTAACTCTTCATTGCTCTTGCTCTGTGTTCCAGCGACATCCATCAAAGCCGCCGCCAAGCTTAATTTCTCGTTTTCTTCTGTGCCAACTTCCACGTTCACGGAAAATGAGAAAAGATCATTGAGTGGATTAGGTGCGTAATACAGCTTCACACCTTCGGCAAATTCAATAACGCGGTAATCTCTATCGGCTTCCACAAAGGTGGGTTCAATTTCCTCGTGCTCCATGGCCAAAATTTGCGCAGCGAAGTCGGATTGTAAAGAAGAATCTATGTTCACTGGATCGATCTGGGGTTTTTCTACTACAGGCAGTTCGTTTTGCGCGTCTACGCGATAGACGGCAACATAGTCGTTGGCAAAATACTTGTGCGCTACATCTACTACATCCTGTTTTGTCAATTGGCTCATACGTTCAAGTTCAGCCACGTGATAGTCCCATTCCGTGTCTTGTATGAATGAGTCCCGCATCATGCTGACTCTTGCCTGATTGAATTCCAACCCGGCTTTTTCATTTTTCTTGAAGTCGTTAATAATTGCCGCAATTATCCAGTCTTCGAAATCACCGGATTTAACTATTTCCAATTGATCCAGTAATAGCTGTTCCACCTCTTCAAGAGTTTGATCTTGTTTCGGAATACCGTAGAGGTTCTGGGAACCTGCATCGTTCAAAAACAAAGGTGACGATCCTGCTCTCGTCACTAACTGCTGTTGGTTTAAGTTCAGGTTGATCAAACCCGCAGTGCGGTTATCCAAAATCATATCCAGTAAAATTAGCGCTTCCTTGTCTTCGCTGCCGTTATCCGCCGTGCGAAATGCTATTTGTACTTGTTCTTCGCCAGGGTATTGCACGGTTCTGCGCTCCGCCCCTTGCAGAGGTTCTTCCTGCCAGGGTCCTACTTCGGGAAGTGGTTTGGCTTCCCACCGGGAAAATTTTTCACTTATCAAGCCTATTGTCTCTTCGATATTGATGTCACCGCTTATGAAGATAGCCATGTTGTTTGGTACATAATAGCTGTCGAAATAATGTTGAATGTAAACCAGAGACGGATTTTTAAGATGCTCGACTGTACCTATGGTAGGTTGTTGTCCATAGGGGTGAACTTTATAAAGCATTTCATCAATGGCCGTGCCGATAACTCTGTCTTTGTTATCTAAAGTACGATTCTTTTCTTCGTAAACCGTTTCTAACTCGGTGTGAAAAAGTCTAAAGACAGGGTTAACAAAGCGATCAGATTCAATTTCTGCCCATTGTCGTAATCGATTCGAAGGCAGGCCAATTTTGTACACAGTTTCTTCGTACCAGGTGTGGGCATTCAACGCCGTGCTACCCATGCTGTTATAGATTTTATCGATTTCATTCGGCACGGAGTATTGGGAAGCTAATTGCGCTTCGCTATTTATATGAGCGTATATCTCTGCACGCCTGGCAGGGTCGGTCTGGCTGTGGTGCTCTTCATAGAGTTCGACGATCCGATCAAGATGAGGTTTCTCCGCAGCATAGTCCAGGCTGCCCAGATTTTGATTGCCCTTAAAGAGTAAGTGTTCCAGATAATGGGCCAAGCCAGTGCCATCGGCTGGATCATGTTTGCTGCCAGCGCGCACCGCGATCTCGGCATAAAACCTTGGCTCTTCATGATTCTCTGTAAGATAGACTCTAAGCCCATTGTCCAGCTCGAAAATTTGCGCATTTAAAGGGTCATTGTCGTTAGCCGTGTTGATTTTTCGATACCCCAAGGCAGCAGTTTCAGCCTGTGCTGTATTGCCCTGAACTGCATTGCTGGTCGCGGTGCGTGATGAGTTTCCGTTATCGCTACAGGAAGCCAATGTCAGCAGGGAGAGAGCGATTAAGCTATTTCGCGTCCAGCCCCGAGCTGTTCGTAATCCAGTCATAGTAATACTCCGTGGTATTCGTGACAGGGTGCCACAATGCCTCTAATGTAGGGCATTCTAAGGGAAATTGTAAGTGTGACTGACTGTCCGGGCAGTAGGAGGCAAGCGGGAATACGTGAAGGGTAATTTTGTAACCGCTGATCGAGAGACAGGCAATTTGTTTCCACCCGCTATCCCGGACTGGCTACCTGAAAGCACCCGGCGCGTGTAATCAGGCTCATGCAGCCTGGGCGCAACGCGGAAGCTACTCCCGAAGCTGGCCCAACACCCCTGATGATCGAATCCAGGGCTTGAACAGGGTCGCTGCGGGAGTAACATTTGCGCAGGTTCTGGCGCGTCTCACTCCACCACCTCTATCCGCAAAGGCTCCGTGTGATAGAACAACTCACCGCTGTCAAGCTGATAGCCAATATACAACTCCCAATTACCCAGCTCCGCAGACGACAGCATGACCGGCTCAGGGGTGAGATTGATAAGCCTGACCCCCGCCTCCAGCATGAGGTCTTCCTCGAAATAGGCCAGGGTTTCACCATCATAAAGCACCAGTCCAGACTGCGTCAGTAACCACACCGTCTCAGGAGCGGACGCGCTTCTTGCCGCCACCACAACATTGGCCTGCTCCCCCACATCAATGCTGCGTGCTGTGATGGTAAACACGATATCCAGCTCCTCACCCACCGGGAAGCTGCCATCCTCGAAGTAGCTGTCGCCGCCGTCACTGCTTGCCCCGCTGCGGAACACCGCCTCCGTGCCTGTACCATCGTCTGCCTCGGGGTTTAACACCGGCGGCAGCGTCGTTACATTCACTGGCAGGAAGCTAAAGGCTTCCCTTATATCTCGAATGCGCAGCCGCGCCTGGCCTGCATTCACCCCGGTGACAAGCAGCGTCCTGCCAGCAACAACCGACCGCGTCGTCCCGCCGAGGTCGCCGCTGACGAAGAACGGCGGAAACCCACCCTGGATGCTCACTTCCCTGGTTTCTCCAACCACTATAGTGAGACCTGAGACAGGAAAACCTTCTGCGTTGAGAAGTTGTAACCCATCGTCCTCATCTGGCGGAGGCTCTGGATCAGGGTCAGGGTCAGGGTCTGGGCCAGGTGCTGGTGGTGGCGGAGCAGGCCTTGAACTCGCTGTAATCAGCACCGTGGGCACGCTGGTCAGGCTTTCCTGCGTGTTCCCGGCATCGGTATAGCGGACGGACACGGTGATCGTCTCGCCCACATCGGCCTGGGACAGGATGTAGGTGCTGTTGGTCGCGCCGCTGATCGCCGTGTCCGTGCTCCCGGATCGCCTGTTCCATTGATAGGTGAATGACAGGGTATCAGGGCCATCGGCATCGCTAATGCCCGAGGTATCCGCCGTCAGGGTCTCACCCTCGGTGGTCGTGCCGCTAATGGTCGGTACGCCGGTCGGCGCGTCATTGATATTGGTCACCGCCGCCGTGGGCGCGCTGGTCAGGCTTTCCGCCCTGAGGCCGGCATCGACATAGCTGACCGTCACGGTGATCGTCTGACCCACATCGTCCTGGGTCAGGATGTAGGTGCTGTTGGTCGCGCCGCCGATCGCCGTGTCCGTGCTCCCGGACCGCCTGTTCCATTGATAGGTGAACGGCAGAGAAGCAGGGCCATCGGCATCGCTGATGCCCGAGGTATCCACCGTCAGGGTCTCACCCTGGGTGGTCGTGCCGCTAATGGTCGGTACGCCGACGGGACCGTCATTGGTATTGGCCACCGCCGCCGTGGGCGCGCTGGTCAGGCTTTCCTGCGTGTTCCCAGCATCGGTATAGCGGACGGTCACGGTGATCGTCTCGCCCACATCGTCCTGGGTCAGGATGTAGCTTGCAGAGGTCGCGCCGCTGATCGCCGTGTCCGTGCTCCCGGACCGCCTGTTCCATTGATAGGTGAATGACAGGCTAGCAGGGCCATCGGCATCGCTAATGCCCGAGGTGTCCGCCGTCAGGGTCTCACCCTGGGTGGTCGTGCCGCTAATGGTCGGTACGCCGGTCGGCGCGTCATTGGTATTGGTCACCGCCGCCGTGGGCGCGCTGGTCAGGCTTTCCTGCGTGTTCCCGGCATCGGTATAGCGGACGGTCACGGTGATCGTCTCGCCCACATCGGCCTGGGTCAGGATGTAGCTTGCAGAGGTCGCGCCGCCGATCGCCGTGTCCGTGCTCCCGGACCGCCTGTTCCATTGATAGGTGAATGACAGGCTAGCAGGGCCATCGGCATCGCTAATGCCCGAGGTATCCACCGTCAGGGTCTCGCCCTGGGTGGTCGTGCCGCTAGTGGTCGGTACGCCGACGGGACCGTCATTGGTATTGGCCACCGCCGCCGTGGGCGCGCTGGTCAGGCTTTCCTGCGTGTTCCCGGTATCGGTATAGCGCACAGACACGGTGATTTGATCGCCCACATCGTCCTGGGTCAGGATGTAGGTGCTGTTGGTCGCACCGCCGATCGCCGTGTCCGTGCTCCCGGACCGCCTGTTCCATTGATAGGTGAACGGCAGAGAAGCAGGGCCATCGGCATCGCTGATGCCCGAGGTATCCACCGTCAGGGTCTCACCCTGGGTGGTCGTGCCGCTAATGGTCGGTACGCCGACGGGACCGTCATTGGTATTGGCCACCGCCGCCGTGGGCGCGCTGGTCAGGCTTTCCTGCGTGTTCCCAGCATCGGTATAGCGGACGGTCACGGTGATCGTCTCGCCCACATCGTCCTGGGTCAGGATGTAGCTTGCAGAGGTCGCGCCGCTGATCGCCGTGTCCGTGCTCCCGGACCGCCTGTTCCATTGATAGGTGAATGACAGGGTAGCAGGGCCATCGGCATCGCTAATGCCCGAGGTGTCCGCCGTCAGGGTCTCACCCTGGGTGGTCGTGCCGCTAATGGTCGGTACGCCGACGGGACCGTCATTGGTATTGGTCACCGCCGCCGTGGGCGCGCTGGTCAGGCTTTCCTGCCTGTTCCCGGCATCGGTATAGCGGACGGACACGGTGATCGTCTCGCCCACATCGTCCTGGGTCAGGATGTAGGTGCTGTTGGTCGCGCCGCCGATCGCCGTGTCCGTGCTCCCGGACCGCCTGTTCCATTGATAGGTGAACGGCAGAGAAGCAGGGCCATCGGCATCGCTGATGCCCGAGGTATCCACCGTCAGGGTCTCGCCCTGGGTGGTCGTGCCGCTAATGGTCGGTACGCCGGTCGGCGCGTCATTGGTATTGGCCACCGCCGCCGTGGGCGCGCTGGTCAGGCTTTCCTGCCTGTTCCCGGTATCGGTATAGCGCACAGACACGGTGATTTGATCGCCCACATCGTCCTGGGTCAGGATGTAGGTGCTGTTGGTCGCACCGCCGATCGCCGTGTCCGTGCTCCCGGACCGCCTGTTCCATTGATAGGTGAACGGCAGAGAAGCAGGGCCATCGGCATCGCTGATGCCCGAGGTATCCACCGTCAGGGTCTCACCCTGGGTGGTCGTGCCGCTAATGGTCGGTACGCCGACGGGACCGTCATTGGTATTGGCCACCGCCGCCGTGGGCGCGCTGGTCAGGCTTTCCTGCGTGTTCCCAGCATCGGTATAGCGGACGGTCACGGTGATCGTCTCGCCCACATCGTCCTGGGTCAGGATGTAGCTTGCAGAGGTCGCGCCGCTGATCGCCGTGTCCGTGCTCCCGGACCGCCTGTTCCATTGATAGGTGAATGACAGGGTAGCAGGGCCATCGGCATCGCTAATGCCCGAGGTGTCCGCCGTCAGGGTCTCACCCTGGGTGGTCGTGCCGCTAATGGTCGGTACGCCGACGGGACCGTCATTGGTATTGGTCACCGCCGCCGTGGGCGCGCTGGTCAGGCTTTCCTGCCTGTTCCCGGCATCGGTATAGCGGACGGACACGGTGATCGTCTCGCCCACATCGTCCTGGGTCAGGATGTAGGTGCTGTTGGTCGCGCCGCCGATCGCCGTGTCCGTGCTCCCGGACCGCCTGTTCCATTGATAGGTGAACGGCAGAGAAGCAGGGCCATCGGCATCGCTGATGCCCGAGGTATCCACCGTCAGGGTCTCGCCCTGGGTGGTCGTGCCGCTAATGGTCGGTACGCCGGTCGGCGCGTCATTGGTATTGGCCACCGCCGCCGTGGGCGCGCTGGTCAGGCTTTCCTGCGTGTTCCCGGTATCGGTATAGCGCACAGACACGGTGATTTGATCGCCCACATCGTCCTGGGTCAGGATGTAGGTGCTGTTGGTCGCACCGCCGATCGCCGTGTCCGTGCTCCCGGACCGCCTGTTCCATTGATAGGTGAACGGCAGAGAAGCAGGGCCATCGGCATCGCTAATGCCCGAGGTGTCCGCCGTCAGGGTCTCACCCTGGGTGGTCGTGCCGCTAATGGTCGGTACGCCGACGGGACCGTCATTGGTATTGGTCACCGCCGCCGTGGGCGCGCTGGTCAGGCTTTCCTGCCTGTTCCCGGCATCGGTATAGCGGACGGACACGGTGATCGTCTCGCCCACATCGTCCTGGGTCAGGATGTAGCTTGCAGAGGTCGCGCCGCTGATCGCCGTGTCCGTGCTCCCGGATCGCCTGTTCCATTGATAGGTGAATGACAGGGTAGCAGGGCCATCGGCATCGCTGATGCCCGAGGTATCCACCGTCAGTGTCTCACCCTGGGTGGTCGTGCCGCTAGTGGTCGGTACGCCGGTCGGCGCGTCATTGGTATTGGCCACCGCCGCCGTGGGCGCGCTGGTCAGGCTTTCCTGCGTGTTCCCAGCATCGGTATAGCGGACGGTCACGGTGATCGTCTCGCCCACATCGTCCTGGGTCAGGATGTAGCTTGCAGAGGTCGCGCCGCTGATCGCCGTGTCCGTGCTCCCGGACCGCCTGTTCCATTGATAGGTGAATGACAGGGTAGCAGGGCCATCGGCATCGCTAATGCCCGAGGTGTCCGCCGTCAGGGTCTCACCCTGGGTGGTCGTGCCGCTAATGGTCGGTACGCCGACGGGACCGTCATTGGTATTGGTCACCGCCGCCGTGGGCGCGCTGGTCAGGCTTTCCTGCCTGTTCCCGGCATCGGTATAGCGGACGGACACAGTGATCATCTGACCCACATCGTCCTGGGTCAGGATGTAGGTGCTGTTGGTCGCGCCGCCGATCGCCGTGTCCGTGCTCCCGGATCGCCTGTTCCATTGATAGGTGAACGGCAGGCTAGCAGGGCCATCGGCATCGCTAATGCCCGAGGTATCCACCGTCAGGGTCTCACCCTGGGTGGTCGTGCCGCTAATGGTCGGTACTCCGGTCGGCGGGGTGTTGGTGGGCGCGTTGATGGTGATGGAGAATGTCAGTGAATCCGTGTGTCCGTCCCCATTTGTCGCGGTGTAGGTCAGGTTAGACGTCCCGGCTGTTGTCGGCGTACCAGACAGTATGCGGCTGGCAGTATTAAAGGTCAGCCCAGGGGGCAGAGGAGCCAGCGTATAGGTATTGAAACTTTGCAATGACGCGGGCCCCCCCTGTGCCGTGGGTAAAGTCAGATCAGTAATTGCATTGCCCAGGCTGTAGGTCTGAGTATCAATGGTTTCCCGAAACAGCGGTCTGACAAAGATGCGGACGGTTGCCTCGTTGGTGGACGAGGACCCTCCGTGGTTGGTGGACGAGAGCGCTCCGTCATTAACCACCAAGATGAAAGTGTACAAGGCCGGGCCTTCTGGTATCGCGGTTGGAATGGTGAATGTTGGCTGTGCGGCTGTCGTATCGCTTAAAGTCACCGTGGTGGCGCTGGTACCCTGGGACCAGAGATAGCTCAGGTTGTCGCCATCGGGATCGGAACTGCCCGTACCATCCAGCGTGACTTCTGTGCCCTTGCCCCACCTCTGATCTGAACCGGCATTGGCGACGGGCCGGTCATTTTCGCCAGTGATGGCGATGGTGACGCTATCGGCAGCCGAGTCATTCGTCCCATCGTTCACGACCAGGGAGAACTCCAGGGTTGCATCGGTCAGCAGGTCGGCAGGTGCGGTGAAGGTCGGTGTGGCGGTGTCCGCGTCGTTCAGGGCCACCGGTGGGGTGCCGACTTGAGTCCAGGCGTAGGTCAAGGCGTCGTTATCGCCATCCGGATCGTTGCCACTGCCGTCCAGGGTGACGCTGGCGCCCTCGGCGATGTTGTTTTGATCCGGCCCGGCATTGGCGATGGGCGGGTCATTGACGCCGGTGATGGTGATGGTGACGGTAGCGGCAGCCGAGTCACTCTCGCCATCGTTCACGACCAGGGAGAACTCCAGGGTTGCATCGTTCAGCAGGTCGGCAGGTGCGGTGAAGGTTGGTGCGGCGGTGTTCTCACCGCTCAGGGACACCATTGGGGTGCCGACTTGAGTCCAGGCGTAGGTCAAGTTCTCGCCCTCCGAATCGGAACTGCCACTGCCGTCCAGAGTGACGGTCGCGCCCTCGGCGACGGTCTGGTCAGCACCGGCATTGGCGATGGGCGGGTCATTGACGCCGGTGATGGTGATGGTGACGGTATTCCCTTGAGAGTCGTCTTCGCCATCGTTCACGGTTAGCGAGAACTCCAGCGGGGTAGTGGTCAGCAGGTCGGCAGGTGCGGTGAAGGTCGGTGCGGCGGTGTCCTCGCCGCTCAGGGTTACCATTGGGGTGCCGACTTGAGTCCAGGCGTAGGTCAAGGCGTCGTTATCGCCATCTGGGTCGTCGCCACTGCCGTTCAGGGTGACGCTGGCGCCCTCGGCGACGGTCTGGTCAGCACCAGCATCGGCGGTGGGCGGGACATTGGGGGTTATCACTTCAATGCTAAAGCTCAGAGAATCCGTGTCTCCGTCCCCATTTGTCGCGGTGTAGGTCAGGTCAAAGGTTCCGGGGCTGGTCGGCGTACCAGACAGTGTGCGGCTGGTAGCATTAAAGGCCAGTCCAGCCGGCAGAGAAGTTAGCGTATAGGTATTGGTACTCGGCACTGACCCAGGCCCCGACAGCGCCGTGGGCAAAGTTACAGGCGTAATTGCATTGCCCTCGCTGAAGGTCTGATTAGCAATGCTTGTCCGAAACAGCGGCCTGATAAAGATTCTGACGGTTGTCTCGTTGGTGGACGATGCCTGCCCGTCATTAACGACCAACCTGAAAGTGTACGAGGCCGGGGCAGTTGTCGGTATCAGGTTCGGAATGGTGAACCTTGGTTGTGGGGCTGTCGTATCGCTTAAAGTCACTGTGGTGGCGCCGGCATCCTGGGACCAGAGATAGGTCAGGTTGTCGCCATCGGGGTCGGAACTGCCCCTGCCATCCAGCGTGACTTCTGTGCCCTTGCTCGCCCGCTGATTTGAACCGGCATTGGCGGTGGGCGGGTCATTGACGCCAGTGATGGTGATGGTTGCCGTGGCCGTGGCACTGAAGTCAATGCCGTCGGAGACGCTGTAGGTGAAGGTCACATCGCCGGTGGCATTCGCGGCCGGCGTGAACACCAGCGTCCCAATATCCCCAACCCCAATCACCTGCCTGGCGGTCACCGCAGCGCCGTCGAGGGTCAGGCTGCCGGTTGCGGGCAGTGTGTCGATGCGCAGGCTGTGCAGGTCATCGCCGTCGGCATCGGCAAAGTTGAACTCGCCCAACCCAAAGCTGTGGGCGGTATCCTCTTCTATCGAGACCGTCAGCCCGCTGCTGGTGGGGGCGTTATTGGCTGCGGTGGTGATGGTGAACGCCAGCGAATCCGTGTCTCCGTCCTCATTTGTCGCGGTGTAGGTCAGGTTAAAGGTTCCGGCGCTGGTCGGCGTACCAGACAGTATGCGGCTGGTAGCATTAAAGGCCAGTCCAGCCGGCAGAGGAACAGGCGTCAGCGTATAGGTATTGGTACTCGGCACTGCCCTGGGCCCCGACAGCGCCGTGGGCAAAGCCAGATCAGTAATGGCATTGCCCGTTTTGTAGGTCTGATTAGCAATGCCTGTCCGAAACAGCGGTCTGATAAAGATTCTGACGGTTGCCTCGTTGGTGGACGATGCCTGCCCGTCAGAGACGACCAGGCTGAAAGTGTACGAGGCCGGGCCAGATGTCGGTATCGTGTTTGGAACGGTGAAGGTTGGTTGTGCGGCTGTCGTATCGCTTAAAGTCACCGTGGCGCCAGCATCCTGGGACCAGAGATAGGTCAGGTCTGAATTATTGCCATCGGGGTCGGAACTGCCCCTGCCATCCAGCGTGACTTCTGTGCCCTTGTCCCACCTCTGATTTGCACCGGCATTGGCGGTGGGCGGCATATTCGCCATAATCGCCGACGTGGGCGCGCTGGTCAGGCTTTCGTTGGTGTTATTGGCATCGGTATAGCGGACGGTCACGGTGATCATCTCGCCGACATCGCCCTGGGTCAGGGTGTAGGTGCGGTTGGTTGCGCCGCCGATCGCCCTGTCCGTGCTCCCGGACCGCCTGTTCCATTGATAGGTGAATGACAGGGTCTCAGGGCCATTGGCATCGCTGATGCCCGAGGTATCCGCCGTCAGTTCCCTGCCTTCGATCAGAGTGCCGCTAATGCTCGGTACTCCGGTGGGCGGGGTGTTGGCATCGGCCACCGGCGCCGTGGGTACGCTGGTCCGGCTATCAGGTTCGATTGAGCGATTAGTGAAGCCGACCGTCACGGTGATCCTCTGACCGACATCGTCCCGGGTCGGGATGTAGCTTGCAGTGGTCGCGCCGTTGATCGCCGTGTCCACGCCCCCGGAGTGCCTGTTCCATTGATAGGTGTAAACCGGGACAATAGCGAGATTGGCAGCTTCGAGGGCAGTGATGTTCGATGCCAGGAGCGCGCCCCTGATTGGGTCGCCGCTAATGGTCGGTACTCCGGTGGCTGGGTTATTCTGCGCACTGGCCCCGGTTGCCGAGAGCATAAGGGCGAGCAGAACCGCCGCGGAGGTGAACCAGCGCCTGGCGCCTCTCCTCCATTTCGATCCTGCGGCCTGAAAGCCCGGGGGAGGGAAGGTAGGGGAGGCAGGGGATGTTATTGGTGCGCCGCGGGTTTTGATGAGTTTATGAATGGTTGTGGTTGTACTCATGGTTGTGGCTGTGCTCATGGTTGTGGTTGTGTTTATACCTGCGCGCTGGATGGGTCTTGTCGTTTGCCAGTATAGCAATGATCGGCATCCTGTCGACACTAGATTCCTCTATCGCGGGAACTAAGGTAGGCTTGTGTGCGACGAGAGTGATTCGATGAGAATGACAATCAGCAGAGCTGCTAATGGTGAATCCCGGTTTTTATGCTCAGCGCCAGCCGTTGAAATTCCCGGACAACGCCGAAATTTGCATTAGCACCATTAGCCAGAACAGAGTTGGAAAAATAAGCTATGACTGACCCCATCGACAATGAACTCGAAACCGAATTGCGAGAACTGGAGCGGACGAAGCACGGTAGTTATGATAAACGTACTGAGCATTTGCGTGAGGATGGCGTCGCCCTGTTCATCAATCGCCTGGTTCGCGAAGACTCTCCTTATCTTCTGCAACATGCCCATAACCCGGTCAATTGGTTTTCTTGGGGCGCAGAGGCGTTCGCACAGGCGAAAACGCAGAACAAGCCGGTATTTCTTTCTATAGGCTATTCAACCTGCCACTGGTGCCATGTCATGGAAGTTGAGAGTTTTGACAATATAGAAGTTGCTGAGGTGCTTAATAGAGATTTTATTTGCATCAAAATGGACAGGGAGCAATATCCTGATATTGATGAAATTTATATGACAGGAGTGCAGCTCGTGTCTGGTCAGGGTGGATGGCCTATGTCCAGTTTTCTGTTGGCGGACGGGAAACCATTTTTTGCTGCGACCTATTTTCCAGCGGCTTCTTTCATCTCCTTATTGAATCAAATTGCACAGGCCTGGAAGAAAAAATACGATGAGTTAGAATCCAGCGCGCACCAGATTGCGGAAGCGATAGACCGTATTTTAAGTGATCGTAAGCAGGCGTCGTCTCTGCAAAAAGATATTGTTGAAAACACCATCGAAGCAGTATTCCAACGTGAGGATCGTCGCTTTGGCGGTCTTTCAGGGGAGCCAAAATTTCCACAGGAGCCATTATTGTTGCTGTTGTTAGATCACATTCGAAGACAGCGTGATGTGAGGTCAATGGCCTTTGTTGATCGCGCCCTGGAAGGGATGGCCAGAGGAGGTATCTATGATCAGATTGCAGGCGGCTTTCATCGTTACAGTGTGGATGCACAATGGTTAGTGCCTCACTTTGAGAAAATGCTTTATAACCAATCGCAATTAGGCTTGGCCTATCTGGAAGCCTATGAGCTGAGCGGTAAGCCTTTGTTTCGCCGAATCACTCAACAAATACTGAACTATGTAGCGCGGGATATGCAATTGCCAGAAGGTGGGTTCTACTCGGCCACTGATGCTGATAGCGAAGGAGAAGAGGGCGCTTTCTTTACCTGGACCATAGATCAGCTTAAGCAAGCGTTGCAGCCCGCTGATTTTGAATTTATCAGCAGGCTGTTTTCCCTTAGCGAGTTCGGGAATTTCGAAGGGTCGAATAGTTTGAGTCTTGCCAGGCCCTTGGAGGAATTCGCCGAGGAATCGGGCGACGCTGACTTTTACCTGAATCTGGATAGAATTCTACAGGTACTGTATCAATGTAGGGAAAATAGAATCCATCCCTTACGCGATGACAAGTTAATCGTGGCCTGGACGGCGGCCATGATGACTACGTTCATCAAAGCCGCCTGTACATTTGACAGTGATGCCTATTTATTGATTGCGGAAAGAGCCGCGCATTTTGTCTGGAAAACAAATGTTGACGACAACGGCATGCTAAAGCGTATCTATCTTGACGGCGCGGTGTCCATAGCAGGTCAACTGGAAGACTATGCGAATTTCTCGCAGGCTTTAATTTGCCTGTTTGATGTTACAGACAAGATCAAATATCTGGAGCAGGCAAGTAACTTGATGAGTGTTGCCATGAAGGAGTTTTGGAACCTGGAGCATGGCGGTTTTTTCTTGGGACCAAAACAGCAAACCGGTCCCCAACTTACGCGCTCACGTAATGCCAGCGATGCTGCCAGTCTTTCACCAGTAGCGACCGCTTTTGGGTGTTTGCTCTCATTGAAGAGGCGCAATGCCCGGCTGAGCGAAGCAAAAGAGACGGGCGATTTAGTCTATGGCGAGAAACTTGACCAAGGCATCGCCGCGTTGCTGGGAGATGTCAATGACAAGCCTCTGAGCCACTCCAGCATGCTTAAAGTTATGATTGATTCAGGACAAGGTTCCAGGGATTGTGTTCAGTGGATCAATGGGGGAAGAGCCAAACTTGGCTGTAGAAGAAGGCCTGTCGATAGTAGTAATCAGCTTGGAATAGAAATCGATATCGCGCTCATGCCTGATTGGCATATCAGCGCATCAAACCAGACTGCTGATACTGTCTATCCCCTTGAAGTTTCTCTGGCAGCAACAGAGAATCACTGGAACTTAGATAGCTGTAGCCTTCCACCGCCAAGCGGTGAACTCACAGTGACCGACACCGGTAGTATAGCCATCTATGAAAACAGCCTAAAAATCCAACTGAATTTGAAACGCTCATCGTTGCCCGCCGATAGCTTATCGCACTCGGTCCAGTTGCAAATCAAATTACAACTGTGTAGCAAGGAAAGTTGTTTGTTACCGCAAACAGCTATTTTTAGAGCTTAGGAATAATATGAGTTGTCAGTCAAATAGCTGACCGCTGACCTTGGCTTCCGGGAAATCTGAAGCAAGTGAGCTGCTAAGTTCCAGGTAAGCTTTTTCCTGTCGATCTGAATCTTCATTGAATACATATTCGAAGAAAGAAAGCACGGCTATGGTCGTAATCATGTGTTGACGGCCTGGATGCAGCCTCTTTTCAGTGGGTATGGTAGCGCAGACCTCAGGAAGGCTGGAGTCAATAACGATGCCATCGGCTTCATTTCCCAAGGCCCTGAATGCCGCATCAGAGTCTTCGTCCAGGTTGGATAGCACGGCGGAGCAACCCAGACCATCCGGGTGATTCATGAGGCGCAGCATGGGTTCGGCAATGGAGGCAAAGCCGAGATGTGTGCCTCCTGTAATTTCAACTAGAACGCTATTGCGAACCCGTTCCGGAATAATCGCAGCATTGGCGTTGAAATTAATAAGTGAGTCCAGCGTACCAGCTATCATCATAAATGGTACCTCGCTGGTTTCATAAAACTTACTCACCAAGCCTGCTGTTGGCCCCGCAATTGAGATAGCTGCCTTGATTCGCTTATCTCGAAGCCTGGGGTGATAGGTAGCCAGCGTGGTGGTAATGCCCCCTAAAGAATAGCCCATCAGGCCGATGCGAGAGCTGTCTATGCTGCCAGTGAAGGGTTTGTCGCTGTCAGACAGATGTAGCACGGAATCCAGTAGAAAGCTAACATCCGCAGCTTGGTTGACCAGATCATTAGCGTTCGGCCCACCGGCTGCGCCACCAGACGTGAGAGGATAGTTGGCAGCGGCAACAACGTAACCATAGCTGGCTAATTGCTCGGCAACATAGTTCAGGTCAGTGCGTTGGGAAAGAAAACCGTGGCTGTGTAATAGCAAAGGGTGGTTCCCCGCGGCGTCTTCGGGATACCAAACACTGGCGGGAAAGGTTCGCGTTGCAATGCGAGGAGCATCGTTGTTTGCTGCGGTTTCTCTGCTTTCATCGACGAAGCTTATTTCCGTCATGCCAACAGAGAAAGGCCCGACTTGCAGCCACTCTTCGCTATCAGAGCCTTGCGGCACGGATTGGGGCATAGTTAAAAAGTAAGTTGCAGTGACCAGGATCAATAGCAATACGAAAAACCCAGCAATGCCCAGGCCAATCTTAGCAATCATAGTTACACCTATAACAAACTGAATACATTCGCTGCCTCAACTCAAGTTAACAAACTTTGAAAATACTGTGGCACAATTTTCGATGCTTTTCCATAAACATGATTGTCAAACCCTGATCCAGTTGCTGCAAGATTTAGTTCAACAGTGTGTGCCTTTCGACTCTTCGCCTTTTGATAGAAGCTGGACGCTGGATAGACCTTTCCCGAAGTTCCTATAGCGATAAAAAGGTCACAACTTTCCAGAGCCTGATTTATCTTATTCATATGAAAAGGCATTTCGCCAAACCAAACGATATGTGGTCGCAGATTTCCAGGTGAGTGACAGCATCGACAGTTCGTATCAAAGGCAAAATCTTCCTTAACGTCAAACACCAGTTGTGAATTGAGGCAGCGCATTTTTAATAGCTCGCCGTGTATGTGTAGTAAATTTTGCGAGCCGGCCCGTTCGTGGAGGTTATCGACATTCTGGGTTACCAGAAGGAAGTTACCAGGAAAATCATGTTCGAATTTTGCCAGGGCGCTGTGTGCGGGATTTGGCCTGGTCTCGGTAGACAGTAGCTGGTGTCGGCGTTGATTGTAAAATTCGCAAACCAATTGCGGGTTACGCTCGAAGCCTTCGCGGGTGGCAACTTCTTCTAGCGGGTGGTTTTCCCACAAACCATCGCTGGCACGGAACGTTTTAATACCAGATTCGGCGGAAATGCCTGCGCCAGTTAGTACAACGATGGATTTTATTGGTGAATTCACAGGCGGATAATAGCATGACGAATAGATCGGCTGTGAATCAAGCCACTGATTACCAGTGGGGTAATAAACAGGATTCAGAATGAATAAGATCCTGAGTTCACTAGTGAATACGATGGCAGTCGGTATAATAAGACCTGGTTTACAGGCTTCGAACATGAGCTGGTCGAATAGCAGAGAGTGGAATCTATGAGCGCATTAAAATTGGGCAATATGGCACCGACCTTTACCTTGCAGAATCAGGCTGGTGAAGACGTCAGCTTGAAAGATTTTAGAGGCAAGTTCAATGTGGTGCTGTATTTTTACCCAAAGGCAATGACACCAGGGTGTACGGTACAGGCCTGCGCTTTGCGTGATTCGAAGAAACAATTGGCGAAACTGGATGCCGTTGCTCTGGGTTTGAGTCCGGATCCTGTGAAAAAATTGGCCAAATTTGAAGAAAAGGAAAATCTAAATTTTAATCTGCTTGCTGATGAAGGCCATTTGATAGCTGACAGATACGATGTCTGGGGTTTGAAAAAATTCATGGGTCGCGAATACATGGGCATTTTGCGCACGACTTTTATTGTCGATAAACAAGGTCGTTTAAGACACATTATGGACAAGGTAAAAACAAAAACTCATCATGAGGATGCTCTCGAACTGCTGAAGTCCTTGTCCTGAGTTTCGCTCGCGATGAAGTTGAACTATCGACAATATTCAAGCGCTGGAATCCCGTTGTTGGTTTTGCACGGTCTGTTCGGAAGTTTGAATAATTGGGGCTGGCACAGCAGGTAGTTGGCCGCAGACGCTGCGGAAAATTGTTTCAGATTTTTTGCAAGCATGATGAAAGTACTACTCAAAGTCGCCAACAGGAATAACATTGACCGTACTCAGTGTTAATGTAAACAAGATTGCTTTACTAAGAAACTCTCGCGGGCGAGACTTTCCTTCTGTGCTTGAGTTTTCCGAGCAGCTTGTTGGCTTGGGGGTCAAGGGGATTACCGTGCATCCTCGGCCAGATGAGCGTCATATTACTCGGCTTGATGTCTACCAGCTCGATGAGTACCTGGCTGGTAAACCCGGAATTGAATTTAATATCGAGGGCTATCCTTCGGATGAGTTCATCGAGATGATCCTTGAGCTAAGTCCTGCTCAGTGTACCCTGGTTCCCGATAAACCCGATCAACTTACCTCGGATCATGGCTGGGATATTCTTGCGAACGAGGTTCGCTTAAGGGAGGCCCTGGCCAAATTACGGGGGCACGGCATTCGCAGCAGTCTGTTCCTGGATCCTGATCCAATAGGGGTAGAGTTGGCCCTCGGTGTAGGCGCTAATCGAATTGAGCTGTATACAGAGGACTATGCAAGTCACTTTGGAGGCTCACGGCAGGAGTCAGCATTTCAGCGATATAAAGAAGCCGCAGCAAAGGCAGAGCAACTGGGAATCGGCATTAATGCAGGCCATGATCTGAATCTGCGAAACCTTTCTAAGTTTCTGGAAATTCCTGGTATTCTGGAGGTTTCCATAGGCCATGCACTAGTGGTGGAGAGTTTGCAGCAGGGCATTCCCCGGGTTATAGCGCAGTATCTTTCTATTGTTAACAGAAAATAGACCGTTTACCAGTGGCCTCAAGCCAGGATCCGCCTTATTGGATAGGCTTATCGGTTTTTGCGCCGTGCTGGTTTCTGCTTTCCTCTGTTTTTTTTAACAATGGCGCAAGAATTGGCCATACGTTATCGAGAATCATGGATTGTGCTTCAGCATGTGGGTGGATGCCGTCATTTTGCATTAGCTCTGGTTGTTGCGGAATGCCATCGATTAGAAAAGGCACCAAGGGTAAATTCTTTTCCATGGCTAATTCTGCATAGGTTTCGAAGAAAGGAACCGTGTACCTCGGGCCGTAGTTAGGGGGAATTTGAGTTCCTATGAGTAATACCCGGGCGCCGGAAGTTTCCGCAAGGTCTACCATTTTCGCCAGGTTCTCGCGCATGATGTCAATGGGTAATCCACGTAGCCCGTCATTGCCTCCAAGCTCAAGTATCATCAACTCAGGTTTGTGGCCTTCAAGCATCGCTGGCAATCGGGCCAGGCCGCCAGTGGTGGTTTCTCCACTTACACTGCCATTGATTACCTGAACAGGGCTGCCCTCGGCATTCAGTTTTAGTGTCAGCAGATTCACCCAGCCCTGATTCTCATCAATACCATAGGCGGCACTCAGGCTGTCACCATAGACCAGCAGGGTGAGTTTATCCTCTGCTGCCCAACTGCTGGAATACAACAAGCAAGCCAGATTAAAAGCCCATAGTCGAGTTATAAGGGGTCTCATCGCATCAATAACAACTATAAATGAAGAATATGTTAAACCTGTTTCGAGTCAGTATCCTACAGTAAATGACCGTTTTCGTGGAGTCTGCATTTTATAGAGTTTGTATCTAATAGAGACAAACGCCTATTGCAATCCATACCGAGGGACAAATTAGACTATAATCTCCACTGTATCCAGCACAGCCATGAGAGACCGTGAACACATGATTCGAGTAGAGAAGTTAACAAAAAGCGTGGATACCACTGAGGGGCTGCTGACCATTTTGAAATCGGTCAGTCTGGACATCGATATTGCAGAAACCGTAGCGATAGTCGGGGCTTCAGGCTCTGGGAAGTCCACTTTGCTTGGTCTCATGGCTGGTTTAGATAGTGCCAGCTCAGGTGATGTAGTGTTGGATGGTCAAAGCTTAATCTCCATGGATGAAGAACAGCGTGCGATATTGCGGGGGCAGTTGGTGGGTTTTGTGTTCCAGTCTTTTCAGTTGTTACCTGGCCTGACAGCTTTGGAAAATGTAATGCTGCCAATAGAGTTAAAAGGTGACCCTGAAGCAAGTGCCAACGCTAAACGTCTACTCACCCGAGTGGGTTTGCAGCAACGGGGGCATCACTACCCAAATCAATTGTCTGGTGGAGAGCAACAACGTGTCGCGATTGCGAGAGCCTTTGCGACAGAGGCGCGAATCCTGTTTGCCGATGAACCTACCGGAAATCTGGATACTGCCACTGGTGGCAAGATCGTTGAATTATTATTTGACTTAAATAGAGAGTATTCCACTACCCTGGTGTTAGTTACCCACGATGAACGTCTTGCGCAAAAATGTGGCCGCATAGTGAAGCTGGTCGCTGGCGAAGCCGTAAGCGATGAAAAAAATAGTGCCGGTAGTGGGGCAGTAGCTAGTGCCTGATGCAATAAATCTTCAAGTCGGAAAAAGAAAATCCCTCAACACTTTGATTGGATTGGCTTTGCGATTGCTATGGCGTGACTGGCAGGGCGGTGAAATCCGGCTTTTATTTATTGCTTTGGTAATGGCAGTTACCTCGGTTACCGGCATAGCACTTTTTACAGATCGCCTTGAGAAGGCGCTGCTGCTTGAGTCTGCCAACATGCTAGCGGCCGACCGTGTGTTGGGAAGCAGGGAGCAACCACCGCAGGAAATTCTATTTGAGGCAGAAGCGCAGGGTCTTCGTACTGCCAGTACGCTTACTTTCACCTCAATGGCCTTTTCAGAATCGGGCAATATGTTGGTGTCGGCGAAGGCGGTAAGTGATGCTTATCCATTACGGGGTGAAGTGATTATTGCTGATCAACCGTTTGTGCGCGGCACCCCAATCAAGAGTGGGCCTGGGTCGGGCGAGATCTGGCTGGAGTCAAGAGCCCTTGCTGCCCTTGAAATTGAAGTGGGGGAATCTGTTTTTGTCGGAGAAGCTGAGCTTACCGTTAGCAAGATAATCATCGCTGAACCGGATCGTCAGCAGGCAGGCATGTTGGATAGTGCCGGGCCCAGGCTGATGCTGAATATGAACGACGTGATGGCTACCAAGGTGGTTCAACTTGGTAGCCGCGTTAGCTATCGCTACTTGTTCGCGGGCGATAACCCGGAGACATTGGATTCTTTTAGTCAATGGATAAGGGATGAGTACGACGGCAACTATTTTATCAGAGACGTGCGCGAGGAGAGCGAGGAGGTCAGTGACGCGCTGAACAAGGCGGAGAGTTTTTTATTGCTGGGATCTTTATTCGCTGTGTTGTTGGCCGGGGTAGCTATTGCGCTTACCGCGAAACGGTATAGCGAGCGGCACTATGATTATGTGGCAATACTGAAAACTTTCGGCTGTACCTCCACAGAAATCGGCATTATTTATCTGTCGATTCAGTCTGTTTTAGCGCTCATTTCTATTGCAGTTGGCTGTGTATCAGGCTGGCTGGTTCACCAGGGAATCTTGCGACTATTGCAATCGATTATTGTTGTAGAATTGCCCGCTGCTGGCCATGAGCCTTTTGTCATAGGTTCTTTGACAGCCATTATTTGCCTGCTGTCATTTGCCTTGCCTCCGTTACTGGCACTAAGGGCCACACCACCGCTTCGAGTCTTGCGTAAAGATCTCAGCCAGCAAAAGATTGGGGCCAATGTTCCCTACCTGTTCGGCGTGTCAGGTACACTCTTTTTAGTCTATTGGTATAGTCAGGATTTAGTGCTTACTTCTGTGTTGGTCGTTTCCGTTGCCGGAATAGCGCTGGTTCTTTCAGCCGTTTCCTATTTGTTATTGCGCTCAAGCGGCTCGGTGGGCATGAAAGCGGGCAGCGCGTGGAAATTGGCAATGACAGCAGCCCGCCGCCGCCGCAAACAAAACGTGCTACAGGTGATGGTATTTTCGGTAACTATTATGTCCTTGCTAATTCTGACCTTGCTGCGCACAGACTTAATTAGTGACTGGCAGGGGCAATTGCCGGAAGACACGCCGAATCACTTCATGATGAATATTACTGCATCGCAGATCGATGGTATTGAATCATTCTTTGCAGAAAATGGCGTCGCCAGTAACGCTTTTTACCCACTAATAAGTGCAAGGGTATCATCGGTCAATGGAGCCACACCAACACCACAGGAAGACCTGAGTGCTGAGGGCGAACGAAATAGCGTCACGGAAAATGCGGGGTCAGATGAAGCTGAGGGTGGGCCGGATCTTGAAGAATCAGGCGACCAACAATTGACCTCAGCCACCGCTGCGGCTGACCCAGGTACTGAAGGGCGGAACCAGGTGCGAGGCCGCCTCGCCAGGCGGCAGGTAACCTGGGCTGATGATCTGCCGCCCGACAATTTAATTACGGCAGGCAATTGGTGGGGTGGTGATCCTGCTGCTGGTTATGTGTCTATTGAGGATCAATATGCCGGTTGGCTGAATATTGAAATAGGGGATACTGTCGAGTTTGAGATCAATCAGCAGACTGTAAGTGCCGAGGTAAGCAGTTTCCGCAGCGTACGCTGGGACAATATGCAGCCTAATTTTTTTATCATATTTTCACCCGGTACCATCGATCATCTCGGTGCTACGTTTTTATCCACCGTTTTGATGGAGAGCGAGCAGAAGATATTGCTTAATGATCTCATTCGCTTGTTTCCTACTGTGGTTATTTTAGAAATTGATGGCTTGATTGAGCAGATACAAAATATTATTGCGCAGGTGACATCGGCTATTGAGTTGATTTCCGTTTTAGTATTGATCTGCGGAGCCTTGGTTTTGTTAGCCTGCGTTAATGCAACACTGGATGAACGTTTTCACGAGAACGCGATCCTGAGAGCCTTGGGTGCAGGGAAGAAACTGATACTGACCAGCCTGTTAATTGAGTTTGCCAGCATAGGTGCTGCGGCAGGAATAGTTGCCACAATTGGTGCAGAGGCCAGTCTTTATTATTTACAGGAACAAGTATTCGAACAAGAGTTTAATTTCCACTATTGGGTTTGGCTCAGCGGCCCACTACTTGGCATGGTCATAATTACAGGTCTGGGCCTAAACTCCACCCGACAGCTTGTCAGTACCAGCCCTCTTAGCGTACTGCGTAGAGTTGTCTAGCCTGTCGGATTTAACGCTGTGCTACTGTGGAGAGGCATTAATCAGTCATTTTTCATGGCCAATTTCCTTACACGCCCCAGGACTGCAATAACTGACTAATTCCTGCTGTCTCTCGCTACCAACAGTTAGGTCCGCCAGGCTCCTGGTTTATCGCAATACAAGCGCAGCAGTCGCATTGCTTGAGTTTACCCTTGAACCCAGGATGCTTGAGTGTGCTTAACTAAGAGTTATAATTAGAGCAACTCCTGATCCAGAGATACAGAAGCCCTGGCAAGTGGTTATTCTTATGAATAGTAATCGATTCATACTCGTCCAGTCCGTTGTGGCCAGCTTACTGATGCTGCTCTCAATGCCAGTTAGCGCGCAATCTCTAGCCGAGGTCACCGCAGAAGAGTGTGTTCGGGGAGACTGTATTAATGGCGAAGGAAGGTTAAAACTGACCACCCCTTGGGGGAAAGGCCAGTACAGGGGCAATTTTAGAGATGGCGAATTTGACGGCAAGGGGCGATTGGAAGTTCCAGTTTCTTTCACTGAAAAAGCTATTTATGCGGGAAATTGGGAGATGGGTGTGCGTGCTGGTCGGGGCACGTTCTGGAATGGCCGTGGAAAATTGTATATAGGCCAGTGGCGCAATGATAAACGCCATGGACAGGGTTCCTATTTTTTTAACCTGGTAGAATGGCGAGAAAACCAGCGCAGTGAGTTTTGGCTACGAGAAAATACCGAGAACTACAGCGGGGAATTCTTCGAGGATTTTTATCAGGGCCAGGGCACCTACCGGTGGCCGGGTGGTCAAAAATACGTAGGTGGATTTTTCGCGAATGACAAACACGGTCCTGGAATCTACTACTACGTGACTGGAACTGAAAGAAAACAGTTGTGGAACTACGGCGATTTCGTTAGGTAGCTGAGTTGTAGCTATGCCAAAGACTCCCTAAGCTCTAATTTTTTGGTTCCGGCTCCTAATCCCGGAATCATTTGCTGGAATTCAATTATGGACCTTGAATCTCTTCGCCGCGAATACTTATACGGCGGATTAAGCCGCGACGAACTTGCCGCAGACCCGCTTGAGCAGTTTTCCGTGTGGATGCAACAGGCTATAGACCTGAAGATTGGTGACCCTACGGCAATGACTGTTGCCACTGTAGCGGATGATGGACAGCCTAGTCAGCGCATTGTTCTACTTAAACAATTCGATAAAGAAGGTTTCGTTTTCTACACCAATTATGGCAGTCGCAAGGCAGATGAGTTGAGTCAGAATGTAAAGATTAGTCTGCATTTCCCGTGGCATGCTATAGACAGGCAAGTAAAGATAGCTGGTGATGCCGCCAGGGTTAGCGTGTCAGAGTCTTTGAACTATTTCCTGAGCAGGCCGAAGGAAAGCCAATTGGCGGCAGTGGCATCTGAGCAAAGCAGGGTTTTATCTTCGCGAACATTATTGCTGAATCAGTTCGAATCTCTCAAGCAAAAATTTCAGAATGGAGAGGTTCCCTTTCCTGATTTCTGGGGAGGTTATCGTGTGATTCCGAGTGAAATAGAATTTTGGCAGGGCGGTGCCAATCGCCTGCACGATAGGTTTCGCTACCTTCGTGATAGCAAAGCTGTCTGGACGATAGACCGCCTCGCGCCTTAAGCTGACTCCAGCTTCTTGCTCTTTCTTTTTGCTAACCAGCCTTCCATTTCTTAAGTTTTTTCTTTTCAAGTCGCTTTTTCAATCGGGCGTATTGAGGGATGCCATGCTTGTACCCTGGATAGTCTTCTCCCTGGATTAGTGGCGAAAAATAGTTTCTTGCTGCGTCGGTAATATGAAAGCCATCGCGGCTTATGTAGTTTCGTGGCATTTTCTTCTCTACATTGGCGACATCGGAAAGTCTGGCCTCGCCGATTCTCCAGCTATACTTCCTTCCCTTGCCTCGAATGATTGTCGGCATCACTGCGTTCTTGCCTGCCAGAGCAAATTCAACAGCGGCTTCACCCACCGCATAAGCCTGATCTACATCCGTGGCGGAGGCTATATGCCTAGCTGCTCGTTGCAGGTAATCTGACACCGCCCAATGAAATTTGTAACCCAGTTCATCTTTTATCATAGTAGCGATGAGAGGAGCGACACCACCAAGCTGCACGTGGCCGAACGCATCTTTGTTACCGGCATCCTCAAGAAAAGACCCGTCTTCATTCTGGGCGCCTTCCGAAACCACAATGGCGCAATAACCGAATTTTTTCACACAGGTTTTTACCTTGCGAAGAAATTTCTCTTTACTAAAAGCAATCTCCGGGAAAATAATAATATGCGGTGCGTCGCCGTCCTGCTCGTTGGCCAGGCCTGCGGCACCCGCTATCCATCCTGTGTGCCGACCCATGACCTCCATGACGAAAACTTTAGTGGAGGAATTGCACATAGAGGCCACATCCAGGCCTGCTTCCCGAATTGACACAGCAACATACTTTGCGACAGAACCGAAACCTGGGCAATTGTCTGTAATGGGTAGATCGTTATCGACGGTCTTGGGTACTCCAATACAGGCAATCGGATAAGCCTTCTTCAGACTTAGCTGTGAAATCTTGTTAGCCGTGTCCTGGGAGTCGCCGCCACCGTTATACAAGAAGTAGCGAATATTATGTGCCACAAATACAGCCATTAGACGTTCGTACTCCTGTTTGCTTTCAGTATAAGACTTAAGCTTGTAACGGCAGGAGCCGAATGCCCCAGCGGGTGTAGAACGCAAGGAGGCGATGGTCTTAGTGGACTCTTTGCTGGTGTCAATCAAATCTTCGTTCAAGGCACCGACAATGCCGTTTAGACCAGCATAAACCTTGCCGATTTTGTCTTTGTGCTTGCGCGCCGTTTCGATGACGCCACAGGCGCTGGCATTGATTACCGAGGTAACGCCGCCCGATTGTGCATAGAAAAGATTTGCTTTGCCCATAGTTATTGGTCACTTGTGGCTTAATTGCACAGGCTCTGTGCGTAACGGAAGATGCATACTACAAGCTGGGGGATACTACTTCAATTGCTTGCCACTACTCGGAGATTGATGCAACAATCCATGCCTCACTCTAAGCAGGTGAAGCCAGTGCGATTGATTATTGGAATGTCTGGAGCCAGCGGTGTCATCTATGGCATTCGACTATTACAAGTATTGCAAGCATTGCAGCAACAGTCGGAAATTGAGACTCACCTGGTGATGTCGGATTCCGCCAGGTTAAATATTTCGATAGAAACCGAATGGACGGCCAGGAATGTTCAAGCCATGGCGAGCCAGGTGTATTCCAATAGGGATATTGCAGCGACTCTCGCCAGCGGATCGTTTCGATCCGATGGCATGATTATCGCACCCTGCTCAATAAAGACCTTATCCGCAGTGGCGAATTGTTATGCCGATTCTTTACTGGCACGTGCCGCTGACGTCACACTGAAAGAGAGACGCCGTTTGGTGCTTGTTCCGAGAGAAACACCATTACACACAGGGCATTGTGAACTGTTGTATAGAGCGAGCCGGAATGGTGCAATCATAGCACCGCCAATGCCGGCTCATTATATATTACCTGAATCTGTAGACGATCTGGTTGACCACCATGTCGGTAGGGTGTTGGATCTATTCGGTCTTGATCCGGGTTTGGTTCAGCGTTGGCAGGGCACCCAGGACAGATAAATAAATGGCAGAAGTTTTAGCGACAAGGAGTGAATCTCATCAAAACCCAAGGCTGCGTAAAAGCTGGAGATCTGGATAAGGCAATCTTTTAATTCTGGTCACATACAATTCACCAGCCGGTAAGTGTTTGCATAGATGTGAGCAGATTTGAGCGGCACAGGCTTCGCCAAATTGCTCGAAATCCCGAGGTCGAAGACCCCAGCAGTGATGATGGGTAATCGTATTACTCCAATAAAACCTGGTTTATAGCTAATTGCAGCATCACAATTAGCCAGGCAAACGTGACCCGGAATACAGCAGCAAACAATCAGATGCAGCTCGGTGCTTGTGTTTTCAAGCCCTTTGTAATTTTTTCCAGGATGGCTTCCATCCTCTCGTCAAATTCCAATGATGTTTCCTGTAAAAATTTTTTGAGGTTTGCTCTGATGCTTCGGTTTGCAGAGCTTGTTTGTTCCTGGCAAGACGTTGAAGATGCCAGAATTTCAATCATTTCCTGCTGATACTTTTCTGCTGCCAGTTCATTGATTTTAATTTTCTGGCGTAAATCATCGAACTCAACGGTGGGTTCGGTATTTTTCTTCATCCACATCCTAAGGTTTCTAAGCGGCTGCACCACATTGTCTCTCCAATCGAGTGAAAAATTGATAACTTGTCGCATCAATTTCTGATCTACTTCTCCGAAGTAACTTCCATGCCAGTAACAGAATAAAACCAAATTCACGTCGATATTGAACTCATTTTGCAATTGCAGGCAGGCATCGGCTACTCCTTGCTGATCATAGAGTTGAACGGAAAAATCCCAAAATAATTGAGGCTGACCTGGCATTGTTGGTTCCAGTATCTCCTTAGTGCTCCTATGCTACCGAAGTTTTGTGCTATAAACAGCACTACTTAGAAACAAGTCGATCAGCAACGAGAATAGTTGATGCACGTACATATATTGGGTATTTGCGGCACCTTTATGGGCAGCCTGGCGATTCTGGCAAAACAGTTGGGACATCGCGTTAGTGGTAGTGACGCCAATGTCTATCCGCCGATGAGTACACAATTACAAGAGCTGGGCATTGATCTGATGGAAGGTTTTACTGCTGAACATCTTCATCCGGAGCCAGACTTAGTCGTTATCGGTAATGCTCTTTCACGGGGCAATCCGGCAGTGGAGCATGTGCTGAACGAGGGTCTGAACTATAGCTCTGGCCCTCAATGGCTAGCGCGGTATGTATTGCACGACCGTTGGGTGTTGGGAGTGGCGGGAACCCATGGGAAAACCAGCACCAGTGCCATGCTCAGTTGGATTTTGGAGTTCGCCGACATGAAGCCCGGTTACCTTATTGGTGGAGTTGCCAACAACATGCCCCGGTCGGCTGACATTGGTGATTCAGCATTTTTTGTCGTCGAAGCAGATGAATATGACAGCGCGTTCTTCGATAAGCGCTCCAAGTTCGTGCATTATGCGCCGCGAACAGCAGTTCTGACTAATCTGGAATTTGATCACGCCGATATTTTCGAGAATCTGGAGGCTATTGAAAAACAGTTTCATCATTTGCTTAGAACGGTGCCAGGGAACGGTTTGCTTGTGGTGCCACATGGCGAAGCGACCATCGAAACAGTTTTGCGCATGGGAAGCTGGACCCACAAACAACAATTTGGCATCGCTGTACCTGAAGCAGTTTGTGAAAAACTGGCGGCGAATGGCGATGTGTTCTGGAATGCAAAGCTGGGTAATGATCAGGGCTCAAGGTTTGAGTTGATCAAGTACAGTCAGGGTGCTGCCAGTGAGCTAATGAGCCGGGCTGATATCGAATGGAGTATGACCGGCATTCATAATGTAAAAAATGCGATGGCTGCTATCGCCGCCGCACACCATGTGGGTGTCGATGTCAGCACTGCTACAGAAGCTTTACAGCGGTACAAGGGTGTGAAGCGTCGCATGGAATTACGTGGCGAAGTCGAAGGCATCAAGGTTTATGATGATTTCGCTCATCATCCAACCGCGATATCGACTACCCTTCAAGGGCTGGCGGCAAAATTAAAGGCAGAAGCAGGGGCTTCACGTCTGATTGCAGTAATTGAGCCCAGATCCAATACGATGAAGCTTGGCATACACCAGCATCAATTAGTTCATGCCTGCCAGGAGGCAGATAGGGTCATTTGGCAGAAACCAGAAAAATCAGCTCTCGATTTCAACGCTTTGGTTGCAGATAGCAAAGTGCCAGCTTGCGTGTTTTCGTCAGCGGCGGAAATTGTAGCCTTCCTCAAAGAGAATTCATTGCCTGGAGACCATATCGTTGTTATGAGCAATGGCAGCTTCGATGGTATCCATGAGAAGTTATTGTTGGCTTTGGGGCTGGGTTCATCAGGAGCTTGTCATGTCAAGTAATCGAATCGCTAATACTTATGCAGGATTCAATATTTATCATCCTTCCTGGTTGATGCAATAGTCAGCGCGGAGCCTGGCACGGTATGACTAATTTTCAAGAAATTCCATTGTTCCCTCTACATCTGGTTATGTTTCCTGGTGGCAGATTAGACCTGCAAATATTTGAGCGTCGTTATATCGATCTCGTGCGGCATTGCACGCGCACAGAAACAGGTTTTGGCGTCTGTTTGTTGAAGGAAGGAAAAGAAACTATTGACGGCGGTGGCAGGCAGAGCATTCACCGAGCAGGCACCTATGCAGGCATCGTCGATTGGGATCAGTTGTCGAATGGTCTGCTCGGCATTACTGTTGAAGGCAGTGCGAAATTCATCATAGAGGACTGTTGGCAGGCTGAAAGCGGTGTACTCACCGCCAATGTCGCGTTCAGCGAAACCGACAGCGTAGGCAAACAGATAATCCCGGTGGGCGAGGAGTTCCTGGCACTTTCGGAACTATTACAGAACCTGGAAAATCATCCATTGGTAGAACAAAAAAACTTGATAATTGATTATGATAATCTTTGGGATCTAGGTTGGCGATTGGCTGAATTGATCCCCATCGAAAATGCAGCCAGGCAACATTTACTGGAACTGGATGACCCCTGGGAGCGTATCGAAAATATTGAACAACTGGTGTCCGACTTAGCCAATGAAACCTGAGGCTCGCTGATTTTTCAAAAACCGGGCTGTTGCGCGATGCCGCAAGAGGGAAGTCCATAGTGCTGTCCGATCTTATTGATGCGTCAAGCTGGACTCATGAGCAATGGTTGCTTGCCTGTATTTCCTTATTCGTCGTTCTCTCAATCCTCGTTTTGCTGCATCGAATGTTTAAAATATTTGGAATGACGAGAAAGCCCGGTTATCAGCCTGATTTGCGCCCGCTAAGGCGAAAGCGTTTTCGTTACAAAAATGAGTCAGTCAACCGTGATGATCAAGACTAATTTGCCGAAGACGTACAAACTATCAGTGTTATTGCTGAGTTGCCTGGCAATGACAAATCCACAGGCAATTATCATTCGTCACGATGTAGGGCCGGCGCGTTATGAGGTTAGAAATAGTGCTTACCCGGCTGTTTTTTTCTTAGAGCAACAGAGTAGTAGAAAAGTCTGTGCAGCAACCGTGATTCATAAGCAATGGGCATTAACTGCGGCCCATTGTGTGAACCAAACCTTGTTGGGCAATGCTATGCTCAACGGCTTAAATTTCGGCGTCATGATTGCGGGCCAAAAAAGGAGTATCGATACTGTGATCGTGCATCCTGATTTCGACCTGTCAGCGAGTTTTGATGTGGATCTTGCTTTACTTCACTTCCAACAGCCGTCGGCCTCTCCCAGGCCCATGTCATTGCAGCTTGCAGAAACCGAGGTAGGCGCCACGGTTAGTCTGCTTGGCTGGGGCTATTTTGGCTTAGGGACTACTGGCAGACAATACAACGATGGCAGTCTGCGCCTTGCGATGAATCGTGTCACCGAGGTTGGACAGAGGCTGAAGATAATGTTTGACGACCCAAGAGAGACACCGAGCAGGGCACTGCCGCTTGAAGGTATGCCAGGCTTGGGTGACAGTGGTGGCCCTGCTTTGCTGCATTCTGACACTGGCTTGGTGCTTGCGGGTATTACGGTGGGTGAAATAGAAGGTAATGATTTTTCGGAGGAAACACAGGGCCGATATGGGGCAGTTGCAGTGTACGAAAAAGTGTCTCAACATATAGACTGGATCGAAACTGTAATCGGCGCCTCAGTGCCATTCGGCAGTTGACTGTCTAATTCCTTAGAAAATAGGAAGCCTTAAATAATGATCAAGAAAATGGTGGTATCGATAATTTTTCTCTTGCTACTCGCTGGTGGCGGAGTATTTTTTTATTTCGACTCCGTGGTGAAAACCGGCATTGAGGTAGTTGGTTCCAGCGTGTTGGGTACGGCGGTGACTGTGGATTCTGTTTCAATCTCTCCGCTCAATGGCAGCGGCAGCATAAGTGGTCTCCGAGTTGAAAATGTAGAAACTTATAACTCACAATATGCTTTCGAATTGGATTCTGTTTCGATAAATCTAAATCCGAGTTCCGTTTTTTCGGAGCTGATAGAGATTGAATCCATGACCATAGTACAGCCAGTAATTACCTATGAGACGAAAATCACGACAGACAATATTCGTGCGCTATTGGGCAATCTTTCCCTCGGCGAATCTACTGGTGGTGAGAATTCAGCAGCGCAAGGAGAGAAGCAAATCATTATTCGCGACCTAAAGATTCTCGATTCACAATTAAATTTCGTCGCATCCGTGGTGACAGCTCCTGTTTCTTTGGCCGATATTGAAATGCAAAACATCGGTGCGGAGGGTGGTTCCACCAGTATGGTCAATGCAGCGCAACTGGTGCTGGCAGAATTGAGTCAATCCATTCTAAATGCCGATTTGCCAAGTCTGTATTCATTGCGTGAGTCGGTAGAGGATCGATTGCAGGATGATGTTGAAAAGCTTGAAGATGCGGTTGAAGATTTAGATGGGCGGCTACGCGGGATTTTGAATTAACCAGGGTCGATGGGGCATGGATTGAATAGGTTCACGGCTTATTCGGCGATCTTCGCGCCGCAGTAATTATTCTGCCCAGGCAAGAAGTGACTTGTTTTGCCGCTGAGTCGATAGGCTATTAACCCTGCCCACTCCCTAATCGCGATACCGAGTATTGAGAGGTTTTCACTAAAAGTGAATTGAACCCGAAGCAGGTTTCCCTTTCTTGAATGATGATCTACCGGATAGGGTTGAACAATCCATTGTTCTCTACAAAATACCCCCACCGAGCGCGGCATATGAAATGCCGACGTAACCAATAGCCAATTCTCATCGTTTTGAGGAGTGACTAACAGCTTGCTGTGCTTCGCATTCTCCACAGTATTGCGTGATTCGCTCTCATAAATGATGGCTCGATCCTCCAAATCCAATTGATCGAAAAGTATTCTCGCCATTTCTGCTTCTTTGAATTCCTGCTCGGTGACAGAGCCACTGCCGCCAGTGAAAACCAGTTGTGCAGCAGGGTATAGCCTGGCCAGGTAGAGAAAGTGGGTCAGTCGGTCTGCGGCATCGCCCAACTCTGGTTGTTGCCAAATGTTAGACATCACTGGGGGAATTGCACCACCAAGAACCACAATGCCATTAACTTCGCCTGGTAGGGCCGCGTTGGTGGTAAAGCTATTCTCCAGGGGAGCGATCAGCCACTCACCAACCGGCAAGACGCTAATAATAAGCAGCAGGACAGCGCAACAACCCAGCAAAGCGCGGGACAGCCTTTGCCACTTCAATAGCAAGGCAATCCAGGCGGAAACACCGAGAATCACGATAAGACTAGCTGGGGAAATAAGAGCCCAGATAACCCTGGATGTGAAAAAGAAAACGCTATCCATGTACAGCTATTGCAAAGGCTAGTCAGGAGTACAGGCCTAAATGCTAACCTAAATGACTATCGAACACATCAGCATTTTTGCTTGCTGTATGAAAGATCCAGATCCAGGAGAGCCTTAGAAAATAGTGAACCAACTCAGCAGATTAACCTGTTTTGAAGCACTGTGTTTTGCTTTAGTCGCTAAATTTCAAGCAATGGGCCAGATGGCTTCAGGTACCCTATAGTTGTTGCACATTCATTCTTGACAGGCCGACACATGCCTGCGAAAGTGCGCCTGATAGCGAAATCGGCGACCTGCTCAGAGTGGTCATGGACTTGATCAGAGACTTATTAGCGTGTTGCGGTGAATTTGCTACCATCCCTTGACTGAATCACATTAGCAAGCAGGAGTTAGACATGACTATTCAGGTCGGAGACAAGATTCCATCGGTTAATTTTAAGCAGATGACGGCGGACGGGCCGAAAGATATAAGCAGCGATGAAGTATTTGCGGGTAAAAAGGTAGTCTTCTTTGCCGTACCCGGCGCTTTTACTCCAGCTTGCTCAATGACCCATTTGCCAGGCTTTGTTGTCAATGCGGACGCGCTAAAGGCGAAGGGTGCAGATACAATTGCTTGTATGGCGGTCAATGATGCGTTCGTCATGGGAGCATGGAGTCAGGCACAGAATGCAGAAGAAATCTTGATGTTGGCAGATGGTAATGGAGACTTCACTTCTGCAATTGGACTGGAGCTGGATGCCAGCGGTTTTGGCATGGGTAAGCGAGCACAACGATTTGGCATGATCGTCGACGAGGGCAGGGTAAGCTATCTCGGCATTGAGGCTCCAGGAGAAATCAAGGCCAGCTCTGCGGAAACAATGCTGGAACAACTCTAGGTATTCATGCGCGGCCAGCTTTCCATCGCAGATTTCCCGTCCACTGTTGCCGCTGATCGCAAGCACTGCAACAGTGATTTCGCGCCAGTCGAGAAGAAGCAATGGGACACCCATTAAGGGAGAAGCAATGGGACACCCATTAAGAATTGCGGAAGCAAGGAAGAAGCAAAGGGACACCCATGACAGCCGATGTAAAATCCACAGGACAAGAAGCTATCGGTATGCCGATGCGTAGCAAGGTTGGTCTTTGGCTGGGGCCAGTGGTTTTCCTGTGTATGTTGCTGTTCGTCGATTTGGATCCGGAAAACCCTTTGGTGACACGAATGGCGGCGGTCATTCTGCTTATGGCGATATGGTGGATCACAGAAGCGATTCCGCTCTCCGCTACCGCACTATTGCCTATCGTGCTTTTCCCGTTGATGGGAATAATGCGCGGACGCCTGGTGCCGGCAAGCAATCAGATTGATTTCGATACGGTAAGCATGCGCAACGGCTTAGACCCGTCGGATTTAGATATTGTATTTCCCAATGTGGCCAGTCAGTACATGGACTGGATAATCCTGTTATTTCTGGGTGGGTTTATCATTGCGACCGCCGTGGAAAAATGGGACCTGCACAAACGAATAGCCCTGAATATTTTAAAGCTAATAGGCGGGCAACCACATCGGTTGGTACTGGGTTTCATGGTGGCTACCGGATTTCTCTCCATGTGGTTATCCAACACCTCAACAGCTTTGATGATGATGCCCATGGGTATGTCTCTCATACTGCTATATGAAGAATTAAATGGAGAAGCAGTTGCAAATGGCGCCATACTGGATAAAAGGGCCGACAATTTTCCCCTTACCTTGCTATTAGGCATCGCTTATTCAGCTTCAATAGGTGGCTTCGCCACGCTTATCGGCACACCGCCGAATGGGGTTTTGGTGACTCAAATGCCCCAACTGTTCCCAGAGGCCCCCGAAATAACTTTCGCTTCCTGGATGGTGTTTGCACTGCCAATGAGTGCGATCTATATGATTATTGCGTGGATTGTTTTAACTCGACTCATTTTTCCACTGCCTGTCTCGACACCTTTTAGTGGTCGAGATTTTATTCGTAATGAAACTGCCAAGCTTGGTGTCATGTCTACGGAAGAAAAAAGAGTAACTGGTGTTTTTGTCAGTGCTGCCCTTCTATGGATGACCCGCAAGGAACGTCTGTTCGGTGCAGAGGTAGATGTCTTTGGCTGGAGCCACTATCTGGACGTATTTCTGGCCTCATTGGGGTCCAATCCGGTTGGATACATGGTTGATGATGGCACTGTTTCTATTGCCATGGCATTGCTGTTGTTCATTATCCCCGCCAGTAAGAAAGTAGGCGGTCGACTAATGGACTGGGAGGACGCGAAAAAGGTGCCATGGGGTATTTTGTTGCTGTTTGGTGGTGGACTGGCCCTCGCGAAAGGGTTCACAACATCCGGGCTGGGTGTCTATATCGCTGGGCAATTACAATCGCTGTTGGGTGATGCCAGCCCTTTGGTAATAGTCGTAAGCACAGTCGGTTTTATAACAGGGCTAACCGAGGTGACTTCGAATACGGCAACAATTTCGCTGTCCTTACCGATAATGGCCAGTCTTTCCCAGGCCATAGAGGTTCATCCGTTATTGTTACTAATTCCTACAACCCTGGCGGCATCCTGCGCTTTCATGCTGCCTGTATCTACACCGCCTAATGCCATAGTCTATGGGTCAGGACGTGTACCCATCATGAAAATGGTAATTGCAGGAATTTGGCTGGATATTCTTTCAGTGCTGTTATTAACCGGATTTGTCTATACTTTAGGTCATCTAACATTTGGTGTGTTAGGAGCTTTCCCCGCCTGGGCTGCGCCCTAGTTTGGTGCTTACTGGTAATTTTCAAAATCTCAAAAAGCGCGGGAAGTGGTACTGGCTATTTCCCCGTTATGCTATGTTTTGCCTGGTCGGTAGGCAGTAAATAGAGATTTGCTTTGCTGGTGACTTGCAGCGCCATCATAAGTTCAGGGAGTGTGCCCAGGCAGTTAAGACGACGCTGCACAAGATCGCCAGCGAAAATAAGCATTACTAACAGAATATCTATGAACGGTAGGCAGTCAGACACGCATTTAGCCAACAACTTATGTCCAGCCGGGGACGATAAGTGCACAAATCTTCCTGAAGTTAAGCGACTTCAGGACGAGATAAAGCAACTGGCGGCGCTGGTTCAAACAGATGAGCTTACCCGGCTGTTTAACTTTCGCTATTTCAATCAAGCGTTAAGTCTTGAGATGGAGCGTACACGCCGTTCTGGCCAGCCTACCTGTTTAATAGTGTTAGACCTGGATCACTTTAAATTCATCAATGATGCCTATGGTCATGAAGTTGGAAATATTGTGCTCGGTCATGTGTCCGGTTTGATTCGCAAAACTGTACGACGTTTGGATATTCCCTGTCGCTATGGTGGTGAAGAGTTTACGATTATTCTTCCAGACACTACGCTGAGACAAGGGGTGAGCTTCGCTAATCGTCTGCGTTTAATCATTGAGAATTCCCCAGCGAAAGCGAGTGATGCCTTACTGGGTGTGGAAGCTAGTTTTGGCGTTGACGTTTACAGGCGTGGTGATCAGTTGACGGAAAAAGACTTCGTGAAGAGAGTGGATTCTTTTTTATACCTGGCTAAGCAGAAGGGTCGAAACAGGGTCTGTCATGATAATTTCGATGACAATGAAGACAAAGCATCGACTGCAAAGAACGGCAAATCCAAACCTCGAAACCTGGGTTCTTAAGAAACCAGCCTTAACTGCCTTGCTTTACTTTCTATTCATCGAATCAGCGATTTGCTGTGCCAGATGATAAAGAATGGCTGCGGTTGCTCCCCAGATACGAAACTTTTCATACCGCAATTCCAAAATTTTCCGTGGTTTCCTGTCATAAGTCATTGATGATGCACTATAGGCCTCCTTGTCTAAAACCAGAGAAAGAGGAGCCTGGAATATCTCGGCAACTTCGTTAGGGCAGGGTACAAATTCCAGGCCCGGTTCTATAATGCCGATGACGGGAGTTATTTGAAAACCTGAAGGCAGTGCCATTTCTCCCAACTGCCCGATGACCTCTACTTCGTCTCTGGGCAAACCAATTTCTTCCTCGCTTTCTCTAAGCGCCGTAGCAGCGGCATCCAGATCACCGTGCTCTACAGAGCCGCCAGGTAAACTGATTTGGCCCGCGTGACTATTCAGGTTTGCTGAGCGTACTGTAAGTACAATTTTACTTTCCTGGTCAGGTCGGTGCCTGGTAATGGGAATGAGAACGGCGGCTTTTCGCAACGGAAAAACACAGTTTTGCATCATCCTATTTACGGATTTATCGGGGTGTGAAATTGGGTCTGCTGTGCTCGCATTGGTGCTGGAGAAATGCGTGAGCAAATCAAAAAAAATGTGTTGTGAGTTTTCGATGTGTGGGTGACTTATTGTTGTATTGCCATCAGTTTCCTGGAAGCCTTTGTGATTTCACTGAACGCGGGTTTCAGCTGCACCGGCGACTGAAACCCGCGAGAAACGAAAATGCCAGCATGTATCAAACTAGCAAACATACTATCTGTAATTCCAGGTAACAGCGAAAAACGCCCGAACTGGCTCGCCGGGGAAATATCGATCCTCGGTGAAAGTAGTCCAATCAGCACGCTCGGCGTATTCTTCGTCCAGAACGTTTAGCACATTCAGCGAAAAAGTCAGGTCATCATTAAACTGATACTGGGTGCGCCAGTTGATAATGTCATGGCCTTCGTAGCTGGCTGTGTTTTCCGGGTTGGTATAGTAATCGCCCATGTTAACCAGTTCGATTTCAGTGAGAATTGAGGCTGTAGGCTGCCACTGTAAGCGCAGATTGCCAAAGGTATTTGGCGCTGTATCCACGTCATTGCCATTGATATCGAAACCACCTGAGACTTGCGAATTCTCGTAGCTGTGCTTGCTTAGATTGAACACGCCCTGTACGGACAAGTTATCAGTAATATCGTAACCCATTGCAAATTCGATGCCGCGATGTGCAGTATGGCTGTCGTTCAACTTCTCTCTGGCGCTGTTAGTGAAAATTTCATTCTCTTTGTCCATGTAGTACCAGGAGGCAGAGTAGTTCCAATTATCACCTGCGCCCTTAACAGCTATTTCATAGCTGTCCAGTTCTACTGAATCCAAATCGGCCACGGTTTGTGCATTCTGTAGCCGATATAGCTCAGTGGCCTGCGGTGCGCGAAAGCCTCGTTGCACACGAAATTGCAGACTGTGGTTATCATTTAACGCATAACTCAGACCCAACTTTGGCGATACATTAGTAAAGCCATCATCTCTATCAGCAGGACGGTTATAGCGACATCCAAATCGGCAGGCTACACCAAATTCATCTGTACGACCGTCTATCATTTTATTGTCGTAGAAGTACTTCATGTTTTCTAAACGTAATCCCAATGACAATTCCCATTTATCACCGAGGTCTTGCTGGTAACTAATAAATCCAGCTAACTGACGTGCATCGACGTCGTAGTCATAGTGCCTGCCCTGGGGGATGGAGTTGCGGATGAAGAAAGAGCCTGTCGTTGGGTTTGGTTGGAACTGTTTAAGAGAACCTTCGGTGTCTTCTATATCGAATCCGAGGGCCAGGTCGGCGCCATTGGACAACTCTTTATAGGCAGCGAATTGCAAGCCTATGCTTCTATGCTCAGTATCTTCTACTGGTTGCCCCGGCAAGAAGTGCTGAACGAAGTTCATATTGACTTCGCGAAAATAAGGCGTCATAACAACTTCCCAATCTTCTACCTGCTGTGTGATGGTAGTCCAGATTCGGGTGTTTACACTGTCGCGATAGGCTTCAGGATTAGGGTTGGTATCGCGAAGATTGCTGTCTTCAAATGAATCGAGGCCAGTAACGAAACCGGCAGTCTCCTGATTAAGGTTTACCATGGTAAATCCGCCGTCAAGCGTGGCCCCATTGCCAGTTGTGTAGTTATAGAGCCATGAGACTTTCTGCTGATCGACGCCGCTGTCGTCTCTATAGCCTTGTTCAGAAACACCGTTGACCAGGAGTAGTTGTTTGAAATTGCCGTAGTCCTGTCCAAACGAGCCCTTGAGTCGTTGTGAGCCACGAGGGCCTTGCTCTAAAGTAAGTGCTCCAGCATCTCCCGCTTTGGGCAGGACCACGTTGACCAGGCCGTGCACCGAGTTGGAGCCCCAAAAAGCACTGCCGGGACCACGTACTACCTCGATGCTTGCCGCGCTTTCGGAATGTGTGTCGAACGTTTCATTTACATTGCAAAAACCACTGGAGCGAACCGGTATACCGTTTTCTGCAACGAGAAATGCGCCACAAGCACCAGCACCAGTTAATACTGGTGAGCGAATTGCGGAAAGACTTTCCTGACCATTATTTCTATGAATGCTTACACCAGGCAGGCGGTTTAGCGCCTCTTGAATATGGGAGTGTCTAATAAGATCTAATTCCTGTTGACCAAGCACGGAAACTGCTGCATTGACATCTGCCAGACCTTCTGATTTTCGAATGGTGGATGTAACCTGTATTTCTTCAATGGCTTGCAGTCCGTTCTGCGCTAGAGCAGGAACAGCAGTGAATGCAGTTGCAGCGATTATGCTGATAACCAGTAAATTGCGTTTCATTTCAAATCTCCGTTATGGGGAAACCTGTTCTCCGACCAAATGTTCACTCTGCGGTTATTTAGTAGGTTCCCAGGTTCTTTGTTTTAGCTTTCGTACTTATGCTTATGGACAGATCAGTCCAAGCGCTTTGTGCTGAATTATCAGAACTTGGCGAATTGACTGGCTTATTGGTTTGGCGGCTGGTTCAAAAGCCCGGCAATATAGCACAGTCCAGCGATCTGATCCTCTGTTTTTGCACCGCTTGTTTTTGCAGCGCTGTGGTTAACCACGTACACTGGCCTGTCGGACTTAACACTGTTCTACTGCGGAAAGGCATTAATCAGCCATTTTTCACGATCAATTTTGTTAGGGGACAACTAGTCGCCTCACGACTATAAAAACTGACCAATTCCTGCCTCCCCTTGCTACGAACGGTTAAGTCTGACAGGCTCCAAGCTCTCGGTTTTCGAGACAGGCCGCGTGTGTTCTGCGGCAGAGAGATTCCACTAGAATGTTGATGGGGAGAACAAAAAATTAAATGAAAACAAGAATTACGGAAATGCTGGGCATAGAGCATCCAGTTGTACAGGGAGGAATGCAATGGGTAGGTTTGGCCAAACTTGCCTCGGCGGTTTCTAACGCGGGTGGGCTGGGAATACTGACCGGGTTAACCCAACCTACAGCGGAGGATTTACTGAAAGAGATAGAGCGTTGCCGAGACATGACTGACAAGCCATTCGCGGTTAATTTGACGATTCTCCCTACCATCAAACCAGTTCCCTATGATGAATACGCACAGGCAATCGTCAGCTCTGGTATCAAAATCGTAGAAACAGCCGGGCGTAACCCTGAACCTTATTTACCTATGTTTAAAGAGGCAGGGATAAAGGTTATTCATAAATGCACGTCTATCCGTCACTCACTTAAGGCGGAGAAGATCGGTTGCGATGCGGTCAGCGTGGATGGTTTTGAATGTGCAGGCCATCCAGGGGAGGACGATGTAACCAACATGATTTTGCTGCCTCTGGCAGCGAGAAGATTGAAGATACCTTTTCTTGCTTCTGGTGGTTTGGGCGATGGCAAGGGTTTAGCTGCGGCATTGTCCATGGGTGCGGACGGCATCAATATGGGAACGCGGTTTATGGTGACCAAGGAAGCCCCGATTCACGAGAATGTCAAACAGAGAATGATGGAAGCATCCGAATTGGACACGGAGCTGATTTATCGCTCCCTTAGAAATACTGCACGGGTGTTTAAAAATAGCGTTGCGGAGAAAGTTGTTGAGATCGAATCTCGTCCCGGCGAAACCAGGTTTGAAGATATTCAGTCTCTTGTGCAGGGTGTGAAGGGCAGGGAGCTATTCGATGATGGTGATCTTGATAAAGGCATTTGGTCTGCGGGTATGATCGTGGGTTTGATAGATGACAATCCCAGTTGCGAAGAACTTGTTTCACGCATTGTCACAGAAGCCGAACAGATTATTTCTGAAAGATTACAGAGCATGGTTGCCGGTTAGTCTTTTGGATAAAGATGGCGAGCTCAAGATCTCATGGCGTGCAATTAGGAAGTACACTAAATCAGAGAGAGTAGAGAGAGAATAGAAAGGCATGCAAATCAAAGATAAAGTAGTTGTGGTAACTGGTGGAGCCAGTGGTATTGGAAGATCTCTATGCGAGCGATTTGCCAAAGAGGGCGCAAAAGCCGTGGTTGTTTCTGATATTAATCAGGCGGGTATCGATGCGACCATCGCCAATATTTCTGCAAACACTCAGGTTCTTGGTGTAAAAACCGATGTGGGCAATGAAGATGAAATGAATGAGCTGGTAGCCCAGGCCCTGCAAGAGTTTGCGCAGATCGATTTGTTTTGTTCCAATGCAGGCATTTTTACGGCAGGCGGAGAGAATGTCGGCACCGATGCTTGGCAGACCATCTGGGATATCAATGTGATGTCCCATGTATTCGCTGCAAGAGCCGTATTACCGGCTATGCTGGGGCGCGGCGAGGGTTATTTCCTGAATACCTCCTCAGCAGCTGGCTTGCTGAGCCAGGTGGGCTCGGCTCCTTACTCGGTGACCAAGCATGCAGCCATCGGTTTTGCCGAATGGCTCTCTATTACTTATGGCAATCGCGGAATCAAAGTCTCAGTGCTATGCCCACAGGCAGTAAGAACCGCCATGACCGCTGGCGGTGACGGCGGTGTAGCAGGTTTAGACGGTATGTTGGAGCCAGATAAATTAGCGGATACAGTGATTGAGACCCTGGCGGAAGAGCGTTTTCTCTGCCTTCCACATCCGCAAGTACTGAACTATATGCGCCGCAAAACAGACGACTACGATCGCTGGTTGGGTGGAATGCGGCGTTTGCAGAGTCAGTTTGAAGACGTGTACAAGGAGAGGGAAGAGTCTCAGAATAGCCGGGAAAAACCCAATCCGCGAAGCGACTGATGAGGGCGAGGGGCCAGAGATCCAGAGATGAGGAAACTAAGCACACTGCTTTTTTGCTGCTGCTGCTGTTTGCTGCCCAAGGGCGGGGGACACTCATAACTTAAGGCCTTAAGTTATGAGTGTCCCTATCACTGCCCTATTACTGTTCGTCTATCGGAATCGGAACCCAGACATGCTCCAGCTCCACTACCTCTATCTTCAAAGGCTCCTCCGGGTGATAGAACAACTCACCGCCAACAAGTTGATAGCCAATAAATAACTCCCAATTACCCACCTCTGCCATCGTCAGCGTAATCGGATCAGGGGTGAGATCCACGAAGTTATTAGCCTCCAGTGCAAGGTTTTCTATGTAGGGCGCCAGGGTGTCACCATCAGGATCCACTGTCCCGGACGGCGTCAGTAACCACACCACCTCAGGAGCGGACGCCACCCTTGCCATGATCACAACATTGGCTCGCTCCCCCACATCGACGCTACGTGGTGTGATGGTAAACAAGACATCCAGCGCCTCGCTTACCGAGAAGCTACTATCCCTGGAATAGCTGTCGCCGCCATCGCTGCTTGCTCCGCCCCGGAACACCGCCTCAGTGCCTGTGCCATCATCTGCCTCGGGGTTTAACACTGGTGGTAGCGCCTTTACCCTCACTGGCAGGAAGGTAAAAGCTCCCCTTATGTCTCGAATGCGCAGGCTTACCTGACCCGCAGTTGCCCCGGTAACACGCAGCGTACTGCCGCTAACAATCATCGACTGCGCCGTTCCGCTGAAGTCGTTGCGGGTGAAGAACGGCAAACTCCCGCCTTCGATGGCTAGTTCCTTGGTTTCGCTAACCACTACAGTGAGGTCCTCGATAAGAAGCCCCTCCGCATTGAATAACTGTAGCGGGTCGTCATCTGGCGGAAACACCGGATCCGGGGCAGGGGCAGGCGCAGGAGAAGGCGCAGGAACAGACGCCCCAGTGATAGTCAGGGTGGCGGTGGCGGGGGGTTCACTAAAGTCAGTGCCGTCGGAGAGGCTGTAAGTGAAGGTCACCGTGCCGGTGGCATCGGTGGCCGGGGTATAGACCAGATTGGGGATGTCAGCGGCCGGAATCACTTGCATGGCGGTGACCGCTGCGCCGCTCAGGGCCAGGCTGCCGGTGGTGGGCAGCGTGTCGATGCGCAGGCTGTGCAGGGCATCGCCGTCTTCATCGGCAAAGTTAAACTGGATCGCGGCAAAGGTATGGGGGGTATTCTCGGCGAGCGTGGCCGTCAGCCCGGTGGTGGTGGGGGGGTTAGTGGCGACGATCAGCGCATCAAAAAGGGTCTGGTCAACATTTGAAGCAGAGAGAACAGGTGCGGTGGTGTCAGGGTTAATTTGGACTGTAAAGGGAAGTTGATTACCGCCAGCATCATTTAGCAGATGGGCTAGACCATCAGAGACGATAACAGCAAACGTTATCATACCATTTAATGGGAAATCAGCCTGAGTGGCGCTTCTAAAAGTTATCCGCGAGCCGTTGGTTGTAATCAAACCAGAGTTCAGATTATCAAATGTAATGGTCAACGGATCACCGTCAGGATCAGCGTACAAATTTGATAAATCAAGGGTGATTGAGGAGGAGTCTAACCTGAGGAGCAAGTCCAGTCCGCCATCACCAAAACCTGTATTTACAGTCGGTGAACGATTCATCTCGCCATCTACACCTAGACTTTCTGAATTAGAGCGGGCAGAGGTATTACTATCTGAATCGGTGGCTGTTGCGGTAAATGTATGCGTAACAAAATCAGTTGTTCGCGCTAATTCTACAATTATCTCCCAAAAGCCATTATTGTCTACTGTTGCAGTACCAGCAGATGTGCCACGGTCAAACAGCTCAATAGACTGGCCTGTTATTCCATTACCGGACACAGTCAGCGTACGAGGTTGAGATGTTGAGACAAGATCAATATTTGGATCCACGACAGGCGGAGGTACAGCACCTGCCGCTAAAATAGTCAATGCATCACCAGCAAACCCACTAAATTCAAGGGGTTCCCCTCCTCGGTCATCAGTAGCCTTTACGGCGTCAGCATCACTTACTAAGGTAGGTATAGTGATAGCAGAATCGTCGATAGCCTCATCTAATCTATCAGACACAGCGGATGAGAGGGATACGGTAAGCGTATTACCATTAACATCATGCTCGAATGAAGTTAGAGGTTGCACCGGGATAGTTATAGTCCTAGGGAAACTGAATCTGCTGAGTTCTACACTGTCAGGGTCAATTCCCTCATTAAAAACTATTATCAAGTCCTTTGAGCCAGGATCATAAAATACATTGAGAATATCCAAATCAATAGATGTCGTCTGCCCAAACGCCTTATCGCTCGGAGTCACCAGAGCAAGGGCAGCAAACAGTAAAGCAGATAGCGATATAAGCTGGAACCTTTGCAGGCAAGCCATAGCCACTGCACCGCGTCGCCTAAACGCGCCCACTGTGGGTAATGCTGCTAACAACCTGCCCAAGCGGGCATTGCCCCGCATGCACGCCCTTATTGTGGGTGCGGGTGTGCGGGTTTTTACCTTGCCCGAAAGCGACATCAGCGTGCGCGAAAAGGTTGGAAATTGCTGTTTCAGCCGTGGGTTGGGAGTCATTGTTGTGGGTGCCTCTTTGGAGCGATTGTTCATGTTTATTCCTTTCATTATTCTTACTCTTCTCTTACTCTTCTTTGTCTCGTCTATTTCCGTGCCTTTACTACGGTCTGGGTTCAGATAACAGTTGCAAGGCACTCTATCGTAGACAGATTCGATTTACTACCCTAGCACAGCCTGTGATAAGGTTTCCGAAGGGAGCTGTAACAAATTTGGCACCTGTTGCCAAAGACAAGACAGCGAAATAGGGGACACTCATAACTTAACAACTTAACGGCAATTATCAAGCCGACCCAGGGGCTGACAGAGAGGCTTCACCAGCAGCTGCTTGCTTAGTAGTGTCGATGTGGCGATAATGCCCCGCCATTACACTCCTTGTGATGGAGCTAACAGAGGGAAAAAATGAACAGGCATTCTTTTGCAGCCATGGCTGCACTTTTTTTTGTTGGGACTGTAGGCCCTGTCTATGCGGAAGGCTTTTATGTCAGTAGTGAGCTGGGCATGAACTTTGGACAGTCGCTGGATACGATAGGGACGAGTAACGACCGGGCCAGCGTGTGTGATGGCTACATCAATCCGCAGTACGCCATGGTTGAAAGCACTCCAGGCGGTAGGGGCTACAACTGTACTGGCCCAGACCGTGGCTCGAGCAGCAGTTGGCGCAATAGTTTCGACAGGGACGACGGTGTTCTTTTTGGTGCGGCGCTCGGGTATCGCCTGCAGGCTTCCCGCTTTCGTGTCGAATTGGAATACTTCTACCGCGACACGGGGTATGACGAGAGTTCCAGTATTGATAGCGCAACCGGGGAAAACGATGACAAGCTTGTGCAGGAAATCGTCAGAGCGACAGATGGCATCGGTAGCATGACCTCGCACAACTTGTTTGCAAATCTCTACCTGGATTTTATGAACAACAGCAAGTTTACTCCCTACATCGGCGTGGGGGTCGGTGTTGGTCTTACTGATTTGGATTACACTTCTGTGTGGGCAAGGAACAGTGATGTAAACCGCATTGACACTGGAGCGGGGCTGCTTAATGCCACTGAAATCCAGGCGAACCTGGCCGGGACAACCAGTGTTGCGCAGAAGGAACTCAACGACATGCTGTTGGGTTACCAGGTGGTATTCGGAGTAGACTATGCGCTGACTGAATTACTACAGGTGGGGATTAAAGCGCGTTGGGTCGATTTTGATTCCTTCAGGGATGGAGGCGTTGTGTGGGATCCGTTGCGCGGTCATCCCCCTTATCTTCGCACACCAGAGCAGGCCGCTGTAACAGGAGGAGACCGGGAGTATGTAGAAGGAGTCTTCAGTGTCGATGGTATTGAAATGTCCGCGATCAGTGTAATCCTTAAGTACGAGTTCTAGCTAGACGTTCAAAGAGGTCGTGGGGCAGGACAACTCGCCCCTGGTTGGTGGTCAACGAATGAAAGGGAGCCACTCAGTCCCTCGACCCCAGTCCTTGATACAACGACAATGGAACCAACTACATCGCGATCAGTATTCTATTGGTTCTATGTAGCGATATGCCTGGCAACGACGCAGGGGAAGCCCTGGTCAGCGGTATGAAGAAAGCAGTGTTGGCTTGCCTTCTTATCGAAGGAGTGGTGGGGAGTACTCATAGTATTAATAACATGCTGACTTCCACTTCCGGGACACCGTTAGCACATCCGGCGGAGGCTGTATTAAATGCCTGGTGCGGGTAGATTACTACATACTTCCGCTCTGACTAAGCCTCCTCTAAACCTCCTCTGCCTTGGGAACCAGATGTCTTTTTAATCAATCAATCCCGCTTCAGCTAATAAAGTGACGAGACCAATTTGTAGTCCAATATGCCCTTCCCGGTTTTCCCACCACTCATCGGGGGAATGAGAGTTTCCACTCACACCACCTCTGCTCATGGTAACTGCGGGTATACCTTTGGAAATAGGCAGGTTTGAATCGGTAGATGAAATTGACAGCGCGGGTGTAATGTCGAAAGCGAGAGTGGCTGCCAGTGCCCGTTGCACTAAGGGTTTGGTGCTGTCTCCTGCTGCTGCTGGCCTGGTGCCTACGCGCTCGATGTCAACGGTCAGCTCTGGCCCATCTTGACGATCTGTATTTTCCTGTTCCAGTGCTAACTGCATAGCACTCTGAAATACTGCATCGATTTCGTCCAGTTTCTGTTGGCTTCCTGAGCGCATGTCCACTTCCATCCACGATTCGAATGGAATTGAGTTGATGGAAGTGCCTCCGCCGGTGCGGCCTATGTTGTAACTGGTTTTGGGACCTTCACGAGTCACCGCTAACGCCTGTTGATCGAATAGCGCGATGGCACGACCGATAGCATGATGAGGATTTGCCATCCCGAAAGCCCCCCAGGAATGACCACCGGGTCCGCGATAAGTCACTCTATAGCGATGAGAGCCTACCCCGCCAAAAACGATGCGGCTGGATTCTCCGCCGTCAACAGCAATCATGGCATCGATACCTGGTGCTCCTTGTCGAAACAGATGCTTCATACCCCGAAGATCTCCCAATCCTTCCTCGCCAACATTTCCTATGAAGAGGATATCTGCCTCAGTTTCAATGCCTGCATGTTCCATAGCGCGGAGAACAGTGAGCAGGGTAACCAGGCCACGGGTGTTGTCGCCGATGCCAGGCGCATACATGCGTTCTCCCTGGTAACGGACGGTGACGTCGGTTTCACTGGGGAATACCGTATCCAGGTGGGCAGTATAAGCGATGACTCGATTACCGCTGCTGCCAGGTCGACGCCCGATCGCGTTACCGACTTCGTCCAGGGATACCTCTTCAAGCCCAGCGGCACGGAGCATCTCGGCGAAGCGTGTGGCTCGTCTTTCTTCGGCGAAGGGTGGTGCTGGAATTTCGGTCAATTCAATCAAGTCGCTAAGCGATTGGGGTTCCAGTGCCACGATGTGACCCAGGGCCTCCTGCACTTGAGCGTTACCCAGGACTGTGGCAATACTTTCCACGTGAGAAGGATCTAGTATGTAGTTTTCTTCAGCAGCCCATGTACATGGCAGGTAGACGCTTGTCAAGCTGGCTAATAAGGCGTAACGTAATCGGATAAAACTTCTCATGCTTTCTCCCCCAAAACGAACAAGTGAGAGTATAGCAATTCAGCGTGCAAAACAACTTGGTGGAGTTTCTAAACGACATCTGGAAACCCCTGGTTATTCGTTCGCGTGACCCCCTTGTTAGCAGAAGGATTGTAATCAGTTGCGAGCCGTGGAAAGTTATGTGGATAGAGTATTGTCATCGATTTCCTGGATGGGGGAATCCTTTAATTGACAGACCGCAGCACCATGACTAGAGTTAAATGTTACGGTTTGGTGTGAGCATTCTGCTGGCAGGCCGGAAACGATGGGGAACTGACCAGGAACAAGGTCGAATCTACTTTGCGGGGTGCAACAAACGCAACTTCAAACTCACGAAAACAACTACTTATTTAGAGGGGAATATCCATGCAACAAAAAGCTTTTAAAATGTCTGCGTTGTCGGCTGGTGTCGCTGCAGCTCTCAGTGCGGCGCCACCCAGTTTCGCACAAACCGATCAAGTGGAGGAAATCGTAATTACGGGTTCCTACATTCGTCGCTCAAGCTTTGAAGGAACTGCGCCGGTTCAGGTGATTGATCAGGAAAATCTGGAACGAATTGGTGCGGTACAGATGGTTGATGTTCTCAAGGAACTGACTGTGAACAGCGGGTCGCAGTTCTACAACGAGACCAACAACCGTGCCGGTACTTCCATGTTTAACGTGCGTAACCTCGGCCTCGGGTCGACTCTGACCCTGGTGAACGGCAAACGAGGCGGTATCGCGGCAGTTGCTGACGATACTGGAACTGACTTTCTGGACATCAACCAGTTTCCAATCAATATGATTGAGCGCATCGAGGTGCTCACCGATGGTGCTTCATCTCTGTATGGCTCACAAGCTGTGGCAGGGGTTGCAAATATCATCACTCGTAAAGGTTTTGAAGGCTTCGAAATCACTGGTGGTTGGTCTGAATCCGAGATAGAACAGAAAGACATCAGCCTGGCCGCAGGTAGTGCGTTGGATAGAGGACATTTTAATATCTATGCCACTTGGTATGAGCAGGATCATGCCTTTCGTTCAGATTTTGACTGGTTGAATGAGCGCCTGAACCCAAGCCCCGAAACTTCGCGTTTTCTATCTTCTACAGGTTCTCCTGGTACTTACCGTGGGGCAACCCTGAACGCTCAAGGCAATGCCGTACCTACAGGAGGTAACCGTATTGCCGACCCGGATTGCGCGGGTGCCGGTGGCGTACAACGGAGTGCAAGCGACAATACCTGTCGTTATCTTTTTGTCGATCAGGTGGGCATTATATCCGCCGAAGAGCGAGTGCAAGTCTTCACTGAGTTCGAGTGGGAGTTCAGTGATAGCGCTCGCTATTATGCCGAGGCCAGCTATTCGAACAACGTGATCGAACGAGGTAGTGGTGGCGCTACATTTAACACCGGTAGTGCTGAGGGCGGTGGATTTACTATTCCGTCTACTCATCCATTTAACTTCTTTGTGGCAGACCCAAGCGACCCGGATGACATTCTTTACATTGGCCCCGACACCTGGGACAACGCCATTCACACGGCAGTTGACTTACAGGCGACAGCCAGGCCACTGGGTCGTGAAGTGAACAACACCCCATTGACTCAATTTATAAACCGGGAGCTCAACTACACTCGTTTTATGAATGGATTCGAATTGGACCTCAGTGATGCTTGGAGTCTGGATCTGTCTTACAGTTGGGCGAAAGCAACGCGGGTTACCAATGCGCCGCACAACTACCGTTCAGATGTGTATCAGAATTTGGTGAAAAATGGTGAATGGAACCCCTTTGGCACTCGGCTTGCCAGCCCCGGTTTGGTGTCACCAAAAGACGGCACCAGCGTGGCAGGAAGCAGCCCTGTCACTCTGGCGCAATTTGACACGCCTTCCGCGAGCAACGCCAAGGTGCTGGAGCAAGTTACCGATATTGTTGCCACAGGTGATCTATTTGAGTTTAACGGCAACACGGTGGGTGCAGCTTTCGGTGCCCAATACCGTGATGTGCAGATAGACATCTTTGATGATTCGCTGGAAGCCGCAGGTGAGGCGAATGAAGCTAGTCTGTCTGGTCCTGTAACAGGAGCCCAGGATGTGTGGGCGATTTTCGGTGAACTGGTTATTCCGATTACTGATGGCTTTGAACTGCAGTTGGCTGTGCGACGAGAAGACTATGGCGGCAGTATCGGAGATACAACTGATCCAAAAGTCGCTTTCGAATACCGCCCTAACGATTGGCTGGGATTTCGGGGATCCTGGGGCACTTCATTCCAGGCACCCACGGTGAGACAAACCGCATCGGCAACATCTTCCGCTTTTATTGACGATCCAGCATCACCAACTGGACCAGGCGGTAGCTTGGTCTGCGTATCGACAGGATTGAACAATAACATCACAGTTGCTGTTCAGGGTTCGTCTGACCTTAAACCTCAAGAGTCGGAAAACTATAACCTTGGTTTCGTTTTTCAGTTTGAGAATGGATTGAATGCCAGCCTGGATTTCTTCCACTTCGATTACACGGATCTGATCGCGCAATCTACAGGCGCTCAGGCCATCGTAAACAACGACTGTCTTGATGATGGCATTGCAAACGACCCGAGAGTAGTTCGAGATGCAGGCGGTCAGTTACGTCAGGTGAATACCGAGTTTGTAAATATCGGCCAGGTTGAAACACAGGGTTTGGACTTGAATGCCTCTTATTCAGTTGGCGTTGGCTCAGGCCAACTAGTGTTAGATGGTGCTGCTACCTATGTGATGGATTTCGATGTGACTGATGGTGCAACGTCCTTCGACGGTGCGGGAAGTCGCAACTTCTCCAATAACTTCTCAACCATGCCCGAGCTACGCGCACATTTTGGTGGCACCTATCTATGGGGTAATTCCAGTGTGACGGGAACATTTCGCTATATAGATAGCTACAAAAATGATCAGAGCAGAAATGGTGTAGTTGATTCCTGGGAAGTGTTTGATATGCAATACAACTATATATTCCCGGAACTGTTTGGGCTGGGGGGCACATCCCTCACTCTCGGTTTAAACAACGTCTTCGATGAAGAACCGCCACGCCTTACCAGACTGGATGCCAGCGGCAATCAACTGCCTGCATCCCGTCCCAGTTCTGGTGGATTAATCTTCGATGGTCTGTCAGATCGTCCTGGTTACGATGACCGAGCCGGTCACGATTTGAGAGGAAGAGTCGTTTATCTGAGGTTCTCGCAGGATTTTTAGTATCCTTCTGCACAAGCAAAGAGAGCCAAAGAGAAGCAACAAAAAGGGGCCAAGTGCCCCTCTTTGTTGCGGAAATTGAATAGATTTTAAAGGTCCGAATCAAGTGATTTATTTCCGAACACCAGCCCTGCTTTTTTTGACTGTGTTTATCAGCGCGCAACTGATTGCGCAAGCTGAACCTGCCACACAGCAGGAGCTGGAAGTGTGTGCATTGCTGAATGACAGTGCCGCAAGCCTGCAATGTTATCAGACGCTTACCTGGCGAGGCCGAAACAAATTATCCTCCGAGGGTGCGGATGAGGTTCGCTCTCAGTTAGCAAGCCAACGTGAGATTCCTGAGCTTGAACTACTGCCAGTAGATGTAGATGTAGTAGAGCAAGAATCTGATGCTGATTCATTCCCAATCGATTCCGTTGTATCGCATGTCAGTGCCGACCTGGGTGCAGAACAACCAGGCCGCGCAGAAGTTGAGGAGGAAATTCAGGCTGTTCGTGCAATCGTAGTTGAGGTTATCAAAGGCAGTCTGGGACATCTTTATTTTCATCTGGATAATGGCAATGTCTGGCAGCAACAGGAAGCCCGCTATTTTCCTTACCCACGGGCAGGCAGCTTTGACGTGGAGATTGACAGGGGGATGTTGGGTGACTACCAACTACGAGTTGAAGGCCGCGGTCGTATGGTTCGAATTCGTCGTGTTCAGTAAATAGTATTCAGGAATAGGTGACATCATCGCCAACCAGGTCGCAAGATTCGATATCAGCAAGCATGTATCCATGCTGTTCAGCAGTATTTTGGTCATTCACGATTGGCCTGATAGCGAAGACCTGAATCGAGAGCTGCAAGATTTAATTCTCAATCGTGAACAAGCGGAAGGAATACACGGCCAAAACCGATCTAATGCCGGGGGCTGGCAGTCACCAGGGAATATGATGACCTGGACCGAGCCAGCGGTTCAAACACTACGTCACCGTATTGAAACTCTGGTGTTCAATCTCATTGACCAAATTATTCGCGATACAGGCCAACGTCGGCAGTTTCGGCTAATCATGGATGCCTGGGCGAATATCAATCGCGATGGAGACTACAATGTTGTACATACTCACCCTAATTGTATGTGGTCCGGTGTGTATTATGTAGAAAAAGGCAAACCTGATACGGCCATTCCGCAGAACGGAATGCTGGAACTGATTGATCCCCGAGAAGCAGCGAATTATATACAGATCAAGGACACTATTCTCGATGGAAGGGAGTTTGTCGATAATGAGCCAGGGCGCATGTTGTTATGGCCGAGCTGGATGAAGCACATGGTACACCCTTATAAAGGAGAGGCGACGCGCATCTCTATTGCTTACAATGTCACCGTTGTGGAACAACAGGCAGAACAACAGGCAGAATAAATTACGTCAGAATAGACACCCGACAGTCTTACTTAACTGCTTTCTGTGGAACGGTGGCTTGGCTAACAGAGCGCTGGGACGGCAGTCCAGGGGGAGTTCGGATCTTCATTAAAACTTCTTGAATCGATGGTTTTGGTGGAGTAGTCTGGATCTTTGCACTTCTACGATGCATTGTTCTATTCGGGAATGTCATCTAATCCTTGGTGCTGGTTGGTTTTGGGCGTGATTAACTAAGACGAGAAAACGGACTGGTGACTGGTGAAGAAGCATCCACATCTTGCAAAAAAGCTGTCCCAGCTATACTCCTCATGCATCAACCCTTCAGTTAATAGCAATGCCGCCCTGGCAAAGCAGCTCGGAATCTCAAGGCAAGCCATAACAAAGTGGACCAATGGATCCACAACCAGCCATGGAGATTGTATTCCCAACAGTCAGATTCTCAATGTTGCGGCGGTATTTGGTCTTGAACCTTACTTGTTTAGTTTGGAGATGGATGAATTTCAAAAAAAATTGTTACATAAGTTAGAGCCTGGGGAAAAGGTGCATCAATCTCGGCCAGAGAAACTGTCCCTGTCATTGCTGCCAATTACCAATCTACAGATTTTTGGCCGAAGTGCTGAAATGGAGGCATTGAGTGAAGCATGGCATAGTTCGGAAATAAACTGCCTGCAAGTTGTTGCTTTTGGTGGGGTTGGTAAAAGTAGTTTGGTTAATAGCTGGCTGTCTCAACTTGATAAGAATAACTACCTTGGTGCTGCGAGAGTTTACGGTTGGTCATTTTATTGGCAAGGCGCTGAATCAGAAGTTACGACTTCGGGAAACCTGTTCATGGAACAAGCCTTACTTTGGTTTGGCGATCACAGCCCCACGGAGGGAACCCCCTGGGCCAAAGCTAACCGTTTGGCGAATTTGATTAGAAAATCCAAAACGCTCTTGATATTGGATGGCCTTGAGCCACTTCAATATCCTCCGGGCCCGAAGCAGGGTGTTATTGAAAGCCCCGCAGTAGCCTTGCTTATAAGAGAACTCGCAGCGAGTAATACCGGCCTTTGTGTGATTACTTCACGCATTGCGGTTAGCGACCTCACTTTGTTTGATGATGGCCGTATACAGTCGCTGGAGTTGGATCATCTCAGTACAAGTGAGGGGGTGGAATATTTGGCGAATATGGGCATCACTGGTAACCACACTGATATGGAGGCAGCGGTAAAAGAGTACGCGGGGCACCCATTGTGTTTATCTTTATTAGGTGGCTACTTGTCAGTCGCGCATGACGCCAGCATTTCAAATTTCAGAACGCTCAATTCCCTCGCAAAAATGCAAGCTTACGATGAGCGTGCAAGCAAGATAGTTCTAGCCTATTTAAATTGGTTTGATGGTTCTTCCGAGAATTCACTGTTGAACTTACTTGGTCTTTTTGATCGTGGAATATCCCTGACTGATGTGAAAGCACTGGTAAAAGCAGAATCCATCCCGGGATTGACAGAAGAACTCGCGGGTTTGTCAGCAGCGCAGTGGAGCTACGCGCTTAAGAAACTGGACGATGCAAATTTGATTTCAGTTGATAACAGAGAGAGTCAATGCATGATTGATTGTCATCCTCTGGTGCGGGATTTTTTGAGCGAAACTATTCAAGTGGAAAAACCAGATCTTTGGCTAAAGGGCAACGGTTTGGTTTTTCGCTATCTACAGTGTCAGGCGGTTGATCAGCCGGGTAACATGCTGCAAATGGAACCTTTGTTTCGGGCCGTAGTTCATGGTTCGAGGGCCGGTCTCTACGAGGAAGCATTTCAGTTGTATTTTAAGAGAATTAAGCGGGAGCAATTCTGCATGTTTGCTGATGGTTCTCATCACGCTGATCAAAGTTGCATTCGGAGCTTCTTCCGTGTGCCCTGGACCGAACCGGTTTCTGAACTGCCAGAAGCTGCCACTTTTTATCTATTGTCTTGTGCCGCGACTAACCTGATTTACCTGGGGAGAATTGATGAAGCGATTGAGCCCTCTATGCTAAGTATTCAAGGGTTTCAAAAAAATGGACGATGGTTTGAGGCAGCGGCGACAGCGGGCCCGGTAGTGTCGATGTTGATTGCGGCCGGTCGCTTGTCGGATGCCAGGAAACAATTGGAATTCGTGCGTGAAAGTATAGACAAGGCCGACAATGCTGTCCTGACGGCGGTAGCTGCCAGCATCGAAGCCTATTTGTATTTTCTCCAAGGGGATTGGGAGAGCGCCAGGCAGCTATTCGAGTTTGCCGAGTTGACACTAAATCGCTCGGATCCTGGTTGCGAAGTGACTTGCCCAGCGATTAGTTCCTATTATTGCAGGTATCTGTTGGATTCGGGTCAGACAGAGAAGGCCTTGCAAAGGTCATTGCAAACACTTGCGTGGCGAGAGTCAAATTCCTGGCAAGTTGCTATAGATACGACCTCACTGTATGCGATTGATTTGTCTGTTCTGGGTTTGGCTTATCTGGACATGGATGATATCGGCAAAGCCGATAAGTATTTAAATCATCAAGTCGAGTTACTTAAGTCGATGGATGAGTGGTTATACTTACCTTCCGGGCTCATCGCCAGGGCAAAGCTTTATCTTCGAACCTCTCGACTCTCGGAAGCAGAACAGGATTTGCAGGAAGCTTTGACCATTGCGAGAAAGACCGGGGCGCGCTTTGGTGAATGGGAAGCTTACATCGCATTAGCCGAGGTGAGTTTGAGATCAAGAGATCATCGTTTGGGTCAAGATTACTTTCTGCGTGGTATAAAAATGGAGGGCATGGAGTCTTATCGCTATCGTGTTGATGAACTGATCTCGCTGGAGAAGGGATTATTCCCTGATTCGGGCAACAGGCATATTGTTAAACACTAAGCAATGGCTTACTCAAATTTGCTTAATTGCATGGTAGGGTGTCGGTGAAGTCGGTGAATCAGGCATAATTTTAGTCAAAGAATCGGAAATAGCTACATTTTGTAAGGCGAGCTTTTTATGAAAATAAAGACTTTTCTTGCCCTGACTATAGGCACGGCATTTTTCTACAATGCCTCTTCCTATGCAGAGGAATCCAGTGTCAGTATGCTTGAGCCCTTAGCCATCGATCTATCCGAAATCGATTGGGGGCCGGCTGGGGGAGGGAACGGATTTCCTGTTGGAGTGCGCTCTGCCAGGCAGGGTATCGATCCGGTTACTGGAGGTATTACGTACTACGCGAAATTTCCGGCGGGTTCTCATTTTGACCTGCACTGGCATACCCATGATGAATTTGTGGTGGTGGTTCAGGGCTCTGTAACGATTGTGCTTGGGGAACAGAGTCATCGGGTATCCAGCGGCGGTTACATAGTGATCCCCGGGAAGCTCAGTCATTCCTGGGACGTGCCAACTGGCGAAGAAGCAGTGATTATAGTTCGAAGAGGCGGTCCAGCAGATTTTAATTTTGTTGAACACCAGGGGTAGGGAAAAACAAATGGAGTTACCGCCAACCAAGCGTGAGTCATTTCATCCCCGGTGCGGCTACCGCCCATAACCCACATATCCGGGTCGGGATTGTTGGGATTATCGGCAGTATTGTCATACCACTGCTTCAATACCAGCACTGCTCCTGCGGGAATGAGGGGAGCTACATCAGCGTCATAAATGTGGCTGTGATGCCAGGTAGCGCTCCACTTAGAGATTTGACTGATCTTTCAGTCTGGCCAGTTTCCGGGTAGAAAATCTCTAAAGAAGCCGCGTTCATGCGCAAATGACCATGGGGTTGAAAGCTGTAGCGCTTTCTAATGCTTAGTCGTTGCTGGCCAGTGAACGCTCTTCTTTTTCCCTGCGATCAGCGACGATCTTCTCGTAGCCTTCGTCATCCAGGTGAGTGACCGCGATCCAGGCATGGGACATTTCGTCACCAGTGCGGCTTCCGCCTACAACCCACTGATCAGGATCAGGGTTATTTGGGTTGTTCGCTGTGTTGTCGTACCACTGCTTAATTACCAGTACAGCGCCTGTTGGCAATAGAGGAGCAGCATCTGCCTCATACAGGTGACTGTGGTGCCATGTAGCACTCCAGTTTGAAATTTGGCTAACTTGTTCAGTACGGCCAGTCTCTGGATAGAAAACTTCCAAAGAGGCAGCATTCATGCGCAGGTGGCCATGTGGTTGAAAGCTGTCAATGCGAACAGGGTGATCGAAGGAGTGGAAACCCTGAGTCATGGTGTAACCATGAGGAGGTACAATCAACTCGCCACTTTCGTAGCCATCGCGCAGTTGATACAGTTTCAAGTCTTGCTTGTATGGGTCAGTTTTGGCAATGAAATCTTCATCGTGGAACCAAAGACCAATTTCAACAACATTGTCTTTGATCATAGTGCCAGGAGCAGTTGCACCAACACCACCTGGGAACATATGGATGTCCCAAGATACCCGTGAATTCGCTGGCAATGTACGACATACGCCATCAGGAACGATCTCGCCCCATTTACCCATGGCATATTCAGTTAATTGACCAAACTGTTCCCACTCACCATTTTCGTCTTGTGAGTCAACTGAAGAGTTGGCGTGATGCACAACCGCAGCAGCGTCACCACGTGGCTTAACCTGAACCGCCTTGATGCAGCGGTCAGTTGTAACGCCAGTGTTTACATAGTGCTTGTGCCAGAGGTCATTGCCATTAGCTGGAATATCGATAGGCACCGATGGAATGATTAGATTTGGCTGACCAAATTGTGCAGCAAAATTCCACTCACCAGGATCTTTGACCTCAGCAGCAGGGGGAATAATGTCCGTATCACCCATTGGAGAACCTTGATTTACCCAGGCCACTATTGTATCGATTTCGTCCTGATCCAGACGCCAGTCACCCTGAAGGTCCTGCACACCAATACCGTGGTCGTACGCATAGGGAGGCATTTCGCGATTTGCTACGCGAAGTTGTATCAAAGGTGCCCAGGGACGTACCTGATCGTAGTTCGACAATTGCATAGGACCGATACCGCCCTGGGTATGACACACAACGCAGTTCTCGTTGATGATCTGCGCAACATGCTCGTTGTAGGTAATCTGGTCGTCTTGAGCATTAGCCTGTAGACCAAAGGCGAGTAATACGCTGCCTACCAGAGCAGTCAATACGCGTACTGTTTTCATGCTTTTCTCCTCAAATTGAGCGTTGTGGTTACCATTTTTAATTAGTTTTTTTAACTGGTTTTGCCTGGTTTGGTAAACCCAGAGCCATAGTCAGGTACTCTCACTGTCTCAGGATACTAATTGTACACACCTCAAAAGTCCATCGATAACGCTGATTTTTGGGGAATCATTGCAACAAATTGAAACATGATTAGAGGGTGCTGAACAGATCGATTTTTTTTTTGGGCCTGGCAGGAGAACGAATCTAATTCTATGGAAATAGATCCAAAATCCTCCAGCCGAATTCCAGATACGACTGAAGAGACACTAATTTACACGCTTAAGGACTAACTGTTACTGTCTGGATAATATTTGTCCAACAACACTGGTCACCGTCTGAACTGTCCGGGGCACGGAAATTCTCAAACTTCGTGTGAATCATGTATTCACCCGGCTCTGAGAAAGTAGCAATAACCCTGGCGATACCGGCCCCACCATCAACCTGGACATCACCCGGCTCAAGTGCCTGGAAGAAGCTGAAACGCCGGTCTTCTTCGTCGTAAGGGTTTTCTGGGATGGTAGTGGACTCATGGTGCTCGAAAGTCACCTCGCCTGGACCTTGATACTTGGTGAAATGCACTCCCAATGGAATGGGCTCCATGAAGCGCGGATCAGCGGAATCCCGCACGGATATGTCCTTTACATTTACAATGAGAGTTACTGGCTCTCCAGCAGTAACTCCCCCTGGATAGACACGGGTTTGTGCTAAGAGCCCTGGGCTTGTTTCGCCATCTTCGTCAAATCCCCCATGAGGCTGCATAGCACCCTGGGGACGGGGAAGAATGAAATCCAATTCATAGGCAGAGGCACCACGTCGCCCAGGTACTTTCAAGGCTTCATCATTACCGGTCTTGAGATGCCACCAGATATCATCATCCGCTTCGTCGGCAGGAACTGTTACATAGAAAATTCCTGTGCTACGTCCAGGAGGGAAATGCGTCGGTTGCATGCCACTGTATTTTGCAGGTTCTACATAATTGCCAGTTCCCAAGGGAATATCAACAGGCACCTCATTTCGATTGATGAAACCAAATGAATAACTGGTAGTACCGTCCGGGTTTGCAACCCAACCTTCCATCACTGGGATAATGGGCAGGCCGCTGGGTGGTGATAGACTCAAAAATCGGCCGTTGTCTGCAGATTGAGCTTGTGTCTGAAGGCTAAAAACGGCTGTTAGACCGAAGGCTAATAGCGCTGGTATTTTTTGAAACTGTCGCATCGATGTTCTCTCCAAAAATCAGGTTCGATAAATTCGATTTTACTATCCTGGCTCTCAAGCGTCTGTAAAAGCGAAGATAGAGGTTTATTCCAGATTGCTGATTCCATTCAAACAGGGAGGCTAGGATAAACGTCATTGTTGTTGGAGTCTAGTTTCGAACAGCCGGGAAACAGCGGGCTAGAGGGCTTGTTTTAAACAAAATGTAACAAGCCTGCGAATTGTCAGCATTGGTACTTGTATGAGAGGATTCCTGCTGCTTTTTGAGCAGGTAGTCAGCGTGGCAGGTTTTGGGTACGGGTTCCATGTCACGAAATTTGCACGAAGTAAAATGCTATGGTATTTGCTAAAAAGTTGGGTATAAAGTGGATTGAGCATAAAGTCAGGATACTGTTTGCAGTGAAATTGAACCAAAATCGAACAGTGGTAAACAAGCTGAGATTCTCACTAAGGGTAATTTCTGGGCTGCTGCTCTGTATTTTTTCCAGTACTTCGCCGGCTGCGCTCGACCGTGTTGGCGATTTCGCTTTGCTCGATAATACCGGAACTTTTCATCAATTGAGCCGCTACCAGCATCGTAAAGCCCTTGTTCTCATGGCGTATGCAGAACAATGTAGCGCAATGGACTCCTTGCTTGCGGGCTATAAAAGTATTGCAGAGAAATATTCTGGAACAGATTTTGAATTTTTACTAATTGATTCTCAAGATCGTAGTCGACCCGAACTGAATAAGTTAACAACTGGTTTGCCGATTTTGGAAGATGATGGGCAATTGGTATCAGAAACGCTGGACATTGCCAATGCGGGGGATGTTTTGGTGTTGAATCCGCAGCGATTGTCTCTATTCTTTAAAGGACAGCCTTCGCAAGAACTTGACTCAGTGTTGGCTTCTATTGTGGATCAGGGTATTAAAGACACAGTACGCCTGGAGGGCGTGGATTGTCCCATCGCGTATCCGATGAGTGAGAAATACAGCCAATCCCCACCAGATTATGCCACCGAAGTAGCACCAATAATTAGTCAGAACTGCGCAGAATGCCATCGTCAGGGTGGCGTTGGGCCTTTCGCTCTGGACAGTTACATCATGCTGCTAGGGTGGTCTCCAATGATTAAAGAAGTTCTGCTTAACAAGCGCATGCCACCGACACAAGTAGACCCCTATGTGGGACATTCGGACGGAGCCCGTTATTTGGAGCCTGAGGAATTGCAGACACTGATCCACTGGATAAATGCGCGCGCACCCCGAGGCAATCAGAAGACAGATCCCCTGGCAACGTTTCAAGTGGCGGACAATTCAAGTTGGGTTTTCGGGGAGCCTGATTTCATTGTGACTGGTCCGAAAAATGAAGTGCCAGCAACAGGTGTCATGGACTATATCTACGACGAAGTTGACTTGCCGTTTAATGAGGACAAATGGCTTAGCGCTGTTCAGTACAAAGCGGGTGACGAATCTGTGCTTCATCATTTGATGGCATTCGTGACAGCTCCCGATGAAGACTTTTGGGGATTAGAACGAGAAACTGAATCAGTAACCCGTCGCTTTGTTGAGGGCTATATACCCGGTAACAGCAATGCGGTTGAGTTTGAATCCGGCACAGGCGTCTTAATTCCCAGGGGTCACAAACTTTCCATGCAGTTTCATTATGTGACTAACGGTCAGGCAACCGTAGATGAAACACAGTTGGGCCTGTACTTCAGTACCGAGATCGATTTGCAGGAAAAACTTACACAAGCGGTAGCCACTCGATTCCTGCTGCCACCTAATGCACATGATTTCAACCTCCAGGCCGAACACAAGCTGGATCACGACATTGTGATAACGGGTGTCAGAGCCAGAATGAATTTTCGCGGAAAGCGGATGAAATTTATTTTGCAGCACCCTGACGGAACCGTAAAAGAACTGTTCAGTATTCCAGCTTACAACTATGGCTGGCAGCCGCACTATTTGTTAGATCAAGCGGAACCGGCTTCAGCGGGTAGCATTCTGCGAGTATCGGGCGCCTTCGATAACTCTATTTCGAATCCTAACAACCCGGATCCCTCGAAGGAGGTTGGTTTCGGTTTAGAAAGTTGGGACGAAATGTTCACCGGTTATTTCACATTCCATAATGACCCTAAGTAGAGTAAGTAGCTGGATCGAGGTGCCGTTCAGGTTTTCCATATAAACTTTATTATAATAAATTTTGTTAGATGATATAGCGGAACTCCATGACGCAAGAATCCACTGGCATTTCTGCACAGGCACTCATGCACCACAGTTATTTGCTTGGTTTGCAGTTGATGATTGCAACAAACAAAGATGCCGAGATTGCAGGTGATTGGATGTTTCGTCTATTCCGCCGGCAGCATCAGGAAAAATTCCTCTCAAGTTTTGAGAAATTGGGCTTGGCAGGTATGTCTGATGCGGTTGCCTGCGCGAAATACCATGTAATGTCTAACAGTATTGGTGGTGTCCCGGTAGAGTATATCTATGAGAACGAGCGCAAGGCCTGGGTACGCTTTAGATACCCTCGCTGGATGTATGCGGGGCCAACTATTTGCGGCATATCGGTGGAAGTGAGTCGGGGATTTTTGCAAGGCTGGTATGCGCACAACGGTGTGACACTGCGTAATCCCCGTTTAGGGTTTGTCTGTGTCTCCGAAGACATGACCGGTGAATTCGGTTTCTGCGGCTACTTCAAGGAATATGAGTTTGATCTTGACGACGGGCAAAGGCTGCAATTTTCCAAAGATGAAAGGCCACCGCCATTCGAACTCCAGGATCAACCACAACTTCTTAGTCATGAATGGAGCGCGGCGCGTCTACAGAAAGCCAATAGGAACTACGCGATAGACTATATTCGCAACGGTATTGCTGAATTGGCGAAGCTGATAGGAGCAAAGGAAACACAGCGGCTCGCGGGTAAGGCGGCTAAACTAATTGGCCTTCAATATTTGTCGGAAACTCGAAAACTGCTTGGGTTGGATGATGCCGATGCAAACTCGGCCTGTCTGTATTTAACAAAAATGTTCGAAGGAATGGGGGACAGCGTGGAGATTCAGTCTCGACCTGGAAGTCGTGAAATTGAACTGCATCAGCATGGTCTTCGCATAGTGAAAGACCTGGAAGATGAGGAGCGTAAGCTGATCCTGGACTGCTGGGTTCAACTTTGGGTCGGTGCATTGTCTTCGTATCGTGTTTTGAAACAAGCTCGCGTGGAAGTTTTTGCTAATCATATTGTTTGGAAATTCTTTGACGTGGAGCGCTAGAGCCTGTCGGATTGAACCGTTCGCAGTAGAACAGTGTTAAGTCCTATGGACTCTCGGAATCGCAGGTTTTTCTTCATGTTCCTTCTGTTATGCAGTCAGATTCTATTCTGTTTTTTGTCAAACCCGTTGCATTGCTATGTGCCTGAGCTTCCTATACTGTAAGTGCCCACCGAATTCCTGGGATTACCCTTAATTGCATCGCATGGATGCTGTTATGAGCTGGCGGCGAAACCAACCGGAATCTGAAGCGAAGCCAAATAGAATTAATAATGTCCGAAAGCAATAATTCAATCTATTATGGTTGGAAAATCGTTATAGCCATTTTGGCCTTGCTGACTTTTACCAGTGGTCTTAGCTTTTACAACCATGCTATTTACCTAAACGCACTGGCGGCAAAGCCAAACTTCAATGTTCAAACAGCCTCTTTGGCAGTATCGTTATTTTTTTTATCGGGGGGTATTACTGGCCTCTGGGTTGCCAAATGGGTGCAACAATATGATCCACGAATTTGCATCATCGCTGGTGCTGTAATTTCTTGTCTTTCTCTTGCCTCTCTTGCGCTGGTTCAACAGCTTTGGCAGCTCTATGTGGCTTATATTTTTTTTGGCGTTGGTTTTTCTGCATCTTCACTCATCCCGGCTACCACTCTAGTGACACGTTGGTTTCGGAAGAGAAGAGCCATGGCGTTGTCCATCGCTTCAACAGGTTTATCTCTAGGCGGTGTTGTATTAACACCGCTTTGTGTTTTGCTGGTTGAGTCTTTAAGTTTTGAAGTTGCTACTCCGCTGATGGGTTTACTCTATATTCTAGCTGTTATTCCGATCACGTGGATATGGTTGCGGGCTAGCCCCGAAGCAATGGGCTTGCAGATTGACGGGCTTGGCGAGCTAACTGAATCTCAACAGGCCAGCGCTCGGACTGCAACGACGAAAGAAAATATTCCTGAAACGACGAAATCTCAACATTCTGAGGGAGATGGGATTTCATTTAAGCAAGCCAGAAATAGTCGATTTTTCTGGGGTGTAAGTATTTCTTATATTTTTCTGATGACGGCACAGGTGGGCGGGATAGCCCATCAGTATGGGCTGGCCAGGGAAATGTTAAGCGAAGCCCAGACAGCCATCGCTGTTGCTATATTACCCATAGCAAGCATCATTGGGCGGCTGATTGGCGGTTGCTTAGTGGATCAAATGTCGATTCGTCTATTTGCTATTTGTATGATGATTTTGCAAGCGGTCTCGCTTAGCTTGTTGTCAGTGGGGGTTAGCGTATTTACTCTCTGCCTGGGCTTGGCTTTGTTCGGCGCAACTGTTGGGAATCTTTTGATGCTGCAACCGCTGTTGATTGCGGAAGCCTTTGGTATTCATGACTACGCAAGGATATTTTCGGTGGCGAATTTGATGTCTTCCTGGGGAACGGCAGCCGGCCCTGCTTTGCTGGGGTTCGCTTATGCCGCCAACGCAAATTTATACAGTCTACCGTATGCTATAGCGTCATTTGTCGGCGCCGTCGGCTTTCTGCTGTTTCTGTTGGGTGGGAAATTGAGTGAGAACACAAGTTAAGTCCAGTTGAACCACTTCCAGAAAACAACGCTGGTTATTTCCTGTTGGTCACCAGCACTGGTGAGAACACAAGTTAAGTCCAGTTGAACCACTTCCAGAAAACAACGCTGGTTATTTCCTGTTGGTCACCAGCACTGGTGAGAACACAAGTTAAGTCCAGTTGAGTCAGTTCCAGAAAACAGCGCTGGTTATTATTATATTTGGTCATTGGTACATATCTTAAAAATACGAAAACGGATTCTTTCATTCCTGACAACGCATATTTACCCACTGTGGCGGTGCTCTTGTCACTTTGCCTCTGAGATCGGTCCAAACATGATGCGTAAATCCGGTAACCAAAGTTGCACCACTAATGCTATCGACGACCTCATAAGCAAAACGAATTCGCCTGCTTTTGTCTTCTTCAATCCAGGTGCGAATTCTAACCTGATCCCCGTAGCGAAGACTGTCAACATAGCGAAGCGCCGCTTCGGTGACAGGTAGTCGAAACCCTTCCTGTTCTATATTGGCATAGTCGTTGCCCAACGCCCGCATGAATTGACTACGTGCTTCTTCAAAATAAACCAAATAGCCGGCATGATGAACCACGCCCATCGCATCAGTTTCTGCATAACGAACAGGAAATTCAGTTTCAACAACTACAGGGTCTTGCGGTGCAGGCATAGCTTAGTCTCTTCGTGTTTCGCGCCAACGCGAGTAGTATAGCGATATAGTAGTATGATTCCTCACTGGAATAGACCTCAAGTTAGACCCAGGCCGCTGTGTTTTGCTTACACTTTCTGTTAATTTTCCTGAAGTGCTAAGCCTAATGCCTCGGCTAGGATCTCATTCTTACATCGGCCAGACCATGCTATCAAGATAAAGCAACTATGTTAGAGTTTCCGGAACCTCCCAAAGGCTACAGCTCAGTTTTTTTAGAAGAAACTGATAAACCGCTTCCAGAAAAAATTGACCATAGAACTCGCTATGCGTTTTTTAGCACCATCACTACAGGTGGGAAATCCTTGATCAAGTCCTGCAAGGACCTGCACCTGTCTCGTTTTATTTGTTACAAAACGCTTAAGCCAGAATTTGCGAACGATGAAATTGAACAACGAAGATTGATTCGTGAGGCGAGGGTGACGGCAATGTTGCAGCACCCTAATACCGTGCCGACCTACGAACTGGGACGAGACGGAAAAGGCAATCCCTACTTTACGATGAAGTTAGTACACGGTTACACGCTACGTGAAATTCTGGATTATAGGAAACGCTACGACCTCACTCAATTAATGAAAGTGTTATTACAGGTGGCCTATGCGCTCAAGTATGCCCATAGTTACGGCGTAGCCCATCGGGATATCAAACCAGAAAATATTCTTGCCGGGCCTTATGGAGAGGTATTATTGCTTGATTGGGGGTTGGCTAAAGTCTGGCACCCGGACGGCACCGCGATAGATGATGAAGTGGCCGCTTCGTCCGATGTTGAAGACATTACAATCACCGGGCAGGGCAGGGCACAGGGCACGGCGCATTACATGTCCCCGGAACAGATAAATCGTGATCCCGGGATAGATCATCGAACCGATATTTTTAGCCTGGGTGCGGTACTATACGAGACACTCTGCGGTCAGTGCCCGGCTAAGGGAGAAAAGCTCCATCATGTGATTGACAGTGTGCTCAACGATACTCCGCCACGACCCTCTGAACTTACCAGGGAGCGGGTTCCTCCGCTGCTGGAAAATGCTGCCATGGGTTGTTTGCAGAAGAATCCTGAAGAGCGATTCGGCTCAATTGATGAATTGTTAATGGTTCTGCAACAGGACTGGCAATCCAGTCTGGCTTCGTCTTGACATCCCGTAGAATCTTTCGCCGCTATCTATATGAGGGTCTTCTTCTGTTGCACAAGGAACGGTTTCGCTGCACTATCTGTTGTCTTCAATTTGAGCAAGCGAGGGTAGCCGTTCTGTCAGTCGGCAATGACCAATATCGGTTTGCGTCTAGCCCCGGTTAAGCCGGTTTTAAACTTGACTAAAGCTAATGAGGATTCAAGGTGATACTTTCCAATCGAGTAAAAATAATTGCCATCAGTCTAATTCTGTTTGTGCTTTTTGCCGCGCAGTTAGAGGCCCAGCAGGCCGATCTCATTTTCATCGGTGACAACATAATTACCATGGACGAGTCCGAGGTGGGCGCCGTAGCAGTGGTGGGCGACAGAATTGCAGCCACTGGCCCCACATCGGAAATTTTGCAATTAAGAGATTCTTCTACTCGGGTTATTGAACTGGGTGAGCAGGCGTTGTTGCCTGGGTTCATCGATGCCCACGGTCATTTCTCCGGAGTCTCCCGATATGCCGACTTGCTGGATCTGTCTTCGCCACCAGTCGGGAGCGTGACAGGGATAGAAGACATCCTGCGCTTGATCCGACTGCGTATAGAGCAACAGCAAATTCCGGCAGGAGAGTTAGTATTTGGGTTTGGCTACGACGATTCTTTACTGCGAGAGAGACGGCACCCGAACCGGGATGATCTGGATCGGGCTTCTACTGAGCATCCAATCGTTATCCGGCATGTTTCCGGACATTTGCTGGCCGCTAACTCCATGGCGCTAAACCAGGCTGGTGTTTCTAGTGCGACTCAAGATCCAGAGGGAGGCATAATCCGTCGTCGTGAAGGGAGTAATGAACCTGATGGCGTGATGGAAGAAACAGCTATGGGCGCTTTCCCCGGGTCCAGTGGCAACATGAGTCAAGAAAGACTAAGCCGACTGCGACGCGAGGCTATTGCTATCTATGCGGGATACGGTATTACTACCATTCAGGACGCGAACATCAGCGTTGACTATGCCAATCTGCTTGGCGCCGAAGCCCAGGATCAACCCTTCGCTGTGGATATTGTCGCCTTTGTTATGGCCAATCCACTCAGTGACCAGGAGTTGGAATCCGTTAGCCACGACCAGGCTTATACCGGGGGTTTTCGAGTGGGTGGTGTAAAATTCACCTTGGATGGATCACCTCAAGGTAGGACCGCATGGATGTCTCAACCTTATGCTGAGGGCCCCCTTGGTCAGGATCAGGATTACGTGGCCTATCCCAGCTATGATCCCGAAGCCTATAAGGCCCGAATGTCCGGATTGCTGGCCAGAGGTGTGCCAGTGTTGGCCCATGCCAATGGTGACGAGGCGATTCAGCTGATGATAGACGGTATTGATGAAGCCCTTGCGGGACAGTCGATTCCTGATCATCGTTCGGTCGCTATCCACGCCCAGTTGGTTAGACCTGACCAGTTGGACAGTATTAAGCGGCTGGGCATTATCCCCTCCTATTACTCCGTTCACCCCTTTTTCTGGGGAGACTGGCACAGATTGAGTTTTGGCGAAGAACGAGCAGGTTTTATTAGTCCTGTTAAAGCCACTGTTGAGCGTGGTATTCCCTTTACTATTCACAACGATTCGCCGGTGGTGCCGCCGAACATGATGCGACTGATTTCAATTACCGTTAATCGTCAAACGCGCAGTGGTTACGTGTTGGGGCCAGATCAACGGGCGAGTGTAATGGAGGCCTTATATGCGGTAACGCAGGGAGCCGCCTACCAGTATTTTGAGGAAAACGATAAAGGTTCTATTACACCAGGTAAGCGGGCAGATCTGGTTATCCTGGCTATGAATCCCTTGAATAAAGACCCGGGAGAATTAGAAGACATCGCCGTAGTCGAAACATTTTCCCGTGGTAAATCTGTGTATCAAAGATAAGCATAAGACCAGGAGCTAAACATGAAGCTTGCGTTTATCGGATTAGGGGTGATGGGCTATCCCATGGCGGGCCATCTTAAGAAAGCTGGTATGGACGTTTGTGTATATAATCGAAGCAAAGAAAAAGCTGAGTCCTGGTGCGAGCAGTATAAGGGAGGCATGGCACTTACTCCCGCTACCGCCGCAAAAGATTGTGATGCTGTATTGATCTGTGTTGGTAACGACGACGATGTTCGTCAAGTTCTATTGGGCTACAACGGCGCTTTGACAGGAATGCAGCCGGAGTCCCTGCTCATCGATCACACTACTGCATCCGCCGCCTTAGCTCGGGAACTGCACGGTTTGGCGGCTAGTAACGGCGTTGGCTTTCTGGATGCGCCGGTTTCAGGAGGGCAGGCAGGCGCCGAAAACGGTGCGTTGACAGTGATGGTGGGTGGTGATGCGAAGCACTATGAAATTGCACAGCCGATATTCGAAGCCTACGCAAAGTTTAGCAAATTGCTGGGTCCCGCCGGGAGTGGGCAACTGGCGAAAATGGTGAACCAGGTATGTATTGCCAGTGTGGTACAAGGGCTTGCCGAAGGCCTTAATTTTGCACAGAAGGCAGGTCTTGATGGAGAAGCGCTTATAGAAACTCTATCGAAAGGAGCCGCTGGCTCCTGGCAAATGGAAAATCGCTATCAAACCATGTTGTCTGACCAATACGATTTTGGATTCGCCGTCGATTGGATGCGCAAAGATTTGGGGATCGCGATCAACGAGGCCAGAAACAATGGGGCTCAATTGCCTGTAGCTGAATTAGTCGATAGTTTTTATGCAGAGATTCAGAAAATGGGCGGCGGACGCTGGGACACTTCGAGTTTGCTGGCTAGATTCACCAGAAAATAGCAGATTAGCTGGGGTTGGCAAGGAATTCGTTTTGAGAGTTTCTGGTTTGAATGGCTGTGTATTTTAAGCCGCGATAGTTCGGCTTGAGCGCCATGCTCTGTCTGAGTGGAAAATCCTTCGTGTAGGCCAATAACTGCTGCATTTGGCCGTATTTGGCCGCATTTCTATTGATTCTTAGCCGCTAAACCTCTAACTTACGACCTCTGTACGATTAACTCTGGGGGCTGAAATGAAATCTCGACTACTAATAATTTTCTCGCTGTTCACTGGTTTTTGTGGATTTGCGGCAGCGCAGGGTAACAGTGACTACCAGGCGCCAAGAACTGAGTACGGCCAGCCGGATCTGCAAGGTGTTTGGAATTTTAGCTCGAATACGCCTATGCAACGACCTGAGCGATTCGGTGAGCAAGAATTTCTAAGCCAGGAGCAGATTCGAGCCGCTATCGAACGTCAGCAAGCCGCCGCTGCCGCAGCCGACGCCGCTGCTGCAAGATTAGTAGTTCCTGAGGTGCCAGAGGCTACTGATAATCCGGGAGGATACAATGACTTCTGGTTCGAGAGCGCGGGTATCGGCGATACGGTGAGGACATCACATATTGTCTACCCATTAGACGGGCGTATTCCTGAGGCAGTTGAAGGAGCCCAGCGACAATTTGGCGGGCTGGGTCCGGATATTCCGGGAACCCGACCCGTGCGTTACGTAGTGGGTGGAATAGCAAAGGACGGACCCGAAGATAGAGGCTTGTCTGAGCGCTGTATCGTGGGTTTTAATTCAGGACCTCCGTTTGTACCAAGCCTCTACAATAACAATGTTCAAATTTTCCAAAGCAAAGATACCGCTGTCATTATGACTGAGATGGTTCATGATGCGCGTATAGTTTCTTTGGGCGATAAGCCTGCACTTACCGAAGATATCCGACTTTGGTCCGGTGATTCTCGCGGTTGGTATGAGGGTGACACTTTAGTTGTCGAAACCAGGAATTTTAACGGTTTACGGCAGACTTTCAGTAGTACTGGTGAAAACACAGATATGGTTTTGACTGAAAAATTCACGCGGGCCGCGTCTGATACTGTCGACTATGAATTCACAATAGATGATCCTTCCACATTTACTGACAGGATCACAGCAATAGTGCCAATGACAAAAGTGGCTGGTCAGTTGTATGAATACGCCTGCCATGAAGGAAATTATGGCATGTTCAATATCCTGCGTGGAATGCGGGTTAAAGAGCGTATGGAAGCCGAAAGCGGCGGGCAATAATAATAATGGTCGAAGAGCAGATTTCGGCAGAGCTATTCTTTGCCTGGGTAAACCTGGAACTACGAGATGAAGACAATTGAAGGGCAGTTAATGAAAACTAAAATTGAAAAAATGCTGGCAAGAACTGGACTGTTGGCCCTGATGGGTCTGTTTGCAATCACCCAGGCAATGGCCCAAAGTGGCGAAATTGCCAGAACTCCAGATGGTAAGCCAGACCTCAGCGGTATATGGCAAGCGATGACTTCGGCGCATTATGATGTTGAACCTCATGCCGCATCTGAGGGACCGCACCCAGGCCTGTTTGGTGCTTTGTCTGCGACACCTGCCGGGTTGGGTATTGTCGAAGGAGGGCGAATTCCTTACAACGAACAAGCCAGACGAGTGAGAAACACTAACAAAGCAAATGCTTTGGAAAACGATCCATTGGCTAAGTGTTATATGCCAGGTGTGCCCCGCGCGAATTACCTGCCTTTTCCATTTCAGATCGTGCAATCGCAGAGTGTCATTCTTATTGCCTATGAAATGGCGGAATCGAATCGAATTCTGTACGTGGATCAACCTGAACTTGAGTCACAAGTCGATGCCTGGATGGGGCATTCCAATGCGCATTGGGAAGGCGATACTTTGGTCGTGCGTGTTACTGGTCAAGTACAAGATACCTGGTTTGATCGTTCTGGCAATCACCACAGCTACGAAATGGTGGTAGAAGAGCGCTGGACTCCAACTGGATCCGACCACATCAATTACGAAGCGACTATTACTGACCCAAATGTTTTTACAGCGCCGTGGAAGATCAGTTTTCCTCTTTATCGCCACATAGCGAACAATATGCAATTGCTTGAATTCAAGTGTGCTGAATTCGCGGAAGAATATCTATACGGTGAGTGGCGTAAGCCAGGTACACCTCGGGGTAATCCCCCGCAGTAGAGATATCAGGAGTCTGTTGGACTCAACCGTTGGTAGCGAGGGGAAGCAGAAATTAGTCAGTTCTTGCAGTCGTGAGGCGAATAGTCGCTCTATTTGACGAAATTGACCATGAAAAATAGCTGATTAATGCTTTTCCCCAGTAGAGACAGAGAGAGTATATTCCAATCCATAAATGAGTCTAAAGAGCAGGCAAGAGAGCGTTTTGTCAACCAGCTTTTGTCACCTGTCCATTGATGGTTTTAAATAGTTTCCGGCGAGCGCTTTGGAGTATCCCTTACAGTCCAAATGGAATGGCTACGTTGGCGGATTATCAACAATACTACAATCATTATCGACCCTATGATGGGGTAGGTTTGGAAACATCAATAAGCTATTATCAGAAACTCATGCAGGCAGCCTGATTTATCTCATAGTTACTGAGCCTGGACTTGGACAATGCATTGAATCAAAAAAAAAGGGGGTTAGCTAGTGCATGGATAGGCCTGTCAAAAAACATCATGCCCCCCCCCCCCCCGATTTTCAGGTAGCGCCATGCTGATCCGCATGCTGAGCCGGATGAGTTGGCTCTGTGCCGCAACATTGTTGGCCCTGCTGTTTTTGGCGCAACCGGCTGGTGCCCAAATTGATACCGACAGCAGCCTGAGTGCCCTGTCCCTGTCCGATGGCACCACCCCGGTCCCATTGACCCCGGCCTTCGCCAGCGCCACAACAAGCTACACCGCCGATGTTGCCAGCAATGTCAATCGCCTGACAGTGTTGGCAACCACCACCAACACCGCCGCAACCGCAATCCTGAGCGCCATCGCCGCGGATGGCACCACCGAATTGCCAGTCAGCGAGGCAACCATCTCCGGCCTGACCGAGGGCGATAACCGCATCCGCATCGTGGTCACCTCCGAAGACGGCACCACCGAGACGACCTACAGCGTCACCGTCACGCGAGCCAGCGACCCGACTCTCTTCGTCACCACCTGGCGCGTAGCGGCGAGCGACACCATCACCTTCCCCGGTGAAGGCAGCTACACCATTGACTGGGGAGACGGCACCACCGAAACCGTGACCGGCGCGCGTGACCACACTTACCCCAACACCACGGACAGAAACTACGACATCGCCGTCAGCAACAGCATTACCCGCTTTACCCTGGATGGACATGCGGATGCCCCCAAACTCACCGACATCAAACGCTGGGGCACGGCGAACTGGACCAGCATGGAGCGCGCATTTCAAGGCGCCACGAATATGCGGATGAGCGCCACGGACAGGCCTGATTTGTCTGCGGTAACCAGTACGATGAACATGTTCAGTGATGCCAACGTCTTTAACGGCGATATCCGCGACTGGAATGTTGCAAACGTGACGGATATGCGCGCCATGTTCGGTGAGGCCCACGCCTTTAACCAGGATATCGGCAGGTGGAATGTTGCAAACGTGACGAATATGTTCGCCATGTTCGGTGGTGCCCGCGCCTTTAACCAGGATATCGGCAGGTGGAATATTGCAAACGTGACGGATATGAGCCTCATGTTCAATGCTGCCCGCGCCTTTAATCAGGATATCGGCGGCTGGAATGTTGCAAACGTGACGAATATGCTCTTCATGTTCCTTGATGCCGACGCCTTCGATCAAAATCTCGGTCGCTGGTATATCCAGCCCGACCCCATCCGCTTCAGTCCGGGCAGCGAAGGCGGCGATAATGTTCTGCACGCTTTCACCCCGCAGAATGCCGTCCTGGGCGGGCAAAACCCCCAATATCGACTGGTTGCGGGCGACGGCGATGATGATAATGATCAATTCACCCTCACATTGGGCGGGGAATTACGCAGCACTTCCGCCACTGTCAGTACCCGCACCTACAATCTGCGCATTGCCGTCAACAGCCCCGCCAGCACGCTCTTTGGCACAAATAACGTCCGGGCGATCTCTTTGGTGCCGCTATCCACCAACAGCAGCCTGGTCACCCTGATCCTGTTCCTGCCCGACGGCACCACCCCGGTTCCATTGAACCCGGCCTTCGCCGGCGCCACAACAGACTACACCGCCGCTGTTGCCAACGATGTCACCAGCCTGAGAGTCAGAGCGTTCACCTCCCACACCGCCGCCAGCGAAACCCTGAGCGGCACTGCTGCGGACGGCACCACCGAATTGACAGTCAGCACAGTCAGAGGGCCAACCATCTCCGGCCTGACCGAGGGCGATAACATCCTCCGCGTCGTTGTCACCGCCGAAGACGGCACCACCGAAACGACCTACAGCGTCACCGTCACGCGAGCCAGCGACCCGACTCTCTTCGTCACCACCTGGAACGTACCGGCGGGCGATACCATCACCTTCCCCGGCGCAGGCACCTACACCATTGACTGGGGAGACGGCACCACCGAAACCGTGACCGGCACAACTAACCACACCTACCCCAACACCACGACCCGCAACTACGACATCGCCGTCAGCAACGGCATTACCCGCTTTAACCTGAATGATCATTCCGATAGCAGCAAGCTCATTGACATCGGGCAATGGGGAACGGCGAACTGGACCAGCATGGAGGGCGCATTTCAAGGCGCCTCGAATATGCAGATGAGCGCCACGGACGCGCCCGATCTTTCCGGGGTGGTCAGTATGATGAATACGTTCAACGGCGCCAGCGCCTTTAACGGCGATATCCGCGACTGGGACGTTTCGTCGGTGACGGATATGCAGTTCATGTTCGCTGGCGCCCGCAGTTTTGATCAAAACATCGGCGGCTGGGATGTTTCGCAAGTGACGAGTATGCGCCATCTGTTCACTGTAGCCAGCGCATTTAATCAGAACATCGGCGGCTGGACTGTTTCGAAAGTGACGGATATGAGCAGCATGTTCGCTGGAGCTAGCGCATTTAATCAGAACATCAACGACTGGGATGTTTCGCAAGTGGAGAATATGCAGTTCATGTTCCAGGCTGCCAGCGCCTTTAATCAGAACATCAACAGTTGGACTGTTTCGCAAGTGACGGATATGAGCAGCATGTTCGTTGACGCCAGCGCCTTTAACGGCGATATCCGCGACTGGGTTGTTTCGTCGGTGACGGATATGCGGTTCATGTTCTCTGGCGCCCGCAGTTTTGATCAAAACATCGGCGGCTGGAATGTTTCGCAAGTGACGAGTATGTTCGGCATGTTCCGGGATGCCACCGCCTTTAACCAGGACATCAGCGGCTGGGATGTTTCCCAAGTGGAAGTTATGGCCAGTATGTTCACTGGCGCCACCGCCTTCGATCAAAATCTCGGCCCCTGGTATATCCAGCCCGACCCCATTACCATCAGTCCGGACAGCGAAGGTGGCGATAATGTTCTGCACACTCTCACGTCGCAGAATGCCTTCCTGATCGGGCAAAACCCCCAATATGAACTGGTTGCGGGCGTGGGGGATGATGATCATGCTCAATTCACCCTCACATCGGGCGGGGAATTACGCAGTAGCACCGACCTTCTCCCTGAGGGCACCTACAATCTGCGCATTGCCGCCAATCCCCTCGCCGGCCCCGACGGCGGCGCGCTCTTTGGCACAAATAACGTCCGGGCGGTCTCTTTGGTGGTGCCGCCGTCACCCACCGACAGCAGTCTGAATCTTTTGACCTTGGCAAGCTTGCGCGCGGATGCGGATGGGAATACGGTGCAGCCCGAGATCGATGCCCTGGCGCCTGCCTTCGCCAGCGACATAACAGCGTACACCATCAATGCCCCAAACAGCATCACCCATTTAGCTGTCAGGGCAGTCGCGGCCAGCTCCGCCGCCAGAGTAGTCGTGAGCGGCACTGCCGCAAACGGCGACACTTTGGCAACCAGCGGGAACCCAAACACCAACAGCGGGGATGGGGCACTCATCTCCGGCCTGACTGCGGGCGACAACGACCTTCGCATCACCGTCACCGCCGATGACGGTAGCACCACCGCCTACACCGTCACCGTCTTCGCGTTGCCGGAAAGCGCCGACAACTTTATTACCCTCTGGCAGCCAGCGGATTCCACCCTCATTTTCCCTGGGGCAGGCAACTACATTATCGACTGGGGCGACAACACCATTGAAAGCGTGAGCGGTTCGCCTGAGCACACCTATTCGTTGGCATCAGATAGTCAATTCACCATCACCGTCAGCAATACGATCACCCGCTTTAACTTAAATGATTCTTCGGATGCTCCCGGAATCCTTAAGGTCAGGCAATGGGGAACGGCGAACTGGACCAGCATGGAAACCGCATTTGCCGGCGCCTCAATGGTGAATGAGGCAGGGTTTGGAAGCACAACACCGTTGCCACCTGATCTCTCAGGGGTACGCAATATGTCCCGGATGTTTGATGGCGCCGCGTTTTATGCCGACGTGTTCGCCTTAACCGGCGTCCCCGATTGGGATGTTTCGTCAGTAACGGATATGTCCAACACGTTCAGGGGCGCCAGCGCGTTTGATCAGCACATCGGCGGCTGGAATGTTTCGTCGGTAACGGATATGTCCGGCATGTTCAATGGCGCCAGCAATTTTAATAACACCAATATTGATTTCAACACCGCCAATCGGCCCATCGACGACTGGAATGTTTCGTCAGTAACGAATATGTCCAACATGTTCAATGGCGCCAGCCTCTTTGATCAGGACATCAGCGGCTGGACTGTTTCGTCGGTAACGAATATGTCCAACATGTTCAATGGCGCCAGCAATTTTGATCAGGACATCGGCGGCTGGAATGTTTCGTCAGTAACGGATATGTCCGGTATGTTCGATGACGCCAGCAATTTTAATCAGGACATCGGCGGCTGGAATGTTTCGTCAGTAACGGATATGTCCGGCATGTTCGATGGCGCCGACGACTTCAGCCAAAATCTCGGTCGCTGGTATATCGTGCCTGATAGAGAGGACTTAACTTCCAACCAAATTGATCTGGCCTACGCTGCTGGCAGCACTGCCCCCGGCTCGCACGCCATTGTCTCGCAGAATGGCTTTCTGGACGGGCAAGGCCCCGTCTATAGCCTGTTTGCGGGCGAGGATGATAGCGATCTATTCGACATCACAAGCGGTGGGCGATTAAGCATCAGACCCGAGTTTTCCCGACGCGGCAATTACGACGTGCACATCGTCGCCAGCAGCCCCGCTAACGGCGCGATCTTTGGCACCGACAACGTCCGCGTCCTGCGAGTGAACGTGGCGGCATCCCCTGTGGCCACCCTGAGTGGCCTGGCATTGTCCGACGGCACCCTGGCGCCAGTTTTCGACAGCGCCACAACAGACTACAGCGCCATTGTTGCCAACGGTGTCACCAGCCTGACAGTCACAGCAACCCCAACCGACGCTGACGTCGACAGCGTAGTCCTCAGCGGCACTGCGGCGGATGGCAGCGACTTAAGGATAGGCACCGAGGTCGTCGGAGTAATAAGAGCAACAATCACCGGCTTGACCCAGGGCGTTAACACCATCAACATCCTCGTCACCGCCGAAGATGGCACCTCAACGCAAACCTATAGCATAGCGATCACCGTCGGTGAGGCGGTGTCGATCTCGGGCGGCGGCAATGTGGCCGAAGGCAGCGAAGCCAACTTCACCGTAACCCTGTCGGCTTCACCCACGGAGGCTGTGGTGGTTGACTATGCCACCGTAGCAGGCAGCGCGACTGCGGGGAGTGACTTCACCGCGCTGAACGGCACGCTGACCTTTGCTGCGAACACCACCGAACTGAGCCAGCACTTCAGCGTGCAAACGACCCCCGATGCTCAAGTGGAAGGCAACGAGAACTTCACGGTGACTTTGACCGCGAACTCTACCAGCCCGCTACCGCCGGGCTTCAGCCTGGGCACAGCAACGGCCAGCGTCAGCATCATCGACAATAACCCGCCGACCGCCGACGCCGGTGCTGACCAGAGCGTCGCCGAGGGCGTGACCGTCACCCTGGACGGCAGTGGCAGTGCCGACCCCGAGGGCGAGGATTTGACCTACGCCTGGACTCAAGTCGGCACCCCAACAGTGACCCTGAACGACGCGGACACCGCCACACCGACCTTCACCGCTCCCACTGAACTGCTGAACACTGAGACCCTGGTATTTCAACTGATCGTCACCGAAGACCGCACGGGCGGACAATCCTCCCCACCCGCCACCGTGAGTGTCACCATCACCGCCGGCGACAATGACCCGCCCACCGCCGTGGCAACGGCGACGCCCAATCCAGCCAACGAGGGCGTCATGGTCACCCTGAACGGCAGCGCCAGTGCCGATCCCGAGGGCGAGGATTTGACCTACGCCTGGAGCCAGACCGGTGGGGAGGATGTATCCCTTAGCGATACCGCCGCTGAAAGTCCGACCTTCACCGCACCCACTGAACTGCTGAACACTGAGACCCTGGTGTTTGAACTGATCGTCACCGAAGACCGCACGGGCGGACAATCTTCCTCACCTGCCACCGTGAGTGTCACCATCACCGCCGGCGACAATGACCCGCCCACCGCCGTGGCAACGGCGACGCCCAATCCAGCCAACGAGGGCGTCATGGTCACCCTGAACGGCAGCGCCAGTGCCGATCCCGAGGGCGAGGATTTGACCTACGCCTGGAGCCAGACCAGCGGGGAGGATGTATCCCTTAGCGATACCGCCGCTGAAAGTCCGACCTTCACCGCACCCACTGAACTGCTGAACCCTGAGACCCTGGTATTTCAACTGATCGTCACCGAAGACCGCACGGGCGGACAATCTTCCTCACCTGCCACCGTGAGTGTCACCATCACCGCCGGCGACAATGACCCGCCCACCGCCGTGGCAACGGCGACGCCCAATCCAGCCACCGAGGGCGCCAGCGTCACCCTGAACGGCAGCGCCAGTGCCGATCCCGAGGGCGAGGATTTGACCTACGCCTGGAGCCAGACCAGCGGGGAGGATGTATCCCTGACCGGCGACACCACCGCCACACCGACCTTCACCGCACCCGACCAACTGCTGAACCCTGAGACCCTGGTATTTCAACTGATCGTCACCGAAGACCGCACCGGCGGACAATCCTCCTCACCCGCCACCGTGAACGTCACCATCACCGCCGGCACCAATGACGCACCCACCGCCGTGGCGACGGCGACGCCCAATCCAGCCAACGAGGGCGTCATGGTCACCCTGAACGGCAGCGCCAGTGCCGATCCCGAGGGCGAGGATTTGACCTACGCCTGGACCCAGACCAGCGGGGAGGATGTATCCCTTAGCGATACCGCCGCTGAAAGCCCGACCTTCACCGCACCCGACCAACTGCTGAACCCTGAGACCCTGGCGTTTCAACTGATCGTCACCGAAGACCGCACGGGCGGACAATCCTCCTCACCCGCCACCGTGAGTGTCACCATCACCGCCGGCACCAATGACCCGCCCACCGCCGTGGCGACGGCGACGCCCAATCCAGCCAACGAGGGCGTCATGGTCACCCTGAACGGCAGCGCCAGTTCCGACCCCGAGGGCGAGGATTTGATCTACGCTTGGAGCCAGACCAGCGGGGAGGATGTATCCCTGAGCGGCGACACCACCGCCACACCGACCTTCACCGCACCCGTCCAACTGCTGAACCCTGAGACCCTGGTATTTCAACTGATCGTCACCGAAGACCGCACCGGCGGACAATCCTCCTCACCCGCCACCGTGAACGTCACCATCACCGCCGGCACCAATGACCCGCCCATCGCCAATGCCGGTGCTGACCAGACCGTCGCCGAGGGCGTGACCGTCACCCTGAACGGCAGTGGCAGTAGCGATCCCGAGAACGCGAACCTGATCTACGCCTGGACTCAGAGCAGTGGAACCCCGACGGTGACCCTGACCGGCGAGGACACCGCCACACCGACCTTCACCGCTCCCAGGGAATTGCTGGCCAATGCGGTGCTGGAGTTCTCGCTGATCGTGAACGATGGCGTGAGTGACTCGTCTGCCGCTACCGTCACCATCACCACCACCGCCGGCACCAATGATCCGCCCACCGCCGACGCCGGTGCTGACCAGAGCGTCGCCGAGGGCGTGACCGTCACCCTGGACGGCAGTGGCAGTAGCGATCCCGAGAACGCGAACCTGATCTACACCTGGACTCAGAGCAGTGGAACCCCGACGGTGACCCTGACCGGCGAGGACACCGCCACACCGACCTTCACCGCTCCCAGGGAATTGCTGGCCAATGCGGTGCTGGAGTTCTCGCTGATCGTGAACGATGGCGTGAGTGACTCGTCTGCCGCTACCGTCACCATCACCACCACCGCCGGCACCAATGATCCGCCCACCGCCGACGCCGGTGCTAACCAGAGCGTCGCCGAGGGCGTGACCGTCACCCTGAACGGCAGTGGCAGTAGCGATCCCGAGAACGCGAACCTGACCTACGCCTGGACTCAGACCAGCGGAACCCCGACGGTGACCCTGAGCGGCGAGGACACCGCCACACCGACTTTCACCGCTCCCAGGGAATTGCTGGCCAATGCGGTGCTGGAGTTCTCGCTGATCGTGAACGATGGCGTGAGTGACTCGTCTGCCGCTACCGTCACCATCACCACCACCGCCGGCACCAATGATCCGCCCACCGCCGACGCCGGTGCTGACCAGAGCGTCGCCGAGGGCGTGACCGTCACCCTGAACGGCAGTGGCAGCAGCGATCCCGAGAGCGCGAACCTGATCTACGCCTGGACTCAGAGCAGTGGAACCCCGACGGTGACCCTGAGCGGCGAGGACACCGCCACACCGACCTTCACCGCCCCCGAGAACCTCTTGACCGATGCGGTGCTGGAGTTCTCCCTGACCGTGAACGATGGCGTGAGTGACTCGTCTGCCGCTACCGTCACCATCACCACCACCGCCGGCACCAATGATCCGCCCACCGCCGACGCCGGTGCTGACCAGAGCGTCGCCGAGGGCGTGACCGTCACTCTGGACGGCAGTGGCAGTAGCGATCCCGAGAACGCGAACCTGATCTACGCCTGGACTCAGAGCAGTGGAACCCCGACGGTGACCCTGAGCGGCGAGGACACCGCCACACCGACTTTCACCGCCCCCGAAAACCTCTTGACCGATGCGGTGCTGGAGTTCTCCCTGACCGTGAACGATGGCGTGAGTGACTCGTCTGCCGCTACCGTCACCATCACCACCACCGCCGGCACCAATGATCCGCCCACCGCCGACGCCGGTGCTGACCAGAGCGTCGCCGAGGGCGCCAGCGTCACCCTGAACGGCAGTGGCAGTAGCGATCCCGAGAACGCGAACCTGACCTACGCCTGGACTCAGAGCAGTGGAACCCCAACGGTGACCCTGACCGGCGAGGACACCGCCACACCGACCTTCACCGCCCCCGAGAACCTCTTGGCCAATGCGGTGCTGGTCTTCTCCCTGACCGTGAACGATGGCGTGAGTGACTCGTCTGCCGCTACCGTCACCATCACCGCCGGCACCAATGACCCGCCCACCGCCAATGCCGGTGCTGACCAGACCGTCGCCGAAGGCACCATGGTCACCCTGAACGGCAGTGGCAGTGCCGATCCCGAGGGCGAGGATTTGACCTACGCCTGGAGCCAGACCGGTGGGGAGGATGTATCCCTGAGCGGCGACACCACCGCCACACCGACCTTCACCGCACCCGTCCAACTGCTGAACCCTGAGACCCTGGTATTTCAACTGATCGTCACCGAAGACCGCACCAACGGGAGCGCATCAGCCCCCGCCACCGTGAACGTCATCGTCAGCGCCGGCACCAATGACCCGCCCACCGCCAATGCCGGTGCTGACCAGACCGTCGCCGAGGGCGCGACCGTCACCTTAAACGGCAGCGCCAGTTCCGATCCCGAGGGCGAGGACTTGACCTACGCCTGGACTCAGACCGGCGGAACCCCGACGGTGCCCCTGACCGGCGACACCACCGCCACACCGACCTTCACCGCACCCGTCCAACTGCTGAACCCTGAGACCCTGGTATTTCAACTGATCGTCACCGAAGACCGCACGGGCGGACAATCCTCCTCACCCGCCACCGTGAACGTCACCATCACCGCCGGCACCAATGACCCGCCCATCGCCAATGCCGGTGCTGACCAGAGCGTCGCCGAGGGCGTGGCCGTCACCTTAAACGGCAGCGCCAGTGCCGACCCCGAGGGCGAGGATTTGACCTACGCCTGGACCCAGACCGGCGGAACCCCGACGGTGCCCCTGACCGGCGACACCACCGCCACACCGACCTTCACCGCTCCCACTGAACTGCTGAACACTGCGACCCTGGTATTTCAACTGATCGTCACCGAAGACCGCACGGGCGGACAATCCTCCTCACCCGCCACCGTGAGTGTCACCATCACCGCCGGCACCAACGACGCACCCACCGCCGTGGCGACGGCGACGCCCAATCCAGCCAACGAGGGCGTCATGGTCACCCTGAACGGCAGCGCCAGTGCCGATCCCGAGGACGAGGATTTGACCTACGCCTGGACCCAGACCAGCGGGGCGACTGTATCCCTTAGCGATACCGCCGCTGAAAGTCCGACCTTCACCGCACCCGACCAACTGCTGAACACTGCAACCCTGGTATTTCAACTGATCGTCACCGAAGACCGCACGGGCGGACAATCTTCCTCACCCGCCACCGTGAGTGTCACCATCAGCGCCGGCGACAATGACGCACCCACCGCCGTGGCAACGGCGACGCCCAATCCAGCCACCGAGGGCGTCAGCGTCACCCTGAACGGCAGCGCCAGTTCCGATCCCGAGGGCGAGGATTTGACCTACGCCTGGACCCAGACCAGCGGGGAGGATGTATCCCTTAGCGATACCGCCGCTGAAAGCCCGACCTTCACCGCACCCGACCAACTGCTGAACCCTGAGACCCTGGCGTTTCAACTGATCGTCACCGAAGACCGCACGGGCGGACAATCCTCCTCACCCGCCACCGTGAGTGTCACCATCACCGCCGGCACCAATGACGCACCCACCGCCGTGGCGACGGCGACGCCCAATCCAGCCAACGAGGGCGTCATGGTCACCCTGAACGGCAGCGCCAGTTCCGATCCCGAGGGCGAGGATTTGACCTACGCCTGGAGCCAGACCAGCGGGGAGGATGTATCCCTTAGCGATACCGCCGCTGAAAGTCCGACCTTCATGGCCCCCGACCAACTGCTGAACCCTGAGACCCTGGCGTTTCAACTGATCGTCACCGAAGACCGCACGGGCGGACAATCCTCCTCACCCGCCACCGTGAGTGTCACCATCACCGCCGGCACCAATGACGCACCCACCGCCGTGGCGACGGCGACGCCCAATCCAGCCACCGAGGGCGTCAGCGTCACCCTGAACGGCAGCGCCAGTTCCGATCCCGAGGGCGAGGATTTGATCTACGCCTGGACCCAGACCGGCGGGGCGACTGTATCCCTTAGCGATACCGCCGCTGAAAGTCCGACCTTCACCGCACCCGTCCAACTGCTGACCGATGCAACCCTGGCGTTTCAACTGATCGTCACCGAAGACCGCACCGGCGGACAATCCTCCTCACCCGCCACCGTGAGTGTCACCATCACCGCCGGCACCAATGACGCACCCACCGCCGTGGCGACGGCGACGCCCAATCCAGCCAACGAGGGCGTCATGGTCACCCTGAACGGCAGCGCCAGTGCCGATCCCGAGGGCGAGAACCTGACCTACGCCTGGAGCCAGACCGGCGGGGCGACTGTATCCCTGAGCGATACCGCCGCTGAAAGTCCGACCTTCACCGCACCCGTCCAACTGCTGACCGATGCGACCCTGGCGTTTCAACTGATCGTCACCGAAGACCGCACGGGCGGACAATCCTCCCCACCCGCCACCGTGAGTGTCACCATCACCGCCGGCACCAATGACGCACCCACCGCCGTGGCGACGGCGACGCCCAATCCAGCCAACGAGGGCGTCATGGTCACCCTGAACGGCAGTGGCAGTAGCGATCCCGAGGGCGAGGACTTGACCTACGCTTGGACGCAGACCGGCGGGGCGACTGTATCCCTTAGCGATACCGCCGCTGAAAGTCCGACCTTCATGGCCCCCGACCAACTGCTGAACCCTGAGACCCTGGCGTTTCAACTGATCGTCACCGAAGACCGCACGGGCGGACAATCTTCCTCACCCGCCACCGTGAGTGTCACCATCAGCGCCGGCGACAATGACGCACCCACCGCCGTGGCGACGGCGACGCCCAATCCAGCCAACGAGGGCGTCATGGTCACCCTGAACGGCAGCGCCAGTGCCGATCCCGAGGGCGAGAACCTGACCTACGCCTGGAGCCAGACCGGCGGGGCGACTGTATCCCTGAGCGATACCGCCGCTGAAAGTCCGACCTTCACCGCACCCGTCCAACTGCTGACCGATGCGACCCTGGCGTTTCAACTCATCGTCACCGAAGACCGCACGGGCGGACAATCCTCCCCACCCGCCACCGTGAGTGTCACCATCACCGCCGGCACCAATGACGCACCCACCGCCGTGGCGACGGCGACGCCCAATCCAGCCAACGAGGGCGTCATGGTCACCCTGAACGGCAGTGGCAGTAGCGATCCCGAGGGCGAGGACTTGACCTACGCTTGGACGCAGACCGGCGGGGCGACTGTATCCCTTAGCGATACCGCCGCTGAAAGTCCGACCTTCATGGCCCCCGACCAACTGCTGAACCCTGAGACCCTGGCGTTTCAACTGATCGTCACCGAAGACCGCACGGGCGGACAATCTTCCTCACCCGCCACCGTGAGTGTCACCATCAGCGCCGGCGACAATGACGCACCCACCGCCGTGGCAACGGCGACGCCCAATCCAGCCACCGAGGGCGTCAGCGTCACCCTGAACGGCAGCGCCAGTTCCGATCCCGAGGGCGAGGATTTGACCTACGCCTGGAGCCAGACCAGCGGGGAGGATGTATCCCTTAGCGATACCGCCGCTGAAAGTCCGACCTTCATGGCCCCCGACCAACTGCTGAACCCTGAGACCCTGGCGTTTCAACTGATCGTCACCGAAGACCGCACGGGCGGACAATCTTCCTCACCCGCCACCGTGAGTGTCACCATCAGCGCCGGCGACAATGACGCACCCACCGCCGTGGCAACGGCGACGCCCAATCCAGCCACCGAGGGCGTCAGCGTCACCCTGAACGGCAGCGCCAGTTCCGATCCCGAGGGCGAGGATTTGATCTACGCCTGGACCCAGACCGGCGGGGCGACTGTATCCCTTAGCGATACCGCCGCTGAAAGCCCGACCTTCACCGCACCCGACCAACTGCTGAACCCTGAGACCCTGGCGTTTCAACTGATCGTCACCGAAGACCGCACGGGCGGACAATCTTCCTCACCCGCCACCGTGAGTGTCACCATCAGCGCCGGCGACAATGACGCACCCACCGCCGTGGCAACGGCGACGCCCAATCCAGCCACCGAGGGCGTCAGCGTCACCCTGAACGGCAGCGCCAGTTCCGATCCCGAGGGCGAGGATTTGACCTACGCCTGGACCCAGACCAGCGGGGCGACTGTATCCCTTAGCGATACCGCCGCTGAAAGTCCGACCTTCACCGCACCCGACCAACTGCTGAACACTGCAACCCTGGTATTTCAACTGATCGTCACCGAAGACCGCACGGGCGGACAATCTTCCTCACCCGCCACCGTGAGTGTCACCATCAGCGCCGGCGACAATGACGCACCCACCGCCGTGGCAACGGCGACGCCCAATCCAGCCACCGAGGGCGTCAGCGTCACCCTGAACGGCAGCGCCAGTTCCGATCCCGAGGGCGAGGATTTGACCTACGCCTGGACCCAGACCAGCGGGGAGGATGTATCCCTTAGCGATACCGCCGCTGAAAGCCCGACCTTCACCGCACCCGACCAACTGCTGAACCCTGAGACCCTGGCGTTTCAACTGATCGTCACCGAAGACCGCACGGGCGGACAATCCTCCTCACCCGCCACCGTGAGTGTCACCATCACCGCCGGCACCAATGACCCGCCCACCGCCGTGGCGACGGCGACGCCCAATCCAGCCAACGAGGGCGTCATGGTCACCCTGAACGGCAGCGCCAGTGCCGATCCCGAGGGCGAGAACCTGACCTACGCCTGGAGCCAGACCGGCGGGGCGACTGTATCCCTGAGCGATACCGCCGCTGAAAGTCCGACCTTCACCGCACCCGTCCAACTGCTGACCGATGCGACCCTGGCGTTTCAACTGATCGTCACCGAAGACCGCACGGGCGGACAATCCTCCCCACCCGCCACCGTGAGTGTCACCATCACCGCCGGCACCAATGACGCACCCACCGCCGTGGCGACGGCGACGCCCAATCCAGCCAACGAGGGCGTCATGGTCACCCTGAACGGCAGTGGCAGTAGCGATCCCGAGGGCGAGGACTTGACCTACGCTTGGACGCAGACCGGCGGGGCGACTGTATCCCTTAGCGATACCGCCGCTGAAAGTCCGACCTTCACCGCACCCGACCAACTGCTGAACCCTGAGACCCTGGCGTTTCAACTGATCGTCACCGAAGACCGCACGGGCGGACAATCCTCCTCACCCGCCACCGTGAGTGTCACCATCACCGCCGGCACCAATGACGTACCCACCGCCGTGGCAACGGCGACGCCCAATCCAGCCACCGAGGGCGTCAGCGTCACCCTGAACGGCAGCGCCAGTTCCGATCCCGAGGGCGAGGATTTGACCTACGCCTGGAGCCAGACCAGCGGGGAGGATGTATCCCTTAGCGATACCGCCGCTGAAAGCCCGACCTTCACCGCACCCGACCAACTGCTGAACCCTGAGACCCTGGCGTTTCAACTCATCGTCACCGAAGACCGCACGGGCGGACAATCCTCCTCACCCGCCACCGTGAACGTCATCATCACCGCCGGCACCAATGACCCACCCACCGCCAATGCCGGTGCTGACCAGACCGTCGCCGAGGGCGTGACCGTCACCTTAAACGGCAGCGCCAGTTCCGATCCCGAGGACGAGGATTTGACCTACGCCTGGAGCCAGACCAGCGGGGAGGATGTATCCCTTAGCGATACCGCCGCTGAAAGCCCGACCTTCACCGCACCCACTGAACTGCTGAACCCTGAGACCCTGGCGTTTCAACTGATCGTCACCGAAGACCGCACCGGCGGGAGCGCCTCAGCCCCCGCCACCGTGAACGTCATCATCACCGCCGGCACCAATGACCCGCCCACCGCCGACGCCGGTGCTGATCAGACCGTCGCCGAGGGCGCCAGCGTCACCCTGAACGGCAGCGGCAACGATCCGGATGGCGATAACAACGCCTTGACCTACGCCTGGACTCAAGTCGGCACCCCAACGGTGACCCTGAACGGGGCGGACACCGCCACACCGACTTTCACCGCTCCCAGGGAATTGCTGACCAATGCGGTGCTGGTCTTTTCCCTGACCGTGAACGATGGGACGAACGCTTCGACTGCCGCTACCGTCACCATCACCATCATTGGCACAAACCCCCCAGGCCCCGCGCCTCCAGATCCCACGCCTCCAAATAAGGGTACGCTGCGACTGGTCGACGCGGAGGGTTTCCCTACGAAACGCCTCACTGTAGTGGTTGGCGAAACCAGGGAAGTATTCATCAGAGGCGAAGGACCGCCGTTCTTTGTCCGCAGCAACCCCACCAGCAAAACGACTCGGTCAATTGTTAATGGCAGAGGGCTGCGTGTTACCGGGGTGAATGCGGGTCGGGTATCGCTGCATATCGGAGGCATAAGGGGGGCTTTTACCCTTCTGCCGGTGAGGATAAAGGCGCTGCCGCCGGTGTTAAACCCTGAGGCAGACAATGGTACAGGTAGCAAGGCAGTGTTCCGGGGCGGGGCAAGCAAGGACTATGGCGACACCTACTCCAGGGATGGCAGCTTCTCGGTAGGTGAAGCGCTGGATATCCTGCTTGTGGTCACACCGCGTAGCGTCGATGTGGGGAAGCGAGCCAATGTTATTATCGCGGCAAGGATGGCTTCCGTTTCCGAGACGGTGTGGTTACTGACGAAGTCCGGGACGGTGGATTATGATGGCGAAAGCCTGGTTCCCTACGAAGAAAACTTTGCACTGGAGGTCAATAACTTCATGAACCTCACCCCTGAGCCGATCACGCTGACGACGGCCGAGTTGGGTGATTGGGAGTTGTTTATTGGCTATCAACTTGCCAGCGGCGAGTTGCTCTATCACCCACTGCCTTTGAGGATTGAGGTGCTGGAGTGAGAAGCATCAGGACAGCCCTCCTTGTCATGGCGCTGACCATAAGGTATTCCTACCTTTCAGTGCGAGCACAATTATCTCATAATGGCCTTATCGGGCTAAGCCCAGCATTCCCCTTGAAATCCCAGCCCGGCGTGAATATAGTATGCCTACTTCGCTGGCCCTCCAGCGTGAAAAATTTGAAGCCCACTTTGCCAGGCATAACGCCATGTCCACATCCATTTCGAACCTGAAAATGCTCCCCCCCCCACACCCATTTTTTTGCGGCGCGTTGTTGCGTCCGTTGTTGCGTGAAATGAGCAGGCCAATGAGCAGGCCAATGAACAGGTTGTGCGCTGGGTTGGTGGTGGTGGTGGCGCTGCTGTTTGGGGCGCCCTGGGCGAATGCTCAGGACGACCCTTTCCCTCCTTTCATTACCACTTGGAGCGTGGGCGCCGGCGACACCATTACTTTCCCCGGTTCGGGTCGGTATCGTATCGACTGGGGGGATGGCTCGGATGCGGTCGTCGTAACCGGTGCGGTAAGCCACACTTACGCCACGCGGGGCGAGTACACCATCACCGCCTCGCCGGCCCTGACTCGGTTTCATCTGAATAATAGTGCGGATGCGAACAAGCTCATCGCCATCAACCAATGGGGGACGGTGCCCTGGAGCAGCATGGAAAACGCCTTTGCCGGGGCGCGCAGTATGCTGCTATCCGCCGAGGACATACCGGATCTTTCCCGCGTCACCAGTATGGCGGGGATGTTCTCCGGCGCTGCGCTCATGGGCGCTGGCGCGACCTCTCTGCCTGAAGAGCGCTTTGAACTCAACCTGAACGAATGGGATGTGAGTAATGTGACGGATATGTCCGGGATGTTTGAGGGTGCCCGTGTCTTTGAACAAGACCTCAGCGACTGGAAGGTGGGGGCGGTTACGGATATGAGCGAGATGTTCCGCGGCGCCACGCGCTTCGCAAGCGACATCGGCGCATGGGATGTGCGCACTGTGACGGATATGTCCGGAATGTTCCGGGATGCCGATGCCTTTAATCAGAACATCGGCGGCTGGGTGGTGGGGGAAGTGACGGATATGTCGGAGATGTTCCGGGATGCCGGGCGCTTTAATCAGGACATCGGCGGCTGGAATGTGGCAAAGGTGACGGATATGGCCGGGATGTTCCGGGATGCCGATGCCTTTAATCAGGACATCGGCGGCTGGGATGTCGGGGAAGTTACGGATATGGGCAATCTGTTCACCGGCGCTGGCGCTTTCAGCCAGAATCTCGGTCGCTGGTATATCACGCCCACCACAATCGCCGCCGAGGAGGTCAACCCCAACTACAATGGCTTTAACAATTTTTTCTTGTTCGACATCGACCCGCAGAATGCCCCCTTAGCCGCCCAGAACCCGGTCTATAGCCTGGTTGCGGGCTTTGGAAACAATGATCGATTCCGCATTGATAGCAGCACCGGGGCATTATCCGTTCCCCGGGTCTTCGGGTCTGACGCAATAGACGGCGTTCAGCAGGTGCGCATTGCGGTCAGCGGCCCCGACGGCGGCGCGCTCTTTGGCACAAATAATGCCACGACCGTCTCCGTGTTCGTGCCAGTCCTCGCCAATCGATTAGGCAGATTGGATATCGATTTCGGCCAAACGCCGTTGACTCCGGCATTCACCATCTTCGGTCCCGTAACCGACTTTGCCACCACCGTCCGCAACGGCCTGACCAGCGTGCGGATCGAAGCAGTCACGTCGCTCTCTGGCAGCTTCAAACCGGTCGTCGTAACCGGCACCGCCGCGGACGGCACCACCCCCTTGAGCATCAACACCAACCAGACCGGCAGTAATACCATCTCCTCCGTCTCCGGCCTGACCGTCGGCGTCAACACCATCCGCATTAGCGTTACCGCCTCAGGCAGCGAGCGGGTGTACAGCATCCGCCTGCGAAGAATCGGCGACCCCACCAGCGCCGATAACTTCATCACCACCTGGCAGTTCCCACTGGGTGGGCGAACCATCACCTTCCCCGGCAGCGGCAGCTACACCATCGACTGGGGCGACGGCACGGCGGACACAGCCACCGGTCCCATTACCCATACCTACGGCGCTACTGGCCCCCGCACCATCTCGGTCAGCAATGGCATCACCCGCTTTAACCTGAACGATCATCCGGATGCCGACAAACTCCGCAGCATCCAGCAATGGGGCAGCGCGAACTGGAGCAGCATGGAAAATGCCTTTGCCGGCGCCAGCAATGTACAACTGGCCGCCACCGCTGGCCGCCCGGATCTTTCCGCGGTGCGCAGTATGGCGGGGATGTTCTCGGATGCGCGCGCCTTTAACGGCGACCTCAGCGACTGGGAGGTGGGGGCGGTAACGGACATGAGCCGGATGTTCTCCGATGCGCGGGCTTTTAATGGCGACATCGGCGGCTGGGAGGTGGGGGCGGTTACCGATATGAATCGCATGCTGTTCGGCGCCCGTCGTTTTAATCAGGATATCAGCGGCTGGAATGTTACGGGGGTGGGGGAGGACGGCATGGACAGTATGTTCTTTCGCGCCGACGCCTTCCGGCAAAACCTGGGGCGCTGGTATATCGCGCCCGAGCAAATCACCGCCGCCAACCTGAACCCGGACTACGACGGCGTAACCAATTTCGACCTGCGTCAATTCGCCCCCCTGAACCCCGCGCTGACCGCGCAAAACCCGACCTACAGGCTGGTTGCGGGGCGCGGCAATAATGACCGATTCAGCCTCACCTCGGGGGGGCAGTTAAGCATCAATCCCGAGGATGCCGAAGGCGGTGATTATCTGGTGGTCATGGCCGCCGCCGGCGATGCAACCTTTGGCACGGACAACAATCTGGTCATCCCGGTGGCGGTGCCGGCCTCGGCCAACGACAGCCGATTAAGGGAGCTGAGCCTGTCCAACGACGCCAACCTGAGCCCGGCCTTCGACAGCGCCATCACCGAATACACCGCCAGCGTCGCCAGCGGCGTTACCAGCCTGAGCGTTAGCGCCAGCGCCGCCGACGCCGGGGCCACCGTAACCTTAGCCGGCGAGGCCGCGGACGGCACCGCGTTGGTGGTCAGCCAGACCCCTGGTTCCGGCGCTGGCCTGAGCGAAGTCTCCGGCCTGAGCGAAGGCGCCAACATCCTGCGTATCACCGTGAGCCCCCGAATTGCCGGGCCGCCGGGCGCCGGCGCCGGCGCCAGCAGGCTGTACACCGTGACCATCACCTCGTCGGTGAAGGTCGTTGCGCCGGTGGATCAGGTGTATCGGGCGGGGGTCGCCATCGCCGATCTGAATCTGGCCGAGGCGAACGGCGGCAGCCCGCCCTACACTTACAGCCTGACCGGCGCGCAGGCGGGTGGGTTAACCGGCGGGTTGCCGGCGTGGTTGCAATACGATGTGCCAACCCGAACCCTGTCCGGTACGCCGGGGGAGGCGGACATCACCCCCGGCACGCAACTGACCTACACGGTGACCGATGATGCCGGCAACCGCGACTCCGCGACCTTTAGCATCGCCGTCGGCCCGGCCTTGCCGGAAAGCGCGGATAACTTCATCACCCGCTGGCGCGTGGAGGCGGGCGAGACCCTCACCTTCCCCGGCGAAGGCGCCGCAGACGGCTATGTTATCGACTGGGGCGACGGCAGCCTCAGCCAACGCGCCACGCGCTCCATCAACCATACCTACGCCGTGGCCGGCGAGTATTCCATCACCACCAGCAATGGCATCACCCGCTTTCACTTGAACGACCACACAGATGCGCCCAAACTCACGGGCATCCAGCAGTGGGGAACGGCGCGCTGGAGCAGCATGTCGGGGGCGTTTCGCGGCGCCGGGAATATGACCGTGAGCGCCACGGACGCGCCGGATCTTTCCGCGGTCAGGAGTATGCGCCGGATGTTCCAGGACGCCGCCGCCTTCAACGCCGACATCAGCGGCTGGGATGTCTCGGCGGTAACGGATATGGCGCAGATGCTGGATGGCGCCGACGCCTTCCGCCAAAACCTCGGCCCCTGGTATGTCACCCCCGAGGCGATCACCAGCGCCAACCTCAACCCGACCTACGACGGCGTCGCTGATCGCACCCTGGGCACTTTTGCCCCGCAAAATGCCGTGTTAGCCGGCCACGCGCCGCGCTACAGCCTGGTGGCGGGCGAGGCAAATAATGACCAATTCAGCATCACCGAGGCCGGGCAGTTAAGCCTCAACGCCGATGCCGATGGGGTGGATACCGTCGCCGGCGGCGATTATGTGGTGCGCATTGGGGTAAGCGGCAACGCCGACCTGTTTGGCGCGAATAACGCCGCCACCATCGCGGTGCGCCTGCCATCTACTGACAGTGGATTGCGCGCCCTGAGCTTGTCCATCGGCTTGTCCGTCGGCTTGCCCAGCGGCGACCCGTCCACGCCGGCGCCCCCCGCGCTGGCCCTGATTCCGGCCTTCGACCGCGCCACCACCAGCTACGCCACCAGCGTGTCGCACACGGTCACCAGCCTGGGCCTGAGCGCCTCTGCGGTCAGCGCCACTGCCACCATCAGCCTGAGCGGCCTGGCCGCGAATGGAAGCACCCCATTGAGCATCGGAGAGGCCACCGACTCCGGCGCGATCCCCATCTCCGGCCTGAGCGAAGGTGTCAACACCGTCATCGTCACCGTTACCCCCGAAGCCCCGGCCAGCGCGCCGCTGGTCTACCGCATTAGCGTCACGCAAACCGCCGACCCCGCCACCAACTCGAACCTCTTCACCACCACTTGGCGCGTGGAGGCGGGCGACACCATCACCTTCCCCGGCACCGGGGACTACACCATCGACTGGGGTGACGGCAACGCCCAGCAGGTGAACACAGAAACCGATCCCGCGCCCGCCACGCCCATCACCCACAGCTACGCCGAAGCCGGCGACTACGCCATTTCGGTCAGCGAAGGCATCAGCGGTTTTATGCTGGAGGGTAATGACGATGGGCCCAAACTCCTCAGCGTGGATCAATGGGGCACGGCGGTCTGGAGCAGCCTGCAAGGCGCCTTTGCCGGCGCCGTGAATATGCAGATAGGCGCCAGGGCCGGGGCGCCGGATCTTTCCGGGGTAGCCAGTATGGCGCGGATGTTTGAAGGCGCCGCCGCCTTTACCGGAGACCTCGCCGACCTCAACGACTGGGATGTTTCGGCGGTAACGGATATGCGCGATATGTTCTCCGGCGCCAGCGCCTTTAACGGCGACCTCAGCGGCTGGACGGTCTCGGCGGTAACGGATATGCGCGATATGTTCCGGGGCGCCAATGCCTTCAATCAGGACATCGGCGGCTGGACGGTTTCGGCGGTGACGGATATGAGCAGGATGTTCCAGGACGCCAGCGCCTTCAATCAGAACATCGGCGGCTGGACGGTTTCGGCGGTGACGGACATGCGGGAAATGTTCCGGTCCGCCAGCGCCTTTAATCAGAACATCGGCGGCTGGACGGTTTCGGCAGTGACGGATATGTCAGGCATGTTCAGGGGCGCCGGTGGCTTCAGGCAGAACATCGGCGGCTGGAATGTCGCGCAGGTTACCACTATGGCGGGGATGTTTGATAACGCCCTGGTCTTTAATGGGGACATCAGCGGCTGGGATGTGTCGGCGGTGACCGCCATGAACAATATGTTCGCCAACGCCCGTGCTTTTAATCGGAATATCGGCCGCTGGGATGTTTCGGCGGTGACCAACATGAATCTTTTCTTCTTCAACAGCTTTGCCTTCAGGCAAAACCTCGGCCTCTGGTATGTTACGCCCGACGCCTTCACCCTGGACACCATCAACCCGGACTACGACGGCGTCACTGACTTGAACCTGGGCAGCTTCGCCCCCCAGAACGACATATTGCGCGGGCAGAACCCGCGCTACAGCCTGGTGGAGGGCGCCGAAGATAACGCGCGCTTCAGCATCACCGAGGCCGGGCAACTGAGCATCGCCAGCGCCGCCGACCCCGGCGGCCTGTATCGGGTGCGCATTGGAGTAACCGGCAACGGTCTGTTTAATCCGAATAACTTCGCGGCGCCCATCGCCGCGACCATCGCCGTGGAAGTGCCGACCACCATCAGCAGCCTGGGGGCGTTGAGCCTGTCTGCGGGTGACAGCGCACCCCTCACGCCCCTGATTCTGGAGCCGACCTTCGCCAGCGCGATTACCGAATACACCACCGACATCGCCGATGGCGTAACCAGCCTGACGGTGAGCGCAACCCCAACCAACGCCATCGCCGAGGTTAGCGTGAGCGGCAGCGACGGCGCTGGAGGCGCGTTGGTGGTGACCGAGATGACCAGCGATACCAGCGGTCAGCCAGATTCCGGCGAGGTTTCCGGCACGGTTTCTGTCACGGTGTCCGGCCTGAGCGCGGGCATCAACCTTCTAACGGTCACCGTTAGCCCCCAATTCGGCGACCCCACGCACTACAGCATCCGCATCATCGGCGCACTCAAAGCCCGTGGCCCGGCCAATCAGGTCTATCAGGAGGGCGTGGCCATCGCCGACCTGAGCCTGCCGCAAGCCGTCGGCGGCAGGCCGCCCTACCGATACAGCCTGAGCGCCACGGACGGCGGCGCCCTGCCGGGCGGGCTGAGTTTTGACCCGACGCCGGAAAACCGCATCCTGTCGGGCACGCCAACCACCCAGACCGGCGCCGCAGCCACCCAACTGACCTATACGGTGACCGATGATGACGGCAACAGCGACTCCGCGACCTTTACCATTACGGTCGGCCCTGGGGTGCCGGAAAGCGCGGATAACTTCATCACCATCTGGCGCCTGGAAGCGGGCGATACCCTGACCTTCCCCGGCGCAGGGGACTACACCATCGACTGGGGCGACGGCAGCGCCCAGCCGGTGAACACAGAAACCGATCCCGCGCCCGCCACGCCCATCACCCACACCTACGCCGAAGCCGGCGACTACACCGTCACCGTCAGCAACGGCATCAGCCGCTTTAACCTGAGTAATCACGCCGATGCGCCCAAACTCATCAGCCTGGAACAATGGGGCACGGCGATCTGGAGCAACATGGAAAGCGCGTTTCATGGCGCCGCGAATATGCAGATAAGCGCCACGGCGGGGGTGCCGGATCTTTCCGCGGTCAGGAGTATGCACCGAATGTTCCAGGATGCCACTGCCTTTGACAGCGACATTGGCGGCTGGGATGTGTCGGCGGTGACGAATATGAACGCCATGTTCGCCATCGCCCGCGCCTTCAATCAGGACATCGGCGGCTGGGATGTGTCGGCGGTGACGGATATGAACAGCATGTTCAACATAACCGATGACTTCAATCAGGACATCGGCGCCTGGGATGTGTCGGCGGTGACGGATATGAGCTTCATGTTCAACAATGCCCGCGCCTTCAATCAGGACATCGGCGGCTGGGATGTGTCGGCGGTGACGGCGATGGACAGGATGTTCGATGACTCCGGCTTCAACCGAAACCTTGGCCGCTGGTATGTGACCCCCGACGGCATCACCGCCGCCAACCTCAACCCGAACTACGACGGCGTGAATGTGCGTATCCTGCACGACATTGCCCCGCAGAACGCTTTTCTGGGCGGGCATGCACCGGTCTATAATCTGGTGGCGGGCGCGGCAGATAATGACCAATTCAGCATCACCGAGCGCGGGCAACTAAGCGTCAATACGGCCACTACCGCGGCCACCGCCGGTGGCGATTTTTCGGTGCGCATTTCTGTAACCGGCAATGCCGGTCTGTTTGGCAGGAATAACGCCGCGACCATCGCCGTGCGGGTGCCATCCGCCAGCAAACTGGCGGTATTGAGCCTGTCCGATGGCGCCACGCTGGTTCCGACCTTCGCCAGCGCCGTCACCGAATACACCACCACCATCTCCAGCGCGATCAGCACGCTGACCGTTACCGCCCAGGCGGCCAGCGCTGACGCCAGCCTGAGCTTCGGCGGTACCGACGGCCTCGGCACCGACGACCTCGGCACGGGCGCCAACGACCTGATATTCGGCCCCACCAACGCCGACGGCGAGACCATCCTCTCGGGCCTGAGCCTGGGCGTCAATACCCTGCGCATTACCGTTACCCTTGCGGCTGGCGAACCCACCCAGTACCGCGTGCGCATCCGCGCAGCGGTGGAAATCGTTGCGCCGCCGGATCAGATCTATCAGGTGGGTACGGCCATCCCGCCGCTGATCCTGCCGGCGGCCAGCGGCGGCACCTTGCCCTACACCTACAGCCTGACCGGCGAGCAAGCCAGCGAGATCAGCGACGGGCTGCCGGCGTGGTTGCAATACGCTGTGCAAAGCCGAACCCTGTCCGGCACGCCGGGCGAGGCGGACATCACCACCACGCCCAGCACGCTGACCTACACGGTAACCGATGCTAACGGCCTCACCGACTCCGCGACCTTTAGCATCGCCGTCGGCCCGGCCTTGCTGGCAAGCGCTGATAACTTCATCACCACCTGGCGCGTGGAGGCGGGCGACCCCCTGACCTTCCTCGGCGAGGGCGCCTACGCCATCGACTGGGGCGACGGCAGCGTTACCCAGCGCACGGATGGCGCCACCGGCTCCCCGGCCCTCGCCCACACCTACGCCGCAACCGGCGACTACACCCTCACCGTCAGCAACGGCATCACCCGCTTTAACCTGAATGATCATGATGATGCGTCCAAACTCATCAGCCTGGATCAATGGGGCACGGCGGCCTGGAGCAGCATGGAAGGCGCGTTTCATGGCGCCGCGAATATGCAGATAAGCGCTGCGGCGGGGGTGCCGGTTCTTTCCGGGGTACGCAGTATGGCGTCGATGTTCCAGAGCGCCACCGCCTTTGATAGCGACCTCAACGACTGGGATGTGTCGGCGGTGACGGATATGAGTGGCATGTTCCGGGACGCCAGCGCCTTCAATCAGGACATCGGCGGCTGGGATGTGTCGGCGGTGACGGATATGAGTGGCATGTTCCGGGACGCCAGCGCCTTTAATCAGGACATCGGCGGCTGGACGGTTTCGGCGGTGACGGATATGAGCCGCATGTTCGCCGTAGCCAGCGCCTTCAATCAGGACATCGGCGGCTGGGATGTTTCGGCGGTGACGGATATGAGTACCATGTTCTCCAATGCCAACGCCTTCAATCAGGATCTCAACGACTGGGATGTTTCGGCGGTGACGGATATGAGTACCATGTTCTCCAACGCCAGCGCCTTCAATCAGGATCTCAACGACTGGGATGTTTCGTCGGTGACGACTATGGACGGCATGTTCTTCAACGCCGAGGCATTTAATGGAAACATCACCGCGTGGGATGTTTCGTCGGTGGAGTTTCTGACCAACATGTTCTTTGGCGCCAGCGATTTTGATCAGGATCTCAGCGGCTGGGATGTTTCGGCGGCGATAATTATGAGCGGCATGTTAAGCACGACCTATTCCCACAATCTAGGTCGCTGGTATGTCGTGCCCGACGCAATCACCGCCGCCAACCTCAACCCGGATTACGATGGCGTGAATACCCTGGTTGTGCAGGACATTGGCCCGCAGAATATCGACCTGCAGGATAGGTTCAGCCCCGTCTATAGCCTGGTTGAGAACGCTGGGGATACTGATAATGAATCCTTCCGCATCAACGGCGACGGGCAACTGCGCTTTGTGAACGCCGCCGCTGCTGACCCGGGGGAGTATGCGGTGCGCATTTCCGTCACCGGCGGAACTCTCAGTTCCAGTGGTACTTTTCTCGCCGAGATCTTCGGCATGGATCCCGCCGTCGCAACCATCACAGTGAGCATTCCCCCCTTGGACGACGGCAGCCTGCAGGCCCTGAGCTTGTCTGGCGGCCTGTCTGGCGGCCTGTCTGGCGGCGCCTCCCTGACCCCGACCTTTGACAGCGCCATCTTCAACTACGCCACCGTCGTCTCCAACGCCACCACCAGCCTGAGCATCACGGCAACCCCCACCCACGCCGGCGACACCATCCTGCTGAGCGGCAGCGCCGCCGACGGCACCCCGTTGACCATCACCGAGGCCAGCGAAACCAGCGCGGCGACCTTCGCCGGCCTGACCCCCGGGGTCAACCGCCTGCTGGTTACCGTCGACCCCGCGTTCATATCCGCCTCTCCCATAACCTACGTCATCGACGTTACGCAACTGGCCGCCCCCACCAGCCCGGATAACTTCATCACCACCTGGCAGGTGGAAGCGGGTGACACCATCACCTTCCCCGGCGCAGGCATCTACACCCTCGACTGGGGCGACGGTGACGCGGATTCCGTGGATAGTTCGGGCGGCTCGAGCAGCCTGGGCGCCCTGGGCGGTGGGGTTGCCATCGCCCACACCTACGCCACCGCCGGAACCTACACCATTTCGGCGAGCAACGGCATCACCCGTTTTAACCTGAATGATGCGCCCATTGCCGCGCAACTGATGGAAATCAACCAATGGGGAACGGCGGCCTGGAGCAGCATGGAAAACGCCTTTGAAGGCGCCGAAAATCTGACCGTGAGCGCCACGGCGGGGGCGCCGGATCTTTCCGCGGTAACCAGCATGGCGTCCATGTTTGAAGGCGCCGCCGCCTTTAACGGCGACCTCAGCGGCTGGACGGTTTCGGCGGTAACGGATATGAGCAGTATGTTCCGGGGCGCCGCCGCCTTTAACGGCGACCTCAGCGGCTGGACGGTTTCGGCGGTAACGGATATGAGCAGTATGTTCCGGGGCGCCGCCGCCTTTAACGGCGACCTCAGCGGCTGGACGGTTTCGGCGGTGACGGATATGAGCAGTATGTTCCGGGGCGCCAGCGCCTTTAATCAGGACATCGGCGGCTGGACGGTTTCTCAGGTGCGGGATATGAGCAGGATGTTTGAGGACGCCGCAGCCTTCAATCAGGATATCGGCGATTGGGAAGGGGATGTAGGGGCGGTGATGGATATGACCTTTATGTTCCTAAATGCCCGCGCCTTTGATCAGGACATCGGCGACTGGGATGTTTCCCAGGTGACCAGCATGTTCGGGATGTTCACTGGCGCCAGCGCCTTTGATCAGGACATCAGCCGCTGGAATACTTCGAGGGTAACGAATATGATCGGCATGTTCTCTGGTGCCGGCCAATTTAATCAGGACATCGGCGGCTGGGATGTTTCCCAGGTAACGAATATGATCAGAATGTTCGATGACGCCGACCAATTCAGCCAAAACCTCGGCCTCTGGTATATCGTGCGCGGTGTCATCGACCCGGACTACGACGCCGACACCGACCTGGGTCTGTACGCCTTCACCGCCCAAAACGCTTTCCTGGCCGGGCATGACCCCGAATACAGCCTGGTGGAGGGCGCGGCAGATAACGCGCGCTTCAGCATCACCGATGACGGGCAATTAAGCCTCCTCAGCGGCGATACCGGCGGCGTGTATCGGGTGCGCATTGCGGTAACCGACAATGCCGATCTGTTTGGCGAGGGCAACGTGGCGACGGTTGCCGTGGAAGTGCCGTCCACCATCAGCAGCCTGGGCGCGTTGAGCCTGTTTGCAAATGATGGCCAGGCTACGCCCCCGTCCCTGACTTTGGAGCCGGTCTTCGACAGCGCCACCACCGCATACACCGTCCAAATCGCCGCTGGCGTAACCAGCCTGAGGCTTACCGCCACCCCAACCAACGCCGCCGCCCGCGTCACTTTAAGCGGTATGGCGGCGGACGGAAACGAGCTGACAGTAACCGTAACCGACAACGCGCCATCCGGTGAAAACCCAGTCTCCGCCGCAGTTTCTGCCACAGTCTCCGGCCTGACCACGGGCACCAACAACCTCTCCCTCAGCGTTACCCCCGAAATCGGCGCCCCCGTGGAATACAGCATCCGCATCATCGATCCGGTGACGGTGGTTGCGCCGCAAGATCAGATCTATCAGGCGGGCATCGCCATCGCCGACCTGACCCTGCCTCAGGCCAGCGGCGGCAACCCGCCCTACCAATACAGTCTCAGCGCTACGGGTGCTCCGGGCGAGCCTGGCGCGTTACCCGCGGGGCTGGACTTTGACCCGTCCCCGCAAAGCCGTCTCCTGTCCGGCACGCCCACCACGGAGACCGGCGCCGCAGCCACCCAACTGACCTACACGGTAACCGATGGGGTCGGCAACAGCGACTCCGTGACCTTCACCATTGCCATCGGCCCCGGATTGCCGGAAAGCGATGATAACTTCATCACCCGCTGGCGCATAACCGCGGGCGACTCCCTGACCTTCCCCGGCGAGGGCGCCTACACCATCAACTGGGGCGACGGCAGCATTACCCAGCAAACGGACGGCGCCACCGGCTCCCCGGCCCTCGCCCACACCTACGCCGAGGGCGGCGACTACACCATCACCGTCAGCAACGGCATCACCCGCTTTAACCTGATTGCTAATGCCGGTGCGCCCAACCTCCTCAGCGTGGAACAATGGGGTACGGCGGGCTGGAGCAGTATGCAAGGCGCCTTTGCCGGCGCCGCGAATATGCAGATAAGCGCTGGGGCGGGGGCGCCGGATCTTTCCGGGGTAGCCAGTATGGCATCTATGTTCAACAGCGCCACCGCCTTTGACAGCGATATTGGCGGCTGGACGGTTTCGGCGGTGACGGATATGAGTCGCATGTTCTTATCAGCCAGCGCCTTCAATCAGGACATCGGCGACTGGGATGTGTCGGCGGTGACGGATATGAATACCATGTTCGCCGGCGCCAGCGCCTTCAATCAGGACCTCGGCGGCTGGACGGTCTCGGCGGTAACGGATATGAGTAACATGTTCAACAGTGCCAGCGCCTTCAATGGCGAAATCCGCGACTGGGATGTTTCGGCGGTTACCGATATGTCCGATATGTTCAGCGGCGCCAGCGCCTTTGCTCGCGACCTCAGCCCCTGGTATGTAACCATTGGCGAACTCAACCCGGACTTCGATGGCGTCGATGCGACCATTCCCCTGCTCACCCTGGCCCCTCAGAATGCCTTCCTGGCGGGGCATAATCCCAGTTATGCAGCCTTTGAAATAAGCGCTGATGATTTCACAGTGGGGGCGGATGACCAAGGCGTGTTTCGGGATTTATTCGTCAGGCGGCTCGAAGACAGTCGCGGACAACATAATGTGGATATTGCAGTCTCCGGCGAGGGCCTCTTTGGCACTAATACCGACGGCGCAACCCTGTCTGTGGAGGTGCCAGGCCCCATCACCAACCGGCTGAGGGCGTTGACGCTGGTCGCCAATGCGGACTCCTCCGACCCCACCGCCGCCATCCCCATCCTCCTGGAGCCGCCCTTCGCCAACGGCACCACCGAATACACCACCACCGTCCCCAGCACCCTCACCAGCCTGACGGTGACCACGGGCTTCAGCGAATCCGCCAGCGTCGTCCTGAGCGGCAGCAGCGGGGACGGAAGCGCGTTGCAGTTCGGCGAAACCAGCGACTCCGGCGAGACCGTGCTCTCCGGCCTGACCCCCGGAATCAACACCCTCACCATCACCGTTACCCCCCCGGACGGCAGCAGCGCCACTCCCACGACCTACAGCGTCCGCATCACCGGCGCAGTGAGACTGGCGGCGCCGGCGGATGAGATTTTGGTAATCGGCACACCCGCCAGCCTGACCTTGCCGGCGGCGATCGGCGGTGTCGCGCCCTATACCTACGCCTTGAGCGCGGTGTTGCCCGCCACCGGCGCGCCCGGCGAACTACCGGAGGGGCTGAGTTTCAACGCGACCTCCCGCGAACTGTCCGGCACACCCACCACCGAGGCAAGCACCCAACTGACCTACGCGGTAACGGATGACGCCGGCAACCGCGACTCGGTGACTTTTACGCTTACCGTCAGCCCGGCGCTGCCGGAAAGCGCGGACAACTTCATCGTCGTGTGGCGCACCACCACCGCCAATGAGCCCATCTGGTTCCCCGGCGAAGGTGATTACATCATCAACTGGGGAGACGACACGGCGGCGCAAAGCGCCTCGGGCAGGATTTTGCACACCTACGCCCGCCCCGGCCAATATGTCATCACCGTCAGCAATGGCATCACCCGCTTTAACCCCGGTGCGCTTGGCGAGAACCTGCCTTTGCCAGTCCTCGGCCTCCAATCGATCCGCAACCTCATGGAAATCCGACAATGGGGCACGGCGGCCTGGAGTAGCATGGAAAACGCATTCCATAGCACCCAAAACATGACCATAACCGCCACGGATGCGCCGAATCTTTCCGCGGTAGCCAGTATGCGCAGCATGTTCGAGGATGCCGAAGCCCTTAGCAGCGACCTCGACTGGAATGTTTCGGCGGTGACGGATATGTCCAATGCCTTCCATGGCGCCACCGCTTTCAATGGCAATATCGCCGGCTGGGATGTTTCGTCGGTGACGGATATGAGCAGGATGTTCATCAATGCCAGCGCCTTTGATGGCGACCTCAGCGGCTGGAATGTTGCCGGGGTAAGCCGGATGCCGCGGATGTTCGAGAACGCCCGCGCCTTCAATGGCGGCGGTGGCGGGCTGAGCGGCTGGACGGTTTCGGCGGTGACGGATATGAACAGGATGTTCGCCTTCGCCGAGGCCTTTAATCAGGACATCGGCGGCTGGGATGTGTCGGCGGTTACGGATATGGCAGAGATGTTTGAAAATGCCGCGGCCTTTAATCAGGACATCGGCGGCTGGACGGTTTCCCAGGTGGCGGATATGACAGAGATGTTCGCCGGCGCCAGCGCCTTTAATCAGGACATCGGCGGCTGGGATGTGTCGGCGGTTACGGTGATGGACAATATGTTCACCGACGCCGACGCCTTCGCTCAAAACCTCGGTCGCTGGTATATCGCCGCCGGTCGGGTCAACCCGAACTACGACGGCGTCACTAACCTGCGCCTGCGCGACTTCGCCCCCCAGAACGCCCCATTAAGCCGCCAGGGGCCCATCTACAGACTGGTTTCGGGGGTTGACGACAATGCGCCGTTCAGCCTCAGCGTGAACGGGCAATTAAGTCTGGCCGCCGCCGCCGGCAGCCGCAGCGGGGATGAGTACCAGGTGCAAATTTCCGTTACCAGTGTCGACTTTGGCAGCGCTAACAGCGCAACCATCCCGGTACGCATCCCCTTCACCGATAGCGGGTTAAGCGCGCTCAGCCTGTCGGGCAATCTGTCCGGCGGTTCCTCCGGCGGTTCCTCCGACAGCATCCCGGTCATCCTGACCCCGGCCTTCGACAGCGCCACCACCGCCTACGCCGCCAGCATCGCCGACGCCGTTACCAGCCTGACCGTTACCACCGCCGCCGCCGCCGGCGCCAGCGTCAGCGTGGCCGGCACCCATCCAGACGGCAGCAGCGAATTGCTGGTCGGCGAGACCACCACCAGCGGCGAGACCCGCGTCTCGGGCCTGGGCGAAGGCGTCAACCGCGTGCTGGTTACGGTCACTTCGGAAGTCGGCGCCAGCACGGCCTACAGCATCGACATCGAAAAAATCGGTGATCCCACCCGCAGCGACAACTTCATCACCACCTGGCGCGTGGAAGCGGGCGACACCATCACCTTCCCCGGCAGCGGCGACTACACCATCGACTGGGGCGACGACCAGGCTGAGCGCGCCGCTGGAGACGGCACGGATGGAGACGGCACGGGCGGAGACGGCGCTGGCAGCGCTGGCGGCGGGATTTCCCATACCTACGCCAGCGCCGGCGACTACCGCGTGTCGGCCAGCAACGGCATCACCCGCTTTAACCTCAATGGACATGCAGACGCCCGCAAACTCATCGCCATCCAGCAATGGGGCACGGCGTCCTGGAGCAGTATGCAGGACGCTTTTCGGGGCGCCCGCGCGTTAGCCGGGGCGGGCGCTTCGGATGCGCCGGATCTTTCCGCCCTCAGCAGTATGCGCGGGATGTTCCGGGAGGCCTTCCAATTCGATCACGACATCGGCCGCTGGGATGTGTCCACGGTAACCGATATGCGCGACCTGTTTAGAGAGGCCGCCGCCTTTAATCAGGATATCAGCGGCTGGCAGGTTGCTCAGGTTACCCGGCTGGACGAGATATTCACCGGCGCTGACGGCTTCCGCCAAAATCTTGGCCGCTGGTATATCCTGGGCGGCGCCCTCAACTCCGGCTACGACGGCGGCGCGGATTTGAACCTGCTCGCCTACGCCCCCCAAAACGCTCCTCTGGCCGCCCATAACCCGGTCTACAGCCTGGTGGCGGGGGACGGCGATGATAACAATGAGCAATTCAGCATCACCCCGGCCGGGCAATTAAGCATCGCCCCCGCCGCAGTCCGGGCCGGGACCTATCGCGTGCGCATCGGCGCCAGCGAAAGCGTCTTCGGCAGCACAAACTCCCTGGCGGTTGAGTTCACCGTACCCGCCGCCAGCAGCAGCAGCCTGGGCGTCCTCAGTTTGTCCGATGGCTTGCCCGATGGCGCCACCGCCACGCTAACCCCGGCCTTCTCCGGCGCCATAACCCAGTACAGCGTCAGCGTCGCCGACAGCGTTACCAGCCTGAGCCTGACCGCCAGCGCTGCCAGCACCGCCGCCGGCGTCGTCCTGAGCGGCAGCAGCGGGGACGGCGGCGCGTTGCAGATCGGCGCGACCAGCGCCTCCGGCGAGACCCGCGTCTCCGGCCTGAGCGCGGGCGTCAACCTGCTGACCATCGCGGTTAGCGCTGAATCCGGCGCCGAGACCCGCTATCGCCTCAGCATCACCCCGCTGGATGACGCCGACCCCAACAACCCGGATGCGTTCATCGTCACCTGGCGCACCCCGGCGCCGAATTCCGTCATCACCTTCCCCGGCGAGGGCGACTACACCATCAACTGGGGAGACGGCACGGCGCATCAACGCGCGACCGGTTTCATCGACCATACCTACGCCGAGGCCGGCGACTACGACATCGTGGTCAGCAATGGCATAACGCGCTTTCATAGCGGGTTTGACGCAGGCAACCTGACTCCAGGTAGCGCGTCCGGAATCAGGGACATCAAACAATGGGGAAGCGCGCGCTGGTCCAGCATGGCAAGCGCATTTGAACTCGCCACCAATATGACCATGAGCGCCACCGACCGGCCCGATCTTTCCGCGGTCAGGAGTATGCGGTTCATGTTCAGGTCATGCCGTGCTTTTAACGGCGACATCGGCGACTGGAATGTTGCGGCGGTGACGGATATGAACAATATGTTCGATGGCGCCCTCGACTTCAACCAGGACATCGGCGGCTGGAATGTCGCGCAAGTGACCAATATGCAGAGCGTGTTCAATGGCGCCCGTGCCTTCAACCAGGACATCGGCGACTGGAATGTTGCGGCGGTGACGGCTATGAACAATATGTTCCAGTCAGCCGAGGCCTTCAACCAGGACATCGGCGACTGGAATGTCGCGCAAGTGACCAATATGTCCGGCATGTTCCAGTCAACCGAGGCCTTCAACCAGGACATCGGCGACTGGAATGTCGCGCAAGTTACCAATATGTCCGGCATGTTCCAGTCAACCGAGGCCTTCAACCAGGACATCAGCCGCTGGGATGTTTCGGCGGTAATCGATATGAATAGCATGTTCAACAGGGCCGGCGCCTTCAATGGGGACATCGGCGGCTGGAATGTTGGGAAGGTGACGACTATGGACTTCATGTTCGCGTTCGCCGGCGCCTTTGATCAGGATCTCAGCCGCTGGGATGTTTCGGCGGCGACGGCGATGAACTTTATGTTCCCCGATAACTACGATCAAAACCTCGGCCTCTGGTATATCACCCCCGACGCCATCACCCCCGACACCATCAACCCGAACTACGACGGTGTCGCTGACTTGGCCCTGCACACCATCGTCCCCCAGAACGACTTTCTGGCCGGGCAGAACCCGAACTACAGCCTGGTGGCGGAGGTTGACGATAATGCGCCATTCAGCATCACCCAGGGCGGGGAATTGCGCCTTGCCGCCGCCGCCGCCGATCGCGCAGGGGAAATCTATCAGGTGCAAATCGCCGTTACCGGCGACTATGGCAGCGACAACACCGCCACCCTCCCGGTACGCATCCCCTTCACCGACAGCAGTCTGGCAAGCCTCAGCCTGGGCGGCCTGTCCGCTGACGCCAACCCCGGAACCCCGATCATCCCGATCACCCTCAGCCCGGCCTTCGACCCCGCCACAACCACCTACACCGCCGCCCTCAACGACCCGGCGATAACCAGCCTGTCGGTCAGCGCCACCACCAGCGCCACCGCCGAGCTGAGCGTGAGCGGTCGCAATGACGAGGACGCCGAGTTGAGCATCGGCGAGACCAGCGCCTCCGGCGAAACCCGCATCTCCGGCCTGAGCCGAGGCGGCAACACTTTGCGCATCACGGTGAGCGCCGAAGTCGGCGAACCCAGGCACTACGACATCACCCTCACCGGGCCGGTGCAAGTGCTGGCGCCGGACACGCTGTTGTATGAGGCGCGCGTTGCCATCGCCCCTCGGCAACTGCCCGCAGCAACCGGCGGTGTCGCGCCCTATACCTACACCCTGACCGGGCTGCCGATCGGGCTGAGCTTCGACCCGGCCCCCCAAAGCCGCCGCCTGAGCGGCTCCCCCGCCACCATGGGCACCTCCCTGCTGACCTATCAGGCCACCGATGATGACGGCAATGTCGATTCGGCGACCATTACCCTGACGGTTGGCGAAGGGTTTCCGGTGGGCGCCAACAACTTCATCATCACCTGGCGCACCGAGGCGCCGGATTCCATCATCACCTTCCCCGGCGAGGGCGACTACCTCATTGACTGGGGAGACGGCACGGCAATTCAAACCGCGACCGGTTTCATCGACCATACCTACGCCGTGGCCGGCGACTACGACATCGTGGTCAGCAATGGCGTAACCCGCTTTCATATCGGAGATAACGCAGGCAACTTGACGGTTCCTGATAGTGCAACCAACCTCAGGGACATCAAACAATGGGGAAACGCGCGCTGGAGCAGCATGGAAAACGCATTTGAAGGCGCCAGCCAGATGACCATGAGCGCCACCGACCGGCCCGATCTTTCTGCGGTCAGGAGTATGCGGCGAATGTTCAGGGGAGGCCGTGCTTTTAACGGCGACATCGGGGAGTGGGATGTTGCGGCGGTGACGGATATGTCCGACTTGTTCTTTGGCGCCAATGCCTTTAATCAGGACATCGGCGGCTGGACTGTCGCGCAAGTTACCGCTATGCAGGGCATGTTCAGGGGCGCCCATGTTTTCAACCAGGACATCGGTGGCTGGAATGTTTCGGCGGTGACGAATATGGGCTTTATGTTCGATAACGCCCAGGTCTTTAATCAGGACATCGGCGGCTGGGATGTATCGGCGGTGACGGCCATGAACAATATGTTCGCCAACGCCCGTGCCTTTAATCAGAATATCGGTCGCTGGGATGTTTCGGCGGTGACCAACATGCACCTTTTATTCTTCAACAGCCCTGCCTTGAGCCAAAACCTCGGCCTCTGGTATGTTACGCCCGACGCCATCACCGCGGACACCATCAACCCGGACTACGACGGCGTCACTGACTTGAACCTGCGCAGCTTCACCTCCCAGAACGACATATTGCGCGGGCATAACCCGGTCTACAGCCTGGTTGCAGGGGTTGCCGATAACGCGCCATTCCAGATTACCTCGGGCGGGCAATTACGCATCAATGCCGCCGATGTGCCCGGCGCAGGGGGCGATTACCAAGTGCAAATTGCCGTTGCCGGCGGCAACTTTGGCTCCAATAATGTCGCAACCATCCCGGTGCGCGTACCGACTATCGATAGCAGCTTGGGGACGCTGAGCCTGGCTGAGGGGGCGGATGGTACGACTCCGCTCAGCCTGATCCCGACCTTCGACCCCGCCACCACCACCTACACCGCCGTCATCTCCAATCCGACGCTTACCAGCCTGCGCCTTACCGCCACCGTCGCCGGCGGCCTGACGCTGAGCGGCAGCAACGCCGAAGCAGCCCCCTTGACCTTCGCCGATTCCGGCGCTTCCGGGAGCAGCCTGGTCTCCAACCTGAGCCCGGGCCGCAACACCCTCCACCTCACCGTCAGCCCCGAAGTCGGCGCCGATACCCGCTACACCATCACCCTCCTGATCGGGGCATCGGTGCTGTCCGTCCTCGGCCCCGCCGATGCGGTGGACGAGGGGCAGGACGCGGTCTTCACGCTAACCCTGTCGGAGCCTGCCACGCTGGAGGTGCCCGTGGGATATGTCGCTGAGGTGGCGGCGGGCAACACCGCGCGCAGCGTGGATTTCGCTGAAACCAGCGGCACGCTGACCTTCGCCGTCGGCCAACAGAGTCGGACAATCGCGGTTCCGGTGAGTATCGATACCCGCGCCGAGTTCGCCGAGACCTTCAGCCTGACCTTGCGCGAACCCGATGGCGGCCTGCCGCCGGGCGTGTTTCTGGGCACGGCCACCGCCCAGGCGACCATCCAGGCCAACGGCGACGCCACCCTCTCCATCGCCGGTCCCGCGGATGCGGTACCCGAAGGTGAGCAGGCGACCTTCACGGTAACCCTGATGGGCAGACCCGCGGGCAATGTGGTGGTGGATTATGAAGCTGGGGTGGATCAGGGCGCCGGTGCGGGGACGGGATCGGGTGCGGCCTCGGCGGATGATTTCACCGCCACCAGCGGCACGCTGACCTTTGTCGGCGGCGTGGATACGGTGCATCTGACCGAGACCTTCGTGGTGGATATAACCGCGGATACCCTCACCGAAGATGCCGAGACCTTCACCGCCACCTTGGGCGAGAACAGCGAACACCCGCTACGGCTCGGCGTAACCCTGGGTAGCACCGGCCAGACGACCACCTCAGCCCAGGCAACCATCGCCGCCAGCAACCTGCCCACCCTCACCCAACCCACCCCTTCGGCCGACCCCATCAACCAGGCGAGCATCACGCTTTCCGGCACCGCCCAGGTGGGTAATGCCGTGACCTTGAGCCGAAACGGGCAAGCCGTCGCCAACGCCAGCGCTACCACGGACGCCGATGGCAACTGGTCTATCGCCGATGTCCCGCTCCTCGAAGGCGTCAACACCTTCATCGCCAGCGTAACCGAAACCAGCGGCGGCGCCAGCCTCTCCCGGGACACCAATTCGGTGGTCGTTACCCGCGACAGCATAGCCCCCGACCCGCCGACCCTCAGCCAGCCGGCCAGCCCCACCAACCAAACCAGCCTCAGGCTTTCCGGCACCGCCCAGGTCGGCGCCACTGTCACCGTGCGCCGAAACGGAACCCCCGTGGATGACACCGAAACCACCGCGGACGCCGCTGGCAACTGGTCCATCGCCGAGGTCGCGCTCATCGAAGGCGCTAACAGATTCACCGCCAGCGCCTCGGACATCGGCGGGGAATCCGCGCCGTCCGATGAGGTGCGGGTCATCCGCGACACCGTGGCGCCGTCCCCGCCCACCATCATCCAACCGGCCAGCCCCACCAATCAGGAGCTCATCACGCTTTCCGGCACCGCCCAGGCGGGCGCCACTGTCAGGCTGAGCCGGGCCGAGCAAGCCCTGGCCAGCGCCGCCGCTACCACCACCGCGGACGCTAATGGCGTCTGGTCCATCGCCGAGATCGTGCTCCTCGAAGGCGCTAACACCTTCACCGCCAGCGCCTCAGATCTGGCGGGGGAATCCATGCCCTCCCAGGCGGTGCTGGTCACGCTGAACACGCAGATTCCCGATCCGCCGACCATTACGCCGCCCGTCGACCTGACCGGTACCGAGCGCATCACGCTTTCCGGCACCGCCCAGGGCGGCGTGATCATCGCCTTGCGCAGGGGCGATGGCAACTTCAGCGCCTCCATGACCGCCAACGCCGCCGGTAACTGGTCTATCGCCGAGGTCGAGCTCCGCGAAGGCGCTAACACCTTCACCGCCACCGCCGCCGGCGTCGCCGGGGTATCCGCGCCGTCCGCGCCGGTGGCCATCACCCGAGACACCACGCCGCCGCCGCCGCCGACCATCACCCAACCGACCAGCCCCACCAACGAGGCGCGCATCACGCTTTCCGGCACCGCCCAGGCGGACGCGACCATCGCGCTGGCCAGGGCCGAGGACGCCTTCACCGCCTCGGCGACCGCCGACGCCGACGGGAATTGGTCCATCGCCGAGGTCGCGCTCATCGCTGGCGACAACACCTTCACCGCCACCGCCACGGACATCGGCGGCGCCTCCGCTGCCTCCGCTGGGGTGGTAGTCCTGCAAGACCTGACCCTCGGCACCCTGCTGGTGAGCATTACCGGCCCCGAGGACGCGGTCGCTGAGGGTGATCCCGCCACCTTCGCCGTAACCCTGTCGGCTTCCCCCGAAGCGGAGGTGGTGGTGGACTACGCCACTGTGGTGGGAAGCGCAGGTGCGGATGATTTTGAGGCCACCAGCGGCACCCTGACCTTCGCGGCGGGCGCCAGCGGGGACGACCTGAGCCAGCCCATCACGGTGTCGGTATCAACCGACGCGCGGGTGGAAGGCGCCGAGACCTTCACGGTAAGCTTGGGCGAGAACGTGGGCAGCCCGTTGCCCGACGGCATCAACCTCAACCCGTCGGCCAGCAGCGCGCTGGCCACCATCGCCGCCAGCGGCATGGCCACGCTGGCGATTTCGGGCGGCGGTGCTGTGGATGAGGGCGATCGTGCCACCTTCACGGTGTCGCTGTCGGGGATTCCCGGCGCGGATGTGGTGGTGGATTACGCCGCTACGGTGGCGTCCGGCGACACGGCGAGCGCCGCTGATTTTGAGGCAGCCAGCGGGAGCGGCACCCTGACCTTCGCGGCGGGCGCCAGCGGGGACGACCTGAGCCAGATGTTCACGGTGCTGGCCATTGACGATGGGCTGGTGGAAGGTGATGAGACCTTCACCGCGACCCTGAGCGTGCCCAGCACCAACCCGCTACCGGTGGGCTTCATTTTGGGCACGGCGACCGCCACGGCGACCATCGCGGCCAGCGCGCCAGCAACGGTATCGATTTCGGGCGGCGGCGATGTGGATGAGGGCGATGCCGTGGAATTCACGGTAACGCTGACGGGTTCCCCCGACGCTCAGGTGCTGGTGGACTACGCCGCCGTGGCGGGCACCGCGAGCACCGCTGATTTTGAGGCCACCAGCGGCACCCTGACCTTCGCGGCGGGCGCCAGCGGAGACGACCTGAGCCAGACCTTCAGCGTGATGACGCAAATCGACCAACTGGTGGAGACCGCCGAGACCTTCGCGGTAACCCTGAGCGCGAACCCCGCCAGCCCGCTGCCGGCCGGTTTCAGCCTGGGCACGGCGAGCGCGCAAGCCACCATTCCCGAGAACGGCATGGCCACGCTGTCGATCTCCGGCGGCGGTGCTGTGGCCGAGGGCGCGAACGCCACCTTCGCCGTAACCCTGTCGGCTTCCCCCGGCGCGCCGGTGGTGGTGGATTACGCCGCTGCGGTGGGGGCGGGCGACACCGCGAGCACGGATGATTTTGCGGCAGCCAGCGGCGGCGGCACCCTGACCTTCGCGGCGGGCGCCACCGGTACTGCCCTGACCCAAACCTTCACCGTGCTGGCCATTGATGATGATCTGGCGGAAGGCGCCGAGACCTTTACCGCGAGCCTGAGCGCGAACCCCGACAACCCGCTACCGGCGGGCTTCAGCCTGGGCACGGCGAGCGCCACGGCGACCATCGCGGCGAGCGATGCGGCGACGGTATCGATCTCCGGCGGCGGCAATGTAGCCGAGGGCGAGAGCGCGGCCTTCACGGTGACCCTGTCCGGCTCACCCGCAACGGATGTGGTGGTGAACTACGCCACCGCCGCGGGCACCGCGACCGCCGGGAGTGATTTCACCGAAACCGAAGGCACCCTGACCTTCACGGCGGGCGCCAGCGGGGAAGACCTGATCCAGACCTTCAGCGTGATGGTCGCTGACGATGGGCGGGTGGAAGGCGCCGAGACCTTCACGGCGAGCCTGAGCGCGAACCCCGACAACCCGCTGCCGATGAACATCAGCCTGGGCACGACCACCGCGACCGCCACCATCGACGCCTCCGGCACGGCCACCGTATCCATCGCCGGGCCTGCCGGCCCGGTGGCCGAAGGCGCGAACGCCACCTTCACCATAACCCTGTCCGGCGTTCCGGGATCGGCGGTGGTGGTGGACTACGCCAGCGTAGCGGGCACGGCGACCGCGGGGAGTGATTTCACCGAAACCGACGGCACCCTGACCTTCGCGGCGGGCGCCAGCGGAGACAACCTGAGCCGAGACATCACGGTATCGGTGGAAACCGATGATCAGGTGGAAACTGCCGAGACCTTCGCGGTAACGGTGAGCGCGAATGCCAACAACCCGCTGCCAGCGGGCATCAGCCTGGGCACCGCCACCGCCACCGCCACCATCGGCGCCCCAGACACGCTGACGCTGTCCATCGCCGGGCCGGCCAGCCCGGTAGCCGAAGACGAGGACGCCATTTTCACGGTAACCCTGTCCGGCGCTCCGGGATCGGAGGTGCTGGTGGACTACGCCACTGTGGTGGGAAGCGCAGGCGCGGATGATTTCGCTGAGACCCGCGGCACCCTGACCTTCGCGGCGGGCGCCAGCGGAGACGCCCTGAGCCAGCCCATCTCGGTAACGGTGGCAAATGATGGGCTGGTGGAAGCCGCCGAGACCTTCACGCTGATTTTGAACGCGAACGCCACCAGCCCGCTGCCGGCAGGGGTCATTCTGGGCACGGCGAGCGCCACGGCGACCATCGCGGCAAGCGCCCCGGCGACGCTGTCGATCTCGGGCGGCGGTGCGGTGGAAGAGGGCGACGACGCCACCTTCAGCGTAACCCTGAGCGGCGCTCCGGCGACGGCTTTGGTGGTGGAATACGCCGCCGTGGTGGCGACCGGCGACACCGCGGTGGCGGATGATTTTGCGGCAGCCAGCGGGAGCGGCACGCTGACCTTCGCGGCGGGCGCCAGCGGGGAAGACCTGACCCAGACCTTCACCGTGATGGCCATTGACGATGCGCTGGCGGAAGGCGACGAGACCTTCACCGCGAGCCTGAGCGTGCCCAGCGACAACCCGCTGCCGGCGGGCTTCAGCCTGGGCACGGCGAACGCCCCGGCGACCATCGCGGCGAACGATGCGGCGACCCTGTCCATCGCCGGTGAAGCTCAGGTGGCCGAGGGCGCGAACGCCACCTTCAGCGTAACCCTGAGCGGCTCCCCCGGCGCCCAGGTGGTGGTGGACTACGCCGCCTCGGTGGCGATCGGCGACACCGCGAGCACGGCTGATTTTGCGGCCACCGAAGGCACCCTGACCTTCGCGGCGGGCGCCAGCGGGGAAGAGCTGAGCCAGACCTTCACGGTGATGGCCATTGACGATGGGCTGGTGGAAGTCGACGAGACCTTCACCGTGAGCCTGAGCGCGAACGCCGACAACCCGCTACCGGCGGGCGTCAGCCTGGGCACGGCGACCGCGCAGACGACCATCACGGCGAGCGCCCCGGCGACGCTGTCCATCGCCGGGCCTGCGGAAGATGTGGACGAAGGCGATAGCGCCACCTTCACTGTGACCCTGTCCGGCTCGCCCTCAGCGGCGGTGGTGGTGGAATACGCCACCGCAGCGGGCACGGCGACCGCGGGGAGTGATTTCACAGAAACCAGCGGCACCCTGACCTTCGCGGCGGGCGCGACCGGGGACGACCTGAGCCAGACTTTCACGGTAATGACGCAAACCGACCCGCTGGTGGAAGGCGACGAGACCTTCACGGCGACCCTGCGCACGACCCCCGCCAACCCGCTACCTCCAGGCTTCACCCTGGCCACGGCCACGGCCACGGCCACCATCGCGGCGAGCACTCCGGCGACGGTATCGATTTCCGGCGGCGGTGCTGTGGCCGAGGGTGAGGACGCGACCTTCACGGTGACCCTGTCGGGTTCGCCCTCAGCGGCGGTGGTGGTGGGATACGCCGCTGTAGCGGGCACGGCGGCGGCAAATGACTTTACCGCCACCAGCGGCACCCTGACCTTCGCGGCGGGTGCCAGCGGGACTGACCTGAGCCGGGACATCAGCGTGATGGCGGACAACGATGATCGGGTGGAAGGAGACGAGACCTTTACGCTGACCCTGAGCACGGACACCGACAGCCCGCTGCCCCCAGGTTTCAACCTGGGCACGGCGACGGCCACGGCGACCATTACAGGCGCGGGCTCGGCGATGCTGTCGATCTCCGGCGGCGGTGCTGTCACCGAGGGCAACGCCGTGTCCTTCACGGTAACCCTGAGCGGCATCCCCGGTGCGCAGGTGCTGGTGGATTACACCGCCTCGGTGGCCACCGGCGACACGGCGAGCACCGCTGATTTCGCGGCCACCAGCGGCACCCTGACTTTCCTGGAGGACGCCAGCGGGCCCGACCTGAGCCAGACCTTCAGCGTGATGGCGCGAACCGACCAACTGGTGGAGGGCGATGAGACCTTCACGCTGACCCTGAGCGCGAACCCCGACAGCCCGCTGCCCGCAGGTTTCAGCCTGGATCCGTCGGCCACCAGCCTGCAAGGAACCATCCTGGCCAACGGCGCCGCCACGCTATCCATCGCGGACGCCACTCCGGTGGCCGAAGGCGGTAATGCCACCTTCGCCGTAACCCTGTCGGATTCTCCGGGGTCGGATGTGCTGGTGAATTACACCGCCTCCCTCGCGGTCGGCGACTCGGCGGAGACCACTGATTTCCGCAATCCCACCGGCACGCTGACCTTCACGGCGGGCGCCAGCGGGGAAGATCTGATCCAGACCATCAGCATACCGATCAGGGACGATATCGCGACCGAGGGAGAAGAGACCTTCACCGTAACCCTGAGCGCACCCAACGCGGGCTTTCCGACCGGCATCACCCTGAACTCAACGGCCACCAGCGCCCGGGCGACCATCCTGGCCAGCGATGCGCCCCCGCCCACCACCAGCGCGTTCACGGTCAGCACGCTTGAGGATATGGCCTATACCTTTGCGGTAGCTAACTTCCCCTTTAGCGATGCCGACTCCAGCGATAGCCTGCAAGCGGTGCGCATCGATAGCCTGCCCGCCCCCGCCAGCGGCAGCCTGGCGCTGGGCGGCACAGCGGTGACCGCAACCCAAGTGATTCCCGTTGCCGGTATTCCGACTCTGGTCTATACCCCGGCCACCAATGTCCACGGCGCTGCGACCTTCACCTTCAGCGTCTCCGACGGTACTGCCTTCAGTGCCACGGCCACGGCAACCGTGAGCGTTACTCAGGTCAATGACGCGGCCACCGGCCGCCCGACTATCTCCGCTTCACCTAGCAGACCCTCCCTAGAGGTCAACACCGGATTAGTCGCGATTACCAGGGCAGTTAGGGATGTGGATGGTGTGCCCTTCAGTCTCAACTACCAATGGAACAGGCACGAGGCCGGCACGGACACGCCGATCGTCGGCGAGACCTCCTCTTTCTACCTTACGACCCTGGACGATATCGGCGAGAGGATCACCGTGACGATCAGCTTCACGGATAACGACGGCAATGCTGAGCGCGTGACCAGCCTGCCCACGCAGCCAGTGGTAAGGGGCAATTCGCCACCCACTGGCATACTGACCATCGACGGTGACCTGATCCAGGGCCAAACCCTGACGGTAAATACCGCCGACCTTGGCGACCCGAATGGGCTGCCCGACTCGTCCACCTTCACCTACGAATGGGCAGCGGGAGACGCCAACACGGGCACTTTCCCGATCATCAGCGGCGCGAACTCCGCAACCTACACCCTGACCCAGGCCGAGGTCGGCAAATCGATCGTCGCGGAGGTCAGCTACCGGGATAATGATGGCAATGATGAGAACAGGCGCACGGAGACCCGGGGGCCGATAGCGAATATCAATGACTCGCCCAGCGGCAGTGTAACCATCGGCGGCACGCCGGTGGCCGGCCAGCCCCTCAGCGCGGATACCACCGCGCTGGTGGATATCGATGGTCTGCCCGACCCGTCCATGTTCACCTATCGATGGCTTGCGGGTAGCAATCCGATCAGCAACGCGACCCTGAGCACCTACACCCTGACCGATGCCGAAATAGGCCAGATGATCAGGGTGGAGGTCAGCTACACCGATAATTTTAACGCGCCCGAGTCCATCACCAGCGCGCCCACGGCGGCGGTGGTGGCGGCAAACACCTCCAATACCCCGCCCACCGGAACGCCTGTCATTAGCGGTACAACCACCGAGGGCGAGCCCCTGACGGTGGATACCTCGGGCATCAGCGATGCCGATGGTCTCAACAATGTGGTTTTCAGTTATCAATGGAACAGGCACGCTGCCGGCACGGACACGGCCATCAGCAGCGCGACCTCTGCAACCTACCTCCTGGCCGGGGGCGATGTGGGCGAGATGATCACCGTGACGGTCAGCTTTACGGATAATCAAAACAACCCTGAGATCCTGACCAGCGCGCCCACAGCGGCGGTGGCGGCGGCAAGCACCTCCAATACCCCGCCCACCACCAGCGCGTTCACGGTCAGCACAAATGAGGATAGCGACTATACCTTTGGGTTGGCGGACTTCCCCTTTACCGATACCGACTCCAGCGATAGCCTGCAAGCGGTGCGCATCGTCACGCTACCCGCCGCTGGTAGCGGCAGCCTGGCGCTGAACGGCACGGCGGTTAACACTGCCCAGGTGATTCCCGTTGCCGGTATTCCGACTCTGGTCTATACCCCGGTGACCAATGCCAACGGCGATGCGACCTTCACCTTCAGCGTCTCCGACGGCGATGACTTCAGTGCCACGGCCACGGCAACCGTCAGCGTGACCGCGGTCAATACCCCGCCCACCACCAGCGCGTTCACGGTCAGCACAAACGAGGATACCGCCTATACCTTTGCGTCGACTAACTTCCCCTTTACCGATGTTGAGGGCGATAGCCTGGAAGAGGTGCGCATCGATAGCCTGCCCGCCAGCGCCGACGGCAGCCTGGCGCTGAACGGCACAGCGGTTAACACTGCCCAAGTGATTGCCGTTGCAGATATTCCGAATCTGGTCTATACCCCGGCGACCAATGTCAACGGCGATGCGACCTTCACCTTCAGCGTCTCCGACGGCACTGCCTTCAGTACCCCGCCCGCCACGGCAACCGTGACCGTAACCGCGGTCAATGACGCGCCCACCACCAGCGAGTTCACGGTCACCACAAACGAGGATGCCGACTATACCTTTACGGTGGCCAACTTCCCCTTTACCGATGTTGAGGGCGATAGCCTGGAAGAAGTGCGCATCGATAGCCTGCCCGCCAGCGCCGACGGCAGCCTGGCGCTGAACGGCACAGCGGTTAACACTGCCCAAGTGATTGCCGCCACCGCTATTCCGAACCTGGTCTATACCCCGGTGACCAATGCCAACGGCGATGCGAACTTCACTTTCAGCGTCTCCGACGGCACTGCCTTCAGTGCCACGACCACGGCCACCGTCAGCGTGACCGCGGTCAATGACCCGCCCACCATTACCGGCATCCCCAACACAACCGTGGTGCAAGGGGTGGCCTATAATTTCACGCCGGGCGGCGGTGATGTGGATGGCGACACGCTGGAATACGCCATCACCAGGATGCCAGGCTGGGCCAGTTTCGACGACGCGACCGGGGCCTTGACCGGCACGCCTGCCAGCACCGATGTCGGTACCACCACGGGCATTATCATCAGCGTCACCGATAACATCATCACCACGCCGGTAGCCCTTAGCGCCTTCAACATCGAAGTCACCGCCACTGCTGGCACCAATATGCCGCCCACCGCCAATGCCGGTGCAAATCAGCGGGTGAGCAAGGGCACAGAAGTCACGCTTGATGGCACTGGCAGTGACGATCCTGACGGCGATAATTCGGCCCTGGTCTACCTTTGGGAACGGACTGCCGGCCCCACGGTGACTTTAAGCAGTACCGCAGCCGCCCAGCCAACCTTCACCGTTCCAAACGTGATATCGTCATCTAGCCCGGCCTCGTACACTTTCAGCCTGGTTGTCTCTGATGGACAGACATCGTCCACTAATGCGGCAACCGTCAGAATCTTTATCAGACCGCTGTTTCGGACAAGCATTGCTAATCAGACCTACAGCGAGGGCAATGCAATTACTGCGCTGACTTTGCCCGAGGCACTGGCAGGGCCCGGGTCATTGCCGAGTACCAATACCTATACGCTGACTCCTCTGCCGGCTGGACTGGCCTTTAATGCTACCAGCCGCATACTGTCTGGTACGCCGACAACAGCCGGAACCTTTAACCTGACCTACACCGCGACAAATGGGGACGGAGATACGGATTCGCTGGGCTTTAGCATTGCGGTGACCAGCGCCGCCAATAACCCGCCCACCACAACCGGGCTGACGGTCAGCACAAACGAGGATACCGCCCACACTTTTGCGGCCGCCCAGTTTAATTTTGACGATACCGACAGCGGCGATAGCCTGCAAGCAGTGCGCATCGATAGCCTGCCCGCCAGTGCCAACGGCAGCCTGGCGCTGAACGGCACGGCGGTTAACACTGCCCAGGTGATTCCCGTTGCCGGTATTCCGACTCTGGTCTATACCCCGGTGACCAATGCCAACGGCGATGCGACCTTCACCTTCAGCGTCTCCGACGGCGATGATTTTAGTGCCACGGCCACGGCCACCGTCAGCGTGACCGCGGTCAATGACGCGCCCACCACCGGCGGGTTCATGGTCACCACAAACGAGGATACCGACTATACCTTTGCGGTGGCCAACTTCCCCTTTGCCGATGACGACGGCGATAGTCTGGCAGAAGTGCGCATCGATAGCCTGCCCGCCAGCGCTGACGGCAGCCTGGCGCTGAACGGTACGGCGGTTAACACTGCCCAAGTGATTGCCGCTACCGCCATTCCGACTCTGGTCTATACCCCTGTGGACAATGCCAACGGCGATGCGACCTTCACCTTCAGCGTCTCCGACGGCACTGCCTTTAGTGCCGCGACCGGCACGGCAACCGTGACCGTGACCGCAGTCAATGACGCGCCCACCACCGGCGGGTTCACGGTCAGCACAAATGAGGATGCCGACTATACCTTTACGGTGGCCAACTTCCCCTTTGCCGATGACGACGGCGATAGTCTGGCAGAAGTGCGCATCGATAGCCTGCCCGCCAGCGCCGACGGCAGCCTGGCGCTGGGCACGGGCACGGGCGCTACGCCGGTTAACATGGCCCAAGTGATTGCCGTTGCCGCTATTCCGACTCTGGTCTATACCCCGGTGGACAATGTCAACGGCGATGCGACCTTCACTTTCAGCGTCTCCGACGGCACTGCCTTTAGTACCGCGACCGCCACGGCCACCGTCACCGTGACTCCGGTCAATGACCCGCCCACCATTACCGGCATCCCCAACACAACCGTGGTGCAAGGGGTGGCCTATAATTTCACGCCGGGCGGCGGTGATGTGGATGGCGACACGCTGGAATACGCCATCACCAGGATGCCAGGCTGGGCCAGTTTCGACGACGCGACCGGGGCCTTGACCGGCACGCCTGCCAGCACCGATGTCGGTACCACCACGGGCATTATCATCAGCGTCACCGATAACATCATCACCACGCCGGTAGCCCTTAGCGCCTTCAACCTCGAAGTCACCGCCACTGCTGGCACCAATATGCCGCCCACCGCCAATGCCGGTGCAAATCAGCGGGTGAGCAAGGGCACAGAAGTCACGCTTGATGGCACTGGCAGTGACGATCCTGACGGCGATAATTCGGCCCTGGTCTACCTTTGGGAACGGACTGCCGGCCCCACGGTGACTTTAAGCAGTACCGCAGCCGCCCAGCCAACCTTCACCGTTCCAAACGTGATATCGTCATCTAGCCCGGCCTCGTACACTTTCAGCCTGGTTGTCTCTGATGGACAGACATCGTCCACTAATGCGGCAACCGTCAGAATCTTTATCAGACCGCTGTTTCGGACAAGCATTGCTAATCAGACCTACAGCGAGGGCAATGCAATTACTGCGCTGACTTTGCCCGAGGCACTGGCAGGGCCCGGGTCATTGCCGAGTACCAATACCTATACGCTGACTCCTCTGCCGGCTGGACTGGCCTTTAATGCTACCAGCCGCATACTGTCTGGTACGCCGACAACAGCCGGAACCTTTAACCTGACCTACACCGCGACAAATGGGGACGGAGATACGGATTCGCTGGGCTTTAGCATTGCGGTGACCAGCGCCGCCAATAACCCGCCCACCACAACCGGGCTGACGGTCAGCACAAACGAGGATACCGCCCACACTTTTGCGGCCGCCCAGTTTAATTTTGACGATACCGACAGCGGCGATAGCCTGCAAGCAGTGCGCATCGATAGCCTGCCCGCCAGTGCCAACGGCAGCCTGGCGCTGAACGGCACGGCGGTTAACACTGCCCAGGTGATTCCCGTTGCCGGTATTCCGACTCTGGTCTATACCCCGGTGACCAATGCCAACGGCGATGCGACCTTCACCTTCAGCGTCTCCGACGGCGATGATTTTAGTGCCACGGCCACGGCCACCGTCAGCGTGACCGCGGTCAATGACCCGCCCACCACCAGCGCGTTCACGGTCACCACAAACGAGGATACCGCCTATACCTTTGCGTCGACTAACTTCCCCTTTACCGATGTTGAGGGCGATAGCCTGGAAGAGGTGCGCATCGATAGCCTGCCCGCCAGCGCCGACGGCAGCCTGGCGCTGAACGGCACAGCGGTTAACACTGCCCAAGTGATTGCCGCTACCGCTATTCCGAACCTGGTCTATACCCCGGTGACCAATGTCAACGGCGCTGCGACCTTCACCTTCAGCGTCTCCGATGGTGATGACTTCAGTGCCACGGCCACGGCAACCGTCAGCGTGACCGCGGTCAATGACGCGCCCACCGCCGATGCCGGTGCTGACCAGACCGTCGCCGAGGGCGTCACCGTCACCCTGGACGGCAGCGGCAGTAGCGATCCCGAGAGCGCGACCCTGACCTACGCCTGGACTCAGGCCAGCGGAACCCCGACGGTGACCCTGACCGGCCAGGGCACCGCCGCACCGACCTTCACCGCCCCCGAGAACCTCTCGGCCAATGCGGTGCTGGTCTTCTCCCTGACCGTAAACGATGGCGCGAACGACTCGGCTGCCGCTACCGTCACCATCACCACCACCGCCGGCGAGAACGATCCGCCCATCGCCAATGCCGGTGCTAACCAGACCGTCGCCGAGGGCGTCACCGTCACCCTGAACGGCAGTGGCAGTAGCGATCCCGAGAGCGCGAACCTGACCTACGCCTGGACTCAGGCCAGCGGAACCCCAACGGTGACCCTGACCGGCGAGGACACCGCCGCACCGACTTTCACCGCTCCCAGGGAATTGCTGGCCGATGCGGTGCTGGTCTTCTCCCTGACCGTGAACGATGGCGAGAGTGACTCGTCTGCCGCTACCGTCACCATCACCACCACCGCCGGCACCAATATGCCGCCCACCGCCGATGCCGGTGCAAATCAGCGGGCGAGCAAGGGCACAGCAGTCACGCTGAATGGCACTGGCAGTTCCGATCCCGATGGCGACAACCTGAACTATCTCTGGTCCCAGGATGCCGGCCCCACGGTGACTTTAAGCAGTACCGCAGCCGCCCAGCCAACCTTCACCATTCCAACCCTGATACCGACACCTGGTCCGGCCTCGTTCACTTTTAGTCTGGTCGTTAATAACGGTCAGGCATCGTCCACCAACGAGACAACCGTCAGAATCTTTGTCAGACCGCTGTTTCGGGACACCATTGCGAACCAGACCTACACCGCGGGCAATGCAATTACTGCTCTGACTTTGCCCGAGGCACTGGCAGGGCCCGGGTCAGTACCGAGTACCAATACCTATACGCTGGCTACTGGGCTGCCTGCTACTCCTCTGCCCCCCGGACTGGCCTTTAATGCTACCAGCCGCACACTGTCTGGTACGCCGACCAGCGCCGGGACCTTTAACCTGACCTACACCGCGACAAATGGGGACGGAGACACGGATTCACTGGGCTTTAGCGTTGCGGTGACCAGCGCCGCCAATAACCCGCCCACCACCAGCGCGTTCACGGTCACCACAAACGAGGATGCCGACTATACCTTTGCGGTGGCGGACTTCCCCTTTACCGATACCGACGGCGATAGCCTGGCAGAGGTGCGCATCGATAGCCTGCCCGCCAGCGCCGACGGCAGCCTGGCGCTGGGCACGGGCACGAGCGCTACGCCGGTTAACACGGCCCAGGTGATTGCGGTTGCCGCTATTCCGACTCTGGTCTATACCCCGGCCACAAATGTCAACGGCGATGCGACCTTCACCTTCAGCGTCTCCGACGGCGATGATTTCAGTGCCACGGCCACGGCCACCGTGAACGTGACCGCAGTCAATGACGCGCCTACCGCCAATGCCGGTGCTAACCAGACCGTCGCCGAGGGCGTCACCGTCACCCTGGACGGCAGTGGCAGTAGCGATCCCGAGAACGCGACCCTGACCTACACCTGGACTCAGACCAGCGGAACCCCAACGGTGACCCTGACCGGCGACACCACCGCCACACCGACTTTCACCGCACCTGCCGATCTGCTGACCACTACCCTGCTTGGATTCTCCCTGGTCGTGAACGATGGCGCGAACGATTCGGCTGCCGCTACCGTCACCATCACCATCACCATCACCAGCGGCACCAATAACCCGCCCAGTGGATTACCGACCATCACCGGTACAACCACCCAGGGCCAGACCCTGACGGCAAACACCAGCGGCATCAGCGATGCCGATGGCCCTGCTTCCCTGCCGTTCACCTATCAATGGAACAGGCGCTCCGGGGGCGGCGCGGACACGGCCATCAGCGGCGCGACCGACAGCACCTACATCCTGACCGCGGACGATGTGGGCGATCAAATCACCGTGTCCGTGCGCTATACCGATGCCGGGAACACCGCCGAGGGGCCGCTGACCAGCGTGCCCACGGTGGTGATTACAGCGAGTTCAAGGCCTGCTCCGCCACCTGCACCTGGCCCAGACCCTGAGCCTCCGCCAGATGAAGACGATGCGCTACAACTGCTCAACGCAGAGGGTTTTCCTGTCTCAGGTCTCACTATAGTGCTTGGAGAAACCAGGGAAGTGAGCATCCAGGGTGGGTTTCCGCCGTTCTTCGTCAGCGGCGACCCCGGCGGGACGACGCAGTCGGTTGTTGCTGGCAGGACGCTGCTTGTTACCGGGGTGAATGCAGGCCAGGCGCGGCTGCGTATTCGAGACATAAGGGGAACTTTTAGCTTCCTGTCAGTGAACGTAACGACGCTGCCGCCGGTGTTAAACCCCGAGACAGACGATGGTACAGGCACGGAGGCGGTGTTCCGCAGCGGGGCAAGCAGTGACGGCGGCGACAGCTACTTCGAGGATGGCAGCTTCCCGGTGGGTGAGGAGCTGGATATCGTGTTTACCATCACAGCACGCAGCATTGATGTGGGGGAGCAGGCCAATGTTGTGGTGGCGGCAAGAAGCGCGTCCGCTCCTGAGACGGTGTGGTTACTGACGCAGTCTGGACTGGTGCTTTATGATGGTGAAACCCTGGCCTATTTCGAGGAAGACCTCATGCTGGAGGCGGGGGTCAGGCTTATCAATCTCACCCCTGAGCCGGTCATGCTGTCGTCTGCGGAGCTGGGTAATTGGGAGTTGTATATTGGCTATCAGCTTGACAGCGGTGAGTTGTTCTATCACACGGAGCCTTTGCGGATAGAGGTGGTGGAGTGAGACGCGCCAGAACCTGCGCAAATGTTACTCCCGCAGCGACCCTGTTCAAGCCCTGGATTCGATCATCAGGGGTGTTGGGCCAGCTTCGGGGCCAGTTACTTGTCAAGCGACAAGGAAAACACCGAATACGACTGGAACCAGTGCTGATGGCACTGAAGGAGTTTGAGCCGCCGCCCATTTAACCCAATAGTGGGCAAGAGGTGACGGCTTGTACAGGATAGATCCGTCCAAAATGGCTCATTGAGGGCTGATCATGCGCAGAGCAACGATTTTTGACTAAATCTCTCTGCGATATCTGCTGTCTTGGTCAGTTATAACACTTGAAAGAGGGATCCAGAGTCCCTTGGAGCGCTGGCGGTAGTCTATCTGGGGATTTGGGTAGTAACGTTGAAAGGTATTTCATATCAGTTCCGCCATGTAATCAATATGATCAACGAAGTCGACCACATCAACCGGTGGCGCGATAGTATTCACCAGTTGTAAATTTAGCCTGGAAAACTCCCGTCAGGGGAGGATTTAGCAAGGTAAAGAGAAGCTTTTGCCTGTTAAACCATGTTTTCTCACTGTAAGGCGCGTTATTATGAGGTGATGAGAGGAGCCTTGATGAACTAAAATAGGGGTTTCTGATAAGCATCCAAAGTATTTCTGAATGCGACTGGGCCTTTCCGTCCAAAGCACTAGTTGAGAGTAATGCAATGAGTCAGCCACTGTTCGTAAGCAAGACCATTAAGAGTTTAGTAATTTTCCTAAGTCTAATGCTGGTTTCCGCCTCTTTCTCGGAGGGTGGAAGAACGCCGCTTAGGGTTAAGAACGGAGTTGTGACCAGCGCCTCCAGGTTAGCTTCGGAGGCAGGCGTTGCAGTGCTTAAACTGGGTGGGAACGCCGTCGATGCATCCATCGCTACAGCCTTTGCATTAGCCGTCACCTGGCCTTCAGCAGGTAATATTGGAGGTGGTGGCTTCTTGGTGTATCACGGTGACGATGGCCATGCTACTAGCTTCGACTTTAGAGAAAAAGCGCCACTCGCTGCCACTGAACGCATGTACTTGGGTCTAAATGGGAATGTGGTTGATAATTCGAATCACATTGGCCCTCTTGCTGTTGGTGTGCCTGGCACAGTTGCTGGTTTATGGAAGGCGCACCAGCAACTTGGCAGCCTGCCATGGGCCGACCTTGTGGCACCAGCTGTCAAACTGGCCCGCGATGGAATTCCCATTAGCTATTCACTGTATACCGGTTTTGCCCGCAGCAAATCTCGCTTCGATCAGTACCCCTCTTCAGCTGCGAAGTTTTACAAAGCCGATGGATCACTTTACGAATTGGGTGATACCTGGCATCAACCAGATTTGGCCCACACCTTGGAACTGATTCAGAATCAGGGGCAAGATGGCTTTTACAAAGGTGAGAATGCAGAAAGACTTGCGGGTTTCATGGCCGACATTGGCGGTATTATCACTGAAGAAGATCTACTTAAGTATGCGGCCCAAGAGCGAGAGCCTATTCGTGGTACTTACCGCGGCTATGACATCGTCAGCATGCCACCACCCAGTTCAGGCGGTGTTGCTCTGGTGGAAATGTTGAATATTCTTGAAGGCTTCGATCTCGCAGAGATGGGTCATAATTCCGCTGATTACCTGCATGTGCTTACGGAATCCATGCGTCGTGCGTACGCCGACCGCGCACAGCATTTAGGCGACCCGGATTTCAATGAGGGTATGCCGCTTGAGCGTTTGATGGACAAAGAGTACGCAGCTGCTTTACGTGCTTCAATCGACATGGATGAGGCTTCGGTCAGTAGTCCTGAAGATTTCGCACAAATTTATGAAAGTGAGGAAACCACACATTTCTCTGTGGTAGATAAGGAGGGGAATATGGTTAGTATGACCTACACCCTGGAATTTGGTTACGGTTCAGGCATCGTTGTCGAAGGCGGAGGTTACTTGCTTAACAATGAGATGGGCGACTTCAATGCTGTGCCAGGTGTCACTAATTCACGCGGTTTGATAGGAACAGCGCCTAACCTGGTAGCGCCTGAGAAGCGTCCTTTGTCTAGCATGACTCCAACCATAGTAGCCAGGGAGGGAAAGCCAGTTTTCACCGCTGGTAGCCCAGGTGGCAAAACTATTATCAATACCACGATGCAGTTGATACTGAATGTTATTGATCACGAAATGAATATTGCTCAGTCGGTAGAAGCGGGGCGAATTCATCATCAGTGGTTGCCAGACGTTACCAGTATGGAGTCTGGTGTCTTGTCACCAGATACTATTCGCCTGTATGAAGAAAAGGGCCATCGCTTAGCTGAGCGTGGCACGCAGGGGGCTGCTATGGCTGTCTACTATGACAGGAATAATGGCTTGTTTGAAGGTGCGGCAGACTCGCGTCGAGGGGATGGCGGGGCGGTAGGTTACTAAATCAGCAAGCTCAGCTTTTTGAATGCCTTGGATTCATCAAGGCATTTTAGTTCCCCGGTGAATATTCCCTTTCCAGGTTCGCCTCAATATCTTCAGGATAAAACAAGACGTTTCGGAAATCACCTCGCGTGTACATCAGCGCCTGGTCATCGAAATGCGGCGAATTGGGATCACTATTCAAACCGCCAACCGTAATCGCCTTGGCGGTAACCCGGTCTCCGAATTCCACCGCTGCGACAAAACTATTGCCACTGCTGCCGTACATTTTTCTAGTGCCTGGATAAGTTCGACTAGCGAAGGACGCCAAAGAACCCCAGCGCGCCGAGGCAAAAGCCACAGGCAGACTTTCTGCGTCGTCATTGAAGTCTTGCACAATGTCACCATTCAGACGCTGATAACGATTTATTTCTCCCCATGGCACCTGCCAGTTACCAAAATCCGCCTGTAGTTGTTCTGCTGCTTGACGCAGTGAACTTAGTTTTTCTGCACTGCCAGCGTTATGCGTCATGTACTCATAGATGTTAATTCCAGCGGCTGTGGCGTCAGCACGAACCTTGTCCATCAAGATCTGACCCCAGTACACGGCGAGGGAAGTCGCGGTTGATTCCAGAGAAAATTTGTAATCCCAATCTCGCAATAGGTCGATATAATCCAATGTTTCCGACTGGATCGAGGCTTGTAGCGCACCCTGATTATCTACCGCTGTTATCAGTAGTAAACTTGGGACTAAATCTTCAAAAGCAGTTAGCGTGGGATCATAGGCAGCCTCGATCAGGCTCTCGATATTGAAATTAGATTTATCCTGCAAAACACGAACGGCGTGGATGCCACGAGGGTTCTCGGGGTTATTTGCCATATAGACAGGGTAGTCTTCAGCTTTCGGACTGTATTCGCCAGCAGCAGTAAACGGCCAGTTATTCGTATTTTGAATCCATCCGTTCGGAGGGTTAAACAGGTGAATAATTTCATCCACAGTATGCAGGCCCTGCCATTCCGTTGCAGGGTTACTGCCGTCCAGCGGCTTGTTCCAATCGAAAGAGGTATCGCGTACAGGAATATAATTGCCATGGTAGTAAGCAATATTTCCATCAGAGTCGGCATACACTGTGTTGTTGGATGAGTTGGTGAGTAGCTCCATGCTTGCATAAAACTCTTCATGGTTTTGCGCCTTGGTGCGGGTGAAAGATTGTGTTAATGCCTTCACCGGTTCTTGCATCAGTTTAATACTCACCCATTTACCGTCTTGCTCGCGAATAACTGGTCCACGATGACTGTGATACGCGGTGAATACCCTGGTGGCTAGCGAATTACCGTTCTTATATGGCAGGCTTAGTTCGGTTTCCCTGAATTTTCGCTCTTCGTCACCGTAGAGGTAGTAGTAGCCATCTTCTTTTTGAACGACGGTTTCCAGATATTCATCGATAGCATCGGCGCGACTGGATGTGTGCATCCAACCGGCGTTTTCGTTGAAGCCCTGATAGATAAAAAATTGTCCCCAAGTCACTGCCCCATAGGCATTCAATCCTTCCTCGCTCACCATGTGGAGTTCGGAGCGAAAGAAGAAAGAGGTATGTGGGTTTATCAGTAGCAGTGCCTCACCGTTTTCAGTGTTGGATGGCGCAATTGCAAAACCATTGGAACCGCGAGGCTCATCATAAGAAACTGGCTCTGACTGGGCCAATAGAGTGTCATCACCATAAAAGGCTTGCAGATCTCGTAAACTAACTCTCTCTATATCGCCGCCTATGCTGCCCTCTGAGAAAGTCAGGGCCATCCAGGGTTCGAACCGAGTGATAACTCGCGGGGTGACTTCCGGGTGAGTGTGCAGGTAATAATTAAGTCCATCAGCAAAGGCGTTCATCAAAGACTTCAACCAGGCTGGGCTGTCTTCGTATTGTATCCGCATATCAACTGGATCGATAAAAAGCTTCATGCGCAGATCACGGAATAACCCGGTCTCTCCTTCGGCTTCCGCCAAGCGTCCCATGGCGTTTATATAATTAGTCTCTACACGATTAAAGTCATCTTCGGCCTGTGCGTATAAGCTGCCAAATACAGTATCGGCATCGGTCTTGCCATAGATATGGGGGATGCCCCACTTGTCTCTACTAATGCTTATATTGCTGGCATGTTGCTCCCAGCGTGCCAATTCGACAGGATCTACAGCGGCAGCGCGTTCTGTCGGTATTGCATCGCCGGGGGCCGTTGACTCAGACGAGCAGGAAGCCAGTAAAAGCGCTGCTAACGAAACTGAAAGCGTAGATTTATTCATATTGATTGCCTCCTTCATTGGCGTCAGCCCGGAAACGCTATTGTATGGTTTCGTTTTAAGCTAATCAGTCACACGTTGCCCGTTAACCCATGTCTGCTCAACCTGGGTCTGCCAAATTTCACTCCTGGGTATGGAAAAAATATCACGATCAAGAACAATAAAATCGGCTTTCTTGCCTGGCTCCAGTGTCCCTAACAGGTTTTCCTGATGACCGGAATAGGCCGCATCGATTGTAAAACTGGCGAATGCTTCGATCATGGTCATCTTTTCTTCGGGAAACCAGCCGCCGGGAGGTTGATTGCTCTTGTCCTGACGTGTTATCGCGGCATGTAGGCCGAAGAAAGGATTTGGTGATTCCACTGGGAAATCAGAACCGTTTGCAATCAGCGCACCAGCATCGATCAGTTTTCGCCAGGCGTAGGCACCCTGAACACGCACTTCTCCCAATCGATCTTGAGCCATGTTCTTGTCACTGGTTGCATGGGTTGCCTGCATCGAGGGGATGACACCAAGTTCTGCAAAGCGGAGAATATCTTCGAAGCTTAAGATCTGCGCATGTTCCACTCGATGTCGCCTATCACGGGAATCAGTTTCCTCTATTAACTGCTCATAGTTATCCAGCACGACCTTGTTTGCATTGTCGCCGATGGCATGTGTATTAACCTGAAAACCCGCGTTCATTGCAGCGCGCATGAAATATTCGAGGCGTTCTGGATTATGTAGCAACAATCCCTTGTGACCTGGAAGGTCTGAATAATCATCTATCAATGCTGCGCCGCGGCTACCCAATGCACCATCGGCCGCTATTTTTACACTATTCATGGTGAAAGTGTCATCGTCGCTTCGATAGCGACCCTCAGCCAGCCTTCGCTCGTAGAAGCTGTCGTTGGCCGACAGCATCGCATTGACTCGAATCGGAAGTGGCCCGTCTTCCAGCAATTGTTTATAGGCTTCAACCGAGCTGCTTCCTACGCCAGCGTCGTGGACACTGGTAAGGCCCTCTTTTGCAAGTTCCTGCATGGCAGTCTTCAATGCGAGTTTTTGTTCTTCCAGGCTGGACAATGGTATTTGGGATCTAATCAGAGCCATCGCGTTGTCGACAAATACACCAGTGGGATTGCCGTCTTCGTCCCGCAGTATTTGTCCTCCGTCTGGATCTTCAGTGCGGCTGTCTACCTCAGCTAAAGCGATGGCTGCGCTATTTGCCCAACCAGCGTGACCATCAACCCGGCTAAGCCAGACTGGTTTATCAGCGATCACAGCATCCAGACTTGTGGCAGTGGGAAACTCGTTGCTGTCCCAAAGAACCTGATTCCAACCCCGTCCTTGAACCCATTCAAGCTGACTGTTGTCTTCCAGGAAATCAGCAACGCGTTGTACTGCCTCTTGTTCTGTTTCTGTTCCAACCAGGTCCACGCGAAGAAGGCTGAGCCCGTAGCTTAATACGTGCCCATGTGCGTCAATCAGACCGGGGATTAGAGTTTGGTTCCTGCCATCGATTAGGGCATCTACCTGCTCTGGGAGTTCATCGTCGCTGGTAAAAATCTGATCGACGCGATCATCCGTAAATTGAATGGCTGAGAACTGGCGCAGTTCTCTACTCGCATCAAGCGTGTAGCCATTTACATTGGTATAGAGTGTTGTGTCAGCAAGAAGGATAGGGAACTGCATGGTACCGAGCAGTGAGATGAGAATAGACAGCTTTTTCATTTCTTCTGGATTCTTTCAACTGTTGAAATGGGAGCAATGATATTAGCAATTTACACCTTAGCTGTCATTGACAGACAGGGACTCAGTGGTGCGGCCGCAGGAAGAGAGTAGGGGTTAGGGGTTTGTAGCAAGGAATTCAGGGCAAAAACCTGGTCACCGAAGTGACCAGGTTTTAAACAAAACACTGGCAAGGACTATTCACCTTCGCTTGCTTCCACATAGCGGAAGAAGCCAAAAAACATCTCTTGCCAGGTTTGTTCCCCCCATGAGATGGTTGAAGATGGATCAGGGTTGAAAGGGTTATTCGCTGAATTGTCGAATGTAGCCCTAAACACCATCTCTGTGCCTGCCGGCAAGAACAGTGGCTCTTTGAAGTCATAAGTCTTCTGCCAGTTAAATTGGTAGTTTGGCACGTTAAGAATTTCTGCAACTTTTCCATCAGGATAACGCAGTTTGAAATTGGCGTCATAGCCGCGATAGTGCATATGCGGGCCTACCATTGTCAGGTAAGAGTCTTTGCGGAATTTCTTGGTAGCGACCATTTCATGATTGGCTTCGAAAGGTTCGATGTTGATTTCTAAGTCCGCAGCTGAACCACCGAGGATTGGGCGCGCAGGCTCTTCGTCCCACAGGTACAAACCAATCTCTGAGGCATCCACCGCTTCCTTACCGGAAGTTGTGTAGTGCATTTGCAGCATCAGACCGCCGCCAGCTTTAAGTGGGTAGCCCGCATCTTCAGGATAAGTGTTGAGGGAATTACCAGGCGCGTATGCACCAAGGCCAATACCCTGGTTTAAAATTTCAAACTCGTTCATGCCGTCAGGACCGTAAGAGAAGGCAATGATGTGGTGAAGTACCGTAGTATCACCTGCTGAGAATTCTACGGCCTTAACCCAGACATCTTCTTCAAAATCTAAGGGCACCATCAGATTGCGATAGTCCTGAACGCCTGTTGCAGGAATTTGCTGTTCGGGGATTGGAATAATGATGTCAGGTGTGCCGTTCGTCCATTTAACAAGCTGGGGGCGATACTCGGCGAGTGGGTCACTGTCGTCCTTGTTTTGAGATCCATTATTGATCCAGCTCACTAGCTTTTGAGTTTCCTCAACAGTGATGTGGTTTACACCGTGAAAGCTTTCAACGTATTCGTTGTCGATCTGACCTGGTGGCATACGCTTGGTATAAAGCGTCTCACGGATCATTGGAGACCAGCCCTGAACCATCTGATGGTTACTCATGGCGAAGGGGGCAATGCCGCCTTCCATGTGACAGCTAACGCAGCGTTCTTTAAGAATAGGCGCGATGTCGTTAGCATAGGAAACTGATTCTGTATAAGCAGTGTTTGTAGAAAAATCGATCTCGTCGCCCTTGCTGGCTGGTTGCGTAACACTAACTTCTTGATCATTCAAGATCGCGGTCAATGCATCTGCCACATAATGCTCTTTGGCACGTCGCGCACGGCTACCTTCTGCAAAGCGATCATTAAGCGCACCGCGGTAAGTGATTTCTTTAGCCGTTGGGTTAAGAATAACTACTTCAGCGATGCGCTTAAGACCCAGCTCTTTGGCAACCAGTTGTGTGTCGTCCATTAGAACGCGGAGAGTGATGCCTTCCTTCTCTGTAACTGTACGCATAGCCAGCTTATCAACTGAGCCTGTGGAATTAATCATAAGGAATTCGACTTTCTGAGCGTCGAATCGGCTAACAATATCAGCTAGATCAGCCGCCGCGCGCCGCGCATCTCTGCTGTCTGGATCATAGGCGAAAAGAACAATTGCCTGCTTATCGGTATGGCGGCTGAGTTGGAAAAATCGGCCATCAGAGTCGATCAGTGAGAAATCACTAATTCGGTTTGCGGCATTGGCTGACATACCAACAAAAACTACCATCAAAGACACAGTCGCAATTTTGGCTATCAAAGGAAATCCAGGCATGTTGTACTCCTCAAACTTAATAAATGACGATACAGCTTTTTAACTTGGAGCGCATAGTAAGGTGCAAATCTGCAGAATGCTTCCTGAATACTAAAAAAAGCTTGAATTTCAATAATCGAATAGTTGTTTTTCCTGAAACCTGGCTGAAACGCACAGAATTGGTGGCTCTCGAGCTAAATAGCTCCACCTGCCACGACGTCGGAGATTCCAATCCTCGACCCTCCCGGTGGTTCCTCAGCCAGCCACTGCAATTCAACACAGGGTGCCAGATGCTCTTTTTAAAATAATAGTTTCGATCGATGACAGGTCTACGGTCTTCATCTTTCCGCAGGACCTCCCGGTACACCTTAATCATTGTGAATTAAGAATAAACATCCTGGAGATTGAACGAGCTACTGGATTACAATTCTTTTCAGAGCAAGCTGGGCAGGACATCACAGCCTTGCATACCAGCCTGGACTGTTCTTGATGTGCCATTTTGACAGTGTTTGGTAGTGATCTAGCGAATTTCCGCCAGAAAATAATCATCACCAATAAGCTCGTTGATAAGCCTGTCCAGGGCCGCGTGGACGGTGACGACCATGCCTTTGCTGAGCGGCGTTCTGCCTCGCCCGAATAAGGTGGTCTGCCATACAGTTCGACTTCCACTCATGAGTTGCACTGACGTACGCAGGGTCAACTGGATCGTTTCTACACCGCCGCGATCAATGAGTTGCGCCTCAGTAGAAAGTAAACTGCCCTGCAGGTACATATCGTCATCTGCATCGACTAATTTTGCCTTGGCATTTGCAAAACCATCTTTCATTGCGTCCTGGATTATTTCGGAAAACGCCTTCTCCGCCTGGTATCCACCCTCAGCCATACCATCCAGACCGGCATCTGTAATAAGTCGTGGGTTTTCGATCGAACGACCATCTGTAAATTCAGCAATTCGCAAATTAATTTTCATATTTGTCAGGTCTGTGCGCGGTTTACCTTCCATTTTGTAGTCGATGACAAGGTCTTCGATCGCGAAAGCAGAATAGGAAAAAAGACTAATGTAAACAGCGCAGAGGCTTATGAGGTGTCGAATTTTCATGGAATAAATAATCTCTTGTGTCTTAACATGGCGCTGGCAACTCAAGCTTATAGAATGCAGCATTGAACTACAGTTTAGAATTCGTGCTCCTGGCATAATTTACATCACAGGCTACTCGATTTTTACACTTTAAAAAGTCTCACTTTTATCTGAGCCCAGACAACTGCTTTAGGAATGGACAGGAACTTAACAACGGGACAGGATTGCGACAAAAAAGCCGTACCGAAGCGCTTCGATACGGCCTGGTTTTAAACACTCTGAAGAGTTCTTACAATTCGTCCACAGGCCAGGTTGCTGCGCGGTCAACAACTGTAACCGGGCGAACACCCTGGTAGAGGAACTTCTGCACACGGCTGCCTTCATAAGTCTCAGTAGTGTAGATATTATTCTGAGAATCAGTAGCAATGCTGTGGGGTGCGTAGAAGGTACCAGGCTGACGGCCACCTTGACCGAAAGTATAAAGTACCTCCATAGACTTACGATCGATGACCGATATCTTGAAGTTCTGACCGTCTGCAAGATAGATGAATTCTTGCTCAGGGTCTTGTGAGAAAGCGATATCCCAAGTTGAACCCTGGTTCAATGTGGCCGGGTTATAAACTACTTCTCTTACGTAAGTACCGTCTTTGCGGAATACCTGAACACGGTCTGCGCCGCGGTCACATACATACACAAGTCCGTCATTTGAAGGTTCTGCACAGTGAACTGGTCCACGGAATTGCTGAGGGCCAGGCTGGCCCGGAGTGTAAGTTACGTCAGCAGTATCGTCTGGACGATTGCCGTAAGCACCCCAGTAACGCTTGAAGGCGCCAGTGGCTACGTCAACAACTGCAACACGCTTGTTCTGGTAGCCATCAGCGAAATAGGCTTCGTTGGCTACAACGTCGATAGCGATTTCAGCAACACGACCATAGTGAGTCTCGCTATTACTGTTGCGGTCTTCGCCTTGTACACCAATAGTGCGAATGTACTCACCGTCCCGTGTAAAAACGAGAACGTGAGAGTCACCACCGCCGTTACCGCCGATCCAAACATCGCCGTTAGGCGCAATTTCGATGCCGTGGTTTGACGCAGGCCATGTATAAGGCGCACCTTCTGCAGGGCCGCCCCAGGCATTCAGGATATTGCCCTCGATGTCGATTTCGATAATTGGCGGCGCAGGAGTACAGCATTCTGCAACGCCGCCCTGTAGACCAATTTCAGTGTTACCGCCGAATTGTGACGCGTCATTCCTGTGAACGATGAAGATGTGATCCCTCTCGTCAACATCAACACCGATGGTGTTGCCCATTACCCAATGATTGGGTAGTGGTTTAGGCCAGAATGGGTCCACTAAAAAATGTGGAGCCATTACAGCATTAGAAGCAGCGATGCCTGGCTCATTTAATTTGGATTGCCCTACTCCAAGAGCAAGCAATGCAACAACCAGGGTTGCGCCTGTAATCAGTTTCATCTTTGTCATTGTTATTTTCCTCCAAATGCCCGAATTGCGGGGGGTTTAAACTCTCAGAGCAAGGCCGAGTATACTCACTTCTTTGTAGACAGTATACTCGCAGGTCAAATTTTCCAGGGGCTTGATGTAAGTATTTGTAACAGGCTTGCAGTGCCGATAGTTGTGTTGCAATCAAGTGTAGTACAGTCATCCAATGAGTGGTAGCCATCCAGTCTGGTCACTATTTAATAGTAGCTATTTAGTAGTTATCTAGTTGAAATTGCTGATTATTAGAAGAGAGTCATGAACAAATTTTGTTCGATTTTAAGGTCTTTAGCGGGGCGGAAGTTGGCTGCTCCCTGCCTGCTGATTTCTGCAATGGTATTTCCGGCGATGGGCTTCGCCCATGACATTCCCAGCCGTGTCACTGTATATGCATTTGTCAAACCCGACGGGAACCAGCTAAGCACTTTGCTGAGAGTGCCAATGGAAGCCTTTAGTGAAATTAGCTTTCCACTGAGAGGCCCGGGTTATTTGCGGTTCTCGGAAGCAGAGTTTGCGCTTAATGATGCGGCCCGTGTTTACATAACGGAGTCGGTTCACTTCTATGAAAACGGCGAAGAGCTAACCGAAAAGCAGCTAGAGGCGGTTCGAGTGTCACTGCCATCCAACCGCTCTTTTACGAACTATGATGATGCCCTGGAAAATATCCTTAGTCCCGCAATGGACGATTCCGTTGATCTGTTTTGGCGGCAGGGAGTTTTGGACGTTATGGTGACTTACCCGATTAGTTCGCAAGAATCTGAATTCTCCGTCAACCCGGAAATTGGCACTTTATCCAATCAAACCACTACTGTGCTGCGCTTTCTTGTCCCAGGCGGGGCGGAGCGTGTATTTAACTATTTGGGTAATCCAGGTTTGGTGCAGTTGGATCCACGTTGGCATCAGGCGGCTTTTCGATTTGTAAAAATGGGTTTCGAACATATTTTGGAGGGGATAGACCACCTGCTGTTTCTATTCTGCCTGGTTATTCCGCTTCGAAGCCTGCGCGGACTGATTCCGGTCATAAGCTCCTTCACCATTGCGCACTCGATAACATTGATCAGCTCGGCCTTCGGAATGGCCCCCAATGCACTGTGGTTTCCACCGCTAATTGAAACTCTAATAGCGCTTTCGATTGTGTATATGGCATTCGAGAATATCGTGGGGGCAAAACTTGAGCACCGCTGGATGGCCGCATTTGGCTTTGGTTTGGTGCATGGCTTCGGATTCTCTTTTCTGTTTAGCGATACTCTGCAATTTGCTGGCGGTCATTTATTCTCGTCTTTGTTAGCATTTAATGTGGGGGTAGAGCTAGGTCAAATTTTAGTGTTGCTTCTGGTAATTCCTTTGCTAAATGTTTTGTTTCGCTACTTTGTACAAGAGCGCATAGGAATCATCCTGCTGTCCGCACTGCTGGCTCATAGTGCCTGGCATTGGATGTTGGAGCGCGGCATCACGCTAACGCAATTTCAATTACAAATACCGATCATGGATTCGATCTTCTTCGCAGGGCTTATGCGCTGGGCCATGATGCTTATTATTATTGGGGCGGTGCTTTGGATCATGTACGAAGTTTTCCGTCGTTTTTCATTGGTTGACGGACTATCCAGTTATGGGGCTCGCCGAAATACGGAGAGTTAATCTGGCCACTCAGGCGCTGTTTTCGACAGCCTCTGCCTGAGTCAGGAAGGCGCTAGTCGAATTGCAGTAAGTTTCTGATATAAAACAAATTATTTTACCTCCTATGCAGGCGGAGAGTTTCAATTTGTCACAAAACCAGACAGGGTTTTGGTATCTGCTATCGAATGCTTTACGATAAGCTAACGCCGCAGAAAAACGATCAATAGAAACGATCAATAGAAACGATCAATCGTTTTACTTGTTTATCAATCTCGGTACTACCTCTGCGGGCAAGGCGTTCCCTGCGGGCAAGGCGTTGTGCGTTGTCGTTGTGTGTTGTGAGGGCCGTAGCTTTGGTTCGGCGTTCTTAACTGATCGCGTTCTTAACTGATAAGGTTATTTAAATGAAAAAAATTATCTCAACCATGTTGTTTGCTGTAGCCAGTGCAACTGTATTGCAAACCCATGCTGGCACTGAACGCATTGGCAATTTCGCCTTGATTGATCACAAGGGCAATTATCATCAGCTACAAAAATACGGTGACAGCAAAGCAATAGTTATCATCGCCACAGCTGTCGATTGTCAGGAAAATATTGAGAAGCTTCCAAAATATCGTCTGTTGCGGACCACTTGGGAGCGCCAGGGAGTTAGCTTTTTAGCTATCAATTCTGCGGCTGGTGATAGTCTTGCCGATGTGCGGTTGATGGATGAACTGCATAATTTCGACCTGCCTATTTTGTTAGACGACAGTCAACTGGTTGCTGAAAGCCTCGGTCTTCGTAAAGCAGGTGAGATTGTGGTGCTTGAGCCTACGCGAAGTCAGGTTCTGTATCGGGGCGGCCTGGATATCGACCCAATTCGCGCACGACCTGGATTGAACATAGAAGGCAGAGAGGGCACTACGGTTTTTGCTGATTTGTTAGCGACGGCAGTAGCGGGCGAGGCTGCATCCATAAGTTCGACAATTGCCACGGACGCGGCTGGTTGTGACTTAAGCTTTCCAGCCAGAGAATCTCACGCCAAAATTGTACCGGATTATGCAACTGAGGTAGCCCCTTTACTGGAAGAAAAATGCCTGGGCTGCCATATAGAGGGAGGCATAGCTCCATTTGCCATGAACTCCCATATGATGGTTCAGGGTTGGTCTCCTATGATGAAAGAAGTCATGATGACCAAACGCATGCCCCCTGCGCAGGTTGACCCAAACGTTAACCATTTTACTAATGCGCGTTATATGGATCCTGAGCAGCTACAAACGCTGGTGCACTGGATTGATGCCGGGTCGCCTCGCGGTCAGAGCGAAGTAGATCCGCTTGCTCTTATTGAACCACCTGATTCTGTGTGGGAATTGGGTGAGCCAGATTACGTAGTCGATGTGCCTGCTTTTACTGTTCCTGCAACTGGTGTGCTGGATTATGAGAACGTAACAATCAATTTACCATTCGAGGAAGATGTGTGGCTAAAGTCGGTGCAGCATTTACCTGGTGACCGCCGCGTGTTACATCATCTTCTCAGCTATATTGTTCCCGCAGACTATGCAGAAGAGATAGTCGAAGGAGAGAACGACAACTACCGAGAATTTCTTGAAGGTTACGCGCCAGGGAAAGATGAGGCCGCTACCTATCCTGACAATACTGGTATGTTTGTGCCCAAGGGCTCGGCCGTGCAAATGTCTCTTCACTATACTACCTTCGGCAAGGAAACAACTGACAATACCAGGTTAGGTTTGTATTTTGCCGATGAAGAACCTGGGTTCCAATACTCAACTTACTCGCTCAGCCATGGCGGGCGAAATATTGAAATACCCCCTGGCGTAGCTGATCACAAGATGAGCGCATCTTATGTGTTTGAAGATGAAGTGATGTTGCACGGCTTGCGACCGCATATGCATTACCGTGGTAAGCGTATGCGCTTCAGTGTGATTTATCCTAATGGAACGAAACATCAAATTATTAATGTGCCAGACTATAATTTTGCCTGGCAGCCAACTTACAGGCTCTCTGAGCCAATGTTACTGCCAGCAGGCTCTCGTGTGCTGATAGAAGGTGCCTTCGATAATTCTCAGTACAATCCAGGCAACCCCGACCCTGCCGCTGTGGTTCGCGGAGGTGTCCAGAGTTGGGACGAAATGTTTATTGGCTATCTGTCTTACAACAGGACGAGCAAGTAGAACTATCACAAGTAAGGAGCAGGAAGAAGGTCCTTCGTGGTTTTTTGCGGGCAAAATATTTGAATTCTACGGCCTCTCAAGATTTTTTATTTGTTACAAACAGTAATAGGTTTGGCTTCTCGTTCTGACTTGGAGTTTCTTGTGCGGGAAACCCATGCCAGCAGCACATTCACCCCTGGTATCGCTCTGATTGTTCAAGCGAAAACACACAGGCTCCAGGCACAGGCCCCGGCACCTGAGGATGGCGCTACAGGCCGAATCCAATCCTCGAACAAAGCCAGTAATCACGCGACATTACGTTGTGCCGGCTGCCCCTGACTTGCTATGATGCGGGCCTTAGATTTCATAGTAATAATCCGGGAGAGCACTCAATGTCCTCGATCTTTATCGTCCTTTTTGGGCTGGTCGGTTTTTCCTTTGGCTGGTTCGTTTACTCCAAATTCATTGCCGGGAAAATCTATCAACTAGACCCTGACTATGTGACCCCGGCGCATCGAATAAACGATGGCGTCGATTATGTGCCTACTAACAAGTTCGTGCTTTGGGGCGCGCACTTTACTGCCGTTGCTGGAGCCGCACCCATTGTAGGTCCAGCGATTGCTGTGTATTGGGGATGGGTGCCAGCCTTACTGTGGGTGACACTCGGTTCCATATTTTTCGCCGGTGTTCACGATATGGGTGCCTTGTGGGCCAGTAATCGGCATGGGGCAAAATCAATCGGCGCTCTTTCCTCAGATGTTATTGGTAAGCGCGCTTCGGCGTTGTTCATGGTTATTATCTTTCTGTTACTGGTATTGGTGAATGCGATGTTCGCAACCATCATTGCCACAGATATGGTTATTTTTCCCTCTTCGGTATTTCCCGCTTGGGCCGCAATTCCGGTGGCGGTTGCAATAGGGATTTTGATCCGAAAAAAATTCAACCTGTTACTCATTTCGGTAATTGGCGTGGCGATCCTTTACTTTACGATTTATGTAGGTAGTGTGATGCCTCTGGAATTGCCAGGGGATATTTTTGGCCTCGGAGCGAATGGCAACTGGATAATCTTGCTGTTTGTTTATGCGGGCATTGCGTCGATGTTACCTGTATGGCTATTGCTACAGCCACGCGATTATATCAATGGCGCGCAATTGGTGTTGGGATTGTTCATTCTCTATGGTGCAGTATTCATTGCCTTGCCTGATGTGTCTGCACCTGCATTCAATCCAAATCTGGCAGCAGGTACGCCACCAATGTTACCGATTCTATTTGTGACAATTGCCTGTGGTGCCTTATCGGGATTTCACGGCATCGTATCTTCAGGAACCAGCTCTAAGCAGTTGAGCAATGAGAAAGATGCACGTTTTGTTGGTTATCTTGGGGCGTTAGGTGAAGGATCGTTAGCATTGATTACGATCGTTGCTGTTACCGGGTCTCTGTATGCTGCGACTGGCGCTGATTGGAATGCGATTTATTCAGGCTACTCCAGTGGCCCTGGACAGAAAGGGTTTATTGATGGTGGCGCTATCTTGATTTCTACTGGATGGGGAATCCCTATCGCTTTTTCGCAGACTATGCTTGCGGTAATGGTGGTGCTGTTCGCGGGTACGACAATGGATGCCGGTCTACGCTTGCAACGTTACATTATTCAGGAATGGGGTAGCATCTATAACATCACAGCATTGAAGAACAACATCATCTCTACACTGGTGGCGATAGCGGCCTGTCTGATGTTGGCCTTTGGTGTATCGGCCGGTGGTTATCCTGGAGACGGTGGTGCTCTAATCTGGCCTGTGTTTGGCGGAACTAACCAAATCCTTGCTTCAATGACCTTGCTACTCATTTCGGTTTATCTGATGCGACTAGGACGCTCTCCAAAATTTATTTTGGTGCCGATGATCTTCATCTTTGCGATGGCTTTTTGGGCCTCTTGCTGGTACATCGTGCAACACTATCAGACCTCTCAATGGGCCTTGGTAGTCATAGAAGTGCTAGTCATGATTACCAGCATCATGGTTATGCTGGAAGCGTTAGGCATAATTTCGAAAATCAAGAGCGGTGAAATTGCAGTTGAATCGGCGGATGCCGGTTCTGCTGATGCTGTAAGTATGGGAGAGTAATTAGCCTGGATTTTATGCAGCAAATCCCCAGGCTAAGAAGGAGCGATTGAGTATTGTTTTGAGCAATATCTTCGCTCCTTTCTTTATTCAGGTTAAGGTGATTTTCTGTTTGTGTCTTACAAAGCAAGAGATCAAGACGCACTCCTTTATGTTGAACTGCTGGTGTTGGCGGCATGGCTGTTAAACCTATGGACGAACAAACCCTGCGAAATCTGTTAACTATTGAGTCAAGGCAATCTATAGATAGAATTCAGGTTTTTGATGAGATAGATTCAACGAATTCAGAGTCACTTCGCCAGATTCAATCGGGTAGTACCGAGAATCGTCTGCTGGTTGCAAACTCGCAAACTGATGGTAAAGGCAGGCGTGGTCGTCAATGGCTGAGTCCAAAGAACGCTGGCGTTTATCTATCGCTTACTCGTTTTTTTTCTCTGCAAGCTAATGCCTTGCAAGGTCTTAGTTTGGTCACAGCTATCAGTGTGGTTGAAGCGCTGAGTGGCTTCGGTGCCACAGGCCTTCAGTTGAAGTGGCCTAACGATGTGCTCGTTGAGAAAAAGAAGTTGGCTGGCATTTTGCTGGAGTTGCAACAATCGGAGTTGCAACAATTGGAGTTGCAACAAAAAAAGATTTCACCCTTTGTAGTTTTCGGCATTGGAGTCAACATCAAGCTATCAACAGATTCAATCGCCAGTATTGATCGGCCCGTAACTGATTTGAACAGCATAATCAGTGAGCTGCCATCCCGAGTCACTTTAATTGCAGCGATCTTGAATCAATTATGTCGAAATTTGATCGAATATGAAAGTAGTGGATTCTCTTCCTTTAAGGAGTGTTGGAATGCTCAGGATTGTTACCGAATGAGCGATATCGTGATTCAAAATGGTAGAAGTCGTATCATCGGCAAATCTCTTGGAGTAGATTCAAGCGGCGCTCTGCTAATACGGACGGTCGAGGGTGTTCAGTCAATCAACGGGGGCGAGGTTTTTCCTTCAATGTGCAGCTTGTGCTGATAATTTCAACCTGGTAAGTCATGCCATGATATTAGAACTTGATGTAGGCAATTCACGTATTAAATGGCGTCAGATTAGGCACGAATCATTAGAATTGATCAATGAGGGCTTTGTGCTCAAGTTCCCTGATTTGAGGATGCTCCCCGAATTGCAATGTTCGGTGAAAATGGTTCGTATCTGTAGTGTTCGCGGTGCAGAGGTGAACACTCAGTTAAAAGACTGGGTTAATGCGAGTTATGGTCTTGATCTGCAGTTAGCAGAAGTGACTCAGAGTTGTGGTGGGGTGACAAATCAATATAAGGAAGTAAGCAGACTGGGAATAGATAGATGGTTGGCGCTGTTGGCTGCCTACAAAAGGACCGCTGGCGCCTGTGTTGTCATCGATGCAGGAACTGCGTTCACCATCGACTTGCTTGATATGAAGGGTCTACATCTGGGTGGCTATATACTGCCGGGTTTGAAATTAATGCGGAGTAGTTTGGAGTCGACCACTGCTATTCGTTTAACCCCAGATTACATCGGTAGACCACAAACTACAGGGCATTCAACTGATCAAGCCGTGTCAAACGGCACATTGACGGCCTTATTGGCAATGATCTGTCAACTCATGAACTCTATTCATAGTCAACAAGTAGCGACCAAGGTGTACTTTACCGGGGGAGATGCCGAATTATTGCATACTCATGCAGCCATAGAAGGCAGCGAAGTAGTGCCTGGCCTGGTATTTGAAGGTTTAGCAGTGGCTTGCCCCTATCTGGGTGACAGCTAGGGAGCAAGCCATGCGATACATAGCAATTTTTCTTCTGTTAGCAAATACAGGCTACTTTTTCTGGACTGCTCCAGGCTACAGGCAAAGCGTTCAGCCTGCGTCTCCCGCCTCGCGGTCATTGCTCAATAGCGGACTTACTCTTGTCAGTGAATATCAGCAGCTCGCAAATCAGGTGAAAACCAGTTGTTTCAGCGTGGCGAGTTTCGATAGCACAGATGACGCAATCAGCTTCATCAGTGAAATCGATGAAAACCGCGTCAATGCCAGTTTGAAGCTAACCGGCGATCCTTTGGATTCTCGATACCGGGTTTACCTGCCTCCACTTTCCTCCAAGGGCATTGCCACTATTACTCTAGACCGCCTAAGCGAAAGATTGTCTGCGGCGGCCATGCAGGTTGAAACCCATCTTATTAGCCGTGGCTCCCTGGAAAATGCCATTGCACTGGGTATATTCACAGAACTTGAAAATGCGCGGGATCTACAGGAAAGAGTTGCAATGTTGGGGTATAGCCCTGGAATAGAAGAAATCTCTCGCTCAACTGGTGAAATTCAAGTGCAACTAATCGTGCTTGAGTCGGATGTGCTGGAAAACCGCGAATGGCTGGATTTGACGGTCGATAGAACCGATTTATCCATTACGGAAAATCTCTGTGAAACGATTGCACAAGGGAGCCAATTCCCATAGAATGCCGCTCCTGAGTGAAGAGTGCCAGGGATTTTGACCCTTGGAAGTTCATGTGGGAGGGGTTCCCGAGTGGCCAAAGGGATCAGACTGTAAATCTGACGCGCAAGCTTCGGTGGTTCAAATCCACCCCCCTCCACCATCTCGATGCTGTTGGGGGGAGTAGTTTTACAGGCGGGTATAGTTCAGCGGTAGAACCCCAGCCTTCCAAGCTGGTTGCGCGGGTTCGATTCCCGCTACCCGCTCCAATTTAACGAAAGAATTGGAACATTAACATTAGAGAGCGGTCGATCTGCCTTAGTGGTTTGTTAGCTGTTCAGGAAAGCCGATTGCAGAGACGGTTGTGGTATAGGGACTGAGATTACTAAAGTGTGGCTCGCATAGCTCAGGCGGTAGAGCACTTCATTGGTAATGAAGAGGTCCCCGGTTCAACTCCGGGTGTGAGCACCATTTATTTGGGAAGTTGGGGTATATAACAAATCAGAAACAGGCTTTGAGTTTTTTTGTTGCAGTGCAGAGGGCTTGATTCGAAATTAGTTGATGATGCTTAGAATAGATAGAGGCAGTCGAAAATGACCAAGGAAAAATTCGAAAGAAATAAGTTACACGTAAACGTAGGCACGATTGGTCACGTTGACCATGGTAAGACTACGTTAACAGCGGCCTTGACGAAGGTTTGCGCGGAAGCATACGGCACCGGTGAAGTGCGTGATTTTGCCCAGATTGATAATGCGCCAGAAGAAAGAGAGCGCGGTATTACGATTGCAACTTCACATGTTGAATACGATTCAGCCAACCGTCACTACGCGCACGTTGACTGTCCAGGTCACGCGGATTACGTAAAGAACATGATTACCGGTGCGGCACAGATGGACGGTGCTATCCTGGTTTGTTCTGCTGCGGATGGTCCGATGCCGCAAACCCGTGAGCACATTTTATTGTCTTTGCAGGTTGGTGTTCCTTACATTGTTGTGTTCATGAACAAAGCGGACATGGTTGATGACGAGGAGTTATTGGAATTGGTAGAGATGGAGATCCGCGAACTCTTGGATCAATACGAATTTCCTGGTGAGCAGACCCCTGTTATTATCGGTTCTGCACTTAAGGCGTTGGAAGGCGACAGCTCCGATATTGGCATGCCTTCGGTACAGAAGCTGGTTGAGATACTGGACAGCTACATCCCTGATCCAGTTCGTGACGTTGAGAAGCCATTCTTGATGCCAATCGAAGATGTATTCTCTATCTCTGGTCGCGGTACGGTGGTGACAGGGCGTATTGAGCGTGGGATAGTCAATGTTGGCGACGAGTTAGAGATAGTGGGAATCAAAGACACTGAGAAGACGGTTTGTACGGGTGTTGAGATGTTCCGTAAGTTGTTGGACGAAGGCCGTGCGGGTGAGAATGTGGGTGTATTACTCCGTGGTACCAAGCGAGAAGAAGTTGAGCGTGGTCAGGTATTGGGCAAGCCAGGGTCGGTTACACCGCACACGAAATTTGAAGCAGAAGTGTACATTTTGAACAAGGATGAAGGTGGCCGTCATACGCCTTTCTTCAAGGGTTACAGGCCGCAGTTTTATTTCCGAACTACGGACGTGACAGGAGCCTGCGAATTGCCCGAAGGTGTTGAGATGGTGATGCCGGGTGACAACGTGAACATGGTGGTGACATTAATCAATCCGATTGCGATGGATGAAGGTCTGCGTTTTGCTATTCGCGAGGGTGGTCGCACAGTAGGTGCTGGTGTCGTAGTTAAGATCATCGAATAATTTCGGTAAAGACTTATTGCTAAGCCGAAGCACTCAAACGAGTGCTTCGGCTTAGTCACCTCTACTATTAAATCCGACAGACTTTTGGCACCAACAAGAATTACCAAAGAGATTATTAAAAACACTCATGACCTTTAGAGAAATAGTAGGCCAGTAGCTCAATTGGCAGAGCAGCGGTCTCCAAAACCGCAGGTTGGGGGTTCGATTCCCTCCTGGCCTGCCAACTAAAGGCAGGTGAATTTTCATCTGAAGTGAAGAATAAGCAACTGCCTGGTCGTTATGCAGTGAGTTAAATTGAAAACACCGAAACAAAAATAGAACACAAAATTATGGCCGAAAAAATTGAAGGCGAAGACGGTAGATTAGACTGGATCAAGTGGACAGTCGTGGCTGTAATTGTTGCAGGTGCTGTCTATGCAAATTCCTATTTCGCAACAGAATCCTTATTGCTTAGGACGCTTGGGTTGTTGCTTGCAGCCAGCGTGGCTGGATGGGTGGGCTCCCAAACTGTACGAGGTCGTGCTTTTGTCAACTTATGTCTTGATGCGCGGGTTGAAATTAGAAAGGTTGTTTGGCCAACAAGACAAGAAACTACGCAGACTACTATCGTGGTCTTAATCGTCATATTCATCGTCGCCTTTATTTTGTGGCTGCTGGATTGGGGACTAAATGGCGTTGTTTCATCGATGATCGGCTAGAGGTAAAAATGGCAAAGCGCTGGTACGTGGTTCATGCCTATTCAGGTTATGAGAAAAAGGTAATGCATGCACTGGCAGAGCGAATCACTCTTTCTGGCATGGATGACTATTTCGATGAAGTGTTGGTGCCTACCGAAGAAGTTTTAGAAATGCGTGGGGGCCAAAAGCGAAAGAGTGAACGTAAATTCTTTCCTGGCTATGTGTTAGTTCATATGGAACTTAACGACGATACCTGGCATTTAGTGAAAGACACACCCAGAGTAATGGGTTTTATTGGTGGAACGGCAGAGAGGCCAGCGCCAATTACGGATAAGGAAGCGAATAAGATTCTTCAAAGAATGGAGGACAGCGAAGAGACTCCAACTCATAAGACCATATACGAACCTGGTGAAATGGTCCGCGTTATCGATGGTCCTTTTAATGACTTTACCGGCACGGTTGAAGAAGTTAATTATGAGAAAAGCCGCTTGCGCGTCGCTGTACTGATATTTGGCCGTTCAACACCAGTAGAGCTGGAGTTTGGGCAGATCGAAAAGAGTTAGAAATAACCAGGGTGTGTAACATCCTTTTAACGAAGTCGAACCTATAGCATTTGCAAAGGTACGCAGGGGGAGTTTGATTAACTGCAAAGTCAGATCAAACGATTGAACCCATAGGAGATAGAAATGGCTAAGAAAGTACTGGCTTATATTAAGCTGCAAGTTGGCGCGGGCAAAGCCAACCCAAGCCCCCCTGTTGGTCCAGCACTCGGACAACACGGCGTGAACATCATGGATTTCTGTAAGGCATTCAATGCGCAGACTCAAGCAGTTGAGCCTGGCTTGCCTATTCCAGTCGTTATAACGGCATACGCCGACCGTAGTTTTACCTTTATTACAAAGACACCTCCTGCCTCGGTACTGCTGCGAAAAGCTGCTGATATCAAGAAGGGTAGTGGCCGCCCGAATACTGAAAAAGTGGGTAAGGTAAATCGTGCTCAGTTGGAAGAAATCGCAACTCTGAAAATGCCTGACCTCACCGCTGCCAATATGGATGCTGCGGTACGCACTCTTGCGGGCAGTGCTCGCAGTGCGGGTTTAGAAGTTGAGGGAGTGGAATAACATGGCCAAATTATCCAAAAAACAAAAGCAGTTAGCTGAGAAACTGGAAGCCGGTAAGGCTTATTCAGTTGAAGAAGCTGTAGCGCTTATATCTGAGTTTGCTTCCAAAAAATTCAGTGAGTCCCTGGATGTTTGTGTAAACCTTGGCATTGATGCGAGAAAATCTGATCAAGCGGTACGTGGTTCAACAATTTTGCCAAATGGAACAGGTAAGAACGTACACGTTGCGGTATTTGCACAAGGTGAAAACGCTGACAAGGCAAAAGCTGCCGGTGCTGACATAGTAGGGTTTGATGATTTGGCTGAAAGTGTTCGAGCTGGAAATCTGGATTTCGACGTCGTTATCGCTACCCCTGATGCAATGCGTGTGGTCGGTAAGCTGGGCACTGTGTTAGGTCCGCGCGGTCTTATGCCAAATCCTAAAGTTGGCACGGTCACAGCTGACGTCGAAACTGCGGTTAAGAATGCGAAGGCTGGACAGGTTCGTTATCGGTCTGACAAGAACGGCATTATCCATGGCGGGATAGGTAAAGTGGATTTTGATGTGCCTGCTATTAAGGCCAATTTGGAAGCGTTACTCTTGGATTTGAAGAAAGCCAAACCGGCATCTTCGAAAGGCGTCTATATAAAGAAGGTGGTCCTTTCCTCGACGATGGGCCCCGGATTGCAAATCGATCATTCATCGTTAGCGCTTTAGAGAAGAGCTCCAACAATAACTACGAGGAGTGAGCATTGCTACTCTTCAACAGACTTTGGGGTTTCGTGTAAGCGAGGCTGTCAAAGACCGTAGGTGCAACCGCCCGATTTGGGTTTAGCTTAATTTCCTACGCAGATGGTGAAGCCTGTTTGGTTGTAGAGAACTGAATTTAATCACCGAATAGCAAGAGCATGGAGAAGGGGTTTTTCTCCATGCCGAATCGCGGTTGAGTAATCAACCATTTTAAGGAGTTTAGCCAGTGGCTATTAGACTAGAAGATAAGAAACAAATCGTTTCGGAGGTCAATAAGGCTGCTAACAGTGCTTTGTCTGCGGTGCTTGCCGATTATCGAGGCGTGACTGTGGGTGATATGACTGAGCTTCGAAAGACTGCAAGAAAAAACAAGGTTTACCTGCGTGTTGTAAGAAACACGCTGCTGAAAAAAGCCGTGGTAGACACTGATTTCGAATGTATTCAGGAAGTTTTAGTTGGTCCAACCATTCTTGCATTTTCAGAAGAAGACCCCGGTGCCGCTGCACGTGTACTAAAGGATTTCGCTAAAGAGAAAGCAGATTTTGAGATCAAAGCACTCTCTGTAGGTGGCAAGTTGTTGGATGCGGCTCAGATTGACGTGTTGGCGAAGTTGCCTACCCATGATCAAGCTCTATCCATTCTTATGAGCGTGATGTTAACGCCTGTAACGAAGCTGGTCAGAACCATGAAAGAGGTTCCCGCGAAAGCAACACGTATTGTTGCGGCAGTTAGAGACCAAAAACAGGAAGCAGCCTGATTCCTTTCGTTAGAGATTTGTAAAAGATTAGAAACACAAAACTAAATTAATTTATTGAAAGTAGGAGACAAGAGTCATGGCTCTTTCTAAAGAAGAAGTAGTAGATGCAATTGCAGAGATGTCAGTAATGGATGTAGTTCAGTTGGTCGAGGCAATGGAAGAAAAATTCGGCGTTTCAGCAGCCGCAGCAGTAGCAGCAGCTCCTGTAGCAGCTGGTGGTGGTGACGCCGTAGCCGCTGAGGAAAAGGAGGATTTCGATATTGTTCTGGCTTCCATTGGTGAGAAGAAAGTCAATGTGATTAAAGCAGTACGTGGTATCACTGGCCTGGGTCTTAAAGAGGCCAAGGAGCTGGTTGATGGAGCTCCATCAACACTTAAGGAAGCTGCGCCAAAAGCAGAAGCGGAAGAAGCCAGGAAAGCTTTGGAAGAAGCTGGCGCTACCGTTGAGCTTAGGTAGTAAGCAAGCATGACAACACGACACGCGCCAAGTGCATACAGCAGCTGGCGGTAGTTCGTCGAAGTTTGAGCTAGTTGAAGTCAGGCGTAAATGCCTCGCATGTTTCAGTCGTGAAATAAGCAGACGACTGAACATGCAAATCGCAGAGTATTTCTGCCAGTAGTTAATGCCAATAGAACACAACGCTGGGAACACATCAATGGCCTATTCGTATACAGAGAAAAAACGTATCCGCAAGAACTTTGGCAAATTGCCGAGTGCGATGGATATCCCTTACCTCTTGTCTATACAAGTCGATTCCTATAAACAGTTTACTCAGGTTGATATACCTGCTGAAAATCGTCTAGAGCAAGGCCTTCATGCCGCGTTCAAATCTGTATTCCCTATCGTCAGCTATTCTGGGAAAGCTGTTCTGGAATACGTTAGCTACAAGCTTGGAAAGCCGACTTTTGAAGTTAAAGAATGTCAATTACGTGGTTCCACCTATTCAGTGCCCTTGCGCGTCAAGGCTCGGTTGATTTTGTATGATAAGGAATCAACCACACAAACGATTAAAGATATTAAAGAGCAAGAAGTCTATATGGGCGAAATCCCATTAATGACAGAGTCCGGCACTTTTGTAATCAACGGTACCGAGCGGGTTGTTGTGTCTCAGCTACATAGATCACCAGGTGTGTTCTTCGATCACGACCGTGGCAAGACTCATAGCTCTGGTAAATTGCTCTATTCTGCCCGAGTGATTCCTTACCGTGGTTCTTGGTTAGATTTCGAGTTCGATCCAAAGGACATGGTGTATGTGCGAATCGATCGTCGCAGAAAGTTACCTGCCTCGGTGTTGCTGCGTGCGCTCGGCTATGGCTCTCAAGAAATTCTTGAGATGTTCTATGAAAATAACAGCTTTGCTATTTCCCAGGGCAAAGAGCCAGCCGTATCTCTTAATCTGACGCCAGCTCGATTACGAGGCGAGGTGCTGTCATTTCCTATAAATGATAAGAAAGGCAAAGAAATAGTCGAAGCTGGCCGGCGTATCACTTCGCGTCATGTGCGCCTGATGGAAACGGCCAGGCTGACTTCACTGGTTGTTACCAATGATTATCTTCTTGGCACGGCGCTTGCGGCTGATGTAATCAATGAAGAAACCGGTGAAGTATTAATTGCGTGTAATACTGAAATCACAGAAGAGGTGTTGGGGCAGTTTTTCGAAGCTGGCGTCAAGAAATTTGAAACAATCTACACTAACGATCTTGATTGTGGTCCCTTTATTTCCCACACGCTTCGCATAGATGGAACCACCTCTAAGTTAGAGGCTATGGTTGAGATTTATCGCATGATGCGTCCGGGTGAGCCACCTACTAAAGAGTCTGCGGAGAATTTGTTCTCCAATTTGTTCTTCTCACCGGATCGTTATGATCTATCCGCTGTTGGACGCATGAAGTTCAACCGACGTTTAGGTCGTCCTGAGTCTGAAGGCTCAATGGTTCTTAGCCAGGAAGATATCGTTGATGTGCTTAAAACCCTGGTGGGAATACGTAACGGTTTCGGTTCGGTGGATGATATTGATCACTTGGGAAATCGTCGTATTCGCTCTGTGGGTGAAATGGCTGAAAACCAATTCCGTGTTGGCCTGGTTCGTGTTGAGCGTGCAGTTAAGGAGCGCCTGAGTATGGCTGACTCTGAAGGCTTGATGCCACAAGACATGATCAATGCCAAGCCAGTAGCTGCAGCGATCAAGGAATTTTTTGGTTCGAGTCAACTTTCTCAATTTATGGATCAAAACAATCCCTTGTCCGAAGTGACGCACAAACGCCGTGTTTCAGCTCTTGGCCCGGGTGGTCTAACTCGTGAAAGGGCTGGGTTTGAAGTACGAGACGTGCATCCGACTCATTATGGGCGTGTCTGCCCAATTGAGACTCCCGAGGGTCCAAATATTGGATTGATTAATTCACTGGCGACCTATGCAAGAACTAACAACTATGGCTTTCTTGAAAGCCCATACAGGAAGGTTGTTAATAGTAAAGTAACTGATGAAATTGACTATCTATCCGCTATTGACGAAAGTGATTTCGTCATTGCCCAGGCCAGTGCTCCTTTAGATAAAAAGAAAGGCTTCGTCGATAATCTGGTCACTGTGCGCTACAAAGGTGAGACAAGCTTAAAGCCGCGTGAAGAAGTCGATTATATGGATGTGGCTCCTCAGCAGATGGTATCTGTGGCGGCTGCCTTGATTCCTTTCCTTGAGCATGATGATGCGAACAGAGCCTTGATGGGTTCCAACATGCAGCGTCAGGCAGTGCCAACACTGAAGACTGAAAAGCCTTTGGTCGGAACGGGTATGGAGCGCAACGTCGCAGGTGACTCTGGTGTTTGTGTGGTTGCTTTCCGCGGTGGTGTTATCGAAAGTGTAGATGCGGCTAGAATTATTGTTCGTGTGAACGACGCGGAAACAGATGCTGGCGAAGCAGGTGTTGATATCTATAACCTAACGAAATATACCCGTTCCAACCAGAATACCTGCATTAGCCAACGACCCTTAGTGAAAGGTGGTGACACTATTTCCCGTGGGGATATTTTGGCTGACGGACCTTCCATTGACATGGGAGAGCTGGCTCTGGGACAGAACATGCGCATAGCTTTTATGCCATGGAATGGATACAACTTCGAAGACTCCATATTAATATCTGAGCGAGTAGTGAAGGAAGATCGTTTTACTACTATTCACATTCAAGAGTTAACTTGTGTTGCCCGTGATACAAAACTGGGGTCTGAGGAGATCACCGCAGATATTCCTAATGTAGGTGAAGGTGCTCTAAGCAAGTTGGATGAGTCCGGTATTGTCTATATAGGCGCCGAAGTTGGTGCTGGTGATATTCTCGTCGGAAAAGTTACTCCTAAGGGAGAAACACAGCTAACTCCTGAAGAGAAACTATTGCGTGCAATCTTTGGTGAAAAAGCCTCTGACGTAAAAGACAGCTCTTTACGTGTGCCTGCCAGTGTTAAAGGCACGATAATCGATGTACAGGTGTTTACTCGAGACGGATTAGAGAAAGATCAACGAGCAGTAGAAATCGAAAGCTCACAATTGGCGAAGGTACGCAAAGACATCGATGATGAATATCGAATTGTTGAGGGCGCGACTTTCGAGCGTTTACATCAGGCCTTAACAGGTAAAGTAGTTGCTGGTGGCCCGAAGCTTAGGAAAGGTCAAAAGGTAACTGCTGGTTACTTGAACGATTTGCCTAGAGACGAATGGTTCAAGCTGCGCATGTCAAACGATTCTGTAAACAAGCAGTTGGAACGTGCTGAAGAGCAATTGAAAGAGCGGCAGCTTGAACTTGATGAACGGTTTGAAGATAAGAAGAAGAAACTTACCCAAGGTGATGATCTTGCTCCCGGTGTCTTAAAAATCGTTAAAGTTTATCTAGCTATAAAGCGTCGCATTCAGCCAGGTGACAAGATGGCTGGTCGTCATGGAAACAAAGGTGTTATCTCCGTGATTATGCCGGTTGAAGACATGCCGTACGACGAAAAAGGTGAACCGGTGGATATCGTATTGAATCCTCTGGGTGTACCATCGCGAATGAACGTTGGCCAGATACTTGAGACACACTTAGGTGCGGCTGCCAAAGGGCTGGGTAATAGAATCGGCGAATTATTGGATGCGAAGAAAAAAGCATCAGAAGTCAGAAAGTTGCTTACTAAAATCTATAACGGTATTGGTGAGCGAACTGAAAACATCAAGGGTCTCAGCGATGGCGAAACAATTGAGTTAGCGGATAATTTGCGTGCAGGTGTGCCAATGGCAACGCCGGTATTCGATGGGGCTGCTGAATCAGAAATCAAGCATATGTTGGAGCTGGCCGGGATTGACAAAAGTGGTCAGGTCACGCTGTTTGATGGTCGTACAGGCGAATCTTTCGATCAACAAGTGACTGTAGGCATCATGTACATGCTGAAGCTGAACCATCTGGTTGATGACAAGATGCATGCCAGGTCCACGGGCTCATATAGCCTGGTTACTCAACAGCCGTTAGGTGGCAAAGCTCAGTTCGGCGGTCAGCGCTTCGGTGAGATGGAAGTGTGGGCGCTGGAAGCTTACGGCGCAGCGTATACCCTGCAGGAAATGCTAACCGTTAAATCAGATGACGTTGCCGGACGAACCAAGATGTATAAGAACATCGTGGACGGCGACCACAGAATGGAACCGGGAATGCCAGAATCATTTAATGTGTTAGTGAAAGAAATCAGATCGCTTGCGATCGATATGGAATTAGACGTGAGTAAGTAAGCCAATTCAAGTTATCAGGAGCCCGTCGGACTTAACACCGTACTGCTGCGACAAAGCATTAATCAGCCATTTTTCACGGTCGATTTCATTAGAGAACGATTATTCGCCTCACGACTGCAAAAACTGACTAATTTCTGCTTCCCTTTGCTACGAACGGTGAAATCTGACAGGTTCCTGGCACGAAAGTGAAGAACCAGTGATTATTAAGGCCTTGCCGTGGAAGTGGCAGGTGGAGGATACAGAATGAAAGACCTATTAGGCTTGCTTAAATCTCAATCACAATCAGATGAGTTCGATTCCATTCGAATTGGATTGGCCTCGCCGGAGATGATTCGTGCCTGGTCATTCGGTGAAGTCAAGAAGCCAGAGACAATTAACTACAGAACTTTCAAGCCCGAGCGTGATGGCTTGTTCTGTGCCAAGATTTTTGGCCCGGTTAAAGATTACGAATGCCTTTGTGGAAAGTACAAGCGCTTGAAGCATCGCGGTGTAATCTGCGAAAAGTGTGGTGTGGAAGTTGCTCTTTCCAAGGTTCGTCGTGATCGTATGGGGCACATAGAGCTGGCTAGCCCTGTGGCTCATATCTGGTTTCTCAAATCTTTGCCTTCTCGCATTGGTTTACTGTTGGACATGACACTGCGTGACATCGAACGCATTCTGTATTTCGAATCGTTCGTAGTAACTGATCCAGGCATGACTGCTTTGGAAAAAGGTCAGTTGCTTAGCGATGAGCAGTACTACGAAGCCATGGAAGAATTCAGCGATGAGTTCGATGCCAGGATGGGGGCAGAAGCTGTTCAGGCACTAATGAAAGACATGGATGTAGACGCTGAAGTGGCTCGTCTACGTGAAGAGATTCCGGCTACAAATTCCGAAACCAAGCTTAAGAAACTTTCCAAGCGCTTAAAGCTGCTGGAAGCATTTAACGACTCTGGTAATAAGCCAGAGTGGATGGTAATGACAGTATTACCCGTGTTGCCACCCGACCTTCGTCCTCTGGTTCCTCTGGATGGTGGTCGTTTTGCGACATCGGATCTAAACGACCTCTACCGTCGTGTAATTAATAGAAACAATCGTTTGAAGCGTCTGCTGGATCTTAACGCGCCGGACATTATCGTACGCAACGAAAAGCGTATGTTACAGGAAGCTGTTGATGCACTTCTTGATAATGGCCGCCGTGGTCGCGCGATTACCGGTTCAAACAAACGACCTCTTAAATCTCTTGCCGATATGATTAAGGGCAAGCAGGGTCGATTCAGACAAAACCTTTTAGGTAAGCGAGTCGACTACTCGGGTCGTTCTGTGATTGTGGTAGGGCCTACCCTTAGATTGCATCAGTGTGGCCTGCCCAAGAAGATGGCGCTGGAATTATTCAAGCCGTTTATCTTCGGCAAGCTTGAGCGTCGAGGCTTAGCCACGACCATTAAGGCAGCGAAGAAAATGGTTGAGAGGGAGACCGCGGAAGTCTGGGATATTCTAGCCGACGTTATTCGTGAGCACCCGGTATTGCTTAACCGCGCGCCAACTCTTCATAGACTGGGTATCCAGGGGTTCGAGCCGGTTTTAATCGAAGGCAAGGCGATTCAGCTGCACCCGTTAGTTTGTGCAGCCTACAACGCGGATTTCGATGGTGACCAGATGGCCGTTCACGTACCACTGACTCTGGAAGCTCAGTTGGAAGCGCGTACCTTGATGATGTCCACTAATAATATTTTGGCGCCAGCTAACGGGGAGCCAATCATTGTTCCTTCACAGGATGTGGTATTGGGTCTTTATTACATGACTCGCTCGCGCGTGAATGCGAAAGGCGAAGGCATGGTTTTCGCCAACGCGAAAGAAGTGCAGCGCGCGTATGAGACAGGCAATGTCCACTTACATGCACGCATCAGGGTGCGCATTACTGATACCTGTAACGATGAAGAAGGCGAGTGTAATAACAAAACCGAAATTGTGGATACCACAGTAGGTCGGGTGTTGTTATTCAATATTGTGCCAGATGGTCTGCCGTTCTCCATGGTCAATCAGAAGATGGCAAAGAAACCAATCTCGCAAATTCTTAACGCCTGCTATCGAGATGTTGGACTAAAAGAGACGGTTATCTTTGCTGACCAATTGATGTACACGGGTTATAAATATTCAACCCGTTCTGGTTCTTCCATCGGGGTTAATGACTTTGTAATTCCGGATGAAAAGGCAGCGATCATTGGTCAGGCCAATTCTGAAGTCGAAGAGATTGAGGCACAGTTTGCTTCAGGTCTGGTAACTCAGGGTGAGAAATACAACAAGGTTATCGATATCTGGTCTCGTGCCAACGACATCGTAGCCAAATCTATGATGGAAGGCTTGTCTACTGAATCTGTCACCAATAAAGAAGGTGAGCAAGAATTACAAGAGTCATTTAATTCGGTCTATGTCTATGCCGATTCAGGTGCTCGTGGTTCCCCAGCCCAGATCCGTCAGCTCGCTGGTATGCGTGGTTTGATGGCGAGACCAGATGGTTCCATCATCGAGACTCCAATTACCGCTAACTTTCGTGAGGGTTTGAATGTATCTCAGTACTTCACATCGACTCACGGAGCACGTAAAGGGCTAGCGGATACGGCATTGAAGACAGCGAACTCAGGTTACCTGACTCGCCGTCTGGTGGATATTTCCCAAGACCTGGTAATAACCCAGCACGACTGCGGTACGGAAAATGGTTTGACTATGTCTCCGGTTATCGAAGGCGGCGATATCATCGCGCCTCTGGGGGACAGGGTGCTGGGGCGTGTTCTCGCAGTCGATGTCGTGTCAGAGGCCAACGGAGATATGATCGCCGAACGTGGCACTATGATTAACGAGCGCATGGTTGAGAGGTTGGAAACCGGTGGTGTGGATCAGGTGCATGTGCGCTCACCAATTACTTGTGAAACTCGTTTTGGTATCTGTAGCCAATGTTACGGTCGTGATCTGGCTCGGGGCCATGTTGCCAATGTTGGTGAGGCAGTTGGTGTTATTGCCGCACAATCGATCGGTGAACCAGGTACGCAGCTAACGATGCGTACCTTCCACATTGGTGGTGCGGCATCCCGGGCTACAGCGTCAGATAGCGTACAGGTTAAAAATACCGGTACCATTCATCTGCACAACATGAAAACGGTGGAGAATATTAAAAACGAGCTGGTTGTAGTATCTCGTTCCGGTGAACTCATTGTTGACGATACTAATGGCCGTGAACGTGAGCGGTATAAGTTGCCTTACGGCGCGCTTATTACAGTCGGCAAGAAAGCCGAAGTGGAAGCAGGCCAGATCGTAGCAACATGGGACCCGCACACTCACCCAATTGTATCGGAAGTATCGGGCAAGGTAGCCTTTGCCGCGATGGAAGAGGGCATCACTGTTCGCCAACAAACCGATGAGATAACAGGTCTTAGCAGTATTTCTGTTATCGACCCGAACGAGCGTGCTGCTTCAGCAAAAGAACGACGCCCAGGTGTAACAGTCGTGGATGCGAAAGGTAAGGAAATCTGCCTGCCAGGTACTAACCATCCTGCCCACTACTTCCTGCCAGCAAATGCCATCGTGAGCCTTAAAGATGGTGTTGACTTGAACATTGGCGATGTCATTGCGCGTATTCCGCAGGAAGGTTCGAAGACTCGTGACATCACTGGTGGTCTGCCGCGGGTAGCGGATCTATTTGAAGCCCGTCGTCCGAAAGAGCCGGCGATTCTGGCGGAAATTTCCGGCACCGTAAGCTTCGGGAAAGAAACCAAAGGCAAGCGTCGTTTAGTGATTACTCCTAAAGATGGAGTCAATCCAATCGATGGTTCCGACCACTACGAAGTGTTGATTCCTAAATGGCGCGCAATGACGGTGTTCGAAGGTGAATACATAGAAAAGGGGGAGGTAGTTTCAGAAGGCCCACCAGCTCCTCACGATATTCTGCGCTTAAAAGGGGTTGAAGCGCTTGCTCAATATATCGTTAACGAAGTGCAGGAAGTATATCGATTACAAGGTGTGCGTATTAACGATAAGCACATCGAGGTTATTATACGGCAGATGTTACGCAAGATTGAAGTAACTCACACTGGCGATTCAGGACTAATCAAAGGTGAGCAGCTCACTTACACGCAGATTCTCGAAGTGAATGACAAGTTAAAAGAAGAGGACAAGCAGGAAGTTCGTTTCGAGCGCATGCTATTGGGTATTACCAAGGCATCGCTGGCTACGGAGTCCTTCATCTCTGCTGCATCGTTTCAGGAAACCACTCGCGTCCTCACCGAAGCGGCGGTTACCGGAAAGCGTGACTTCCTGAGAGGTCTTAAGGAAAACGTAGTAGTTGGACGATTAATTCCGGCTGGAACCGGATTGGCTTATCACGCTGCCCGCAAGAAAGCTTATGTAGACGCGGTTGACTCAGATTCGGTCAGCGCCAGCGACGTAGAAGCAGCGTTGAGTGAGGCGCTGAGTATAGAGGTTGAAGGCTAGGAAACAGTTGACTAGAGGATGCGGGATCATTAAACTCTCGCATCCTTTATTTTAGCTATTTTTGGCGCAATTGGCTCACCACGGCAAGGGGCTGATAGTTAAGCTGGAACTTAGTCAAGAATGAGGATAAGCCACTGAAACTAGAGTTTTTAAGGAAAACATGGCGACAATTAACCAGTTAGTACGCAAGCCTCGGCGCAGCAAAGTAGTCAAAAGCGGCGTTCCTGCGCTGCAAGGTTCGCCGCAAAAACGCGGTGTTTGCACAAGGGTTTACACAACCACACCCAAGAAGCCTAATTCGGCTTTGAGAAAGGTTTGTCGCGTGCGCCTGGTTAATGGATTTGAAGTGTCTTCCTACATTGGTGGTGAAGGTCATAACTTGCAGGAACACTCCGTGGTTCTAATCCGTGGTGGTCGTGTTAAGGATTTACCGGGTGTACGTTATCATACAGTCCGTGGCAGTTTGGATACATCGGGTGTTGCGGATCGTAAGCAAGGCCGTTCCAAGTACGGAACCAAACGTCCCAAGTAAAACATTCAGAGTCCGACGGCTGCGGTCGTCATCACAAGCGTAAGGATGCGCGCCTCATCGAGACTCTTTAAATAAATGATGAGCGAGAGTAAGGCCAGGTATTAGTCGATTTTTAGTTGATTGAGAATCCTGGGTTAACCTGAATAAACATAGAGGTCTCAAATGCCTAGAAGAAGAGAAGTGGCAAAGCGTGAAGTTCTGCCTGACCCAAAGTTCGGAAGTAAAATCCTCGCAAAATTCATGAACCATGTGATGGTGGATGGCAAGAAGTCTGTTGCCGAGCGCATTGTCTATGGTGCATTAGATGTGGTTTCTGAGAAAGTAGCTGGGGATCCTCTGGAAACATTCGAAAAGGCTCTCGATGCTATTGCTCCCATGGTGGAGGTTAAATCCCGCCGTGTGGGTGGAGCAACCTATCAGGTTCCGGTTGAAGTGCGTGCCGAGCGTCGTAATGCGCTTGCCATGCGTTGGTTAGTTGAGCATTCCCGTAAACGTGGCGAGAAATCCATGGCCCTGCGCCTGGCCGGCGAAATAACAGATGCGGCTGAAGGCAAGGGTAGTGCAGTTAAGAAACGTGAAGATGTGCACCGCATGGCTGAAGCCAACAGAGCATTCTCACACTACCGTTTCTAAGGAAGTATTTCCTGGTAATTTGTTGAATTGAATTAGTATCTAAATTGAGGGCATAAGCTGTGGCCAGAAAACATCCATTAAATCGTTATCGCAACATCGGCATTGTTGCTCACGTAGACGCGGGCAAGACTACGACTACAGAGCGCGTACTATTCTATACGGGTATTTCACACAAGATTGGTGAAGTACATGATGGTGCTGCCACTATGGATTGGATGGAACAGGAGCAGGAGCGCGGTATTACTATTACCTCTGCTGCGACCACTTGTTTCTGGGATGGCATGGACAGCCAGTACCACGAACACCGCATTAACATCATTGATACACCGGGACACGTTGATTTCACTATTGAAGTTGAGCGTTCACTGCGTGTATTGGATGGTGCTGTGGTGGTTCTATGCGGATCGTCTGGTGTTCAGCCACAAACTGAAACAGTTTGGCGTCAAGCAAATCGCTATGAAGTGCCGCGTATGGTTTTCGTTAACAAAATGGATCGCGCTGGCGCAGATTTTCTAATGGTTGTGGAGCAAATGAAGGAGCGTCTGGGCGCTAATCCTGTTCCTCTACAACTGGCTATCGGTGCGGAAGACGAATTTAAGGGTGTTATCGACCTAGTGAAGATGAAGGCGATTCGTTGGAACGAAAAAGACCAGGGCACTACTTTCAAATACGAAGATATTCCTGCTGACATGCAAGACCTGGCCGATGAATGGCGCGAAACTTTGTTGGAAGCTGCTGCCGAAGCTACCGAAGAGGTTATGGACAAGTATTTGGATACTGGTGATTTGTCCGAGGAAGAGATAATGGCTGCTATTCGCGAGCGTACCTTAGCCAGTGAAATCGTGCCTACACTGTGTGGTTCTGCGTTCAAAAATAAGGGTGTTCAGGCTGTGCTTGATGCAGTAATTGACTACATGCCAGCACCGACTGAAGTAAAAGCAATCGAAGGTGTTCTTGAAGATGCTACTACTACTAATTGTGAAGCCGATGACAAGGCGCCTTTTGCTGCTTTGGCGTTCAAAATAGCAACTGATCCTTTCGTGGGAACGTTGACGTTCTTCCGCGTGTATTCTGGTGCGCTAAATTCTGGAGACTCGGTGTATAACCCGATCAAAAGTAAGAAAGAGCGTGTTGGCCGTATGGTGCAAATGCACGCAAACTCTCGTGAAGAAATCAAAGAGGTGCTGGCAGGCGATATAGCCGCAGCGATTGGTTTAAAAGATGTGACGACAGGTGAGACGCTTTGTGCGATAGATCGTGTTGTGACACTAGAAAAAATGGAATTCCCTGAGCCTGTTATCTCTGTAGCGGTTGAGCCAAAGAGCAAGGCCGACCAGGAAAAAATGGGTATCGCATTGGGCAAGCTGGCCCAGGAAGACCCTTCCTTTCGCGTTGAAACAGATGAAGAATCTGGACAGACGATCATTTCGGGTATGGGCGAGCTTCACCTGGACGTATTGGTGGATAGGATGCGTCGCGAATTTTCAGTGGAAGCCAATATTGGTAAGCCGCAAGTGGCCTATCGTGAGACCATCAGAAAGGCCGTTGAAATTGAAGGTAAGCACGTTAAGCAGTCGGGTGGACGCGGTCAGTATGGACATGTGATGCTTAGGCTTGAGCCTCTGGACCCTGATTCCGAATACGAATTTGTGAACGAGATCGTAGGTGGAACGATTCCAAGAGAATACATTCCAGCGGTAGACAAAGGGGTGCAGGAACAGATGAAGAATGGCTGTCTTGCTGGTTATCCTCTACTGGCCATGAAAGTCACTCTCTTCGATGGTTCGTTCCACGACGTGGACTCCAGTGAGATGGCATTCAAGATTGCCGGTTCAATGGCGTTGCGGAAGGGGGCGCTAGAGGCTGATGCAGCACTGTTAGAGCCGATGATGAAGGTTGAAGTTGTGTCTCCCGAAGAATACATGGGGGATGTAATGGGTGACCTGAACCGTCGTCGCGGCATGGTGCAGGGTATGGAAGACAGTGCGGCAGGAAAGGTAATCAATGCTGAAGTTCCGCTTGCTGAAATGTTCGGCTACTCAACTGATTTGCGTTCGGCGACCCAGGGACGTGCGACTTATACAATGGAGTTTGATAAGTATGCTGTAGTGCCGGGGAATATTGCTGAGGGCATTATTAACCAGACATCCTAAAATCCAACACAGTGTAGAATTAAAGATTTAAACGAGGTGCAATTGTGACCAAGGAAAAATTCGAAAGAAATAAGTTACACGTAAATGTAGGCACGATTGGTCACGTTGACCATGGTAAGACTACGTTAACAGCGGCCTTGACGAAGGTTTGCGCGGAAGCATACGGCACCGGTGAAGTGCGTGATTTTGCCCAGATTGATAATGCGCCAGAAGAAAGAGAGCGCGGTATTACGATTGCAACCTCACATGTTGAATACGATTCAGCCAACCGTCACTACGCGCACGTTGACTGTCCAGGTCACGCGGATTACGTAAAGAACATGATTACCGGTGCGGCACAGATGGACGGTGCTATCCTGGTTTGTTCTGCTGCGGATGGTCCGATGCCGCAAACCCGTGAGCACATTTTATTGTCTTTGCAGGTTGGTGTTCCTTACATTGTTGTGTTCATGAACAAGGCGGACATGGTTGATGACGAGGAGTTATTGGAATTGGTAGAGATGGAGATCCGCGAACTCTTGGATCAATACGAATTTCCGGGTGAGCAGACCCCTGTTATTATCGGTTCTGCACTTAAGGCGTTGGAAGGCGACAGCTCCGATATTGGCATGCCTTCGGTACAGAAGCTGGTTGAGATACTGGACAGCTACATCCCTGATCCAGTTCGTGACGTTGAGAAGCCATTCTTGATGCCAATCGAAGATGTATTCTCTATCTCTGGTCGCGGTACGGTGGTGACAGGACGTATTGAGCGTGGGATAGTCAATGTTGGCGACGAGTTAGAGATAGTGGGAATTAAAGACACTGAGAAGACGGTTTGTACGGGTGTTGAGATGTTCCGTAAGTTGTTGGACGAAGGCCGTGCGGGTGAGAATGTGGGTGTACTACTCCGTGGTACCAAGCGAGAAGAAGTTGAGCGTGGTCAGGTATTGGGCAAGCCAGGGTCGGTTACACCGCACACGAAATTTGAAGCAGAAGTGTACATTTTGAACAAGGATGAAGGTGGCCGTCATACGCCTTTCTTCAAGGGTTACAGGCCGCAGTTTTATTTCCGAACTACGGACGTGACAGGAGCCTGCGAATTGCCCGAAGGTGTTGAGATGGTGATGCCGGGTGACAACGTGAACATGGTGGTGACATTAATCAATCCGATTGCGATGGATGAAGGTCTGCGTTTTGCTATTCGCGAGGGTGGTCGCACAGTAGGTGCTGGTGTCGTAGTTAAGATCATCGAATAAATCGGTATACTGATAGAAAAAGCCAGCTTTCTGAAAGGAGTGCTGGCTTTGTTGTGTTTATGCTGCGAACCGGGTTCCCTGAACATGCTTTTGACTGAGTTGATGGATTCTGGGGAAGATAGCGGAAAGTCAGAGGAAAAGCGGCCTTCAGGCGGTTATTCCTTGACAGTAAAGGGCCAACATCTTAAGCTTCGCATCCCTTATTTGGCGACACGCTGGAAGATCGCCTGGATAAATGTAGTAACTATTTAATTTCTAAGTATTTTTTGGAGTTGTAGGTCGATGCAAAATCAGCGTATCAGAATCCGGCTAAAAGCCTTCGATCATCGTCTGATTGATCAATCTACGCAGGAAATAGTCGATACTGCGCGGCGCACTGGGGCCCAGGTTCGCGGACCTATTCCACTGCCCACAAATAAGGAAAGATTTACCGTATTGATTTCTCCGCACGTAGATAAAGATGCACGAGATCAGTACGAAATTCGTACCCACAAGCGATTGCTGGACATCGTCGAACCGACGGAGAAGACAGTTGATGCCCTGATGAAGCTAGATCTCGCGGCAGGTGTGGAAGTACAAATCAGTCTGGGTTAATTAGATCCCGACAGGCTCCTGGAGGAGCCTGTTTAAAATAGTCTGAGTAAAAGACATAACCAGGCAAAGAGCATTCAGTCCTCTTTGTCCTTTTATAAAGTTTTGGCGCACTGATATTTCTGCTATCCCAGCGGTAGTGAACATAGTGTAACGCGTCAGCGGCCATAGCGGGTTTAGCCCCTTACACGATGAGGTTTAATAAAATGTCGATTGGTTTAGTCGGTCGAAAAAGCGGGATGACTCGCGTTTTCACTGAAAAGGGCACGTCCATTCCTGTTACGGTTGTAGAAGTACAACCAAATCGGGTCACACAAGTTAAGACTCCCGATGTTGATGGCTATAGCGCTATTCAGGTAACTACTGGGTCGCGTCGTGGATCCCGTGTAACAAAATCCATGGCAGGGCATTTTGCCAAGGCAGGCACCGAAGCCGGTTCTGGTCTGTGGGAATTTCGCACTCAAATAGACGAGTCAGCCGAGGTCGCCCTGGGCAGCGAAATCAAGGTGGATCTTTTCGAGGTAGGCCAGATGGTAGACGTGACTGGCACATCGAAAGGTAAAGGTTTCCAGGGTAGTGTTAAGCGGCATAACTTTCAGATGCAGGACGCCACCCACGGTAACTCACTATCTCACCGTGCACCTGGATCAATCGGCCAATGTCAGACTCCAGGTAGAGTTTGGAAAGGTAAGAAAATGGCCGGTCAAATGGGTAATGTAAGAAACACAACCCAGTCTTTAGAAGTGGTAAGAGTCGATACGGAAAATAGCCTTCTTCTTATTAAAGGTGCACTGCCAGGTGCTACCGGTTCAAATGTAATCGTTCGTCCAGCCGTTAAGGCAAAGGGGTAAGCAATGGAGTTAAGTCTTGCGTTGCCCGGCAAGAAGACGGGCAAAGAAAAAATTTCACTTTCAGACGAGTCTTTCGACAAAGCCTATAACGAGCCTTTGGTGCATCAGACTGTTGTAAGCTATATGGCGGGTAGGCGTCAGGGTTCAGTTCAACAAAAAACTCGTTCTGATGTTCGTGGTGGCGGTCGCAAACCCTGGCGTCAAAAAGGCACTGGCCGAGCGCGAGCTGGGACCATTCGATCTCCGATCTGGCGTGGTGGTGGTGTTACATTTGCTGCACGTCCTCAAGATCATAGCAAGAAGCTAAACAAGAAAATGTATCGCGGCGCGATGCAGTGCATCCTGTCAGAACTTATTCGCCAGGACAGACTGTTTGTTGTTAATGAATTTGCACTGGATTCACATAAAACTCAGGCTTTAGTCAGCAAGCTGAAAGAATTTGAATTAGATAACGTCCTCATTATTTCCGACTGGGTAGAAAAAAACCTGTATCTGGCAGCACGCAACCTGCACAAGGTTGATGTGTTGGATGTTGCAGGTTTGGATCCAGTAAGTTTGATCGGCTTTGATAACGTACTGATCACTGTCTCCGCACTAAAGAAAGTAGAGGAGATGTTGTCATGAACATTGAAAGAATCTATTCAGTAATCCTTGGACCACACGTATCTGAAAAAACCACTCTTATGGGTGAGTTGAATAACCAGTATGCATTCAAGGTTACAACTGATGCGACAAAATCAGAAATCAAGACGGCAGTAGAGACGATATTCAATGTTGTCGTCGCTGATCTGCAAGTGCTTGTGGTGAAGGGGAAAACCAAGCGCACAGCAAAGGGCAAAATCAGGCGTCGCTCACTTTGGAAAAAAGCGTATGTCAAACTTGAAGCAGGTCATGAAATTGACTTTGCGGACATCGGTTAAAGGGGTAAGTCATGCCAGTCGTAAAGTGTAAACCTACCTCACCTGGACGTCGTTTCGTCGTCAAGGTTGTCAATCCCGATCTGCATAAAGGTGAACCTTATGCACCGCTTACTGCTGCGAAGTCCAAGTCAGGTGGCAGAAACAATAAAGGTCGTATTACCACACGTCACATTGGCGGTGGGCACAAACAAAAATACAGAATTATCGATTTCAAGCGCAACAAAGATGGTATCGAAGCAAAAGTAGAACGATTGGAATACGATCCAAACCGTTCTGCAAATATAGCGCTACTACTGTACGCCGATGGTGAACGCAGATACATCATCGCTCCAGGAAAGCTCAAGGCTGGCGATGTGGTGACTTCTGGCGAATCAGCAGCTATCAAGGTGGGCAACTGTTTGCCACTTAGAAACGTGCCACTGGGTAGCACGGTACATTGTTGTGAAATGAAACCAGGTAAAGGTGCACAGATAGCACGTAGTGCCGGCACTTCTTTGCAATTGGTTGCACGAGAAGGCAACTACGCAACTCTTCGCCTTCGCTCCGGTGAAATGCGTAAAGTGTTGAGTGACTGTCGTGCGGTTCTCGGAGAGGTGTCAAATTCCGAGCATTCATTGCGATCGCTCGGTAAAGCGGGTGCCAAGCGTTGGAGAGGCGTTCGACCCACAGTGCGCGGTGTGGCAATGAACCCGGTCGATCATCCACACGGTGGTGGCGAGGGAAGAACTTCGGGTGGTCGTCACCCTGTTTCTCCTTGGGGTACACCGACTAAAGGATATAAAACAAGAACTAACAAGCGCACGAGTAACATGATTGTTCGTCGCAGAAATTCAAGCCGCTAAGGCTTCAGTAGAGGTATTCGCTAGTGCCACGTTCGCTAAAAAAAGGACCGTTCATTGATCTCCATTTGATGAAGAAAGTGCAGACCGCATCAGAGAATAACGACAAGCGCCCGATCAAGACCTGGTCGCGACGTTCGATGGTTTCTCCGGACATGATTGGTTTGACCATCGCTGTCCACAATGGACGGCAGCATGTGCCTGTCTTCATTAGTGAAGACATGGTGGGTCACAAGCTAGGTGAGTTTTCTACAACGCGCACTTATCGAGGTCATGCTGCCGATAAGAAGGTACGGTAATCAGGGGACGTGATGGAAGTTCAAGCAAGATTAAAAGGCGCACGTCTCTCAGCTCAAAAAGCTAGACTTGTTGCTGATCAAATACGAGGCAAGGCGGCAGAAGAAGCTTTGTTGGTGTTGTCATATAGCCCCAAAAAAGCTGCTGCAATAATCAAGAAGGTTTTGAATTCAGCTATTGCCAATGCAGAGCAAAACGAAGGCGCTGATGTAGACGAATTAAAAGTATCAACGATTTGTGTTGATGAAGGCATGACGATGAAACGCATTATGCCAAGAGCAAAGGGCCGTGCTGATCGAATTCTTAAGCGTTCATGTCACATAACAATTACAGTCGCAGATAGCTAGGAGTATCGGATGGGTCAAAAAGTACATCCAACTGGAATTCGACTTGGCATAGTCAAGAAACACACTTCTGTGTGGTATGCCAGGGGAAAAGAATACGCAGACAATTTACTGGTGGATCTTCAGGTTAGAGATTTTATCAAGAAGAAGTTGGCGAGTGCGTCTGTTTCCAGGGTTGATATCGAGCGACCAGCACAAACAGCAAAGATCACAGTCTATACAGCAAGACCAGGGATTGTGATTGGTAAGAAAGGTGAAGATGTTGAAGCACTGCGTGGAATATTAACTCAGAAAATGGGCATTCCCGTGCAAATCAATATCGAGGAGATTCGCAAGCCTGATCTCGATGCTCAGTTAGTGGCTGACGGAGTTGCTTCACAATTGGAGCGTCGAGTCATGTTTCGTCGCGCTATGAAGCGAGCAGTTCAGAATGCCATGCGACAGGGTGCGGAAGGCATCAAGATACAAGTAGGTGGGCGCCTGGGCGGGGCGGAAATCGCTCGATCAGAATGGTACAGAGAAGGACGCGTTCCACTACATACGCTGAGAGCGGACATCGACTATGCAACTGCTGAGGCAAGCACAACCTATGGCCTGATCGGTGTAAAAGTTTGGATATTTAAAGGTGAGGTTTTGGATCTGGATGAAGCGATTGTGCCTACTCCTGCTAAATCCAACCAAGGGTAAAGAGACGTGTTACAACCAAAGCGTACAAAATTTCGCAAAATGATGAAGGGTCGTAATCGTGGTCTGTCGCATCGTGGCAGCAATGTAGATTTTGGTGAATACGGTTTGAAGGCTGTTTCACGCGGAAGACTGACTGCCAGGCAGATTGAAGCTGCTCGTCGAGCGATGACTAGACACGTTAAACGTGGCGGGAAAATATGGATTCGAGTATTTCCTGATAAGCCGATTACTCAAAAGCCTCTCGAGGTTAGGCAAGGTAAGGGTAAGGGTAGCGTTGAGTACTGGGTAGCCCAGATTCAACCGGGAAGAATCATGTTTGAAATGGAAGGTGTGGATGAAAGCCTGGCTAGAGAAGCCTTCGATTTGGCCGCTGCCAAATTGCCTTTCGAAACGATCTTCGTAAAGAGGACGATAATGTAATGAAAGCCAGTGAACTCAGAGACAAGTCGGTCGAGGAACTGCTGTCGCAATTGCAGGATCTTTATAAGGAACAGTTTAACTACCGTATGCAGAAAGGCAACGGACAGTTGGGCCAGGTTCACTTGATTGGCGCAGTTCGCAGGGATATTTCCCGAGTAAAAACTATTATTACCGAAAAACAGAGAAGTGGATCATAGATATGTCGGTCAATGAGAACCAGGAAAAAAGTGCTCGTACGGCTTCTGGCAGAGTAATCAGCAACAAGATGGATAAGTCTATTGTTGTGCTGGTCGAGCGGCGGGTAACACACCCGGTATATGGCAAGATCATCAAACGATCTACCAAAATTCATGCACACGATGCAAACAATGAGTGTTTGCCGGGTGATGAAGTAACAATTCGGGAAGTGCGTCCTTTATCCAAAACCAAATCCTGGTCATTGGTTTCTATAGATGAAAGAGCTACACAAGTTTAAATGGTAGTTAGCCTGAAAGTCAGCATTCGGTGATCGAATGCCTGGTGGAGTGAATCGATGATTCAAGTGCAGTCATATTTAGATGTCGCGGACAACAGCGGCGCCAGACGCGTAATGTGTATCAAGGTATTGGGGGGGTCCCATCGCCGTTACGCTCGCATCGGTGACATTATTAAAGTTACCGTAAAAGAGGCTATTCCTCGCGGTAAAGTGAAGAAGGGCCAGGTTTTGACTGCCTTGGTTGTGCGTACGAAAAAAGGTGTACGACGCGGTGATGGCTCACAAATCCGGTTCGATGATAATGCAGCAATCTTGTTGAATGCTCAAGAAACACCGATCGGCACACGGGTGTTTGGTCCGGTAACAAGGGAACTGCGAAATCAAAAATTCATGCGGATTATTTCGTTGGCACCAGAAGTACTTTAGCAGCGCCAACAGAAAAGAGTTATAGGGGCAAGGGCAGGAAATGCGCAAACTAAAACGTGATGATGAAGTGATAGTAATCACTGGTAAAGACAAGGGTAAACGCGGAACCATTTCTCGCCTTGTTGGTACGGATCGAGTAATTGTTCATGGTGTGAATATGGTTAAGCGTCACACAAAGGCAAATCCAAATGCGAACCAGCCCGGTGGAATAATTGAGAAAGAGGCAGCATTAAGTATTTCTAACATCGCTATTTTTAATCCTGAGACTAACAAGGCTGATCGAGTTGGAATTCAGGTGCTTGAAGATGGTGCTAAGAAACGCATTTTTAAGTCAAACGGTCAGAAAATAGATTAATAACGGTAGGTAGCCAAACATGGCTCAGTTGAGAGAATTTTACAAGAAAGAAGCGGTGCCAGCCCTAATCAAACAATTCGCGTATGGCAATTCAATGCGCGTGCCTAAGATTACTAAGGTCGTGCTTAATATGGGTGTGGGTGAGGCCTTAGCCGACAAGAAGATTCTTGAAAATGCAGCTAACGATTTGAATCAGATTAGTGGGCAAAAAGTAGTCATCACCAGGGCTAGAAAATCTATTGCTGGATTTAAGGTTCGTGAAGGTTGGCCTGTTGGTTGTAAAGTCACCTTACGTGGTGAGCGTATGTATGACTTCCTGGATAGACTGGTTGGCATAGCTATCCCCCGCATCAGGGATTTCCGTGGCTTGAGCCCTAAGTCTTTTGACGGACGTGGCAATTTTGCCATGGGAGTGAACGAACAGATTATTTTTCCAGAAATTGATTACGATAAAATTGACACTTTGCGTGGCCTGGATATCGCTATCACTACTACAGCGGTTAACGACGACGAAGGTCGTGCGCTACTAACAGCATTGAAATTCCCTTTTAGAGGGTCAGTGCCATCTGCCGAAGACGAGCCAGTTACAGAAGCTGCTCCGGAAACACCAGCAGTTGAAGAAGTAGCAGAAGAGACATCTGTAGCGGTGGATGCCGCTGCAATCGAAGAGAAAAAGGACTCCTGATAATGGCTAAAAATTCAATGATAGCTAGAGAGAACAAGCGCACAAAGACGGTGAAAAAATTTGCTGTCAAACGTGCAGCATTAAAAGCTGTTCTTAAGGACGCTAATGCTGGTGATGATGAAAAATGGGATGCGCAGGTTAAATTACAGAAATTGCCTCGCGATGCCAGCCCGGTTCGTCAACAGAGAAGATGCCGAATTACAGGCCGACCTCATGGTGTTTATCGAAAATTTGGTTTATGCCGTAATAAGTTACGCGAAGCCGCGATGCGTGGCGATGTGCCAGGTTTAATCAAGGCCAGCTGGTAGTCGGAGAAGCAATATGAGTATGTCAGACCCAATAGCAGATCTTCTGACGCGCGTTCGTAATGCGCAGATGGCGAAACTGCCTTCAGTTGTTATGCCTTCTTCGAAGATTAAGGTGGCAATCACTAAAGTGTTACAGGACGAAGGCTATATTACTGGCTATCAAGTTGACGAGAACGGTGGCAAGCCAACGCTCAATATTGAGCTAAAATATTTTCAGGGCAAGGCCGTAATCGAAGAAATTAAGCGAGCAAGCCGACCTGGCCTGCGCAGTTATAAGGGTAAGGAAGATTTACCGAAGGTTAGAGCCGGTTTGGGAATATCTATACTGTCCACTAACAAAGGGCTGATGACTGAGACACAAGCACGCGCAGCCGGTATTGGTGGCGAGGTTCTTTGTACAGTTTTCTAATTAGTGTTGATACTCGATCTTGTGGCTCCATCTCATGTAAGAGTCAGGATCTAGAATAGAGCAATATTATGTCCAGAATAGCAAATAGCCCGGTAGAGATACCTAAAGGCGTAGAAACAAAGTTAAGCGAATCTGAAATTTCGGTAAAAGGCAGGAAGGGAAATTTAAACTTGGTGCTGCACGGCTCCGTGGCTGTTGCACGAGACGGAGAGATTCTCAATGTCTCCGCGAAAGACGGTTCACGTCAGGCAAATGCGATGGCAGGTACTTTTCGCTCTCTCATAAACAACATGGTTGTCGGTGTTAACCAGGGGTTTAAAAAAAAATTGGAACTCCAAGGCGTTGGTTATAGAGCGAAGGCTGAAGGCAAGAGAATAAATATTACCGTTGGATACTCGCATCCAATTAATTATCAGTTACCAGAAGGCGTAACAGCCGATACCCCTACACAAACTGAAATTGTGATCTCTGGCGCGGACAAGCAGCTTGTAGGTCAAGTCGCCGCAGAAATCAGGGACTTTCGTCCCCCTGAGCCTTATAAAGGCAAGGGAATTCGCTACGCTGATGAGCGTGTGTATAGAAAAGAAGCGAAGAAGAAATAGAGCACAAAGTTAAGAGTGTTAAATATGAGTGTTAAAAAAGTAGCTCGCATTAGGCGAGCAAAAAGAGCCAGAGCAAAGATTAGCGAACTACATATGAATAGATTGTGCGTTTATCGCTCACCTAGACATATCTATGCCCAGGTAATTTCATCTTCTGGTGATCAAATTTTGGCCTCGGCGTCTACTGTTGAAAAAGGTAGGCGTGGTGGTAAGACTGGCAATGTCGATGCAGCTGGTGAAGTTGGAAAATTAATCGCTGAACGAGCCAAGGCAGCAGGCATTGAAAAAGTTGCTTTCGATAGATCAGGTTATGCCTATCACGGTCGTGTAAAGGCGTTAGCTGAAGCGGCTCGTGAGGGCGGATTAGAATTTTAAGGGTTTGAACTATGGCATTTAGAGAGCAGCCTGAGAAAAACGAAGAAGGCATGCAGGAAAAGCTGATTCAGGTTAACCGCGTAGCGAAGGTGGTTAAGGGTGGTCGCATTTTTGGTTTTACAGCACTTACAGCAGTGGGCGATGGCAACGGCCGTGTTGGCTTTGGTCGCGGCAAGGCCAGAGAAGTGCCTTTGGCGATTCAGAAGGCGATGGAGTCAGCCAGGCGCAACATGATTACCGTTAATTTGGATGGGCATACATTGCAGTATCCCATTAAGGCCAAGCATGGGGCTTCTAAAGTTTATATGCAGCCAGCCTCTGAAGGTACAGGTGTCATTGCTGGTGGTGCGATGCGTGCCATATTAGAATTGGCAGGCGTGCAGAATGTACTGGCTAAATGTTATGGCTCAACTAATCCCGTTAACGTAGTTAGAGCTACTTTTAACGCCCTGCGAGACATGCGGTCACCTGAAGATATCGCCATGAAGCGCGGTAAGCCCGTCGATGAAATAGTGGGTTGATGAGATGATGCTGGGTTGATGAGATAGAGGGTTAAAGGACAGCAGGTTAGCAAAATGGCAAAAAAGAAGACAGTCAAAGTTACATTAGTACGTAGCCCTATAGGCATACTTCCTAAGCACAAGCTGTGTTTGAGAGGCTTGGGCTTGCGTCGCATGAACCAGTCCGTTGCAGTGGAAGATACCCCATCGGTGCGAGGAATGATTAACAAAGTTAGCCACATGGTCGCCGTAGACTAAGGAAATCGTGATGGAATTAAATACATTAAGCCCTGCTCCTGGCAGCCATAAAGCGAAGAAACGCGTTGGTCGTGGGATTGGTAGTGGCTCAGGCAAAACCAGTGGTAGTGGTCACAAAGGCCAGAAGTCTCGAAGCGGTGGCACAGTAAGGCCAGGTTTTGAAGGTGGTCAAATGCCTTTGCAAATGCGTTTGCCCAAATATGGTTTTGGCTCTCGCATAGGTCGTGTTTCAGCCGAGATTCGAACCTCAGAATTGAACAAAGTAGACGCCGACGTGGTGACTATCGATACGCTGCGCGCAGCTAACTTGATCACAGCAGATATAAAGCGAGCTAAAGTTATGTTGTCTGGCGAAGTGACAAAAGCAGTAACTCTTCAAGGTATTGGTGTTACTAAGGGTGCGCGTGCAGCCATTGAAGCAGCGGGAGGTAAGATCATCGACATAGAAGCGCCAGTGAAGCTTAAGAAATTAGTCAGGAAAGCTGACACGCCAGCGAAAGCAACGGCAGAGAAGCCTGCAACAGACGAATAGAGAAACCAGCAATAGGTAACAATGGCAAATAAACCAAGTATATCTCCAGAAAATATAGGCGCAGGTCTCGGCGAGCTAAAAGCGCGTCTGTTATTTTTGTTGTTTGCTATTTTCGTTTATCGAATTGGTACACACATACCTGTACCTGGTATTGACCCATTGCAGCTAGCTTCTTTTTTTTCCGCGCAAGAAGGCACTTTTACTGACATGATCAATATGTTCGGTGGTGGTGCGCTGGAAAGAATGAGTATTTTGGCTCTAGGGATCATGCCTTATATTTCGGCCTCAATTATTATGCAACTACTCTCTGCGGTAAGCCCGCAACTAGATCAGCTAAAGAAAGAAGGTGAATCAGGCCGCCGTAAAATTTCGCAATACACTCGATATGGGGCATTGGTTTTAGCAACAATTCAAGGCACTGGTATGACAGTGGGTCTACTCGCCCCTATGGCTTATGCACCAGGGCTGGTGTTCAACCTGACAGCGATTATTTCATTGGTCACTGGCGCTATGTTTTTGATGTGGCTAGGTGAGCAGATAACAGAAAAAGGAATCGGTAATGGTATCTCGATGCTTATTTTTGCAGGCATTGTTGCAGGCTTCCCAGCCGCAATCGGCACCTCGCTCACTCAAGCCTACGAAGGCCAGATCAATGGTGTGCTTCTGTTGGTAGTCGGTTTGATCGCAATCGCTGTTGTTGCTTGTATCGTTTATATAGAAAGGGCGCAGCGTCGTATTACGGTTAACTACGCGAAACGTCAGCAGGGCAGGAAGATGTATCAGGCTCAAGCCAGTCATTTACCCCTTAAGATTAACATGGCCGGCGTGATTCCAGCTATTTTTGCCAGCAGTATTCTATTATTCCCGGCATCTATCGCTAACTGGTTTGGGCAGGCTGAAGGCTCAGAATGGTTGCAGGAATTAGCGTTCCTTATTGGTCCTGGTCAACCGCTTTACATAATTATTTTTAGCGCGATGATTATTTTCTTCTGCTTCTTTTACACGGCGTTGGTATTCAACCCACGCGATGTAGCTGAGAATTTAAAGCGTTCCAGTGCTTTCATTCCGGGTATTAGACCTGGGGAGCAAACTGCCAGGTATATCGATGGTGTGATAACCCGATTGACTATGTTTGGTGCGGTCTATATCACCTTAGTCTGTTTATTGCCGAATTTTATGCAGATGTTTGCGAACGTGCCATTTAACCTGGGGGGTACCGCTTTATTGATTTCAGTGGTTGTAACTATGGATTTTTGGTCACAGGTTCAATCACATTTAATGTCTCATCAATATGACTCTCTGATGAAGAAATCAAAGCTCGGCAACTACGGGCGTAGTGGTATTTAGGTTCTCGCCAGAAGCGATTGGGATCCTGTTTTAAGGAATAACGGAGAACGAACATGAAAGTTAGAGCATCTGTTAAGAAGATTTGCCGGAACTGCAAAGTGATTAAGCGCAACGGTTCTGTGCGTGTAATTTGTAAAGCCGAACCAAGGCACAAACAACGTCAGGGCTAAACCTGATTAGACCGAATGTAAGTAAGAATTAGAGAGAACGGAGCACCTTTATGGCACGTATTGCCGGAGTCAATATACCCGATAACAAGCATATCGTTATTTCATTGCGCTATGTTTATGGGATTGGTCCAACTACCGCAAGCGCGATCTGTGACAAGACGAGAATCACGCCTTCAACCAAGACTGGCGAGCTCAGCCCAGAGCAGCTGGACAGCATTCGAGCGGAAGTCGCCAATCTTATTACTGAAGGTGATTTAAGGCGCGAAGTTTCTATGAACATCAAACGGCTTATGGATCTAGGCTGTAACCGTGGCATACGTCATCGCCGTTCACTGCCCGTACGTGGGCAGCGCACGAAAACTAATGCTAGAACCAGAAAAGGACCGCGTAAACCAATACGCAAATAGTCGGCAATCGAGTTCATTGAGGTGTTCGTTGATTCAGACATCGTAAGCAGAGTACTTAAAACGCAAGAACAGAGTTCAATGGAATAATTTATGGCCAAGCCAGCAGACAAGTCTACCAAGAAAAAACCCCGTAACGCTGTCATTGATGGCGTTGCTTTTATTCATGCATCCTTCAATAACACGATCATTAATATTACTGATCGTCAGGGAAATTCATTGAGTTGGGCAACTGCCGGCGGCTCTGGTTTTCGTGGCTCCAGAAAGAGCACACCTTTCGCGGCCCAGGTAGCGGCGGAGAAAGCTGGAAAAACAGCTATTGAATTGTACGGATTACAGACGCTGGACGTGAAAGTAAATGGCCCTGGCCCTGGCCGTGAATCGGCGGTTAGGGCGCTTAATAATTGCGGTCTTCGCGTTGGTAATATTACCGATGTTACACCAATTCCACACAATGGTTGCAGGCCGCCCAAGAAGCGACGCGTCTAAACAAAAAGTAAGCAGAAGCTCTTCTGACATAAAGAGCACAGGAGATAGAATATGGCCCGTTATTTAGGCCCAAAATGCAAGTTGTCCCGCCGCGAAGGAACTGACCTGTTTCTGAAGAGTGGTATTCGCCCTATCGATAGCAAATGCAAGACGGATACAATCCCAGGTCAACATGGTGCGCGTCGTGGTCGTTTATCTGATTACGGTGTGCAACTGCGTGAAAAACAAAAAGTCAGAAGAACTTATGGTGTCCTGGAAAAGCAATTCCGGGGTTACTATAAGGAAGCGGCACGTTTGAAGGGTGCTACTGGCGAAAATCTTTTGCAGCTTTTGGAATGCCGGCTAGATAATGTTGTTTACCGTATGGGTTTCGGCTCAACCCGTGCCGAAGCGCGTCAGTTAGTGGCACACAAGTCCATTACGGTTAATGGTGAGGTAGTAAATATCGCCTCTTACCGTGTATCTGAAGGTGACTCTGTGGCTATTCGGCAGAAAGCGAAAGAACAGCTACGAATTAAATCAGCATTGGAATTGGCTTCGCAGCGTAATCCTATTGATTGGGTGTCAGTAGATCGAAGCAGGCTTGAAGGACAGTTTACTCGCAAACCTGAGCGAGAAGACCTGCCGGCAGAGATCAATGAGAACCTGATCGTCGAGCTATATTCTAAGTAGTGACAATCACACAAAGGGTGAATTTAATGCAAATTTCTTTATCAGACTTCTTAACGCCGCAAGTAATACAGGTTGATGAGTTCAATTCCTGTCATTCAAAGGTGGTATTAGAGCCATTGGAACGTGGTTTTGGGCATACGCTTGGCAATGCACTACGAAGAATACTACTGTCTTCAACGCCTGGTTGCGCAGTAGAAGAAGTCGAAATTGATGGGGTTGTACATGAGTACAGCACCATAGAAGGTGTGCGGGAAGATGTTATCGAGATACTTCTTAACCTTAAAGGTGTCGCCGTTGTATTAAATAACAATGACGAAGCAGTTCTGCGCTTGAGCAAGAAAGGATCAGGCATTGTAACAGCCAGAGATATCGCTGTTGATCATGATGTGGAGATTATAAACCCTGATCATGTTATTGCCAATCTGAATACAAATGGCGAACTCAACATGCGTCTTACGGTACGCAAAGGCAGGGGTTATTCACCTGCAGACAGTCGTGTTTCTGAGGATGACGAGACTCGCAGTGTTGGCAAGTTATTGTTGGATGCCTCCTACACGCCGATTACTCGCGTATCTTATTCTGTGGAGAATGCTCGCGTAGAGCAGAGAACTGATCTGGATAAGTTGGTCATCGATTTAGAGACCAATGGCACCATTGATCCTGAAGAAGCTATTCGTCGTGCCGCCACAATTTTGCAACATCAGTTGGCGGTGTTTGTTGATTTGCAAAGCGAGATTGTGGCCGAGCCTGAAGAACACGAAGACGAGATTGACCCAATCCTGCTTCGACCGGTTGATGACCTTGAATTGACAGTACGTTCTGCAAACTGTCTCAAGGCTGAGGATATTTATTACATTGGCGATCTCATTCAACGTACGGAAGTTGAGTTACTGAAGACTCCAAACCTGGGTAAAAAGTCTTTAACAGAAATTAAAGACGTGTTGGCCACGCGCGGATTATCGCTTGGTTTGCGTCTAGAAAACTGGCCGCCGTCCAGTATTAAATCTGACGATCGGGCAGCTTAGAATCAGTCAAGCTGATCAAGCCGGAAATTATAAGGTAGAGAGTTATGCGTCATCGACAAAGCGGTCGCCAGCTAAATAGAAATAGTTCGCACCGATCAGCCATGTTTCGAAATATGACTATTTCATTAGTCGAGCATGAGATTATCAAAACCACACTGATTAAGGCTAAAGAGCTAAGGTCTGTGGCGGAGCCACTAATTACACTGGCCAGGAATGATAGTGTTGCAAATCGTCGACTCGCGTTCAATCGTACACGCAGTAAAGCGACAGTGGGCAAATTGTTCACAGAGCTTGGTCCGCGCTATGCAGACCGTCCAGGAGGCTATATTCGTATATTGAAGTGCGCTGAACGTGCTGGCGACAGGGCCACTATGGCCTATGTTGAATTGGTGGATCGCCCAACTACTGAAGCCAATGAAATCGAAGCACCAGCGGAAACTACCGCAGAATAAACAGTTCTATTCCAGGTACACAAAAGTTCAGCAAGCTATTCGTCATCATCTTTCAGGATGCGAAAATCCACGTGCGCCAGATTGAATGAACTCAGGAGAACAAGAAAAACAGCGGGCTACATTAACTCCTGCCTGGCAGGCATTGACTCAAAAATATTGTCTTGATGATAATCTCAACCTGGCATGCTTTTGCAGACGCTCCTAAATTAGTTCTCCCGAGAGGTTAAACGATGATCAGCTCATTCTCGCCGCCAGTTAGAACATTAATGGGGCCTGGTCCTTCTGATGTAAACCCACGCATTCTTGAGGCCTTGTCCAGGCCCACGATTGGTCATCTTGATCCTGCTTTCATTCAAATGATGGATGAGACCAAACTATTGTTACAACGCGCTTTTCAAACCAGTAACGAACTCACCATGCCGGTTTCTGCCCCTGGTTCTGCTGGTATGGAAACAGCTTTCACCAATTTGCTGGAACGCGGGGACAAAGTGCTTATCTGTCAGAACGGTGTGTTTGGTGGGCGCATGAAGGAGAATGCTGAGCGTTGCGGCGCCGAAGCGATTATGGTGGAAGACCCTTGGGGCAGCACCATAGATATCGATAAAGTAGAACAGGCCTTAAAAGACAATCCGAATGCCAAGGCGCTAGCCTGTGTGCATGCTGAAACTTCAACCGGGGCTCGGTCTGACGTGGAGGCACTCTGCGGTCTTGCTGCTAAACACGATTGTCTCTCGATTGTCGATGCGGTGACTTCTCTTGGCGGTATCGAGTTGCAAGTGGATGAGTGGGGAATTGATGCTATCTATTCCGGAACACAAAAATGTTTGTCCTGCGTTCCAGGCTTGTCTCCAGTTTCATTTTCAGAGCGTGCAGTCAAAGTTATTCGTGAAAGAAAATCAAAAGTACAAAGCTGGTTTCTGGATCTAAATTTGCTCATGGGATATTGGGGTGGCGATGCCAAAAGATCCTACCACCATACAGCAGCTGTTAATTCTCTCTACGCCTTGCATGAATCGCTATTAGTCCTTGAAGAAGAAGGTTTGCAAAACGCTTGGAAACGACATTCACTTAACCATGAAGCGTTTGCTGCTGGTATCGAAGCCTTAGGTTTATCTTTCGTCGTAGATCAAGAATTTCGCTTGCCTCAGTTGAACGCGGTTTCTTTTCCAAACTCTGTTGATGATGCCAGTGTTAGAGCAGCATTGTTAAATGATTATAGCCTTGAAATTGGCGCAGGCCTGGGCGCATTGGCGGGCTCGGTATGGCGCATTGGTCTTATGGGTTATGCCAGCAACAGGAAGAATGTATTGCTCTGCCTTTCTGCTTTGGGAAATGTACTGGTAACAAACGGATTGCCTGTCGATACCAGCAAGGCTATAAGCGCCGCGCAAGCGGTCTATTCTTCCTGAGTCTTCTCCTGCTGGCAGTAGCGAAACATTATTCACTACTGCTCAACTGCGTAGATGGCAGAACAGGTAAGTCAAAACACAAGTTGAAAAGCCAGTCCTAAAGGACTCAGGTACTGCTTTCTGCTATAAGGGGAGCCTCATTCTTGTTTCTTCCCATAGCCTGGCTCATTTTTCCTGATTGAGAGGCGAGTTTTCTCTGCGTTGTTGCTGTTACTGCCTGCTTGCATTGCTTCTGGCAAGCATCATCAAGTGATAAGCCGATATTTTTTCTTGGTTCCATATGATTCTACCGTTCTGCTTGTCCTATGATGCCGGTAAATACAACTAGTTTCAGCAGCAATTCACACAGCCTTGAGGCTACCTCAAGGCTGTGCTTTGCTCTGTTGAGATCGTGTTCTCCAGGTTAAATGTCTGATCCCGTGTTAGCTGCCTGGAACACAGCTTAGCTTGAAAGTTTAGCAATCAAAGATTATCCATGGAGAATCCAGCGCCACGCATTTCAGTCTTCAATAGCTGTAACTGGGAAGTCTTCATTTCGCTTATCGGGGGCCTCACTCGAAGCCATTCGCGGTCATTGCCGAAATGAGCCGTAGCAGCTTTCAAGGCGGGAATCATTGGGAAACGCTGAAATAAGGCTCTGATTTCATCTAGCTGTCCTTGCAATTGCTCTGCTCGTTCACTTCTCCAATTAACATACAGATGATGAATAGCCGCAGGATTAACATTAGCTGTGGCAGATATACAGCCGGAGCCACCATGGATCATATTTTGCAAAAGAAAGTTCTCAGATCCACAAAAAACTCTGAAATCGGGCCACCCAGCCTTATTTAATGCTAGCGTATTCTCCCAGTCTCCTGAGCTATCTTTTATACCGGCAATGTTCTCGGGATACTCCTTCATCAGGCGGTCCACTAGGTTCAGCGAAATCGGTACTTGAGAGATGGGGGGTATGTGGTAGAGATAGATGTCTAATTGTGACGAAGCCACACGTTGAATAACTTCAGAATAAAACGCATACAGACCGTCGTCGGAGACCCCTTTGTAATAGAATGGTGGCAACATCAGAGACCCGCCACAGCCAAGGCCCACAGCATGCTTTGTTAACTCCACACAGTCAGTTAATGCGCAACTGCCGGTACCCGGCATCATTGCCGAGGAATCGATCCCCGCTTCCAAAAGTGTATCCAATAGCTGCATTTTTTCACTGATTGACAGCGAGTTAGCTTCACTGTTGGTACCAAAAATTGCGAGACCGACTCCCTGATCCAGCAGCCAGTTGCAGTGTGCCAGGAGGCGATTGAAGTCTGGACTCAGGTCTTCTCTGAAAGGTGTGATAACGGGAGCAAGGACTCCACTAAATCTTGGTCTGCTCAATTCTTTAACTCCACAATAATAAACAGGTAAACGTGTTCAATAGCTTCTACAAGTTGTAAATCGTTTCCGTTATAGTCCCATAATCTTGATGGCTGAGCCAACGCTGAAGTAAAGCGCTGAAGCAAAGCACAGCTTGGTGCAAAGAAAAGATGTCAGGAAGAACACCATGCAATTGATAATCGGCAGCAAAAATTATTCCTCCTGGTCATTGCGGCCCTGGTTATTGCTTAAGCATTTTGAACTGCCGTTTGAAGAGATTAAGGTCGCGCTGTTTACTGAAGGCTACCAACAGGAGCTGGCGAGGTATTCACCCACACTTCGTGTGCCTGCCCTAAAAGATGGGAAAACATCGATCTGGGACTCACTGGCAATTTGCGAATATGTGTCAGAAAAATATTTGGCAGGTCGGGCACTTCCGCAGGCAATAGAAGATCGAGGCCTGTGCAGGGCTTATTGCAGCGAAATACACTCTGGATTTTTCGCGATTCGCTCCGAAATCCCCATGAATTGTCGAGCGCGAAGCGAGCCGAAATCAGGCGACGATGCGCTGGCAGAGTGCAAACGGGTGGATCAACTATTCGCCGAAGCCAGGACGAGCTTCAGCCAGAGGGGTGAATACCTGTTTGGAGAGTTTTCAATGGCCGATTGTATGTTCGCGCCGGTGGTAGTAGGTTTCAATAGCTATGCTGTCCAGCTTTCTGAAAGCAGCCAGGCTTACATGCGATTCATGCTACAAAACCCGGCTTTAATAAGCTGCATAGATCAAGGACTCAAATTCTTCCAGATTATGAATTGGAAACTGAGCTAAGCCCCTGAAATTACAGGCCCACAAGAGTTAAACCCTGTTTGACGCAAGGGCTATAAAAGGCGGCTGTTTCCCACGGATTTAGTCAATTTCTGCTTCCCCTCGTTAGGAATGGTTAAGTTCGGCAGGCTCCTGATTAAATCTCAGCCTCTTCTTTGGCGAAGAAACTGAAAAATAGCAAGGGCCAGATTCCTGCGTGTACCATAACATCGGCTGTATTAAAAATATAATTCCAATACGGGATGTGTTGTATATCGATGAAGTCAATGACACTGCCGTACAGAAAGCGATCGAGGATATTGCTAGCACCCCCGCCGACAATAAAACCAAAACATAGATATTCGTAACGTTTGATGGACGTTCCAATCCATAGATAGAGACTTACGCTAATTAGCAGGAAGATGCTGATTGCGCCAAATAACCAGCCCATGCCTTGCATCATTCCAAACACGCCACCGTAGTTCCGAATATGGGTGAAGTGAATCAAGCCGTTTAACTCGACAGTAGAGTTTATTGCAATATTGGCATTTACCCAATAACCAATGAGTTGCGATAAGCTCAAAACAGCGAGACTGATGCCAAAAAACAAAGTCATGTTGGCAGGCTTATTACTTTGTTTCATAGTCGTCGTTTTGAATAAGGGTTAGCATAAAATTCCATATCGTCTTAAATCTAATTCTCAAGAAGTTCAAAGAATTTTCTCAAGCGTATTGCATTGGCACCAACATCCCCTGTTCCTACGCGCGAAACCGATCTTGCGTCAACAAGGCTATCGGTTCCTACTTGTTCAATTTTAATGACGATATCGTCCTTAAATCGAAACCAAAACGTAGTATCCGTTGCCTCTATTCTGCCTACAGAAATATCTTGAGCGACTAATTCCCAACCAAGCTCGTCAACTGCGACCAGGGCTTTCTCAAAAACAGTTTCGATGGAATCCTTATAACGCTTTGTTGTTAGATCCGGGTAGGCTTCATCGGTTAACTCGATCAATCGCTCCGGGGTCACATTGTTTGAACCACCGTATTCGACTGTATTCGGTGCATCAGCTCGCAATGGCAAAATAGCATCAAACTCCGGTGGGTTTAAGCGATTCGTTGATATGTCGTGTATGGGTGGATAATTGACAGCCTCGCCAGGGCGAAAGCTTTCCGGAATCATATAGGCTGTCCAGGCCACTACCGCCCCTATTACAGCCAATGTGACAAATTTTCCGCTCTTTCTAATAACAAAAAACTGAGCCGCAATGAAAATGGCGATACTGAGCCCCAGGCAAACCCAAACCAGTATTTGTCCGTATTGGTTGGCACTGCCTAAAAGAGAAAATCCGCGTCTGAAGTCCCAAAATCCCAGCCAGACTCCGGCGACGGAGGTCAAGCTTAACAGGCCTAGTCCAAGCCCCAGGATCAGGCTCCCGAGGCTGGCTATTTTTACCCAGAGATTCAATTTTAAAACTATCTGACCTGAAATTTCAGTCTTCATGAATATTCCTTATTAGCAGGTTGGTCCGCGTACAGGACTATGTTGGCCTTTGTATTGCCATCATCAGCCAGGTTCAACTTAACAATACTATGGGCACAGTTATGCATGCGCGGTGGATCCCATAACTGATCCATGGTGCGGCCTTCAATGTGGCAAAGATAGGTCTTGATCAGGGCGCCATGGCTGATAACCGCAATTTTATTATGATGGGCCTCTTTCATTCGTTGATCTGCCGAAATGTTTGCAATTGTATCTACAGCGCGCTGCTGTAATTGGAAAAAACTTTCGGCTCCCGCAACTTGAAATAGATGAGGCTGTTGCCAAAAATGGCCGTGAGAATCTGACTCTTTTTCAGCAATTTCATCGTATAGCTGTCCCTCCCAGTGGGCTAGATAGATTTCTCGCAAGTTATCGAGGTAGATGATTGTGGCTTGAGTCCCAGCGAACACATGCTCCGCCGTTTGTCGGGTGCGCAAGCTACTGCTGCAATAAACTTTATCGAATTGAATATCAGCGATTCGTTCACCCAGTTTTTTTGCTTGTTGAATGCCTGGTTTTGTTAGTTGCGACTCACTTTGACCCTGCACACGCCCTTCTTTGTTCCAATTGGTTTCTCCGTGCCTGATTAAATGAAGTTCCATTATTGATGCTCCGTATTGCTAACTCTTGTTCTGGAGACGGCATCCAGCCATCCTCGATACTGTTTTTCGCGCCAATCATCATCCTTACCGGATTTGAAACTACAGTCTAACTGCCATTTCTCGCCGATAGCTTGCAGGGAAGGGAAGATTCCTGCTTGCAAGCCCGCCATGTAGGCAGCACCCAGTGCCGTGGTCTCGGTGAGAACGGGCCGGTGAATTTCTAGTTTCAGCAAATCAGCGAGCTTCTGCATTACATAGTCGTTGTTAGTCATTCCGCCATCGACCCGAAGTGTGCTCACGCGAGCACCATCCGCTTCAATGGCCTGCAATAAGTCTTTGCTTTGATAACAAACGGAGAGTAGAGCCGCAGTGACTATTTCCTTTACACCAGTATCACGAGTCAGCCCAAGCAGTGCACCGCGCGCATCAGGATCCCAGTAAGGAGCCCCTAGTCCGGTGAACGCGGGCACCAGGAACACGCTTAAGTCATCGTCTGTCTGCGCAGCAAGAGCTTCTGACTCGCTGGCGTGTTCAATCAGCTTCAATCCGTCACGAATCCACTGCATGGTCGCGCCTGCCATGAAGATGCTGCCTTCCAGGGCATAACGGGTTTCACCCTTGAGCCTGAAAGCCACCGTACTAAGCAGACGATTGCTGGATTTGACTACCTGTTTGCCTGTATTTAGTAACAGAAAACAGCCGGTGCCATAAGTGCTTTTCGCCATTCCTCTGAAGAAACAGCCTTGTCCAAACGCTGCGGCCTGTTGATCGCCAATAATACCTGCCACTGAAATCGGCTCGCCAAAGTGTTCTTCATCACAATTGCCGTAATCGGCAGCACAATCCAGCACCTCCGGTAACATTGACCTGGGTATGCCGAAAAGCGCCAATAACTCTTCATCCCACTGCTGCTTATGAATGTTGAACAGCATGGTTCTTGAGGCATTAGTGGCATCTGTGCGGTGACTCTTGCCGCCGCTTAGTTGCCAAAGCAAAAAGCAGTCAACAGTGCCAAACGCAAGTTCACCGTTTTCAGCTTTTTGTCTGGCGTCGGGCACATGATCAAGAATCCAGCGTATTTTTGTGGCAGAGAAATAGGAATCGATGAGCAGGCCTGTCTTTTCCTGAATTTTTTTGTGCAGACCTTTCGCCTTTAACTCATCACAATAGCTACTGGTTCTTCTGTCCTGCCAGACTATCGCGTTGTATAGGGTCTGCCCGCTGCTACGGTCCCATACGATGGTAGTTTCGCGCTGATTAGTGATGCCTATGCAGCGAATCTGCTTTGCTGAAATTGCAGCTTCTTGTATTGCGACCTGGCAGCTTCGCAATGTCGTTTGCCAGATTTCCATAGCATTATGTTCAACCCAGCCGTTTTTTGGAAAATGCTGGGTGAATTCTTGTTGACTTGCAGAGCACTTTTTTCCATTTGCGTCGAAAACCAGCGCTCGGCTGCTAGTGGTGCCCTGGTCGATTGCCAGAATATAATTATTCATTACAAGACATCTCTAAATAATTGTTCTGTGTTCTTGAAAGGAACTGTGGGAATAGGCTCTTCGGCTAAAAGCCATGTTACACTAACTGTCCAATTCGTGGGCAAGATAAAACCATCCCGCTACTGGGCAAGTTAGGATCAATTTCAATCTATGCACGATCTTCTAATTATCGGCGGCGGTATAAACGGAGCCGGCATTGCCGCCGACGCAGCAGGTCGCGGACTCGACGTAGTGCTTTGTGAGAAGGCTGATCTTGCCTCTGCAACATCCTCCAGCAGCAGCAAACTGATTCACGGTGGACTGCGTTATCTGGAATTTTGTGAATTTGGCCTGGTGCGCAAATCTTTGCAGGAAAGAGAGGTGCTCACAGCTGCCGCTCAGCATGTTATTCGACCCTTGGCTTTTCATATTCCTCAATTATCCCATTCTCGTAATTCCTGGATGATCCGCGCTGGCCTATTCCTGTATGACAATTTGGCCAGACGGAAGCGTTTTTTTTCTTCTCGCTTCATCCGCATAGATCCTGAAGGCCCATTGAATTCAGTCATCGGGCGTGGTTTTGAGTATTGGGATGCACAGGTGGATGATGCCAGGCTGGTCGTATTGAATGCTCTGCAAGCGAAAGCTAAAGGAGCGCGTATTCTCACTAGGACGGAATGTTCGGCAATGACGGCTGGTCACGCGGGTTGGCGCGTAACATTGCACGATAATTTGAACAATACGGACAGCGAGATAGACTGCCGCGCTGTTATTAATGCAAGCGGACCCTGGGTTGCCTCATTATCGAAGCGGCTAGGCAAGAAAGAAGTCAGGCACGAAATTCGTTTGGTAAAGGGAAGTCATGTTGTCGTGCCTCGTATGCACTCAGGTTCCCAAGCCTTCATGTTGCAACATCACGATGGCAGAGTTATTTTTGTCATTCCCTGGTTGAAAGACTTTACCTTGATAGGAACAACTGAGCAGAAATACGAGGGAGACCTGACCCGGGTAGAAATATCCAGGGAAGAAACAGACTATCTGTTGTCCATAGTAAATTTGTATTTCAAGAAATCGATTCTGCACTCTGATGTGGTTTACAGTTATGCTGGCATAAGAGCACTTATAGATGAAGAAAAGCAAATAAATGAAGAAGAGAAAAATGCGAGTAAGCTGTCTAGAGACTACAGCCTTGAGTTAGAGTCTAGTCCTCATCCCCTGCTCTCGGTTTATGGAGGAAAAATAACGACCTATCGTCTCCTGGCTGAAGAGGCCTTGAGCAAATTAAATACTACTTTCCCTGATATGGAGCCCGCATGGACCAAATCTGCCATATTGCCCGGTGGTGATTTCGATCTACCTGAAAATTTGTTCAAAAAACTGGCTTCGGACTATGCCTGGTTAGGCCCAAATCTCATTACCCGTTGGTTAAACAGCTACGGCACTCTAAGCTTCAAGATCCTCGGTGATGCTTCAGGGCCGGGGGATCTTGGCGTAAACTTTGGGTACAATCTCTATCAGAAGGAAGTCGATTACCTCTGCAACGGTGAATGGGCGAGGACTGCCGACGATATTCTCTGGCGGCGCACTAAGTTAGGGTTTTATTTCAGTCGTGCTCAGCGCGACGCCTTGTCCAATTACATAGCGCAGTCTCTTCCTGCTATTTAAACCAAGGTTGTTGAGATGCTTGAGTTGCAGAATATTTCGCGCCATCAAGGAAACGAAACCTGTCTAAGCGATATAACACTTTCGTTGCACTGCGGCGAGTTAAACATACTGCTTGGCCCTACTCTATCAGGTAAAACATCCTTAATGAGAATAATGGCTGGCCTCGATAAGCCTGACCATGGCGAATTGTTTTTCCACGGAGTTTCTGTGTTGGGCAAACCAGTACAGAAAAGAAATGTGGCCATGGTGTATCAGCAATTCATCAATTATCCGTCGCTAAGTGTATTTGAAAACATTGCCTCTCCACTGCGAGTTGCTGGCATAGATTCGAAAAAAATCCAGAAACGGGTGGAAGAGGTGGCCGATTTGTTGCAGCTCAGCCACATGATGAAGCGTACCCCAGACACGCTTTCTGGTGGTCAACAACAACGAGTGGCTTTGGCCAGGGCATTGATTAAAAAAGCGGATCTTGTTTTGCTTGATGAACCGCTTGCGAATCTTGATTACAAACTACGTGAAGAACTAAGGGCGGATTTGCCAGAGCTATTTGCGGCTATGGGCGCTGTATTGGTTTATGCGACTACCGAACCGTTTGAAGCCTTGGTGCTAGGGGGTAACACCGTCTGTTTGCATCAAGGAAGAGTCGAACAGTTTGGGCCTACGCTGGAGCTCTACCGCAAGCCAGTTAATATACAGGCTGCGAAAATTTTCTCTGATCCACCGTTGAATACAGTGGCTTTGGTCTGTATAGCTGGCAGCCTTCAGTACGTAGACAATCAATCGCAATCTACACTGGCTTTCAGTGGTTTGAGGGAGGGCGCTTATACTCTGGCAGTCCGCCCTCATCATTTGAGTTTAGAAAGAACAACGGATCAGGACATGCAGGTGACAGGCTCGGTAACTGTAACCGAGATTACCGGCGCGGAAACATTTGTCCACTTTACCATGAATGAGAATCCCTGGGTCGCGCTGATACACGGCGTTCAGAATTTCACCGTGGGGCATTCCGTTAGCTTTTATATTAGTCCGCTGAATATTCTGCTTTTTGATAGTGAAAATCGATTTGTTGGTAGAGAAGAACAGCAGGAGCCCATCGGACTTAATCGTTCCTAGCGAAAGGAAGCAGAAATTAGTCAGTTTTTGCAGTTGTGAGGCGAATAGTCGTTCTGTTTAATGAAATTGACCGTGAAAAATGACTGATTAACGCTTTTCCACAGTAGAACAGTGTTCAGCTCGACAGGCTCCTGATGGCAACTATAGAACTACAAGGAATTGCTCACCGTTATCCTTCCGCGCAAGACTACGCCCTGCGTGCCTTGGAACAGAGTTGGCAGGATGGGGGAGCCTATGCTCTATTGGGTCCTTCTGGTTGCGGAAAGACGACGCTGCTCAATATTATTTCCGGTCTATTGAGACCTTCAGAAGGACGCGTTCTTTTCGATGAGGTGGATGTTACGGATTTGAGTACGGAGCAGCGTAATATTGCCCAGGTTTTTCAATTTCCAGTGGTCTATGACACCATGACGGTTGCCGAAAATTTAGCGTTTCCGCTATGCAATCGAAGGCTGCCTAAATCAGAAATAGAGACACGCGTGGCCGATGTTTTGCTGATGTTGGGTCTACAACATCGAGCCAATGACAGAGCTCGGTTCTTGAATGCTGACGACAAACAGAAAATATCCTTAGGTCGTGGATTAGTGCGCACTGATGTTGAAGCGATACTTTTCGATGAACCGCTAACTGTGATCGATCCTCATTTGAAATGGCTATTACGGACAGAGTTGAAAAAGATACACCAGCGCTTCCAGCACACCATGATCTACGTGACCCATGATCAGACTGAGGCGCTAACCTTTGCCGACCAGGTCATAGTGATGTATCAAGGGGTAGTGGTACAAACAGGTACGCCGGAACAGCTTTTCGAGAAGCCGGAGCACACTTTTGTGGGCAGGTTTATTGGATCGCCGGGGATGAATGTACTGCCTTGTACTATTGAGGGAGCGGTTGCCGTGTTCGCTGGTAATCGAATCTCCTTGCAGAGAAATATCAGCGATAGCGGGCAGCGCTATGAGTTGGGTATTCGACCGGAACACATACAACTATCTGCAAGTGAAGGCATACCCCTCAATGTGACATCGGTCGAAGATGTAGGTCGACATAAGATTGTTCGCGGTCGTATTAAAGAAACACACATCAATATTGTTATGAACGATGGGGTGGGGATACCGGAAAATCCGCGAATCATTTTTGATACGGCTAAAATAAACCTGTACGCCGATGACTATCGAGTAAGTAATGACTAAGCTAAGTTCCTGGAATGAAGGTACACAATAACAAAGCCTGGTTCATGGTGATGCCGGTGTTAATTCTGGTTGCAATCAGCGCCATTATTCCACTGATGACGGTAGTGAATTATTCAGTGCAGGATAGCTTCGGTAACAACGAATTTTTCTGGGTGGGTACGGAATGGTTTCAGGAGGTGCTTGCCTCGGAGCGTTTTCATAACGCGCTGTTTAGGACGCTGCTTTTCTCCAGCATAATTCTCGCCATAGAAATACCATTAGGTATTATGATCGCGCTGGCCATGCCGAAACGCGGCTGGGGAGTGTCGGTTTGTCTGGTGTTGATGGCTCTGCCATTGTTAATTCCCTGGAATGTGGTTGGCACGATATGGCAGGTTTTTGGCCGGGTCGATATCGGTCTATTGGGACATGGATTGGCAAGCCTCGGCATCGATTACAATTACACGCAAAATAGTCTCGACTCCTGGATAACGCTTATTCTAATGGATGTCTGGCATTGGACTTCGCTGGTGGTATTGTTGTGTTACTCCGGTCTGGTCACGATACCCGAGGTGTATTATCAGGCGGCGCGTATTGATGGGGCTTCTCGCTGGGCTGTGTTTCGCTTCATTCAGTTGCCAAAGATAAAGCGTGTATTGTTGATAGCCGTGCTGCTGCGCTTTATGGATTCTTTCATGATCTATACCGAGCCTTTTGTCGTCACCGGAGGCGGCCCTGGCAATATAAGCACATTCCTGTCGATCGATCTGGTACAGATGGCAGTAGGGCAGTTTGATCTTGGACCTGCGGCCGCCATGTCCCTGATTTATTTTCTGATCATTCTGCTTCTATGTTGGATTTTTTATACTGTAATGACCAGCGGTGACAATGATGAACAGTCCTCCAGCGGCAGGAGGGTCCAATAATGGCTATGTCTGAACGCGCTGTAAACAGAGTGAAACTACTAAGCCTGTGCCTGTACATTCTCTTTCTGCTGTTACCTCTTTACTGGCTTTTGAACATGAGCTTCAAAACAAATCAGGAAATACTATCCACCTTCACACTGTGGCCACAGGACTTTACCTTGGACAACTATCGCACCATCTTTTCTGATCCGTCCTGGTACGGTGGTTATATTAATTCTCTCACCTATGTTGTCATGAATATGGTGATTGCCATTACTGTGGCCTTGCCGGCCGCCTATGCGTTTTCCCGCTATCGGTTTCTTGGTGACAAGCATCTATTCTTCTGGCTGCTTAGCAATAGAATGGCGCCGCCAGCGGTTTTCGTACTACCCTTTTTTCAGTTGTATTCCGCCTTCGGTTTGATAGACACTCACATTGCTGTGGCGCTGGCGCATTGTTTGTTTAATGTGCCCCTGGCAGTATGGATTCTTGAAGGCTTTATGTCAGGAATAGCAAAGGAAATTGATGAGACGGCCTATATCGATGGTTACTCTTTTCCAAATTTCTTCACGAAAATATTTGCCCCACTGATAGCATCGGGAATTGGAGTTGCCGCGTTTTTTTGTTTCATGTTTTCCTGGGTGGAATTGTTGATCGCCAGAACGCTAACTGTTACTGATGCGAAACCGATTAGCGCGGTTATGACGAGAACTGTTTCTGCGTCTGGTCTGGATTGGGGAGTTTTGGCAGCGGCCGGGATACTCACCATTATTCCTGGCGCTTTGGTTATTTACTTCGTTAGAAATCATATTGCCAAGGGCTTTGCTTTGGGTCGGGTGTAGAAAGCTAAGTTTCTGCTTCATGGTGAATTGGTTCCTTGCTTTTAAGTTCGAAAACTTGAGCCTACATAGGCCGGGAGAGAGATAAAAAATCTCATAAAAAGACTGCCAATTTGCAATTGATACCTTTGCTAAACGCTGATATGAGTCAGCATATAAACAAACAGATAGTACAAATACATGGAGCAATATCAAGCATCTCGATAATGAGAATCGATTTCACTAATACTGAGAAATGGTGATTTGTATTTGATCTATTTAACAAAAAGAGTGCGAATTATGGAAATGAATTTACGGCTTACCGGTCTTAATCTGCCTTGGCAAGTGAAACAGCGCCATCGATCGATTAAGCATGATTCAATGCATGGTTCAATGATCAAAAAATCGATGAGCCATGAACCAAAAAGGAAAGTTAGCAATGCCAAATAACAAGAGTTATGCTCTGATTAACGATGCTGCAACAAATAAGTCCAGTGCATTTACGCGGGAAGAGCGGGAGGAAATGGGCTTACGCGGGCTGCTTCCCTATGTGGCCTGTGACATGGAAACTCAGAAAGTACGTGTCTTGGAAAATTTGAGGCGCAAGGCCTTCGATATTGAGAAATACATTTTTTTAGTCGCGTTACAGGAACGTAACGAACGTCTTTATTACCGCACCGTCATCGATAACATCGACGAAATATTGCCACTTATTTATACCCCTACTGTCGGGCAGGCATGTAAGGAGTTTGCCCATATTTTCCGCAAACCAAAAGGCTTCTATATAACACCGGCCGATAGAGGGGAAATCAGACATATCCTCGACAACTGGCCCGAAGATGATGTGAGAGTGATTGTAGTAACCGATGGTCAGCGAATTCTTGGTCTCGGTGATCTTGGTTCAAACGGCATGGGTATCCCGATAGGGAAGCTGGCGCTTTATTCAGCTTGTGCTGGTATATACCCTCATCAATGTCTGCCGGTTATGTTGGATGTAGGAACGAACAACGAAGAGTTGTTAAATGACCCTCTTTATCTTGGTTATCCTCAAAAGCGCATCGTCGGGAATGCGTATCTGGAATTAGTCGAAGAATTCATCTGTGCCGTGCAAGACAAGTTTCCCAAGGCGCTTGTGCAGTTTGAAGACTTTCTAACTCCTAACGCTTATAAGCTACTCGAAATCTATCGAGACCGCGTGTTGTGTTTTAACGATGATATTCAAGGGACGGCAGTGGTAACTCTTGCCGGTGTCTATGCGTCTTCTCGTATTTCCCATGTTGATTTCAAGGACCTGCGTATTATGTTTCTCGGAGCGGGTTCGGCCGCGACGGGAATAGGCGATCTAATGGTTTCGGCCTTTATGGAACAGGGATTGACCAGAGAGCAAGCGGTTAAACGACTGTGGTTTGTCGATAAAGATGGGCTGGTGGTGAAAAGTCGTAAGGATCTTATGTCGCACAACCTGGCGTATGCCCATGATTGTGAGCAGTTCGAATTCACGAATGCGGTAAAGACACTAAAGCCACATGTTCTTATTGGTGCAACTGGCGCGCCAGGGACGTTTACCGAAGAAATAATTCGACTGATGTCTGAGATCAACGAAAGGCCAGCCTTGTTTGCACTATCTAATCCTACCTCCCGTGCTGAATGCACAGCAGAGCAGGCTTACACCTGGAGCGATGGCAGAGCGATATTTACCAGTGGCAGTCCATTCGCAGCGGTAGAAATAGGCAGCAAAAAACTCCATCCTGGACAAGGTAATAATGCCTACGTTTTTCCTGGCGTGGGATTGGGGGCTATTGCATGCCAGGCAAGCAAAATAACAGACGCGATGTTTCTTGGCGCAGCAAATGCCCTGGCCGACTCTGTAAGCCAGAGTGATCTCGATGCCGGTTCGCTATATCCTCCGTTATCGAGCATACGCGAGGTGTCGCTGGAAATAGCTGTAGTGGTTGCCGATATTGCAATCGAAAAAAAGCTGGCAGGGATTTTCAAACCTCGGGATCTACGCCAGTATATCTTTTCTCTGATGTATGACCCGACTTATTGATCGGTGTCGTTATAAGCTTATACAGCATCAATATTTCTTGCGTTGTCGTCTTTATTTGGCGAAAACGACTACCGTGCAGTTTTGCTTCACCATGACACACTTCACCAAAACTAATGCCATTGCTGGTAGTTTGTTATAGTCTTGCTCCTGCCTTTTTCGAGCCGTACATCTGTGGAATCAAACTTTTAGCAGGAGCCTGAAGGCCCATGAAATATTTCCAACGCCATCGTTTAGTTCTATTCCTTGCCTTGAGTCTGCTCAGTGCCGACTTGTTGGCACAAGTACGTTTCTACCCTGCGGCTCGCAGTGGTGGTAACTATATGCACAACTTTTACTTTCCTCCCTCACCCAGTGCCACTCCCTGGGCCCCGGACTGGTCGCCAGACGGGCAGTGGATTGCTGTTGCCATGCATGGCGGTATCTGGAAAGTAGATCCCTCCACTGGAAGTGCTTATGAGCTTAGCCACAGTGAGGCCTACCATTCTTCCCCTGATTGGTCACCAGATGGACGCTGGATTATTTACACGGCCGACTATGCACATCAACGCATACAACTCGAAATTCTCGATACCGCAACGGGCGTTTCACACAAGCTCACCGACGATCAGGCTGTTTACGCTGATCCGGTGTTCTCTCCAGATGGTAGTAAAGTGGCCTATGTGTCCACCAAGCCAAACGGGTATTTCAATGTCTACGTAAGAACTATCGCTAATGGACGATGGAATGGGGAGCCGGTAGCGATAAGCCGTGACAATGAATACGGGAGCAATAGACTGTATTTCGGCAGTGGAGACATGCACTTAACACCAGCCTGGCTGCCCAGTGGCAATGAACTGCTGCTGATCTCCAACCGCAACGTGCCCTTGGGTTCAGGAAATGTACTACGTGTTCCCGCAGTTGAAGATGGTATCTTACAGGCCAGCACTGTACTTGCAGAACAAACCTTGTATCGAACGCGGCCTGACGTATCCATCGATGGGCGTCGTTTTGTTTACACGTCTACCAGCGGGTCCGCCGATCAATTCAATAATCTCTATGTGCAATCCACTAAAGGTGGCGCGCCGTACAAGATGACATTCTTTCAGCACGATGCCTTCCATCCGCGTTGGTCACCTGACGGAGAATGGATTGCTTTTATTTCTAACGAAGAAGGTTTGCCGCAGCTTAAGTTGCTGGAAACCTATGGAGGAAAACTGGTTTCAGTTGATATTAGTGAGTTGCATTTTAAACGTCCTATGGGAATTTTGAAAGTACATGTTACTGACGGTAATGGTGCTACTACCCATAATCGCGTGCATCTTCGGGCCGCAGATGGCAAGTTCTACACGCCGAATGATGTCTACGCCCGTGCAGGAACCCGTGGGGATCTAATCTTTCACAACGCGGGCGACTTCGAAATCAGTTTGCCCGTTGGAGAGGCGTCTTTAGATTTTGTGAAGGGTTTTGAATATTTTCCGCAAAAGCACAGTGTCGATATTAAGGAGGGAGAAGTAACACAGCTAAGCGTCGAACTTCAGCAGATGACTGATATGGGAGCCAAAGGTTGGTACAGTGCCTCGACTCATGTTCACGCGAACTACGGAGGCAATTTACACAATACCCTTGAAAATTTGATGATGATGTCACGATCAGAAGACCAGGATCTGGTGTTGGAGCAAGTAGCCAATAAGGACAATCGCATCCTGGACTATCAGTTCTTTGTGCCTGGTGGTGGAGCGCACCCGGTTTCTGAAGAGGATCAGATAGTCGTAGTTGGCCAGGAGTACAGGCCACCGTTCTATGGTCATGTGTTTATGTTTGGCATGCGTGAGCATCTGATCTCGCCCTTCGTAACCGGCTATGAAGGGACTGCAATTGAAAGCCTTTATCCCAGCAATACCGATATGTTCTTAAAGGCAAAAGTACAAGGCGCCATAACTGGTTATGTACACCCCTATCTGGGAGAAATAGATCCATTAGAAGCTAGTCTGGGTGGTGGCAAGGGTTTTATGGTAGATGCGGCCCTGGGTACGGCCGATGCACTGGAATGGTCCGACTCCGCCACAGCGGGGTTTTATCCTCTCTATGCAGTTTGGAATAATGGCTTGCGTGTCACCGCCACGGGTGGAGAAGACTCGATTTCCTCACTGCATCGCAGCAAGTTGATGGGCTCATTTAGAACCTATGTTTACACGGGTAATTTGGGTTTGACTATGGATGCCTGGTTTAACGCTCTGAAACGAGGCCGTGCCTTTGTCAGTTCCGGCCCCTTATTGGAAATGCAGGTTGGTACGTCAATGCCTGGGGACACAGTTCAGCTAGGGGCAGAAGGTGGCGAAGTGACTATTAGTGGCAGGCTGCGTTCAATTACCGATCTGCAAGAACTCGCCTTGGTTTGTAATGGAGAACTGCTACAAACTTTTCCGTTACGTAGAAATGCTAACAGTCTCGATATTTCCTTCGAGCTTACTATTGAACGCAGTGGTTGGTGTCATCTGCGTACCGAGGGGAGGCCCACTGAACGATTCCCTCTGGACGTGGCTTATGCTCAGGCATTTACCAATCCCGTCTGGTTTCAAGTGGGTAACCAGGCAATTCGCAATCCACAATCCGTAGACTATGCGATTAGATGGATAGATAAATTACAAGAATTAGCGGATGCCTGGCCGGGTTGGCGCTCTGAAACTGAAAAGTCACACGTTTTTGCACAGTTTGAAGAAGCGCGACAGCTGTACCGGAGTAAACTTAACTAATGAGGGCTTGATCCGGCTCTGCGTCAATCGCGGAGTTGAACCGCCGTAATAAACCGGTGCCTAAAGCGGCGAGGCCAATTGATACAAATTCGTTGAGATAGTTGAAAAAGGCCTAAGGTAAATGATCAAGCACTGGCACACCCAGCGTGGTAGCGTAGAAGGTGCCCGCACTAGTCCAGGGGATTAGCCCGGTTGTCAACGTGGATCCTTCCTCGACAGAGCGTGAAAGAATCGATTGAACGAGACTGCTTTGTCTGGTCGAATTGGATTGGGTAGCTGGCATAGAAACCTGGCATATAAATAATTGGGGTGAGAGTAAAATTTTGCTAAGCTCAGGCCTTTTATAATTACTCAAAAATATTGTCGAGGGTATGAATGGATCTGTCCTGGATGGCCTGGACTCAGCCCACTGCTATTTTCTTCGCGCTAATCGCAGTTCTCATCCTGACTATGTCAATTTGGGAGTACTTTAGTCCTGGTGGTAACCCCAGAGTAGGATTATTGCGCTTTGAGACCACCCGTGGAGACAGGCTATTTGTTTCTTTGTTGGGTAGTGCGTTTATCTGCATGGCCTGGTTGGGCTTGGTAGGTCTGAATCTCTGGTGGGGACTGGCCGTTTGTTGTATTTACGCCGTATTAGTCTTTATATTCGTATGAAGGCCAAACTGACTGTGGCTAGAACCTAAAGGGGGTTTTGAATGTTTTCTGATGAACTGAAAGTTCCTGGAATACTGCTTGGTTGCGCAGTTCTATGCTCAACGGTGGTCACAACATCCGCCGATGTTGAGGATGCTGAGCGCTGGCTACCAGAATTTCAACCGTCTACATTAAACCATGAACAGCAGTTGGCGGAGATGCAGTGGTTTATTGATGCGGCAAGGCCTTTTGTCGGCATGGAAATTAAGGTTGTATCGGAGACCATTAGCACTCACGAATATGAAGCCCGGGTGTTGGCGAAAGCCTTCTCGGAGATAACCGGAATTCAAGTAACCCATGACCTGATAGGCGAAGGTGACGTGGTTGAAAAGCTGCAAACACAGATGCAGTCTGGTGAAAATATTTACGATGCCTATGTGAATGACTCTGACTTGATCGGCACGCATTTTCGCTATCAACAAGTTAGGAATCTTAGCGACTGGATGGCGGCCGAAGCCAGTGACGTAACCTCGCCGACCCTGGATCTTGAAGATTTTATCGGGCTGTCTTTTACTACAGGCCCAGACGGTAAAGTTTATCAGTTGCCGGATCAGCAATTCGCCAATCTCTACTGGTTTCGTTATGACTGGTTTACAGACCCGGAACTAAAGCAACGGTTTCTTGGCAGGTTCGGTTATGAACTGGGTGTTCCAGTAAACTGGTCCGCCTATGAGGATATCGCTGAGTTTTTCACTAATGATGTTGGCGAGATCAATGGTCAAAAAATATACGGACACATGGACTACGGTAAAAAAGATCCTTCACTGGGATGGCGGTTTACTGATGCCTGGTTGTCGATGGCTGGTGCTGGGGACAAAGGCAGCCCCAATGGATTTCCAGTCGATGAATGGGGCTTGCGTGTCGATGGTTGTAGACCGGTAGGATCTACGGTCGAGCGTGGTGGAGCAACAGATGGCCCGGCGGCAGTTTATTCGGTGACGAAATACGTGGATTGGTTGCAGCGCTATGCTCCACCTGAGGCAGCAGGGATGGTTTTTAGCGAAGCTGGCCCTGTTCCGGCCCAGGGCAATATTGCGCAACAGATTTTCTGGTACACAACTTTCACAGCCGACATGGTGCTTCCTGGTCTGCCAGTGATGAATGATGATGGCACGCCAAAATGGCGAATGGCTCCGTCCCCCCATGGTGCTTATTGGGAAGAAGGGCAGAAACTCGGTTATCAAGATGCTGGCGCCTGGACCCTGATGAACTCCACTCCTGTAGGTAGAGCCAAGGCGGCCTGGTTGTATGCCCAGTTTGTTACCTCCAAGACGGTTTCGCTGAAAAAGAGTCATGTCGGCCTCACCATTATCCGTGACTCCGATATTCGTCACGAGAGTTTTAGCGAACGCTCTGCCGAACTAGGTGGCCTGGTTGAATTCTATCGTTCTCCAGCGCGGGTTCAATGGACTCCTACGGGAACCAATGTGCCCGATTATCCCCGTCTCGCTCAATTGTGGTGGCAGAATATAGGAGATGCGTCTTCTGGCGCCAAGACAGCTCAGGAGGCGATGACCGCCTTGGCAGTTGCTCAAGAACGTCTTTTGCAGAGATTGCAAAGAGCTGGGGTATTAGGTGCTTGTGGCCCACAGTTGAATGAACCGCAGAGTCGTGAATACTGGTTAAATCAGCCCGGCGCACCCAAGCCAAAACTGGCAAACGAAAAACCACAGGGAATAACGGTAGACTACGATGAGCTGGTGCGCTCCTGGCAATAGCGAACAGCAAGTTCTCACCTTGACAACATCTCGGAGATTTCATGAACAACAAGTATCAATTATTAGGTAAATATCTAGCCTTGACTACTTCATTGTGCTTTCTGGGTGGAGTAGTAAATGCGGAAGTTTCTTCTGCGAAAATCACAGGTCCTATAGTTGCAGATGAAGCTGGCAGCGGTACTCTCAATACAATTTATAGCGCCAGCGCCATCGAACTGACTGGTAATGGCTATCTGGAAGAAGAATACTTTGTCGAAGGAAGAGCCAATCGCTACAGCAGAGCAGAATTGGAAACCGCTGAAGTATTGGATAGCGGACACCGCTATAAGACTCGTCTTATCGTACGTAGACCTGAAGCTGCTGAAAAATTTAATGGCATCGTCATAGTTGAATGGATCAATGTGACTGGTGGGCCTGACAAAGATATCGATTGGTGGCAGTCTGGTGCGCATTTTATTCGCAACGGCTATGCCTATGTAGCGGTGTCTGCTCAACAGATGGGCATCGATACCATGAAGCAGTGGAGTTCTGCTCGTTACGGTTCTCTGGATACGACCCACGACGGTATGCTTAGTCGCGATGAACTTTCCTACGATATATTTTCTGCGGTTGGAAAAGCGATTAACCGGGTGGGGGAATCTTCAGTGGCTGGGGAAGTCGACATGCTGGACGGGCTCAAGGCTGAGCAAATCATAGCGACTGGACATTCCCAGTCTGCAAGTCGTTTAGCCATCTATCTAAATAATGTACATCCTCTTGAACCCGTCTACGATGGAGTGATGGTTCACGGTGGCGGCGGACGTATAAGAGACGATCAAGCAGTTAAGATATTCAAAATCATGGCGGAAACCGACATGGCGCGCCGTGCCGCAACACCGCAACCAGATACGGAAACTTTTCGTCAATGGGAAGTGGCAGGAAGCTCTCATGCGGATATTCTGTTCGAAATTGAATATGGCAAGGTTCGGAATTTACGCGAAGGATTGCCTGTAGATGATGTTCAGCCTAGAGATCAAGCTTGCGATTTACCCACCTACAGTCGAGTACCATTTCGTGATGTGATGAATGCGGCTTTCGAACATTTGCTTGTGTGGATTCGTGATGATATGGCGCCACCCACTTCGGATAGACTTCAATTGACGCGCATGATGCCTAAGGTAGAATTCGCGCGTGATAAACACGGCAATGTACTTGGAGGTATACGCCTCGCCGAGCATGTGGTGGCTACAGCCAAGAACACAGGCATGAACAATGGCAGCAACAGGTTTTGTGGCCTGTACGGTTCACACCAGGCATTCGATTCAGAAACTTTGGATATACTCTATCCAGATAAAGAAACTTATGTAAATGCAGTGCGAAAAGTAGTCAAGCAAAACCTGGCCGATGGCTATATTCTGCCATTCGCAGCAGAGTTGACTGTTCAGCAGGCACAGGCATCTAATACAGGACTTTAGAAAATCTGAAAGCGAGGGGAAAATCTGGCTTGCAGAAGAGCAGGCCAGTGCGCTATTTGCTCACTTGACAGGATAGAGCTTTTAGTCGTTCGGACCACTGCTGTCTAATTTCTTCACTGTAATGAACCAGCGCCTGGTCAATTTGGATTGAAAGCTTCAATTTAGTTTTGCCGTGTTGTGGGTCGAGACTCAAATTGATCTTGCTCTTGTTCGCATGCTTCCTGGCACTTTCCTGCCAGCTAAAACTGAGTCGCTTTGGTCGGTCTATTTGCAAATATTCACCGTCATGGGTGATTTCTTTCTCGTTTCGCTCGATGCGATAAATGAATGTGCCACCCGGGCGGACTTCGTTCTGTAAGTCGAGTATTTTTTCATTGCCTAAGTGTGTCCCGAACATCCAGTTACCGACAAAGGTTGGTATAAGCCATCTATCGAATATTTTCTCTGCCGGGGCTGCAAACGTTCTGCTTAAAGAAACGGTAAAAGATTTCGACTTGGCGCCAGGTATTATTCCTACTTCAGCGTCGACTTCGAACATGGATAATTGATCTGCGCTCATCGATTCACCCTGCGGTTTGCCTGAGCAGGCATAAGATGGGCGGCCAGGGCTGGTCTTCTGGAACTGGTTCTTTGTCCGTAATTTTCAGCCAGGTAGTTTAATATGGAACTCTCCAGTGCCGCTTCCAGTTTCCCAAGTCCCTGAGTTTCCTGCATCCAGGCAAGTCGACTTTTCCAAACTTCCCGTGTGCCTGAATTTTGCGTAATTATTTGAGTGGTATGGCACTCGGTACAATTGTCCCGTACCAGTTGCCATCCTTGTTGTTTGATTAACTCACCGGTCTGGCTATTTTCTTGCGCCGTGGCAAGCTGCAAGGAGCTATAAGATGCCAAGGTGATTGCGATTGCTATCAGTAAAGAAGGCTTAAAGAAGGAAAGTTTCAATTTCTTATCCATACTTAGTTCGATTACTGCTTTATTCAATAGGTGATGACTCAAGCTGAATTCATTCACAGTCGATGTGAATCAAACCACCTGAACCGCGACCCGGTGACAAGCATTATTCAAATAACCCCGTGGATTCCAGCCTGGCACCACCATTGGCTGTGAGCGTCCTTGTGCATCCATCGCGCGCGCCCAGACTTCGTAATAACCGGGTTCAGGAAACTGCACCCAGCTATTCCAGTGCTGCCAGGCGAGCCGATTAGCGGCGCCTTCAAGGGCCGAAGGGAGCCAGGTGGCGCCGAAGTCAATAGAGATAAATACAGCCGCAAGCTGATTGTCCCCAGCCCAGGCGTGACCTCTAACTGTCATGCGCTGTCTTACATCCTGCGTTGTCCCGGATTGTGGGAAAGTGATCAGTGACTTTACGGGCATGGATTCAATTGTGCGCATGTCTTCATCAGGAACTCGTGTGCCTGGCGCAACAGGTGAAACAGGTACTGAATATGAAGGCGCTGACATTTTCTCGCCATCGTGTTTCTGATTGCGTACCACAATTCGATTTAGCCATTTGCCAGACACGGAGGCGGGCCAACCTGAACAAACAAGGCGCAAAGGAAACCCGTTTTGCAAAGGTATGTCTTCGCCATTCATGGCCCAGGCTATCATCGATTCGCGCTCCAGTGCTTTGTCAATGGGCACACCTCGGGAAATCGGATCTAAATCGGGATCACCACTTAGATGAATGTCTGCTCCATAGTAGCCAATATACTCAGCATCACCGAGCACGCCGCAATAGTTTAATACATCTCTAAGCCGAACCCCGGTAAAGCTTGGGCAAGCTATCGCGCCAGTGCTCCATTGATTACCACTGGCTCTCGGTGCAAATTCACTGCGTCCGTTCCCCCCACACTCCAGTTGTAGCTGAAGAGTGACTTCTTCGAATCGTTGCCTGAGGTCTGCAATGGAAAAACTGATGGGTCGTTCTACGGATTCTCCCCCTATTTCCAACCGCCAGTTGTTTGGGGCAACGTCTGTTGGCGTCAAACCATTATTTCGTACAAACATATAGCGATTCGGGGTGATGTCATCGTCGAGTAGATGAGCCGGCGTCTCGGCGTTAATAGGGCGATCATTTAGTACGATGAGACCTTCCTTTCCTTCGATTTGTAGAGCTGAACCTTCGGCTGCGAAGGCAGCAGGAATAAGTCCAGCTGGCATAAAGCGCGAGAAAGGAATCGACATGCCCAGTGCTGTGCTCATGGCAAGCAGGCCGCTGTTTTTAAGAAAGCCGCGCTTGCTCAGCGGCTTGCTTTGACGCCCCCAAAGAAACAGGTCGGCAGCTATCGGGTCTTTCTGATAAAGACTATTAATGCCCTTTTCGTTGTTCTTTTTAGTTGTCTTACTCATTAGCTCGCCCGCTTTGTTCGGCTTCGTCTAAGCTGGCGCCGGCTAACACCCCGGGGAGAGAACAGTCGCCTTCCCATAGCTTGTCGCCAAACTCTTTGGGCCTGGGAAAAGGGGTAATCGTATTGCCTGCCCACATACCCTGCAAAACGGGTACGCCATCTGCGCTTCCTGGCACTTGATATGCAGATTCCTGCGCGTTGCCAACGAGAGAAAACAGCAACGAGCCAGCAACTGGCAACAGGCAGATAAGCCGCAGGGTTTCAGATAAGGAAGCCGAATTCACTAGTGATTTCATTATATGCTCTGTGTCGGGCTTAATTGGACTTCGATAAAGACAGGGGTAGAGCTTGAACATCCTGTCATTTAGGAAGCCGAGCTTATCAAAAATGGGCAGGCAACTCCATGCGATTCAAATGAAATAGCGCAGATAAGCAGTCGAGAATAGAACAGGAGTCTTTCGGACTTAACACTGTTCTACTACGAGAAAGCATTAATCAATCATTTTCAGGGACAATCTCATTAGACGCCTCACCACTGCAAGAACTGACTGGTTTCTGCTTTCCGTGGCTGCGAATGCTTAAATCCAATAGGCTCCTGAGATGAGATCAGTCTGTCAGATCAGATTGAAAAACTGATAAGCTTGGAAGGGCATCTAGGCAGACAATTGAGTAGTGGTACATGCAGTCCTACAGCATAGTGCTACAATTGGGCAATTCGCGATTTAGGATGATCGTTCCAGGTTGGCCGTTATTCTGAACAGCAGCTTAAACCACAGGTATCTGACAATGACTGACAAGTCGACATTTAGAAATTTGCTTATTACTATTACATTTTTGTTAAGCAGCAGTGCTCAATCGCTGTCCGCACAGGATGCGATTCGACCCCGCGCTCGAGAAGTTGGTCTTGTAGTCGGTGTTTTTCATCCGGGTGAATTGAATGCTATAACCGATGTTGAGGGCGTGCGGGTTGGCCATATGACCCATATCAGCGGAGATGATATTCGCACCGGTGTCACGGCTATTATTCCAGCACCTGGAAATTTGTATACCAACCCCATTCCCGCGTGGATTCACACGGCTAATGGCTACGGCAAGATGGTTGGTGAAACCCAGGTGCGTGAATTTGGTGAAATTGAGACACCAATACTTCTGACTTGCACGCTTTGTGTCTGGAGTGCGGCCAACGCGCTTAAGCAATGGATGTATGAGCAAGAAGGGATGGGTGAGCACACACTGAACCCGATTGTTGGCGAGACTAACGATAGTCGCGTCAATAATATGTGGGCAGATCCAATTCAACAAGCTCAGGTCTATGAGGCCCTGAATAACGCTCGCAGTGGCCCGGTAGAAGAAGGCAGTGTAGGTGCCGGTACCGGCACCCAGGCCTTCGGCTGGAAAGGGGGGATAGGAACCAGTTCCAGAGTCTTGCCCGACACACTGGGGGGTTATACTGTCGGGGTACTGGTGCAAACCAATTATGGTGGTGCGCTTTCAATCAATGGAGCGCCTGTGGGCAGAGAGCTTGGTAGTTACTCTTATCGAGAGTTTCTAGAACCCATAGCAGATACAGATAAAGAAGATGGGTCTATCATGATTGTTGTGGCGACCGATGCACCATTGACGGCACGGAATCTGGATCGAATAGCGATGCGCGCTCTCATGGGACTAGCGCGCACAGGTTCCTTCGCCAGCAACGGTTCCGGTGATTATGTCATCGCTTTTTCGACCAATCCCAATGTGCGTAAACCTCGCTCCAGTGACGCACCAGTAGCTATCGAGGTGATGGTCAACGAATCCATGACCCCTTTGTTCGCAGCAACGGCGGAAGCCACAGAAGAAGCTATCTACAACGCCATCCTTAAGGCGACTACGGTCAGTAGTGCCCGTGGTGAACTGCGAGCAATTCCCATCGACGATTTATTAGGTGTTCTGGAAAAGTACCATGCTTTAGACTGGGACAAAACTGTAGGACAGTGAATTCTCTGTTCCGAAACTGTTTCGGCAGCTATCGGCTGAGTCCATTGTCAGCTGAGAAGTACCATGCCTGAGACCCACATTCTTCATCGTCAGATTCGAGCTGGTCTTCCGGTTGCAAGCTACGGTCAGGGTTCTTATGATTGACAGCAATGGTAAACGCTACCTCGATGCTTGTGGCGGGGCTGGGGTTTCTTGTCTCGGTTACTCTCATCCTCGCGTGGCTCAAGCCATAAAAGATCAGGTAGACAAGATAGCCTTTGCTCACTCCGCGTTCTTTACTTCAGAGCCGGCTGAAAAGTTAGCCGACTTTCTCGTTCAGCGTGCACCGCAGGGCATACAGCATGTGTATTTCGTATCCGGTGGTTCGGAGGCGGTCGAATCTGCGCTGAAGTTGGCACGGCAGTATTACCTGGAGAAAGGCGAACCTCAGAGGCAGACTTTTATTGCACGGCGACAGAGTTACCATGGCAGTACCTTGGGGGCATTGGCTGCGGGAGGGAATCAGGCAAGGCGAGAAGCCTACGGACCTTTGCTCATGGATGTGGAGCACATCAGCCCCTGTTACCAATACCGAGACCAAACAGAAGATGAGTCTATTGAGGACTATGGTCTTAGGGTGGCCTGCGAGCTGGAAACACGGCTTCAGCAAATTGGCGCTGAAAATGTTATCGCTTTTATCGCCGAGCCAGTGGGCGGCGCAACCGCGGCGGTACTGGTTCCTGCCCCTGGTTACTGGAAACGAATCAGGGAAATTTGCGACCAATATGGAATCTTGCTTATCCTCGATGAGGTAATGTGTGGCATGGGTCGTACTGGGAGCCTGTTTGCTTGCGAGCAGGAAGCATTGCGACCAGATATTGTTGCCATAGCGAAGGCTTTGGGAGCTGGCTATCAAGCTGTAGGAGCCATGCTTTGTTCAGGCGAAATATTTGACGCCGTGCAAAGCGGCTCCGGGGCGTTTAAACACGGCCATACCTACGTGGCCCATGCAACCGCTTGTGCAGCTGCCCTGGCGGTTCAGCAAAGCATAGAAGAGGAAAACCTGTTGGAGAATGTTCGTAACAGGGGTGCCGAATTACATAGGGGCTTACATCAGCGGTTTTCAAATCAAGCTGCCGTGGGTGATATTCGAGGCCGTGGTTTATTTTGGGGTATAGAGATGGTGGTAGATAAGGCCAGTAAACGGCCATTTGATGCGAACCTGAAAATTGACCAATTGATTAAGAATCATGCTATGGATCTGGGGCTCATGTGCTATCCAGGCAGCGGTACTATCGATGGATTGCGAGGCAACCATATTTTGCTGGCTCCCCCTTTTAATATTCAATCGATGCAGGTTCAAGAGATTGTGGAAAAATTGGGCCAGGCAGTGGATGTTGCAGTCGCAGATACGCAGCGATGAATAACAAGCTGAATAAGTTACCACTCGGAGCCTGTCGGTCTTAACACTGTTCTACTGCGGAAGAGCACTAATCAGCCATTTTTCACGGTCAATTTCGTTAGACGGCTCACGACTGCAAACTCTCGCCAGGAATGGTTAAATCCGACAGACTCTGGTTTCCTTGTCCAGGATCAAGAACCCAGACCCAAGCCACGGGCCATTAAAATCGCCAGTAAAGGAATTATCAGCAATAGGGCTAACTGAAATTTTAACAATACCCTGACTGGCGTAGGAACCTCTATTGACGTCTGTTCTCCCGGACGATGCCGAGTAAAAAAAATTGCAGGGTAGATGGAGCAGATTGCCATTAGCACAAATAGACTAAGTTTCACCTGAAAGATCGGGTTAGCCGTGTAGAACTCGCTGGGTTTACCCACCCAAAACCAAAGGGCTATTCCAGAGACAAACACCAGTATTGCGCTTAGGCCATAGGTGGCATCGACTCGAGCCAGATTCCTGGCGTCTTCTCCTTTGATCTGTACCTTGATGGCCATATTTTCTATAACGAGAGCACCCGCCAAGGCGAAGATTGCGGCAAAGTGCAGCAATCGAATCAATTCATAATACATCCCACTATAATACCGGATTTAGGGCCTTTGGGCTCATTTTAATGTGGCCTCAGAGCAAATCCTGTTATGCTTCGGAACGGTCGTCTGTTAAACAGGCAGCAGATAACAAAAAGATGTTGAAATTGGAGGCACCATGTCCGCTGATACAAGCTCCCCATCCAATGTTGGTTCTGAAAATGAAGCACAGTTGCAAGCCAATATGCGGAAAGTCGCACTCACTGCCCTGGCTGGTACAAGCATTGAATGGTACGACTTTTTTCTTTACGCGACAGCAGCCGCTTTGGTGTTTCCGTCAGCCTTTTTCCCCGATAGCACACCCACCATAGGCCTGATACTATCCTTTGGAACCTTTGCCTTCGGTTTCATCGCCAGACCTCTGGGTGGCATATTGTTTGGGCATTTTGGTGATCGTGTAGGACGAAAACGTACCCTGGTAATTGCCCTGATGATGATGGGGATAGCTTCCACGCTGATAGGCTTGCTGCCTACGTTTGCCACTATTGGTGTCGCTGCCCCCATACTGCTCAGTTTGTTACGATTCACCCAGGGTCTAGCCATTGGAGGGCAATGGGGAGGTGCGATGCTATTGGTTACTGAAAGTGCACCGGCCAATAAGCGCGGCTATTACGGCGCTTATGCCCAAGCTGGTGCGCCGGTTGGTGTGATTCTGGCTAATGTGGCCTTCATGGTTATCAGCTATGCAGTCTCAGAAGAAGCGTTTTTGCAATGGGGTTGGCGAATCCCCTTTATCTCCAGTGTTGTGCTGATAGGTATTAGCATGTACGTGCAATTGCACATGGAGGACACCGACGCGTTTAAGGAACTTCAAGCCCTGCGCGAGAAACAAGAGGCCGAAGCCCCAGTCAGCGCGCCTGTGCGACGCTCTCCAGTACTTGAGGCTATCGCCAAATATCCCAAACGTATCGCTCTGGCTGCCGGGGCTTTTCTATCTGTTCAGGTGGCGTTCTATATCTTGATTGGCTTTGTGCTGGCTTACGGAACTGATACAAATGGCGTAGCCATGACCAGAGATCAAATGTTATTCGCAGTGTTATTGGCATCAGCAATTCAAGTGCCGACCCAGTTTGTGGCTGCGGCCTATTCCGATCGCAATGGCAGGCGTGGAATATTCATGCTGGGCGCGATTCTTACCGGCATCTGGGCGTTTGCCCTGTTTCCTCTCATCGATACCGGAAATTTCTGGTTGATAGTACTTGGCATAAGCGGTGGCTTGGGATTTCTTGGCATGATGTATGGGCCGCAAGCGGCATTCTTTGCCGAACTATTCAGTACTGAGGTTCGTTATTCTGGAGCTTCTCTGGGCTATCAAGTTGGTGCTATTTTTGGCGGTGCTTTTGCTCCAACCATAGCAACTATACTATGGAAAGAATATGACATAGTCTGGGTGTCGGTCTACATAGCGATTGCTTCATTGCTCTCTTTGATATCAGTAATTCTGCTAACAGAAACCTATAAGACCAATTTGCACGATACTGATTGATCCAGCCCAGTCAGATTGTATAGGCTTAGGCAGCGCTCCAGAATGGAGTATCGAAACGCTAGTTTGCTGTGGATTCGACGATCTTAATTTCTTTGTGTTCATTTCGGCATCGATTCCTTCAAATAGCGGCGCAGTAAGGTAGCGTTCACTGGTGTCTGGGAGTATGCACACAATATTGCTTCCAGGCCCAGCCCGTTCCAAAACCAGTAAGCCAGTAATCCAATCGTTTGCCTTCGAAATCTCTTAGAATTTCTATCCCCGTAGTTTTCTCATGTATTCGCGCGTGGGCTTCATTTTCGAACTGAGGGGTTAAGAAGCACCCATGAGCATCGGCCAGCTTTTTTGCTTTTGCCAACATTCCGCTACCTTTTAAGTGAGCTGGCGCTAGTATCACTTTTACTCCAGGGAAACGCATTAGCTTGCATCGTTGATGCAGTGAGTGACAAGGTCGAAATCATACTCGATGGTGGTGTGCAGCGGATTGCTGCGAGACACTCATGTATAGAAAGCACTGGCTATGGGGGCAAAAGCTTGTATGATTGGGCGATGTTATTTGTATCTGTTAGCCGTCGGTTGGAAGCCTGGTATTGAAAGAACACTAGAAGCCTTAAGGGAGAAATTAGAAGAGACATGATATTGATGGCTTGTTCGAAGTCGCAAGAATCAGATAGTTCAAAACTGCACTTCGACTGGGAAATAGAGAATTTTGTCTGACCACAAACCTCTCTGTAAGCGTTCTAATGATCTAAGGGTTCGTTATGCTGTTAGCTACTAGCTGTGATTTTGAGTTTGAAATTTCAGTATCCACACCTTTTATTCTCATGCTTAGACCTCGCAGTGGGGCCCAACAATGGATTAGTCGCGAGGAGTATAAGTTGACTCCCAATGTTCCCGCATTCGAGTTTACGGATAACTATGGAAATCTCTGTCAACGATTAGTCGCTGCGCCTGGGCGTTTTGCTATTCACACTGCGGCGGAAGTTATGACTACCGATATTATCGACAAGGCCCCAGGTGCAGCCTTCGTCGAGGTTCAACTGCTTCCCGATGAGGTGCTGAGTTTCCTTTTGCCTAGCAGATACTGCGAATCGGAAAGCTTCAACCACATGGCACTTCAGATAACCGAAGGTCAATTGTTAGGCTATGACCAGGTCGCTGCCATTGAAGACTGGTTGCGCAGAACGATTCGTTATGAGCCTGGCAGTAGTGATGATCCTATTTCCGCTGTCGAAGTGAATAGAAAACAGTCAGGTGTTTGTCGCGACCTTTCTCATCTGGGCATAGCACTCTGTCGCGCAATCAGTATTCCTGCTCGCTTGGTGGTAGGGTATAACTACGGCCTGGAGCCCATGGATATGCACGCCTGGTTTGAAGCTTTTGTGGGAGGGCGCTGGTATGCATTCGATGCCACGCAGGAAGAAATGACACCAGGATATGTGGCTATAGGTTTTGGTCGTGACGCAGCTGACGTTGCGGTCTACAATCAATTCGGGCCGGCGGTGTACCCAATTCTTCAACGCGTAAGTGTTGAACTTATCGAATAGCACTACCAGGAGTCTATCGGGCTTCCCCTCTCTACGAACGGCTAATCCGACAGACTCCTGGCATGCAAAAATACTCGATAACAACCTGGACGAGATTCCATACAGATCTGGGTTTGCTTGGGATCAGCTATTTTATCCATGTCCACATTGCACACGGGATATAGCCCTTATTCGCCCATCCTGTCGAACCCATAGTGTGTCGTGTTCATAAGGTCAAGCGCAAGTAGCTATTGTTAATACTGTTTCTGATGCTACTGTTGACGAATACCCTGGCCGAACGTTGAGAACAAAAAAGCTTGACCCTTTCGGAACGAGCCTTTTATTTATGCTGAGGTTACTGTGGAGAAGACATGATCATGTTGTGTTGCATATCCATAGCAGCTCGGGCTCTGTTTCGCTCTGACTGCATGAGTTCACCAACAGCGGGGCCACCTTGATTATAGATGCCGCCACGCAATGCAAACAGAAGATAGTCCATGGTTTTCGCGTTGTTGTTGTCTTTGTTCGTGAACAGAGCCACCGCCTGATTCATGAGTTCATCGCGGTTCTCGACATTGGGAAAGGATAGTATGTCAGCTATTACAGTCTCCAGAACATTGAGGTTGTCGATGATAATGGCGGCTTCTGGTGATTGACTGTACAAATCAGGAGCAATCGCAGCTGCCATGGGTAATTCGCTGGGTGCAGGAAACATGGTCATGCCACCAGAGGAGCCTACCTTGTTCCAGAAACGCTCTAAGGCCAGGTTCACGCCGCCAGTAAACTGGCTATCCAGCCCTTCTAGAATCACCGCCTCCAGCGAGGCGAGCTGTAGCCATTGATGTGTCCACAGAAAGCCACTAAGAAGCGGAAAAGCCGATTTAAATGCACCGGCCTGATTGTGTTCAATGAGATAGTCACTTTCTTTAGGCACCGCAGCAACTGAGTGTTGTTCATCGCTGAGGTAGTCCTCAATCGCAGCAGTCACAGCCGCTTTCTTGTCTGAGATAGAACCATCAATATAGATTGTGAATAGGGTTTCTTCAAAGTTCCTGCCACGCTTTAACACCTCAGCGGTGTGTCTATCGATTGCTTGGCTATTCTCAAATGCCGCGTCAGCGGCATTATCAGTGTGCTTGCCGCGCATCTGTTCTAGTAAACTAATACGGGCCGCAACCTCTAAATCACGGTAGGGCCCATCGCTCATGCCCATTTCGCTTTCGTGGCCCATGCCTGCTGCCATCATTTCGTTCATGGTCATCCTGGCGAGCATATTGAGATTCATTTGCAGCGCATTGCGTGCTTCCTGGGTGGCAGGATTTGAGTTTATAGCCGCCATCTCTTCGAAGGCTTTAGCCTGGGTTACATCAAAGGCATTGAACAGGTCGGCCAATTGCGGATACTGCTCCCGGATTTGCGAACTCGATTGTGCGCCAGTATTGCTGGCAAAAATGCTGGCGCTGACAAAAAGAGAGAAGCTGAAACAAAGTTTCCTAATGAGCTTAAGCCAGTGATTCATCATGTTCGTCATGCTCCAATTCCTCGAATGATTCGGTTCTATCTGGCAGGTATTGCCTACAGGCTTTGAGCAATGTGTTGCTTACCTGGCATAGTAGCGAAAGTATAAACCCATCTCGGAGCTAGTGTCATTGTCTGTCCGGGTTCAGTACCTGCGAGACAAATCAGGCCGCCTGTATGAGTTCCTGATAATAGCTTATTGCTGTTTCCAAACCTACCCCGTCATGGGCCCGATAAGCTATTGTAAAGCTCGCTGGAATAGGTGCTCACAGAGCGCTATATCACCTAATTACAGGAGGGTTCAGTGTGGGCGCAGGGCTTCAGTCGTCAGTTAGATGTATGTAATTTTTTGTGACAGGTGGAAGCTGTGATCTTGCCCTGATCTAAGGGCAGAGATTGGTATTCGCCCTTGGGTTTAAGCGTTGCTATTTGTAGTGGAAACTAACGTTGAAACAGATAGGAGAATTTCATGAAAATTTGATCCCCATCGTTTTTTAAATCATTGGCAACTACCAGCTCTCTCTCTCCTTCCATTTCGACAATATCAAAATTACTCTGGTTGCTATTGTAGCCGATGTAGAACGCTGACCATGGGTTGATTACATAACGCAGCAGCAGATCGAAATTCAGATTCTCGTCATCTGTCAACCTGGAAGCTGGTCCGGCATCAGTCTCGTCATACTGGGCGATGAAGCGCAGTGACCATTCTTTAGTGAATTGGTAGTTCCAGTTACTGCGGAAAATATCATTACTGAAAATGTCAGTGCTGCCACCCTCAGTTTCCAGCTCTGTGTGAAAATAGGTGTTAGAAATTCGCAGCCTGTCAATTGGACGCCAGAGCATATCGAAGCTAAAGCGAGAAGTATCTGCGATACCAGGTAGAGTACCGCGGGGTGGAACCAGGTTGAGTGTTGTTCCCGTTCGAAAGTTTGCGCTAAATGACAATGTGTTTAACGAAGTATTGGTATAACTGAGCTGAAGGTCATCGTATTTATAGACACGATTGGTGATTATTCCAGGAAAATCTTTTGCTCTAAGCGTTTCAGAATAATCCGTGTAACTGATGTTAAAGACATTCGTATCGAAATTAATACCGAAACCTGGTCCCAACTGTGTATAGATTTTATCGCCACCTATGTCATTGATATAAACACCAAACAAACTTGTGTTCCATCTATTGACGTTCGAATTCTCAGGATAGAAATTGAAATTAACCCGCTGGTGAAGCCCAGATGAATCTGAGCGGAAGAATCGCGATTGAAAACCCAGTTCGGTGCGGAAGTCGCTGGTGGTTTCGATAAAGTGTGTGTGATTAGTGAACAGACGACCGGCGCGGTTGATTTGAATATTGCGCTGGTAGCCAGTTGTCTCTGCACCACCGTTAGCGGGTTTGCTTTCGGTGCCAACCAGTTGTACCTGAGTAGTCCAGTTATCAGTCAACTTGAATCGACCGTCCAGACTTGCTACGCGGTTGTAGCCATCGGCCAGGTCTCTGTTGGTCAGTAAGACACCGACCCTATCCTGATCCGAAATATCCATAAAGCCGCGCAGTATAGCGATATTCGCTTTCTCGCCTCTTAGAGGGTCGCTGTCAGCCCTGTTCAAGCCTGGCGCTTCGTCGTTTATTAAGATGCTGCCAAAGCCGTAATTTCCTGCCCTGCCAGTAAAACGTGCGCCACCTTCGGGGTCAATAATCCTTCTGGTAAATACCAAAGTAGAATCAGTGGCGAAGAAATCGGCATTCTCTACGAAGAAAGGTCGGCGCTCTGGAAACTGCACTTCAAAACGTTCGTTAAGTGTGACTTGTGGCTCGTCAGATTCGACCTGAGAGAAATCTGGATTCAAGGTGACATCCAACACCATAGAGTCATTGAAGACAAATTTTGCATCGACACCAATATCCTGTTCTGAGCTCTGGTCGAACCTGGGTCCACCAGTTGCGTCAGGGTCTAGTGCATCAACTTCCCGTGCAAAGATGAAAGGTATGATCTGGGAATTATTACCCGGAGAGACATCGCTGATACCCGTCAATGTGGCTGTCTGGTTTAGACGCCCCTCGACCGCGACAGAATAGTCTGGCCAGTAGGATTGCTCGCTGAATCTCGGGATATTTCGCCCGAACTGAACACGCCAGTTCTGTTCCGAGCTATCAGGAAAACGCAGGCTACGCAGGGGGATCGACATTCGTGCCATATAGCCTTGGTCGGTTAACTGCCCTTCACTATCCCATACCATCTCAAGCGTGGTATCGAAACCCGCTCGACGGGATGAGCCCTCAGTCCAGCGCGCGTCCCATTGGATGCCCAGAGGCGTGGTGCGAAAGGAAAACGCGGCACGTTGATCATTAAAAGTATCAAAACTTATTTCAACATGGTCATCGCCATCAATGTTTTCTCTGGAGGACAGGTTGGCTCGAATTTGGTCGGGTTCTGAATCGAAAGCCAGGAAAACTACGTGTAGTTCAAGCTGATCATACCCAATGTACACTTCCGTTTGCTGGCTCGAAGGTTCCCCTACATCTGGTTCCCGCTGAATAAAGCTGTCTACTTTAGCCATGGATCTTGCCAGAGCTGTAGCGGGGGTCATGTTCGCAAAATCTGCGAGGCTGGGCTCCCCCTGAATCAAAGGCATAACCAGATCAGCGTCTGCTGCGAACAGCGATTTCGAAAATAACAAAGCTACTGCTGTGCTGAATACGCACAAATTCAACCACGACTTTCTCATTGAATCCTCTCTTGGGTGATATTCCTAAGGCGGGGGGATAATACTTGGATTTAGCAGGCCAGGGAAGCTCTCGTAACAGATGGTTACAGACTCTGAAAAGCCACCAATATAAAGGCTATAGCGCTTGGCTGCTGTCGATAAAGCCATCTTTGTTGGGCATATCTATTCCCATGATGGAATCTTTATTCAAGACCATGGAAGCATCTACAATGCCATTCATAAACAACACATAGGCGATGACCTGATACACTTCCGGGCTGCTTAATGTTTTCGGCGTGTCCGCTGGCATAGCACGTCGTACATAGTCGAACAAGGTGCTGACATAAGGCCAGTAGCTGCCCACAGTACGAATAGGTCTTTCCTCAGACTGCATGTTGCCACCGACTAGACGAGTGTTGGTTGAGGTCCCCTCGCCATTCAGGCCATGGCAAGCCACACATCTTGATTCAAAAATAGCCTTGCCCTGCATTGCCGTGCCGCTACCATCGGGGTATCCACTGCCATCGGGTTGAGCAATCAAATCGAAGTCCTGTAACTGGCTTTCGCTAATTGGAGTACCGAGTCCAGGGGATTGCGCCTGTGTCATCGAAGGAAAACTGCCTAGTATAAACAGGGCTACAGCAACGAAAGTGAGTTTGTTACGTTTTCCAATTATGTTAGACATAGACATTGGCGACGTCTCCTGCGGTATTGACTGCCCAGCTTTGAATGCCGTGGAAATGGTAGGTGCTGATATTCCCTTTTTCAGTGACCAGGCTGGTTCGGGTTGGTTGCACATTGCCCTGACTGTCTGTGGCGCGGCTTTGCAGTACCGCACTGCTGCCGGTCCATTGCCAGGGAATGCGAAACCTCGCCAGGGCTTTTTCACTTTGGTGGGATTCGATCATCGCATCGGCCCAGCTACGGCCGCCATCAGCGCTTACTTCCACCTGGCGAATACTGCCTCGACCAGACCAGGCAATACCGGTCACCTGGTAAACACCTTGCTTATCTAGTTTCATTTTTCCAGAAGGCGAGGTAATAACAGACTTTGTCCCCATTGGAAAGGTAAATTGTAAGCTCTTGCGATCAAGCCGCGTGTCTGTGTACTTGCTTGTTTCATCGCGAAAATGGGTAGGCCCAGTAGAGAGCTTTATCTGGGTGAGCCATTTAACGCTAATGTTTCCCTCACACCCTGGAACGAATAGTCGCATTGGATAACCTTGTTCTGGACGCACCGGCTCACCATTTTGGAAAAGCGCGAGCATGACATCGTCGATAGCTCTATCAAGAGGAATAGAACGGCCCATGCTGGCGGCATCTGCGCCTACCGCGTTGATCCAACGCGCCTCAGGCTCGACACCCGCTTCATCAAGCAAAGTGGAGAGGGGAATGCCTGTCCACTCGGCACCGGATACCAGCCCGTGTATACTTTGCGCCGTGCCGTCCGCAGGATCAGGTCCGAACAATGAGCCACTATTTCCGGAGCATTCGAGGAAATAGATTTTACTTACCATTGGGTATTTAAGCAGGTCCTCGTAGCCAAATACTAAGGGTTGTCGTACCAGACCATGAATGACCAGTTTATGTTGAGTCGGATCAATATCGGGGATGCCCGCATGATGGCGCTCAAAATGCAGGCTATTCGGGGTGATACTACCCTGCAATAGGTGCAGGGGAGAGCGAGATGCGCCACCGCCCGGGTAGAGTGGGTTTGGATTTCCCGACATGCGCTGCATGTCTTCCGTAAAGCGTGATCGCGACCCGTAGCCGCTGGCGTTGGATCCAGGTTGTCTAGACCAACTCGGTATTTCCAGATTGAGCCCGGCATCAGCCGCTAACAGCGAACTTGAGGCAATGGCTCCTGCCCCCGCCGCCCCTAGCCCTAACAAATGACGGCGGCTAAGCAGTCCACTGCCTGCTACTTTTTCTAAATCTTGGTCATTCATGAGTGCTCTCTTTTCAGTTTCTCTTTTATTGAACCAGTTGTGGGTTCCTAGTAGCCCAGATATTTCTTTGCTTCCTGGACTGCGGGATGACTGTCGTCACTCCAAACCGCCAGCAGAGCTTCATACTTCATGGCTGCATTGCTGATGTCATTCAGTTTCTTGTAACTGCGTGCGGCGCCGAGAAGAGACCAGGGTCGGTTAGGAAGGCGCTGTAAGGACAAGTCAAACAGTTTTACTGCTTCCTCGTTTCTATCCATCTCCAACATGATTTCTGCCGCCAGTTCGTGCACTGGCTTAAGCGGTGTTGCCGCACCATTGGGTGGACGTTGTCCTTCTTTTATGAGCATCGCTTCCTGCATCAGATCGATCGCTTGCTGTCGCTTAGCGACATCAATTGTGGCTTGATTGATGGATTCTTTATGCAAGGTCAGCGCTGCTACTTCGTGATGGGCAAGTTTTAACTGCACATCGTTGGGCTTGGCAGCCAGCATGTTGCTTAAGCTATCAACAACCTGATTAGCCAGTTTCAATTCGCCCAGGTTAGCAGCAGACAAGCCCAACGCTAAAAGCTGGGCGGCATTCAGATCATCGGTTAATTCCTGAAGCTGCCATTGCTTGCTTTCAATTATATGGCGCGCTCGCATGGTTTTTAAGGTGCCTATAGAACGACCGTCCCCAGGATTATTTTTCACCACGTCTTCGCTGCGCGCTATCCACCTCTTGGACGTTTCAAGATCACCCAATTGAAGATCGCCATATTGCCCCCAGTCAGAGGAATGATTCAGGTCGCCAACTGAATCACCGGGCTGCCAAAGTTCAAGGCCCGCGTTAAAGGCGGAGTCGTTCCACATCGATACCTCGTTCCACATGCCATGCTGGATAAAAATATGAGTGGGCATATGACGCGCGTGGGATACAGCAGGCGCTATGTCGGCATAGGCAGTCGCGGCTTCCAAGGCGATTGGCGCATGGATCGGATCATCGAAGGCGTGTATTACATAATGGGCCGCACCTGGATGCTTATCATTTTTCTTGAACAGTTCCAGGGCAAGGGCCCCCGCACGCATATTGATACGGCCTCTGGCTGCCCCCGCCGCTGTTGCCCCTGATAGCATGGAGGCTGCGTAGAAGGCTTTTACTTCATCATCGTCAGGAAATTTCGTATAAAGATCTTCCATCGCATCCATCCAGGCGGTGCGACGTTCTGGCATGCTGCCCACCGTCAACGCATAGGCTTCAGCAGCTCGCAGAAAGCCTTTCTCTCTTTCTGTTGGAGCTTGTGCCAGTCGTTGCTCACTGGTGGCACCTAAGCGCATCAAGGCTTCACCTGGCCCGTCGTCTTTCTGACCGAAGAAAGGATGCTGGTACGTAAAAGCCTCGCCCCAATAGGCCATAGCGAAATCCGGGTCTATCTCCTGTGCGCGGCGAAATTCGCGCTGAGCCTGAGTCATGCCAAAGCTGTGTAAATAACCCACGCCGAGGATGAAATGCTTTTGAGCGGCTGGAGCGCCTGATGTTGGGAAATCGAAAGTGCCTATGCGATCCAATTCTGCGGCGTTAGCGGAACTGGTAAATATTACGGCGAATAGGCTCAATAACAGTATTTTTACTAACTTTAGGGGGTTTTTATTAGGCATAATTAATCCTCAGTGTATTATCCTTGGCTACGGTTAAGAGTGCCAACTACGCTGCTCCATTGCAATCACTTATTTGTGACCAGAACACTGCCCGTTACAACACTGAACACGAACGGATCCTAACTACTCATTTATAGTAGCGACAAATTGCCGCAGACACGATTGCTTGAAAAGCTGAATTTCTGATATCAGAGCAGGAGATTTTTTGAAGGTTTCAGGTAGGTTCTACTGCTTTGTTTCGGGTACTCAGATGATCCGAAATCACTCTGGTGAAGGCTGGCCCGTATTTCTCTAGTTTTCTTTCACCTACACCACTCACCAGGCTAAATGCATCCATATCCTGGGGCAGATTTACGCACATTTCCTGCAAACTGCTGTCGTGGAAGATGACATAAGGGGGTACGCTCTGTTCCTGAGCAAATTCTCTCCTGCATTCGCGCAGTGCCTCCCAAAGCGCAACGTCGATGTCTGGCGCGAGCGGAGTCTTGGTTTGGCGTTTCGCTGTCTTTTGCTTAATATCGCGGCGAAGTTGAATGGTTTCTTCTCCCCGTAATAGCGCGCGACAGCTTTCTTCCAGGTGTAGCGCGCCGAATCGCTCCAGGTCTACACTTAGATAGCCTCTGGCAACTAACTGCCTGAACACCGAGCGCCACTGATTATTGTCCAACTCTTTTCCAATTCCATGGGACGCCAAGTGATGGTGATCGAATTGAAAAATTTTGTCGGTTTCTGCGCCACGTAGTACATCGATAAGATGATTCACCCCAAAGCGCTGATCGGTTCTATAGGCCACGCTCAACGCTTTGCGAGCGGCTTCGGTACCATCCCAGGTTTGAGCCGGCTGAAGACAGCTATCGCAATTACCGCAGGCATGTTCCAGTGTCTCCCCGAAATAGCTAAGCAGTGCCTGACGTCGGCAGGAGGTAATTTCGCACAGACCCAACATGGCATTCAAACGATGTTGCTCTGCTCGCTTATGCTCTTCACTACCCTCAGAGCCCTCCATCATTTGTTTCAGTTTGATGACATCTTGCAAGCCGTAGATCATCCAGGCGTTGGCGGGCTTACCATCGCGACCGGCCCGACCCGTCTCCTGGTAGTAGGACTCAACGGTTCTGGGTAAGTCCAGATGGGCAACAAAGCGAACATCGGGCTTGTCTATGCCCATGCCGAAGGCGATAGTCGCGACAATAATGACAGCTTCCTCTCTTAGAAATTTACTTTGATGATCGGCACGGGTATAGGAAGGAAGGCCCGCGTGGTAAGGCAGGGCATTGAAGCCTTGGCCTTGTAACCAATAGGCAATCTCTTCGGTCTTCTTACGTGACAGGCAATACACTATGCCAGCGTCACTCGTGTGTTCCTCACCTAGGAATTTTAAAAATTGCTGTTTGGCATTGTGCTTAAGAGCGATGCGATAGTGAATATTGGGTCTATCGAATCCGGCAATAAATTGTCGTGCCTCGGTAAGCTGTAACCGTGATCTTATTTCTACTCGCGTTCTTTTATCTGCGGTGGCGGTTAGCGCGATGCGAGGAACTTCAGGAAACAGTTCATGCAGCAGACTGAGTTGTAAATAGTCGGCGCGAAAATCATGGCCCCACTGCGAAACGCAATGTGCCTCGTCGATGGCAAAAAGCGATATTGCAGCATCTCTCAATAGTTTAAGTGTGTTTGATTGATTGAATCGTTCTGGCGCTATATACAGCAGATTGAGTTCACCGTGCATCAATGCCTGTTCAATCTCGACAGCTTCTGCTCCACTTAGAGTCGAATTCAGAAATGCGGCGCGCACACCAAGAAGCTTTAAGGCGCTGACCTGATCCTGCATCAAGGCGATGAGTGGTGAAATAACAACTCCACAGCCATTACGGACTATAGCGGGAATCTGGTAGCACAAGGATTTGCCGCCACCAGTGGGCATCAGAACCAGCGCGTCATCACCGGCAATAATGGCGTCGATTATTTGATCTTGGGGTGGACGGAAAGACGAGAAACCAAAAACAGATTGTAAAATGTCATGTGCATTGGTCATTGCTGGCATTATACCTTAGAGTTGAAAGAATCTATTGCTACTATTGATGATAGAGTGTGAATTGCTGATGACATACTATCTTGGCAATCAACGTGACATGACTAGTGACCATCGAGTCCAGGCTAGGAACTTTATTGGGGTAGCCAATAAAAAAGGGAGTTTTCTCCATCTATTTCACTTCTTTTCAGGCATCAAGTGATAATTCTTCAATAACCCAACAAGTAGGCTGTGAGAGAAACTCGGTGTTTCGCGCTTTTGATTTTTGATTAGGTAAATGGGAAGTCACTGACAATATCAGCGGAAATTTGGTTGGCACAAAATCAGGTTTCCCTGGCACATGAGTTTTCGATACGGACGGCAGTTTTCGTTAATTCTTCAAGCAGTACAACGAAGGGACCGAAAGCCAGGATGTTTGGCTCGATCACCACTACGCTCTTAAAGAGTGAATTTGTCGGGAAAATCGAGCGCCATTCTGTATGGTTACAATGGCAAAAAAGCTTGGTTCTTAATGACAGGTTTTTCAATAGGATAGAAAAGTTCAAAGACTCGGCACGGCGTTAGAATCCATGATTTGAGTAGAATTACCCCGGCTTCCCATTTATTAACGGGGCATCATGCTTCTCACTCCAGCACCTCAATCCTCAAAGGCAGTGGGTGATAGAAAAACTCACCGCTGGCAAGTTGATAGCCAATAAACAACTCCCAATCACCCAACTCAGCCCCCATCAGCGTGTATACCGGCTCAGGGGTGAGGTTCATGAAGTTATTGACCTCCAGTGCAAGGTTTTCTTCGTAGGGAACCAGGGTTTCGCCATCGTAATCCACCAGCCCGGACTGCGTCAGTAACCACACCGTCTCAGGAGCGGAAGCCATCCTTGCCGCGATTATAACATTGGCTCGCTTCCCCACATCGACGCTACGCGGTGTGACCACAAGCAGGATATCCAGCGCTTCACCTACCGAGAAGCTACCATCCCTGGAGTAGGTGTCGCCATAGTCCTTGCTTGCCCCGCCCCGGAACACTGCCTTGCTACCTGTACCATTGTCTGCCTCAGGGTTTAACACTGGCGGCAGCGCCTTTATCCTCACTGGCAGAAGGGTAAAAGCCCCCCTTATGCCTCCGATATGCAGCGATACCCGACCCGCATTCACCCCGGTAACACGCAGCCCTCTGCCATTAACAATTGACCGAGTCGTTTTGCTGGTGGGGTTGCTGCGGACAAAGAACGGCGGTCCTTCGCCTCTGATGAATACTTCCCTGGTTTCGCCAACCACTACAGTGAGGCGTTTCTTAGGGAAACCCTCCGCGTTGACCAGTCGCAGCGTACCCTTATCTGGAGGCGCGGGGCCTGGGGCAGGCGGCTGGCTTGTCTCGATGATGGTGACAGTAGCGGGATCAGAGTCGTTCACGCCATCGTTCACGGTCAAGGAGAACACCAGCGTCGCATCGGGGCTCAGGTTGACAGGCATGGTGAAGGTGGTTGTCTCAGCGTTCTCGTCTTCCATGGTGACGGTCTGCCCATCGGTCTGGCTCCAAGCGTAGCTCAGGCTCGCACCCTCGGGATCGCTGCTACCGCTGCCGTCCAGGATGACGGTGGCGCCCTCGGTGACGGTCTGATCAGCACCGGCATCGGCGATGGGCGGGTCATTGACGCCGGTGATGGTGATGGTGACGGTATCGGCAGCCGAGTCGTTCGTCCCATCGTTCACGGTCAAGGAGAACTCCAGCGACGTAGTGGCGCTCAGGTCGGAAGGAGCGGTGAAACTTGGTGTGGCAGTGTTCTCGCCGTTCAGGGTCACCGTTGCGGTGCCGACTTGGGTCCAGACGTAGGTCAAATCCTCGCCCTCGGGGTCGGCACTGGCACTGCCGTTCAGGGTGACGCTGGCGCCCTCGGCGACGGTCTGGTCAGCACCGGCATTGGCGGTGGGTGCGTCATTCTCGCCAGTGGTAGCGATGCTGATGGCGAATTCCAGTGTATCGGTTCTACCCTCCCCATCCGTTACAGTGTAGATCAGGTCAAAGGTGCCGGATATTGTCGGGGTGCCGGATAATGTGCGTGTCCCCGCATTAAATGTCAGCCCGGTCGGCAGAGCTGGAACCGACCCCGTCCTGACCAGGGCGTAGGTTTTATTCCGGCCCAGCGCAGTGGGCAATTCCAGGGCGGCTATGGCCACACCCTGGATATAGGTCTGGTTGCCCACTGTGTCCCGGAATAGCGGTCTGATGCGTATTTCGACGCTGTCGGCTGTAGAGGAGAGCCCGCCCGCGCCGGCTTCGGTGACAACCAGGCTGAACACAAGTATGCCGTCGTCACCCGTTGCTATTGTGTCTGGAGCGGTGAAGGTCGGGCTTTGTGCGCTGGCATCATTCAGGGTGACATTCACGCCCCGGGTCTGGGACCAGGCGTAGCTCAGGATCGTGCCCTCGGGATCGTTACTGCCACTGCCGTCAAGGGTGACGGCTGCGCCTTTTTCCACAATCTGGTTATCACCGGCATCGGCGGTGGGCGGGTCATTGTCACCAGCGATTACCGTGACGACCAAGGCATTGCCTGCCGAGTCGCTCACACCATCGTTGACCTTGAACTCAAACTTCAGCTCGGCATTTTCCACCAGTTCGCTGGGAGCGATGAAGGTGGTTATGGCGGCAGTATGGTCGACCAGTTCGACAGTCTGCCCACCGATCTGGCGCCAGATATAGGTCAGATCCTCGCCCTCGGGATCGCTGCTACTCCTGCCGTCCAGGGTGACGGTGGCGCCCTCAGGAGCGGGATTGGGTGTCGCAATCGCCATTGCGATAGGTGCATTGTTGTCACCAGCGGTCGCCCTGCTGGTGATGGTGACGGTTGCCGTGGCGGTTGCGCTGAAGTCGGTGCCGTCGGAGAGGCTGAAGCTGAAACTGACCTCGCCGGTGGCATTCGCGGCCGGGGTATAGACGAGGGTCCCGATCCCGGCGGCGGGGATCACATCCCCTGCGGTCACCGCAGCGCCATCAAGGGTCAGGCTGCCGGTGGCGGGCAGCGTGTCGATGCGCAGGCTGTGCAGGGCATCGCCGTCCACATCGGCAAAGTTGAACTCGCCTGCCGCAAAGCTGTGGGCGGTATCCTCTTTGGTCGTAACCGTCAGCCCGCTTGAGGTCGGCGCGTCATTCACCGCGGTCACGCTGACGGTTGCCGTGGCGGTTGCGCTGAAGTCGGTGCCGTCGGAAAGGCTGAAGGTGAAACTGACAGCGCCGGTGGCATTCGCAGCCGGGGTATAGACGAGGGTCCCGATCCCGGCGGCGGGGATGACCTGCCCGGCGATGACCGCAGCGCCGTCAAGGGTCAGGCTGCCGGTTGCGGGCAGCGTGTCGATGCGCAGGCTGTGCAGGTCATCGCCGTCGGCATCGGCAAAGGTAAACTCGCCCGCCGTAAAGCTGTGGGCGGTATCCTCTTTGGTCGTAACCGTCAGCCCGCTTGAGGTCGGCGCGTCATTCTCCGCGGTAATGCTGACGGTGGCCGTGGCGGTTGCGCCAAAGGCGGTGCCGTCGGAAAGGCTGAAGCTGAAACTGACATCGCCGGTGGCATTGGCGGCCGGGGTATAGACGAGGGTCGCGATCCCGGCGGCGGGGATCACCTGCCCGACGATGACCGCAGCGCCATCAAGGGTCAGGGTGCCGGTTGCGGGCAGCGTGTCGATGCGCAGGCTGTGCAGGGCATCGCCGTCCACATCGGCAAAGGTGAACTCGCCCGCCGTAAAGCTGTGGGCGGTATCCTCTTGCGTCGTAACCGCCAGCCCGCTTGAGGTCGGCGCGTCATTGGTGTTGGTGACGGCGATAGCAAAGGCCGGCAGCGCGACCGGTGTGGCGATGATGCCATCGGTGACGCTGATCACGATGTCCTCGTGGTCGCCGACATGCTCGTTGGTGGGCGTGCCGGTCAAGGCCCCGGTTGTGGTGCTGAAACTGGCCCATGACGGCATGTTTGTGATCGCAAAGGTCAGCGTGTCGCCATCATCGTCGGCGCCGGTTGGCGTAAAGCTATAGGCGCTGTCTTCGGCCACGCTGGTGGCAGGCGTGCCGCTGAGGGTGGGCGCGTCATTGACCGCGCCGATGCTGACGGTCGCCGTGGCGGTTGCGCCAAAGGCGGTGCCGTCGTTGAGGCTGAAGGTGAAGGTGACATCGCCGGTGGCATTGGTGGCCGGGGTATAGACAAGGTTCGCGATACCAGCGGCAACGATCACATCCCCCGCGGTCACCGCAGTGCCGTCGAGGGTCAGGCTGCCGCTACCGGGCAGCGTGTCGATGCGCAGGCTGTCAAGGTCATCGCCGTCCACATCGGCAAAGTTGAACTCGCCTGCCGCAAAGCTGTGGGCGGTATCCTCATCTGTCGAGACCGCCAGTCCGCTTGAGGTCGGCGGGTCATTCTCCCCGATCACGGTGACGGTGGCCGTGGCGGTTGCACCAAAGGCGGTGCCGTCGGACAGGCTGAAGGTGAAACTGACATCGCCGGTGGCATTGGCAGCCGGGGTATAGACCAGGGTCGCGATCCCGGCGGCGGGGATCACATCCCCTGCGGTTACGACATTACCATCAAGGGTCAGGGCGCCGGTTGCGGGCAGCGTGTCGATGCGCAGGCTGTGCAGGGCATCGCCGTCCACATCGGCAAAGGTAAACTCGCCCGCTGTAAAGCTGTGGGCGGTATCCTCTTGCGTAGAGACCGCCAGCCCGCTTGAGGTCGGCGCGTCATTGGTGTTGGTGACGGCGATATCGAAGGCCGGCAGCGCTACTGGCGTGGCGATGCCATCGGTGACGCTGATCACGATGTCCTCGTAGTCACCGACATCGGCGTTGGCGGGCGTGCCGGTCAAGGCCCCGGTTGTGGTGTCGAAGCTGACCCATGAAGGCATGTTTGTGATCGCCCAGGTCAGCGTGTCGCCATCCGCATCCTCGCCGCTTGGCGTGAAGCTGTAGGCGCTGTCTTCGGCCACGCTGGTGGCGGGCGTGCCGCTGAGGGTGGGCGCGTCATTGACCGCGCCGATGCTGACGGTCGCCGTGGCGGTTGCGCCAAAGGCGGTGCCGTCGTTGAGGCTGAAGGTGAAGGTGACATCGCCGGTGGCATTGGTGGCCGGGGTATAGACAAGGTTCGCGATACCAGCGGCAACGATCACATCCCCCGCGGTCACCGCAGTGCCGTCGAGGGTCAGGCTGCCGCTACCGGGCAGCGTGTCGATGCGCAGGCTGTCAAGGTCATCGCCGTCCACATCGGCAAAGTTGAACTCGCCTGCCGCAAAGCTGTGGGCGGTATCCTCATCTGTCGAGACCGCCAGTCCGCTTGAGGTCGGCGGGTCATTCTCCCCGATCACGGTGACGGTGGCCGTGGCGGTTGCACCAAAGGCGGTGCCGTCGGACAGGCTGAAGGTGAAACTGACATCGCCGGTGGCATTGGCAGCCGGGGTATAGACAAGGTTCGCGATCCCGGCGGCGGGGATCACATCCCCGGCGGTCACGACAGCGCCGTCAAGGGTCAGGCTGCCGGTGGCGGGCAGCGTGTCGATGCGCAGGCTGTGCAGGGCATCGCCGTCCACATCGGCAAAGTTGAACTCGCCTGCCGCAAAGCTGTGGGCGGTATCCTCTTGGGTCGAGACCGTCAGCCCGCTCGAGGTCGGCGCGTCATTGGTGTTGGTGACGGCGATAGCAAAGGCGGGCAGCGCTACTGGCGTGGCGATGATGCCATCGGTGACGCTGATCACGATGCCCGCGTGGTTGCCGACATCGGCGTTGGCGGGCGTCCCGGTCAAGGCCCCGGTTGCGGTGTCGAAGCTGGCCCATGAAGGTATGTTTGTGATGGCAAAGGTCAGCGGGTCGCCATCTGCATCTTCAGCGCTTGGCGTGAAGCTATAGGCGCTGTCTTCGGCCACGGTTGTGGCGGGCGTGCCGCTGATGGTCGGCGCGTCATTGGTGTTGGTGACGGCGATATCGAAGGGGGCGAGGGCGACCGGCGTGGCGATGATGCCATCGGTGACGCTGATCACGATGTCCGCGTAGTCACCGACATGCTCGTTGGCGGGGGTGCCGGTCAAGGCCCCGGTCGTGGTGCTGAAACTGGCCCATGCCGGCATGTTTGTGATCGCAAAGGTCAGCCTGTCGCCATCAACGTCTTCGCCGGTTGGCGTGAAGCTATAAGCGCTGTCTTCAGCCACGCTGGTGGCAGGCGTGCCGCTGAGGGTGGGCGCGTCATTGGTGTTGGTGACGGCGATAGCAAAGGCTGCGAGGGCGACCGGTGTGGCGATGATGCCATCGGTGACGCTGATCACGATGCCATCGTAGTCGCCGACATCGGCGTTGACGGGCGTGCCGGTCAAGGCCCCGGTTGCGATGTCGAAGCTGGCCCATGACGGCATGTTTGTGATCGTATATGTCAGCGGGTCGCCATCAGCGTCTTCGCCGGTTGGCGTGAAGTTATAGGCGCTGTCTTCGGCCACGGTTGTGGCGGGCGTGCCGCTGATGGTGGGCGGGTCATTGGTGTTGGTGACGGCGATATCGAAGGCGGGCAGCGCGACCGGTGTGGCGATGATGCCATCGGTGACGCTGATCACGATGTCCTCGTAGTCGCCGACATCGGCGTTGACGGGCGTGCCGGTCAAAGCCCCGGTTGCGGTGCTGAAACTGGCCCATGACGGCATGTTTGTGATCGCAAAGGTCAGCCTGTCGCCATCATCGTCGGCACCGGTTGGCATGAAGCTATAGGCGCTGTCTTCGGCCACGCTGGTGGCGGGCGTGCCGCTGATGGTGGGCGCGTCATTGGTGTTGGTGACGGCGATAGCAAAGGCTGCGAGGGCGACCGGTGTGGCGATGATGCCATCGGTGACGCTGATCACGATGCCATCGTAGTCGCCGACATCGGCGTTGACGGGCGTGCCGGTCAAGGCCCCGGTTGCGATGTCGAAGCTGGCCCATGACGGCATGTTTGTGATCGTATATGTCAGCGGGTCGCCATCAGCGTCTTCGCCGGTTGGCGTGAAGTTATAGGCGCTGTCTTCGGCCACGCTGGTGGCGGGCGTGCCGCTGATGGTGGGCGGGTCATTGGTGTTGGTGACGGCGATATCGAAGGCGGGCAGCGCGACCGGTGTGGCGATGATGCCATCGGTGACGCTGATCACGATGTCCTCGTAGTCGCCGACATCGGCGTTGACGGGCGTGCCGGTCAAAGCCCCGGTTGCGGTGCTGAAACTGGCCCATGACGGCATGTTTGTGATCGCAAAGGTCAGCCTGTCGCCATCATCGTCGGCACCGGTTGGCATGAAGCTATAGGCGCTGTCTTCGGCCACGCTGGTGGCGGGCGTGCCGCTGATGGTGGGCGCGTCATTGGTGTTGGTGACGGCGATAGCAAAGGCTGCGAGGGCGACCGGTGTGGCGATGATGCCATCGGTGACGCTGATCACGATGTCCTCGTAGTCGCCGACATGGGCGTTGGCAGGGGTGCCGGTCAAGGCCCCGGTTGCGATGTCGAAGCTGGCCCATGACGGCATGTTTGTGATCGTATATGTCAGCGGGTCGCCATCAGCGTCTTCGCCGGTTGGCGTGAAGTTATAGGCGCTGTCTTCGGCCACGCTGGTGGCGGGCGTGCCGCTGATGGTGGGCGGGTCATTGGTGTTGGTGACGGCGATATCGAAGGCCGGCAACGCGACCGGTGTGGCGATGATGCCATCGGTGACGCTGATCACGATGTTCTCGTGGTCGCCGACATGCTCGTTGGTGGGCGTGCCGGTCAAGGCCCCGGTTGCGGTGTCGAAGCTGGCCCATGACGGCATGTTTGTGATGGCAAAGGTCAGCGAGTCGCCATCATCGTCGGCACCGCTTGGCGTGAAACTATAGGCACTGTCTTCGGCCACGCTGGTGGCGGGCGTGCCGCTGAGGGTGGGCGCGTCATTGGTGTTGGTGACGGCGATATCGAAGGCGGGCAGCGCGACCGGTGTGGCGATGATGCCATCGGTGACGCTGATCACGATGTCCTCGTAGTTGCCGACATGCTCGTTGGTGGGCGTGCCGGTCAGGGCCCCGGTTGCGATGTCGAAGCTGGCCCATGACGGCATGTTTGTGATCGTATATGTCAGCGGGTCGCCATCAGCGTCTTCGCCGGTTGGCGTGAAGTTATAGGCGCTGTCTTCGGCCACGCTGGTGGCGGGCGTGCCGCTGATGGTGGGCGGGTCATTGGTGTTGGTGACGGCGATATCGAAGGCCGGCAACGCGACCGGTGTGGCGATGATGCCATCGGTGACGCTGATCACGATGTCCGCGTAGGCGCCGACATGCTCGTTGGCGGGCGTGCCGGTCAGGGCCCCGGTTGCGATGTCGAAGCTGGCCCATGGCGGCATGTTTGTGATCGCCCAGGCCAGCGGGTCGCCATCTGCATCTTCAGCGCTTGGCGTGAAGCTATAGGCGCTGTCTTCGGCCACGCTTGTGGCGGGCGTGCCGCTGAGGGTGGGCGCGTCATTGGTGTTGGTGACGGCGATATCGAAGGCCGGCAACGCGACCGGTGTGGCGATGATGCCATCGGTGACGCTGATCACGATGTCCGCGTAGGCGCCGACATGCTCGTTGGCGGGCGTGCCGGTCAGGGCCCCGGTTGCGATGTCGAAGCTGGCCCATGGCGGCATGTTTGTGATCGCCCAGGCCAGCGGGTCGCCATCTGCATCTTCAGCGCTTGGCGTGAAACTATAGGCACTGTCTTCGGCCACGCTTGTGGCGGGCGTGCCGCTGAGGGTGGGCGCGTCATTGGTGTTGGTGACGGCGATAGCAAAAGCCGGCAGCGCTACTGGCGTGGCGATGATGCCATCGGTGACGCTGATCACGATGTCTTCGTGGTCGCCGACATGCTCGTTGGCGGGGGTGCCGGTCAAGGCGCCGGTTGCGGTGTCGAAGCTGGCCCATGACGGCATGTTTGTGATCGCCCAGGTCAGCGTGTCGCCATCTGCATCTTCAGCGCTTGGCGTGAAGCTATAGGCGCTGTCTTCGGCCACGGTTGTGGCGGGCGTGCCGCTGAGGGTGGGCGCGTCATTGGTGTTGGTGACGGCGATAGCAAAGGCTGCGAGGGCGACCGGTGTGGCGATGATGCCATCGGTGACGCTGATCACGATGTCCGCGTAGTCGCCGACATGCTCGTTGGCGGGCGTGCCGGTCAAGGCTCCGGTTGCGGTGCTGAAACTGGCCCATGACGGCATGTTTGTGATCGCCCAGGTCAGCGTGTCGCCATCAGCGTCGTCGCCGGTTGGCGTGAAATTATAGGCGCTGTCTTCGGCCACGCTGGTGGCAGGCGTGCCGCTGAGGGTGGGCGCGTCATTGGTGTTGGTGACGGCGATAGCAAAGGCTGCGAGGGCGACCGGTGTGGCGATGATGCCATCGGTGACGCTGATCACGATGTCCGCGTAGTCGCCGACATGCTCGTTGGCGGGCGTGCCGGTCAAGGCTCCGGTTGCGGTGCTGAAACTGGCCCATGACGGCATGTTTGTGATCGCCCAGGTCAGCGTGTCGCCATCAGCGTCGTCGCCGGTTGGCGTGAAATTATAGGCGCTGTCTTCGGCCACGCTGGTGGCAGGCGTGCCGCTGAGGGTGGGCGCGTCATTGACCGCGCCGATGCTGACGGTCGCCGTGGCGGTTGCGCCAAAGGCGGTGCCGTCGTTGAGGCTGAAGGTGAAGGTGACATCGCCGGTGGCATTGGTGGCCGGGGTATAGACAAGGTTCGCGATACCAGCGGCAACGATCACATCCCCCGCGGTCACCGCAGTGCCGTCGAGGGTCAGGCTGCCGCTACCGGGCAGCGTGTCGATGCGCAGGCTGTCAAGGTCATCGCCGTCCACATCGGCAAAGTTGAACTCGCCTGCCGCAAAGCTGTGGGCGGTATCCTCATCTGTCGAGACCGCCAGTCCGCTTGAGGTCGGCGCGTCATTCTCCCCGATCACGGTGACGGTGGCCGTGGCGGTTGCACCAAAGGCGGTGCCGTCGGACAGGCTGAAGGTGAAACTGACATCGCCGGTGGCATTGGCAGCCGGGGTATAGACCAGGGTCGCGATCCCGGCGGCGGGGATCACATCCCCTGCGGTTACGACATTACCATCAAGGGTCAGGGCGCCGGTTGCGGGCAGCGTGTCGATGCGCAGGCTGTCCAGGTCATCGCCGTCCACATCGGCAAAGTTGAACTCGCCTGCCGCAAAGCTGTGGGCGGTATCCTCTTGGGTCGAGACCGTCAGCCCGCTCGTGGTGGGCGGGTCATTGGTGTTGGTGACGGCGATATCGAAGGCGGGCAGCGCGACCGGTGTGGCGATGATGCCATCGGTGACGCTGATCACGATGCCATCGTAGTCGCCGACATCATCGTTGTCTGGCGTGCCGGTCAAGGCGCCGGTTGCGATGTCGAAGCTGGCCCATGACGGCATGTTTGTGATGGCAAAGGTCAGCGGATCGCCATCCGCATCTTCAGCGCTTGGCGTGAAGCTATAGGCACTGTCTTCGGCCACGCTTGTGGCGGGCGTGCCGCTGAGGGTGGGCGCGTCATTGGTGTTGGTGACGGCGATATCGAAGGCGGGCAGCGCGACCGGCGTGGCGATGATGCCATCGGTGACGCTGATCACGATGTCCGCGTAGTCGCCGACATGCTCGTTGGCGGGCGTGCCGGTCAAGGCCCCGGTCGTGGTGCTGAAGCTGGCCCATGAAGGCATGTTTGTGATGGCAAAGGTCAGCGTGTCGCCATCATCATCTTCGCCGCTTGGCGTGAAATTATAGGCGCTGTCTTCGGCCACGCTGGTGGCGGGCGTGCCGCTGAGGGTGGGCGCGTCATTGGTGTTGGTGACGGCGATATCGAAGGGGGCGAGCGCGACCGGTGTGGCGATGATGCCATCGGTGACGCTGATCACGATGCCATCGTAGTCGCCGACATCGGCGTTGACGGGCGTGCCGGTCAAGGCCCCGGTTGCGATGTCGAAGCTGGCCCATGAAGGCATGTTTGTGATGGCAAAGGTCAGCGGGTCGCCATCTGCATCTTCAGCGCTTGGCGTGAAACTATAGGCACTGTCTTCGGCCACGCTTGTGGCGGGTGTGCCGCTGATGGTGGGCGCGTCATTGGTGTTGGTGACGGCGATATCAAAGGCGGGCAGCGCTACCGGCGTGGCGATGATGCCATCGGTGACGCTAATCACGATGTCCTCGTAGTCGCCGACATGCTCGTTGGCGGGCGTGCCGGTCAAGGCGCCGGTTGCGGTGCTGAAACTGGCCCATGACGGCATGTTTGTGATGGCAAAGGTCAGCGGGTCGCCATCTGCATCTTCAGCGCTTGGCGTGAAGCTATAGGCGTTGTCTTCGGCCACGCTTGTGGCGGGCGTGCCGCTGAGGGTGGGCGCGTCATTGGTGTTGGTGACGGCGATATCGAAGGCTGGCAGCGCGACCGGTGTGGCGATGATGCCATCGGTGACGCTGATCACGATGTCCTCGTAGTCGCCGACATCGGCGTTGACGGGCGTGCCGGTCAAAGCCCCGGTTGCGGTGCTGAAACTGGCCCATGACGGCATGTTTGTGATCGCAAAGGTCAGCCTGTCGCCATCATCGTCGGCACCGGTTGGCATGAAGCTATAGGCGCTGTCTTCGGCCACGCTGGTGGCGGGCGTGCCGCTGATGGTGGGCGCGTCATTGGTGTTGGTGACGGCGATAGCAAAGGCTGCGAGGGCGACCGGTGTGGCGATGATGCCATCGGTGACGCTGATCACGATGCCATCGTAGTCGCCGACATCGGCGTTGACGGGCGTGCCGGTCAAGGCCCCGGTTGCGATGTCGAAGCTGGCCCATGACGGCATGTTTGTGATCGTATATGTCAGCGGGTCGCCATCAGCGTCTTCGCCGGTTGGCGTGAAGTTATAGGCGCTGTCTTCGGCCACGCTGGTGGCGGGCGTGCCGCTGATGGTGGGCGGGTCATTGGTGTTGGTGACGGCGATATCAAAGGCGGGCAGCGCTACCGGCGTGGCGATGATGCCATCGGTGACGCTAATCACGATGTCCTCGTAGTCGCCGACATGCTCGTTGGCGGGCGTGCCGGTCAAGGCGCCGGTTGCGGTGCTGAAACTGGCCCATGACGGCATGTTTGTGATGGCAAAGGCCAGCGGGTCGCCATCTGCATCTTCAGCGCTTGGCGTGAAGCTATAGGCGTTGTCTTCGGCCACGCTTGTGGCGGGCGTGCCGCTGAGGGTGGGCGCGTCATTGGTGTTGGTGACGGCGATATCGAAGGCTGGCAGCGCTACTGGCGTGGCGATGATGCCATCGGTGACGCTAATCACGATGTCCTCGTAGTCGCCGACATGCTCGTTGGCGGGCGTGCCGGTCAAGGCGCCGGTTGCGGTGCTGAAACTGGCCCATGACGGCATGTTTGTGATGGCAAAGGTCAGCGGGTCGCCATCTGCATCTTCAGCGCTTGGCGTGAAGCTATAGGCGTTGTCTTCGGCCACGCTTGTGGCGGGCGTGCCACTGAGGGTGGGCGCGTCATTGGTGTTGGTGACGGCGATAGCAAAGGCTGCGAGGGCGACCGGTGTGGCGATGATGCCATCGGTGACGCTGATCACGATGCCATCGTAGTCGCCGACATCGGCGTTGACGGGCGTGCCGGTCAAGGCCCCGGTTGCGATGTCGAAGCTGGCCCATGACGGCATGTTTGTGATCGTATATGTCAGCGGGTCGCCATCAGCGTCTTCGCCGGTTGGCGTGAAGTTATAGGCGCTGTCTTCGGCCACGCTGGTGGCGGGCGTGCCGCTGAGGGTGGGCGCGTCATTGACCGCGCCGATGCTGACGGTCGCCGTGGCGGTCGCGCCAAAGGCGGTGCCGTCGGAGAGGCTGAAGGTGAAGGTGACATCGCCGGTGGCATTGGTGGCCGGGGTATAGACAAGGTTCGCGATACCAGCGGCAAGGATCACATCCCCCGCGGTCACCGCAGTGCCGTCGAGGGTCAGGCTGCCGCTACCGGGCAGCGTGTCGATGCGCAGGCTGTCCAGGTCATCGCCGTCCACATCGGCAAAGTTAAACTCGCCCGCAGCAAAGCTGTGGGCGGTATCCTCTTGTGTCGAGACCGTCAGCCCGCTCGAGGTCGGCGCGTCATTGGTGTTGGTGACGGCGATAGCAAAGGCCGGCAGCGCTACTGGCGTAGCAATGCCATCGGTGACGCTGATCACGATGTCCTCGTAGTCGCCGACATGCTCGTTGGTGGGCGTGCCGGTCAAGGCCCCGGTTGTGGTGCTGAAACTGGCCCATGACGGTATGTTGCTGATCGCATATACCAGCGTGTCGCCATCTGCGTCTTCGCCGGTTGGCGTGAAGCTATAGGCGCTGTCTTCGGCCACGCTGGTGGCGGGCGTGCCGCTGAGGGTGGGCGGGTCATTGGTGTTGGTGACGACGATATCGAAGGCGGGCAGCGCGACCGGTGCGGCGATGATGCCATCGGTGACGCTAATCACGATGTCCTCGTAGTCGCCGACATGCTCGTTGGCGGGCGTGCCGGTCAAGGCGCCGGTTGCGGTGCTGAAACTGGCCCATGACGGCATGTTTGTGATGGCAAAGGTCAGCGGGTCGCCATCTGCATCTTCAGCGCTTGGCGTGAAGCTATAGGCGTTGTCTTCGGCCACGCTTGTGGCGGGCGTGCCACTGAGGGTGGGCGCGTCATTGGTGTTGGTGACGGCGATAGCAAAGGCTGCGAGGGCGACCGGTGTGGCGATGATGCCATCGGTGACGCTGATCACGATGCCATCGTAGTCGCCGACATGCTCGTTGGCGGGGGTGCCGGTCAAGGCCCCGGTTGCGGTGTCGAAGCTGGCCCATGACGGCATGTTTGTGATCGCCCAGGCCAGCGGGTCGCCATCTGCATCTTCAGCGCTTGGCGTGAAACTATAGGCACTGTCTTCGGCCACGCTTGTGGCGGGCGTACCACTGAGGGTGGGCGCGTCATTGGTGTTGGTGACGGCGATAGCAAAAGCCGGCAGCGCTACTGGCGTGGCGATGATGCCATCGGTGACGCTGATCACGATGTCTTCGTGGTCGCCGACATGCTCGTTGGCGGGGGTGCCGGTCAAGGCGCCGGTTGCGGTGTCGAAGCTGGCCCATGACGGCATGTTTGTGATCGCCCAGGTCAGCGTGTCGCCATCTGCATCTTCAGCGCTTGGCGTGAAGCTATAGGCGCTGTCTTCGGCCACGGTTGTGGCGGGCGTGCCGCTGAGGGTGGGCGCGTCATTGGTGTTGGTGACGGCGATAGCAAAGGCTGCGAGGGCGACCGGTGTGGCGATGATGCCATCGGTGACGCTGATCACGATGTCCGCGTAGTCGCCGACATGCTCGTTGGCGGGCGTGCCGGTCAAGGCTCCGGTTGCGGTGCTGAAACTGGCCCATGACGGCATGTTTGTGATCGCCCAGGTCAGCGTGTCGCCATCAGCGTCGTCGCCGGTTGGCGTGAAATTATAGGCGCTGTCTTCGGCCACGCTGGTGGCAGGCGTGCCGCTGAGGGTGGGCGCGTCATTGGTGTTGGTGACGGCGATAGCAAAGGCTGCGAGGGCGACCGGTGTGGCGATGATGCCATCGGTGACGCTGATCACGATGTCCGCGTAGTCGCCGACATGCTCGTTGGCGGGCGTGCCGGTCAAGGCTCCGGTTGCGGTGCTGAAACTGGCCCATGACGGCATGTTTGTGATCGCCCAGGTCAGCGTGTCGCCATCAGCGTCGTCGCCGGTTGGCGTGAAATTATAGGCGCTGTCTTCGGCCACGCTGGTGGCAGGCGTGCCGCTGAGGGTGGGCGCGTCATTGACCGCGCCGATGCTGACGGTCGCCGTGGCGGTTGCGCCAAAGGCGGTGCCGTCGTTGAGGCTGAAGGTGAAGGTGACATCGCCGGTGGCATTGGTGGCCGGGGTATAGACGAGGGTCCCGATCCCGGCGGCGGGGATCACATCCCCGGCGGTCACCGCAGCGCCGTCAAGGGTCAGGCTGCCGGTGGCGGGCAGCGTGTCGATGCGCAGGCTGTCCAGGTCATCGCCGTCCACATCCGCAAAGTTGAACTCGCCCGCAGCAAAGCTGTGGGCGGTATCCTCTTGGGTCGAGACCGTCAGCCCGCTTGAGGTCGGCGCGTCATTCTCCGCGCCGATGCTGACGGTTGCCGTGGCGGTTGCGCCAAAGGCGATGCCGTCGGAGAGGCTGAAGGTAAAGCTGACAGCGCCGGTGGCATTGGCGGCCGGCGTATAGACCAGGGTGTCGATCCCGGCGGCGGGGATCACCTGCCCGACGATGACCGCAGCGCCATCAAGGGTCAGGCTGCCGGTGGCGGGCAGCGTGTCGATGCGCAGGCTGTGCAGGGCATCGCCGTCGGCATCGGCAAAGGTGAACTCGGCCGCTGTAAAGCTGTGGGCGGTATCCTCTTTGGTCGTAACCGTCAGCCCGCTTGAGGTCGGCGCGTCATTGACCGCGGTCACGCTGACGGTTGCCGTGGCGGTTGCGCTGAAGTCGGTGCCGTCGGAGAGGCTGAAGGTGAAACTGACAGCGCCGGTGGCATTGGCAGCCGGGGTATAGACCAGGGTGTCGATCCCGGCGGCGGGGATCACCTGCCCGACGATCACCGCAGCGCCATCAAGGGTCAGGCTGCCGGTTGCGGGCAGCGTGTCGATGCGCAGGCTGTGCAGGTCATCGCCTTCCACATCGGCAAAGTTGAACTCGCCCGCCGTAAAGCTGTGGGCGGTATCCTCTTTGGTCGAGACCGTCAGCCCGCTCGAGGTCGGCGGGTCATTGACCGCGCCGATGCTGACGGTTGCCGTGGCGGTTGCGCCAAAGGCGGTGCCATCGTTGAGGCTGAAGGTGAAGGTGACATCGCCGGTGGCATTGGCGGCCGGGGTATAGACAAGGTTCGCGATACCGGCGGCGGGGATCACCTGCCCGACGGTCACCGCAGTGCCGTCGAGGGTCAGGTTGCCGCTACCGGGCAGCGTGTCGATGCGCAGGCTGTCAAGGTCATCGCCGTCCACATCGGCAAAGTTGAACTCGCCTGCCGCAAAGCTGTGGGCGGTATCCTCTTGGGTCGAGACCGCCAGCCCGCTCGTGGTCGGCGGGTCATTGACGGCGCCGATGGTGACGGTTGCCGTGGCGGTCGCGCCAAAGACGGTGCCGTCGGAAAGGCTGAAGGTGAAACTGACATCGCCGGTGGCATTCGCAGCCGGGGTATAGACAAGGTTCGCGATACCAGCGGCAACGATCACATCCCCCGCGGTCACCGCAGTGCCGTCGAGGGTCAGGCTGCCGCTGCCGGGCAGCGTGTCGATGCGCAGGCTGTCAAGGTCATCGCCGTCCACATCGGCAAAGTTGAACTCGCCTGCCGCAAAGCTGTGGGCGGTATCCTCTTGGGTCGAGACCGCCAGCCCGCTCGTGGTCGGCGCGTCATTCTCTGCGGTCACGCTGACGGTGGCCGTGGCGGTTGCGCCAAAGGCGGTGCCGTCGGACAGGCTGAAGGTGAAACTGACATCGCCGTTGGCATTGGTGGCCGGGGTATAGACAAGGTTCGCGATACCAGCGGCAACGATCACATCCCCTTCGGTCACCGCAGCGCCATCAAGGGTCAGGGTGCCGGTGGCGGGCAGCGTGTCGATGCGCAGGCTGTGCAGGGCATCGCCGTCGGCATCGGCAAAGGTGAACTCGGTCGCTGTAAAGCTGTGGGCGGTATCCTCTTTGGTCGTAACCGCCAGCCCGCTTGAGGTCGGCGCGTCATTTTCCGCGGTCACGCTGACGGTGGCCGTGGCGGTTGCGCCAAAGTCGGTGCCGTCGTTGAGGCTGAAGGTGAAACTGACATCGCCGGTGGCATTGGCAGCCGGGGTATAGACGAGGGTCGCGATCCCGGCGGCGGGGATCACATCCCCTTCGGTCACCGCAGCGCCATCAAGGGTCAGGCTGCCGGTGGCGGGCAGCGTGTCGATGCGCAGGCTGTGCAGGGCATCGCCGTCCACATCGGCAAAGGTGAACTCGGCCGCTGTAAAGCTGTGGGCGGTATCCTCTTGGGTCGAGACCGCCAGCCCGCTTGAGGTCGGCGCGTCATTCTCCGCGGTCACGCTGACGGTGGCCGTGGCGGTTGCGCCAAAGGCGGTGCCGTCGGACAGGCTGAAGCTGAAACTGACAGCGCCGGTGGCATTGGCAGCCGGGGTATAGACCAGGGTGTCGATCCCGGCGGCGGGGATCACCTGCCCGACGATCACCGCAGCGCCATCAAGGGTCAGGCTGCCGGTTGCGGGCAGCGTGTCGATGCGCAGGCTGTGCAGGGCATCGCCGTCGGCATCGGCAAAGGTGAACTCGGCCGCTGTAAAGCTGTGGGCGGTATCCTCTTTGGTCGTAACCGCCAGCCCGCTTGAGGTCGGCGCGTCATTCACCGCGGTCACGCTGACGGTGGCCGTGGCGGTCGCGCCAAAGGCGGTGCCGTCGGACAGACTGAAGGTGAAGCTGACAGCGCCGGTGGCATTGGCAGCCGGGGTATAGACCAGGGTGTCGATCCCGGCGGCGGGGATCACCTGCCCGACGATCACCGCAGCGCCATCAAGGGTCAGGGTGCCGGTTGCGGGCAGCGTGTCGATGCGCAGGCTGTGCAGGGCATCGCCGTCCACATCGGCAAAGGTGAACTCGGCCGCTGTAAAGCTGTGGGCGGTATCCTCTTCGGTCGTAACCGCCAGCCCGCTTGAGGTCGGCGCGTCATTCTCCGCGGTCACGCTGACGGTGGCCGTGGCGGTTGCGCCAAAGGCGGTGCCGTCGGACAGACTGAAGGTGAAGCTGACATCGCCGGTGGCATTGGCGGCCGGGGTATAGACAAGGGTGTCGATCCCGGCGGCGGGGATCACATCGCCTGCGATCACCGCAGCGCCGTCAAGGGTCAGGCTGCCGGTGGCGGGCAGCGTGTCGATGCGCAGGCTGTCCAGGTCATCGCCGTCCACATCCGCAAAGTTGAACTCGCCTGCCGCAAAGCTGTGGGCGGTATCCTCTTTGGTCGTAACCGTCAGCCCGCTCGAGGTCGGCGCGTCATTCTCTGCGGTCACGCTGACGGTTGCCGTGGCGGTTGCACCAAAGTCGGTGCCGTCGGAAAGGCTGAAGGTAAAGCTGACATCGCCGGTGGCATCGGCGGCCGGGGTATAGACCAGGGTCCCGATCCCGGCGGCGGGGATCACCTGCCCGGCGGTCACCGCAGCGCCGTCAAGGGTCAGGGTGCCGGTGGCGGGCAGCGTGTCGATGCGCAGGCTGTGCAGGGCATCGCCGTCCACATCGGCAAAGGTGAACTCGCCCGCCGTAAAGCTGTGGGCGGTATCCTCTTGCGTAGAGACCGCCAGCCCGCTTGAGGTCGGCGCGTCATTCACCGCGGTCACGCTGACGGTTGCCGTGGCGGTTGCGCCAAAGGCGGTGCCGTCGGAGAGGCTGAAGGTGAAACTGACAGCGCCGTTGGCATTGGCGGCCGGGGTATAGACGAGGGTGTCGATATCGGCGGCGGGGATGACCTGCCCGGCGATGACCGCAGCGCCGTCAAGGGTCAGGGTGCCGGTGGCGGGCAGCGTGTCGATGCGCAGGCTGTCCAGGGCATCGCCGTCCACATCGGCAAAGGTGAACTCGCCCAACCCAAAGCTGTGGGCGGTATCCTCTTCGGTCGAGACCGCCAGCCCGCTTGAGGTCGGCGGGTCATTGACCGCGCCGATGCTGACGGTTGCCGTGGCGGTCGCGCTGAAGGCGGTGCCGTCGGAAAGGCTGAAGGTGAAGGTGACATCGCCGGTGGCATCGGCGGCCGGGGTATAGACGAGGGTCGCGATCCCGGCGGCGGGGATCACCTGCCCGACGATGACCGCAGCGCCATCAAGGGTCAGGGTGCCGGTTGCGGGCAGCGTGTCGATGCGCAGGCTGTGCAGGGCATCGCCGTCCACATCGGCAAAGGTGAACTCGCCCGCCGTAAAGCTGTGGGCGGTATCCTCTTGCGTCGTAACCGCCAGCCCGCTTGAGGTCGGCGCGTCATTGGTGTTGGTGACGGCGATATCGAAGGCGGGTAGCGCGACCGGTGTGGCGATGATGCCATCGGTGACGCTGATCACGATGTCCGCGTAGTCGCCGACATCGGCGTTGACGGGCGTGCCGGTCAAGGCCCCGGTTGTGGTGTCGAAGGCGGCCCATGACGGCATGTTTGTGATCGCATATTCCAGCGTGTCGCCATCATCGTCGGCGCCGGTTGGCGTGAAGCTATAGGCACTGTCTTCGGCCACGCTGGTGGCGGGCGTGCCGCTGAGGGTGGGCGCGTCATTGGTGTTGGTGACTTCGATACTAAAGGCGGGTAGCGAGGCGCTCAGACCGCCGGTGTCTCTGTCCCTGACGGTGATCACGATGTCCTCGTAGTCGCCGACATGCTCGTTGGTGGGGGTGCCGGTCAAGGCCCCGGTTGTGGTGCTGAAACTGGCCCATGACGGCATGTTTGTGATGGCAAAGGTCAGCAGGTCGCCATCATCGTCGGCGCCGCTTGGCGTGAAGCTATAGGCACTGTCTTCGGCCACGCTGGTGGCGGGCGTGCCGCTGAGGGTGGGCGCGTCATTGGTGTTGGTGACGGCGATATCGAAGGCGGGCAGCGCGACCGGTGTGGCGATGATGCCATCGGTGACGCTGATCACGATGTCTTCGTAGTCGCCGACATCGGCGTTGGCGGGCGTGCCGGTCAAGGCTCCGGCCGTGGTGCTGAAATTCGCCCAGTCTGGCTTGTTGCTGATCGCATATTCCAGCGTGTCGCCATCATCGTCGGCACCGGTTGGCGTGAAGCTATAGGTGCTGTCTTCGGCCACGGTTGTGGCGGGCGTTCCGCTGATGGTCGGCGCGTCATTGGTGTTGGTGACGACGATATCAAAGACCGGCAGCGCTACTGGTGTGGCGATGATGCCATCGGTGACGCTGATCACGATGTCCTCGTAGTCGCCGACATGCTCGTTGGCGGGGGTGCCGGTCAAGGCGCCGGTTGCGATGTCGAAGCTGGCCCATGAAGGTATGTTGCTGATCGCCCAGGTCAGCGTGTCGCCATCATCGTCGGCACCGGTTGGCGTGAAGTTATAGGCGCTGTCTTCGGCCACGGTTGTGGCGGGCGTGCCGCTGAGGGTGGGCGCGTCATTGGTGTTGGTGACTTCGATAGCAAAGACCGGCAGCTCAACCGGTGTGGCGATGATGCCATCGGTGACGCTGATCACGATGTCCTCGTAGTCACCGACATCGGCGTTGGCAGGGGTGCCGGTCAAGGCGCCGGTTGCGGTGCTGAAATTCGCCCAGTCTGGCATGTTGCTGATCGCCCAGGTCAGCCTGTCGCCATCATCGTCGGCACCGGTTGGCGTGAAGCTATAGGCGCTGTCTTCGGCCACGCTGGTGGCGGGCGTGCCGCTGAGGGTCGGCGCGTCATTGGTGTTGGTGACGGCGATATCGAAGGCCGGCAGCGCGACCGGTGTGGTGATGATGCCATCGGTGACGCTGATCACGATGTCCTCGTGGTCGCCGACATCGGCGTTGACGGGGGTGCCGGTCAAGGCGCCGGTTGCGGTGTCGAAACTGGCCCATGCCGGCATGTTTGTAATCGCATATTCCAGCGTGTCGCCATCATCGTCGGCGCCGGTTGGCGTGAAGCTGTAGGCGCTGTCTTCGGCCACGCTGGTGGCGGGCGTGCCGCTGAGGGTCGGCGCGTCATTGGTGTTGGTGACGGCGATATCGAAGGGGGCGAGGGCGACCGGCGTGGCGATAATGCCATCGGTGACGCTGATCACGATGTCCTCGTAGTCGCCGACATGCTCGTTGGCGGGGGTGCCGGTCAAGGCCCCGGTTGCGGTGCTGAAACTGGCCCATGACGGCATGTTTGTGATCGCCCAGGTCAGCGTGTCGCCATCAGCGTCGTCGCCGGTTGGCGTGAAGCTATAGGCGCTGTCTTCGGCCACGCTGGTGGCGGGCGTGCCGCTGAGGGTCGGCGCGTCATTGGTGTTGGTGACCTCGATGTCAAAGGCCGGCAGCGCTACTGGCGTGGCGATGATGCCATCGGTGACGCTGATCACGATGTTCTCGTAGTCGCCGACATGCTCGTTGTCTGGCGTGCCGGTCAAGGCCCCGGTTGCGGTGTCGAAACTGGCCCATGACGGCATGTTTGTGATCGCCCAGGTCAGCGTGTCGCCATCCGCGTCCTCGCCGCTTGGCGTGAAGTTATAGGCGCTGTCTTCGGCCACGCTGGTGGCGGGCGTGCCGCTGAGGGTCGGCGCGTCATTGGTGTTGGTGACGGCGATATCGAAGGATGCGAGGGCGACCGGTGTGGCGATGATGCCATCGGTGACGCTGATCACGATGTCCGCGTAGTCGCCGACATGCTCGTTGGCGGGCGTGCCGGTCAGGGCGCCGGTCGTGGTGCTGAAGGCGGCCCATGACGGCATGTTTGTGATGGCATATTCCAGCGTGTCGCCATCATCGTCGGCGCCGCTTGGCGTGAAGCTATAGGCGCTGTCTTCGGCCACGCTGGTGGCGGGCGTGCCGCTGAGGGTCGGCGCGTCATTGGTGTTGGTGACTTCGATAGCAAAGACCGGCAGCTCAACTGGCGTGGCGATGATGCCATCGGTGACGCTGATCACGATGTCCTCGTAGTCGCCGACATGCTCGTTGGCGGGGGTGCCGGTCAAGGCCCCGGTTGCGGTGTCGAAGCTGGCCCATGACGGCATGTTTGTGATGGCAAAGGTCAGCGTGTCGCCATCCGCGTCTTCAGCGCTTGGCGTAAAGCTATAGGCGCTGTCTTCGGCCACGCTGGTGGCGGGCGTGCCGCTGATGGTGGGCGCGTCATTATCGCTGGCCTTGATGGTCGCTTGTGCGCTGGTGGCCGACGAGTTCAGGGTGATGCCCGCCGGAAAGCCCGCGTTGGGTGCCCTTAAGGTCACGGTGAAGGTTTCGACCTGCTCGGTCTCGTTATCGTCCGTGGTTGGCACGCTGATGTCCTGGGTCAGGTCATTCCCGCTCACGCCCGCGGCGAAGGTCAGCGTGGCATCATTGGCCGGGGCGGTGAAATCAGCCGCCTCCGCCGTATCGCCCGCCGCGACCGAGGCGGCATAGTTCACCACCACATCCGATCCCGGAGAACCGCCCGACAGGGTCACGGTGAAGATGGCGGGGTCGCCCTCGGCCACCGGGTCGGCGTCCGCAATGGATAGCGTCGCCGGGTCACTCGCCTGGATCGTCGCCGTCGCCGTCGCCGTGTCCACGGTAGCGTTCGCTGGCAGAGGGTCAACCGGCGTTGCGCGCAAACCCACCGTGAAGGTCTCGGCGCCTTCCACCAGTCCATCGTCCGCCACCGGCACGGTGAAGGTCTGGGTCAGGTTGTCCTCTCCCACTGGCACGACAAAGATCAGCACCCTTGAGAACGGGTCTGGCACTGTGAAATCCATCCCTTCGGTCGCCGTGCCCCCTGCCACAATGAAATACTCCACAGACACACGACCCGCCGTAGAAGGCCTTGGATTCGATAGCGTCACGGTGAAGGTGGCGTCCTCGCCCTCGTTCACACTGCCGCCGCCCGAGATCGACACCGTCGCCGCATCGCTCGCCGCAATCGTCGCCGTCGCCGTCGCCGTGCCGAGGCTGAAGACGGTCGGCAGCGGGTTGGCAGCGTTCGCGCTCAGGGTTGCGGTGAAGGTCCCGGCGATCTCCGTCAGCTTATCGTCAGTCACCGGCACGCTGAAGGTCTGGATCAGATCGTCCCCGGTCACGCCTGCCGGGAAGGTCAGCGTGCCACTCCCGCTCGGAGCCCCGAAATCACTCGCAAATGCCGTGCCCGCCGCGATGGCGTAGTCCACCACCACGATGTCCGCCGTGGGGGTGCCCGACAGGGTCACGGTGAAGGTGGCGTCCTCGCCCTCGTTCACAGGGTTTTCAGGCCCCGCAATCGACACGGTTCCCGCGTTGGCCGCGATGGTCGCCTGGGCCGTCGTCGTGCCGAGGCTGAACCCGGCCGGTAGCGGGTCGGCGTTCGCGCTCAGGGTTGCGGTGAAGGTCTCGTCGCCTTCGACGAGGTTGTCGGTTGCCACCGCCACGGTGAAGGTCTGGCTCAGCTCGGTGGCGCCTGCGGCGAAGGTCAGCGTGCCGCTGGTCGCGGTGAAATCAGTCGCTGCCGCCGTATCGCCGGTCGCAACCGAGGTGGCGTAGTTCACCACCAAAGCCAGCACACTCCCTATCTCATTCCTCTCCTCGAAAGAGTCTGACAGGGTCACGGTGAAGGTCGCCGGGTCGCCTTCGGTCACGGGGTTTTCAGGCCCCGAGAGCGACACCGTCACCTCAGGTCTGATCGGCCCAACAGTCTCACTGGTCAGGTTTTCAGGCGTCCCCTGTCCATCGGTGTAGCTGACGGTTACGGTGATTAACTTGCCAACGTCTGCTTCAGTGGGGGTGTAGGTGTTTGAGTTCGCGCCGCTGATGGCGGTGTTTGTGTCGCCGTCGTTGGTGTTCCATTGATAACTGAACGTGCCCAGGCCATCTTCATCGCCAATTTCGTCGCGAGGGGCATCGACGGTTGCCGTTAGGCGCACGTCCTCCATCGGCACTCCGCTAATGATCACCTTGCCGGTCGGCGCATCATTGACATTCTCCACGGGGCCAATTTCATTGCTTAATACCTGAAGCAAACTGCTATCATCACTTAGCAGGCTGACCACAACGTAGATGTGCTTGCCGACCTCGGACTGGGTAAGGGTGTATGAATTCCCATCCTCTTCAGTAGTATAGATGGGAGTCGGCAAGCCGCTGCTCCCTCTTGCAAGCCATACATACAAGAATCTCCTGCGGTTCAGACCATTTTCATCGTCAATACTCGAAGCATCCACCGTCAGGGGCTCATCCTCTCTCGCTATGCCCGTGATGATTGCTCCGCCAATGGTTACGGGCTCACTGGTCACGCGCTCAAGGGTATCCTCTCCATCGGTGTAGCTGACGGTCACGGTGATTGACTTGCCAACGTCTGTTTCAGTGGGGGTGTAGGTGTTTGAGTCTGCGCCGCTGATGGCGGTGTCTGTGTCGCCGTCGTTGGTGTTCCATTGATAACTGAACGTGCCCAGGCCGTCTTCATCGCCAATGGTATCGGTTGTCGCCGTTAGGAGCTGACCCGGGGCCAGCAGTCCGGTGATGACTGGACCACCTTCCGGCGCGTTATTGACATCGATCACGGTGATGTCAAAGGCTGGCAGGGACGCCTCCGCCCCGCTGGGTTCGGATACGCTGATCACGATGCCGGTTGTGGTGCCGACATGTTCGTGCAGCGGCGTGCCGGTCAGGGCGCCTGTGGCGGTGTCAAAATCGGCCCAGGGGGGTTTGTTCACAATGGCATAGATGAGCGGGTCGCCATCGGCATCCGCGCCGTTTGGCGTGAAGCTATAGGGGCTGTCTTCGTCCACCGTGAACGCAGGGGTGCCGGCGATGGTCGGCGCTGCTTTGACGTTGAGGGATAAGGTGTGGGGCCTTGATAAGATGAGGCCGCCACCCGATGTGCGGTGACCATCCGATGCGAAGATGTCGAAATCTACCCTCCCTCGCGCAAGCGGAGTAATGGTCAGGATGTCGCCATCGACGTCCACCGTTGCCACGCTGTCTCCACCAGCGCCGGATGGGGTCGCTGTGTAGGTCAGGTCGTCGCCGTCATGATCGAAGAATTTGCTGTCGATATTAACCAGTTTCTGTGGGCCATCCCCGTGGTTCATTACCAGGGCTGGAACCCCACCCATCCTGACCGGCGCAGCGTTGCCAACGTCGAACGCTAATTCATGGGTGGACGTCCCGCCAAACAGATCATTGGTGGTGATAGTGAAGCTCACAGGCCCTCCGCGTTTGAGGGGGGTGATGATTAGATTGTCTGCTCTACCGATTCTCTCGGCGCGCACCGTTGCATAATCGGACTCGATAGATTCCATTTCGTAGGATATGGAATCGTCATTAGGGTCGCTGAAGTAGTTGTCGAGATTAAGCGTCTGGGGCCCGAGAGCAATTGTCACCTCGGGTTCAAATGGCGTGTCGTTTCTGACTGGATTGCCGTTGACGACTATCACCCCGAAGGTCTGCGTGGCCGTGAGGCTGCTTATGATTGGATCAGTGGCGGTGACCGTGATGGTGGTGATACCTGGTCTGTCTGTCGGCGTGATGGTCAGGATGTTCCCGGAGAGGCTGGAATTCACAAAGAAAAGAGGAGCTTGCGCTACCGTGTAGATCGGCTGCCCGCCGTCGGCATCGCTGAAGTAGTCGTTGAGATCAAGCCGCACCTGGTCGTCAGGATCGGTACCACTACGCTGCAACAGGTAACGCCGGTTCGGCCCGTCCAGAATAGGGCGGGTGACCGTTGGGGCGGTGTCGCTGACAAACACAAGGAAGCCCCTCGTGACCGACGCGCCGAGTGGATCGCTGGCAGTAACGCTAATGGTTGCGATGCCGACACCCTCGGCACGCAAAAGGGTATTACCGGTGGGAGAGGTGGAGACAGAGACTATGTTAGTGCCATTGCTGCGGGTGGTGTAGCTCAGGGGGTCGCCGTCAGGGTCAGTAAAATAAAGGCTATGGTTACTAAATGCTATCTGATCTGTATCAGTAAATCTAAAGGCCAGATTCCCTCCCCTTGTTATCGGAGACTTGTTGAGGACGCGCACGTCGAACACGTAGACAATCAAGGAGCCGAGTTGATTTGTAGCGTTGATGATAATACGAGTGTCTCTGGTGCTTGGTCTGACCGGGGTAACGGTCAGCATGCTGCCATCGATGCGCACTTTCACTGTGCCCGAATCAACAGAGGCTGCCGTGTAGCTCAGAGCAGAAGGACTTTCGAAGTAGTCATCTAGGTTAAATGTTTGAGGAGAATGAACTGAAAGACGGCTCGATGGCCCTCCAATGGTGGGGCTGGTTCGACGAGGTTCTGCTGGGTCGACGACAACATTAAAAGACGACGGTGATGAGGTCTTGGTCAATGACCCCGCTCTTTTGCTGGCGGTGATTGTTATTGCGTCGGAGCCTCTTTTTGCTCCTCTTGTGCTGATAGACAGCATGCTTCCTGAGAGACTCACGTTGGTGACTGGCTGAGTGCCTCGCGGTTGTAAGATCCATGTATATTCCAGGTTGTCGCCGTCAGGATCGCTGAAGTAGTCGTTGAGATTCAGGGTCCGAGCACTGCGGCGACCGGAAAGTGCCAGTCCTTGATCTGGAATGCCGTCGGCGCTGAAGGGGTTGCTGGGATTAACAATCGTCAGGATTTGTAGCGAGGCTTCCGCAAAGCCATCACTGGCGGTGACGGTAACACTGGCGGTACCTCTTTTGACTGGGGTGATGGTCAGGATGTTACCGTTGATGCTCGCCGTTGCGACGGCTGTGTTATCGGAAACTGCTCTGTAGCTCAGGGCATGATCAGGGATCGAACTCGCATCCAGATCGCTGAAGAAGTCATCCAGATCAATGGTATCAGGCCCTCCAGCGACGGTCGTAGTACTCGTTGTAAAAGCGCAACAACTGATTGGAGCGTGGTTGGTGATTTCCACCTGGAAGACCTGTGTGATCGTCGCGCCGAGTGAATCTCTGGCGGTAACGCTGATGTCGGTGGTGCCTGGTGCGATCGGGATGATGAATAGAAAGTTATCAGGATCACCTTTAAACGCCGTGGCGACCATTGGGTTAGAAGAGACCGAATCGTAACGTAAGGTATCGCCTTCCGTATCGCTGAAGTAATCGTTGAGATCGAGCAGTATATTCGGGGCAGAATATGCCAGTTGTTGATTTGGAATACTCTCGCTGGTCGTGGTCGGGGGGAAGTTCATAACCTGCACCTGGAAGCCCAGCGTGACCCCCGCATCGAATGGGTTATTTCTGACGGTGATGGTGATGGTGGCGGTGCCCGGTGCGAGCGGGGTGATGGTCAGGATGTTGCCATCGACGCCCACTGTTGCGGCGGTCAAATCATTGGACGACGCTGTGAAGGACAGGGGATTGCCCTGGGGGTCGCTGATGTAGTCGCTGAGATCAAGGGTCTGAGGCCCGCCAGAGGATGTCAGTTGTTGATTGGGGATGCTGGTACCGGGTGAGATGAGGCTGATGGCGGTTACCCGGAACGTCTGCGCGACCTCCAAATCGGCGGCATCATCTCTGGCGGTGATGGTGATGTCGGTGGTACCTGCCGCGAGCGGGGTGATGGTCAGGAGGCTTTCGCTAATGCTCACCGTTGCGACCGTCGCCTCAGAGGAGACCGCCGTGTAAATCAAGGAACCGCCGCCGGGATTATTGAACATTCCGGAGACCGGAAGAGATTGCGGGCCGTCGGTAATACGCAGTTCCAGCGCCGCAAATTTGCCAGTAGTGCTTAGCCCGGCGCCGGGATTGCCGGCGCTTTGGGCGGCTGCCGTGCGGGCGGCGGGTACTTCATACTGCGGAACAACCGGGGGCGCGGCTTCCTCCGCACCGACTGCATGGGCCGCAACCATGCTGATCAGGGTGAAAAGCAGGGCGGGCAATGTTGCGACGAAGCGCTGAGCCATGGCGGCTAAACATGCCCCTGCCTGAAAATCCGGGGGGGGGGGGGGCTGATGAGCATGGGTTTGATAGACTTGCTCATGTTTGTACTCTTATTCTTGCGTATGTTTCGAGAGAGGGTTGCCTTCGATGATCGTCCTTGAGTTTGCCCGTGTAGCCGTCGCTAATATGTCAACTAAATACTACTGTAATTTAAAATAAAATGCTTGAAAACTGTAGCTAACGACCTGGAGAGTATCCATAATAATCGGGTGAACAACGGTGCCTGACCGCGATGATGATAAATAACATCAATCTCTTAGCTGCTCTTCAGGAACGACTCGACCACCTGGAGGAAAAATTTGGTGGAGAATACCCGGCCTGTAAAAATGAGCTTAGGCGTTGGGTACCAGGTTTTAATAGAACGAACATGCCTGATTTCTAAGTATTTCGAAGTTGATGTGTCTTTCGCGCTGCTGTTTCTCTATAGATCCTTTATGCGCTCTATTCTATTTTTCTTGTCAGGTGAATGCTCTGCGTAATTCACTGGCGCACTCCGAAAGCGCTTCTTTCGCTTTATCCAGAAATCCCGGCATGGCAATGAAACCATGCAGCATGCCTTCATAGTGTGAATAACGGGTGGGTACGCCAGCCTGTTCCAGTTTCTCGGCATAGGCACGGTTTTCATCCTGGAGCGGATCAAAGCCCGCTGAGAGCACGAAGGTAGCAGGCAACCCGCTAAAGTCTGGTGCATTCAAAGGTGACGCTTGCCAGTGGTTAATGTCGCTGTCGGTCTCGAAATAGTGATCATAGAACCACGCGATAAGCTCGTTCGTGAGTCGGTAGCCCTGTCCGAACAGCCTGTGGGAATCGAAAGAGCGGGACATGTCGGTGCCAGGGTAAATCAGTAATTGATGAACAAATGAAGGAGCGCTTTCTTGTTTTGCTTTTAAACAGACGACTGCGGCAAGATTTCCACCAGCACTATCTCCGCCTACAGCAATTCGAGTGGAATCACCCGCCAGACTCTTGGCGTTCCTGGCAAGCCACCGACTAGCAGCCCAGCAGTCATCCACAGCGGCAGGATACTTATGCTCTGGCGCGAGACGATAATCAACGGATATCACTATGCAGTCGGCTTCCACACATAGGGTTTTGCAAACACAGTCATGGCTTTTGAGTGAGCCTATCGTGTAGCCACCCCCATGAAAATAGATCAGCATGGGAAGATTGTCGGCGGCGCTTGGTCGATACAGTAAAGCTGGAATTTCAGAGGAGGGCCCAGGTATGGACAGTTCTTCTACCAATAGTGGCTCTGGCGGTTGGCCTTGCGCCGCTTCGCTGGCGATATCGTAGAGTGCCCGCGCGTCCTGCGCTGAAAGTGTATGATATTCGGGAGAACCGGATTGCTTTATTTTGTCCAGTAAGGCTTGTGCCTGTGGGTCGAGTGCCATTTGAAGGTCTCTTCTGTTAGATTGGTCTAGCAGCCTGTCGGATTTGACCGTTGGTAGCAAGAGGAAGCAGAAATTAGTCAGTTTTTGCAGTCAAATGAGACGAATAATCGTTCTCTAACGATATTGACCGTGAAAAATGGCGGATTGGTGCTTTTCCGCAGCAGGACAGTGTTAAGTCCGACAAACTCCTGGTACAAGTCTATAGCATATCGGCAGAATGTGGTTAAGATATAAGGCTCACAATGAGTCTTGGCTAAAATATTTTTACGCAGCGAGCCGAACCAAGGCTCATGCTGCTGCGCGTAACGATCTTTTTTTTGTTTTGTTGAAAGCGGGGCTTTTCCTATTCGCTGAAACAGCCCCTGTAGCAGTTATTACTGTAGATTTTCAAGCTGTGGGTGAAAGAGCAGGGCTTGGCCAAAAGATGAATAAGCCACTGGTTGTTTGCTAAAAGAAAAGTAATAAGGACCGTGTATTGTTAGATTCAACTCCTGTACTGGTTGGCGCTGGTCAATTTACCGAAAGAGAGTTAGCCCCTGAAGTGGCGCGACCACCAATGGGCATTGCTGCTGAGGCGGCCAAAGTGGCTCTTGGCGATACCGGTGTCGGCGAAATCCTGGCTACCAAAATTGACACTATTGCCATCATCCGCATTTTCCCTGACTCGTCCAATCGACCACGCATGGCGAACCGGTTTGGTCGTGCTGAAAATCCACCAAGAGCAGTAGCACGCCGAATTGGTGCGAATCCCAGCAATGCTATCTATGGGCATGTAGGTGGCGATACGCCGCAGAAAATTATCAATGAGATGGCAGAACGCATCGTGGATGGCGACGTTGAGGTGGCGTTGATCGCTGGTTCCGAAGCAATTAAAACAGCACAAACTGCACTGAGAAATGGCATTGATCTGGATTGGCACGAGCAAGACCCAGGCTCGCAAGAAGACCGGGGCATTGGAGAGAAGTTGGCGACTCCTCACGAGTTTGCTCATGGGGTGGGGGTGCCGACCCAAACATACCCTCTGTTCGAGAATGCGGTAAGAGGTGAAAAAGAACACTCGGTAGAACAACACATGCAGATCATGGGTGATTTATTTGCGCCCTTCACACAGGTGGCCGCGAACAATCCCTACGCTTACTTCGGCATTCAACGCAGTGCCGAAGAGCTGGCTAGCGTGACCGCAGAGAATCGTTTTATTTGTTTCCCCTATCCTAAGTGGATGAATGCCAGAGATGCTGTCAATCAGGGTGCAGCGGTGATCATGACGTCGGTGGGTAAAGCTAAACAGTTAGGAATCGATCCGACGAAATGGGTTTTCCTGCATGGTTGCAGTGAAGCAAATGAAAAAATTCTTGTGAGTGAACGGGTGAATTATCACTCTTCTCCCGCGATAGCTGCTAACAGTCGAGTAGCATTCGAGATGGCCGGTAAGAATATTGATGATATGCACTATATCGATATTTACTCTTGTTTTCCTTCAGCCGTTGAAATCGCCTGTGATGCTTTGGGCCTGAGTTGTTCCGATTCTCGCGGTTTAACGGTTACAGGTGGGCTGCCCTTCTTCGGTGGGCCGGGCAACAATTATTCCTTGCATGCTATTGCCACTCTGCTGTCGAAACTGCGGGAGCAGCCCGCACACTTTGGCTTGATTACAGCCAACGGTGGCTATCTTTCAAAACATGCCACGGGAATATATTCGGCGACCCCGATTACTGGTCGCTGGCAAAGAGAGACCAGTGGCGATTGTCAGATACAGATTGACTCTATGGAAAGCCCAATCTTTATCGAAAACCCAAGTGGCGCCGCGACAGTAGAAACCTACACAGTTTGCTTCGAAAAAGCACAGCCCAGGCGCGGCATTATTATTGGCAGATTGCTCGCTAACGATCAGCGCTTTATTGCTAACACAGTCACTGATGAGACAGCCCTGGATAGAATGCTAAGGGAAGAGTTTTTGGGTCGAAACGGTAATGTGATTTCCTCTGCGGGGATGAATACATTCACAGTGGCTTGAGATTCCGTTGAAGGTATAAAACAGGGTCGACAAGCAGGCAAACGAAATGAACTAAATCAGTACAATACAGGAAGAAAAATGACCGCAAGAGAGCAGAAAAACCGGATTCAAGTTTCAATGCCAACTCCTGACGGCAGTATTGTAGATTTAGTAGCTGAGTTGGAATCAGATGTCACGGTTGAAACCATCAATTTGGTAATGCACCAGGCAGCGAATGGCCCGCTGCAAGGAATTCTGCAATACTCTGCGGAGGAAATAGTCAGTAGTGACATCATTGGCAATACCCATTCCAGCATTTTCGATTCTCTGCTTACGCAGACACCGGATGACCGCTTGGTCAAGGTGGTGAGTTGGTATGACAGCGAGTGGGGATATTGTTCCTGAGTAGAAGAACTGATCAAGAAGCTGGCGCAAATGGACGGCCTCGCCTGATTCCAGGCAAACAGTAACGACAGGCTACTGAGAAAGTATCAAAAACAAGACAGGGTATGGGCAATTGGGTTTTACCAACAAGACTGTTCTGGTTACCGGCGGTACCCGTGGAATAGGCAGGGCCATTGCTCTCGCTTTTGCAGGCGAAGCTGCACGGGTGGCTGTACTTTTTCGCAGCGATCAAAATAGCGCCGACAATACCTTGAGCGAATTGCCTGGCACAGGTCACCTCACTATCAAGGCGGATGTCGCCGACCCCGAACAGGTGAGTCTGGCGGTAAATCAAACCGTCAACGACTTCGGTGGTTTGGACATCGTAGTTAACAATGCCGGAATCGGTGTTTATCATCCACTGGAATCCACTAGCTATGAAGAATGGCAATCAGCCTGGAAGCAGACCATTGATGCTAATTTGTTAGGGCCTGCAAACATTTGTTTTTGTGCAGCTCAGCATATGATGAAGCAAGGTGGCGGGCGCATTGTGAATATCACCTCGCGCGGCGCTTTTCGTGGTGAACCGACAAAAGCAGCTTATGGTGCTAGTAAAGCCGCACTAAACTCACTAAGTCAGTCGTTGGCAGTGGCTCTGGCTCCGCACAAAATATTCGTAGGCGCTGTTGCGCCAGGCTTCGTCAATACTGAGCTCACCGCGGACAGGTTGAATGGCCCAGAAGGAGAGGAGATTAAAGCGCAAAGTCCCTTTAATCGAGTGGCACAGCCAGAAGAAGTGGCACACGCTGTTCTGTTTCTCGCCTCCGAAGGCGCAGAATTTTCCACGGGCACTATTATCGATGTAAATGGTGCTTCTTATTTGCGCAGCTAATGTTTTCGAACCCCCTTTTTTGTATTGATAAAGAACGGAGTCATGCGCTGCAACTGCCCATTCCTACTGCCCTGATTGGTCCATGAGAGGTACCATTGAGACTTGGGATGTGTCTACGATAAGTCACATCTCAACACGCAATTTTGGTGTATTGCCGGGCTTCTTCACATGGTTAGATCGCCATCAAGATTCCTGTTGGGGAGCTTTCTGGTAAACTAATTCAGTGTGAGGTGGACAGGAGGCTCAGATAGGGCATGCAAGAAGTGAGTAAGCGGGTTTTGTCAGAAGCTCAAATTGCGTCATTTCGCAAGCAGGGCTATCTGATCGCCGATTTTTCTCTGGACACGGCAATGATGGATGCCATTGTGAATCGGGTGCAGCCACTCTATCCGGAAGAATATCAGCTCAACCCGGCCCTGCCTGCCCGAGTCCAGGATGCGTGGAAGAATATTGACGAAGTGAGGCAACTCGCTACACATAAAACGATAGCTGGCGCGCTGAAACAGTTATTTGGCAGAAAGTCACTGCCATTCCAAACGCTAAACTTTCCCGTCGGCACGCGACAGTTCACCCATTCCGATGTCGTGCATTTCAATTCTATTCCCAGCAACTTTATGGTGGGTGTCTGGGTCGCACTTGAAGATATTGACGAAGACAATGGACCGCTTTTGTATTACCCGGGCAGTCATATACTGCACGAGTGTTCTATGCAGGATTTTGGCCTGGAACCGGGTTATCACAACTACCACAAATACGAAGAGTGCATTCAAGAAATGGTGGAGAAAGAAGATTTGAAACCGGAGTACGGCATTATAAAAAAGGGTGAGGCACTAATCTGGCATGCCAATTTGCTACACGGTGGTGCGCCACAGAAAGATTTAGGCAGAACCCGTCATTCCCAGGTAACACACTATTTTTTTGCCAACTGCCAATACTACACGCCGATGCACAGCACAGGCGACCAGCTTTATTTTCGCGAGCCATTTTGGATTCCTGACAGTGCGGACTTCAGGCTACCGAAGACAGCAAGCCTGATTAGCCGTATTGCAAGAAAACTGGGTTCAGGCGCCTGACTTCGCAGGCCCCAACAGTGCCAGTGCTGTGGACAATTCTTTGCACAGTTTTTTTGCAGATTACATTGATGTTAACGTCAACGTAATCTATAGTTCCTCAAAAAGACAGTTCTTCAAAAAAGACAGTTCTTCAAAAAAGATAGTTCCTCAAAAAGGACAGTTCCTCAAAAAATGTAGGTGAACCCGGTTTTTCACCGGGTTTTCAGTAAAAGTTGTTTCTGTGCTTATCAATAGGGCGTTTTTCGATGAACAAGAATTACTCGATATCGGACTTGGCGGCTGAATTTGGCATTAGCACTCGAACAATCCGTTTTTACGAAGAGAAGAAATTGCTTAGCCCGGAAAGAATGGGGACTGTGCGGGAGTATTCAGCAGCGGAACGTATAAAGTTGATGTTGATATTACGCGGTAAACGGTTGGGGTTTTCCCTGGAAGAGAGCAGAGGCATTATCGGTCTTTATGACCCGGTTGGGGGAAATACAAGACAATTGCGGCGTCTGTCGGAAAGAATTATCGAAAAGCAGGCTGATCTTCTACAAAAGAGAAGAGAAATTAATACTATGTTAGCTGATCTAAAACAGGCTAAGGAAAACTGTGAGAAAGCACAGGAAGCGATAGCCAATAAGAGCAAGTGACCAATAATATGAATAACAATTACTCAACTTTGAAACACGCTTTTGCCGAAGAAATAGAAATGCTACGAGATTCTGTTTTTCAGTTTTGCCAACGTGAGCTAGCCCCAAGGGCCCATGCCATTGATAAGGAGAATGCCTTTCCCAGCGATATGTGGAGAAAGTTTGGCGAGTTGGGGTTGCTTGGTGTTACGGTAGAAGAAGAATATGCTGGTTCTAATATGGGCTACCTGGCACATTGTGTCGCAATGGAAGAAATATCTCGAACCTCTGCCGCAGTAGGTTTATCTTACGGAGCGCATTCAAACTTGTGTGTGAATCAAATTCGACGTAATGGCAATGAGCAGCAGAAACAAAAATACCTGCCTAAACTTTGCTCAGGTGAACATGTGGGAGCCTTGGCGATGTCAGAACCCGGTGCAGGTTCCGATGTGGTTAGCATGGGTTTGCGAGCAGAGGCTGTTGGAACTTCCGCAGACAGGTATCTGCTGAATGGCAGCAAGGCATGGGTAACCAACGGACCAGATGCAAATATTTATGTCGTCTATGGGAAAACCAATCCCAAATCCCGGGATGTAACTGCCTTTATCGTTGAACGGGGCTCTCGGGGTTTCAGTCGAAGCCAGAAATTGGATAAGTTAGGAATGCGCGGTTCTAATACCTGTGAATTGGTGTTCGAGGACTGTGAAGTGCCCGCAGAGAATATCCTGGGCGCAGAAAACAAAGGTGCTGCGGTATTAATGTCAGGCCTGGATTTTGAGCGTACCCTGCTGGCCGCCGGACCAGTGGGCATAATGCAATCTTGTCTGGACGTGGTGCTACCTTATGTGCATGAGCGCAAACAGTTCGGTCAGCCAATAGGTGAGTTTCAATTGATGCAGGGGAAATTGGCGGATATGTACGCCAGCCTGAGTGCTTCGCGGGCTTATCTTTATGCCGTTGCTTCTGCCTGTGATCGCGGCGAACAAATCAGGAAAGATGCTGCTGCACTTATTTTGTTCACTTCCGAGAAGGCTACACAAATGGCTCTGCAGGCGATCCAATGCCTGGGTGGCAATGGCTATACAAACGACTTTCCGACTGGGCGATTATTAAGAGATGCAAAGCTCTATGAAATAGGAGCAGGCACTTCTGAAATTCGACGTATGCTTGTTGGTCGTGAATTGTTCCGGGAATCGTGCTGAAAAAGGACAAGTTTCATCTTATGCCTATACTTGAATCAAAAATAAGCCCCGACAGCGACAGCTTTAAGAAGAACGCCGACAATATGCAGCAGCAGATTGACGACCTCCGATTGAAGTTAGCAGAGATTTCACTAGGCGGTTCTGAAGCGCAACGTCAGCGTCATACCGAACGCGGGAAACTGCTGCCTCATGCGAGGATAGAATTTCTAGTGGATGGGAATTCCAAATTCCTGGAGTTATCACAATTCGCAGCCTTCAAAGTCTACGGTGGAGATGTGGCCGCCGCAGGTATTCTAACGGGCATAGGCAAGGTAAAAGGCCGTGACTGTGTAATCATCGCCAATGATGCGACAGTAAAGGGAGGAACCTATTTCCCTCTCACCGTAAAAAAACATTTGAGAGCGCAGGAAATAGCGGCTGAGAATAATCTGCCTTGCATCTATCTCGTCGATTCTGGTGGCGCAAATTTGCCCAGGCAAGACGAAGTGTTCCCGGATCGAGATCATTTTGGTCGCATATTCTTTAATCAAGCTACTATGTCGGCCCGGGGTATTCCTCAAGTCGCGGTAGTGATGGGGTCTTGCACAGCGGGAGGCGCCTATGTTCCTGCCATGTCAGATGAGTGCATTATGGTAAAGAAGCAGGCAACGATATTTCTCGCCGGCCCGCCTTTGGTTCAAGCAGCGACTGGAGAGATTGTCACTGCCGAAGAATTAGGCGGTGCGGATGTGCATTGCCGCAAATCCGGAGTAGCGGATCACTACGCGGAAGACGACCGGCACGCGCTGGAAATCACGCGAAACATAATTGCTAATCTATCGGCAAAGGATGCGATCAATAATCAACAGGAAGCAGCAGAGAATAAAGGCGACGTTGTTGCTCCATTGTATGACATCGCAGAGCTGAATGGCATTGTGCCGGAACAGAGCAATCAGAGTTATGACGTTCGAGAGCTTATAGCGAGGCTTGTCGATGGTTCGGAATTCGATGAATTTAAAGCCCTGTATGGCAAGACTCTGGTTTGTGGCTTTGCAAAAATAGGAGGGCGCCGCGTGGGCATGTTGGCTAACAATGGTATCTTGTTTAGCGAATCAGCGATGAAAGGTGCGCACTTTGTTGAGTTATGTTGCCAGAGGAAAATACCTTTGGTCTTTCTACAAAATATCGTTGGGTTTATGGTGGGGAAAGTTTTCGAAGAGGGCGGTATAGCGCGTAATGGAGCAAAGATGGTGATGGCCGTTGCCTGTGCAAAAGTACCCAAATTCACTGTCATTATTGGAGGTTCGTTCGGTGCCGGAAATTACGGCATGTGTGGTCGGGCCTATGATCCGCGTTTTGTATTCATGTGGCCGAATGCGCGTATTTCGGTGATGGGGGGTGATCAAGCCGCTGGCGTTATGGCTACGTTGAAGCGCGGGCAAATGGAGAAGCAGAAACTCCAGTGGAGTGAACAGGAAGAAGAGGACTACAAAAAACCGATCCTCGATAACTATCAAAGACAAGGCCACCCTTACTACGCCTCTGCCCGGCTTTGGGACGATGGGGTGATTGAGCCGGGCCAGACAAGAGAGATACTGTCACATTGTCTGGCTATATCCGAAAATGCAGAGATTGAAGAGACTCGTTACGGGGTATTCAGAATGTAAGTGAGTTGTTCCCTCAGCCACTAAATTTTCAGGAAGCAGGAAGCTCCGGGTCCATTTCCACGATCCTGGGCTGTGATCTATTGCAGTCGAACTCTATCTCATCTTCATCGTGTACGTTATCAACAAGTCTCGCCGCTACCATGGCTTGCAGCGAACTGGATCTAAATTCACGGCGGTATAAGACAAGGACTATAACTGCACAGGCCGCGATAAAGATCCAGCCATTGATAAACCACGCCAATGCGGCCATGGCGAAGTAATAGGCGCGGATACCGTAGTTGTAACTGTGGGCTGCTCGGTCAAGCACCTTGGCCATGGCTTTGAAGTCGCGCTTGGCAGCATAAGCCCGATAGTTTTCATTTTCCTTGTAGTATTTGACCGTATTAAAAGAAGAGCCGAATAGAACAAAGCAGAACCCGTATTGTCGTAGTGACCAGGTAAAGGTAAAAAAGCCATAGACGAATATGAAGATCATCAGTAGCAGCTTCAGTTGAACAATTTCCACCGATACGTCGGTAACAAACTGTAGAGATGACATATTCATGAATACATCGCTGGCAGTACTGAGCACAGTCACCAGACTAGCCAGTATCAACAGCGAGGTAGACGCTAGAAAGGAAACCTGTTTTTCAAGGCTTGCCAATAGCTCGGCATCAACCTCGCTCATGCCACTGGTGGCGAGCTTCTTGACCCATTCTTTGCGATAGCGATATAACACGCTGCTTAGGCTGTTTCGCTTCTTTGCTGCGCGTCTGGCGAACAGGGTGTAGCCAAACCAGCAGCCAATAAACCAAACGAAACTCACTATGTCGAGTGGGTTGAAGTCCATGGCGCGCAGCTTACTGAGTGGACTATTGAAAAGCAACAATCTACCTGAATTGTATTAGAGTTTTGTGAGATAGTATTACTGTCTTTGACTCAAAGCCTCGATCCGAATGCACTGGAGTCGGCTAAGAATTCACCATCATAAGCGAAGTTCTATCTGTATTTGCTGTCCTTGTCTGTGGCAACATTTAGTCTATGTCCAAAATTGTCTCGGTAAGAGGCGCGCAATGCCGCGTCGGAACTCAAACTCTCCTACGAGTAGAGCAGTTTGTGATAGAGCCAGGTCAACATTGGTGTGTGTTTGGTCGCAACGGTAGCGGCAAGAGTGTATTGGCGAATTTAATAGCTGGTAAACGTCTGGAGTCGAGAAACTATGTTGATTACTGTGCGGGTTTTGATCCCAACCAGGACTTGCATATTGTCTCCTTCGAGGAGCAACAGCGTCTGTGGCAGCGGGACAATAGATTGGACATCAGTGAGTTCAGCAACAATGCGCAAGATCAGGGGACACTGGTGTGCCAATTGATACGAGGCAGGCGGGGAGAGAAGCAACAGGATGAGGAGTTGTTTGAGAAGCTCATCACACAATTGGCATTAAATCTTGTTTTGCAGAAAGGCATTCGCTTCCTTTCATCCGGACAAATACGGAAAGTGCTTATAGCGCGGGGTTTGTATGCCTATCGCAATGATTCAACTCAGCTTCTTATTCTTGACGACCCGCTGGAAAGCATAGACAGGGATTCACAAGAGCAGATTAGAAACACCATCAAAGATCAACTGACCGAGAACCTCAGTAGTTTGCAATTGTGCAGGCGCCAGGGGGATATTCTGCCCGGCGCCAGCCATATGGCTTTGATGCAGAGGGTCGGTTCCGAGCTTCAGATAATCAAGCAAGGTAAGCTGGTAGACGTAGTCGGTGGAAGCGATTTTTCGAGGGTGGCTGAGAGCTTCGTTGCCACTCGCGCAAACCTTGCCTCGCTCCTGCCTGAAAAACAAGCGGCGGCCCAAGGCAGTGAAGAATTGATTAAACTGGAAAATGTCAGTGCTAACTATGCTGACTTACTGATTCTAAACAAGGTGAACTGGACAATGGCGTCTACTGATCATGTACTTATCGACGGGCCTAATGGCTGTGGCAAATCTACTCTATTGTCCTTGATCGACGGTGAAAATCACAAAGGCTACGGTCAAGATGTATTTCTTTTCGGTCGGCGTAAAGGCAGCGGAGAAACAGTTTGGGAGATAAAAAAATACTTTGGCGTAGTTTCTAATGAGTTACACAACAAATACGTGAAAGGCTGGCGCGTCATTGATGTGGTGGTATCAGGCTTTTTCGATTCCGTGGGGCTTTATGATGATAGTGGCAGCAGGGAAACGGGATTGGCGGAACGCTGGTTAGAAGCGTTGGAAATCCATGATTTGCAGACCCGGTATTATCACGAAATATCATTCGGCCAACAGCGTTTGGTTTTACTGGCTCGCGCTATGGTGAAGAAGCCACGCATACTCATCCTGGATGAGCCCTGTGTTGGCCTGGATGACTATCATCGCCAGCTGATTTTGGCGGTATTGGACGAAATAGCCGCTGAATCAAACACCCAACTCATTTATGTCAGCCATGTGGCGGATGAGCAGCCTGCCTGCATTACCCAGAGACTTACTTTTCGCCAATGCAGCACCGGCGGATTCACTCTTCAGCAGACCTCGAAATAAATCGAACTACGCCCTGCTGACAGCCTTGCATGGGTTGGAGTCTGTCGAATTTAACCGTTGCTGGAGAGGGTTTGCAGTGATGAGGCTTCTAAGGAAATTATGCGTAAAAAATGGCTGATTAATGCTGGCCCGCAGCAGGGCAGTGTTAAGTCCGACAGGCCCCTGTCTAGGTGCGTATATAATTTTCAAGCTGTTCTATAGTTGACTGTTGGAAGGAAATGACATCTTTAACCAGATCACCTATGGACACAACACCCATCACGTTTTCATCTACTACAGGCAGATGTCGAATATGGTGCTTAGTCATTAACTCCAATGCCGCCTGAACGCTGCTGCTTGAGGGAGCCGAAATAACCTCACTACTCATTATTTCTCCCACCAGCGTTTTTTTCGACCCCCGACCTTTTAAAATGACCTCGCGAGCGTAATCTCTCTCAGAGATTATGCCTTTCAATGACTGGCCTTCCATTACCAGTAGAGCGCCCACTCGTTTATCCGCCATCACCTGAATGGCTTCAAAGACAGTGTTGTCTGGTTGTACCGACCATATCTCATCGATTTCTTTTCGTTTCAGTATCTGTTGCAGCGTGTGCATCGCTTATTCTCCCATATAGAGTGACGACTAATTTACCCGAGACAGAGAAATACTGGCGAATCCTGAATTGTTGCCGTAAAAACCGTAGCTGTCATTTACAAACAGGGTGAGTTTGCCGTCACAAGTTGCGACGAAGTTGTAACTACCACTAGCTTCGTCAAAATTAAGATCAGAAATTCCACGCAGACTGCTGCGTTTGCAATTTGTCTGGAAGAGCATGAGTTCGAACCAATTGTGCCGTCGAGAACGCTTCAGTACCGAAACTGTTTCCACAGGCATCACGCTATTCGCAAAACCGTGTTCATCCAAAGACGCATTGTTTTCGTTGGTTTCTATGTAGTTGTCCACCCAATTGCTGAGAAGAGTAATTTCCATTTCATATTGCACGCCAGCTATCAGGCCAACCTTTGTGTCGAAATTCGTGATGTTGGTAAAGAAATGTACACTGGCAGTTTCCCCTGGAGAAAGTATCTGCTCTTGCTCTGCATTGCCCTGTGCCAGCCAGCCAGGAAGTGTGCATGCGCCAGGCATTAACATGGCAAGATAAACGGCTACCCGCAAGCCGGATGCCGATGAAATTTTTCTGCGCTGTTTTATTCCCTTAAGCACTAAGTTGTTCCCGACGATCGTCATTTTATCATCGTATTGCTTCTGATCGAGTTATGATCATACTACTCCGACCCGAGGGACAGCTCAATGCAGGTTAGCTACCCGATTGTTAGCCACCCCTTGCGCCTGTGTATCTACTCACTGTTCCTCTAGTGTTATTATCCTTGGACATCCAGCAGACAAAGTAGAGCAGATAGGACGGAGAGACAGTGCAGCAGATAGAATGGGATGACTTTTTAAGAGTGGAACTTAGAGTGGGGACAATCATCGAGGTGGATGATTTTCCAGAAGCTAGAAAGCCTGCATTCAAGTTGAAAGTAGATTTCGGCGCGGAAACAGGCGTGAAAAAATCCAGTGCGCAAATTACCGATCTTTACAGCAAGGAAGATTTGCTGGGGAAGCGGGTTGTGGCCGTAGTGAATTTCCCACCCAGGCAAATCGGGCCCATAATGTCAGAGTGCTTGGTGACAGGGTTCTGCAATAAAGAAGGTGCAGTTGTTTTGGCTGTGCCAGACCCCAGTGTTGCCGCTGGTAAACTTGAAGACAGTGATGTGCCTAACGGTGAGCGTCTCATCTAGGAAGCTGTGGGACTTAAGGCTGTTCTACTGTGCAAAAGCATTAAGCAGTCATTTTTCACGGTCAATTTCCTTGGACGCCTCACGACTGCAAAAACTGGTTAATTTCTGCTCCCCTCGCCAGGAACGGTTGAGACAAGCACTTGATTGTTGCTTTAGCCTGCGAGCATGGGAAGTTCTTTCTTTTAATGCAGCTGTTTGTCCAGGCTAAAATTCTCCGCAGAAGTCACGATTTTTCTGTTATCCTGCCAGTAGATGAAGCAATATTGAGGGTAGCTAATGAACCGCAGAAAGTTCATCCGTAATAGCAGCTTGTTAACAGGCTCTGCCTTGCTACCGGCCCTAACAGGAGCAGCAGATAACTGGTCAGGTGGCAGCATTCGGCATCTGATTCCGTTGAGTAGTTACGATAGCATCTTACTGAAAGTGTCTTTCGCCGAACCGCAAAATAACCCCTCGCTGAAAATCGGTCAGCGGCTCATTGCTGGTAGTCAAACCGATACGCCTGGCCGGTTCTGGCGTTTTTTGGCGACAGCTCTGGACAGTAATCAAGAGTACGAACTGAGTTTGCAGAATGCCGCTGGCAGTCGCTACGCAGATTCCTGGCCGCTAACTACTACGCCAGCCAACGATGAATCCTCCGAGACCATGCGTCTGCTGATTTTTAGTTGTGCAGGGGGGCCGGATAATGCACAAGCAAGTTCTGGCGCCTGGCGTTACCTGCCAGTGAGCACGCGACAGCGAATTCTCAGGCGCGCGCTTTCCTTTTCCCCAAACCTGGCAATTGGTGTGGGCGATCAAGTGTATTGGGATCAGAACGTAGCTCGTCGTTGGAGCAGCGGAGTAGCTCTGCGTGAGCGAGAGTTGATTTGGGGTAAGTACGGTAGTTTCGATGAGGATTTGCCAGTGTTCGGTTCCGCCAATGAAGCAACATTGACAGGCTGTTTGGACGAGCAGATAGCCTCACTTTACAGCACTGATTTTCGCTCGGTTCCGCTAATCCTTAGCCAGGATGATCACGACTATTTTGAGAACGATGAAGGCACCGACGACATCATGACATTCCCGCCGCGCAATTTTACCTCGCGTTTGGGCCGAGCATCGCAATCACTTTATTACCCTGAATTTCTTCCAGACCAAAATAGACCAGTTCATTTAGCAGGCTCTGCGCGCAACGGCATGAGTGAAAACTACGGCTCTTACCGCTGGGGATCATTGCTGGAATTATTGATGTACGACTGTAGGCGCCATATCTCAATAGCAGGGCCAACGGCAGTGTTTGTAGAAGAAGCCGCCGAGCGTTGGATGGCGGGACGGACGGCCGATGAACAAAGCAGTAGACACTTAATTCATATTCCATCTACACCTTTTGGCTGGACTGCTGGTAAGTGGGGAGAATGGTACCCGGACTATTTGCAGCCGAACGGCGAGTTAGGCCTGGGAAATCCAAAGCCGTACTGGCAGAGTGGGTGGTATGCTCAACACCAACGTATTCTTTCTTCATTGGCCGGACAGGATGAGCGCATTCCATTAATTATTTCTGGAGACCTGCACGCCATCGGGTCTGGAATGATCACTCGTAGTGATGGTTTAAATTTTGCAAAGCCCATTCATACGCTTCTAGCAGGGCCGGTAGGCACTGGCACCGGTTGGCCCAGCTCCGCCAGAGGAATAGGTTCGACCGTTCCTGTTAACATGGATGTTGAAGAACGGGTACATCCGATGGAGAAAAATGGCTTTTCGATTCTCGATATTGATAAGGATAGTATCCAGGTGCAACAATTTGCCTGGCTGCCAGAGCAGGGTCTTGATGCAATCGACTCATTGCAAGCCTTTTCAAACTTCCGTTTGAATCGAGAAACAATCTAGCTAATCAGTGTGTAAGACAGGCAAAGAGGATGAATAACACTGTCAGGAACATTCTGGGAATCATTCTCGGTGTAGTTGTAGGTGCAATCGTTAATATGGGATTGGTTTTGCTAGCTTCGATGATTGCCGTCCCGGCAGCGGGTGTGGACACGACCACTGTGGAGGGAATGCGCCAGGGCATGCATTTGTTGGAGCCACAGCATTTTGCAGGCCCTTTTTTAGCTCATGCACTGGGTACCTTCGCCGGAGCTCTTGTTGCTTACTTCGCGGTGGCCTCTCACAGGCAATGGGCGGTTTACTCTGTCGGTGTCTTCTATCTTCTGGGCGGTATTGCCGCTTCAACCATGATTCCGGCACCTGTTTGGTTTGTCGTGCTGGATTTAGTGGTTGCTTATATCCCTATGGCCTGGTTGGCGATGAAGCTGGGTTCCAATAGATTTCAGTCTGTAGACAGGCTGGGAAACAGCCGAAGAACGACGCGGGCAGTTGGACTTTGGTGGTGAGGAAGATACGCTGGCGGAATTGGCGATAGCTGACGGGCCTTGTATTTGCGGCGATAAATTCACGCCGGTTGATGTCTGTTTTGGCTATATTGCAATCTTGAGGGGGCTATAAATTGAGTGGTGAAACGAGTCTGGATAAATTATTGGCGCTGATGCAGCCTACTTTGCTTTCTGGTGAGTTCGTTTTTTGTACGTCTAAACATCTGGTCTACGGTGATTTGGCCGAATTGCACCCGATTGCATCCTATCAAGAAGATGAGGGGTTAAGCCTGATTTTGAATAAGGCGGATGCAGATAGAGCCGACCTGGACTATAACTCGGTGTTCAAGGGTATAAGCCTGTCAGTCCATTCGAGCCTTGATGCAGTGGGGTTTACCGCCGCAGTCGCGGGTACACTGGCAAGCAATGGCATTAGTGCGAATGTGGTGGCTGCACATTTTCATGATCACCTTTTTGTTCCAATAGATCATGCAGAACTGGCATTGGAGTTGCTGACTGAAATCCGCGATAAAAATGGGACCACCGAATCATGAAGAATAGCAGTCTGCTGATTTTAACTCTGTGTGCTGCGGTCACGCTAGTGAACACAGTGGTTCATGCACAAGGAAGCACATCAATAAACATCGATGGGCTCGATCAGCCAGTTCAAATTCTCAAAGACAAATGGGGTATCTCTCATATCTACGCTGAGACAGAGCATGATCTGTTTTTTGCTCAAGGATATAACGCGGCACGTGATCGTTTATTCCAGTTTGAAATCTGGCGTGCCCAAGCCACTGGCACCACGGCGGCACTATTCGGTTCTCGCATGATCGACAGAGATCATGGCACGCGGCTATTCAAGTTTCGAGGCCCTATGGCAGACGAAATGAATCATTATCATCCCCGAGGCGTGGACATCATTACTGCCTTTGTACATGGCGTAAATGCCTATATAGATGAAGCTCTTGCTGATCTGGATTCGCTGCCATTACCGTTCAAATTGTTGGGAATTCAACCGCAGCACTGGACTGAGGAGGTAGTAATTTCCAGGCATCAAGGTTTGCTTGGGAATATCGCTCAGGAACTGAACATTGGTCGCTCAGTGTGCACTATAGGAGAAGAGGCAGTTCGCGAATTGCAGTATTTTCATCCCCATGATCCGATACTCACACTGGATTCTACGATTGATTGTGAGTCATTGCTTGAGAACGATATCCTTCGTTTATACACGGCGTACCGAAGTAGTCTAAAATTCGATCCCGGGGATATTCAATTGGCTGAGAATCGCAATTCCATACAAGATTTCGATGCTATCGCTGGCACAATATCAGTTGAGGATCTAAACCTGCAAAAACACGGTCTTGATGACACAGGCAGTAATAACTGGGTAGTCAGTGGTGGTCTTACCCAGGATGGCTGGCCGATGATGATTAACGACCCGCATCGCTCTCAAGCTGTTCCCTCGCTGCGTTATTGGGTGCACCTGGTAGGGCCAGGCTGGAATGTGATTGGTGGCGGCGAGCCGGAAATTCCGGGCATTTCTATCGGCCACAATGAACAGGGCGCTTGGGGGCTAACAGTATTCGGCACCGATGGCGAAGATCTTATGGTGTATGAAACCAATCCAGCTAATCCGAATCAATACCGTTACCAGGGAAGCTGGGAAGACATGCGCATCATCGAAGAAACTATAGAAGTAAAGGGCGCGGCGTCAGTCTCCATCGAGCTTAAATACACTCGACACGGACCGGTAACCTTTGAAGATAATGACAAGAATTTGGCCTATGCGCTACGACCGGCCTGGATGGAAGTAGGAGGAGCCCCTTATCTGGCATCGCTACGCATGGATCAGGCAAAGACCTGGGAAGAATTTCGGGATGCTTCAAATTACAGTCACATTCCTGGCGAGAACATGATTTGGGCTGACCGTGACGGCAATATCGGTTGGCAGGCTGTAGGCATAGCACCGCTGCGTAGAAATTTCAGTGGGCTTGTACCGGTGCCAGGAGACGGACGTTATGAATGGGACGGGTTTCTTGAGATAAGGCAGAAACCAAATGCACTCAATCCCGAAGAGGGGTATATAGAAACATCAAACAGCAATTACACCGCTACCGATTATCCTCACCTTGATGCAATTGCCTATACCTGGACTGATCCTTATCGCTGGGCCCGTGGGAGTGAAGTCCTGGGATCAGGACGCAAGTTTACTATGTCCGATATGATTGCACTTCAGCACGATTATCTTTCTATTCCAGCGCGCTCATTAGTGCCGTTCTTCAAAAATTTGCAAGCCGAAGATCCACAAGTTGAAATTGCGCGACAGATGTTAATGGATTGGGATTTTGTATTAGACAAAGATTCTATTGAGGCTGGCATCTATGTCGCCTTCGAGCGGCAACTATTGGACAATATTGAAATCTTAAAAGTGCCTGATGTCGCCAGGGACTATTTGAATGTGGGAATGAAGACCACTATCGACATGCTGTTAGCTCCAGATGGAGATTTTGGTAGTGATCCAATAGCGGGGCGTGATTCATTTCTCCTGGACACCCTGGAGCAGGCGGTCGCTAGCCTGGGAAAAAAGTTGGGGCCAAATATTCAAAACTGGGTTTACGGCCAGGCGGATTACAAGCATGCGTTGATACGTCATCCTTTGGGTGCGGCGGTAAATGAAGAACTGCGCAGTCGCCTCGAAGTTGGGCCTGTTCCCCGTAGCGGCAACAGTTTTACCCTAGGTAATACTGGCAGCGGAGACAACCAGACATCTGGTGCTTCATTCAGAATATTTATCGATACGCGAGATTGGGACAACACCCTTGGTATGAATACGCCAGGTCAGGTCGGTGATCCTGATAGCCCACTGTACGACAACTTGTTTGAATTGTGGGCAAATGACAAAGTGTTTCCAGTGTTTTACTCACGGGAAAAAATTGAAACTGTACTGTACGAGAAATTGGAGTTAATTCCAGTCAACCAAGACCAACCTGGCAAAGACGAGGCAATTGCAAATGGCCAAATTAGACAAATTCGATGAGGAGGGAACGCGCTTACCTATCAAAATTGATAGCACCTCAAATGGTGAGTACGAGCCGATTCCTGTTTCCGCGGTCAATCAGAAGGCGAATAAACTGGCGCTGGAGATGGCGGACAGTAATGCCAGAAAGCTTGCCCGGTCTCGTCGTCAGTTCCTGGTTTCAAGCTGCGGTGCTGCCAGTACCTTGCTGGCATTCAACCAGGTGAATGCTTATAGCAATATCCGTGGTGGTTATTTCGATGTACGTGAAGAGAGTGCCCTGGATTCTTTTTCTGCTGCCGCTCAGATAGAAGGGGGCGAGTTTATTTTTGATGTCCAGGGCCACTACGTAAATCCGGAAGGCGACTGGCTCGCCAATGTACCTTCATTTGCCCGACCCTATGCAGGCATGGAAAAAGCATCCTGCGAAGCGGGTCAGGGGGGAGGCGAACGAGCCTATCTCAACTGTCTTTCAGGCAGTGAATTTATCAAAGACATCTTCATGGACAGTGATACCGATATTATGGTGCTGTCCTTCGTGCCATCAACACGAGAGAATGAACCTGTAACGATAGAGGAGGCTGACCAAACCCGCCGAATTGTATCCGAGCTGGAAGGCAGTAAACGCCTGATGTTGCACGGCCGCGTGAATCCAAATCAGGAAGGCGACCTTGAGGGCATGGATGAACTGGCGCAGAATTGGGATATCAGCGCTTTTAAAACCTACACACAATACGGTCCAGGAGGTGTTGGTTTCTTCCTGCATGATGATCCGGGTTTGGCCATGATCGAGCGAGCCAGACGTTTAGGTGTGCACAATATTTGTGTACACAAAGGACTGCCATTTGGGCCGAAATCCTATGAGCACAGCCAATGTTCAGATATAGGTATTGTGGCTAAACAGTTTCCAGACATGAACTTTATCATTTATCACTCTGGCTTCGTTGCCGATGTCACTGAGAAGGAGTTCGAAGGAGGCGCGGGTCGTGATGGTATAGACACTCTTATCCAATCTGTTATTGATAATGAAATTTCTCCAAATTCCAATGTTTATGCAGAACTGGGTAGTACCTGGCGCTTTCTGATGCGTAACCCGGATAACGCAGCCCATGCACTTGGAAAACTCCTTAAGTATATCGGCGAAGACAATGTGCTATGGGGCACCGATTCTATTTGGTATGGGTCGCCGCAGGATCAAATTCAGGCTTTTCGCACTTTTCAAATATCGGAAGAGTTTCAGGAAAGGTTTGCTTACACGAATATCAGCGCAGAGCTCAGGCGCAAGGTATTTGGGTTAAACGCTGCCAGACCGTATCAAATTGATCAGTCCGAAATTCGAATGCTAACCGCAAGTGATATTGTGACTCGAGAGAAGATCGTCTATCAGGAAAACCCGCAGCCAAGCTTTCTCACTTACGGACCCAAGAATCGCCGTGAGTTCTTGAATTTTTTGAAATGGGGAGGCTGATGTCTATCTATGCTTCGGCATAAAGAGAGACAGTTTACCTCGCTAGGTTCTAATGGACATGCCGATCACTGCCGTTAAGGATAGGATCACGGTGGCTACGCTAATATACGATGCCAGCGAACTGGAAGTATCGAATTCCTGGTAGAATTCAACCAGGTAAATAACGATGCTGCCTGGATCTATAGTCATGGCAAGAGCGCTCAGGTCGGCATACAGGGCTTGAGGGGACGCTACAGCAAACACCAGCACAAGCCATAAAAAACCTGCTACAAGAAAAACGTTGCGGTGTGCCGTCCTCAATTTCTTGAAATCATGTTCCACCCTTTTGCTAAAACCTCGATCGGCAATTAGAGCGGGCTGGGCCAGCAATCTATCTAATTGTTCAGACTCTGAATTCTCATTCACGATGCTTTCTCCAAAGCTCTTGCCTTCGTTAGTAGCTCTTTCAATTTGGTTTTTCCGCGACTTATATTCGACTTTACTGAACCTAAGGGCATATTCAAACTATCCGAGACCTCTTGATGCGAGAATCCGAAACTGTAGCATAGTGTGATGGTAGCAGTTTCGTCTGAATTTAGCTGAGTCAGTGCTTGTTCCATGTCTATTTGCTCAGTAGATATTGTTTCGTATTTTTCGGTTAATAATTCTTGTTGCTCAGCAAATTGCCCCGTTATTTCTATTCTTCGTCTGGTTTTTCTCAGATGCTGTAGAAAACCATTATGGGCGATAGCGAATAACCAGCCGGAAAAACTTCCTGCCCCCTGGAAACTCCCCAATTTTCGGAAAGCTGTTAGAAAAGTCTCTTGTGCCAGGTCATCCGCGAGGTCGTAGTTTTTACAAAGCCTAACTAAATAAGCGCGGATTTTGCTTTGATGCATTTGTACAAGCGCAGAAAACGCATTGCTGTCACGATGCATCAGTGCCCTCAGAATCAGTGAGTTTTCTTCATTCAATTGGAATGACCAATTGTGATTTTACGCAGAATCGCGCAGACGGTATTTACCTGATATTATGTAGGCTATACCAATGAACGCGGGAATCGCACCAAATACTGCTTCAGCCATGCCGCTGTGCAACCATACGCCAACAAATACAGGAATTCCTATCGCCAGCCAGATCATGCCAAATTTGTAGTCAGTCTTGTAGCTGGCAGTATTTGCGTTGAACAGTTTCATCATATCGATATCGATATTTCCACCCAGCTCAACTATTTTGACAATGGTGTCTAGCCTCCTGGATGCTAACAAGTGAATAAAATAAAAAGTACTCAAGGGCAATACTCCCAGAGCAAATATTATCGAAACCAAGCCTACTAAAACTCCCTCTTCCATTCTAATCACCTTCACCTTTAAATGTATCTGTTTACTTTATGAGGTTCGTCAGGTTCAATTTGGATTCATCGTATTTAGAAAAATATTTTGAGTAAGTTAGTCTGCTGGAATTCAGGATAAATTTTCAGGATGCCGCAGCAGATTAGCAAGTGTCCTCTACGCTGTTTCAAGCGCCGCCTGCGCGCGGGAATTGACTTATTGCACGATTTAACTGAATTCAAGGTCTATGGGACGGGATTTGGGAAGTATCGTTTCGATAGATGTGTAACTAAATCCTCTGCTATAGTATTTTCCAGTGCAGCACAGGCGCTACTTAATTACAGACGAATCTGTTGGGGAAACAATGAACAAATTTTTGGCAAGTCTCTTAGTCCTGCCCTCTTTGCTTGCTGGCAACGCCAGCGCAATTGAGGAAGCCGATCCAGCTCTGGCCGAAATTACCAATTTTCGCCAATACAGTCCAACTTTTGCCAGTGCAGGTCAACCCAGTCGTGAGCAGTTTGCAGCAATTGCCGAGAATGGTTTCGAGCGAATTGTCTATATTGCCTTTACTAATAATCCGAATGCACTGGTGGATGCGGATCAAGTGGTGAAAGGTTTGGGTATGGAATATATGCAAGTACCGGTGTCGTTCGACAAGCCTTTGCCGGACGACTTTTATGCCTTTGCGGATTCCATGCTGAGGAATACCGGTAAGAAAACGCTGCTACATTGTCAAGTGAATGCCAGAGCTACCGCTTTCAGCTTCCTTTACAGAGTTATTTACGATGACATAGCCGTGTCCGAGGCCAAGGCTGATATGAACACGGTTTGGCAACCTAATGAGGTATGGCGCGATTTTATCTTCACCGTGCTGGCTGAAAATGGCATACCCCCCAATTGTGAAGACTGTGATTGGACTCCACCTCCAGCAACAGGTCAATAAATGCGCAGAGCCAGGAAATAGGCTCATAAGAAAGGAGTGCAATGCACTCCTTTCTTATTTGCGAATGACTTTCCGCAGTAGGACAGGACAGTGTTAAGTTCGACAGGCTCCTGTCAATTCTAATCAGAACCACCTTGCTCTATGTTCTTCCAGGAATAAAATCCCATGAACATTTCTTCCCAGCTCTGCTCACCCCAGTGGACATCTGAATCAGGGTCCGGATTGAAGCCATTCTGAGATGAGTTATCAAAAGCGCCTACGGCAACGATCTTGGTGCCGGCAGGAACTCTTACTGGCTGTTCCAGCTCGTGAGCCAGTTGCCAGTTAAAAGAATAGGCGGGAACAGAGAGCAGCAACTCTTCGCTGCCATCAGGGTAAACCGCAGTGAACTTCATGCGCTTTCCGCGGAAATGCATGTGAGGCATCAAGCTGTAGAGTTCTGCATCTTCAGGCACTGTAGTAACCAATTCCATTTCGTGATCTTTTGCTTGAGCCGGAATGTTGATTGAGAAGGCATTGCCAATACCCCCAGACATGCGTTCTTTGGGTACTTCACCTTCGTCATAGAAGTAAATGCCTATTTCAGTTGAGTCAGTGGACTCCTTGCCTGATGTTGTGTAATGCATCTGTAGATTCAGAGTAGTACCTGCCTTCAGCAGGCCACCAACACCAGGAGGGTTGAGGGAAACACTATTGCCTGGGGCATAGCCTGCCACTGATCCTAGATCGGGGTCGTTATTACCACCCAAGAAAGCACTGATATCAAGCTCTGGAAATTCTTTGAAAATTGCACCGATATCCGGTTGTTGACCAGACGCGACAGCTGCAAATAGATCGTTACGAATCTTTTGCGCCTTTTCCGCTGGAAGGCTTGCCAAAAGATTCATTAACACCTGTTGGAAATCTGGTGCACCTTCTGGTGGTATTATGGTAGTGATAATGTGATGCAATACAGTCGGATCACCAGGAACTACTTCGCTGCCCTTTATCCATACATCTTTTTCCAAACCCAGATCGACAGGAATGTCCATGTAATCGACTACACCAGTGGCAGGAATGGACTGCTCTGGAACTTTAACAATGAGGTCGGGTTTACCAAGAGACCATTTAGTCGTTGGCCATACAAGTGCGGTAAGAGGGTCGTTCGCGCTGTCCACTTTGGCACCCGAGTTAACCCAGCGAACCAGTTTCTGCATTTCTTCATCATTAAGATTCATTTCGTTCTTCATCTTGTGACCGACTTTGTTATCAACCTGGCCAGGAGGCATGCGCTTTGTCATGACCACTTCGCGAATCATGGGTGACCAACCTTGAACGGCCAGATTGCTATCCATGGCGAAGGGTGCGATACCACCGTTGCGGTGGCAGCTTGCGCAATTGTCAGCAATGATTGGAGCAATATCTTTCTCGTAGGAAAGATTTGCGTGGGCATCCAGGTCAGGGAATTGTATGGCTTGCCCGCTGCTGGCAACAGTTACCAAATCGAAATCGTCACCAGCGAGTACTTGCTGAATAGAAGTTTCCATGCCTGCAACCGGGCCACGATAAAGGAGTTCGAAATTGCCTGGGTTGTAGAGCACAGCTTCGTCTAAGCGAGTTACCCCAAGCATCTCTGTTACCAGTTGGGTATCATCCATCAATACTGGAAGATCCAAACCCAAAGCCGCAATATCGTTCTTAACCTGCTCACGGTCTGTGTGCAGGCCAGGGTTCAGCAGGAAGAATTGGACAGCTTGCTGAGCATACTTGCTCTGAAGCGATTTCAGGCTCGCCGCGTCGGCCTGGCTGTTTGTCAAAGGCATTATAACGACGGCATTATGATCGTCATACCAAGCCATGTGTTGAAAGGCACCTTCATGGTCAATCAAGGCAAAATCGCCGACTCGTTCGCCCGCACTGGCGGTGGCGGCAACGAGAACTGCTGAAAAGGCTAAACCGAAAGAAATTTTCACGTAGTAATCCCCTCTATTTAAGAAATTGTTCGCCAAGGAAGAATATTCAAGAGACCTTAATTTTACTGGTTTTCAAAGGGATTGCAGCAATTTTTTACAGTTTTTGTTACTTTGTTACCCATTCGGCTACAGCCCAATGAATACGTGTTGATTACAGATCTCAGCGATGATTTCTGGCGGCGGCTGACGCTCGAATTCCTCGATAATTAGTTACTGAAAATTTGAATCATTCTGATCATGGGAATGAACAATCTGTGTGTAGGCTTTTATTGCTGCATTAGAGTTTGATCGCTGCTCCCGCCGTGTAAACGCTGTGCAAATATTGTACATACTTTGTGTAAACACAGAGGCCGTCGTGCATTCCGATAGTCTGTTGCGGAACGCCTTGTATTAGCCAATCGCTGCTGTGATTGGGTGCCTCATGTTCCCCTGAAGATTCCTCATTCCCAGGTATTCTATTTGAATGGATGTTCACGGAATTGGATTTGCACTATGCTTACCCAAATTATTAAAAGGACAATAAGAATACATGTCAAAAGCTGTTCTCCTTTTAAATCTCGGCACACCTGCGCAAGCCACTACCAAAGGGTTAAGAGATTTCTATAAGTATTTTTTTGCCGACCCCTTTGTATTTGATATGAATCCTCTGGGACGTTGGCTGTTGCGTAACCTGATCATATTGCCGTTTCGGGCACCGAAGACTGCAAAAGATTACGCTGCTATCTGGATGGATGAGGGGTCTCCTCTTAAAGTCTACGCCGATCGCCTTCAGGCCAGTGTTCAGTCAGCTTATCAAGAAACCAGAGAAAATGTGTTAGTGCTGAACGGTATGGCCTACAGTGAACCATTTATCTCTCAAGCTATGGCGGAGTTAGCAAGCAAGGGCGTAGATGAGATACTGGTGCTTCCTTTGTTTCCCCAGTATTCAACTGCCACCACTGCTTCAGTTTTTCATGGAGTGAAGCAGGCAGCTGAAAAATGGGACACTCCTCCACGCCTACAATTTGTAAATGACTTGTTCTCCGAGCCAGAATTCATTCGTGCCTGGGTAATATTGATCAGCAAGCATATTGAGCTCGATGAAGTTGATCATGTGGTTTTTAGTTACCATGGATTGCCGGAATCGAACATCAAGAAGGCGGACGGCAATGAGGTTTGTCAGTTTAACAACTGCTGTGAGCAAATCGACGAAAGTAATCGTTATTGTTACCGCGCTCAGTGTATGGCTACTACCAGACATATTGTTGAGGCGCTTGGCTGGTCTCCCGATAACTACTCGATAGCCTTTCAGTCTCGTTTTGGAGGTCAGGCCTGGATTCAGCCTTATCTCGATGAACATCTACATAGCCTGCTGCAAAAGGGCCTTAGGAAAATTGCCGTAGTCACCCCTTCCTTTGTTTCAGATTGCCTGGAAACCCTGCACGAAGTTGGAATTGACTACCGAGAACAGTTCATGGATGGTGGAGGGGAAATCTTTCAGTTGCTGCCTAATTTGAACGATGAACCGACCTGGTTTCGTTCTGTTTTTGAGATATCTAAAAAGCATTTGGCTAATAAGCAGCGTGGCAACATCTACACTACATAACGCAAGCTCAAAAGGATGCCCGAAAACCAGCTTCTTCAGGGCTTAAAAATAAAGCCCAAGAACAGCTAACCCTGATTAAAGCCGAGCCACATCAAAATTCACCACGCCGCGAAAAACTGGTAGGCGATCCTGAGGGTGCCTGTTCTCGGTGTACAACTATTCAGCATCGGCTTGTTTACCCAGTAGCAGAAAAAGAAAAATCAATCAAGGTGCTTCGTTTATGCAGCTTGTGGTTCCCACCCTGGCGCTAACAGGATGCAAGTCTTTTGACTTAAGCGCTAATGGCTCGCCTAACCAGATTTTGCATTAATGGAATCTTGAATCCATTGTGTGCCAAGGCGCGGGCGCCATCTGTCGCCATTTCGGCCACGGTTTCTGCCGTTGCTGCATTCTTCGCCTGGCCTCGTATAGCGTTCTCCACGTTGCTAATGCGACGTGGTGTACATTGAACTGCGCCGCACACGATGCGGGAGTCTTCTACATTCCCGCCGTTCACTTTGAAGGCAGCAGCGACGTTAACCAGGGAGAAGTCCCACACGTTTCTGTCTGCTACTTTCTCGAAATAGAATGTTGCGTTGGCCCAGGTGTCTGGAATTCTTACCGCTATAAGAATCTCACCCGGACGTAATGCCGTAGTGTTCTTGATATCGTTAGCAGGGCCGACGAAGTAGTCATCGGCAGCGAGTGTGCGTTCACCGTTCACACTGCGAATCAGCATAGTCGCATCGAGTGCAAGCAGTGCAGGCGCGGTGTCTGAAGGGCTGGCGGCTACGCAGCGGCTGACTTCAAACAGCGAATGCTCGCGGTTCATGGCCTGTGGTGTGTCCGCATAGCACAGGTTGCCCCCGGCTCTGTAGCAGGATAGACCGCGACGGTAGTACCAGCAGCGAACGTCTTGTGAGACATTGCCGCCCAGAGTGCCAATGTTGCGGATTTGCGGGCTGGCCACTACACTGGCGGCCTGGGACAACAGAGAGAATTTTTCCTGGATCAGGCTATTACTCGCAACTTCTGTCAGCGTTGTCAGCGCGCCGATCTCGATACCGTCCGCTGTCTCACGAACACCACGCAGCGATTCGATAGCACTCAGGTCGATTAGCGCGTCGGAATCTTTCGCTCTGTCTTTTAACCAGCCATAAGTATCCTGGCCGCCTCCAACTAACCAGCCTCTGTCGGCGAGCCGATCCGCTAGTGCCAGGGCATCTTCTACCTGTACCGGTTGGTACAGCTCCATATTAGGCATTACGTCATGAGATGGCATAGATAACCTCTAGAAAGTGTTAGTTTTGAGGGACCTGGTGCTGTAGGAATTACCAGCCAAGTGGTTAATGATCATATCCGTCGTGATCGGCGCCGTGTTAAACAGGTGGCCGTCCAGAGCGTCGGATATGGCGCTAGCCAAGGCTGCGGCAGATGCACCCTGGGTTGGTTCACCTATGCCTCTTCCTCCCGTTGGATTCTGAGGATCGGGGATATTCACTGCGCCCACTTTGGTATCTACGTTAACGTCAAGATAGGTCGGAGGCTTGCTTTGATACAGGCCAGTGTTTGCAGGAAGGCCATTCTGCGGGTCGTAAACATGACGCTCCAATGCAGTCAGTCCAATACCCCAAACACCACCGCCACGCATCGCGTTATCGAAATTCTTCGGATGAACCACGGTGCCGCAATCGGCAATCGCCGTGTAATCCAGAATTTCGTATTTACCTGTGTCCGTGTCCAGTTCGATTTCGCAGAAACCGACGACGACACCAGGAGGCTGGCCCTGACCCGGAATATTGTCCTTGGAAACTCCTATCAAGCCGGTACCCGCCAGGCCTTGCACAGCAAGCTGAGTCAGTGGGTTGATGTCGTCAGGATATTCCTGACCGCTGTACTTTCCTCCAAGCTCCATTGCCCGCTGTGCTGCTCGTGCGTAGGTAAGTCCTGTGCTTGGGTCAGCGCGCCGATAAACACGTTCGTTGCCTATTGTATAGTCATCGGCTGAACCACCAAGATCGACGGCAGCGATCTCCTTAAGTTTGGTGATGGCATCTTGAGCCGCCACCCAGTTAGTCCGACTATGGGTGAAGATGGTGTTGGAGCCACCCTGACCAGAACTATGGGGTAAATGCTTATCAGATCTGCCACGAACGATCTCACAGCGACCCCAGGGCATTTGCAATGCTTCGGCTGCTGCACGACAGGTACCCGCGTAAGAATAAGTCCCCAGGTTGCCTACGCCGCTGTGAATGTACAGCTTGCCATCTGCTGCTATACGAACCAGGCCGTCATAGCCCCGTCCACCCGCACCGTGGTAACCGATACCTACACCAACGCCGCGTACCTTGCTACCGTTCCGCCTGGGCAGGGCGAGTTTTTCATCCCAAGCAAAGACACGCTTGCCTTGATCCAGGGCCTCACGCACGAAGGCACTGGTAACAGGGCCTTGACTGCCACCTTGAAAACCATTGCTGTCGAGTACGTTGAGTCGGCGGAAAGCTACTCTATCCATGTTGATCGCTGCTGCCGCCTTGTCGGTCATCGGTGCGAGCACTGCCGCCATTTCGTTCTGGCCTGGCCCGCGTTGGGCACCGCGAGGTGTAGTATTGGTATAAACCGAGATGCCACGATAGCGCATATTCTCTGGCTGATAAGCCACAGTAACATGCTGCGCTGATGAGTTGCCGCTACCGCCACCCGTGGCACCGCCATCGTTCACAATAACCAAATCGACTGCTGAGACTTTTCCGTTGTCCCTGACGCCAATTTTAATCCAGCCTTGCATGCCAGAACGGGCAGAGCCGATGTAGAACTCTTGCTCGCGTGTTATACGCAGTTGCACAGGGCGATTCAGAACCCTTGAGAAGTTGCCGGTAATTGCCATGAACGGGTAAGGGCCGATCTTGGAACCAAATCCGCCACCAGTGGCTTCATTGATAAACACCAGGTCTGCTAAATCGATGTCCAGCATTCTGGCCAGGCCAGCATTGTTTGCACTTTGGCTCTGAGAAGAACCGTGGAAGTAGCATTTACCGTTTTCCCAGTAAGCCATACCTGTTCTGGCCTCCAGAGAATGGTGTGGATAACCGATAGTGACGAAAGGTTCTTCAATAATGGTTGCCGCGTCGGCGAAACCTGCTTCAATGTCGCCAAAAGCCCATTCAGTGGTGAACTCGCCGCCAACCGGTTCCTTCCCGGACTTGATCGCGTTGATGGCAGACTGCGGCCATTTGATATTGCGAATCTCGGCGCCAACAATTGATTCTCCCTCAGGCCCTTCTTCTCGCGTTCTAACCAGGACATTGCCTTCCGGGTAGGCATTGCTGCCACCAGGGCTAAGACTCTCGATTGGATCTACTACGAAATCCCGGCGCTCGAAGTCGATACCAATCTTATCGATAGCCGACTCCGCAATTTCCTCAGTAACTGCCGCCACAGCCAAAACAGGCTGACCAACGTAGGTTACGTAGTGGGAAGCCAATGCCGGGTTGCCTGGCGGTGCCACTGGTGGCAAGTCGTCAGCGGTGAAAACGCCGACCACACCATCCATGCGCAGAGCTTCTGAGGAATCGATGCTAACCACCCGCCCACTAGGTAGTGGGCTCGTTAGCAAACGGGCGAAAACCATGCCTTCGCGCTTATAATCTTCAGCATACTTAATCTCGCCAGTTACCTTTCCAGGTACGTCTGGCGGTATGAAATCTTTACCTACATGAGTGCTCATGCTAATTGCCCCGAAGCGCGCATCACGCCGTTAAGATAGTGTTCATAAGCTCCGCAACGACAGAGGTTTCCTGACATAGCTGCAGCCGCTTCCGCTTTGGTCGGGCGTGGATTGCTGGACAGCAAAGCCACTGCCGACATCACCTGACCTGGGGTGCAAAAACCACATTGAGGGGCGTTCTCTGCAATGAAAGCTTGTTGCACAGCGTGCAATGTGCCATCGGTGGCTTTAATGCCTTCGATAGAAACCACAGTTTTGCCTTTAACATTGTGAGTTAACACCGAGCAAGCGTAATTGGGGACGCCATCAATTAACACTGTGCAGGCTCCGCACTCACCGCGATTACAACCAATCTTGGTACCGGTCATATCGAGCTTGTAGCGCAAAGTGCAGGCTAGTGTCTCTGTAGGAAGTACATCAACGGGTCGATCTCGACCGTTAATGTTGAGTGTTATCAAGCGCTCGGCAGCAGATAGGCCCGATTGAGCGTTCGTTGCGAGGTATATTCCTGTGCCAGTTGTAGCGGCGGCACCCGAGAAGATAACTCCCTTGATAAAACGTCTGCGTGTTAGTTTGGAGTTCACTGACATTGCTCCGTTTCTTGTCGTATTGAGTGCATGCTAAATCCTTACAATTTGCACACCTATTTACCGCATTTACCGCATCCATCGCTACCACCGAGGCTATTAGTTTTTGCCCTAAAAAGCAACAATCAGGGGCCAGGCGATGTGTCGGAAACACAGGTATTCCGCGTCTTTGCGAGTGCTTGCTCGATAAAAGTTACACACTGTCACAAAATTCCCTGTTGGGGCTTTTGGCAGGGCGCATTGGTAAGGACTGTTCGCAGCCTGTTGGCTTGCTGTGCTATGCATCGAGATCAAAGCGGTCGAGAGTCATTACCTTGCTCCAGGCCGCGACGAAGTCTTCTACAAATTTGGCTTCCGCGTCGGCGGCGGCATAGAACTCTGCGATGGCGCGTAGTTCCGAGTTGGAGCCAAAAATCAGATCAACCGAGGTGCCAGTCCAAAGCAATTCGCCCGTCTGGCGATTACGACCTTCATAAATGCCTTCGGCTGAGGTCGACTTTGACCACTGTATTGACATATCCAGCAGGTTCACGAAAAAGTCGTTGCCCAGAGTACCTGGCCGCTCGGTGAATACACCGTGGGCGGATTCTTCGCTATTGGCGTTCAGGCTGCGCATGCCACCCACCAGGACGGTCATTTCAGGAACACTGAGGTTTAACAGACTTGCCCGTTCCAGCAGCATTTCTGCGGGCGACCGGCTACCGTTGCCAAAGTAGTTGCGGAAACCATCGGCAGTCGGCTCAAGCACGGTAAAAGCGTTGATGTCGGTCTGTTCCTGTGAGGCATCGGTGCGCCCTGGTGTAAATGGCACTGTCACCTTGTGCCCGGCTGCTTCGGCGGCCTGCTCAATGGCTGCGGCACCACCCAGCACGATCAGATCGGCCAGGGATATCTCGCTTAACGATAGTCGGTTGTTGAATTCCTCGCGGATACCTTCCAGAGCTGCCAGTACCTCTCCCAGTTCGGTTGGATTGTTGACCGTCCAGTCCTTTTGTGGAGCAAGGCGAATGCGTGCGCCGTTGGCACCGCCACGCATATCGGTGGCGCGGAAGGTGGAGGCCGAAGCCCAAGCGGTTCTGAGCAGTTGGGGGATGGTCAGATCCGATTCAAGAATGGCGGATTTTAGTTGCCTGATGTGGCGTCTATTAACCAGTCTATGATCGACGGCTGGAACCGGGTCCTGCCACAGCATTATTTCTGTCGGCACCATGGAGCCGAGATAACGGGAGGTCGGACCCATGTCGCGGTGGGTCAATTTGAACCAGGCTTTGGCGAAGGCGAGCTCAAATTCCTGCGGGTTATCTAGCCAGCGCGAGGTAATCTCTCGATAGGCAGGATCGGCCTTAAGCGCAAGATCTGTGGTCAACATCACTGGCGCATGGCGCCTTGCTGGATCATGGGCATCAGGCACCAGGCTGGCGGCGGCACCAGCAGCGGGAATCCACTGGATTGCCCCAGCGGGGCTTCTGGTCTGCTCCCATTCGAAGTTATAGAGGTTTTGCAGATAGTTATGTGTCCAGGCAGACGGATTGAGAGTCCAGGCACCTTCCAGGCCGCTGGTGATGGTATCGGCACCTTTCCCCGTGCCGCAGTTGTTGACCCAGCCGAGGCCCTGTTCTGCCAATTCTGCCGCTTCTGGTTCGGCACCCACGCAATCTTGTGCACTGGCCGCACCGTGGGCTTTACCGAAGGTATGGCCACCGGCGATCAGTGCCACTGTTTCCTCATCATTCATGGCCATGCGAGCGAAGGTGTCGCGAATATCCTGGGCGGCTGCGAGCGGATCAGGGTTGCCACCGGGTCCCTCTGGGTTGACGTAGATCAGCCCCATCTGCACGGCGGCCAGGGGATGCTCCAGTTCTCTGTCACCGCTGTAGCGCAATTCGTCGCCAAGCCATTGACCCTCTGCTCCCCAGTAGACTTCTTCGGGTTCCCAGGAATCTTCACGGCCTCCTGCAAAACCAAGGGTCTGGAAGCCCATGGACTCCATGGCGACATTGCCGGTCAGCACCATTAGATCGGCCCATGAAAGGCTTTGGCCATATTTCTGCTTGATCGGCAGCAGCAAACGCCGTGCCTTGTCGAGGTTGGCATTGTCGGGCCAACTGTTCAGGGGAGCAAAGCGCTGCATACCACCGTCTGCACCGCCGCGGCCATCCTTGAGCCGATAGGTGCCAGCGCTGTGCCAGGCCATGCGAATGAAAAACGGCCCGTAATGGCCATAGTCCGCTGGCCACCAGTCCTGTGAGTCGGTCATCAACTCTTCCAAGTCCTGTTTCACAGCATTCAGATCGAGACTTTCGAAGGCTTCGGCATAGTCGAATGCGTCGCCCATGGGGTTAGATTTCGGCGAATTCTGGCGCAGCGGTCTGAGATCCAACTGTTCAGGCCACCAAAACTGGTTTGATACTGGCTCACTCTGGGCGCTCGCGGCACTCATTGACAGCAGTGCTGACAGGGCGACCGCCAGGGCGGTATATACGGACAGTGCTTTGTTAGTCATTTTTAGTTCCCTCCAATGAATTTTGGTAAACATTCTACTAAATCGCGGCCTTTGCACAACGGACTTATCTCGAATCAGACAGTCAGGCTGGCAACAATAAAGTGCTTTGAACGTCATCGAAGGCGGCCAGGCTCACTCGCCTTGGCATCTGGCTTGAATGTTCGCAAACAGCACCTCAAACGCGGATCAATCAATCAGTTCGTCTACTCAGTTAGTCTACGCCGTTCAACTCTTCCACGCCATATTGTTGATGCTGTCCGGGTTCAGATAGAAGCGAGACTTCTTAGTGTAAAAATCGGCTAGCCAGTGAGTTGTTAAATCCACACAGGAGATCACCCGATGCAGATCAGAGCCCAAGCATCAAATCATACATAAGCTGGCCGATTAACGAAACCTCCAGCGCAGAGGCTGTCAAGCGTTTTAAAGAAGCTGGAACTCCATGAGCAGCTCAAGACCAAGTGCTACCTGCTTAACAGCCATAGACTGGTCTAAAACCACCTATTACCGTTGGCGGTCTGTTAATAATACTGTAATCATTATCGACCCCGTGATGGGGTAGGTTTGGAAACACCAATAAGCTATTATCAGAAACTCATACAGGCAGCCTGATTTGTCTCACAGGTACCGAACCTGGACACAGTAAGGAATTGAGCTAAATTTATGGCCATAAGCGAATTTGAAATTAAAAGATGTGAAAGAGAGATTGAAAAATTTCTCGCGGGAAGGAGACCTCCTGCCCATATCCGCAACAAGTTGGATTTTGGCTATCGAATCGAGAATCAGAGTGTGGAGATTTTTGAAATTCGGCCACAATGGAAAAACCCAAAGAATAAAATAGAGATTCCATTCGCTAAAGCAACCTATGTAAAAAAGAGGAAGCTCTGGAAAATATACTGGCAACGACGGGACTTAAAGTGGCATAGCTACACCCCGGCTCCATCTGTTCAGCATTTCGAAGAGTTTTTGTCGGTTGTTAACGAGGACACTCATGCCTGTTTCTTCGGATAGTTCAGCACATAACAAGCGTGTCAACGAGGACGGTGAAAAGTGCCGCTAGTAGGAGCCAGGACAGCCTGGACTTCAAGGCTATCCTTACTAAGAACTGACAGCGGCCCGGGAGCACAATCAACATAAATTAAGCTATCTACAGGTTCAAATCTCTGTTTGAATTCGGTCTAATAATATAAGTAAATACCCAAGGAAGATAAATGATGATTAACAAAACACTCAAGATACAAACACTCAAGATACAAACACTCAAGATACTACTAGGCGTAGGCGCAACATTACTCTGCACGCTATCATCCAACCTGTTTGCACAGAGACCGATGGCTGCGACTCACATACCGCGCGCGGAAATCATCACTGTGTTTGAACACCTGGGAGAGACAATTGACCAGCAAATCAGAGTGGTTGATATTGGTGACGAGGTAAACGTCGCTGTTGGCATTTTACAACGCATTGGTACCCGTACCGAAGGGGAAGCGATCAATGCGATTATCCATCACCAAGTAACTGAGGTGTATTACGTCCTGTCAGGATCAGGCACGCTCGTTACCGGGGGCGAGCAATCCGGAAACCGTGAATTTTCAGCCGACAATATATCGGTACTTGAATTAATTGGCCCTAGCGGCAGTCGTACCACCACCAATGGCCACAGCAAGACCGTTTCAACCGGAGATATCGTGGTAATACCAGCCGGCGTTCCCCATGGGTTTCGTAATATACAAAATCAGATTACCTACCTGAGCATCCGCGTAGACCCGGATCAAGTGCTGCCTACAGGTTATGTGCACCCATCGCTGGAAGAATAATGTTTATAGCTGTGCTTACGGACTAGCTGAGAGTGCTCACTACTTACTGCTCAACTACCCATTCTTTGACCGCTACGCAGTTTCGCCTGCGCCGCAGCCAATCTGGCAATGGGCACCCGTGGCGGCGAGCAGCTTACATAGTCAAGCCCGGCACGGTGGCAGAAATCAATGGAAGCGGGATCGCCTGCATGTTCGCCACATATGCCCAGTTTCAGATCGGGCTTGGTAGAAGGAATGCTAAAGGAGGAATGCTAAAGGACACCCATTCCAGGGAACGTTCTTTTCCTCTCTACTATAGCCTAATGGGTGTCCCATGCATTCTCTTCCGATAAGCGTTTCTTTTTGTCGTGCTATGTGATTTATTGGGTTACACTTCTTGACGAAAGCCGATTAGCTGGACAGAGCACAGCGAATTCTGCACAGGGGCTTTCTTTGAACAATTACTGTCGGGGAAGTTACTATGAGACTCTTTTCGCTGGTTTTATTTACAACATTCGCGGTAGCAATCACATTCCAGGCAGCTTTCGCACAAGGTGGTTTCGTTCCCGTCTCCGAGGAATACATTGCGCAAAGGCAAGAAGCCTATAAGGTAACTTCATCCTCAGCAAATGACTTAAACGCCATCCCGCAATACGAGGTATACCGCGCCGTATTTACAAGAATCCTGGGAAATCCTTTCTTGTTGCAACAAGTAGACGATGCGGACCTGGAGACGCTACTAAAACTTCCTGATCATAATGACGCGCAGTTTTTAGGGCCGTTGCAAAACGCTTTGCGTGAGGCCTGTTCTGAAATCAACAAAGCTCGCGATCAAAAAGAAGCCCACGAATTAGTATCCATTTTTCTGGCTGCTGAAAAATCCTACCAGGAGGCTCTAAGCGACCACTACATGGGTTTTTTGACTACCTTGTCAGATGCTACGAACCTCTTGGTGTCAAATCAGCTGGTTAAATTATCGGAGTCGAACAGTTTAATTCATACCAGTACAGACTATGTCGGGTTCAGCGAAGAGTTTCCTGAATTAATGAAAACAAAAGTCCTCAGCGGGTGCGTTGGGATATTGGCCGACCTAAGCGTTTCCACATCACGATTGCTGACCGATGATTTTGTGCATCGGGATAATTTTAAGCTAGACCCACGGTAGTATGTAAATTTCATTTAGTCAATCGGGCAAAGACAATGAAGAGTTTCAGTATAATCACCCTTGTTTTCCTTGCTGCATGCATAAGCAATTGGGCCTTAGGCAGTACCAGTAGCTGTTATGAATACTACGTTGGAGACACGCCCTATCTGGCCCATAAATCGACCTACTCAGCAAGTGAGGCAGCGCTTGACGTGACTTTCGGCATGACGACCAGTCAATCAAGCCCGTTCTCTAATACAATTTATAATTACTTTGCTGCGGACCCAGCGGGAGGAATTGAAACGGTTGCTGGGGCTGTTCCCTATGCAGCCACCTGGAGTTGGGGTGGGGTCTCTGCAATTGGACATTTGATAGGCTCAATATTTTATTACACAGAGTCTACTTACAGTAACGTGTGTAACGGCTCTGAAACGTACAGTGCCCCAACCCGCCCCTATATAAGTATCAGTCCATCTACGGTTTACGAAGGACAAACCGCCTATTTTTCCTGGGGAGCCCTTGATGCCACACAATGCTATTGGGATAGCACAATACCAATAGGTGCGATTGGTAACAATGTCCCTGTCGTGGCGACGCTATCTGATTCGAAAACTTATTACGTACATTGCAGTAACTATTTTGGAGCCAGCGAAACGGTAAGCGATTCTTTGGCAGTTCTACCACCAACTGTCGATATTACAAGTGCTAATTTAACTACCAACAATATCCAGGTTCAGCTACAGCCATTGAACACCAGTGGCACATTAACAGTGACCCTGGTTGGCATTTCTGATAATCATCAAGTTTACTCTGGGTCTCTTAGCGGAGGGACGCATTCTCTTTCATTTGGAACCCTTTCTAGTATACCTCATGGTGTATACACAGGAATCCAAGCCACATGGGCGGTGACAAGCTCTTCTGGTGATTCTTATACGTACAATTATACGTACAATTTTCGAGCCCTCGGAACCTATAGACATTCACAATACAACTCACCCAACGAGTCGTCTTGCCCTGTTTCAACATCAACTTACAATATAACTAACAATTCGTGTGGTTTCTCTTCAGGTACACTACGTACATCGTTCAGGTTTGCTGTAAACCTTAACGGGTCTGGACACTCTATTTCCTATAATGATGTTGCACCAGAGGAATTTTGCCTGGACCCTCGATTTTCTCCCCCACTAAACGCATCGGGTAATTCATTCAGAGAAAACCACACAATCACTGGAGTTTACGGGGCTGTAGGAAGCAGCACTGTAGCGGTGAACCCTTACCATCCATACATAGGTGCTAACGATACCGTTTACATCAATAGTGTTGGATTGAAAACAGTGACTGATAGATGCCCTTTGTGTGTAATGGCCCAACTAGACAACTACACTACGTCAACTGATTGTGTTGATATTACTGATTTAGGCAATTACGCTACATTTGTCATTAACTAGGAGTAAGCCAATGGCCTCTCGAATAAAATATTTGGCTAGTATAGCAGGGCTGACCACTTTGTCGTTTAGTCTATTTGCTCAGGAAGCAGCAAACACCTTGGCGATTGAAAACGCTGATTGGTCAATCTCGGAAGGGCAGCGACTGGAATGCCCGGATTGCCTCTCCGGTTATAATCTAATTGTAGAAGCTGTTTCCAGTACCAGGAATAGTCAGTATTCTCTTGAGATTTCTGGCCATCTGGGATCAATCAGCGATATAGCATTGTATGATTCAATTTTGTCGGTCACTGGCCCATTGCCTTTTGGTGGGGAGTCAGTCACTGTTTTCGATCTTGTGGATGGCTCAAAAGTAACAGAGTTCTACGGTTACTATGTCACTCGGTCTCCGGATGGCCGTTATTTCATCTACAAGCAATATTACCCAAGATTCGGGATGAGAGGACATTTTTCTGTTGTGATGTTGTTCGATGTATTGGAGTCACGAGAGCCAGATAAAACATTTTTAGTCAAGCCGTTGCCACAGGACGTAGGGATACCGATTTATCCACCACAGCAACGTATAATCAGTGATAGGGGTTCAATTTACAAAGGTATGGACTATCATGATTTATCTCATGTCGTATTTGACATGCCATCTCATAGAGCAATATTTCCTGTTGATGACGAATTCAATAATCTCTCTATTGCTTCAATATCGCTCTGGCAGGAACAGTTCGTTTCTGAGATGGAGCTTTGCGTTGTCCCATTGATAGGAGCAACTCTTACTTCGAACTATCTGACTAAGGAAAGTCGTCATGTTGTTGAGAAAATTGAAGTTTTGGAAAGTTCTTCTTTAGTAGATGTGTCGCTTTTCAGTACCAGAGGGGTTTCTACTAATTTTCGATTGAATTTGAAACCAGCGTGTTGGTACAGTAGAACTCAGCCTCCCGCTAACCGCTGAGATCAACTATTAGGAATGAAAGCTAGAATGCATGGGACACCCACTAATGCATAGCAATACATAGGACACCCATTCGGCTAGAGTAGAGAGGAAAAGAACGTTCCCTGGATCGGGTGTCCTTTAGTGTTTCCGATCAAAAAGAAGCCCACGAATTAGTATCCATTTTTCTGGCTGCTGAAAAATCCTACCAGGAGGCTCTAAGCGACCACTACATGAGTTTTTTGACTACCTTGTCAGATGCTACCAACCTCTTGGTGTCAAATCAGCTAGTTAAATTATCGGAGTCGAACAGTTTAATTCATACCAGTACAGACTATGTCGGGTTCAGCGAAGAGTTTCCTGAATTAATGAAAACGAAAGTCCTCAGCGGGTGCGTTGGGATATTGGCCGACCTAAGCGTTTCCACATCACGATTGCTGACCGATGATTTTGTGCATCGGGATAATTTTAAGCTAGACCCACGGTAGTATGTAAATTTCATTTAGTCAATCGGGCAAAGACAATGAAGAATTTCATCATAATCACTCTTGTTTTCCTTGCTGCATGCATAAGCAATTGGGCCTTAGGCAGTACCAGTAGCTGTTATGAATACTAGGTTGGAGACACGCCCTATCTGGCCCATAAATCGACCTACTCAGCAAGTGAGGCAGCCCTTAACGTAACTTTCGGCATGACTACCAGTCAATCAAGCCCGTTCTCTAGTACAATTTATAATTACTTTGCTGCGGACCCAGCGGGAGGGATTGAAACGGTTGCTGGGGCTGTTCCCTATGCAGCCACCTGGAGTTGGGGTGGGGTCTCTGCAATTGGACATTTGATAGGCTCAATATTTTATTACACAGAGTCTACTTACAGTAACGTGTGTAACGGCTCTGAAACGTACAGTGCCCCAACCCGCCCATATATAAGTATCAGTCCATCTACGGTTTACGAAGGACAAACCGCCTATTTTTCCTGGGGAGCCCTTGATGCCACACAATGCTATTGGGATAGCACAATCCCAACCCGTTGGATAGCCAATGGTCCACAAATTATTCATTTCTGACAAGTGATTCAATTACAGCCAGTACAAGCGAAAATGTGTCATGGGCTATTACACCCCAATCACCAGCTAATGCTGCCGCTCAACCGAGCATCGGGTCGGGAGCCAGTTTGAATTTCTCTTTGTCATTTAGTGTTCCGCCAGGAGGAAGTTCCTCTGTAAGCACCGCACTGGCAACCCGAATCTTTGCCAACCACCAACCATGCTCTGTAAGTGCTACTAACACGATTAAACAAGATGCGCGAGACATCATCAGGCAGGAATATAGAAATCACTCCATTGCTGTTCCAGCAAGAGCATTGTTTAATACGCCCATTGCAACTGTAAATTTCTCAGTGTCTGAGATAAATATGACAGCTTATCCTCTTATTGTCGGGCAGCCAGGCACACTTGCCCAGAGCATTAGAGACGAATGGAACAGGCTTATTGGGGTTCAGCTAAGCACTCCGCCTACGAATTACGGGTTGACGCTTACAAGCAGTTGGAGAAACCCCGAAAGAAATGAGCTTGTTAATGGTGCCCATAATAGTCAACATCAATTTGGGGGAGCTGTGGATCTTGTAATCACCAATATGCCATCTGTTTCATCGTCAACAGGATTGACCAATGCACAACTTTGGTGTCTGCTCGAAGAAGCTGGAGATAACTTTGGTACGAGTATCGCAGAAAATTTGTCTGTCCAAGTGCCTTGTACCAATACGAACGTTACTCACGTCCATACAGAGATCTGATAATGAAAACATTACTCTATCTATCTAGAATTGAAATTTGTGGCCTGGCTCTCATCTTGGGCTTGGTGCCTGGGCATGTCTATGCTGCGGAAAATCTGCCTGTTAGTGAAACCGATCAGTTTAGAACCTTAAAAAACGAAATTCTAGAGGTCAATTGTTTCGATTGTATGGGCAAGTCAAAAGAAAATCTGAGATACGCAATTCAGCAGTTGGAAGCACTCGTAAATTCAGGCTTCGATCTACTAGAGCCGAAGCAACTCTTGGCTGATTCATATCGCCTAATGAGTTTTGATGATGAAAGAAACTCTCAAGAGCAGGAGGCTCTACTGGAAAAACATAAGCAATTGTATGATGAGTTGCTTGACGAATATCCCGACGATGTTGACTTTCTTGTTGCTTATGGGGCTCTCGTAAGTGGTCTGGAAGCGTCTGAGAGGGCCAGATTAAGACTTAGGGAGTTGTTGGCTGAGGCAAGCTACTATTCCGGAGTCGAGTTAAACGCGTCTACTAATGCTGACGAAAGGGAGCGAGGGCTAGAACTGTTATTAGAGGCGTATGAATTGGCAGCATGGGGAGCAAAGAAATTAATTGGCGTAAAGCTTGTGGGGGAGCTTGAGGGCAGAAATCTTACAGAGCGTGCCGACGAGATAAAAGCAGAACTTCGAGAAGAGTTTAACCTTTTTCGTTATTAAAGCCACTACAGTCTTTTCCAATCCAGAAATGAGCTTGAAGGGACGAAGTATTAGGCCCTTATCTTGAGTCGCTCATGGAGTTGTGTAAATAGTCAACCCTGAAAAACATGTAACTTATTGATTATAATAGATAATAGTAGGTATTTGTGCGATAATTTCGACCGGTTTCAAGCCTGTTTTACGAATAATCTGGTCGAAATAAAGGTGGCTCCTCAAAGAAACAATCTTCCCCCGATCACCATCAAATGAGTTTCATGTCCGCAGGGCTGATGGATCAACTCAAGCCAAAACATCCCCTGTTATGTCTCGCGCGCTCAACACCCTGGGACTTTTTTGAGTCAGAGTTTGCCCCCCCGGTAGGCGGCGGTCGGCAGGCCCGCCAAACCCCTACGTTTGATGGTGGGCTTGTCTATTCTCAAGCACATGGAAAATGTCAGCGACGAGCTTATCGTGCAACACTGGATACAAAATCCATATGACCAGGCGTTTTGTGGAGAGGTCGAATTCCAGTGGTCATTCCCTTGTGACCCCTCCGATATGCTGTACTTCCGCAAGCGCATCGGCGCGAAGGGATTTGAAAAAATACTGGCATCGTCCATCACCCTTCATGGTGAGAAGGCCATCGAAGAAGAAGTCTGCATTGACGCCAGAGTACAGGAAAAAAATATCAGCTTCCCCAGCGATGCAAAGCTGTATCGAAAGATGATTGTGCGCTGCCTGAAGCTGGCCAGGAAAGAAGGAATAAAGCTTCGTCGTCGTTATGGGAAAGAAATCAAACAAAGGAAACTGGAATGTCCCCTAAGAATCGCGCCAAGGCCCGCAAAGCGGTTAGGCGTCCCAAGACCATTGCGGGTCGTTTAGTCCGGGAATGAGAGCGCAAACTGCCACTGTCCGTTCTGGAGAAGCTGGCAGAGGAGTTCGCATTATTCCATCGTGGACTGAAGCAGAAGCGCGGTGACAAGAAAAAGTTGTACAGCTTGCACGAACCTCATGTTTACTGCATGAGCAAAGGCAAAGAACACAAGCGTTATGAATTTGGCACCCAGGTTTCTATCACGACAACAGGAGACTCTAAAATCATGGTCGGCGCCATGGCCTTTGCTAGCAATAAATTCGATGCTCATACCTTGCCGGACGTGCTGCTGCAATTAAAGCGTCTCAATGCGCTGAACCCAGCGGTTGGTTTATGTGACCGAGCTTACAAAGGGAAGAACACGATCAATGACACAGGCATCCTGCGACCTGGCACAACCACTCGGGATACCGACAGTGCGTACCAGGCGCTCATGCGAAAACGCTTTCGAAAGCGGGCGGGTATTGAGCCGGTGATGGGTCACCTGAAGTCAGACCCTCGGTTAAACAGAAGTTATCTTAAAGGATTTGAAGGCGACCCGATTAACGTACTCATGGCCGCTGCTACGTTTAACTTCAGGCAATGGATGAGATTGTTTTTCGGCCTCGAAATGGGCGAACAGTTGGAGCCGTTTGACGGAATTTATTATCAAGTTACCCCCTCACGGCAATGCCGTGCTGGCCTCAGACTTTTTCAGGGTCGACTATTTACTGCTCAACTACCCATTCTTTGACCGCTACGCAGTTTCGCCTGCGCCGCAGCCAATCTGGCAATGGGCACCCGTGGTGGCGAGCAGCTCACATAGTCAAGCCCGGCACGGTGGCAGAAATCAATGGAAGCGGGATCGCCTGCATGTTCGCCACATATGCCCAGTTTCAGATCGGGCTTGGTAGAGCGACCACGATCTGCTGCGAAGTTGATGAGTTTGCCGACGCCGCGTTGATCGAGGCTGGCAAAAGGGTTCTTGTTATAGATCTCTTTGCTTTGGTATGCGTCGTAGAACAAACCCATGTCATCCCGGCTTAGCCCTAATGCCGTTTGGGTTAGGTCGTTAGTGCCAAAGCTGAAGAAGTCGGCTTCTTTCGCTATTTCGTCTGCCGTGATAGCGGCGCGTGGTACTTCTATCATCGTGCCAACCAGGTAGTTGATGCGCACCTTGCGTTTTTTCATGACTTCTTTGGCAACGCGGTGCACGATGACGAGTTGGTCTGCCAATTCTTCACGGAAACCCACCAGCGGTATCATGATCTCTGGCTTCACTTTAATCTTCTTCTTGCCCTTCAACACCTGCGCTGTGGCTTCGAAGATAGCCCGACTCTGCATCTCGGTGATTTCAGGGTAAATAATGCCTAATCGACAACCACGGCAACCCAGCATGGGGTTTTCTTCGTGCAATGACTTAATGCGGTCGATGACAAAATCAAGAGGTACATCGAGTTTTTCTGCCAGTTGCCGCCGCACCACATCGTCATGGGGCAGGAATTCATGTAATGGGGGATCCAACAAGCGAATAGTTACCGGGCGACCATTCATGGCTTTGAAAATGCCAACAAAATCTTTCTTCTGAAAAGGCAGCAGCTTCTTCAATGCCGAGCGACGTTGCACTTCGTCTGATGCCAGAATCATCTGCCGCATGTAGTCGATACGGTTTCCTTCGAAGAACATGTGCTCGGTGCGACACAGCCCTATGCCCTCGGCGCCAAAGGTAACCGCCTGGCGCGCCATGGTTGGGGTATCGGCATTGGTACGAATATTCAGGCTGCGTTGCTTATCGGCCCATTCCATCACGGTCTGGAACAGCTCGTAGGTATAGCTTTTGTCCCGTTTTAGCCCGCCATCCAACACCCGTTTTACTTCTGAATCGGCACTCTCGATCATGCCCTTATAAATGGCACCAGTGCTGCCATCAACAGAGATATAGTCGCCCTCGTGCAGCACTACTTTGCCAGCGGTCAGGGTTTTCTTCTCGTAATTGATATTGATGTCGCTGGCGCCACAAACGCAGACCTTACCTAATTGACGGGCTACCAGTGCCGCGTGGGATGAAACACCGCCCCGTGAGGTTAGTATGCCTTGGGAGTGCAGCATGCCTTTTAAGTCGTCTGGTGAGGTCTCGATTCGGCACAGCACTACTTTGTTGCCTTTGCGTGTTTCCAGCTCTGCCGACGCTGCGGTGAAGGCAATGCGCCCGGTTGCACCGCCAGGGCCTGCGGGCAGGCCACTGCCAATGACGGTGGCGGCGCGCAAGGCTTTGGGATCGAACACAGGCACTAATAAAGAGTCGATAGACTCGGCCGGAATCTTCAGCAGTGCGGTTTCCACGTTCATCAGGCGTTCTTTTTGCATTTCTACGGCTATTCTCACCGCGGCAAGGCCGGTGCGCTTGCCATTTCGGGTCTGTAGTATGAATAACTTGCCTTTCTCTATAGTGAACTCAAAATCCTGCATGTCCTTGAAATGTTTTTCCAGTTTGCTACACATGCTTGCCAGGTCTTTGAAGCTTCTGGGCATCTCGTTCGCCAACTGACTTATGGCATTTGGGGTGCGAACACCCGCAACCACATCCTCGCCCTGAGCATTAATCAGGTACTCGCCATAAAACAGCTTTTCCCCGTTGGCCGGGTCGCGGGTGAAGGCAACCCCTGTGGCGCTGTCGTCGCCAGCATTGCCAAATACCATGGCCTGCACGTTAACAGCCGTGCCCCATTCGGCAGGTATGCCGTATTCCTGGCGGTACAAGATGGCGCGTTCATTGCGCCATGAGCCGAAAACGGCACTGGTAGCACCCCATAGCTGCTGCATCACATCTTGCGGAAAGGCGCTGCGAGTGCGTTTGCGAATTAATGCCTTGTATTGCGTAACCAGCGTCTGCAGGTTTGCCGTCGTCAGATCCTTGTCTGACTTCAGGCGCAAGGATTGCTTCAATTTTTCCAGAATCAGATGGAAAGGGTCTTCTTCTTCCTCGGTTCGGGCGGTAACGCCCATTACCACGCCGCCGTACATCTGAATAAAACGGCGGTAGCAGTCCCAGGCGAATTGGGAATTCTGCGACGCCTCGGCCAAGCCTTCGACTGTCTCATCATTCAGGCCCAGGTTCAAAATGGTGTCCATCATCCCCGGCATGGAATCGCGGGCGCCGGAACGTACCGAGACGAGCAGGGGATTCTTGCCAGCGCCGAATTGTTTACCCAACTGTTTCTCTACACTCTTTATGGCATCCGCTACCGATTGGCGCAGTGCGGCGGGGTAACGCTGTTGGTGATCATAATAATAGGTACAGACTTTGGTGCTGATAGTAAAACCGGGAGGCACTGGCAGGCCGATGGAGGCCATTTCCGCTAGATTCGCGCCTTTGCCACCGAGCAGCTCGCGCATAGTCGCGTTGCCGTCGGTTTTTTTACCGAAGGCGTAGACGAATTTCTTGCTAGTGCTGGATTTCTTAATCTTTGCGGGTTTTTTGGTCTGGGCTCTGCTCATATCGAGAATGTTACCTTCCTAAAGCTACGACACACTATTTCTACTCTCAACGGAGTGGATTACTCATCGAGAGAACCCCTGGAAACCAGGGGGATTGTAAGCTTCAAGGAAAGCTAACTGCTCGATTTTCCCACAGCGAGGCGGTCAAATACCGCCCTGTGGGGGTAGGGGAGGATAAAGCACTTACATGCTAAAATCCAGCGCTTGTTCGACGCCTTTAATCGATGTGGAAATGAGAAAATTCAATTATTCGCGGCCCATTAAACGCGCCATGGGGTTGGCCTGTAAATTCAGTGCAAGGCGTATTTCAATGTGGTGGAACTCGCTATCGCGATCTAATTGCTGATGCTTTACTACGGGCTTCAAAGTACGAGGAATTACGAAAACAGCCTGTGTTAAGAAGCCTCTTTTCGGCCACGGCCAGAGAACCAGGTTTAGATGATTTTAGTACTCTTATCGTGCAAGAATTTGTATGCAACTCTTTAAGTCCATCCTATAGAGAATCGTTTCTCAAAAATCGATGTTATTGACCACCGATTGATGCAGAAAGATTTTGATTTGATGCACCACAGCGAAGCGAGATGCATCCATTTCTATATACTGTCCTTGCTTATTCGTTTTCGCCCAGCACAGAGACCGACGGAATTCCCTGTGAATCCACATTTGCTTGAATTTGTATCGGTCGGCAGCAAACCTGGCAGTCCTCAATGTATTCCTGTTGTGGAATAGAGCAGTCTACTAGCAGTTGTATGGGTTCTCCACAGTTGGGACAATAGCTTTCTACGAACTCTTGTAACAGCATGGCTAAATAACTTCTGTTAATAGTGGCCTCTGCTCGAAATAAGCCGCGAGGTTTTTGATTAGCAAATCACCCATCGCTCTCCGGGTTTCAATGGTGGCGCTGCCTATATGGGGCAGTAATACTACATTGTGCATTTTGAGCAAGGCATTTGGCACATTTGGCTCGTCGGCATAAACATCCAGGCCGGCAGCTCTTATGTGCTGTTCTTTCAAAGCTTCAATAAGCGCTGCTTCATCCACACTGGAGCCTCGCCCCGCATTTATGAACGTGCCGTTGGGGCCTAGTTTGCGGAATATCCTGGCATCGATGATGTTTCGTGTACTTTCCCCACCGGGCAACATACACAATAAAATATCAGAGGCTTCAGCCAACTCAGCTATACCAGGATAATACTCGAAGGGAAGGTCCTTAGGAGAGCGATTGTGGTAGGCAATTGTTAAGCCAAAAGTAAGGGCCCGTTTGGCGATTTCTTCTCCAATTCTACCAAAGCCGATAATGCCCAGTGTTTTGTTTGATATGCTGTGGCCAAATGGAAGTGGGCCTTCGTTCCATTCACCTGATCGCACAAATTTGTCAGCACTAATTATATTTCTGGTTGTCGTCAAAATTAGAGTGATAGCAATATCCGCTACTGAATCATTTAGAACATCTGGAGTATTTGTAACCTGTATGTTTTTTTGTCGAGTTACATCAAAATCAATCGCGTCGACCCCTACGCCAAAACAAGATATCATGCTCAGTGATTGCAAATTATAAATGGATTCGTCGCATACCCACGAAGCGGTTGCTACTGCCTGACATTTTCCATTCAGATCTACCATAAGTCGGTTTTTTTCGAGCGGGGAATAGTTCCATAAATGATGTGTGATATACCTCTCATCCAGTTTTTTGATGGTTTCAGGGTGAAAGTTATTTGTAATGAGTAACTGTGGCTTGTTCGTCATGGTAATCCGGTTTCAAATTATCTTGAAGAGAGAGCGATTTGTTAATCGCGTTTAGTGCGCTTGTTTTTGAGTATTTTCTGCAATCATTTTACCTATGTTCTCATCTATTCTTTCGAATGCGCTATCTTATCCGCCTTTGCTACTCCGCCCATGAAGTCATCGTTTCTTGTAGCCTGTAGTCGGTAAGCGGGATGATGAACCCAGTTTAGTACCCTGGAACTAATGAAGGCAACTTCCTGAACCACTGCCCTAAACCACTGCCCAAACCAATGTGTAGATATCTCATTAAGGATATTGCGCTCTTTCACGAAATTCCGTAGATTGAGTTACCGGTTAGGAAGTTGGAGAGTTGATTTTTGATGCTTTGATTATTTCTAATTGTGAAATTAGTCCCCCCTTTCCTACTTACGGATTCCCACTTGGACCTTCTCAAGTCACTTCCTTCAATCGACAAACTTCTGCAAGCGGATTCACTGTCTTCTTTAGTTGATAGTGTGGGTCAAGAGAGTGTCAAGCTTGAGGCGAGAAGCCAAATTGAAAAATTGCGCGCTGCGATACGGGCAGAGAACACTGAATCAATTAGCTGGCTGTCCTCTTCGGCGTTTCTAGTCGAGTTCTGCCAGAAAATTTCCAGTGCGGTTGAGGCCCAGTATACCAGCACGCTAGTCCCGGTTTTTAATCTCACTGGCACTGTGGTTCACACCAACCTGGGTAGAGCCAGCCTGCCTTCAGAGGCCGTTGATTCTATGGTGGTGGCCGCCACCAATGCCACTAATCTGGAATTTGATCTTGCCAGTGGCAAGCGCGGCGATAGAGATTCGCACTTGGAGCGCGTCATTTGTGAAATGACCGGCACCGAAGCGGCGACGCTAGTGAACAACAATGCAGCGGCCGTACTGCTGGTATTGAATACCTTAGCACCGGGGAAGGAAGTTATCATCTCAAGAGGCGAGTTGGTTGAAATAGGGGGTGCCTTTCGTATTCCAGATGTCATGGAAAGCGCTCATTGCACGCTAAAGGAAGTGGGCACGACCAACCGCACGCATTTGAAGGATTACGTGACAGCGATTAATGCCAACACGGGCCTGCTAATGAAGGTGCATACCAGTAATTACGAAATATGCGGGTTCACCAATTCGGTGGCTGCATCAGATTTATGTAAACTGGCTGTGGAAAAGGACATTCCTTTCGTATCTGACCTGGGCAGCGGCTCGCTGGTGGATTTACGACAATACAGCTTGCCTCATGAACCCACGGTCAAAGACACTATCGATAGCGGGGCCGATCTGGTTACCTTTAGCGGGGACAAACTGCTTGGGGGGCCACAGGCCGGCATTATTGTGGGCAAGCATGAACTCATTGAGCGGCTTAAAAGCAACCCGCTAAAACGGGCATTACGAGTGGATAAAATTACGTTGGCGGCACTATTGGCGGTAATTAATCTATACAAGGATCCGCAGCGCTTGAATCAGCGATTGCCCCTGCTGGCTGATTTATCGCGGCCCGTTTCCGAGATTGAAAAAATAGCCGAGCAGGTTCTCACCCCTGTATCGCAAGCGTTGACAGGCAAAGCACGAGTCGAAATACAAGATTGCAAGAGCCAGATTGGCAGCGGTGCTTTGCCGCTAGACCTGATGGCGAGTCGTGCGCTGTGTATTGTGCCAATTGCCAAGAAGGGGAAAACAGACCAGGCTCTGCAACAACTCGCTTCTGCTTTTCGTTCGTTGCCGAAACCTGTAATAGGGCGAGTTTACGATGGTCAATTTTTGCTCGATCTACGTTGTCTGCGTGATATTGATGGTTTTTTGGGGCAGCTTAATAGTCTAAAATTGTAAGCGTCTTCTGCAATGAGCATGCTCCGCATCTGTGCATGATTCCTGTAGTTGTTAGTTTAAGTTTGTGATTAAGGAGTGTGAAAATAAACAGAAACCAGACAATCACCTTTTGGACGATGTTCTTAGGGTTCTATACTGTTGCGATCCTGAGCAGTTATCAGCTAGGGTCATTCGAAAGCGTGAACTCGATTAGTGGCTCATTGATTTTGGTTTTAAGCTATTTGATTGTCGGTTTCTTTATTCGACATTATGTCCTTAGCAAGCGTGAAGAAATTGACAGATGGTTTCAGTGAATTACAGTCATAGGGTCTTTTCCCCGGAAATAGCACCATGATCTTGATGAGATTTTCAATTAACCTCGCGGAAGGTGGCAAAATGTGTTTCCGTGTCACTATTACCTGAAACATTGAATAGTTTCTGGATGCCTGTTTGCCAGCTGGGTATCATGAGAGCCCTCGGTGGTAACTGCCGCCAGTCTTTCCGCAATGCAAGTGTCAGCTTGCAAGCGGTGTTTTAATCTTATTGGAAAGGAATTTAAAATGTTTAGTCATGTAATGCTCGGTGCGAATAACATCGAAAAATCGAAGGCTTTTTACGATGCCATTTTGGGTGCATTGGGTTACGAGCCCGGTGTAATAGATGACAAAGGGCGAGTTTTCTGGATCACGAAAGCAGGTATTTTTTCCATTAGCCAGCCCATTGACGGTGAGCCGGCCTGCAATGGTAATGGCAGCACCCTGGGTTTTAGAGCAGAGAGCACTGGTGCAGCAGATGCCTGGCATGCAGCCGGCCTCGCCAATGGTGGCGTAAGCTGTGAGGATCCACCGGGTAAGCGCGAAGGGACTACGGGTACATTGTATCTTGCCTATTTGCGCGACCCTTCTGGCAACAAAATTTGTGCGCTGCATAGATCGTAGAGTGTTAACTGGTCAACTTTCGAAGAATCACGAAAGTAAAAAGCCCAGCTTGGAGGTTGGGCCTTTTTCGATGAGTAAAGGCAACTTGTTGGTGGGTGGGATATCGCTGTTATGGAATTAGAAAACCTGAGTGAATGGGTTGATGCTTATATTGAAGTGCACAAGAGTGATAATTCCAGGAATGAAGATCATCCTTGCTACTGGGCGGTCGAAAAGTTTGCAGATTTGGAAATGGATTACCCGGATCTAACCTGGGCTGCCATGCTACAGATAATTGCGAAATCCTCTTCGTCAACCGTCATCAGTAATCTCGCCTCAGGGCCTCTGGAAGAACTGGTTGAGCTACACGGCGTAGAGTATATCCGCAACATTGAAAAGGAAGCGCAGACTAATTTGAACTTCCGGATCCTGTTGCGCGAGCTTTGGGAAACCACCGACAAAAACATCTGGAATAGAATTTTACGGGCCAGATCCGATGATTAGTACAGGCTTCGAGAGAAACTAATCTAGCAGGGGAGCACAATCGCTGGAGAGTTCGTGTCGTTAGCTGAATACTCGACACGCCAGTAAGCCTAACAAATAACCCAAAGCAGCAAACGGGCAAAACGCGGTAGCGAGTTAAAATTCAGTATCTGAATCAATGACTGAGTAACACGCGCAACCAGGCAGACAATGACGAGAGCATCGTCGCTGTGTTACTTATCTCTCGAAAGCTAATGATTACGACCAGGTCAATGTACAGCGGCAGGTTCTTTATGTTTTCTTTTTTGATTCTACAGGCCATTGAGCGAAAGCGAAAATCCAAATTGGAATAAAATTTATCGCTGGTATCAACATTGTTAAAGACCACCACCTTGAATACCCAGCCCTATTAAGAATTCGTGCGCTTACAGCTGATATTATTAAAAAGGACAAAATAATTAATAGCTGCGAAATGGTTATTCCACTCATTATGCAATTTCCGTATTCATATTTTCTTCAATGTCCCACTTAGCAAACGCAAGGATGCTACATGAAATAATCAACCCAACTAAGGGGATAGCTGAAATAAGTGATAGAGCTGGGTTTTGGCCTACCTTTCCATGAATCCTCCATAGTGGCACGACAACTAAAACTGTTACTACAATGTACACTAACATCGTTCCCTCCTTCAGAACTTGTGTGCTGTTTGGAACCCAGTTATACAGTGCCGCGATTAAAAAGTACAGTACTGCTGCGCTGCGCATTGGCAGCAAAATCTGAGCACGGCAGGGTGTCACCGCCAAAATCCAGCTTCAGTTCCTCAATGCGATTCTCGCTGTCTTCGGCGCGCTGATTGCACCCCAGGGCACCCTCTCTTGATGCTGCGCATCAATTCACCTTGTACCAGTGAATGATCTCGCTATCGCTCAGCTCGTCCCGGTGGGTGGCAATCGCACGATAAGTATAGCCCCCCAGGCTTATGCCATCCGAGCTATCTTGTGAATCCAAATCCAGACTCGCCTGGCCAGTAAGGGCGGTTCTCTGAATGATCAGTGTGAAGGCTTTTGCATAGTCACCGATACAGAAGCTCGTGTGGTAGGTATCCTGGCCACAGACAGCTTCGCCTTGTTGGTCAAACAGGGGTAGCCAGTTTGAATCGCTTGTCGCTTTTATTTGTGCCCGCATAGCAGCACTGCTCCTGGCGCGGATGGCATACTGGATAGGCTGCTCATCACAATACTCAATGATATTGGTTTGGTAGCCTGCGGCATCAATACGCAACGCCTCCAAGGCGCAGCCTTCTGGCAACGACTGTTGGCATTGTTGGATAAAGGCGAGATTGTCTTGTGCCGGCGGTATATTACCTTGACGAAAATCCACGGCCACGACCTGTCCGGTTTCCGCAATGTGGCCCACCCTGGGCATAAAGCCTTTGTTTTTGTTGTAGGTCCACCGTGCATCGGCTTTATGGGCCACAATTTCAGTGGCATCAATGTCCAGCGGCGCTTTTTTGCGGCGGTGCTTTTTTTACAGCAGCGCAGGGCTGACTGCTACAAGGTTCTATTGACCTTGCACCCCAGGGCATCCTCTCTTGATGCTGCGCATCAGTTCACCTTGACTCAGGCACCCTGGGTCTATGGTTGCGCGCCCACTCGCCTCAGCCAATCGCCAGGCGTGGTCGCCTGGGGAAGTTTCTTGAGAGCCAACACCCTGCGCAGTGCCTCATCATCCTGAAGGTGGCGACTATCATCCAGATGAAAGCATCCAGATGAAAGCTGCCTTCATGCTGCATCAGGATGAGGGTCTTGATGAATTCAGAGGGTCGGTACCCAGGATTACTTTTAGGTTGGGGAAAGTGCTGATCAATAGGTTCAGTGAGACTCAGGGAGTCCATTAAGTGAGCAATGCTCAGTAAACCGGCACGATGAGTCAATCGAGTCGTTCGTTGTATCGAGTTTGTAGGGTAGAATAGTCATAAGCCTTGAGCTGTACACCCATTGGGTGATGGAGGGTTTAATTGCTAACCATTATACAGCCAGGGCTTCCTGCGTTTTAGGGGTTTCTATCTGGGGATTGGGGTGGAATAAAATTTATCACTGCTATCAACATAGATAGAGACAGCCAGCATCGCCTTGCCTGCATCAGTATCTACGCCTACATTTATGATTGTGTTATTCTCTCTAAGGTACTCTTTTAAGGTTTGTCATGGCGACTCTTCCTTGTCAAATTTGACCCTGAAGCGCGTTCGACTGTTCGAGTTAATAAATCAGGTTGGCTTAGTGCTCACACTTGTTAACGGTGTTTGCAGAGCTTCAAATCATCGAGCTATTGAACCGGTGACTAGCGAGTAACCAGATACGGCCTGCACTTTATCAAAGAGTCAAAAACAAAGAAATTTGACCATACAATCACTTCAATTTGAATTCGAGGAGTTCTAATGAAAATGAAACTTCACGCATTGGCCGCAATAGCTTGTCTATTTTTGCTCAGCTTTCAAGCAACTGCACAAGCTGAAGATTGGACACAGCCTTACCCTGGATTTCGAGTAATTGGAAACCTCTACGGTGTGGGCACCTACGGGCTGGGTGTTTTTCTGATCACCTCGGATGAAGGCCATATTTTAATTAACACGGGTTTGGAAGATTCGACAGGTTTGATCCGTCAAAATATCGAATCACTGGGTTTTCGGTTAGAAGATATTGAGATTTTGCTCACCATGCAGGCGCATTGGGATCATACCGCTGCCTTGGCTGAGATAAAGCAGTTGGCTAATGCAGAAATGTGGGCGACAGCGAAGGATGCGCGGGTTTTGGAAGATGGTGGATTTAGCGATACGCATTTTGGTGGAGAAGTGTCATTTAAACCTGTAGCAGTCGATAAGATTCTTTCCGAGGGGGATGTGGTCGAGCTGGGAGATATTCGACTTGTAGTATACGAACATCCCGGGCATACCGAAGGGAGTTCAAGTTATTCGATGAGCGTGCGCGAGGCTGGTCGAGGCTATAATGTGGTGATTGCCAACATGGGCACAATTAATACGGGTAAAAAACTCGTTGTAGACCCGACTTATCCCGGCGTGTCTGAAGATTTTGCCTCCACTTATCGAAAGCAGAAAGAAATGGATGTCGATGTATGGGTTTCAGCCCACGGAGGCCAATACGGATTGCATGATAAGTATCAACCAGGGCAGGCGTACAGCCCAGACACTTTTGTTGATCCAGAGGGCTTCGTCGCTGCCGTTGAAAGATTAGAGCAAGTTTACCTGGAGCAATTGGCTGCAGAGAGGAACGCCCAATAATTGAAAACGCCTGACTCAATTTCTTGGACTGAGGTTTCCATCCTCCTACCGCATTCATTTCGATGGAGACAGAAGCCTGCGCGGTGGCTACGGCTACCTCGTTGGATATTTTTCTAACGCCTGCACCTTGAATAGCTGCCTATAGTTTTTAGCAATGGTTCTGCCATGACTTCAGGCTATTCGTGAATTGACTCGCACGCCGCGCCGAAAGCAAACCAGTGACATCAGCGAAGCCCCCAGCATCATGACCAACAGTGGATAGACGGAGCCGTTAAAGATCACTGCGACTAATTGCGCAGCCATGGCTGAGAAAAACATCTGCAAGAATCCCGTTAGCCCGGAAGCGCTGCCAGCGAACTGTGGAAATTCGTTGATCGCTGCGGCTTGTGCATTCGGTAAGGCGATGCCATTGCCTAGTACAGTAAGTGCGACAGGCGCAAACAGAGCGATAGGTTGATGGAAACCGCTTAGCTGCAACACGATAGCTAGAACAATGCCTAGCACGCCCAGGTTGGCACCGATGCTGATCATCTTATTGAGTTCGATGCGTCTGCCATAGTGTCGGGCAAAGTAATTGCCGGCCATGAAACCAAGTGGCACCGTGACGAAGTAATAGCCGTATTCTGTAGGTGGGCGGTGTAACACCGAAACCATGATTTCCGGTGCCGCTGATATAAAACTAAAAAACATGACAGACACGAAAGTTACACAGAACGCGTAACCGCAAAATGCCCGTGACTTAAACAGGAGCAAATAATTGCCTGCCATGGCGGAGACACCAGCGAAAGGAACCGGCTCTTTTAACGTCTCTGGCAGATTACTTGGTAACAGGGCGAGTATGATCAGGCTTGCGATAGCTATCACCAGGAATACACTTTCCCAACCTAGACGCAGCATTAGCTCACCCCCCAGGGCTGGCGACAGCATTGGGATGACCACCATTACCATAACCAGCGTGGCGATTACGCGAGCCGCTTCCTGTGCTCCATACATATCCCGTACTATGGCACGAGCCAACACCAGACCCACGGCACCTCCGAATGCCTGTATGAACCGTCCTGTTATTAACAGCTCGATTGTGTTGGCTAGATAACAAAAAACAGATCCTGCTATGGTGATGGACAGGCCCAGTAACATGACTGGTTTGCGCCCGTATTTGTCGGAGAGCGGTCCGTAGAACAAGGTACCTAAGGCAATGGCCAGCATCGATAGGCTAAGCGTTAGCTGCGCTACTTCACTGCTTACCTGGAAAGTCTCCTTGATTACCGGCAGTGCAGGCAGCAGGATTTGCATCGAAGCAGGTCCGAGGGCGGAGGTGGCGGCCAATAAAATTAGTAGTGTTTTCGACAACGAAGTACGAGTGGGCAAAACTTTGTTCCGTTTATGAGAGTATAAATATGAGGTTAAAAACCTAACTGAGGGCAGGCGCAATTTTCTTAGTCGGCAGACGATTGATATCTGCTGAAGCAGCTAGCGATCTAATACGGCGTCTCGATTGCGTTGCAGAGAGCGGTCGTTTTGCGAGCTGAGAATTACGCTTGAACCCATCAATATGGAGCGCTGAGCCTGGCTTATTTCGTAGCCCAAACCGAACGTCAGAGTATGAAACATTTGTGTCAGTTGTTGAGCGTTCCACTTGTTGCTCTGGTTTTCGGCAGCGGCCATAGTATAACACGAGAGGATGGTGCCTGCCCTGGTTTTAAGGCAAATAGAGAGGTCTGGCGCTTCGCTTACTTCCAGATTCATTCCATTACTGTGCTGGGAAAAACGTGGAGAACTACGTAAATAGTGGGCTACCTGTTCAGAAAAATCTGTCCCGTCGCCAGTTATGTTGACAGGCAGACTGGTGTTAAGCCTGCGCATGATACTTGGGTCTTGCTGATAAGCTGTTTCGTAAAATAGTAAGGCATCGGAAAATTCATCATTGTCCCAGGCAGCGGCGGCCATACGCGTGGTGATTCTTGCTTTCAATAGCACCTCCTGGGTAGGCAGTTGACTCAGTGCTGCCGATCCTTCTCGCAAAACCTCGCCGCGATTGTTCTCCAAGGCAGCCACTTCAGTCTTGTAGGCATGGTAGTAACCGGCATTCAGCATGAACGCACCGTTGCTATTCGCTTGTTCAATTATGTTCGCCATCACTCCAGAGCCGATGACGTAAATTATTTCGGGCTCTATCCATTCAGGTATATGCACATCCAGAGGAGCATAAGGGCGAAGTCGGTTCTGTAGTACATCAAATTCGGCGAATAACGACGCAGCCCTGCGTTCTGAGCGCCAGGCATTCAATTGAAAATTTACCGCATCCAATCTAGCGGAGAGGGATTCGATGAAATCCATGGTGGCAATTTTTTCCAGGCGAATTTGGTATTCCGTACGATTCGCCATCATATTGATTAACGCAGCCATAGAGTCTTTCTGTGCGTCGTCTGCGCTATATGATCCATTTCTATCGGGTTGATTCAGTGCAGTGGAGGTGAGCCTGATCGCATCCTCGCTGTAACCGGCGAGCAGGAAAAAGCTGGCAGTTACTAACAAATGTTCGGCACGATTCATCACATTGACTATGGGCTCTTGTGCTTCGCGCCAAATCAACATGCGATCCAGGGCCTCTCGTGATTCGTCGAAACGCCCTTGATTCATTAGCAGATACAATTTGTAGATCCAGGGATTGGCCACACTGTCGGCATTGAGAAATCGTGCTGCACGGTTTAAATACTCCTCAGCTTGGTCCATCTGCAACAAACTAAGGGCTACTTCCGATGCATTGCTGAGATATACCGTGTCAAAGTCGTTTGCAGAATTGCTTATATTTTCATCTTCATCGATGGCGCGATCACAGGCTGTCATGGATTCAATCGGTTGCAGGCTGGCAAGCTCTACGGCGCAGAGTGTATTCCAGGCCCGTGCACGTTCGCGCTCATTATCGCTGTTTTGTAGCACCAGGTTGGCACTTTCCCGCGCGGCAGCGTATTGCTTTAGTTTGATTAAAGGCCAACCTCGAAAAGATTCAACGTCTTGTCCGTAAACTTCTTCCAATCTTTCCAGGTATTCCAGAGAGCGCAACTGATCTCCCATGAGTTGGTGTGAATAGGACAATTGGCTCAGTGTCAAGTAGTGCCACTGTAAATTGCCAGAAGCAAGCGCCTCTGGCAGGTCATTGTAATTGGTCAATTCTTCTGCGCGGTTTAGGTGGAACAGGGCGCGGGGCATATTGCCTTCGACTGTAAGTAAGACTTCGGCAAGAGCGAACTGTGCCCCTGGCGAGCTGGGTTCGGTGCGAACCCATTGTTCACTGAGTTCTCTAGCTTTGACATTTTGATCCAGGTTTAAGGCATCACAGATAGCGAGTGCGCGTAGGTCGCTGACGTCGTTGAAACCAAAACAAGGCTGTCTCAGCGCTTGAGGTATTTCAATATTGTCTATAGACAGAGGTTTGTCGTCTTGGGAATTTGCAGTATTCATCAGTAAGAACATGACGAACAGACCGACGCTGGCGGTATTACGCCATGTCTGATGCCCGTTGCACTGCCCAGCCATTAGGATAGCGTACCTCTGGCTAGTTGTTCCATGGGCGCACGCATGGTATCCAGTAGTACTTTGTCCATGGCAGTAACGCCAGGGGCTAGCTCAACCCGATGATTCAGTACTTTGGGTAACAGCAATTCGATATCTTCGGCGCTAACATAGTCTCGTCCGCGTAAGGCGGCAGAAACTTGTAGCGCAGGTAGCATGAGCACCATGCTACGAGTTGAATTACCCTGTAACACGCGGTCGTCTTCCCGCAGGTTTCTGGAGATGTCGACCAGAGCTGATTTTATGCTGGCATTGATTGCTACGCCAGCATCAATTAGCGCCCTGGCAGCTAGAACTTCATCTCTGGATACTGTGATCTTTTCCTGCTGCATATCCCTGCGCACCTTATAGGTATCCAACACATCCAGTTCTGATTCGCGATCAATATGATCCATGGTTATTTTGAACAAAAAGCGATCTAGCTGTGGCGTAGGTAACGGATAGGTACCGACCAGGTCCAGTGGGTTCTGTGTGGCGATGACAAAGAACAAATCATCCAGGGGATAGGTAATGTTGTCTACAGTGACCTGCTTTTCACTCATCGCTTCAAGCATCGCCGATTGTACTTTCGGCGAAGTTCGATTGATTTCATCAGCAAGAACGATATGAGCGAACAAGGGGCCGTGGTGGAAATGAAATGCATTACTGTTGCTGTCGAAAACTGGCACGCCAGTCACGTCGGAAGGTAGCAAATCGGGCGTGAATTGAATACGGCGAAAAGGAAGGATAAATTCATCTCTGGTCTTATCTTCGTCATTGTCGATAATGGCTTCTCCAAGTGCTTTCGCTAGAGTGGTCTTTCCGGAGCCTGGAAAATCTTCGAGTAGAACGTGTCCGTCTGCGATTAGAGCAATCAGAGTCAACTCGATAACGTCATCTCTACCTAGTACTTGCTGGCTAATAGCGCTACTTAGTCTTTGCAGAACGTCAATGGCTTTATCGAGATTGGTGTTATTGCTTGCTTCTTCAGTATCGCTTGTTGGCGTAAGCTCAGAAACTTCGGTGATACTGTCAGGCGTCATAGTTTACTCCACTTCTTTGATTGTGTTGTACGGGTCACTTCAGGTGTCGGTTTGCTATTTGCTCAACAACCAGGAAAAAGGATTGATCCAAGCGATTATTTTTTGCCAAGGTCGGGTATTGCGATTGATTTCGTTGACAATGGTACTACGCAGTTCCAGCCATTTCTTCTGTGCGTAGCTGGTTTTGGCTGCGCTGCCCAAGGCTAGCGCCAAATGTTGACTAGTCATTTGCTGCATTGACGGCGCGACTTGTCGCGCCCGCACTGCAAATTGTTCACGACTTTCTCCAAATTCTCTGTGCAGACCCACGGCTGACAATTGATCGAGCATGGCTCGGTAGCTGATTCGATACTGTTTATCGAGTCCAGTCTGGAAAGGTATCCACAGGCGGTAGAATTTGATGGTGTAGGCGGTAACCAGAGTCGCCAATATTAATGAGTAAAGGACATTCAAAATTAGTTGCAAATTGATTGATGAGCTTCGTTGAGATTGCAGGAAGTCATCAAAAGAAGCATCGCTGCGTAACATATCGCCTAAAAGTTGTTGCAAATTGTTCTGCGGATCGGTAGTCATGTCGACCAGGGTTTGCTGAGGAGCCGGGTCAACGATTACCCAGCCGACATCGCGAAAGTAGATCTCTGGCCAGGCATGCCCGTGTACTGCTTGAATTAGTAAAGATGATCCACCCGCCCTATTGCTCGCAGGCACAGAGTAGCCTATGCCGACTCGTGCCGGTATGCCCAGGCTGCGGAACATATAAGTGGCTGCGAAGGAAAAGTGCATGCAGTAGCCAGTCAGGTCACCAAATAGAAAAGAACCTGCGGGGTCGGTTTCATAGGCGTGCTCATTTTTTAAACTGTAGATGCCGTTTTCATCCAAAAAGGTTTTCACCGCCCAGGCCTTGGCGAAAGGGTCATCACTGTACTCGGGTTTGAGGTTTGCAATCAGGCTTTGTGCTAATTCCTTATAACGTGGGTCATCGGGTAAAGTAAGGTATTCCTCCCAAACTTCTTGAGACCAGTCCTCTCTCCCTATCTCACGACCCAGTAAGTAGTTAAAGTCGTATTCCGGTGCTAAGGAATAACTGTCGTAAGTGCGTTTAAAACGGAGCTTGTTCGGGTTTGCTGTATTCTCGTAAGCGATGGGGCTTTCCAGTCCAAATGGAGTTCTATGGGAGATCAGCATGCCGATAGTGGCACGCACCGGGACTCGTTGGTCTTCAGCCTTGGGGAGTTGCCTGCTGTCAATGCGAGAGTTGGTAAAATTTGTTATCAGGTCTTGATCCATGTCACCGCGCGCAGCGAAGTCCAGCATAGTGCTATTGAACTGAGAATACGCCGACTCCCGAAAATAGTAAGACCCATTGAGCGGTTCGTAGTCATCGCGGAAAACCACAACAGCCACTGGTGCTTCCTTGTCCTCCGCATCATTTTCATTGTCTCTGAAAGGGTTTTCGCGTTGCGAATTATTCCCGGCTTGTTCTTGCCCGGTTAATCCTAGATCGTCTGTTAGTTTGGGAGTGGGTAAACCGAACATTCGCACATAGATCAAAAGTGAGAAGCACAGCAAGCCCAGTACTGTGAAGTGATAAGGCAGTCGACGGTGATTGTTTTCAATCATCAACAGCGCTGCCAGCGACAGCACTGCACCACAGCCGAAAGCCATTAGTATAGAAGAGGGGTCGATTCCCCGAATTAGTGCATAGTCACCTATGACAAAAGGTCGATGGATCATACCATTGCGGTGAGCGGAAAGCGTGATGACGAATGCTGTGGCTACAAAAAGAATTTCCACCACAGCCCCAAAACTGGTTCTCTGTGCTAATACGCGAAGGCTTACCGTCACGGAAGCACTGATGAAAAACCATTTTATGAATTCTCCGGTATTAAACGAAAATATCGGAGATGTCAGATTTGAAGGAAGTGTGGTGCTGGTAACAAGCGAGGCCAGTAGTAAACCTAGCAGGAGAAAGCCCAAACTGATCGAACTAATGCTGAAAGAACGTAACCTGTTTAGAGGTGATCGATGAATGCCTAGATCGATTACGTAGCAGGCAAGCAGGCAACCAACAAAGGAAGCCACGGAGCCACTAACGACGGTAAGAGACAGACTCAACACCCAATAGCTGCTGGCTATAATGGCCGCCCGAAGACTGGTCGGCAAAAAATGCTGAGTGTTGTCTGCCTTTTTGTTCAGGTGTTTAGTTATCATGGTCTTTCACTCAGAATTTTGCTCTGGGTTATACCTTACGCAGGTTATGGTCGAAACTAAGTCCCGTTGTTCTATCCACAACCAGAGTTGATTCTACTAGCTGTCCAAGATCGGTCAATAACTTAAGTAAATCCGCCCTGGATCCTCCCAATTCGCGGCCTTCAGAGCTCGCGGCTTCGTCCTGAAGCAGCAGTCGTTGCCATAATTTGGTCTGTCGGACATCACTAAAACCATCCGTGGCCAGCACTAGCGAGAAGCGGCCGGAAAAACGTTCTATGGTTTGTTTAAGTTGGTCAAACCAGGGAGCGAATTCAGCGGCAGCAAAAACAATGCAGTGAACGCCGGATTGTGCGGTTGCTTGTGATAAAAATTCATTCAAGCCGTAGTCATGAGGAGTACCAATTGCTCTTGATCTTGCGATGGCATCCAATGCGCCAGGCAAGGTATCGGCTGCTAACGTTGAACCATCGGCCGAGAATGCCCAATCATCGCCTAGTGCGCCGGTTTCAAGTGCTACGCGCGCCACTGCCGAAGCGGCTTCATCATTATCACTACTGAGTAGATAGGCAAAGGTTCGATTGCTATGGAAAACACTTTTTTCCTCCAGCCTGACATTCAATTGCCGGTTACGGGCATAAACTTTCCACATGATATTTCGCACTGAATCACCCGGAATATAGGGACGTATTTCCATGCGGTCACCGTCTGGATCGCCCGAAGGATTGGGAATGCCGTCTTCCGCAGTTAGTGAGCGTAACAAGGGTAGAGGTCTTACAGTGTTTGTCCTGGGTAATGCAGTACAAGAGACTTCCTGGTTTTGGAGCCAGGAATAACCACAAAAACCTAACACATCGGAGACAACAAATTGCCGGCTGATACGTTCGGTCTTGTAGCGTTTGGCGGGTACTATCTCTTCGATCAACTCACCTTCTGTTGAAATCCTTACCCTTGTCTCCACAAAATCGGGGTAAACTAAGTGCCAAGACAATTTCACTAAAGGAAAATAGTTAAGCGCAGGCAATGTAAAGCCGGTTTCATTTGGATAACAGGCTTCAATTTCTATTGCTTCTGTTGTATTGGAAAGATCCTTAAGCTGTTGTCGTATTCGTCTTTGAATAATGAGTCCACTGACTACTGAGCAAAATAAACTGCAAAACAAAATAGCCAGGGCGCAAATCGCCAGAGAGAATACGACTAAATCCATGGCTCCATAGCCATAGGCACTTAATGCATAGACTGCAAGAATGAGTGTAATAACTCCTTGCAATGTAAGGGGGAATAGCGAAGCTGCCCTGCGCGTTAATGAAAGCAGTAGTGATTTATCGGGATTAATGTAAATCTCTAGTCTTGGTCGCATGGTTAGTCGCAGCTGGTGTTTAGCTGACAATGTAAATAAAGACCCTCGTAATAAGGCCATTCTTACACTCAATGTCGTTGCTGGTAACAGGTAGACAGCGCTGTTTGCCAGTCGCTCAGTTAGTTCGATTGCTTCCAAATTCTTGATTATTACAATGCAGCGGGCTAACGCTGAATTTCTATAGTCACCACTGTTTTTACTGAATTTGTGATAAAGCATTGTTGATGCGCCTGCTGGTGCAAAGCTTCTTCTTCTGCTTCGCTGGGCACAGTTTCTTCCGAGTACGACGCTTGAGGCTTCAGTACTAATTGCGTTATCGCGTACTCACCACTCTCATTCTTGCCCATTTTCCCCACCACTCCATCTCGGTAGCTTTCTACTTGTATGCCTTGCTCAACGGCGAGGGAAAGGAAGAACAACATATGACAGGACGAAAGAGATGCGACGAAGGCTTCCTCGGGGTCGATTCCGGTCTCGCTGGACCAGGGCAATGGCACAATTTGCGGAGAGGCCGAGGCATCAATTTTGGCGCCGCCATCAAATTCCCAAGTATGAGTTCTGTGGTATTTATTGTGAAGAAAGTCTTCACCGTTTCGCTGCCAGATGACTGTGGCTATATGATCAGACATTAGCGGTTTACTCTGTTTTCGATGAGTTGCTTAACAACGGCTGGTTCTGCAAGCGTGGAAGTATCTCCCAGGTTTTCCAGCTCGTTAGCTGCTATCTTACGCAGCACACGCCGCATTATTTTTCCCGATCTGGTTTTCGGTAGATCTGGAGAGAATTGAATTATTTCTGGTCTTGCAAATGCTCCAATTTCTTTGGCAACAAACTTGATTAGCTCGGCACGTAACTCTTCGGTGGCTTCGACACCAGTCATTAAGCTCACATAGGCGTAGATGCCCTGGCCCTTGATTTCATGGGGATAAGCAACCACAGCAGCTTCGGCGACAGTGGGATGTAAGACGAGGGCACTTTCGATCTCGGCTGTGCCCAGTCTGTGGCCAGACACGTTAATCACATCATCAACTCTTCCGGTAACCCAGTAATAGCCGTCATCGTCTCGGCGTGCACTGTCTCCAGTGAAGTAGTAGCCGGGATAAGTAGTGAAGTAGGTGTCTATACAGCGTTGATGGTCACCATAGACGCTACGAATCTGGCTGGGCCAGCTGGAGCTAAGCACTAAATTTCCGGTTGCCGCACCCTCTAATTCCTTACCCTCAGCATCTAGCAGTGCCGCCTTAACGCCGAAGAAGGGAGTAGTTGCTGAACCGGGTTTCAGGTCAGTGACACCAGGGATTGGAGTAATCATGATGGCGCCGGTTTCGGTTTGCCACCAGGTGTCCAGGATAGCACAGCGGCCAGCACCCACGATGTGGTAGTACCACTCCCAGGCTTCCGGATTTATAGGTTCACCTACCGAACCCAATAGACGCAGTGATGACCGTGATGTGTTTTTGACTGGACCGTCTCCGGCACACATTAGTGCGCGAATTGCCGTGGGCGCGGTATAAAAAATATTGACCTGATGCTTGTCGATAACCTGCCAGAAGCGTGATGCATCAGGATAGGCAGGCACGCCCTCGAACATTAAGGTAATGGCTCCGTTGGCCAAAGGGCCATAAACTATATAGGAGTGCCCGGTTACCCAGCCTACGTCTGCGGTACACCAGTAGACATCGCCTTCATGGTAATCGAACACGTATTTATGTGTGATACTTGCCCCTAATAGATAGCCTGCTGTGGTGTGCATAACGCCCTTTGGCTTACCGGTGGAGCCCGAGGTGTACAAGATGAACAGCGGGTCTTCGGCGTCCATTAGCTCGGGTTCGCATTCGGTGTCTGCGGCTTCGGTAGCTTTGTGATAGCAGACATCACGCTCCTCGTTCCAGCTTATATCAACGTGAGTTCGACGTACTACAAATACAGAGTGAACCTTAGGGCATTGTCGCAGGGCTTCGTCCACATTTGCTTTCAAAGGAATAGTTCGACCTCCCCGTACTCCCTGATCTGCTGTGACCACAGTCTGACAATCTGAATCCAGAATGCGATCTTTGATTGATTCAGGTGAAAACCCGCCAAACACTACCGAGTGAATGGCTCCGATGCGGGCACAGGCTAGCATCGCATAGGCTGCCTCAGGCACCATGGGCATATAGATGCAGACACGGTCTCCTTTACATACGCCTCTTGCCTTAAGCGCATTCGCAAATTTACAAACATGGACCTGTAGTTCGCGATAGGTGATTTTTTTGTCATCGTCTGGCTCATCTCCCTCCCAGATAATAGCGGTTTGCTCGGCGCGTCGTTCTAGATGACGATCAATGCAATTATAGGCAACATTCAATTTCGCTCCTTGAAACCAATTTGCTTCAGCTTTCGAAAAGTCGCCACTTGCAACCTTCTTCCATGGTTGATGCCAGTGTAATAGTTGGCCAGCTTGCTCAGCCCAAAATTCTTCTGGCGCTTCAATGGAGCGTTGATACATTTCCTGGAAGCTGTTTTTGTTGAAATAGCTTTGACTAGTTGCAGATTCGGTAACGGGATATATCTTGTCTTCTAACATCGCTAATTCCTGGTCTCGTGTTTTGTTGCCGCGTATTCTTGAGATTTTAAGCTGTTTGCTGCTGTGTATCAGGCTCAGGGACTCGTGCATATCGGCCGAACAGTATGCCTTAAAGCCACAAAGCGTACAACAGAGGAAAGCCTACAGCCCTCTATTAACAGGCAGGAAGGCGCGAAAGCGCACAGCAGAAACAGGCCCGACGAAAACTAGCTAAGTTGGAAGCGTACGTTATCTATCAATCGACTTTTGGCCAGGTATACCGCAGCAAGAATTGCAAAGTTCCGGGTACAATTAGTGGCGGCCCGCAGAGACTCGGCATCACAGACCTTGAAGTAATCAGGTATCAATGAAGATTCTTGTAATGTAGTCTTGGCCGTAGCCTCAAGTTCAGAGAAATTTACCTTGCCCTGTTGAATTTCTTTTGCGCATTCTGCGAGGCATTTGTAGAGGGTGGCAGCATTTTGTTTTTGATCGTCAGTAAGGTAGTTGTTACGCGAGCTCATGGCCAGGCCATTTTCTTCGCGATGGGTCTCAACGCCATGTACGACGATATCGAAGGCTAAGTCTCTTGTCAGTTTTTGTATAACCAGAAACTGCTGATAATCTTTAAGACCAAAAAAAGCAGCATCGGGTCGTAGGATATTAAATAGTCTCGTCACAACCATCGCCACGCCGTCGAAATGTCCTGGCCTGCTATTGCCACAGTAATTGTCTGTTAAACCTGGCACTTTAACAGAAGTCTGTAGTTCTAAACCATCGCTGTAGATTTCTGTTACAGAGGGCAGAAACAGACAATCACAGTGTTCAGCTTCCAGTTTCCCACTGTCAGCAGTCGCAGTTCTGGGATAGGCATCCAGATCTTCATTGACGCCAAATTGCAGCGGATTAACAAAGATACTGCACACTAAAAAGTCATAACGGTTGCGAGCCTCTCTAAGTAGCTGTAAATGACCTTCGTGGAGGTTTCCCATGGTGGGAATCAACGCGATTGACTTGCCTTCGGATCTGGCAGCTTTTAGCACTTGCCTCAGATCTCTAATTTTTTGCTTCGTCTGCATGGCGATCAGGTTTAATTAAAACAATGCTCTTTAGCAGGGAAAGTTTGAGTTTTCACAGCCTGTACATAAGCCTCTATGGCACCCGGTATCCCGTTGTTAGAATCTAACAGAAAGTTTTTCACAAACTTAGGGGAGATAGTTGATACCCCTAATACATCGTGTAGCACCATGATTTGCCCTGTGGTATCTGGTCCGGCTCCAATACCTATGACAGGTATGATGAGAGAATCTGTGACAGTTTTCCCCAGGCTTCGCGGGACGCATTCCAATAGCAGAGTGTTGGCACCTGCATCTTCCAAAAGTTTCGCTTCTTCAATGATGGCATCTGCCTGTTCCGTATCTCGGCCCTGCACATGAAAACCGCCGATCCTGTTCACTGATTGCGGGGTTAAGCCCATATGAGCACAGACTGGTATACCCCGTTCTGCAAGTAATCTGGTTGTGTTGGCAATCCAGGCCCCACCTTCCAGCTTCACCATGTGAGCACCTGCGCGCATCAGCGCCGCTGCATTTTCCAGAGTTTGGGTTTCTGAGGCATAGCTCATGAAGGGCAGATCAGCGACTAACAAGGCTCCTTTATTGCCACGTTTGACGCACTGCATGTGATAAACCATATCTTTCATGGTTACTGGCAGTGTGCTGTCGTGGCCCTGTAATACCATCCCGAGGGAGTCGCCCACTAGTATTAATTCGACACCCGCATCACTCAGTATTGAAGCAAAGCAGGCGTCGTAGGCAGTCACGCAGGCGAACTTCTCTCCGCGTTTCTTAATATTGCAAAGAGTGGTCAAGGTGACATTGACGTTTTTGGATTGCACACTCATGCTATTTCACTACAGGGGTCTGCCCAGTTGGCCGGATAAGGATAGTAAGGCCTGTACTTGTAGTATTCAAGCCAAACATGGTGGTTGGCCTGCGGCTTATCGTACGAAGTCTAGAGTAGAGATGGCCCGGGGTTAAAGTAGTGAGTGCCAGCACTAGCGGACCTTACTTGATTTATCAGTTGTTGATAATCGTCTTCGTTGTTCACCAAATCAATTTCTGAATTATTTACTATCAATAATGGCGATTTATCGTAGTAGTGGAAAAATTCCGCGTAGGCATTGTTCAGGTTTTCCAAATAGCTTCTTTCAATCAGCTGTTCCGCTTCGACTCCGCGTCTCTGTATGCGGTTCAATAGAACCTGGGTTGGCGCCTGTAGATAGATAACTAAATCGGGTACTGGTGCATCAACGGTTAGGTGGTGATAAACGTTCAGGTAGAGCTCAAATTCATCGGGTTCCAAGTTTTGTTGTGCGAATAGCTGATCTTTGTCGATAAGGAAGTCAGCTATACGCACAGGTTCGAACATGTCATTTTGACGTAGATCTTGAATTTGTCGGGCGCGCTGGAATAGAAAAAACAACTGAGTTGATAACGCGTATTGCTTCGGATTTTTATAAAAACGATCCAGGAAAGGGTTTTCTTCGCTTTTTTCCAGTAATAATTGGTAGTTAAAGCTTTCTGCCAGACGTTTACTCAGCGTTGTCTTGCCTACGCCGATAGGCCCTTCGACAGCAACATAGCGTGGCGTATTTTTGATGAAATCGCTCTGTGACATCAATCAGAGGCTCCTTAGCTTGCCGGTTTCGCTTTAGGTTTGCGTCGCCGTCTTCTATTCTTGTCGGGTTTTGTTTCACTCGCTATCATGTCCGTTTTTTGCTTCGTATCACCGTTTTGAAAACTGGTCCACCATTCACCGCGATCACCTAAATCTTCTCCAGCTTCTTCTCTTAGCAACAGGAAATCGTAGGCGGCTCTGAAGCGAGGATGGTTGAATGCGCTTTCCACACTACGTCGGTTACTCCTTAGTAAATGAAATTGCAATGCCCAAATTTCTTTGGTCGCTATAGTAAAGCGTTTAGGCACAGCCGTGTATTGCAGTTGCTCCAATAGAACTTCTTGTGCCTGCTGTTGAAATAGCTGAGCCTGGTTTGCCTTGTCTGCGCCTTGTTTCCGCAGTCGAAGTTGTAAAACTGGCCATAGCAAAGCGGCGAATAGAAATGCTGGTGTAACTGACTTGCCTTGGGCTAAGCGAATATCGGTATTGTGCAGGGCCAGGTCTAGCAACTTATTCGGTGGTCCGGATATCTGATCCAAAGCCTTGAGGGTAGGAGCAAATAGGAAAATCCCTGGACCATAAAGTCGAAGTAATTCGAAGCTTTTGACCGCGTGTCCTCCGGTCAGTAATTTAACTGTTTCGTCGAATAGCCTTGCCGTTGAAATCGATTCCAGTAGGGATGCCAGCTCATTGATGGGTTGCAGAGTTCTTTCTTCAATTGAAAATCCAAGCTTTGCCGCAAATCGTATGGCTCTCAACATTCTGACGGGGTCTTCTTTGTAGCGTTCTCGGGGTTCCCCGATCATGCGAATTTGTTTGGCTTGCAAGTCTTCAATGCCAGTGCTGAAATCCAGGACACGGAAATTATCTATGGTGTAATACAGGGCGTTGATGGTGAAATCACGGCGCAGAGCATCTTCGTCGATATTGCCGTAGACATTGTCGCGCAAAATCATTCCTGAAGTGGAATGAGCGGATTCCTGATTCTGAATTCGGCGTCTGGGGACATCGTCGGCAATTTTGTTCTGTGTGTCATGAGGTGCCCGGAAAGTGGTGACTTCGATTATTTCTCGACCGAAACGCAGGTGAATAATTTTGAAGCGTCTGCCGATGATACGCGCATTGCGAAACAGTGATTTTAGCTTCTCAGGTGAGGCGTCCGTTGCGATATCAAAATCTTTAGGACGTTTGCCCAAAAGTAAGTCGCGTACTCCCCCACCGACCAAAAAGCCGTGGTATCCAGCATCTGCTAATTTGTAAAGTACCTGAACTGCGTTGGGCGAAATATTCTTGCGGGAGATGGAGTGTCCATCACGACCTAGCTGAGTTGCTTTTTCTATGCCGGCAAGCTGGGCTGATTGATCCATTACAGCTCGTCATTGTGGAGGCTAAATACGAGTTTATTGCTAAGAGCGAGGCTATTAGTCACGGCTTGACTTCTTTTGCTGCGTTAATACCGGGTGTCGGTTAGCACCCGCTAAGTGTTCTATGTAAATGCTACTTTCAATATCGATCGAGAAAGAACAGTTGGCATGATACACCGATATGGCTAAAACTAAAGGCGAGGCTGAATCGAAATGAAACAGACGCTGAAGAACTAAAAAAAATAACCGAGGGGCATTTTTTGGGGGGTGAACACCACCCCCCACAGGAAGCTAATTGTATTTATTATTGCTATTAGAGTTTACTATTTTTACCAAATTGCGTACCAAATGAGGTACTGCATAAGTATTAGGTGGTATTCATGAAGCCGCCTGGCAAATCGCCAAATGCAGACTACACCCCGACCTTATTGTTATTAATGCACTAACTCCAGTTTACTTTAGTTTGAAAACTCAGCAATGCGATTTTTGCTTTTATTTGGGACTTATTATTATTGTTTATTGTTATTATTGTGGCAGAAAGTGCATTTACCGTGCCAAGTTGGATAATTCTATATTTATCATGTTGTTACATTTTAAAAAATTAGTATTTCATAATTGAATTGCTATTTTTGTTACTGGTTTTCCCTAAATTTTGGGTAAAAGGGTAGCAGTAACAAATAGACTGTAAGTTTCTCTGAAAAACTTCCGAAATAGCAGACGTAGAGCGATTGATCATGCTCTTACACAATCCACTTCGGTCAAGGCAGAAAACCGTGTGAGTTAACTCTCGAGCTTTTTCTTGCGAGGAATGCCAAACCGCTGTCGACGCTCCCAGAGGCATTTGCGACTGATGCCTAATTTCTTGGCGAGCTGTGTTTCGTTCATGACGTCCTGGTGCTCGAGAACAAAGCGTTGAAAATAGTCTTCCAGCGAAAGTTCTTCTACTGGTTCTGCTGCGAATTGCTGACTTTGTGGAATCGTTGCCAGTGCTGTGGCTTGTTTTTCTTCGTCGTCGATGGCTAAAAGCTCTTCGCCTATTTCTGACTCTTCCGCTAATACGACGGCACGTTCCATGGCATTTTCCAGTTCGCGAACATTGCCCGGCCACTGATAACTGACTATGGCACGGCTAGCACCATCGCTTAGCGTCAGCATTGGTGTTTTTAGTCTTTTACAGGTGCGTTGTAGAATTGCGTCAGCCAATTCCAGAATATCATTGCCACGGTCTCTCAGAGGAGGGATCAGCAAAGCCATCACATTGATGCGATAGTAAAGGTCTTCACGGAAGAAACCGTCCACCACCAATTGTTTTAGGTCACGATGCGTGGCCACGACTAATCTGATATCGACTTTCCTTGACTGTACTGATCCAACTTTGCGAATTTCGTTTTCCTGTAAGACTCGCAACAATCTAGCTTGCGCTTCCAAAGGAAGCTCGCCGATTTCATCGAGGAACAAAGTACTGCCATTTGCGGCTTCCACCAGTCCTGTGCGGGTCGCAGTGGCCCCAGTGAACGCGCCTTTCTCATGACCGAATAATTCTGACTCAATCAGGTTCTCCGGAATTGCTGCACAATTTACAGAGATAATTTCGCTATCGTTGCGATTACTGAGATTGTGTATGGCGCGTGCGACTAATTCTTTGCCGGTTCCTGATTCACCATTGATAAGAGCGGTAGAATTTGTCTGTGCCACTTTTCGAATTCGACGAAACAGTTCCATCATTTGCGGACAACTACCGATCATTCCATGAACGGGTGGTTCGAATTCTTCTATATCTGGTCTTAGCTGTGATGCAGCGCTTGCATGCTCTCGAATAACTTTTGCGACTGATTCGATGAGTTCGTTGTGCTCAAACGGTTTAGCAATATAATCAACAGCACCAAGCTTCATTGAGTCGATGGCAGAACGGATGCTGGAATAGCTTGTCATGATCAAAACAGGGGTATTGCTTGCTTTAATTAAATCTGTGCCTGGTGCTCCAGGTAAACGCAGGTCACTAATGATGACATCGAAGTCATTCATGTCAAAGTTATCCAGAGACTCTTTGACGGTTCCTGCTTCGCTAACTTTGTACTCGTGGCGTTCAAGCAGTCTTTTTAAAGCAGTTCTAATAACCACTTCATCTTCTACTACTAAAACTTGATTCATTGCTGTCATGGGACTACATACTTGAGTTATTGGGCGTTTATTTCAGGACTTTGCGTAAGGCTGCTTGCCTCAGAACTGCCTTGGTAACTAGGAAATCGCAGTATTACCTGCGTGCCTCCTATACTCCCCTTAGGGGGGCTGATTATATCAATATTTCCGCCTAAGTCCTCAACTATACTAAAAACAAGGGAAAGCCCCAGCCCGGTGCCTTCTCCCGCTTCTTTAGTGGTGAAAAAAGGATCGAATATTCGATCTTTGATAGCGGCCGGAATGCCGATTCCATCGTCAGTAATTTCTATTTCGACTATTTCACCCTTAATTTTGGCCTGCAAAGAAACTTTACCATTTGCTTGACTTGCATCACGAGCGTTGTTGATTAGATTGAGCAGTACTTGCAGCAGGCGCTGGGAATCTCCAAGAATTTTGGCGTCGGTATCGCAGTCGATATGGAAGCCTAATTCTTTGCTCTTCGTGTCCAGCGATATCAATGTCTCAGCTTGCGTCAAGCATTCACTGATGCTTACCACTTCATTTTCGTGTTGTGATTTATTGGAGCCAGCATGTGCAAAGTTGACCAGAGATTGTAATATTTTTGAAGTGCGGTCGGTTTGCTCGATAATCTGTGTCGCAAGAATCAGTAGCTCGTTGTTGTCATATTCGTCACGTATTGTTTGTGCTAGACAAGCAATACCTGTGATGGGGTTTCCAATTTCGTGGGCAACACCAGCCGCCAATCGCCCTATCGAGGCGAGTCTTGCGCTATGGGTTAGTCCCGCTTCCAGAATTTCTGTTTCTGTTATGTCTTCTATGAGCACCACGACTCCTTCAGGAGAGGAATCAGGACCGCTGATTTTTTCGATGAGGGCTTTGTGCAAATTTACTGTCTTTTTTTGGCCATTCAATTCGAACGCATACTTGTAAGAATGGTTCGCATCGTCGTCCACGAAATTAGTAAGCAAGCTTAGCCAGGGTTCCGATAAATCTACTAATTGCGAGCCAACCACATCGGCGCTATCGATTTGCGTAAACTCTTCCAGCGTTCGATTCCACATCACTACTTCGTTATCTGTGCTGAGTGAGCAAACACCTAATGGTAAATCCAATAGCATTTGTCGGTGGTAGCGTCTAAGGTTGTCAAGATCTGCAGCCATCCCAGAAAGGTTGCTGCGATAAGCTTCAATGCGATTCTCAATGACGTGGAGATCAGAACTACCGCGTCGGGAGATGATAGTATAGGGAAGATACCCATCAATCATCTCTCTGGCTATAGATGGCCCCAGCAGTCCCGACAAATTTGCCTCGAGCTTGCCACGTAACTGCCGCATGGCATAGGGGCGACGGTCTTCGTCGCCAATACTTAGGTCCAGCAATGCACGACTAACTTCTCTGGTTGCCGTTTTCTCACCCAGAGGTTTGCTGAGACTCTTGATGAAGTCTTGCGGTGACTTCGCCACCAACCCACTTCGTTTGCGGCGTTTGATTGTATCCAATGTGCAAATATCCGCTGAGCTGCGTTCTTCGTCCGTGCTCGCACTCAAGATGGAGACAGCAACAAACATCAAGCAGTTGCCAATTAGCGACAGCGCGGTAATTTCGCGCCAATTGATTGAAACCAGGGAAAGTGAATCGATCTCTGTAAACAGGGGCAGCATCAAATATAGGAACCAGACACACACACCAACAGTTAGGCCCGAAATAAAACCCTTCTTGTTTGCGATCGGCCAATACAAAATGGCTACGATTCCCGGCATAAACTGTAAACAGGCTGTGAAGGCGACTATACCAATTACCTGGATGCTAATCTGTTCGCTGGGTAAGTAATGGAATAAAAATCCAGACCATATTATTGCAGTTATGAGAACGCGACGCTTCCATAACAACCATCTATATATGTCCTGGTTTGCCTTGGGCTGGCTAAGGGGAAGTATCAAATGATTGAGACACATATTGGAAAGTGCGAGAGTGATTACTATGATCAGTCCGCTGGCGGCGGATAGCCCTCCCAGGTAGGCAAGCAGGCTGAACATCGGTGCCTGATAGGCAGCGCCTATGACCACCGGAAAATATTCAACCTGAACAGGACTCTGGGATTGTAAACCTGCCCAAAGAATAGGAAGAACAGGCAGGCTTAGTAGCAAGAAATAAAGTGGTAGTCCCCAGCTCGCGAAAGACAAGGCTTTCATGCCGTTGTTCTCATTGAAAGTGGCATAAAACATATGCGGCATCGCGACAGCGGCGGTGAAGAAAAGCAAAGCCATGACATGAAAGGAACTGAAGTAGTCGGTATTTTTCAGGCTATCGATTAATTCCGGCTGTCCTTGTAACCAACGGTCCAATTCATCGAAACCGCCAAACCCACCATACACTGCAAATGCTCCCACTGCGAGGAAAGCGATGAGCTTTACTAATGACTCGAATGCGATGGCCATTACCAGTCCATCGTATTGTGTGCGGCCTGCTTTTCTAGAGGTGCCGAATAAAATCGAGAACAGAGTGATAATGACACAGAACCCTGTGGCTAAAGAGCCTTGTACGGTTTTTGGCGACAATAAATAGGCGGTGTCTGCCACCGCTCTAATTTGTAACGCTATGAGGGGTGTTACTGCAATCAGAATGACCAGGGTTGTGGCAGTGCCCGCCCAAGGTGAGCGGTATCGGAATGCCATCAAATCAGCTAGTGAACTTAGTTGGTAAGTTCGAGTGAGTTCGAGTAGAGGACGTAGTAGTAAAGGAGAAAGTAGAAATGCAAGTGAGATGCCTATTGAGCCTGCAAGGTAGCCGTAGCCGTCACGCAGTGCGTTACCTACCGAAGTGTAGTAAGCCCAGACGCTGGCAAATACACCCAGTGAGAGTACATATACGATAGGGTGACGAACTATTTTTGCCGGTATCCAACTGCGCTCGGTGACGAAAGCGATGCCAAATAGCAGGCCGAGATAGCCACTACCCAAGGCTACTATGGTAGTTAGTTCAAAATTCATCGGAATCCTGTTCTCGATGAGACCAACCGGTGACCAGGACAACAAGAAATCCCAGGACGAATGGTCTGTACCAAGCCCCTTCTGTTTGATTGATCCAATCCACACTCAGTAGAAAGAGTAGATAGACTATGAGTAATAGCACCAATATTGATCGGGGTATGTACACAGGAGCTTCCTCAAGGCGGCGATACCTGCTGGATGTTAGCTAACTTCGGTACGGCCTGTATATCCCAGTTTTCAATTGCCCATTGTAGTAGTTGCTGAGGGCTTTCCTTTTCGAATGCTGTAGGCGGAGACTGACCCAGGATAGCCAGTGCTTGGTAAATCAACCCTGCCGCTTTGTCTGTTTCTATTGATGCGGCGAATGCCTGTTTACTTAGTTTCTGACCCCGTTCGTCTACGATTACGGGAACGTGCCCGTATTCAAGCTGGTCATAATTGAGCACTTGTTGCAGGTAAATTTGTCTGGGTGTGGAATCGATTAAATCGAAACCTCGAATAATGTGTGTAATATTCTGACTCTGATCATCGGCAACTACTGCGAGTTGGTAGGCAAATAGCTTGTCTTTGCGCCGTATAATAAAATCTCCAACCTCCTTGGTCAGGTTTTGCTGATAATGTCCCTGTACTCTGTCGCCAAAAGCTATGTCGATTGCTTCTACTTTTACCCGTGTTGCATACTCATTGGCTGGCGCTGAGAGACGATGGCGGCAAGAGCCATCATAGACATTTCCCATTGCCTTTATCTGCGGACGAGTGCAATCGCAGAGGAAACAGAGCCCCCGTTCTTGCAACTGATTCGAAACAACTTCGTAAGCCTCGAGTCGTGAGCTTTGATAGAGAACCTCTCCATCCCAATGTAAACCCAAGTCATTAAGCTGCCGCAAAATCAAATCAGCGCTGCCCGCAGATTCTCTGGGTGGATCCAGGTCTTCAATTCTGACCAGCCAACTGCCGTTATTTGCGCGGGCGTCCAGAAAACTGGCAAGCGCGGCGAGCAAAGACCCGAAATGCAATGATCCCGTAGGTGATGGAGCAAAGCGACCAACATAGGTTGTTGTTTCTTCGTTCTCGACGTGCGCTGTAGTCGGTTTTGGCATGTTGAGCAGCAGTTTAATACGGATTGCTTCCGTATATCTCTCTCAATGTAGAACGTAAAATGCAGGTATTGTAGAGGAAATCGACTCACCAGAGCCGGAGAGGCAGGCAGCCAAAGCCGCATCAGTTCCAAGCGAATACTATATAGAGGACAAGGATAGAGGATAAGGCCTTGGTGTGCCTAGTTAGCTACCGAGTTGTTTTTCCTTGATCTCATCAAGAGTTTTACAATCGATACATTTGTTGGCAGTTGGTCTGGCTTCGAGCCGACGAATACCGATTTCGATTCCGCAAGAATCACAATAACCGTAATCGTCTTGTGCTATCAGCTCAATGGTGCTGTCAATCTTCTTGATTAGTTTGCGTTCTCTGTCACGGGTACGCAGCTCCAGACTGAATTCTTCTTCCTGAGTAGCGCGATCTGCCGGGTCCGGGTAATTGGCGGCGTCGTCTTGCATATGGTGTACAGTACGGTCAACTTCCTGCATCAGCTGATTGCGCCAATCCAACAAAATTTTCTTGAAGTGCTCTTGTTGCCTTTCGTTCATGTACGCTTCGCCTTTCTTTGGCTTATACGGAACGAAATTCTTTAGAACTGGCTGAGAATCTAAACTCTGAGTGTTAGACATGATCTCCTATGCCTCGGTGTACCCTGATTTGTTGCGATGACTTTGCAAACTTATAGACAAGCCAGCCGCTCTAATCAAGGCTTTCATTTATAAAAACAAACTCTTCTTGGTCAGTCCGACAGACTCCAGGGTTTTTACACAGTTTCTTCTTGCCTGAAATGTGCAATTTTCAGAAAGCTGGGTAAACTATCAGATTCTTAAGGGGGATGCTATAAAAATAAGTAAGAATTGCATTCACAACAGACATGGAAAGTTTGCAGCTTGGCGTTGAACGGCTTCGTCAGGCATTGTTGTAGATACCGCTTTTTTCTTAAAAATCTGATTCTAAACCTTTCATTCTTCGAATAAAGCCAATGCCTTATGCGTTATCAACGAAAGCTACAGCGAGGAATTCTTATTAAACGTTATAAGCGTTTTCTCGCCGATATTGAGACTGAGGCTGGGAACCTAATGACTATACATTGCCCAAACACAGGTTCCATGAAAAACTGCCAGCAGCCTGGAAGTCGTGTTTGGTATACAGAGTCTCAAAACCCGAAGCGAAAATACGCCTATACCTGGGAATTGGTTGAAGTCGAACAAAAATATACGGTGGGAATCAATACCGGCCTGGCGAACAAGCTCGTTTATGAAGCTATAGAAGCTGGCCGTATTGAACAATTAGCTTGTTATCAAGCTATTCGAACCGAAGTGCCCTACGGTGAACAGGGCAGTCGCATAGATTTGCTGCTGGAAAATCCCGAGCCGGAGTCAGCCCCTGGCTGTTACGTTGAAGTCAAAAATGTAAGCCTTGGCGTGGGAAATGGCCTTGGAATTTTTCCAGATTCAATAAGTAGTCGCGGTCAAAAACATCTCGCTGAGTTACTTCATATGCTTAGCTTAGGGCATCGTGCGGTGTTGTTGTTTTGTGTCCAGCACAGTGGCATCGATCGCGTCACGGCTGCCGACGAAATCGATGCGGAATATGGTCGGTTACTGCGCGAAGTGACAACGGCGGGAGTCGAAGTATTTGCCTACCGTGCGGATTTTGATATAAAAAATTCCAGTATTGAACTACACAAACAACTGCCTGTAATTTTGTGAGCAGTGTCAATGACGGCAGCGAACTGAGGTGATCCACAAGGGTGCTATAAAGGCGTGGAGATTCGTAATGCGGATTCTTCGACCATGATCATTCCGTTCTCCAGGAGAAACGGAATCGCTTGCAGATGTTTACCCTTGCAAGGGCCCGCTAAGCAAAGACCATCTTCGATCTGAAATAAAGCACCATGAGTTGAACACTGAATCAGCGCCCCATCAGCATCAAGAAATCTATCTTCTTCCCATTCCAGTGGTGTGCCTATATGAGGGCAACGATTCCAGTAAAGAAAGATCTGGTCGTCTTGCTTTACCGCAAACAGGTAGAGATTATTCAACTCTATGCCTTTGGAAGTTCCTTCTTCTATTTCGTCTGTTTTGATAAGGCTTATCATGGTTGAGTTGCTTTCTGTTTATCAGGCAAGAGTCTGTTCAAAATCGGCGAGTAAATCATCGACTTCTTCTATGCCGATTGAGAAGCGAATCATTGAATCTGCAATGCCCATGGAGGCCCGGCGCCGGCTCCCCATCTCATGAAATATGGTGTGAGCAACAGGTATCGCTAAGGTACGTGTATCGCCAAGATTGCTGGACGAAATTACGTTGTCCATGGTATTAAGCAAGTCGAAGCAATCTATGCCATCGACTAGATCGATACTCATGATTGAACCGAAACCTTTGAACAATTGCTTTGCAAGTGCGTGCTGTGGATGATTTGCGAGGCCAGGATAGTAGACTTGTTTTATCTTGTTGTGTTGGTCACAAAACTCAGCAACAGCTTGGGCGTTTGCGCAAGCCTTATCCATACGCAGGCTCAGGGTTTCTGATCCAACTGCCAGATGGTGTGCAGACTCTGGTCCAAGCGAAGCCCCTAAGTCCCGCAAACCCTTCTTTTTGATTTGGGTGATTCCCCATAATTCGGGATCCTGGTTTTTATAGCTATCCAGAATATTACTGAATTGCGACCAATCGTAGAGGCCAGTGTCGGTGACCGCGCCACCTAGCGCATTGCCATGACCACCAATATATTTGGTGAGTGAATTAACGCTGAAACCAGCATCCACAGATTTAGGTTTGAAGAGATGTGGCGACGTCATCGTATTGTCGACGCAGTAAATCAAGTTTTCGGATTTACATAACTCACCGATAGCCTGAAGATCGGCAATTTGCGTAACAGGATTCGCAATTGTCTCTACAAACACCAGACGTGTGTTTTCTTGAATTGCTGCTTTAACATGGCTAACTTCAGTCGCATCCACGAAGCTCACTTCAATGCCGAGATTCTGCAATGTGCCAAGCAGGCTATTCGTATTTCCAAACAGGTAGGCGCTGGAAACTATGTGGTCTCCCTGCCTGAGTAGTGAAAGCATTGTCGAGGCGATTGCTGCCATCCCTGTTGCAAAGGCCGCAGTAGCAATTCCATCTTCCATTGCGGTAATTCGGTTTTGTAAAGCAGTAACGGTTGGATTCAACTGTCGTCCATAGTTGTAGCCCACACGCTTACCCTGAAATACTTCCGCCAATTCTCGCGCATCTTTGTAGCCATAGGCCACGGACGGATGGATAGCCTTGTGGAGCACACCATGCTCCGGTTCATCTCTACGATCAGAGTGCAGGTTTGTGGTATTGAAGCCTTTTTTAGCCATGATTTCGGTTCGTGCTGATTCCAGGGAGGAAATGCTGGCGGTGTTATACACTAGCATCACTGATATTGGAAGATAACTGGACTGATTTGAGCCCCTGTTTGAAAGCACGAATAAAGGACTTGAAGTTAAAGACAGCGCCGTTCAGCCAGGTATAGCAACGGAATGCACATCGTGGGCCAGGCAAATCTATTCTCGATCGTGTTGATCCTGGCATTTCAGGCAAAAGTTGGCCTCTGGTTGTACCATTAACCTGTCCAATTCAATGTTTTCATTGCAGTTGTTACAGAATCCGTAGTCGTTATTCTCTAATCGATGTAATGCGCTAGTCACTTTGCCTAGACTCTTTGTCGCTTTTGTCCGTGTCGAGACTGCCATACTTTGCTGCTGCATAGCATCCATTCTGGAAACTCGACCAACACTGGTCTGATCCAGGACTACGACCTGGGTAGCCGACTCTGCAATTTCTAACTGCCGTTCCAGCTTTTGTCTGGCTGACAGCAACAGTGAGCGTAGTACCTCCAGATTTTCAGGGCTTAGAATTTCCAAAGTACTGACCGTCCTGTTCGGTTACATTGCTTGGGTAGGCGAGTCTCTAGCCTGGGTATGATAGCACTGAAAATTTATTGTACTAAACCAGAGAAAAGGGGACGGCTATCTATCAGAGTCTGAATTTCTGCCAGTCGGTTTTGATATTCGACGCTATTCCTGTCGGTGTACATGGCATTGAAATCTGTTTCCGATAGCCCATCGCGGTTGTCACCAACTTCCGGCATGTAGTCTGACTCGTTTTGTATATTCGCCAGGCGCTCTTGCATGATTAATGCCGATTCGAAATCAATTGTCGATAGGCGGGCCATGGTTACGCCAACATTGTTTGCGGTCAAATCAGAAAAGCTAAAACCCGAGCGATAACGCGCATCGTAGGCTTCTTTGGTGGTTGATAACATCTGTGCTAAATCGGCACCCGCAGAGGCGGTTATTGCCGCGATAGAAATCAGATGTTGAGCAAGGTCTTGTCGGCGTTGCAGTCGTGCCTCTATGTAGGGAGCAGGCTCTAATTGTTCGGCCAATTTGATCCCTATTAACTGTTCAATCGGGTCCTGGTTCAGATAGATGGCCAGGGTCTGGAACAATGTCCGATTCTCGGCCACAGGATTGCTGCCAGCCAGCGATTTTTGCCTGGCTGCGGCAAACAGGGGAACCAGGAACGCATTGATGGATACAGCTCTGGTATCTGTCGGGACTGCAACGGCCACGTCCGAGATAATTTGGTAGTAATCGATTATTCGTTGTTGGTCCGAGTCAGAGATGAATAACTGTTGCGCCTGGTTGCCGATGCGGCTGATTAGAGCGGGATCCCAGGCCAGAGAGATGTTCATGCGATTGTCGTTCAGCCGGACGCTTGCTACATTGCCAAGCAGTTCGCTGAAATCAAGATAGGCGACATTACCCGAGGCGAGATTTCGGCGCAATCGATCGAGCGTATAGTGCAAAAACCTATCCGGCACGTTAATTTTGCCAACCCTAAGCGTGTTTATCGCCAGCAAGCGCCCATCCTCAACAAATTCTGCCTGTATGTTCAGGAACAGAGGAACTGGCCCCTGGCTAATTTTTACACTAACTTCGGTGTTTAATATTTCCTCGCTAAGCCTGAGCTGAGCCGCCCAATTTGGCGACAGATTCATAATATTGACTGCGTAGCGAAGCAATAAATTCAGTTCTTCTGCGTCTAATTGTAATTCTTGTAAGCCAGCGGTGTTGGGGGTTTGAGGCGTGTTCTCCAGCAACAGAGTTTCAATCTTCGAAATTTCATCGGTACTCACCTGTTGTTTGGTTATCAGAGAGGGTGAGGTCTCTACAGAAAGCAGCAGCACGATAGCGGGCGCGCTGAGCGCAAGCGCTATTACCGACCCTAGCAGCAGCTTGAATAGTTTTGATTTAGCTGTAGCTCTTGAATAGGGCAAAACCTGGCTGGTCATTGTACTTGGCTGGTCATTGTAGGTGGATATTGCTCGCCTGATGAGGACTCTTAAATGAACTTTGTCTAGATGCTGCCGATAAGAAGCAAGGGTTGGATTTTACCGACAAACCGTGTTTTTATCGCTATAAAGTATGACAAAGTCGACAAATTCTACGATTTATGTAGAAAATAATTTATTAAGCAAGAGCTTGGCGTTACTATTCCCTGATCGACGCAAGTGATCTGGATAAGGCACCAGTCCTGAAGGAGATTGCCATGATGCACTGTCTGCAAATACGCGGTTTCAGCCTATTTCCCAAAGCCGCAAGTACGAATAAGAATAAGAATAAGAATAAGAGAACAATAGTGTCCGTATTACTAATGCTGGCGCTTGTGTCCTGTGTCTCGCAAGGTGCGCGAGAAGCGGAGTTGGCGGCGCAGGAAGCGGAACGAGCAGCGCAGGCGCAGGAAGCAGCGCAATTAGCACAACAACAACAGGAACGCGAGCAGGCTGCCGAGCGTGCCCGTGTTCAGGCAGAGAGAGATAGGCAAGTTGCAGAAGCCAGGGTGCGAGCTGAGGCCGAGCGGCAACGGCGTGACGCGGCGGAGCAGCGAGAAAGGGAGCGTTTGGCCGTTATCGCCGCCGCAGAGGCAGAGCGCCAACAAAAGATTGATAGAATAGCTGCCTTGGAGCAGCAGATTGCCTCTATTCAGGCGGAAGTAGTAGATGAGGAGTCAAGGCGCGATGATTTAGAAGAAGCAATTGTGGTTGCAGAGGAACTGCTAACGGTGCTGGCGGCTGAGCAGGCCAAGTATGAGGACACCGACCCCTATGGCAATACTGTTGAACCCCTGGATAAGGAACTTATTGCAGAGTTAGAATCACGCAAGAATGAGTTACTTAGGCGGGCGAATTCTCAATAAGGCTTTCAGACCAGGATTAGAATATTCAGTCTTCTGCGAAGAGGAGCATTCAATAAATCTCAAGGCGATAATGCGCATTAAAGTAATCGATTTTGAAACGGGCAAAGAAAGCCAACTACACAAGCGAAAAGAGGCAAGGCTTGAAGCCATGCGGCAGGCCTTTAGGTCAGCACGGGGCGAAGCACCCAAGTCCACCGCCAAGATTGACAAGTGCCGCAAATCCAGGAAATAGCAAGAGCAAAGTGCTATTTTCAGACTTTGTTGCAGGGCCTGATTCAGGGCTGGCTTCAAATCCTCGGCAAACCACTAAAATACTGGCTTAACAGCGAATTTGGCCGCTTTTTTTGCGGCGTTCGTTATGGTAAAGTGCGCGCCTTTGAAATAAACATTCCAATTTTTGAGGGGAAGATTTTAGATGTCGGGCATAACAATTACGGTAACCATAGTTCTGTCGCTGATGGGTTTGGGAATTGCCTTCTTTTACATGAAGAAGGTAGTAAGTATACCGCTTGATCTAGGGCTGGATGGGGAGCAGGCGGATCGTCTTAAGTTCATCCATGGCGCCATTGCAGAAGGAGCCATGGCCTTCTTAAAGCAGGAATACAAAGTTCTGACCATCTTCATGGTGGTATTCGCCGCCATTATTGCCATCTTGATCAACGATACCCATACCCCGAATATCCATGAGGGTATTTATACGGCTATCGCTTTTCTATTTGGTGGTGCCATCTCTATAGCGTCCGGCTATATCGGTATGAAGATAGCTACTCAGGGTAACGCCCGAACTACAGTCTCCGCGAAGAAAGATATTTCTGCCGCCTACGATGTAGCAATCAACTCTGGTGCTGTGATGGGCTTTGCGTTGGTAGGGCTGGCTACACTAGGATTAGTTATTATCTATGTTGTAATGAATTGGCTGCTGTCGGATCTTGGCCCTGAAAATAACCATATTCTGATGGAAGTGATTGCAGGTTTTGGCCTCGGTGGTTCCACTATTGCGCTATTTGCTCGTGTTGGCGGCGGTATCTTCACTAAGGCTGCGGACGTCGGTGCTGACCTGGTGGGTAAAGTAGAGCAAGGCATCCCGGAAGATGACCCTCGTAACCCAGCGGTAATCGCTGACAACGTCGGTGACAACGTCGGTGATGTAGCTGGCATGGGTGCTGATCTTTTTGGTTCATGTGCTGAAAGCACCTGTGCCGCCATGGTGATTAGTGCTGTGGTATTTGCCGGTAACCCCGATGCACTGCTATTCCCAATTTTGATCAGCGCAGTAGGTATTCCCATAGCCCTAATCACCAAATTGTTGGTGACTGTGAAGATGGAAGATGAAGTTGCGCCAGCGTTGATGAAGTTATTGATTATCTCTAGCGTCATCATGGCAGTGGTAATGTATTTCTTTACCGTTGCTTTGATCCCCGATTCGTTTGTATTGGATGATGTCGAATACACCAACGCAGGCGTCTATTTTTGCTTCTTGGCGGGGCTTGTTTCAGGTTTAGTGGTTGGCTTGCTAACCGGTTACTACACCTCGGAAAAATTTGGCCCAGTTCAAGAGGTGGCAAAATCATGCGAAACCGGTGTTGCGACAAATATCATCTACGGCTTGGCACTGGGCTATAAGAGTACAGTGCTTCCATACATTGCTATTGCGATAAGTATCTTCTTTTCCTGGGAGCTTGCTGGTATGTACGGTATCGCGATCGCTTCTCTGGGTATGTTGGGAAGTCTGGTTTTGACCTTAACCATCGATGCATACGGCCCCGTGGCCGATAATGCGGGCGGAATAGCTGAAATGGTAGGTTTGGATAAAGAAGTTCGTCGCCGAACCGATATTTTGGATTCTGCCGGCAATACCACCGCAGCAATTGGTAAAGGCTTTGCCATCGGTGCAGCGATATTAACCTCACTGGCGTTATTTGCCGCGTTTATTACCCTCGCTGAAAAACTTCGCGGTGAGCCAATTAGCATGAGTTTGTTGGAACCGTTGGTTTTTACCTTTCTCTTTGTTGGCGCAGTTTTGCCATTTTTGTTTTCTGCCATGACGATGAAATCAGTCGGTGAAGCGGCATTTGCCATGATTGAGGAAGTGCGTCATCAGTTCAAGACTATTCCAGGGATAATGGAAGGAACAGGTAAGCCGGATTACGCCAAGTGCGTGGCCATATCAACTCAAGCGGCGCTAAAAGAGATGGTTGCTCCAGGGATTTTGATCATGGGGTCTCCCCTCGTTGTTGGTTTTCTGTTCGGCGTTGAAGCGGTGGCGGCCATGTTGATTGGTTCACTTGTTGTAGGCGGTGTGCTCGCGATCGCGTCTTCTAATAGCGGCGGTGCTTGGGACAATGCGAAGAAATATATTGAAGCAGGCAACCATGGTGGTAAAGGCTCCGATGAGCACACTGCTGCTGTTGTTGGCGATACTGTTGGTGATCCTATGAAAGATACTTCGGGCCCTTCATTGAATATCCTGATCAAGCTTTCCGCTATTCTCAGTTTGGTATTTACGCCATTCTTTGTGCAGTACGGTGGAATCTTGGTAGGTTAAGAGACAATACGAAGTCTTGGGGTAAAGAAGAGCTTATATGCCTCCTTTTTTATGGCTCAGCCTAAGCTACAAATCTCTTCTCGCCTCGAAATGAAATAACACCCACTCGTCGTATTCGATTAATCCATTGCTGCTCAGATCTGTCCAGGATGTGGATACTGTTTTAATGCATTGGTAGATTCGAAAAGAGTCGGTGTTTTCAATGATCAAATTTCGTACTGATGGGTTTAACGTATAATTGGATATTTCAACCAACTTCCAGTTTTCCCGCGTAGTTCGATCTATGCATTCGTCTCCTGTTAGTAGATCAATATAGCCTAACTCTTTATCCGCATATCCACCGGGCGGAACTTCCAGGCTTACATTAATGACGACATCTTCTGACTCTTCGTCATTTCCGTGCAGCACTATCGAATTCAGTTTTATCGGACTCGTGGTTTGGTTGAAGGCGATCAAGCGCAAGCCATCGTCAGTATTCTCACCCCAGGCAGAGGAATAAAACGCGAACCTAACTTCTGTTTCTTCTTGCTGCTCCGCAGTGGTATCGACTAGTAGCGACGCAAGGGTTACTAATGAAAGTACGGATGATAATTTGCGCATTGTGATTGGTATTCCATTTCTAACTATATGAACCGCAGCTTCGATAGTTGGATTCTAGCGGTGAACGCGACTCGCTGTCATGTTCAATTTGGCTTGATTCAGCGATGTGTTGCTATTGAAGCTTTTATCTCGATGTTTGTTGCAGCTTTGGAGTTTAACAAATATCGTGCCCTTGGATTTTTCAGGTTAATCAAAGATAATCCCGCTCATCATCTTCAATCAGCAGCGATTTACCAGTTGAAGTGTTTTGCGTACTGTAAGCCAGGAAATAAAACTGTCGAATTCGAGTTGACTGACCAAAAGGGAATGGCATTTGAGAAACATCGATAAGATTAAACACATCATCTGTGTGGCATCAGGGAAGGGAGGCGTGGGTAAATCTACAACGGCCGTCAATCTTGCCTTGGCACTGTCCAGACTTGGACGCAAAGTTGGCTTACTGGATGCTGACATCTATGGGCCAAGCTTGCCTCTTATGATGGGGGTTCCCGCAGGTACCAGGCCAAAAATTCAGAACAAGAAATTTATGCTGCCATTAATGGCCCATGGTATTGAATGTAATTCGATGGGATTTTTGCTGGACCAGAAAACTGCCATGGTGTGGCGTGCGCCTATGATAATCTCTGCCTTCAATCAAATGCTTAATGATACTGCCTGGCCGGAACTAGATTATCTTGTTGTGGATATGCCACCGGGCACTGGTGATATTCAACTGAGTTTAGCGCAGTCAGTGAAGGTGAGTGGTGCGGTCATCGTCACCACGCCCCAGGATGTGGCGTTATTGGACGCCAGAAAGGGTATAGAGATGTTCAAGAAAGTGGACGTGCCTGTATTGGGTGTAGTTGAGAACATGAGTGTTCATGTGTGTTCAAACTGTGGGCATGAAGAGGCGATATTTGGTAGTGGTGGTGGAAAGTCTCTGTCCGAGGAATACGAAGTACAAGTTATTGGCCAGCTTCCTTTAGATTTAATCATCAGAGAAACAACGGACGCAGGCAATCCTGTGGTAGCATCGAACACTGATCATACGGCTAGCAGGGCATATATGGAGTTAGCTGGTAATGTTGAGACACAGTTGTTGCAAATAGCTTCGGCGGGTAACGACGGGCCGACTATCACCATAAGCGATGATTGACAGTCAGTATTAAGGGCCAGCGACAAGATTTGGTGATTTAAACGAGTGGGGTGTTACATTGGATGCAGCTAATGATTTTTTGATTTTTATAGATGGCTATTTGGGCAGTGCAATCTGGTTTCCCGCGTTGCTGCTCTCTACTGGTATTTTCTTTACGCTGTACCTCGGTTTTCCCCAGATTCGTTATTTCAAGCACGCAATTGGCGTTGCTACCGGCAAGTTTGATAAGGACGGTGCGCAAGGGGATACCTCGCATTTTCAGGCGCTGGCGACGGCACTTTCCGGCACAGTGGGTACAGGCAATATAGGTGGAGTAGCCCTGGCCTTGCATTTAGGTGGGCCCGCCGCCTTATTCTGGATGTGGATGACGGCATTCTTCGGTATGACCTGCAAGTTTGTTGAAGTCACGCTTTCCCATAAGTATCGAACTCAAACAGCTGATGGCACCATGGCCGGTGGCCCCATGTACTATATGGAGAGAGGACTTAATGCGAAATGGTTAGCAATACTATTTGCCATAGCAACGGTACTGAGCTCATTTGGCACAGGTAATCTGCCACAGATAAATAGCATTGCTGCTGGTTTAGAAAGCACGTTTTCCCTGGATCCACTGATAACTGCCAGTGTGCTATCGGTCCTTCTTGCCTTGGTGATCATTGGTGGTATAACACGTATAGCTAAGGTTGCAGCAACTATAGTGCCTACCATGGCGTTAATTTATCTTGTTGGTGCTTTTGCGGTAATCCTGCCGAATCTCGCTAATATCATCCCTTCATTTGCCGCAATTTTTAGCGACGCGTTCACCGGTTCAGCCGCCACTGGGGGCTTTCTTGGAGCGACATTTGCTTACGCATTTGACCGTGGCGTAAATCGTGGCCTGTACTCTAATGAGGCAGGGCAAGGCTCAGCGCCAATCGCTCATGCTGCCGCACGCACTGACGAGCCCGCCGACGAAGGTATGGTGTCAATTCTGGAGCCATTCATCGATACCATAGTTATTTGTACGGTAACCGGACTGGTAATTCTTTCATCTGGTGTGTGGATGGAAAAATTCGAGAACGAATTTCAGCGAGCCGATATGACTTTTGTCGCGGGCACTTTCGTGGAGTCCGATGCTGCCGATGTGGAGCAATTATTCGCCTTCCTGAATGGAGATGAATCTGAGGCGAGCAGTTATTCCGGTCAATTTTCGGTATTGGAGGGCAGGGTCGAAAACAATAATCAAGCCTTTACGCTGTTGAATTCCAGATCGTTTGCCGAAAATGCGATCTATTCGAGAGGCGGGCAAGCTATTACTGGCCGACTCTCAGTGAGCGGGGGCAGGTTAGATGATCCGGAGGTTGTGGTTACCGGGAAATCTCTTCTACATTCGGTACCGCTGACGACGATGGCCTATACGCGGGGCCTGTTCGGTGAGTTCGGGCAGTATATTGTTTCAATCGGCTTGATGTTGTTTGCATTTTCGACAGCCATTGCCTGGTCCTACTATGGAGATAGGGCCATGACTTATTTGTTAGGGCCAAAATCTGTTCTTCCTTACCGTGTGGTTTACGTCTTCGGCTTCTTCTACGCTGCTTTGGCCGATACGACCATAATATGGAATGTTGCTTTAATTACTATTGTGCTGATGACGGTGCCGAATCTAATCGGTATTTTATTTATGCATAAAGAGATGAAGCAGACGGTGAGCAAATACTGGGAAGAGGTCGGCCACGGCTAGCATAAGACCTAACACTGCTGGCGATTTTTCTTTAATGCAAAGCTTGTATGCTTTGGGCTATCTGCAATCGCTCTTGACTAGCGAGTAATAATCTCACCTGGTAAGCGAATATTCTCTACTATCCGTTGTACTTTGGTTGGTGGTTCCGGAGTGAACTTCGCAACGATCAACGCCACGATTAGATTTGCCAGGGTTCCCAGGGAGCCGACTCCCTCCGGAGAGATACCTAACCACCAATTGTCCGTACTGTCAGCCGCTGGATTGATAAGTTTAAAATAGATGATATACGTGGCGGTGAAGCCAAAACCAACAATCATGCCCGCGATTGCGCCTTCCTTGTTCATGTGTTTCCGAAAAATACCCAGTACGATAGCTGGAAAGAATGACGCCGCTGCGAGGCCAAAGGCAAACGCAACAACTTGTGCCACATACGCTGGCGCATTAATACCGTAATAGCCTGATATTAGTACCGCCACGAATATCGAAAGTCGTGCGTAAAGTAACTCTTGTTTCTCGGTAGTACTCGGCATGAAAGTGCGTTTCATCATGTCGTGAGCCACCGATGTCGATATTACTAACAATAAGCCTGCGGCAGTAGATAGAGCCGCAGCCAATGCTCCGGCCACAACTAATGCCACTACCCAATTGGGTAACTCTGCAATCTCGGGATTGGCCAACACCATGATATCTTGATTGACGTTGAGCTCATTGCGTTCTGGATCGTCTGCGTACTGACCTACATACTGAATTCGGCCATCGTTGTTTTTGTCATTGAAAACAATCAGGCCGGTATCTTCCCATTTATTAAACCACTCAGGAACGGCAACGTACTCGGCGTTATTCACAGTATTTATGAGGTTTGTGCGGGCAAATGCAGCTACTGCTGGTGCAGTTGTGTACAGAATGGCAATAAAAACCAATGCATAGCCTGCTGATTTTCTTGCGTCCCTGACATTAGGCACAGTAAAGAAACGAATGATCACATGAGGAAGACCAGCAGTGCCAAACATCAGGGCAGCGGTAATAAGGAAAACATCTTGAGTACTGCGTTGACCTTCAGTGTAAGTGGCAAATCCAAGTTGCTGACTTAGTCCGTCTAGTCTATCTAGCAAGTAGCCACCGCCATAAACCTCAGTCAATTCTGAGCCGAAACCAATCTGTGGAACAGGTTGAGCCGTCATTAATATTGAAATAAATATTGCCGGCACCATGAAGGCAAAGATCAACACGCAGTATTGAGCTACCTGTGTATAGGTGATGCCTTTCATACCCCCTAACACGGCATAGAAAAACACTATCGCCATGGCAATCAGCACGCCGGTCGTGAAATCGACTTCCAAGAATCTTGAAAAGACGATGCCTGCGCCTTGCATCTGCCCACAGACATAGACAAATGAGATTGCTATCGCGCAGAAAACGGCTATCAATCTGGCAGTCTGGGAATAATAACGATCACCAATAAAGTCAGGCACGGTGAACTTGCCAAATTTACGTAAATACGGCGCGAGTAAAAGAGCGAGCAGCACATAACCTCCGGTCCAGCCCATTAAATAGAAGGTGCCGTCCCTGCCGAGAAAAGAGATCAATCCGGCCATCGAAATAAACGATGCCGCAGACATCCAGTCAGCGGCGGTCGCCATACCATTCGCCAAAGGTGGCACGCCGCCACCTGCCACATAAAATTCCTTAGTTGATCCAGCGCGAGACCAAATAGCGATGCCAATGTAGAGGCTGAACGATAGAAAGATGAAGATGTAAGTCCAGATTTGCACACTCATTTCGAATCCTCCTTTGGAGCAGCCTGACCCTGGCTGGAAGATTCTATGTTGTATTTGTCATCGAGTTTGTCCATAGCACGAATGTAAATAAAGATGATGATCACGAAAACGAAAATTGAACCCTGTTGTGCGATCCAGAAGCCGAGTTTAAAACCACCGAAGCGAATCATGTCCAGTGTATCAACGAACAAAATTCCGCAACCAAAGGATATGAAGAACCAGACACAAAGTAGGGACAGTACTAATTTAATATTGGCTTTCCAGTAGGAGTGAGCACTGGAGTCAGGCATGAGCATCCTCTTCTTATTTTGGTCTTTGCTGCGGGTCGGTGCTATTAAAGTCAGGGTAGCCCGCCAATTTGCAACGAGTTTATCACTTTAAGTCTGGAGCGTATAGACTGGCGTCGAAGAGCCCAGCTCTTATGGCTTCACCAGTATCAATCAATCGGTAAGCTGTTCCTTAAGATAATGTTGCAGTTTGATTTTGAACTTGTTCTTACTGCTTGCTTTTGCAAGATTGTATTCCCGATACAACTGACGCAAAATCTGTCTCTCCAATTGTGGATGCGATTCCAGAATGAAATTGATTTCAGAATCTCCAGATTGCAGAATTCGATCGCACCATGTTGAGACGATCGATGCTTTCCCTTTTTTCTTGAGATGGCCTGATCCTAAGTCACTAATGGCTTGGCTAAGCGCGGTGTAGTCTAGATCGCGCATCAGTTTACCGATAAATTGCAGTTGACGGCGGCGGGCTCTGTGGCTGTTGGGGAGTCGGTTGAACTCCGCAATAGCGGATATTAGCATTTCGGTAACAGGGAGTTTGCGCAGCACATTGGTGTCGTAAGAGGTGAGCTTTTGTCCGAGTAATTGGAGGTCGGTGGCTTCCTGCTTGAGCTGTGTTTTACTCAGCGATTCCGATTCAGTGTTTGGTTCTGATTCCATAATTTTCGAGCCGGTTTTAGAATAAGTAATGAGTCGATTGTTGGTTCACAGATTAAAGATAGAAAAGTTGTGCTAATCCGAGAAATACAAAAAAGCCTATAGAGTCTGTGATTGTGGTTAGTGCGACTGACCCGGCTAGAGCGGGATCTATTTTAATGCGATTGAGGAATAATGGCAGATAAGCTCCTGCTAACGCAGCCACCATCAAATTTATTGCCATCGCGACGCTTATAATCAGGCTCAGCTGAAAATCTTTGTACCAGGCAAAAGTAATAACTGCTATAACCGCAGCCCAAGCGAAACCATTCAAGCCTGCCACACCCAGTTCTCTGATTAACAACCATCGACTGTTAGAGGGGCTTATATGACCGAGGGCAAGACTTCGAATTACCAGTGTCAGTGTTTGTGTTCCAGCAACTCCACCCATGTTAGCGACGATAGGCATTAGGACGGCTAGATACACTACCCGATCCAGCGTGTTCTGGAAAAGATAGATTACACTCGATGCCAATACAGCTGTCATCAGATTTACACCCAGCCATAGGGCGCGTCTCCTGGCAGTTTTCATGACAGGGGCGAAGCTGTCGTCCTCTTCGTCAAGACCCGCCATACTCATTAGAGAATGTTCCGCATTGTCACGTATTACATCAACGACATCATCGATTGTGATACGGCCAACTAGTTTCCCTTCGGTGTCCACGACAGGCGAGGAAACCCAATCATGCTGTTCAAACAGTTGGGCAACCTGTATCGCTTTCATATCTACCGGGATGGCATCGATATCTTTCCGCATTATTTCTCTAACGGTCGTATTTGGGTCAGATACCAAAATTTGGCGTAGCGGTAAAATACCCAGGAACTTGTCTGCTCTATTCACTACGTGAATATTATCAGTCATCTCTGGAAGGCTATCGTGACGTCGTAAATAGCGCAGTACCAATTCCAGGGTATGACGTGGCCGAACAGTAATGGTGTCGGTGTTCATCAGACCGCCAGCAGTATCCTCGTCAAAGGAAAGAATGGATTCGACTCTATGTCGGTCTTGCTCGTCCATCGCACGTAAAACTTCAAAGGTCACTTGATCGGGTAACTGCTGCAGAATGTCTGCCAGGTCATCTGTTTCGAGTCCCTCAGTCAACTTCACAACTTGCTGTGCGTTGAGTTCTTTGAGGATGTTGCTTTGTAGATCTTCATTTAGATCTTGCAATACTTCACCTTCAGCATCTTTGTCTATTAACTGCCACAGGACATTTCTTGTCTTGGGTGGAGAAGACTCAAGCAGATGCGCTATTCTGGCGCCAGGCAATGCCTTTAGTAATTGTCGAACTTCGTACAGGGAGCCGCTATCCAGCGCTTGATTTAGTTCAAGTGCCACCACTTCCTGTGTTTGAGGTTCTTTAGTGTGAGACATTGTGCTGCAAGTCCTATGTTCAGATAGTCTGACTGTACCAATCGAATTCGTGGATAGGAACAATTCTATCGCCAATTACCAGTCAGACGAAATCGCTCAATCTTAGCAGAATTGAGCTTGCCAGGCTTAATGGAGTCAATATTAGTGAGGTGAGTGTGCGGACTGATGCATCTGGTACTTGGAGATGTAAACCTACTCGGGTTCGTTGAAACGGTTATTTATGAGAGCAATAATCGAGGTCATGGCTTGTTCCTCATCGGGGCCATCAACTTCGATGTTGATTTCTGTGCCCTTGACAGCAGCAAGCATCATCAGGGATAAAATGCTTTTGCCGTCGACCATTTTTTCATGGCCGATTTGTACTGTGCTCGCCAAGCTTCCGGTCAGCTCCACCATTTTCGCAGCAGCCCGGGCGTGAAGACCCGCTTTGTTAATGATGGTTGCTTTTTCTTTTACCATTTCCTGCTCTGCCAAAGATTATTTCTTCGTGCTTATAGCTCAATCCAGATCTCGGTGCCTGACTTGCACGTTCTTGATTTTTGAAGAGAAACATTTACCTAGTTTTTCACCCAAATAGACCGAGCGGTGTTGACCACCCGTACAGCCTAGCGCAACTGTAATGTAACTGCGATTATTACTTTCGAATTTTGGCAGCCATTTTTGCAGATAGTCTTTAATATCCTTGTGCATATCTTGAACTTCTTCCTGTGAGTCAAGGAATTTGATCACCTCCTTATCCAGGCCGCTCAGAGCCCGAAGGGCGGTATCCCAATAAGGATTGGGTAAGCAACGCATATCGTAGACAATATCTGCATCTACCGGGACGCCATTTTTGTAACCGAATGACTGAAACAGCAATGCCATGCTGGTTTCAGTGGGTTCAAACATTCGATTCTTAATCAAATCTCGCAATTGGCGAAGAGACATATTGCTGGTGTCTATGACAAGATTTGCGATAACAGATATGGCTTCCAGAAGCTCTGATTCTTTATCAATAGCCTCCCGCAGGTCAACAGTGTCAGTGCTGAGTGGATGCTTGCGACGACTTTCACTAAATCGTTTTAGCAATGTTTGACTATTCGCATCCAGGAATATTATTTCAGTGGGAAGCTCTCTTGTCTGCAATGTGCTGATTAATTTGGGCGTCATTTGCAGGTCGGCCGAAATGTTTCTGGCATCAATACTGACAGCTACATTCGGTATGCCTGTTTCATCTAAACTTATTCGGTCGGCCAGAGAAGGAAGCAAGCTGGCGGGTAGATTGTCGATGCAATAATATCCACGATCTTCCAGAATATGCAGGACTGTACTTTTACCTGAACCGGATCTGCCGCTGATAATGGTTAGCTTCATCTAGTTCGGCTCGATTTTGCTAGAACATCAAAAGAGAGGCTCTATAAAAGGTGATTGCGATACTGTACAAATCTTCATTGTTGTGAGTATGGCGTATTGTGTAACAAAAATCCTCATCACTGAATAGGGTTGCCAGATCCGAGAGAGTTCTAATGTGTTCGTCGTTTTCTACTTCTGGCACCAATAACACGAACAGAATATCGACAGGCTTACTGTCCAGTGAATCAAAATCTATGGGCTGCTCCAATGTTATTAGTGCGCCAATTATACTCTCGCAGGGGGCTAATCGGCAGTGTGGAATGGCAATTCCATTGCCCAAACCAGTTGCACCTAATTGCTCTCGAGCCATTAAGGCATCAAAAACTTCAGGTGCTTCAAGCTCGGAGATATTCTCTGAAAAGATTTCGCTGATTTTGTTCAGAATTCGTTTTTTGCTGATGCCTTCCATTCGGCAACAACATCTCTCAGGGATGAGTATTTCTTCCAGTTGCATTACTGTGCTATCTCTATCTTATAACTTCACATAATTGGATTGATGTGGGGATTAGCTGTCTTGGTTTCTAGTCCGTGAGTCGCTTTCTTTCATTCGAGGGAGGAATTGAAAGTGATTCCCTGTATTTGGCGATAGTACGCCGGGCTACATTGATGCCTTTTTCTTCTAGAAAGTTCGTTATCTTGCTATCACTCAATGGTTTTTTTGTGTTTTCAGCGGCTACAAGTTTTCGAATTATGGCTCTAATCGCGGTTGAAGAGCACTCGCCTCCACCCGCAGTGGATACATGACTTGAGAAGAAGTATTTTAATTCGAAAATTCCTCTTGGAGTATGCATGTATTTTTGGGTGGTTACTCGTGAAATAGTAGATTCATGCATGCTTACTGCTTCCGCAATATCATGCAAGACCAATGGTTTCATTGCTTCCTCTCCATGCTCCAGAAAACCTTTTTGATGCTCTACAATACGAGTTGAAACTTTCATTAAGGTTTCATTGCGGTTTCTTAGACTTTTGATAAACCATTTAGCTTCTTGTAAATTGTCGCGGAGATAATTATTGTCATCGCTTGTGTCGGCGCGTTTTACCAATGAAGCGTAGCTCGAATTTATTCTGATTTTTGGCGCGGTTTCAGGGTTGAGCCCTACTTTCCATTTTCCAGAATCACCGTCCTTGCTGACTATGACATCGGGAACTACATAACTGGTAGAGGGTGGGCAAATACTTGAGCCTGGGCGCGGATCAAGACCCTCTATAACTGCAATGGCTTTGCTGAGCTCAAATTCTTTCAGTTTGGTTCTTCGCATTAGCTGGGCATAATCACGGTGTCCTAGCAATTCTATATGCTCACTCACAAGCAGTTTAGCGTTGCTAATCTGTTTTTCCATTGCGGGATTATCAATTTGACCAAGTTGCAGTAATAGACATTCTGCCAAGTCTCTGTAGCCCACTCCTATAGGGTCAAATTGTTGTATTCGATGGAGTACGGCCAAGATTTCATCGACCTCTATTTCCAGGTCACTATCGAAGCCGCTGTGAATTGATTCCAAGTCTACAGTCAGCATTCCGTTTGGGTCGATTGCGTCGATAATTGCGAGCGCGATCGAATTGTCCCGTTCTGACATGTGAGTCAAATTGAGTTGCCACAAAAGGTGGTCTTGCAAAGTTCCTTCCGCGCTGGTTCGTGATTCGAAATCAGTGGAATCGCCATCAAAAGAGCTGGTTTGAGATGAAGTGCCTGGATAGATATCGTCCCAATTGGTATCGACACCAAGATCTTTGGGCATGCCATCCTGCCAATTGGTTTCGTCGCTGCTTAACTCCGCGTTATCGTGAACCTTGTGTGTAGTCTCTGTCGCAGCAATTTCATGCGGGTCTGAGTTATTATCTAAAGCAGCTGTAGCAGGACTGTGATCTTCTTCATCGCTGCTTTCGATTAATTCCAACATGGGGTTGGACTCTAACGCCTGATGGATTTCCTGTTGTAAATCGAGAGTTGATAATTGCAGAAGGCGAATAGCTTGCTGCAGCTGAGGAGTCATGGTCAGTTGCTGACCTAGCTTGAGCTGAAGCGAAAGTTTCATGAACGATACATCTAGAGAGGGTGAAAGAATTATTTATGTTTTATTAGCTTTAGCCTGTGCTGTTAGCTTTTGAAGACGAGATTATACCAAGATTCATACCTTCATTGCATAGGCTTTTAATAAGATTTTCATTGCACCGACTTGAACCTAAATAAGCTAACTGAAATTAAAGCAGGCGGAATTGATTCACAACGTAAGAATTCATGTGGTTTGGCATCAAATTTGAAACTCATTGCCAAGATAAACTTCCCTTACCCTCTCGTTGTTGAGAATTGCTTCAGCATTTCCTTCCGCAATTATTTGCCCTTCATTAACGATATACGCTTTTTCGCAAATATCGAGTGTTTCGCGGACATTGTGGTCGGTGAGGAGAATACCGATATTGCGTGCCTTGAGGTGTTGAATAATTTGTTTAATGTCACTAACGGAAATCGGATCAACCCCGGCGAAAGGTTCGTCCAATAGGATAAATTTGGGATCTGTGGAGAGTGTTCTGGCAATTTCTGTGCGTCGCCTTTCGCCACCCGACAAGCTCATGCCTTTGTTGTGGCGTATATGCTGAATATTGAATTCTTCCAATAGTGACTCCAGCTTTTTTTGTTTTTCACTAGAGCTGAGATCTTTGCGAGTTTCCAGGATCGCGAGGATATTATTTTCGACGCTAAGCGTTCTGAATATTGAGGAGTCTTGCGGTAAATAGGCGAGACCATACTTGGCCCGCTGATGTATGGGTTGAGAGCTAAGGTCTTCTGTGCCGATACGAACTTCGCCCTTGTCGACAGATACCAATCCGACAATCATATAGAAGCAGGTGGTCTTGCCAGCTCCGTTCGGTCCAAGCAAGCCCGCAATTTCTCCTTGATTAACAGAAAAGGAAACGTCCCGAACGACTTCCCTGTTTTTGTAGCTCTTTGCAAGGTTACGGGCTTCCAGCATGGTTTATTCGGTCGGCGAGTTGAATACGCCAGAGCAGGGGCCTGCCGCCTCGCGAATCAGGTCTTGATCGGCTATGTATACGATAGAATGGCAGGCGAAGTTTGAGTTAGGAGATTCAATTACCGCTTCTCCAATGAGTTCTACAATTTCACTCCCATCGTCCTCGTCTGTATATAGGGTAATCGTCTTGCTAGATCCTTTCGCTAATCCGTCATCAGAACTTAGTTGTTGTTGATAGCGCACTGGATTACCAATCACGATTACTTTGCTAACTTCGCTGGCCGCAATGTTGTACTCAATAGTGGCTTCGTCACCACTAATCTGCAAAGTGCCCTGGGTGATTATAACATTATTCGACATTTCAATAATGCGTATTCCCTCAACAGTGATCATTTTGGAGTCACCATCAGCACTAAATTCCAACTCCTGATCTTTATCGGATTCAAATGCAGTGGAGACCGATGCCATCCAAAAGCTGAGGGAAATGGCCAGGGAAAAATTGAGCTTATTAGTCGCTCGTTTGCTCATAGCGACCTCTAATTTCGCTAAGGAACTTGATCTCATCCAGTTTTAAGTTTGCCACCATTCCTACTGACGACTGATGCAGCGTATCTGTCACAACCGACACTGGATTGTCTGTTTCGAGAACTTCAAGATTCGGATCCAAGGTCAAATATTCGGTGGACATCAGGGTTCTATTTCCGAAATTATCTAAGCAATATACTTGAACATTTCCAAGTAATTCGATGGTATCTACTGTTGTTTCATTTTCTGTCTTGGCGGATGAAATTTTGCCGGAATCGGCAATTATATTCCAGCGCGACTCGCCGTCTTGAAAAAGTCGTATAAAGGGTTTTTCCAGCTTAATAGTTTTATCGTTATAGTGAACTTGCCGTTGCGCCTGCAATGTGTAGTTGATGTTTCCGTCAACGCGGTACAGGCTTGTATTAATGCCTTCAGAGTAGCTGTTGAAGTCTGGATTTTGATGCTGGGACTGGAGTGCAGGTTCGTTTCTCACTGAATCGAAAGAAGTAATTCCAACGAATACAGCGACGGCAACAATTCCCGGAATTATGAGCAGGCCGATTCGTTGCATAATTTGATTGGCTCTTTGAGCTAATTACAAGGGAGAAGCTTAACATAAATTCGCCAATGGACGGTTGTAATTCGTGCATAGCAGTCAGCTGGGATTAGCTTGGCTTCAGATAAATACCGCTGAGTTGAAGCGCCTGGCGCTAGGAATTATAGAAAGCGTCGAGTTTTTTCTGTGATAACAGCAGAAAATCAGTTATCTCTCGAACAGCCCCATCTCCTCCAGCTCTGTCAGTAATTAGATCAGCCACCTTTCTTATTTCTGAATGTGCGCCGGGTACAGTAAAACTAAGTCCTACGGCTCTGATAACCGGAAGGTCCGGGAGGTCGTCTCCTGCGTAGCAAATATTTTGTACATCTATAGATAAATCGCTGCTGATTTCTTGCAGAACATCAAGTTTGTCTTCGCGGCCTTGATAGAGGATTTCTATGCCCAAATCTGTCGCTCGTTTAGCGACTATCTCAGATTTACGGCCGGTAATAACACCGACTGAGACACCACTGCACATTAACATCTTTATGCCGTGCCCATCGAGTGAGTGGAATGCCTTAGTCTCTTCGCCGGAGTTCGAGAAGTAGAGTCTACCGTCAGTCAAGATACCATCGACGTCTAGCAGCAGCAATTTAACATTGCTTGCTGCCCTTATTGCAGTCTTGAAATCGCTACTAAATTGCATGGTTTTGGCTGGTATCCTTTCTACTAGACAACGTTTGCTTGTAACAGGTCGTGCATTTTTAGCATTCCCTCTATGCCCTGGGATTCATTCTGAACGATAAGAACATAAACATTAGATTCTTGCATTATTCGAGCTGCTTCTGCTGCCAGGGCATTAGAGCTTATAAATTTGTAGGTCTTGGACATCACCTCCTCTATCATTGTTTCTTGGATACTTTTTCCTGAATCAATTGCCCTACGTAAATCGCCATCGGAGAACACACCTATTAAGTGATCATTTGCATCTATAATAGCTGTTAGGCCAAAGCCTTTGCTGCTCATCTCTGATAATGCCTCGGGCAATGGAGTGCCGGATTTAACTTTCGGCACAGCTGCGCCAGAGTGCATTATATCTTTAACTTTAACCAATACGCGTCGGCCCAGATTTCCCCCAGGATGCGAAAAGGCAAAGTCGTCGCGGGTGAAACCACGCGCTTCGAGTAAGGCCATGGCCAAAGCATCGCCAAGTACCAGTGCGGCCGTTGTGCTTGACGTTGGCGCCAAACCCAAAGGACAGGCTTCCTCGTTGACCCTGGCATCGAGATTGGCGGAGGCAGCCTTGGCCAGTTCAGATTGAATGTCACCCGTCAATGCGATAAGTGGAATGCCTTTGCGCTTTAGAATCGGCAGTAGTGAGAGTATTTCTTCAGTGGTACCTGAATTTGATATGGCGAGAACCACATCATCAACCACGACCATACCGATGTCACCATGGCTGGCCTCAGCTGGGTGCACATACATAGCAGTGGTACCCGTGCTGGCTAGCGTGGCAGCGATTTTCTTGCCTATATGACCGGATTTTCCCATGCCAATGACCACCACCCGTCCCTGGCAAGCTAAAATAAGTTCGCAGGCCCTGACGAAATGTTCATCTATGCGGTTGAGGAGCTCGGCAATTGCTCTATTTTCAATCTCTATGGTTCTGAGGGCACTTGTGATAAGCGGAGATTTGGAAGTCATAATGCTAATAGCATACCTTACCCAGAGCTAGAGTTGGAACATCATTACGCCAAACCAGCCTATGTAAATTGATATAAACACCGCGCCGTTGGCACGACTGATCATCTTGCCTTTCCTGATACCTGAATAACAAAAGTAGGCCAGTAGCAGGGTCAGTAGCAGCACTCCGGTAAAATCTCTGTAAAAAAGCGCCGGTTCTATTAGACCTGGCGCGAACAAGCCTGGAAACGGAAGTACAGCTAATAAATTTAGAATATTCGATCCAACTATATTGCCAATCGCCAGATCATGATGCCCTTTGAGAACACAGGTTACGGAAGCAGCCAGTTCTGGCAAACTGGTGCCAAGTGCAACAATTGTTAGGCCAATGATAGCCGTTGACACACCTAGAGATTCGGCTATCGATGTAGCCGCAGCCACTAGAGCTTCGGCACTCAATACCAAGAGAGCGACTCCCAGTATCAAATAGGCGGCAGCCTGTAGGTTGTTAACTTCGCTCAGGTTTTCGTCGTCTATTTCCTGTACAGACCCGGTCTTAATCTTTTTTCGAAAGAATCTGTATCCAAAGTAGCAAGTAATGACGATCAACACTATTGCATCGAAGACGCCAAGAAAAAGATCAAACAACAGGGCGCCAGTAATGAAGGTTACCAGTAGCAAAGCAGGAATCTCCTTGCTGATTAGCGATTCTGGCGGTTTCAGAGGGCGTATTAATGCTGCTACACCCAGAGCGACTCCCACGTTAAACAGGTTCGAGCCCAGGGCATTGCCGATAGCCAGTTCCGGTTTGTCGTTAAGGGCAGAGATGGCGGATGAAAAAATCTCAGGTGCAGATGTACCAAAAGCCAGTATCGTAAGGCCGATCACCAAAGGAGAAACCCCGAAGTTTCGAGCTAAGACAGAAGCACCAAGCACAAACTTGTCCGCTCCCCAGATTAATCCAATAAATCCGAGAACGATAATGACCGTGTCGAGAAACATATACGATGTATTCTTAATGCTTGGATAAGGCGGACAATTAGAAGATTGTTTGAGCAGCTTTGCAAGTAATAATTTATTGAACTGGCCAATTCATGTAGACTGCACTACTGCTTATGAAGGTTCAGCCCGCATTCAGCTCATTTTGTGTATTATGGGGCCTGTGTGCATTCGCCTGACTGGCTTTAGGGCTTGGCTACTAGATTAGTAAAAACGAAGGTTAAGCAAATGAAAAAATCATTGAATCAATATTTGATTGCTCTAGTTCTGTTTGGCGTATTGCCAACTGTCAGCTATGGTCAACAGTATAGCGCCGTAGAAACCGCTGAAATCGGGGTTGAGACCTTGCTACAAACTGTCGCTGAGTCACGGGCATTGTTTCTTTCAGATCGCGACAGCTATTTCTCTGCGATTGAGGAAGTGCTGAATACCTTTGTGGATTTCAAGGCAGTGGCTGAAGTCGTTATGAATCGTTTCGCGGCAGCGGCTACCGATGCTCAAAAACAACGGTTTGCCGATATACTGAAAACAGCATTAACTCGATTCTACGGTGCTTCTCTAGTCTCGTACGATGGTCAAGAGCTGGTATTTCTCCCTTCCGATAACCCAGCTCCAGACCCTCGTGCCGATACCATAGTAGGGATGGAACTACGCGGTGGCGACTCAAATCTCCGATTGCAGTACCAAATGTTTCTTAATGAAAACGAAGAATGGAAACTGAAGAACCTGAGTTTGGCCGGTATAAATCTTGGACGTCAGTATTTCACTCAATTTTCCGCGTTGATGGGCCAGAATGACAATGATATCGATGCCGTATTGGACAACTGGAAATAGGTTGGAGTACTGGATTGGACGCTAATCAGATTACCTCTCTGCTAACCACAGAATTATCCGATTGCGAAGTCACTGTGGATGGCAGTGATGGAAAATATCTCGTTACTGCTGTTGGGGATGTGTTTGAAGGTTTGAACGCGGTTAAAAGGCAACAAGCTATCTACAAAATATTGAACGAGCACATAAAAGGCGGAGCTATTCACGCAGTCACAATGAACTTAAAGACTGTAGCAGAAAATCTGGCTTCCTGAGCACAGTCCTCCCATCGAGAAAACCAATGGACAAATTACTAATTAAGGGAGGCGTTAGCCTTCAGGGCGAAATTCGAATCGCGGGGGCGAAGAATTCAGCCTTGCCAATACTCGCTTCGACTCTGCTCACCCATGACACTGTGCAGATTTGCAATTTGCCACATTTGTTTGATATTACGACAATGATTGAGTTGCTAGGCTGCATGGGTGTGCAGCCGATTATCGATGAGAAATTAAACGTCGAAGTTAACAGCAGCACAATTAAACATTTCAGTGCTCCTTATGAACTGGTAAAGACCATGCGCGCTTCTATCCTGGTGCTGGGTCCTTTGTTAGCACGCTATGGTAAGGCTGAAGTGGCTTTGCCTGGTGGTTGTGCAATTGGCAGTCGCCCGGTAAATCTTCACATTAGCGCTTTACAAGCAATGGGTGCGAATATTGCGGTTGAGGATGGTTATATCAAGGCATTGGTTGATGGGAAGTTGAAAGGTGCGCATATTTTTATGGATTTGGTGACTGTAACTGGAACCGAAAATGTGATGATGGCGGCAACCCTGGCTGACGGAGAAACGATCATCGAGAACGCCGCACGAGAGCCAGAAGTAGTCGATTTGGCCAACTGCCTGATAAAAATGGGTGCCAATATCTCTGGCCAAGGTACCGATACTATTACAGTAAATGGGGTGGACGAACTAAAAGGATGTAGTTATTCGGTAATGCCTGATCGCATTGAGACAGGAACTTATCTAATTGCTGCGGCGGCAACACGAGGCCACATAAAGGTTAAGGACACCAGACCGGATATTTTAGAGTCCGTATTGAGTAAGCTTGAGCAGGCGGGCGCGGATATTAAGGTCGGCGATAATTGGATAGAGCTTAATATGCATGGGCAGAGGTCAAAGGCGGTCTCTTTGCGAACAGCACCTTATCCCGCCTTTCCCACTGACATGCAGGCTCAGTTTACTGCCTTGAATTCGATTGCCGACGGCACTGGCTCAATTACAGAAACTGTGTTTGAAAATCGCTTTATGCATGTGCATGAAATGAATCGTATGGGAGCACTAATTGCTGTTGAAGGAAACACAGTCATAGTCGAAGGAGTTGATGCCTTAAAAGGTGCGCCGGTAATGGCCACTGACCTGAGGGCCTCAGCAAGTTTGATTATTGCCGGTTTGGTTTCCGAAAATGAAACCACTGTCGACAGAATATATCACATCGACCGCGGATATGAGTGTATTGAAGAGAAATTACAATTGCTTGGCGCCCAGATTCGGCGCATTCCCTCTTAAACCTGCGCGCCATTATTGATACTTCATGTGAAAAATTCTAACAATGAATTCTACTCAGCTAATAATCGCCCTCACTAAGGGTCGAATCCTGGATGAAGCACTGCCTCTATTCGCGCAGGCTGACATTATT